>NZ_CP096203.1:0-2400000 GCF_023195755.1 Chryseobacterium nepalense
ATGGATGAAAATTTAATGTTGACATGGCAGAAGTGCCTTCAGTTCATGCGCGATAATCTAAACGCTGCTGAAGATAATTCTGATCTTAAAAAACTTGAAAAATCTTTCGATTTACTGTTTGATAAAGTGCAGCCAATTTCTTTGGTTGACAACAATCTTACATTAATGGTCCCGAGTGATTTTTACAAGGAATATATTGAGGATAATTACCTGTCCTTGCTTTCTGCTGCCCTGAAGAAAAATATAGGAAAAGGTGTAAAATTATGGTATTCGGTAATGGAAAATAAGCCTTCAGGTTTAGAAAAACCGGTTACCATGAATATGAAAGGAAAAACCGTTCCTACCCCTAAAGTTCAGGAAACAATGCCTCAGGGATTTTCATCAAATATCGTCAATCCTTTTGTAGTGCCGGGAATCAAAAAAGTAAATATTGATTCCAACTTAAAATCGGATTTCTCTTTTGATAATTATGTAGAAGGAGAAAGCAATAAATTTGCAGCAACTGTAGCAAGATCTATTGCAAAGAGACCGGGAGCAACAGCTTTCAACCCTTTATTTTTATATGGTGGTTATGGAGTTGGAAAAACCCATCTCGGCCAGGCGGTAGGGCTTGAAGTAAAAAGCCAGTTTCCGGATAAAGTAGTTTTATATCTGTCTTCCGAAAAATTCATTCAGCAGTTTATTTCGGCTGCAAAAGCTCATAAGCAAACGGAATTTGCCAATTTTTACCAGATGGTGGATGTTTTGATTATTGATGATATTCAGTTCCTTTCCGGTAAATCTGCAACGCAGGATAGTTTCTTCCATATTTTCGATTATCTTCATCAGAACGGAAAACAGATTATCCTTACATCTGATAAAGCTCCGGCGGATATTATGGATATTCAGGACAGAATTGTTTCCCGTTTTAAATGGGGACTTTCCGCAGAAATAAAATCCCCGGATTACAGCACCCGTAAACAGATTATCGTTGATAAGTTAAGCAGAGACGGTATCGTCCTTACTGAAGATATGCTCGATTTCTTAGCTTCAGAAGCCAAAACAAACGTAAGAGAGCTTATTGGAGTGATCAATTCTGTAATTGCATATTCTACCATTTATAAGTCAGATTTAAGTCTTGAATTGTTAAAGGATACCATCAATAAGATTGCAGCCAACCAGAAGAAAATCATCAATATTCCGTATATCCAGGAAGTGGTTTGCGATTACTTCGGAATCAAAAGAGAGCAGCTTTTATCCAAGACAAGAAAAAGAGAAATTGCACTGCCAAGACAGCTGGCCATGTATTTTGCGAAAGAGCTTACAAACGCAACCTTTACTAAAATCGGTGAAGAAATGGGTGGAAAAGACCATTCTACGGTAATGTATGCCTGCGAAACGATTAAAGATGTTTCTAAAATTGATAAAGAGGTTAAAAAATACGTTAAGGAATTATCCGAAAGAATTAAGCAATAAAAAAAATCAATGTAGATATTAAAAATGGAGAATAATTTTATTCTTCATTTTTTATTTAGTTTTGTCTGAATTTAATTATTATCAATATTGCCATGAAAATACTGATGGTCTGTCTCGGAAATATTTGCAGAAGTCCTTTAGCAGAAGGAATTATGAAAGCTAAAGCTCCCAAATATTTTTATATAGATTCTGCAGGAACCATTTCACTCCATGAAGGGAAAAATCCCGATAAAAGAGCTATACAAACCGCAATCCGTCACGGAATTGATATTTCCCAACAAAGATCCAGACCCATTACACAAGCGGACTTTGAAAATTTTGATAAAATCTACTGTATGGATGTGGATGTATTGGCAGATGTTGTTTCCAAAGCACGGAATGAAGATCAACGAAAAAAAGTTTCCTTATTTCTGGAAGTGCTCGGCGATCATCAGAATGCTGAAGTTCCGGATCCGTATTGGGGAGATATGAATGAGTTCGAAGAAGTTTTCCAATTACTGGACCGTGGTTGTGAAGCTATTTTAAAACAAATAATTTAGTATGAGAAGGATATTAATCTTACTTTTGCTGAGCTGTAATTTTATTTTCGGACAGACTAAAGATGAAAAGGCTATCAGACAAGTAATGACTGATTTTATGAATTGCATTAAAACGAGGGATGAAGCTAAATTTATTTCTCTTTTTCAGGAACCTGTTCTCTGGACAGGTGTATATACTGATCGGACTTACAGAAAAGTTTTAGAAAAAGATCCCAATGAAAAAAGTTTTTTTACAGATAATTATAAAGCATTTATCAAAAGTTTTAAAAACAATAAATCTGAAGAGCGGTTTGATAATGTTAAAATTATAGAAGACGGATCAATTGCTTCTGCTAATTTTGACTACAGCTTTTGGTACGATGGCAAGATGCTAAATTGGGGAAAAGAAATATGGACACTGATGAAGATCAACGGTCTATGGAAAATAACATCAGTTTCTTTTTCAATGGATATGACAGAATATTACGTACAACCTTCTTTACAAGAGAGACTTAAAAAATAATATAAATGCTTTTCTTACTTCCGGCTTACCTTTCCGAAAATACTTCTATCACGCATTTTTCACCAGTGATAAAAGATTACATCATGCAGACTGATTACTTTTTTGTGGAAAATGAAAAAACCGCAAGAAAAGTGGTGAAATTCTTTGCTCCTGAAAAAAAACAATCGGATCTTAAACTTTTTCTTTTAGATAAATACACGGAAAATGCGGATATCAAAGAAGCACAGGAACTGATGCTGAAAGGTCAGGATTTTGGACTGCTTTCAGAGGCAGGACTTCCGTGTATTGCAGATCCTGGAAATCTCATGGTAAAATGGTGCCACGAAAAGAATATCCGGGTGATTCCTATTTCCGGGCCATCATCAATTATTCTGGCTCTAATTTCCAGCGGATTTAACGGTCAGGAATTTACATTCAACGGATATTTGCCGATTGATAAAAGTGAAAAGAAAAAACAGATTCTGCATCTCGAGACGATGGTTCAGAAGACTGGTTATTCACAGATTTTTATGGAAACGCCTTACAGGAACAATCAACTTTTTGAAGATCTCTGCAAGTTTTTGTCACCGAATACAAAATTATGTATTGCTGCTAATATTAATGATCCGGAGCACGAGTTTATCAAAACCAAAACCATAAAAGAGTGGCAGAAACAGAAACCGGAACTGCATAAAATTCCGGCAGTATTTGTACTGGGGAAATAGAAGCATGAATTATTTTTCTTGATCTCCCGCAGATTTTTTTTAGTGCAAATTTGATCTGCTTAATCTGTAAAATCTGCGGGAGAGAAAATTATAACTTATTAACCATTCTCTTAATTCCATCTAAAATATTCGTTGTTTAAAATTAATCAATAATCCGAGTCTTTTATCTGAAAGTTTCAAATAAGTCTGCAATTGCTTGTAATGAATTTCTTCAATACTTTTTACAGATTTTAATTCTAAAATAATTTTATTTTCCACCAGAATATCGATTCTAAAATTTAAATCAAACTTTTTGTTGAATATACACTTTCCAAAAGGCCTGGTCCAAGACTGTTGTATACATTAAAATACATTTTCTTACTAAGAAGGAAATTTCATTTTCATCCATTTGTATTGTTTTTGCGAATTTAAAAATTTACAAATAATGAATTAGATTACAATCTCATTTAATTTTTTAAAACAGAAACTTGAAATAATTTTATATTTTTAGTCAATGAAAAAAAGTCTTTTAGCTATTGTCTTTTATCCGTTTTTTATGTTTGCCCAGGAAGTTCCGAAACTTACCGATGAGGTGGCCATAAAACTATCTGAAAAGCCACTGCATTGCATCACCCAGGAATATCCCAACAAAACCGCACATATCATCAACAATGAAAGTGAAGTTCCTTTAAGCCCGAAGGTATTGCATCCCAGCTTTTATGGCTGTTTCGACTGGCACAGTTCGGTACACGGACACTGGATGCTGGTTCGTTTATTGAAAACAAAGCCTGGGTTTGCCATAGCAAAAGAAATTGAAAAGACGCTGGATCAGTCATTCAGCAAAGAAAACCTGCAGGTGGAAGCAGATTATTTTACAAAGTATCAGCTTACCGGTACTTTTGAAAGAACCTACGGCTGGGCATGGCTGTTGAAACTTGATGAGGAACTTATGACATGGAATCATCCTAAAGCAAAAATCTGGCATCAGAACCTTAAACCATTAACAGATAAGATTCTGGCAGCCTGGAAAGCCTACCTTCCAAAACAGACTTATCCTAACAGAACAGGTGTTCACCCTAACAGTGCTTTTGCTATGGCTTTCGCGCTGGATTGGGCCAGGTCGGTCGGAGATAAGGAGTTTGAAAATCAGCTGATCGAAAAGGCAAAATATTTTTATTTAAAAGATGAAAAAACACCTGCTTATCTTGAACCTGACGGATCGGATTTCTTTTCTCCGAGCCTCGAAATAGCAGATTTAATGAGAAGAGTTCTGCCTCAGAAAGAATTTGTACAATGGCTGGATACATTTTATGAGAAACGCAGTATCGAAAATATAGAAAAGATTCCTGTTGTAAGCGATTTGTCAGATTATCAGACGGTACATTTGGTAGGATTATCTTTTTCAAAAGCATGGTGTATGAAGGGAATTGCAAAGTCTCTTCCGAACGGTCATCCCCTGAAAAAAGAATTTCAGAGAACAGCCGCATTATTTTTAAATAACGGCCTTCCGCTGCTTTTCCAGGGAAATTACGGAGGCGACCACTGGCTGGCCAGCTTTGCGGTGTATGCTCTTGAAGATTAAAGCCTGGAAGCATGATGCTGGAAGAAGAGGGAAGGTATAGATTATGAGCCTAATTCCATCATCTGGCTCCCATCTTCCATACCTGAAATTCTAATATCTGATTCCTGTTTTTTTAAGAATAAAACTTAGCAGCCATATCGGCCCGACTAAGAGAAACTGTAAGTCTTTCAGAAAAGATGGTTTTTTTCCTTCAATTTTATGACCTACAAACTGGAAAATCCAGGTAACCACAAAAACCGAGAGGTAAACGATCCATGCATTTTCTTTAAACCTAATATTGATTCCGTATGCAAAGCTTTCCATGATTACCATCAGGATAAACATGATGATACTTATAACAACCGAAAGCCGCATGTAAAAAATGGTAACTAAAGCAATTGCTGCAAAACTTACATAACTGATTTCTCCAATGTAGATAAAGCCGATTGACTTTGACGGAATAAGGGAAATAAACCCTAAAATACTCCAGAAAATCAGCGGGACACAAATCCAGTGGATCAGTTTGTTGGTAGAATTCCTGTGGCTTTCACTGTATTCTGCAAAAAGCAAATCAATTTTTCTCATAGCTGTAATTTGGAACACTAAAATAATAAATTTTTGTAATCACTCAGCAGATTGCTTACATTTGTTCTATGTCTGTCTTAGAAAAATTCGGGGTTGAAATTTTTACCCAACATAATATTTTCGAGAGAATTGCTGTCGACAAACCTTTCCGTCCGGAAAATCCTGCGTTTATCTTTATAAAATCAGGAACGATAAAGCTGAAACAGCACTTCCGGGATCTGGAACTTTCGGCGAATATGTTTATGGTTACGGATCCGCAGACGGTCTATGAAATGATCTCTGTAAGCGATGATTTCCAGTCGAGAATGGTTTCCTATAAAAGAGAATTTATCTCAGCATTATCATTAAAATTCAACAGGTTAATTACATATCGGTATTTCAGACAGCAGATGAATATCGGCGTTCCTTTTCATGCCGATGAAATGGAAGTCGTGTGGAAAAGCGTTAATTTCTTAAAATATATCTTGGATTCTGAAACGGAAATGACCTATAAAAAAGAGATTGTGGAACATCTTTTTTCCGTATTCTGCTATCAGATGGCCGGAATTATTTCCAAAGAAGACAGCAGCGCTATGAACCAGATGTCGAGGCAGGAAGAAATTGTTTTTGTTTTTCTGAATGATGTGGCTAAACATCACAATACTGAGCGAAGTGTAGAGTTTTATGCCGCACGGCAGTCGATTACTACCAGACATCTTTCATCGGTTGTTAAGAATGTTACCGGGAAATCCGCCAGTGAGATCATTGCTTTAATTGTTATCAATGAAGCAAAGGTGTTATTGAACTCGTCTAATAAGCCTGTTTCCGAAATTTCTGCACTTCTTGGTTTTAGTGATCAGTATTCTTTTTCTCACTTTTTTAAAAAACATCTGGACGAAAGTCCAACCCGGTATAGAAATCAGTTCGAAAACTGAAATCCTACATTTGAACATCTTTTTCCAAAATTCAAACATTTGTTTGAGTTCGTGGGTGCCATAACTTTGCATTCGTAAAACAAGGTAAAATGGTACAGAATATAAAAACGGTGCTGTCATTAATGATGGCAGTCTTTCCTGCGCTGTTTTTTTCACAGGAAATAAAACAGATGACAGCGAATGAAGTGGCGGAACTTGCTCTTCAGAACCATCAGCAGCTGAAAGTTTCTGCACAGAATATTGATATTGCAAAACAGAATACAAATGTTGTAAAACTTCAGAAACTCCCGAATATCACTGCATCTACAAGTCAATTCTATTTGGGTGACGCCGTAGCAATTGACAAGGATTTCTCAAATTCAACAAATGTTGCCATGCCTCATTATGGAAGCTCGTACGCTGTTCAGGCAACCCAGCTGATCTTTAAAGGAGGATTGGTGAACAAATCTATTGAAATGGCAGGACTTCGCGAGCAGCTTTCCGAGCTTGATCTGGAGAAAAATAAACAGGATGTGAAAATTCTGGTAATTTCCAATTATCTGGATGTCTATAAAATTGTAAACCAGGAGAAAGTTTTTCAGAATAACAAAAAGCTGGCACAGGAAAGGCTTAAAAATATTCAGAAATTCTATCAGCAGGGAATGGTCACCCGTAATGAAGTGATTCGTGGTGAGCTGGCAATTAAAAACCTTGATCAGGGAATTCTTACGTTAGCCAACAATAAAAAAATTCTCAATTATAATTTAAGTGTTGCCCTCGGATTAGCTCCGGATACGGAAATCGTTCCTGTAGAAAGTCTTGAGAACAAAGAATCCGGTATTAGTATTGACTATTATCTGAGTCTTGCTCACGATAACAATCCTTTACTGAAATCGGCACAGACCAACGTAAATGTTGCCGATAAGAATATCGAAATCATTAAAACCGATAAGAAGCCAACCATTTCAGGTTTTGGCGGATATAGTTTGCAAAGACCCATTACGACAAGAAATCCTGTTCTGGATATGTATTCCGGAGGATGGCAAACCGGAATTTCCCTCAGCTATAATATTGATAATCTATATAAGACTAAAGAACGGGTAAAATTGGGAGAGCTTCAGAAAAATCAGGCCAATGATGCGGTAACCCTGACACAGCAGAATGTAGATATGGCCGTTAACGCCGCTTACATCAAATATCAGGAATCCATTCAGCAGACAGAAATTCTTAATGATGCTAAAAAATTAGCAGAAGAAAACTACAAGATTACGGAAGCCAAATATCTGAATCAGCTTGCGGTTCAGGCGGAAATGATCGATGCACAGAATCAGAAATTACAATCGGAATTAGATTATGCCAATGCAGAGATCAATGTACTGTATCAATATTACAATCTGCTGAAATCAACAGGGACATTATAATTTTTTAAGGTAAATAAAACAATGGAAAACAAGGAACAAAATACTCAGAATACAACTTCGGCACCAGTACAGACCAGTGCTGCAGCGAAGAAAAAAGAAAATAAAAAAAATAAACTCCGAGCAATTATCTCCAATATCGTAGTATTTGTGGTCGTTGGTTTCGGATTATTCTGGCTGGTCCGTGAATATTTTCATGTGGGCGATAAAACGTATACGGAAGCAGCTCAGGTGGAAGAGTTTATTAATCCTATCAATACCAGGGTTTCGGCCTATATTAAAGATATTAAATTTATTGAACATCAGCCTGTAAAAAAAGGTGACACTTTGGTTATTCTGGATAACCGCGAGATTCTTACCCAGCTGGGACAGGCGGAAGCTGCCTACCAGAATGCTCTTGCCCAGAGAACGGCAACCAGTTCTTCCGTCAATACAGTATCCAATAATGTCAATGTTATGGAATCCAATATTGCCGGTGCCAAAGCCAGATTATGGAACGCAGAACAGAACCTCAACCGGTATAAAAATCTTCTGACTTCCGAAGCCGTGACCAGACAACAGTACGACCAGGTAAAAACCGAATATGACGCACAGAAAGCAGCTTATGAAACCTTAATCAACCAAAAACAATCTGCAAACCTTTCCACAACTGAGGTGAAAAGTAAACTTGGGATTAATGATGCTGAAATTAAAAGAACAAAAGCAGCTCTCGATATGGCCAAGATCAATCTTTCGTACACCGTAATTATCGCTCCTTATGACGGCGTGATGGGACGAAGAACCATTTCGGAAGGTCAGCTGATACAGCCCGGGCAGCAGGTCGCTACCATTGTATTAAACGGACAGAAATGGGTAACTGCCAATTTTCTGGAAAGTCAGATGCCTGATGTGAAAATCGGCGAAAAAATGATGATGACCGTAGATGCCTTGGGCGGAAAACAGTTTGAAGGTGTGGTAACGGCAATTTCTGCGGCAACCGGATCAAGATATTCCAGCGTGCCGACCGATAATTCCACCGGAAACTTTATTAAAGTTCAGCAGAGAATTCCTGTGAGAATAGAATTTACAGAAGCCAATAAGAAAGCAGATCTCGATAAGCTGAGCGCCGGAATGAATGTGAATTTAGTGAGTAAAAAGTGAGAAGTGAGAAGTGAGAAGTGAGAAGACCAAGTATAGCAGATTGTAAATTCATAAAACTCTTGAGCCTTTATAATTTTACTTCTAACTTCTAACTTCTAACTTCTAACTTCTAACTTTTTAACTTTTCACTTATCCCATAATACAAAATCTATGTACAACAAAGGACTATACAACGACTGGGTTCCCAAGCCACTACAGCTTTTTCTTATCGTATTGCTGCTTGCAGTAGTAATGCCGTTGGGAGGAGTGTATACCGGAAACATCAGCTATCTCGTAAACGGAACCGGTGCGATGACAGAATATTTCATGTGGGCCAATTATGCAACAACCATCGGAATGGGCGCCTGTATGCCGATTGTTCTCAGGATGAAAATGAGATTTAAGGTCCGGGATAAAATGACGGTTTTGCTGGTGCTTTTAGGATTGTTAAGCTACCTGAATTCCACAACCTATGATCCTATGATCTTTGTGTTCAGCTCACTCCTGATCGGGTTTTTAAAAATGATGGTTACGATAGAGCTGTTTCTTCCGCTGATGGCGATGATTGGAAACCGCGGAATGTTTTATGGCGCATTTTATACTTTCGTTCTGGTGCTCAATCAGGTAGCAGCTTACTATGCCGTGGACATTTCTATCCGGTACAACTGGCAACAGTTTTATATCATTGCTGCAGTTGGATGTTTCGTACTGGCGCTGCTGCACTGGATCTTTATGCATGATCGATATTTTGCCTTAAAAGTTCCGCTACATTATATAGACTGGCTGAGTGTTTTGCTTTTTGTGGCAACCTTTATGTTTTCGGCCTATGTTTTTTCGTTCGGGAAACAGCAGGACTGGCTTCATTCAAACAAAATTATCAATGCAGGAATTGCAGCTTTTGCGAGTTTTTCATTGCTTGCGATACGGCAGTTTACTTTAAAAAGACCGTATTTGTCTTTTAAAATTTTCACCAAAAATAATGTTCAGCACGGTCTATTCATGCTTTTTTGCCTGGGCATGTTTTTAGGAACGACTTCGTTACAGAATACTTTTGCAGTAGGGGTACTGGGATATGATCAGCTGACCAATGCGAAACTGAATCTCTTAATGATTCCCGGTTTGATCCTGGCAGGTGTAACGGCTATTTTCTGGTTTAAAAAAGAAATCCCTCTGAAAATGTTCATCTTTTCGGGTTTTGCCGCTATGTTGGGATATGCGATCATTATGTACTTTTCCATGGTGCTGGAGTTCAGCTATAGCTACTGGTATCTTCCCATGTTCCTGAAAGGATATGGAATGGGAGCACTTTTTATTTCCGTATGGTTTTATACGCTGGACAAACTTGAGATGGATGAAATGCTTGCTGCCATTGGTCTGGTGCTGGTCTGGAGAACATTTCTGGCAGTAGGTGTTTTTTCAGCACTGTATTCCTGGTTTCAGTACCGTTTTCAGGTAGTGGCTGTCGGTGATCTGTCGGTATATATGGATGGGATGACCGTATCGCCGCAAAATGTTGCGGGTAACATGAAGCTCATTCAGCTGAATGCCATTATCATTGCTACCAAAAAAATATTCGGATATATCATTCTGGCCGGAATCGGTGTGTTGATCTACGTGTTTACCCATCATTTCGGTAAAGAACGTTTTGTCTCTACGCGTTTTATAAGAATGCTTACGGGTAAATCGGTCATCGCCAGAAGAAGGCTCCGTGAAAGAAAAAAACTTTTAGAAGAAATAAAAGACGCAGCAGGGCCTGCGCTATAACGATACCTTGTTTTTCATTTACTTAGTCAAAGCTTCATTTTATTTATAGAATGGAGCTTTGCATTTTACGGAATTGTCTTAATAGGTTTACGCAAATTGCTATTTTTCAATGCGGTGTTGACCGTACTGTTGAAGGTGCGTTGACCGTACCTTTGAAGGTGTGTTGAACGTACCTTTGAAGATGCGTTGACCGCCCGATCTAAGCAGCGTTGACCGTACGGAGCAAGATGCTTATGTCGAGGCTAACATGATGCTTGTGACGTACGATGCAATCATCTTGATGATACTGCCTTAGTCTTAATATGCAAATTAGCATCAGAATTAATTGCATATTAGCACACTACCTGTTGTGGTTATAAAAGTTTAAACAGACGTATTATAAATATTTTCTTGTGACCATTGCGTTCATAACTTACCTGAACAGCATTCTGAAAATACATCAAAAACAGCTATATTTACAGTCAGAATTAGCATTATGAAAGACCTTATGGGAAAGGCGATCCGGGATTATTACCATCAGGAAAATCCTCAGGATCTGCAGACTGAAACTTCAATCTCCGAACTGGATGAGCTTCCGGTTGCATATCTCTTCCGGGATTTTGAAGAAATGAATGAAATCGAACAGAAAGCTTTGGAACTGTCACGGGGAAAAGTCCTGGATATTGGTGCCGGCGCGGGTTCACATTCATTATATCTTCAGAATGAAAGAAACCTTGACGTAACAGCCCTGGATATTTCTCCCAAATCCATAGAAGTGTGCCGGCTGAGGGGAATAAAAAAAGCTGTAGCTGAAAACATGCTGCAATTCTCCGGTGAAACTTTTGATACGATCCTTTTATTAATGAACGGAACCGGAATTTTCCAAAGCCTTCAGGTGATTGATCTCTATCTTAAAAAACTGCACTCACTTCTGAATGAAAACGGACAGATCCTGATCGACAGTACCGATATTCTCTATATGTTTGACCGTGATGAAGACGGAGGGGTGTATATTCCGGCGGAAGGCTATTATGGTGAACTGGATTATATCGTTCATTACAAAGGAGAATCGGAAGACCCGATCAAATGGCTGTATCTTGATTTTAATACCCTGAAAAATGCTGCTGAAAACAACGGTTTTAAGATCGAAAAATTGCTTAAGGATGAAGATGCTTATCTGGCAAGGCTGACGAAATAAAATATAAGTCATTGCGAGGAGCAAAGCGACGAAGCAATCTCTTAATAATCTTAACCACTTAAATAACCTTAATGTTTCAATTTTTTAACAATTAAGATTCAATTAAGATTTAAGAAAAGTTAATTTTAATAATCAAATAAGTATTAGACATGTCATGGTGAGACTGTCGAAGCATTCAATAAAACAAAAATCCACATGAGTTTTCATGTGGATTCTGTTTATTTAAGAATGATGGATTATCCAATCTCAATCCCGTTTTCAACATTGCTGTCATCCGGAGTTACAAAAGAAAGCTTACCGTCCGGTTTTGTTGTCAATAACAACATTCCCTGCGATTCAATACCCCTGATTTTTCTCGGTGCAAGATTTAACAAGATCATCACTTGCTTTCCGATTACTTCTTCCGGCGTAAAGCTTTCCGCAATCCCTGAAACAACGGTTCTTACGTCAACCCCTGTATCAACAGTCAGCTTTAATAATTTATCTGCTTTTTCCACTTTTTCAGCTTCAAGGATCGTGGCTGTTCTCAGGTCGATTTTTGTAAAATCATCAAAAGTGATCTCTTCTTTCATAGGGTTGGCGTTTGGATTGGTTTTTTTATTATTCTGTTTCGTCTGTTCTAATTTCTGAATCTGGGCTTCGATTACATCATCTTCAATTTTTGAGAAAAGGAGAGATGCTTCGTTGATGGTATGTCCGGTTTCAATTAAAACAGATTTTGTTTCAACATCCTTCCAGCTTTGCTTTTCAACATTAAACATATTCAGTAACTTATCAGAACTGAAAGGCATAAACGGTTCACACAACTGTGCTAAAGCAACGGCGATTTGTGCGCCTACAAATAATGAATGAGCTGCTTTTTCAGGGTTATCCTTAATGGTTTTCCATGGCTCTTCAGTCTGAAGATACTGGTTTCCGAAACGTGCTAAATTCATTAAAGCTGTTAACGAATTTCTGAATTCATAATTTTCCAGGAAGCCTGAAATTTCTTTAGCCGATTTACTGATTTCCTGTAATTCAGGTGCATTAACATCACCTTGCGGAATAACGCCGTCATAATATTTATGAATCAGAACCGCAACCCTGTTGATAAAGTTCCCGAAGATTCCTACCAGCTCAGAATTATTTTTGGTCTGGAAATCTTTCCACGTAAAATTATTATCCTTTGTTTCCGGAGCTGATGAGAGAAGGGCATATCTCAAAACATCCTGTTGTCCGGGAAAATCTTCAACATATTCGTGTGCCCAGACGGCCCAGTTTCTTGAGGTTGAAATTTTGTCATTTTCAAGGTTCAAAAACTCAAATGCCGGTACATTGGCAGGCATGATAAAGTCACCATGCGCCTTCATCATACTTGGGAAAATAATACAGTGAAACACGATATTATCCTTTCCGATAAAATGTACAAGATCAGACGCATCGCTTTGCCAGTAGTCTTTCCAGTCTTTCCCGTTTTTCTCTGCCCATTCTTTGGTGAAAGAAATATACCCGATCGGAGCATCAAACCATACATATAATACTTTGCCTTCTGCACCGGGAAGCGGAACAGGAACGCCCCAGTTGAGGTCGCGGGTCATGGCGCGCGGTTTCAGTCCGTCATTCAGCCATGATTTTACCTGTCCGTAAACGTTTGGTTTCCAGTCGTCTTTATGGCCTTCGATGATCCACTCATTCAGGAAATTTTCATATTCATTCAATGGGAGATACCAGTTTTTTGTTTCTTTCAGGATAGGAACATTTCCGCTCAGCATTGATTTAGGATTAATCAATTCTGAAGGAGAGAGCGTAGAACCGCAACGTTCGCACTGATCACCGTAAGCATTTTCGTTACCGCAATTCGGGCATGTTCCTACAATATAACGATCTGCTAGGAATTCCCCGGCCTGCTCATCAAAATACTGTTCAGACATTTCTTCCGTGAATTTTCCTTTTTCATAAAGAACCTTAAAAAAGTCCTGACTGGTTTCATAATGATTTTTAGAGGTAGTCCTTGAATATTCGTCAAATGAAATTCCTAAATCCGCAAAAGACTTTTTAATGATTTCATGGTATTTGTCAACAATATCCTGAGGAGTGACTCCTTCTTTTTTTGCTCTTATAGTAATAGGGATTCCGTGTTCATCTGAACCACAGATAAACGCTACATCTTTTCCCAATCTTCTCTGAAATCTTGCATATACATCTGCAGGAATATACACACCTGCCAAATGTCCTATATGAACCGGGCCGTTTGCATAAGGCAAGGCTGCCGTAATCATCTTTCTGTTCGACATTTATAGTAAGTTTTAGTCTGCAAAGATAACGAATATCTGCGGAATAGTATAAGGTGTCTTTTTTAAAGTGTTTTATAGTCTATTAATACGATCGGATATTACATTTAGTTAAACTCATGTTTAACTTTTTGTTAATTTTAATGTTGTGCTATGCGATGCATATTTTGTATTAATATATTGATAACTAGTGGATTAATATTAATTCATCGTTTAATTTACATAATTTTAACAAATTTTTTTAAAAATTTAAGATAATTATGTTTTTTTTTTAAATTGCAGCAGGCTCAGGCCGGTATGATGAAAAAAGTAACTATATAAAAAATAATATTGTGAGAAATTTTACAACGGTATTAAAAATTGCACCTGCATTTCTATTGGCAAGTGCAATGATTCATGCACAAACCAGTGACACTGCAACTAAAGAAAAAAAAATTGAAGAAGTAGTGCTCATTGGTTATGGAAAGCAAAAGAAAACTGATCTTACGGGATCGATATCTTCTATTACTTCAAAAGATTTTAACGCAGGTGCTTCAACTGCAGATCAGTTGATTATCGGAAAAACACCGGGAGTACAAATTACCGGAAACAGTGGTGCTCCGGGAGCTGGTTCAACCATTAGAGTACGGGGAGGGTCATCATTTATAAATAATGATCCTTTAATTGTAATTGATGGTGTTCCTATTGATTTCAACAGTTTAAGTGGAGCAACAAATCCATTATCCTTAATTAACCCTAATGATATCGAAACTTTTGATATTCTTAAGGATGCATCTTCTGCAGCCATCTATGGAAACAGGGCTTCAAACGGGGTAATTTTAATTACTACTAAAAAAGGAACAACAGGAAAGTTTAAGGTGAATTTTAATACCAACTTTTCGGTTTCGACGAAAATGGGCAATGTTGATGTTCTGACTGCAGATCAATTCAGAAGTTTTGTAGACGCTTACGGAACTGCTGCACAAAAATCTTATTTAGGTAATGCAGATACAAACTGGCAGGATCAAATTTATCAGCAAGCTTGGGGAACGGATAATAATGTCGCTTTTTCAGGCGGTGTGAAAGGTTTGCCATACAGAGTTTCGTTAGGATATAATGAACAAAACGGGATTGTAAAAACAAATGAATTTAGAAGAACATCTTTAGGATTAAATTTTTCACCTAAATTTTTTGATAATCATTTAACAGTTAATGGTAATTTTAAAGGGACTTTCTCTGAAAACAGGTTTCCTGATGGTGGTGCTATCGGAGCTTCCATTTATTTTGATCCCACACAGCCTGTTTATTCAGGAAATTCTAACTATGGAGGGTATTATGAATGGCTAGATCCTGCTAACACAGCAACAGGACTGAATGTGAACGGAACCAAGAACCCACTTGGTTTATTGTATAGTAAAAGAGATCTTTCTTCGGTATTCAGAATTATTCCAAGTTTGCAGTTGGATTATAAATTCCACTTTTTACCTGATTTACGTTTGAATTTAAATGGATCTTATGATTATGCAAAAAGTGACGGTTCTGTAAATGTCTCTAAAGATTTTGCTCAGGGAATAGGAACGCTGGGATCTTACAGATCGTATTCTCAAGAGATTAAAAGTAAACTATTTGAATCATATTTGAATTATGTAAAAAAAATTCAGGCAATTAATACTACTGTAGATGTAATTGGTGGTTATTCTTATCAGGATACTAATACAATCACTCCGGAGGCGCCCACTTACTATGGAAACGGAAGGAAAACGGATTTCTCGACTCCTGGCGATACAAGAAGAACATTAGTTTCTTTTTATGCAAGAGGTATCTTTACTATTGCAGATAGATACGTTATTAATGGTTCAGTAAGAAGAGACGGATCTTCAACATTCTGGAATGGAAACAGAGATAATGTATGGGGTAATTTCCCGGCTGTTTCGGTTGCCTGGAAAGTTAATGAAGAAAGCTTTTTGAGAGATATTTCAACAATTAATTCATTAAAGGTTAGAGCAGGTTGGGGTAAAACCGGACAGCAGGAAACGGGAACTTTCTATCCCGCCTTTGGTTCTTATTCTTACAGTAACAGTAGTACTGCACAATATCAGTTTGGGAATAATTTTTATACACTATTACGACCTGATGTTTATAATCCCAATCTTGTCTGGGAAACCACAACTACAAAAAATTTAGGATTAGACTTTGCCATCTTCAATAACAGAATCAGCGGTTCTTTTGACTATTTTGATAAAAAATCAGAAAATCTTATTTCCAAAGTACCTACTTGGGCAGGCGATCTAAGTAATTTCAATGTTAAAAATGTCGGAATTATTGCAAACAAAGGTTTTGAAGTAAATTTAAATATAGTTCCTGTCAGGAAAGATAATATAACCTGGGATGTTAATCTTAATGCAACCAGATTTAATCCAAAAGTGACAAGTTTATCTCAATATGTAGATGAATCATATAAAATTGTTGCGGGGAGTATTTCAGGAATTAATAACTATATTCAGGCTATAACAGTGGGCCAACCCTTAAATGCATTTTATGTGTATCAACAGGTTTATGACAATAATGGGAAACCGTTGGAAGGTATTTATGTAGACCGAAATGGCGATGGGAAATCTACTGAAGATGATAAATATTTTTATAAATCTCCAAATCCTGATGTAATATTAGGTTTTTCTACAAAAGTTAGTGTTAAAAAATGGGAATTTAGTACTGCTTTGAGAGCGGTTTTAGGAAATTATGTTTACAACAATTCGGCTTCTAACAGCTCCATTGCAAATATTCAGGCAAACAACTTTTTAAGTAATACGAATGTGAGCGTTCTAAATACTCAGTTTGCAACAACACAACTTTTCTCTGATATGTTTATTGAAGATGCTTCGTTTTTAAGAATGGATAATTTCTCAATTGCTTACAATGTAGGAGAATTTATGGGCAAAGGAACGAATTTAAGAGTAAATGCAATGGCACAAAACGTATTTGTCATTACGAAATATAAAGGAATAGATCCTGAAGTTTTCGGAGGTGTTGATAACGGATTTTATCAAAGACCTAAAGTGTATTCAGTTGGCTTTAACTTTCAATTTTAATTTATCATGAACAATAAATATTTATATAAAAAGATTATTTTAGGATCTATTACATTAGGAACTCTGTTTTTCACAGGTTCATGTACACAAGATCTTGAAAGAGAACCTACCTTAGGATTAACTTCTTCTGTGTTATACAAAGATTTTAGTAATTATAAACCAGCTTTGGCTAAAATTTATGCCGGTCTTGCAATCGGGGGACAGGGAGACCAGAATAATGGTGATGCAAATACTGATATTGGAGGTATTGATGGAGGGTTTTCAAACTATCTTCGTCAGATGTACAGTATGCAGGTTTTAACTACTGATGAAGCAGTTATAGCATGGGCAGACGCTGGTCTTCCGGAAATGCATAGCATGACTTGGAACGCTTCCAATCCTTTTGTGGCTGCAATTTATTATAGAATATTCAATGTAATTGCTGTGAGTAATGAATTTATTAAGAATACCACAGACGAAAAACTTTCTTCAAATGGTATTGCAGGTAATGATCTTACAGAAGCAAAATATATGCGTGCCGAAGCTCGTTTTTTAAGAGCACAATCATATTATCACGCATTGGATCTATTTGGAAATGTCCCTTATGTAACAGAAACTACCGATATTATTAATACACCGCCTCCAAGAATTGTGAGAGCAGAGTTATTCAAATATGTAGAATCAGAACTCTTAGCATGTGCTAATGAATTAAAAGATGCCAGAACAAATGAATATGGCAGGGCGGATAAAGCCGCAGCATGGGCATTATTAGCAAGATTATATCTTAATGCTCAGGTGTATACAGGTACTGCAAGATATACAGACTGTATTACTTATTGTAATAAAGTTATCAGTGCAGGATATGCATTAAAAACAAACTACGCATCACTATTTATGGCTGATAACAATGTAAGCAATCCTGAAGTTATTCTATCTGTAAATTATGATGGTACAAGTACCAGAACGTATGGAGGATCAACCTTCATGGTGCATGCTGCAGTTGGAGGGTCAATGCCTGCTTCGCAGTTTGGAATCAACGGAGGATGGGGTGGTTTAAGAACAACAAAGGCATTTGTTAATTTGTTCACTCCCAATGATCAAAGAGGTAACTTTTATACCAGCGGACAGAATTTAGAAATAAATAATGTAAGTACGTTTACAGATGGATACGCATTCATAAAGTATAAAAATATTAAATTCTCAAACGGAGCTCCTGGTTCAGATGCTTCCGGTGATTTTGTAGATGCAGATATTCCTTTATACCGTTTAGCAGATATATATTTAATGTATGGTGAGGCAGTTGCAAGAGGGGGCTCCGGTGGTAGTACAGCTACGGCCTTGGGTTATGTGAATGCTTTGAGAACAAGAGCAGGGGCAAATACAGTTGGATCTATTAACACAGATTTCTTTTTGGATGAAAGAGCCAGAGAATTATCGTGGGAAGCAACTAGAAGAACAGATTTAATCCGTTACGGCAAGTTTACGTCTTCATCATATTTATGGCCATGGAAAGGAGGGGTGAAAGATGGAAAAGCAGTTGAGGATTATAGAAATCTATTTCCAATTCCTGCAAATGATATCGTGGCAAATCCTAATTTGATTCAAAATCCTGGATACTAATATTAAACACTTTAAAAATGAAAAATATATTTAAATTTTTAGTTTTTGGGCTGATTGCAGTTATGCTTTTTTCATGTGAGAAAGATGAGGATCAGGCTGTTTTGCAAAAACCTTCTGCATCTACCCTTAAAGCAGATAAAGCTACTTTAGTTTTAATAAAAGATAATGCATCTCAAACAGGTATTACATTCGATTGGACGAATCCTGATTATAGTGTTGCAGTAGCACAAAAAAATCAGCTCCAGATTGCAGTTAAAGGAACAAACTTTGCAACGCCAAAAAATGTTGATTTGGTAGACGGAACAAAAAAAGTTTCTTATACCGTTGCTGAATTTAATAATGTATTATTGGACGCAGGATTAGCACCTGGTGTTGCCACTGATATAGAAGTGAGATTATCTTCAAAGCTGGGAAGTTTTGATGCTGTCAAGTCTAATGTTGTTACTATTAAAGTGACACCTTATATTACGGAGTACCCATCTTTCTACATTGTTGGTGATGCTTCAGCTGTAGGATGGAATGCGGGAGGATCTCAAATGCTTTATAAGAAAGATAATTTGTCAACTATTTACACTTATCTGGAGAATGGTAAGTACTTTAGATTTTTAGGACAGCAGGATTGGAATGGACTGAATTATAGCCTTGATGTTGCAGGAATGAATGCCGGAAACAGGTATTTTAAAACATGGTCTACTAATTTATCGCCTTCAACCCCAGAAAATATGCAATTTACGGGTGCTTCCGGAATGTATAAAATCGTTATAGATGCAGACGCTACTGTAAAGTCAATTACTGTTTCAGCTTCGCCGATCAATAATTGGAATCCTGCTAATTTGTATCTTGTAGGAACAGTGAACGGATGGAATTCCGGAACAGCTATTCCAATGACAAATTTAGGAAACGGGAAATTTGAGCATACTATCGCTCTTCCGGCTGCTTCAGAATTTAAATTTTTAGGGCAGCAAAGCTGGGGAGATCTTGACTGGGGAAATATTTCTGCTGATGGAAATACCGGTTATTTGGGTCCGAAAGGAAGTAATGGAAATATTAAATTTGACGGAACAGGAGGTAGTTATAAGATTTCTGTAGATATAAAATTAGGTACTTATAAAATACAGCCTTTGTAGGGTGAAATTATATTAAATTTACATAGCAAAGTGTTGCTGAAAAGCAGCACTTTCTTTATTTTTAAAAGTTTATAAATAATCATTATGAAGAAAATTACAGTGGGAGCGTTATTGTTCTCAACAATGTTTGTTGGTATTAATGCCCAATCCTTACAATCTCCTGACGGGAAGTTTGAAATGAACTTCCAGCTGAAGCAGGGAATTCCGTATTACAATCTGAAATACAATGGCAGTGTAGTGGTGGAGGATTCTAAATTGGGGCTGAGATTATTTAAAGATACCGCCATTAAATTTGCCTCGGAGATTGCTAAACCCGAAGATGCCAAATTTGACCTCAATAACGGCTTTACCAAAACAGAAGAAAAAAAGGATTCTAAAAATGAAACCTGGCAGCCTGTGTTGGGAGAGAAAAAAAATTATGTCAATCAATACAATGAACTGGCGGTAACCCTTCATCAGGACGCTACAGATAGAAATATTGTGGTTAAGTTCAGGCTGTTCAATGACGGATTAGGATTTCGGTATGAATTTCCACAACAGAAAAACTTGAATTATTTTGTGATCCGTGAAGAAGACTCGGAAATTGATTTTCCAACGGATATGAAAGCATGGTGGATTGCAGCGGATTATGACTCCCAGGAATACCAGCCGCAGACAACAAAAATCTCTGAAATTCCGGTGAGATGGCCGAATTCATTCGACAGTAATGCGTCGCAGCAAATGGTGCCAAATGCCGTTCAGTCGCCTTTAATGCTGAAAAAAGAAGGTAAAGATCCTTTGTACGTAAATGTTGGAGAGGCAGCGGTGTTAAATTATCCTGCTTCACATCTTGAAGTAGATCCGGTTAATTTTAAATTTAAAACACACTTAACTCCCGACAGACAGGGTGCAAAAGGATATATCCAAACCTCTTCCGTTTCCCCGTGGAGAACAATCATCGTTTCCCCGAAAGCTGAAGAAGTTTTAGCATCTAAAATGATGTTTAACCTGAATGAACCTACAAAATATACCGATACTTCATACATTCACCCTACAAAATACATGGGCGTCTGGTGGGAAATGATCATCGGGAAGTCACAGTGGGCATATTCCACAGCTGAAAACGTTCATATCGGAGTGACGGATTTTTCCAAATTAACACCTAACGGAAAACATGCCGCGAATAATACGAAGGTAAAAGAATACATCGATTTTGCGGCAGCCAACGGTTTTGGCGGATTACTTATCGAAGGATGGAATGCCGGCTGGGAAGATTGGTTTGGACACTCAAAAGAATTTGTTTTCGATTTCATCACACCTTATCCTGATTTTGATATCAAAATGCTGAATGAATATGCACATTCAAAAGGAATAAAGCTTATCATGCACCATGAAACTTCAGGTTCGGCCACGAACTATGAAAGATGGGCAGACAAAGCCTTCAAATTAATGAATGACTATGGTTATGATGCCGTGAAAACAGGTTATGTAGGAGACATCATACCAAGAGGTGAACATCATTATTCCCAGTGGACGATCAATCATTTCTATAGAATTGCAGAAAAAGCGAATGAATATAAAATCATGGTGAATTCTCACGAATCGGTAAGACCCGGAGGAGAGAGCAGAACGTACCCGAACTGGATCTCCGCAGAAGCAGCAAGAGGAACAGAATTTGAAGCCTTTGCAGGAAATAATCCGGATCACCAGACAATTCTTCCGTTCACGAGATGGATGGGAGGACCAATGGACTATACACCGGGAATTTTCCAGACGAAACTGGATTATTATTTCCCGGGAGACAATCGTTTTGTAAAAACAACGCTGGTAAAACAGCTCGCTTTGTATGTGGTGATGTACATGCCGCTTCAGATGGCTGCAGATTTACCGGAGAATTACCAGAAACACATGGATGCTTTCCAGTTTATTAAAGATGTCGCTGCAGACTGGGATGATACGAAGATTTTATCGGCAGAGCCGGGAGATTATATCATCACGGCCAGAAAAGCAAAGGGCACAGAAAACTGGTTCGTAGGAGGAATCACCGACGAAAACAAACGTGAATACACGGTAGATTTTTCATTTTTAGATAAAGGAAAAAAATACGAAGCCACGATTTATGAAGATGGGAAAGATGCGGATTACATCAACAATCCACAGAGTTACAATATCTACAAAAAACAGATCACAAGTAAGTCTAAAATCAATTTTAAAATGGTGAGAAGTGGCGGTTTCGCAATCTCTATCAAGCCTGTAAAATAATTTTAAATAATTAAAACCTTACAGATTATTCTGTAGGGTTTTTTTAACACAAACTCCTATGATAAAAAGAATTATAAATCCCATTCAAATGCCGTTTTGGTGGCAGGATTTTCTGTTTACTATTCCCAGAATAGTGTGTGGATATTTACTGACTAGCGACTTTGGAGCTGCAAAATTTGGCTTGCCATGGTCTCCGGAAGATAACAATTTGAAATTTTTTGAGGTAGCTTTCTGGTTTCCAAATGATGTTTCTGAATACGGAGGAATTTTTGCAATGTTTCCCGCATTCTTTGCGTGGATGGGAGCATTCAGTGAAGGAGTGGGAGGAATTTTTTTATTATTGGGACTGTTTACCAGACCTTTCGCAGTTCTTATTTTCATTACCATGTTCGTAGCTGCATTTTTTCAGCAGGCCAATCAGGGTGTCTGGAATATGTTGCCGGCAATGGGAATTATGTGGTTGAGCTTATTTTATATCATTTTAGGCTCAGGAAGATTGGGATTAGATTATCTAATTGCTAAAAAAATGAGCAGATGAATAAAATAGTACTTCTTATAATCTCTTGTTTTATAGTGAGTGGCTGCGTTCAGAAGGCATATAAGCAGACTGTAATTTACACCCTCAAAGTTCCCGCCCAGACAGAAGTTAAATCCATTGGGATAAGAGGAAACGATAAACCCTTGAGCTGGGAGCAGGATACCAGACTCGAAAAAATAAATGGCGATAATGTATATCAGGCGAAAGTCACCTATTTAACGGGTTATAAATTCACGGAAGTAAAATTTACATTGAATGGAGAATATGAACTTCAAAATATGCCGAATCGGAGGGTGGAATTTAAAAATTCGGGGATAACATATTACAATGCAGTTTTTAATCAGCCAGTAAAATAATATTTAAAATCACTCATGTAATTTTTAATAAATAATTATGTATCAGAAATTTATATATACAGCTTCACTTTTTGCTTCATCTTTATTTTTTTCACAAATTCAAAAAGTAGAACCTGCTTTTTGGTGGAAAGGGATGAAAAACTCTGAACTTCAGATTTTGGTTTATGGAAAAAACATTGCCAATGATCAGATTGAGCTTTCAGACGGAGTTCAGATTAAGGATATTCAAAAGGTTGAAAATCCGAACTATGTATTTGTAACAGTAAATACTGCTGAAATAAACGTTCCGAAATTCAATATTAATATTAAGAAAGGAAAAAAGAACATCAGTACCTACACTTATGAACTAAAACAAAGACAGTCTAATTCCGCAACAAGGGAATCCTTTACCTCGAAAGATGTAATGTACCTGATTATGCCCGACCGTTTTGCCAACGGTGATGAGAAAAACGATTCGAATCCTCAACTAACGGAAAAAGCAAACCGAAGTCTTCCCGGCGGACGCCATGGCGGAGATTTGCGAGGAATCATCAATAACCTCGACTATATTCAAAACCTGGGAGCAACGGCAGTATGGCTCACCCCTGTGAATGAAGACAACGAAAAAGTGTATTCTTACCATGGTTATGCACAAACCGATTTATATAAAATCGATGCAAGATATGGCACCAATGAAGAATATCGAGAACTTTCACAAAAATTAAATAAAAGGAATATGAAACTGGTGATGGATTACGTCACTAATCATTGGGGAGTTTCGCATTGGATGATCAAAGATTTGCCGACAAAGGATTGGATTCACTGGTTTGAAGATGGTGAAAACGGATTTAAACGGTCCAATTACAAAACGACTACCCAGTTTGATACCAATGCTTCTGATATTGACAAAAAAATTGCTCTCGACGGCTGGTTCGATACCACAATGCCGGACATCAATCAAAAGAATCCGTTGGTTCTGAAGTATCTCACACAAAACGCAATCTGGTGGATAGAATACGCCGAACTGGGAGGTTTTCGTGTAGATACCTATCCTTACAATGATAAAGAAGCCATGGCCAAATGGGCAAAAGCCATTACCGATGAATATCCCAATTTTAATATCGTAGGAGAGACATGGCTAAGTACGGCTGGTCATATTTCAGCATGGCAAAAAAATTCTAAAACAGGTGAGGCCGCAAATTACAATTCATATCTCCCGTCTGTTATGGATTTTATGCTGTATGGAGATCTGCCGAAAGCACTTAAAGAAAAAGACGGCTGGGACAGCGGCATGAACAGGATTTACAATACCTTATCCAGCGATTTTCTTTATCCTGACATCAACAATGTAATGATTTTCTTTGAAAATCACGATACCGAAAGATGGAACGAAATATTTAACGAGGATCCGAAAGCATATCAGTTGGGATTAACCCTGCTTTCAACCGTTCGCGGAATTCCGCAGATTTATTACGGTTCGGAAGTAGGAATGAGGGGTGACAAAAACAAAGGCGGTGATGCAGATATTAGAAGAGACTTTCCCGGCGGCTGGAAGTCTGATAAGCAAAATGCATTTAATCCTTCGTCGCAGACGCCCGGGCAAAAAGAATTTTATCAGTTTACTCAAAAGCTCCTAAACTGGAGAAAAGGAAAAGAAGTCATCCATACCGGAAAAACCAAAAATTTCGTTCCGCAGAATAATGTTTTTGTATATTTTAGATACAATGAAAAAGAAAGTGTGATGGTTATTTTAAATAATAATGAAACAGAGCAGACATTGGATTTGAAGCATTTTGCTGAATCATTAAAAGGATTTTCAAAAGGAAAAGATATCATCTCCGACAAAGACTTTTCATTGCAAAACAACTTAGTCATACCCGCTAAAACATCTATGATTATTGAATTAAAGTAACTTAAAAATATATTCATTCACTTTGCTGAGTGAAACGCCTTTGCGAACGAAAATATTAAGTAAAATTACAAAAATTCTTAGCGCTCTTGCGTTAAAAACAAAAATTATATATGAAAAAAACAACAATATTCTTTACATTAATCATATGTATATTGAGCTTTACGACCATTTCGGCTCAAGCCAAATTTGAAAAAGAAAAAACAGAAATCGGGACAATGTTAGACGGATTCAACGTCGCTGCAGCAAAAGCTGATTTTAACACTTATTTCAATTATTTTGCTGAAGAATCAACATATATAGGAACCGATGCTACCGAAGTCTGGGATAAAAAAGCCTTTATGAATTGGGCCAAACCTTATTTTGATAAAAACAAAACCTGGAACTTCACTTCACTAAAAAGAAATATCTATTTTAGTAAAGACGGAAAAATCGCTTGGTTTGATGAACTTTTGGATACTCAAATGAAAATCTGCCGGGGTTCAGGAGTTGTTGAAAAAATAAACGGACAGTGGAAAGTAAAACAGTATGTACTTTCCGTAACAGTTCCAAATGATGTTGTAGATAAAGTGGTGGAAATAAAAGCTCCGATAGAAGATATATTAATTCAAAAAATGAAGCAATAATGGCAGAAATGACAGGAAAATACAATAAGGGTGAATTTGGCAAAATGAAAAAGCCGAACTTATCAATGCTTCAGATCATCAATATGAGCATGGGATTCTTAGGAATCCAGATGGCATTTGGATTACAGAACGGAAATGCAAGCCGGATTTTGGCAAATTTTGGAGCAGATGTTCACGAGTTGTCATGGTTTTGGCTGGTGGCTCCTATAACGGGATTGATTGTACAGCCAATTATTGGTCACATGGGAGACAATACCTGGAGTCCGCTGGGAAGAAGAAAACCTTATTTTTTAATAGGAGCGGTTTTGTGTGCAATCGGACTGGTAATGCTTCCTAATGCTGCTTCTGCAACGCAGATGATGGCGGCAAATGTCCTGCTGATGGCTGTAATTTTTCTTGCCATGATGGATGCGTCCATTAATGTGGCTATGGAACCTTTCCGTGCTTTAGTGGGAGATATGCTGCCGAAACATCAGGCAACCATCGGATTTTCAGTTCAGACAATTCTAATTGGAATCGGAGCGGTTATTGGGTCAGATCTGCCGGGATGGCTTAGTAAATTGGGCGTTTCCAATGAGGCACCCAAAGGATTCGTAGCAGATAATGTGATTTATTCTTTCTACATTGGAGCAGTTGTTCTTTTGATATCAATTTTATACACCATTATTTCCACCAAAGAATACTCACCGGAGGAGTTTGCCTCTTTTGAAGGCGGAAAAGAAATTGTAGAAGAAAAATCTAAACTTTCGGATATCTTTAAAGATTTTGCTAATGTACCTTCCCAAATGAAAAAATTAGGAATTGTACAGTTCTTTTCCTGGTTTGCTTTGTTTACCATGTGGGTTTTTACAACAAGTGCTTTGGCAACCCATCATTTCGGGCTTTCACCGGACGATACCCATTCTGCGGAATTTAACAAAGCCGGAGATTTAACGGGAAGCTTATTCGGAAGCTATAATTTCTATGCCATTTTCTTTGCTTTTGCTTTAACACCGATTGCAAAATTTATAGGTAAAAAACAGACCCATGCGTTAGCCCTGACTTGTGGAGGACTGGGACTGATTGCCATGTATTTTATTAAAGACATTCATTATCTGTGGATTTCAATGGTTGGACTGGGATTTGCCTGGGCAAGTATTTTAGCCATGCCTTACGCGATGCTGATCGATTCAATTCCACAAAAGAAAATGGGGGTTTATATGGGAATTTTCAACTTTTTTATCGTGATTCCTCAGATCATCAACGGGATTTTCGGGGGACCGATTGTAAGTGGGATTTTCGGCAAAATGGCCATTGATTATATCGTAGTCGGTGGAATCTGTATGCTGTTGGGAGCTGTTTTAACTATGGTTTTTATTAAATCTGAACATGATTCGCCAAAGGAAATTGAAGAAGAAATTAAGCAGGTACATTTTTAAAGTTAATAACCTTTAATTTCAGTTTAATCAATTAAAAATCAAACAAAAAATAACGGAACGGGTTCATAAGAATCCGTTTTTATTTATTAATAATCTTTCTTACCTTACATCAACATTTCCGTGCGTAAGACTTCCGACATTTGTACCATAAATAATCACAATATGAAAACAGTATATCATAAAGCAGATACAAGAGGCCACGCGAATCATGGATGGCTTAATTCTTACCATACTTTCAGTTTTGCAAATTATCAAAACCATGAAAGAACGCATTTCGGAGTTCTCAGAGTGTTGAATGACGACACCGTTTCCCAAGGGATGGGATTCGGAACACATCCGCACAAAAACATGGAAATTATTTCAATCCCGCTGGAAGGTGATCTGGAACACAAGGATTCAATGGGGACAACAGCCGTTATCAGAAAAGGAGAAATTCAGGTGATGAGTGCCGGAACCGGTGTAATGCACAGCGAATACAACAAAAATAAGGATGAAGAAGTAAAATTTTTACAGATCTGGGTATTTCCAAGAGAGGTTGATGTTGAGCCAAGGTATGATCAGAAAAGTATCAAAGAAGGTGAGAAAATAAACGGGTTTCAGCAGATTTTATCGCCGGATAAAAACGACGAAGGGGTCTGGATTCATCAGGATGCCTGGTTTAATCTGGCAAACTTTACCAAAGGAAACGGTAAAAACTATATGCTTCATAAAAAAGGAAACGGGGTTTATGCATTTGTTTTAAAAGGAAACGCAAAAATCGGCGACAGAGTTTTAAACAAAAGAGACGGTCTGGGAATCTGGGATACCCAAAGTTTCAACATTGAAGCCATTGAAGATGCCGAAATTCTTCTAATGGAAGTTCCCATGGACTTGCCATCTTACCTTAAATAATATTAAATTTGTAAACTTAAATATAAACAATGAAAATTTTAGCCATAGCCGGAAGCAATTCCGAGACATCAATCAATAAACTTTTAGTTTCTTACGCAGCTTCACTTATTCAGAATGCAGAAGTGGAAGTGGTAGATATGAACGAATTTGAAATGCCAATCTACAAACACCAGCGCGAAGTGGAAAGCGGACTTCCGCAGGAAGCAAAAAATTTCGCTGCGAAAATTGATGCGGCAGATATACTTATCGTTTCTTTATCCGAACACAATGGAACGTATTCTTCAGCTTTCAAAAATGTATTCGACTGGACTTCCAGAATCAAGGACAGAGCAGTGTGGAATGAAAAACCAATGCTGTTAATGGCAACAGCTCCGGGAGCAAGAGGCGGATTAGGCGTTTTAGAAGCGGCAGCCAAACGTTTCCCACTTCACGGCGGAAATATTGTGGATACCTTTACACTTCCTTTCTTCAATGACAATTTTGATAAATCGGCTCAGACAATTTCTAATGAAGAGAAAGACAGCGAATTGAAGGAAAAGATTGCAAAAATTTCGGCAGTAGAGATTATCCTTGAAAAATAGATTTGAATATTAATTTAAAATTAATATCTTTGCAAAAAGAAAAAAAGATGAATATTCAGACCACTTTTAAAGAATGTTTCTCCAAGAAAGGGAATATTGTGGGCTCTGAAATTCTGAGATAATATAACGGCCGATAATCTAATAAGATTGTCGGCTTTTTTATTTTCGAAATTGAAACTTAAACATAGAAATAAATTGTGCCAATTTAGCACATTAACAATCAAAATCATTGTTAAATTGTTAAACTGATACACTGTTACATTAATAATATGAGCAACACGTACAAATCCGCAGGAGTAGACAAAGAAGAAGGATACAAAACCGTTGACAAGATCAAGAAAGCGGTTGGCGAAACCCATAATTCCAACGTACTGAATCATTTGGGAAGTTTTGGTGCTTTTTATGAAATCGGAGGATACAAAAATCCTGTCTTGGTTTCGGGAACCGACGGGGTGGGAACAAAGCTTAAAGTAGCTTTAGATTCAAAAAAATATGACTCTATTGGTGTAGACTGCTTCGCAATGTGTGCCAATGATATCCTTTGTCATGGTGCAAAGCCTTTGTTTTTCCTGGATTACCTGGCTTGCGGAAAACTTGATTCCGAAATTGCTGCGGAAATTGTTTTAGGAATGGTGGAAGCATGCAAAGATAACAACTGTGCACTGATTGGCGGAGAAACTGCCGAAATGCCGGGAATGTATCAGCCTGGAGATTACGATGTTGCCGGTTTTTGTGTAGGTATTGTTGAAAAAGACCAGATCATTGACGGATCCGATATAAAACCAGGAAACAAAATTATTGCTCTGCCAAGTTCGGGCTTTCATTCAAATGGATTCTCCCTTGTTAGAAAAGTATTCCCTGATTTCAACGAAGAATTCGAAGGAAAACCTTTGTACGAAACACTTTTGGTGCCTACAAGATTGTATTATAAAGACATTCATAAAGTTCTTGAAGAAGTAAAAGTATGCGGAATTGCACATATTACCGGAGGTGGATTATATGAAAACATTCCGAGAATTATTGGTGAAGGATTATGTGCTTCCATCGATGCTTCAAAAATCAAGATTCCAAGCATCATGCTGGAACTGGAAAAAAGAGGCGGTGTAGCCCGTGAAGAAATGTTCGGAACCTTCAATATGGGAGTAGGAATGATCGTTGTAGTAGATGCGGAACACGCAGAAAAAGTACTGCACCTTTTGGATGATGCTTACGAAATCGGAGAAATTACGGAAGGAAGCGAAAAAATCAAATTATCATTTTAATGTACCAATATAACAATGTAGTATTTTACCAATTTTAATGAATTGTTATATTGTTAAACTGATACATTGTTACATTAATCTATGAAAAACTTAGTTATACTCGTTTCAGGTTCAGGAACCAATCTTCAGCGAATCATCGATACTATTGATAATGGAGATATCCAAAATGCAAAAATATCTTTGGTTGTGGCCGACAGAGAATGTTACGGACTGGAAAGAGCGAAAAATCATAATATAGAAAAAGTTCTGATTCCGAGAGGAAAAAATTTCAGCGGCGAATTGGCTAAAATTATTCCTGAAAATACGGACTTAATCGTTTTAGCAGGATTTTTATCCATTCTTAAACCTGAATTTTGTGAAACCTGGAGGGGGAAAATAATCAATATTCATCCGGCACTGCTTCCTAAATTCGGAGGAAAAGGAATGTGGGGGCATCATGTTCATCATGCTGTGATTGAAGCTAAAGAAAAAGAAAGCGGGGCAACCGTACATTTTGTAACCTCGGGAATTGATGAAGGAGAAGCGATTCTTCAGAAGTCATTTGAAATCACTGAAAATGACACACCCGAAACCGTAGCGGAAAAAGTTCATTTAATAGAATACGAAATTTTCCCAAAAGCAATAAACAAAGTATTAAATAATGTACCAATCTAGCAATGTACCAATTTACCAAATGATTGTTACATTGTTATACTGATACATTTATTACATTAATATAAAACACATTTAGATTTTATTATTTCGAAAAACAAGAAAAATCTAAGTAAAAATAAATAAGATCGGAGGTGAAAGAACCGGTCGACAGTTTGAAATAACTGTAAAAAGTGAAATTGAAAGTAAAGTTCTTTAAGTAGTGGAGTCCTGAAAGGACGACCTACATCAGGATAGGATGAAGTTCTATCAGATTGTACATAAGAATTATTACAAAGAAAAAATCGAAAGTAAAATGAGCAAAAAAAGAGTTTTAATCAGTGTTTCTGACAAAAGCGGGTTGATCGAATTTGCACAGTTTCTGGAAGCCCAAAATTATGAGCTGATCTCTACGGGAGGAACGTTCAAACATTTGAAAGATGCTGGTTTAAATCCGATTCAGATTGATGAAGTTACCAATTTTCCTGAGATGTTGGACGGAAGAGTGAAAACATTACACCCAAAAGTTCACGGAGGATTGTTGGCGGTTCGTTCCAACGAAGAACACATGAGTACTGTTCAGGAACATGGAATTGGCCTGATTGACATGGTAATTGTAAATCTTTATCCTTTTTTCGAAAATGTAAACAAAAACATTTCTCTTCACGAAAAGGTGGAATTCATCGATATCGGAGGACCTTCGATGCTTCGCTCTGCAGCTAAAAACTTTGATTCCGTTACGGTAATTACTGATGTTGAAGATTATGCTGCGGTAAAAATTGAAATGGAGCAAAACGGTGATACCTATATTGAAACCCGTAAGAAATTGGCAGGAAAAGTATTCAATCTTACTTCTGCTTACGATGCAGCGATTTCAAGAATGCTTTTAGAAGAAGATTATCCTACTTATTTAAATGCCTCTTACAAGAAAGTTTCTGATCTGAGATATGGTGAAAATCCTCATCAGACAGCGGCTTACTACGTTTCTACTTTCGAAAACGGCGCGATGAAAGATTTTGAACAGCTGGGAGGTAAAGAATTGTCTTTCAACAACCTTCGTGATATGGATCTTTGCTGGAAAGTAGTGACTGAATTTAAAGAAGAAATGGCTTGTTGTGCCGTAAAACACTCTACACCTTGTGGAGTAGCAATCGGAACTTCAGCCTTGGAAACCTACCAGAAAACTTTCGAATGTGATCCGGTTTCTATTTTTGGCGGAATTGTTGCTATGAACTACAAAATCGACGCGGCAACCGCAGAAGAATTAAATAAAACATTCCTTGAAATTGTAATGGCTCCTGAATTTGATGAGGAAGCGATTGAAATTTTGAGAAAGAAAAAAAATCTGAGAATTATTAAAATTGTAAATCCTGTATCCGACAAACAGACGTGGGTAAAGATCGACGGGGGTATTTTGGTTCAGGATAACGACAGCATCTTCTCGGATGACATCAAAGTCGTAACTGAAACTCAGCCTACGGAAGAGCAGAAAAAAGCGTTATTGTTCTCCCAGAGAGTAGTAAAATATGTAAAATCAAATGCAATTGTAGTTTCCAATGGAATCCAGGCTTTTGGAATCGGAGGCGGACAGGTAAACAGAATCTGGGCAACTCAACAGGCAATTGAAAGAGCCAAAGAAAAGTTCTCCGGGGAATTGGTATTGGCTTCAGATGCCTTTTTCCCTTTCCGTGACGTGGTAGATTTCTGCGCTCAAGAAGGTATCACAGCAATCATCCAGCCGGGTGGAAGTGTGAAAGATCAGGACAGTATTGATGCTGCCAATGAGCACAAAATACCAATGATGTTTACGGGAATAAGACATTTTTTACATTAATTAAAATTAGATTAAAATTACAGATGAAAATCTGTAATTTAGGATAGATTGCTTTCCGGTCTTTGCTGAGTGTTAGTTTATGCTGAGCTCGTCGAAGTACCTTTACGAACTTAAAAAGCAGTCAGTTATTAAAGATATCTTAGCGGACTTTGCGTTAAAAATTTTTATTGAGATTAAATGCATACATCCGGAAATTATATTTTGAGATTGTATTTATAGCATTCAAAATTATATATTTGTAAATTATAGACTAGTTAATTAAATAAAGTATGAGAATATTAATCATAGGTGAAGGTGGACGAGAATCTGCTTTGGCAGCCAAGCTTCAGAACGATTCAAGAATTACGAAGATGTTTTTCGCCAACGGAAATGCTACCACTGATGTAATAGGAAAAAATGTTCATTTATCAGAGATTAAAGAACTTAGAGATTTTGCAATCAAAGAAAAGGTAGACTTAACGATTGTTGGTCCGGAAGCGCCGCTTGTAGCTGGTTTGAAGGACGAATTCAAAAAGCACGATTTGAAAGTTTTTGGCCCGAATCAGAAAGTGGCAAGCTTGGAAGGAAGCAAGGCTTTCTCTAAAAAATTCATGCAGACCTATGATATCAAAACAGCAAAAGCAGTAGTATTTGATTCATACAATGAAGCTAAAGAATATGTTCAGACTCAGCAATATCCATTAGTGATCAAAGCAAGCGGACTTGCAGGAGGTAAAGGTGTTGTGATCTGCGATACCTTAGAAGAAGCTGAAGCAACAATTCATGATTTTATGATCAGAAGAATCTATGGAGATGCAGGGATTCGTTTGGTTATTGAGGAATATTTAGAAGGATTTGAAGCCTCCATCATTGCTTTTTCAAACGGTGAAAAATTATTCCCGTGTATTGCGGCGAAAGATTATAAGAAAGCAGGAAACGGAGATACAGGACCGAATACCGGCGGTATGGGAACGGTAGCTCCAAGCCCTGAATTTACCCAGGAACACTATGCTGACTTTGAAAAAAATATCCTTGAACCTACTTTAAAAGGTCTTAAAGCGGAAGGCTTCGGTTTCAAAGGAATTATTTTCTTTGGATTGATGGTTACCAAAAACGGAACGTATCTTCTGGAATACAATATGAGATTCGGAGACCCTGAAACTCAGGTATTGATGGCTTTAATGGAAAATAACCTTCTTGATGTGATCCAGGATTGTATGGACGGAAAAGACATTGAGCTTAAATTTAAAGACGAAAAAGCTATTTGCCTTGTGATGTGTTCAGGAGGCTACCCGAGAAACATCGAAACAGGTTTCGAAATCGTGGGCGAAGATAAACTGAAATACAGCAAGCTTTTATACGCAGGAGCCATCAGAAAAGGAGACAAAGTAGTTTCCAACGGTGGAAGAGTACTGAACATTGTAGCTACCGGAGCAACTTACGAAGATGCCCGCAAAAAAGTGTACGAAGATGCAAGTCATGTACATTTCGATTACGGCTTCTACAGAGAAGACATCGGAAAGTTTTAAAATAATGCCCTGATTTTTCGGGGCTTTTTTTGTTAGAAGCTATTTCCCGCTTTCCGCTGTATCTTTTTTGTCATTGCGAACAAAGAGAAGCAATATTTAGAACTTTTCGGCAATCGCAATAACAAAAAAGGATGCCGCTGCAATCGGGGCTATAATTTCAGACAATTTTACAAAATCATTTATCAATCATTATTCATCAATTATAAAAAATGAACAACGGTATTATCATATTAGATTTCGGATCACAGTACAACCAGCTTATCGGAAGAAGAATCCGTGAAATGGGTGTATATTCTGAAATCTTACCTTTCAATACACCATTAGAAACAATTTTAGAAAAACAGCCGAAAGGAATTATCCTTTCAGGAGGACCAAGTTCTGTAAATGCAGAAAATGCTCATCTGGTTGAAAAAGAATTGTATGAGCAGGGAATTCCTGTTTTGGGAATCTGTTACGGAATGCAGTTAACAGCCCATCTTTTAGGCGGAAAAGTACATAAAGGCGTAAAAGGAGAATACGGAAAAGCACACCTGGAAATTGTAAAAGAATCTTCCTTGCTAAAAGGTGTAACCAATAATTCTATCGTTTGGATGAGCCACTTTGATGAAGTAGGACAATTGCCTCCGGGCTTTGAATTAAATGCTGAATCAGGCGTAATTGCTTCCATGGCGAATGAGGATAAGAAAATCTATTGCGTACAGTTTCACCCTGAAGTTTCCCACACCGAAGAAGGCGGGAAAATGTTGGAGAATTTCGTGTTCGGAATCTGTAATGCAGAGAAAAACTGGAAACTGACTAATTATATTGATAAAACAGTTGCAGAAATCCGCGAAAGAGTAGGTGACCAAAAGGTTATCTTAGGACTTTCAGGAGGGGTAGATTCTTCTGTAGCGGCAGTGTTAATTCACCGTGCAATTGGTGACCAGTTGACATGTATCTTCGTAGATACAGGTTTACTGAGAAAAGACGAAGGCAAAAAAGTAATGGACAATTATGGAGAGCATTTCCATATGAACATTAAATTAGTGGATGCTTCCGAAAGATTTTTATCAAAATTAGCCGGAGTAGATGATCCTGAAGCAAAAAGAAAAATCATCGGAAACGAGTTTATTCACGTTTTTGATGAAGAATCTCATAAAATTGAAGGCGCTAAATTCTTAGCACAGGGAACAATTTATCCGGATGTAATTGAAAGTCAGTCGGTAAACGGTCCTTCTGCAGTGATCAAATCTCACCATAACGTTGGCGGACTTCCAGAAGAAATGGAATTTGAATTGCTGGAGCCTTTAAGAGAATTATTTAAAGATGAAGTAAGAAAAGTTGGAGAAGAGCTGGGAATTCCTCATCATTTGGTACACAGACACCCTTTCCCTGGTCCGGGATTAGGAATCAGGATTTTGGGAGCTGTTGATGCTGAAAAAGTAAGAATCCTTCAGGAAGCGGATGATATTTTCATTGAAGAATTATATAAAAATGATTTATATGAAAAAGTTTCTCAGGCATTTGTTGTGCTTCTTCCGGTAAAATCGGTTGGAGTAATGGGCGATGAGAGAACGTACGAATATACAGCCGTTGTCCGTTCTGCCAACACCATCGACTTTATGACGGCAACCTGGAGCAGACTTCCTTATGAGTTTTTAGATACCGTTTCAAGCAGAATCATCAACGAAGTAAGAGGAATCAACAGGGTAGCTTATGATATTTCAAGCAAACCGCCTGCAACGATCGAGTGGGAATAATTTTTGACTTGAGTTAAGATATAAATCCTGCCTTTGGGCGGGATTTTTTCGTTTAATTATTAAAATTATTTGGAGCTTTTTCCAGCTTTGAGTTGATGCTGAGCCTGTCGAAGTACTATATCTTTTTGGTTATGGGCTCCTGAACTATGTTTGTAAGCTTCCGGTTTATGCTCCGGCCGCAACCAAAAAGGATGCTGCTTCAATCTGGGCTAGGGTTGCAGCCGCCCTTTCAGTTTATAAAATCATACAATTACAAGTCAGTTTGTACAGTTAAGAAATACACTTAATTCAATTGAGATTTACATTGCTGGAATGTATGATGAAATTAATCTATTGTTAGCTTTTGTCTTCAAGGCTCAACTTAAATAAACAAAATCTTTTGTGTCTTTTGCGGTTAAAAAACTCATGCATTATAAATAAGTCTCAGTTTTTCCCTAAATTTAAGTAAAATTACATCAAATGCAAATTGAAACAAGAACGCTCACCGTTCAGGATTACTCAGAATTGGTAGAAACTATGAAACGGGCCTATCCTCAAATGTCTGAATATGTATGGTCTAAAAGAAGCATCGAAAAACTAACAAGAATATTTCCTCAGGGACAGATCTGTATTACGGTTGACGGAAAACTCGCCGCCGTAGCACTTTCAATCATTGTAAATTATGATGAATTCGGCGATGATCATACTTACAGCGATATTACGGGAAATTATACTTTCAATACCCATACTTCCACAGGGAATGTACTCTATGGAATCGAAGTTTTTGTTGATCCGGAATTTCGTGAACTTCGGCTGGGAAGAAGATTATATGATGCCAGGAAAGAACTTTGTGAACTGTTAAATCTAAGATCGATTATTTTAGGAGGCAGAATTCCGAACTATCACAAACACAGCGAGCTATCACCGAGGGAATATATCAGGAGAGTTAGAGATAAAGAAATTTATGATCCGGTTTTATCATTTCAGCTTTCCAATAATTTTTTGCCCATCAGAGTTTTAAAGAAATATCTCCCCGAAGACGAATCCTCAAAAGAAAATGCTGTGCTCCTGCAATGGAATAATATCTATTACAGTAAAAAGCCCAATACCATGCAGGACAGCATTATCAGGCTGGGACTGGTGCAATGGCAGATGAGACATTTCAAAGATATTGATGCCTTCTACGAACAGGTTGAGTTCTTTGTAGATGTGATGGGCGACTATAAAGCCGATTTCGTTCTTTTCCCGGAATTGTTCAACACTCCTTTGCTGGCTCCCTTCAACAAACTTTCCGAAAGAGACAGTATGATTGAACTTGCAAAATTAACGGAAGAAATCAAAATGAAAATTTCGGATCTGGCCATCAGCTATAACGTTAATATCATTTCCGGAAGCATGCCTGTTTTCGAAAATAATGATTTATATAATGTAAGTTATCTTCTTCACAGAGATGGAAGAATAGATGAATACAGGAAAATTCACATCACGCCGAATGAGAAAAAATATTACGGAATGAAAGGCGGAAACGAAATCCGTGTTTTCGATACGGACTGTGGTAAAATCGGACTGGTAATCTGCTACGATGTGGAGTTCCCGGAATTACCAAGAATTTTAGCCGATCAGGGGATGAAAATTCTTTTTGTGCCTTATCTTACGGATACGCAGAATGCCTATATGCGTGTTCGGCATTGTGCGGCCGCAAGAGCTATTGAAAATGAGTGTTATGTTGCGATTGCAGGTTGCGTAGGAAATCTTCCGGGTGTTAATAATATGGATATTCAGTTTGGGCAGGCAGCCGTATTTACTCCTTCCGATTTTGCTTTTCCATCGAATGCTGTGAAAGGAGAAGCAACACCCAATACGGAAATGACACTGATTGTAGATGTGGATTTAAATCTTCTGAAAGACCTTCATCACCATGGCTCCGTACAGGTGATGAAAGACCGTAGAAAAGATCTTTATGAAACATATTTAAAATAGTTTTCAGTATGATCTGTTTATAATAAAATTTACACCTCTTTAGAAGAAAGGGGTGTTTTTTTTGTAACAATATATCGAAATGTCATCAAAAAATAAGTGTCAATAATTCTATACATATACAAAGATTTATACATGAAAAGCTGGATAAGAAATTTTTACAAATTGATGAGTATTACATAGTAATAATTATACTGAAATTACTGTAATACACAATAAAATAACAGGATAAGCGTTAGCAGATAAAGTTTAGTAAAAATTTACAAATAGGAATTAATATTTTTATATAAATTAATAAATAACTCTAATAATAATATTTAAATGTAAATGCTTTAAATATATTGTATTATTGTTTGGTTTTATCTAAATTTGTAAAAATAGTTTAGTTTAAATAAAGCTAATAATTGCCACTGAAAACTTTAACCTGACAAACCTGATTATAGAATATTCATGAAAAATTCGGACCTGGATAAATCTTTAAGTAATGACCAAAGATTTAATACCGTCTTAAAATTCCCTCCATTCTTAAAAATGCAAACTGTTGAAATTGATTTTGTTTTGCGAAGTATTAAAATAATTAATGCTTCTCATGAAAATTAGTGCAAACACATGAAAGTTATCTGATAATGAATAATACATTGCACATGGATTGTAAGCTTCGGTTTCTGGTAATTTCAATAGTTTTTTTTCGTTTTCTATCCGGAGATAGAGAATTTTATTTACCCAAAAGTAATAACACCATTTTTATTTTTCACATATAATACTAAAAGGATGAAATTTGACTACAAAGAAATACACATAGGAAGTATCATAAAGACTCGCGTTGAAGATACAGAAACTGATCTTGAAAGAATTTGCAAATTCCTGAAAACTACAAAAGACCAGATTGAAGAGATGTATCGCTCCAAGAGCTTAGATAGTGATATTCTTATGAGATGGAGTAAACTTCTGGAATATGATTTCTTCAGAATATATTCTCAGCATCTTATCCTCTATGCACCTCCTTCCAAAGTAGATAAACAGGTAGAAAAAAAATCCATGCTCCCCAGTTTTCGCAAAAGTATCTACACCCGGGAAGTTATCGATTTTATTGTTGAACTGATAGAAACCGAGGAAAAAACAATGCCCCAGATTGTGAAGGAATACCGGATCCCGAAATCTACGCTTCATCGGTGGACTAAAAAATACGGTAATCTTAATAACGGATAACATGAAAAAAAATAAAACTTCACAGCCGGATTTTAAAAGAATATATACTGATATCCTGCAAAAGAAATTCCCGGAAAAAAAAGAACTTTGTGATAAAATTCTCAGCAAGAAGACTCTTTCCGAACTGGATGTTATTGCAATTAACAATATTATATTTACTCCTGTTTCAGAAGATATCATCAAATCCAATCAGCAGCACCGGTCGTACAGCAAGTCTACCATTATTAAAATCCTTGAGTTCCAGAAAGAGCACGGACTGAACAATACCAAACTCGCTCTGCATTATAAACTGAGCCGCAATACAGTTTCGAGATGGAAAAAACTTTTTATTGTATAAAATAATATAACAGCTTTATAAAATAATATAACAGCTTTGCCTTTATGGCAAAGTTTTTTTTGGATATTAGGAATACTTTTTGAATGCTTGTGGCTTGTTTTTATTACTTTTATGCATTATGTTTGATAAGCAACAAAGAAAACTGAAAAGGTCTGCAAAACTCATTTCCGTATTGAGCAAATATGGCTTTAAAGATCTTCTGGCAAGAATGAATGTCGGAAATAAACAGCCCGAAGTTTCTTCCGATCTCGAAGAAATTATTTCAAAAGGAACGGTTTATGAAAGGATAAGAATGGCCCTGGAAGAGCTGGGACCTACTTTTGTAAAACTCGGACAGACATTCAGCAATCGGGAAGATCTTCTTCCGCCCGAACTGATCCAGGAACTGCAGAAACTTCAGGACAAAGTAGATCAAATAGAAATGAATGTTGCTGAAATCCTCGAAAATGAATGCAATATTTCTGCTTCGGAGCACTTTTCAGAAATTCAAAGCGAACCTCTGGCTACAGCCTCCATTGCTCAGGTATATAAAGCTTTACTGACTGACGGAACGCAGGTTATTCTTAAAATTAAAAAGCCGGATGTTCAGAAAATCATAGAAGATGATCTTCTGTTGATCAAAGATCTTGAGAAACTGATTTCGTCCTATTCTGAAATCGGAGAAAAACTTAATCTTAAACAGGCAATTTCAACTTTCGAAAAATCTTTATTGGAGGAAGTCTCTCTGATTAATGAAAAAGAAAATATTCTTCAATTTAGAAGAAATTTTAAAAACAGTAAAGAAACATATATTCCCAAGGTTTACGAAGAGTTTTCTAATAACAATATTCTCTGCATGGAATTTATCGACGGTATTAAAGTTACGGATAAAGCAGCGTTATTGGCCAATTCAATCAATCCTGTTCATATTTCGGAAGCCGGATTACGGCTTTTTGTCTCTCAGATTTTAGATTATGGCTTCTTTCATGCAGATCCTCATGCGGGAAATATCCTGGTAAAAAAGGACGGAAAAGTTGTATTCATCGATTTTGGTGCAGTAGGTAAAATCCCGCCGAATGACAAGGAAATCCTGGAAGATCTTATCGTAAGTTTCGTTGCAAAAAATCCGCATAAGATTGTGCGTTACCTTAAAAAGATGGCGGTCAGTTATCAGATTCCTGATGAAAGAAGATTTGAAGGAGATGTGGAGGATATCCTGGATTTCGTCCACAGTACCTCACTTAAAGAAATTGATCCGCATGCGGTGATGAACAAAATGAAAGATGTATTGAAAGATAACCGACTGTACATGCCGGATTATTTTTATCTTTTATTCAAAGGAATTGGATTGATCGAAGGAGTGGGGCGCACCATTAATCCCGATCTGGATGTAGTGAAAAGCCTCCATCCGTACACAAAAAAAATATTCGCTAAAAAGATAAGTCCGCAGAATATTTTAAAAACAGGGATGGAAAAAATGATGACTTTTACAGATAATGTAGATGAAATCCCTAAAGAATTGCGTTCCGTCCTACAGAAACTCGATGAAAATAAGTTCACCGTTACCAGCGAAATTAAAAATATTGAGAAAACCAATCAGCTGATCAAGTCAAGTGTTGTTAATCTGATTCTAACCATGATTCTCGGTGCGAATATCATTGCTACAGCAATTGTATTTGTCTCGGAATCCGGACCTAAAGTTGGGGAAATGTCCTTAATTGCTGTTCTGGGATTTATATTTTCAGTCTTATTAACGATTATCATTTTATTAAGGATTACCAGGAAATAAGCGGATAATACTTAGAATGGCGCTTTAAATAGTCAACGGATCGGTCATATTCTTTCAAAAATTAATTGCCTATCTTTGCAAAATGGAAAAACTCACTTTTGCAGATTTTGACCTTCCGGTTAAAATTCTTGATGTTTTGGCAGATCTGGATTTATTTGAACCTACTCCCATCCAGGAGAAGAGCCTTAGGCCGATACTTTCAGGACGCGATGTAATGGGAATTGCACAGACCGGTACGGGGAAAACCCTGGCTTATCTTTTACCCGTTCTTAAAACCTGGAAGTACAATAAAAACGGAAATCCTACGGTTCTTATTCTTGTACCTACAAGAGAGCTGGTAGTACAGGTTACGGAAATTCTTGAAAAGCTTACAGAAAATATCACGGCAAGAGTGATCGGTATTTATGGAGGTAAAAATATTAACACACAGAAACTTTTATTCGACGGAGGATGTGATATTTTGGTGGGAACTCCTGGACGGGTGATGGATTTGGCGATCGACAATGCTATATCACTGAAAGAAGTTCAGAAGCTGATCATCGATGAGTTTGATGAAATGTTGAATCTCGGTTTCAGACCGCAGCTGACGCATATTTTCGAAATGATGAAGGAAAAGAGACAGAACATTCTTTTTTCTGCAACCATGACGGAAGCAGTAGATGGTATGCTGGATGAGTATTTTGCAAGTCCGGTAGAGATTTCTCTTGCAAAATCCGGTACTCCGCTTGAAAAAATTGAACAGACTGCTTACAAAGTTGAGAATTTTAATACCAAAATCAACCTGTTGGAATATCTGTTAAAGCGGGATGAGGAGATGTCTAAAGTGTTGATTTTTAACAATAATAAGAAAAACGCAGATCTTCTTTTTACTAAAATTAATGAGCTCTTCCCGGAACAGTTTGATGTGATTCATTCCAATAAATCACAGAATTACAGGCTGAAAGCCATGAAAAGTTTTGAAAATGAAGAGATAAGAGGCCTTATAACCACAGACGTCATGGCAAGAGGTCTTGATATTTCGGATATTACCCATGTTATCAATTTTGAAACGCCGGATATTCCGGAACAGTATATTCACAGGATCGGTAGAACGGGTAGGGCAGATAAAGATGGAAAAGCGGTAACATTTGTTACTAAAAAAGAGGAACCGCTGATCCTTGACATCGAATTACTGATGGATAAGGAGCTTAGATTTATCAACTTCCCTGAAGAGGTGAAAATAAATCCTAAGAAAATTGCCTCTGAAGAAGAGCAGATTTCCATGAAAAATCCTGCCCAGGTAAAACTGAATGAAGGCGGAGGCGCATTTCACGAGAAGAAAGCCAAGAATACAAAAGAAAACTGGGGCGGACCATCCAAAAGAAAGGCCCCGAAAAAATTTGGTGCCAACAGATCTCAGCAAAAAGCTATTTCAAAATCCAAGAAAAAGAAATAACAAAAAACTCCCGAATTTCGGGAGTTTTTTGTTTGAGTCAATTAAAATTCATCGTCTTCATCTTCGTCAAGAAAATCGAGTTCGTCATCACTCTGAATATAGTCATGAGATATTCCAGGAGGATTAAATAATCCCCAATCATCTACAATAAAATGTTTCGGATCAAATCCGGCTACCCATTCCACAAACAAAATGCGGAATTCTTCTATAAGGCTTCTGATCAGTTTGTAATATTTTGAATCTGTAAACCCGAACATTTCAAGGTTATTTCCGCTTACCATAATATCTCTCGCTGCTTTACGGATAATTGCAGCGTTCTCCATCTTGATGTCATAAAGTCTTACGGCTTCAGCACCAGATATTTTAGCCTGAATAATCATAATGTCTTCAAGAAGATTTATCTTTAGATGTTGCAGATAGTCATTATCTTCGGGGAAAAGATCAGTAATGATCTTTAACGTTTCGTAGATTTCCTCGGCTTTTTGATAAAGTGGTAAATTTCTAACCGATTCTCTCATTTATTTCATATAAGGATTCATTACCGATGTCCACAATTTGTAGCCTTCCGGTGTCATATGAAGCATATCTTCTACAAAAAGGTCTTTTCGTACATTTCCGTTGGCATCTTCCATTACTTTGGTGATATCAATAAACTCTGCATTCGGCTGTTTTTTCATGAAAGCGGCAATTTTTTTATTGGCTTCTTTCATTTGGGGCCAAAGCTTTTCGCGGCTTGGAGAATATTTGATTGAGATATAATCTACTTCAATGGTAGGAAATTTAGCACGTATTTTTTTGTAAAAAGTTTTGAATCGCTCTACTACCACATCTGCCTTCAGTTTATCATCATCGGCAAAATCATTTTCACCGCAATAGATGATAATCTGTTTGGGTTGATAGTGTAATAGATCATTGGCAAAATAATTAAGATCTGTTAATCTGGACCCTCCAAAACCTCTGTTGATAATAGTTTTATCCGGGAAATAATTGGCAACATCCGTCCATTTTGTAAATGATGAGCTTCCAATCAGGAGGATAGCGTCTTTGGGGGGCGGTGTTTCCTGATCCTGTTTTTTGAAATTCTGTATGTCTTGCCAGAACATCGGTTTTTTTTCCTGCGAAAAGAAAAGGGCAAAAGTCAGCAGTAAAAATGCTGATAACATCTTCTTCATTGTATAATCATTTTAAAAATTCCGTTTCATAAAAAAACTCCCGGAATCTCGGGAGTTTCATTTTATCTTTTTAAAGAAATGTAGGTGTAATCGATCACCTGATCTCCATTCTGGTCTATGTTTCCGAACATCTGTTTAAGCCTCATCTCAGAACTTGTAAGAATAACTACCTGATATGGTCTTGAGCTGTCATTCGTATATTTTATGGTGAGATTCTTAGTCTCCGTATCATAATCATACGTTCCTTCCGATTTGTAAGCGATCTGACAGTCTGTTCCTGTTCCGGTATATGCTGTAAAAGAGGTGTAAAAATCCGTTCTGTATTCCATCGTATTGTTGGTTTCACATCCGGTCGGCACATAAGTACTAAGTGCTGTCTTATCGTCTTTTCCTGAAATTACTTCTGTTTTACTGATTTTCCATTCACCTTTCATCATATCCATTTCATACGCTTGGATATCATCATCTTCACATGAACTAAGCACGAATGCTGAAAAGGCAAATAAAAGTAATTGTTTTTTCATTTTTACAAATTTAAGAATATGCTAAAATATAAATAAATTTGAAATATCTCTAATGAAATTAAGGTTTTTTAAACGAATGTTTGTAAACAAAATAATTTGACCGGAAGTTTGAAGATGGTAATGGCAGGTTCATAATTAATTTCTGAATTTTATAACCTCCATCTTCCATCTTCACGCTTCCTGTTTTTTAATAGCTCATTTCTACGATCTTCTTTGCATCCTGAGGCGTAAGTTTTTTATATTCACCAAGACCTGTCCATTTTCTTTCGGTGAATGCTTTTTCCACTCGTTCTGCTGTTCCCTGGAAATCTTCGGTGTATTCCGAAAGCTTAGTCTGGATGTGCAGGCTGTGGAAAAAATCTTCCAGCTTTCTGATTCCTGCTTCTGCTCGTTCTTCAAGAGTTCCCTCTTTAATTCCCCACACTCTTTCTGCATACTGAGCGAGCTTTCCTTTTTTAACTTCAAAATTATAGCGGTAATGGGAAGGAGCAATGATGGCCAGTGTTCTTGCATGATCAATTCCGAAATATGCGGTCAGTTCATGGCCCATTGCGTGAACTGCCCAGTCGGTAATCACACCTTTCTGAATAAGCCCGTTTAAGGCCATTGTGCAGCACCACATGAAATTTCCGGCTGCTTCATAGTCGAAATCATCTGCAAGAACTTTCGGAGCAGTTTCCTGAAGGCTGATCAGGATGCTTTCTGCAATTCTCTCCTGCAAATCTGCCGGGGAAGGTGCTGTCATATATTGTTCCAAAACATGTGTATAAGCATCTGTTAAACCATTTACAATTTGTCTTGCTGGTATTGATCTTACGACTTCAGGATCCAGGACTGAAAATTGCGGGAAAAGGCCCGGACCTCCGGAAGACAATTTTTCATTGGTCTCTCTTCTTGAAATCACATAGCCGGAATTCATTTCAGATCCGGTTGCGGGCAACGTAAGAACCGTTCCGAAAGGCAATCCTTCTCCTTCGAAAGTTCTTACGGATTTGGTAAGGATTTCCCACGGCTCACCATCATAATTTGCTGCTGCAGAGAGAAATTTTGTTCCGTCAATCACCGAACCTCCGCCAACGGCCAGAAGGAAATCGATATCTTTTTCTTTGATAAATTGGAGTGCATTGACCAGAACTTCATATTCGGGATTGGCAGGAACGCCGCCGAACTCATAGATTTCATGATCTTTCAACGCCTCTTTTACCTGGTCGTAAACACCATTATTTTTAATGCTTCCGCCGCCATAAATCATTAAAACTTTAGCATTGGCCGGAACTTCTTTAGATATTTTGGCAATTTCCCCTTTACCGAAAAGTATTTTAGTTGGATTTTTAAACTCGAAATTAAGCATAGTCCTTAAATTTATTTAAATTCAAATGTACGCAATGCTTGATGAAATCCGGGTTAATAAAGTTTTAAAATTTTAATGATTCAGTTTTATTAAAACTATCGGGTTTATTATAATAGACGTTTCGTCAGTTCGAGTGAAAATTCTGAAAAGAATTTTATATCGAGAACATATTAACTAAGAGTTCTCGATACAATTTTCCTCCATTTCATTACGGAAAATCACTCGAACTGACGATTAATTGAAAGACGTATATTAAAGAAGATTTATATTTTTCATCACGTCAGTTCGAGTAAAAATTCTGAAAAGAATTTTGTATCGAGAACAGATCTCTTAATTATAAAAAGTTCTTGATATGCTTTTATTGATTGTATTGCGAAAAACCTGTCTGAACTGACGGATTAAAATATTTTGTATGTAAAGTGAAATTTATGCATTCAGTTGAGGCCATCAACTACTTTGATGAGATCGTCAAGTACTTCGAATGGCGGATCAATCAGTTCGATGAAGCAATCAAGTGTTTCGAATAAGCGATCAACTGCTCCGAAGAGGGAACCAACCAGTCCGAAGTAGCGATCAACTCCTCCGAAGAGCCGATCAACCAGTCCGAAGAGATAGTCAAGTGCAATTTGTTATTTTTCAATGCTTTATAGCTTCGTTGAAAAGAGCGAATCAATGAAACAGTACGCTGTATCAATAGAATTCAGAGCTTTTTAAACATAAAAAGTAATTTTGTGTATGAAATAAATAGCGGATATTATAGAAATCGAACAGACATATTTATATTAAAAAGTTCCATTGCTTTTTACCTCATGTTTTCCCGTTTTCCTGTTGATCTTAATGAAAAAAGACTCTTTGTTTTCGGTATTGTTTGTAAGCTTGGTGAGATATAGGAAAATATTTTTATCATCCATTTTATAAGAGCTGCTTAGTGCATTGCCTGTGTCAACAGTATAACCGTATGTGTTGGCTATTAAAATAGCTTCCGGAAGATTATCGACAGTTCCGATAAAATCTCTCAGTTGCTGTTCAGTTGAAAAGTATTTCGTTTTACCTTTTTCACAGGCCAGAAGGTAAGAAAAACAATCTTCACCCAGGCATTTCTGAAAAAATCCTTTCTCAGGAGTAGGATCATTTAAAGTCATGAAATCCGGTGCCTGGCTTTCATAGATAACCGCTTTGTCGGGATCCGGATTGTTTCTGAGAACGCTCCAGTAATCGTATTTTTTGTCCGGAACGATAAAAGGGTAGAGTAGTTCCGGATTGTCGAGAATTTCAGGAATTTTTTGGTAACCTGCCGGAACAGTTTTCTGGCTGAAAACCAAACCTGAACACAGCAATACAATCGGAAATAATACTTTCATTCTGTCATTGTTTTAATTTAGCAAAAAAGCTGTTAAACTATTTTAAAGTTAACCACAAAAGAGGCAAGGATATTTTAAAGTTGTTACTGGAGAAACAAAGTTCTCAAAAGAATAAAAATCAAAGATTTTAAAAACTATTGTGTTCTTTATTCTTCATGTTGATGAACTTTAATTGAAAGTATTTAAATCTTTTGCGGTTAATAGAAATTTTCAACAAGTAAAAGGAAATTTACTGGAATATAATTTTGTAATATCCGTTTTCATCTTTCACATCAAATCCCACGCCGGTAAAAGTCAGTTTTTTGATCTGATAGCCTTCGCAGCCGCTATTGAATTCTGCGGATTCTATTGAGAAATCAAAAAGTTTGACATTAGAATAAAATTTATAATTTTTTGTACCGTTGTACGCTCCTACATTTTCCAGAAGTACCCTGTTCTCTGAAGTTTTGGTGAGCTGAATGGCAACATTGTTTTCATCCTGTATGGAATAGGTGGTCAATGTTCCATTGGCAATAAGGTTTTCACCGGCAGCATTCACAAATTCAAAAACAATAGGCTGTGGCGGATTATAGCAATCTTCACCGCAGGCGGTGAAAAGGAAGGCCATTATAAAGAATATGAATATTTTTTTCATGAGATTAATATCTGTGAAGTGTAAAATTAATTATTAAAAATATATTAATGTCATAAAAAACCAACAGTAAGCTAAAATTTTAGTAATTACTTTTTTTCTGCCGGGTTGCTACTATCCAAATCTATTGTAATAAGATCTCTTGCATAATCATTTGCCTTTTGATATTTATTGAAAAGCATTTCCAAAATATTGTTGTCGATCATCTTATTTTTAATATAATAATAAACGAGTTCCGCTCTTATAGATCTTAATTCAAACAATACAAGTTTATATGTATTTTTCTTATTATCAGTTTGAAATAACGTATCAAATGCAGTAACGGCAGTAGCAACCGCTCCTAAAATTAATGTAACTTTTGCTGTAGTAATATCCTCAATTTCCGCAATTCCTGATACAATAGTAATTGTTGCAGTAAAAGCAATTTGGATAATTCTGATAAAGTAGAACAGCAGGGCATATTTCCTGGTTTTCCTTTCAATTCTGTTAATCTCTTTCTGAATTTGAATATAAAAAGGGTTGTTTATTGAATTATCTTTCATAGGTTTAGTTTTATATAAAAATATGTAATTAATTTTAAGAATTCAATGAAACAGAATTAATTATTTTAAGCTATTCTTCGTTTGAAATCAAATCAAAATCCCCTACATTTGTTATTATGATACACGACCAACGCGCAGAAAAATTCAGGCAGATCGTGGAAAATAAGTTCCAGATCTACAATTCATTGTTTATGAGCCTGCCTTATGATAAAATGACGAACATCGGGATGCTCCTTCCGTTTCTTTGTGAAGAAAGCAAAACCGGCTACCAAGCCGGGAAAACTCCCGAAGAAATCGTTGAAGAATTCTTTAAAAGCCATACCGATTTGCAGACCGAAGAACAGAAACTCGAACTGCTTTTTAAAATTATACAATATATTGAAAGACAGGTTGTTTTGTTCGACAGTATCGAAGATGCAGCATTTCCCAATCTTCATTCCGACAGCGACAAAGGCACGGTAACCAACCTTTACGAGCATTCCCTTCAGGACCATAAACTGGAACAGGTTCGTGAAAAACTCAAAGATTTTGCGATCAAAATTGTCTTTACCGCACACCCGACCCAGTTTTATCCGAACTCGGTACAAAGGATTCTTCATGACCTCAGAAATGCAATTACCCACGATTCGATCACCAATATCGATATGCTTCTGCAGCAATTGGGGAAAACGCCATTTGTAAATAAAGAAAAACCGACCCCGATTGATGAAGCCATGAGCATCATTTATTATCTGAGATATGTGTATTACGATACGATTGGGGAACTTTTCACGAAAATAAAAGAAACGTTCGGAAGTGAGCATTTCCATATTCATGAAGACCTTATCCAGCTTGGTTTCTGGCCGGGCGGCGACCGCGACGGAAATCCTTTTGTAACGGCCGATGTTACCAAGAGGGTAGCAGAAGAACTTCACTCAGCCATTCTCAAAGCATATTACAATAATCTGAAGTCAGTAAGAAGAAGATTGAGTTTCAGGGGAGTTTCGGAAGTGTTGACAAAACTCAGCAACGAACTGTATTCGGCTATATTCAGAAATGAAAGAATTACAGCAGATGATATCATCAGACGACTGGATGAAGCGGAAACAATTGTCAGAGAGCAGCATAATTCGCTGTTTATTGATCTGCTGACGGATTTCAGGGACAGGGTGAAAATTTTCGGAACCCACTTTGCGACATTGGACGTTCGCCAGGACAGCAGGATTCATCAGAAAGTAATTGATGAAGTTTTTGCCAAAGTTGTCGGAAATCCAGACGCTGGTTCAGAAGAGAAATTCAACCGTCTGATTCAGGTTTCGGAAAAAATAAATCCGGATGATTTTGAAGATATCGTTAAAGATACTTTGCTTACGGTTGCTCAGATTACAGACATTCAAATGCTTAACGGCTTGAGAGGAATGAACCGCTACATTATTTCCAATTCCGATGCGGTAAAGGATGTGATGAATGTGTATGCATTTTTCAAAATCTGCGGTTATCAGGATGCAGAAATCAAGATGGATATTGTTCCGTTGTTCGAAACCATGGAAGGTCTTGCCAATGCGGAAAAAGTAATGGCTGAACTGTATCAGAATCCGGTGTATCAAAAGCATCTGGAAAGAAGAGGAAATCAGCAGACCATTATGCTTGGCTTTTCTGATGGTACAAAAGACGGCGGCTATCTCAAAGCCAATTGGGAAATTTACAAGGCCAAGGAAGTTTTAACGAAACTTTCCGAACAAAACGGAATTAAAGTGGTCTTCTTCGACGGAAGAGGCGGTCCGCCTGCAAGAGGTGGCGGAAAAACCCACGATTTTTATGCTTCCCAGGGAAAAACGATTGCCAATAATAAGATTGAATTAACAATTCAGGGACAGACGATTACCAGTATTTTCGGGAATAAGGAGCAGGCAAAATACAATTTTGAACAGCTCTTAACAGCCGGTGTGGAGAATGATGTGTTTAAAAATTCCAAAAAAGACCTTACGGAAAAAGAAAGATCGCTGATTGCCGAACTGGCCGATATCAGCTATAAAAAATATTCGGATCTGAAAGCACATCCTATGTTTGTTCCCTATCTCCAGGAAATGAGTACGCTGGAATATTACGGGAAAACCAATATCGGAAGCCGCCCGTCGAAAAGAGGTGTCGGAAATGAGCTTAAATTTGAAGATTTAAGAGCCATTCCTTTTGTAGGTTCATGGTCACAGCTGAAGCAGAATGTTCCCGGGTTTTTCGGACTCGGTTTTGCTATGCAGCAGATGAAAGAACAGGGACGGTTTGACGAAGTAACAGCACTGTACAGGGGTTCCGACTTCTTCAAAACATTGGTTTTAAACTCCATGATGAGTTTAAATAAAACTTATTTTCCGCTGACTTATTACATTAAAAATAATCCTAAATTCGGGGCATTCTGGAATATTTTGTTTGATGAATATAACCTTTCTAAAAATATTATGTTGGAGCTTACCGGCTTCACCATGCTCCAACAGGAAGATCCGCTTTCCAGAAAATCCGTAAAGATCCGCGAAAGAATTGTTCTTCCTTTATTGAGTATTCAACAATATGCCCTGATTAAAATTCAGAAAGGGGAAGGAAATAAAGAAGCGTATGAAAAGCTTGTGACGCGGTCTTTGTTTGGAAATATCAACGCCAGCAGAAATTCAGCTTAAAAATAGTATGAAAAATATATTCTTTTCAGTTTCGGTTTTTACAGCCCTTTTTTTGTTTGATGGTTGTAAAAAATCCAATGAAAGCCAGTTGCCGCCAGCTGCTAAAAATGAAGCATTATCGGTAAAAAAAGTTTTGGAAGATCATGTAAAAACTGCTGATAAGAAAAAACCTGCTGATTTTATACCCAATGGATTTGTGCTTTTTGATGAAGTAGAAGGAGATCTGAATAACGACGGACGTAAAGATCATGTGCTGATCATTAAAGGAACTGAAAAGGATAAAATAGTCACCGATGAGTATCGTGGAAAACTGGATCGAAACCGCCGGGGAATTATTATCTTGTTTAAAACAGAAGATAACAGCTATAAAAAGATTGTAGAAAACAACAACTGCTTTTCATCCGAAAACGAAGATGGCGGCGTATATTATGCTCCGGAAATGGAAGTTTCCATAGACAAAAATAATCTCTATGTTAATTATATGCACGGCAGATATGGATACTGGACCTATACTTTTAAATACAGAAGCAATGATTTCCAGCTCATTGGTTATGATGCAAGCTATAACCGCGGCCCGATTGTTCAAAATGAGACAAGCATTAATTTTTTAACCGGTAAAAAGCAGATTAAAGATAATATCAATAAAGATGAGGAAGACAAGGATGAGGTTTTCAAGGAAACATGGTCTAAAGTTGATATTCAAAAGCCTGTTCTTTTATCTGAAATTAAAGATTTTGATGAACTCAGCTTCTGACATAAATTCAATAAAAAACCTCTCGGACTGAGAGGTTTTTGCTTTATTCTTTTATAAATTTTTCATAATAGATTGCATCTTTTGTTTTGATCTTCAGGTAATAAACCCCTTTACTGAAATCTTCAACTTTCAAAGATTTTTGATTATTTACTGTGGTGATCAGTCTTCCTAAATTATCATACACTTCCAGTGATGTAATTTCTTTTTCGGAAGCAATATTGAGAATATTTTTTACCGGATTCGGGAAAATGACAATATTGTTTTTCTTTACCAATTCAGACGTATTTAAAACATTGTTGTACAAGCTTCCGAAATTAAGGATTCCAAAACCCATCTGATCGGTATGATTCGGATAAAGCGATGCGGTCTGTCTTAGCTTATCTCTCATCAGATCTCTGTTCATTGTAGAAAAAGCCTGGATGAGACATGCGACGCCTCCTGCTGCAATGGGCGTGGCGATAGAGGTTCCGCTTACCGGAAGTGTGGAATTGTTATTGCTCACCGTAATCGCTGCTGTTCCTCTTGCACTTGCATCAGGTTTAATAACTCCCGCAGAATTGGGTCCGTAAGATGAAAAATCCGACGATGCTCCTGCAGCGTCTACAGAACCGATACTAAAAACTTTCGCGTTATCCGCCGGCGTTAAAATATAATGCCATGGCTGAACTCCAGAATTTCCTGCGGCAAATAATACAAATATTCCTTTGTTTACTGCGATTTCAGCACCACGCGCAATAAAGGAAGTCGTTCCGTTCAGATTGGCGTAGGAATAATTGTACTTCGGGTCATCAAAAGTGGAATACCCTAAAGATGTGGTAATCATATCAACTCCTTTCCGGTCTGCTTCTTCAGCAGCTTCAATCCAGTAAAGTTCTTCTTCGGGAATTTCGACATTGGCATTTTCACTTCGGTACAAATAAAAATCGGCATCAGGAGCAGAGCCTACAAAAGTATCCTGTACAAATCCGCCAATGGCTCCGAGAACCACCGTTCCATGTATATTGAGGGAAGGATTATAAATGTCTGTGGTCTTCGTTACAAAATCATATCCGCCTTTGATGTGTCCGTTATTCCAAAGCCTCGTAAATGCGGAACCTGTATTTACATTCGGAAAACCGGTGTCGATGACAGCGATGGTAACTCCTGTTCCGGTATATCCTGCAAGATGCAGCGGACGAATGTTAATCTGGTCAATCTGCTGTGCTCCGGAACCGTAATCAAAGACGGTGAGGTTTTTTCCTGTATTGACGTCCGGATTTATCCATTTATTGATATTTTCCATCTTTGGTACACCGGATGCATTCTTTGCGAAACTTTCTACAGAATTCACATAAGTCTGTGACTGAAGAAGAGTAATCTGAGCCGGAGTAGCATTGACGGCAACACCATTAAGCCATTTTGAATAATCCGTAACGGTGAAGCCCAAATTCTGAATACTGGTAATGTAGGATGGCTCAATAGGTGCATCCTGATCATTCAACGGAACGCCAAGGGCAGTACGTCTGTCGAGAGACTTTTGGGAAAGTTCAGACAAGGGATTGGCATAAAATGCGGCCTTGTTCGGCTTATCTTTAAAGAACACGAAAACAAGCGACGTTTGTGCAAAACTCACTGAATAACATGCTAAAAGACAAAAGAGTAGAATTTTTTTCATGTAGATATTTTATATAAAGATAAAACAAAATCAATAAAATTTTTGATAGGATTTTAAATTCCTTATTTTTACAGAAATATTTATTTATGAAAAAGATTCAAATGGTTGACTTACAAAGTCAGTATTACAAGATAAAGAATGAAGTAGATAATGCAGTTTCAAATGTAATGGATTCAGCGGCTTTCATCAACGGCCCTGAGGTAAAGTCTTTCCAGAATGAATTAGAGTCTTATTTAGACGTAAAACATGTAATCCCGTGTGCCAACGGTACGGATGCTCTTCAGATTGCTTTAATGGCTCTTGATCTTAAAGAAGGGGATGAAATCATCACTGCAGATTTTACTTTCGCAGCAACGGTTGAGGTTATTCATTTGCTTAAACTTAAATCGGTACTGGTAGATGTTGATTATGATACGTTTACGATTTCTACAGAAGCGATTAAAAAAGCGATTACCCCAAAAACAAAGGCCATTATTCCGGTTCATCTTTTCGGGCAGTGCGCCAATATGGAAGAAATTCTGAAAATTGCAGAACAGCATAATTTATATGTTATTGAAGATAATGCACAGGCGATCGGTGCAGAATTTACATTCTCCGACGGAAGTGTAAAAAAAGCAGGAACCATGTCTACGGTAGGAACCACTTCTTTTTTCCCTTCTAAAAATCTCGGATGCTATGGCGACGGAGGAGCTATTTTCACCAATAATGATGAATTAGCGCATCGTTTGAGAGGAATCGTGAATCATGGCATGTACGAAAGATATTATCATGATGAGGTTGGTGTAAATTCAAGATTGGACAGTATTCAGGCTGCTATTCTGCGAAAGAAACTTCCGCATTTAGATAATTATAATGAAGCAAGAAACAAAGCAGCTGATTATTACGATGAGGCTTTTGCAGGGCATGAGCACATTTTAACGCCGAAAAGAGCGGATAATTCTACTCATGTTTTCCATCAGTACACGTTGAGAATTTTAAACGGTCAACGCAATGACCTTCAGAAATTTTTAACGGAAAAAGAAATTCCGGCTATGATCTATTATCCAGTAGCCCTAAGAAAACAAAAGGCTTATTATCAGGAAAGCAATGATGCCGATTTCGTGAACACTGATAAGCTGCTGGATGAGGTTATTTCTCTTCCGATGCATACGGAACTGGATGAAGAGCAACTCAAGTATATTGCAGATGCGGTGCTGGAGTTTATGAAGTGATTTTTGTAATGAGAAAAAGAATATTCAGTAATAAAATAGTTTTTTATTTAGCGATCATCGTTACAATATTTCTTATTTTTTTCTCAATTATGTCATTTCTTTCATTATTTAATGATTTCAGCATTATTACCACTATTATGACTGTTTTTTCAATCGTTGTAAATTTATTTGCATTAGTACATTTAATTGAAAAATATAACAAGGCAGTTTTGTTTTTAAATCTAAGCTTAGGTATATTTATGCTTGATTCATTATTTTATATTGTTTTAGTACTTAAAATGTCTCTTGTGAATCTAGATAAAGTTCTAACTAGTTTTCATTTTAAGATTTTGCTTATTGGAACAATAATTCTGATAATTATTAACAAATATAGTCTTAAGGAAAATAAATCTGAAATAGAAATAGAATCTATAGGAAAACACAGTGAATAAAAAAAACAATACTTTGTCCAAGATTTCAAACTTGACAAAGTCCAAAAAAATACAATATGGCAATACTCGTAACAGGAGGTTTAGGATATATTGGTTCACACACGGTGGTGGAACTTTTGAATAACAATTTTGAAGTTGTTATTGTAGACGATTTATCCAATTCGGAGAAATTTATATTAAAAAATATTGAGGAAATTACCGGAAGAAAACCTGTCTTTTATCCTTTTGATTTAAAAAGAAGAGAACTTTTAACCCAGGTTTTTGATGCGCACCCTATTGACGGCTGTATTAATTTTGCCGCTTCAAAAGCGGTGGGAGAGAGCCAGATAAAACCGGTTGATTATTATGAAAACAATCTGTTCTCTCTGATCAATATCTTGCAGGAATTTAAAGAAAGAGGACTTTCCAATTTTATTTTCAGTTCTTCCTGTACAGTTTACGGCCAGGCGGATACGATGCCGATTGATGAAAATACACCGCTAAAAATGCCTGAAAGCGTTTATGGGAAAACCAAGCAAATGGGCGAAGAAATTTTAGCTGATTTTGCCAAAGCTTATCAGAGAAAAATTTCTCTATTGAGATATTTTAACCCAATCGGAGCACATCCGTCCTCAAAAATTGGCGAATTACCTATAGGAATTCCAAATAATCTTGTACCTTATGTTATGCAGACTGCAGCAGGTATCCGCGAAAAGCTGAATGTCTGGGGAAATGATTACCCAACACCAGACGGAACGGCAATCCGTGATTATATTTACGTAGTTGATCTTGCAAAAGCTCATGTGGCTGCTCTGCAAAAATTGATGCAAAGCACATCAGACGAAGCTGTAATTGATATTTACAATCTCGGAACAGGAAAAGGATCTTCTGTTCTTGAAGTGATCAAGGCCTTTGAAGTGGCAAATAATGTTGAAGTTCCCTATCAGATCTGTGATAGAAGAGAAGGAGATATTACCATAGCTTATGCCAATGTAGATAAAGCGGAACGAGAACTTGGATGGAAATCTGAAACTTCTTTGGAAGAATCGTTAAGAACGGTATGGGAATGGCAGGAGTATCTTCAGTCAAGGAATATTTAAAATTAATTAAAAAAAGAAATTTATTATGAAAACACAAAGAATAGGCATTACGTTTTCGTCTTTTGACTTACTTCATGCCGGACACATTAAAATGCTTGAAGAAGCAAAAACGGTTTGTGATTACCTTATCGTTGGCCTGCAGATTGATCCCTCTCATGATCGCCCGAATAAAAATAAACCTACGCAGACTATCGTAGAAAGATATATTCAGCTGAAAGCCGTAAACGCGGTGGATGAGATTATTCCTTATTATACCGAGCAGGATCTGGAGGATATCTTAAAATCATTTGTAATTGACGTTAGAATCATTGGAGATGATTATAGAGAAAAAGATTTCACAGGAAAAAAATACTGCGAAGAAAATGGCGTTGAGATCTTTTATAACAAAAGAGACCACAGGTTTTCATCTAGTGACCTCAGAAAAAGAATTTACGAAGCTGAAATGGAGAAAAATTCAAAGGCTGAAGCTGTAAAATAAAAAAATCCCGAAATATTTTCGGGATTTTTTATATATGAAGGATATTACATTGGTCCTCCCTGCTCATCTCCGCCAGTATCATTGGCATTAATGTCTTTTTTACGTTTCGGCTGTTCCACTTTCTCTCCCTGTTTAAATCTGTAAGTAAACGATAGAGCGAACTGTCTTGGCTGCCACTGCATGTAAGAATCTCTTACGCTGTTTGCTGTATAAGTGGTAGATCTCATTGCTCTCGTGTTGAAAATGTCCTGGATATTGAAAGAAATGGTTGCATTTCCGTTCCAGATCGTTTTTGAAGCTCCGAAATTAATGGCATACATATCTTTTCTATCTTGATAGGCTGTTTTCTGGCCACCTCTATAGAATCCCTGTACCTGTAAACTGAATGTTTTATCAACCTTTACCGTAGAAGTAAGTCTTGCTCTTGTTGAGAATCCTTTTCCTTCAAAATTAGCAATAGCCTGTGTAGGGTTTCCATCCAGATCAAAAGTATCATACGCAATGCTTCCTTTTGTATTATATCCGAATAAATCAACATTTCCGAGGAATTTCAGCCAGCTTGTTGCATCAAAGTTGAAGTTTAAATCCAATCCGTATCGGTCATCGGTACCAAGATTGATAGGTTTTGTATGAGATTCGATCACCTTTGGCGTAAGAATATTTCCAGCTTCATCTGTTGCTAATTTGTTATATACTAACATTTTAGTATCGTCAGTCTGATGTCTGTAGTATAATGTAGGGTTAATCGTGAATTTTTTCTTGGAAATGCTGTATCCGAATTCATATGAATCAACATAAGAAGGGTTCAGATCGATATTACCGTCGAAAATATTCTGGTTGTCATTATAATTAGGATTCGGAATCAGGAAGAAAGATCTCGGACGGTCAATTCTTCGGGTATAATTTAATAATAACTGATTGTCTTTTGAAAATTCATAGCTTAAATACACACTTGGAAACAGGTTGTTATAGTTTTTTGTAGTATTTAAAGCCGGGCTCGTCGGAACTAAATTTTTATAAGCAATATCAATGCTTGAAATTTCATCTCTCAGTCCTAACTGGTATCCTAAATTTCCGATTTTGCTTTTAAACTGCACATAGAAAGCATTAAACATTTCTTTGTAATTGGCATCATAAGTATACGGTCTTAAAAATGACAATGCAGGAGTGGTTACAGTGCTTTGCTGTACATCATTGCTGTAATCGTTATTGTTGATATCCAATCGGTAACCTGCCTCAAGTTTAGAGTTTTCTCCAATCGGAAGTTCATAATCCGCTTTGGCAATTACGGTTCTGTTTATTGTATTCTGGTTAACAATATTCCTTAATTCAAATAAACCATCACGGGTCTGATCAATATCGGTATCGTTATAAGAACGGTTTCTTTGTAAACTTAATGATAAGGATAAATTTTGTCCTTTATCGTCAAATTTATGGTCTAATCCGAAATCTCCCTGAAATGCCAGGTTGTTATTGGTTCCTAATGTAATCCTTTGCGAACGACTATTTGGAATTGCTAAAAAATCGTAGAAATAATCAATATTTCCTACACTTTCATTATCAAACGTTCTTACGGTTCCGGATGCGTTTACGGAAGTTTTATCCGATATGTCATAAACGATTCCGGCAGAAGCATTATAGTTGTTATTCTTGCTGTTGTTCTCAGAATTCGTATTTCTCTGGATCTGATCATCGGCATTCACAGCATTGCTGAAATAATCATCATTTCTGTTGGTGCTTTTAGACTCTCTGTATCCGCCGCCGCCGTTCAGGAACCATGTAAAGTTTCCTTTTCTCCAGCTTAAATTGGTATTCAGGTTGGTTTGGGGAAGGTACCCTAAAGTTCCCGTAACACTTCCGTTGAAACCTGTTTTTTTGTTTTTCTTTAAAATGATATTTAAAATACCTGCTGTTCCGCTCGCCTCAAATTTAGAAGAAGGGTTTGTAATTACTTCAATTCTTTCGATCTGGTCTGCCGGAATACTCTGTAAAGCATTAGCCCCGTCGTCAATTCCTAAAAGTGCAGACGGTTTACCATTAATTAAAAAACGTACATTAGAGCTTCCTCTCATGGAAACCGTACCATCGGTATCAACAGACACAGAAGGAACATTAGAAAGGACATCCTGAAGATTTCCTCCCTTGCTTACAATATCCTGAGAAGGGTCGTAGGTTCTTTTATCAAGTTCAACTTTATAAGGTTTTGTAGAAGCTGCAGTGATAGTAACGCCCTGGATTTCTCCGGTTTTCATATTGGTTGCGCTTGCTTCAGGATCAATAGAAAGTGCACCGATATTGCCCGCTGCTGTAATCTGTTTGGTAATAGTACTTTTTTTGTAATCGATTGCCTCAACAGAAATGTCGTATTGTCCGGGTGTAAGATCAAGCTTATATTGTCCCTTTTCATCGGTGAGTGTTGCATCACTCAACTGTTTGTTTGCTTTGTTAGTGAACGTAACTGAGGCATAAGGAACGGGCTGATTGCTCTTGCTGACAACCGACCCTGAAATACCCACCTTCTCCTGTGCAAAAGCCAACGCTGCGGCCGAAAGTACAAAAGTAAGCCCTAGGGTTTTCTTTGTAAAAATGTTAATGATTTCCGTCTGATTCATAAGGTATTTTTTTGTGTAAAATCGCGAAAGATTTTTCTTAATATTATGAAATTATCAATTGTGTTTAACTTCAAATATTAAGCCTAATTTATTATTTGTAAATATATATGTCGCTTTAATTAGCGAAATGTTAATTATAAAATTGTTAAAAAAAGTTAATTATAATTATTATTTTATATTATTTGAATTCAGCCAGTCCTGATATGCTTTTGCATTAATTGCATGCTGTTCGGCACTTGCAGTGAATTTGTGGTATCCTAATCTTGCAGGATCGGCACACATAAAAATATAATTGTTTTTTTCAGCATTTAAAACTGCGTCAACAGAATTTTTATCTACCACACAAATTGGTCCCGGAGGAATACCTTTATTGGCATAGGTATTATAAGGAGATGGCGTAGATAAATGTTTATAGAAAACTCTTTTAATAGGCTGCTGGAAATTAGTCTGTTTATTAATGGCATAAATAACTGTGGGGTCCGATTGTAATTTCATTCCCTTTCTGTAGCGGTTCAGATAAAGGCCGGCAATGGTCTTCATCTCGTCCTTTTTACCGCCGGATTCTTTATAAACAATGGAAGCGAGTGCATAAATCTGTTCTCTCGTAAGACCTGATTGCTGCTCTTTGGCTTTTCTTTCAGCATTCCAGAATTCATTATACTGATCATTGAACCTGTTAAAAAAATCTTTTGGTGTTACCGTCCAGAAAAAATTATAGGTATCAATAAAAAAATATTTTTTAAGATCTTCTGCGTTATTATAGCCTTTTTCGGCTGCGATGGTGTTGAGTCCTTTCACAAATTCCAAAGAATCCAGTTCTGTTTTTTTGGTTACTTTACCCAACATTTGGTACACATCCCCGAAATCCCCGATTCTAAAGCTGTTCTCACTCTGGTTTCCTGCTTTGATCATGTTTACAAGATGAGCATTTCCCAATCCTTTCTGAAAATGATAGCGTCCTGCTTTATAAAATTTTTCAAGGTCTTTTTCTTTAGCTACCGCTTCAAATGTTTCCCGGTTGTCTACATATTTTGCCGCCGAATCTAAAATCTGTTTAAAACCGGCATTATGAGGAATGAGAACATAACCGTCATTTTTGATATTGTTTCCGTAATATTTGGAATAAAATTTAAAACCAAAAAATCCACCTATTACAAAAATAAGCAGGGCAATAATGAGGATAGCTTTTTTCATGTATCGTTTAACTAGATTTATTTACAAAACATCTATTCTTCCTTTAAAAACCTGTTTCGCAGGGCCTTCCAGCCAAATATTTCTGAAAGAATTTCCGTCTTTTTCAGCATATACTTTAAGATTTCCTCCCAAAGTCTTCACATTTACGGAAATTAGATTGTTATTTTGAAGAAAGGTTAAAGCAGAAGCTGTAACTCCTGTACCACAGCTGTATGTTTCATCTTCAACGCCTCGTTCATAGGTTCTTACAAATATTTCATCTTCATTAATTTTTTCCACAAAGTTTACATTGATCCCCTTTTCTTTGTAGTTTTCCGAATTTCGGATACCGCTTCCTTCTGCAAAAACATTATAATTCACAAGATCTTCAACATATTTTACATAATGTGGCGAACCTGTATTCATTACGGTATCATTTCCGTCAACAGCAATGGTTTCCACATCATTCATTTTCAGTTTTACGATTCCGTTGTGGATTTCCGCTTCGTGAGCTCCGTCAATGGCTGTAAACCGGCATTTACCTTCAAAAATATCAAGGAAGAAAGCAAACGCAACCGAACATCGGGCCCCGTTTCCGCAAAAGCTTTTGGAGCCGTCGGAATTATAATAATCAACTTCAAAATCAAAACCTTCTGCCTTATTTATTTTGATCAGTCCGTCCGCGCCGATACCGAATCGTCGGTCACAGAGCTTCTGAATACTGGCTATTGAAAGGTCATCCCATTCTCCGGAACGATTGTCTATCATTACGAAGTCATTTCCGGTTCCCTGATATTTGTAAAATTCCATATGGTAGCTGATATTTGTCTCAGATTGAGCATGCAAAATTAGTACAATTAAAACAAAAAACGAACAGTGTTAGCTGTCCGTTTCGTTATTTATAATCGTTTTATCTAAAACCTCCTCCGTTGGTATTCCTATTGTTGTTCTGCTGGGCAGGAGCCTGCTGATTTCCTGATCCTGAATTATTCCTGAATCCTCCGTTATTCGAATTGTTGGAATTATTGGAATTGTTTCTAAACCCTCCGTTGTTTTGAGGCTGCTGTGTATTCTGCTGCTGATTTCTGAAACCATTATTGGACCTTTGATTATTATTTTGTCTGTTGCTGTTTCTAAAACCGCCGTTATTGGAAGTGCCATCGTTTACATTTCCTCTGAAACCGTTATTTGGTCTTGCAGAAGTTGCTTCACCACTTGATCTTCTCTCCAGGTATACTTTTCTTCTAGAGTTATTGTAGTTCTGGTAATAATACGGCATACCGTTATCATAATAATAATTCATATTATTTCGATAGTAGTATCCATCATTTCCCCAATATCCGCCACCGCCGTAATACCCTTGTGGTGCATAATAATATCCGTTATCATAATATGGATCTCCATAAGCATTGGCATAAGGATCCGCGTACGCTGTACATGATACTAAACCTGCTATCGTTACAACGCTAAATGCTATTTTTAATAAATTTTTCATGACTTTCTAACTTTTTCTTAAACTTTTTTTCCAGGTAATATAGCCCTGGATTGCCATTATAGTAAATACCAAATATTGAACCGAAGTGATACCGAGACCTTTATAAATCATCATAGGTATACAGATAAAATCTCCGATGATCCAGAAAACCCAGTTTTCAATGCGTCTTTTTGCCATAAACCACATTCCTACTAAAAATACGGACGTGGTGATTACATCTAACCAATTGCCCCAATCCAGGTGATACAGCCCTAAACTGATGTTTTCCATTGAAAAACTGTTGTCGATATACGGCTTATAATAATATACTACAGTTACTAAGATTAAACTTAAGGCAAAAAGTAAAATCCCATACAGCCATTCTTTTTTTGTAGCCCATGAAACTTCAACGTGAACATGGTCATCCGAATTTTTTGCCCATAAAACCCATCCGTAAATACTCATTACCGTATAATAGACATTAATCATACAGTCGCCCAACAGCCCGAAATTGAAAAGAATATAGACATAAATAAGCGTGGAAATAATTCCTGTAGGATAGACCCAGATATTCTTTTTAATGGAAAAATAAACACTTAAAATTCCGAATACGGTTGCAAAGGCTTCCAGGAAAATCTGAAGGTTTGTGTAGGTTTCGTAGGGTTTTACGAAAAGATTGTATAGGTTCATGAGATCAAAAATAAATAAAAAAAGGTATATTTTAAAATGATTTAAATATTATGAAAATCAGTTTTTTATCTGCCTTTATTTAAAAAAAATAATGAAATTGTATTAATAAACGTTAAGGTTTCTAAAATTTTTATATTTTCGTAAATCTTTAATAAATAATAAAATATGTCTAAAATTTGGACCAAGAAACCGATGAGTGCTTTCGAAAATGATATGAAAAGCAGTCAGCTCAAAAGAGTACTCGGTAAATGGAGTCTTACAGCTATCGGGATCGGTGCTATCATTGGAGGGGGAATTTTCGTACTTACAGGTACCGGAGCTTACTACCATGCAGGACCCGCATTAGCCATCTCTTTTATCATTGCAGGAATCGCTTGTATTTTCGCTGCATTATGTTATTCTGAATTTGCTTCCATACTTCCTGTGGAAGGATCTGCGTATGCGTATGCGTACGGAACGGTGGGAGAGATCTTTGCCTGGATCATCGGATGGGGGCTTATCCTCGAGTATGCAATGGGATCTATGACGGTGGCTGTATCATGGTCCGGCTATTTTAATAAACTTTTAAAAATGTTCGGTATTCATCTTCCCGAATATCTTACTTCTGACCCAGCCAGTTATACTGGGGAAGGTTTTTCTATGAATTTACCAGCTTTCCTTATCGTTTTATTTGTGATCGGAATTCTGATCAAAGGAACAAAAGAGGCCGCTAAGACCAATAACCTTATTGTAATCATGAAAGTTTCGGCAGTATTGTTTGTGATTATTGCAGGTGTATTTTTTATTAATACCTCTAATTGGGATCCTTTTATTCCTGCACAGAAAATGGTAATGGAAGGTGATAAAATGAAAGAAGCATACGGAATCCAGGGAATTGTTTCCGGAGCTGCTGCCATATTTTTTGCTTATATCGGTTTTGATGCTGTTTCCACTCAGGCAGGTGAAGCAATTAATCCTAAAAAAGATGTGCCTTTCGCCATCATTGTTTCATTGTTGGTTTGTACAGGTCTTTATATTCTGGTGTCTCTTGTTTTAACAGGGATGATGCATTATTCGGATTTTGATCCTCAGGGAAAATATCCGGACGCTATTAAAGCACCGGTTGCTTATGCTTTTGAAATTGCAGGACAAGGCTGGGCAGGATATATCATTACAATAGCAGCAACAATTGGTTTGATTTCTGTATTAATGGTAATGATCATGGGACAATCAAGAATTTTCCTTGGAATGTCTAAAGACGGGCTTATTCCGAAAATGTTCAGCGATGTTCATCCTGTAAGAAAAACCCCGGCCAAAAGCTTAATGCTTTTAGGGATTGTAATTGCTACGATAGCCGCTTTAACGCCAATCAGCAAACTCGCGGATATGACAAGTTTCGGTACTCTTTTCGCTTTCACAATGGTGTGTGTAGCGGTTTGGATTCTCAGAAAAAAAGAACCGAATCTGCCAAGATCATTTAAAGTGCCGGCACTACCTGTTATTGCAACATTAGGAATCTGTATCAACGTTTATCTAATCTGGAACCTGAGCCATGAAGCAAAATACCTTTCTATGGGCTGGCTTGCACTGGGAGTTTTAATTTACTTCACCTACAGTCTTAGAAACAGTAAACTTCATAAGGTTGGTTACGGCGAAACTTTCAAAGCAGAGCAGGAGCCGCTGGAAAAACCGGATCTTGATCTTTAAAAAAATAATATATTTGAAAAAATCCACAGAACAAACTGTGGATTTTTTATTTTTGTTACCTATGAAAAAAATAATACCATTTTCACTATTATTCTTGGGAGTACTTACATTTTCTCAGCAGATAGAGCATTTTAAAACCATTCTGAATGATAAAGTAAGCATCCGTGCTTTGCAGCTTTATGGCAATAAAATATGGTACAGCGGTACAGATTCCAAATTCGGGTACGTTGACTTAAATAACCCAGAAAATCAGAAACAAATTGTATTGTCAGATCAAAAGCTGCAGTTCCGGACATTGGCTCAGGATAAAAAATATTTTTATGCTATTAATATTGAGAGTCCCGCTTATTTTTTTAAGATTGATAAAAAAAGTTTAAAATATCAGATCATTCATACCGATACGGCAAAAACAGCGTTTTATGATGCTCTTTCTTTTTCAGGAAAAAATGGTATTGCACTAGGTGATCCTTACGGGAAATGCATGAATATCGTAATCACCAGAAACAGTGGTAAAAGCTGGGAAACTCTGCCTTGCGGAAAGTCATTTGAAATAGGAGAAGGAGAAGCTGCTTTTGCCGCAAGCAATACCAATATCTTTATTCATGATGAAGAGTTCTGGTTTGTGACGGGCGGAAAAAAATCAAGACAGTTTTATTCTTATAAAATGGGAGAAAAGCTGTATGGAAAAGAAGTGAATTTTGTAAACGGAAGTTCTTCAACCGGGATTTACTCTTTGGATATCGATCCGTCATCGAGATTCGGAATTGCTGTTGGTGGAGATTATACACAGCAGGAAGCCAATATCAATAACATCGCTACAACGAACAATGGCGGTGAAAGCTGGCAGATTCAGGCTTCGGGAGAAAATGCAGGATATACCACCTGTGTTAAAATCAAACCGGGCTCGAAAGGAAAGGAGATTATTGCTGTAGGAGATCAACACATCAGCTATTCATCAGATTTTGGGAAAACGTGGAAAAAGATTTCCGATGAAAAAGGTTTCTATGTCTGTGAATGGATTGATTCAAATACCGTTGTTTTTGCAGGAAAAAACAGGATTTCATTAGTGAAGCTTACTTTCTGATTATACAAGTATTTAGAGTGATTATAAATTTCAAAAAATAGATGCTAATATATTTCATGGTTAAAAATTCATCAGATATGCGTAATTTTGTAAGATGAAACTTGCTGAAAGTTCATTAAAATTTTAAATCGAAAATGAATTCTTTAATAGATAAATATAATATTCCCGGCCCAAGATACACTTCCTATCCTACTGTTCCGTATTGGGACGAAACCAGTTTCTCTCCGGAATTGTGGAAGCAGAGTGTCATCAGGACTTTTAAGGAATCGAATGCGGAAGAAGGAATTTCTATCTATATCCATTTACCATTCTGTGAAGCATTGTGTACGTTCTGTGCCTGCCACAAGCGTATTACCAAACAGCACAGTGTTGAGATTCCATATCTGGAAAGTGTATTGAAAGAATGGCAGCTGTATCTTAACCTTTTTAATGAAAAGCCTAAGCTGAAAGAACTTCATTTGGGTGGTGGAACACCGACTTTCTTTTCTCCGCAGAACCTGAAAACTTTACTGGAAGGCATTTTTGAAACCGTGGAAATTGCACAAGACCAGGAATTTTCTTTTGAAGGTCACCCGAATAACACTACAAGAGAGCATCTTCAGACTTTATATGATCTTGGTTTCAGAAGAGTGAGCTTCGGTGTACAGGATTACGATCTGAAAGTTCAGAAAGCAATCAACAGAATTCAGCCTTTTGAAAATGTACAAAGAGTAACGGAATGGGCAAGGGAAATCGGGTATAGAGGCATCAGTCACGACCTTGTTTTCGGACTTCCGCATCAGTCCTGGGAGGCGATGGAATACACCATTCGTAAAACAATGGAATTGAAGCCGGATCGTCTTGCTTTTTATTCTTACGCACACGTTCCGTGGGTGAAAGGAGTGGGGCAGAGAGGATTTGATGAAAACGATCTTCCAAGCGGGGAAGAAAAACGCCGTTTATATGAAGACGGTAAAAAATTATTGGAAGAATTAGGCTATATTGAAGTCGGGATGGATCATTTTTCGCTTGAACATGATGATCTGTATCAATCTTTGATTCAGAAAAAACTTCACAGGAATTTTATGGGATATACTTCCAGCAAGACCCAGCTGATGGTTGGGTTGGGAATGTCTGCTATTTCGGATTCTTGGTATGCTTTTGCCCAAAATGTAAAAACGGTGGAAGAATATCAGAAAATAGTGGAAGAAGGACAGATCCCTGTTGTAAAAGGACATATCCTGAACGATGAAGATCTTACCATAAGAAGGCATATTCTGAATTTAATGTGTCAGCTGGAAACAACTTTCGATATCAACAACTCTTTTCCTGAACTTGAAAATGCTTTTGATATGCTGAAAGAAATGGAAAATGATGAATTGGTGGAAATCAATGGGCATCATATCCAGATTACGGAGAAAGGAAGAGCCTTTACAAGAAATGTAGCCATGGTTTTCGATCTCAGAATGATGCGCAACAAACCGGAAACGAGAATTTTCTCGATGACGATCTGATAGTATGTACAGGAAATTTCTTCTGATATTTCTTTATCTGTACGCACTGGTTTTCAGTGTTTCAAAAACCATAAGAATACCGAACCAATGGGCGCAGTCTCACTGGCTGGTAGATTACAGGTTCGGATTTATCAAAAGAGGTTTGGCTGGAGAATTATTAGGCTTTTTATGTGAAAAAAATGCATTTTCAGTCACTGCTCTTTCTGTATTGGTGTTGGCGGTATTGTATTTTTTCATCGCCAGCATCGCAGTAAAAATAACCTGGAATAATACAAGAAGTTGTTACAGGATCCTGTTTTTTGTCATTTTCCTTCTTTCCCAGTATATTGTATTTTCTGCTCATTTGATAGGGTATTTGGATCATGTTGTTTTCCTGATGACGATTTTTACAGTTTACCTTATTACCCGAAACAAATTGTTTCCGGCATCAATCATTGCAGTTTTCAGTATTTTTATTCATGAAATTTCAATTGTGTTAATGCTTCCTGTCTGCTGTTTTGCCATTATTGTCAATCAGGTGCCGGAAAGGAAATTTTCTATTAAAAATGTATTTTCTCCAAATGTTATAAAGAAGCTTGCTTTATTTTTAACATTGCCGTTTCTAAGTGCTGTTTTTATTTCAGGCTATCAGGAAGTCAACGGTGGAAATTACTATACACAACTATTTTCCTATTTAAAACAATCATCAATATCTGAAAAAGTTGCCGACTCGGTCTGTTCAGCCTATACTAAAAGTTTTACGTATTATTTTAGTGAACAATATGAATATTTTTTTCAAAGAATTTTTATTTCGAAAGCAACAATATTTTATGGAATTCCCATTGTTTTCTGTTTATGGATGATTTTTAAAGAATTTAAGCTGAATATCCAATTGTTTATTTTGCTTATTGTTATTTCAGCAATTCCGTTAATTCTTCATTCCATTGCATATGATACCTACAGAATCTGGACCTTCCCTTATATGATTTTGTTCTTAGGATTCTGGATTTTAAGCTTAAAATATAAAAGAGACAGTGGGCAAACAAAGCCCGAAAAATTTTCATGGTGGGAATATGTATTTTTTATTACAGCCTTCCTTTTTGTTTCCTTAATTCCTGCTATTTTGTTTGATGGCGAAACGGAAAGATTTTCAGTTGCAGTAAAGTTAATACTGATCCTGCCCATATTGGGAATTTTATATTTTATAAAAAAAGCTCCAGTCAAAACTGACTGAAGCTCTATTAAATTCTGAAAATTATTTTATAATTAATTTTTTACTGTACGATTTCTGATTTTCCGTATTAATATGAAGGAAATAAACGCCTGTAGGTATTCCTGAAATATTTAAGCTATGGTCACTTTCAATTTTTGCACCTTCCAATACTTTTCTTCCTTCAGTATTGGTAATGTCAACGGTTGCATTTTTTTCCTCAATTCCCTCAATGAAAACCTTTTCAGAGGCAGGGTTGGGATAGATTTTTATCTGTGCCGAAAGTTCATTTTCCTTGATATTCAAAGTTAAAGTCGTTACCCTGAATATCTTTCCGTTGTTTACTGCTGCTACGAAAAGTTCGTTCTGATTATTAATTCCGAATGTTGAAAAATTATTTCCTGAAAATGCCGCCGACCACGTGATGGAATCATCATTATTCAGAATTCCGATCTGCGTAGAACAGTAATCGGCAAAAATATATTTTCCCTGGAGAGCCGGATATAATGAGCCTCTGTAAACATATCCTCCCGTTATGGAACATCTTCCGCCGGAATGGTTATAGGCAGCAACGGGAAAAGTCATGGTTGATTGTGCTGCGCAGCCGGATGTATTATAGGCATTATTGCCTTCATAGCATCTCCAGCCGTAATTGATTCCTGCCTGTGTGATGGGCATTCTGTTGATTTCTTCGATATTACCCTGTCCAACATCTGCAATCATAACATTGCCGGAAGCCGTATCAAAATTGAATTTCCATGCGTTTCTCAGCCCGTACGCCCACACTTCATCAGCGCCGTCAGTGCCAACAAAAGGGTTATCCGGTGGAATATTGTACGGACCTGTGGAATTGATGTCCAGCCGCAATAATTTGCCTAAAAGAGAATTTTTATTTTGCCCGTTGTTATTGGGGTCGCCGCCACTTCCTCCATCACCCGTCACAATCCACAGATAGCCGTCCGGTGCAAAATGAATGCTTCCCCCGTTGTGATTGTCAAATGGTTTTGGCTGATTCAGAACAATTTTTTCAGTAGTGGGATCCGCAACATCCGGATTGGAACTTCTGGTGTATCTTGCTACCGTAATATTTCCGCTGGTATCATTGTAATACACAAAAAAATACCCATTGGTAGAGTATTGCGGATGAAAAGCAAGTCCTAAAAGTCCTCTTTCTCCTCCATAGGTAATTTTAGAACTGATGTCTAAGAAGTTGGATGAATTTATGCTTCCGTTCGGCTGTACGATTTTAATGATGCCGTTTTGCTGTACTACGAACATTCTGGTATCGTTGGCGTGAGTGATTTCTACCGGAGCGGTAAAACCTGTTGCAAATTCTTCAAGGTTAATACTTTGCGCATTAAAGATGCTGAAAGAAAACAAACCTGCATAAAAAAGTAAATTTTTCATAATATTTTGATATTTAGTGTATTATATCAGAATGAAAATTTCATACCATAAAAACATTATAAAATTCATTAAAATAGCAGGAAAAAATTATTAAATCTTAAATAAAAATAAGAATACCGATATATCTGAAAATAAATGATTTCTGTTGTTAAAAATTCATAAAATTCAAGAAAATGATTATATTTGCCGACTTAATTTAACGTAGTTATAACAAAATGCAAGGAAAAGGACTTATTACAATTGTTGCTATTGTACTAGGGTTGATTTGCTTAAACGAGCTATTACCAACATGGTACACCAGCAAAATTGAAAAGCAGGCGACTGCTATTGCAGGAGACAATCCGGAGAAGTATCAGAAAGAAATCACAAGACTTTCTAAGGATACACTGAATCTTGGATTCACAAAACTTTATTACACCAAAGCCAGAGACAAGGAAATGAAACTTGGTCTTGACCTTAAAGGAGGGATCAACGTTCTTTTGGAAATCAATCAGAGAGATCTGGTGAATGATTTAACCAATTATTCCACAAATCCTGTTCTTATTGAGGCTTTGAACAAAACAGATGAAGTTCAGAAGAATTCTACAAGATCGTACATCGACAATTTCTTTGAGCAGTTCGATGCAGTTAACAAAGCAAAAGGTACCAACCTTAAACTGGCAGATCCGGAACTTTTCGGAAATACCACGCTTACTGAGGTAAAGTACAATACGCCTGACGAGCAGGTAAAAGCGATTGTTAAGAAAAAGATTGATGCATCTGTAGGAACGGCTTTCGAGGTGATCAGAACCAGAATTGATAAACTGGGAGCGATCCAGCCAAACGTTCAGAGGGTTCCGGGTACTGCCAGAATTTCTGTTGAAATGCCGGGAATGAAGGACATTGATAAAGTGAAAAAGATGCTTCAGACTTCTGCAAAACTTCAGTTCTGGGAAGTACAGCAATCTCCTGAAGTATATCCTTATTTCCAGACATTAACTACAATGATCGCTGCAAAAGGCGATTCTATGGGCGTTGCCAAAAATGTAAACCTTCTGAACATTTTGCAGAAAGGTAAATCCATGAGCCAAAGTGCAGTAGGAAGTGTAAAATTGTCTGATACGGCTGTTGTAAATAAAATTTTAAACAGCAAAGTTGCACAATCTTTACGTCCTGCAAACATTAAATATACTCAATTCATGTGGGGATACAAGCCTGAGGCTTCAGATGCTGAAAGCTTGGTATTGTATGCTATCAGAGGAAATATCAACCAGAAAGCTCCTGTAGACGGTGCTGTTGAAACCGCAAATATCGGCTACGATGAATTGAGCAGAGTGGTGGTAGATATGCAGATGGATTCGAAAGGAGCAAAAGAATGGAAAACACTAACGGAGAAAAACGTTGGGAAACCAGTTGCCGTAACGCTTGATAACAGAGTATACACAGCACCGAACGTTGTAAATGCAATTCCTAACGGTAGAACACAAATTTCCGGTAACTTCTCTCAGGAAGAAGCCAAAGAGCTGGTAGATGTTTTGGGAGCGGGTAAATTGCCTGCTGGTGCAAAAGTAGTTCAGGCTACGGTTGTAGGTCCTTCTTTAGGTCAGGAATCTATTGATGCAGGTTTGATGTCATTCATGATCGCATTTGCTATCATTATTGTTTATATCATCTTCTATTACGGTGGAGCGGGTGTTTATGCAGTAATTGCAATGATCATCAACCTTTTCTATATTTTTGGTATTATGGATTCGGGAGATTTCACGCTTACGCTTCCTGGTATCGCGGGTATCGTTTTAACGATGGCGGTTGCGGTTGATACAAACGTTATCATTTATGAAAGAACAAAAGAAGAATTATTTGCAGGGAAAAGTATCCTTGAAGCTTATAAAGACGGATTTAAACATGCATTGAATGCGATTATTGATGGTCATACCACAACTTTCTTAACGGCAGTGGTATTGTTCTTCTTCGGAACAGGACCTATCAAAGGTTTTGCCTTAACTCTGATGATTGGGGTTGCAATGACACTATTCACGTCTGTATTGCTTTCAAGAGTAATGATCTTCTCAAGATTAAATAAAGGAAAAGGACTTTCTGTATGGACGCCGGCAACTAAGAATCTTTTTAGAAATACCTGGATTGATTTCATCGGGAAAAGAAAATATGCTTACATTTTCTCAGCTGTTTTAACGGTGGTTTGTATCATTTCAATCGCTACGCATGGTTTCAAATATGGGATTGATTTTACGGGTGGTAGAAATTATGTAATAAGATTCGACAAAGACGTAAAAGCAGAAGATGTTGAAAACAAACTGGTAGCATTATTTAAAACGGAAGACGGCAAAAACTCTTCAGTAGAAGCCAAAACTTTCGGAAATAACAATCAATTAAAGATCTCTACTGATTACCTTATCGAAGACGAATCTTTGAAAGCTGACCAGGTTATTGAGCAGAAATTATACGAAGGATTAAAATCAGAATTACCTGCAGGAACAACGTTAAAAGATTTTAAATCTGCAGATAAAGAACATGCAGGAATTATTTCTTCCGAAAAAGTAGGACCTTCTGTTGCGGACGATATCAAAATTCACGGGTTATATGCGGTGCTGGGAGCATTAGGAATTATCTTTATTTATATCTTATTGCGATTCAGAAAATGGCAGTTCTCCCTTGGTGCGGTAGCAGCATTGTTCCACGATGCAGTTATTATTTTGGGAGCATATTCTTTGCTTCACAAATATATGCCGTTCAATATGGAGATCAACCAGGATTTTATTGCAGCCATCCTTACGGTATTAGGATATTCCATTAATGATACGGTAATTATCTTTGACAGGATCAGGGAATATTTAAGAGAGAAGAAATCATTAACATTGGCAGGGTTATTTGATGATTCAATTTCCAGTACGCTGGGTAGAACGTTCAATACTTCATTTACTACAATCCTTGTAATCTTGGCCATCTTTATTTTTGGTGGAGATAATCTGAGAGGATTTATGTTTGCGATGTTAATCGGTATCGGTTTCGGTACTTATTCATCCATCTTCGTGGCATCGGCAATTGCCTATGACTTCCTGAAAACAGGTAAAGAAGAGGAAGTTCACGGTAAATCTACTACCAACAAAGAAGTACTTGCTTCAAAATAAAAGTAAACTACAATAAATAAGAAAGCCTTTCCAATGTGAAAGGCTTTTTTTGTTGCTGTGTCAATTGTTGATTGCTTACTGTTTGTATTTCATATTAATTCTTTAAATTCACACTCCGGAATCTCAAATCCTCAAACTCTTCAATTTAATTAGGAGCTTTTTCCTGCTTTCGCTACTCGCTTTTTTCTATTGGAGCGGCGGCGGAGCCGCCGCACCAATAGAAAAAGAGCTCAGACATGCCGCTCAATCAGGGCTAAGGTCAAAGCCAATATTTCAATATTTTATAAACATTAACAATAGCTGTCTTCCAAAAAATAGTAACGATTATATACAGACATCAAAAAAATTAAATTCACCATTAATAATTTATCATTTCATTACCCATTCGTAACCTGCAATTTAGAATCATTATTTTTCCCGATTTGATTATTTTTGCATCATTATGGAAAACTCAAGGAAAAAAGCGGCAATGAGCTTCATATTTATTACGTTGTTAATTGATATTACGGGATGGGGTATCATTATTCCGGTGGTTCCTAAACTTATTGAGGAACTGATTCACAGTGATATCAGTGAAGCTGCAAAATACGGCGGCTGGCTGGGATTTGCCTATGCATTTACACAGTTTATTTTTTCGCCGGTAGTGGGAAATCTTAGTGATAAATTCGGGAGAAGGCCAATCATCCTCATTTCTCTTTTCGGATTTGCCATAGATTATGTTCTGCTGGCTTTGGCTCCTACCATCATATGGCTGTTTATCGGAAGAGTTATTGCGGGAATTACAGGGGCAAGTGTTACAACGGCAAGTGCCTATATTGCAGATATTTCAACAGATGAAGACCGCGCCAAGAATTTTGGACTTATTGGAGCTGCTTTCGGACTTGGATTCATCATCGGGCCTGTGTTGGGCGGACTTTTAGGACATTACGGAGCCAGGGTCCCCTTTTATGCTGCAGCTGGATTGTGTCTTTTAAATTTTCTTTACGGCTATTTTATTCTGCCCGAAAGTCTTGATAAAGATAAAAGAAGAGAATTCAACTGGAAGCGCGCTAACCCGGTCGGATCCTTTAAATTTTTAGGAAAACATCCTGAAATTTCAGGTTTAATTGTTTCTTTAATTCTGATTTATATTGCCGGACACGCTGTGCAAAGCAACTGGAGCTTTTTTACCATGTATAAATTCAACTGGAATGAAAGAATGGTGGGAATCTCCTTAGGAGTAGTTGGCTTATTGGTAGGATTAGTTCAGGGCGGGCTGATAAGATGGACAACCCCAAAGTTGGGCGAACAGAAAAGCATCTATTACGGATTGACACTTTACGCAATCGGAATGCTGTTGTTTGCATTTGCTACAAAGGGATGGATGATGTTCGTTTTTTTAATTCCTTATTGCTTAGGAGGAATTTGCGGGCCTGCACTTCAGTCGGTGATTACAAAAAATGTACCTTCCAACGAGCAGGGAGAGCTTCAGGGAGCGCTCACCAGTCTTATGAGTGCAACTGCGATTATCGGTCCGCCAATGATGACCAATTTATTTTATTTCTTCACGCATGATGAAGCCCCGTTTAAATTTTCGGGAGCACCTTTCTTCTTAGCTTTTATTTTAATGGCCGTAAGCGTAATCATTACTTATTACAATTTTCAGAAGAAGGGTATAAAAAAAGAAGAACTTGAGTTAAATAAAAAAACGGACCTAATGTAAGGTTCGTTTTTTATATAATATTGTTCAATTCTTTGATTTTGATTGCGTTATTTTTATATATTTGAACAAAATAGCATGAATATGAAAAAAATAAAAATTTTATCAGGGATTATATCTGCGATCACGCTTATTAATTGCAGCAGCAATGATGACTCTTCACAAAATAATAGCAATAACAATACCTCTGAAGTTCCTGCGGTTTACAAAAAAATATATGGAGCAGCAAGTATAACTTCAGATGGTACGTATGTTTATATTAAAACAACAGGAACACCAGATCATAAAAGTGTTTATTATCCTACGGGAAATAGTCTTTACGAAAATTTTTCCGGGACAACTTATGGCGGATACACATTTTCTAAAAATCCTAATTCGATTTCAACAAAAAATTATACATTCAAAATTCCTCTGAATCCGGCAGTGAATTCAGCTCATCCAGCCACACCTCTGGGACCCATTGGTGTCTCACTTAACGGAGTGCCTTTTTTCAATCAATATGCAGGGCCAAATCAGCCCTTATCAGGAGAGATTGTTTCTTTCGATCAGTGGTGGGGACATCCTGCACAGGGAGGAGATTATCATTACCATGTCGAACCCAAATACCTTACTACTGTTAAAGCGTCAAAATCTGCACTGTTGGGTTTTTTACTGGATGGTTTTCCGGTGTATGGTCCTGAAGAAAACGGCGTAGCGGTTGCCAATACTTCACTGGATGCTTACCATGGTCATACATCTGCAACTGCAGATTATCCCAACGGGATTTATCATTATCATATTACCAGTTCAGACCCTTATATTAACGGAAATGGCTTCTATGGAACTCCGGGAACTGTCAGTAATTAGTATTTTATTTTTTACTTTACTTTCTTGTGGTTCATCAGATAAAGAACGCATGAAATATTATAATCTGGACGATATTCATTTGGAAAATAAGAATGGAATCATACTGCTGAATAATCAGCCTTTTTCAGGTATTGTATATTCAATGTTCTCCAATACAAAAGATACTGCAGAAATTGTTGCTTTTTATCAAGGAAAAGAACATGGAGAATGGAAAAAATTTTATCCGAACGGTAGGTTGGCAGGAAGGCGTTTTTTTGAGAACGGAACCAAAGTAAAAACATTAAAAGAATGGTGGGAAAATGGAAATATAAAAATTTCAGGTTCTTTCTCTGAGGGAGAAAATAACGGTGAATATCGGGAGTGGAACAGGAACGGACAATTGGTAAGGGATATGCATTATAAATTAGGATACGAAGAAGGAAGTCAGAAACAATTTTATGACAATGGTAAGATAAGATCCAATTATTTCGTAAAGCAGGGTAAACGCTATGGCTTATTAGGAACAAAAAATTGTGTAAATGTTACAGAACGTATTTTTAAGAAGTAGCCTGATCGTTTTTTTGCTGCTTTTTTCATGCCGGCAAAAAAAACAAGATGTACCTTATTACAACACGCCGGATTTTGAGCCCCAATTTTTATCTAAAGAGGAAGCTTCCGATAAAATTAATCATACCATTCAACATTTTTCTTTTGTTGATCAGGACAATAGGGTAATTACGGATAAAATAACGGATCATAAAATACATATTGCCAGCTTTATTTTTACATCATGCGGAAGTATTTGTCCCAACATGATCAGAAATCTGAAACTGGTAGACCGTAAATATAAAAATGATCCCGATGTAATCTTACTTTCTTTTTCAGTAACACCCTGGATTGATACCTCAGAAAAATTGAAAGATTTTAAAACAAAGCATAAAATTACAAATGCAAACTGGCACTTTCTTACCGGAAATAAAAATGAAATATACAGTCTTGCCCGGAAATCTTATTTTGCTGAAGAAGCTTTAGGATTTACGCGCGACAGTGCAGAATTTCTTCATACAGAACATATTATTCTTGTAGATGGGCAGAGAAAAATCAGAGGAATTTATAATGGTACCCTACAATCTGATATGCAGCAGCTTATAACGGATATAGATTTGATTAAAAAGAATACGTTTTAAAACTTAATATTTTATTAAAACTTAATAATAAGTATTGAGATTCACTTATCTTTTGTAATTTTGTAACATGGAACTAAGCATTGGAGAAATGGCACTGATTGCCGTGGCAATCGTAGTATTATTCGGACCGGATAAGCTTCCTCAAATCGCCCGTGATCTGGGTGCAGGGGTAAGAAAGATGCGTGGTGCAGTGGAAGATATCAAAACCGAGATCATGAAAGAAACGGATAATCCTGTTTCTGAGATCAAGCGTGAGATTGAAAAAGTAAAAGACGCCGCAAAAGATTTTAATCCGATGAAAGATGTTCAAAGCGATATTCTTGCTGATTCCCAGTCTTCAAATGAACCTCCAAAACCAAAACCTTCAGAGGATGAAACCTATGAAGGACCTGTAAGCAGATAACGTATGGAGGAAATTATTCAGGAAGATAAAAAAGTCTTTTTATTTCTCAATAATTTAGGAGATTCTTCTTTTGACCAGTTCTGGATGTTGATTTCCAGCACTTGGATCTGGGTTCCGCTTTATATTATTTTCTGCTATTTTCTATATAAAAATTACAAGCTGAGATCATTAATTTTTATCCTAGTATTTATTGCAATAGGGGTAACGATATCAGATCAGCTTGCCGGTGTTTTTAAACATGGTATAGAAAGGCTTAGGCCTTGCCATGATCCTTCTCTTCAGGATCACATGAGGATTGTGAAATGCGGCGGACAGTTCGGGTTTTATTCTGCCCATGCTTCCAATACATTCTTTTTGGCAGCTTATTTAAGTATTTTGTTAAAAAATAAGATTAAATGGTTTCCTTATGCTATATTTGTGTGGGCTGCAATAATATCATACAGCCGCATTTATTTAGGAGTGCATTTCCCGATAGATATTTTGGTGGGGGCGTTTGTTGGAACTTTATTGGGAGTGGTGTTTTCTGCACTCGCAAGAAAAGTAATCAATAAACAAAATATAACCTCATGACAAAAACTCTATTTCTTTTAGCATTAACATGCTCCATAGTATCGCTGCAGGCGCAGGATAAAAAAATTGCCGAAGATTGTTTCCGTAAAGCGGATTACAAATGTGCGGAGGAAGAATATTCCAAATTGGTTCAAACTGAAAAAATTCAGAAATTCAAATCAGAATATTACAATTATCTGGGTACGTCACAGAGAAGGCTTGGTAAAACAACCGCAGCGTTCAAATCATATGAATCTGCATTAAAAGCGGATCCTATGTCTGCTGCAGTGTATGCTAATTTAGGTTCTATTCACGGACAAAAAGGAAATAAACAGGCTGCATTGGATTATCTTAATCAGGGACTTAAGCTTGAACCTGAAAATGCAGATATGTACCTTACCCGTTCTAAAGTTTATGAAAATTTAGGCAAGAAAGATCTGGCAGCGAAGGATTTAAATCAGATTCTCAGTTTTGCCCCGGATAATATTTACGCAAGAACCGGACTGGCCAATCTTAAAAAGAACAGCGGTGATCTTGAAGGTGCCTTAAAAGATTATAACCAGCTAATTTCAGAAAAACCGGAATCCCTTCTCTACAGTGGAAGAGGTGACGTCTACTTTAAACTGAAAAAAAATAAGGAAGCTCTCGCTGATGTCAACAAAGCAATTTCAATTGATCCTAAATTTGCTCAGGCCTATGTAAATAAAGCCTTAATTTTATTCGAAACGGCTAAGCCGAAGGAAGCTTGTGCAAGTCTTGATAAGGCAGTAAGCCTGGGATATGAGAAACCTTTGCTGATAGAATATTACTCTAAATGTGAAGTTAAGAAATAATGATATGTATTTTTATTAAATTGGTTTCGGCGGCGGAGCCGCCGAAACCAATTTAATAAAAACTTAAAAGCTCTATCAGTCATTATGATAGGGTTTTCCCTGCAAAATCTGATCTGCGCGATACAACTGCTCTACAATAAAAAGCCGGATCATCTGATGTGTAAAAGTCATTTTTGATAACGATATTTTTTCGTTGGCTCTGGCGTAAACTTCTTCCGAAAACCCGTATGCACCACCAATCAGAAGATGAATTTTTTTCACTGAAGAATTCATCCAGGCATCTATTTTCTGAGAAAATTCACGGCTGGTAAATTGTTTACCTTTTTCATCAAGAATCATTACAAGATCTGTTCGGTCTATGTAATTCAGAAAAAGTTTGGCTTCTTCTTTTTTTAAAAGCTCGGGAGACAGGTTTCTGGCATTTTTTACATCCGGAATTTCAATGATTTCAAAATTCCAGTGTTTAGGTAGTCTTTTGATATAATAACTGATCAGGGAAGTAATTTCCTTATCATCCGTTTTACCGATACAAAGCAAGTTAATCTGCATTTATTCCTAATTAAGCTTCAAAGATATTTATAAATCAACAGAATTCATAATCGCACTTTTCCATGTACGAACAAAGTCTGAAAAAATCATTATTTTTGTACCACACCAATCCAATGAAAATATCAGTTTTACTTTTTTTGTTTTACTTTTTTCCACTAATTTCTTTTGCACAGGAAATTAATAAAAATGATGAAGCACGATATCTGGAAGAAGATAAAAAGAAAATTTCTGTTGTAGGAGGACTGAGTTATCTGCATAATTCATTTGGGTTGTTATATGAAAATAAGATTTATCGATTAAGACCGAATGACGCATTTTATACAGAATTTTTTCTGCGGTACAGATGGCTGGATGTAAGTTTTTCATTTGCACCAAAGCTTACCAATATCAATAATGACGATCCTGAAAAAGGAAAGACGAAATATTTTAATTTTGGATTTACTTTTTTCCTAAGTCCGAAAATCAGGCAATATCTGTATTTCAGCCAGGTAAAAGGTCTGTATTTTCAGGATACCAAAGAATTTTTACAAATGCTGTATGGCAGTGATTATAACGAAGAAGGATACCTGCAGTTTCCGGATGCAAAATACCGCTCTTTTAAAGGGGAAACGAGTTATCTCTGGATAGGAAATAAATCGGATTACCGAAGTTTTAACAATATGACCTATCAGCCTCTAAAGGATGTTTTCGTGGTAAGTACAGGCCTTTTTTACCAGTACAATATTCTTAGTGATATGAATAAAACAATCTATCAGGGAAATACTTTTACTGAAATTCAAAACAGTCCGTCTAAAGATATCAGGATTGCTTTAAGATCGGGTGGGGGTATTCAGAAAAAAATTAAAAACTGGTATGCCATATTGGAAGTTTATCCTGAAATATACTACGCAAAACTCATTGGCGAAGATTTTCATGAATTTAATATTGGGGGCTATTCTAACGGGAGAATCGGTTATGATAATGGAAAATGTTTTTTCGGCGCCGGTGCGCAGCTCAACTTGATCAATAGCTCTAATGAAAATTTTTATTCTGCGACACAATGGCTTTTTCGTGCGGGAATTGGTTTTCGTTTGAATTCTCCTACATTTGTAAATAAAAACTTTGATAAAATAGATAATATTTTAAAATAATATGGGTCTGAAACTTCCAAAATTTATACATAAAATTCAAGAATTTTTTGATGATATACACATTCCCCTTTTGGGAATATCGCTGTGGCAAATGTTTCAGATTTATATCAGGGGAATTTTTAAAGACAAAATAGGAAGAAAAGCAGCGGCTATTTCCTGGAGTTTTACAATAAGTTTATTTCCTTTCATTCTCTTTATACTTTCGGTAATTCCCTATATGCCGCATTATGAAACCTTGCAGTATTATATCTTTGATGTACTGATGCATAATGTTTTCCCTGCAAGTATGGAAGGAGATGTACGAAGTTATATTGAAGCAAGTATCGTCCCGAATATGAAGGGAATCAGTAATCTGACTATTGTTCTTGCCTTGGTTTTTGCCACGAACGGAACGTTTTCACTCATCAATGGATTCAATGAAAATACCCGCGAAAAGATGAGCGATGTCAAAGAATTTATACTTTCTTTTTTTATTACCATCGGCTTTGTGCTGATTGTTTTTCTTGCACTTTTCGGATTGTATTATTCTGAAGTGGTGTTAAAGCAGTTTACACCTGTTTATGATGTTTCATGGCTGGTTAATAACCTTTCGGAAATTATCGGTTTTGTTTCCTTTCCTTTATTTTATTTTATTCTTCTTACGCTGTTTTACTGGTTGGGAACCGTAAAAATTGCAAGATTCAGGCAGGCTATTCCGGGAGCAATCTTAACCACAGTACTATTTGTGTTAACGACCTACCTTTTCGCATTATATATAAAGAATATTGCGCGCTACAACGTGCTTTACGGATCAATCGGAAGTATGATTCTTCTGATGGTGTGGGTAAATGTAAACGTTTATCTTCTCCTTTTCGGAAACGAATTGAATATGGCCATCAGAAAGCTAAGGATCGAAAAACTATTGTCTGACGAATTGAGAAAATCAAGAAATCAAAATACTGATTCCGATCAAGATAAATAAATTCATTCTGAGAAATCGATCAGTTTTTGTCTGCTTCGGTAAATCTTCTGCGTGAACCGAGATTGAGAACAGGATATCCGGAAATGGCAACAATAAAGAAGCAATAAGAATGGCAAACTTCACCTCATTCTGAATTTCAATTTCATTTTTAAACGACAGCAGTGCGATAAAAGTCTGAATGGTAAATTCTTATTAGCCAATAAACATGTACAAAATGTACCGATCATCTATTCCAACAACTTTGAGGTAAAGAACTCAGTTTATCTCTTTTATTCTTGATCCCTAAAGCCTGGAAATTTTCTGCACCGGACGAATTAAATGAGTAAAAATACTGCAGCAAAGAAATCAGGATGCTTCCTGAAGTCTGGTTGCTGCTGAAAATTTTAAAGTATTTGTAAGACTCGTACTAAGACTGCAGTCTTCTCACCTTCGAAACTCCATTAATATCATTGAGTTTTTTAAAGGTTTGTTCAAGCTGACTTTTATTTTTTACTTCGAGATTAATAGTTCCTGTGAAAATACCGTCATTGGATTCAATAGACATACTTTTCATATCCATTCCCATCGCACCGCTGATTACGGTTGTAATATCGTTGATCATTCCCATCCTGTCGAGCCCTTCAATCTCTATTTTCACTCTGTTTTTGAAACTTTCCGCATTTACCCATTTGGCAGGGATTACTCTGTAATCATACTGCGCACGGAGATTAATGGCATTCGGGCAGTTGTCGCTGTGTACTTTGATTCCGTCCGAAATGGTAATAAATCCGAAAATCTTATCTCCCGGAATTACCGTACAGCATTTTGCGTAGGTATAATTGAGCTTTTCTTCGTCTTTACCGAAGACAATCATATCCAGGTTCTGCTCTTTAGGCTCTACAAAAGCAGTATTTTTTGAAGGGGATTTCCTGAATCTTGAAAGCAGGTTGTTGAATACGTTTTTACTTTCAATATATTTTCTCAGGCTGCTTGCGTCAAGTTCATTGCTTTGAAATTTAAGAAACAGCTCCTGCGAGGTTTTGAGGTTAAAAAATTTCTGAAGCTTATTCACTTCATCATCATTAAAATTAATCTTGGCATGGCGAAGCTTTCGCTGAAGAATTTCTTTTCCTTCCTCTACCAGCTGATTTTTTTGTGAGTTTAAATAACTCTTGATTTTCGATTTGGCTTTTGAGGTAACCACAAACTCCAGCCAGTCGGATTTTGGTTTCTGGTTTTGTGACGAAAGTATATCAACCTGGTCTCCGTTCTGTAATACATACGAAATCGGAACAAGTTTTCCATTGATTTTTGCACCCAAACATTTCATCCCCAAGTCTGAGTGTACCGAGAAAGCAAAATCAAGGGCTGTTGCATTAGTTGGCAGAATTTTAATTTCCCCTTTAGGAGTGAAAACAAAAACTTCCTTGGAGTAAAGATTGAGTTTTATATTATCCAGAAGCTCGGAAGTGGAAAGATTCTGCTGTTGCTCCAGTACTTCACGGATTTCAGTTACCCAGTTTTCAAAATTCCTGTCTTCGGAGCTTTGTTTGTATCCTTCTTTGTATTTATAGTGAGCAGCAACACCTTTTTCTGCAATTTCATCCATTCTTTCGGAGCGGATCTGTACTTCAATCCACTTCTTGTCCGGTCCTAAAACCGTAAGGTGCAGACTTTCGTATCCTGTAGAACGTGGTTGCGTGATCCAGTCACGCATTCTGGAAGGATTACTGTGATAAACGTCCGTTACAATAGAGTAAATTTTCCAGGCCAGAAATTTTTCATTCTTCGCATCAGATTTATAAATAATCCTTATGGCGTAATTATCATACACTTCCTCAAAAGAAACTCCCTGCTTCAGCATTTTTCTGTAAATGGAAGAGATCGCTTTTGCACGCCCTTTTATCTTAAAATTCAGGCCTTCTTCGTGCAGCTTTTCAGAAACTTCTTTTTTGAATTCTTCAATGTAACGTTCGCGGCTTTCTTTGGCCAGCTCGAGTTTCTGTGTAATTTCAGTATAAACGTCGGGATTATTATATTTTAAGGAGAGGTCTTCAAGCTCGGATTTGATGTTGTACAAACCTAAACGGTGCGCCATAGGAGCATAAATATACACGGTTTCGGAAGCAATTTTTTTCTGCTTGTCCGGAGCCATGCTTTCCAGCGTACGCATGTTATGAAGCCGGTCTGCTATTTTGATCAGAATCACCCTGAAATCTTCCGAAAGGGTAAGAAGAAGCTTTCTGTAATTCTCCGACTGAACCGATATGTTCTGATGGTTCATGATGGAGATCTTGGTAAGTCCGTTGACAATATTGGCTATTTTCTCACCAAAAATTTTCTTCAGATCTTCATAGGTATAATCAGAATCCTCAACTACATCATGCAACAGTGCGCAGGCAATCGACGTAGCTCCAAGACCGATTTCCGTAGCTACAATTTTCGCTACGGCAATAGGGTGGTAAATATACGGTTCCCCGGATTTTCTCCGCTGATCTTTATGAGCGTCCAGCGCAATATCAAATGCTTTTCGGATAAGTTTATTATTTTCCTCATCCAAAGTGCGGTATGTGTTAGAAATCAGATCTTTATATCTGGCGAGTATTTCTTTATTTTCTTGTTCTAAGTCGTAACTCATTCGTGCTAAAGCCTATATTTACACGAAAATACGAAATTTTTTGCACTTTTCAAATACAAAAAGAACCCATAGACGGATCTATGGATTCAGGCATTTATTTTAATCATTTGTATTTTAAAATTTTACTTCGGAATCCATTCCCATGGTAGAACCTTTAATTCTTACATCCGGGCTATTGTGGATTTCCGCTTTGTTTCTGGCGCTGATAAAGTTTTTAAGGGTAGTATAATTTGCCTGTTCAAGACTCATATTTTCAAACAGATATGTTTTCATTACCGTATTTTGGTTAAACACGTTTTTAGCATCATCAATCTGATGTTCTTTTACTGCCACACTCACAATATATGGGGAATGATGATTGTCTTCGTTGAGATATACAATATATTCTGAATTCTCAAAACCAGAATCTTCAAGATCCGCTTCTAGTTTTTTGTAATCGCTGTGAGGTTCAAATAATCCAGCTAAAATATTTGACATAGCACTAGTTTTTATTATCATAAAGATATAAATAATTTTTCACTTTTGTTAAATAATTTTTAAAAAAATTAACATTTTATTGTTTTATCTATATGTAATTTATTTTTTATTTGATTTATCTATTAAATGTAAAACATAAGAAGAGCGGAATATTCCGCTCTTATATTTAAACTCTTTCATTTTTTATTTCTTCCACGATTTCAGGATTTAACAGTGTGGTAATATCCCCGAAATTACTGAAGTCCCCTTCTGCAATCTTCCGTAATATTCTTCGCATAATTTTTCCTGAACGTGTTTTTGGCAATCCGGAAACAAACTGAATTTTATCCAGTTTTGCAATCGGGCCGATCTGTTCCGAAATAAGCTGATTGATTTCTTTTTTAAGATTTTCCCTTTGTCTGCTTTCCCCTGTTTCTTTTAAAACAACATAACCGTAGAGTGCATTTCCTTTAATGTCGTGAGGATACCCCACAATAGCAGACTCCGCCACGGCAGGATGCTGGTTGATGCTGTCTTCAATCGGAGCAGTTCCCAGATTGTGCCCGGAAACGATAATCACATCGTCCACACGCCCAGTGATTCTGTAATATCCAACTTCATCGCGAAGCGCGCCGTCACCGGTAAAATATTTTCCGGGGAAAGCGGTAAAATAGGTCTCTTTATACCGTTGATGGTCTCCCCAGATGGTTCTGGCAATACCCGGCCATGGAAAACGGATGCAAAGATTTCCGGTAACCTGGTTGCCCATGATTTCATTACGTTTGTCATCCATTAAAACCGGCTGGATTCCCGGTAATGGTAATGTGGCGTATGTTGGCTTGGTAGGGGTTACAAATGGGAGAGGAGAGATCATGATTCCACCGGTTTCTGTTTGCCACCATGTATCTACAACTGGACATTTTTTCTTGCCTACATGGTCATTAAACCAATGCCATGCTTCTTCATTAATTGGTTCACCTACAGATCCAATAACTTTTAATGTGCTTAAATCATGCTTGTCTACCCATTCCACACTTTCTTTAGCTAGTGAACGGATTGCCGTAGGGGCAGTGTAGAATTGGGTAACTTTATGTTTTTCAATTACTTCCCAAAATCTGTCCGGTTCAGGATATGTTGGTACTCCTTCGAAAATAACGGTTGTTGCACCATTCAGAAGCGGACCGTAAAGGATGTAGGAATGTCCTGTGATCCAGCCTATATCGGCTGTGCACCAATAAATGTCGTTTTCTTTATAATTAAATACATTTTTAAAAGTATAAGCTGTATATACCATGTATCCTGCACAGGTATGGAGCATTCCTTTCGGCTTGCCGGTAGAACCGGAAGTATACAAAATAAAAAGCGGATCTTCTGCATCCATAATCACACTGACAAAATCAGGGGAGGCATTTTCATAAAGGTCTTCCATCCAGAAATCTCTGTGTTCCTTCATTTTGATGTCGTTATGGGTTCTTTTTACAACGAGCACTTTTTCTACGGTTGGTGTTTTTTCTAAAGCTTCATCAACGATACTTTTTAAATCTAAAACTTTATTACCTCTGTAGCTGCCATCGGAAGTAATCACCATTTTTGCTCCGCAGTCATTTACTCTCGAAGCTACGGCAGAGGCTGAAAACCCGGCAAAGATCACAGAATGAATAGCTCCCAGTTTTGCACAAGCCAGCATAGTGACTGCCAGTTCCGGAATCATCGGAAGATAAATGCATACCCGGTCTCCTTTTTCAATACCCATTTCCCGTAAAACATTAGCCGTTTTATTTACTCTGGTATATAATTCACTGTAAGAAATATGTTGTGCTTCTTCTTTGGGATCGTTGGGTTCCCAGATAATGGCAGTCTTATCTCCTCTTACGGAAAGATGCCTGTCCAGACAGTTTTTGGTAATATTTAATTTAGCATTTTTAAACCATGAAATTTTGGCTTCATTCATATCGTATTTTACAACTTTACTCCAGCGTTGGTACCATACAAAATTTTCATCAGCTATTTTATCCCAGAATTTTTTAGGATTTTTAATCGATTTTTTGTAATCTTCAAAATAATGTGGTAAATCTTCTATCAGGTAATTTCTCATATCCTTTTTTTTGAAATTGAATTCTGTTATTTTTAATAGTAGTTTAATTCTTCTTTTCTGCTCTGTATTCGATGATTTTTTGTTGAATTTCATCAATAATCTTCTCATCATCAATGGTTGAGGGAATCTGAAATTCTTTTTTGTCGAGTAGTGTTCTGATGAGTTTTCTTAATGTTTTTCCAGAACGTGTTTTAGGAAGACGTTTTACAGTCATTACATTTTTAAGACAGGCAACGGCGCCAATTTTTTCACGTACATTTTTCACAATATCTTTTTCTACTTCTTCTTCAGAAATTTTGGAGCCATTCTTCAAAACAATCGTAGCAAAAGGAATTTGTCCTTTCAGTTCATCATCAATTCCTACTACGGCACATTCGGCCACATCCGGATGGGATGAGACAATCTCTTCCATTTCTGAGGTTGAAAGCCGGTGTCCTGCAACATTGATCACATCGTCAACTCTTCCGGTAATGAAAATATAGCCATCTTCATCCTTGATTGCGCCATCTCCTGAAAAATAATAGCCTTGATATTGCGACAGATAGCTTTTTTGAAAACGATCATTGTCATTCCAGATTCCAAGCAAAGCTCCCGGAGGAAGTGGTAGTTTAATCACGAGATAACCTTCATGGTGGGCGTCCAGCTCATATCCGTTTTCATCAAAAATTGTAATATCATAACCGGGAATGGGTTTTCCGGCAGAAGCTCTTTTTATCTTGTAATTTTCACCGAAAGTCATTAATCCCAGCATTGGCCAGCCGGATTCGGTCTGCCACCAATGGTCAATGGCGGGAACTCCGATGTGTTCTGCAAACCAGTCCAGTGTGGCAACGTCACATCTTTCACCTGCCAGAAACTGCTTTTTAAAATGGCTTAAATCATATTTTTTTACCAGTTCTCCGTTCGGATCTTCCTTTTTTATAGCTCTGATTGCCGTTGGTGCCGTAAACATTACGGAAACTTTATATTCTGAAATAATTCTCCAGAAAGTTCCGGCATCCGGCGTCATTATAGGTTTGCCTTCAAAAATGACTGTTGTATTTCTGTTTATTAACGGTCCGTAGACGGAAAAGCTATGACCGACCGCCCATCCGAAATCTGAAGCTGCCCAATATGTTTCACCGGGTTCGGCATCATAAATGTATTTCATGGAAAATTTCAGTGCTGTGGCATAGCCACCGGTATCACGCGTAATTCCTTTCGGTTTTCCTGTGGTTCCTGATGTATATAATAAATAGAGTGGATGTGTAGATTCAACGGAAACGCAATCTGCTGGTTCTGACTGCCGGATCAATTCTTCATAATCAATTAATCCGTCAAACATTTCATGTTGGTTGTCCGCTAATCTCCTGTTAAAAACGATGATGTTTTCTACTTTATCCTGTGCTAATTCAATGGCTTTTTCAACTAAAGGCAAATACGGAATCCTTTTGGCGATTTCTACCCCTGCTGTTGCTGTTATTAAGGCTTTAGGTTTACAATCATCAATTCTTACTACGAGTTCATGCGGTGCAAAACCTCCGAAAACAACATTGTGTATAACACCGATTCTTGCACAGGCCAGCATGGCAAAAAGCGTCTGTGGAATCATTGGCATATAAATAACCGCGGTATCGCCCCTTTTTAAGCCTAAAGAAACCAAGCCTCCCGCTAATTTCGAAATTTCCTCTTTCGCCTGATTGAAAGTATATGTTTTCTTTTGCTCCGTTACCGGTGAGTCATAGATCACTGCGATTTGTTCTCCATGACCATCATTGATATGCTTGTCTATGCATAAATAACACATATTCAATTTTCCATCGGTAAACCATTGGGTGTAATCATTTTCGTCTTTGGAAAGAATTTGTGAAGGAAATTGAAACCAGTCGATTTCCTTTGCCTGTTCTTTCCAGAAACTTTCTTTATTTTCTATACTTCTTTGAAATAAATTTTCTGCATTCATAATATTTTTATTTTGTGTTTCAATCTTAAAAACTATTCAAACATTTCTTCGATTTGCTGCATCAGTTTTTTGATAGAGTAGGGTTTTGTAACATAGGCATCAGCCCCCATCTCCAAGCCTTTTTCAATGTCTTTCGGATTGTTTTTTGCGCTCAGGAAGATGACTTTCGTATTTCGTAATTTTTCATTTTGCTTAATGATCTCTAACGTGCTAAAACCGTCGAGATTGGGCATCATAATGTCCAGTAAAATAACATCCGGAATCATATTTTTTAAAAATTCCAGAACTTCGGTTCCGTCTCTGGCGATATACACGTCGTAGCCGTTTTTCTTAAAGCTGTACTCCAGTGACATTAATATCTTGTGTTCATCATCTGCAATGATTATCTTTTTCATTGTGTATTTCTTCTTTATGGTTCAACTTCATTGTTTTGGTTTTGGGGAACCCGAAGGGTTCAATTTTAATAGCCGTAGGTGAAACCTATGGAACACGGAATGTATTATAAACCAACCCGTAAGGGTTGAATATATTAATGTTCATTCTGATTCAATTCCATGTTCAGCTAAAAGTTTTTTAAATTCATCTTCAAATTTTTCTGTTTTATGATGTTCTTTTTGATTCTTTATATATTCTACAATTATTTCCTTGTCTCTTATCGAATTGGTAAACGCTCCGTACCCTTCTTGCCATCCCGAAAATTCAGGAAATAACCCTGATTCTTTCATCCATAAATTTGTTGCAACTTTAATGTCTTTTACCAGATTGCTGAGATTTATATTGGGATGGAGATCACAGAAAATATGGATATGGTCCGGCATTCCATTAATTCTGTATAATTTACATTTTTTATTTTTTAAAATACCCCAAATATATTTGTATAATTCTGATTCATTTCTTTCGTTAATTGTTGGTTCTCGATGTTTTGTTCCGAAAACGATATGATAAAATATTTGTCGATACGTTCCCATTTTTCATTTGTGTTTTATTATTGAACCCTTCGGGTTCGGGTTTATTTTATATTCATTTTCATTTCCATAGGTTTTACCTACGGCTATTGTTGTTGAACCCTTCGGGTTCTTTATCACCGATCTTTCTACTTGGCAAAATAATTGTAAAAGTCACGCCCAATCCGCTGTTTTCCGCGCTGATGGTTCCGCCTTGTGCCTGAACTATCTTTTTACAAATTGCCAGTCCCAGTCCGCTTCCTGTAGGTTTTAAAATATTTTGATTTTTCGACTGGTAAAATTTATCAAAAATCATTTCCAGATCTTCTTCAGGGATATGTTTTCCTGTATTGAAAATTTTAATAACCAGCTGGTTTTCTTTTTCAGATAATTTTGTCTGGATCGTTCCCTGCTCATCGGTAAATTTTAAGGCATTTCCCAAAATATTCTGAAATAATTGAATCATTCGGGCTTCGTCATATTCAAATAAAAAATGATTGAGCAGATTAACTTCGCTTAAATGAATGTTTTTCTGATGGATAAGATGCAAAAGCGGATTTAACGCCTTTTTATAGGTTTCAATAATATTATTCTCCTGAATGTGTAGCGCTATTTCACCGTGTTCCAGTTTATCCAAATAGAGAATGTCATTAATAATTTCACTTAATCTGTCGGATTCCGTAATGATATTATTTAAAAACTCTTTTTTGATTTCTAGAGGAATGTCGTCATCATCGGCCAGAATTTCTCCTGCAGACCGGATTGCTGTAATCGGCGTCCTCAATTCGTGCGCCACAGAGTCCAGGAAATCATCCTTCTGAAGGTCTTTAATGATCAGATTTTCATTGGCATTTCGCAAATCATCGGACAGTTTTTGCAGCTCTTCCGACTGTTCGGTGAGTTTTTTATTAAGCGTGATATTTTCTTTAGATTCTTCCAGAATGTTTAAAACCTCTTTTAAGGAAATTTTATCTTCTTTCGTCACACCTTCGATTAATATTTTTGCTGAAGCTGTTCCTATTCTTCCTGCGAGAAGATTTTCTGAAAACTTGATAAACCTTGAATCTGCAGTTTCTGTCTGAGAATCAATATTATATTTTAAATTAAAAATTCGTAAGGCCTGCTCTGTTTTGCTTTTACCTAAAAATCGCTCAAGAATATTTTTAATATCTGATACATAGGCAGTTCCGCGCCAGATAAATGCATTCTCATGATTTTGGATGTATTTATCAATATCAACGTACAATTCGGCAAAATTTCGCTCACGATAATTTCCTTTTACACTTACCGAAATAATGCTGAAGAGCGCTGTATTCACTAAAATCGACCAAAAGAAAATCTGAGGAATCCGGCTTAAAAAAGAGATTTTAAAGAAATCAAAAGCATCATACATATCTCTTAGAACTCCCTTGAATTCCTGATTATAGGAAAAATAATACTGAGGAATTATTAAGCCGAAATAACAAATGATCAGTCCTGCTAAAAGTCCTGTAATAGCACCTTTATAGCTTCCTCTTCGCCAGAAAATAGCTCCGAAAAATGCAGGCGCCAACTGGGCAATAACGACAAATGAAATCAACCCGACAGAATCCAATGAAGTTTTCAGAATAAAATATTTATAAAAGGCAAATGCCATGATAATCAATGCGAAAATGCTGAATTTTCGGATGTTGGTAATATTTCGGGTATTCTGAATCTCGTTTTCCGATTTGAATTTTCCTAACAATCCATACGGAATAATCAGGTTATTGGAAAGCATAATGGATAAAGTGATGGCCGAAATAATAATCATTGATATACAGGAACTTAATCCTCCTAGGAACACCAAAACCGTAATCAGTGTATTGTTGAAATGCTGCGGAATTAAAATGGAGTAGAATTCAGGATTTACTTTCTGACCGTCGAAAATAAGTCGTCCACCCCAAGCTATAGGAAAGATAAATACAGTGAAAATCAATAAGTAAAGAGGGAAAAACCAAATCGCTGTTTTGATATGTTTCTCTTGTCTGTTTTCCACAATTGCGGTATGAAACTGCCTTGGAAGTATACAGATTGCTGTTCCGGAAATCATACACAAAACCATCCAGTTCATCGCACCTTCAACACCGTTAAACGTATTTTTTTCTTTAAAATCTTCAAACTGACTTGCCTTTTGATAAATATCCGAAAATCCGTCAAACACAAAATAAATCACAAAAAGTCCTAAAATAATAATGAAAAACAATTTCAGGAAGCTTTCTAAAGCAATCGCAGAAATAATTCCCAAACGTTTTTCCGATGCATCCACATATCTGGTTCCGTAATATGATGAAAACAAAGCGATTAAAACAACCACGAAAGTCGCATTATCTGTAAGGATATTTTTTGACATTGGTGTTTCTGTCACCAAATGGAAAGTCTCGGAAATTGCCTTAATCTGTAAACCGATATACGGAACGATAGCCAAAAGGCAGACAATCGTAATTACTGCACTAAAACTTCTGCTGTTTCCATATCTTAGGGAGATGAAGTCTGCAAGGCTGCTGATCTTATTTACCCTTGAGATCCTTACAATTCGTGTATTGATGTAGATCCATGCAGGAATAATGATGATAGGCCCGATATAGATTGGAAGATAGTTGAGTCCGCTTGTTGCTGCAACGCCTATGCTGCCATAGTAGGTCCAGGCTGTGCAGTATACCGCCAGGGAAAGTGCATAGATGTAAGGATTGTTGATCCATAGCTTACTCTTTTTCTTCTCCGCCAGATAAGCGACTAAGAACAAAAGCGCCAGGTAAAACAAAACCACGGTAAATAAAGCGAAACTACTCATCATATTTTTTTATAATTATAAAAGATATAATGATGGAAATCATCCAGATAACGAAAATATAAATCAGAATCATCGGATAGCCAAGGACTTCCCGGTCGCTGTTGAAAAGTAGTGAAACCGGAATGCTAAATGCTATCAAAAGGCCGATACTCAGGATGATTAATTTTTGTTCGTGTCTCTTTTTCATGATTGATTGATGAATGATAATTGATAGTTTGACGATTTTGAATTTGCCATTAATCAATTATCATTCATTATTTATAAATTATTCTTTATGGTCAGAATATTCTCCCGTGAGCGAATAATATCCGAAAATGGCCATTCCACCGGAAATAATCGGCATCAGTACAAAAAGAATGATGATTCCGAAAACCAAGTCTTCCTGTTTTCCTGAAGTGATTTTTGGAATTCCTAAAACTGTAATTCCGAAATATCCCACCACCAACGCAATGGCTATCCAAAGTATGCCTAATATTTTTTTGAGTCCGTTCATTTTAGTTGTTTTAAAATTAGTAAAAAAATTGAGTGATTTCGCTTCTAATCGTGAATATTATTGTTCTTATTTTTAAGATAAAATAATCCGATTAATAAACAGACTCCGGCAACTCCGATAGGATACCAAAGTCCTTCCAGATACCATGTTGCATGCCCTGCCTCTTTTCCTGTGGTAACCAGATAGGTGGCTACAGCCGGAAGCAATCCTCCGAAAACACCGTTTCCGATATGATAAGGAAGAGACATTGAGGTATAGCGAATCCTCACTGGGAACATCTCTACCAAAAATGCTGCAATAGGACCGTAAACCATCGTCACAAAAATCACCTGAATGAATACCATAAAAACGAGATACCATTTTGTATTATCGGCTAATTTGATGCTTTGAGAAACTTTCGGTTCTTCTGCTTTTCCGTCTTTTATGACAGGCCCGGTCGGTGACCAGTGTACAACACTGTCTTTTTTGATTAAAGTCCCGTCGGTGTATAAAGTTTCTTTATGGAAGCTTATCAGGCTGTCGGTTGTGATTTTATCATGAATTTTAGCTGTTCTTGTTTCTGTAATTCCATTGGCTGCTATCGTTTTATTTTCAAGATTTACACTCTTAAACATACTGTCGTAAATAGGTCTGTAGGCCAGAATAGCAATCAGCATTCCCGTCATCATCACGGCTTTTCGTCCGATTTTATCCGAAAGCCACCCGAAGAATACGAAGAAAGGTGTTCCCAGGAATAGTGCTGTTGCCATCAGTGAGTCAACCTGTGCAGATTCTACATTCATTACTTTCTGAAGGAAGCTCATCGCATAAAACTGTCCTGTGTACCAGATGACTCCTTGTCCCATTGCCGCTCCGAATAATGCCAATAAGACAAATTTGAAGTTGAATTTATTCCCGAAACTTTCTTTTAAAGGATTTTTTGAAGTTTTACCTTCACTTTTGGCTTTTGCAAACAAGGGAGATTCTTTCATATTCCTTCTGATGATATAAGAAACACCCACCATTAAAATTGATATCCAGAATGGAATTCTCCAGCCCCAACCATCAAACTCTTCTACCGAAAGCGTCGTTTTGGTGACTAGAATAACGATTAATGAAATGAAAAGTCCTGCTGTTGCCGTTGTCTGGATCCATGAAGTCCAGTAGCCTCTTCTTCCGGGCTGTGCATATTCTGCGACATAGGTTGCCGCTCCTCCGTATTCACCACCAAGAGCCAGACCTTGTAGTAATCTTAAAATTAAAACTAAAACAGGTGCTAAAAATCCGATGGTCTCATAACTTGGAATACATCCGATAAGGAAAGTTGAAAATCCCATGATCAGCAACGTTACCAGGAATGTATACTTTCTTCCGATGATGTCTCCAAGTCTTCCGAAAAATAATGCTCCGAAAGGTCTTACGACAAATCCTGCCGCGAAAGTAGCTAAGGTCGATAAAAATGCTGCGGTCGGGTTATCCGACGGAAAAAATTTCGTAGCTAAAACAACAGCCAGACTCCCGAATATATAGAAGTCGTACCATTCTATTAATGTTCCGAGTGATGATGCCGTAATCACGCCCCAAATCGTGCGATTTTTTTGTCTTTCGGTCATATTCTCGTAGCTTACTTGATTGTTATCGCTCATATGATTAATTTTTAATGTTAATTTGAATTGATATTTAGTTTTCTTAATTGATTTTTATCCGATTAAATAATCTTAATGGTTAAAATTCAAAGTTTTTACAGGTAAATCTGAAATTGTATAATGAATTCTCCTTTGGAAGAAGGGCTGTCGGTTGGACTTGTGTACACCGGCCTTGTAGAATATTGCGTGGTGATTTTTGCGTGATGACCGTCGATAAACCAGTTGGCACCGACATCAAATTGCGAGGAAGATTTATCAAATGCCTCGAAACTTTTATGAGTATAGGCTGCGAACGGCTGGATCCTGATTTTTGGTTTTTCTGCTTGGCTTGGTAATAATAATCCTGCCTGTGCGTAGATAATATTACCTGTTCCAATGGTTGGTTGCAGGTTTCCCGGACCGGCAATAGCTTTATTTCCGACAAAATTCGGGTCGGAAGAAGCGATATTCATGATGCCGATATTTCTGATATAATTGGGTCCAAATTGATAATTGTAGTATCCTGCATAAGCCGAAACAGCCATTTTGTTTTTGGCATTTCCCAGCGGAATATCTGCAAAGGCATCAACGGCAACAAGTGTAATGTCATGTTTTTCAATATTGGAATTCACGGAAGTTCTCGTTCCGTCTTTCTGATGATAAAATCCGGCTCCGACATTGAAAACCTTTTTTGTTCCTAAGTAAGAACCCACTTTAAAAGGCAATAGATTCGACTCCTCATCCAGAAACTGGTATTCGACATATGCTGCTTTTGAAAAGTTCGGATTTCCGTTGTTGTCAACGGCTACGGCTTTCGATGGATCAGTCACATTCGCCGGAACCAGGTCGGTCGCGAAAGGTTTGTTTAAGCTAAAACGATATTCCAGTTTTCCATATTTTCCTTTGGCAAACATCCCCAGCTGCCTCGCAAACTGGTCGGAATTGTCAATTAAAGGCCATGTAAAGATTGGCGAATCGACAGTAAGGAAATTCAATGTTGAAGCCATCGTCATCCTTGAAAGACCCATGTAGTAATGCAGTCCTGCTCCCAAAGATAAACTGAATTTTCCGGCTTCACCAGGTAAAACCACAGCGTATTCATTCCAGGCATCATGAAAAAACATCTGTGGCTTTTTGCCGTTTCCGTATCCTCCTGTTCCTGAAGTTCCCGAGCCACCGCCATTGATAAAAGTCTGATTATTAATTCCAAAATGGGCTAAGATCATATATCTTTTGGAAATTTGAGCATATGCCAATGCACGCAATCTTCTATTTCCTAAGCTCCATGAATTATCAGTCGGTTCTCCACCAACCATACTGCCAGGATTCATATCGGTATTCCTCAGCCAAAACTGATCCCATAAAATAAATCTGATGTATTTGTCACCTTGCTGATTGAGATTTATTTTTAATCCACTTCCATAATCAGGTGAACCTTGAGAATATAAAGAATTGCTGATTAAAGCCAATCCGATTAAAGTGAGTAATTTTTTCATAAATTATCAATTTTTGGCGTTGTTTTTTATGAAAGCCAAATTGTAATTAATAATTTGTTTGAAAAAATTTAATATATATTAATGCTAATGGTATAGTTATAAGTTATTAGTGATTAATTATAAGGTGTTGAAACTTGTAAATTTTGAATTAATTATATATGTAATATTCTTATTTTAAACTATTTAATAGTTAATCGCATGTAACTAAAACTCATAATTTATAATTAATAACTCATAGCTTACCAAAAGTTATTTTTTAAATCGTTCCCATTTGATAAGCATGTATTTATCTGCAAACTGAGTAATAATTAACCCAGAATTTTTAATATTTTCTTCCTTGCTCATATATTCAATCAATTCGTTTTGCTTTAAAATCTTATACACAGGATGAAATTCTGAATGGGGAGGTCTTGTGATGTTGTATTTCTTAATCCATGAACTAATGGTTACGTGTGAAACACCAATAATTCTCTCAATCTCACGGAAACTTAAGCCTTCCAGATAGAGTTGTAATGCTTTTGTTACGTAATAATCATCGATCTGTTTTCCTAATTTTTTAACAGTGAAATAATAGTTGCAGTCTTTACATAGGAAACGCTGTTTGTCATTTACGATCCCGCTTTTTACAACTTTATTGTTATTGCATTTCGGACATTGATTTTCCATAACTATATCTTTTTAGCAAATATATAATAATTTAGCAAAATATTAATTTTACTTAAAGATAAAATTACCTGAATATTAATTTATTTCAATAAAATTATCTTTTATACTTGCTTATTATGGAAATTATATTTTAAATTTGCCGAAAATTTTAGATAAATAAATGGAAATAGAAATTTCCTCATCCATTCATTTGATGTATGTGAATGATATACAGCAGGAAATGTATGATTCTGCACAGCGTCGGGGGACGGGCATTGCCAAACGTTCTATCGAATACCTCAGTAAAAAAATTATTGAAGGAAATGCGGTAATAGCTACTGATAACGGAAAATGGGTGGGTTTCTGTTATATCGAAACATGGTCTCATGGACAGTTTGTAGCTAATTCCGGACTGATCGTTTCTCCTGAATTCAGGCACTTGGGTGTGGCAAGATTGATTAAGGATAAAGTGTTCACTTTGTCCCGAAATAAGTATCCGAATGCAAAAATTTTCGGATTGACTACCGGATTAGCGGTTATGAAAATTAACAGTGATTTGGGATATAAGCCAGTTATTTATTCCGAGCTTACCCAGGATGAAGAGTTTTGGAACGGCTGCAAAAGTTGTGTGAATTATGATATTTTAATGAAGAAAGAACGGAAAAATTGTCTTTGCACGGCAATGCTTTTTGTCCCGGAAAATATAAAAAACAGTGCTGAGAAATCTCAGTCTGAAAATCAATACAATAATGAACAAGAAAGTAGTTTTAGCATTTAGCGGAGGTCTTGATACCTCTTACTGCGCTAAATATCTCAGTGAAGTACTGGGATATGATGTATATGCAGTCACTGTAAACACCGGCGGTTTTTCTAAGGAAGAAGAAAAAGAGCTGGAGAATAAAGCTTTGATTCTCGGGGTAAAAGAATACAGGTGTGTTGATGCTCAGGAAGATTATTACAATTCTTGCGTGAAGTATTTGATTTTTGGAAATGTTTTAAAAAACAATACTTATCCTTTATCCGTAAGTGCGGAACGTACGATTCAGGCGCAGGAAATTGCAAAGTTTGCGATTGAAGTCGGAGCTGATGCTATCGCTCACGGAAGTACTGGAGCAGGAAATGACCAGGTTCGTTTTGACTTGATTTTCCAGGTCATGTGCCCCGATGTGGAAATCATTACGCCGATTCGCGATATGGCTTTGTCTCGTGAAGAAGAAATTGAGTTTTTGAAAAGTAATGGCTATGAAATGGAATTTCAGAAAGCACAATATTCGGTGAATAAAGGACTTTGGGGAACTTCCGTGGGCGGAAAAGAAACGCTGACATCAAGAAATTATTTGCCTGAAGAGGCTTTTCCTTCTCAGATTAAAGAAACTCAGCCTTCAGAAATGGAAGTTGAGTTTAAAAACGGAGAAGTTGTTGCTGTAAACGGAGAAAATTTTGAACATCCTGTTTATGCCATTCAGAAAATTGAAGAATTGGCTTCTGCTTACGGAATCGGTCGTGATATTCACGTTGGAGATACGATTGTCGGAATTAAAGGAAGAGTGGGATTTGAAGCGGCTGCGGCGTCTGTGATTATCAAAGCACACCATTTATTGGAAAAACATACGCTTTCGAAATACCAGCAGATGATGAAGTCCCAATTATCCGACTGGTACGGAAACTGGCTTCACGAAGCACTTTTCCTGGATCCAGTGATGCGAAATATCGAGTCTTTCTTGGTTAATTCTCAAAAAACGGTCAGCGGAAAAGTTTTTGTAACGCTCCATCCTTATCGATTTATTTTGAATGGAATTGAGTCTCAACACGATCTGATGTCTGATGAATTCGGAAGCTATGGCGAAGCGAACAGAGCATGGACAGGCGAAGATGTGAAAGGTTATACAAAAATCGTAAGCAATTCTTTAAATATATATCATCAGATTAATTCAGCATTATGATGGTGAAACCGAAGGGTTCAATATTAATAGCCGTAGGTAAAACCTATGGTTAATAAAATCAACAAGAATCAGAACCCGATAGGGTTCAATACAAATAACCGTAGGTGAAAACCTATGGAAAATAATAAAATGAAAAAGAAAATTGGAATCATCGGAGCCAACGGTTACACAGGAAGCGAACTGGTTCGTCTGCTGGCTTTTCATCCTCATGTGTCTTTGAGTTTTTTGTATAGTCGTTCAAATTCGGGAACAAAGATTTCGGATCTGTACCCAGATTTAACGACAGTTTGCGAAATGGTTTTAACGGATCAACCAGAAGAAGTCGATATTTTGTTTTTATGCCTTCCTCACAAAGAAAGTCAGAATTGGCTGAGTCAGAATCCTGTAAAAGATTCAACGCTGGTTATTGATTTGGGAAATGATTTTCGTTTGGACGGTAGTTTCGGAGATAGAAATTTTATCTACGGATTACCTGAAATCAACAAAAAACAACTTTCAGAAGCAAGAAGTATTGCCAATCCGGGATGCTTTGCGACTGCTATTCAACTTGCTTTGCTTCCTTTAGCGCAAAAAGGTTTGTTAGATGAGGTGTATACGACAGGAATTACGGGTTCAACAGGCGCAGGCCAGTCTTTACAGCCAACAACCCATTTTACATGGAGGAATGACAATATTTCAGCTTATAAAACCTTGACTCATCAACATGTGGATGAGATTTTACAGCAGTTAGTTTCTTTTAATAATAATGAAATTAGTTTGAATTTTGTTCCCTGGAGAGGGGATTTTGCGAGAGGGATTTTTACAAGTTCCACGGTGGAAACAGATGTGGAACTTTCAGAAATATATCAATTGTTTGAAGATTTTTATGCCGATGAACTTTTTGTAAAGGTAAGTGAAAAAGCAATTGATTTAAAGCAGGTTGTCAATACGAATCGCTGTGTGATTCATATTGAAAAGAGTGGAAATGTTGCGGTTATTCACTCAGCGATTGACAATTTGTTGAAAGGAGCTTCCGGACAGGCTGTTCAAAACATGAATATTGCAATGGGTTGGGAAGAAGATTTAGGATTGAACTTAAAACCTATTGCATTTTAAAAGAATTATAAATGCAAATTGTCAAATAGTCAATTGTGAATTTTAAAGGCTCGAATCAAAACCGACTTAGGAAAATGGAGCGTTAAGAAAAAGAATTTTATGAACGTTAAGAAAATTCTACTGTTCGAAGCGCGACACAAATGTAGAACCGAAGAACAAACATTGATTTCGCGCAAGTTTTAGAATTTTTAGAGAATAAAAATATTTTTTAGCGGAAGTTTCCAAGTCTTGAACTTTTGTTTCTTTTGTTTGACTACGTCGAATCTTCGATTTCAAGGCAAAAGAAAAGTTATAAAGATAAGTTGTCAGAAAAACCGACAACTATCAACCAAAAACAATCAACTAAGATGAATTTATTCAACGTATATCCATTATTCAACATCAATCCGATAAAAGCTCAGGGATCATTTCTCTGGGACGACAAAGGGAAAAAATATCTTGATTTTTACGGTGGTCACGCGGTGATTTCCATCGGACATAATCATCCGCATTACCAAAATCATTTGAAAGAGCAATTAGATAAAATTTCTTTTTATTCAAACTCGGTTCAGAATAAATTACAAACTGAACTGGCTGAAAAATTAGGGAAACTTTCAGGCTTGGAAGATTATAATTTATTTCTGTGCAATTCAGGTGCTGAAGCGAATGAAAATGCTTTAAAACTGGCTTCTTTCCACAACGGAAAAAATAAAGTACTTTATTTTTCAGGCTCGTTTCACGGAAGAACTTCGGCGGCAGTTTCGGTGACGGATAATCCGAAAATCGTAGCTCCGGTCAATTATGACGAAAGATTTATCAAGTCTGAATGGAATAATATCGAACAGCTGGAGAAAGTTTTCGAAAAACAAGGAAGTGAAATCTCGTCTGTTATTATCGAAGGAATTCAGGGAGTTGGAGGTATTATGATTCCAACGGCTGGATTTTTAACTAAAATCAAAGAATTATGCGAAAAATATAATGTTGTTTTGATTTTGGATGAAGTTCAGTCGGGATACGGAAGAAGTGGTTATTTCTTTGCCCATCAGGAATTCGGGATTGAAGCCGATATCATCACAACAGCAAAAGGAATGGGAAATGGTTTCCCGATTGGTGGCGTTTTGATTCATCCAAAATTTCAGGCAAGCAACGGTTTGCTGGGAACTACTTTCGGTGGAAATCATTTAGCTTGTGTCGCTGCAATTGCGGTTCTGGATGTTATGAAAGATGAAAATCTCATCGGAAATGCTCAGGAAATGGGTGAGTATATTGAAAATGAAATTAAAAATTTTCCACATATTAAAACAATTCGAAGGAAAGGTCTGATGATCGGGATTGAACTTGATCGGGATTGCTCGGAAGTGAGGAGCAGCCTGTTGTACAATCATCATATTTTCACAGGAAATTCTAATGATAAGGCTGTGCTGAGGATTCTTCCGGCACTTAATATTAAAAAAGAAGAAACTGATCTATTCATCAGTGCTTTGAAAGAAGTATTGGAGAATATTTAACCTGTGAAAATTATGCGGTTTGTCATTCTGAACGAAACGAAGTGTAGTGAAGAATCTCTATCATAGTACCAATAGATTCTTCCTTCGTTCAGAATGACAAACATAATTATCATTACCTGAGTGAAACGCCCTTGCGAACGAAAATGTTTTCAATTTTAATAAAAAAAGCTTCGCGATCATAGCGTTAAAAACTCAATCAAATATGTAAGATAAAAAATCTTTAAAATCAATTCAAAATGAAATGGATATTCCATTTGTCCATTAAAAAAATAAAAATTTCCAAATGAAAAAATTCACCGCTGTAAGTGACGTTGAGAACTTACAGGAAATTATAAAAAAAGCTTTACAAATTAAAGAAAATCCTCTTTCGGAAACTGATAAGGGAAAAGGAAAAACCATCGGACTTGTATTTTTAAATTCAAGTTTGAGAACCCGTTTGAGTAGTCAGATTGCTGCGCAGAATTTAGGGTTAAATGTTTTAACATTAAATGCAGCTCAGGAAGCCTGGAACCTTGAATTTGCAGATGGCGCAGTGATGAATGGCGATACTGTTGAACATATCAAAGACGCGATTGAAGTATTAAATCAATATTGTGACATCATTGCAGTTCGTTGTTTTGCGGGAATGAAAAGTAAGGAAGATGATGTAAACGAAAGCATTTTAAGTCAGTTCGAGCAACATGCAAAAGTTCCCGTTATTTCCTTGGAATCGGCTACACGCCATCCTTTGCAAAGTTTGGCTGATTGCATTACGATTACAGAAAGCTGGCAGGAAGACCGTAAACCGAAAGTGGTTTTAACCTGGGCGCCTCACATCAAACCGATTGCTCACGCGGTAGGAAATTCTTTCGCAGAATGGATGCAGGAAATGGATGTCGATTTTATCATTACCAATCCGGAAGGTTATGATTTAGATAAAAATTTCACGAAAGACGTAAAAGTTATTCATGATCAGGATGAAGCGTTGAAAGATGCAGACTTTATTTATGTTAAAAACTGGTCGTCTTTTGATGAGTATGCGGAGATGCCTGAAGTGAAAGAAAACTGGATGTTAACGAATGAAAAATTGGAAAATACCAATCAGGCAAAGGTAATGCATTGTCTTCCGGTTCGTCGAAATGTAGAATTGAGCGATGAGGTAATGGATGGTGAAAATTCTATCATTTATCAACAGGCAAAAAACCGGATTTTCTCAGCGCAGGCCGTTTTCTCAGAAATTTTGGATGAATTGAATTCTAAATAAATTAATAAAGTCCTGAAAGGACGAATTATAAAAGGATTGGATATAATCCAATCAAAAAAATGTATAAAATGAAAGAAAAATTATACATCATAAAAATTGGCGGATCATTAATTGATGATGAGGAATTATTAGAACAATTCTTAGAGCAGTTTGCTGAAATTCAGGAAAAGAAAATCCTTGTTCATGGTGGCGGAAAATTAGCAACCACTTTGGCGGACAAGCTTGGAATTAAACAAAAGCTGGTGAACGGTAGAAGAATCACAGATAAAGATACTTTAGATATTGTAGCGATGGTGTATGCAGGAGGAATTAACAAAAATATTGTGGCAAAACTTCAGCAAAAGAAATGTAAAGCCATAGGTTTTTCCGGTGCCGATGCGAATTTAATTAAAGCTAAAAAACGGGAACACCAAGAAATTGATTTCGGATTTGTGGGAGATATTACCGAAAAAAGTGTGAACAGAAAGTTGATTTCAAAGTTGCTTAAACTAAAATTAGTTCCGGTGTTTTCAGCGATTACCCATGATAAAAAAGGACATCTCTTCAATACCAATGCAGACACCATTGCTTCGGTAATTGCGCAGGCTTTATCAATAAAATATGATGTGGAATTATTGTACTGCTTCGATAAAGAAGGTGTTTTGGAAGATGTAAATAACCCAGCATCTGTTATTAAAAATATTTCCGAAGAAGAATTTTCAATCTTAAAAAACGAAGGAAAACTTCATAAAGGAATTCTTCCAAAATTGGAAAATGCCTTAGGAGCAGTAAAAAATAATGTGAATAAGGTATTCTTAATTAAGGAAACCGAACTAAAAAACCATATAGAAAACCATCATGCAGGAACTGAAATCTGTTTATAGTAAAGAAGAACTACTGAATAACGCAGTGGATTTGCTGAAAAGACTGATTGAAATTCCGTCATTCAGCAAAGATGAATTTAATACATCCGTGGAAATTGAAAATTTTTTCAAAAGACATCAAATTCCGACGAAGCGATTTAAAAATAACATCTGGGCTGTGAATAAGAATTTTGATGTTTTCAAACCGTCAATTTTGCTGAATACACATCATGATACCGTAAAACCGAATAAAGCGTACACTTTGGATCCGTTTCTACCAATTGAAAAAGACGGAAAATTATTCGGATTGGGAAGCAATGATGCAGGAGCTTCTTTGGTTTCGATGGCGCAGGTTTTTTTGTATTTTTTTGAGAAAGAAGATTTAAAATATAATTTAGTTATTGCTTTGACAGCAGAGGAGGAGATTTCAGGTTTTGACGGGATCGAAGCTTTATTTCCACAGTTGCCCAATATCGAACTCGCCATCGTAGGAGAACCAACGCAGATGAATCTGGCGATCGCGGAAAAAGGTCTTTTGGTGATCGACGGGGAAATGAAGGGCACTCCTTCTCATGCTGCTCATCCTAACAATGATAACTCGATTGTAAAATGTATGGAAGACCTCCGAAACATTTTGAATTTTAAATTTCCAAAAATTTCGGATTATCTGGGTGAGGTAAAGATAACGTTGTCAGGGGTTCATGCCGGAGTTCAGCATAATGTCGTTCCGGAATCGTGCACTTTTACTTTGGATGTAAGAGTGACGGATGAGTATTCTAATCAAGAAGCATTTGAAATCATTCAGTCACAGATGAAATCAACGTTGACAGCGAGATCTTTCAGATTAAATTCTTCAAAAATTGAAATGGAGCATCCGTTCGTACAGGCAGGTCTTGAGATTGGAAGGACAACATACGGCTCGCCGACTTCATCCGACCAGGCCATTATTCCTTGTACATCGGTAAAACTCGGACCAGGTGACAGCAGGCGCTCTCATACCGCAGATGAATTTATTTTCATCGAAGAAATTGCGGAGGGAATTGAGATTTATATTCAAATTTTAGAAAAGGTTTTATAGGTTGGAAGCGGGATGCTGGATGCTAATAAAGATGCCTAAAAATATAATTTTTGTTCAAAATAACAATTTTTTTTAATTAATGAAGATTAAGCATTTGGTAGTAAACTTCCAGCACCTAGCTTCCATCTTCCAACAAAAAAGAAATTTATGAAAAAAATATGGCAAAAAGACGATAATGCCACCAATATATTAGTCAACAAATTTACAGTCGGAAAAGATCTTGACTTTGATGAACGTTTGGCAAAATATGACGTCAAAGGTTCAGTTGCGCATTGCATCATGCTGGCAGAAACAGGTATTATTACAAAGGAAGAATCGGAAAAAATGCTTTTCGTTCTGGCTTTGATTTTACAGGATATTGAAGATGGAACTTTTAACATTGATAAAAATGCAGAAGATATTCATTCACAGATAGAATCAATTTTAATCGAAAAATTAGGGGATACCGGAAAAAAGATCCATACGGCAAGATCTCGTAACGATCAGGTTTTATTAGATATTAAGTTGTATTTATTAGATGAAATCCGTGAAATTACAGCTTTAACGGACGAATTCTTTCAGATCTTAATCAAATTGGCGGAACAGCATAAAAATGTTATGCTTCCGGGCTATACGCATTTACAGATTGCGATGCCTTCCTCTTTCGGATTGTGGTTTGGAGCGTATGCAGAAGCGTTGTTGGATGACCTTGAGATGTTGTTTTCGGTAAAAAATATCATCAATAAAAATCCATTAGGTTCGGCGGCAGGCTATGGTTCCTCATTTCCGATTGATCGGGAGAGTACAACCTATAACTTAGGCTTTCAATCCATGAATTACAATTCGGTTTACGCTCAGATGACGCGCGGAAAGTCAGAGAAAATGTTGTCGATGGCAATGGCAACTTTGGCGGGAACTTTAAGCAAATTTTCTTATGATGTGTGTCTGTATTTGAGCCAGAACTTTGATTTTATCAGTTTCCCTAAAGAATTTACCACGGGAAGCAGCATTATGCCCCACAAGAAAAATCCGGATATTTTCGAGTTGGTTCGTGCACGTTGCAACAGAATTCAGTCGTTGCCGAATGAGTTTATTTTGTTGACCAATAATCTTCCTTCAGGCTATCATCGTGATATGCAGTTGACGAAAGAAATTCTTTTCCCGGCAATTGATTCATTAAAGGAATGTCTTGAAATTTTAAGTTACACTTTGCCGAATATTCAGGTGAAAGACGGGATTTTGGAGGATGAAAAGTATAAATATCTTTTCAGTGTAGAGAAAATAAATGAAGAAGTGAAAAGCGGAAGTTCATTCCGCGATGCTTATATAAAGGTAGGGCAGGAAATTGAAAAAGGCGAGTTTGATTTTAAAATGGGAAACCTGAATCATACGCATCAGGGAAGCATCGGAAATCTTTGTCTGGATAGGATAGAATATCAGTTTAATAAACTGAAAAGTAAATTGCTGGGATAGTTTATGTTTAAAAAAGATTAATTAAAGAAAATTATTTTAATTTATTAACTATTAATTCGGTTTCGTTATAAGGCAGAATACTGTTGTATTCAAGCTTACCATCTGATATCTCAGCAACAATCATTGGCATGGTAATTATTTTTTTGTCAACAATTATAGCGATTCCATTTCCAAAGTTTTCAGATGTAATTTTCTTTAATTTTCTACTTCCTGTTTCATTAAGTTCGAATAGGACGGTGGGGTATTTATTGCCATTTTTATTTAAAATTATATTTTTTATATCAGTTGAATTTAGGAAAGCAATGCTTTCAATTTCGAGCGTATTTTTGTTATTAGGAGTTTTTTGTTCGATAACGAGGTAGAATCCGTCAGGTTTTTCGTAGGTTTTGTCAAAAAAGGAAGTGAGATATTCTGCGATATAGTTTTGTGTATCTCGATCTTCGTTGTTTTCAACCTTTCCATTGTTGATAACATCAACAACTTCGGAAGTATTTTGCGAAAAGCACAGACTTGATACCATTATTCCTATTATTAGTAATGTATGTTTCATTATAAAATGAATAAAATGTTATGCTAAATGATATTGATTTTTAAATTTTTAATCCAAATCAATCTTAAACTTCGTAGACTTCTTCACCTCGTGAAGAACGATAGAACTGTGATATTGACCGATGTTAGGAATATTTGAAATCACATTCACGGTAAAATCATTATAAGAATTAATATCTTTCGCAATGATTTTCAGCATATAATCGTATTCGCCGGAAAGACTTATTATTTCTTGAACTTCATCATGCTGCATTATGTTTTTCTCAAAAGTTTCCAATACTTTTTTAGATTGTTCTTTTAGTCTTACGTTACAATATACAACAATATTAAGCCCTAGTTTCTCACGGTTTAAAAGGCCTACATATTTTTCAATGATTCCCTGTTTCTCCAGTTGTTTGATGCGTTCATATGTCGGAGTAAAAGTAAGCCCGATTTTTTCCGAAATTTCTTTTACAGAATAAGTAGAATCTTCCTGAATAATGCTGAGAATCATTTTGTCTTTTAAATCCATATTGTATAAACGTTGATAGGGTAACAAAAATAGTATTTAAAAATTAAATTATTTAAAAATCATGGTATTTTAATAATAATGAAATTTGGTTTTGTCGGTTTATAAAATTGTTGTATCTTTGCACCTAATGAATAACACAGTATTTATATCATTAGAATTACCGGGCGATAGCGCCCTTTATGATATTTATTTATTTTAAGCGAAGATGTTTCTTCGCTTTTTTTTTGTAAAAAAATTAAAATATTATGTTTACGATTACAGAACTAAGCACCGGGAGAATCAACAGGATAGTGACAGAAGCTTTGGCTTTTGCGAATGGAAAAACGGCTAAAATTGAAGGAGAAGTTTTTTGCTCGAATCTTTTCTTTGAAGACAGCACCAGAACAAAAACGAGTTTTGATATTGCAGAAAGAAAACTGGGCTTGCAGGTAGTGCCTTTTGATGCTTCAAATTCTTCCGTAAACAAAGGAGAAAGTTTGTATGATACCGTAAAGACCATTGAAAGTTTAGGTGTAAATCTTGTCGTAATCAGAGATAAAAAAGACAGATATTTTGATGAATTAAAAAATATAAAAATTCCGGTAATCAACGGAGGAGACGGAACGGGAAATCACCCGTCTCAATGTATGCTGGATCTAATGACGATCTATCAGGAATTCGGGAAATTTGAAGGCCTTAAAGTGGGGATTGTAGGTGATGTTAAACACAGCAGAGTCGCCAATTCAAACGCAGAAGCATTGAGAAGGCTTGGAGCGAAGGTATACTTTTCGGGACCTGAACAATGGTTTGATGAAGGGGCTCTAATCAACGGAACTTACTTAAACGTTGATGAATTAATTAAAGAGGTTGATGTTTTAATGTTGTTAAGAATCCAGCACGAAAGGCATGATGCCAAAATGAGCTTCTCTGCTTCTGAATACCATAGAAAATACGGTTTAACCAAAGAAAGAGAAAAAGCCATGAAAAAAGATGCCATCATCATGCATCCGGCACCCATTAACAGAGACGTGGAGATTGATACCGACCTCGTGGAATGCGAACGTTCAAGGGTTTTCAAACAAATGCAGAACGGCGTTTTTGCAAGAATGGCCATCATAAAAGAAGCCTTGGAAAATCAAGGATATACTTTTAAATGAGGCAAGGAATAGTTTAAAAAAATTTTGATGAGCCCTGAAAGGGCGATTTATAATAGCGACGGGTGAAGCCCTGGAAAACAAAAACATACAGGTTGTCCAAGCTCCATAGGAGCGACATGTTAATAGCCGTGGGTGAAACCCATGTGGATATATAAAATAAATAATAAGAGATAAAAGTTTAAAATGAAGAAAAAATTAATACTGGAGTCCGGTGAAGTATTTCATGGAGAAGGTTTCGGAGCAGAATTGGAAACGGCAGGGGAAGTAGTTTTCAATACCGGAATGACAGGGTATCAGGAACTGATCTCTGATCCGTCTTATTGCGGTCAGATTGTGTGCATGACCTATCCATTAATCGGAAACTATGGAATTAATAGAGATGATTATGAGAGTATAGAACCGGCGATCAAAGGGCTTATTGTAAAGGAACTTTGTGATCTGCCATCTAATTTTCGTACTCAGATTACTTTAGATGAATTATTTAAAAAGAAAAACCTTTCAGGAATTTCAGGAATCGACACCAGAAGACTGACAAGAATTCTTCGTAACCACGGGGTAGTGAAAGGAAAAATTGTAAACGCTGATGCTGATGAAAACACCGTAGTTTCAGAATTAAAATCAACCAACTTTCCAACCGATCAGGTGGAGCAGGTTTCTACAAAAACACCGTATGCAAATCCGGGAAGAGGCTTAAAAGTGGTATTGGTGGATTTCGGTTCCAAATTAGGGATCATCAGGGAGTTATCTCAAAGAAACTGTGATATTACGGTAGTTTCCCAGGATGTAACAGCAGAAGAAATTTTACTGATGAATCCCGATGGCGTAATGTTGTCAAACGGTCCTGGAGATCCGGAAGATAATCAGCAGGCACTGGAAATGATCCGTGGAATCTTAGGAAAAGTTCCGATTTTCGGAATCTGTCTGGGTCACCAATTAATAGGTCTGGCCTGCGGAGCAAAAACATTCAAACTAAAATTCGGACACAGGGGAGGAAACCATCCGGTGTTGGATTTAGAGAAAAACAAAGTGGCCATTACTTCCCAAAATCACGGTTACGCGGTAGATCAGGAAAGTTTGAAAAATACATATTTAATTGAAACCCATATCGCATTGAATGACAGGACGAACGAAGGCCTGAAGCACAAAATTCACCCTTGTTTCTCCGTTCAGTATCATCCGGAAGCAAGTCCGGGTCCTGAAGACGCGAATTATTTATTCGATGATTTTATCCAGTTGATGGAAGATTTTAAAAAGTAGAATATGAATTTGGGCAGCTTAATCCGCCTGTAGTTTATCCTGAGCGAAGTCGAAGGGCTCCCAATCTTTTTTGCAGGACTTTTCTGCGAAAATAGAACAAACAGGATGGCAAAAAAGGATTTCCGCTCAAGTCGGGCTGCGTGCAATTCGCTGCTTAAATTAAAAGAATCCGAAGGATTCAATTATGAATAGCCGTAGGTGCAACCTATGGAAAACGGTGAAAACCATGAAAATGGTAAAACAACCAACATCAGAACCCGAAAGGGTTCAACATTAACAAAAAGGATAAATTTAAAAATGAAAAGAAACGACATAAAAACAATTTTAGTAATCGGTTCAGGTCCAATCATTATCGGTCAGGCGGCGGAATTTGATTACGCAGGAACGCAGGCTTGCTTATCTTTAAAAGAAGAAGGCTACAAGGTAATTTTGATCAATTCAAACCCTGCAACCATTATGACGGATGTTGAAATCGCAGATAAAGTATATATCGAGCCGATTTCACTTCAGTTTGTAAGTCATATCATCAGAAAAGAACGTCCCGATGCGCTTTTACCAACGCTTGGTGGGCAAACCGGACTGAATATGGCGGTAGAATTGGAAAAATCAGGAATTCTTGAAGAATGTAAAGTGGAAGTGTTGGGAACAAAGCTTTCAGCCATCAACAGAGCAGAAGACAGAGATTTGTTCCGTGAGTTGATGAGAGAACTGAACGAGCCTGTTCCGGAATCTGACATCGTGAACACAGTAGAAGGAGCTTTAAAATTTGCTGATGAAATCGGGTATCCTGTAATTGTTCGTCCGGCCTTTACCATGGGTGGAACAGGAGGTGGTATCGCTTCCAACGAAACTGAATTGAAGGAAATTGCAGAATTAGGGTTAAAACACAGTCCGGTTACGCAATGTCTGATTGAAAGATCAATCGCAGGTTTCAAAGAAATTGAATATGAAGTAATGCGTGATGCAAACGACAACGCAATTGTGGTTTGTAACATGGAAAATATCGATCCGGTGGGAGTTCACACAGGAGACTCCATCGTTGTGGCGCCTTCTCAGACGCTTTCGGACAGAGAATATCAGATGCTGAGAAATGCTTCATTAAAAATCATCAGAGCATTAGGAATTGAAGGTGGATGTAATGTACAGTTAGCATTAGACCCACATTCATTCAATTATTATATTATCGAAGTAAACCCTAGAGTTTCCCGTTCTTCAGCTTTAGCATCAAAAGCAACAGGTTATCCGATTGCGAAAATCGCTGCGAAAATCGCGGTAGGTTTAACACTTGATGAAATCATGAATCCGGTTACAGGAAAAACGTATGCTTGTTTTGAGCCGGCATTGGATTATGTAGTGACGAAATTCCCAAGATTCCCGTTCGATAAATTCGAAACAGCGGACAGAAGATTATCAACTCAGATGAAAGCAACGGGTGAAGTAATGGCAATCGGAAGAAATTTCGAAGAATCTTTACAAAAAGCCATCCGTTCCCTTGAAACAGGAATCAGACATATCGGTTTAAAAACCAAGCAGACCGAAGCTTTAACAGCGGAAGAAATCGAAAGAAGAATCAGGGTTTGTGACGACGAAAGATTGTTCATCATCGGGGATGCTTTAAGAAGAGGGTACGACTGGGAACAAATTGTAGAATGGAGCAAAATCGATAAATTCTTCATCTGGAAAATCAAAAAATTAATTGATTTCGAAAAAACGATTGCAGAAAATAAATTCAACAAAGAAATTCTGATTGAAGCTAAAAAATTAGGTTTTGCAGATTTAAATATCGCTCACCTTTGGGATGTTACACAAAGGGAAGTGTTCAATTTCAGAAAAGAAAACGGGGTAATGCCGGTTTACAAAATGGTAGACACCTGCGCCGCAGAATTCGAATCTGAAACCCCATATTTCTACGGAACTTATGAAGAGGAAAATGAAAGTGTTGTTTCAGATAAAGAAAAGATCATCGTTCTGGGTTCAGGACCGATCAGAATCGGGCAGGGTGTTGAGTTTGATTACGCGACAGTTCACTCGGTTTGGGCGATCAAAGAAATGGGTTACGAAGCGATTATCATCAACAATAATCCTGAGACAGTTTCTACAGACTTCTCCATTTCAGATAAATTATATTTTGAACCTTTGACGGAAGAAGATGTGATGAATATCATCGAACTGGAAAAACCAAAAGGTGTTGTGGTACAGTTTGGCGGTCAGACGGCCATCAATTTAGCGGATAAATTGGCTTCTCACGGTGTTCAGATTTTAGGAACTTCTCTGGAAGATCTTGATAGAGCGGAAAACAGAGATAAGTTTGAAAAAGCGCTTCAGGAAATGCAGATTCCGCAGCCTTTAGGAAAAACATCTGTTTCAAAAGAAGAAGCGATAAAAATTGCCAACGAGATCGGTTATCCGGTATTGGTTCGCCCGAGCTACGTGTTGGGAGGTAGAGCCATGGAAATTGTTTACACAGAAACCGAACTGGCGCATTACATGGAAAACGCGGTAGAAGCAAGCCCTGAGCATCCTGTTTTGGTCGACAAATACATGGTTGGAAAAGAAGTGGAAATCGATGCGATCTGCGATGGTGAAACAGTGATCATTCCTGGAATTATGGAACACATCGAAAGAGCAGGAGTTCACTCCGGAGACTCAATTGCAGTGTATCCTCCACAGAATATTTCACAAAGCGAAATCGATACTTTGGTTGATTATACCAAAAGATTAGCAAAAGGACTCAACGTCATCGGATTAATGAACATCCAGTACGTTCTTTTCGAAGGAAACGTTTATGTGATTGAGGTGAATCCAAGATCATCAAGAACAGTTCCTTTCTTATCTAAAATTACAGAAGTTCCGATGGCAAACTTGGCTACGAAAGCAATTTTAGGTCAGAAACTGAAAGACCTGGGCTACGAAAGCGGACTGGTTCCGAACAAAGAAGGTGTTTTCGTAAAAGTTCCGGTGTTCTCTTTCTCAAAATTAACGAAAGTTGATATCTCTTTAGGCCCTGAAATGAAGTCTACAGGAGAGGTTATGGGTAAAGATACCACCCTTGAAAAGGCGCTTTATAAAGGATTGGTTGCTGCCGGAAGAAAAGTTCCGATGCACGGTTCCATCCTGTTCACGGTAGCGGATAAGCACAAGCAGGAAGCGGCTGATCTGGCGTCGAGATTCCATGAAGTTGGTTTCAGAATCTGGGCAACGGAAGGAACGGCAAAATTTTTCGAAGAAAAAGGAATTCCTTGCAAAATAGGATATAAAATAGGAGAGGAAAGTGTTAACCTGATTGATCTTATCCAGAAAGGAAAAGTTCAGTATGTGGTCAATACCATGACGAAAGGAAAACAATCCGAAAGAGACGGTTTCCAGATCAGAAGAATGAGCGTGGAAAACGGGGTACCTTGTTTAACATCCATGGATACGGTAGAAGCCATCTTAAAAGTAATCGAAAGCATGAGCTTCAAAATGGAAACGATGTAATGTAAAATTATTAATGATTATATAATCAACCTCACGGGTTTTAAAAACCTGTGAGGTTTTTTTATGGATATAATGCAATCTTTAACAAAATTTTAGCATCCCGAACAAATACTTTTCTGATCCCGATTTTGTATTTTTAAACAAAATTTTAAAAGTGAAAAAAATACTATTTGCCATTTGTATATCAGTTTCGGCTTTCAGTTTTGCACAGGATTATTCGGTACCGGCGGCAAGCCCGCGTCAGAAAGTAGAGCAGCAGTTCTCAATGTCTAAAATAACGGTTGACTATGGAAGACCGGGCGTGAAAGGACGTAAGATCTTCGGAGAATTAGTGCCTTACGGACAGGTTTGGAGAGCGGGAGCCAACTCTTCTACGAAAATTACTTTCGGACAGTCGGTGAATTTCGGAGGTAAGATTGTTCAGGCAGGAACGTATGGCTTATTCATCGTTCCTACAGAAAAAGAATGGAAAGTAATACTCAATAAAGACTTCCAGCAGTGGGGTGCTTATACCTATGATCCGAAACAGGATGTAGTAGATGTTACCGTTCCGGTGAACAAGCTGGCTGATAAACAGGAGTGGTTTGAAATTACCCTGAATCCTACCGACGAAAATGCTGCTAATCTTGTGCTAAAATGGGATGATCTGCAGGCTGAAGTTCCGGTAAAACCTTCCAAGCCGGATGCTGTAAATAAAATTGCCGATAAACTTAGAGAAATTAAAAAAATCGAAGCGGATGCTGCTAAAACAAAGAGTTAATTGCAGTTTAGCATCAATAAAAAATAAGCAATGAAATTTTCTATTCAACCGGTTTTAGAAAATGAAAAATATCAGTTAATCCCCTTGCAGCAAGGGGATTTTGAGTCTTTATATCACGTCGCTTCCGATCCGGAGGTCTGGAGCCAGCATCCGAACAAAGACCGGTATCGTAAAGACGTTTTCAGTACTTTCTTTGAAGGAGCTATGAAAAGTGGCGGAGCCTTTAAAATCACCGGAAAATCTTCTGACGAAATACTGGGAAGCACCCGTTTTTATGATTATAACCAACATGATAACAGCATTTTCATAGGTTACACTTTTTATGGAACAAAATTCTGGGGGAAAGGGATTAATTCTCAAATCAAAAAATTAATGCTTCATTATATCTTTCAGTTTGTTGATACGGTGTATTTCCATGTCGGAAAAAATAATATTCGTTCCAGGAAAGCTATGGAAAAGCTGGGGGCGGAAGAGAGAGGTGAAGAAGAAATTGCTTATTTCGGAGAACCTTCGAGAATCAACATTTTATACCAAATCAAAAAAGAAAAATATGAAAAAATTTAAGATCCAACAGACACCATTCGTGGTTCCGACGACCGATGGAAAACTAATTGAAGAACACTGGGGAAATTCCACCGGAAACTCAGACCTTTCAATTGCCCACATGATAGCTCCGCCGGGATGGAGCGAGCCGCATCAGACACCGGAATTTGATGAATTTACCCTTATTATTTCGGGGAAAAAACAGTTTGAAATTGACGGTGAAACAGTCATCCTGGAGAAAGGGCAAAGCATCATGATCGAAAAAGGCGCCAGAATCCGCTACAGCAATCCTTTTGAACAGGAGTGTGAATATATTTCAATTTGTCTCCCTGCATTTTCTATAGAATCGGTACATCGGGAAGAGGAAGGAGTAGATTAAAATTGCATAATGCACCAATTTAATAATGTAACAGTGTAACAGTCAAAATATAATTTATAATGATATTAAACTGACTCGATATATAGTTGTTTTTTTTGACCGGTGACAGATTATTCGTAAGTTCGCGCAAATTTTTACGAAAGATAAAACTAACTATGAAAAACAAACTGTCAATAGCCCTTTTAGCGGGAATCGCCCTTTCTGTAACTTCATGCGCAAGTATTCTTACAGGAACAAAAGATAAGATCACTTTTAATTCGACTCCGGAAGGTGCCAAAGTATTTCATAAAGGAATTGAAAAGTGTACAACTCCATGTACCGCTGAGATTCCGAGATCCTTAAGCAAACAAATGGTAACTTTTGAAAAAGAAGGATTTAATACTAAGGAGGTTAAGCTTACCAAAACCTTTAATCCGGTGACATTGGTCAATATTCTTTTAGGTGGCGCTATCGGTGTCGGAATTGATGCGGCTACAGGTTCTCTTACCAAATATTCTCCAAAAGCATATCAAATAGAGCTCGAGCAGAAAAATTAATTTAAAATTTAGCAGTGTAACAATAAGTAATTGTTACACTGTTATATTATTTCAGGATTTCTTTCAAAAACATCAGAGTATGATTCCATGCTCTTTTTGCCATAACAGGATTGTAATCCGGAGATTTCGGATCGGTAAATGTGTGTTTAGAATGCGCATAGGTGATGATCTGCCAGTCGGCATTTCCTTCATTCATTTCCTTGATAAGATTGTTATAATCTTCCGGCGTTACACTTTTGTCATCTGCAGGATTTTCAACCAGTATTTTTGTAGAAATCGGTCCGTTTTTTCTTGTCTGGTCTTTCCCGATACTTCCATGGATCGAAACTACACCCGCCACAGGAAAACTTCCTCTCGCAGACTCCAGAGCACCTGTACCCCCAAAACAATAGCCTATTACAGCAATTTTTTCAGGAACAGCTCCGTTTTTCTTTAGTTCTTCCAGTGCCAGTAAAATCCTTTTCTGGTAAGCCTCATAATTTTTCTTATAATATCCCGATGTTTTTGCTGCCGACTCATTATCTGCCGGAATATTTCCTTCACCGTAAATATCTGCAACAAAAGCAATATACCCTTGTTTTTCCAGATCTGCAGCGGCATTTTTTGCTTCATCGTCAATACCTTTCCATGCCGGTAAGATTAAAACTCCGGGAAGTTTTTTTCCGGAATTTGAGGTGACTAAACCGTTTAGTTTTTGCGAGCCGTCCTTATAAGCCACAGGCTTTAAATTCTGACTGAAAAAAGTTCCCGAACCCATCAGGAATGCCGATAATAAAAGTGTGCGTATCATATTTTGTAATTTAATTTTGTTAGAGTTATTGGATTACCTCGAAAATCAGTGTTTATTTTTATTTGAAGCTTTTCCGGCTTTCGCTACTCGCTTTTTTATTTTCGGCGGCGCGCGCCGCCGAAAATAAAAAGAGCTCAGACATGCCGCTCAATCCGGGCTAGCAAACCCTGCATCATACTTCTGTTTCCATTCCAATACCATCAAAGATATCCTATCTAAATTACTAAAAATAACTCAAAAAACAGACTTAAACTCAATTTTAGCCTCAACCTGAACCTATAACTCTTCAATCCGGCTTATAAAAATGATACTCGCCATTCTCGTAAAACGCATGAATATGCTGCAGTCCGTTCGTTAAAACAATCTCTTTCGCTCCGATTATAGAATTGTATCTTGCCGTTTGTTCAAATGTTTTTTCGGTTAATTTAATTTGCGGCGCTTTGCATTCAATTAAAATTTTCGGCTCTGTCTTTTCAGTGATTAAAAGATCAATTCTTTTTGTTAAACCATTTAAAACAATTTTTTTTTCTGTAATTAAAGCAGAAACAGAGTAGGACTTTACCGTAAGATAATGATGAATCCAGTGTTGCCGTACCCATTCTTCAGGAGTGAGCAAAAGGTAAGTTTTACGAACCAGATCATAAATAAAAAACTTATCTTTGTCTTTCTTGAATTTAAAATCAAAAGTTTCCTGAAAATTCAGTTTTGGAAGTTCCATTTATAAGATGAAAGAATTAGATTTAATCCTCAAAAATATTAAAAATAAAGAAGTTTTACCGATTTATTTTTTCCATGGAGAAGAGCCTTACTTTATAGATCTTGCAGTAAAAGCACTTGAGCACGACTTTCTGGAGGAAGATGAAAAAGCATTCAACCAAACCGTTGTGTACGGAAAAGATACTTCTTACCAGGAAATTCTTTCCCTGGCAAGACAATTTCCGATGATGGGCGATAAGCAGGTAATCATTGTAAAAGAAGCACAGGACTTAAAATTCAATGAAGAAGAAAACAGAATTCTGGAAGCTTATGTTGCCAATCCAGTTCCTTCCACAGTGCTGGTTTTTGCGCATAAACATAAAAAACTGGACAGCCGTAAAAAAGCTACCAAAGCTCTCGACAAAGCCAATGCTTTAATCCTTAGCGAATCGGTAAAGGAAAACAATCTTCCGAAATGGATCTCCGATGAGTGTATCAGGCTGAACATCAAAACTGCCCCGAATATTTCTCATCTTCTTGCAGAATATTTGGGCAATGACCTCTCCAGAATCGCCAATGAGCTGAACAAATTAAAAATTATCCTTAAGCCTGGTGAAGCGCTTGACGGAAAAATAGTGGAAGATCATATCGGGATCAGTAAGGAATACAACGTTTTTGAACTGCAGAAGGCTTTAGGATCTAAAAATGCCAATGCAGCTTTTAAAATTGTCCATTTTATGGGAAAAAATCCTAAAAACAATCCTTTTGTAATGATGTTGGCAAGCTTGTACAATTACTTTTCAAATGTCATTATTTACAATACCATGGCAGGTCAATCCCCACAGGCGATTGCCTCACAGATGGGCGTGAATCCTTATTTTATTAAAGATTATGCAGAATCTGCAAGATTATATCCTTTAAAACATGCGACGCGGGTCATCTCTATTTTAAGGGAATTCGATATGAAAGGAAAAGGTTTGGGAGCCGTCAATATGAGTGAGGCAGAACTCATTAAAGAGTTGGTTTACAAAATCATTAACGTAGATAAAATTAAGATGAAATTGTGATTGGTCGATTGTTAGTTGTTGTTGGTTGATTGACCTGATTTTACCATCAACTGACAACCAATATCGAATAATTAATATCGAAATTCAACATATTAGATATTGACAAGTATCATTAAAATAACTTTAAATAAATATTAAAAATTACGAACTTAGCGGACGTAAATTTTAAAATCTTTTGAAAAGCAAATTATGGAGCAAAACATTTTAGATTGTGTGATCGTTGGATCCGGACCTTCAGGCTTTACCGCGGCAATTTATGCCGCAAGAGCAGATTTGAAACCTGAATTGTACACAGGTTTGGAGCCGGGCGGACAATTAACCACAACTACGGAGGTTGATAACTTTCCGGGGTATCCGGCGGGAATTACAGGTCCTGAAATGATGATGGATTTGCAAAAGCAGGCAGAAAGATTCGACACAAAAGTGCATTATGAAATGATCACAAAGGTTGAATTTTCCAAAGAAGTTGGCGGAGTTCATAAATTATATGCAGGCAATAAAGAAATTTTTGCCAGAACAGTAATTATTTCAACCGGGGCAACAGCAAAATATCTTGGGCTGGAAGATGAGAAAAAATATGCAGGAGGAGGTGTTTCCGCATGTGCAACCTGCGATGGTTTTTTCTATAAAGGAAAAGATGTAGTGGTGGTGGGAGCAGGAGATACGGCTGCTGAAGAAGCTACCTATCTTGCCAAACTTTGTAAAAAAGTAACCATGCTTGTGAGAAAAGATGTTTTCAGAGCATCCAAAGCCATGATTCACAGAGTACACAACACACCTAATATTGAAGTGAAATTTCATCATGAACTGATTGCCATTGAAGGTGAAAATAACCTGGTGGAAAGGGCAGTAGTTATCAATAACCAGACTCAGGAAACTTCTACCATTGACGTTGATGGAATTTTTATCGCAATTGGTCATAAACCTAATACAGATATTTTTGTAGGGCAGGTTGATCTGGATGAAAACGGATATATTCTAACCGAAAAAGGATCGGCAAGAACCAATCTTCCGGGAGTTTTTGCAGCAGGTGATGTTCAGGATCATATTTACAGGCAGGCGATTACAGCAGCAGGAAGTGGATGTATGGCGGCTATGGATGCAGAAAAATACCTTGCGGAATTACATTAATTATTCAATTTTTTAATACATTTAAACGCATTTTTTGAATGCGTTTTTTATTTGTGGCCTAAAGCCTATTGTTTAATGCCAACTATTTAAATTAGAAAAATAATTTATCTGATTTATAGAAGATTATTAAGTTTTGTTAAAATTTCTTTCTGAAATATTTTGGCAGTATACAAAAACATTCTATATTTGCACCACTGAAAACGACGATATAATCGGAGTTTCTGGAGAGTTGGCAGAGTGGTCGATTGCGGCAGTCTTGAAAACTGTTGACTGTAACAGGTCCGGGGGTTCGAATCCCTCACTCTCCGCCAGGTTAGAAACCAAAATAAGCTAAAACGCTGTAAACATCAATGTTTACAGCGTTTTTTGCTTTAGCGCTGGTATTAAAAAAAACCAAAAAAGGCCATATTTAAAGTGACCTATTCAGTGACCTATCGTAAAAATATCAAAGTAGGTCACTGTAATCTTTGGAAAGCCCGATCAATAGGCAGTCTAACGATTGAACATCTTGCAAAAAGTGGTAACAAAAAGTAAATTATTAAACCATTAAAGTTATCACACAATGAACAAAACATTCAACCTGTTATTCTACATCAAAAAGAATAAAATCAGAACAAACGGCAGGCATTGCTGCCAAAAGGTATAGTTACGTATATAATAAATATGGAATAAGTATAAAAATTTCTGAAACAAAAATAAATACGTCAACTTTTGACGTGTTTTTATTTTAGCTTTGTCTCGTAATGATACAATATAATATAATTCACATAAAATTGACAGTATAATTCTTTTAAAGGAGAAATAAAAATAATATTTTTGCAGCGATTTAAATTAATAATCAATAACTCAAAATATACAACACATGAATAAAATCTACTCAGGAGCACTGTTCTTGTGCTCCGTTCTGGGCGTTTCTGCCCAGGAAGTGATCTGGCAGAAAGACATCAAATCCTCCACCCAGGATTTTCTTTCCCAGGTTACCACCACCATCGACCAACAATATTTGATAACCGGCAGTTCTATCCAGACAGGAAATAACATGTCAGGAACCGGAGACAACAGCCATCAGCCCAACAGCGGCTACGATTTTCATTTGGTTAAACTCAACCAGCAGGGCGAAGAAGTCTGGGAAAAGTATTTCTCGGGACAGAATCATGATTTCCTTTCGGCTACCGTGAACACTCAGGACGGTGGATTCGTTTTAGCAGGAACTTCATTCAGCGGGAAAGGCTTAGACAAGAAGGAAGATTCCAAAGGCGGATCTGATTTTTGGCTGATCAGAATCAACGAATTCGGGGATGAATTGTGGCAGAAAACGATTGGAAGTAATTCGGATGAGGAAGCCAGAGCGGTAATCCAGACCACGGATATGGGATTCTTTGTGGCGGGAAATATCCAGAACTCAGCAAAAGGTTACGGGTCCAAAGATGTTTTGGTCGTTAAATTAGATAAAAACGGAAAAGAATTATCACAGCTTATTTTAGGCGGAAAAGGATTGGATGAAGTAGAGAAAATGATTCCTACGAAAGACGGAGGTGCTTTACTCGGAGTGTATTCCAGAAGTAATGCCGGAGGATCTAAAAAGACAGAAAACTTCGGGGAGGGTGATTACTGGATTATCAAGCTCAATAAAGACGGCAAAGTAGAATGGGAAAAGAATTTCGGAGGAAAGGGAGATGACCATTTGAGAACATTAGCTTTAACCTCTACAGGTTATTTAATCGGAGGAGAATCAAGATCGGAACGGTCAGGGAATAAAACCGTAGACATTGAAGAAGGAACCGACTTATGGCTGATCTCTTTAAACGAAAGAGGGGAAGAGATCTGGCAGAAGTCCTACAATTTCAATAACCGGGATGTGTTGATGGGAATGAGTGTTTTACATTCCTCGGATGAAAAATCTTCAAAAGGAATTTTATTAGGAGGTTATACTCAGGCAGAGGGAAGAATAGAGAATGATGACGAGACGTTCTGGATGCTGTACCTGGACCAAAACGGAAATGAGCAGTGGAGAAAACATGTGAAGGGAGAATCAAAGAAAAAAGAAGAAAGACTTTCGGATATAAAGCTGAACAGGGACGGTTCGATTGTACTGGCCGGAACGAGTGCTGAAGAACTGGGAAAAGAAAACTGGAAGATTGTGAAGCTGGGAGACAAACAGATTGATCAGCTGATTGAAAAGCAGGATATTAAGATTTATCCGAATCCTGTATCAGACTATGCATATGTGGAAATTGGATTTGACTTTAAAGAAGCTGATATTGTGATGTATGATATGGGAGGAAGACAGCTTAAAAACCAAGAATAAAGTGACGAAGATCAATACCCAGGCTTTAGTGCAAGGAGCATATCTGATAACAATAAAAACTAATGATAATAAAACAGCAAACGCGAAAATTATAAAGAAATAATGAGAACAACCTATTTGATACTTATTGTATTATTTTCGAATTTTTATTTTGCACAAACGCTTGCGGAGAATAAAATTAATACTCCTACGTCACCTGAAGTTGCTATGTTTAAGCGATTTGGGGATATACCTGTAAGTCTTTATACAGGTGTAGCAGGTACGACAGTGCCATTATATTCATTAAATGTAAATGGTTTTTCTATACCTATCTCTTTAGACTATCAGGCATCTGGAATCAAGCTTGATGATCAGGCGACTTGGGTAGGCTTGGGCTGGAATTTAATGCCTGAAGGCGTGATTTATCAAAATGTCAGAGGTAAAGCAGACCAATTGGATGTAAGTTATGTAAGCCCGAATGAGTATGCCGCTTTTTATAACAGATTGGCCACTTATCCCGGAGGTACAGGTCGTTTTAAAGTAGTTAAACAGAGAGGATATGCAGATTACGACTGGTGTATGCCTACTTCTGGGATACCACTATGCTTTCCACCATCTCCACCCATTAATTCGGATGCTGATGTGGTTGTAAATGATCTTGTTTATAGAAAGTATGGTGAGGTAGATACTTTTAGATTTAATTTTTTCGGACATACCGGCAGTTTTTTTATAAACCTTCAGACCCGCCAAGTTGTTCTTATCGACAAAAGCGAAGATATTCAGTTTGATGTTGCTGAGGGAAGTATTGTAGCAACGGATGATAAAGGAATTAAATATACCTTTGGAGAGCGTGAAATATTTACAAGTTATTATGGCAATCCTCTGACTTCAGATTTTTCCAGCCGAAGCTATAAAATTACACAGATAGAACTGCCAACTAAACAAAAGATATTTTTTGATTACGAGGACGCTAATTATTCATTTTATACATTTAGTCAAAGTAAAAATGTTGATAAGTACGGATACAATTTAGGCTATACATTCTGCGACGGAAAGATTAATAAACTATATCAAAATCCTTTTGCCATAATGAATGCCAGCGATGTGAAAATGTTGAAGAAGATCAGGACAGATGATGTAATAGCTCAGTTCAACCTTGAAGGAAGAGATGATATCAATATTTTATCTAGTAATAATGTAAAAAGATTGCAGTCAATTGATATAACGAATGCAAGAACGAATAAAAAGTTAAAAACAGTTGATTTTAATTATTCCTATTTTCCATACATTGACGATTTTCCAAGTGTTGTTTTTCCATATAACCTTTTGAATCCAACTTTAAAGGACGCTTTGGGAAAAAGATTAAAACTTGACAAAGTGTCAATATCAACTTACGATAGTTCAGAAAATAAAATAAATATTGGTGAGAATTATGATTTTGAATATAATCTTACGAATACTCTTCCTCCCAAAGTGTCTTTTGCAAAGGATTTCTGGGGGTTCTATAATGGTCATAGTAGTAATGTATTATTGCCGGATTTAAGATTTTTTATCCAATCAAGTACCGGATTACCTATTGATTATGAATTTAATAATAGGTATTCTAATAAAACTTTTGTCGACGCCTATATGCTGAAAAAAATAAAGTATCCGACAAAAGGGTATACTGAATTTGATTACGAAATTAATTCTTTTAAAAATCAGTTTATTCCAAGTCATGATCAGGTGATAGATCTTACAAGAACAAATCTTCTGAACAATACGGGAATAGGAGGATATAGCTCACCACACAAAGATACTTTAACAATTAAAGTAACCGCAGGACCAAAGACAATACGTTTTTTAAATAGGTTTTCAGGTGGCTTTGACGGAGGTCCGTATGGTCCGCAATCAAAACGATATGATTTTTACCAGTTAGTTAATGCAGGAGCCTCTATTCAATTCATGAAACTAAAAACAAATGCTAACGGAACAACGAATACACAGGTTCTAAAACAGTGGGATCTTGCCAGTCTTACCAACGCGTCTACATTCAATCAGACATATTCATACGAATGGGAAGAGATTTATACAATTGATTCTGTTGATCCTGATCCAACTACCAGGTATATGGTAAAACTTAATCTTAATCCCAATATGTACGTCCCGGCAGATATGTATCATTCCGCAGGTGTATTTTCGACTGTGACTTATATTGATTCTCCTGCTGTCGGAAGTGGTTTTACATGTTTTGGCCACGGTCCCCGTATAAAATCAATTAAAAATTATTCATTGCAAGGCACTCTTGCGGAGTGGAAAAATTATGAATATGATGAAGGAATATTGCATAACAAAATAAGCCCTTTAATGGAGAAAGATTATTATTGTTTTGACTGTACTTCATCAACTTATTGTTCAGGTAATGCGAGTTATAATAATTTCTGGTATATAAGTGACCAAGTCACTTCAAATGAATTTGATGCTGTGGGGTATGGAAAAGTAACTGAGAAGAAATTTAGTGTTGATAATCCTCTTCAGTCGCAAGGAAGCACGGAATACTACTATAACAATCATGAAAATGCAACTGCTAATTTCTTTCCCGTTATTAAAAATCAAACGAATGGTCTCATCAGAGAAAAATTAACTAAAGATTCCAATAATAATCTTCTTCAGGCAGATACCTATATCTATAGAAATTTAATTCCATTTAATCAGTTTTACAGTGTAAGACCGGAAAAGAAATTTCTTCTGGGAGGTACAGGAAGAGATCCGGTACTGGCTTCATCAGGAGAGTATGATGGAATTTCTAAGTATCATTATTATATTACGCCTATGATGTCTGAATCTCATAAGATAGATACAATCATTCACAAACAATATTTTAATAACAAAGTATTGGAAAGTGTAGAGACATTTACTTATAATTCAAAAGGCTCAATATGGCTGCACACTAATCAAGCTCCTAATGAAAAAATAAAAACGGAATATGAATATGCAGATGTTGTGGGGAACGCTTATCTGGAATCTAAGAAAATGTTCGGAATTCCATTGGTGACAAGAGTAGAAAGAACAGCTGATAATATAACAAAAACGCTTTCCCTTAGTGAGGTTAAATATCCTGAGTCAAATGCTGAAGCTGCTCAAAAAACTTCAGGGCTTCCTCTTCCTTACTCATTGTTAGACTATAATGTTAATGATATCAATAATAATATTTACCCACCCTCATATATGGTCAACTTTAGTTATGATCAGTACGATATAAAGGGAAACTTACAACAGTACAGTTCTAAGGATGGAGTTCCGACCGCTATTATCTGGGGATACAATAATACACAACCCATTGCTAAAATTGTTGGTGCTACCTACGCTCAGGTAAGTAGTTTTATAGCAGCAATCGTCTCTGCATCTGATACTGATGCTTCTGCAGCTCCGAATAATGATGAGTCAGCTTTTCTGACCGTGTTAGATACCTTTAGAAAAGACATCAATATGGCAGGCTATCAGATTACGACATATACTTATGATCCTTTAATTGGTGTCAGAAGTATTACTCCTCCATCAGGAGTAAGAGAAATCTATCTTTATGATTCTGCCAACAGGCTAAAGGAGATCAGAGAAGGTAACCAGAGTGGTAAACTGTTAAAAGAATTCAACTACAATTACAAAAACTAATACCGATGAAAAAAATATTGATTCTAATAAGTGCTTTATTGTTGTCAGGTTTGTCCCATGGACAGGTAAGTTCTACAGAAAACTATATTCAGAGCAGAATATATTTGGAACCAGTCACAACATCCAGTAGTACTGCCAAACAAATTCAAAGCGTCCAGTATTTTGATGGCTTAGGCAGACCCAAACAGATTGTAAATGTAAAAGCTTCTCCACAGGGTAAGGATGTGGTAACACCTGTTTTATATGACGGTTTTGGGAGGCAGGTAAAAGATTATCTTCCTGTTCCTCAACAATCTACCAATAATGGTGGAATATATACACAAACTTCAGGTAACTTTCCGATAGGAGATCCTACAGGAGTGTACCCGAATGAGAAGGCTTTTTCAGAGAAAACATTAGAAAACTCTCCGCTGGACAGGATCATACAGCAAAAACAAGTGGGAAATGCGTGGGATATTAAGCCAGTACAATTTGGATATGATGCCAACACTACAGCGGATGCTGTAAAAAAATATGTCACGGTAACTACTTGGGAAAACGGTGCCACAAAAAGCACTATAAGTCAAAGTACTGTTTATGGTGATAGCCAGCTGTACAAAAACACAGTGTCAGATGAAGACAGCAACCAGACCATTGAGTTTAAAAATGCTCAGGGGCAGGTGCTTTTAGTAAGAAAGATGCTTAGTGATACAGAAAAGGCAGACACCTATTATGTGTACAATGAATATAATCAGCTGGCTTTTGTCATTCCTCCAAATGCATCGTTGGCGAGTGATCCCAATACGATTCTTTCGGATCTTTGCTATCAGTACAAATATGACGGCAGAAACCGTTTGGTAGAAAAGAAGCTTCCTGGTAAAGGCTGGGAGTATATGGTGTATGATAAACAGGACCGGTTAGTTCTTACCCGTGATGCTATACTGGAAGCTCAGGGCAAATGGCTCTTCACGAAATACGATCAGTTTTCAAGGGCTATCTATACGGGTATTTTAGACAGCCCTCCCGGGAGAGCACAGCAGGTAGTTGCCGTGGAAGGGTTGGGCTCAAATAATGAGGTAAGAACAACATCAAGCTTCAATAATACAGGGATGGATGTGTTTTACACAACCAATTCAGCGTATCCCCAATATAATTATGTTTTGTTATCAGTCAATTACTATGACTCTTATCCAAGTTACAGTTTCAATCCTACTTTTCCAACGACGATTTTAGGAGAAACAGCATTGACTGATACTCCCACAGCAGAGGGATTAAGTACTAAAAGTCTTCCGGTGATGAGTCTGGTAAAAAATATTGAGGATAACAACTGGACAAAGAACTACACTTACTACGATAAAAAAGGAAGAGCTATAGGAAGTTACTCCATCAATCATTTAGGTGGGCGAACAAAAGTGGAATCTAAACTGGATTTTGCAGGAGTTATCCAACAGACCATAACCACTCATAAAAGACTGGATACGGATACCGACAGGGTAATCACCGAAAATTTTACTTACGATCACCAAAACAGATTGATGACCCACACGCATCAGGTGGATAGCAATCCTGTAGAATACTTAGCGCAGAACAGCTATAATGAACTTTCACAGCTTTCCGGGAAGAAAGTAGGGGGAATATCGCCTTCCGTGCCGCTTCAGAATATCAGCTATAGCTATAATATCAGGGGTTGGATGACGAAGATCAACGATCCTGCAAACCTTAACGGAAAATTATTTGGATATGAAATAAAATACAACAATCCGGAAAACGCGAATATTGCTCCAGGCAGGTTTAATGGGAATATTGCAGAGATTGACTGGAATAATGGATCTGAAAATCTTTTAAAAAGATATGATTATACCTACGATAAGCTCAACAGGCTTACAAACGCATTTTATAAGGAGCCCAGCACGGGAGTCAGCGGTAACTTTGATGAGTATTTAACGTATGACCTGAACGGAAATATTTCAAATCTTAAACGTACTGCAATTCCGGTCTCGGGACTTACCGGTACATTGGTAGATAATCTTGATTATCAATACACAGGAAACCGGCTAGACAAGATTATAGAAAATTCAATGAATGATACAGGATATGAAGGAGGAAATAACATGATTAATCATGATGTTAATGGTAATATGATTAATATGAAGGACAAGGGTATTCAGACGATATCATATAACTATTTGAATTTACCTTCTACTTACGAGATCAGTGAAAATAACTTAGGAGCTATATCTAATATCAGTTTAAATTACTTGTATCGTGCTGATGGAACTAAATTGCGCAAAACTTATATCAATGTTGGACCTAGGGGATATTTGACAACGACAAATAAAACAGAGTATCTGGATGGCTTTCACTATAGCTCTTCAGAAACTACACAATGTACCTGGTGCCGTACCAGCGTAGCTTATGAAGAGCAGGCTTATCAGCAGAGAGATATAATACTACCAGGCGGTGGTACAAAGCCGCCACTACCTTCTTCTACTTGGATCTTAAGTTTTGTACCGACCGCCGAAGGTTTTTACAGCTTTACAGAAAACCGTTATATTTACCAGTACAGAGATCATTTGGGGAATGTAAGGATTAGTTATGAGAAAGATGGCAGTGGTGAGTTGAAAATAACCGATACAAATAATTATTATGCTTTCGGGTCAAATCACATTGGAGGGCTGAAAAGCTCATTGGGAGGATATCAGAACTATAAGTATAATAGTAAAGAAATACAGGAAACCGGAATGTATGATTATGGTGCAAGATTTTATATGCCGGATATTGGAAGATGGGGAGTTCAAGATCCAAATCAAGAATCTTATACCAATCACTCATCATATAATTATGTAGGAAACAACCCTATTATAAGAATGGATCCTAATGGAAAAGATTGGTATTATACTGGTAATGGACAATATCTTTACAATAAAGACTTAAATAAGGATAATGCAGATCAATTTTTTAAAGATAATAATATAGAAGGTGCTACATATGCTTTTGCGAGCAATACAATGGGTACAATGAACTATGCAGCAGACGGATATATATATGATGACTCAGAAGCTGGAGGGGGAAAACCTGTTGAAAATGGAAGATTAAATAATATTGACGGTGTTACTATTACTAAAAGAAATTGGTGGAATAGTCCTCTAGCAAGATTTTTAGTTCCTGACAGATTTGGGGTTACAACGAGTACATCTGCAGGAGGAGGTCTTGAAGTTGGAGCTAGTATGGGATTTGAAGTAATTACAAGAGGTAAAGATGCAGGGATTTACTTCGATCCAGGCACTTTTAGTACAGGAATTTTGCTTGGAGCTAGCGGAGAGGTAGATTACAATTTTTTTACTAGTCGATTTACTGGAAAAGTTTCCGATATGAATTTGGCTTCTGTAGTTGGTACTGAAGCATATGTGAAAGCTTCTGTTTTAGAAGGTGTAGGTATTAACGGAGGTGTAGCTGTCAGTTTCGATCCTAAAGCTCCATTTAATGGGGATAGATGGTTTACTACATTTGGAGGAGTTTCTGTAGGGGGAAGCCCTACAGTAGTTTCAGGTGGTGCTGGTGTAAACGTTTCAAATACAAGAATTGGAGTTGGTTTCGATGGCAAAGTACGTATTGCAGATTATTCGGGAGCCATGAAAGTAAAATAAATAAACTATAATATTTATGGAATTATCTAAGCGTAATATCTTACTTTTTTTTATCCTATTATTCGTTATAATTATAGCTTTTTTTATTGCTAAACACAATCAGGCAAAAAAAGCATATTCTAGTGAGTTAAATGGGAAAGTTGAATCTTTGCGGTTTATAGGACGAGGCGAAGGTTATTTGCAAGTTAAGTTTGCAGGAGAAAAAGAGTTTAATTCTTTGTGTATAATATATGTAGGCAGCGAAAATAAAGATGATCTTAAAATAGGCGACTCCATTCACAAGGCGAAAAACTCTGAAGATTATCACATTTATCGACAAAATAGTTCAGGAAATTATAATTTCTTTAAAATATTAAAAAATAAGCCATAGTAAATAGCTACTCGAAAGAGTAGCTATTTTTACTATGGCTTATTAAGTTATAATATCGTAATTTTAATCTTATTGATTATAGTGTATTTACTATAATTCCACCATCAAAATTCAACATTTTTATTAGTCTATCACAATACAGAGAAATAAGGCAATCCGAAGAAGGAAAGTACATAAATCGATAAATGAAATTATTACGTTTTGTAGTAAAGATTAGAGGTTTTCAAAAAATAGTAACAATTATACTTAAGAGCGTGTTGACAATCAATAGTTATTTTCTTATATAGAATATAATACGACAAGTTTTGTCGCGATTCCTCTACATCTTTGTATTATCAATGAAATTGGTATAAAATAAAGAAACAAATATGATATTATTCACATAAAATTGAAAAATTATACCTTTTAAAAGAAAAATAAAAAGAATATTTTTGCAAGGATTCAAAAATTAATAATCAAAAATTCGAAATAAACTTTGAGAATGAATAAAATCTACTCAGGAGCACTGTTCTTGTGCTCCGTTCTGGGCGTTTCTGCCCAGGAAGTGATCTGGCAGAAAGACATTAAATCCTCCACCCAGGATTTTCTTTCCCAGGTTACCACCACTATCGACCAGCAGTATTTAATAACAGGAAGCTCGATCCAGACAGGAAATAACATGTCCAAAGCTGGAGGCAAAAGCCATTTGCCATCAGCCAACACCCATCAGCAAAACAACGGTTACGATTTTCATTTGGTTAAACTCAACCAGCAGGGCAAAGAAGTCTGGGAAAAATATTTCTCGGGACAAAACCATGATTTCCTTTCGGCTACCGTGAACACTCAGGACGGTGGATTCGTTTTAGCAGGAACTTCATTCAGCGGGAAAGGTTTAGACAAAAAAGAAGATTCCAAAGGCGGATCTGATATCTGGTTAATCCGGATCAATGAATTCGGGGATGAATTGTGGCAGAAAACGATTGGCAGCGCTTCGGATGAAGAAGCCAGAGCGGTAATCCAGACAACCGATTTGGGATTCTTTGTGGCGGGAAATATAATGACAGGTTCCCTTCGAGAGCCTCAGGGAACGAGAACTTTGGGTTACGGATCCAAAGATGTTTTGGTTGTTAAATTAGATAAAAACGGAAAAGAATTATCGCAGCTTATTTTAGGCGGAAAAGGATTGGATGAAGTAGAGAAAATGATTCCTACAAAAGACGGCGGGGCTTTACTCGGAGTGTATTCCAGAAGTAATGCCGGAGGATCTAAAAAGACAGAAAACTTCGGGGAGGGTGATTACTGGATTATCAAGCTCAATAAAGACGGCAAAGTAGAATGGGAAAAGAATTTCGGAGGAAAAGGAGATGACCATTTGAGAACATTAGCTTTAACCTCTACAGGTTATTTAATCGGAGGCGAATCAAGATCGGAAAGATCGGGAAATAAAACGGTAGGCATCGAAGAAGGAACGGATTTGTGGCTGATTTCTTTAAACGAAAGAGGAGAAGAGATCTGGCAGAAGTCCTACAATTTTAAAAACCGGGATGTGCTGATGGGAATGAGTGTAATAGCCGGGAAGCAGGAAGATGGAAGCGGGAAGTCTAAAGGCGTTTTATTGGGAGGTTATACCCAGGCTGAAGGAAGAATAGAAAGTGATGATGAAACGTTCTGGATGCTGTATCTGGATCAAAATGGTAATGAACAGTGGCGAAAGCATGTGAAGGGAGAATCCAGAAAAAGAGAGGAAAGACTTTCTGATATTAAGCTGAACAGAGACGGTTCGATTATACTGGCCGGGACGAGCGCCGAAGAGCTTGGCAAAGAAAACTGGAAGATCGTAAAGCTGGGTGACAAGCAGATTGACCAGCTCATCGAAAAGCAGGATATTAAGATCTACCCAAATCCAGTATCAGATTACGCGTATGTGGAGATTGGAATGGAAGATGGAAGCTGGAAGCTGGGTGATGGAAAGTCCGAGGCAGAAATTGTTGTGTATGATATGGGCGGAAGACAATTGCAGAGCCTGAAAACAAAAAATAAAGTCACGAAGATTAATACACAGAATCTGGTTCAGGGAGCGTATCTGATAACGGTGAAAACAAATGATAACAAAACAGCAAGTGCTAAATTAATTAAGAAGTAAAATGAATAGAAAGATTGTTAATATTTCACAGATTGTTACTCTATTGATGACAATTCATGTGGCAGCTCAGAATCAAACTATGCAGCGATCAGCGGTCAAATCTCCTGAAAGTTACGCTTTTGAAAAGTATGGTAATGTTCCTGTTAATTTATATACCGGTGCAGTAGATCTCAAAGTACCTGTAACTTCCATTGAAGAAAATGGTGTCAGTATACCGATTACTCTATCTTATGACTCTTCGGGTTTTATTCCTCATAAAAAATCAGAAGTAGCAGGAGTTAATTGGACATTAGTTGCCGGCGGAAGAATCACGAGAACATTGAAAGGTGCTCCCGATGAGTATGTGGGAAATCCTAATGCGCCAGGTATTTTTGGATATCCGAGAGATGTACACGGTTTTTTAAAAGGAGTACGAACCAATCCTTCTACAAATACCAGTGCGTATAATCTATACGGCGGCACAGGAAAAATTGATACAAACAATAATACGATTGCATGGACAATGGGACCAACCTCGGACCCGTCAAATGCCTATGAAGGAACGCCAGATATCTTTAGTTTTTATGCAATGGGTCTTTCTGGAAAATTTGTAGTGGGAAATGATGGAAATGTACTCGTGGAATCAAGTGATCCCAATATAAAAGTTGATTTGTCACAAATGGCATTATATGGAGGACATAGTTTTTGTGGAAATGATATAGTCTCTATCATAAAAATCATTGATGGCAACGGAAACCAGTATATTTTTGGGGGTGATTTATCCAAATATGAGCTGGCATATTACAACAGCAATGTTTTATTTCAGGAGGGCTTTTCCGGATTTCCTACCATCAGTGGATTTAGTCTTTCTAAAATCATTTTTAACGATGGTAAAACGGTAGACTTTAACTATTTTCAGGGATCTTTACAACAGCAATATGACTTCTGTCATAACCCTAATATTTTATCAGGTACTGCTACTAATCCAACATTATCTATTGAAGCATATTCTCAACAGGGAGCAAGAGGTGACGATTGGTGGTTTTGCTTAGCTGCAGGAGGGCCTGCTCAGGCTTGCGGTGGAGGAGTGATAACTTATGGTGGAGAAACAGAAAGTTTTTCACTTCTTAAAAAATCTGTTTTAACCTCTATACGATATGATAATTATGAAATTAAAATAAATTATCTCAATACAGGATATCCCATTAAACACCGATATTCTGCACCTAAGTATTTAAATGAGTGGGTTATTGATAATGTTGAGACATACAGCTATAACAAATTAATTAAAAAAACGCAATTGTCTTATGATCATTTGGGAGGAGAATATAAACGTCCATTCCTTAGGTCCGTTAAAGATAATTTCAGCAATCAGGAATATACCTTTTCATATAATACATCCTATCCCTTACCTCCGTATTACACAAAGGGTATTGATCACTGGGGATATTGGAACGGACTTGACTCCAATGTATACCTGGCGCCTGTTCAGGATTATAATTATGATACAGGAGATTATACGTTAGTGAATTCGTATAGAGATCCAAGTCCTTACTTTTTTAATCAGGGACTACTCAACAGGGTAAATTATCCTACAAAAGGATATTCTACATTTGAATATGAACCGCACTCATACAGAAAAAGATTAGAACGCAATTCTGCAAGTAATTTCTTACCAGTATTGACTAACAATAGCGGTTTTGCAGGAGGAGCAAGAATCAAAGAAATTAAAAATTATTCCGAAGGAGTTCTTGCCAGTCAGAAAGAGTACAAATATACTACTGCCCTGGAAGATACTTCCAGCTCTGGCATACTAATGCATTGGCCACGATATCTTTATTATTGGGAGTTTACTCAGCAAGGTGATTTCGGGCCAGAGTGGCATAAAACATATATAAAAACCAGCTCAAATATTATACAATCTAGTTTAGACAGTTATAATGTAGGCTATAGTAAAGTTTTCGAAATTGATACGAATAAAGGGTATACAGAACATAATTTTTCAACCTACGAAACACATCCTGACCAGATTATGCCTGATGCAGATAATATCCGAGAATATGTCCAGACATATGCTAACATCAAACCGGTTAATCTATATAAAAATTTCAATAATTTGTATAGTATTGATAAAAGTATCTTAAGAGGCAAATTATTGAATCAGAAATATTTTTCACAAGCGGATATGATAAATCCCGTAAAAATGGTAGATTTTGAATATACGGATAATATGGCATTCAACCCAAATAATTCCGCGGATGATAATAATTATGTGAGTGTTAACCATATGTCAGGGAAATGGGTCCAAGGATACAGAAAGTATATGAACTCATCTTACCTGAAGAAGAAAACGGTTAGGGATTACTTTAACGGATCTGAGGTAAAGACGGAGACAGAATATTTTTATGAAAGTTCAAAAAATCTGAATCTCTCAAGAGAAGTGATCAAAAACAGTGATGCTACAGAGCTGAAAACCAGCTATCAGTATCTGAAGGATATATTCCATGGAGCGCCGAATCAGCCAGCATCTTTTGTACCACCCTATGCTTTTATGATGAATCTTTTAGCAAAAAATATGTCTAGTATCCCTCTGGTAACAACAAAATACCGAAATAATAATTTTTTAAGCAGGATACAAACACTTTATGAATTTAATTCTAACAATACGATTCTTACGCTTCCTAAAAAGCAGTTATCGTATACGGAGGACAAGATTGTTTCTAGTCAATCTCTAATCGGTCTTCCGGATACAAGCTTTGGTACAGAAGAAGTTGTATATGATTTATACGATGATAAAGGCAACCTGCAGCAGTATACGACAAAGGACGGGGTCTCCACAACAATCATTTGGGGATATAATAAAACATTGCCAATTGCAAGAATTGTAGGGGCAAAGCTATCTGATATTCCAGCATCCATCATTACCACACTTGTCAATGCATCCATTATAGACGCCCAAGCTGTACCTATGAGTGATGAAACAACCTTTATGAACGCATTGGATCTTTTCCGGAAAGATGTGAGTTTATCAGGTTACCAGGTCACTACTTATAGCCATGATCCTTTAATTGGAATAAGAAGTATTACTTCGCCATCCGGTATACGTGAAGTATACAAATACGATACAGCAGGAAGGCTTAAGGAGGTTCGGGAAAATTCTTTTTCGGGTAATTTGCTTAAGGAGTATAACTACAATTTTAAACCGTAAAAACTATCTCATGAAAAAATTAATACTACCCATACATATGTTGTTTGGCTGTATTTTATCTGCTCAATCTTCATCAGAAAACTACATAGAAACAAAAAACTATCTTGATTCCTTAAGTACAGGAAACAAAATTCATACAGTACAATATATTGACGGACTTGGAAAACCGAAACAGCTTGTACGTGTAAAATCTACGCCTTCAGGAAAAGATCTCGTTACACATATAGAATATGATGCCTATGGCAGGCAGGTAGACACATGGCTTCCCGCTCCGATGCCAACACTGAATGGAAATATTCAATCTGCTGTAAAATCAACTGCAATTACTTATTATTCTGACAATAATCCTTACTCACACTTAAATATTGAACCATCCCCATTGGATAGGCCTTTATCAAAAGTGAATGAGGGAAGCAGTTGGCAGCAAAAACCGGTTAACTATAATTATGAAGCCAATGCAGCCGGAGAGGTAAAGAAATATGTTGCAATTTTTGATTACAATACATTCCAGTCAACAATTACCAAATCTGCAGATTATGTAGCAGGACAACTTTATAAAAACTCAGTAACGGACGAAGATGGTAACCAGACGATCGAATTTAAGAACACAGAAGGGCGTACCGTATTGGTAAGAAAAATGTTATCTGCTACAGAAAGTGCAGATACCTATTATGTGTATAATAATTATGGACAAATGGCTTACGTGTTGTCCCCCAAAGCATCAGGTTTATTTAAGAATCTTGTTTCAGGATCTCAGCTTCCTGAAGCTAGCTTAAACAGTTTATGCTATCAATATAAGTACGACCGGAAAAACAGATTGGTCGAGAAGAGACTTCCCGGAAAGGGGTTGGAGTATATGGTTTATGATAAAGCAGACCGGCTTATCTTTACACAAGATGCAGTTATGAGGAATGCAAGCAATTGGTTATTTACTAAATATGATAAGTTTGGAAGAGTGATACTTACTGGTGTTGTTTCCGGAACAACTGACCGCGTCCCTATGCAGGATATGGTAGGGGGACTTATAATCATTGAGGAAAGAAGCTCCACCTCATTTACCAAGAACGGGCAGGCTATAGAATACACCAACGCATACTTTCCTTATTTTAGTACAGCTCATTCCATTAATTATTATGACACGTATCCGTCCGGAAGCCCGTCACCCAGCAATACAGTTATGAATCTACTGATTACGGATAACCCTTCGGCAAAGGTCACTACGAATAGTATGCCTGTAGCTTCCTATATTAAAAATATAGAAGATGATAACTGGACTAAAAATTATACATGGTATGATAAAAGGGGCAGGATCGTATCCGCCTATTCTATAAATCATCTCGGAGGATATACAAAGACCGAATCGATCCTCGACTTTTCAGGTACTCCGCAACTAATCAATACCAGACACAAAAGACTGAATTCTGATACGGAACATAGTATTACCGAAACTTTTATATATGATACTCAAAACAGATTATTACTACACAAACATAAAGTTGATAATAATCCTGAAGAGATCTTAGTTCAGAATACATATAATCAATTGTCGCAGCTTGAAAGCAAGAAAGTAGGTGGAGTTAATGCTGCCTTACCTTTACAGCAGATAGATTATCAGTACAACATTCGTGGTTGGATGACCAAAATCAATGATCCTGCGAATCTTAACGGAAAATTATTTGGATATGAAATAAAATATAACAATCCTGTCTATAACAGCTTAACTACAGGTAAATTTAATGGTAATATCGCTGAAGTTAGCTGGAAAAATTCATATGATAACATTTTAAAAAGATATGATTATACATATGATGGTTTAAATAGATTGACGAGTGGCTTTTATTCAGAACCTGATGCTTCTAATCCTCAAAATGGTAATTTTGATGAATACATGACTTATGATCTCAATGGTAATATCTCCAATCTTCAAAGGAAAGCTGTACCAGCTACAGGTACAACTTCTACATTGGTAGATAATCTTGATTATCAATACACAGGAAACCGGCTAGACAAGATTATAGAAAATTCAATGAATGATACAGGATATGAAGGAGGAAATAATCTGATTAATTACGATGTTAACGGTAATATGATTGATATGCAGGACAAGGGTATTCAGACGATATCATATAACTATTTGAATTTACCTTCTAATTATGCAATAAGTCAAAACAACTTAGGAGCTATATCTAATATCAGTTTAAATTACTTGTATCGTGCTGATGGAACTAAATTGCGCAAAACTTATATCAATGTTGGACCTAGGGGATATTTGACAACGACAAATAAAACAGAGTATCTGGATGGCTTTCACTATAGCTCTTCAGAAACTACACAATGTACCTGGTGCCGTACCAGCGTAGCTTATGAAGAGCAGGCTTATCAGCAGAGAGATCTAGTACTACCAGGCGGTACAAAGCCGCCACTACCTTCTTCTACTTGGATCTTAAGTTTTGTGCCGACAGCAGAAGGCTTTTACAGTTTCGAAGAAAATAGGTATATTTATCAATACACTGATCATCTGGGAAATATCAGGATTAGTTATACTAAAAATACAGATGACACATTGGAAATTACAGACCGAAACGACTATTATCCATTTGGCCTAAATCATATTGGAGGGCCTAAAGGTCTTTTAGGAGGGTACCAAAATTATAAGTACAATGGAAAAGAGCTTCAGGAAACAGGAATGTATGATTATGGTGCAAGATTTTATATGCCGGATATTGGAAGATGGGGGGTAGTAGACAGGAAAAGTGAAGCATATTATAATGATTCGCCGTACCAGTATACTTTAAATAATCCTGTAGTACATATAGATGTGAAGGGTGAATGGACTGTGACTAGGCATTATAATATGACATTCAATTCATTGTCTAAAGCTGGCTTTGGGAAAAAGCAGGCAGATTTGCTGGCACATTATGCGTCTGTATATGCTGATAATCCCGGTAATCATATTCTTTTGAACAATCTGGCACATCCAACAGACTGGGTGAGATATCGAAAAGGTATTGATTACTCAGGAACTGCGAATAGCCAGATAACGGATTATGATGGAGACGGATACAATTATAATGTTTGGCATTCTATGAGATCCGACTGGGAAGCAAAGCAGGGGTATTCTCCAAAAGATGCTACTAGAAGGGGACTACAATTCGGCTGGCAGAAAATTTTTGATTCTGCTAAAAAAGGCGGAAAATTAGATGAATTGAAAGCTAATTCAAAAGGTATACAAGATTTTGGACAGGGAATTCATGCTTTGCAGGACGCTTATGCTCATGAAGGAAGAAGTGACGTCGGATTAGATCATGTTTGGAATGATAGAACAGGTGATAAGGAACAAGCTGAGTGGATATCTACAAGCGCCATTAATGTTCATAATCTTTTAACGAACGCATTTGATAAAATCGTTACTGGATATGATGGAAATGTTAAAATCAGTTTTGATGGGATGACTTCATCAATGAGGGAACAGGTGGTAATGAAGATTCAGAATTATATCCAGCACAGAAATAATAAATCCAAAGAAAACGAAGAATAATGAAAATCTTATTTATTGTAGTACTAATTGTGTTAAATATTTTTTTAATTGCATTATACGGGGCAAGTGGTCATAAAGTTGATTTCAATGATTTCGAAACGGTCAAATATTTTTTATTGATTGCATTGAATTTATTTATCATAATAACGATATTATTGGATCAACGACTTTCTAAGATTCTTGCTATTCTTGGAGGTTTTTTATTTCAAGCGGAATTAATTTATTTATTAGTTATCACCTGGAAGGTCTCGGACTCACAATTCAAAGTGGCCTTTACAGTTATATTCTGCTTGATCATTCTTTTCGTATTCCGTTATCAAAGAAACTTAATTTTCAAAAACCAGAAATAAAAATTTAAAACATGACTTAATTATCTATAATCATATCACTTGCCAATCAGCAAAACGCCAATAGGTTTAAAAGTGAGCTACCAAATCTTACCAAAGCAAAAGCTATTTGCTTTGGTTTTTTTATACTACTGAGAACAGTTCGAATTGTTTATTTATTTTAAAGATTTCAGATAAAATTCTTATATATTCACTTTATTCATTTCTTGATATTTCGAGGATTTTGTTTGTAACTTTAGCTTTTGGAAAATATAGAAGACAAAATGATCTTATCTCAAGTTTAGATTATAGTCATGAGTCAGTTGGACTAATTGAGTGTGGTTTGTAGGAAAATAATCCGATAAAAGTATAGAAAAGTACAATGTTACTTTAGGATTTTTTTCCATTACTGAGTCAAAGCCAATATTTTTAATAGGTAGATCTTTAAATTGAAGTAATTGTTTATAGACTTCATCTTTAAGTATTGATTGTAAACTATCCAACATCCATTTTAATTTCGGTTTTGATGGAAACGAGAGATAAATCTCACGGATATTCCCTTGATTTTCCTGTATCCAGTTTCCGAATAAGCGATTGTATGCCTTTCCATTTTTCAATACATCACAGAACTCTGTCAATTCAGGATGTATAAAGTTCATATTTTGTTTTGTAGTATCATTTAATCCAAATCGATAATAACATCTGTCAAAATTTTCTTTGTCTTTCCAGCGATAGGAGTGAATATAAGAATAACCTTCTTCATGGATATATAAGCACTTATAATCATCATCTGACTCAGGGATTCGAATTCCTTGGTACATTGATTTAAGAATACTTTCTTCCTGAATTTTTACTAAATTTTCTGATGTACCAACAAATCTTAGTAAATTACTCAATTCTCGAAAAGTTTCTTTTTGGCGGTCCGGATAAAGGTATATTGTTGGTTTATAACGTGAGATAAACTCATCTCTGCTGAATTGTACTGACCATTCCATCAGTTGTTTTATGTCTTTGCGATGTAAGGTTCTGAGCAGTTTATACGTGTTTTTCATAATTCAACGGAATAAAAGAGACTGCCTGGTAGAGACAGTCTCTGAATGTTTATCTTATGACCAGTGATCCCAATGTGAAGCGGCATGCCAGATGCTGGATGCTGCAGAACCAAAAGCTCCTCCAATGGATTCAAACGCAGATTTTATGGCATCATCTGCATATCCCACTCCCAGCATAATATCATGCACCGCATCTGGGGCCAGTCCAAAAACCGTATTCAGCGCCTGTGCCGTGTCCTGTGCTCCAATGCCAATTTCCTGGAATGCCTCCGCTACTACCTGGCTGGTAGCACCATATCCTTCTTCCATCGCCTGAGCGACCTCTGTCGCAGAATAGGAGAATGCATTGCCTATGTCACTTGCAATAGTAGAGGCACTGTATCCTACAGAATTCATGATATTCGCTGTTTCTGCCGCTGTTTTATTGTAAGCCTGTTTCAATCCCTGGGCAACATCTGAAACGCCATTTACTATAGCATTTTTAACATATCCGGCCCATTTTTCGGCATCATTGATGATATCCTGGAAGATTGATGACGCATTTTGAACAATATAGGTTTCAATAGCGCTTAATAATCCCGAAATACTTGAAATATTAAGGTCTGCCTCAAACGGTCCGAAATTCAGATTTAAACCTTCAAAATTAAATCCTCCTGATACCTGAAATGAGATTTCAGAAGCCGAGGTATTCAGAACTACACTTACTGCGCAGCCCGCATCCAAATGAATGGATCCTAAAGAGAAACCTGCAATGGACGGTAATGAAACATCAAAATCCAATCCGTAAGAAAAGGCTCCTGAAAAATTATGATAATCAGCCAGTTTGCAGGCCATTTTAGTTTCAAGTATCGCGCCGTAATCCATCTCAAAACTTATTCCGTCATTAGCGATGACAGCATCTATTTTATCATTCACCAATCCGAAAAGGCTTGCTGCTGCGTCCAGTGTAAAATACGGAGAAGAAGATGTGCTGACACTCATTTCCGGTCCGCCCGCAGATACAACTGTTTTATCTGTTGCATTTTTAATAGTCTGCTGGTCCAGTTTTGTTTTAGGTACTGCATTAATCGGAATCGGATTGCCGTTTTGATCTACTTTAATTGATGCTCCCTTTCCGTCTCCTGTAATGCTCAGGATATTTCCGAAATTCAGCGGTGCCATAGTGATCGTACCATGAACCCCTGTGTTAAGGTCAATCTGAAGATATCCGTAAAACTGTAAACCGAACAGATCCATCACTGCATTGAATCCATATCCCATCGGCGCAAGTGAGCCATCGGGCAGGACAACAGGTTCCATAGGGTTTTCAGCCCATCTGAATGAAAGATCTGTGAAGGAAACCGGAAGATCGATATTGTATGATGTATTGGTGAATAATGTTATAATTTCATTAAAATCCAGTTTAGGTACATAAAATGCGATATACAAAGGATTTGGGATTTCTTCTTCCATTTCGCAAACGACTGCAAAATTATCATCCGTTAAGGGTACCTGCCCCTGGTCTCCGATATGGAATGTACCTTCCAGTCCGATGGCAAAGCCTGGGGGTTCAAAAATTACACCGAGTCCTACGCCGAATGAATCGAAATGTAATCCTTTAATTCCCGGCGGAGTAAGCAAACTTGTGGTATTGCCTCTCAGATTTACCCCGATTTCGGCCTCAATATTATCAATAGTCATGGCAATATCTGCATCAATTTCCGGACTTCCAAACAGATTAAACGGAATGGTTGCCTTAATTTCAAAAACTACAAACTTGAAAAGCGGATTTAGCGACAGCAACATGGTAGGGTTGTCAATATCAAAAGTATTTCCTCCTCCAATCGGAATTTTCACTTCATCCATACTGAATTTCAAACAAGTCATACCGGTTGCCAATCCGTCGTTATAAACAAATTCAACTCCGAAATCAATAGTCGGATTTCCGATAAAAGACTGAATGATTCCCAATACACCGGAATCGAAGGTAACATCCGTAATGTTTAATTCGCCTCCGATAAATATTGCAGTATCTGTTTCGTTGCAGTTAAAGTGAGAGATGGTAACATCCGGAATGGACGAAGGCCAGCTGAAACCAAAATAATTGACTAATGTACTGAGGCTGTACACCTGATCCTGAGGTGGTGATTTTTGAGTCTGCGGGGTTCGGGCCAATGCCACCACAGCCAACATATAAGTGACAAAGGTAACTGTTTTATAATCCGTGGTTGACTGGAAAAACTGGTTTACCTGTGCTGCAGTTGCCTTCCCGTTTTTTATGAGTGCCTGAAACTGCACGACTTCCGGATTATCCGGCTGATCCTGCATTAGTTTAATAAATGCCTCCGTGCTGTTCATCGTATCCACATCGCTTTGCTGTACTTCGAAGGAAGCCGGCTGAGTGCCTAATGTAAAAAAACGGGTAAGGGGATTATTCTGATCATCAAAAACAATAAATGTTGAGATGGGTCCGTGAATCGGCGTAAACTCCTGGCTGCCACCTGCCGGTACGGTAACCAGCGGTGTAAGTGTTCCGAAAAAGTTGGCTAGACTTTTATCATCTTCGTTATTTTGAAAAGCATCAAAAATCTGAATACTTGCCGACAGATCATTTTTGATCGTCACAGATGGATATGTAGTGCTCATTGATTTATATTTTAGGATTATAATACTTCTGTTTCTTCAACACCGATCTCCGCTTCATATTCTTCTATTGAATTTGCTTTTTCCAGATTTTCATACTCCAGATCAATATTTTCCCATGTCGTGGCATCTGCAACTGCAGCATCAACAGCTGTATTGGTATTATTTAACTGAGTCTCCAGATTATTGTAATACGCTGCCTCAATGGTTTTTGATTCGTTCATTAGCTGATTTTTGGCAGCCTGAAATTCTTCCATCGCGGATTTTACTGCGATACCGCTTTCTACAGCAGCATTTGCATTCATATATTTTTCGATAAAATTTGAATAACTTTTGCTGAACTCTTCCGTGGGCACCATTCCTTCATCTGTAATCTGTTCTTTGATCGAATCAATAAGTCCGTCGGCTTCTTCTAAGCTTGAGTTTATATTTTCTTTTGACGGAAGTATTTCATTTTGTTTAATCTGAGCGACTTGTCTTTGTAAAGTTTTCAAAAGATCCTCATTGGTAATCTCATTGAAGGTTTTTCCCACTACTTTTGCAACCTGACCTTTGAGTACGGCAGACAATTCAGCGCCGGAAGCTGCAGACGAGGTCAGGACAATTCCTTTTTCTCCCAAAATGGCTTCATTAGCAAGCACTCCCAGATGTTTGTTTTGAATTCCTTCCGGAAAATGAGGATCACTGGTGACAGGGTTGCCACGATGAATATTTTTTACATTACCAAAAGAGGTATCATATGTAGTTGCTCCTGTTTTTGGTTCAGTTGGCAAATGTAAATATTCGTCTTTTTCAAGCTCATAACGAAGCTGTCCATCATCGACGCTCCATCTCTTAATATCAGTGGATAGGTCATTATCTGTAGTAAAACCCACATATCTGTTTTCTCTGTAAAAACTACCCGTATCACCTCCATCACTTCCTCCTCTTCCCAATTCCAAACGAATTCTTACAAATTTATGTGATACCGTATCATATTGGTAATAAGAAGAATATTTTGTACTTCCGGGTGCAAAGGTACCCTTGGAAGGATCTGTATTCCATGATATAATCATTTTTTTATTTTTTAAATTAATATTATTGCATTAGGAACTGTCTGAAGTTATATATAGTCATATATTCTTACAGATTCCTGATTTTTATAGTTCCGCCATTTCTTCTGCTTCAGGCCATTCCGAATCTTCATCTGCATCATACCCAGAATCATTTTCTTCATCATTCATATCATTTTCATAATCTTCCTGTGCCGTGTCAAGTGCATCTGAAGCTTCTGCAGCATCATTTACCGCATCAGCCGAATCCTGTAAAGATTGTGTTTCCCACTCCTGCATGCTGCTTTCACTTTGAGAAATCGTCTCTTCCATATTGCTGGCGGCTGATGAGAGTTCCTTGCTGGCATCGGAAAAATTTCCTTCCTCAATCTGGGCGCTGGCATCTTTAAAAGAGTTTTGTAAATCTGAAACTGCAGATTCATATTCCTCTGTAGGGGTAAATCCGTTTTCTACCTGCTCAGTTATTTCATTATTGATATCGGACATTGTATCTTCCATGGTTTGTGTCATGACGTCTTTCTGCATAGATTCTGAAATATCAGAATAAGAATCTGCTACGGAAGAGGCATCAGAATTAAATGTTTCTTCTTGTTGGCTGACTTCATTAACAATGTTCTCATCCGGAGTATTTTCAATTTCATTTTCTTCATTTTCATATTCATTTTCTGAGGTTGCTTTTTCTTTTGCCGATGCTAATTTTTCCTTAGCACTATCAAACATTTTTTTAGCAAATTCTCCCAGCATCAACAGTCCTACCAAAAGCCCGACACCCTGACAGATTTTTCCGAAAGTTGAATCAAATGAACTTTGTTTGTTTTTATCTGCCGGTTTGCCCGGAATCTGCCGGGCTGTCTGCGAAGAAACAACCGTTTTATTGGCGATGGTTCCCGTTAATGTAGGGCCCGCCAGGTAAGTGGAAACGGGCTGACCGTTTTGCATGGAGGTCTGAATGACATTCATCCAGACGGGCGTCAGGTTTACTGAAACATCATTTCCGGGATTACTGTCGCCTATGGTACCGTCTCCGTTCATAATGAGGGAAGTAGGTTGTGAATTTTCTGCATACACAGGATTTCCACTGGCATCCTGGGTGCACAATTTCAAAGTAGCCGAATTTTCAGAGGCTGTTGAAAGAATGTTGATTGTTCCCACCAAAACCGGGATATATCCGGTCGGTGCCGGATTCGGAGCCTGTTCATACATATAGAAAGGTCCCTGCCAGCCTGAGGTAAACATCTGTAACCAGCTCATTACTGCATTCCATGAACTTAAAGTACATGCTTTAAAGTTTTGTGTGGCAGCAAAAAAGCTGTTTACCGAAGCTGTACTTCCGCCCTTCAAAGCGGCATATAAATTCTTTGTCAGCGCCGAATTCGGGTTGGCCATCGCATAGCGGTGAAAAAGGAAAGATTGGATCATGGCATTCTGATCGTCATCCGTAATGGTAAAAACCAAAGGCGGCGGATTATCGAATGAAAACTGAACGGCTGCCATTACTTTAACCGGAAACTGGTAGAAATAAAGACTGCTCAGCTGATCAATGGTTCCCGTATACATTGCCTGTAATTGTGATGCTGCACGGATAGTCTGGATCGTACTGGTGCTTCCTGCGGGAATAGTGCCTAATTTCGTATAGGTATAAGGAACTGTTTGTCCGGTTGTACCCGGATTGAAAACATCATAAATATCAACCGGAATGGTTGAATTGTTTGTAATTTGAACGGTTGGGTTATTAGTGCTCATGATTAAAATGATTTGGATTAAATATTATTATGGATTAAAATTACGGGAACAGGATATTTTATTTTTCAGTAGTATTACCTCATTTATAAAGTAGTATTTATACTGATTTACAATCCAGTAAGTATTTATTCACTATCATGAAGTTATCAACTACTATACAAATTGATTAATTGCTCATAGCACTTAACAATATGTTCGAATCTGACAAAAATCTTGTCAGAGGTATCACAATTAAAATAATTGCTTTAATGGCTGAGGATAAATATTATATGGTCCGGGATTTCCTCTTAGTAACTACTCATTATCCAATAGGAACAGTTAAAGACTATCTTTATGAGCAGTCAAAATCGGGGAATCAATATTCCTGAGTTTTCAGAGTGTCTGTGGAACGATGCTTTTGCGGGGGAAAAAATTAGAATTTAATGTGAAACAATCAGATCAAAATCATTTCAGTATACCGGATCACCTTTTTGAATTTGGTTATATGGAGATTACGGAATGAAGAATCTTGGGCCTTAAAAAGGTCCTTATTTTATCGGATGGCATTAATTATCTTCAGGAAATAGCGATGCGTAGTGATTATGAACGGCATCTGTAAAAAGGTGCTCTTTCTTTCGGTTGATAGGTCAGTTTATCATAATAAATCTTTCTGGAAAATGACAAACCGTGGAATAATCTAATGTTTACTTATTATAAAGCCTAAGAATTTCTACCAGTTCGGGTACGGATCGGATTTTCAGCTTCTCAAACAGCCTGTTTTTGTAAGTGCTGACCGTTGAAGAATGGATATTCAGCTGATTAGAAATTTCTTTGAGAGGAAGACCTTCAGCAAGCTTATTGGCAATTTGCAGTTCGCGGTCTGATAACGCTTCAAAAGGAGAGTCTTTTGTGGCGCCGGTTAGTGATTCTAAAAACATTGCTTCTTTTACATTATCACTGAAATATCTGCCCTTATCAAGCATTGCCGTCACAGCATCCTTAACTACTTCAGGGGAGCTTTGCTTACTCAGGTAGCCACCGGCGCCCATCTTTAGGTAACGCATTGCATACAGCTCTTCATCTTGAGAAGAAAATATTAAAATTTTTAATTCAGGTTTATGAATTTTTATGTAATGTATTGCTTCCTGGACAGTACCATTAGGCATATTAACGTCCATAATAGCCAAATCAAATTCTTCTTTAAGAATTATCTTATACAGCGATTTATAATCCTCTACTTCTGAAATCAGGGCATCGGGCTTGAGTCGTTTGACCGTTTGTACCAGACCCATCCGGACAATACCATGATCATCTGCTACAACAATACGAACATTTAATTTTGAATCCTTCATGCCGTAAATTTAGATAAAAAAAGGGAAACAGTTCTATTACTTTCAGATGAAATAATACCATGTTTCTGCGCATTAAGGATATAAAATTTTTACAATTTTCAAACTTAATTCACTCAAAAAGTCGGATTTATTTTTACAAATTTACTTCTAAAGACAGAACGGCTAACAAATCGTCGGATATTTCAAAAAGCGCATCATAATTATCAGCTGTTGTTTTTCTTTACTCAAATATTATTTTATGCTTGAATCACGATATTAGTAACGAACTCTTTCTCTGATTTTTAGGAGTATTGTTAAATTGCCGTAAAGCTATAATAAACATTGATGGAGTAGGTGGTATTTTCCTTTCCTACCAAACTTTGAGCACCTGAAGGGAGTATGGTGTATGTTACGTTCAGTTCCCGGTCCAAAACCGGTGTTCCGTTAAAAAGTATTTTTTGGGGAGTTTTCGATAAGGCCGCATTTACAGAACTGCCATCTATCCCAATTTGTAATATGTTGGAATTGATGTCGGTCTGCAGACCGCCTTTCTTAAAATAATTTTCATCCGATTTTACATACAGTTCAAAACTTTCATTATTGGACAATATAATCTGGCTTGGAATCGTCTGTGACTGACCATTCGTGTAATGGGCAGCTGTATTAAAATTGAAGTTTACATTACGCCCGGAAGTGGGGATGGTGATCTCTGAGCGGGGAAGCACCTTTAACTGAACAGCGGTATTTTGCAAACTGTTAATCGAATTATCGGTACTTGCAGCATTGAAGTTCAACTCAAAAGTATAAGTTCCGGCTTCAAAAAAAAAGTTCCTAAAATCTTCAGCAGATACATAAAGCTCTGGCGTGAAGCTGTTTCTGTTTCCTGCTACAACACTGAAATTAGCAGCGGAAAAATTCTGAAAATTGGCAGATAAGGCTTTGGTTGTGAGTGCAGATCCATTACTGCCCAATTTAATGCTTGCTATACTTCTTGTTCCCGGAACTCCTTTAGAAGATGTGAACTGAATATTTGTGGCAGCAGTTTTCGCCCATAAATTAAAATCAACCGTATGCGCGATTTCCGCATTATCCAAACTGAACACCCGCGTGCCCGTAATCCGGTAATCATTCAAAGAAGATATTTCTATATATTTTGTTAAAGATGTTGTCAGCCACCTGACGGATGCAGGAATGACTAAAATCGTTTTAAAATTACGAGGGGTGAAATCATTGTAATTCTGAAGGATATCCATGGAGTAATTCCCAGCCCGGTAGGCATTGGCAGCAAACTGTGCGCCAGGGATTTTAAACGTAAAATTGATGTTTCCCTTGTTGAACCCTCCTCCAAAAATAATGGATCCGGGCGGTTCAAACCATCTTATGGCGCTTGTACTGAACGACTGAAAACCGGGCAAGGAACCCGAAAATCCGGTAGATGGCAGCTGTCCGCCCATGCTTTCCAACTGCCACAGAAGCGTAGAGCTGGGTAAAGTAAATGAAGAAGATGAGTGAGTAAAAGAAGGTCCGGACACGGAAGTAAAAGTAGGAGCTATTGGTGCAAGTCCAAAAAAGACATAATCCCAGTTTGTTCTGTTGGCGTTTACCATTACCCTTGTAGGTAAGGAAGTGAATTCACTTCTGTTAAAAATATTATTTTCCGGAATCGACAGGTACACATCCTGTGCTTTGGCTACTGTTAATCCGCATAACACTGTAAAAATTCCTATTAAAAAAGTCCTCATCTTTTTCATACCTTTAAATTTAAAACTTTTTCACCTTAATGGTGGTGTCTTTCTTCTTATATTCAAAAACCACAGTTTTTGAATAACCTTCTTTTGTCACCTGAATGGTTTGGGTGGGTTGTGTATAGCTGTATTTGTCATTTTCAATGTAGAGGTCATATTTCCCGTCTTTAAGGAAAAACTCAAACTCATTTTTTTGATTAACTACGGCGGTATAAATCATACCATTTTCACTTTTTGCATACACCACAATTCCGGTTACATCGGTTTCCAAATTATCATAAGCTTGTTTGATTTCTGTTAATTTCCCACTTACCCTGATGTTTTTCACCAAGCCTACTTTGCGGTTGATATTGCTATTTACCATAATCATAGGATCCATCATCAACCGGGCACCTGCACTTTCGTTCACCTTCAGGGTATACATACCTTCAGGCACATTCTGGAAAACTACTTTTCCGTTCTTATCGGTCATTGCAACAAAATTGTCCAGTTTCACTATTTCATTGGCTAGGATCTGTTCACCTGCCTCCAGAAGTCCATTGGAATTTTTATCTTCAAATAACTGGAACGTCACTTTATGGTTTCCAAGAGCCGTAGCTGCAGCAAAATATTTTTTAATTCCTACTCTGAACTGGTAATAACTGCCGCTGCTTGCATAAGAAGCCGTAGATTTATAACCGGAAAAATTAAAATAACCTGTGGTAGACCAGGAAGGAGAAATCTTATATTCCAGATTACCGGTTATATTGTTGTTTAGATTTTTATAAAGTTCCGAATAAGAAGTTCCGGCTGAAAAAGATCCAATCAGATTATTATTAAGCATCTGGAAATTATACGAGGCATATACATTGTAGTTGGCGAAATTACGGTCTGCACCGTCATAAGAATTTAAATCAAAAACATTGGTTGCATTCCATTGGGCTGTTCCGCTGAGGGAGAAGGATTTATATCTGTAAGACAAAGTTGTTTTCAGACTGTTGAACCAATCGGCTCTATTGTTTTCTTTTGAATAAGAATATTCCGCCGTCCAGTTTAATCCGTGGGCACCCACTGTAGTGCTGATATTGGCCTCCAGCCGGTAAGAAAAAAGTTCCCGTGATGTATAAAAATTGGCTGTTTTTTGTCTCTCCACCTTTGGAGACAGTAGAAAATTCCAATGTTTTACAGAAAACTGATATCCTGATCCTAGGGATTCCGTACTATTAAAATAATAACGCAAGTTGGCGGTATTCCCAAGTTGGATAGGTGCACTCTGGAAACTAAGGAACTCGGGGTCTACCTGTGAATTCTGATATTGTATAAAAGCGCGCTGAGAAGCAGAAAATTGGTGGCCAATACGCTGATTTGAGAAAAAAGATCCCCGTTTGATTCCTGCATAACTTTTGGTGGCAAAGGAATTAACAGACTGTAGGTCCCATTTTCCTATTTTTCCCTCGTAATTGGCTCCTACTGAAGCTCCTGCTTTTTCATCTTTATTTAAAAGGCCTTTTTCGTGGCTCAGTCCAGCTTCCGTGCGGATGGTGTGTTTATCATTAATTATAAATGATGTTACCGCGTTTGCCACCTGGGTATCGATATTAAAGCGCGGATCATGGTCGAATATATAAGATACTTTTCCATTAAAGGTTTTAGTATTCCCAAAGTTATATTTGGCACCTGCCATGGTAGATCCTTCTGTTTGCTGAAAATAAGTACCATACAGGTTATAATTATTTTCCAGCGCAAGAATTTCAATCTGGTTATTTTTACCAAATTTAGTAGAAAGTTTCCCGCCTCTCCCGAAAACCGGGTAGTCGTAATCTGTACTATTAACATTCCCCACCCGTAATGCCGTATTTTTTCTCTCCAGTTCCAGCCAGGTATCATACAGGTTATAACGGCTGTCTTCAACATAGTAATCTGCGCCGATATTGAACCGCGATTTCAGATTTTCGGTCACCCGAAACGCTGTGTTTCCTCTCAGTTGAAGAAAATTAAAACCAGAACTGTTTTCGTTATAGCTAATTTCTGCAAAATTACTTCCGTTCACTGCTTCATTTCCCCGGGCAATTTGTCTGTTGTTTGATAAGATGACTAAGTGGAGCGTGTTGCTTCCCACGATTTCATTAGTAAGCAGGTTTGTAACGATTGCATTAATACTAAATTCTGGAAAAAGCGTATTCTGTTTTCTGACCGCAATTTTGATCTCAATTGTTTGTTTTTCTAAACCTTCCAGTGATAAGGTTTGCTGTTTAGGCATCATTTCCAAACCATCAGGAATGGATTGCAAATCAATCTTAACGGTTTGTTTACTGTAGCCTTGGTTTTCTACAGTCAGCAGAATTGAAGAGTCGGGCGCAGCAGGATTAATGAAGTTTTCGTATGCTGCCGTATAAATTGCAATGTTTTTATTCTCGTCTTTTTTAACGAAGAACGAGGCGCTTTCAGTTTTGGTAACTGTTGGGCTGGTATACGAAACCTGGAATTGGATTTTATTGGATCTCAGCTTCATAAAATCCACATTGGCGATCAGTTTCACAGGAAAATTCTTAGACTGACCCGCTCCTAAAGTAAAGTCATTTTTTGGATAAAAAAGCAATCCCGGATATTTTTCATCAGGTATGATATTCTGAATGGTAATCTCTTCAGAACTTTTATTATCAATGACCAAAAAATTAGTAAAAGTAGAGCCTTTTTCAACAGCCATGCTGTCGTTTTCAAAATGGATTTGAATATCCTTCTTTTCCTGTGCAAAGGCCAGCGAAAAGTGCAGAAGAACAAATACAAAAACTAAGATTGTTCTTTTTATGATTGACATCGATATTCCATTTTGGGAGTTCAAGACTTATTTTTAAAATTTAAAGTTTTTTTCGCCTACGCGTAAATCATTGGATCCTGCCATTTTGATAATAGCCACGCCAAGGAAATTCCCTGAAATGTTTTCTGGTAAAGAAAATTGAACGGTCTGATTGGTATCGGGAAGCATGGAGATGGAGATTGCAGGTAATTTTATTTCCTTACCATTGTCTGTATTGGTCAGTTCAAACTCTACAGTAGCATCATTAATGGTATTTCCATCATTATGAATACTTACTGCTACTTTCCTGTTTGTTGCATTCTCTTTGCTTACCTCTGAAATATTGGTTATATCCAAACTTTTTATATTGTTTCCCATTGGAGTATAAAATATGTGAAGTCCCACCTCAAACAATGTGATAACACCAATCCCGTTTTGAGCACGTGCCTGATCTGCCTGTTGAGGAAGTTGGGTGAAAAATAACATACTGTTTGTAACGGCAGACTTTGATGCGTTTGCCGGAATCTGCATGGTTACGACGATCTCTTTTGTACTTCTTGCAGGAACTGTGACAGTATTTTCTAAAGTGGATACCCAAGAGGCATTGGAAGTTTTTGAACTGCCTGCATCAAGATAAACCTTATTTCCATCTTCTTCTCTAATCCAATCTTTATAGTTGAGATTAAAAACATAATCCTTATCCGAGCTGTTTTGAAGCGTGACTGTCTGTGCCACTTTTTCTCCTGGATTACCGGTGAAAAATAATCGGGTAGGGGACATAGAAATACTTTGTGCCAGAAGTAAAGAAGACCCTGTGAAGATAAAAATGAAAAGGTAAATAAACTTGTGCATGGTGTAAATTGTTTAAAAATAAAAGATTCCCAAAACTACTGAAAACTTATCTTAGGAACCTTTAGAAACTGAAAAATTTTATAAAGCAGTCGCAGTATACGTTACTGTTTGCGTATAAGTTCCGGCCGGTTTACCTAAAATATCAGAAGAAGATGATTTAGCAGCTGGAATAGTATAGTCCAGATTCAGTGTTAATGCGCTTCCAAGTGGAGCATTTGCCACTAAAGTTTGATCAGCTGCAGATAAAACAACAGCGTTTTTTGTACCGCCCATGGTTCCGGAAGCTGCAGCAGCTTTAATAGTCAGAACATTTACAGGGATTACGTTGGTTCCATTCATGAAATTAGCACCTCCTGCTTTTACTTTTACATTGAAATTCTTAGTTGAAGTAACTTTTAAAGAGTTGGCTTTAGTAATCGTCTGATCAGAATTATAATCTGCTGCAGTAGCGTAGTTAAAGTCAACCGTATTACCGATTGCAGTACTTCCCGCATCAATAGAGATCACATCGTTCAGGGTAATGTTTACCGTTGTGGTTGCGGTAGTGTTTTGAGCCTGAATAGTGTTTGTTCCTAATACGAATGCTCCGATAGTTAATGCTGCGATTGCGATTTGCTTTTTCATAATGATATTATTTTTATTTTTTATTCTTATTTAATTGTTCTCTTTTGAACACTACAAATGTACAGCGGCAAAAAAAGTTTCTCTGTAGTGGAACATAGAAGTTCGTGTAGTGAAATCGCCACAAGTATTTATTTCATTGCTTTAAAAAGAAAAAGCCCCAACACTAAAAGTGTTGAAGGCTTATATAAAATTCCCTTTTGTTTTTTATTATAAAGCTGTCGCGGTATACGTTACTGTTTGCGTATAAGTTCCTGCCGGTTTACCTAAAATATCAGAAGAAGATGATTTAGCAGCTGGAATAGTGTAATCCAGATTCAGTGTCAATGCGCTTCCAAGCGGAGCATTTGCCACTAAAGTTTGATCAGCTGCAGATAAAACAACAGTGCTTTTTGTACCGCCCATGGTTCCGGAAGCTGCAGAAGCTTTGATGGTTAGAACATCTACGGGGATCAAGTTGGTTCCATTTATAAAATTAGCACCTCCTGCTTTTACTTTTACATTAAAATTCTTAGTTGAAGTAACTTTTAAAGCATTAGCTTGAGCTACCGTTTTTTCTGAGTTATAATCCGCTGCAGTAGCATAATTAAAGGCCACTGCGCCACTAATTGCAGTACTTCCCGCATCAATGGAGATCACATCGTTCAGGGTAATGTTTACCGTTGTGGTTGCGGTAGTGTTTTGAGCCTGAATAGTGTTTGTTCCTAATACGAATGCTCCGATGGTTAATGCTGCGATTGCAATTTGCTTTTTCATAATGATATTATTTTATTTTTTATTCTTATTTAATTGTTCTCTTTTGAACATTACAAATGTACATCGGCAAAAAAAGTTTCTCTGTAGTGGAACATGGAAGTTCGTGTAGTGAAATCGCCACACGTATTTTAGTTTATTATTTAAAAAGAAAAGCCCTCAACACAAAATGTTGAGGGCTTATATAAAATTTTCTTTTATTTTTATTATAAAGCTGTTGCGGTATACGTTACTGTTTGCGTTTAATTTTCTTCAGGTTTCACAAAAAATATCTATAGGTTGGTAATTTGTTATCATCGTTTTTGAGACAGATTTATATTGAAAAATTACTCTTTGCAAAAGAGTATTTATGATTCTATAATTCGAATTATTCCCTGTTAAATTATAAAAATTATCTTGTAACTCATGTAAGTATGTACTAATAGTCCAAGTATTTTTTGGGTACACCTTATTGCCCTATTAGTATTTCTGCCTGGCTAACCTTTAAAATATCAATCATCATTATAAATGATAATTCTTCCTGAAGTACATTGCTCTTTGTCGGTTAATATATATAAAATCAAAGGCCTCCCGTAGGAAGCCTCTGAAACACCAAATCACAAAATATTAATATGAAAAAAAGTTTCTTTAGAATTAGCAATTTATAAAGCAGTCGCAGTATACGTTACTGTTTGCGTATAAGTTCCGGCCGGTTTACCTAAAATATCAGAAGAAGATGATTTCGCGGCAGGAATAGTGTAGTCCAGATTCAGTGTCAAGGCGCTTCCAAGTGGAGCATTTGCCACTAAAGTTTGATCAGCTACAGATAAAACAACAGCGTTTTTTGTACCACCCATGGTTCCGGAAGCTGCAGCAGCTTTAATAGTCAGAACATTTACAGGGATTACGTTGGTTCCATTCATGAAATTAGCACCTCCTGCTTTTACTTTTACATTAAAATTCTTAGTTGAAGTTACTTTTAAAGAGTTGGCTTTAGTAATCGTCTGATCAGAATTATAATCTGCTGCAGTAGCGTAGTTAAAGTCAACCGTATTCCCGATTGCAGTACTTCCCGCATCAATAGAGATCACATCGTTCAGGGTAATGTTTACCGTTGTAGTTGCAGTAGTGTTTTGAGCCTGAATAGTGTTTGTTCCTAATACGAATGCTCCGATGGTTAATGCTGCGATTGCAATTTGCTTTTTCATAATGATATTATTTTATTTTTTATTCTTGTTTAATTGTTCTCTTTTGAACACTACAAATGTACATCGGCAAAAAAAGTTTCTCTGTAGTGGAACATGGAAGTTCGTGTAGTGAAATCGCCACACGTATTTTAGTTCATTGTTTAAAAAGAAAAGCCCTCAACACAAAATGTTGAGGGCTTATATAAATTATTGTTTGTTTTAATTACAATGCAGTGGCAGTATAAATTATTTTTTGCATGTAAGTTCCTTTAGGCTTTCCCAGAAGTACCTTTGATGCTTTTTCTGCCGAAATAGAATAGGCAATATTTAAAGATTGTTTTGCCCCTAAACTTGCGTTACTTACCAGAACCTGATCGTTTGTGGATAAGGTAACCTCATTCAGGGTTCCCGTTAAACTTCCGCCCGCTATTGCTTTTACCTGTAATACGTCTACCGGAATTACATTTGCGCCACTTACAAAGTTTGCGCCCTCAGATTTTACTTTTACATCGAAATTCTTGGAAGAAATAATGACTAAGCTATTGGGCACCGTCACATTTTTTGAAGAATTATAATCTGTTGTATTCACATAATTAAAATCCACAGTGCCTCCTGAAGCAACACTTCCTACGTCCATTGAAATAACATCGGCTAAATTAATGTTGACGGAGGTATTAACCTGATCAGAATTTTGTGCCAGAACTTGGTTGCTTCCTAAAACGATTGCTCCCCAAGACAACGCAGCGATAACAAATTGTTTTTTCATGATAGAATAAATTTAATGGAACTCTAATAAAATGATGCCATTCAATATAATTATACTGACAAATGTCATTAAAATCAAATCTAATAACATTATTTGACATGACCAAACCATTATTGTTATTTTTAACTGATTGTAATTCTGTGCGTTAAGCATATTTTCTTTTGAATCGGGATATTATCACTATTGTATTTCACTTTCAAATGATAAATAAATATAGATTTTTTTACAAAACAGAAGATAATCGATGAAACTTGTTGATACATTTATATACCATACTGTGGTACAGCCACAGAAATATTATTTCATATTACGGCTGCTTTAGACTGAAGAGTTGTATTTGGTTAAGTGTTACCAGGATTTTGTTAATTCTAATCGTATTTATCATTGCAATTTTGTACTTATAAAATAGGACAATGAAAATAGTATTAACAGGTTCTCTAGGGAACATAGGAAATCCGCTTACCCAATTATTGGTTGGGGCAGGACATCAGGTTACGGTGATCAGCCGCAGAAAGGAAAGAATACCTGAAATAGAAAATTTAGGTGCTGTAGCAGCCATAGGAAGCATACAGGATGTGGAATTTTTAACAGAAACTTTTAAAAATGCTGATGCGGTCTACTTAATGGAAGCATGGGAAGGTATGGGAAGTCTTTTTGATCAGGAAATCGATTTTCTGGCTGAATTTAAAAAAACAGCTCGGAACTATGTAAAAGCCGTTCAACAGTCAGGAATCAGGAAAATCATTCATTTAAGCAGTATCGGGGCACATTCAGATCAAGGCACCGGAAGTCTTTTGGTTCACTATCATGTTGAGCAGATTTTACAGACTCTTCCTGAAGATGTTTCCATAAAATTTATGCGTCCCGTGGGATTTTTCAGCAATATCTACCGCTGGCTTCCGGCAATACAATCTCAGGGTAAAATTATTCAAAGCTATGGAGGATCGCGCAAAGAACCCTGGGTTTCACCTTATGATATTGCTGCGACCATTGCAGACGAGATGGAAAAACCGTTCAGCGGCAGAACAGTACATTATATCGCCAGTGATGAGGTTTCTCCTGATGAAATTACCGCGGCATTAGGACAATCGATTGGGAATCCGGATTTGGAATGGAAAGTAGTTTCGAGTGAAGAATTATTGCATCAAATGATGTCTGCGGGCATTAATGAATGGATTGCCAAAGGAATGGTTGCCATGCAAAGAGCACAGGCAGACGGTAGCCTGTATGAGGATTTTTATGCCAATAAACCCACCTTCGGAAAAGTGAAGTTTGAAGATTTTACAAAAGAATTTGCTCAGAAATATAAAATATAAATATAAATTAAAATGAAAACAGCATTAATAACAGGAGCCAACAAAGGAATAGGCTTTGAGACCGCTAAACAACTTTTAGAAAACGGATATTTTGTTTTTATAGGAAGCCGTGATATTGATAACGGAGAATCTGCAGTGGAACAACTGAAAAAAGCAGGTTTCGCGCATACGGAAGCCATTCAATTGGATGTAACCGACGCCGGCTCAGTGGAAAAAGCAAAATCAGCAGTCAGAAGCAAAACCGATGTATTGGATGTGCTGATCAACAACGCCGGAATAAACGGAGGAATGCCGCAGGCAGCTTTGGAAGCGCCGGTTGAGTCTTTTCAAAAAGTACTGGATACCAATCTGTACGGTGTTATAAGAATGACCCAGACATTTATGGATCTTCTTAGAAAATCAGAGGAGCCGAGAATCGTCAATGTTTCTTCAAGCGGCTGTTCCCTCACGTTACATTCTGATCCCGACTGGATCTACTACAGTCATAAAGCAGCGGTGTATACCGCTTCAAAAGCCGCCATGAATATGTATACCATCAACCTTGCCTATGAGCTCCGTGATACCCCATTTAAAGTCAATGCAGTCTGTCCGGGATTTGTCGCTACGGATTTTAATAATCACCGCGGTACAGGAACTGTGAAAGAAGGCGGAAAAAGAATTGCAAAATATGCCATGATCGGGCAGGACGGGCCTACCGGAAAATTCATCAGCGAAGAATATAATCCCGAAACCGGGGAAACACCATGGTAATTAATTCACTATTTTTACAGAACCAATCAAACAAATGAAAAGCAACCCAAATCATTTTCATAAATTTCACTCGTTAACTGAATTCCATAAGATGTTCGGAGTTCCTAAACCTGAGCATCCACTGGTCAGTTTCATCCGTCTGGAAGATATGACCCTACCTGTTGAGGAGCTATCGGAAAATCTGATATTGGATTTTTACAAGATCGCCTATAAGGATACGATCGGAAGTGCCAAATATGGCCAGCATCATTATGATTTTGGTGAAGGTGGTCTGGTATTTACAGCTCCGGGACAGCTCTTTGAAAAACCTAAGAATAATAAGAGCAAAGGCTTCCTGATCCTGCTTCATCCTGATTTTCTGCTTTCCTATCCATTAGCAAAAAAAATCAGACAATACGGATTCTTTTCCTATGCAACGGATGAAGCGCTGCATGTATCAGAAAAAGAAAAAGAGACCTTATTTTCAGTATTTAAGATTATTGAGGAGGAGCTTAATAACAGAACAGACGATGTGAGTCAGGATGTGGTTGTCTCTCAGATCGAACTTCTTCTGAATTACAGCAGTAGGTATTACAAACGTCAGTTTATTACGTATAAGGCAGTTAATGACCGCCTCATTGATAAGTTTGAAAAAGTTCTTGACGTTTATTTTAATACTGATGAAGAGCTGCAGAACGGAATGCCAACGGTGCAGGATCTTGCTGATCAGCTAAACGTATCCGCAAATTACCTGAGTGACATGTTACGTTCTTTAACCGGATTCAATACACAGCAGCATATCCATAACAGATTCATTGAAACCGCAAAGAAAATATTATCCACTACGGATCTGTCGGTATCTGAAATTGCCTACCATATGGGATTTGAGTATCCGCAGTCCTTCACCAGATTATTCAAGAGTAAAACCAATCAGACTCCTTTGGAGTTCAGGCAATCATTTAATTAGACCGTCAGCAATTGTATTTATCAACCATTTGTTTTATGTCTTCGTAATCTGACGGTCGGTTCATCATCATTGTCTTATATAAATTAAAAAAGGTGAATCAACATGATTCACCTTTATATATAATCGTTTATTACTCTTCAATAAATGCTAAAAGATCTTTGTTAATGGTTTCATGCTCGGTAGTTGGCATTCCGTGAGGGAAACCGGGATAAGTAATCAGTTTTCCGTTCTTTAATAATTTAATGGATTTTAATGCAGCATTGGCAATAGGAACGATCTGGTCATCCTCACCATGCATCACCAAAACCGGAATATCCACCGCTTTAAGATCTTCACTTAAATCGGTCTCTGAAAACGCTTTAATTCCATCATAATGAGCTACGATTCCGCCCATCAGTCCCTGTCTCCACCAGTTTCTCTGAACACCGTCTTTTACATCAGCGCCTTCTCTGTTATACCCGTAAAAAGGAAAAGTAAGGTCATAATAAAACTGATTTCTGTTGTTCATGGTCTGATTTCTGATATCATCAAAAACCGACATCGGCACACCGTCCGGATTGCTTTCACTCTGCACCATCACAGGAGGAATTGCACTGATCAACACTGCTTTTTTAGCTCTTCCGTTGGCATATTTATTCACATAACGGATTACTTCACCACCGCCTGTTGAGTGTCCGATGTGTACCACATCCTTCAAATCTAAAAATTCAACCAATTCTGCAGCATCAGAAGCATATTGCTCAATGGTGTGGTTATAAATATTTTGGCTGGAACGTCCGTGACCTCTCCTGTCGTGAGCGATTACCCGGTACCCTTTTTTCAGAAAGAAAATAACCTGGGCATCCCAGTCGTCTGAAGATAATGGCCATCCGTGGTGAAACATCAATACCGGTCCTTCACCCTGGTCTTTGTAAAAAATTTCTGTTCCGTCTTTTAATGTAAGTGTACTCATAATATTAATTTTTTTATGTTGTTAATTGTTTTGTCTTATTTGTTTAGCAAATGTATGGAGGATAAAACAGGTAGAAATTAATCTAGTTTAACTTCGTACATTTTGATACAATTTTTATTAGGGGGCAGCTTATTGACATTTATCTAAAGCTGTTTGTTAATTTCTATGGCAGCTTTTCCTTGTGTAGATTATCCTGAGCTTGTGGAATGGTTTTCTCTTTTTTGCCATTACAGACATACTCAGATCGGACTGCAATTCGGGATTAATTCACATTTTCCCTTACCAGTTCGAGTAAATCTTCCGCACCGCCATTGAATTTATTTCCATTAATGAAAAATGAAGGCGTGCCGTTTACGCCGCTGATAATACCGCTCTCGAAATCTGAATCTACTTTCTTTTCCAGTTCGGGTTTCTGAATATCTTCTTTGAATTGAGAAAGGTTTAAACCTATTTTTTCTGCAAGCTGAAATAGAAAACTTTCATTCAGAGATTGCTGATTTTCATAAATGACATCATGCATTTCCCAGAATTTCCCCTGAAGATCGGCGGCTTCTGCTGCAATTGCGGCGGGTCTTGCATATGGATGCATTTCCGACAACGGAAAATTCCTGAAAACAAAGTTTACCTGACCTTTGAATTCTTTCATTAATTCTTTAAGAACAGGATAAGCGGCTCCACAATACGGACATTGATAATCGCCGTATTCTACAATGGTAAGGTCGGCATTGTCGTTACCTTGCGCATGGTCAGTTTTATTTACTGATGGTTTTAGTGACATAATTATTTTGTATTAAGTGTTTCTAAAGCTTCCAATATTCCGTCTGCACCAGGATTAATAGCCGTTGGTGACAGATAACTCCATTCGATGATGCCCTCTTTATTGATAACAAATAAAGCCCTTTTGCATTCTCCTTCCTCCTCATCATAAACGCCATACTTTTTTGCGGTTTCTCCTTTTGCTTCAAAGTCGGCAAGCAAAGGAAAATGCAGGTTCCGTGATTCTGAAAAAGCCAGATGACACCATTTGCTGTCCACAGAGATTCCGAATATTTCTGCGTCGTATTTTTTGAAGAATTTCAGCATTTCGTTGTACAATGCCATCTGATCACTGCAAACCGGGCTCCAGTCTGCGGGATAAAAGGCGAGAATAACATTTTTTCCTTTAAATTCAGATAATGTTATTTTCTGGTCTGGTGTAGCAAATAATGTAAAATCTGGGGCAACAGTTCCTTTTTGTAACATAATATTTAGTTTTTTGGGTTATTGAATTGAAAATCTACAACAAGTTAGCAATAAAATGGCAGGTAAAAGCAAATGCCAGTTTACCAATATATTAATTAAGACAGGAGCTACCGCAGCGCCATATAGAAATCCCGTCCACAATAGCGGAAGATTCCGTCATCATGGGTATGGAGTTCTTTTTTTCTAACTCATATTTAAAGCTTAAATTTTCAGTATGCATCCTATTACTTTTATGATTATTATTTACAGTTCTTAATTTCTATGGTAAAGCTACTTCCGAACCGGGTATTTTTTAGATCTTATTCGATGAGCAGGCAAAATCAGTCGTTGGGCTTTATATTGGTGTAGAAAATAGTGTTGTAGATGAATATCCGTTGTATTGAGAAGTTTATGATTTGAAGATAAATTTCATTCTCGATACATTTTTCTTCACTTTGTTACAAAAAAATACTCGAATTGACGAAGCAAATATCAAAATATTCAATACACAATTTGTAGATGAATTAAAAGTTATTTGGTTACAAACAAGGTATGCTAATTCTAAAAAGGCTGATTGTATTTGCCTGTCAATGCTTTGTTTTCGATACTTTTTGCAAAGTTGGGTGTTTCTTCGTGATTGTGCGCATCGGAAGCAGCTTGTCTGGAAGCGGCTGCACTTGCTAATTCAATGCCGTGTTCTTTCATATATTCGAACATTTCCGGCGTTGCCGTTGCGTGAATTTCGTTGGTGTACAAAGTCGTGTTATCATCGATTTTTGAGGCTTTCAGCTCCCATAAAACCTGTACCTTCGTTCTTCCGTTTTTGGTAATGGAATCAGATACTGACAGCATTCTGCAGTAATCTGGTCGATAGACGGTGGCTACATAATGCTGAACCATCAAAGCGTCTCCGATTGTTTCCACATTCAGCGAAACCGGCTCGCCATCGAAAGTGGTGGAAATAGCCGCTCCGATATGTTGGGTTGAGCATCTTTGATATTCGGCATCGGGTAAGTTTAATAACCAGTCTGCAATGTTAACTTTTTCGAATGGTGCATTAATAACAGCAGTTACACTTGAGTGAGATAATGCATTTTCTGATGTTTGTAGAATTTCCATAATGTTTGGGCTTTAATTATTGTATTAATTGTTGATGTAAAGCTACTGCCAACTTAGCGGGAAATCAGCTGGTGTTCGATGAACAGGCAGAAACTGTCGTTAGATAAGATCGAAAAATTAAAAAAGATAAAAAGGATGATGTTTTGGAAAAAAACGAAAAAATCACTGTAAAAACAGTGATTGGTCATATTAATGTTAAATGATATTATTTAAAAAGCCATTTTCTGATCAGCTTTATATAATTGGGCATTACAACGAAAACCATCAGGAAAACAATGGATGCAGAGATCAAAAGCCCGTCTGAATAATGATTTGCAGGGATTTTTAATAATCTTAAAAAGGGCAGGAGTAAGAGCGGAACCACTAATGATAAAGGATAAATGGCTGACCAGGTTACCAAAAACTGTTTCCATCGTACGGGAACCTTTGTTTCGTTTTCGTTCTCAAAAAGAAAATCGAGCCCGGATTTTATTTTGTAATGGTCATTTTTATGAAATAGGGGGTTGGCTTTTTCAATCAGTTTTTTTCTGTTATCGGAATCAATCCAGTTTTTGAGATTTTCAATCGTATCAAATCTGATAATCACAGTGTAAACAAAAGTTAAACCCTGGATCGGTCTGATGATCTGCCAATCAATAAAACCTTTTGCATGTCTGGTTAAAGGAACGATCTCATTGAGCCATTGCTCGTACTGTTGCTGTTTCCCATCCAGAATGTGATGCGAAATCACTACAGATGCCCCCTGATTTTCCATAACGATAGTTTTCTTTAATTAATAGTTTGTAAAAATAATTCTGCCTCGGAAACTGCTTTTAAAACAATCTCTTTTACATCTTTTAAAGTCTGTTTTGAAGCTGGGTTTTCTCTATTGGTTAATTCTAAAGTATTCAGTTTTTCCTCTAATAAAGGAAGTAATCCCATTATTGCAACACTGGATTTCAAATCATGTGCTCTGAGTTTTACGATCTTAAAATCTGTATTTTCATAAGCCGATTCCATTTCCTGCAAATGACCGGGAACTTTGTCTAAAAACTGCTTTGTGACCGTTCTTTCAAAATCTTGGTCACCATTGCTGACAGACTTCATATAATTAATGTCAATGTATTGATAAACAGGAATGGTTTCTTGGATTTTTAATTCATTATTTTTATTTTCTTTCAATCCGAAACCTGAAATTAATTTAAATAATTCATCTTCATTGACCGGTTTGGAAATATATCCGTTCATTCTCCGGCTCAGGCATCTTTCTCTTTCTCCGGCCATTGCATGTGCGGTCATTGCAATGACTGGAAGATTCAGATTCAATTCTTCGCGGATTTTTTGTGTTGCGGTATAGCCGTCCATTTGTGGCATCTGAATGTCCATTAAAACCAGATCACAGTCGTGATTTTTAAGATATCCTACTGCTTCCAGACCATTGTTTGCGGTGTCAAACTCAATGTTCCATTGTGACAGAAGATGCTTCATCAGACTTTGATTGATGGCGTTATCATCTACTACCAAAACTTTCAATGGTGTATTGGATCTGTCTTTAAAATATGTTGTATCATGAGAAGGAATTATGGCAATCTGTTCTTTCGCAATGGCATAAGGAATGAAAAAATGAAAAGTCGTGCCTTTTCCCTGTTCGCTTGCAACTTCAATATCTCCATTTTGTAATTGAATTAAACTTTTCACAATGGATAAACCAAGTCCCGTTCCTCCGTAATTTCTTGTTATAGAATCTTCACCCTGGTTGAATCTTTCAAAAACCTCGCTGAGTTTTTCTTTATCGATTCCGATTCCTGTATCTGAGACTTTAAAACCGACAACAACTTCGTTTTCGGTTTGATTTTTATTGTAAATCTCAATACTAATGCTGCCTTGCTGTGTAAATTTAACGGCATTTCCGATGAGGTTCACCAAAATCTGGGTTAGCCTCGTTGCATCACCATTCAGCGTATCCGGAATCGACGGATCTATTTTGCTGGAAATTGTTAATCCTTTTTCTTTTGCCCGTTCCACAAAAAAAGTTTCTACCGAATTTACCAGTCCGTTGATGCTGAATATTACTTTGGTAATGCGCATCATTCCGGCTTCGATTTTTGATAAATCCAGAATATCATTGATAATGGCCATCAGGTTTTCTCCTGAGCTTTGAATGGATGATACAAATTCTTTTGAAGTCTGATCCAAAGGTCTTTTCTGTAAAAGATTGGTAAAGCCCAAAATTCCGCTGAGGGGCGTTCTGATTTCGTGGCTCATATTGGCTAAAAAATTTTCTTTGGTTTGTGCAGCAACAGTAGCTTTTTTTTCTGCGATATCCAATTCCTGGATCAGCAATCTCTGACGTTTAAACTGGCGAAGAATATGAAAGCCAACGATGGATCCGCTCAAAATCAGTAAAATCAATAAAGAAATATCATATAACCTTGCCTTTTGACCCATTGTTTCGGTCTTTTTGCTGAGGTCTACCATATGAAATTTACGGCTTTCATAAATTTTTGCGGTGATTGTTGTGATTTCATTTGATATTTTTCTCGCTCTCGGGTTGGCAATGGAGGTCTGATCATCCATGTTTCCGAGTGTATGATAACGAAGCAATAATTTGTCTTTCGTGGTTTTCTTTTCCATAGCGAGAACACTCAGTCTGTGAATCAGCCTTTCCTCTTCTGCATCGGTGTTGTCTTTGGAAAGGGAGTCTAAAAAGTTTTCTATCTGGCTGATCTTTTGGTCGATTCCTTCAAGATGAGTAGTATCATTGGTTGCAATGGAAGCCCGGATTCTGCTTTCAACGCCTAAAATATCACGGTCTATTTCACGCAAATGATTGCTGGAACGCAATTCGTTAAGAAGTTTATTGTTATTAAGGATAAGCTCCTTCGTATTCTGCGCTGAATTGATTTGAACCGCGATTAACAGGAGAGAACCTGCAATAAATGTGAGGATGATAAAATAGCTGAATCTCCTGTTGTCCATTACTGAAGATATTTTTTTCATAAATGTTTTTCCTTGTTTTTAATGCATACTTCGACTCCGCTCGGTACTCGCAACGTTTTTTTTCTTATTATTGAAAATATTTAGTTCTAAAGGTACTTCGTCAAGCTTAGCATAAACTATTCACTCAGCAAGATTTAATATTAAGTTTATCATTCTGTAGGAATCTAACCGTGGATGCCGGGATTCCTACGGAATGACAAATACTGTTTTTATTTTGACGCTACTTTTTGTGCTGAATCTGCATCTTGGCTTGAGCGGAGCTCTTTTTGTTATTGCGATGCTGAACGGTTCAACAGATTGCTGCGTGAACTTAGCTCAGGATAAACTACAGACGGGTTAAGCTGCCCGAATAAAATTAAAAAACATTCATTCTGGTGTTGAGTGCTTTCCTGTATGCATCTGCAACCGGGATAAATTTTCCGTTAATCATAATTCCGCCGTCCTGAAGTGTATCTATCTTGCCGACTGAAACAATGTATGAACGATGAACCCTTATGAAATTGTCTTTCGGAAGGCGTTCTTCCGCCGTTTTCATTTTACCGTGGATGGTAAACATTTTTTCCCGGGTGTAGAACTTTACATAATCGCCCATCGCTTCGGCATAAAAAATGTCATCGAGCTTCAGTCGCCTTGTAATATTGGAATCCCTTACAAAAAGGAATTCATCTTTTGTGACTTCCACATTTTCTTTTCTGCTTTCCAGAATTGTCTGCGCTTTGCTTACTGCCTGTAAAAACCTTGCCGGTGTTATTGGTTTCAGAATGTAATCTGCAATATTCAGTTCAAAAGCTTCTAGTGCATATTCCTTATTGGATGTTGTGAAAATGATAATGGTACCTCTTCCCGAAAGATTCTTGGTAAGTTCAATACCTGTCATTTCCGGCATTTCGATATCGAGAAAAATCAAATCGACGTGATTAGACTGCAAGTGGTTGTAAGCCTCAATGGCATTGGAAAATTCGCTGACAATTGTGAGACTGGGAATTTGTTTTGCCAAATGTGAGAGTGTGGTTCTTGCAATGTCGTTATCATCTACGATGAGAGCTTTCATAAGGATATTTATTTATGGTTACACAAATATAATTATTCCTTTGTGTTTTCCCAATTTATCTGAAATACGAGCGGATCATCCAGGCCATTTCTTCGTGCGTTTCCATCAATCCTGTGATGAAATCACTTGTACCGTAATCTTTGAATTCTTCGGCAAAAGGAGTGATATTCCCTCTCAGAAATTCAATAATGCTTTCGTGGTCGCTTAATAGGTCTTTCATATAGCCTAAACCGTCGTTGGTTCTGTCGGTATATTCTGTAAGATGGGTTAATTCGAGATAGATTTTCATTGTTGCCGGCGCATAATGTCCTATTTTTCGCATGCGCTCTGCAACGCTGTCAATCAGCCCATCCAATTGTTTGTATTGCTCTTCGAAAAAGATATGGTTGGCATGAAAGTTATCCCCGGTAACGTTCCAGTGAGCATTTCTGGTTTTAATGTAAAGTACAGTTTCATCTGCTAATAATTTAGCCAATTGTTCTGCTACTGCTTCTGTGTTTTTTTCTGTGATTCCGATTTTTGTTTTCATAATAATATGATTTTAAGTTGTTTGTTTTACTGATGTAAAGTTCGATCGGAATACTTTTATTTTGAGATTATTTTCGATAAATCGGCAAAATGAGTCGTTGAATTTGATATTGAAGATTTTAAATGCCGGAAGAATCGTCATCAGCAGCTCCCGTTGTAAATCAAGGAACTAAGACCGGAACATTTGATTTTTTATTGAATTTCAACATTATACATACTTTCAATTAAGATGTTTGCTGAAAATTTTGAGTTCTTATTTGATTAGGCAATAATATACTTAGGTTACCGGAGTTAGGTAATATCATCATTAGATAAGCACATACCGGTCATACTATCTGTTTATAAAACAAGTAATGCCTTAGTATATCATTGCCTTTTTAATTAATTACAGTAGGAAACCCGCGGATTGGTACTGTTCCCACATTTAAACTGGTATTTAAACTGCAGGTATTTCGGCGTGGGATTATCTGTGACTTCAAGAGGATTCATTGTTTGTCCGTTATAAGAAGGCATGGTGACCTGCGCGGCAGAACCATTCCCCAAAGCAGTATTTTTTGCACTGCTGTTTCCATTGAAACTATAATCCATCATAGCATCCAAAAGACGGTACACTCCATAATAGTCCAATGCATCGAAAATTACTCTTGAACTTGGCATGGCGTGGTCTGTTACATAATTATATCCGTTAACAGTAGACGATTTAATATAAATAAAATCCTTTTCAGCATTAGGAATATTGATATTTTTAAAGATATCAATTGCCATCCTGTGATCGTTGACATCATCCTCATCATAGACCTGGGTGATCATTTTGGTATTGGAAGGAAAACTTTGTAATTGCTGTTGGGTACTTAATGGACTGTTCCAGTTAAAAGAATACCATGGAGCCATAGTGAAAAGAAAACGTCCATTTTGTCCCCATCCTTTCTCTGTAAATGCTTTGTAGGCCAGATCGATACTTGCTCCACCTCCAAAAGAGTGGCCCATAAAACCTACTTTCTGAGTGTCAATAATGTTAGGATAATCTGCAGCAGCCTTCGTGAATCCTTCCCACAGGGTCTGGTAACGATGGTCTACACTTACATCAATGGTACGGTAAGGCACAAATACTACCACGTAACCTTTCTTTGCAATGAATTTGTACAACTCTATATTATATTCTTTGTCTTCGCCACCGAACGGATGCGAAAAGAAAATGGTAGGTCTGGGAGAAGTAATCCCCTGAGGATGGAAAATTGAAACCTGTGTTCCCGGATACTCCGGATTATCAAAGTCAATTTCTGCCACTTCATAGCTTCCATCTGCACCGTATCCTGTTACAGGCTTTTGAATAGGTCCTTGAAGGCTGTTGCCAACCTTTGACTGGAGAGGTGCTGTTTCATAAGTGTCGGTTGCGCTCTGAGAGCATGCTGAGGTGGTAATAAATAAAATTATTATCCATGGATTTAATAGTTTTTTCATTTTCTTTTATTTTTAATATTTTGAATCATATGATCTTTAATATCCTCATATTTTTTATATTGTTCCTCGCTTAAAATTTGGCTGAGCATGTTAGATTTTTCTTTCTGTAGGGCTTTCAGTTTTCTAAATTTGGAGAGTTTGCTGCTGTTACTTTGAATAATAGGCTCATTCTTCCGGGCGTACTGAAGGTTTAGCGCGGAAATCTGCTGAGTTTGTGAAGCATTTAAGTTTAATTTAGTTGTCATCCACTCCGTCTGCATTTTTGCACGCTGTTCAGGGGTACTGTCCTTTAATTTACTTTTCTGTGCCGATAAGCCTGTACATGCAAGGCATATAAAAGCTGCTATAAGAAAAATCTTCTGTTTTTTTGTCTTTAGAATCATCCTGGAAATTTTAGTTTTTAATAAAACAAATGTAGTAATAGCAATAGTGTATGGTAAAATAAAAATGGGTGAACCGACTAAATCAGGTGGTAAAACAAATTATTGGTCCAGCCATTTTCTAAAAGTCATGGCTTTTGCCTTGCTGACGATGATCTGGTCCTGTGGTGAAGGATGAATTTTAATTAACAGCCTTCCGTTAAAAAAGTATTCCACGGCTTCTACGGCTTTTTTATTAATAATGAACTGGCGGTTAGCCCTGAAAAAAAGAGTAGGTTCAAGTTCATTTTCCAGCTGTTCCAGTGTAAATTCCATTATATATTGCCTGCCGTCAGACAAATGTGCATATACAATCTCATTGGCCGTATGGAACCAATTAATCTTAGCTGCTTCCACAGGGATAAGCCTGCCGCAATAATGTATAAGGAAAGATTTTCGATAGTGCTTCGTCGCATTTTGCAGCTTCTGAAGCAGAGATGCTTTTTCATTCTGTCTTTTTTCAGAATCAGCAGCAATTAAGATGTGATATTTAAATATCGTACGCGTTATTTCTTCTTTATCGAAGGGTTTTAACACGTAATCAATGCCATTGTTACGGAAGGCCTCAATAGCATAATCATGATATGCAGTAACAAAGATGACAGGCTTTTTTATGTTAACCTTTCTAAATATTTCAAACGATAATCCATCAGAAAGTCTTATGTCTGAAAATATCAGGTCATAATTATTATCATTTAAGGTAAACCACTCCGTTGCTTCTGCTATACTCTGCAAACATTTTGTGATTTGTATTTCCGGATTGATTTCTTTCAGGATGTATTCCAGATGTCTCGCGGTAGCAGGTTCATCCTCAATAATGATAATATGTATATTTCTTCTCATAATAAAGGAAGCTTTACGATGAAATATTCTGTCGTTTGATGGATCTCTATCTCTTGCTGATTTTGCAGCTTATATCTTTCATTTAAATTGGTAAGACCAATTCCGGCACCCTCTGTCTTGCTGATGGTGGGCTGGAGGTTGTTTCGGATGATAAGCCATCTGTTCCCTTCATAAATCTCTATGATTAAAGGATCTGAAAGTGTCGCTCTGTTATGTTTAACCGCATTTTCGATCAAAGGTTGCAGTGATAAATGAAGGATTTGCATTTGGATTAAATCTTTGCTGATATTGATATGAATCTGGAAGGTGTTTTCCAGCCGCATTGTTATGAGTTGGCTATAAGACTTTAAATGCTCAAGCTCCTTCTCAAGGGTTACCAGATTATTACCTGAATGAACCAATGTATATCTGAAAATTTTGGAAAGATGAAGGATATAGTTTTGGGCCAGACCAGGATTTTCCATGACTATGGCAGAAAGACTGCTCAGGGTATTGAAAAGAAAATGCGGATTAAGTTGTTCCTGAAGCAATTGAAGCTGAGTCTGAAGGTAAGCGGAATTAAGCTGCTCGTTAAGCATGTCTTTTTTTCTGCTTTCGCGCATCAGAAGAATGAGACGGATTACTACGGCAATCATGATGCTGCTTAGCAAAAACCTGGCAAAATACCCTCTGATTCTTCCTCCGGGAAGATGGAAGATTCCAAAAATAAAAGAATGGATCAAGCTTCCCAGGACAATTGCTGCAACAATAACCAGGGAATTACACAGGTAGAATTTCCAGTATTGTTTGTTTTCTCTAAAGACACTTAGAAATTTACCGTCGGAAAGATTAAGGTATAATAAAAAAAGGCAGAATAACATATTATACAAAAACTGGAAGCTATATTCCTCAATATTGAACTGCCAGTAACGGGCGATAATCCCATCACTGTTCAGTGCCATCAGTTTTGCAGAATTTACCATCAATGTGATCAAAAACGCACTGTAAATATATATTTTTCTCTCATTTTTATTCATTGGTACAAAGAAATGAAAATATTAAAATCATTGATATAATAAAATGACTGAAGCGGCAAAAGTTGATGTTGAAATAACATTGCAATAGGATGTAAATACTAATTTAAAAATCTTTTGGTTATTGTGAAAATGATAGTTTATGTAAACAATTTCAATAAACATTTTAGCCATGATTCCTTATGTACCTGAAATAAGCTTTCATTAAATATCAAACAGAAGCAAAGCCGATTGCTTAAAAACCATCAGAAGAAGATGTAGACTAGGTTCGCGGAAATATGAATATTTTGAGTTATATTTTTCATACCTTTAAACGTTGATAATATAGATATAAATGATCCACTTTTTCTCCGCATTAGGCACTGATGCAATTTTCGATATACTGAAGCAATCCAGTGATCCCACCGCAATCTATACCGGTGAGGATTTACGTATCCAGTTTGCGAATGATGCGATGCTTAAAATATGGAACAAAGATGAATCAATACGCGGCAAAAAGTTGGAGGAAGTGCTTCCTGAGCTGAATGGAGCGTCCTATTCAGATATCCTGCGGGACACCTGGCATTCGGGAAAAGCATGTGAGGTCCGCAACATACCGATAACAACTGAAGTTAATGGTAAAAAGATCACGCTATATTATGATTTTAAATATAAGCCGGTTGCTGATAAAGCCGGCAAGATCTATTGTATTCTGCATACGGCAAGTAATGTGACGGAAAGACAGCAGGCCTGGGAACTCCTTCGAAACCGGGAGGCTGAGCTCAACCTTGCCAATCATGACCTTTCATCCTTAAATCATGACCTCAGGTCAAGTAACGAAGAATTGACGACGGTCAATAGAGAATACATAGAAATGAACAGGAAGTTGGATCATGCCAATAAGGAAATTTATTTTTTAAGTGATCAGTTGAGAAAAGACAATTCCGATCTGTTGTCCGGCAAGACTGAAAATGAGAGCAATATCTCTGAGCTTACTTTGCAAAATAAAGAGCTTAATAGTCAGAATGATCAGCTAAAACATTTAAATGATACCATTTCCTTACTCAACGAAAAACTCACGACCAGTGAAATGAGTTTTCGTGACCTTATCACACAGTCGCCTGTTGCCATGATGCTTTTAAAGGGTGAAGACTACATGGTAACGATGGTTAATGTCGCTATGCTGGAGCTTTTGGGCAAAGATGTAACCATCATCGGGAAGCCTTTATTTAACGAATTTCCCGAGCTTAGAGGACAAAAAGCTGCGGATATGTTAGAAGATACTTACAAAAACGGCGTAAGGCATTCAGATGACGCGTCCCCTGTGATGATCAAAAAGGATGGTCAGCTGGAAGAAAGGTTTTTTAATTTCAGTTACACACCCTATGTTGAAAACGGAGTTATTACCGGGGTAATTGATATGGCTATTGATGTTACCTCACATGCTGAAGCTATAATCCGTTTGGAAGAAAATATCAGAGAAAAAGCAGAACTTGAAAATAGCCTAAGGGAGAGTGAACAACGATTGAGGTCGATATTGGAAACGATGGCAGAAGGTGTTGGTGTCATAGATGCATCAGGGCAGATGGTCTATGCCAATCCGATGGCTCAGCAGATTCTTGGTTTAAAGGAAACTGAGATCAAAACTCGTACTTATGATGATCCGCAATGGCAGAATCTGCGTATCGACGGAACACCTCTGCCATCTGAAGAACATCCCATGTCCATCATGATGAAGACACAGAAACCGCTCACTGATCATGAGATTGCCGTACAGCCTCCGAATGGTGATAGAATATACATTTCCATTAATGCGGCACCGATGTTTGATCAGAACGGTGTTCTTACCGGAGGGATAGGAACCTTTATGAATGTGACCGAAAGAAGGCTCATCGCACAAAGTAAAGATGATTTTATCAGCATCGCCAGTCACGAACTCAGAACACCGGTCACTGCACTGAAAGCATCATTACAGATGCTTCAAAAAAGGGGAATGAATTTGACCGAAGAAACTAAAGTAAGGCTTATAGATCAATCCGTAGTAAGCCTCAACAAGCTCACTATCCTGATGAACGATCTACTGGATACCAGCAGGCTTGAACAAGGACATCTGAAGATCGACAAGAAACCTTTTACACTGTCAGAATTGTTCGAGGAATGTTGCGCTAATTTTGCCCAGCAGACAGAAAGAAAAATCACTTTTGAAGGGGAGCTCCACGAAAAGATTGTTGCGGACAACCAGCAGATCGGACAGGTGATGGTCAACCTTATCAATAATGCCATTAAATATGCACCGGAGTCTGATATATTTATTAAGGCGGATCTGCTGGATGCTAAAGAGATGATAATCAGTGTTAGGGATAACGGTCCCGGAATCCCGAAAGAAAAGTTATCCAGACTCTTTGAAAGATACTACCGAACGGACTATCAGGGGCAAAAATTTTCAGGACTTGGCCTGGGACTTTTTATCTGTGCCGATATCATCAAGAATCACGGTGGTTCTATCGGTGTCGAAAGCGAGGTTGGACAAGGCTCAACTTTTTGGTTTACCCTGCCAGTGTAGTATTTAAAATCTATTTTAATATAGTTATGATGAAATAATTTGGAGAGCCAGCAGGTACTGATTGACTACTGCAATGGCTGTCCAAAGGTGATCAGATTGTTATCAGGATCCAGTATCGAAAACTCTTTTTGCCCCCAGTGCTTTTTTTTCAGATGGCCAGCAGGATGGATTTCAATATTATTTTTAAGAAAGGATTCATAAGTCGCATCGATTTCTGTACATCGGATGTAGATCTGCCCATAATTTTCAGATGGTATCAGCGCTGCAAATTCAAAAAAATGGATTTCCAAACCATCTTTCTTCAACATCAGGTATCCCTGGAAATCATTTTCAGAGACTTCAAATCCCAATTTGGCGTAGAATGTTCTGGTTATTTCTTTATTGCGCATCGGCAATTTTGGAATTACTGCTGTCATCATATTTTTTTCTTCAAAATTGATGATAATATATTAAACTCACACTTGATCGAAATCAAAAAGTAATATTAGCCCGCACTCTGCTCAGCGTTTCAGGTCTTATTTTCAGAAAAGAAGCGATCATGGATAGAGGGAACGTTTGTATCAGTTGTGGCTTTGTTTGCAATAGATGATTATATTTCTCAGCAGGACTCATATTTTCATTATAAAAATCCATTTTTAAATTGGGCGCATTGAGAAGTTTGTTAAATTGCAAAAACCTCTGCGAAACTGCAATAAGCTCATGGAGATCCTGAAGCTTAAGTTCACGAACTTCGGACTTTTCAAAAGCCTTTAAAGTTGCTTTTGCCGGTTGCTGCATCACCAGACTCTGAAGATTTATTGCCCATTCGCCTTCAACGTGCAGATCCGTAATAATTTCTTCTTCAACATACTCATTCCTGTAATACTGATAAAAAGAACCTTTGACAATGTAAAACAATGATGTTGAAATACTCCCGGATTCATCTAATATTTCATTCTTATCCAAATACCTCGTATAGAGTTGGTTATCCAAAAAATGCATTTCAGCATCAGAGAAATTTCCGAGTTGTTTCAGCATGATGAACTTTTTATTATTAGCAAATATAAGATGTGTCGGATGTATTTTGAATGTAATATATCAATAAATAGCATGGCTAAATAATAATATTGAAATTACTTTTCATCTGAGGTTTCCCGTCGAATGAGTTCACAGGGAGATTTTGACATTTTCGTAATTTTAGGATCTTTAGCAATAACTTTCTCCAAAAAATCCCGGTTCTGATCTCCCCAAATGTTCATCGCATCAATGATGGGCATTAAAGACCAGCCAATTTCGCTAAGTGAATATTCTACTTTAGGAGGTAACTGCGGATAGATTTTCTTTTCTATTATCCCGTGTTCTTCAAGTTCTTTCAGCTGTGCGCTCAGGACCCGGCGTGTTGCGTCAGGCAGTGTTCTTCCAATTTCACTTGGACGTTTTATATTCATAGAAATTGCATTAAGTATCGCAGGCTTCCATTTGCCGTTGAGTATTTCCCGGGTAAGATGCAGCCCGCAGTCAATGGTAAGAGGAATCTTTCTTTCGTACATAACAAAAATTTATACAAAAATACATCATATCAACCAATAAGTACATAGGGATAAATTTATCACCAGGGTCTTAATTTATCCATTATTGTTCTTTAGTTCGCATTACTCGAAATTTGTCAGTCATTAACATTAAATAGAAAAATGGAAAATACATTATCACCTCTTTTAGAGGAATATCAATTAGGAGATCTGAAATTAAAAAACAGAGTAGTAATGGCATCACTTACCCGCGGAAGGGCGACTAATCCGGAGCTGATTCCTACACCGATAATGGCGGAATATTATGCGCAGCGGGCTTCTGCCGGACTGATTTTATCAGAAGGAACATGGGTGAATCCACAGTCTATCGGCTTTATTAATGTCCCGGGAATTTATACCCAGGAACAAGTTGAAGGATGGAAAACTGTAACGAAAGCTGTGCATGATAAAGGGGGGGTAATTTTTTCGCAACTGGGACATATTGGTGCAGGAGCACATCCTGATCTGCAGAAAGGTGAGCTTCCTGTGGGACCTTCCCCAGTGAATATACAGTCGCAGTCTTTTACGCCGGAAGGTTTTAAAGATACCGTAACGCCGCGCGAAATGACAGCTGCAGAAATCCACAGTACCATACAGGATTATAAAAAAGCTGCTCAAAATGCAAAAGAAGCTGGTTTTGATGGGGTTGAGGTGCATGCTATAGCCGGTATGCTCATTCCGCAATTTCTTAGTATTGCCACCAACAGGCGTACCGACGAGTATGGAGGAAGTCTTGAAAACCGTGCCCGGATAATCTTTGAGATTCTGGATGCGATTATCGAAGTCTGGGACAGCAGCCGGGTGTCCATAAAATTTTCTCCGGTAATGATAAGTCATGTGGGAATCGTACAGCCGGACGAAGAAACAATTCCGCTATTTAAATATATTTTGAAAAAACTGGATTCTTATAATTTGGCTTTTGTACATATTGTAGGGCCTGCTGAAGATTTATCAGGTACTCCCGTAGATCAGTTGCAGGAAGATTATTTCGCTCATTTTCGAAACAATTACAAAGGCAGAATCATGGCTAATCTGGGATTTTCCAAGGAAAGCGGAAATAAAATTCTAAGCGAAGGAAATGCGGATTTTGTATCTTTTGGAGAACCTTTTATTGCAAATCCGGATCTTGTTGAACGGTTTAAGCATAATGTACCGTTATCACAAAGCGACAGAGATACTTATTACACCGGAGAGGAAAATGGATATATTACCTATCCTAAAGCATTAATTACTGAATAGGAATTATAAATAATAAAGTAATGCAAATGTTATTAGAGAGAAGTATTTGTAACTATTTAATTATGAATAAATCTTTTGAAGAAGGAATCATTAATTAATGATTCCTTTTCTTATAATTCGTTAGAAATAAACCCTTTTCAGAACTCTTTGAAAAATTATTGCTGAATTCCCAGAAGAAACGGGCATTTTTTCTTGCCTGCTCATTGGTGAAATGTTCATATTCAATCCTGTAAATTGAACTAAACAAACGGGAACGTCCAACCCCGTGATGACAATGAATCAGAACAGGGTAGTTTTTGGGATCATCCATTATCTTTAAAAACTTCTTCACGGTACTGTCTTGGGGAATCTGGTCGGTAGGAAGGTTAAAATAATGTACATTTGCTATCTTTCCCGCTGCGGCCGCTTCAGTATTGACCTGCTTTTTAGTTTCAGGATTAAGTTCTGTCTGTTCTGCACCGTCACGTAAATCGATAATGGTTTTTATATGATGATCATTGATAACATCAGGCAGTTTATCCGGAGGAATAACACCGGAATTATAAACTTTATTTTCCGAGATCGTTACCAGATTGTAGCGAATTTTTTTCTGATAAAAAGCAAAAGCTAAACCAAGGAACAATACCGTAATCAATGAAATAATTGCAATTTTCATCTTTTTAGATTTAAAAATTCTGCTCATAGGCTGAAGTTGTCAAATTTTGAAATTTATGGTTGCTAAGATACTATCTTATAATTAAATATCCGGACTTTACATCATGTAAGAAATTTTCATGATTTTTTTGATAAGAAGTAAATAATTAACGCGGAAAATGTTAGACCGTGATAATTTTCACCTGATATTTCAAGGTAAAGTTAATTTGCTTGTGATGTTTTGTGTTTTTTACTGTTTGTGGTATACTTTTAATCCCTATATAGGCTCGTCTTTTTCTCTATTTTTGTATTTTCGTGATTGAAACCAATATGGAACAATGAAGGACTCGTTATCACTAAATTTTGAACAACTCACTCACATATTTTCTTTCATCAATACTGCCACTGCGGTGCATGTTGGTGAAAATGCGAGGATAGAATTTGCAAATAAAGCTATGTTGGCCATTTGGGGCCGCGGTCCGGAAGTCATCGGGAAAAGCCTGGAAGAAGCAATGCCCGAACTCTCAGGCCAGCCCTTTATTGAAATGTTTGCAAGGGTTTGGCGTGAAGGTATAACGATTTCGGGAAATGATACTCCTGCAGATCTATTAGTTGACGGAGTGATAAGTACCTACTACTTTGATTTTGAATACCGGGCCGTGAAAGACGAAAATGGCCGCGTAATAGCAATTTTACATACTGCTACTGATGTCACTGAACGCTATCTGAACAGACTTGAACTGGAAGAGGCCAGCCAAAATAAACAGCTGCTCATCCGTGAGCAATCTTTGAATGAACAGCTCGCGGCAGCAAATGAAGAATTAAGCGCAGTTAATGAAGAACTTGAAGCAAGCAGGGAAGAACTCTCCCGTATGAATACTGAGCTTGAACAGATGGTAGAAGATAGGGTAAAGGCGTTAGTGGAAAGTGAAGAGCGCTTCAGGTCTATGGCCGACAATACAGATATTCTGATAGCTGTACGTGATGAAACAGGGAAACTGATCTATTTTAATAAAGCATGGTCCACACTTAGCGGACGTAATGCACATCAGCTGCTGGAGATGGGTTGGTATGATCTTATTCATCCTCTGGATAAACAAAAGTTTTTAAACATTCATCAGCAGGCATTTGTACAAAGGATTTCTTACAGTGCTGAAATGAGGCTTCTGGGATCCGACGGATCTTATCACTGGCTGCTAAAAAAAGGAACACCAAGGTTTCTTTCCGATGGTAAATTTGCAGGATATATAAGTTCCTGTGTAGATATCACCCCAATGAAACTGAGTGAACAGCAGCTGCAGGATATGAATGAAGAGTTGGCTGCTTCTAATGAAGAATTTACAGCGCTTAATGAAGAGCTTGCAGCAACCAATGAAGAACTTGCAGAATCTAATGAAGAGCTGCTCCTCAGTGAGGCGCGTTTTAGAAATCTTATCAGGCAGGCTCCGGTTGCTATTTGTGTAATCCGTGCAGAAGATCTTTTGGTTATTGAAGTGAATGACGGTTACCTGGAATTGGTGGGCAAATCCAGAGAACAGCTGGAAATGCGAAGTATCTGGGATGGTGTGGCGGAAGCTGCTGATGTATATGCCCCGATTATGCAACAGGTAATCGAAACCGGAACCGCATTTCATGGATTGGAACATGAACTTGTCCTGAACCGGAAGGGAGTAGATCAAATCATGTTTATCGACTTTGTTTACGAACCTGTTAAAGACTTAAAAGGAATAGTTACTTCCATTATGGTAGTAGGAAATGATGTGACGGCAAAAGTGATAGCGAGAAGACAGATTGAAGATATTGAAGAACGTAACCGTCTTGCCATTGAAGCATCGGAAATCGGAACTTACGAGTTCAGATATGCAGAACAATCGGTAATTGGCTCCAGGCGTTTTGATGAAATATTTGGTGTTACAAGCCCTGTTTCAAGAGCAGAAGTACTCACCAGTTTCCATCCTTTGGATACCCATCTCAGTGATGAGGCTCATGCTACTGCCCGAAAAACAGGAAAACTTTTTTATGAAGCCAGAATTGTCCTTGCTAATAATGTGATAAAATGGATTCGTTTACAGGGGAATGTACATTATGATAACCAGGGTAATGCAGAAAAACTTCTGGGCACCGTAATGGATATTACGGCTTTAAAACAAATTCAGCAGCAGAAGGATGATTTTATCTCAATTGCCAGCCATGAACTTAAAACACCGCTTACCAGTCTTAAGGCTTCTTTACAGCTTCTTGAAAGAATGAAGACAAATCCTACGGCTCTGCTTCCAAGATTAATTGATCAGTCCAACAAAAGCATGGAAAAGATTTCCGAGCTGGTGGAAGAACTGCTAAATGTAACCAGAATAAATGAAGGCAAGGTGATGTTAAACAAAAAGAAATTCAACTTTGCTCATATGGTAGACGAGTGCTGTTCTCATGTGATCCATCTGGGAACTCATGAGTTATTGGTAGAAGGTGAAAAAAACCTGGAAATTGTGGCAGATGAAAACAGGATCCAGCAGGTTGTTATTAATTTCATCAATAATGCCATTAAATATGCACCTAAAAGCAGACAGATATTCCTGACCATCGAAAAGGACATTTATTCGGTGAAAGTTTCAGTAAGGGATACCGGTCCGGGCATACCTGCTGAAAAATTACCTTATCTTTTTGAACGGTATTATCGGGTGGATCCGAATGGTATACAGGCTTCCGGCCTTGGGTTAGGACTCTATATCAGCGCGGATATTATTGAACGCCATGGCGGAAAGATTGGCGTTGAAAGTGAAGAAGGTATGGGAAGTACATTCTGGTTTACGCTACCGGATGAGGATCAGAATGATTAAAGCTAATTTTTCTAAATTTTATAAAAGTTAAAAATTTCATTTTTGCTGAGGTAGCCGAAGTTTGCGTAGTATGCTTACACAGATCCTCGGACAGTCATTAGCAATCAGCAGAAAAATTATTAAAGATTAAGATTAAAACAAATTAATAACAAAGGCTGTCTGATGAAGACAGCCTTTTTCGTTGGTATGTAAGCTCTATAATGCAATAAAGGTTTTTCTGATCGTTAATTTTTTTAAATAACCTCAATCCGGCTTCACATTTCCTCAATTTGGATACATCTGTTATTTTTTACGGGCGCATCTTTGCAATATAAATTTAAAATAATTGAAAATGGACAATAGAGAAGAAAGTAAAGTGGCACTGGTATCGGGTGCCAATACAGGGGTAGGTTTTCAGATCGCGAAAGCTCTTGTGAAAAACGGATACATTGTTTATGTCGGTTCACGTGATTTACAAAAAGGAAAAGCAGCGGTGTCCGAATTGGGTGAAAATGCAAAAGCTATTCAGCTGGACATTACGGATTCGGAATCGATCAGAAGGGTAGTGGAAACTGTAGCGAATCAATATGGCTACTTAACGCTCCTGGTGAATAATGCGGCAATCTCACATATTGGAAAGGCAGGCCGAACGATGGAGGAAGTTCTGGGTTCACAGCGTGCCAGCATTGCACCAATTAATGAACTGAAAACTGTTTGGGACACCAATGTTTTCGGAACTCTGGCTTTAACGCAGGCTTTTTTACCGTTATTGCATAAAGCTTCAAGTGCACGTATTGTAACAGTTTCAAGTGCATTAGGATCTCTTGGGATCAATGCCAATCCGGAAAATCCATACAGGGGAAATTTTGACGCAGTTTACGGTGCTTCCAAGACCGCACTCAACGGCATTTTTCTTTCACTGGCGATAGACCTGGAGCATACGAATATTAAAGTCCATCTGGTAAGTCCGGGATTTACGGCTACGGCGCTTAATAATTTCCAGGGAACTGATTCTGTAGAGGAAGGTTCAAAGGAACCGATCCGTGTGGCTTTGGCCGAAGATCTTCCGAACGGCAGTTTCACCGGCCCTGCCGGTTTCAGCGGTAAAGATCATGTTCTTCCGTGGTAATATTTTAATATAGTAAACCTGTGATCACTGATCATAGGTTTTTTTATACATTTATCGCATGAAAAATAAAGAGGATAAACTGGTTCGTTTTATTTCGATATCGGAAAGCCATAAGGCATTCGGGTTGCCTGCACCGCAGCATCCGCTCATCAGTCTTGTGCATTTCCATAAAGACCATCCTTTTAATACGGAAATGGCGCCGATTTACGATATTCTGAGTTTTTATAAAATAACTTTCATCACCAGAAATAAAGGAAGGCTGAAGTACGGTCGGAATTATTACGACTATAATGAAGGAAGCATGCTGTTCCTGGCACCGAATCAGCTGGTAGGAAGCACTGATTACAACAGTGAAACGTACTGTTATATTTTACTGATTCATCCTGATTTTCTGCTGGGTTATCCTTTGGCCAGGAAAATTAAGCAGTATGCCTATTTTTCCTATTCGTGGAATGAAGCGCTGCATCTTTCGGATTCTGAAAAAGGAATCATTCTTTCCATTTACAAGATTATGGAACAGGAGCTGAACAGCCGCGTGGATGAATTCAGTCAGGAGGTTGTCATTGCACAGCTGGAATTGCTTTTGAGCTATGTCAACAGGTTTTATAAACGCCAGTTCATTACACGAAAAGTAATGAATAATGATATTATTCAGCATTTCGCCCGGGTATCTGAGTGATGTTTTACGTTCCGTGATCGGGAAAAGCACACAACAGTATATCCGGGAAAAACTCACCGAAAAAGCCAAGGAAAGATTAACTTCCACTGATTTGACGGTAGGAGAAATTGCGTATGAACTGGGTTTCGAGCATCCGCAGTCATTCAGCAAAATGTTCAGGGTGCAGACAGGCCTTTCTCCCGTAGAGTTTCGTAAAAATATCTCTTAGTTTATTTATATATTTTTTTAAATACTTAAAAATAAGTCGGGATCGTTTAAATAGAAAATAACCATATTCGGGATGAGGTATTTGTAAAACTTAAGTACTTTCTTTATTTTTCGTCTGGTAACCTGTCTCTGCGCAGCTTCCTTAATTTTTTTCATGCATTCATCCTTTGAACTGCCATACAATTTGGCATATTCTTCGGCAATAATTTCAATAACCTCAGAATTGTTGGTAAGCCGTGCAAAATTGTTAAGTCTTTTGTTCAGATCAATAGAATCGTAAAAATTCATTCTGTTAAGATCAACCAGGTAAATTGAATAGTGGCTGTCTTCCTTACGGATCAGGAAATTATTTGGTGAATTATCAAGAAACTGAATTCCGTCGTTATGCAGACGAAACATTAGTCGTGCATATTCTTTTATAATCTTTTCGCGATCGGTAAAAGACTGATCATGAAGAACACGGTCAAGCGTCCAGACATCCTCCAGTTGTTCACTGATGTAATAGCTGGATGTCAATCCGATAAAATCATGGTTTTCTAGGTAGGCAACGGGACGGGGAGTATGGTAATTCTTGCTGATGAGCATATGAGCATACTCGAATGAACGGTGTGCTTTAGATTTACGGTAAAATTTGTAAACGTGCCTGTTGATAATATTATGTTGTTTGAAGGACTTAAAATTGAGATGCATTCCATTGACATCGAAAACCTTAATCACATTTCGGGAACCATTACCAATTAATGTTCCTTCGCTTTTAAACTTCTTCAAAGTTGATAGAATATCATCTTTATATTGAGATAAACCTTCAGCAAAAATCAATTTCATATCATATATTTTTAGTTTGTGTAATTCTATCCTACGGTTGTACGCAGTAAACGCATAATATCTTCGTTCGTCGTATGCTGCGTATTTACAGAGAAACTTTTTGGGTTATAAGGTTTGTAAAGATTTTCATCAGTTACCATAAATAAACCCACCGTTGGTGTCCCGCTTGCACTGGCAAGATGCATTACGCCATTATCTGCTGCAATAAATACTGCCGTATTGGCCATAAAACCGCCCATTTCTCTGATATCCTTACTGTAAAAATGTGGTATGGAAAAGTTTAGTTTGGAAATGTTTTCAACGGGTAAAAGTTCTACAATATTATAATCGGGAAATGTTTCTTTCAGTGTATTATAAAAATCGGACCACCATTGTTCGGAATAGCATTTATCGCCCGTAGCATTGGTAAACAGGCAGATCGTAGGTCTGTCATTGTTTGTGATGGAAAAAAGTTTCTTTTTCCCGGCTTCTATTTCTTCGGCATCCAGTTTAATATCAAGAAAGGGAATGTCATTCTTATTTTCCGGAACTCCCAGTTCAGATAAAAAATGTCTTAAGTCATAAATACTCTGTTTTGCAGAATGCTGATAATCATTAAATTCCTGTAAGTATTTTTCATCAAATTCGCCAAACATCTTGTATCTGGAATTGGCTGCTAAGGTGGATATTCTTCCTGAAGATGACCCAAAATTAGCATTAATAACCAAATCATACTTTTTTGTACGCAGTGACATCCAGCCTTTCAGATATTTAAAAATATTGCTGAACGGTTTTTTCGGAAGCTGGATAATTTTGTCAATATTTGTATAATTTTTATAAATAATAGGAGTGATTTGTCCTTTTACAAAAAGATCAATTTTACTTTCGGGGAATGTATTGATTACTTCCTGTACCAGTGGGCTTAGAAGCAGCAGATTTCCAAGACGGTGATTAGGTCTTGTGATGAGAATTCTTTTTATTTTAATATCGTTTTTTTCAGATTTTTTTAAACCGGACTTCCCAATATTTTTTGTTAGATTTCTCATTAATGACCTCCTAACCTTGTTAATTCCCTTCGGTATTTTCATGAAAAAATAGTATTTAAAATAGTGCACAATTTACTGATAAATACTAATGTATTTTCTATGTTATTCGGATTTCCGATAGTAATTGTCTATAAAGGTAATAGGCATTTATTGTATTGCATGACACTGATTATAATGCTGATTATTAGATAACTCTAATTTTTGCTTTATACATTCAGTCTTTACTGTTACCAATAGTATTCATCAAATCGCTCCACGCTCCTCCGTTATACACATTTTTGAAGCCTCTTTCTTTTAAAATACTTTCGGCTTTTACACTTCTTAAGCCATGAGAACATACGGTAATGTAGGTTTTGTCGGGATCAAGTTCGATATACCGTTCTCTAATCGTACCTAAAGAAATATTCCTTGAGCCTGGGATATGTCCGGTGCTGAATTCTTTTTCTGTTCTCACATCAAGGATTACCGCCCCGTTTTTGATCAGTTGATCCAATCCGTTGTCCAAAGTCTGAAATTTATAAATCCTATAAATTATATATACCGTGAGAACAATTCCCAAAAATATAACCGCCTTTTTCATATTTTGCTTAAAATTTTTCTGTCAATATAGAATGTTCCGAAAGGAATCATGCAGGCCAAAAGCACTTTCCACGTGATTTGTTTAAATTTCCATTGCTGTTCGACACCTACACTTAATGTATTAAACAAAAACAGAAGAAATAATGAACCGTGAACAGGTCCCATTACTTTTACTATTGCTGGATTGTTGAATGCATACTTTAATGGCACAGCGATGAAAACAAGTACCAACAGCGAAATCCCTTCAAGGATGGCGATTATTCTTAATCTTCCGATCCTGGTTTTAAATAAATTGATCATATTATCGTATATAAGGTCTTTGAGCAAGAGGAGAAAACGGCCACGGAATAGCCAATAGTATAATAATCAATGCGATACTGAAATAGATAAGCATTATGGCAAACTTTTCCTTATCGGTAGATTTTCTTTTTGCAAGAGCGGAGCCAATGGTAATCAGAACAATTGAGAAAAGCATCAGTGCAATATGGATCAGTCCGAAAAAAAGGATATCAAACGATGCTTTGGCTTCATTGAAATTTTTCCAGAAATATTTGACTGTCGGACTTTTGGAATATAATATAATTCCTAATACCAGCTGAACATGAACAACTGTAGCAGTCCAGTGTCTTAAAGAATCCACTATTTTTGAGAATTCCAGATTTAAAAAATACCCTTTACAGGCTTTGAAAATTGAATATACAAGGCTTAAAAGAACCAGCCAGCGAAACAAAGAATGTAAAAAAGTCAAAGTCTGATACATGTCACATTTTTAAGATGCAACAAAGATATAACAAAAACATACTAACTGGTATGTTTTTTTAGGAAAATTATTTTAAGCTGTTAAAATAGGATTTGAGTCCGTTCAGAAATACCAGATATACCTCTTTGGAATTTTCCAGTTTGCCTAAATTTCTCACTCCCCAATATCCAGACATTACAAACACAGCAATTTCCCGGGGATCAACTTCAGGTTTTACCAGGCCATTTTTTTTGCTTCGCTCCACTGCTTCTGTGATGGCCTGTTCCCATTGTTTGGAAAGTTCATTCAAAGTTTTGGTAAATTCAATATTCCAGGGTGCCATCTCCTGGGTGAAATTTGAGGCGGGGCATCCGCTTTCAACGGTCATAAAAGAATCCTCCATCAGGATATGGTAAACGAGATCGTAGATTTTTTCCAGTGCATTTTCCGAACTTTTCAGAGGTTCTATAAAGTTTGCTGAAAAATTAGGACGCAATAATTCATTCAGAATAGCCAGCCCCATTTCGTCCTTGGTCTTAAAGTGATAATAGAAAGCGCCTTTCGTCACCTTTGTCTTTGCAATAATCTCATCAATGCTTGTGGTTTGGTAGCCTTTGCTATAGATTAGGATAAAAGCGGTTTGAAGAATATGCAGTCTGGTCTCCTGTGATTTTTTCATAAAGTGTACTAACTGGTATGTTTGCAAAGTAACAAATTTATTATATTATTAGCCTTTGCATTTTGCAGATACCGCCAAGTGAATGATAATTAAATCTTTGTCTTTCTTTATTAAATGAAATTCCATTATTATCTTAAAAAATAAAGATTTATTTTAAAAATTTGTCTTTCCTATCGATAAAAAAGCGCAAGATTATCCAAAGAATTATAAAAAAATACCGATTATAAAGCTAAACAAAGGCGTGTCACTTATTTTCGAAAAACAATAATTCAAAATGCACAACGGGTTATATTATAAATTGCAAAGAACCGTAATTGTAGTCTAATGGCATAGCTGGCCGTATTCGAATTATGTATATAAGTAGCTGTTATTGATGAATCGTAAATTTAACTTTCTTCAGTAATAACAATTTCTTCTGGTAAAAGTAATGTCAAAAGATTAAATCTGAATTCATTTAACGCAACCAGGCTTTCCTGATGAATTTCCCGGTGAAGATTGGAAGGATCCGGAATATCCCATAATCCGCTGTGATGCCATATTTCAGGAAAATCCCAATCGGGTCGGTCAATAATCGGGTAAATGCAGCATCCATATAAAGGAATTTCTTTTTTAATGATTTTGATACATTCTTTATGAATCATTTTTAGCCAGGAATACCTTTTATGCTCCGGAATGCTGGTTTCTGAAATGACAACAGGCCTTTTGTATTGCAGATATACTTCTTCCACAAGGGAACTCAGGCTTCTCCATATCGGATTTGGCGGATCGCAATCCCAGGGAATGGATTGATGCTCATTGAGCGTCCATTGATTGTTAAAATAAAAATTGACGCCGATAATATCAAGATATTCTTCTTTTCCCCGAAGTTCAGGGCACATCTTTCCACTCAATATATCTAAGACCTGAAACTGTTCCTGATGTTTTTCCTGTGCTGCAAAACATAAATCCGGATCAGACGAATCTGATGCCGAAATATGGACAAGCGGTTCGGTAACCATAATTCTTACAGAAGGATCTGCCTCTTTCATCATTTCTATACCTTCTATATAAGCTTTCATCAGCATGTATTTTACTTCCCATCCCTGGTTGATGCAATACGGACTGGTTCCTTTTACTTCCCCGCCCAGCCAGGATAAAAAACTGACTTCATTAATTGGGGTAATGATAAGTGCTCCATCCGGAACAAGGCTCCTGTATTTCTTAACAAAAGCCCTGCAGAGGTGGGCAAAACGACGCGCAAACATAGGATGTAAAGGCGTGAGATCATCCGGAAAACCAAAATGGCAGATGTCCCAAACTACCTGAATATCATGTTTATGTGCATGAATTATTAGGTCCTCCACCTGAGTCCAGTCATACACGAAAGGTTTTTTTTCTACATGGCTCCAGCGGATTCCTTCTCTCACTGTCGTAATATCGATTTCACGGAGTCGTTTATAGTCTTCATTAATCAACCGGTCGTGACCCGTTAATACAATAAGATCAATCCTTTCTCCAAATGCATTCTGATGATCTGCACATTCAAACCCTCCCATAATGAAAGAGCGAAAAGGATTTCCTGAAACTGACTTACTGACTGTCATTTTCTTTTATGATTTTTCGAAACAATGCCAGCGATTGAGCAACCACCTGATCCATATTATAATATTTATAAGTGCCCAGACGTCCCGTAAAGTAAACATCCGGCATTTCATCAGCCAGTTTTCTATACTGATTGTAAATTTCCTGATTTTCTTTTCTGGGAATAGGATAATAAGGATCTCCTTCACCGGTTGGATATTCGTATACAATGGTTGTTTTAGAATGCTTCTGACCGGTAAGGTGTTTAAATTCAGTAATTCTGGTGTAAAGGTTGGATGTAGGATAATTAATCGTACCTGTAACCTGATATTGATGTTGATCGAGAGTTTCAAACTCGAAATTGATAGACCGGTAAGGCAGTTTACCGAAACGGAAATCAAAATAACTGTCTACAGGTCCTGTAAAGATCAGCTTTTGGTGCGGAATCAGATTTACGATGTCCTTGTAATTAGTATTCAGCATAATGTGAATATTGGGATGTGACAGCATCTTTCTGAACATTTCAGTATAACCGTTTTTAGGCATTGCCTGGAAAGTGTCGGTAAAATAGCGGTCGTCGCTGTTGGTTCTGGTAGGCACTCTGGCTGTAACCGATGCATCCAGTTCTGAAGGATCAAGATTCCACTGTTTTTTGGTATATCCACGAAAAAATTTTTCATATAACTCTTTTCCCACGGCATTAATTACGACATCTTCCGAAGTTAAAACCTGCTTTCTGGCTTCAGCTTTTGAGGCCAGAAATTCTTTCACTTCAGAAGAAGAAAGCTTGCTTCCATAAAGTGTATTAATGGTAGTAAGATTGATGGGAATAGGAACAAGCTGCCCGTCGACACTTGCTAAAACCCTGTGTTCATAGGGTCTCCATTCGGTAAATTGTGAAAGATATTTAAAAACTTCTTCAGAATTTGTGTGGAAGATATGAGGCCCGTATTTATGAATCATAATCCCGTCTTCATTATAATGATCATAGGCGTTTCCGGCAATATGGTCTCTTTTGTCTACAATAAGAACTTTTTTCCCCTGCTTTGCAAGGCGTTCGGCAAGTACTGCTCCCGCAAACCCGCAGCCGATTATCAGAAAATCATACATGGATTCCGTTTTTTTCTTTAACCGTATCGATTAACAGGCACATTTTTTCAAAAGTATTGTCCCAGGAATCATCAGCAAGGAATTCGTCAACTTTCAATAACCATTCCGTGCGGGATTTTTTTTGAAGTTCCTCTTCTCCGGAAGCAATAAAGGATTCCGCATTCTTGGTAATATATACAAGGTTTTCTTCACCATACGTTCTTACAATATCCTTTATCGGGCTGGAAATTACAGGGAGACCGGCAGCAAGATATTCCGGAGTTTTGGTAGGGCTGATAAATTCTGTTGATTCATTAATGGCAAATAAAACCAGCGCAATATCCCAATGACTGATATAATTTGGAAGTTCTTCATATTTTTTAGGTCCTAAATAATGAATATTCGGGGCTTGTGGAAGTTCTGCCGGATCTATTTTTACAACAGGCCCAATCATCACAAAATGCCAGTCGGGTTTTTTCTGTGAAACCAGATATAACAAATCCGTATCAAACCTTTCATCAATAACCCCGAAAAAACCAAACCTTGGATGAGGGATTTCTTGCTGATCGGGCTGATCTGTCATATTGAGCCGTGCCTTTTGGAAATGTTCCTTATCAATACTGCTCGGAAAAGGATGGATGTTATGATGTCTTTCTTTTTTGGCTTCATAAAGGCTGTAACCACCGGTAAAAACAATATCGGCCTTATTAAAAAGTTCTTCTTCATATTCCAGTAACCGGGGAGGAGCAAAACGGAATGCAGAAAGCTCATCCATAGAATCATAGACCGTAATTTTAGGGGTAAGATGCGAAGTATATTCCAATGCCATCGGGGTATAGTACCAGCACAGGTATTCCCGGATATTATGATCTTTAAGGAAATTATCAATTTGTCTGGCCATACGCTTTTTAAAGTCAGAATGATGGTCTTCTAAATAAATAACCACTACTGAAACCCCATTTTGTTGTGTTAGTTCATACGAATCGGGGCCTGTTTTAGGTTCTTCAAAATAAAAAACATTATATTGTTTTGCGAAACGGGTAAGTAAATGTTGAGGTCGTTGAAATACGAAATTCCACCGGAGGTGGCTGAAGCATAGAATATTTTGCATTAGATGTTATATTATGTATTCATAAAGCTACTCTTAAAAAAGTGTGAGATTCATGACCGCAGTCATAAATAAAGAAGTTTATTTTATAATTTTATACGGCAACTGGATTGATTTTGCTGCTGATAACAACTATTTATGCAAATTCTAAATCACGGAAAATCATGTACAAAAATGGTTTTCTAAAAAGAAAAAACACCCCTTTAAAAAGGAGTGTAGGATATGTGTAAAAACAAGGTAGTACATCTCAAAAATACTGCGTTTCCATCTTCATTTTTATGATCTGTTGCATAATTGTAATAATTAAAACAGGCAACTATCAGCATTTAACTTTGCCGCTAACATAATGTGTGGGCTGAAACAAAGCAATTCGCGGTCTTTTTCAGTCATTTGAATTAATCTCAGAAGCTGACTGCGTTTTAAAGGGTCTGCCCAATTTTGAAAAAAATTACCGTCGAGCCAGGCCATACCTTCCACGGGTAAAAGATCAATCGTTTCAAAACCTGCGGTGCTGAACTCTGCAATTAATTCTGAAGGACGGTGGTAAAACCCTTTTGGCAGCATAAACGGAAATCCGGATGGCGGTTCATGGATTCCCGAAGAAAGTTCTTCAGCACACATGGCACATATCTCATTCTGATAAATAAGTCCGCTGTGAAGAGCAGCAACAGCAGATGCCGAATGCGTAATTGCAAAACCTAATATGATTCCGTTTTTTTTAAGTTTACGGCCGGCTTCACGCAGTGCTGCAATTCGGTCTTCCTCCTCCTGTAAATGATACAAAGGACCATGCATAATGATCAGATCCTGGCTTGCATCATCAAGCGGAAGGTGGCGTGCTTCTCCCTGCAGGCAATTGAAAAAGTTTTTTGCAGAACGCTTTTTAGCCTGATTGATATGCTTTTTAACCGGATCAATTAGCGTAACATCGTGACCTAGACCAGCCAGCCACTGCGCATAATGTCCCGGGCCACCGCCAATATCAGCAATTTTATCTGATGGAATAAGATAACGGCTGATTAATATTTTATTGCGTTCGAATTCGAGAGGTCCCAAACCTACGGAGAGCCTCAATTCTTCCTGACTTTGTGTATAGAATTGATCTATAGATGAATCTATAAACTTCATAATTGTTTCATTAAAATTAATAATAAGAGTAATGAGCCGGCTCAGAATAAGCTGGCTGAAACGCAAGGATGCGTCTGTATGATATTTATGAAACAATTTTAATGGGATAAAGATAAAGAAATTTTCAATCGGTTATAATTATTATAATAATATTATAGATGTGAAAATTGACTGACAGGTAAGGACAGGATGCTCCGGATGCTCAAAAACTATATTTTTATTTTCGTTTATTAGCAATACAAAACCGGTTATGACAATTCAAAACATATCAAAGCTTCTATTTTCTTTTTCTTTTCTCTTTTTCTTTTCCGGATTAAAAAGCCAGGAAAAATTTCCGGATGGAACTGCTATCCCGAAATGGTTCAAAGAAAACAAACCAACCGACATCAATACTTTAGGCAAAAAATACATCATTACTGAAAACGGAATGAAGAACGATAGTACCATTCTTCAGACCAAAAAACTTCAGGAAATTATTGATTTGGCTGCGAAAAACGGAGGTGGAGTCATCATCATTCCGAAAGGAACTTTCCTCATCAGTTCAGTTTTCTTTAAACAAGGAACACATTTATATTTAGAAAATGGTGCAAAACTAAAAGGAAGCGATGATATCAACGATTTTCCTGTCGTGACAACCAGAATGGAAGGTCAGACTGTAAAATATTTTCCTGCTTTAATTAATGCAGACGGGTTAGACGGTTTCACGATTTCAGGAAAAGGAACGCTTGACGGAAACGGATTGAGATTTTGGAAATCATTCTGGAAAAGACGCGAATGGAATCCCAAATGCACCAATATGGATGAAATGCGACCTAGGATCATCTACATTTCAAACTCCAAAAACGTACAGATTGAAGGAATTACCGTTAAGAATTCGCCCTTCTGGAGCACGCATTATTATAAATCTCAATTCGTAAAATTATTAAATCTCACGATTCTTGCGCCTAAAGCTCCGGTAAAAGCGCCTAGTACAGATGCAATCGATATCGATGCGTGTTCAAATTTCCTGGTTAAAAATTGCTATATGTCAGTCAATGACGATGCGATTGCTTTGAAAGGCGGAAAAGGTCCGAAGGCAGATGTTGACCCGAATAATGGCGAAAACAGAAATATTATTATCGAAGACAATACGTTCGGCTTCTGTCATTCTGCGCTCACTTGCGGAAGCGAATCGATTCATAATTACAATATCATTTTCAGAAATTCTACCGTGAAGGATGCTTCAAGATTATTACACTTGAAAATGCGTCCCGATACGCCTCAACATTATGAATACATTACTTTGGATAATATCAAAGGAAATGTAAAAACATTCTTATATGTAAAAGGCTGGAATCAGTTTTTTGATTTGAAAGGAGAAGAAGCGCCGAAAAGGAGATTGGCAAATAATATCGTCTTGAAAAATATTGACATCGATTGCGAAACTGCATTTTCAGTTGAAGCTTCAGATTTGTATGAATTGAAAGATTTTACGTTTGAAAATTTGAAAATCAGAGCGTTAAAGCCTGAAGAACAGAATTTAAAGGCTATCAAGAATTTGAAACAGACCAAAGTTAACATCACCAAAGTTGCTTCTCTTAGCCAGACTTACGATAAAAAAGACGACTCCGATACTGCTGCAAAATAATGAGTTTTTATTCCAAAATATTCGTTCTTTTATGCTTTTGCTCACAGTTTCTGCATTCGCAATCTAAGGAAATTCAATTCCTGAGCGGGACAGATTCTGAGCATACCAAAGAATGGGATTTTTGGATAACTGGTGGACGAAAATCAGGAAGCTGGAACAAAATTCAGGTGCCTTCGCAATGGGAACAGCAGGGTTTTGGTTCTTACAATTACGGCAGGGATTATGTTACTTACGGGAGAAATTTTAAGTTTCACGACGAAACAGGTTTATACAAGTATAAATTCAACGTTCCAAATTCCTGGAAAGGAAAATCAATCAATATCGTTTTTGAAGGTTCAATGACCGATACCGAAGTAAAAATCAACGGAAAATTAGCCGGAGAAATTCATCAGGGCGCTTTTTATGAATTTAAATATGATATTTCCGATAAAATTCAGTTCGGAAAAGAGAATGTTTTAGAAGTTAAAGTTTCCAAAATGTCTGCTGATAAATCGGTCAACAACGCAGAACGGTTGGCAGATTATTGGATTTTAGGCGGAATTTTTCGACCGGTTTATCTGGAAGCGACTCCAAAAGAACATATTTTATCAGTGTCAATTGATGCAAAAGCAGATGGAAGTTTTCGTTCAAATATTAATTTAAAAGGAATTAATTCTGCTAACAATGTAAAAGTTGAATTATTTGATGTTAAAAATAATTTAGTTGGTGAATCTCAGGTTCAGATTCAAAAAGGAGATACTTTAAAACAGATTCAGTTTTCTGTTAAAAATCCAAAACTCTGGACGGCGGAAACCCCGAATTTATATAGAGCTAGATATACTTTAAATAAAAGCAAAAAAACGATTTTTCAAGCTGAAGAAAAATTTGGTTTCCGAACCATTGAAATCCGTAAAGGCGACGGAATTTTCATCAACGGAACCAAAATCAAAATGAAAGGCATCAACCGTCACGTTTGGTGGCCTGAAACGGGTAGAGCAGTCACGAGAAATATCGATTTAATGGACGTTCAGCTCATCAAAGAAATGAATATGAATGCCGTTCGTTGCTCTCATTATCCGCCAAATAAATCGTTCCTGAAAATTTGTGATTCTTTAGGTTTATATGTTCTGGATGAATTGGCAGGTTGGCAAAAAAAATACAGCACCGAAGTTGGGAAAAAGCTCGTGAAAGAAATGGTGACGAGAGATGCAAATCATCCTTCGATTATTTTCTGGAGCAACGGAAATGAGGGCGGACATAATTTTGATTTGGATGCCGAATTTGCAAAATATGACCTGTCAAACCGTCCTGTCATTCACGCGCATCACAAGCCAGGAAATGCTTTCAACGGAATCGACTGCAATCATTACGAAGATTATTACAGCACAAAAAAAATTCTCGAAGGCGAAAATATTTATATGCCGACCGAGTTTCTTCACGCTCAGGATGATGGTGGTGGCGGAACTTCTCTTGCCGATTACTGGGAACTTCACTGGAATTCCAAAAAAGGAGCGGGCGGTTTTCTGTGGGCTTTTGTGGATGAAGGTTTGATGCGGACGGATTTTAATAACCAGATTGATGTCAACGCCATCAATGCACCTGACGGAGTTTTAGGGCCACATCGGGAAAAAGAAGGAAGTTTTTACGCCATCCGTGAAATTTACAGTCCTGTAAAAATTGATTTGAAATCGTTACCTAATGATTTTAACGGAATCATTCCTGTAGAAAACCGTTATCATTTTACAAATTTAAAAGATTGCCAGCTTGAATGGAAATTAGTGAAATTCAAAACACCATTTTCTTCTGAATCAGGTTTTGATATTGTTAAAACAGGCAAAGCAGAATCTCCGAATATTCAACCGACAGAAAAAGGAAATATCAATCTCAATCTTCCTCCAAACTGGAGAGAAAACGAAGGATTACTATTAACCGCAATCGATTCTTTCGGAAAAGAAATCTACACTTGGACCTGGAAATTGAAGTCTAATGATGAAATTTCGAAACAGTTTTCAAAATCTTTGATTAAAGAAAATCAGGTTTCAGTTGTAGAAAATGATTCTTTATTTATTTTAAAATCGGACGAAAAAGAATTTGCCATTGGTAAAAAAGACGGATTATTAAAATCCGTCATTGTCGACAAAAAAGGAAAGAAAATGACCTTCAAAAACGGACCGGTTTTCGTGAACGGAACAATGGAATTATCTTCCATAAAATCTTTTGCAGAAGGACAGAATCAACTGATTGAAATCAATTATAAAAACGGAAATAAAATCATTTGGACACTCAATCCAAACGGTATTTTAGAATTGAATTATGAATATTCATTGTCGGGGGATTATCAGTTTGCAGGGGTAAGTTTTGATTATCCAGAAAATTATGTCATCAACTCAAAATGGCTCGGAAAAGGACCTTATCACGTTTGGAAAAACCGTTTACAGGGACAGACTTACAATGTTTGGAAAAACTTAAAAAACTCAACAAGAACCGGACAATCACCGTGGATTTATCCTGAATTCAAAGGCTATTTTGATGATGTTTCGTGGCTGCAATTGGATACCGCAGAAGGCAAAATAACGGTAGGGACCAAAGAAGAAAAAATGTTCATCAGACTCTTCGATTTTTACGGAATTTACGGAGCGGAAGGTTACCCAAAATTACCAAGCGGAAATATTTCTTTCCTCGATGCAATTCCGCCATTGGGAACGGTTCTGGCATTTAATGTTAATAATGACACGTCCACTCTAGGACCAGAAAGCGAAACCAATCATTTGAACGGAACGTTTAAAAGAACCTTATATTTCTATTTTGGTTTGCCGGATTTAGGCGATGAAAATAAACAGTTTACAATGCCAAAAGAAAATATTTTAACAGATTAATAATGAGGAAAATAGTTTCATTTTTAGTGTTATGCATCTGTTCATTTTATTTTGGACAGCAAACCAGCTTTAAGTTTGATTTTGGCGGAAACAGAATAGAAAAAGGCTTTATCCCTATCACTTCAACTTCCAAATTCGATAAGAAAAGTGGCTATGGTTTTATGGATATTTCCGGTTTGAAAGCTGTTGACAATGGTGGAAATGCTTTGACAGGAGATTTTATCACGAGCGACAAACCTTTCTATTTTTCGGTGGCAATTCCTGATGGAAATTATAATATTACACTGAACTTAGGTGATACAAAAGGAAGTTCAGAAACGACAGTTCGTGTAGAAAACCGCAGATTAATGTTGAATTATATTAAAACAAGACAAGGTGAAGTCGTTGAAAAAACAATTACGGTTCACGTTAAAGACAGTATCATCCGAAACCAGAACGGTGAAAACATTGGAATTGTAAAATTGAAGCCAAGAGAAAGAAAATATCTGCATTGGGATAATCTGTTGACGATTGAATTTAATGATAAAGCCCCGAAAGTTTGTTCGGTAATTATTCAGCCCAATAAAACGGCGAAAACTATTTATTTGACGGGAGATTCAACGGTTGTTGATGCGCAATACGAACCCTGGGCTTCCTGGGGACAAATGTTGCCTTGCTTTTTCGTTCCGAATGAAGTGGTCATTGCGAATTACGCAGAAAGTGGAGAAACTCTAAAAGCCTTTGAAGACCGCCATCGAATCGATAAAATCTGGACTCAATTAAAATCCGGAGATTATTTATTCATCCAATTTGGACACAACGACCAAAAAGCAGGAAACAGCACAAAATCCGGTTACCGAAAAAGATTAAAAGAATGGATTCAAAAAGCCAGACAATTGGGCGCAGTTCCGGTTTTAGTAACCTCAATGAACCGCAGAGTTTTTGATGAAAACAATAAAATCGTCAATACATTAGATGATTTTCCGGATGCGATGAGGGAAATTGCGAAAGAAGAAAATGTGAATTTAATTGATTTAAATGCAATGAGCAAGACTTTGTTTGAAGCGATGGGACCGGAGAATTCTAAGAAAGCATTCGTATATTATCCCGCAAATGCTTATCCTAATCAACAAAATGCTTTGGCAGATGATACCCATTTTAATCCATATGGAGCTTACGAATTAGCACAATGTGTTGTAAAGTCAATCGTTGACCAAAATTTACCTTTGAAGAAATATATTTCAAATAATTTCAGAAATTTTAACCCCAATAAACCCGATGATGTCGAGAAATTCCACTGGCCGGAATCTGTTTTTATGGAATCTTTAAAACCTGATGGAAATTGATTGGATAAACACTAATAAAAATCTTTGATTTTTAAACTAATGTGTTCTTCTAAGCATTGGAATCACAAACTTAAACAACTAATGTGTTTAAAAACTTTTGTGACTTTTGTGGTTAAATTAAACAAGTAAAAAATGAATATTCGTAATATCATAAAAATAAGCGTTCTCTGTTTTGCCTTCGGAAATCTCTCCGCGCAAAATCCGTGGCCAAAAGCGACCAACACCGCTCAGCCGTGGACGCGCTGGTGGTGGATGGGAAGTGCCGTTGACGAAGAAGGTCTGGACAAACAACTGACAACCCTTTCTAATGCCGGTTTCGGTGGGGTGGAAATTGTCCCAATTTATGGAGCAAAAGGGTTTGAGAATAAATACATCAATTACCTTTCTCAGGAATGGATGAGAATGCTCCAGTTCACAACAACGAAAGCAAAAAGTCTGAATATGGGTGTTGATATGGCAGTCGGAACAGGCTGGCCGATTGGCGGGCCGCAAGTGAACGAACAGGATGCTGCAACAAAAATGATTGTTCAGACTTACGAGATTCAACCAAATGAAAAATTTTCTGAAAAAATTGTCCTGAAAGACGAAAAACAGAAGAATTTAAAGACCATAAAACTCGATATCGTTACTGCTTATAATGAAAAAAATGAAGCGGTAGTTTTAACAGATAAAGTTACTCAGGACGGAACTTTAAACTGGAAACCAAGCGCAGTAAAATGGACAATCTACGCAGTTTTTGCAGGCAAGACTTTGCAGAAAGTAAAACGTGCTGCTCCGGGTGGTGATGGCTATACTTTAGACCATTTTTCGCCTAATGCAACCAAAGATTATCTGAAAACTTTCGATAAGGCTTTTGGAAATTCAAACTATGGAATCCGTTCGTTTTTCAATGACAGCTATGAGGTTTATGGGGCAGACTGGACGGCAAATTTTAAAGAAGAATTTAAGAAAAGAAGAGGGTATGATTTAAGTCCTTACATCAAATATTTGGTTGGAAATGAGGAAAACGAAATCGCCGGAAGAATAAAATCCGATTATCGCGAAACGATGAGTGAGCTGATTCTGCATAATTTCGCTGAAAATTTTACGAATTGGGCACATTCCAAAAACTCTAGAAATACTAATCAGGCGCACGGTTCGCCGGGAAATTTGTTGGATTTATATGCTGCAGTTGATATTCCGGAATCTGAGACTTTCGGAAACACAAAATTTGATATTCAGGGTTTGAAAAGAAATCTGGAAGACATCAATACAAAGGAAGTTCCAGATATTAATATGTTGAAATTTGCATCTTCAGCAGCCAATATTACCGGAAAACCTCTGATATCCAATGAATCTTTCACCTGGTTGACGGAACATTTCAAAACATCCTGGTCACAGGTTAAACCAGAAGCTGAACAGATTTTCCTTTCAGGAATCAACCATATTTTTTATCACGGAACAACGTATACGCCGGCTGATGTTCAGTTTCCGGGCTGGTTGTTTTATGCCTCTACGAATTTCGTTCCTGAAAACAGTTTATGGCCAGATATTAAAGGCTTAAATTCTTATATCGAGCGAACTCAATCTGTTTTACAAAGTGGAAAATCAGACAATGAAATCCTGATGTACTGGCCGGTTTACGACCAATGGGCGAGTCCGAAAGGAAAAGATATGGCGTTCAAAATTCATAATATTGAAAAGTGGCTGCATCCGACTGTATTCTATGAAAACCTTGAGAAATTAGGGAAATCCGGTTATTCTCTGGATATGATTTCGGATAAAATGATTTCCGAAGCGAAATTTGAAAATCAGAATATTCAGGTTTCAAAAAATGGAGGTTCTTACAAGGTATTAATTATTCCTCAATTGAATTATTTCTCTGAATCAACGTTAAAAAATATTTTAAACTTAGCTCAAAATGGAGCTTGTGTGATTTTCCAAAGTGAGCCAAAAGATGTTCCGGGATTTTTTGAATTTGAGAAAAGAAAAAATGAATTACAGTCTTTATGGAATCAAATTCCTTTCCAGCAAAACGGAAATTTAAAATCGGCAACATTCGGAAAAGGAAAGCTTGTGTTGAGTTCTGATGTTGAAAAAGCTTTAGAATTCTTAAAAATCGAAAGAGAAAAATTAACCGATACAGGATTGAGATTTGTCAGAAGACAGTTTGATGGCGGGAAATTTTATTACGTCGTCAATCACACTTCAAAAGAAATCAATCAAAATATTCCCGTAAATTATATCGGGAAACAGGTCGTTTTGATGAATCCGGAAAATGAAGATTTCGGCATTGCTGAAACCCGGAATAATTCAGTCAAAGTTCAGTTGAAATCCGGAGAATCTTTAATTATAAAAGCATCAGAAACGCCAGATAACTCAATTGCAAAATGGAAATATATTGAAAAAACTGATGCTCCGATTGTTTTAAACCAACCTTGGCAACTGACGTTCAAAGAAGGTGGACCCGAACTTCCGAAATCAAGAATTTTAACGAAACTCCAGCCTTGGACGAACTTCACGGAAGATGCTTCAACGCAAAGTTTTTCAGGAACAGGAATTTACACGACAACTTTAAATTTAAAAAAGAAAGAAGCAGACGATTATCAATTGAAATTTGATAAATTCTACGAAAGCGCAAAAGTGCTTATCAACGGACAGGAAGCCGGAATTGTCTGGAGCAATCCGTTTGAAATCAATGTTGGAAAATATTTAAAAAAAGGGAAAAATACCATTCAGATTGAAGTTTCAAACCTGATGGCGAACCGAATCCGCTATATGGATCAGAATAAAATCTCGTGGCGAAATTACCATGAAATTAATTTTGTCAACATCGATTACAAACCTTTCGACGCTTCGAATTGGAAAGTACAACCTTCAGGTTTAGATGGCGAAATTCAATTAATTCCTGTATATTTCTCAAAATAATTTAATAACAGCCTGCAATTAACAATCTTTGTATACTTATTTAAGTGAAACGCCTTTGTGAACTTAAAAAAGAATAGTAGTCAAAAAAATCTTTGCGGACTTTGCGTTAAAAATTACAGCAGAATAAATTGAATTTAAATATTAAATAAAGATTTATGAATAAAAATATCGTAAAAACATTAGTATTAGGAACGCTCCTCACATTCGGATTTTCTAATGCTCAAAACAAACCAAAAGTTGTTCTGGACAACTTTTTCAACAACGAAAAAAGAGAAAATAAAGAAACCAAAGTTTTGGAATCGTGGCATTACACGTGGAATGATACAACCAATGGGGGCTTTTCTATGTTGGGCGAACTTTTCCAAAAGCAAGGCGCAGAAATCAGCACATTAACAACAGCTCCTTCAAAAAATGATTTAAAAAATGCTAACATTTACATCATTGTTGACCCCGATATCGATAAGGAAGCGTACGGCGGAAAAGCCAACCTAATGGATGCTAAAACGATAAAAAACCTGGAAAAATGGGTGAAAAACGGAGGTGTTCTCGTTCTGCTAAGCAACGACAATGGCAACTCTGAGTTTGAACATTTCAACAAACTGGCAGAGAAATTCGGGATTCATTTTAATGATGACAGTATTAACAGGCTGAAAGGCAGAGAATTTGAGAAAGGTGCAGTCTACGTAAAACCGGGAAATGAAGTCTTTTCGGAACTTAAATTATATATGAAAGAAGTCAGCACTATTTCAGTAAAAGCACCTGCAAAGCCATTTTTGTACGCTGAAAACCAAGTGATTGGTGCCATTGCGAAAGTGGGAAAAGGAACTGTCTTCGCTTTAGGTGATCCTTGGTGTTATAACGAATACATTGACGGAAAAAAACTAACTGAAGATTTTTCGAATTATGAAGGAACCGAAGAATGGGTAAAGTGGTTATTGAAGCAGATTTCAAAAAAATAACCAAAGTTGTGCAATCGATTGAATTCGAGTGATGTCATTACGAGGGAACGACGAAGCAATCTGCTCAAGCAGTTTGCCATTTCAGCGTTTAAATGTTATTGATAGAACGTTTGTCATTCTGACGAAGGAAGAATTTTACCAGATAAATTGAGATTCTTCACTGCATTTTTGAACTTCGTTCGTAGACTTTCAGTCTATGTTTAGAATGACATCGAGCAAATATTATAAAGCATTCTGCTAACTTATTAAAACAAGATTTATGAAAATCAAATATATATTCATTACATCCGCCATTTTTCTTTCGCAAGTTTTTTTCGCGCAAAGACAAATGGAATACCTGAAAAGAGGAATCGTTGCGATTCCAGCAGAATCAGGCGTTTTTGTAAGTTGGCGATTGTTGGGAACGGAAGCTCAGAACATGCATTTCGATTTGTATCGCACAGAAAAGAATCAGACCAAAAAACTGAATGATAAACCTTTGCTCAGCGAAACCAATTTTTTAGATAAAACCGCTGACAAAAGAAAAAACTATACCTACTTCGTAAAATCAAATACGCAACACCAAGACGTTGACCAGGATTTTGCGGAATACACGGCGAATCAAAAACCGTATTTTTCAATTCCGTTGAAAACGCCTCAAGGTTACACGCCGAATGATGCTTCAGTTGCCGATTTGGATGGCGATGGCGAATATGAAATTATTCTTCATCAAACCGGAAGGTCGCACGATAACAGCCAGAAAGGAGAGACTGACCCGCCTATTATTCAGGCTTATAAAATGAATGGAAAGTTTCTGTGGGAGATTAATTTAGGCAAAAATATCCGGGAAGGAGCGCATTACACGCAGTTTTTAGTTTATGATTTAGATCAGGACGGAAAAGCGGAAATCGTAATGAAAACTGCCGACGGAAGCAAAGACGGAAAAGGAAAATTCATTGGTGACCCAACGAAAAATTACGTCAACGAAAACGGAATGATTCTTTCCGGACCCGAATTTCTGACGGTTTTCGATGGGCAAACAGGAGAAGAAATTCATACCGTCAATTATCAGGTTCCAAGATTTGCAGGAAGTTTAAATCCAACTGCCGAACAAATGACCGAAACCTGGGGCGATGCCAAAGGAAACCGTATCGATCGGTTTTTGGGAGCTGTTGCTTATCTCGATGGGAAGACTCCGAGTGTGATTATGTCACGAGGCTATTACACCAGAACAGCGATTGCAGCCTGGGATTTTAAAGACAAAAAACTGAGTCTTCGGTGGCTTTTCGATACCGAAAGTTCAGAAGAAAACAAACAATACCGCGGACAGGGAAATCATAACTTAACAATTGCCGATGTCGATAATGACGAAAAAGACGAAATCGTTTTCGGAGCAATGACGGTTGATGATGACGGAAAAGTGTTGAACAGCACAGGTTACGGTCACGGTGATGCTGTGCACGTTGGAGATTTAGACCCATCTAATCCGGGATTGGAAATTTTTGATATTCAGGAACGTTTTGATGATGCGGGAGCGCACTTCAGGGATGGAAAAACAGGAAAAGTGCTTTGGAAATTGCCGTCAACCGTGTACAGTCAGGCGAGTAAATTCCAGGGTCCGGGAAGAGGTTTATCTTTAAATATCGACCCTCGTTATGAAGGTTCCGAATGTTGGGCGGCCGGTGCAGGACTGAAAGGCGTTTATAGTGCTAGGGGAAAGAAAATCACCGATAAAAATCCGGCAGTGAATATGGGGATTTATTGGGACGGCGATTTTTTAAGTGAAATTTTAGACGGAACTGTTGTTTCCAAATGGGACTGGGAAAATGAAAAGTCAAACCTGATTTTCGATGCTAAAGATTTTCAGTGCGAATCCAATAACGGAACAAAGAAAAATCCGGCTCTGGTTGCCGATTTATTCGGAGACTGGCGAGAAGAAGTGATTTACAGAACTGCCGATAATCAGGAATTGAGAATTTTCAGCACGACCAGTCCGACAAAACACAGATTGTACACTTTAATGCACAATCCGCAATACCGATTGAGTATCGTTTGGCAAAATGTGGGGTACAATCAGCCGCCACACACCGATTATTATTTGGAGGAATCGGTGAAAGAAGTTCCAAAACCTAATGTTTATGTTGTAAAACCTAAGATTGATAATTAAATTTAAATATAAAATGAAAAGACTATTAACAACAGGCATTTTTGCACTGATCATCGCAGGAATGACTTCCTGTTCGGTTCAAAAGAAAAATACAGCAAATGCAGATCTTCCAAATAAAAAAGAAGTTCTGGAAGTTGCAGAACGAGCCAATCAATACTTTATGAACAAATGGACGGATCCGGGAAAAGAAATTGTCGGGAAAAAAATCTGGCCGAGCAATCTATGGACTAGAGCGGTTTATTATGAAGGATTGATGGCATTGTATAAAGTTGATCCTAAAAAAGAATACTATAATTACGCTTTGGATTGGTCGCAAAAACACAATTGGGATATGATGCGCGGAACATTTACAAGAAATGCCGATAACCAGGCGTGCGGACAGACTTATCTCGATCTTTACGAGATTGATGGAAGAAAACATCCTGAACGGATCAAATACGTGAAAATGTCGATGGACAGTATGATTGCTTCGGGGAAGTCGGATGATTGGTGGTGGATTGACGCTTTACAAATGGGAATGCCGATTTTTACAAAATTGGGAAGAATCACCGGCGACAAAAAGTATTTTGACAAGAATTACGAAATGTACGCTTTCACCAAATATAAGCACGGAGGAAACGGCCTCTACAATGCAAAAGATAAACTCTGGTGGAGAGATAAAAGCTTTGTTCCGCCATATAAAGAACCGAACGGCGAAGATTGCTACTGGAGCCGCGGAAACGGCTGGGTATTAGCCGCACTTGCCAGAACTTTGGAAGATACACCCAAGTCGGATGCGCATTATCAGGAATATCTACAGGATTATAAAAATTTGTTATCGGCTTTGGTTCCCATCCAGAGAGAAGACGGTTTCTGGAATGTAAGCCTTCATGACCCGACAAATTTTGGCGGAAAAGAAATGACGGGAACTGCATTGTTTGTATATGGAATGTCCTATGGAATCAACAAAGGTCTGATTGATAAAAAGACATATCTGCCGGTTGTAATCAAAGCCTGGAATGCCATTGTTAAAGATTCTGTTCAGCCTAGCGGATTTTTGGGTTGGGTTCAGGGTACCGGAAAAGAACCGAAAGATGGACAGCCACTTTCCGTGAGCAAAGAGCCTGATTTTGAAGATTATGGCCTTGGTTGTCTATTGCTGGCTGCAAGTGAAGTGTATCAATTAAAATAATAAAAGGCTTTTGTTTTCGAATTTTTATTTGATTTAAACCTTTAACAGATGCTTACAACATAGGTTTTTACGGTTAAATGTATACTATAATCATATTTATTTATAGTTTAGAAATTTTAAATTTGCCTTTTCAATCCAGAATCACATTTATTTACATGACACTACAAGATGCGCGATCGATTACATCTTGTTAATTTTCAGACTCAATCGAACGATAAAATTATGAACGCATTATTAGGAGTTATTTTTCATTTTTTAGGAGGTTTTTCTTCGGGAAGTTTTTATTTGCCCTATAAAAAAGTTAAAGGCTGGCAATGGGAAACATTTTGGTTAATAGGAGGTGTCTTTTCATGGATTATTGTTCCGCCGCTGGCTGCCTATCTTACTATTCCGGATTTTTGGGAAATTATTCAGAATGAAAGTTCATCAATTTTAGGATTAACCTTTTTGTTCGGAGCGTTGTGGGGAATCGGTGGCTTCATGTACGGTTTAGGAGTCAGGTACTTAGGGGTTGCCCTGGGAAGCAGTATCATGCTGGGACTTACCATGGTGATCGGCTCGCTTGTTCCTTCTATTTTTTACGAATTTTCGCCTCACGAAGGAAAGGACAATATCGGACTGATGATTTCAAGCACATGGGGAAGAATGGTCCTTCTGGGACTTTTTGTATGCGTTATCGGAATTATCATCAGCGGAAAGGCCGGTGTGATGAAAGATAAAGAGCTTCAGAAAGAATCTAAAGATCCTCACGGTACATCGGTAAAAACCGAGTATAAATTCGGACTTGGACTTACGGTGGCTATCATTTCCGGAGTTTTGAGCGCCTGTTTCAATTTCGGACTTGAAGCCGGAAAACCTATGGCAATGGTAGCCAACGATGCATGGAAAGCTGCAAATCCCGGTCAGGGAGAATTTCTGTTCCAGAATAATGTAACCTATATTGTTGTCCTTTGGGGCGGTATGGCTTCTAATCTTTTGGGCTGCCTTTATCTGTCATTTAAAAATAAATCTTATTCAGATTACACTAAAAAAAATGTGCCTGTTGCAAAAAATATTCTTTTCTGCGCATTGGCAGGGACCATGTGGTTCTTACAGTTTTTTTTCTACGGAATGGGTGAAAGTAAAATGGGGAACGGTCCGAGCTCATGGATTTTACACATGGCGTTTATCATCTTGATCGCCAATCTCTGGGGAGTGGTCATTAAAGAATGGAAAGGGGTTTCCAAAAAAACAATTTCTACTATTGTGGTTGGGATGATTGTTATGTTTATCTCTATTCTTATCGTAGGATACGGAAATTCCTTGCGCTAATAAAGCTTTACCACGGTATTATTTCATACAGTTTATATAGTTTAATTTCTCTTAGGTGTTGATTTTTCAGCACCTTTTTTTATGCTATGCGTATAATTTCGGGAGAAGGTGTTTGATTTATGTTGAAATTTATTTATTGCGAATTTTTATTTTAATTCATTTAATTGTGACTAAATTTTTATATTTAATTGATTTTAATTATAAAATTGATATTTAATTAACTTAAATAATGAATATTTTAATACAGGATATTGCAGGATGGCTGAATATTTCTAAGGATGTATTTTGGTGATGTAAAAATTAATATATGTCTATTAAAATCAAACAGAAGAATTTTAAGCCACTTATTGCACCGCTATTTTTGCTTGCATCTGGCTTTATGTTCGGGCAAAAGGCAGTAAATGACACTGTGAAAGAAAAGACTAAAGATATTGAGGAGGTGGTCGTTATTGGTTATGGTAAAGTTAAAAAATCAGATCTTACAGGATCGGTATCTTCAGTTTCTGCAAAAGATCTGGCGGCAACACCGGCAATGAATGCTTTACAGGCATTACAGGGCAGGGCAGCAGGATTAAATATTGTTACGGCAGGTGGTGCACCCGGAGCAGGAGCAAATGTTACCGTTCGTGGTGGTGCTTCCATTACCCAGGGAACGGAGCCTCTTTATATTGTAGACGGTTTCCAGCTGGACAACGCGCTTAATATTATTAATCCCAACGATATTGAAAGTATTGATGTACTGAAAGGTGCTTCCGCCATTGCAATTTACGGTGCAAGAGGTTCAAACGGTATTATTGTTATTAAAACTAAAACCGGAAAAAAAGGAAGAATTACCATCAACTACAATTCATTCATGTCTTTCGATATGCTGTCAAAGAAGCTGGACATGGTTTCAAATTCTGAACAGTTTGTGAAATATCAGTATGAAATGGCACAGCTCCAGGGAAAAACCACTCAGTGGAGCAATGTTTTTGATAATAGTTTAGGAACAGACTCTCCCGGATTTTACACTGGTGCATTTGCCAGGATCAACAACCGCTACGCATCTGCACCTGCACTGGACTGGCAGGAAAGAATGCTTGGGGGGACGGGAGTTACCCAAAACCATAACGTGAGTGTTTCGGCAGGTAGTGATAAGACGCAGACGTTCATTAGTTATAATTATAATAAGCAGGATGGTTTGCTGCAGAATTTCAGTGAAACCAGAAACTCTTTACGTGCTAATGTCAATTCAGAACTGTACAAAGGAATACGGTTGGATTTCAGTTCCATGTTTAATTCAAATTCCACTAATGGTGGCGGAGCCTATTCGGGAATGAAAAAAATATTGCTCCAGCCTATCACAGGAGGAACATTATTTAGCCAGGATCAGTTATTCAATACGCAGACTTTTCCTGATTTTTCAGCATTGGATTCAGGTTTCGACACGGAAAATCCGTATATCGAAACGGCAGCATCTACGCAGAACAGAAGGGTAAGAACCTTCCTTGCCAATGTGGGTCTGGAATTTGATTTCCTGAAAGATTTTACATTCAGAACGGCAGGATCTTATAACTGGACCAATACCAAAGCCACGGCGTTTTCAGATAAAAATTCCCGTGCGTACCTTACAGATCCTGTCAATACCGGTATTAACGGAAGTATCGGGAATTCTGAGGCGTACCGATATCAGATCACCAATACATTGACATATAATAAAACGTTAGGCGAGAAACATAAAATAACCGGGCTTATCGGTAATGAAATCATCTATCAGGAAAGTGAGAGCAACAGCATGAGGCTGGTAAGATTTCCATCTATTTTAAATTATGGACTGGATGATATATCCAATGCGACTGTTGCGGATAAAAGTACGGACAGATCATCATTCAGCCTGCTTTCCTATTTTGCAAGAGTAAATTATAATTATGATAATCGTTACCTTCTTACCGGTACGGTGCGCCGTGACGGATCTTCAAAATTCGGACCAGATAATAAATGGGGTGTATTTCCTTCTGTAGCTGCTGCATGGAGAGTTTCAGAAGAAGGTTTCTGGAAAAACTCCAAAATCGAAAATTATGTTAATGATCTTAAATTCAGGTTTGAATACGGGATCGTTGGTAATAACAGTATTCCGGATAATGTTTTCAGAACCAATGTTGTGGGAACAGATTATCCTCTGAATAATACGGTAGGAAATCTTGCTCTGGTAACAAGCAGTGTTCTGGGGAACCGTATGGTTCAGTGGGAGGAAATGAGATCCACCAATATCGGGGTAGATTTAGCATTGTTTAATAACAGGATTAAATTAACATCAGAATGGTACAACAACAATGTTACCGGCATGTTGCTGGAAACTGTATTGCCTGCATCTACGGGATATGCGAGACAGTTTAAAAATATCGGTTCCATGAAAAATACCGGTATGGAATTCACTTTAAACTCAATCAACGTAAAGTCCGGTGATTTTAGATGGTCTACAGATGCTAATGTTGGGTTCAATAAATCAAAAGTATTATCACTGGATGAAGGAAGACAATTCAGAAACTTCAGTGTCGGCAGCAACAGGGCAGGTATGGTAACCTATTATGCTACCGTCGGAGAAGAATTAGGAGATATGTATGGATATGTTTATCAGGGAATTTATACGACCGACGATTTTATCCAGGAATCCAACGGATCATTAACATTAAAACCAGGAGTTGTAAAACCGGCTTCCGGAACTCCTAAACCCGGAGATATCAAATTTGCAGCAGATAATGAGGCCGGAGATCAGTTTACAAGAAAACTGGTAAAAATAGGAAATGGAACACCGGATTTTATCGGAGGGATCAGCAATAATTTTTCGTATAAAGGTTTTGATCTTGCAGTATTCTTAAAATTTAGTGTAGGGGGTGATATTTACAATGCTACCAAGCATAGTTTGAGCCCATATGCTTTATTTCAAAATACGCCTTCGGAATTCGGAGATAATTATTATCGTATTATTGATCCTAATACCGGTCAGGCCACTACAAATCTTGCACGATTAAAAGAACTGAATCCTGATGAAGAATCCCGTCTTTGGAGCTTAAATACTACCAACTCAGGATATATTACTTATCCGTCATCGTATTATGTGGAAGATGGTTCTTATTTAAGAATTGCTATGGTAACGCTGGGGTACTCCTTCCCGAGAGAATTTTTAAGCCATGTGAAACTTACCAATGCGCGTATCTACTTTACCGTTAATAACTTAGCAACAATTACGGGATATTCAGGCTATGATCCGGAAGTTTCTGCGGCCAGCGGCGTTACGGTTACGCCGGGATACGACAGCTCTTCATACCCACGTTCAAGAAGTTACGTTCTTGGTATTAATTTAACTTTCTAAATGCAAACGATTACATCATGAAAAACAGATATAATAAAAAAAATCTTTTAAAAACGCTGATTATCATTCCGGCAATTTTAGTCGGCAGCGTCAGTATCAATTCCTGCAGTGATGATTTTTTGGATCAGCCTGCTTATAATTCATCCAATACAGAATCGGTATTTGACAATATAGAAACCGCAGATGCTTTTGTCCAGGGACTTTACAGAGGGCTTGTTCCTACTGAAATGTTTTATCAGCTCGGTGCCGGAGATACCGTAACCCACTCTGCGGAAGACGGCTCAACCAACAATTCCAAATACAATATCTGCAACTATCAGTACGATGCCTATACTCCAAATACCGTTACAGGAATTTATGCTGCCATGTATGCTATTATTGAAAGGGCTAATATCGCCATCAGCAGATTACCGACTATGCCTGCAAGCACAAAGCGTGATGCCTTATTGGCAGAAGCGAAAGCAATTCGTGCATTTTGTTATCATAACTTAATACGCGTTTACGGAGATGTGCCTGCTATTTGGATCCCCCTTGAAGATGCAGATCCTAATGATCAGAATACATTTTATCCGAAACGTTCTCCAAGAGACGGAATTTACGATCGCATCATTGCTGATATTCAGGAATCGGTAAACAATTTACCGGGTTCAAACGGAACTCCGGAAAGACTGAACAAACAGTCTGCTAATGCGCTTTTAGCAAGAATTGCATTGTATGCCGCGGGATATTCTCTTCGTTGGGATCTGAATACAGGATCTGCCGGTACGATGTCCCGTCGCCCTGATAACAGCAGAGTTCAGCAGCTGTACCAGATTGCAGATGCAGCAGCAGCTTCTGTAATTAATGCAGGTACCAACAGCCTGGTGCAGGCGCAGGGAGGGAAAAGTGGTTTCGAAGCCTTATGGTTCAATTTTGACAGAAGAAACTTTGCAGCCGTAAATCAGGAGATGCTTTGGCATATCGCTGAATATGGTCCTAATACCAACTCTGCATTTGGTGTTTATGCACATCCGGGTTCCAGAGGGGGTACGTATGGATCCAGAAAAGCTTTACAGTTCATATTGCCAACCTATTATTTGTCTTTTAATCAGGCAGATAAACGCAGGGATGTCGCGTGTACTTCGTACAGTATTTATTTTCTGAAAACAGGTGCTGCATCAGACACCTGGGTGGATGTGGGAACTACTTATTCCTGTATTATGCCGGGTAAATTCAGAATAAGCTGGTGTGTGGAGCCACAGGCGGCCGACGCACGTAACCTCAATATTCCGATCATAAGATATGCTGATGTATTGCTGATGTATGCAGAAACTCAAAACTATCTGAACGGAGGTCCTACAGCCGCAGGAACTGCTGCTTTGCAACAGGTGAGAAACCGTGCCGGAATAGGCTCATTGCCAATACCAAGCGGTCAGCAGGCGTTTCAGGATGCTATTGTTCAGGAGCGCAAGTGGGAGTTTTCCGATGAATTTATGCTTCGTACAGACTTAATAAGAATGAACCGCATCGCCAGCGAAATTAATGCGACAAAACAGGCAATGAAAAATCTTTCGGACCGTACAGGACAGTTTGCATCGACCCCGGTGTACAGATTGTATAAATTTCATAAAAATGCACAGGTTTACGGAGATCCTTTCCTGGCAGTTACCTATATAGATTTAACAAATCCGGCAGAAATTGCAGCAGTTCAGGCGGTTCCTACCAATTCTTCAGGGTATGCCGCTTATCAGACGACTCTAAAGAGTATTGCACTGGCAAACGGACAAACTTCAACGGCTGAAGACAAATGGTATCCTGTAAATATGTTCCAGGCTTACACAAGTACATTTAACGGAAATGCCAGAAAAGCGGTAGGATTTGTTGAAGGATTTAATGCATTGCAGATCGGGAATATTATCTATACCAAACCTACAGGTTCCGCTGAAAACGGAGGCACTTATCCGAACTGGATTGAAGGAGGCGGAGACGGACTTTTCTATGGATTTGTACCGAATAAAACAGAGCTATTGCCTTTCGCAGCAGCTTCTGCAGGACATCCTTTGGTTGATAATCCTAATTTGACTCAGTTGCCCGGATATTAATTAAACTAAACTCATTCAGCATAAACATTGAGAAGTTCTAGATTTCTTGATGTTTATTTTTTAAAACATACATCACAAAATATTAATTATGATTCATCCGGATCAGATTGAAATAAACCATACTAAGCTGAATTAAAAGTAACATGTTAATTTATTTTTACATAAGGCATTTAGCAGTATAGTACGGGATGCTGTACAAAACAGAACAATCTAATTTTGGGTGAGAATTTAGAAATATAAGTAAAGACAATGGAAAAACTAAAAACATTTAGATACGTAAACTATTTGTGGGATGATGAAAAAGCAGCATCTTTTGGAGATGACCAGGTAGCCTTATTTTTATACCGTTCAAATATTCTGGGAGCAGACTTAAGAATCACCAACTACGGAGGAGGAAATACAAGCTGTAAAACCATAGAAAAAGATCCTTTAACCAATGAAGAAGTTGAGGTAATGTGGGTGAAAGGTTCCGGAGGCGATATCGGGACTTTAACAAGAAAAGGAATTGCGGGTTTATATACTGAAAGGTTGAGAAACCTTAAAAATGTTTACGAAGGTCTGGAAGATGAAGACAGAATGGTAGGATTATTTGATCACTGCATCTACGATCTGGACAGTAAAGCGCCATCCATCGATACACCTCTTCATGGACTCCTTCCATTCAGACATATAGACCACCTTCATCCTGATGCATTAATTGCAGTCGCTGCAGCAAAAGACAGTGAAGCTATCACCAAAGAAATCTGGGGTGATACAATGGGATGGGTGCCATGGCAAAGGCCGGGCTTCGACCTGGGTTTGCAGCTGGAAAAATGTTTAAACGATAATCCGGGAATCAGGGGGATTGTTTTAGGTAGTCATGGATTATTTACCTGGGGAGATACTTCCTACGAGTGTTATATCAACAGTCTGGAAGTTATTGAGATGGCTTCAGAATATATTGCCAAAAAAATTGAAGAAAAAGGACAGGTTTTTGGCGGACAAAAAATAGAATCTCTGCCTGCTGACGAACGTAAGAATAAAGCGGCGCAGATTATGCCGTTGTTGAGAGGTCTGGCTTCTTCAGAAAACAGGATGGTTGGCCATTTTACAGACAGCGATACTGTTCTGGAATTCATCAATAGCAATGATCTTGAAAGACTGGCTCCGCTGGGAACTTCATGCCCGGATCACTTTCTGAGAACGAAAATTCAGCCGTTGGTGCTCACTTTAGGTAAAAACGAAGATCTTACTGATTCTAAAGCTGTTTTGGAAAAATTAACTCCGCTTTTCGAACAATACCGACAGGAATATAAAGAATATTACGAAACCTGTAAACATCCGAACAGCCCTGCAATGCGAGATCCGAATCCGGTGATCATCATTTATCCGGGAGTGGGAATGTTCAGCTTTTCAAAAGATAAGCAGACTACGCGTGTGGCTAGTGAATTTTATGTCAACGCCATCAATGTAATGCGCGGTGCAGAAGCTATTTCTGAATACACCTCATTACCAAGACAGGAAGCTTTCGATATCGAATACTGGCTGCTGGAAGAGGCTAAACTTCAGAGAATGCCGAAGGAGAAGCCTTTGTCAAGAAAAGTTGCCATAGTTACGGGAGCAGGAGGCGGAATAGGGCAGGCAATTGCCGATAAAATGATTGCTGAAGGTGCAGTTGTTGTGTATACGGATTTGAATACAGAAGCCGTACAATCGGCTATTTCAAAATACAGCAAAGACCAGGCAATTGCCGTTCAGTGTGATGTAACGAGTGATGAAGCGATTGCTGATGCATTCAAAGAAACCGTTTTGGCATTCGGTGGAGTAGATATCATCGTTCATTCTGCTGGACTGGCTATTTCAAAGTCGCTGGAAGAAACTACTTTAAAAGATTGGGATCTTCTTGAAAATGTTTTGGTGAAAGGACAATTCTTATTGTCAAAAATCGGAACCGAGATCATGAAAAAACAAAATCTGGGTGGAGATATCGTCAATATTGCAAGCAAAAACGGACTCGTTGCGGGACCGAATAATGTAGCGTACGGAACTGCAAAAGCGGCTCAGCAACATATGACCAGACTGTTGGCTGCAGAACTGGCTGCAGATAAGATCAGGGTAAATGTTGTAAATCCGGACGGTGTAATTGTAGGAAGCAAAATCTGGGAAGGAGAATGGGCAGAAGGCCGTGCAAAAGCCAATGGAATCACGGTGGAAGAACTTCCGGCATTTTACGCCAAAAGAAATCTTTTAAATGAAATCATTCTTCCGGAAGACATTGCCAACGGAGTTTTCGCCTGCGTTGCCATTTTAGATAAAAGTACAGGAAACATCATCAATGTAGACGGCGGAATGGCCAATGCTTTCCCGAGATAATTTTTTTACATCAATACTGAAGGAGTATATTTTAAATCGTAAGTTTGATATTATTATGTTAAATGGATTTGAAAATAAATTTCCTCAACCAGAGCCACGAAGTGGCGACCTACAATAGCACAGGATGCAAGCATAATAAATATAATTCTGTAAAAAATAAATCAGAATATGATTATAAACAAAGAAAGTATAGAACAGTATAATAAAAGTGAAACCGCAAATTTCAATTCAGACTTCGCCTATTTATCAGATAAACTTACAAAATCAGGAGCGAATGTTTCTGAAATTGTCAAAAAAATTGCCGATTTTCAGGTAGCCATTCCAAGTTGGGCTTTGGGAGCAGGCGGAACACGTTTTGGAAGATTTTCTTACGGTGGAGAGCCGGCAACATTAGAGCAGAAATTAGATGATGTTGGATTGATTCATGCTTTAACACACTCCGCAGGAGCAGTTTCGCTTCACATTCCCTGGGATATTCCTGGTGATATAAAAGCGATTAAAGAAAAAGCAATAGCTCACGGATTAGTTTTCGATGCAATGAATTCCAATACGTTTCAGGATCAGCCGGGAGCAAAACAATCCTACAAATTCGGCTCTTTGAATGCAGCGAATGAAGACGCAAGAGCCTATGCCGTTGAACACAATAAAGAAGTAATCCGCATTGGTGAAGAATTAGGTTCAAAAAGCTTAACGGTTTGGTTGGCAGACGGCGCAAGCTTCCCGGGACAGTTAAATTTCCAGACCGCTTTGTCGAAAACAGAGCAAAGTTTAAAAGAAATTTATGCAGGAATGCCGGAAGACTGGAAACTTTTCATCGAATATAAACCTTATGAACCGAATTTCTATTCAACGACCATTCAGGATTGGGGAACGTCTTTCATGTTGGCCAATGCTTGTGGAGAAAGAGCCTATACTTTGGTTGATTTAGGTCATCACTTACCCAATTCGAACATTGAGCAAATCGTTGCCACGTTAATGTATAAAGGAAAATTAGGAGGATTCCATTTCAACGACAGTAAATATGGTGATGATGATTTAACGGTGGGTTCAATAAAGCCTTATGCATTATTCCTGATTTTCAATGAATTGGTATATGGGATGGAAAACAATCCGCAGAATCCGTATCCGGCTTGGATGATTGATGCAAGCCACAATATTAAAGATCCGTTGGAAGACCTTATTCAGTCACTGGAAGCGATTTTGATCGCGTATGCTCAGGCACTTTTAGTAGATCAGAAAGCATTGAAATATGCGCAGCTGAATAACGATGTGGTTCGTGCACAGGAAATTTTACAAAATGCGTACAGAACAGATGTTCGTCCGTTATTAAAAGCTGCAAGATTACAGACAGGCGCAGCGATTGATCCTATTTCGGCTTACAGAAATCTTAAAGTGAGAGAAAATTTAATTTCCGAAAGAGGTCTGAATGTAAAAGCTACAGGATTATAACCTGTTTTAATTTGATAATTTGAACTTTCAAGTGCAATCGAAAGTTTTTAATTATATGTATCCTTATATTTTTATCATTAAGGTTGAAAGTGTTTAGATTATTGGGGTTTAAGCTGATTGCTTGAGAATTAGTGGATTTTTTCTTAATGATCTTAATATCTGAACACTCCTTAATGGTGTAGGAAATAATTAACTTTAATAAATATTCAATCAATATAATTATCATTTGCTGAGTGAAATGCCCTTGCGAACTTAAAAAACTATAGTATTAAAAAAACTCTTTGTGAGCTTTGCGTTAAAAAAATAAAAAGAAGTGTTTAATTAAAAAGATTGCTTCATCGCTCCTCGCAATGACAAAATAATCTTTGCTTAAAAAGGTTTTATAATTAAAGATAAAATTATGAGTTTACATAATATACAGTACATTCTTTTGTGATCTTTGCTAAGTAGAACGCCTTTGCGAACTTAAAAACATATAGTATTAAAAAAACTCTTTGCGGACTTTGCGTTTAAAAGTCATTCGCAATGACCAAAATAATCATCCTTGAAAATGTCTAAAAAAAAGAAAGTAACCATTGTATTTGATATTGGAAAAACCAATAAAAAATTCTTTCTGTTTGATAAAAATTACAAAGAAGTTGTCCGGGAATATACCGAATTACAGCTCACAACTGATGAAGATGGCTATCCAACGGAAGATCTGGCTGCACTCCAAAACTGGATCAAAGATAATTTCAATGCCATTCTTGATGATGAAAATTTTGAAGTAAAAGCCATTAATTTCTCTACATACGGGGCAAGTTTTGTACATCTGGACCAGAAAGGAAATGTTCTCACGCCATTGTACAATTACACCAAACCGATGGATGAAGAAATCTTGGATTTATTCTATAAAAAACACGGCAGTAAACTTAAAATTGCCCGTGAAACAGCCTCTCCGCAGGCAGGAATGCTGAATTCCGGATTACAGCTTTTCTGGTTGAAATATAAACATCCGGAAGTTTTCAAAAAAATCCGGTACAGTCTTCATTTACCACAATATTTATCCTACCTGTTTACCGGAATCTGTGTCTCCGAATTTACATCAATCGGCTGTCACACCAATTTATGGGATTACGATAAAGCAGATTACCATGATTGGGTGTACGAAGAAGAGATCGATGCTTTGTTACCGCCGATTGTGCCGACTTCAGCAAGCATTAATACCTCATACAGAAATAAGAAAATTAAAATCGGGGTTGGAATCCACGACAGTTCTTCGGCACTCTTGCCTTATATTTTAAGCAAAAAAGAACCGTTCTTGCTGCTTTCAACAGGTACCTGGAGTATTTCTCTCAATCCTTTCAATGATGAGAGTTTAACCGATGAAGACATCGAAAACAATTGCCTGAATTACATGAGAATCGACGGAAAACGTGTGAAAGCATCCCGTTTTTTCATGGGAAATGAATATAAAATCCAGGTCGAAAAATTATGTGCGCATTATGGAAAAGAGTATGGTTTCCACAGGGAAGTACAGTTTGATCAGGATTTGTACCTTCGTTTAATGAAGCATAAAGCAGTTTATTTCCGTTTTGAAGGCATTATTTTAAAAAGAAAAATGATCAGCGAGACCGATTTAAATTCTTTCGCAACTTTTGAAGAAGCCTATCATCAGCTGATGATCGAACTGATGGATCTACAGATTCATACGATTACAAATGCTATCGGAAATTCTGAAATTCAGCATATTTATATCGATGGCGGATTTACCGATAATGATGTATTTATGAAACTGATGTCACACCATTTTCAGCATTATAATGTAATGTCCAGCCATTCGCCGCTGGGTTCTGCATTGGGAGCGTCCATGGTGATTTCCAACAAAAAAATAGATGAAGCTTTTCTGCAACAGCATTATCAGATGAAAGTGCTTCAGCCTTTAATTTTTAATTTGTAAATATGTAAAGTAAAATGTGAAAGGTGAGAGGTGAAAAGTAAAATGTGAAAGAATCAACTTCTAATTTTTACTTCTTACTTCTAACTTTTTACTTCTGACTTCTGACTTTTTAACATAAAACCTGTAATCATGGCTTTCCCATTTGACACAAGATATGCATCGCTTGAGCTTTTAATTGAAAGAGCAAAGAAAAGAATGCCCCGTTTTGCTTTTGAATACCTGGACGGCGGCTGTAATGAAAATATAAACCGTGACAGAAATACCAACGAATTAAGAGAGGTGTTGCTTCGCCCGCGTTATCTGAATAACAATTTTGCCGAAGCCAATATGGAAACCGAATTATTCGGGGTGAATTATTCCGCACCTTTCGGGATTTCTCCTGTTGGTCTGCAGGGATTAATGTGGCCGAATGCCCCGGAAATCTTGGCAAAGGCAGCTTTTAAACATAATATTCCTTTTATTTTAAGCACGGTTACCACAAGCAGCATTGAAAGAATTGCGGAATTAACGGAAGGAAAAGCATGGTATCAGCTTTATCACCCGAGGGAAGAATGGCTGCGTGATGATATTCTCAACCGCTGTGAAGCTTCGGGATATGATGTCCTGGTGGTTCTGGCAGATGTTCCTACCTTCGGGTACAGAGCCAAAGAAATCAGAAACGGATTAGCGATGCCGCCACAACTGAATTTCCGGAATGTTTCCCAGGCACTGGCAAAACCTCAATGGTGTCTGGAGATGCTGAAAAATGGCGTTCCGGGTTTTAAAACAATGGAAAAATATATGGATAAAAACATGAATGTAAAACAGTTGGGACAGTTCATGAACTCCACTTTTTCAGGAAGATTAAATTCGGACAGAATCAAGGCGATCCGCGATCAGTGGAAAGGAAAACTGGTCATCAAAGGCGTGGCTTCCGATGAAGATGCGGAAGAAGCAGTACGTTTGGGTTTCGATGGAATGATTATTTCCAACCACGGAGGAAGACAGCTGGATGCCGGAGAATCTACCATTGCGGTGGTAAAAGAAATCAGTGAAAAATATAAAAATCAGATTAAAATTATGATGGACAGCGGCGTGAGAACCGGTCCTGATGTAGCCCGAGCCTTAAGCTGCGGTGCCGAATTTACCTTTATGGGAAGAACATTTATGTATGCTGTAGGTGCTTTGGGAGATCAGGGTGGTGATCATATTATTGAAATGCTCAAAATGCAGTTCAGACAGGTAATGGAACAGCTTTGCTGTGAAAAGCCGGAACAGCTGCGGGATTTTAGGGTGAGGTAGGTTTTGAGCGCGAAGCTGGACGATGGAAGTTAATAAGCTTTCTCAAAAAATTAACAGAAGAAATTGATTAATAGAAACGGGCTTTAAGCCCGTTTTTTATTAGTGTATCTCAATCGGCTTTAGCCGAAACTTAAAACAATGTAAATGTAAAAGGTTTAATTTGTGCTGACTCTCATAAGCCCATCAATCCCTCTTTTTCCATATAAACTGACAGATTGACTTTTGGGAGTAATATCAATCTGTTTGATGTTTAATTTATTTAATACTTCAATTAATTTACCCTTTTCATAATCTACTATTTTCCAATCTACCATTAATAGTGGATTTTCTCCAAGCTCATTGTTGGCTAATTTAACCTTCATAAATTCAGGAATGTTATATTTCTGAATCGTGGAATCAGAACTGTAATACTGGGGCTTTTCAATTTTCAGATTGTTATTTTGAATTAAATTCCAAAATTTTTCTGACCAATTTCCAACATCCCATATTTTTATTTTCGAATTTAATGTATTTTCAATGGCAGACTTATCACTACCATTTTCAATTAAAAGCTCTGATACTATATACATATCATAAGGAAAAGCCGCAGTTTCTAATTTTTCAAATAAAATCTGATTATAGGGTTTTAAATCAACTTTAGACAATTTAATATGGTACAAAAAATTGCCTAATTCTGTACCTGTTTTAGATCGTAAATTTGAAGATATGTACTCGTTACGTTCACGATTACTCATTTTTTTTAATGAAAAAGCATCATTTGATTTACAACTTAAAATCATCATCAAAATGGCAAAAAGAATGCATTTTAATTTCATGGTCGAAATATAATTGTTGCAAAAATAATTAATTTACTTTTTCTTCTCCGCTTTCACAGCCTGTCTTGCCAATAATTTCCAGTCGTTTTTCACTTTAGCCCAAACCAGTAAAATATCCAGAGTAACATCACCGGGAGCTTTTCCTGCGTCGGCGGTCGTTGCGTAAAAATGATGGCGGACAATCGCTGTATTTCCAACAATCTGCACGGTTTGATTGGTTATATCAATTGTAAGAAAATCAGATTTCTTCGTAACTAATTTTTCCACAAATTCTCTGGCATCATCAATGTGGCCTCCGGAATGTCCGTATGTAAGTTCAGGTAAAATTAAAGATTCGAGAGCAGATTTTTCCCCGCTTATCATGGCCGTTCGCAACTTTTCGGCGGCGGCTGTCACAGCATCAGTATCATTTATTTTCTGTGCGGTGATGGTAATTGCCATGATAAAGCTCAAAGCAAAAATTAATTTTTTAATCATAATGAAATAATGTATTTAAAATAATAAAATAGTGTAATCGATTGCGCAATTATTGCGGAGTTTAAAATACTTTTAAAGAGAATCCCTCTGAATAAATTTGAAAACATTGTTCACCGATTCTTTTTTGTTCTTTAGGATCATATATGCTGCAGATTCGCCCATCGCTTTAAAATCAGTCGTGATTACGGTAATTCCCAGCAGTTCCTTTAGCGGTGTCTCATTGTATGAAATAATGCCGATATCTTCACCAAGCTTCAGGTTTTTCTGCCTGATCTGTTTTACAAGGTTTACAAGATCACGTTCACGGATGGTAATAAAGATATCTTTGTCCTGCAGTTCCATGTCATGATAAATTTCATCGAGAATTTCATAATCAAGCTTAAAATCCCTGCAGAATTTTTCAAAACCTCTTACGATCCTGAAAGGATAGGGATGGATGGATTTATCGGGATATACCAGTATGATTTTTTCGTATTTCCTGATCTTATCCAGACCTTCTTTTAAAGCATTGTAAATATCATGCTCGAAATCCTGAAAAATAGAACCGTATTCTCCTGAAATATTGGGTTTTGTATTGTCCAGCATCAGCAATTTATTCTTAGGAATTTTTTCAATCATTTCAATTACCTCTCTGGTAGAGCTCGTGTGTTTAGACTGTTCGTCCCGGAAATGGGGCATGATGACATAATAATCAAAACCTCCTATATTTTTTTTCAAAGCATTTATAAAAAGCGTTTCATCGCAGTGGTAAATATACATTTCCACATTGCCTTTGGTACCGATTGCATTCACGAAATAATTATAGATCATCATTTTGTACGTGCTCGGTTTGTTGATCAGAAAGAAAATATTAATCGTGTCATTCTTATTGATTCGGGAAATATAATATCCTTTCCCTTTCACAGATTCAATAATCTGTCGTTTTCTCAGTTCTTTATATGCTTTTTCCACTGTATCTCTTGAAAGAAAACAGGATTCACTTAGTTCATTAATGGAGGGAATTTTTTCGCCGATGCTGATCTCTCCGCCATCAATTCCATTTAAAATAGAATCTACAATCTGTTTGTATTTGGGAACTCTGGAGTTTTCGTTGATATGTATTTCAAAAGTTTCTGCCATAGCTTTTGTGGTATAGGAATTATTTTCTTTAACCAAAATGAATTTTCAGAAAAATGATTTGTTAAAGAAGACAAGTTACAAAAATTTACAATAACTGATAATCATCATGTTTAATGAAATAAATTAATATAAATGACTTGTTTTCAGTGCTTTATAATTGTAGATTCATATAAGTTTAAATTTATTAAATTACCAATCCTCTACTGTAAAACGATGATAACTCCAATTTTATTGTAAACTTTAATCCGAACTTTGAACCCTAAACCTTAAACAAAAAAGCCTGCCCTATAAAAGGACAGACTTCAACTATATGAATGTGAAATTTTTAAGGCATCTTTTTAAACCCTTCCGTTTTTATTTTCCAGCTGCCGTCTTTCGGGAAACCGGGAAATTGTCCTGTTGAACTGTCCCAACCTTCCAGCATCATCGCAACGGCTGTTAAAGTTCCGCCGTTTCCCGGAAGATAAATTCTCAAACGCCCATCCTGGAAATTATGTCCGTTTTTTAAATAAGTATTGGTCTGAATATCCATAAAAAGCGCATCCAAAGCCTTATTCGGAAGTCCAAGCCTTGCAGCATTCATCGCCGTCATCGGGAAATCCCAACCCCAGGTATGAGCCCAGTTCCATCTTTCCCAAACGATATCCAAAGTATTTTTCATAATCTTTTTATCCAGTTTCGGAGATTCCGGAACCATTCCTAATGCTCCCAAAACTGAAGGGTGGTCGGTCATCCATTTTGGAAAAGTGAAAGAATCTTTCGCCGATTCAGTTGACAAATAAACGCCGTCCTGCACCGGAAGCGGAGCCAGTTTGGTAATCACGTCATCCCATTTTTTATTTCTCGGTTCGCCCAGTCTTTCTTTCCATTGCTGAGCAACTTTCAGCGCCCAATCCCAATAAGCGACTTCGTAAGTCGGGTTATAAGTATCTTTTGCAGGGAAAACTTCCTGTGCCGGGATCACACCTTTTCCGAGATTATAACGGTTTTTTTCTTTGTCGAAAGTCGCAAAATCAGCCATAAACTCAGCCGTTGCAAAAACCAGGTCTTTATATTTTTCTAAAACTTTTTTATCCTTTTTATCACGATATAAAAGCTCGGTCATATAAATCAAATGCGGTTGTTCCCAGATCAAAAATGCTGCAACAGAAGACGGACTTTCATTGCCGTCATTATCAGACATTTTAATCCAACGAACACCTTTATAGCCTTGTCTTTCCGCTAGCTTTTTAGCTTTTTCAAATGACCTGAAATAATAATCCAGTTGCTTTTCCAAAATTTCCGGTCTTCCCCACAAAGCGAAGTGAACGCCGTGCCACCAGTGCATTTCTGTGTGTGGCTTTCCGTACCAGCTGTTGAACGTTAGACCTGTTTCCTGCGGCGGATTGCTTCCTCCACACTGAACTTTCGTTAGATATTCAGACAAAACAATTCTTCGCTCTAATTCATTGGCTCTTTTATCCGTACTTCCTTCAAAATCAACAGCAGCACCGCTTTCCCAAAAGTTTTTCCAGCCGGAAATACTTTCTTTTTCAGCATCCGTAAATAAACTTTTTGTAGTCTTTTGATTTTTATCTGAAAACTCAACTGTCAATTCAAGAGTTTTGTTTTTTGAAGAAGGTTCGTAAACAAAATGATGTTTTCCGGCTTCACTTAATTTTCCTTCTGTAAAATATAATTGCGTAAAATAATCCGCAGTTTGTAATTTATGTTCAATCAGTCCCTGCGTTGAGTTTGATGAAATGATTTTTGTTGAATGTTTATCTGCGTTTCCATAAAAAGCCGCTTCATCTAAAAACTGTCCGCTCGGATAAGGATATTTGGCGAAAACCTTCAATCTTTTTTGACTAATCAAATCAGATTCAATTTTCACCCCGATTTTATCTGAATTCTGGAAAGAAGCCGTCCACACTTTTACAGGAGTTCCTTCCAAAGTAAATTCACTCGTAATAATTCCTGTCCATAAATCAATTTTCTGATTGATATTCTGCAAATCTGAAACCTGAGCTTTTTGGCCGTCTTTTTTAAGCAGCTCAAGACCTATATTTCCCAACTGCAAACGATGTTGGTTCACTCTGAAATACTCAACTGCTTTTCTGTTGCGTTCGGGTTCTTTCAGTTGAACGCTGTATAAAGCTTTTCGGCCGTCGTTATTGAAATCGTAAGGTTTTAAAGTTTCCTCAAACGTATAATTTTCAGTATTCGGAAAGCTGTTCCAGCCCCATTCTGACTGCGTTCCCAATGAAACACCGTTTTTGGAGTATTCAGGGAATGACTGCATTCCGGTAATGTCAACGGTGTAGGCAAATTTCCCGTTCCCAACCGTTAAAGTGGACAACGTATCTGCTTTGGTGTTGACGATATTATGCCGCTGAACAACTTTTTTACGATCAATTTTCTGGGCATTCAGGGACGAAAATCCGATGCAGAAAAGACTCAGATATATTGCAATTTTTTTCATTTTATGGATTAGATTTATTTTTTATTATTTGCATTGCAATGTGTTAAGATAGCGCTCCTACGGAGCGCAAGACATCCAAACTTGTTTTTTCTACACAGATAATGTTCCGCTGGAATATCTTTTATTCTTCTTTATATTCCTTTAGGAATATTATATGTGTAGATTTATTATTTTTCAAATTTTAGGGCGTTCCATAGGAACGCTATCTTATTTTTTATTAAACATTAATTCGTTAATTCGTGGCATTAATTATTTTAAAACCGTCGCACTCATCATTCCAATCACTACATCGTTGCTGACTGCCGTTAGTTTTACAGATTTCAATTCTTTATTAGGGTCAATCGGCAAATCCAGAATTGTTGCCGCACCGCCATCAACCTGCCGGTCTGTAAATCCTTTGATACTCGAATATTTACTTAATGTTCCACCTTTGTACAATTCACCCGTTTTCAATTTGACACGATACGGAATTTTATCATCCGGAATTTCAAACGCAAAATTATCATCAAACAAATCCTGCTCAATCGGCCACCAGTTCATCGGATTTTTCAATTCTAATTCCGAAGTTGAACCATCAACATATTGAACCGTAATTTTTCCATTCACAATCTGCGACTGCATCGGATTGGTAGAGCCGGCCATCAGGAAATAGATTTTTTTGCCTTTTCCTGAAACCGGAATTTCAATCGAATCCGGGTAATTGTCCCACTGACTTGCAAAGGCAATATTTTTATCTGATTTATCAATTAAAAAAGGAATTCCAAGGAAATCAACTTTGTTATTTTTTCTTTTATTCATCAACCCACTGTCATCTATTTGAGCAGTAATCAATGGATAACACCAATTCCCAATTCCTTGCCAAGGAAGCTGCAGAGTAGGGACTTTTAATCTTGGGGAAAGGTATTTCTGATTGAAAATCTCTGTTACTTTTTCATTATATTTTGGAGCTAATGAAATGTTGTTAAATTGACCCTGATTTTCAATTTCCCAATCCGTGATTTCAATATTTTGTTTAATTCCGTTGTATTCAAGCTCGATAGAATTGGTTCCTTTGCTTAAATAATTGAGGGGAATTTCAATCGTTGCACTTTGATTTTTTTGAATCGAAAAAGTTTTGTTTAAACCATTAACAATCAGTTTTCCATTAATTGGATTGGAAGATTTTGACTGAATCTGAAGCTTTTTATTGATCCATTTTGTCTCCAACGTAAAACGAATATCTACATTTACAGGCTGCCACCAAGTTGTACCGTTTTGCTCGACCTGAACGAAAAAAGTTCCTTTTCTTTCTTCCTGAATCAAATTAAATTGATTTCCGTTACGAGTTTTAATCAATTCCTGTGGGTCAAGAACATCTTTAATTTTCTTTTTTGAATCGAAATTTAGCTGAAGACTTTCAGAAATATAATTAATGAAATCGGTCTGTTCGTTTTTAATTTCTTCTCCCGAATAATTGATTTCAATTTTAAAATCTTTCGCTTTGGGAGTTTCAAACTGAATAATTGGCTGTAAAATAGAATTTGGTTTAATTTTCCAATCCACATTTTTACCATTTACTTTCACCGATTTGATATTGGAATAATTCACAGGAATCTGCATCTCCAACGAAATTGGATTCTGATATTTTGATTTGAATAAATATTTGGTTTTCTGTGAAGTTCTCGTAAACTGATAATCCCAATCCGGAAGTTTCAGTTCGGCAGAATTCCATTCTTTCGGAAATCCCGGTTTGATGCTAATCTTATTTTCTAATAAATTCGGATAAACCCCGAAAAGTCCTTCTGTCAATGTTCTCGAAGTAACGCCAATCGGGTCAGCAAAATCCCGGTACAATTCTCCACGAAACGCATCATAATGAGAAAGCTGCTCAAAATTCCCCGGGCTGATGCCGTAATACATCGACTCCACCAGATTTCCTTTCCAAAGTTGGTATGCCTCAGCATTTCTTCCGGCTTGCCAATACGCCAAAGCAGTCTGTAAATTCTCCGCCAAAGCGACATTGTTAATCGACCAGTCGTAAGGTTGCCAATTGGTCGTTGCTAATGTAAAATAGTCTTTATTATCGGCACCTTTTACTGTAATCGGAATTTTCGGAGTGTGATTATTGATGTACTGTAAATTCTGATAATCCTCAAATTCATTCAAAATAAATGCATCAGAAACGTGATAAATCGACCAGATTCCCGGTTGGTCGTGAACAATTTGATTTCCCAAAGCATCTTTATATTCAGCAAAATAACCTTTGTTTTTAATCCAAAGTTCTTTTTTCATTGCCTTTAAAATCGCATCAGCTTCCTGTTCATAAGGTTGAGGATTTTCGCCAATAATTTTCGCCAGTTTCGCCATTTCACGGTTGGCTCTGTAGTTATATGCCGAAGTGTGCGTCACTTTTCCACCCGAATATTGAAGCGCATCGCTCGCCCAAATCGCCGCATACGCATCATACAAATCGCCACGTTTGAAATTTCGTTTTTCCCAATCCATATGTCGAACCATCGTCGGCCATATTTTTTTCAGAAATTCTTTGTCTCCCGTGTAATTGAAATGCGAAAACATCTGGTCAAAAAACACCAGATTCATATCGTAATGATGCGGTTTTGAATTGTCATTCGGATTTCTGGAAATATATCCGCTTGAAAAAACCGAAGTTCCCATTTTCTCCTCGTGACGGGCTAGATGGCGCATCGTATCCATTTCCACAGGCGCAGAATCGGGTCTCAAAACCTGTGAATTGGCATAACTTTCAAAATGTTCTTTCGCCCGGTCGTGCCAGCTCAAAGCATCGGCAGTGTAAGCTCCTCTCCAGGCATTCAAACGCATTCTCCAGGCAACAGCGCCGTGAAGGAAAGTCGGACTTTCCCAAATTCCATCCGCAGCAACGGCTAAATTGGCGCCGAAATTATTCAGATCTGTATCCGGAGTTTTTAACTGAATTCGATTCGTTAATGTTAAACGAGCTTTTTCAGCTTCATTAAATATGCTTTTCAATTCTTCGTCAGAAAATTTTTTAGCTGATTTTCCTTTTGCAATCTGAATGTAAATCGGTTGTTTTTGTGAAGAATACGAAGCGTAAACAATCGGTGATTTGTCTGTCTTATTTTGAGTAAACTCACCCAATTTTTCTAAAGTTGTCGCATCGGTTTGCTGTAAGGAACTGACATTCGAAAAACTTCCGCTGACGATCTGAATTTCCTTTTTCTTATTTATATAATTGAGTTGAAACTGGTTTTTATTAACCTGAAACTGATTGTTCAGGCAATATTCAGGCAACAGGTAAAATCCGGATTCCGGGTCTGCGCCGATGTCGCCGTTTCTGCTGAAAGTCGTTCCGCTTGCTCCGCCGTAAACCGCATAGATTTTTGTTGAAGAATCTATGTTTACCGTTTCCATTTTTACAACCAAACCTTCTTCTTTAGCCTGCGCTAAAACTGTTAATTTCAAAGTTCCGGTTCCAAGAATCGGGTCTTTGATTTCATATAACATAGAACCCGGACGATAACGGGTTCCAATTTTATCAGCCTGAATTAATTTCTTGATTGAATTTCCTTTCTGAATAACGAATTGAAGGTTTCCGCCCATTCCGGGAAGATACAATGCAAATTCCGGCAAATCTCCCGCTTCGATTCTTGATGCACGGTTGTCTCCGTACAACGCACGATTGAAACGGTATTTCCCGTTGACCAATAAGAAATCGCCGTTGTCTTGTTTGTAATGCAATTCACGCTCGTTGTTCTGCCAATGTTTTGATTGGGCAAAAGAATGTGAAATTGATGATAAAGCAATCAGTCCGGCGACAATGGTCTTTCTACGCATTTTAGGGTTTTAACTCGGTTAAAGGCTTTCCGTTTACAGTTACATTTTTTAAGGTCACGTTTTTCATATAATCTACTTTGTACGGAATCTGAACGCCGACCATTTTAGCATTAATCATCGTGAAATCCGTTACAGGAGAAGTTTCATAAGCATCAGAAAATACAGCATATTTTCCGCCTTTTTCAACAGTTAGATTCTCGACCCAGATATTTCTGATGGTCGGAATGTGATTTCCGGGCTTTTCATAATGCATATTGAAACGCACTGCCGCTTCTTTATAAGCGCCCACTTTTGTGTTGTAGAAAAATACGTTTTCGATGATTCCGCCACGGCTTGAACTGGTTTTAATTCTCAAAGCTCTGTCAAGGTTTTTGCTATCCATTACATTTCCAACGGCATAAATATTTTTCGCTCCACCAGCAATTTCGCTTCCGATAACGACTCCGCCGTGACCGTCTTTCATTTCACAGTTTTCGACGATATGGTTTTCGGCAGGTTTTCCGATGTCTCTTCCGTCCTCGTCTCTTCCAGATTTGATGGCGATACAGTCATCCCCGGTGTCGAAATAAGAATCCTTAATCCATACATTTTTACAGGCTTCAGGATCGAATCCATCGTTGTTAGGCCCGTGACTGATGACTTTTACTCTTTCAATTAAAACATTTTCACAAAGCACAGGATTCAGATTCCACATCGGAGAATTTTTAACCAAAACATCTGCCATATAGAAGTTCTTGGACTTGTAAGGCTGAACGAAATTGGGTCTCAAATACCATCCATCCCCGAAAATTCTTTCTCTCGCAGGTTTTCTCTGCGCCATATATTCGTGAAGTTTCGCTCTTGCCGGATTTTGTCTTCCCGGACGGGTTTCATTGTAACCATATTTTGTCGCACCGCACCAGAACCACCAGTTGTCATTATCTGCATTTCCGTCCAATGTTCCTTTTCCGGTTACGGCGATGTTTTCCTCTTCGTAAGCATAAATTAAAGATGAATAATTCATACATTCCATTCCTTCCCAACGCGTGAAAACGATAGGGTAGTCATTGCTGTCCTGGCTGAATAAAATCGTAGAATCATCATTTAAATGAAGTTCGACGTTACTTTTTAAATAAATAGCTCCCGTTAAAAATATACCTTTTGGAACGACAACTCTTCCGCCGCCTTCAGCATTACATTTTTCAATCGCTTTTTTGAACGCTTCCGTATTTTTTGTTTTTCCGTCGCCAACTGCGCCGAAATCGGTAATCAGATAATCCGCCTTTCTGAATTCTGGTTTTTTGATTTGCTTTTTTAAAGCTTTGATTTCCTTTAAAGGCTGTTTTGCGGAAGCCCAGGGTTTATATTGAGCCGAAACTGTACCGGAAAGAACTAAAAAAAGAAGAAACAGAATATATTTTTTCATAAGAATCAGGGAAATGTAGAATGGTTTTATGTATTGCAATCTAAAATAAATATAAGAATTGATTGTCCTGCACTGTCGGTAAGAAAAATTATTTGTTCGGAAATAATGTTTTCAGCCAATCGGAACAAAGTTTCTTCCAGTTATCGGTTAATTCTGATTTGTTTGTGATTCCGATTTTATGTTCGCCTTCCAGGAAAATAAATAATGAACCTTTCACCTTGTTTTTTGTCATTGCCTGATAATAAAGAAGGCTGTTCATCACCGGAACTGTCTTATCATTTTGCGCGTGAAAGAGAATGGTGGGCGGTGTTTTTTCGGTCACTCTGTTTTGCATAGAATATTCGCTGATTTTTTCCGGAGAAGCATTTTCACCCAACAAGCTCTTGCGACTTCCCACGTGCGCAAATTCTCCCAAATCGATAACGGGAGAAATTAAAATTGCAAAATTAGGAATGGTGGAAATGGAGGTCCAGCCGTCCTTCAGTTCTGTGTAATCCGTAGCGATATTGCTTACAGATGCGGCCAGATGTCCGCCGGCTGAAGTTCCGATCACACCGATCTGCTCCGGTGAAATTCCGTATTGTTCTGCATTTTTTCTTATGTATTTTATTGCCGCCTGAATATCCTGCAACGGAGCAATCTCCCGCTGTTTTACATCAGGAGAAATCGGTAATCTGTAATTCAGGACAAAAGCAGAAATTCCTAAGGTGTTGAACCATTTTGCAATCTGGTAACCACCCAGATCATACGTCAGTTTGTAATAGCCTCCTCCGGGAATCACAATGACCGCCATTGGTTTTCTTTCTTCTTTTGGAGGCAGAAAGGCAAATAATTCGGGTTCTTTTATCTGTATAATTCGTCCGTCCTTTTCTTCAGTTTTTAACTGTAATCCTTTGGAGTTTGGCATCTGGCCTTTTGGCCACAAAATGATTTTCTCCTGTGCAATGATTAAGTTTACCATTAGAAAACACAGAAACAATAACAGTTTTTTCATATAAGTCCAATTTATTGATGATCTTTTTTTTCAAACTCTATACTGGCGAGTATAAAGGGTCCGGTTCCTTTAGCATCGTTAGAACGGATCTTTTCATTCACATAATATTCGTAAGAACCATCTCTGTATGGCTTTCCTCCTAAACCGGCAACCGCACAGCATTTGTTGAGATTAACAACGCCGTTTTCATCAACTGTGATTAAATTTTTAATAATTCCATGATAGCCTTTTTTAGCATACACTTTATAAGATTGGGGAAGATATCCTTTGTTGACGGCTTTTATCATTGTATAGACAAACATTGCAGATGCAGTTGCTTCTTCATAATTCCCGTTTTCCAAAGGTTTATCCAAAACCTGATACCAAAGTCCGGAATTTTTGTCCTGAACTTTGATGATAGCGTCTGAAAAAGATTTAATATAAGAAATTAATCTCGCTCTGCCGGGATGATTTTGGGGTAAATAATCCAGAACATCTACCATAGCCATTCCGTACCAGCCCATCGCTCTGCCCCAGAAATTAGGAGATAATCCGGACTCTTTATCAGCCCAGGCTTCCTTTTTACTCTCGTCCCAGGCATGATACAGCAGTCCTGTTTTTTTGTCTAAAAGATTTTTCTGAACAGAATCAAACTGGAAAATAATGTCATCATACGCTTTTGCGGCATCATTTCCTTTTGAGAAATCTTTTGTGTAATGAGCGTAGAAAGGCATTCCCATATAAAGCCCGTCCAGCCAGACCTGATATGGATATATTTTTTTATGCCAGAAAGAACCTTCATTAGTCCTTGGCTGACCGGTGATTTGTAAACGAAGAGTTTGAAGTGCCTTAAGGTATTTTTCTTTTTTCTCTTTTTCATAAAGATAAAGCAATACGTTTCCGCTATTGAGAAGATCGATATTATATTTTTCCAGTTCGTAAGTAAGTATTGTCCCGTCTTCTGAAACAAGCTTATCTCCGAAGCTGCTGATATAGTCGTAGTATTCTTTTTTGCCGGTTTTTGCATAGAGCTGTTCGGCACCGTCCAGTACAATGGCTGAAGGGTAAGTCCATTTCGGACTTTTGCTGAAATCAAGCATCCAGGATTCCGGAAACCGATGCATTTCGGAAAGCAGCATTCTTTCTGACCATTTCAGATTTATGGGTACAACATTGCCGGATTGTGCTTTTGCCGTTTCAGCTTTGTTGTGAATTGCAGGCTGAGCTGATGTCTGCATTATTCCTGTATGAAGAATTGTGAAGACCAGGATTTTTATTTTATCATTGATGAACTTCATTTTCAAAATATTAATAATTGCAATCTAAGACAAACGCCGGTAAATATTGTCCTGCACTGTCTGGATTTCATTTGAATTTACTAATCTGATTGCTTTCATTTTGGTAATAATTCAGATGTAATTTTATAAATTAATGATAATAATTATTTATCATTTTCATATTCGTATTATTTTATTGAAAATTATTCTTAATCTGATGAAAAGTTTTTAAATTAGTAATAGAATAAAAACTAAACCAACCACAATAATGAAAATCTTTTTAGTTGATGATGATCCTTTCTTCGCGGAAATGCTTAAATATTACCTGCAGCTGAATCCCGATTATAATGTTCATATCTGCAACACCGGAAAGGAATGTCTTTCTGCACTTTACCAGGCTCCTGATATTATCTGTATTGATTTCGGATTACCTGATCTGCAGGGAGACGAACTGTTTACCCAAATTAAGAATTTATACCCCGATCTTCCGATTATCGTCATCAGTGGACAGGAAAATATTGAGGTAGCCGTTAATTTTTTAAAACTCGGTGCGAAAGATTATATCGTAAAAAACGAGCATACAAAAGAACTGCTCTGGAATTCAATCATCAGGCTCAAAGAAAATATTTCCCTAAAACAGGAGGTTAAAGATCTGAAGGATGAGCTCGGAACCAAATACGCCTTTGAAAAAACCATTATCGGCCAGAGCGAATCTGTGAAAAGAATCTTTTCAAAAATCAACAAAGCATTACAATCCAATATCAACGTTTCGATAACCGGCGAAACCGGTACAGGAAAGGAAGTTGTGGCTAAAGCAATTCATTATAATTCTCCCAGAAAAAACAAGCCGTTTATAGCGGTGAATATGGCTGCGATCCCGAAGGAGCTTGTCGAGAGCGAGTTTTTCGGGCATGAAAAAGGCTCATTTACAGGAGCAACAGAAAGAGCGTTAGGAAAATTTGAGCAGGCTAACGGCGGAACTATTTTTCTGGACGAGATTGCAGAACTTGATCTCAATATCCAGAGTAAACTGCTTCGTGCGCTTCAGGAAAGAGAGATTACCAGAGTCGGCGGAACCCAGAAAATAAACCTTGATGTACGTGTTATTACGGCAACACATAAAGATCTTGCTAATGAAGTTAAGAAAGGTACTTTCAGGGAAGATTTGTATTACCGGATTATCGGACTTCCGATTGAGCTTCCGCCGCTTCGCGAAAGAGAACAGGATGCCTTAATTCTCGCAAGACATTTTATCGAATTATTTGCAAAGGAAAATAAAAGCAAACCTTTAGCTTTGTCGGATGAGGCTAAAAAAAAACTTTTGTCATACAGTTTTCCGGGAAACGTAAGAGAGCTGAAATCGGTTATTGATCTGGCATGTGTAATGGCGGATAACGGGGAGATTATGGCAGAAGATATTACTTTTTATAACCTTGAAAAAAAATCGGAGAACTTCCTTAACGGCCGGAAAACACTGAAAGAATACACCACCGATATTATCTTCCATTTTCTGAAAAAAAATAATAATGATGTTATTAAAACAGCTAAAATGCTGGATATCGGGAAATCAACGATATACAATTTACTAAGCCAGACTGAAAATAAAAGAACAGAATAACATGAAAGTTGCCGAACTACTTTATAAGAACAGAGAATGGAAGCTTGAAAGGAATGATGAAAACCTTAACTACGAAAATGCTCAGCTTGTATTGGCTTACGGAGCAAGAAACATTATTGAAGATGCCTCTTTTTTTATGCTTATAAAAGAAAAATTTCCCAACGCGGAGATCGTTCTGTCCTCATCTTCTGGCGAAATTTACGACAATGATGTTTACGATGATACCGTAGCAGTAACCATACTCAAGTTTGAGACAGCCTGGCTGAAAACCTCCCAGATTGATATTACCAATTTCCCGGATAGCTATCAGGCCGGAAAAGTGCTTATGGACAAGCTTCCCAAAAAAGATCTCAAATGGGTCTTCATTTTGTCGGACGGAAGCAGTGTCAACGGAAGTCAGCTTGTTGAAGGTCTCAATTCCGGACGTCCTGAAAATGTTTTAATTACGGGAGGTCTGGCGGGCGACGGTGATCATTTTGAAAAAACGGTAGTAGGGTTAAATGCTATGGCAGAACCCAATAAGATTGTGGCCATAGGATTTTACGGCAACAATTTGGTATTGTCTCATTCTTCATTAGGGGGATGGGAAAGCTTCGGACTCGAAAAAACAGTTACAAAGTCCCGGCATAATATTCTTTATGAAATCGACGGAAAAAATGCTCTCGAGTTGTACAAAAAATATCTTGGGAAATATGCCCAGGATCTACCGGGATCAGCTTTACTTTTCCCGCTGTCGCTTACTTCAGGCGATCATTCTTATCCTGTGGTGAGAACGATTTTATCGGTAAATGAAAATGATAAAACGATGGTATTTGCAGGAGATCTTCCGGAAGGCAGCAAAGTGAGGTTCATGAAGGCCAATATAGACCGGCTGGTTGACGCAGCTCATGAGGCAGCCAACCAATGTCTTGAAATATGCCGCAAAAATCCTAAAATGGCAATCATCATCAGCTGTGTGGGCAGAAAGCTCGTTTTGGGAGACCGTACTGCAGAAGAAGTTGATATGGTAAAGGATGTTTTAGGTCCGGATACTTTAATTTCCGGGTTTTATTCTTACGGCGAAATATCACCGCTGCGACCTTTTGATAACGGTGTTTTACATAACCAGACCATTACCATTACCACCATTAACGAAATTACACAAAATGGAAATTGAATTTCATAAGCTATTAAGAAGGCAGATTGATAAATACCTTACGGAAGACTGCAAAAATCATCCTCAGTTTAAAGGCTTTATCAATGCAGTCAATGAATCGTATAAATCTTTTGAGCGGGACAAAGATCTTATGGATCATGTTTTTAAGCAAAGTGAAGAAGAGTATAATGAGATCAATGAAAGCCTCAAAAATGAAAATGTTCTCAAGCAAAAGTCAATTTCAAATCTCTATGAAGTTATTAAAATGCTGGACTCTTCTGTTGAAAATCGGGGTTCCGAAGATCTTACAGAGCTGTCATCTTATGTTTCCGAGCAGCTTAAAAAGAGAATATTCTTACAGGAACAGCTAAATAAACAGCTTGAATTTCAGAATCTTTTAATGGATATATCTTCAGAATATATCAATATTCCCATTGAAAAAGTATCTCAAAGTGTTAATAAATCCCTTAAAGAAATGTCTGAATTTGTACACGCAGACCGTGCATATATTTTCAGATATGATTTCGCTGAAAAAACCTGTTCAAATGTTTATGAATACTGCAATGAAGGAATTACTCCGCAAATAGACAACCTTCAGGATATTCCTCTTGAAATGATGGGCGATTGGGTAGAAATCAACAAAAAAGGAGGAAGTATTTATTATCCCGATGTTGATGAACTTCCCGAAAGCGAAATTAAAGAAATTTTGCAGGCGCAGGATATCAAAAGTCTTTTCGTTATTCCGGCCATGATGCAGAATGAATGTTTAGGTTTTGTCGGTTTTGATTTTGTGAAAGATTATCACAACTTATCAGATACGGAAAAAAACCTGCTCACCATATTTACCCAGGTTCTTGTCAATGTGAGAGAACGGCTCGTACTGGAAAGAAACCTTTCCCGAACTGTGGAAATGCTTAAAAAGCTATTGGCCAATTTACAGTCCGGAATATTAATGGAAGACGAAAAGCGTCAGATTATTTTCACCAATGATCTTTTTTGCAATATGTTTAATATACCGGTTTCTGCTGATGATATGATTGGTCTGGACTGTACAAATTCTGCGGAAGAATCTAAGACGCTGTTTAAAAATGAAGAATATTTTGTTCAGAGAATCAATAAAATCCTTGAAGAGAAGAAGATTGTAACCAATGAGCTTCTGGAAATGAAGAACGGAAGGTTTCTGGAAAGAGATTATATTCCCATTTTCATTAATGACCGCTATCAGGGACATCTCTGGAAGTATAATGATATTTCTGAAAGAAAAAGGGCAGAAGATCATCTCAGAAGACAGGAAGAAAAATACCGCAATATTATTGCCAATATGAATCTGGGGCTTATTGAAGTCGATAATAACCAGATGATTCAGTACGCCAATCAAAGCTTTTGTGACGTATCGGGCTTTGAAGCTGATGAATTGATAGGGAAAAATCCGTCTCAGCTTTTCCTTTATGGAGAAAATAATATGAAATTCCTGGAAGAGCAGATCGAATTAAGGAAAAAGGGAGTTTCTAGTGTTTATCAGCTTCCTGTAAAGAACAAACGCGGAGAAATAAGGTGGTGGGCAATAAGCGGTGCGCCCAATTATGATGACCAGGGAAATCTTCTCGGTTCTGTAGGAATTCACCTGGATATCACAGATCAGAAAAAACTGGAAGAAGAACTGAAACTCCAGCGCGCCAAAGCGCTTGAAGCATCTAAAGCGAAAGAAGTTTTTCTCGCTAACATGAGCCATGAAATCAGAACGCCGCTCAATGCCATTATCGGATTTCTTCGTGAACTGAAAAGAGCAGGAGTAAGTGGTTCGCAACAGGAATTTTTAGATTATAGTTATAATGCTTCCCAGCATTTACTTTCAATCATCAACAATATTCTTGATATTTCAAAAATAGAATCCGGTGAGATGCTGCTGGAGAATAAAAACTTTTCATTAAAAGAAAGTATTGAAAATGTAATTACGATCCTTAAACCCAAAGCACGGGAAAAAGGACTGATGCTTACCACATCATTTTCCGATAAGCTCTATCCTGTTTTTAAGGGAGATCCTTCTAAAATAGAACAGGTTTTATACAATATTCTCGGTAACGCCCTTAAGTTTACGAATCAAGGGAAAATTGCCGTTGATTGTAAAGTGCTGCAGGATTTACCTCATCAGCAGACATTCTCAATCGTTATTACTGATACTGGCATCGGGATGAGCGAAGAATACGTCAGAAGCATATTTAAAAAATTCAACCAGGAAGATAGTTCTATTTCCAGAAAATATGGAGGCACGGGATTGGGAATGTCTATTACTAAAGAGCTTATCCATCTGATGAAAGGAGAAATAGATGTGAAAAGTGAGAAAAACGTTGGAACTTCCATTACCATTCAGCTGGTTCTTCATAAAGGAAATGAAAAGTTAAACCGGGACGTTTCAGCAGAAAAACAGCATATTGTTCTGGATGGTATCCGTGTGCTTTTGGTTGAGGATAATGAGCTTAATCAGCTTGTTGCTGAAAATTCGCTGAAACATTACAACTGTCTGGTCACAAAAGCAGATAATGGCAGAATAGCAGTGGAGCTTCTTGAAAAAGAACAATTTGATATTATTTTGATGGACATTCAGATGCCCGAGATGGATGGTATTGAGGCTACCCAGATTTTACGGGAAAATATGGGAGTCAAAACACCGATTATTGCACTTACCGCCAACGCTTTTAAAAGTGAAATCGACAAATGCATCAGCATCGGAATGGATGATTATATTACCAAACCTTTTGCGGAAGAAAGTCTGATCACCATTATTGAGAAGCATATCGGGCGACAAAAAAATCAATCAGATGCAGTGAAGGTAAGAGCAATGCCTTATGATTTAACAGGCATTCAAAAGCTGGGACAGGGCGACGAAGCTTTTATTAAGAAAATCATTACTTTATTTATTACTCAGACGCAAGAAATGATTCCGATGATAGATCTTGCATTCAATAACCAAAACTTTGCAGAAATCGCCAGGCTTGTGCATAAACTCAGACCGAGTGTGGAAGCGGTTGGTATTGCATCTATATCTGAAGAAATGAGAGAACTGGAAGTTTCGGCAAAGGAGCAGAGCATGGAGAGTTCTAAAATGTATTCCTTATTTGAAAAAATCAAAAATATACTTATCGAAGCAATTGAACAGATGAAAGAAGACCATCTGTAACGATCCGGAATCCGGATTAAATTCCATATTATGGAAATGTATTTAAATTTAAATAATTGAAAATCATATACTTATGTAAAAGGTACGGTTGTGGGGAGCTTATTCTATAAATTAATTATAAAATGGAAAACACTCACAACCTGAAGCTTTTTATTGTAGATGATGATCAATTCTGCTCAAGCATGTATGAGCGGTATTTAAAAAATCACCATTACAGTGATATTACCATCTTCAGCAACGGCACGGAATGTCTAAATGCGCTTCATCTTAAACCCGATATTATTTTCCTTGATCACAACATGGAGGATCTCAACGGCTTTGAAGTTCTGAAAAAAATAAAACGCTACGATCCGAATATTTATGTAATTATGGTTTCGGCGCAGCAAAGTATTGACACCGCTGTAGATACGCTTAAATACGGTACTTTCGATTATTTGGTAAAAGGAAATGATGTCTGCGAAAAAATGAAGGAGACCATAGAAAAGATTGTAAGCATCAGGCAGGAAATGGCCCAGAATAAATTTAAAACAATCAGAAGGTTTTTTTCATTTTTATTTTAAAGCCATGTTGAAAAAATTACTCTTTTACGCAGTTGTCCTACTGTCGGTGCTTTCGTGCAAGACGTATAACGTTCTGGAAGAAGAAAAAGCCACACGGAATATGCAGGATTTCAGCTTTGATCCGTCCTATCAGTACAGGATCAGGAAAGATGATAAAATTACCTTGTCGGTATGGGGGCAGGATGATCTAAGTGTAGGCTCGGTGTACGGAATCTATAACTCCAATGAAGTGTACGGAAAATGGCTTCTGGTAGATGCCGGCGGAAATATTGAAATTCCGAGGCTGGGAACTACGCCGGTGATCGGGAAATCCGTTCCGGAACTTAAAGAAGAAATAAAAAACAAGCTTAAAAAATGGCTGGTGAATCCCATTGTTGATGTAAAAGTGCTCAACAAGGAAATTTCAGTGATGGGAGAAGTCCGTAATCCTGCGGTAATCCAGGTTGATAAAGATCAGAATACTCTGCTGGAGCTGGTCTCCAAAGCCGGAGGTTTTGAAATGTATGCCAATCTGAAATCAGTCAAAATATTAAGACAGGAAGGCGAAAATGTGAGGGTAACCAATATAGATCTTACTCAGATGAAGGATATTCCTAATCAGAATATTGTACTGCATCCCGGAGATTACGTTATTGTTCCTTCCAAAAAAAGCAAAGACTTCGATAAGCGAATTTCTACCATTATCCCGTTTGCTACGGTTACATCTGCTGCGGCAATATTATTCGGAATGTTATAACGATTACCATGAACAACGAGAATGTAAGATTTTTAAAACCTCTGTTAAGAGGGCTTCCCATTGTAATTGCCGTGATGGTGATTTCCGTATTGGGTGCAAAAAAATACCTTAATTACGTTACCCCGATGTACGAAAGTACTGCCAAACTGAAATTGGCAGACACCCAGGAAGGTGTTCCCAGTGCCAATCTTTTTAAAGATTTTGATGTCTTTGCATCGCCCAATAAAATAAGCACTGAAATTGAAGTCCTGAAATCAACATCATTAATCGAAAAAACACTCGGAAAATTACCTTTTTCAACGGAAATATACCGAAAAGGAAAAGTCCGTTCCGTAGAATTATTCAATGATTCTCCCATTAAGGTAGAAGCAACTTTTAATGATAAAAAAAACGATGATAAAAAATTTCAGCTTGTTGTCACTTCCCAAAATCAATACACTTTATTAGTCCCGGATTCATCAAAAGAAATAAAAGGAACTTTCAGTATTCCGGTAAACATCAAAGGCGGAAAAATAATAATCTCAAAAAATGAAGAGTATCTTTCGGGAAAACGGGACGCAAAGATCATTGATCAGTATGAGTTTGAATTTCTGAGCAGGGAAAAACTTTTAGATAAAATCAATAAAGACCTGGATATTGTTGCAGTTGATAAAGATGTTCCCGTTATCAGGATCAATTTTAAAAGTAATGTGCCTGAAAAAGCTTCACTCTTTGTAAATACGCTGGCTGAAACTTATATTCAGGATTATATAGAAAATAAATACCGCGCTGCCAATACCACGGTAGATTTTCTTAAAGGTGAGATCGGACAGGCCAACAACAAGCTTTCGGATGCCGAAAACAGGATAGAACATTACAGGGAAAAGGAAAATATCATCAATATCCCGCAGGAAACCGAAACGGATCTCAGGAAAATTGCACAGCTGAAAATTCAGAAAAGCAATATTAAAATGAATCTTGATGCCATCAAAAGTCTTAACAGCTATGTAGAAAATGGAAAAGATAATTTTCCTGATCTGGCCACGAATTTTGAGGCTTTCAACGATCTTCTTTCAACGGAAATGATCAAAAATATCAAACAGCTGCAAGCTGAAAAAAAAGAACTTCTTCTTACCTACACTCCCGAACATGAAAAAGTGAAAACCATCGATGCTAAAATAAAAGATCTTACCGATTATCAGATCGAAAGTATTAAAAATACACAGAATAATCTCCAGATCAAGTATAATGATCTGAACCGCGATATCAATGTTGCCGAACAGGCTTTTGTAGGGCTGCCGGAAAAAGAAAAACTGCTCAACATTATGAACAGGGAATTTAATCTTTATGAGAAAAATTATAACTTCCTGAATGAAAAAAGGATAGATGCGGAAATTGCCAAATCTGCCAAAATTTCTTTTCATAAAATCATTACCAGAGGAGAGCTTCCCGAACACCCGGTGTCTCCCATGCGCTCCATTATCATTATTGTTGCCGCTGTTGTGGGAATGATCGGTTCAATCATATTGATTTATGCTGTTCATTTTGCCAAAGCTAAAGTAAATGATATTTACACCATTGAAAAAAATAGTTCAGTTCCTGTTGCTTTTACGACACCTTATATCAGAAATAAAGACCAGGTAATGCACCATTTCCTTGAAAATATCCTCGAGATGGATCTCAAAGGTATTCTTAAAGAAAAAAAAGTCATCTGTCTTACCTCTTACGACGATGCTTCTCAGCATGCTTTTCATGCAGAACATATGATAAAGGCGTTAAATGCTCAGTCAAGAAATATATTGGTAGTTGATGTTGCCGGAACATTAAAAAATACAATCGGAGGTCAGTATATCCATTGTTCAGCGGAAGAAAACCTTCAGCATACTGCTCATGAAATGGAAGAGATCATCCGCCGGAATATGGAAGATAAAGACCTCTGCATTATTAATAATCAGGCTATAAAACAGGGAAAACTTCCCTTGATGTTCCTGAAACTTGCCGATCAGAATATTTTTCTGCTGGACAGCCGGAAAACTGCCGCCCGAAATATCATGAATGTAGAACTCCTGAAAGATGAATACCGTCTTGATAATCTATGGTTTGTCCTAAACAAAGAAGGATACAACCCAAGCCTGATGACCACAATTATGAAGATGCTGAAAAAATTCAGATCATGAAAAATATTTTTAAAATCGTACAAAAACATTCTTTTCTTGTCTTGGCTGACCAGATGATATTCAGCGGATCTAATTTTCTGCTGGCATTTCTTCTTGCCAGGAAATTAAGCATTTCAGGTTTCGGATTTTTTTCATCCGTTCTTTTGATAACCTATCTTTTGGTTGCGGTTTCTAATGCGCTTATTGTACAGCCATTTCAGATTCTGGCGGCGAAAGAATTCGGTAAAAAATCACTGGGGTTTGTATTTCAGGCTGCACTGTTGCTGCTATTGATTTTTGCTTTGCTGATATTTTCGTCTGCATTTTTACCGTTTTCAGTTTTGACAATTTTTCAGCATCATATTTTTTCTATTATAATTTTTATATCAGCATATATTTTACAGGATTTTCTGAGAAAAGTGTTGCTGATAACAGACAAGATTAAGCTTGTACTTATTATCGACAGTATTTTTCTCCTCGTTTTTCCCCTAATCGCTATCCAGGAAAATCTTTCGCCCGGTAAAAGTTTGATGATCGTTGGATGGGTTAATGGTATCGCTTCCATACCGGGAATCTACCATATCGTAAGGAATTCGGATTTGAGCATTAAAAATTCCGCTCTCTGGAAGTATCACTGGAATGCGGGAAAATGGCTCGTAAGTGCATCCCTTTTACAGTGGTTTTCATCAAATTTCTTTACGTTGGCTGCCGGAATATATTTAGGGGCGAGTGCGTTGGGAGCTTTACGACTGGTGCAGTCGTTTTTTGGAGTCATCAATATTATCCTGCAGACAGTAGAAAATTATTATATTCCTAAAACAGCAAAGCTGTACTATGAGGATCAGGAATCAGCAAGAAAAACACTGTTTAAAAATATGGTACAGTGGATGACGGCCCTTGGAATCGTCATCGGGTTATTCTTCGTTTTTTCCCAACCGCTGATTGCTTTGCTTGGCGGTGAAAAATACCTTCAGTACGGGTTTGTAGTAAGGCTCATTTCGGTACTGTACCTTTTGATTATTTACAGTTACCCAACCCGCATTTCCATTAGGGTGCTTGAACAGAATAAAGCATTTTTTACCGGATATTGTATTTCTTTTTTATTTTCTGTTCTCAGCTTTCATTTTTTATTACAATTCGGAGGATTGTACGGAGCCGTGGGCGGACTCGCCATGAATCAGATTCTGATGATTGCTTACTGGAAAATTCTCCTCAACAAAAAAAAGATTTCACTATGGACATAGTACATCTTATATTAGGAAAAGCAAACCCCGAGAAAATGAACGGGGTGAACAAAGTTGTTTTTAACATTGCTTCCAAGCAGGCTTCGCAAAAGATGAAAGTGGAAGTTTGGGGTATTTCGAAAAATACAGAAATTAATTATCCTGCGAGAGTATTTATCACAAAAATTTTTAAAAGAAGGAAAAATCCCTTTTCCATTCCGGAAGGATTGAAAAAAGAAATTCTGAAAAGCCGTCAGGAAACAATCTTTCATTTTCATGGCGGATGGATTCCTGTATTTTCCTCATTGAGCCGGTTTTTAAAGAAAAATAACCGCAGATACGTGATCACGCCGCATGGTTCCTATAACGAAATTGCAATGAAGAAAAGCAGATTTATTAAAATGCTGTACTTCAGGTGGTTTGAAAAAAAAGTTATCATCGATGCCCAAAAAATTCACTGTATCGGAGAAAGCGAAATCGATGGCCTTCAAACGCTTCAGCGTACTGATAAAACGGTTTTAATTAATTACGGATTTGAAAAAATAAATTCAGATCGTAATACAGCTACAGCAAATGGACCTATTGTTTTTGGTTTCGTAGGCAGGCTTGATGTGTACACAAAAGGACTTGATCTTTTGATTGAAAGTTTCACAGCATTTTCTAAAAAATATCCGGAATCCCGGCTGTGGCTTATCGGAGATGGTGCGGAAAAAGAAAAGCTTCATCAGCAGATTAAACAAAATAATCTTGAGAATAAAGTAGAACTGATGGGCAGTAAATTTGGAAAAGAAAAAAATGACCTTATCCGGAAAATGGATGTTTTTCTGCACCCTTCAAGAAATGAAGGTCTTCCGGTTTCTGTTATTGAAGCGGCTGCTTTCGGCAAACCTTGTATTGTAACCAGAAATACGAATGTAGGGCATCTTATAGAAAAATATAATGCTGGTATTTGCATAGCCCTTCCTGAATCAAAACTTCTTACTGATGCTTTAATTAAAATCTGCAACATACGGGAAAAAAATAAACAGGAATATCAGATGATGGGCAATAATGCCTTAAAAATGGTAGAACAAGCCTTTAACTGGAATACAATTCTTGATGAAATGAACAGAAAATTATACACTTTCTGAAATGCAAACACCCACTACAGAACATCAGCGCTTTCTCAAAAAGATCAACAATCAGCTTTTTATTATTCTGCTGCTTATGGTGGCTTGTTTTTTTACGTGGAGTGAAAACGTAGCCATTACGAGAGCCATAAAAGTTGTCGGCAGAATGGGAGTGATGATTTCATCTATAATCGTTTATTACAGAATTATTTCTTACGGAAGTGTTAATTCATTAGTATATAAAAATATATTTTCACCGATTTTATATATTGCCTATCTTATCTTAGGCTTTATATCGTTTTCCTGGAGCACCAATCCGGGATTTAGTGCTTTGCAATGGTTTATGACTTTTCAAAGTTTTGTTTTTGCTTATTTTTTTGTGAAGAGCCTAGCGATACTTGATGTCTATTTTGAAGGTCATTCAATACGGCTGTATCATCTTTTAGGAAATACGGTTTTTGTACTGCAGCTGGTTTTTGTGATCGGCATGTGGACGAATCCCGACGTTTTTTTCCGTCTTACGGACGGAGGGGAAGAAGCCCGTCTGGGGGGAACTTTAATGAACCCCAACGAATTGGGAATGCTTGCCGGAGTAGGTTCTGCATGCCTGATTTTTAATCTTTACAGGTTTAAAAATAAAGTCTGGACCATCATCAAAATTATGATCATTTTATATGCATTATATATGACCGGTTCAAGGTCTTCGCTGATTGGTGTTCTGCTGATCATATTTTTTCATGTTAACCAAACCAAACGGAAAGGACTGAAGCTGGGCATTATTGCAGTGGTTTTGGCAATAGCACCATTTGCAGTGTACACGGTCATTCTTAAAGGCGGAGACCAGTCCAGGCTGGAAGAAGTGATGAGCCTTACGGGAAGATTGCCTTTCTGGAAAGCCCTTATTACAGAAGGGTTGCCCAGGGAACCTCTTCTGGGCTTCGGTTTTATGAGGATTGACTATAAAGAATTCTTTCAGAGTGCTCATACCTATCCCGGAAAAATGACGCACAATACCTTTATGCAGGTACTTATGAACCTCGGTTTTATCGGTTTTACCATCGTTCTTTTTCAGGTATTTTTTACTGTTAAATCAATACTTTCCGCACAGAAGGAACTAAAACTTATGCTGATTGGTATTCTGATACCTATCCTCATCAACTCGTTCACGGAATTCGGAATTTTCGGAGAAAGTAACTATGGAATATTATTTTATCAGATCATTATTTTCTCAATTGCATTCCGCAATAATAATCATCTTACGAGAATACAAAGAATAATTCTTCAAAAGAAAAGACCGGATATGATGGGGTAATTCGAGTTTAAAAATTAGACTTTATTCCAGAATATGGAAAAAGGGTATCTTTTTTATTGTATTTAAATTATTGATAATCAAATAATTATATTTTTGGCAGCGTATTTATATCTCTTTGTATAAAAGCAAGAATTATGAAGACTTTATTTAAAAATACAGGATATAAATTATACACCACAGAACAGCCTGAAAGTTTTAAAATATCTTTTTCTTACATCAGAAACACAGACGGTTCTTTACGCTGGTTTTGGAATTCAAAATCAAAAAAACCATTGTTTTTAAAATTTTATAATGCTTCTTCTTTTAAAGCAAAATTATATGCAATTGCTGTAAAACTGGTATTTGAACTTGGTCTGCAAAATCTGATCTTCGAAAAAGAAATCTTATACTATAAAGTTGAGGGAAATCCTATTTTCAATATCAAATCAGACTGGGCCATGTTCACCGGAACACCCGGACCTAATAATAAGGCTCTGTTGTATACAGCGGGGAGTTTTTATAAAATTGCCTGTACGGAAACAGCAAAAGACCTGTTGATCAATGAATTTGCCAACATGCGCTTTGCTTCCGCCAGCCGGTTATATACTGTTCCGAAAACGGTCTTACACAACGGCAATATTCTACAGACCGATGATATATCAAAAAAAGGCAAGCGAAGCAATACCTTTGGAAGAATTCATGCTAAAACAGTGCAGGGTATTACACAGAAATATCAGCGGTGTTGTTCAATATCAGAATGGGGGTATTTTCAGATGCTGAAAAAAGAAATCAATACATTAAGCGATGAAAGAATACCGTCGAATCTGCTAAGGAAGCTGAATTCCCTATTGGAAAAAGTAGATGAAACCGAACGTATCAGCCTTTCTTTTTCTCACGGTGATTTCACTCCATGGAATTGTTTTCTTCACCATAATACGCTGTCGGTTTACGATTGGGAACTGGCTTCCTGCGAAAAGCCTAAAGGATTCGATTTCTTTCATTTCATTATTCAGAAAGGAATTTTAATTGATAAAAGACCTTGGAAATCTATCCTAGACGAAATTAGACATAAAAACAGGCTTACTTTTCATTTTAATGAAGATGAATTGTATCATCACCTGAAATTTTATCTTTTAATCAACATATCAGTTTACCTTAAAATATATTCGGAACAAAAGGAATGGCATCTTCAGATTCATTGGCTGCTGAAGACCTGGACAGAAGCGCTGAACCATTTTGCAAAAGAAATATATACGGAAAGGGAGCTGTTGATCATGGATATTTTTGACAGTCTTCACACGATTCCTTATGCAGCGTTGAAATTTCACGATAAGAAACCTGAAAAGCTGAGCCTTAATTCTGACATTGATATTCTGATGTCTTCGCAAAATGCAGAAGGATTAATTCGTTTTCTGAAAAGGAACAGTCTTGCAGAACGTGTGGTAGTTTCAAAAAAATCATATATGTACAGGGTCAGGATTATTACAAATGACAAGCAGATTCTTCATCTTGACCTGATCCTGAAAATCCAGTGGAAAGGTTTTGAATTTATGAATGTGAATAAAGTCATCAAGCACTCCGTTTCAAATGAATATGGTGTTAAAACAGCCTGCGACAGTGATACCGCCAAATACCTGCATTACTTCTATACTCTTAACGGCAGTGAGATACCGGAATATTACAGAGATTTTACTGAAAAAAATATTTCAGAAAATAAGCTTGTAAAAATAACGGACCATATTAATCAGCTGAAAATGAATACAAAACGAAGAATATCCTTTTTAAAAGACACATTCATATATATCAAAGACACATTCTCAGAAAAAGGATTTGTTATGACCTTCAGCGGTGTTGACGGTGCCGGAAAATCAACAGTCATTTCGGAAATTTCGAATCTTATCGAAAAACGGTACCGCAGACCGGTGAAAATTTTAAGGCACAGACCTTCTTTACTACCGATTTTAAGCGTCTGGATAAAAGGGAAAGAAAAAGCGCATCTCGATGTAGTCAGTTCATTGCCAAGACAAGGCAGCAATAGCAACACATTTTCGTCTTTTGCAAGGTTCTGTTATTATTATACGGATTACATCATCGGGCAGTTTATTATTTATCTGAAATATGTTTTGCGCGGTAAGGTTGTTCTGTATGACCGGTATTATTTTGATTTTATGGCCGATGCCCGAAGGAGTAATATTAAACTTCCCAAATCAATTGCCGAAAGCGGATATTTTTTCTTAATGAAACCGAAGTTCAACTTCTTCCTGTATGCATCACCAGAGAAGATTCTCAGCAGAAAAGAAGAACTTTCTTATCAGTCGATCTCCTATCTCAATGCAGAATACAATAAACTGTTCTCGAAACTGGGAAAGCATAATAACAGTGCAAAATACATTGCAATTGAGAATAATGATCTGAATGACACTTTAGATATCATCATGAACAGCATTATCACAGCAAAATGAAAATATTGATTGAGAAAATTGTAAAAATGAGAAACCCGGATTTCACGGTAGACCCCGGTTTGAATTCCGGTGCGGTTATGCAGATGATCTGGATTCAGGCGTGCAGTATGCTCCGCGGATTAAGCGTTCTTTTATTTCTTAAAAATCCAAAAGGAATGTTATTGGGAAAACGGGTAGGTTTTTTTAACCTTTCCAAAATAAAATGGGGACAGTTTTTAAGATTGGGGAATGACGTCTATGTTTCCGCACTGGGAAAGAAAGGAGTGGAGTTTGGCAATAATGTTTCCATCGGGGCTTTCAGCCGGATTATTCTATCCACTTCCATGAACAATATCGGAGAACAGATCAAAATAGGAAATAATGTCGGTATCGGAGAATTTGCCTATCTCGGTGGTGCAGGAGGATTGGAAATTGGTGATGACTGCATTGCAGGACAATACTTAAGCTGTCACCCGGAAAATCATAATTATGAAAATCCTGATGTTTTCATCCGCCTTCAGGGGGTAAGCCGGAAAGGAATTAAAATAGGAAGAAACTGCTGGATCGGAAGCAAAGTTACCATTCTGGACGGTGTGAAAATAGGGGAAGGAAGCATTCTGGCAGCAGGAAGCGTTATCACAAAATCATTCCCCGCAAACAGTATCATCGCAGGAGTTCCTGCAAAACTAATAAAAACAAGAAATTATGAAAACGAATCAGACTATATTGGCGAGTTGCTATGCCGTAAATCCATATAAAGGATCCGAAGATGCAATGGGCTGGAATTTTGTATGCCAGATTGCGAGATTCCGGAAAGTAATTGCGATTACCCGGGAAAACAACAGGGCAAATATAGAAAAATACATTTCAGAACACCCGGACGGTGTGCACAGAAATATCACCTTCCTTTATTTTGACCTTCCTTACTGGATGAGGTTCTGGAAAAAAGGCAGCAGAGGAGCATTGCTGTACTATTACCTATGGCAAAAAGGCATCGTTTCTTTCATCAAAAAACAGAAACTGGATTTTGATATCACCCACAATATAAATTTCCATAATGACTGGACCCCGAGTTTTCTCTGGAAACTCCGTAAACCAATGGTTTGGGGTCCGGTAGGGCATCACCCGCTGATTCCGGGTCAGTACTTAAATATGTATTCGAAAACACATTTTATAAAAGACAGGCTTACGTGGATGGTTAAGAATTTTTTCTGGAAATTTTCGTCTTCATTACAAAATACCATCAGACATTCCGGACATATCTGGTGTATGAATACCAGTGTTCCGCAGAAACTGAATCTCGCTGAAAGTTCCTATTCTCTGTGTCCTTCAGTTGCAACGGAAGATTTTAAGAAACACGAGGAAATCAGCCCTAAATCAGGATTTACGGTAATAAGTGTGGGAAGGTTTGTCCCTCTAAAAGGTTTTGATTTAACGATACGCTCATTTATAGAATTTATTAATCAGCTTCCGGAAAAAAAACAGTCCGAATGCAAACTCATCCTTGTAGGAGCAGGAGAACAGAAAGCGCTCTACGAAAGCCTGATTGAACGCAGCGGAATGAATGATTTCATTGAAATTAAAGAATGGGTAGAGCGTAAAGAACTTATGAAACTGTATGACAGTGCTTCGGTATTTCTTTTTCCTTCCCACGAAGGTGCCGGAATGGTAGTGCCTGAAGCGCTCTGTTTCGGTTTGCCGGTGATCTGCCTGCAAAATGAAGGTCCCGGAGAATTTATCAATCATTCCTGTGGTATTGCCGTTCCGAAGCAGAGTTATAAAAAAACATTGGAAGAATTGAGTCTTGCTTTGATAAGAGTGTATTTAGATGAGCCTCTCAGAAAAAAATTAAGCCTGGGAGCCAGAAAACAATATGTTGAAAAGTTTTCATGGGAGAAGAGGGGAGAGCACCTGGATGAAATTTATAGCAAAATGTGATATGAACAGAATTGTAGCCATACATTTATTAAACGACTATAGCGGAAGCCCGAAGGTATTAATGCAGCTTCTAAAAACCTGGACAGGAAAAAATATAGAAGTTCACTTATTTACTTCCGGCGGGAGTACAGGCTTTTTATCAGATTTGCCTAAAGTAGCCCGCCATCTGATTTGGTACCGGTTTTCTCAGAACCCACTGATAAAAATCTGTAACTTTTTTATCAGTCAGCTTTTTCTTACGATTAAGCTTCTGTTATTCCTGAAAAGGGAAGATATTATCTACATTAATACCGTGCTTCCTTTTGGAGCAGCTATTGCGGGAAAATTACGGGGCTGCAGAATAATTTATCATATCCATGAAACTTCCGTAAAACCTAGAATTTTTAAAGATTTTCTGTTCGGAATCGCAAGATTAACGGCTTCAAAAGGGGTTTTTGTTTCAGATTATCTGATGAAAAAAGAACCGATTGTTCAAAATCAGGTACTTCTCTATAATGTTCTGGAGCGCGAATTTGCCGAAAAGGCAGATCAATCCCATGGTATTTACGGTAAAGAACCTATTATTTTAATGATCTGCTCTTTAAAGTCTTACAAAGGGGTAGATGAATTTGTAAAACTTGCAGAAATAAACAGTACGTATCTTTTTAAACTGGTGCTGAATGCTTCGCAGAAGGAGATCGATATTTATTTTAAAGGAAAAACTTTACCGGATCATCTTAAAATTTATCCAACCCAGACTGATACCCATTCTTTTTACCGGGAAGCAAGCATTATTGTTAACCTTTCCCGACCGGATGAATGGGTAGAAACTTTCGGATTAACGATTCTGGAAGGAATGCGCTACCGGCTTCCTGCAATAGTCCCGCCGGTGGGAGGAATCACAGAACTGGTAAACGAAAATAAAAACGGTTTTCTTATTAATTCTGCAGACGTATATGAGCTGTCCGGCAAAATCCATTATCTAATGTGTAATGAAGAAATTTACAAATCTTTCAGCGAATCGGCATATCAAAAAAGCCTGATGTTTTCAGAAGATTATTTTGAAGAAACCTGTGTGCAGATGATTTCCATTTAACGGTTGTTTTTCCGGAATTTGGAATGATGGTCATTTAATTTTTAATTTAAATATTTGAAAATCAGTTATTTGTAATTTAATTTGAATTTGGAATATCAATAGTATAGCTTTTATAAAAATATAATCGTATGAAAACTAAAGTAGCTATTATCGGAACTGTCGGACTTCCTGCCCGATACGGCGGATTTGAAACCCTTACAGAACATCTTGTAGAAGAACTTTCTGATACTTATGATTTTACGGTGTACTGTTCATCAAAAAAATACAGCAGTGAAGAAAGAAAAGAAAGCTGGAAAGGTAGCAGACTTAAATACATTCCTCTTGATGCAAACGGAATTCAGAGCATATTCTACGACAGCTGGTCTATCCTGCATGCATTGCGTGGCAGTGATGTGTTGCTCATTCTCGGAGTTGCGGGGGCGTGGCTTCTGCCTTTTGTAAGAATGTTCACCAATAAAAAAATAATTATTTCTATTGACGGAATCGAATGGAAGAGAGATAAATGGCCGCTGGCTGCAAAACTATATTTGTGGTTTGCAGAAAATCTGGCCGTAAAATATTCCCATATTGATATTTCAGATAACGAGTCAATTCAGGATTATACGTCTTTACGGTATGAAACCATCAGCAGGGTTATTGAATATGGTGCAGATCATACGAGAGTAAATGCTGCTCCCTCAGAACAGGATTTTGTGACCTATCCTTTTTTATCAAAGCCATATGCGGTAAAAGTATGCCGGATAGAGCCCGAAAATAATGTTTTAACGATTTTAAAAGTTTTTAGTGAAAATCCTGAACATCATCTTGTGGTAGTCGGTAATTGGGAAAACAGTCATTATGGAAAAGATCTGAAGCAAAAATTTTCTGTTTTTGAGAATATCAGTCTTCTTGATCCTATTTATGACCAGCATACATTAGATATGATCCGCGGGAATGCTTTTCTGTACATTCACGGGCATTCGGCAGGAGGAACCAATCCTTCTCTGGTAGAAGCGATGTTTTTGGGGCTGCCTGTTATCTGCTATGGCGTTTCTTATAACAGAACGACAACAGGCGACCAGGCCTTCTATTTTTCTGATGAGAAAGAGCTGGAAAACCTCCTTAAGACCCTTACGCAGGATGATATTAAGAAATGCGCTTTGAGAATGAAAAAAATTGCGGAAAATAAATATGTATGGAATACTGTCGCCGAAAAGTACAGCCAGGTTATTCAGGAGAGTTTTTCGGTTACAGCAAAGAAAAATGTCTATCCTGAAATTTCAAGGCTGGATAAAAAAATGCTTGAAAAATATAATATCAGTCATCTGCAGAATATACAGTTATTTAACAATGCTAAAAGCAGGATTTAAAAAATAAACCATTATGAAAAATTTTACAGAACTTACCGTGTATGGGCTTCTTGCTTTTACCCTGTCGATCTGCATCATTCCGCTGATGACGATGGTTGCCCAAAAATTTAAATTAGTTGATGTTCCTAACGCCCGGAAGGTGCATCAGAAAGCCATTCCGCTTATTGGTGGCTTAGCGATAGGTATTATCGTGGCATTGCTTGGCGGATTAACCAGCATGAAGGATGTAGAGGAAATCTTACCGATAATCATTACTTCTTATATAATGCTTCTGGTGGGGACTATGGATGATAAAACAGATATCAAGGCAATCTATAAGTTAGGAATTCAGATTTGTATAAGTATTATTATTGCTTCTTCAGGAATAAGAATTACCTCTTTATACGGACTTTTCGGAATCTATGAAATTGACGTGCTTGCTCAATATATAATTACGGTGCTGGTGATTGCAGCTGCAGTGAATGCCTTTAACCTTATTGATGGTATAGACGGACTGGCAGGAAGCGTTGCCGGAATTGGCTTCATTTTGCTTTTAGCGATTGCCGTTATCGAAAAAAATTACGGTTTGATGAAACTGGTGATGTTATTTATAGGAGGTATTGCTGCTTTTCTCAGATATAATTTTTCAAAAAAGAATAAAGTTTTCCTGGGAAATTCGGGATCACTATTCTTAGGATATTTTCTGGTGTCAATAGGAATTTATATATCAAAATTTGATCATCCGGCGTCCGGTTTCCCTCATGGATTATTTTTCCTGTTATTTGTGTTTACCATCCCGATGATCGACTCCGTGAGAGTATATGCAGACCGGGTATTGCAGGGTAAATCACCTTTTAACGCAGATAAATCCCATATTCATCATTACCTTCTGCAGCTGGGAATATCACATAAAAAAATTACAGTACTTTTTGTGGTGATGAATATTTCCATATTTGCTGCACAATACATCTTTCTGAAAAGCTTTTCCATATATACCTTTCTGGTATCATTGATTGCTTTTGTGGCCATTTTTAAATGCATTAAAGTTCTTAATTTCTTTACCATATGGAAAACTAAAGTAAAAGAACTGGAAAATAATGCACAATGATGATTCTGGGGTCTGATTAATAATTTTTGTTTAGCTAAAGTTGTTTTTCATGTATAATTAGTTTTTGAAAATGCTCCGGAATTTTTCGGAGCATTTATTCATTTTAAAAGTTAACCCTGATATCTGCAGGTTTTTTCATTCTTATGGTAATCTTTAAAGGATCATCTGTGATCTGATAATCTGCATCTTCATAGATTTCATCATCTTTTCTTTCCTGTACTTTGATTTCATCAAATCCGATCTCTGCCTTGGAGATCTCGATCACGAAATCATTTGTATTTTCATCCTCTTTAAAATGTTCTTTTTTAAAATCAATAAACTGCATAATATTTTGTATTTGGTTTGTTTTACAGATGGAGCAAATTGTATGCAAATACGATCTTCATTAGGTTTTTAAATTTAATGAAGATAAGAAAAGCCGATAAAATAATGTTTTTCCGAATGGTGCTGTAATCCATAATTAAGCCCGGCGTCGATTTTAAAATTTTTCATCACTTCCATCTGAAGGGCAGCATTAATGTAGTTTGAAAATTCATGTGCTTTAAAATCGTAAGTATAATAAGTTTCTGCGATTCCGTCAAGGTTTTTGGTCAGCGGATGACTTATGGTAAGAGTCTGCAAAAGTTCGGTATGCATTTCGGGAAGGTCCTGGTCTTTCAGTCGGTCCACTTCTACCTGAAAACCTAAATTCCAGTCTCCTGCAAATTTATAAAGCATAGGTACGATCAACCCGTATTCAAACCTGCTTTCGTCATCATATTGTGAAGAAGGAATTTTAGCATACGGCAGTACTGCCATTACAAAATTGCCTTTATCGTTTCCTGTAATATTCTGTTTTATCCGTAAAGTAATATCGCCAAAACCATGCGTTTTAGAAATATCCCCGGAGCTTTTTTCAGTTTCTTTCTGTATGCCGTAACTCTGAAAACCGACCTGTACAGCGGTTGATCCGGTAATTCCGATTTTTATATTACCCTGATTGATTAGTAAGGTTCTTGTTTTCGTAAGATCAGATTCTTCTCTTGTTAATCGTATGGCATCTGTTTCATATTGAATATGCCCGGCATCCACTGTGTAAGGTGATTCTGTGACATCCGGACGGTCCGTTTCCATTTCCCGCATCATTGATTTCGGAACGGGATTAAATAATGTATATTTTTTTTCATGTTCTTCCTGTGCGCTGCAGCTGAAAGAAATTAAAAAAGCCGATAAAACCAATAAGGAGAAACTGTAATGATGAGTCATTGTTTTTTTTAATGACTATTGCAAATTGTATACTAATTTTCATCATAAAACTTATATGTGGTATTTAAAATTAAATTTATCTGCCGGCATAATAGCCAATCAAGAAATTCCATCTTGTAAATTGTTTTCAAAGCAATTACTTTTGCATAGGCTGAATGCAAACTTTTTATTCTATGAATACATTTCCAGAACATCATCATATAGGCTTGGTTTTCTCATTTCCGGAATTGGTAAAAACACAATTTCGGGGAAATGTGAATGCTGTTTGCTGGGAAAGAAATCTGGAAGGTGATTTTCAGGAAATTGTATCAAAACTTAAACTGAAAGAGAATATTACAGAAGTTTTTATAGATGATCTTTTGGCACTTGATCTGTCTGAAAAAGGGAATACAGCAAGAGAAACCATCATAAAGGATATGCAGATGCTGTCGGATTTTGGAGCAGCACCGTGCCTTAATTTATTGAAAAAATATGAGCGTGATGATGAATTTGATTTTATATCCACCGATGTTTATTCCTATCATGCAGACCGCTCCCCAATAGAGACTTCTACTTTTTTATGTACATACTACGGAGCAGCAAGCGAACTTATCCCGAATGATCAATGCACGCAGAAAATTCTCATTCCTGAAATAAGAGAATCCCTTAAAAAATTGTACGAAGGCTCCGATGAAGAGTTTGAAAATTTTCTGAAAGACAACTTTTTTGACCTTCATTATGCGGCAAATGAAGATGCGAAACCGGTTAATTTAGGAAAGGGTAACCTATGGAGACTTGCAGTAGATCATCCCGGACAAAATGTTTTGCCCTGCATTCATCGGGCCCCGCAGGAAAATCCGGAAGAATACCGTCTTCTGTTAATTTGTTAGTAGGCACTACTTTGTAATTTTATACTTTTGTTTCAGAATTCCTTTTTATTTGACGGAACAACATATTAAAACGTTGGGATTAAATTGATATTAAAAAAGTTTGTCAATCACTTTTCTCGTCTGCTCCATCGCCACGCCAAATACTAGATGTGACCCGAATTCCCATACCCACCAGGATGTTGGCATTTCGGAAACTTTTCCCTGTAGATTAAGAGCCGGAACGGTAGAACCGTGGGTTAATGCCCAAACCGCTGTTCCTGCTGCAATACCTTCGCTTGCTGTGAATTTTTTTCTTTTATCTGTCAGAAAAACATAGCTTACTCCAATCAATGCTCCTAAGGTATAATGGATAATTTTCATGGATTTCATTGTGCTATTATATGAAAGTTCTTTTCCTGTTATCTCAGAATATACTTTTTTAGCCAAAACCGCCGGCGGCATATTTTCCGCCTGATGGGTTACATCTGCACCACGCAACTTCAGTTCATCTTCTTTGGGCGGAAATTTTTTTTCTCCTATTTTCTGAAGTGGTGGTTCTGCAAGAGATTTGACATAAGAAGCAATCAGTCCTACAGCAACTCCCTTTATTAATATTTTTGTAATGGTATTCATTTTTATAATGTAAGTTTGTTTATTTGGGCAGATTTTCGGGCGGCCGTTGAAAACGGCCGCCCGAAAATCTTATATTCAAAAAAACTAAATTATTTCTTCAGAACAGACATTAATTTTTCTGCAACACCTTCTGAAGAAGCCGGGTTTTGTCCGGTAATCAGTAATCCGTCCTGCACAACATGTACGCCCCAGTCGTCTGTTCTGGTATAGTGTCCGCCTGATTTTTTGAGTTCATCTTCAACAAGGAAAGGCACAATCTCTGTAAGCTGAACAGCCTCCTCTTCACTATTTGAAAAACCGGTAACATTTTTATCTTTAACAAAAGGATTACCGTTTTCGAGAACGATATCTTTAAAAACTCCAGGAGCATGACAAACCGCTGCTACTGGCTTCTCATTATTGTAAAAATCAAGGATCAATTGCTGAGAATCTTTGTCAAAAGCAAGATCCCAAAGCGGACCGTGGCCTCCCGGATAAAAAACAGCATCAAAATCAGCTGCTTTCTGATCACTCAGTTTTTTGGTATTGGCAATGATATTTTTTACTTCTTCATCCTGATAATAACGTTTTGTTGCAGTGGTCTGCGCATCAGGATCTTCACTTTTCGGATCAATAGGAGCCTGTCCGCCTTTTGGGGTTGCTACGGTAATATCAAATCCCGCATCTTTCAGTAGATAATAAGGTGCTGCAAATTCTTCTACCCAGAATCCTGTTTTTTTTCCTGTATTTCCCAACTCATCATGGGAGGTTACTACGAATAGTATTTTCATTGTATTTATTTTATGGTTGATTTTTTAATAGATTTAGGTTGAAAAGTGTACTGTTTTTCAATAGAATGACAAGTTTTATCAATAGAAAATCCTGCCTTTTCTTAGGCACTTTTCACACCATATTCGGGTACTACTATACAACTTTATTGCCAATCAGGATCAAAATCAAATAAAATGTGGTATGTAATGAATAGATTAAAAAGAAGGAAATATTTCTTTGATCTATTGACTTTTCATCAGAAGCTCGATCATGAGGATAATAGAAATAAATTTCTTAGAAGACTGATATTTGGGATTCAGCTGTTCCCGGATTTCACCCAGCGCATTGCTCAGCTTGTTGCTGACGGTTTTATTGCTCAAGCCTAATGTTTCAGCAGTTTCATCTACCGACATATTTTTGCGAATTCTCATGTCATATACCTTTTGCTCAGTGGCAGGAAGTGTTGAAACAACTTCGTCAATCATTGCAAAAAGATCAGTAATTTCATATTCGTCAAGAATTTCAAAATATTCTGTATCAGTAAGGTGTACAAAATTTTCAGATTCGTCAATGCTTACGGTAGCCCATTCTTTTTTATGGCTGTTGAAATAATCAATCACCCGGTAATGAAGATGCTTCAGGAAATACCCTTTTGCACTTTCGTTTCCGTCGGTCTGGATGCTTTCTGTATCTTCCAGAACTTTTATCCATAGATTCTGAAGTAATTCTTCTGCCAATTCCTTGTCTTTGGTTCGTGCAAAAACAAAACGGTACAAATCATCCCAATACCTTTCATAGAGTATCATAAAAGCCGGCCGGTCGCCTGTTTTTATTTTTTTCAATAAGATGTGATCCGTCTGATTCATTGATGCAAAATTACCTAAACGAAAATTAACTTTTTGTGAACTTTGGGGAATGTAATATTAATTATTTCTGAAAATGAGACATGAATAATGGAACGAATTTTTATAAATGATTAAAAAACACCGCAAATTGTTAACAAGTCGATCCTAATATAAATACAATGTTAAATTCTTGCTGGGGAAGTTTTTCATTTTCGCTGTTTTATAGATGTAACGGCAAACGTTGATCAGGCATTTATGAAAAACCTACAGTATAAAGAAATTCAGGCATTCGTTTTCAGACTTTGGGAAAGGGAGGTTACTGAAGAAAAAATTTCAGAAAAAGAAAAACAACTTTTAGAGCAATGGAAAACCGGTGTGGAAAAAAATCTGGATGAACACTATATGAAAGAATCAAGAGAAAGAGTTCTGTTTTCTTTGGAACCTTATTTTGCATCAAGACATATTTCACATCATTCGAATACGTTTAAAAAACATTTTTTCCGGATAGCGGCTGCAATTATATTGCTTTTTACGGTAGGTGGTTTTTTCATCTATCATTCGTTCTTTAAGGCGGACAAATATTATGCAGAATCTGCCAATAGAAAAATAATACTGGCAGACGGTTCAGTTGTCATATTGCTTCCCGGTTCGCAGCTTACGGTAGAAAAGTCTTTTCCACAGGATACCCGGATTGTTGATCTGAAAGGGAACGCTGTTTTCACGGTGGCAAAATCAAAAAAACATCCGTTCATTGTACATGCTGAAGGTTTCAGTACAAAAGTATTGGGAACTGTTTTTAAAATTACACAAACCGGAAACAGTAAAACAGTAGATCTTTATGAAGGAAAAGTTGCCGTTTCTTACGCGGGTGCTCCGGTCGCTTTTCTGAAGCCTCATCAGAAATGGACGAATTTCGGGATTTCACGCACTGCAGCTGTAATTTCTTATGAAAAAGAAAAAACTACTCATAAAATATTTCCGTCTTTATTATCATTAAGCTTTAATGATGTTATGATGAAGGAAGTAGCGGAAGTTCTTCAGAAAAACTACGGTATCAGTATCATTTACCCTAAAGAATTTGCAGAAAAGAAAATAACCGCCGATTTCACAGGTGGTAGTACTGACGAAAATATTGAAGCACTTGCTTTCATACTTGGACTTGAAGTACAAAAAGAAAAGCAGACCTACATTCTTAAATAATACCAATTAAACTAATAATCAGATCAATATAATAAAGTAAACACTAGAAATGAAAAGTTTGAAATGTAGTTTTACCATTGCGGCCATATTTTTTTCGATAGCGGCAGAGGCGCAGGAATTGTCACAGAAAGTGTCGTTTACGGCTCCGGCAGGAAGGTCTTTGATCGAAGTGCTGGAAGAATTTGCAGGTAAAACAGGAATGAGATTGGCTTATTCAAAGACAGATATTAAAGATGTAAAAATAAAAAAAATACAGTGTGAAAATATTCCTGTTCATCGATGTCTGGACGATTTAACCACCGGGCTTCCTGTAGTATATCGGCTTCGTGGAGATCTTATTTCGGTTAAATATAATGCATCTGAAGTTTCCGTATCGGGAAACGGAAGAATATCCGGAAAAATAGTGGATGAAGTCGGGAATCCGGTTGCAGGTGCAGAAGTCAGTATTGCAGGCAGAAAAACCGTAACTGATAACAACGGAGATTTTGTGATAGAACTTCCCTCAGGAATCTATACGTTAACGGTAAAGTCTCCCAAATACAACTCTTTACGTGTAGAAAAACTGCAGGTAAAAGATAATACAATCAATACCGTTTCTTTTGCCATGCGGTCGGTTTCGGATAAAGTTTCAGATATAAAAGAAGTGGTGATCACGGCGACAAAAAAAGCAGATACACAGGCCGGATTATTAACGCAGCAAAAAAAAGCTGCTCAGATGAGTGATGGAATCTCGGCAGAACAGATTTCAAAAACACCGGATAATGATTTGGGTGCAACTCTGAAAAGAGTAACGGGCGTCACTACTATCGATAATAAATATGTGGTAGTACGATCCATGGGTGAGCGCTGGAATACCGCTGCGATGGATGGAATCAACCTTCCAAGTACGGAAGCCTATAACCAGAATTTTTCCTTTGATATTATTCCGAATTCTATGGTGGAAAGTGTTGTGATCAGTAAAACCGCAACACCCGATATGAATGCAAGTTTTGCCGGAGGATTTGTAGAAGTAAAAACAAAGGACATTCCTAATGAAAATTTTACAACTGTGACATTGGGAACTTCTTATAATGATATCGCAACTTTTAAAGAATTTCTTACCCGGAAAAGAGGGAAATATGATTACTTCGGCTATGACGATGGAACAAGAGATTTTCCTCTGGACCTTGTGTACACAGATTGGAATAATCCGTTGTTTTTTGAACAGTCAAAGCGTTTTGTTAATGATAATTTTACCAATTATAAGACGAAGGCAGATCTGAATTCCAATATGCAATTAGCATTGGGAAGAAGTTTTAAATTGAAAAATGATAATAAATGGGGACTTGCCGGCGCACTGACTATTCGGAACGAACAAAATAAACTAGATATAGATCACACTGGAAGGGGAGGATGGCTGGATAATGCAGGACTTATCAACAACTGGCAGGAATTGGGAGTGGCACCAGTGAAGTTTTTTAATTTTAAAAATAAAGGAGCGTCTTACAGTTACAATTCCACCATCGGAGCAATGCTGAATTTCGGATTGCAGCTGGGAAAGAACAGGCTGTCCTTCCGTAACTCATATACGCATATTTACGATCAGACCCTTACAAGAATTACGGGATGGAACGAGTATACCGGCGGTACCGGCCAGCCGGCAATGGCAGAAGGTTCATACAATTATTTTTATAATGGGATCATCCCTGATAACGATCCTTCTCAGCTTGCTGCCCTGGATCGTCCTTATACGGATAATACGGATTATCCTGTTTATCAGACCTTATTGCAGAATAAGCTGGAGGGAAACCACAAGATAAAAGAGGTGGAAATCAACTGGTTTGCTGCAAGAACAGGTGTAATTTCAGATACTAAAGATTATACACAGTACCAGACTTTTTATGATTTTGTGGGAAGTGAAATTTTAACCTACCATCAGATTTATAATTCAGGGAATAATTTTTCAAGAGGATATATCGGAAATAAAGAAACCGATTATAATTTCGGAGCTTCGGCAAAATGGAACATGAATGCCGGAAACTTTAAGACCGATATCAAAATAGGGTACGCCGGTGCTCTGAAAAGCAATACCAACGAGCAGCAGAAATTTTTCCTGAAAGTGGATGAAAACCGTGATGTTCCCAATAGTGAAAAAAATTACCTGAAAATGTACGGTCTGCTTTCAGATTGGTTTGATGGTTCACACTATACGCAGGGAGGCATCGGGTGGCAGACCAAACCGCTTTACAAAAGTGATACATATGAAGGAGAGGTAGATCAGCATGCAACCTACATCATGTTTGATAACCGCTGGAAAAACAAATTGAGACTGGTTTGGGGAGTTCGCGCCGAATATTTTAAATATACACTTATCTCTCAGCAGCTGGATGCAGATGATCCTAGAAACGTAACCAAAGGATCTATTGAAGAAAAGCCGTGGCAATGGATGCCTTCTGCCAACTTCACGTACAGCCCTTCCAGTAAAATTAATGTGAGGCTTGCGTATAACAGATCGGTAATCCGGCCACAATTTAATGAAAGAACCGGTCTGCCTTATTTTGATCCTGTTGCCAATGGGTTGATTTACAATACGGAAATGACCTCTTCCGTAATCAATAATTATGATTTCAAATTTGAATGGTTTCCTAATTTGGGCGAAATTATTTCAGCAGGGTTATACTACAAAAATATCGATCGGCCAATAGAACGTGAAGGTTTTATTTCTAATGAAGGAAATCTTTTTTTATACAATGGAAATTCAAAAAATGCAAAACTGAAAGGATTTGAAGTGGAGGTAAAGAAAAGTTTGGGTTTTATACAAGAGAGCTTTTTTCTGCAGCATCTTTTTATTAGCGGAAACTTTACTTATAACACGACGAAGGTAATCGCTTTTAAAGACCGTTACAAAACTGAAGATACCGATGAGACTTATGAAGTGGAACGGCCGCTGTATGGACAGACACCCTATGCTTACAATCTTGGACTTTTATATGACGGAGAGCGCCTTGGAGTGAACTTCCTGTACAATGCCAAAGGAGACCAGTACATCACTGTAGGATATGCTTACATCGGGGAAGAGATCCAGAGGCCTTATGCGGTGGCAGATGCACAGATTTCTTACAAATTGTTAAGGAATAAAAACTTAGAAGTAAAATTTAATGTCAGAAACCTGTTTAACAGGGTAAAAGAATTTTACAACAATTTCAATTCCTATTCAGTCTTTAAAGGATCCGGAACGGATTATCAGACGCAGCGAGAAGCGCTTGAGCTTCTACCCGGGGCTACCGATAAATATGATAAAGATATAGACAGGATATTGTTCAGAGCTTATAACGGAAGAACTTTCGGGTTAAGCGTGAATTATACTTTCTAAATAAATGAATATTCAGTAAAGAGCTCATTGAAATGTTACAGGTCATATCCTGATGATTTGAATCAATATAATACTGATGATGCGCGCCACAGTATTGATTCGGAAAAAGCTGATACCTTCCCGAATATCAGCAATGAAAAATAGGGGACTCTTCATTATAGCTCCTCATGTAATGTTGGGTAAAAATAACCAAATCGCAGAAATACAGAGGCGGGTATTTCTAAATATTTAAAAACATCAGGTCTGGAAAAACTTAGATAAAAGGCTTGATCATTCAAAAACTTTAACAATGAGAAAATTAACTTTAATCGCAGTTACAGCTTTATCTCTTACAGCTTGTCAGCATGAAACTTTAGCAGATGCTACGACACCGTTCGAAATGCAGTCTGCTTCTGCAGAATATTTAACAGCTTCTTCACTTCCTGTTACCACAGTAAGCGGAGCCATTACATCAAATACTACATGGAGCGGAGTTGTTGAGCTTGATGGTATTGTAACTGTAAAAAACGGAGCGGTACTTACCATTCAGCCGGGAACATTTATTAAGGCAAAGCCAACTGCTGCCAATACGGCCACCGGAGTATTGGTAATTTCAAGAGGAAGCAGGCTTGATGCTCAGGGAACTTCTTCTCAGCCAATTGTTTTCACAAGCTACAACTTATTGGATGGTGACGAAAGCACAACCGCTAAGCCTGGAGATTTTGGAGGGGTAATCATGCTGGGAGCTGCACCGACCAACAAACCGACCACTACGGTAATCGAGGGGTTATCCGGAGCAGATTACCAGTACGGAGGCTCTAATGCTTCAGACAACAGCGGAATTCTGAAGTACGCCCGTATCGAATTTGCAGGGTACGATCTTCTTGCTCCTAATTCAGGAAACGAAATCAACGGATTAACTTTAGGAGGAGTTGGAAGCGGTACTACTTTGGATCACATCCAGGTTGCTTACGGTAGAGACGATTCTTTCGAATTCTTCGGAGGTACTGTAAATGCATCAAATCTTATTTCTTTTGCATCGGATGATGATAACTTCGATTTCGATTTCGGATACAGCGGAACAATTGACTGTGCTCTGGCATTGGCAGATCAAAATTCTACGCACAGTCTTAGTGGTTCTAATCCTGATTCTAATGGTATTGAGCTTGATAACGACGGAACTGGTTCTTCTGCTTCACCATTTACGCATCCGGTAATCAACAATCTTACGATTGTAGGAGCGGGTACTTCTTCATTCGGAGCTTTGTATGAAAATGCAATTCACGTGAGAAGAAATGGAAAATTAACATTAAACAATGCTACGGTAACGGGCTATCCTGTTGGGGTACTATTGGAAACGGTAAGCGGTGCTCCTGTGAACCTTTCTGATCTTAATTTTACGAATGTACAGGCTTATGGATATACTTTCAATTTTGCTTCATTAGTAGGATCTACAAAGTCTGCACTTACTGTTTCCGGAGGTACGGCAACCACACTTAACGGAGGTATGCCTCAGCCGTTCTTCAACTCAGGTACTGTTGATCTTGGATCAAGAAACTGCGGAAATTTCTTTGCTTCCTGGACTAAATATGATTTCTCAATCGTAGAATAACTTTCAATGCAGGAAATAGTGGAGATGCTGCTGTTTCCTGCTTTTTTAATCTGATAAATATTTTCATAATGAAAAAAACAATTTTATTTTCTATTCTGCTTCTGCCGCTGATGGCTTATTCTCAGATTCCTGTATGGGTAAATTCTTTTGATACCCCTGATGATCTTCAGGGATGGACGTTTTTTAACGGAAATGGAAACAGCAACCAATGGCAGCAGGGAAATAATATTTACTACAACGGAACGGCTCTTACATATGGTGCTTCAGGGGTTTTAAGATATTCCATTAATCTTGTGCCTACTGGTACAGCTGCCAATTTTTCTACGGAGAATGACTGGATTATTTCGCCTGAAATCGATTTAACAGGAGCTTCAGGAACGATCACTCTTGCAGCCTATATCAGCAGACAGAGAACAACCCATACTATTGTAGGGAGAGATCTTTGGATTTTTACCAGCACCCCTCAGAAACCGGTTCCTACCGTTGCAGATTTCCAGGCAATGACGGTAGACGGAAACGGTAACACCATTACAAGCCCATATACCATTATCGCCGGAAATACGGCGAATCCGTGGCCTTCTACAGATTTAACACAGTCTGCGGAAAGTTTAGTGAACCTTTCAAGCTTTGCTGGAAAGAAAATTTATATCGGTTTCTGGTCAAATAGAATTACTTCAGGACTGAACGTTCAGAATATCAATATTGATGAGATAGGAATTTATGCATCCTCATTTGTTCTTGGGACAAAAGAATCAGCAGCACAAAAAACACTTACGAAAGTAAAGGAAAATCCTGTTTCCGAATTTTTGCAGCTTAAGCTTAATCCGGTATTGAATGAAAATTCGGTTGTGGTAAGCGTTTACAATATGTCAGGACAAAAAGTTTTGATGTCAAAGTATTCAAAAAACATTAATGTTACAGCTTTATCTTCAGGAACATATGTGGCAGAAGTATCCGATGGTAAAATAGCGGAAAGACTGAAGTTTATTAAAAAATAAAAGATTCCTTTACAAGGAAACCATGAAAACTCAAGTAAACATTTTCAATTAGATTTTAAAATTAGGTAATTGCCCGATGCCAGATCGGTTTTGGGCAGTTTTTTTAATGTTGATAATGACCCAATACTAATAAAATGAAAAACTTTTTAGCATTTTTAGCGTTCACCATATTTTTTTCATGCACCGACAACAGCACGTTGGAAACTTATGATAAAGATCAGATTCCTGCCGAAGTTACGGTGAAAGGATTTTCAAAACCGGATATTATTCAGATGAGGCTGAATGGCCAGCCCGTTTCCATCAATGGTGCCACATCTTATACGGATAAAATAGAAACCAAAATCAATTTTGTGCTTGATAACGGGGAAACCGACGAATTGGAAATTTACAACCATCAGACAGGAAGCAAGATTGTTGCATATTCTATTAATTATAATAATGCCAAGGGTTACAAAAATCTGTATTTCTTCAATCTTCCTGGAATTTTCCTGCAGACCTATGCCGTAAAACCACAGGTGAATTTGGGAAAAGTAGGCTTTGAGTTTATCTTTCCCAATCTTGGCGAATTTTCAGGATCTTCCCTTCAGAGTGTGAAAGGTGTCCTAAAAAGAGAAAATGGCGTCGTGCTTGCCGAATTTGACAACATTGGAAGAAGAGATTTTACCAGTGTAAAAATATATAACTATTTCAGTGCTACCGCTCCTGTCTATCTTGAATTGTATAAATCTGGAACTACGGAACCTTACACAGGAACTACTATTATAAAAGCAACCTTAAAACAGGATATTGGAGCCAATATGATTGTTCTTCAGGAAAAAATGGAAAATGGAGTATTGGTCATTAAAGGAGATATTGACCTAGCAGATTATTTATAAATAATTATTTATGAAAGATTTTTTTAAAATTCAGTTTTTGTGGGTAATGATGTTGTCAGCTTTCACGGTTTCTTGTAACCGGACGGATGATGACGCGCCGGACTTCCCGGAAGGAACTACGGAATATACCAACCGCTGGATTCAGGATAGCATGCGCCGGTATTATTATTGGGCAGATCAAATGCCTGCAAAACCGGACTATCATCTTTCTACAAAGGACTTTTTTAAAAGCTTATTATCATCGCAGGACCGCTTTTCTTTCATTGTTAATACTGCTGATCCCAATACATATCCGAAATCTGTACGGAACTTATTCGGTTTCGATTACGCGATCCTGCAGTTGTCAGGAGGTGAAATAGTAACGGTAGTTAAACTGGTTTTAAAAAATTCTCCTGCTTCCAACTCAGGCTTGGAACGTGGAATGGTGATCAAAAAAATAAACGGACAAGCCATCACTGCTTCCAATGCGAAACAATTGACGGAATCCATTTCAAGCAAAACCGTTATTGATCTGACAGTCGGAAACTGGCAGAACGGATCTGTTATTAATGAAAAAAATGTAACGGTATATTACGGTTATTCTCTTGAACAGCCGCTACTCTCCAAAATTTTTGAGCAGAACGGTAAAAAAACCGGTTATCTTTACATGTATGATTTTCCGGATGGAATGACTTCCGCTCTGAACCAGAAGTTCAGTGAATTCAAATCATCAGGGATTCAGGAACTTATTTTAGATCTCCGCTACAATTACGGAGGTTCTGTTTCCTCTGCAGCAGCACTGTGTGCAATGATACCTTCAGGAATTTCAGCGAATTCCAAGTTCATTATCTATAAAGGTAATAAGAACGGTGGTGAACTCAGCAGAACCTTTTCCCAGCAAATGGCCTATGATCCCGGTGCACTATCTTTTGATGCTTTGCATGCCCATTCCTTAGGCTTAAACAGAGTGTATGTGCTGACTTCGGGAAGTACAGCATCCGCCGCTGAAATTGTAATCAATAATCTTAAGCCGTACATGGAAGTAATTCAGGTAGGAGAGGCTACTTTAGGAAAAGATATGGCCGGATTTATCATTGAGGATAAAAGAAAACCGAAAAAAATTACATGGCAGCTTCATCCTGTTATTTATAAAGTGTTCAATGCCAATGAAGAGGGTGGTTATATCAACGGTATAAGTCCGCAATTTGCTGTCAATGAATTTAATAATTTACCGTTAATGCCTTTAGGCGATCCTGCTGAAGCTTTACTTTCATCTGTTCTGAATAAAATCTATTCTAAGCAGGGAAATACGAATGCTGATGAAAATGAAATTAAAGTTTTATTTCAGAGTGACAGTCCGGCAGCGGGATTTTCAGGGTTAAATTTTAAATAAACAAAAAATGCAGGGAATAGAGCCGAAAATCCATACCAGTCTCATCGAAAGAATGAAATATTATTCGGATCTCATCAAGAATTCGAAACATGAATTCTGTATCAATCCGGAAGATGCTCATCAGATGATGATCGAGCTGAATGAGCTGTATGAAGATTATTTAAGCAAGAAAAGAAACTTGGAAAAGAGTATAAAAAAATACCGGGAGTTCTATCAGGGACAACAAAAATTATTGACTCCCAGAATACGCCAGTTAAAAAGGACACGGAAATAATACTCATAAAAAGAGCTCACCGTTATGCGAGCTCATTGATTTATCATTAAATATTCTGAATTAAGAAACGATTTGGTCAGCAATTATTCCTGATTTTAAACAGGTTGCCACTCTTTTTCCCGCGGTATCACAAAAATCAAGACCCGAATAATCCGGATTGAGTCCTGCAATGTATGGCACGGTCATAATAAAAAGATTTTGTGTTGCCCTTCCGTAATAATCAAGTGCCTGGAAATAATCGTTGATATTCAGTCCATCCACACGAAGATAATAGTTTTCCGGTTCGATTTTCAGGATTTTTTTATTGCCTTTTTCAAACTGCGTTTTTCCTGTACTTGTATCTTTAAACTTAAGATATCCGGAACTGATTAATCCTTCTTCACGAAGTGTTTTGAAAGGAATATCATTGAATTGTACCGGCTGCTGTCCCACAGCATCAACATACATTCTGTAATGATCTGATTTTGCTTCTCCTGAATGATGATCGGTATAATGATATATTGCACCTTCTTCCTGATGGGGTTCTACATAGCTCTCATCATCTACGCTGACAAGACTGATGAGTCCCTGATTATATAAAGCAATAATTTCCCTGTATGAGGACTGTGGTAATGATGCAATAATCACCGAAATAAGAGGAAGCAGCGTTTTTTTCATCCTGATCATATCTTCTGCCGAAAAATGCTTGGCCGGATAATTAATCGCATAGCTGAATGCCGAAAGTGTTTCTTTCCAAGCGATGGTCTGGTGTCTTTCGATTGATTTTTGTGCTTCGTAATATTCTGCTTTAAAAAGCTCGAAACTGTCCAGTTCCTCACGCAAAGCCAGCATTTTTTCTACAAACTGTTCAATGGTGAGGTCTTTAATTTCATTATAAAATTTTTCATTTTTTTTACGGAGCGGCTGCTTGAAATTGCGTTCAAATACATAATTTAAATCTACAAAACCTCCGTTTTTTTCTTTGTATTCATAAATTTCTTCCTGAGACATAATCCACCCCTCTGAAAAAGCACTTCCCTCAGAATGAAATCGAAGCGCAGGAAGATACCCTCTTTTTGAAAATAAGGTAAGGGAAAAATTACTGCTGTTTTCATGTAAAGTATAGATCATCTCATTATCTTTTTCACTAAATGTTCCGTTAAGTCTCGCAAGTGTTTTAATAGCATCAACCGCTGTGAGAGAAGTTCCGCGTATGGCAATCGGGTAATTGGTTGGCGAAGAAAATTTTGACGGCGGATAAGGAGAATCGTACCATCCGTTTTTATTTCCTTCAAATTTTTTAGGCCAGTGATGTCCGGTACAGATAATTGTTGCCGAGCACTCATAGATATCATCCCCACCTGTAATAATTTCAAAAAGATGATCTTTTTTGCGGATATCAATAACTGTCGTTTCGGTGAACACTTTTACTGTAACACCTTTTTTTCTGGCAGTATTCAGAAGTATTTTGAATTGTTCTTCCAGATAATCGCCTAATATTAACCTCGGGATCACTTTATATTCATTGATATCGCGATAATCTGAGAAATCAGGATGATGCGGATAAGGCTTTCTTTGGATAAATGATGAAAAAGTTTCGGGAAGCTCAGGAAGTTCATTGGCAGAAACGTTAGCTACATGTTCTTTGGCTGCACCTTCTTGGCTGTAAGGCATTCCTGCGCCTATTCTCGTGTTTTTTTCAAAAATATATAATGTCTGGGGATATATATTTTCGGAGATCAGATGTTTGACAACAAATAATGCTGCCGGTCCGCCCCCGACAATTCCTATACTGTCGATTTTTTCCATATCTATACTTCTATTTTGCAGTAATTGATGCATCATTGAAAACCGGTTATATAAATTTTTTTGAATCGGTTTATGATTGCAGTCATGATCTTACTCCAAAGCGTATGCCAGTACTTGGGTACCTAATAAAATGTGGTATATATAGAATTAAAAAATGATTCTGATCATCTAGATCATCTTTGAAAATTCTTCGGCGAAAAGTTTTACCTGAAGCGGCCGTTTCTTTTGATCCACTTCCAGTCTGTTGTAAAATCCGGTTTTTACAATAACCATTTGTTTTTCAGGAATCATAATGATAAACTGGCCTAAAAAGCCGTAGAAAAACCGGTATTGTAAAGAATCTTCATCATCTGCCCAGATGGTAAAGCCAAATGCGTCATTTATTTTCGTTGGTGTCAACATTCTTTTGCAGTATTCTTCGCTGATGATTTGTTTTCCTTTCCAGCTTCCATTCTGCATCACCAGCTGACCAATTTTAGCAAAATCTCTTGATCTGGCATGAATGCAGCAGAATGCTTTTTCTACACCTTTTTTATCAATGCTCCATTTTGCGGGAGATTCCATACCCAGAGGTTTCCATATTTTTTCAGAAAGATAGGTGGCAAGATCTTTTTGTGTGGCTTTTCTTAACGCAAGACCAAGAAGCTGTGCAGCAACGCTTTGATATTCATAATGCTGACCCGGCATTTCTTTACATTCAGTTTCAAAAGCCTGTTGGGCAAGATCTTCAACAAAATATTGTTTTGAATTTTCAGAAAAAGGGTGGTGGTATTCTTCCTTCCAGTCCAGTCCGGCCTGCATGGTCATGAGATGGTATAAGGTAATATGCTTACCGTATTTATTGTTTTTATAGGATGGAAAAATTGATGATAGAAACTGGTGTTCCGACTGAAGATAGCCGTCGTCAATGGCACATCCCACCAATAATGAAAGAATACCCTTAGCCATTGAAAAAGAATTCATCAGGGATGAAGAATTGTGGTCTTTCCAATATTTTTCGTGAATGATTTCGTTATTTCGGATAACAATAAGGGATGAGGCTCTTGTTTTTTTCAGCTCTTTAAGAATAGTTTCCGGAATTGTAGCAGAGTTGTACGATATTGATTTTTGCCAGGGCTCGGGATTTTTATTCGGAATGCTTCTGGATGAAAACTTTTCTGCATCATCGCTTGATGGTGTTATCGGACCTTTTTTGATATTCAGGGCAAACACTTTAAATATAAAATGGTAACCTGAAAGACAGATTACAGCAATAAATGCTGATATTACGGCGATGAATACAGACAGAAATTTTTTCATATTGATTTCAGATGAAGTCGGTTCAGATTGCTGTAATTATAGCGGATATCCTGATGATCCGGTTTTACAATTACAACACATCTGCTGATTTCATTCAAAGGCTGTGCCGACAATATTTTGGAATCTGAATATGATGTTTAAGAATTATTCAATATAGAAATTATAAAAAATCAGTCTTTTATAATTTTATCCACATGCGATTTAGCATATTGGAGTGCTTCTTCCGCATCCTGAAATAGAATTTTCATGGAGATCTGAAAACCGTTCATCATAAAATAAGTAACCTTACTTTCCGTATCAAAGCTTAAAAAGGTAACATGATCAGCGTTGATAATTAAAGGACCACCGGAAACTTTTGCACCGTCAATCGAGTTGGGTCTGCTTACTCCTATAATGCTTGAAGCTTTAATATAAATCAATCCTTCCTTCGTTGTTTTTATGGTATAAGACACCTTTATTTTTTTGCTAATGTATTAAAACATTGGAGAAAAAATAATAATTGTGGTATGTAAAGCACGTTGATGAAATTGTAATGATTTATGATTACAATGTTAAAATTTCAGGATTTTTGAATTTTATTTTCTGTACGAAAGATTTTGGGAGATTTGTTGGTGGCAGACTTAAAATATTTTCCGAAATGTGAATTGTCGCTAAAACCGAGTTCGTAAGAAATTTCAGTAACGGATAGATGGGTGTGGAGCAACAGCCTTTCTGCTTCCAGAATTACCCTGTTTTTTATAAGCTGTCCTGCACTTAGGGCAAGATGTTGCTTAATAAGCATGTTTAAATAATTAGGACTAAGATTTAATTTTTCTGCATAGGGAGCAGTTGTTTTCAGTTCTTTATAAAACTGATTGACAAGCTCTGAAAACCTGGCAACAATTTCTTTTTTATGATCGGCAGGCAGGCTGTATTCTTTTATTATTTTAGAAGCTCTTATGTATCTTAATATGAATATCTTAAGCTGCATACAGATCATTTCTTTTGCAAACATCCGGTTTCTGCCGTATTCTTTTCTGATGATATAAAATTGCTGCCAGAACTCCGCTACAGATGATGCACCAAGATCTATCATCTGTGGCATTTCCGCCATTGCGGTGTCGCTTCTGATGAGCTTATTGCCGGTATAAACATGATTGTAAAAGGATTTTGTAAATAATATCACATAGCCTTCGGGAACCCATGAAGGATTAAAATAATATACCTGATTGTAATTAAGGAAGAGGAGACTGTCTTTTTTCAATTCATACAAATGATCATCAATGATTACCGAACCTTTTGCTTCTTTAAACAAAAAAATAGAATAAAAACGGTTTCGCCAATGTTTATTAACGTTCATTTTATCAAATAACAAAGCAACAGGGAGAATCAGTACTTCATTTTTCAGATAATGTACTTTCTCCAGATGATACAGTTGCAGTGTTTTGATATCCTGTTTCACAATATATGCTTTTCCTTTATTGATTTAATACCGAAAATTTAAAAATTAAACTTCTGCCTTTTCGGATTTTTTCTTCATTTTTAATGAATTGACTACCTTCTTGTCTACATAATCTGAATTCATAGCACGCAGTACAGCGAGATAGCTTACTCCGAAATTGATTTCGTCGCCAACTTTTAAATCTTTTTTATCATCGGTGATATTCAGAATCATCATGTCTGAGCTTGCTCCCAACACTTCAATCCCTTCAGAGAGAGGATATACCTGCTTCACATCAATATCAAGAACGCCAAGATCTACAATGGCCCTTACAGAAGTCTTATCTCTGTCTTTTTCATCGTATTCCGGACTTTCACCGGTAAGATTTTTTCCCACTCTTCCGGTAGGAACCATGGGTTTTTCAATCATTTCAATTACTTCCGCCGTCAGGGTAAAAACATCCTTGTGCATTCCTTTAATGTAAGTATCATTAAAGACATCGGTTCCGAAGAAAAGACTTTCTCCAACCCGGAAATGATTGATTCCGTCCGGAACTTTGCCCTTGCTGATCAAAGGAATCGTTACGGATGAACCTGCACTGATGTATGGAATTTTCTTTTTAAAAATCTTCTCAGTGTTTCTTCTGTAATTGACAAGACGATTGAGTTTTTCCCGGTCCGGAAGAATGCCGTTAAGACATTTGAGATTGGTTCCGATTCCTGAAACTTCAATATTGGGAAACTTTAAAACTTCCGCATAAAAATCAGGAAGAGAATCTGCCATAATACCTTCCCGAAGCTCACCCATCTCTATCATAATGACGATACGGTGAATTTTGTCTTGTTTGAAAGCTTCTTCTGAAAGTGCTTTTATGGTTTCAATTTCTGAATTGAAACTTACATCTGCATATTTTACAATACTTGCTGCAAGACGTTTTGCCGGAGGTTTTATGTAAACAGTTTTGGTTTCAGGGGAAAGTTCCTTGATTTTTTTCAGATTGCTGAGACGCGAATCACAGATATCCGTATCTATTACTGAAAGAAGACTCTTCAGGAAGATTTCGTTTCCGCAGAGAAGTTTGGCAACAACTGCCCATTCTATTTCATGCCTGTCAAAAAGATGATTTAAAAAATCATAATTCTGCGCAAGCTTTTCTGTATTTAGAGTGATATAAGACATATTATTTTTTTAATCGCATTTCAAGATATTTGCTTTTGAATCCAAGTTTTTCATAAAGGTTACGGGCAGGATTTTCGCTTTCACAGTGAAGAGCGATATCTCCATCTGTGGTTTCAATAACTTTCTGCATGATATTTTTTCCAATTCCCAGTCCTCTGGATTCTTTGTCTGTAGCAATGTAAACCAGAATATTTTCAGGAATGTAACCGCTCATTCCGGTTTTGTTGACAACACAGACTCCCTTCAGTTTTCCGGTCTGCTGATCCACCGCTGTGACAATTGTTCCGCCGGGTTTATTTTCAATACCTAAAGCATATTCTATAGCTTTTCTGATATCTTTCTCAGGATCTCCGTACTGGCCGAGGTGCTCGAATAGAAATGCTGTTAATGCTGAAATTTCAGTTTTTTCTGTTAAATTTTTTGGGTTGTATATATTAATTGTTATCATCTTTATTATTATCCCGGAAAAGGTAGTGTAATGTCGTAACCCGCCGGTTCCGGATCCTGGGCAGGCATGTCATCATCTTTAAAAAACAACAACGGAACGGATGTGTTATTAATGATCTGCTTGAAAAAATTCTCAGAAAAGAATGATTTCCAGCTTTCTTCATCCTGATAATTCAGAATAATAAGATCAAATTCGGCATCTTTAGAAGCTTTGGATATTTCCACGGCTTTATCATTGCTCACAGTAAATGAAGTATAATGTTCCGTAGCACTTCCTTTCAGAGATTCCCGTATATTTATAAAAGCTTTTCGGATGCTGGTAAAATTTTCATCTCCCGAAATTCCGAAAAGACTGATAAAACCTTTATTCTTTTCGGCTATAAGTTTTGAGATTTCCATTTTTTCTTTAAGTTTTTCAAGAACACGTACAGGAACCAGGATTCTCTCAAATTTGAATTGTCTGGAATCTTCCGGCATCATCAGAACCGAACAGTTTACTCCTTTAAGAATCTGATAAGAAGACGACCCAAGGATAAGCTCCCGCAATCCCTGTTTTCCGGATGTCCCAGTAATGACAATGTCTACAGATTCTTCCTCAACAATATTATTGATGCTGTTGGTAATGGTCTCTGTCCCGATTCTTTTTAAAAAGGTAATGTCGTTATAGTTTTGCTGCAGAGAATTTTTAATCATTTCGAGACTGTTTTCTGCTTCAGCATATTGTTTAGTAACTGTATCTTCACCTACGATCTGCCTGCCTGTCCGGTCAATGATAAAAAAATTCATTACATTATGGAACAGGATGATTCTTGCATTATGTCTTTTTGCCATATGTACGGCAAGAATTGTTGCGCTATCTGTTTTTTGGGTAAAATCAATAGCAACTAAGATTGTTTTTATTTTGGTGTGTTTTTCCATATCAATTGTGATATAAGAGTGCAAAATTACGGCCAAGCATAAGAAAAACATGTCATGATTTATTGTTGTTATGGTATATTTTACTTTTTATATTCGATTACGTCTCATATTGTTTTATCAAATGAAACTATTTGACAATCGTTCTGTGTGGAAAAAAAAGTTCCCTTTTAAATATGGTATGTTAAAAGTGGAGTTATTTTTTTAATTGATTTTTGGATTGTATCAATGAATAAAAGATATTATTTTTAAATTTTTGACTGTCAATAGTTTAAAAATTATTTCAACAGATCCTGTGTTAAATTACTTAGCATTTTATTAGTGGCAGCACTGTTTTAAAACAGGTACATTACTTTGTAATTCAATAAATTTTAAGTTTTATTTTTTCATTTATTTTCTTAAATCTGAATATATTTTACTAAATTTGAATTCAATATGCGGTGATATAATAAAATCCGGAAAAATTATATGAATATTCTTATAGGAAATAAGAAGTAATTATTATATTTTTACTATATCTAAATTTAGAGTTAAAAACTTTATCTTTAGGTGCTAAAAATTATTTTTACTATGAACATAAAACTATTATTATCCGGAATCTTATTATTATCCCTTTTAGCGGCTTGTTCGGATAGGTATGAAGAGGGAGATTCATACCCGAAGACGAGTAAGACTCCAGAAGCTTTTAAAACTGAAAGCAATCAAGGAGATGAAACAGCTAAAAAAACAGATTCAACGAAAACCAAGGTAATTATCGATGCACCACAAGCAATCCCAGCAGACATCTCCGCAGAACAGGCAGGAACTGACACAGGAGAAACAATTGATCCGACAAAACCGGACAGGCCTAAGTAAGCTCATTATTGAGATTACGGCTTCTGTTTTTGTTATTATTTCAGCTATATTGCCATTTCTGAACAATATAGTAGGATACTTCACTGATGTAACGGTGCAGTTGGATAATAACGCAGGTGTAAGAAGTCTTGATCTGGATTCTGCTATTTACTTTTTGTCGATACCGGTTTGTATGATACTGTTGGCGCTGGGCGGATTGTTCAGGGCAAACAGGTTTACTTTTTATGCGGCTTTAATATCGGGGTACTTTCACCTAAGCACTTATGTGAAATTTGTGTTCTTTAACCAGAACAAAATTTCCGCAATTGCGGATGCAGCAATAATTTGCCTGCTGTTGGTGATTATAGTCCTTGTGTTTCTGCTGGATAGATATTACAGAAAAATTTATCTGCTTGATAAATTTAATAACAGTACGCTTGAAAGATTTTCTTCCATATTATTTAAACGTTTAGGAAAAAATGAGTAGTCACAGAGATAGATTAAAGATTCTTGTTGCTCTCTCGGATAAATTATGGGAAGATTATGACAATACGGTAATATCTGAGGAGGAATATATAAGAAAAATGAATTTGGTAAAGAAAGAAATCAATAACGGATTTATAAAAACCCTTGAGGAACTGGAAGTATTTACCAATGAACTGGGGTATATCGTTATGTCTGTACCTACGAAGAGTTTTATTTATGGTTCAGAAAAGATTATCATTAATAAAAACTAATTTATTTGGCAGATATTTTCATTGCTGAAAGTATTTCGTTCAACATCTTATTTTGTTCTGAAATAGCTTTACTGTATTTCTTTTCAATTTTACTGATCTGGCTTTGCAGAAACATTAATGTTTTGTCCTGAGTATTATACTGGGCAAACAAATTGGCAAGCAGATCTCCAATCTTATCATTAATCTCATTAGTATAAAGATCATCATTCCGATGGTCTTTTTTGTTTTTATCAGCTTCTGTTAACAATTCTCCTTCACCGGTGATCAGCCAGACAAGGTTATCATTAAGGTCCGGATAGACTCTTAGAATCCGAGCAAGCTTATCTACACCTAGGTCACTCTTCAGTCCGGCACCTTTAAAATTGGATGCCGAAATCCCGCTTTCTCTGTAAAAAGTTTCCTTTTTAATGTTGTTTGCCTCTAAAAAAATTAAAATTCTTTCTTTCGTGGTCTGAATTTTGTCCATAATTATTTTTTATAGTCGGAATTTAGTCTATATTTGCAAAGATAAAACAAAATTATAGAATATTAATACAAATGAAAAATTATATGCAATCGGCGAATGACTATTACCGTCATTTTATACAGCCAAGAGATTTTATTGAATTTCAATCCGGATTTTTTCTCTCTGAAGGGATTTTCAGAATATCCGGCGAAACACAATGCCAATGGCTTTTACAGATCATCTGTTTTCAGCAGAAAGCATCTGGTGTACAATTGGTGGAGTTCTGGAAGCTGAAGAGAAAAGAAGGGTTAGATTATGAGCTCCAATGCAAAGACAGTTCAGGAAGTATTCTTTTTGAAAATACTTTTATATCACCGGATTTTTTATTTAATGAAATCACGATATGGAAAATTGGCAGCTACCTCATCTTGCCGGGAGAATATAATGAATTTGTAAAGCTTATCAAAAATGATACAGCCAATCATACTTCTAAAAGTATGGATGATATTAAAACAAAATTGAACTAAAACTAAGAATAATTAATTAACTAATCTCATGAGTATTAAAAGAAACAAAAAAAGAAATTCCGTAAACACGCTTTACGACTCTTACACATCAACAGAAGAACTGTTTGAATTTAAAGAAGGTTATAAATTAACCAAAGGAATTGTGGATGTTTCCAACGAAGAAGATTGCAGCTGGTTGCTGGAGATCATTCTGGAAGAACAGCCAAAAATCAACTGTGAAACACAGCACTGGCATTTTAAAAGAGTAGAAGGAAACGTTTTCAGGCTTTACTGTACCGATGAGGACGGAATAATTCTTACAGAAAAAAATGACATTTCTATTCCTTTTTATTTTGATGACCTCTTCCTGCTGGTAAAGAAAAACCTTCTTTGTCTGCCGATTGAATCAAAAATGTATGCGTAACCATTGGAAATGTTAAGATTTGAACTCAAAATTTATTATTAAATAAAGTGCCGTTATTGAATAACGGCACTTAACTTTTCTGAGGTATGCGCGGAAAAATATCCCAGCGCGCCATTACTGATGTTACTCGGCGGATTGGCCGGCGTAATTCCGCCACCGGGACCACTGCCGGAAAGCTGAAGAAGAGCAGAGTAGAAGGTATATACCTGGTTATCGATACACTGCATTTCAACATAAATAATATCTCCGGGCACAACTTTTATATCTCCGGGATCACTGTCATCATTAGGAAGCAGCAATGGCCTTTGATTGAGCATACCATTATTTACATTGTCTGAAAATTCCGAGAAAAACTTTTTAGGATTATTGTTTACGGTGAAACTGAAAAGGTAACGGTTCCCTAAGGCAGGAGGATCCGTGAAAACAGGCAGAAGTGTATAGCTTGTTTCGCCCGCCACTACAAAAGAATCCTGCATAAGACCTTCAAAAGCAACCGGCTGGGGCATGGTACTCTGCGCAACATATTCATTACCTTCAGCTTTTACTGTCAGGGTATACGTTCTTCCCGGCTCACCGGTGATCGCCGAGGTCCGATAGTTTCCGCCGCCTATGTACTGCAGTATTTCAGAATGTCCCGCATCGTCTTTCAGGGTTACCTGCGCACCTTCTACGGCAGGATACTCATTGAGAGAGGTAAAAGAAACCGATTTTGTTATTTTTACAATATAAGGACCTGCTTTATCCGTAATATTACCTTCAATTACAATTTTTCCGCTTTGATTTTCGAGATCAAGATCAATTTCTTTTTCACATGAAACGGTTATTGTAAGTGCTGCTATGATTAAAAATATTTTTTTCATGATTAAAACTTAAAATTATAAGTGATATTGGGAACCCATCTGAACAGGGATGTCTGTACGGCTCTCGTTGTTCCCGGGCTGTCAGGATTATCTTCAAAATTAATTACATAGGCATTTTCCCGGCCGTAAACATTGTAGATCCCGAATGACCATGATCCCTTAAAGCGTCGGTTGGAAGCGGGTTCATAAGTGGCATTCAGATCCATTCTGTGATAAGCCGGCATACGGTCTGCGTTTCGTTTGCTGTATTGAAAAACAGTTTGCCCGTTCAGTTCATATTTTCCTGTAGGGAAAGTTACGGCATTACCGGTACTGTACAGAAATAATCCGGAAAAAGACCATTTCGGATTAAGCTGATACGTTGCTACTAGCGAAAGATCATGCGTTTTATCCATTCTTGCGTTATACCATTCATTATCATTAATGCCGTCAATTTTTCTTTCCGTTTTCGAAAGGGTGTAGGAAATCCATCCGGTAAGTTTTCCGCTTTTCTTTTTGGCGATAATTTCAAGTCCGTATGCTCTTCCTTTACCGAAAAGAAGCTCACTCTCTACATCGGCTGCCGTATCGAAGGTTATCTGTGCCCCGTTTTTATAATCGATCTGGTTCTGCATAGATTTGTAATATACTTCAGTATTAAGTTCATAATTATTATTACTGAAATTTCTGCTGTAGCCAATGCTTACCTGATCTGCGATTTCCGGTTTCACTGTATAGCTGCTTCCGATCCATTGGTCTGTAGGATTTCCGCTTCCACTGTTGCTCAATAAATGCAGGTTCTGCGTATTTCTGGAATACCCTCCTTTTATGCTGCTTACGTCGTTGATGCGGTAGTTGGCTGTAATTCTAGGTTCCGGATTTATATAGGTTTTGCCAAATTTTCCTTTTTCAAGAAATTTAGAACCTGTAAGAACTCCATTTTCATACGTGTTGAAAGTATCACCACCTAAAACACTGAATAAGGAAAGCCTTATCCCGTAGTTCACGGTAAGTTTCTCATTTACTTTATAATCATCATTTATGTAAAAAGCATTTTCCCACGAATGTCTCGGGTTTCTGGGAAAACTGCTGACACTGGTTCCGGATGCGCTGCTGGGTGTAATGGTGTGGTAAATCGACTGAAGACCAAACTTCACGGAATGATTATTCCCCGCAAACCAGGTAAAATCTTGCTTCAGATTCCAGTCTTCAATTTCGGAAGAAAGTCCGAAAGTATTATTGTTGCTGCTTAAGCTTACATTATAATTATAATTGCTGAATATAAAAGAGGTATTGGAAAACAATTTGCTGCTGATGATACTGTTCCAACGCAGGGTAGCAGTAGTATTTCCCCAGTCGGTTGCAAAAGTGTCACCCAATCCCAAAACATCTCTTCCGAAATATCCTGATAAATAAAGCCTGTTGTTTTCGTTAATCTGGTAATTAGCCTTTAAATTTAAATCGTAAAAATAAAGTTTACTGTCTTTAAAATCATCGGTTGCCTTTAAGAATACATCAGCATAGGTTCTTCTTCCGGAAACAATGAAAGAAGACTTTTCTTTTTGAATAGGACCTTCAACACTCAGTCTGCTGCTGATCAGTCCGAGGCCGCCGTTCACATTATATTCTTTATTATTTCCATCCTTCATTTTAACATCCAGTACAGAAGACAGGCGGCCGCCATATTGAGCCGGACTGCTTCCCTTGATAATACTCGCATCCTTCAGGGCATCACTGTTGAAAGTACTGAAAAAACCAAGAAGATGTGAAGCGTTGTAAACGGCAGCTTCATCAAGCAGAATAAGGTTTTGATCTGTTGCTCCGCCACGAACGCTGAATCCGCTGCTGCCTTCTCCATTGCTTTTTATACCCGGTAAAAGCTGAATGGTTTTCATAATATCTTTTTCGCCAAAAAGAACAGGCAGTTTTTCGATATTTTTGATGCTTAGCGTTTCTGTTCCCATTTGTGCGGTAGTCAGGTTTTTGTCCTTTTTAACTCCCGAGATGACTACCTCCTCAATCTTCGCTACTTTTTCTTCTTCCTGAGCGAGCTGCAGATCCTGTTTTATATTATCTTCAACCGTAATATTTTGCTGAAAATCTTTAAAACCTGGATTTGAAATGATGAGATGATAAGTGCCTTTGGGAAGCGAAAGCGAATAAAATCCATAATCGTTGGAAACTACAGAAATGGTAGGGTCTTCAGCAACTTTTACTGTAACCCCAATCATAAGCTCTCCGTTATTAATATCTTTTATAGTACCGCTTACAGAATATTTTTGTTGTGCAAAAACAGCCGTACTGAAACAAATTGCTGCTGCGGAAGTGGCAATTTTAAAGGATAATATCTGCATTTTGGTTTAATTGATTGAGGATGTAATAATATTTTTAATCTGAACTGGTCAAAAATACAATTTTTATAGACGTCATTATATCTCTTAAGACATGATTTTTAGCGAAAAGAAATTATCTGTCGAGAATGAATTATTTCAGATGATTATTGATAAAATCAGCCAGCATTTTCGTATTGCCACCATAATGATGATCTCCGGGGATATGTTTCATCTGATAATTGTTCTTCAGGGTAATTTGTTGATAAGAAAAATGCGTATATTCAAAATCGCTGAGGACAACCATTACCGGAACCTGCGTTATTTTATTAATTTCCGGGATAACGGGTAAACTTCCTTTAGGTTCCTGACTCAAATATTCTTCAAGATGAATTTTAAAATCATTACTTTTTGAAGGGCCAATAATAACTATTTTCTGAATTTTATTTTTTAAATTATTTGAAAATCTGTTATATACGAAAGGTGTGACATCTGCTCCAAATGAAAATCCTATGATGATCACATGCTGGTTTTTTCTTCCCTGCAGCTGTACGTTAATATACTTTTCAATATCGGAGGAAGTCTGTTCCGGTGTTTTTTTATTCCAGAAATAAATTTGGGTATTTAAGGCAAAAATATCATATCCGAAATGATGCAGTTTTTCACCTAAACTTTTTGAAAAGGTATTAAAACCGGCATCTCCGCTGAGGTAAAAAATAATAGGTTTTTCAGAATGACTATTCCATTCGGTAATCCTGAAATCAGATTCAGATTTGCATCCTCCGATGGTCAGAACCAGTGATGCGCAGATTATTTTGAAGATTAATGTAATGAATTGCTTCATGGTTTCATTATTTTATTTAAAACGGCAGGCAGCTGCAAAAGATCGAAATCATTATCATATATTATATACTTGTTTTCCCACAGATCGGCATATTTTTCCTTAAAATTTCTCAGGGTTTGATAATGCTTAAAACTTCCGACTCTCTGATAGGCAAATTTCATTATTTCTTCTGCAGTATTACCGGGTTCTTTAATCCCGGCCATTGGGGTCATTCCCATATTAATGAATTTGAGGTTTTTGCTTTTAGCATATTCTATTAATTTCACAATCATGGTATCAGTAGAGCCATTGGGAGCATTTTCAGTTTTCCTGATCATATCATAACTACACTCATCCGGAGCGCAAAAAGGGATTATATTAAGAAAAGCAATACATTTTCCTTCCGGATTGGATATCGTTATAAGGTCCTGGTTTTTTACGACTTCACGTTCAAACATTCCTTCAGCAAAAACAATTTCTTTTTTGTCGAATTCTTTCAGCCATTCGTTCGAAACAGACTCCACCTGATCCAAAGTTTTTCCATCCTGTGGGGCGTATTTTATTTCTGTTGAATATCCGGATTTCTGAAGAGCATTAATTCCGTTTCTTACTGACTTTCTTTCTTTACCTGTAAGATTGAAGTTTTCGGCATCCAGAATAGCATCCTGACCAATAAAAAGTTTCTGTTTTTGAAGCGGATTGAAATAAATCAGGCTGCTTTCGCCAACGCGATAATAAGAAGTTTTTAGGCTGTGATTTCTGCAGTAATTTTCAAATTCCAGAATACTGTTTGTTTTATTACCTTCTGCGCATACGGGATCTTCAAGCACTACCGCAAAACCATTGGCGATCCGGTAAGATAAAAAAGCTTCCCTGTTTTCGGAAAAGAAAAACTGCTTATCCCGGGTCAGTTTAAAATAATCTAGAGAAGAGGCTCCGTATTCTTTTACCAGGCTTTCTGCATCTATATGATTTTGTGAACTGTTCTGCTTTTTATAAGTATTGGTACGGTAAAACGAAAAGATAAAAACAAGCCATGAAATCACTCCCAGGATATAATTTAGTTGCTGAAAATCTTTAGCAAATCCTGTTTTGGGCACCAATCCGGAATCTTTAAAAAGAAGAAAAGTATGCAAAGTATAATACAGGGCTTGCTCCTTTGTAAAATCTATTCCGAAATGAGACTTACTGATAAAATAAAATGCAAGATAATTAAATAGGAAGATTGCCGTGAAGATTCCTATAAACCACCCAAATCCTCGCTGAAGTGACACCCTGCTTGTTGTGAAAGCATATTCTTTACGGCTGTAAAATAATAAACCAAGTGTAAACAGTGCAAATAATGCCTCTTCGTAGTCGAGGGCTTTCGCAATATTGAAAATAACTGATGTGATGGCCAGCCCTACCGCAAAATACCATGCTCTTTTTGTTCCCTTAAAGAGATTGGCGGAAGTTACCAACAGCAGAACTCCCGCAATAAGGGTGAGCATTTTTGAAAGATGAATAAGATCTAAGGATAAATAATTTTTTACAAGATTCAGCCTGTTGGCCAAGGCCGGGGTAATAACCGAAAGAATATTGATCACACCAAGTAAAAAAATCATCATAACAGGCAGAAGGCGCGCAAACAATTTCCGGCCACCCCACAGAAATGCTAAAACTCCAAAAGCAAGTGGCAGCCAAAATTCAAAAAAACGATAAAGAAGAGTGATTCCCAATCCTTCAGAATGCTGATAGCCAAAAATAGAAAGAATATAAGTAAGGGAAAATTCCACAGCACCCAGGCCTCTTAAAAAAGGAGATATGATCATCAGCAATACAGAAATTACATAGGAAATTGCTGCTGCGGAAAAAGAATCTTTAACGCCAAAAGCGTACATTGCAATCAACAAATGAAAAACACCGCAAAATTCTATAATTACTGAAATCGCAACGGTGTACCAGAAGTTTTTCTTGTTGATCTCGCTGCTGAAAATTTCTTCGGAGGAACTGATCAATTTTGGAAATCTTTGTCCGATAAGACGATAGAAACTGTTTTTTCTCTTAAAAGAAATAAAGATTGCATACAATAAGGAAAGTGATGCAATTAACACAAAAATTCCAATCCAGCTGTTACCAAAATTTTTATGAATTGATAAAGCATAAAAAAGTAGGGGAATTCCTACAATAACAACGGTAAGAAGACCTACAAAACCATAAATGGCACTGGCCTGATGCACTTTTGAAGATTTGTAGCCAAGAATTCTTATATTTCTTGGAAGATAAGCCAGAGAGCTCACTCCTCCGGCCGGTAGAAAAACACTTAAAAAATTACGCTTCAGAAAAAGCGAAATGGCATCAGGAGTACTGATAGATAGGTCAACACTTTTAAAGCTGGTAACATACATTAAACCCTGGAGAAGAATATAGATAAGTGATAAAAAAATTCCGGTGACAATCCATGCAGGGTCTGATTCCTCGAGTTGAGGCCCGATAGAAGCAAGTTCATGCCTTTCACTTCTGAAGAAAACAAATGCCAAAAGTAAAATGACAATGGCAAGAATTTCTTTCCAGCGGATTAGTTTGAAGACTCCTGATATTTTGGAACTTTTCATATCAGTTAATTTTGGATTTAGCTTCTCAAAAATACTAAAATTCCGTGTTGAAACAGCTGTTAATAATCTGATATTTAAAAAATCTAATCCGACTTTTGTTAAAATTTATTAATTAATGAAAAGCTTTTAGAAGTGGTTTTTAGATATATAAAACGAATATTATTTAAATAATTTATATTGTTTTGAGGTATTAAGTGATTTTTTAATGATTTTAATGATTTTCATAATAAGCAGTTTTTTGAACTTTATTTTTTTCATCATAAGCATTTGTGTAATTTTATTCTCTGGAAACAGAATTTATATTAATATCAATACAATGAAAGGATATAATTATGGGATGGTTGGTCTCGGAGTGATGGGAAGAAATCTTCTCTACAACATTGCTGACAACGGATTCTCAGTAGCAGGTTTTGACCTCGATGAGGAGAAAGTAAAACAGCTGCACAGCGACGCAACTTCGGAAATGCAAATCAAAGGAACAGGCTCTCTGGAAGAATTTGTAGCTACATTGGAAACTCCAAGAAAAATCATTCTTATGGTTCCTGCAGGAAAACCGGTGGATGCCGTTCTGGACAATATTTCACCATTACTCAGCAAAGGTGATATTGTAATTGATGCCGGGAATTCTTATTTTAAAGATACCGACAGACGTATTTCCGGGATGTCTTCCAAAGGTCTCCATTTTATGGGAATCGGCGTTTCAGGTGGTGAAAAAGGGGCCAGAACGGGACCGAGTATTATGCCCGGCGGAGATGCTGAAGCATTCGCCCTTCTTCAGCCTATGCTTGAAGCTATTGCTGCCAAAGTTGACGGAGAAGCTTGTACGGCGTATATGGGAAAAGGTTCTGCCGGAAACTATGTGAAAATGGTGCATAACGGTATCGAATATGCCATTATGCAGCTCATCAGTGAAGCGTACGATCTTCTAAAAAGAGGAGCAAACCTTTCCAATAATGAATTGTATGAAGTATTCAGAGATTGGAATAATGGTGAAATGAATTCATTTCTCATCGAAATCACCAGAGATATTTTTAAACAGAAAGACGAATTTACCGATCATGATCTTCTTGATCAGATCCTGGATAAAGCCGGCGCAAAAGGAACGGGAAAATGGACCTCGGAACAGGCCATGGAAATAGGCGTTTCTATCCCGACTATTGATATTGCGGTAACATCAAGAATTTTATCCGCCTATAAAGATGAAAGAATTCAGGCTTCAGAGCTGTATGCCGAAAAAGAAATTAACACTCCTGAAGATAAAGAACTTTTCATCCGTGAAGTTGGAGAGGCACTTTACCTTTCCACTCTTATCAGCTATGCGCAGGGATTAGCTTTACTCATCAAAGCCTCTGAAGAGTATGAATTCGGAATTCCTTTAAAAGATGTTGTGAAAATCTGGAGAGGCGGTTGCATCATCCGGTCGCTGCTTCTTGAGAAATTCTATTCCGCTTATACGGAAAATCCTCAATTAACGAATATTTTACTGGATAATGAGATTTCAGAATTGGTGAAATCCAAAATAAAGTCCCTTCGCAAGACTGCTGCATTTGCGGTTTCAAACGGAATTTCAAGTCTTGGCATTCAGACAGCTCTGGGATATTTTGATGCGTATACCACAAAATCATTGCCGGTAAATCTTATCCAGGCACAAAGGGATTACTTCGGCGCGCACACTTACCAAAGAATTGACAGAGAAGGGATCTTTCACACAATCTGGAACAGTACAAATCAATAAAATTTCGGGAAAATGAATGAAAATAAAAGCCTGAGGCCGACTACTGTTATCATCTTTGGTGCTACGGGTGATCTTGCAAAAAGAAAATTATTTCCGGCATTTTATAATTTATATATTGACGGAAGAATGCCTAAAGGATTCAATATACTTGCTTTGGGCAGGGCAGAAAATACCGATGAAGATTTTAAAAATTATGTAAAAGAAAATCTTGAGAATTTCTCAAGGAAAAAACTGACTCAGGAAGACTGGGCAGGATTTCAGGCGCATATTACCTATTTCAGACATCAGCTTGACCAGGAAGATTCTTATGCAGATTTACAAAAGAAGTTAATAAACTTCGACACGATCTACGGAACCAGGGCCAATCGGTTATTCTATTTGTCCATCGGACCAAATTTTATCTCCACCATTTCCAATCACATTAAAAAAAGTGAGCTTGCTTCCGATCCTAAAAAAGACAGGATTATTATCGAAAAACCTTTCGGACACGATAAACAATCGGCCATTGAGCTGAATAATCTTCTCTCCGAAGCTTTTGAAGAAGAGCAGATTTATAGAATTGATCATTATCTGGGTAAAGAAACCGTACAGAATATTCTGGCTTTCAGATTCGGAAATTCTATTTTTGAACCTTTATGGGATCACAAACATATAGAATCGATACAGATTACCGTAGCAGAAGAAGTAGGCGTAGAGACAAGAGGAAGCTTCTACGAACAGACCGGGGCACTCCGTGATATGATCCAGAATCATTTGCTGCAGATTCTTTGCATGGTGGCCATGGAACCGCCTGCAACACTGGAATCAGGAGAAATAAGAGACCGTAAAGTTGACGTCCTGAAGTCAATCCGAAGAATTCCCGCCGATAAGGTGGATCATTACGCTGTGAGAGGTCAATATGGAAGAAATAAAATCAACGGTTTTGAAGCCAAAGGCTATCGCCAGGAAAACGGAATTGCACCGGATTCCAACACAGAGACTTTTGCAGCGGTAAAATTCTATCTTGATAATGAACGTTGGCAGGGTGTTCCTTTTTATGTGCGTACTGGTAAAAAAATGAAAGAAAAGCATTCTTATATTACCATTCAGTTTAAACCGCTTCCGAATTCCACTTTTTCAGATACGCAACATCATCTTGCGGCTAACAGGTTGGTTATCAATATTCAGCCATTGATGGATATCAGGCTGCAGTTCATGGCCAAAAAGCCAGGACTTACCCTGTCGCTTGAACCGGTAGAAATGATATTCGATTATTTCGTGTGTCAGGAAGATACTCCGGAAGCATATGAAACATTACTGCTTGATGCATTGTTGGGAGACCTTACTTTATTCATGCGTTCCGATCAGGTGGAAGAAGCATGGGATGTTGTGAAAACAATTCAGGAAGCCTGGGAAAACAGTAAAGACGCTTCTTTTCCGAATTATAAAGCCGGAAGCTGGGGTCCTGATGAAAGCTTCACGCTGGTAGAAAGACAGGGAGACAAGTGGTGGTAACTTTAAATAAAGAAAAATGAATATCAGAATATTTGATGATTTAGATACATTGTATACGGAAGCAGCCGATATTTTTAAGGATCTTTCCGAAAAATCAATACACGAAAAAGGACGTTTTACCGTTGCTTTAAGCGGTGGCTCTTCACCAAAAGCCATATTCAAATTGCTCGCAACACAGCAATATGCAGAAAAGATTGACTGGAGTAAAATCTATTTTTTCTGGGTTGATGAAAGATGGGTTCCTTTACATGATGATAAAAGTAATGCAAGAATGACCTTTGAAACGCTGCTGGATAAGGTTCCGGTTCCTGAAGATCATATTTTTCCGATGTATAAAGATCACATCCTTCCTGAAGAATATGCTCAGGAATATGAATCCTACATCCGAAATATACTCGGAAATGAGGGCGTTTTCGATTTTATCCTTCTTGGAATGGGGGATGATGGTCACACCGCGTCGCTGTTTCCGGGAGAAGAAATTCTTAATGAAAAAGAAAAATGGGTTTCTGCATATTATTTAAAACCACAGGAAATGTATAGAATTACCCTGACTGCACCTATCATCAACAAGGCGGAAAATATACTGGCCGTTGCATTCGGTGAATCTAAAAAACATGCATTGAACGAAATCCTGAACGGAGAATATAACCCGGAATTATATCCTATGCAGCTTATTGAAAAAAACGAAAATTTTATGTTCTTTACAGATCATAACGCAATGGGAAAATAGAAATCGTAAAATATATCATTTGGTCCTGCAGAATAATCTGCAGGATTTTTTTATTATAAGTATATTATAAATTGATTAATTATTAAGATAATACAGATTTCATATTGTCTGATTTAAAAAAATGCATAGTTTTGTATGAAAACTAGAAAATAACCTTTATGAAACACTCAATTTCGATGCATATTCGTGCAGCAATTCATTAAAGCTTTAATTAACCGGCAATTCTATCATGTCCTTATTTTGATGTGATAAAAGTTCTGTTATACGCTTACAATTAAGAAATAATCTTTTAAAATATTCAAATAATTAATAACTAAAAAAAACGAAACATGGCAGACGAATCAAAAAGTATATTCATAGCACATGCTAACATCACTTTATGGGGTGGTACGCTGGAAGGAATCATTGACAATTCACAAAAGTTTTACAGCCTGAAAACCTTGAAACCAATAGAATTGAAAAAAGTACAGGTTGGAGAAACAAAGATCGGAGACGAAGTTGCAAAAGCACAACTGGGGCTGGAAGATTTAACAGTTGATTTCATGGTAGAATACCAGGGAGATTCTGCAGCACAAGGAAGTCCGAAAAAAAATGACAATTATACAAAAATGGTTTTTGCAGTTACATCAAAGGAAAAAACTGAGCAAGCATTAAAAAAAGGAGGTCTTTTAGGAAATGACTTTACAATCAATTCGGTTAAAGTAGGATACCTGAGCTATGGTTCGGAACAAGAAAAACAAAAGGAAGAATTTGTCACCTGGATGAACGACAATGTAAAAAAGCTGGAAAAATAATATTCTAATTTACAAAATCGAACTTTTATAACATTGGGAAGCCATTGATGCATTTGCAGAATGGCTTCTTATTCTTACCGTTACACTATGCATTTTCAACTGCCTGTAAAAATACAAGCTTTACTTCTTGAGGCTCCGGAACAAATGATCGGTCAGGATATTGTTTTTGAAAATATACCCTGGTTCAATCAGCAGGAAGAAACATTCATCAATTCGCTTACGCCGTTTGTTTCGCAATCGGTGATTCCCCGGCCGTTCTCCAATGATAATCTTATTACTTTAGGAAAAGGGATGCACCTTCACTGGTCGCTGCCGTCTCTGCTGAAAACATTCGATGAATACGGAACTCTTCCCGAAGTGCCCAACCGGTGGCTGGTTATAAAACACGATCAAAACGGTAAAAAAGAAGAGTGGATTGTAGAAAGCGATTATATCTGGGATATCAATACAGATGGATTTTCCAGCGCTGAACTTTGCTCTTATCCGATCATAAAAAAAGGACAAAATTCCGGGATAAAAGAAGGTTTTGAATTTCGGTATGTAGGAAGGAAATATCTTAAAGACGGATATAAAGAAAGTCAAAAATCAGATTATCTTGAAGGGCTCACCGCCCTGGGTTGGGGAAGTCTTTCATTTGACAGCCATTACGCAAATTGCAGAAGTATTTTCGGTTTTTATGATGATGATTTTAATGGTGAAATTGATTCAACATATACCATCATAGGCTATTACAGCGAAAATAAAAAAGAACAGGATTATTTTAAAAAACTGCTTGAGGTAAACAGGATTAAGCTCAAAAAAAGAATAGAGTCTCTTGATCTCCGGAAGATGGCGGATGATGAGCTTTTCAGAATGGGAATTCAGGCTGAAAGGTCAGAAGGCAATTTTTCTGCAGAACAGCTGGAGGTCATGAGAAATTTACATATTGATTATCTATCCGAAGAAATCAATAAAGCTGTGATATTTGATCCGGATCATGCATTCCGGTATTTCGTCAACAGAAACTCTTTCAAAGCAGATGATTACGCACTCCATCTTTCGGAATCTTCCGTGAATATTAACGAATGGAAGATCAATTCTTTTAATATAAGTGACATTTCAGGAGATATAAAAACAATTTGTTTTGGGGTTTTTGAATATAAAAAATCGGCCGTTAAAGAATACGAAGACCGTTCGGAAAGTCTTAATATTTCCATTGCAAATACATTACCGGAAGCACTTACAGCCATCCTTTTGAAAGATCATGATGAAGTGGAAAAACTGGTGAAGGAAGAGCAGCTGGAAGCCATCCTCAACTGGGGCGAACTGAATGATAAAAACCTCGACTGGGTAAGCAGGCTGCGTCACAAAAGACATGAAAATCAGTTTAAAACAAACGGAAATATAAGAAAATGGGAAATTGTTCCCTCCCGAAAACCAGATGAAAACGAAGAATCTGCAGTTCCTGAAATTCCGGTACGTATTGAAGAAAGGCTGGACAGTCTAAATGCAAAACAGGCTCAGCTTGATTCTGAAAAATACAGGTTATATCGCGACCTGGAAAATCTTTATATGGACTGGCATACTTATCTGATGAGTCTTTTCGTGTATAAGAATGAAGATATTTCCAACAGCAATATCCGCGTGATCATGGAGAAAAAACTGCTGCCGGTTATTCTCAATACGGAACGTAAAATAAAAATGCTTCGTGCTAAAATTTATAATCAGAAAAAATACATTTCAGATCTGCTGGGTGATCAGTTTATACTGGAACGTAAAGATGATTTTTATTTTCATGAGCCTGTTCCGCCTACAGTTATTGTTTACGATAAGAAGAGTTCCGGACAGGAAAAAAAGAACATTGATTTTCTGAGAAATTCTTATGAAGAACCGGTTAAAGAAATTTTGATTTCTGATATCATTTTTGATGAAAGCGGCATGCCGGTTTTCAGGCAGGAAGATCATCAACTTTTTAAAAAGTATACCCTTGTAAACTCATGGAATACCTATAAAATTGATTGGGAAGCTTTTTTTATGGCTCACAAAACCCCAAAACCAGAAACAGGATTCAGCCAGGATTTTTTAACGGCAGGCTATATTTTGGATGATCAGAATGCCGATCTTATTAAGAAATATGACCTTCAGAATCTTATTTACTCTCAAAATCCGGATTTATATTATGGATCTTCATTTGTAAATGATTCGGTAAAAGGATTTGTTGAAAGCAAACTCAATGCTTTTCTAAACAGCCAGGACGTTGAAAATGTCCAGATTACGGAAGGGAGTCCGGATAAAGTAAAATCCGTTAACAGGCAATATATCCGGAATATAAAAGAAAGCCTTAATTCCATTGATTTACTGGAAATAAGCCTTAGTGATTTTAATACTATTTTTACCCAGCGGACAAGTGCATTAAGCATGATGCCACTCATTCCCAATGGTTTCAGAGATCATCGCGAATTAGCAGGAACCATCACAGGACTGATTAAAAAATATGAGTCGAGGCTTAATCTTCTGACTCCCAATTCCAATGCTGCTTTCAATCCATTCAGAAATGGAGCATTTAAAGTCAACAGAATACGGTTGGTAGATACTTTTGGCAGAAGTAAAATGATGACCGTAAATGAGGTTACAACAGGATACCATCAACAGATTCCAGCCAAAAAAAACTGGATTTCCTTACCTCCGAGGTTGGCGCAGCCTGTATCGGTTTCCGGAAAATGGAAAAAACTTCAGGATACCAATTCTCCGGTACTCGGCTGGTTTGTTCTCAATACAATCAACACCAGACTTGAAATATTCAACGAAAAAGGTGATCACCTGGGTACTTTTACGGATAAAGGAAAATGGGAGTTTTCTCCTTTTGATCATGCTTTTGGTGAAGGATTTTCGGAAGAGGATCAGAATAACGATCTGAATCTGGTTTTAAGCTGGCTTAATGTACAAAGCAAAAAAGAGAATTTTATTGAAAATTTTATTGAAGAAACCATATTTGCGTTAAAAAGCGTTCAGCCGGAATCTGCTTATGATCCTTCGTTATTAGAAAGTATATCAACAACACCTATTGCTATTACCCGTTTAGATGTCGGATTACATCTGAAAGGCGGACTTTATTATGATTTAAGTACGGAGAGCCAGAAGATATTTTCCGAAAAAGGAGGCGAACGCAACGATCTGGAATATTCCAGGGTTAAAATTCCTGTAAGTATCGGCGATCCGAATCAATACAATGATGGGTGTGTTGCCTATTGGCACTGCAACAATGACAACGATGGAGAAACACGCAGTATTTCTGAAGAAATTTATTTTAACAGTTCTCAGAAAGCGGTTTTTAATCCGGATAAATCAATCGATGAATCTGTAGTTAATCTGGATGATCAGTTCAGGGCATCAAATCAGCAGAATAACGGTACAAAATCATTTATCGAAAAACGTGAAAGCCTGATCCGTTTTCTCAATGATCTGATGGAAAACGAGGATACAGGCTATATAAGCCAAAGAGATTTTCTGAAAAATTACATCATTGAAGGAAACAATATCTGGTTTAAATTAATGGAAAAAGGAATTCTTATTCCTTATCCGGAATCTTCGCAAAATACGGCTGTCAGACTGAAAAAAAGCGATACGGAAAGCTGGCTGGCTGCAGCAACGGATTTACGTATCAGATCCTATATACTTCTTATGCATCCTAAGGGAGAACTTTTTATAAAGTCTGGTATTCTGCCTGTTACAAAACTGCAGATGCCTTACAAAAAAATTAAAAGTGCACTCAGAAAAATTGCTTTAACGATATACACCGGACCAGTTCTTACGCCTAAGGATCGCTTTGAAATGACACTGCTAAAAGATCACCGCTATCAGTGGAGCTGGATAGAACTGAAAAAAGAAAAGAGCAACCTATCTGCGGGAAGTGGAAATAGCGTTAAAAAAATCCGGTTGACACAAACAAAATCGTTGGATCTTAAAAAATGCAATATTGAAGGGGAGTTCAGAACGGTAAGTGAACTTAGGGAGTATCTTTTCACGCAAAAAATTATCACAAAGATAAAGCCCTCTGTTAAAGGTCATCCGGAAGCGTATATTGTTACGGATCAGAGGAAAAGAAGAGCTTCTTTTGGTCAGGCTGTTTACGAATATGCCGAACAGAAGTTTTTTGATAAAAGATGGAGACTTTTTGATCCGAACTTCGGACAGGATTATACTTTGGCAGAAATAATCAATTATACTTCAGGTTTAAAAAAAACACTCCTGGACAATGAGATAATTTATGATGCTCCTTTTTTTCATGATGAAAAATATATTGTGGTTACAGAAAAGTATTTTCAGATGTTCAGCAGACAGGATTCTGAAAATGAAAAGGTATTAAAAAGAATTCGTGTTCTTGCTTCAGAAGAGACGAAAGACATTCAGATTCAGTCGAGTAAGCTTATTGATGTCGATGATGAGCTTTTGATTCACATTAACCTGAACCTACGGTCAGAGCAATATCTTCAATCTGTATTTTTGAATCCCGATGATTTTTTTCCGGATGAGCATATTTATTTCATCAATGAGAAGCCATATGCTGAATTTGAGAGCATTTACAATGACTGGCATTATGTGTATGATACTTTTTCAGAACAAAATCTTATAAAAATGGAAAAAGATAACCTGTCCGTTAAAAGCAGGCTGATCGGTGTATTATCTTTTTCAGAAGCTTTGGGTGCAGAAAATATCCCGGAACTAAAGGTAATCGATATTTTGAATGCACGGAGACAAACACTTATTAATGACAGGGAACAATACGAAATACTGTTGGATTTTTTTAAAAGAATTGAGCTGATGGTTTTTAACGGCAATGAAGATGTACGTTCTAAATATTCATTAAGAAACAGGCTTTCCCGCATTATGGCTGCTAAAGAGAAAAATTTTACGGAAAAGCTTAAGAATCATTATAAAACATTTGAATTTATTCTTGCAAACAGTCAGGCAATATCTTCGATTAATGATTTTAATACCAACAACCCAACTGTTCCGGAACTCATGATGAAAGAAGGCTGGCTATCCATAAAACCTACTAATAACTAATTATGAATAAAGAAATTTTTTATTGTTCGCTTGATCAGTTTGACAGTTTCAATACTGTGATCAATCCCTGGGCAGATTCCCGGAAAGAGGGTACGATAAAGCTTGAAATAAAAAATCCGGAACTGCCGTTAATGAGTTTTGACAGGTTTAAAGGTTCTTTTATGAGAATCCGGAACAAAACAATACTTCAGATAATTCCGGGAAACAATGATCTGCTGTTCGGAAATAATACTCTTAGTGTTAATATGTTCTTGAATATCAGTTTGATAGCTGAATCAGGTAAAAATAATTTTATTCTTTTTGATATAAAACTCGATGAGTTTTTAATAACTTTTTATCTGATTAAAAATTCAGAGAAAAGCAATACGGCAGAAATTTACATAGACTGCAGAATGACGGGAGATAATGAAGAAATATTTGATGTGATCAATCAAAAAACCGGTATTGAAATAAACCTGGATTATTGGTATAATGTCAACCTGAATATTAATAAAAAAGGAGTCTTGGAAATCAGTGTATTATATATAAATTCGGTATTACATTCAGGAAATATTTCGGAGCGCCTTGCAGGTAGTTATCAGCTTGATCTCAAAGAACTTATCGATAACGACAATATTAATTTCCGGAAAATTCATGCTCTCAATTTCGGTTCGGAGAACAATAAAGGAGAATTCAATCTTTCAGATCTGTATTTATTCAAAGGATTAAATGAAGAAGAGTTGTGGGCGTATATTGAAAAAGGGGTAAATGTCTCATCCAAATATACTTACAGATCCAGAATCAATTTTGAAATATTTACGGATTATCAGGGCGAAGAATATAAAGGCATTCAGGTTTTTGATCGCAGGAACGAAAAATATATTCTGAAACTTTTACCGGACCGCTATTCTTTTGCTTCAAGAGCAGGAAATTCAAGCATCATCATAAAACTGAAGAAAGGATTTTTTACAGTAAGTGATAAGGAAAACCTATTTAAAATTAAAGAAGAAAAAGATGAATTGCAGATTTCAATGGATTTTAATGACAACCTGTTGGAGTATGGATTGCCGCATATAAAGGCTGTTAGCATTGCCAATACGGAAAACCTTTTTGTCCAGTGCGAAATTACGGACATTACGGTGTTTGAGAATAATAATCCTGTTGAAGTCTGCGAAAGCCTTTCGATGGATAAACTGATTTTCATTAAAGATCTGTCAAAGAAAACAACGGTTCCTTTAGAAGCTATGATGTTGGGAGAACCATCTTTTGAAATTAAGCCCGATACGGAGATTCTTGTGCAGCTTAACCTGATCAACAAATCCGGAAATGATCTGAAATTTATCCATCAGGAATCCCGTGGAATAAAAGGAAGGCTCAAAATTCATTCAATTTTCTGGAAGCAGTTGATTCCAAAAGATGCGGTTTCTCTCATAAAAATAGAGGCCAGACGTATTTCAGGAAATGCGTTAACAGAAATCAAAGAATTGGTTTTTAAATGCAGTCAGAATGAAGTATTTCTGGAAACCAATCAGGATTTTATACTTAAAAAAGATGAACTTATAAGATTTAAAATCAGTGGTTTAAAGATAAATGGCATATCAGAGCTTACTCCTCCAGGTGCTTATCCTTTTCAGATTCAGTTTGAAAATATCGAAGATTATAATGACGGCAGTATTCCCTTCACAATCGGTCTTATAGCTGAAAAGGCACTTTCCTGTCCTGTTGGAAGTATTGTTGCGTTTTACACCAGGGATATACCTGAAAACTGGCTGCTGTGTGACGGACAGCGTGTTGATGCAAAACTTTATCCGGAATTGTATAACTTATTGCAGCACCGAAATGTACCGGATTTAAGAAACCGTTTTTTAGTAGGTGCGGGTGACAATTATCCATTGGGTAGTACAGGGGGCCAGGAATCTGTTACCCTGCAGACAAGCCAGATTCCTGCTCATACGCATCATATTAAGGGAATACAGAGTAACTATGAACCTTTCAAGGAAATTGACCTTGGATGGACACAGAGAGAAGAAATGCACGGCGTTTACGGAACAGATCGTACGGTATATTATTATGGAAAGGATTCGGCACGTTCCACAACCTTTTTCAACACCAAAACATCTACTCCGATCCAGAGTACAGGTGAAGGACTTTCCCACGAGAACAGACCTCCTTATCATGCAGTGTACTACATCATAAAAGCAAAATGAGATGAATGCGAAAATGATCGTCCTTTCGGCTGATGTTCAGATTTTTAATAAAAATTTCATCCTTACAGGTTCTGTACAGGAAAAAGAAACGATACTGCAAGTGAAAACCAATGATATTGGTTTCATTGTGAAGGATTTGGTGGGCGATGCATCATTTTTTTCGATGATAGAGGGAATCTTGCCTGAAGAGGTTGAGCTGTCATTAATAATACCAAAAGGGAAAGAAAATATCCTTTCTATATCTGCAGATTTTGCGGAAAAAAAGGTCAGTATTCAGATTGTTAAAACCGGAAAATACACGTTATTCAGCTGCTGGATCAACAATTCAATCGGATTTTCCAATCTTCCGCTGGTGGGAGAATATATCCCGGCAGAACATGCCATTTCCGGGATCGGTTTTATATATCTGAAGAAGCAGGACAAAAATAGTACGATTTATCCTGAAGATTTTTCATTATTGCTATTTCCGCAATTGGAAAAAATATATTCTGATGATGGTAAAGCCATGATGCTGAATGAAGGTGAAAATATATTCATACATTATAATGCAGGAAAAGGAGAAACTTTCTTAACCTATCCTGAAGATCTGCAGGATATCAGTTCTGATGCGGATAATAATATTTTGTTGCCGCAGAAGAATAATCCGGAAAGCAAGGAGTCTGTATTTAAAATTACTGAAGTAGGAGCTGATACCGATTTTCAGAACGGCAATAAATCGGTACTCCTGAAATTATCGGCCAGACTTTCCATATCAAGATTTTCCTTTGAAGTGATCGGGTTAAATGTCGGCCTTAATATCAATCACTATTTAGAAACTATAAAAGAATATTCCAGGAAAAAAGAAAGTGATCCGCTTAAATTAATTGCCGGATTTTTTAAAGGAACATCTTTTGGAATCCAGGGATTGGCACTTCAGTATAAATCGCCTGCTTTTTCTATTTATGGAGGCTTTTATCGTGAAAAATCTGCTAAAAACGAAGAATACAACGGCTTATTGACCATTAAGCTACAGAAAATTGAAATCATAGCGTTAGGCTCTTACGTAAAACAAAGCACATATTCTTCATTATTTGCATTCGGATATCTAGGTGTAACAATTCCTCTGCATCCCGCATTTGAAATTAAAGGCTTCGCGATTGGTTTAGGTCTGAACCGGGAGTTTAAACTGCCGGCAATCAGTGAAATTGAAAATTTCCCGTTAATTCAGATTGTCAAAAACAATGGGCCGCGTCCCGGAGAAGGCATTAAAGAAATCTTTTCAAAACTAAACCATTATATTCCACCTAAAGAAGGGGCTTATGTAATCATAATCGGCTTACGTTTTCAGTCTTTTAAAATAATTGATACCATCGCACTTATTGCGCTCAATATTGAAAACGGACTGGTATTTAACATGCTTGGGCTGAGTGTGATGGAAGTTCCGGAAGTCTACAGGATCAAATTTGCATTTTCATTACAGGCAGATTTTAATTCGGGTTTTGTGATCGCGCGGGGGGAAATTACCGACGGAAGTTACCTGATTTTTAAAGAAGTTAAACTGCAGGGAAGCTTTGTTTTTGCAATGTGGTTTTCGGAAAGTCTGAAAGGTGATTTTTTATTTACCATCGGTGGATATCATCCTAATTTTAATGTACCGAAACATTATCCGTCTTCCGGAGAATTGTATCGGTTAGGATTTTCGTTACGACGCGGAAATCTTTCGGCTGCACTCCAGATGTATTTTGCTTTGACGCCACAGGCAATTATGTTCGGGTTGATCGGTAGATTAAATTACACATTAGATCTGTCAAAAAGCATTACTATTGATTATTGGATCGGATCCAAAACTTTTACTTTTACTGTTGGTGTTGAAGTTGAAATAAAACTTGAAGCTCATTTTGTAATGTTTTGGAAGCCTTTTAGTTATAAGGCTGATTTAGAGTTGCTGTTTAATGTAAGGCTTTATGCGGATTTCTGGTTTTTTGGCATCAATATTAATGTAAGTCTCAATACAAGATTAAGCATTTGGGGACCGGATCTGGAAGGAGTGGCATATCTTAGTGTTGCAGGATATAGTTTTACGGTGAAGTTCGGGGATTCGGTTTCCAGAAATTCACAGTTGAGCATGTATGAATTTAAAAAAGAATTTATTCCTGACGATCATCTTAAGCTGAATATTTCCAATGGTAAGATTGGCAAAGAAACGGATAAAGATGATCATACGGAAGCTGCTGTTGTGAATCCCAAAGAATTTATGATGGAGTTCACCAGCCAGATTCCAATTACTTCATTAACACTAAAAGATACAAAAGTAATATCTGGTAATTCTGCATTTGGAGTTACGTATCAAAGAGATAATTCAAAAGCATTTATACACGAAGTTAATATCGAAGTGCTGTATATGGAAGGCCGCGTGCCTCAAATACAGAAAGGCTGGATGATGGAACCGCTCCTTCAGAATATGCCTAAAGCTTTATGGAGCAGGGAACCGTTAACCCAGAATTCTGTACTTTCAGGGGATGGACTGATAAAAAACTTAACTACCGGAGCGGTAATTAAATTCCCGGAAGCAAAGGCCGGACAAATCATTTCAGGAGAAAAAATACAGAGTTATGACGAAAACCTTTACCGCTATACCCAAAAAAGTACCGCAAAAATTCAGGATTTTAAAAAAGAAAAAATAAAAGAAAAAGGTGAAGCCGCATCTGTGTTCGAAGATTTTGGCTCTGATAAAAAAGTTTTCGCTGCCATCCTCGATGAAAACGACTGGGATTTTACCGACGTACTGTCTGGTAAAGAAATATACTCATACCAGTCAGATAATGAAATTATTAGCTATTCAATCAATGCATAATTATGGCTGAAAATACTATAAATGTTATAGCATCCTATATTCCTCAGGTCGCTGCAGGAAAATACCGTATCAATGTGAAATCTGAAAATGAGATTCTTACAGCTTCATCGTCTGTAGATTTTATTGTTTCAGGATTTGTCAGTCAGATTCCGCAGACGGAAATATTATCGGTTTATCCGCCTAAAGAAGGACATGGCAATTATGCAGGCACTTTTCCTATGGTTCAGTTCAGGAGAAGCTCTCTTCCGTGGGATTTTGAATTCATTTCAGAAGGGCAGAGAATACCATATCTTTTTCTGGCACTTTTTGAAGAAGATGAGTTTGATCAGGAGTCCGGAAGTATAGATTCAACGAAAATAAAAATAAGAAACGGAAATACTTCCGATCTGGATCCGGGCTATGAGAAGGATAAAGAATTTACCTATCTCACTGTTCCTAAGGGAAGTATGCACCTTTTACCGGATGCTGATGAAATGAGGCATCTTGCGCATGTAAGAATTCAGGAAGATCAGAATACGGAAATGAATTCTCCGTCACAGACTTCCATTGTGCTTTCGAAAAGGATGGCTTTCCCGGAAAAAAAATACAGGGCAGTTGTCTGTTCTTATCTTATGCGTTCGGGAAATACGTTCCGGATTTCAGGAGAAAAAACAGAGGTGCTGATTGTTCTTTATCAATGGAATTTTGAAGTGCTTGCAAATAATGCTTATCAGTTTAATGATTTGAAATTCAAAGGTTTTTATGAGGGAAATACAAGTGAGAGAAGAAACTATGAAAATCCCGTGCTTTATGGAGAAGACAAATTGTTTGCATTTTTAGAAAAGAATAAATCCCGTTTTGGGAGTATATTTAAGGATATTAATTCGGATGATAAGAAAAGATCGGAAATCTTATCTCTTTTGAAATATGAAGGCAAAACATTAAAGGGACTTCTTCATGAACTCAAGTTTTCAGAGATTGGTTATCACAAAACGTTGATGGGCAACCAATGGATCGCGGAATTAATAGACCTTGGCAAAGTACCGTTGCTTCATCACCTGAAATCAGGAGGAAAAATTGTTTCGTGGTATCATGGTCCATTCGTGAGAAGCGGGTATAATGTTGTTTTTAAAGAGTTTAGCATTAATCCGGAACAAGGAATCGATTTGGGTGAAAATATTCCGGATCATTCGGAAAAATTGATTTTTTACAGCAAAGACACGAATATGCTTGATCTTGGCTATGCGGCAGCGTGGCAGCTGGGGAGACTTCTGGTTATGAATAATGTTAAAGTTGTTCAGGAGATCAAAAAGTGGAAACATCAGCTGAAAATAAATGAACTGATTCTTTCGCAAAATCAGGAATATAGTCCTGTTAATTTATCTGTCGATAATAGTGTAAGACAACTTCCTGATCTTATAAGGAATTTTATCATAAACATTTTGAAGTTTGTTGATTTTCCATATGACTACCTTTTTCCGGACGAAACGATGCTACCTGAAGGTTCACTAAGTTATTTTAAATTAGATAATACCTGGGTTCTATCATTACTTTTCGGGATATTTAGTATAGGTAATGATTTTAAAATCAGAGATTTTAAAAGATATGTGCTTCACAATTCTTCATTGAGGGAGGTGTTCGATTATAAAAAAGACTATACAGGCTTTGTAATGCATTCGGAAATTATTTCCAATTGGCCACAGCTTCATATTGAAACCGATAATATTTCAGGTTTTCAATATGTTACGGATGTTGCCTCTACGGTAAGAATATTCCTGGTAAATGGAACTTTCAAAACAATATCCTTATATATGAAAAATGAAAACGCACATTTTGCCCTGGATTTTCCCAATCAATATGCGGTGAACAAAAATACGGATGGACTGTTAACTTTCTCAAACAAGAATGGAGACACAGAATACTTCGTATCTGGATTTGAAAAGAATATTTATAAAAACAGAATGCCTTTCGATCTTTTATTCAGACAGCCAAAAGTGGTTTTTACCATCAGTTAAATATTGCTTTTAGTTTATGTAAATGATTTATGGCGTTATGGTTATCGTTAAAATTAATAACTAATTGTATGTTTTAGTGTTCATTGCATTATTTTAACGTGTTAATGTCTTCCTAATGTGGTACTTTTTCATTAAATTTGTTAGTGGCCCTGAACATAGTAAACACCATTCACAAATGTTATGAGCATAAAGAAAACTTCCGTGTCGCTTTTTTTAATGCTTTCGGCAAAAATTTTCTGTCAGCAGTTTTCTTTAAAATATTGCATGGAGAAAGCGCAGCAAAATAATACCGCAGTAAAGCTTGCCGAACAGTCGCTTGAAACCCGGCAGAAGCTTCTCGAATCCAGTAAAAATAACGGACTCCCGAAGCTTGATCTTCTTGCGGGGTATAATTATATCGGTGAACCTCTTAGAGTCAATCTGCAACAGGTAAAACACGGTATCGTTGAAGGCTCTGCCAATCAGGCGGTATATTCAGCAAACACGGCCTACCAGCAGATTACAGGGAATCCGCTTTCACAGCAGGTACAGAATGTGATTTATCAGACCTCAAAAGATATCATCAGTGCTGTTTATCCAGATTATAATCCTGAAATCACAAAACAAAGTTATTTCCTTGCCGGCCTCGTTGTACGGCAGCCCATTTATCTTGGTGGGAAACTGAAATCTTCCCGAAAACTTTCCGAAGAACAGGTAAAAAGCAGCGAAGCAAACCTTCAGTCTTCAAAAGATCTTACGGCTTACAATATTACCCTGCAATATCTACAGGTGATGTATCTGAACTCAATGATTGATAAGCAAAAAAGCAGTCTGGAATCTTTACAGAAGAATGAAATGTATGCCGGAAACCTGCTTAAAGCAGAAATTATTGCCCCTTATCAGAAGAACTGGGCAGATATTTCCAGAATGCAGGGCGAAACCAACCTGAAAAATTTAACGACTGAAAAAGAAAATGCTCTTTTCATTTTAAAAGATATGATGGGAATTCCTCTCGACGAACCGGTAGAAATTACCGAAATGTTGAAAGAATCTGCAGAATTTCCGGTTTTTTCATCACAATCGGTAAATGCCGATGTAAAGTTTCTTCAAAGTAAGAAAGCAGAAGCGGAAACCGGACTGGATATCACAAAATCATTGTCAAGACCCAATATATTTGCCATAGGAAATGTTCAGTTCTTCAGAAAAGACCTTCCTGTAATTACTCCTCCATGGCTTGTAGGTATAGAGCTGCGGTGGACACTTTTTGACCCGGAAAGACGTTCCAGGAATCTGGCCTCACAATCTCTGGTGAAAGAAGCTGATCTTCTTATAGAGCAAAAGCAGAAATCGGTAAACCTGGCTGCGAAAATAGCTGAAAATAAAATGATGAGTCTTAAACAACAAAGTGAAACCCTGGATGCATCACGCAAACAGGCGTATCAGACAACGTATATGGTGAGAAAGAGAATGGAAAACAGCCTTTCTTCCGTAAAAGATGTTAATGATGTATTACAGCTGCAGTATGAAACCGAAAAGCTTTATTTTACCTCACTGGTAGCTTACCAGACCGCTCTGGCAACTTATTTTTATATCATCGGAAAACCGGAGAATATTACCACTTATATTCCGTGATAGTAAGACGTGGACTGAGCATATTTCTTGCATAAATTAATAACCGGATAGTATCCGAAGCATAATCAACCAACAGATGAAAAATTTTATAAAAAACTACTGGGCTGTTTTTATTCCGGTTGCTGTACTCGCAGCAGCTCTTATTTACCTCTTGAAAGAAAAATCTGCTGATACGCCTAAAGATGCTGTGATCGGTATGGTGGATGCTGAGTTTATTGATGTTTCAGCTTCTCTTCCGGGGCGTGTTCTGGATATTCCGGTAAAGGAGGGGGAAGACGTGAAAGAAGGACAGACCGTGGCCCAAATGAAAACTTCTGAAATAGAAACCATTCAGTCTCAGGTGGCGGATGCGGTTGAGATTGCACGCAGTCAAATGGATAAAATAGATCGTGGAGTAGAGCCGGAAGTGCTGGCTTCTGCAAAAAACCTTCAGCAGATTGCCCAGCAGCAGATGGATCTGATGTCTAAAACCTACAGCAGGTTTCAGAATCTGTATTCCGAAGGCGTCGTTTCCGGTCAGGAAAGGGACGTCATTTATTTTAAATATAAAGCAGCCCAAAAAGAACTCGAAACCGCAAAGCTTAATGTACAGCTTCTGGAAAGAGGCAGTAACAGGGAAATGAAAAATTCTGCACAGGCTATTCTCAATCAGGCCCAGAAAGCGGAAAAACTTACACAGGAAATTAAAGAAAATGCTTCTATCAAAGCGCCTGTATCCGGCAGAATATCGACCATAGTTTCTAATAAAGGCGAAATGGTAAATGCAGGATATCCCATGATGACCATTCAAAAAGACGATTCATTTTTTGTGAAATTTAATCTCCGTCAGAACCAGATGGCAAAAATTGATAAGGGGAGTATGGTAACGATGAAAATTCCCGGCTGTATTCCGGAAACCGTGAAAGGTAAAGTTTCTGAACTGGCTCCGGCATTAGGGTATGCAGATTGGGTCCCTGAAAAACAGAACGGAGAATTTGAGCTGAGAACTTTCCAGATCAAAGTAAAGCCCGAAAATCCGAAAGCCATAAAAGGGCTTCGCTCGGGAATGACAGCACAGCTTATCTTACCTTAATTTAAACTTTTTAAGCTTGAAAAAAATCAGCATCATCATGGTACGCGAATGGAAACGGATTTTTTCGATTCCTAATTTCTACGTGGTATTGCTAATTATTCCGCCCATTATTTTCCTGTTTTACGGTTTTATTTATCAGAAACAATTTGCCAGGGAACTTCCGATGGCGGTTTGGGACGAAGACAAGTCCTCTGTTTCCAGAACGCTCACGGATATGATGGAGCAGAATGAAAACATCCATTTTACTCATGTTGTTTTCAGCAATGCGGAAATTGAACAACTGATGAAAGAAGGGAAAATTTTCGGAGCCGTTCATTTCCCGAAAAATATGGAAGCGGATGCCAAGAAAAATCATCAGTCGAATATCACATTGTATACCAATGGCGCTTACCTTGTTCCTGCAAAAATGATTTATAAAGGTGCTGCCGAAATCATCATTAAAGGAGGCCTTGCGGTGGTGCTTCAAAAAGCGGAAAAGCAGGGAATGGCAGCTGATAAAGCCAATGCTCTTGTACAGCCTGTTAAACTCAACACAACGGTTCTGTATAATCCGGAATTCAATTATCAGATGTATCTTACCCCGGGGCTAGTTACCGTAGGCTTGCAGATGGCGTTAATTGTCGCTTCCGTTCTTATTCTTAATCTCGAATTTAAAAAAGAAACAATAGACAGTCTGCTGAAAATTTCAGCTTCATCTTCACAGATCATTACCGGAAAGTTACTGGCTCATCTTTGTATAGCCTGGTTATTATTTATCCTCATCAGTTTTGTGGTGTTTCCTGTTTTTGATCTAGGAAAACCGGAGACGGATTTCAGCTTTTTCATATTATATACATTACTGGCTCTTTCATGCATTGGGATCGGAATGATGCTTTCCGCGATTTCAGACAACCTTCTTTTTGTGGTGGATGTAGCACTTTTTTTTACTTCACCGGCATTTGTGTTCAGTGGTTTTACGTTTCCAAGATGGGCAATGCCGTGGTACGATCAGCTGTACGCAGACATCATGCCTTATACACATTTTCTGGATGGTTTCATCAAACTTTATTTTATGGAACTTCCCATTGGATATGCCATTCCGGAGATGGTAAGGCTCCTGGTTTTTATAGGAATTACTTTTCCGGTGGCCATCATATTTTTTCAGAGAAAAATTAACCGGTATCTAAAAAATCATCGGGCATGAAAGATATTTTTAACATAATGAAAAGAGAAGTAAGGAATATTTCTGGAGATTCCAGCCTTTTTCTTATTCTGTTGATTGCTCCGGTTTTATATGCTTTTATGTACGGCAGTATTTACCTGAATAAAGGTGAAGAAAAAGTAAAGCTGGCTCTTATTGATGATGACGGATCTGCGGTTTCAAGATTACTTACCGATCAGCTTAATGTTACGCCTATTATTGAAATTGTTCCGGCTTCCAATATCTCGGAAGCCCAGGAGAAAATGTACCACGGCGAAGTAGAAGGGTATTTTTATATTCAGAAAGATCTTGAAAAATATATTCTTTCCCAAAAACAGGGCAATGTAAATTTAGTCTTAAATGCGTCCCGTTTTCTGCCTTCCAGCGATTTGCTGAGTACCGTAACAAAAGTCTGTCTTACGGTGGGAGCCGGTGTAAGAAAGACCTATTTTAATAAGCAGGGAATGGGTGAAGACGAATCCATGAAAATGACCAATCCCATCAATATGGATTACAGACCTTTATACAATTCGGGGATGACATACGGCTCTTTTCTTTTGCCGGGGTTGCTCGCCATTATTCTTCAGCAGACGTTACTGATTGGTGTTGCTGCAGGTTTTACATCCGAAAGGGAAGAAAAGAAATTGCCGGAGCTTTATAAGATTTCAGGATTCAGTATTTCAAAATTAATCTTCGGGAAAGGAATTCTTTATCTGTGTATTTTTATGATCTTCGGAACTTTTTTTACCATCGTTAATTTTTCAGTGTTTGGCGTTTCGGTAAGGGGAAGCTTTATGGATCTTGCTCTTATTGCGGTTATATTTATTTTTTCCATAATCGTTTTGGGAATGCTGATCGGAAGTTTTTTCAGAAGTAAACTTTTTGCTTTTCAGGTATTGGTATTTTCGTCTTACCCTATATTTTTGATTACGGGGTATTCCATGCCTTATCAATCATTGCCGTCTGCCATTCAGGTAATGTCTGATCTGATTCCCACTTCGCCATTTCTGAAAATATATATATCAATGGTTCAGGCGGGCGGATCACTCAGGGATAATATTGATTCGGTAATACATCTTGTGATTTTGCTTCTCGTACTTCTTATTCTTTTAATTTTAAGGTTGAAATATCTTATAAAGTCCGATAAAAAATAACAGTATTTATTAAATTTAAAAATATATTTAAATATTGATCTGCTTTATTAGAAGGGTTTAATTTAAATTGCTTTAAAACAGACTTATTAATAATATCCTAAAATTTTCATCCAGATTCCGCCAAGTCCCATATAAATAATCAATAAAACAATTCCGATTTCAAGGCCACGCAGCCACCACGATTTCAGATCAACATAACCACTTCCGAAAAACACAGGCGCAGGGCCATGCCCGTAATGCGTAAGTACACCGTAGATAGATCCTAAGAAACCAAGCATCATTGCCAGGAGCATTGGCGGAATTCCTACAGCAATTCCTACCGCCAGTAAAGCGGCATACATGGCGGCAACGTGTGCCGTGGCACTCGCAAAAATATAGTGACTGAAAAAATACACCAGAATAATAACCGGAAAAGCAACAGTCCACGTCATACCTCCGATTTTTTGTTTAATAAGATCACTGAACCATCCGATAAATCCCAGTTCATTTAAGGAACTTGCCATCATCACCAGAACCGCAAACCAGACAATGGTGTCCCATGCTCCTTTTTCAGATTTCACATCTTCCCAGGTAAGAACCGATGTGAGTAACAGTAACGTAAGACCGATGAAAGCTGTTGTTGTAGCATCAATAGACAGGCTTCCTCCAAAAATCCAGAGCGTAAGCAATATGAAAAACGCAAAAAGCATGAGCCATTCATTTTTGCTGATAGGGCCCATTTCTCTCAGTTTTTCGGCGGCCATTTTCGGGGCATCACCTGTTTTTTTCAATTCCGGCGGATAAAGTTTATATAAAACCAAAGGGACGATGAAGAATGCTGCCAATCCTGGAATAAAGCCTGCCGCAGCCCATGACATCCATGTAATATTGACTCCCAGGTTAGCTGCAAATTTCTGACACATCGGATTACTGGCGGTTCCCGTTAAAAACATCGAAGAGGAAATCAGATTCATATAATAACTGTTGAGCGTAAGATATGAACCTAATTTTCTGTGCGTTTCAGGTTTTTCAGGTACTGAATCGAAGCTGGTTGCCATTGATTTCATAATGGGATAAATAATTCCTCCGCCTCTGGCTGTATTGCTGGGAATTGCCGGAGCGAGACAGACATCTGCCAGTCCTAGTCCGTAAGCCAGTCCAAGAGAACTTTTACCGAATATCCGGATAAATAGAAACGCGATACGATTTCCCAGTCCGGTCTTGATAAATCCTCTGGCTATAAAAAAAGATATTCCGATCAGCCATATTACCTTATCTCCAAAACCGGAGAGCGCTTTGGTAATAGATTTTCCCGCATCTCCCGGAGCGATTACCTGCGTAAGTGCAGTAAAACCGATGGCCAGCATACACATCGTGCCCATAGGCGCCGCTTTAAGAATTATTCCTAAAATAGTAGCCGCAAAAATCGCAAAAAGATGCCATGCGTTCTCACTTACACCTTCCGGTACGGGAATGAACCAAAGGATAAGTGCTACTGCAAAAGTAATTGCAACATTTTTGATATTTATTTCTTTCATGATAATTTAAGTTTTTTAGAACCGGCTCTGTACCTGAATGATAAAGAGATTATTATTGTATTGCGTGGTATTTTCCACCTGATATTTATAACGGTCAATCTGCATCCCAATCTGAATTCGGGCTCCGTAATTTTTCAGAAATTCCAGGCCGAACATGGGAGTAATGGTTTGCCTCGGGTTTGAATGAACTCTAAAGCTTCTGTCTAAATATTCGTACCGGCAGGAAAGCTCAAAGGCACTAAGATTTCTGTGGTTGATTTCATAACGGATGTTCGGAAGGAAATAAGCTCCTCTGATCAGGTATTCATCGGGATTCCGGGGTCTTGTTTCAGGATCTTCCACAAAATAAAGAGTATGATTCGTTGCCTGTTTTGCCTCAAGCTGCATATCCAGGCTCCATTTGGAATCAAACTGAATTAACGAGCTGATGTCTATTCCCAATGCATATACTTTTTGTCCAAAAACTTCTCCGATGCCACCGTTTAAGCCCAGGTTCAGATTATATTTTTCTGAGAAACCGAAAACAAGCCTTGTGGAATATTGTTTACCGTTATCATTGTCATTCACCTGGTTTTTACCATTACCGTTCACTACAGAAACGGCATACTGAAAAGGAACTTTACCCAGATTGAGCTGGCCTGTTGCTGAAAGACCAATCTGAAAGCTCGTCCAGCCCAGTCTACCAAATTCGGTATACTGATTGGACCAGTCCAACGATTTAATAATATCGATAGGGTAGGTCTCTTCGATCCCGAACCAGGGTCGGAACTGCCCTACAGTGAATGCCAGCTTAGGATTAAAAGTGTATTTTAAATATGCATTTTCGAGCACTCTCGACTTAGGGTCATTTTTAAAATCCGCAAGATTAACCAGCGCCACAACTTCCGTACGTTTGCTGATCTGGGCACGCATCTGAACTCTCATATATTTGATCATGAAATTATTATCAGTGCCGCTGTGATCAGAATGATGGAGTCCGTTTACATCCACGTCTTTACTCATTCCCACCAGATATCGGGCTTGGAAAAGCCCTTTTACCTGTAGTTGGGGATATTTTATATTTTCCTGTTCCGGTTTGGTGTATAATGAATCCGTTTTTTGAGCGGCAGTTAAACAAAAAAATATGATAAAGAAAGAGGTGGCAGCCTTTTTTGTAAGTAAAGCCATATCGTATTGTATTTGATTAATAAGATATCCGAATTACTTTAACCCTAAAAATGTAAAGGGTTTTGTTTCTTTAAAGCTCGTATTGGCTTTGCCGCTGTATGTCTGAAAATTGCTCAGGTCTAGTTTCATGGTCTTACCTTTTGGGCTGAGATCAAATTCCTTAAGATTTATCCAAAAAGTATTCGGAGTAAAAACGGTTTCGAAATAATACGTCAGATTTTTTTGATCGGAAACGGAACGCCACCTTGTGGAGGAAATATTAGGTTCTGTTTCGGAGGTAATTCCGTACGGAACAGAACAGTTTCGGATGACACTGAATACGCTTGCTACAGCGGTTCTTGTATCCGATGTCTGCGGAATGGCATTGATATAATAGGAAGCTCTTACAAAACGGTCGGCGGCGCGGTTGGTTCCGGGCAGCATTATTGTTCCGGGAATTCCTTTCCAGTAATTGTTTAGCGCAAGCTGCTGATCAAAAACAGGCGAGTTGGTCATTACGGTGTAATCTGAAGAATGGTGAATTACCAGCCTGCCTCCGATATATTCGAAAACGGCGCTGTCTCCGGACGCATCTGAAATGGAAAGATGAACGGTAGTAAAACGTTCTGTTCCGGGAATATAATCGCTTACAATGACGAAGCTTTCTTTTCGCGCAGCTTCCACGGCTTCTTTCACTGTTGCAAAATTATCAAGAAAGTATTGTACCCATAAAGAGATGGCTATTCCTTTCTGCTTTCCTTTTGGATCAAATTTCGGGTACTGTGACTCTCCAAGCCAGAGAAGATTGGCTACAAGTCCGCTTTCATTCATTCCGTCGCAGGAGGCAATATCCCAGGAAGTACTTACTACGCTGCCGTATTTCGACTTCCATTTCATAGAAAGCGGTCCTACTTCACCATTTCTTTCTGTTCCTTTGGGAAGAATCCAGATGTTGGCAGGGATTTCATCTCGCCAATCCATTGATCGGGCAGTGATTACTGTGTTTTCCGGACCTTTGTAAACGATCCTTGTACAGGCTTTGGAATGGGTCCATGCTCCAGCAAAAAGAGCAGCTGACAGCAGACTCAGATAAAATGTTTTCATGATATAGTATTTTGTGTGATGACATTATTTTATACAGTTATAAAATAGTATCCAATTGGTGAAATAAATGTAATGAAATAATTTTACAATCCCTGCACACCTATTGACATAATTTTCCAGATCAAACGATCAAGGAATGATTGGGTAATGTTTTAAAAAGGTTATTGTAAGAATTAATCAGGAACAGGAATTCCTGCATAAAAAATCATGAAAAGTTATTCTTGACGGATGATAAGAATGTTGTATAGAAGTTCAGCCATTGATATTACATTCAGTGACCAAAAAGCAAATTGAAATTCATAAGAAGATTTTTTCCTATGCTTACTGACCAAACTCTATACGTAAGAATTTAATTAAGTTCGTAATTGGAAATAATCATGCTCAACATAAAGTGGATATAATTCTGGTCCGCTTCTTTTCTATTGATCAGTTTATTTTTATAATCATAAGAATTTAGCACTTTTGATAATTGCTGATAGGCATCAAATTTGTCATCTTTGATTTTTACCCTTAGATTTCCATCTCTTCTTTTAATAATTTCATCATCCAGTGTTCTTAGCTTAAAGATAACCTCGCATAATTTCGGATTAAAATTCATTTTACCGGTATATCTTTCAATAATATTTACCTTAAATGTATCAAATTTTATGGTGTTAAAAATAAGATTAGAGCCAGACTCCTGTGTGTTGAGCTCAAGCGTGTAGTTCATAAGTTTAAATTTAGTACAAATGTAATCAGAAGCTGAAAAAATTCAAAATAATTTGATCAACTAATGTACCATTTATATCAATTTTGTTTTTAATTTCAGAAAAGGGTAGGTAGCAAGACTATTGAGTACCGAATTTCTTCACCCGGATTTTCTTTTCTTTCACTTTAATAGTGAACGGACTGAGTTCGGCTATTTTTCCCGGTTCAACATTAAATTCCTGAAGGATATTCTCACAATAAGTATTGGAAGGCAGCGAATTTTCATTCAGTTTTATTTTGTAATTGCCGGATTCTATGAATGATATGATCTCCCCGTTGTCGTCTGATATTGTGTGTCTTACAAGTGTATCATCCTTATAGATGTCGAAAGCAATAGCCGCCAGTTTTGGATCGAATTCAAGTGAGGTTTTGGCATCAAAATCATAAGTTACTTTCCCGTGAACCGTTCCGTTCTGATGCAGCGGAATTTCTAAAGAATGGTTGTGCGTAGTTACATCAAAGGCTGCTTCATCATAATACCACCCCTGCTGAATAACCTGTCGCAAATTATATTTGTTATAAGGAATCGCACGATATTCAATATTTCCATTGTCATCTGTTTTAAATGATATATTGTTAATCATAATAATATATCCTGCAGCTTTTTCGTCTCCGTCATCATAAACATTATTATTATTTCGGTCATAATATACAAAAGCTTTAATATTACTTTTCTTGCCCGGATCGAGGTTATTGCTTCTTAAATTAATCGTAACCCCGGCTTCTATTGTAAAAAGATTATTGGTGAAATTATTAAGGGAATAATTAAACCATGAAGAATTCAGATAGAACCCGTACTGCTCTTTTGAGTATTTCAGATTGACAAATCCTGAAGGGGATTTTCCATAAAGTGTATCTTCTGTGTAAGACAGCCCGGAATTGATGCTCAGCTTTCCATGAAGCATATTGTGGGTAACAAATGCCGAAGCTGAAGATTTTTCATAATTGCTGTTAGTGGTTAATAATTTAGAAAATGCAAATTCTGAAAGGTAATAGCTTCCATACTGGTAAATAAACTGGAAATTAAGCCACTTGTAAGCGTATGTTCCGGTAAATCGCATCTGATATTGATTGGCATCGCTGTCAGGATAATTTACAAGTCCCGTTTCAATACCCAATATGGATGAATGCTTCCTGTCCGGGCTTGACCAGCTTACACGTTCCACCAGCCTTTTCGCGCTCATTTCTTTAAGATCCCTGCTTTGGGCAAGCCCTAAAAAAGAATTATAAGTATTGGAATTTTCATTCTGATACTGAAGGCTTATGCTTAATCCGAAATTTTTTCTTTTAGGGAAATTGAATCCCGTTTCCAGCCTGCTGCTGTTGGTCTCCAGGTTATTATCGAAAAAATAAAATTTAGGAGAAAAATTGGACACCATGAAGTTGGCGTAAATAGATTTGTCGTTAAATAAACTGCTGGAAATATTCTGCTGAATCTGGAATATTCCTCTCTGGTTTCCCGGATAATAGTTGGAGCTGAAAGAATAGTTACCGCTCAGGTTAATTTTATTGATAGTTCCTGAGTATTGTGTTTCTATTGCACCGGATGGTTTTGTAGTATTGATCGTTTCATAAATGCTCATCCCGCTGAATAATTTACCGCTCATTTTCCATTCTTTATTAAAAGCATACTGGAAATCGGTTCCCAAAAGATTATGCTTTACATGTTCGAAAGGATCACTTTTAAAGATATAGGCTGCTGAAATATTTCGGGTTGCATTGCTTGCTCCCAGTATGCCGCGTACATAAAATCCATATCCCAGTTTCAAAAAACGGGTCCTGTCGATAAGGCTGAAACTCTGGTCTATAAACCCGAATTCAAGCTTTTTGTCTTTATCCGCAGAAGTAAAAGCATATTCTGCGCCTCTTCCGTACAGCGAGACTTCAATGATTTTGGTAATGTTTCCGAGGGTAAACTCATTCTGTTCTCTTTTATACGTTATAAAAGTATTGTTCACTACAGGATCTTCCGGCCCGTTGGTTTTGTAGATGTTTCCTCTGATTGAAACATATCCGGAAGGAAGGTTAAAGCCTCCCGAACCAATAACCTGATATAAATACGTTTCCCTCCCCAGATAGCGTAAGCTCGTTGTAATGCTGTTTTTGGTGTAGCTGAGCGTATTGTTGTCTAAAGAGTGATACCGTTGCATGGAAGAGTTATTCTGAATGGAGACCGTACTGTTTCCGAATATTTCTTTATCAGGGTCTCTGAAACCAACGACATTTACACTGAACTGAGGAATTTTAACCATATTAGCGGAAGGTCTGAACCTGTAAATAAACACCGAATCTTTCTGTACCGAGATGCTTCCTTTTTGCTCTGCAAAAAAACTTCCCTGGTCTGTTTCCGGAATTTTAAATACAATAGTAACATTCTGTTTTTTATTGCCTAAATTCGATACCCTCGCTCTTATTTCTATAGAATCGTTCACATTACTCATGTAGATAACAGGAATATCCGTACTAATCGCCATGGAATTGTTTTCTGCAATGGTGTGAGAAAGGGTATGTGTTTTTATAACATTATTCTGTAAGTCTGTAAGGGTAAATTCTATTTTGCTTTCTCCGAAATCGGCATTGCTGTTTACAAGTATTTTCAGGGGCAAAAATAAATTTCCTCCTGCAGATATTTCGATGTCTGAAGCATTTACTGAGATATTTCTGAAACCTTTTGGAACAATAATATTCAGTTTGCCTTTAAAAGGATTTTGAGAATCATTTTTAATTTCAGCAATGGTACTTATAATACGATCCTGTCCTAAATTGGAATCGTTCCGGATTTCCATGGTAATTCCATTACCGGTTTGTGCGGAAACCAGTGCAGAAATGAAGGAAATAAGAAATACAAATAAAATTCTCCGGAATTGGCTTGAAAACATTTTGTTTTATTGAGGTGTTATCTCGTACTGAAGAGTTGCGGTATAATCATCTGATTTTGCGTTGATAAAAATTTCATCATTATGAATGGTAGAATATTTCACATCATAATAAATCATATTTCCCTGCGTAGCATTTCCTTTGGCAACAATTTGTGACGCTGCACTTAATGAGATAGGATACACGTTTATATTGGGTGTCGCTGAAGAAAGTGCCAGTTTTACAGCATCTATCGGAATGGTATTACCATAAGACGAAGTAAACTGAGACTGCAGTGATTTCAGTTTAATCTGATAATTGGTATTGCTTTTCACCATCAAAGCATTGTTGTACGTTACACTTACTCCGTTGGTGTAATCATCCATGGTTTTGAATTCCAGTAACGCATTTTGTGCATTCGGTGCAAAAGTAAGTGACATTTCAGGAATATCCACAGGGGGAGTTCCGGATAATGTACCAATCTGGATTTCAAAGTTATGGTTCATTTTACCGATAACATTGTTGTATTTATCATACATGGTAAATTCTACCGGGGCATAGAATTTCATCCACGCAGGGTATGTACCAAGATAAGCTCCTCCCATTACGGTAAGGCTGAATTTTATCTGCAGGTTATAATATCCGTTCGGCTGTGAAGGCTGATTGTACAGTGGTGCATTAGAATTCGGAACCAGAAATACTTCCTGGCCTTCCTGAAGAATAACATTAAGAGGCATCCCAATCTGCGGAATGGTAGGAACCGGCCCAGGCTCTCCCTGTCCTGAAGAGGCTACAGGATGAAGTGATATTTTGTTTCCCGGAATGGTATAATTACCATCAGTAGATTTTATGGGTTGTTTCAGTTTTGCAGACAGACGCCATGAAGGAATATTAAAATTGCCGTTTCCGCTCAACATGGCGGTGTAAGCATCGGGATTTGTGTTTCCTTCGTAGGAATTTATCTGAATGTAACTATTTACCCAAGAATAATATGAAATTTGTGAATAGCAATATTGACTTAATAACAGTACTAATACTGTGATTATTTTAATCATACGTGAAGTTTAACTCTCCGAGTTCAAGGTTATTATCTCCGTAATCAATCATTACGGAAGCTGTATATTTTCCTTTCGGAAGATCTGCAGGAAGTGAGATCCCCATTTCTCTTTTATTACCGGGTAAGGTATAAAATATGATAGGATCTATGGAAAACTTCTTGCCGTCTTCAATATTTACAAAATCTGCGTATACTTTACCGTCTGTCCAGATATTTCCCTGATTTTCAAAAAAAAGGTTAAGCTGTTTTTTAGTTTTATCAAAGATGAGGTTCTGAATTTCGATTTTTTTAGTCTTCGCTGATGGAATTTTATGAAAGACCTTAATACCGGAGCGGATACTTACTTTGATTTTTGCGCCCTTATTATCCACATCATCTACAGGATTCATCTGGCTTACAAACAAAACAGCGGTGTGTGCCGCCAATGTATCTGTAGGTTTTGTGGGTACGGTAATGGTGACATCTATGTCTTTTCTTTCTCCCGGTGCCAGTGAAAAATAATTATCTTCTTTTTTTACACTGATCCATCCCGCGCAGGAATTTTTCAAGGTACTGGCTGCGTACATAAGATTTTCACCTTTTTCGCTATATTCCCAATCCCCAAGGCTTACCGCAAGATCCAGCGTATTTTTTGTACTTACGTTGGTAATGGTAATGGTTTGTGTGTTACTGTTTCCCGCAGTAGATTCGAAATACAATCTTGGGGGAGACACGGAAACACCTGTTTGTGCGTAATTCAGGGAGAAAAGCAAAACGAATATAAAAAAGTAAATGCGATGATGTATTGTATAGGTCTTGTTCATCATGAAATTTAAGACTAAAACAGCATGAAAAATGCCACAATTTCTTGTAGCATTTTTTATTTTATAAATAGATCTACAATATTATTGTGCAATAATGGTGTAGGTAAGCTCAGTACTGTATACTGTAGGATCCTGTCCTGCGATATAATTGTCAAGGTAAGCATTTCCTCCTGCACCTTTGTATTCAACACTGATTTTTTTGTTTACACCTCCGGCTGCAGATGTTACCAATGTTGTTTCGTTGGCAGAAAGAGTAGTACCTTGTGCATATTGTGCTCCGTTTACAGCTTCTGTACCTGCAGACGCTTTAATCTGGATGGTGTTAGCCTGGATGTTTTTACCACCGTTTTGTAAAGCTGCACTGGCGCTTTTTACTTTTACCTGGAATCCTCCTGTACTGTAGATTGTTAAGTGATCTGGATTATTAGAAGTTACTCCATTCGCATAATCATCTTTCGTTACATAGTCTAAGTTTACAATTTTCTGAGAATTGTTAACTACCAAAGTCTGGATTGGTTTTAATCTTACGTTTAACGTAACAGTTTGTTGTGCTCCTACAGTTATGAACCCTAATAACGCAGCAGAAGCTAGAATACACTTTTTCATAAATTGATTATTGTTTTTTAATTTTTAATTCAAAAATTATGGTGCAAATGTATATACTTCTTTGAGTAGCGTTATTGTGAAAAAAGACTATTTTTTTGTGATTTTTGTCGCTGATAATAAGCAACATAAGAATATACTTTTATTGAATATTCAATAAAAATTATTTATGAAAGTGGAAATAACTCCACAAATGACGATTATTTTATCGTTAAATAATCATTAATTAATTATGAGTGGAAAATTAATAAATCTTTAATTCTATAAAATTTTATTTTTAATATTAATTTTTTTCTTCTAATTGGACATCATTGTTAAAATATAGTAGTTGTTGTCCGTATTTGAAGTATAATTTTTTTCTTCTTTAGTATGGTGATTAATTTCAAATATTTTTTCAATAACACCTTTTTCATAGTTAATAAGATTGTATGCTTTATCTTTTTCCCCCAAAAGATGCCCCGGGTCTGAATTTTTTAAACCCGCAGACTGATTTTGCATATTTTGCTGCATGATAATTTCAAATCCGGAAGGACTTGAGATAACAACAAAACTGGATTCCTTATTAACTTTTGTTTCGGGTGAATTTATAACCGCAGGGTTTATAGCCAGCATCTGAACAGGGTATAAACGTACATTCACAGTAGTTCCGTCGTGTTGAGCACTGACAGAAGTAAAGGCCAGAAGACAAAATACTATGAAAAAATATTTGATGTACATTTTCTGATTTATCACCGTGTGGTTACTTAATCAAATATACAAATATTTTTCAATTATCTCATTTCTGAAGGATTTTTTTTTGTGTGTTTTTTAAAAAAATTTGTAAAGTTGCCTTCATCGCTGAATCCCAGCTCATAAGCGATTTGAGAAATCGTATAGTTGGTATAGCTGAGCATTTTTTTAGATTCTGCTATAAGTTTCTCAATGATAACGTGTTTCGCGCTTTTTCCCAAAACATATTCAGTCATTTCAGTGAGTTTTCTTGGGGTAACATTTAGCTCGGATGCATAATGGGAAACTTTTTTTGCAGTCTTGTAATCTCTCTGTAAAGTAACTTTGAACTTATTTACACAATAAAGATAATCAAATTTTACATCTTTTTTTACTTCTTCGGTGGGAATATGAATAAACGCTTCCAGCATTAATCTCTCAATTGCATTGTGGGCAGCAGAAAGATAAAGACTTTTGTCTTTTTTGCGGAAAGTATCCATTCTGTCCATGAAGACCACCCGCATTTCTTTTATATTAATAAAAGGAGCAATGAAGATGTCGGAATTATAATTGAAAAACAGTTGTGAATTTATAAACAAGCTGTCTTTTATAGACCTTTCGTAGAAAGTAGAAGAAAATGTAATGAGGAAGGTATCGGAACCTCGTGCTTTTAAAAACTGTACATTTTTTTGAGGTCCTACAAAAACGATATTTCCGGCGGTTATGTCATATGAATTATTTTCTACTATCAGATGAAGATCTTCCATAATAATATAGATGCAAAAGTATTCAAGCGTGTTAAACTGTCTTTTATTATTGTTTCTCTTTATAATCTGATCCAAACGGTTGATGCTGAAACCATTTTCCCTTAACTGATCTGTAATAATATACATATTATGTTTTAGTAGACTTAATAATGGGCTAAGATAATTTTTTACAAAGATTATATCGATATTATTAGATTAGACATAATTCTATAATTAGTATGGAATTATATAGTATTTTTTATATCAAAAACTGGTCCTGAAAAAGAAAATAATGTTATTGTTGGTATTAAAATATGGTTAATCAATTAATGTTAAATTCAAATAATTTTTATCAGTAGTCTTATAATATTCTCTTAAAAAAATAAACAGCTGACATTTATTTCTAAAAACAATGAGTATTTTAATTATCCAAAATATTGCGGTATTAAAAGTTGTAAGAGTATTATGCTGAATGCTATTTATTTATTGATCTGAAGTATAAGATATCGTATGAATATTCCTGTTGTGTAGAATTATTTGCAATTATTATACACATAATTTATTATCTTTGGCGTGCTGAAATTGTATTGTATTTAAAATGAAAATGGTGTGTGACACTGCAATAGCTCTTTCAAAAAAAGAAATGTTTTTAACTTCAGAGAGTTAGAGCTTAAGCCGGAATCCGGGTTGCAGTTGCTGCGCTCTGGTTGTTTTTAATGCCGTTTTCATTTATTTGCATAAATACATACTGTATAATTGATACGCATTTTCTTGACCTGTTATCAATGTTTCTAACCGTAGCTGCTGCTTTTTTGTTATTCGTTATATATAATTATAATGATGAAATGTTGATGATCATTTAATTTTAATGCTATATTAAATTAAGAAAAGAAAGCATATATTTATATGAAAAAATATAAATGAATTTTTGATGGGAGTATATTATAATTGAATAAAAAATAATACAATTTAATTATGCTGATAATCTGATAATTCCATTTTATGATAAATAATATTCTTCTTATTATAGCATTTCGGCAGAAAAATTGATATAAGAAAGCATTAAAAAATCACACATAAAGTGTGATAATGGATTTATAATATAAACTTTTAAAATAAGATGGTTCTCTTAAACAGAGCGCCGTCTTAGCAGAGTGAATGAATATGAATAAAAATATCATTACGTATCTATTATTGATATCAATTACCTTACTTTCCTGCAAGCCCAAGCAGAACATGGTCTATATGTCTAAAAGCAACATGGAAGAAGAGGTTGCAAAAGCGAAATACGACGGACTGCGCATTCAGGAAGGAGATGTACTTCTCATCCTTGTCTCCGCACTTGATGAAGCTGCAGTGAAACCCTTCAATCTTAACACCGCCAATAAAGTTGGAAGTGAGAATAGCACAGGAATTAACCAATATGTGCAACCAAGTGAATATCTTGTAAATGAAGAAGGGTATATCAATTTTCCAGTTCTCGGACCTGTATTTACGAAAGGTATGACGCAAATCCAGCTGAAGCAGGATCTGGAGTCCCGTCTGAAAAGATATCTTACTGATCCTTTGGTTACCATCACACTTAAAAACTTCAACGTCAGTATTCTTGGAGAAGTTAAACAGCCCGGACAAAAGGAAAGTGTTTCTCAGAAAATTAACATTTTTCAAGCGCTTGGTTTGGCAGGAGATATGACGGATTTCGGCGACCGTACTCAAGTAAAGCTTATCCGTACAAAAGATGATGGTAATGACGAAATTGTTAATCTGGATCTTACAAGATCAGACATTGTAAGCTCACCTTATTATTATATGAAACAAAACGACATATTGTATGTACAGCCTGATAAAAACAAACAGATCCAGGCTAATTCTAATCCGAACAGAGCTCTTACCTTCCAGATTATTGGTGCAATATTAACAGCAGCTACTCTAATTGTTGCTCTAAAAAGATAAATGTAAATATGCAGCAGTTAGAATTACAAGAGAAAGAAGAGAAAGTTGATCTAAGAAAAACCATCGCCAAATATCTCAACAAATGGCCATGGTTTGTTGCATCTGTCCTGATTTGCATATTAGGTGCTTATATTTATCTCAGATACAGTGTTCCTAAATACCAGACAAAGACTACCCTTAAATTTGATAAAAAAGAAAGCGATCTTACTTCCGCATTAGCCGATCTTTCCAACCTGGGTACAGGCCTTGGAAATTCAGATGAATTAAAAAGTGAGGCAGCTGTAGTTACTTCAAGACCAATTTTAATGCAGGTTGTGAAAAACCTTAATCTCAATGTAGAGTATTTCAATACCGGTGAGATTAAAGATTCCCAGCTGTTTACAGAACTGCCCATATCCGGGAGAATTCTCAATTTTAAAAAAGATTTTGTATCATCAGAATATTATATAAGAAAAATTAATGGCGATGAGTTCACCCTGATGAGCGAAGCGCACGGTAAATTTACGGGAAAATTTGATGTGCCTTTAAAACTCGATTTCGGAACTGTTATTTTAACCAGAAACCGTCAGCTGGTTCTTAAGCCGGATTACAAAGTTATTTTCTGGAATCCGATCGAAAAAGTAAAAAAACTTGAAAAAACAATTCAGGTTACTTTACCCGATGAAAAGGCTCTTCTTATGGATATTACCCTGATTGGTACAGTGCCGGATAAATCGGAGAGAATCCTTAATGAAGTTACCCGTCAGTATAACTTAGATGGGCAGAAAGATAAAAACCTGCAGGCTGAAAATACCCAGAAGTTTATCGATAAAAGACTGGAAGTGATTACCCGAGATTTGTCAGGAGTAGAAAATCAGAAGGAAGATTTCCAGAACCGTAATCGTATTGTTGACCTTCAGGCACAGGCAGAACTGGCTCTGCAAAATACCAGTGAAAATACAAAATCACTTCTTCAGCAGCAGGCCCAGCTTGATCTTCTGAACTCTCTTACTGCGGAAGCCGCAAAAGGCAATAATCAGCTGATGCCTTCCAATCTTGGGCTTAATCCATCACTGGAACAGTCTATTGCGCAATACAATCAGATGCTTATCAGCAGAAATAAAACGCTGAAGCAGGCTACCAGCGAAAACCCTGCTGTTATTGAAATGAACAGGGAAATTGCTTCTTTAAAAGATATCATCAGAGATAATATCAGGGAGCAGAAAGATGCGGTAAAAGCTACTATTTCACAAATCCAGAATCAGATTACAACAAGCAACAGCCTTATAGAAAAAGTTCCCGGACAATCGAAAGTATACAGAGGAATTGAACGTCAGCAGAATCTTAAAGAACAGCTCTTTTTATTCCTTCTTCAGAAAAGGGAAGAAAATGCGATAAATTTATCCGTGGATGTTCCTAAAGCTAAAATTGTTAACCCTGCATTTACAGATGATATACCGGTATCTCCTAAAGGAAATATTATTCTTATGGGGGCTTTCTTCCTTGGGTTATTATTACCATTCGCTGTCTTCTATATCGTATTTATCGTAGATGATAAGATTTATAACAGAGATGATATAAAAGCCCGTTCAGGCTTGGGCGTACTGGTAGATATCCCTTCATTAAACGAAGATGAAAACCACCTGGTACAAAAAAACGACTTCTCAGAACTTGCAGAATCATTCAGAGTGTTGGTTTCCAACCTTAAATTTGTTTTGCCTAAAAAAGATTCGGCTAAAGTGATTATGGTTACTTCTTCCGTAAAAGGGGAAGGGAAAACCCTTGTATCCGTTAACCTGGCATTAACAATTGCCAATAAAAACGGAAGAGCCCTGCTGATAGGTTCAGATATCCGGAATCCGCAGATTCAGAGATATGACAGTGAGCCTGTAAAAAGAAAGGGTCTTACAGAATATTTATACGATGAATCTGTAGATGTGGAAGATCTCATTCATACGTCTTATACCAATCCTTACTGTGATGTAGTTTACGCAGGTACCATTCCTCCGAATCCTCAGGAACTTCTTTCCAATGGAAGATATCAGAAGCTGATTGCTCAGATGGCATCTCAATATGCTTACATTATTATAGACTCGGCTCCGCTTATGCTGGTTTCAGATACCCTGAGCATAGCAGATGTTGCTGATGCTACATTGTATGTAGTAAGATCGGGAGTTTCAAGAAATGTTCTTATTGATTTTGCGGAAGATTTGGTAAAAGAATCAAAACTAAGAAACGTATCGTTTGTAGTCAATGATGTCTCCAGGAAAGCAAGAGGATACGGATATGGTTATAATTATGGCTATGGTTATGGCTATAACAATAAAGAAACTGAAAAAAGTTGGTGGAATAAAATTTTTAAATCATAAAAATGGGTAAAATTTTAATTACGGGAGGAGCAGGGTTCATAGGCTCCAACCTTACGGAGTACTTTTTAAATAAAGGCTATCAGGTAGTCTGTCTGGACAATTTTTCAACCGGACACCGCCACAATATCGAGCCTTTCTTAAAAAATCCGGATTATAAACTGATTGAAGGAAGCATCTGCGATCTTGAGGTCTGCAGAACCGCAATGGAAAATGTAGATTATGTGTTGCATCAGGCGGCATTAGGGTCTGTTCCAAGATCAATCAACGATCCCATTACCAGTAATGAAGTTAATGTTTCAGGTTTCCTGAACATGCTTGTTGCAGCGAGGGACGCAAAAGTTAAACGTTTCGTGTATGCTGCATCATCTTCTACATACGGCGACTCGGCTGCACTTCCGAAAGTGGAAGAAGTGATCGGAAGACCGTTATCTCCCTATGCGATTACTAAATATGTTAATGAGCTGTACGCAGATGTTTTCTCTAAAACCTACGGGATAGAATGCATCGGGCTAAGATATTTCAATGTATTCGGACGCAGACAGGACCCGAACGGTACTTACGCAGCCGTAATTCCATTGTTTGTAAAACAGCTGATGAATCACCAGTCTCCAAAAATCAACGGTACGGGAGATTATTCCAGAGACTTTACTTACGTTGATAACGTGATCCAGATGAATGAGCTGGCGATGCTTACCGAAAATCCGGAAGCTGTAAATACCGTTTATAATACGGCAGTCGGAGACCGGACCACATTAAATGATCTCGTACATTATATTAAAAAATACCTGAGTGAGTACGACGGAAATATTGCTGATATCGAAATCGTACATGGCCCGAACCGCGTAGGAGACATTCCCCATTCACTCGCATCTATTGAAAAAGCTAAAAACCTTTTGGGATACAATCCCAGCCATACTATTGAAAATGGTCTGAAAGAGGCTATTAAATGGTATTGGGAAAATTTAAAATAAACTATTAAAAGAATTTTTGTGGAAAAACAATATAAAATTGCCGTTATCGGTCTTGGGTATGTAGGATTGCCGCTGGCCCGTTTATTTGCAACACAATATCCTGTAGTAGGATTTGATATCAATCAGAAAAGAATTGAAGAATTAAGAACAGGAAACGACAGTACGCTTGAAGTCGAAGCTGATGTTTTACAGTCGGTTTTAGTCGATCATAGTCCTTTTAATGATGAAAAAGGAAAAGGATTCTTTGCTTCAGCTGATATTGAAGATATTAAAGATGCAAATATTTATGTGGTCACTGTACCGACACCTGTAGACAAGCATAATCGTCCGGACCTTACTCCGCTTTACAAATCTTCTGAAACCGTAGGAAAGGTTTTGTCTAAAGGTGATATTATAATTTACGAATCTACCGTTTATCCCGGTGCCACTGAAGAAGAATGTATTCCTGTACTGGAAAGAGTGTCGGGGATGAAATTCAATGAAGATTTCTTTGCAGGCTATTCTCCGGAGCGTATCAACCCGGGAGACAAAGAACATACAGTAGAAAAAATTCTAAAAGTAACCTCCGGTTCTACACCGGAAATCGGCGAAATTGTAAACAGTTTATACCAGTCTGTTATTGTAGCCGGTACCCATCTTGCACCTACCATCAAGATTGCTGAAGCGGCCAAAGTGATTGAAAACTCCCAGAGAGATATCAATATTGCATTCGTGAATGAGCTGGCAAAAATTTTCAACCTTCTCGAAATCGATACGCATGAGGTGCTGAAAGCGGCAGGAACAAAATGGAACTTTTTACCTTTCAAACCGGGATTGGTTGGAGGTCACTGTATTGGAGTAGATCCTTACTATCTTGCACAGAAAGCACAGGAAAACGGCTATCATCCCGAAATCATCCTTGCAGGACGCAGACTTAATGATTCTATGGGACAATATGTAGCCTCTGAACTTGTGAAATGCATGATCAAGAAAAATATCAACATCAACGGTGCGGAAGTTCTGAATTTGGGAATAACATTTAAAGAAAACTGTCCTGATGTACGCAATACGAAAGCCGTAGATGTAATCTGCGGACTTGAAGATTACGCATTGAAAGTAACTACTTTCGATCCGTGGGCAAATCCTGAGGAGGTGGATCATGAATATGGTCTTATGGTAGTCAACGAAATTCCGGAAAAGAAATTTGATGCGGTGATTCTTACCGTTGCCCATAAAGAATTTATGAATCTTAATCTCAAGGATTACCTGAAAGAAAACGGTGTGATCTATGATGTGAAAGGAATTCTGGCAGATTGTGATTCCAGATTATAACAAAAGCAGTAAGACGATAATATGCCATTAATGTCAATAAAGTCTAAAATATCTGGTTCAGGTTTCGTTAAAAAACTCGTATTAGGTACTTTTTGGATGACCTTCGGATCATTGATGTCCAGAGGATTGTTTTCCTTAGCGTCGATAGTATTGGCAAGGATTTTAACTGTTTCTGAATTCGGGGAATTCGGAATGATAAAATCAACCATAGATAATTTTCTGATATTTGCTTCATTGGGAATCGGCTTAACGACAACAAAATATATTTCTGAGCTGAAGGACGATCATAAGCAGGAAGCTTCTTCCATGCTCGGAGCATCGCTGTCACTCGTAGTATTGCTCAGTTCAGCCGTTGCAGTAATTATCATGCTGTTTTCCGGACCGATATCCGGAACCTTTTTAAACAATCAGGATCTCCAGATCCCGCTTATCATAGGAGGAGGTACCCTGATTTTTATTTCTCTGAACGGAACGCAGATGGGCGCGCTGCTTGGTTTTCAGGCATATCGCAAGAACTCCACTGCAAATATCCTTCAGGGTTTGTTTCTGTTTTTAGGTTTAGTGATAGGAGGATATCTTGGTGGCGTAAAAGGAGCTTTACTGGGAAACCTGATTGCAATATTTTTAGTATCGATTGCTTTGCAGAAACTGGTAAGGGATGAAAGTAAAAAACAGTCTATCAGTGTAAGCTTTAAAGAATGGAAAGCTAGTGTACGGAAGATCTACAAATTTGCCATTCCGGCTTCATTAAGCACCATTATCGTTGCGCCGACAATATGGGTTTTAAATACCATGCTGGTTAATCAGCCGAATGGTTATAAGGAACTTGGGCTATATAGCGCGGTAATTATTTTCTCCACTGCTATTCAGATGTTTAACGGTGCTATCGGGAATGTTCTGCTGCCTATTTTTCTTTCCAAGTCAGAAGGAAAATCGCCGAAAAAAGAGTTCTTCAATTATTTCGGTTCATGGATTATTTCCATTATGATTGCTATTCCGCTGATTTTATTTCCTGAAGTAACTTCACTTATCTTGGGTAAAAAGTTTAGTATAGAACAAATTGTGCCTATTTTAGGCATGTCTATAATAACAACTCTTATCATTACCAACAGAGCGGGTGTTTCAAGAGATTTGATCGTAAAAAATAAAATGTGGCTCAGTGTTTTCAGTATGGGACAATGGGCAATTACGAATCTTATTATATTTTATTTTTTAAAAGATCTTGGAGCATGGGGATTTGCCTTTTCATATATGATTTCTTATGTAATTAATTATTTGGTTTTTGTTCCATATTTTATTAACAAAGGAATATCCCCCAGAATTATATTTTACAACAAATGGAATATGATTTTATGGCTAATGATAGCATCGCTTGTTGCAGTAAATGTTTATTATTTCGATGTTTTATTTCTTAGAATAATTATTTCTGTTATAATATTACTGATCATATTATTTTCAATTTTTAAACTGTATAAGGTATGTTTGCAAAAATTATAAATTTATACTGGAAATTATCAAGTTCTAAAATAATAAACCGAATTGGAAAAAGAGGCGAGAATGTTATTATTGGAACTCCTATAGATATAACCAAACCAGAAAACCTTCAGCTAGGAAATCATGTTTATATAGGACCGAATGCTTGGATTTCAACATATGGAACCGTTCAAATAATGACTGGAACGATCATAGGACCGAGATTAAAAATTTATACAGGTAATCACAATTATAACAGTGATAGACTTTTGCCTTATGATGAAATTACCATAGCAAAAAATGTTACTATAAAAGAAAACGTCTGGATTGGAGGTGATGTAACAATCCTTCCGGGTATAACTATAGAAGAGGGAGCCATTGTAGGAGCTTCTTCGGTAGTGACTAAAGATGTTCCTAAAGGTGCTATTATAGGCGGAAATCCTGCGAAAATCCTGAAATACAGAGATCTTGAAAAATATGATAAATTAAAACAAGAAGGAAAAATTTATCTGCAGGAAAAAACGAAAACAAACTTAAAAATGGTTGTGAAAAATTATGAAAGCAATATTTAGTGGATATTATGGTGCGAAAAATTCAGGGGACGATGCTTTTGTGGAAGTTTCAGCCTGGGGAAGCCGGAAATACTGGAATTCAACAGAACAGCTTTTCTTCGCCGCTGAATTGCCTACAATTTTAACACCGGCAGACCACTATTTTGCGCATAAAAACTATCTTTCTTTTGCACGGGCAGCCAAAGATATTATGTTAAGCGATGTCTTTGTGTCTGCAGGAGGATCTACATTCCATTCGGCATTGAAAAAAACGGATCTCCGTACTTATGCAAAGCTTAAGAAAAAATTGGGAATGAAAGGCCAAACCGGCGCCATAGGAATTTCATTAGGACCTTTTGTGAATGCCGCTGCAGAAAAAAATACACAGGAGTATTTAAAAACACTGGATTTTCTTGCATTACGGGATGATGTTTCTCATAAGCTCGCACTTACTTATGATCTGCCTTATGAACCGGTGAGAGCATTTGATCTGGCGGCGTTGCTTCCGGAAATATACCATTTTAATCCTGATAAGAATGCAGACAAAAAAGAATTTGTCATCGGGATCAGTGTTTGTCAGTATGAATCTTATACAAACGGTGATCTGAACAGGGAACGTAAAAGAAATCAGTTCATCGAGAATGTAATTAAAAATTTAAAGAAATACCACAATATTAAGTTTCGTTTTTTCGTTTTTAATGGTAATTCTATGAAAGGTGATCATAAGCTTACGATGGAAACAATCGGAAATCTTAATACAGATAACACATTGAATTTTGAAGTAGTAGCGTACAATCCTCTTGTAAAAGATACTTTTGAGAAAATTGCGGAATGTGATGCTGTGATCTCAACAAGATTACATGCGAGCATTTTTGCGTGCTACAGCAATACACCTTTTTTCCTTCTGGAATATCACAGGAAATGTACCGATTTTCTGAACGATGTAGGACAACCCGAAAAATACAGGGTCTTTGATGGTGATGCGGAAGTAGAATCAATCGTTGCGGAAATAGAAAAAATTGTGTTCAATAAAGAAATTACGGCTCCTCAATACATTCGGGAAACAACAGAACGTGCCCGGCTGAATTTTACCGCAACCTATAAAACCATATGATTACAGTAGTAATACCTTTATATAACAAAGAAAGAAGTATTTTAGATACAGTACATTCGGTTTTGGCCCAAACTTATAAGGATTTTGAGCTGGTTATTGTAAATGACGGATCGAAGGATAACAGTCTCCATGTTGTACAAGGCATCAATGATGTCCGTGTGGTAATTGTAGATAAAGAGAACGGGGGTGTTTCATCGGCAAGAAATGCCGGTATACTGGCCGCTAAAAACAACTATATCGCTTTTTTGGACGGTGATGATATCTGGCATCCCGAGCATCTGGGGATCCTCGCAGATTCTATGAAAATACTGGACAATGATGAAATCGGAGGGGTGGGATCAAGCTTTTATAAATCAAATTCAAAAGAATTTGACGGATCAAAGTTTAAAAGAGAAGAGGCGGTAATTATTGATGATTATTTCAATTTTATGTCTTCCTCAGCTCCCAGATTCAATTCTTCAACACTGATGGTAAAAAAGGATAAGGTACTGGAGACAGGCCTGTTTGATGAGCAGTTGAAATACGGTGAAGATGTAGATTTCTGGTACCGGCTTTTTTCAAAATATAAACTGATCTATAACAAAGCTGTTACCACCATCTATTTCATAGCGGCGGAAAACAGGAGTGTTCATTATGTAATGCCTCTGGAAAGAAGATTTCACCAGTTTGATTATGCAGGTAAAACAGCTTCCGAAAAAAGATATCTTGATAAGCTTGTTGCATTGATTGTACTGGATTATTTCAATCAAAAAGCCTACAAACAGGCTGGAATCATCTTAAAAATGTATGCTTCAAGAATGGTTGGAGTGATGCTGTATTTTATAGGATTAATTAAAAAGAAATTAAAATGAGAAAATATCTGGCGATCTTTCTGTTTTTAATACCTGTTTCATTATTTTTTGCCCAGGTTAAATATTTTGACCTTACGAAAGTACTTCCCAAAGGATATGTAACGGATGGAAGTGTAGATTATACCGAAGTTCTTCAGAAAGCAATCGATCAAAGCGGGGATATTACCTTTCCCAACTTTCCGGTTTTAATTAATGATAACGGACTTAAGTTAAAAAACGGATGCTCTTATACATTCCAGGCTAATTCCAAACTTATTTTAAAACCTTCCTTGAAGTCCGGGTACAATATGCTGGATTGTAATAATAAAGAAAATATTACGATTACCAATGCTGTACTGGTTGGAGATAAAAATACACATCTCGGCAAACAGGGAGAGTGGGGATTCGGGATCAGCGTAAGAGGATCAAAAAATATTACCATCAACAAAGCCAAAATTTATGACTGTTACGGGGATGGCATTTATATCGGCCGTCTTAACAATAAAATATCGGATAATATTACTATTACCAATACTCTGGTATCCAACAGCAGGAGAAACGGACTTTCAATAACTTCCGGAACCAATATTAAGGTCTATCATTCCAAATTTATGAATTCCAGCGGTAAAGGACCTTCAAGTGGCATCGATATTGAACCCAACAATGCGCAGGATGAGCTTAAAAACATTACCATCAGCGATGTTTCTACTGCAAATAATGAAAATTGGGGACTGCTGCTGAATCTTGTGAACCTGAGAAAAGATAACTCCATTAATAAGAATATTTCGATTACCATTACTAATTTTTCTGACAACAGATCAAAGTACGGAATGTCTATGTGGCTGAACAGAAAGAATAACTATTCCAGAAATATATCCGGTAGTATCACCCTGAATAATGTAAGCTTGCTTAATAATACGGAAGAACCTGTAAAATACTACGGAACTAATGATAATGCCATCAACGTTTCCGTAAACCAGCTCACCGTAGATTCAAAAAGCTATAGAAAACTACAGAATACCATCAACAGTTACCAAAACGATCAGCGAATTAAATTTAAACAACTGAAAACTAAATAAATTGATAAAGCTTTATAAAAATAAAACGTTTTTTAATCTGCTAAATGTCCTGATCGTCATCGTAGCATTCATGCTCTTTGTCTTTCCGAATTCATTTAGGAACATTAAACTGCCGTTTTTACTGTTGTTTTTTATCGTTGGTCTTTCTCAGATACATAAGATTGAAAGGGTAGTTGTTTTCAGTCTTCTGCTGAGTCTGATGATCACCATTATTTATCTTGTGATCGGGGTCAATAAGTCTAAAGATCCTATGGAAGCACTCAGTCAGGTTCTCATTGTTTATGCTTTTACACCGATCATGTGGACGGTTATTATGAATTATTGCTTTGAGAAATTTCCCTTACCAAAAATCATCAGATACCTCAATATATACATGGTTTTAGGCTGTATTTCCGTATTTGTGGCCATCTGGCTTTTCATGAACGGAAAAAGACAGATTCTGGAGCTCATTATAGAAGATCCGAATATGACCTTTACTAAAAAAGGTATTGTGGAGATGAAGCTTTTCGTTTATGGTTCACTGATCTTTTTTATTCCTGCATTTATACAGATACAGAAAATTTTCCCGAGAAAAATCCTGTTTTTTGTGATCCTTCTTTTAACGATAAGTACAGCAATTGTTTCCGGAAGATCCGCACTTCTTTTAAGTGTTTTTTTAGGATTGTTTTTTTATGTTATGATTAATGCCTCCTTTGAAATTGTAAAGTATATTTTTCTCGGGCTTTTATTGGCGGTCTTACTGTTTTTTATATTAAACAGTTATGGGGTAAATGTATTCAACGTATTGGAAGGTTTTTATGATAAATTATTCGGTGGAGGAGATAAGGTTCGTGCAGAGCAGACCGACGCACTGATTAAAGGGATTAACAGAAATATTTTCGGAGCCGGGCACGGCGTAGGTGTTGACTATATTAGAAGTAAAAAATTCCCCTGGCGTTATGAAAATGTGCCTTTTGCAATCATTTTCAGAGTAGGGCTTTTCGGATTTTTAATTTATTCTATTCCTTTTCTGTATTCGGTATATAAATACGTGACGTTAAAATCAAGAAATCCGTACGATCATTATATGCTGGTAGGATTTATATCGATGCTTGTAGCCACCTTTACCAATCCTTATCTGGAATCTTTCGAGTTTAATATATTTTACGTGATACCATTCATATATTTTGTAAAAAGAGATAAAATTTTTAATGAAAAAAATAGTTTACTTCACTAAATATTCTTCTTTGGGTGCAAGCAGCAGGCTCAGGAGCTTTCAGTTCTTTTCTTCTTTACAGGAAAAAGGATTTGAAGTAAGCCATTCTTGTCTTCTTGGGGATCGATATCTCTCGGCTTTGTATGATAACAAGAAAAGTAGGTTTTTATATTTGGTTGCAGGATATTTTAAGCGGATGCTTGTGCTGCTTTCCGTCAAAAAGTATCATATTGTTGTTATAGAAAAAGAATTATTCCCTTACCTGCCGGCTTGGGCAGAAGTCGCTTTAAATAAAGCCGGAATCGGATATTTCGCAGATTATGATGATGCTATTTTTCACAACTATGATCTTAGCAAAAACAAATGGCTGCGAAAATTTTTGTCTGATAAAATAGATATCGTGATGAAAAACAGTAAATGTGTATTTGCCGGTAACAGCTATCTTGCAGACAGAGCAAAAAAAGCGGGCGCCAAGAAAATAATTCTTTTACCAACGGTAATTAATCGTAATAAATATTATAAAATAGATAATAAGGATCTTTCCCATTTTACACTAGGCTGGATCGGTTCACCATCTACCTATAAATATATTGAAGAATTATTTCCTGTATTCAAAAAACTTAACGAAGAATTTCCGCATTTCAGGGTCAATATTATCGGGGCCAAGCAATCTCCGGAAACAGATGGATTTATCAGCTTTATTCCCTGGAATGAAAATACAGAGGTTGAAGAAATCAATAAATTTGATCTTGGAATAATGCCTTTACATGACACACCTTGGGAACAGGGCAAATGTTCTTACAAGCTCATACAGTATATGGGATGCAGCATCGCGGTTCTTGCATCGCCTGTAGGGATGAATAACGATATCGTAAATCCGGGGAAAAACGGAGATTTTGTACACGGAGATGATTGGTATAATGCCATAAAAAAATACATAGAAAATAAGCAGGTAACAATTCAGGAAGGTCATGAAGGAAGAATGTTGATAGATTCAACATACAATACAGATAATAACTTGAAAAAAATAATTAGAGCGTTTGAAAACTAAATTAGTACGTATAACAACAGTTCCGGTTTCTCTGAAAGTATTACTGAAGGGGCAGCATAAATTTATGTCAGAATATTTTGATGTAACGGGCGTTTCTTCATCAGGACAAGAGCTATATGAAGTAAAAGATTCGGAAGGTATTAATGTGGTAGCTATTGAAATGTCAAGGGCAATTACTCCTCTCAGCGATTTAAAATCTCTTTGGAAAACCTATCAGTTTTTAAAAAAACAGAAACCACAGATCGTTCATACGCATACTCCGAAAGCGGGAATTATAGGAATGCTGGCTGCAAAATTGGCAAAAGTTCCGCTTAGGCTTCATACTGTGGCTGGACTGCCTTTAATGGAAGCACAGGGAACCAAGCGTAAAGTATTGGATTTTGTTGAAAAACTCACCTACACTTCCGCAACAAAAGTGTACCCGAATTCTAAAGGATTGTATGATTTCATCCTTAAAAATAATTTAGCACAAAGCAAAAAACTGAAGGTTATAGGCAATGGATCATCCAACGGAATCGATACCCGCTTTTTTTCTCCTGAAAATATTAATGATGAACAAAAAGATCAGCTAAAAAAAGATCTCAACATCACTGCATCAGATTTTGTTTTTGTATTTGTAGGACGTTTGGTAGGTGATAAAGGCATTAATGAACTGGTTCAGGCTTTTTCACAGATCAGTAAGAATGCGGATCGGTCAAAATCGGTAAAGCTTTTACTGATCGGCCCTTTGGAAGAACACCTTGATCCCTTGCAGCCGGAAACAGTGCAAGAGATAAAAAACAATCCTGATATTTTGGATTTAGGATTTCAGAAAGATGTGAGACCCTATTTTGCGGTTTCAGATGCGCTGGTTTTTCCAAGCTACCGTGAGGGCTTCCCTAATGTTGTTATGCAGGCGGGAGCGATGGAATTGCCAAGCATCGTTTCCGATATCAACGGCTGCAACGAAATCATTGTTGAAGGACAAAATGGAATGATTATTCCGGTAAAAAATAGTGATAAACTCAAAGTAGCCATGGAGAAAATACTTTCGGATACAGATTTGTATCAGAAGCTGAAAATAAATTCCAGGCCTATGATTCAGTCGCGGTACGAGCAGTCTGTGATCTGGAATGAATTATTAAAGGAATATAAAACCCTGCTTAAAGAAAATAATATAGATGTATAAGAACTTATTGAAAAGAGTAATTGATTTTCTGATTGCTTTTTCAGGTTTGATTTTATTGTCGCCTGTTTTTCTTATTGTACTTGTGGTGCTGTATTTTCAGAATGACGGCAAACCGTTCTTTTTCCAGAGAAGGCCGGGACTTAATGAAAAAATGTTTAACATTATTAAGTTTAAAACCATGACGGATAAAAAAGATAGCAAAGGAAATTATCTGCCGGACGCTGACAGACTTACGCCAATGGGAAGTTTTATACGCCAGACTTCTCTTGATGAGATTCCGCAGCTGATCAATGTTCTTAAAGGAGATATGGCCATCATTGGTCCGAGACCTTTATTACCGCAGTATCTGCCTTTGTATAATGAATCTCAGAAAAGAAGACACGAAGTTCGTCCGGGAATCACAGGCTGGGCTCAGGTCAATGGAAGAAATGCTATTTCATGGGCAAAGAAATTTGAACTGGATGTGTGGTATATCGATCATGTTTCATTTGTCCTGGATTGTAAAATTGTACTCCTTACTGTTAAAAAAGTTTTTAAAAAAGAAGGAATCAATAAAGAAGGGCAGGCAACAACAGAAGCCTTTAACGGAAATAATTAAAAGTGTAGCAGTATATTTATATGGGAGTAAGCGTCATGGCAAGGTAGTTGCTGAAACTGCAGAATAAAACGGATTCATATTGAAGCATCCATAAATGAAGATATTTCAGATAAAATTCCTGATTATTCTGTACGTTATAAACTACATAAGAAATATAGAAGTCGTTATTGCGATAGAAAAGACAAATAAGAAAAAGCAATTGATCAACTGTGATTAATTATTTGAGCTTACCTGATCCCTCCAATCATGAATATTCAAAAATAGTACATAAGAATGAGTGTGCTTGTAGTTGTCCCAAGTTTTAATTAATGTTGCTGATACAGTAAGAAGTTTCAATAGCAAAAAATGGGAAGACTATAAATCACCAGATTTGAGATAGTAATAAATTAAAAAAAATAATTATGAGCATTGAAATATGGCTCTCTTCCCCTCACATGGGTGGAACAGAAATAAAATATGTCAACGAAGCATTTGATACCAATTGGATAGCTCCTTTAGGTCCGAACGTAAATGGCTTTGAAACTGATCTGGAAAAATTTCTGAACCAGGAAGTAAAAGTTGCGGCACTTTCATCCGGAACAGCAGCCCTGCATTTAGCATTGATCGAATGCAATGTTGGTTACGGCGATGAAGTGATTTGTCAGTCTCTTACTTTTTCAGCTTCGGCCAATCCTATTGTATATCAGGGAGCGACCCCGGTTTTTGTTGATTCAGAAAAAGATACCTGGAATATGTGTCCTGTCGCATTAAGGGAGGCAGTAGTAGACAGAATTTCCAAAAATAAAAAACCAAAAGCTATTGTTGCGGTTAATCTTTATGGGATGCCGGCAAAAATGGATGAGATTTTAGCAATCGCTACAGAATTTGATATTCCTCTTATTGAAGATGCTGCCGAATCACTTGGTTCTACTTACAAAGGAAGATCTTGTGGTACTTTCGGACGTTTTGGAATTTTATCTTTTAATGGAAATAAAATTATCACAACTTCCGGCGGAGGAGCATTGGTATGCCATTCAAAGGAAGATAAAGACAGGGCCGTTTTCCTTTCTACACAGGCGAGGGATAAGGCACCGCATTACCAGCATTCAGAGATAGGATACAACTATAGAATGAGTAATGTTTCGGCAGGAATAGGAAGAGGGCAAATTGAAGTCCTGAACAGCCGGGTAGAAGGCCGAAGAAAAATGCATGACTTCTATGCTGAAATTACCAGAAATATGGATGGTGTAGAACTGTTTTGCGAGCCGGACACAGATTTTTTCAGCAACCACTGGCTGTCGGTAATAACAATTGATGAAGCAAAAGCATCTAAAAACCGGGAAGATCTTCGTCTTGCATTTTTGGAAGATAAAATAGAATCACGCCCAATCTGGAAACCGATGCATATGCAGCCCGTTTTTAAAGACGCACCCTATTACGGAGGAGATTTTGCAGAGAAGCTTTTTGAAAGCAGCCTGTGCCTGCCATCCGGATCTAATCTTTCTGATGCTGACAGAGCAAGAATTGAAAAAGTAATGGTAAACGTTTTTTCAAACAAAAAACTTTCAGATAGTATTGTACCTTAAGATCCTAAATAATTTATAAGGCAAAATAAAAAGCAGAGATAATATTATCTCTGCTTTTTTATAGTGTAAATACAAGTATCTGTTATCTGAATTTCCGGTTAGAATTGCTGTAATTACCGGCATTTATTCCGTGGAAATTATTGTAGGTGTAATAAAGATCCTTAAAGTAAATATCCGTATCGGCATCATATTTTTCAATCGCAGGAAGAGTGTGCTGCTTCTTGGATGCGCTGTAAGCGTATTTCTTTTTGGAAACTGTTTTTTTCTTAGGACAATGGCAGTGCAGATGGTCCTGTTTTCTGTGCTCATCAAGTTCAACAACTTTAATCTCAGTACGCTCATACTTTTTGAATTTTTCAAAAGCATTCAGATCAAGGGTAAACCAGGGTTCGCCATGATAAAAATAATGATCGGTAATTTCAGGATTAAAAATATCTTTATTTTCTAGTGGTGCGGATGAGTAGTAACCATTGCAGTCAGTACACTTGGCAACTTGTATTTTTATCGACATAATATTAGGATTTAAAGTGATTCTCTTTGCTATATCAGAAGTTGTGCCATAGGTGCAAATCTCACATAAAAATTAATAAACCACATCAGGAAGATGGCAAATAATATCAGAATAGACTTTACGTAAAGAAAAACTCCGGTGAATCTTCCTCAATAATAATTTCTTTTTATTTAATTTTCGGTTATCATAAATTTAATCTCCAAATTTTCTCCCGATTTTCTTTTTGCTATAATTTTTACGTCTTGCATATAAAAATGGTTAAGGAAAAATCAAAAAATTAACGAATTTTTATGTCTAAAAGTGTTTTTTTTACACTTTTTAATAAAAAAAATAATCTTTTTTTTAACGTTTCTTATCATAGTATTTTAAAACAAAATTTCAATCTCTTTTTTTAATTATTTTTTTTCCAAGGTGTTGTAAACTCATGTTTTAAGATTGTCATAAGTGTAATTTTAATGATAACCTTATCATAAAATATATACAATTGTTATCATAAAAAATCGATATGTAAATAGTTGATATGTAAGTGTTAGCAGTAAATTTATTTTTTTTATTCAATTGAATTTTTATATTTGTGATGTTACATAAATGTTAACGATTAAATGAGCCCTGACTTTATTCATACATACGTGTCTGTAGATTGTGTAGTATTCGGATTTGATCTCGAAAACCGCCTGAACATTTTATTGGTTCAGCGACATGTAGATGAGATCCCTTTGGAAAGAAGAAGAAAACTGCCCGGAAGCCTGATCTTTAGCAACGAAGATGTAGATGATGCTGCAGAAAGAGTACTTCATGAACTTACAGGAATCCGTAAAATGGTTCTTAAACAGTTTAAATGTTTTGCAGATCCGGGACGTGCAAATAATGAACATGATATCACGTGGATGGGTAAAGAATATAAACACCATATCGACAGGATTATTACGGTGGCTTATCTTTCACTCTGCAAGATTGATCATAAGATCAACAGTACCAAGTATGATAATGTAGACTGGTTCCCGATTGATGAAGTGCCGGAGCTGCCATTTGATCACAATAAGATTATCAGTGAATCACTGGTGGAAATCAGAAAATGGATAGAATCAGACTTCTCTATCATTTTTGAACTGCTGCCGAAAAGATTTACCATCAGACAGCTTTATCAGCTCTACAGCGCATTAAGTGAAAAATATATTGACATTAAAAATTTTCATAAAAAAATATCATCATTCAACTATATCGTGCCGCTGGACGAAATTGAGAAAAATGTTTCACACCGTGCTGCAAGATATTATAAGTTCGATGCGAAAATCTACAAGAAAAACAATACTAAACTCATTAAATAAAAGCTCCTCAATAAAATTATGTACTTACTAGGCTATGACATCGGCAGTTCTTCTGTAAAAGTTTGTCTCATCGAGGCATCCAGCGGAAAAGTGATTGCTTCAGAATTTTCCCCGAAAAAGGAAATGAAAATCACCGCTGTGAATCCGGGATGGGCAGAACAGAACCCTGTTGATTGGTGGACTAACCTTAAACTGGCACACGAAGCCGTAATGCACGAATCAGGAATTCATGCCGAAGACATCAAAGGAATCGGAATTACCTGGCAGATGCACGGTCTTATCCTGGTAGACAAAGATCAGAATTTATTGAGACCGTCTATTATATGGTGTGACAGCCGTGCGGTACAGTATGGCGAAAGAGCTTTCAAAGAAATAGGAGAAGAAAAATGCCTGTCGCATTTGCTGAATTCACCGGGTAATTTTACGGCATCCAAATTAGCCTGGGTAAAAGAAAACGAACCGGAAATTTTTAATAAAATTGATAAAATAATGCTTCCGGGAGATTACATCGCCATGAGACTTTCCGGACAGATAGGAATGACCATTGAAGGCCTTTCGGAAGGGATTTTCTGGGACTTTAAAAACAACTGTATTTCAGAAGATGTGATTGGCCACTACGGAATACCTAAAAGCTTCTTCCCAGAGATTATTCCTACTTTTGGAATCCAGGCTACGGTTTCTGCAGCAGCTGCTCAGGAATTAGGTTTAAAAGAAGGAACCCCGATTTCCTACAGAGCCGGAGATCAGCCGAACAACGCACTTTCGCTGAACGTGTTTAATCCGGGAGAAATCGCTTCCACTGCCGGAACTTCAGGAGTTGTTTACGGAGTGCTTGATCAGCTGGAATATGATAAATTATCAAGAGTTAATACGTTTGCCCACGTTAATTATACTCCGGAACAGATCAGGCTGGGCGTTTTACTCTGCATCAACGGGACAGGAATTCTGAATTCATGGTTGAAGCATAATTTTGCAACGTCATTATCCTCATATGGAGACATGAATGAGCTGGCTTCACTTTCGCCTGTAGGATCTAAAGGTCTTAGCATTGTCCCTTTCGGTAACGGTGCCGAAAGAGTGTTGGAAAACAAAGAAACCAACTGCTCAATTCACGGAATTAATTTTAACATTCACACTAAAGGAGATATTCTGCGTGCGGCGCAGGAAGGAATTGTCTTTTCCTATGAATACGGAATGAATATCATGAGAAATATCGGGATGGATATTCAGGTAATCCGTGCAGGAAATGCCAATATGTTTTTAAGTTCAATATTTCGTCAGTCACTTTCCAGTGTCAGCAATGCGGTTATTGAACTTTATGATACCGACGGAGCTGTAGGAGCTGCAAGAGCTGCGGGAATAGGAATCGGGTTTTATGCAGATTCTAAAGAAGCTTTTTCATCACTCGAAAAAATAGCAGTGATAGAGCCTGAACACGAAAAACAAGAACAATATCTGGAAGCTTACACAAGATGGAAACATCATCTTAATGAAATAATCTAAAACAATCAACAGAAGTTTTACATAGCTCTTACCGACCTCTCAAAGCCGGTGAGCAGGGGATTTCTACGCAAAAAAAATTAAAATAAATAAAAAATATGAACACTTTAACTGGTACGAAAGAGTTTTTTACGGGGATCGAAAAGATTAAGTTTGAAGGGAAAGAAAGCAGAAATCCAATGGCATTCCGCTACTATGATGCAGAAAAAGTAGTAATGGGAAAACCCATGAAAGACTGGACCCGTTTTGCAATGGCGTGGTGGCACACTCTGTGTGCAAACGGAAGCGATCCGTTCGGAGGGGCAACCATCCACCATCCGTGGGATATCGGAAATGATGCCGTAACAAGAGCAATGCACAAAATGGATGCAGGCTTTGAATTCATGTCTAAAATGGGCTTCAGCTATTACTGTTTCCATGATATCGACCTTGTAGACCCTGCAGATAACTGGAAAGATTATGAGAAGAATCTTCAGACTGTGGTTGAGTACGCCAAACAAAAGCAGGCAGAAACCGGAATTAAACTTTTATGGGGAACCGCCAATGTTTTCACCCACGAAAGGTACATGAACGGAGCTTCTACCAACCCGAATTTTGATGTAGTAGCATGCGCGGGAACTCAGGTGAAAAACTCTATCGATGCAACCATTGCTTTAGGTGGAGAAAACTACGTATTCTGGGGCGGAAGAGAAGGATATATGAGCCTTCTAAACACAGACATGAAACGTGAAAAAGACCACCTTGCCCGTTTCCTTTCAATGTCCAGAGATTATGCGCGTCAGCAGGGTTTTAAAGGAACTTTCCTGATCGAACCTAAACCAATGGAACCTACAAAACACCAGTACGACTACGATTCTGAAACGGTAATCGGGTTTTTAAGACATTACGGACTTGACAAAGATTTTAAATTAAATATTGAAGTAAACCACGCAACCCTGGCAGGACACACTTTTGAACATGAGCTTCAGGTAGCGGTGGATGCCGGACTTTTAGGAAGTATTGATGCCAACAGAGGAGACTATCAGAACGGATGGGATACAGATCAGTTTCCGGTAGATTATCTGGAAATGGTTCAGGCATGGCTGGTGCTTCTTCCGGCAGGCGGACTGGGAACCGGAGGGGTAAACTTTGATGCAAAAATCAGAAGAAATTCTATTGATCCGGAAGACTTATTCATCTCTCATATTTCAGGAATGGATGTTTTTGCAAAAGGGCTTCTGGCCGCTGCTGATATTCTTGAAAACTCAGACTATAAAAAATTAAGAACAGACCGCTACGCTTCTTTTGACAACGGAAACGGAAAGGCATTCGAAGAAGGAAACCTTAAACTGGAAGATCTTCAGAGAATAGCACATGAAATAGGGGAACCTCAGCCAAAAAGCGGAAAACAGGAATTGTTTGAAGCTATCGTAAACATGTATATCTAATCTTAAAAAATGAAAAGGCTGCTAACACTAGGGATTTACCAGAACTATAATTATTAATAGCCTTTATTCAACCCTAATATTTAAAAATAATAATTATGAACCGATTTTATTTAGCTAAAACCAATAAGGCGGCCCTGTTTTTTGCCATGGCCTTATTACCTTCCGGCTTCGCGTATGCCCAGGTTAAAAAAGATTCGGTAACAAAAGAGAGAAAGATAGATGAAGTTGTTGTTATTGGATATGGTACACAAAGAAAAGAAGCTGTCACGGGATCTGTGGCTACCGTAAAAGGAGATGTTCTTCGTGAAGTGCCTTCAGCAAACATTACACAGGCTTTACAGGGAAGAACTGCCGGGGTAGATATTTCCCAGACTTCTACAAAACCTGGAGCAGCCATGCAGATCCGGATCAGGGGAACAAGATCATTAACAGGGGACAACAACCCGCTTATCGTTCTTGATGGGATTCCGTTCGTGGGATCTTTGAGCGATATTAGCTCAAGTGACATTAAAAGTATAGACATCCTCAAAGATGCTTCTGCAACGGCAATTTATGGCTCAAGAGGTGCAAACGGAGTTATACTCGTAACAACAAACAGAGGATCAAAAGGACAAAAACCGAGATTTACCTACAACTCTTTTACCGGAGTTCAGACTCTGTTTTCAAAATACCCGATGATGGATGGGCCTAAATTTGCCCAGCTTCGTGCCTATGCCACACCTGCAGGAAACACAACGCCTTTGTATACCAATGGTGCAGACGAAAATAACAATAACAATACCGACTGGCAAAGTCTTTACTACAAACCGGCAATGATGACCAGCCACGATGTCGGTGTTTCAGGAGGTACGGAAGGAGGAAATTATAATGTAGGATTGTCTTACTTTAAACAAGATGCATTAATACCGCTTCAGAGCTACGAAAGATTCTCTTTGCGTACGGCAATAGATCAGCAGGTAGGGAAGTCCTTTAAATTCGGATTCACCACTAATACCAATTATTCGGTTTCAGAAGGAAACGGAGTAAATCCGGGAGCTGTTCTGGGATATTCACCGCTTGCGGATCCTTATAATGCAGACGGAACCTTCAAAAGAGTAATGAGTACTGCAGGAGGAATAGATCAGACTTGGATCTATACCCGTAAAACATTAGAAGGATTAAACGATAAATATGTAGATGAAACCAAATCTTTTGCCTCGTACAATAACCTTTACGGTGAGGTAAGTCTTCCTCTGAACGGGCTTAAATACAGATTGAATGTTGGATTAGACTTCCGTACAGCCAATAACGGAAACTACACGGGAGTTGGAGTATTCAATACCAATCCGCTCGGACCGTCATCTGCAGGGAGAGGGAATAACCAGACCTATCACTGGGTAGTGGAAAACCTTTTAACTTACGACCGTACATTTGGCAAACATAAGGTAAACGCGGTAGGATTATATTCGGCAGAAGGAAACAGGTTTACAAGTTCCTACATGAGTGCAAAAAATGTACCTGCAGACTTTTTCCAGTATTATAATTTAGGACAGTCTCCTCAGGCGGACATTACCGTAAGACCGGAAGATCAGAGGTATGAGCAGACAGGTCTTCTTTCAGCGATGGGAAGAGTAATGTATACTTATGACAATAAATATATGTTGACCGCAACGCTTCGTGCAGACGGATCTTCAAGGCTTGCTCCGGGAAATAAATGGCATACCTATCCGGCACTGTCTTTAGGATGGAACATTACGAATGAATCTTTCATGCAGAATATCAAGGCGCTGAATCTTTTCAAGCTAAGAGCAGGTTGGGGACAAACTTCCAATCAGGCAGTAGCTCCTTACTCAACATTAGGATCACTTACCGTAACGCCTTATAATTTCGGAGGTTCAAATGGTACAGGGGTTTACGTAAATCAGGCTCCCAACGCTGATCTCGGATGGGAATATTCTAAAACACAAAACTACGGAGCAGATTTCGGATTATTCAATAACCGTATTACCGGTAGTATAGAATATTACAGAACACATACTTATGATCTGTTATCTAATAAATCGCTGCCACCATCTTCAGGTCTTTCTTTTGTAACGAAAAATGTTGCGGAAACAGAAAATAAAGGATGGGAATTCTCTTTAAACGGAACAATTTTAGACAATCCGGACGGTTTCTCTTTGGATGCAGGAGTTAACTTTTATACCAACAGAAATAAGATTTTAGCACTTGCTTCAGGAATTGACAGAGATGTAAACAACCTTTGGTTTGTAGGCCATAATATTAACTCTCTGTATGATTATCAGTATATTGGTCTTTGGCAGGCAGGAGACCCATACCAGAATATTCTTGAGCCGGGAACGGCAGCAGATGTGGTGGGTTCTATTAAAGTGCTGTATACCGGAGGATATAATGCGGACGGAACTCCTGTACGTGCTATTGGCCCGGATGACAGGCAGATTTTTGATACGGCACCGAAATATCAGGGCGGATTTAATATTCGTCTGGCATATAAAAATTTCGAACTTAGCACCGTTGGAGCTTTCCAGCACGGCGGAATTTTAATCAGTACATTGTACGGATCTGCAAGTTACTTGAATAGATTAACAGGTAGAGGAAACAACGTAGATGTAGATTATTGGACGGAAAATAATACAGAAGCATACTTCCCTCGTCCGGGACGCCATTTAAGTGGTGACAACCCGAAGTATTCTTCCACGTTAGCTATGTTTGATGCTTCTTATCTTAAGCTTCGTACTATTACTTTAGGATACAACATCGATAAAGATTTCTTAAAAGATCTGAAAATCACAAGTTTCAGAATCTATGTAACGGTTACCAATCCTTTAGTCCTGTTTTCACCATATCATAAGTTTTCAGGAATGGATCCGGAACCTAACTCTTTCGGAAATGAAAACCAGGCGGTTAGCGGATATCAGAGCCGTCAGCTTATTATCGGAACCAATAATCCGTCTACAAGAAATTATTTAATGGGTCTTAATTTAACTTTTTAAAACTGTACAGTCATGATAAATTTTAACAAAAAAATGATATTGGGAGCAATCTTTTTATCATTAACATTTACAGGATGTAACGAGATTCTTGACGAGCAGCCAAGGTCCGTCTATACTGTTGATTACTTAAGTACACCAGACGGTATCAACCAGAGTTTTACTTCTTTATACAGACAATTACGACTTTTATATGGTAACGGTTACTTTATGAGCAACTGTCAGAATGGTACCGATGAATCTACCTGGGCACAAAGTGCGGATGGTAATTTTAAAGAACTGGATATGTCAGGACAGGGGAATATCAATTCCAATACATTTCCTACAAGCATGGTTTGGGGTTCTGTTTTTCCATACATAAATACAGCCAACGGAATTATTGAAAAAGGGCCTGCTGCAGGTGTTGCAGAAGCCATGATTTCTGAAGCCAGGTTTTTCAGGGCGTTTGATTATTTTATGCTTGTTCAGACCTACGGAGGTGTTCCTTTGGATCTCGGTTCGGGAGAACTTAAATTTAATACAGCACCGGTAGCTACTTCCACAAGAAATACGGTACCGGAAGTTTACTCAAAAGTAATTTTCCCGGATCTTAAAAAGGCGGTAGACAATTTGCCAATTTCACCACGTGTAACGGGAGGTGTTACGAAAAATGCAGCTAGATTATTTTTGGCTAAGGCATATCTTACTTACGGTTGGTGGTTGCAGAACCCTAACAATATCCCTACCTATCCGGAAACACCCAGAACTGATCCGGACGGTCACAATGCACAATGGTATTTCCAGCAGGCTTATGACGTGGCAATGGCGGGAATTACCAATCCTGCACCGTACAGTTTACAGGCTACTTTTTATGATGTAAATGTAGGTTCCAATGATAGAAATAATGAATGCATGCTGTATGCAGACCATACTTCATCCAGCACATATTACAATGAAAGTGATCCTGTAGGATTCGGTTCAGGATGGGCTCCTGATAACTTTGCAGCCTGGATGCAGACCTGGAACTATACGGCCATCAAAAGCAGTAAAACAGCAGCGTGGGGCGCGAATGACGCTGTGAGTTCTATTCAGCGTGAAGCAGCTCAGTCACTGGGAAGACCTTGGGTTCGTATGTGTCCTACATTAGGTGTTATTAAAAATACTTTTGCCGATAAAACCCTTGATTCCCGTTACGATGGTACTTTTGTAACCACGTATAGAGGAAACTGGAATAAAAACGGAACAGGACTTACAACAGTACCGGTTCTATACAACGCAAACAGCCTTCCGGTACAGCCTGGAGGAGCTATTCTCAGCTTCCTGAACGACGATTCTCAAACTCCTGCCTATCCTTCAGGGGCAGGACAAAGCGGAGTAGGAGCAGGAACACTGCCAGGAAGAGCAGACTGGGTAATTGCACCGAACGGTATCAGCAGAATTGTTTATCCTGGTCTTTGGAAAATCGGAACTTACCGTACGGATGATCCGAATGGCTTAGGTTATCCGAATGCAGGCCTTACCCGTCCGTTTAATGTTGCGAAATTCTCCGAATTTTACTTCATTGCAGCGGAAGCAGCCGTAAAAGGAGCTTCTGGAGCAATGAGCGCAAGAGATCTTATCAACGTTATCCGTGCAAGAGCAGGAAAATGGAAGTTCAATAATGCGCAGAATGTTTCTTATATCGCTGATAACAGCGCAGCTATGATCGCCGCAACGCCTTCAACAATCACTATTGATTATATCCTTGCAGAAAGATCCAGAGAATATTATGGAGAATTCTACAGATGGTATGATTTGGTACGTACCCAAAAATGGGAGCAGTATGCAGCTACCTACCAGATCGCAGGAGCTTCTTACGGAGACCATACGCCGCAGACGGTAACAAGAACAATAAAACCTTTCCATTATCTGAGACCGATTCCTCAGAATCAGCTGGATGCGATGGAAGTGTCTGCAGATGTAAAAGCAAAATACCAGAATCCTGGTTATTAATTGATTTTTATTCTTACATTCATATTAACAGCAAAGTAGGTGTTTACCAAAAAGCACCTGCTTTGTTTTAATAAAATTAAAATATAATATTATGGAAAAAACATGGCGTTGGTTTGGGAAGAATGATCAAATAAAGCTTGGCACACTCCGGCAAATCGGGGTAGAAGGAATTGTTTCTGCACTTCATGATATTCCGAACGGAGAAATCTGGAGTTTAGAAGCTGTTAATGATTACAAGAACTATATAGAAAGTCACGGTCTTCGCTGGTCTGTTGTGGAAAGCCTTCCGGTAAGTGAAGCAATAAAATACGGAGGTCAAGACCGGGATTTTTTAATAGATAATTATATCAAAAGTCTCGAAAATCTTGGAAAAGCAGGAATAACAACAGTATGCTATAACTTTATGCCAGTGCTCGACTGGGCAAGGACAGATCTATTCCACGAATGGGAAGACGGTTCATCATCATTATATTTTGATAAAGCTAAATTTGCTTATTTTGAAATTCATATTCTGAAAAGGAAAGACGCAGAAAACGATTATACACCGGAGATTCTTCAGAAAGTGGAAGAGCTGAAAAGCACGCTTACCGAAGAAGACAAAAACATTCTCATTGATTCGGTTATTGTAAAAACCCAGGGATTTGTTAATGGAAACATTAAAGAGGGTGATTTAAACCCTGTCGACAAGTTTAATAATTTACTGGCTTTGTATGATGGAATTGATAAAAACCAGCTTCGCCAGAATCTTAAATACTTCCTTGAAAAAATAATGCCGGTTTGCAAAGAATGGAACATCCAGATGTGTGTACACCCCGATGATCCTCCGTTTGCGCTCTTAGGCTTGCCAAGAATTGTTACCAATGAAGAAGATATAGAGTGGTTCCTGAATGCCGTGGACAATCCTCACAACGGATTGACCTTTTGTGCAGGCTCTTTAAGTGCCAACCCGAATAACGATGTACCAAAACTGGCTGAGAAGTTTGCCCGCCGGACAAAATTTGTTCACCTGAGAAGCACAAATGTTTTCGAAAATGGAGATTTCATAGAAGCACACCACCTTGGAGGAAGAGGTAAATTGATTGACGTAGTTCGCATATTTGAAAAGGAAAATCCTGAGTTGCCGATGAGAATTGACCACGGAAGACTTTTAACTGAAGATATCGGAAAAGGTTATAATCCCGGTTACTCTTTCTTAGGAAGAATGCTGGCTTTAGGACAGATTGAAGGCGTGATGGCGGCTGTACAAAATGAAATATCGAAGAAAAAATAGGATTCGAAGGATCCAATAATAGTAGCCACATGTGAAACCTGTGGAAAATATATCAATCATCATTTATCATCAATTATAGTCATGAAAGATTTATTCAGCATTAAAGATAAAGTTGCCATCATTACAGGTGCTTCGGGTGTTTTGGGAGGAAGCCTTGCCAAAAGTTTCATAGAAGCAGGAGCAAAAATAGTAGCATTGGGCAGAAATCAGGAAAAACTGGATGCTCTTGTAAATAAACTGACGCTATCAGGAGGTGAAGCATTTGCCGTAGAAGCAAACGTGTTGAACATTGAAAGTCTTGAAGCAGCCTCAGAAAAAATTAAGGAAAAATATGGAAGAATTGATATTCTGCTGAATATCGCCGGTGGAAACATTCCTTCCGCAACATTATCTCCGGAACAGTCATTTTTTGATATGAATATACAAAGCTGGGATGAGGTTACCGATCTCAATATCAACGGTACCGTTTACCCGAGCTATGTTTTCGGAAAAGCAATGGCAGAGCAGGGAAGCGGAAGCATCGTAAATATATCATCAATGGCAGCTTATTCTGCGATTACCCGAGTGGCAGGATATTCTGCGGCCAAATCCGCAATTACCAACTTTACCCAATGGCTGGCTTCAGATGTAGCATTGAAATTCGGAGATAAAATCCGTGTGAATGCTGTAGCTCCCGGTTTTTTTATTGGTGACCAGAACCGGGCGATTTTGTTAAATCCGGACGGTTCTCTTACGGACAGAAGCAAAAAAGTAATTGCTAAAACGCCGATGCAGCGTTTTGGTGAAGTAGAAGAACTAAACGGGGCAATACAATTTCTCTGTTCAGATGCAGCAAGTTTTATTACCGGTGCATTATTGCCTGTTGATGGTGGTTTCAGCGCTTTCAGCGGAGTTTAAATTTGAGTTGATTTTCTTCATGTTAAAGTAACAGAAATACATGCAGGAAATGTATATCCTTTATAATATCAGATTATTAAAGTGATAAATAAAAACGAAACAGCTTAATATCAGTTTGCAGTTTGAAGTATTAAAAAAGTAAAAATGAAATCTAAACTTTGCAATATCGCAATCTGTCTTTTGATCAGTATATTTTCCTCTGCCCAAAAAGGAGGAAAATATAAGCTGTGGTACAGCAAGCCCGCCCAGCAATGGGTTGAAGCTTTACCTATCGGCAACGGAAGAATTGCTGCAATGGTTTTCGGAGATCCTCACAAAGAAAAACTTCAGCTTAATGAAGCTACATTCTGGTCGGGAGGACCTTCCCAAAATGATAATCCGGACGGCCCTAAAGTCCTGGATTCTATTAGATATTATCTCTTCAAGGGAAATTATAAAAAAGCACAGATTCTTGCTGATAAAGGTCTGACGGCAAAAACACTTCACGGCTCAGCATTTCAGAATATTGGTGATTTCACACTTGATTTTCATAATCTTGATGACATTAAAGATTATTACAGGGAATTAGATATTGAGAAAGCACTTACGACGACAACTTTCATTTCCGGCGGAGTTCATTTTAAAAGAGAGGTATTTGCCTCAATTCCGGATAATATAATGGTGGTTAAACTCAGCACTGACAAAAAAAATGCACTGAATTTCACAGCAAATTTCGACAGTGAGCTCAAAAAAAATACTCAAGCTGATGGTGTTACATTGCAGATGAACGGTTTATCCTCAACTTTAGATGGTGTACAGGGGCGAGTGAAATTTAATGCCGTGGCAAAATTTATTACAAAAGGCGGAAATATTTCTATTTCAGGAAAATCTATCTCGGTAAACAATGCAGATGAAGTTACCATTTTGATATCAATCGCTACAAACTTTACAGATTATAAAACGTTAAATACAGACGAAGTTCTGAAAAGCAGAAAATACATTTCGGAAGCAGAACATAAAAATTTTAAAACCTTATTTAAAAATCATTTAAAAACGTATCAAAACTACTTCAAAAGAGTTGATATTGATTTAGGAACTTCTGAAGCCGCAAAAAATCCTACTGATATTCGTGTTAAAAATTTTGCATCAGGTTACGATCCGGAACTTATCTCATTATACTATCAGTTCGGGCGTTACCTTTTAATTTCTTCATCACAGCCCGGCGGTCAGCCTGCCAATCTTCAGGGAATCTGGAACAATTCGAATAAACCGGCATGGGACAGCAAATACACCATCAATATCAATACGGAGATGAATTACTGGCCTGCCGAAAAAACCAATCTCTCTGAAATGCACGAACCTCTGATTCAGATGGTCAGAGATTTAAGCAATACAGGAAAAGAAACGGCGAAAGTAATGTACAACAGCCGAGGCTGGGTAGCTCATCACAATACCGATATCTGGAGAATAACAGGGGTTGTGGATTTTGCGAATGCCGGTATGTGGCCGATGGGCGGAGCTTGGCTTTCGCAGCATCTTTGGGAAAAATACTTATACAATGGTGATAAAAATTATTTAAAATCTGTTTATCCTGTACTTAAATCAGCTACAGAGTTTTATGAGGATTTTTTAATTGAAGAGCCTACGCACCAATGGCTCGTGGTAAGTCCGTCCATGTCTCCAGAGAACATTCCTCAAAGGCATCAGGGAAGTGCATTGGCAGCCGGAAATACCATGGACAATCAGCTAATGTTCGACCTATTTACAAAAACAAAAAAAGCAGCAGAAATTCTCAATGTGGATGCTGGAAAAGTTCAGGTCTGGAATTCTGTTATTTCAAAATTACCACCCATGAAAATCGGAAGATATGGACAGCTGCAGGAGTGGATGGAAGATCTGGATAACCCTGAAGATAATCACAGGCACGTTTCCCATTTATACGGATTGTTTCCTTCCAACCAAGTTAATCCGTTTACTGCTCCTGAACTAACGGATGCTTCGAGAACGGTTTTAATTCATCGTGGCGACATTTCCACAGGCTGGTCAATGGGCTGGAAAGTAAATCTCTGGGCAAAACTTTTGGATGGAAATCATGCAAATAAACTGATCAAAGACCAGCTTACCTTGGTCGAAAAAGATGGCTGGGGGAAAAAAGGAGGAACCTATCCGAATCTTTTTGATGCGCATCCGCCGTTCCAGATCGACGGAAATTTCGGCTGCACTTCAGGAATTACGGAAATGTTGCTGCAGACACAGAATGGCTTTATAGACGTGCTGCCTGCACTTCCTGATGAGTGGAAAAACGGAAAGATTTCCGGTTTAAAAACATACGGAGGTTTTGAAATAAGTATTATATGGGAAAATAATAAGGCAAAAGAGGTAATGATAAAGTCAGGACTTGGCGGGAACTGCAGAATAAGAATTCCTAATGAAATGCAGCTTCCGGGAAGCTCAAAACTTAAAAAAGCACAAGGCAAGAATCCGAATGCATTTTTCGAAATTCCTGAAATCAAAGCACCTTTAATTTCGGCAGATGCAAAATTAAATCCTTTTGAAATTAAAGCATCGTTGATATATGATTTCCAAACAGAGCCGGGAAAAACATACATCTTAAAAATAAAGTCCTGAAAGGACGACCTAATCAGAATAGGATGAAATCCTATTAAACAATGAAAAACAAACCCGAAGGGTTCAACAAAAATAGCCACAGGTGAAACCTGTGGAATAATAACAAAATAATAAAGAACCCGAAGGGTTCAACGTTTAAAACAAGAAATTAAGAAATTTATATATGAAAAAGAGACCCATGAATCCAAATTTTTTAAAGAACAGGACTAATATTCTGGCAGCAGCGGCCCTGCTTTCCATAAGCAATATTTCCGCACAGACATTCTCCAATTTCAATTACCGTGGAAACGATAAAATATACAATGATAATCCTTTACAGTCAGATGAATTTTATTCACCGATTCTTCAGGGCTGTTATCCGGATCCGAGCATCACTAAAAAAGGTGAAGATTATTATCTGGTGAATTCTTCCTTTTCAATGTTCCCGGGAGTTCCGATTTTTACGTCCAAAGATTTGGTAAACTGGAAACAGGTAGGGCACGTTCTGGACAGACCTTCTCAGTTAAAAGTTGAAAAAGGAGGAGTCTCGCAGGGGATTTACGCACCGGATATCAAATACAATAAATACAACGATACATTTTATATGATTACGACCCAGATTGCTGGTGGAGTAGGAAATATGGTCGTAAAAACGAAAGATCCCGCAAAAGGTTGGAGCGAAGTTCAGAAGCTTAATTTCGACGGAATCGATCCTGCGATTTTCTTTGATGAAGACGGAAAAGCCTATATCGTTCATAATGATGCGCCGCCAAAAGGAACCGAACAATACAACGGACACCGCGTGATCAAAATCTGGGATTACGATCTGGAAAAAGACCAGGTGGTACCGGGTACAGATAAAATTATAGTAAACGGTGGTGTTGACCTTACCCAAAAACCAATCTGGATTGAAGGTCCGCATCTTTACAAATATAAAGGGAAATATTACCTGATGTGTGCAGAAGGAGGAACCGGTGGCAATCACAGCGAGGTAATCTTTATGGCCGATTCTCCGAAAGGCCCTTTTATTCCTGCAAAAAATAACCCGATTCTTACACAGCGTTATTTTCCGAAAGACCGAAAAGAGAAAGTAGATTGGGCAGGTCACGCCGACTTGGTGGAAGGCCCGAACGGACAATGGTACGGGGTTTTTCTGGCCATTCGTCCGAATGTAAACAACCGTGTGAACAAAGGCCGCGAAACATTCATTCTTCCGGTTGACTGGAGCGGGACGTATCCTGTTTTCCAAAACGGACTGGTTCCGATGAAACCTAAATTAAAGCTGCCTCAGGGTGCGCAAAATCAAACCGGGAAAAATGGCTTTTTCCCGAACGGAAATTTTACATATTCCGATAAATTAACCGATAAAAATCTGGATTTCCGTTGGATCGCTATGAGAGGACCTCGCGAAAATTTTATTACCGTAACAAAAAACGGAGTAAAAGTAAATCCTTTTGATACCAATATCAAAGCATTGGCTCCTGTTTCAGCATTATTCCACAGACTGCAGCATGAGGATTTTGAAACATCTGTCAGTTTGGATTTTAAACCTAAATCTGAAAAAGAACTTGCCGGAATCACCTGCTATCAGAGCGAAAGATTCAATTATGTTTTCGGAATTACAAAGAAAGATAAAGATTTTTATATGGTCTTGGAAAGAACTGAAAAAGGGGAATCTAAATTGATAGCAAGCGAAAAAATTTCCTGGTCGAAAGCTTTTACACTAAAAGTAACCGGTGAAAAAGATATGCTCGGTTTCAGTTATTCAGCGGATGGTAAAAATTTTAAAAGTCTTGGAGAACCGGTTTCGGGAGATATTCTTTCTACAGATGTTGCGGGTGGCTTTACAGGAAGTTTAATAGGATTATACAGTACCTCTTCAAATGATATTGTTCCGAATTAATTAAATACTGATTCTAAATCTTCAGGGTTTCAAAACCTTGAATGCTGTAAAATAACCATATCACCATGAATATCAAAAAATCATTTTATATAGTTTCTTTTTTGGGATTTATCGGGCTGAATCATCTTTCAGCCCAGATAAACCCTTTTCAGAAATCCGTTACAAAATTTACCAATCCCATTATTTGGGCAGATGCTCCGGATTTGTCCATCACCAGAAACGGTGATGATTTTTATCTCATAAGCACTACCATGCATCTCATGCCGGGAGCACCGGTGATGCATTCCAAAGATCTCGTACACTGGGAAATGTCTGGCTATGTTTTCAATACATTAAATGACAATTCGAAATATGATTTATTAAACGGAACAGTCTATGGACGCGGACAATGGGCCTCTTCCATCCGTTATCACAAAGGAAAGTATTACGTACTGTTTTCTCCCAATGACGAGCCGTTCAAATCTTATTTTTACGTAACGGAAAATCCCGAAAAAGACAGTTGGAAATTAATCACCAGAACAAAACACTTTCATGATGCGTCCTTGTTTTTTGACGATAATGACCGCGTGTATGTTTTTACGTCCAATAAAGTTTTTGAGCTCAGTCCTGATTTTAAAAATGTTATCGGAGATCAGAACGGAACGGAGATTTTTCAGAAAGATGCTGAAGAAACCGGGCTTCTGGAAGGCAACCAGATCATCAAAAGAGATGGAAAATATTATTTGATGATGATTTCCTGGCCGCGAAATGCAAAACGCCGACAGGTCGTTTACAGAGCTGATAAAATAACGGGACCCTACGAAAAAAAAGTAATTCTTGAAGATAATTTTCTGGGGTTTTCTTACGCAGGGCAAGGTGCTTTGATCGACGATAAAAACGGAAACTGGTATTCCTTAATTTTCCAGGATCGAAACGGAGTGGGGCGTGTGCCCATTTTGCTTCCTGTAAAGTGGCAAAACGACTGGCCGGTGTTGGGAGATAACGGAAAAGTTCCTTTGCATGGAGAAATTCCGCTTCCGCCTTTTAAACCTAAAAATCACCTGATCGAAAGCGACGATTTTTCCGGAAAGAAAATGAAAATCCAGTGGCAATGGAATCATAATCCGGTAAATGAAGCCTGGTCTCTATCTGAAAGAAAAGGATTTTTAAGACTGAAAACAAGCAGGGTGGTAGATAATCTGTTTGCCGCTCCCAATACTTTAACTCAAAGAATGGAAGGCCCGAAATCGAGCGGAATTATTTCCCTGGATGTTAAAGGGATGAAAGAAGGTGATGTAGCCGGTTTCAGTGCTTTCAACGGAGATTCCGGAATTTTATCTGTTGTGAAAGAAGGCAGCAAAAAATTCATCGTTTTTACTTCTGCTTCGGTAAGTTTGGACAATAAAACAAAAGCCATTACCGATGTAAAAGCGCAGGAAACAAAACGTATTCCGCTAAATTCGGACAAAGTTTTCTTGAAGATTGATGCCGATTTTAATTTAGGTAAAGACACAGCTGATTTCTATTACAGCACGGATCAGAAAAACTGGACGGAAATGGCAAAAGATTACAGAATGATTTTCGATTACAGAAGGTTCTTTATGGGGTCCAAATTTGCCGTGTTCAACTATGCAACAAAAACTTCAGGAGGATTTGTAGATGTAGACTTTTTTGAATTTAAACGAAAAGATTAAATCAATCTTAATAAAAATTTTTATCCAAACTAATAAGTGTATAAAATACAAATAAAAATATGAAAAATTCAATTGTATTTGCAATCGCATTTTCACTCACAGGAATTTTTGCATCAGCCCAGAATTTTGAAAAGCAGGCTCCTGTCGGTTTTGACCAGATAAAACAAAATATTCCCCATGGAAAAATTGACAGCATTCAGTATCCTTCCAAAACGGTAGGAACGGTAAGAAAAGCGTTGATTTATACACCGCCGGGTTTTAATAAAAATAAAAAATATCCTGTTCTGTATTTGCTGCACGGAATCGGAGGCGACGAAAAAGAATGGTATAAAAACGGAACGCCCCAAATCATTATTGACAATCTTTATTCCGAAGGGAAATTAACACCCATGATCGTTGTTTTGCCTAATGGCAGAGCCATGAAAGACGATCGTGCAACGGGAAATATCATGGCAAAAGATAAGGTGGAAGCATTCGCAACTTTTGAAAAAGATTTGTTGAATGATCTTATTCCTTTTGTTGAAAAGAAATTTCCGGTAAAAAAAGACCGTGAAAACAGAGCACTTGCCGGACTTTCAATGGGCGGAATTTACACATTACATACAGGCGTTCAGAATTCTGATATGTTTTCTTCATTGGGCGTTTTCAGCTCAGGATGGATTCTCCCGTCTCTTCAGGAAGTAGCTGATAGTGAATATAAGTTTATGAATGACAACAAAGAAAAAATCAATTCCAATATAAAAAACTTCTGGATTTCAATGGGCGGAAAAGAAGATATTGCCTATAAAAATTGTCAGGTTATGATGAAAAAACTGGATGAGTTAGGCATTAAGTATTCGTATTCCGAGTATCCCGGAGGCCACACCTGGTCGGTCTGGAGAAACAACCTGTACAATTTTGCTCAGCTGCTGTTTAAAGATTCTAAATAGTTTTTTAGCATTTACACAGCCGGGAAAATCTAAAGAGACAATATATTTTTTATTATGATGATAAAAAAAATAAAAGCTTAAAATTTTATTCCAATCCAAATCACAAAATGAATTTCAATACCATCAGAAATAAAGCGTTTATCGTAACGATTGTATTACTTTCGGGAAATTTCAATGCACAGTCTTACAGAAAAACAGACTCAGGCATCAACGTTACTGTAGAAAATGCAACTGTTGAAGTAAAATGGTATGGTGAAAATACGGTAAGAATCATTAAGTATCCATCTGGAAAAACATTCAGAAAAAATAGTCTTTCCGTTATTCAAAAAGAACAGAAAACCAAATTTTCGGTTTCGGAAGGTAAGAACAATATTTTAGTAACAACAAGAGATCTTCAGCTTTCTATAAACAATACAACAGGGGAAATAACCTATCGGCTGCCATCAGGAAAAGAGCTTCTTAAAGAAGCGGGAAGCGCATTCAAACCTTTTGACGATGCCGGAAATCAGACTCTTTCTGTTTCACAGTCTTTTCAGCTTGAAAAAAATGAACCTCTTTATGGCTTGGGAATTTTACAGAACGGAAAAATGTCCCAACGGAATACAGACGTGAAAATGATTCAAAATAACACCTGGGATTTTGTGCCGTTTTTTCAGTCTGTAAAAGGGTATGGTATTTTTTGGGACAATGCATCTCCCACGCAGTTTACCGATACACCGGAGAAAACATTGTTCTCTTCGGAAGTAGGAGACGGGATAGATTATTATTTTATCTACGGAAAAAATGCCGACGGAGTGATTGCAGGAATGCGCAGCCTCACAGGAAATGTGCCGATGCTTCCTTTATGGACCTACGGCTACTGGCAAAGCAAAGAGCGGTATAAAAGTCAGGATGAACTGGTAGAGGTGGTAAAAAAATACCGCGATTTAAAAGTTCCTTTAGACGGAATCATCCAGGACTGGCAGTATTGGGGGAATAATTATCAGTGGAACGCAATGGGTTTCATCAGCCCCGATTTTCCCGATGCCAAAAAAATGATACAGGATATTCACGATATGAATGCGCATCTTTCCGTTTCCATCTGGTCGTCATTCGGACCGATGACCAATCAGTACCGTGAAATGGATAAAAAAGGGATGCTCTTCAATTTCAAAACCTGGCCTGAATCAGGAAGAGACACTTGGCCTCCGGATCTGAACTATCCTTCAGATGTCCGTGTTTACGATGCTTACAACCCTGAAGCCCGGGATATTTACTGGAAATTTTTAAATAAAGGGTTGTTCAGCCTGGGAGTAGACAGCTGGTGGATGGATTCTACGGAGCCGGACCATCTTAGCCAGAACCCCGAAGATTTAAATACCAAAACGTATCTCGGTTCCTTCCGCAAAGTGAGAAATGCCTATCCTTTGATGACAGTAGGCGGAGTTTACGATCACCAGCGCGAAACCACAAGTGATAAAAGAGTTTTTATTCTCACAAGATCGGCTTTTGCCGGCCAGCAAAGATATGCTGCCAATACTTGGTCCGGCGATATCAATTCTTCCTGGGAATCGTTGAGAAACCAGGTTCCTGCAGGACTGAATTTCAGTCTGACAGGCAATCCGAATTTTAATTCAGATATTGGTGGGTTTTTCGGCGGGGTTTATAAAAGAAACGGAGGCCCCCAAAACAAAATGTTTCAGGAACTGTACGTTCGGTGGTTGCAGTATGGAACTTTCACGCCCATGATGCGTTCACACGGAACCGATGTGCCGAGAGAAATTTATCAGTTTGGCCAGAAAGGTGATCCGGTTTATGATGCAATAGAGAAATTCATCAGGTTGCGTTACAGTATATTGCCCTATATCTATTCTGTTTCTTGGGACGTTTCTAAAAATAATTCAAGTTTTCTGCGTGCTCTTTCAATGGATTTTTCGGCAGACAAAAAAACCTGGGATATCAATAACGAATATCTTTTCGGAAAGTCATTTTTAGTTGCTCCGATTCTGAATGCACAGTATACTCCTGAAAAAATAGTAAAAACCGATGAAAATGAAGGCTGGAATAAAACTGATGCTAATAAAAAAGAAAATTCACTTTCCAATGTAGATTTCTCACAAAATAAAACGGTGAAAGTCTATCTTCCGGCAGGCGCAGAGTGGTTTGATTTCTGGACGAATGAAAAACACAACGGAGGTCATGAAATTCAGAAAACGCTTAATCTTCAGGTCATTCCTTTATATGTGAAAGCGGGAAGCATCATTCCGTTTGGTCCCGATGTACAATATGCGACTGAGAAAAAATGGGACAATCTTACCATTAAAGTTTATCCCGGAGCTAACTCGGATTTCATCTTATACGAAGATGAATTTGATAATTACAATTATGAAAAAGGAAAGTATACAGAAATTCCCTTTCACTGGAATGATAAAGCTGAAATACTTACGATTGGTGCCCGGAAAGGCGGATATCAGGGAATGATTGAGGACAGGACTTTTCATATAATTCTACCGGATGGGCGGGAGAAATCAATGAATTATTCCGGCAAGAGCGTAAGTGTAAAATTTAAATAATCTTAAAATAATAACGATGAAATATTTAGCTCTAATAACAATTTTAGGATTTTTTCAGATGTCATTCGCTCAAAATCCAATTATCCAAACCAAATTCACTGCAGATCCTGCACCGATGGTCTACAAAGACACGGTTTTTCTGTATACGAGTCACGATGAGGATGATGCATTCGGATTTAAAATGAAAAACTGGCTGCTTTATACTTCCACAGATATGGTCAACTGGACAGACCACGGCATTGTGGCTTCCCTTAAAGATTTCAAATGGACCGATCCGGAAAACGGAGCATGGGCGCCGCAGGTAATCGAAAGAAACGGAAAATTTTATATGTATTGCCCGATGCCCGGACAAAGAGGAATCGGTGTTTTGATGGCTGATAGTCCATATGGCCCTTTCAGTGATCCCATAGGAAAACCTTTGGTTAAAAATTCAAGCGACGACATAGACCCTACGGTCCTGATTGACGATGACGGGCAAGCTTACCTGTATTGGGGCAATCCAAACCTTTGGTATGTGAAGCTGAACGAAGATATGATTTCGGTAAATGGCGATATTGTAAAAGATCCATCTGTTGCCAAGATCAAAGGCTCTCCAGATCCTTTCCATTACCAGGAAGGACCCTGGGCGTGGAAAAGAAACGGGAAATATTATATGGCCTATGCATCTACCTGCTGTCCCGAAGGAATCGGTTATGCGATGGGAAAATCGGCAACAGGACCTTGGGAATTTAAAGGAATGATTATGGACAGCGACAAACGTTCCAGCGGAAATCATCCGGGAATCATTGATTATAAAGGTAAATCTTACGTTTTCGGATTCAATTACAATATAGGAAAACAGACGATTAGCAAACATTACGAGAGACGTTCTGTCTGCGTAAGTGAAATGAAATACAATGCTGACGGTACCATTCAGAAGCTTCCATTCTGGGATTCGGAAGGCGTGCAAAGAATTGCAACGCTTAATCCATATCAAAGAGTAGAAGCCGAAACCATCGCTTTTAGCGAAGGCCTTAAAACCGAGAAAATGACCGAATGGGAAAGAAATAATCCTTATGATACCGGTAAAAAAATCACCGATCGTATCGTTGTATCGTCGGTCAACAATGGAGATTATATCAAAGTCCAGGGCGTAGACTTTTCTAAAGGAACCCATTCTATAGAAGTGTCTGTAGCAGCATTGTACGGCGGAAAAATAGAAATTCGTACCGATGCGATCGACGGACCTATTCTGGGAACGGTAACAGTAAACGGAAAAGCCGAAGGCGATATTTTCAAAACCATAAAGACGCCGGTTAAGAATATGAAAGGCATTCATGATGTATATTTTGTTTTCATAGGAGACAGAGACCTTTTCTATTTCGACTGGTGGAAGTTTAATGAAATCTAATCTAAAATAATGTTGAAGAATACAATACTCCTTACAGCGGTAACCTTTTTATTTTCTGTTAATATTTACAAAGCTCAGTCAGTAGTCTGGCTGGATAAGCTCGATCTCAGCGTTGCTACGCAGGGAAACGGAAAACCGGGCATCAATACTTCGGTGGACGGAAAAAAACTGACGATTGCCGGAGAGACATTCGACAGGGGTTTCGGTACCCACGCCGAAAGTTCTTTATTGATAAAATTGAATGGTAAAGCCCACAAGTTTTCAGCATTAGTGGGATTAGATGATGAAATGAAAGGTCATGATCCTGCCGTGGAATTTGAAATTTACGGAGACAACAAAAAGCTTTGGTCCAGCGAAATCATGCATTTAGGAGATAAAGCAAAACCCGTTTCGGTATCATTAAAAGGAATAAAGCAGCTCGAACTTGTAGTAACGGATGGCGGAAATGGTCCTTATTACGATCACGCAGATTGGGTCAACGCAAAATTCGAAACCAACGGAATTGCTACTTTGGAAACATTCAATCCGATTGCTTCGGAACCATATATTTTAACTCCAAAACCTGCAGCAACGCCCCGTATCAACTCAGCAGGCGTTTATGGTGTTCGTCCCGGTTCGCCTTTCCTTTTCAGAATTGCAGCAACAGGGGAACGGCCAATGATTTTCTCTGCAAAAAAGCTTCCCGAAGGATTAAAGCTGGATCCCGAAACGGGAATTATTACCGGAAAAATAGATTCGAAAGGAACGTATGAAGTAGAATTATCTGCAAAAAATGCAAAAGGTTCAGCCTCAAAAAAATTAAGAATAGAAGCAGGGGACAGAATTGCACTTACCCCAACGATGGGCTGGAACAGCTGGAACTGTTTCGGACACGAAGTTTCTGCCGACAAAGTGAAACGTGCTGCCGATGCTTTGGTTAAAACAGGATTGGTAAACCACGGCTGGAATTACATCAATATCGATGATTCGTGGCAATTTAACAGAGACGGAAAAGACCCTTTGTTTCAAGGAAAGATGCGCGATGAAAACGGTTATATTTTCACCAACTCCAAATTTCCGGATATGAAAAATCTGGGTGATTATATTCACGGAAACGGACTGAAAATGGGAATTTATTCCTCTCCCGGACCATGGACCTGCGGAGGATGCGCGGGAAGCTATGGCTACGAAAAGCAGGATGCCGAAAGCTATGCAAAATGGGGCGTCGACTACCTGAAATACGACTGGTGCAGCTACGGCGGTGTCATTGACGGGTTACCGGGTAATGATGCCAATAAAGTTCCTTCTCTTGCTTTTCAGGGTGGCGGTGATCCTGAGACAGGCGTAAGACCTTTCCTGCTGATGGGAAACATGTTGAAACAGCAGCCTAGAGATATCGTATACAATCTTTGCCAATACGGAATGGGTGATGTCTGGAAATGGGGTGAAGAAGTTCATGCTCAATCATGGCGTACTACCAACGATATAACGGACACCTGGGCAAGCGTAAAAAATATTGCATTGGCTCAGGAGAAAGCTGCTTCTTACGCAAAACCGGGCAACTGGAACGATCCCGATATGCTGGTGGTGGGTGTAGTGGGTTGGGGTAATCCGCACCAGAGCCGTTTAAAACCGGACGAACAATACCTCCACATCAGCCTTTGGAGTATTTTTTCGGCACCATTGCTGATTGGCTGCGATCTCGAAAAACTGGATGATTTTACCTTAAACCTTCTGACAAACGATGAGGTGATTGCCGTTAATCAGGATGCTTTGGGAAAACAGGGTGTTTGCTTACATACCATCGGCGAACTCAGAATTTATGTAAAAGAACTGGAAGACGGAGGAAAGGCTGTCGCTTTCGCCAATTTCGGAAGGGAAAAAGTAAAATTGCCATATAAAGATTTCAAAAAATTAGGAATTTCAGGAACTCAGACTGTTAGAGATCTCTGGAGACAGAAAAACATCGCAGACATCAATACCGATAAAGAAAGCCTTTCATTGGATATTCCCGCGCACGGCGTTGCGTACTATAGATTTATTCCAACAAAATAATAATAACTATGATTCATCGAAATTTAAAATATATTACATTACCTTTTCTGTTGGCAACCACTGCTATTTTTGCTCAGAACCCGGTTATTCAGACGCATTTTACACCCGATCCGGCACCAATGGTGTATAAAAACAAACTGTATGTGTACACGGGAGACGATCAGCCGGGATTTGATTTTTATACAATGACCAAATGGCGCGTTCATTCAACTGATGACATGGTAAACTGGACGGATCATGGTGTTCCCATTTCTTTAGAATCCTTCAGCTGGGCGAGGGACAGAGCCTGGGCAGCACAATGCATCGAACGAAATGGTAAATTTTACTGGTATATCTGTGCTCAGACTGTTGATAATAATATGGCGATTGGTGTTGCTGTTTCAGATAGCCCTGTCGGTCCTTTTAAGGATGCACTCGGAAAACCACTGATTTCAACCGGAACATGGGATAATATCGATCCTACCGTTTTTATTGATGATGACGGACAGGCTTATCTCTATTGGGGAAACAGCAAATTATTTTATGCTAAACTGAATAAGGATATGATTTCTTATGCCGGGAAAATTACGGAAATTCCACAATCGGCAGAATCTTTCGGCGGATTGAGACGTCCCGGAAGAAGTGATGAGGTTTTACAAAAACAGGAAAAGTTTGATGATGTTTACGTAGAAGGTCCGTGGCTGTACAAAAGAAACAATCAATATTATATGATGTATGCAGGTATGACCGGAAAAACGGAGTGTTTATCATATGCAACCAGCGAATCACCAACCGGGCCATGGAAATATCATGGTAAAATTATGACCGATCAGCCCACAAACAGCTTTACCAATCACGGAGGAATTATCGATTTTAAAGGGAAATCCTACTTGTTTTACCATACCGGACTTTTACCAAACGGAGGAAGTTACGGACGCTCTACTGCTGTTGAAGAATTTAAATACAATGCCGATGGAAGTATTCCAAAAATAAAAATGACTAGGGAAGGAGTAACCCCTGTCGGAACATTAGATCCTTACAAAAGAAATGAGGCGGAAACCATGGCCTGGTCGGAAAAATGCAGCACTTCAGAAAATAAAAAAACCGGAGTTTTCGTTTCCGATACCAGAGTTGGCGGATTTATAAAAGTCCGTGCAGTGGATTTCGGAACTGGCGCTACAGAATTTTCAGCTTCAGTAGCTGCAGGCGTGGACGGCGGAATTTTAGAAGTTCATCTGGATGATGTAAAAGGGCCTAAGATTGCCGCGGTTGATATTCCAAGAACCGGTGGCTGGGAAGACTTTAAAACAATATCATCAAAAATTTCAGAAAAAGTTTCCGGTGTTCATGATGTCTATTTTGTATTCCAGGGGAAAAATATTACGGCAGGAAGAAAGCTATTTAATTTCGATTATTGGAGCTTTAAGAAAAAATAGAGCGCTACCACAAAGTATCAATAACGAATATGAAATTTTCAAACATAAAAAATCTTGTGATCTGAAATATGCGCAAAGTTGGAACTAAAACCTAATGTGTTCATGTGCAAAAAACTTTGTGGATAGACTTTGTAAAATTTTAGATAGATATAAAAGATAAGTTCATTCTTAAATGATGTCTGAACAACAGCTACAAATAAAAATATGAAAAATACGATACAATCTATATTGGGTTTGTTTTTAATGATTTCAGGAGCAGTTTCTGCCCAGAATCCTATCATACAGACCAACTACACCGCAGATCCGGCTCCTATGGTTTACAATGGAAGGCTCTATGTTTATACCACACATGATGAAGACGATTCAACATGGTTTACCATGAACGACTGGAAGGTTTATTCCACCAATGATATGGTAAACTGGACCGACCACGGAACCATTCTTTCATATAACGATTTTGAATGGGCAAAACGAGATGCATGGGCTGCTCAGTGCGTGGAAAGGAACGGCAAATTCTTTATGTATGTTCCGATGTGGTCTAAAACCAACAATAAAGGAGCGATTGGTGTTGCCGTTGGCGACAGTCCGTTCGGGCCGTTTCATGATCCGTTGGGAAAACCGCTGGTGCAGAGCGAATGGGGTGATATTGATCCCACCGTTTTCGTTGATGATGACGGTCAAGCCTATATGTATTGGGGAAATCCGAAACTGAAATATGTTAAATTGAATGAGGATATGATTTCTTATTCCGGAAATATTATTGAAGTACCCATGACCGAAGAATCATTCGGAAAAAGAGACGGAAAACCTAATCCTGAAAGACCGTCAAAATATGAGGAAGGGCCTTGGCTGTATAAAAAGAAAAATTTATATTACCTTTTCTGGCCGGGTGGTCCGCTTCCCGAATTCATAGGATATTCTACAAGTAAAAATCCGCAGGGACCATGGAAATACGGTGGAGTTATTATGCCTGCCGAAGGAAAATCATTTACCAACCATCCCGGAGTCATAGATTTTAAAGGAAAAACATATTTCTTCTATCATAATGGTGCTTTGCCGGGCGGGAGCGGATTTACACGTTCTGTCAGCGTTCAGGAACTGGAATTCAACAAAGATGGTTCTATTTCACCATTTACAATGACTAATGGAATTACCAAAGCCACCGCAACAGTAAATCCTTACAGCTTTAATCAGGCGGAAACCATCGCATGGTCGGAAAATGTAAAGTCGTATCAGAACAAAGAAGCCGGTGTTTTTATTAAAGCCAAAAAAAGCGGTGCTTACACCAGTGTGAAAAATGTGGATTTTGGAAAAAATGGTGCCAAAGTATTTTCCGCAAGAGTAGGAACCACACACAACAGCGAGGTAACGATGGATGTTCATCTGGACAGTGTTACCGGACCGGTAGTAGCCACGATAAAAGTTCCCTTGACCGGCGGGGATGACCGTTGGGAAACCGTGAAAACAGAATTAAAAGAAAAAATGACCGGTATTCACGATGTATATTTTGTATTTAACGGAAAAGCAGCAAAGGATGTTATGTTTTTCGATTACTGGACTTTTCTTGAAAATAAATGATTATGATTAAAATAATATCTTACGTATCACTACTATTATGCCTGTTGAGCGGAATTTCAGTTTTTGCCCAGGTTGCAGAGGCTATCAGTCCCGATGGGAAACTGAAGCTGAATGTCTTTTCAGAAAATGGAAAAGCTCTGTACAATATATCGTATCAGGAAAAAGTTATGCTGGAGAAATCTCCGCTGGGTTTAATCACCAATGAATCTGATTTTTCTCAAAATTTAAAATTCACCGACAGTAAAAAAGATCAGGTTTCAAAAACGTATACCAACGAAAAAATTAAAAAATCACACGTCGATTATAAAGCCAATACATTAACCGTTAATTTCACCAATGCAGATCAGTTCGGCATCAGTATTGAATTTCAGGTAAGCAATAATAATATCGCATTCCGATATCATCTTTTACCGATGAAAGACCGTCTGAGCACAGTTGTACAATCAGAAATTACCGGTTACCGGTTTCCCGTTCAGACCACTACCTTTCTTTCTCCCATGATGAAGCCGATGACCGGGTTTGCCCGTACGGCGCCAAGCTATGAGAGCGGCTATAAAGCAGATGCGGAACTCGGAGCCAAAGCTGATTACGGATATGTTTTTCCAGGATTGTTTCACCTCGGAAATAACGGCTGGATATTGCTTTCGGAAACAGGAGTGAACAGTTTATACTGTGCCTCTCATCTGGAAACGACTTCTGAAAAGAGTCTGTACAAAGTTGCTTATCCGGACATGGCTGAAAACAACGGATTCGGAAGTACGGGGGCAGCAATTTCCCTGCCCGGATCAACACCATGGAGAACCATTACCGTTGGTGCATCTTTACAACCGATTGTAGAAACTACGGTTCCGTTTGATGTAGTGGAACCGATGTATGAACCCTCCCGGAAATATCAGTTCGGAAAATCTACCTGGAGCTGGATTCTCTGGCAGGATAACAGTATGAATTATGATGATCAGGTGAAATTCATTGATCTCGCTGCTGAATTAAACTTCCAATATATCCTTATGGATGCGCTTTGGGACAAAAACATTGGCAAAGACCGGATGAAGGAACTCATTCAGTATGCAAAATCCAAGAATATTGGGGTTATGCTTTGGTACAATTCCAATGGCGCGGCCAATGATGCACCAATGGGACCGAGAAATAAAATGAGTTCCTCCGTTGAACGCAAAAAAGAGATGAAATGGCTGAAGGAAGTTGGCGTAAAAGGATTAAAAGTCGATTTCTTCGGCGGCGATAAGCAGGAAACCATGCGTCTTTATGAAGATATTCTCTCGGATGCGAATGATTTTGGTTTAACGATTATTTTCCACGGAACCACTTTACCGAGAGGCTGGGAAGTCATGTACCCGAATTATGCCGGAAGCGAAGCCGTTTTAGCATCCGAAATGCTGTATTTTTCTGAAGATGTGCGTAAACAGGAAGCTTTTTTCGCTTCGTTACATCCTTTTATCAGAAATACGGTCGGAAGCATGGAATTTGGGGGGACTTTCCTCAACAAGTTTTTAACAAAATCCAATAAGGATAAAAATAAAAGATACACCACAGACGGTTTTCAGCTGGCAACAGCAGTATTATTCCAGAATCCTGTTCAGATGTTCGCCGTAATGCCGAATAACCTGACGGATGCCCCGAAATTCCAGCTGGATTTTATGAAAAACATTCCCACGCTTTGGGACGAAACGGTTTTCATAGATGGGTATCCCGGAAAATATTCTGTGATAGGGAGACGACATCAGGATCAATGGTATATTGCCGGAATAAATGCAGAAAAAACGGCTAAGAAATTAAAGATCAGACTTCCGATGTTCGCAGGAAAAACAGTGAAATTAATTAATGATGATGCTCAGGGAAATTCTTCCGAAGAAGAAGTGAAAGTAAACAAAAACGGTGATTTCACGATAGAAATCCAGCCTAATGGAGGTTTTGTTTTAAGAAATTAGGTTTTGAAATCAAAGAGAACCCGAAGGGTTCAATATCAATAGCCGTAGGTAAAACCTATGGTTTAGCAAAAAGAAAATAAAAAATATGAAGCATATAAAACGCTATATTCTGGTCATGCTATTCGGATTCTGCCTGCACATCAAAGCAGCACAGCCATTCATCACTACGGAAAAAAATTCTGAAACCATTGTTTTAAAAGAGAAAAATTCAGGATTTTCAATTTTTACCAATCCGGGAATCGACAAAGGTATTCTCAGGGCTGTTAAAAGTCTGCAATCCGATTTCCAGAAAGTGTCCGGAGCCGAGCCGAATTTGCTGAATCAGCTCTCCGCACAGCAATCGCCTTTGATTATCATTGGGACAGCAGGAACAAAATCGATAATTGATGATTTAATCAGGCAAAAAAAAATTGACGGAAAATTATTAACAGGAAAGAAAGAAAAATACATTATCCAAAATGTAAGCAATCCATATCCGGGAATTTCCGAAGCCATCGTAATTGCCGGAAGCGACAAGCGCGGAACGATTTACGGAATTTACGAAATGTCCCGGCAGATCGGGGTTTCGCCGTGGTATTACTGGGCAGATGTTCCGGTTGAGGTAAAAGAAAATATCTATTTTAAAAAAGGAATCTATACCGATGGAGAGCCGGCTGTGGAATACCGCGGGATTTTTCTGAATGATGAAGAACCTTCACTCGGAGGCTGGGCGAGAGCTACTTTTGGCGGATTCAATTCCAAATTTTATGAGAAAGTTTTTGAACTGATCCTGCGTTTAAAAGGCAATTACATTTGGCCTGCCATGTGGGGAAAAGCATTTTATGACGATGATGTGTTGAACGGACCGCTGGCAAATGAAATGGGAATTATTATGGGAACTTCACACCACGAACCGATGGCTTTGGCACAAACCGACTGGCATCGGTATATCAAAAAAAATAATCTTCCAAACGTCTGGGATTATAATAAAAACAGTGAAGTTTTACGGAAATTCTGGAAATCGGGGATTGAAAGAAGCAACAACTGGGAAAGACTTGTAACGGTGGGAATGCGTGGCGACGGCGATGAAGCCATGGGAGAGGGAACGAATATTACTCTGCTGGAAAAAATCGTAAAAGATCAGCGGAAAATTATTACAGATGTTACCGGGAAAAAAGCGGAAAAAACACCACAGGTGTGGGCATTATACAAAGAAGTTCAGGATTATTACGATAAAGGAATGCGGGTTCCGGATGATGTCATCCTTTTATTCTGTGATGACAACTGGGGCAATGTAAGAAAGCTTCCGGACCTTTCGAAACCTCTGCATAAAGGCGGTTATGGAATGTATTATCATTTTGATTATGTCGGAGGCCCTAGAAATTCAAAATGGATCAATATCAGTCCCATCCAGCGGGTTTGGGAGCAGATGAATCTTTCTTATGAACATAAAGTAGACAAACTTTGGGTCGTAAATGTAGGAGATTTGAAACCCATGGAATTCCCGATCAGTTTTTTCATTGAAATGGCCTGGAATCCGAAACAGTTTAATTCAAAAAACCTTTTGGAATATACCGAAAATTGGGCCGCACAACAGTTCGGCGAAAAATATGCTAAGGAAATTGCAAGGATGATCAACCTGTATGCAAAATACAACCGTAGAGTAACGCCGGAAACACTGGACAGCAAAACCTACAGTCTGGAAAATTATTATGAATTTGAAAGGGTTCTGAATGAGTACAGAGCTTTGGCAATCGATGCTTTACGATTAAAAGAAAAAATTCCCGCAGAATATCAGGATGCTTATTACCAGCTGGTTTTGTACCCGATTGATGCCTGCAGCAATTTGTATGAAATGTACTATGCTGTTGCCAAAAACAGGCAACTGGCCGCAAAATATGATTTGCAGGCAAATTATTATGGAGACAGGGTGAAAGAATGTTTTGAAAGAAATGCTTATCTGGATCGTAAATACAATACTGAGATTGCCGGAGGAAAATGGCAGCATATGATGGATCAGATGCGTATTGGTTACAAATCATGGAATGATAGCAAAGAAAACATCATGCCTGAAGTAACATACGTTTATGACGATAATGCTTCAAAAGAAAAAGTCTTTCAGGAGAAGAATGGCTACGTTTCGATGGAAGCTGAAAATTTTTCAGGATTGAATAATTCAGACCGGATCCATTGGGAAGTGATTCCTGATTTCGGAAAAACCAAATCCGGAGTAACAACTTTTCCTCAAAATGCCTATCCAAAAGCTGATGAAAATATATATCTTGAATATAATATTAACTTTGAATCCAAAGGAGAATTTGAGGTTCAGCTATTACTGGCTCCGACATTGAATTTTAACCATAATAAAGGGTTGCGTTACGAAATTTCTTTCGACGGACAGGCTCCGCAGGTGGTTAATTTCAACGGTCATTATAAAGGAGAACTGGGAAGATGGCAGTCAGAACATATTATTAAATCAGCTACAAAACATCTTATTTCACAGCCCGGAAAGCATAGATTACGATTCCGTGTTCTGGAACCGGGAATTGTTCTGGAAAAGATCATGATCAATACCGGAGGTTTAGAACCTTCCTATCTGGGTGCACCCGAAAGCGAAATCCTTCAATGAAATTTCAAAAAATAGTAACCACTATCAAATATGCCTATGAAATAATTATCTCTAATCTCAATTTCATGTAAATATTGTTTTATCAAAATGAAAAGATAATAAGCAAAAGACCTGATATCACTTTATTTATAATGGTTGCCTGAATTATTTCAGGAGATTTTTCTTGGCGGTTTTTTAATCAGACTGTCTTGAAGGGGGATTCTTTGCCCAAAACTTTATACCTGAACATCACAAAATTAAAACTAAAACATTATGAAAAAACTAGTCAGCCTTTTTACTATTCATGCGCTGTGCCTGCTTTTTAGCAGCTTGTGTTACGGACAGCTTACCACTGTTAAGATCGATAAAAATATTACCTACCAGAATATAAAAGGTTTTGGTGGGTTTGTCTGCAGCCCTCAGTTTGCGTATAATCATATGTCAACATCTGAAATTCAGACACTTTGGGGATCGGGAAGTACAGCGGGATATAACATTATGCGATTATATATTCCTGAAGACAGCAATAACTGGAGTGTGGTATTACCTACTGCACAGCTTGCAAAATCAATGGGTTTAACCATTTTCGCAAGTCCGTGGACGATGCCCGCAGCATGGAAAACCAACAATCACGTAAATGCAGTGTATACCGATGCAAACGGCGTACAACAAATTGGTTATTTAAAACCGGAAAACTATCAGGATTATGCTTTATATCTCAATAGTTTCGTAACTTATCTTCAGTCTAACGGTGTGGATCTGGACTATATTTCCATTCAGAATGAACCTGATGAAATGGCACAATACCAGGGATGCATCTGGACTCCTACGCAAATTGCGACTTTCGTAAAAGATTACGGTCATCTCATCAACTGTAAGGTGATTGCTCCGGAAAGTGTAGGTTTTACTGATAATTTTGCCAACGCTATGCTGAATACCGCTACAATGGCTAATTTTGAAGTGTACGGTGGACATCAGTACGGATTGATGCAGTCTGCTTACAAGCAATTTCAGAATTCTAATAAAGAAATATGGCAGACGGAATATCTCATCAACTGGAATTCAGGAAGTCAGACGCCGCGCGATTTTAACTGGAATCTGGATGCTTTCAACTTCGCTTCAAGTATCAATAATTCGATGTTGGGGAATATCAATGCCTGGATTCATTACGCTTCCAAAAGATATTACGGACTGATGGGAGACGGTACCAACGGAACTGCGGCAGGAGTAATAACAAAAAGAGGATATATTCTTTCTCACTTTGCCAAATATGCAACAGGAAAAACGCGTATTGCAGCAACCTGGGGAGACAGTACGGGTGCGCTTCAGGGATCTTCCTACATTTCTTCAGACGGGAATCAGGTGGTTTTAATGGTCATTAATCCTTCATCAAACACTTATAATCTTAAAGTGGATCTGCCTTTTTATACGACTTCAGGAACAAAAATATTAACGAATTCTTCGTCTGATATGCTTACAACTCCGGTTTCATTCAGTACACAGACTTTCCGGCCGGGAGTGGAAATAACACCGTCCAGCGTAATGACTTTCGTTTTTAACAAAAGCGCCGACAGGCCTGTTTCTTCAATGACAGGAGGAAATATTCGTTACAACAAAATAGAAACGCAGACAGCAACAAATTCAGCTTTCGGAACAGCATTTAACATCAGCAACACAACCGTTACTTTCTCCAATCCAAGCCCTTTGTTCAGTAACAATATGACCGCTTCCAATGGTTATCTTCAGCTGAATGACCGGTTTAATAAACTGATATTGCATGTTAACAGTTATACAACGGCAGGGCAGAGCTATTCGGATAATACGACTTTATACTATATTAACAGTCAGGGAATGGCCAAATCCTATAATTATGGAAGAATTAATTTTCCTTCGGGCGGAAACTTTGATATCACTTTAGATATTTCAAGACAGGTTCTTACGGACGGATGCAAAGGCATTTTAGGACTTAGAAATTCAAACTACAGTTCTGTACTTACGCTGAATTTGGGAGATGTTTATTTTAATGTGGGAAATGAAATTGCATCAAAGTTTAACGGCACGTATTCGGACAGCGACAGCAATATGATGGATGCGCTGGAAAACGGATATTACACATCTTTGGATTTCAGAACAGTTTCAGGAATCACCGCCACCAACTGGCAGCCTTTAAGCGTTAATTCAAACAATATATTTTATGTGAATTCAAATGTAAATTCTACCGCTAACAATGTCATTTCGGGGACAAATTGTTCAAACCTTGTTCTCTCAGATTCAGGAAAAGATTTTCAGGTACCATTTAATTTCACAGCAGGAGCAGCTTCCTACAGCAGGGTATTTAATGGTTATGATGTACTGTTGCTGCCTTTCGAAGCCAATATTCCTTCCGGAGTGAATGTATATCTGATGTCACCCGGAACAACGGCTATTTCCTGCACTCCGGTTTCTAACGGAGTTATTCCGGCCAATACTCCGGTGCTTGTAAACGCTACAGGAAACGTTACATTTACCGGTACGGGAAATGTCTCTACCCCGAAAGCAATCACTGTCAGCCAGATGAATGGTGTTTATCATACAATTAAAGTTCCTGCCAATGCTTATGTTTTAAAAACAGAAAACGGAGTAACAGGATTTTATAAAGTTGCAGCAGGCAGCGAACCGATGATTAATCCTTTCAGAGCTTACGTGAGTGAAGAAAATACATATGCAGCCAATATTCTTCCGTTAAATTTCTCAGTGCTTTCGGCAAAAGAGACAGAATTAAATCAGTCTAAAATATATCCTAATCCTGCAAAAACGGAAATTTTTATAGAACTGAAATCCAGTAATTCGACGGCTTCTATTTATGACTCAAAAGGAAGTTTGATCAGATCAGGTCTGAAAATGACTTCAGGTAAAAACAGGATTGATGTTTCAGCACTTACTTCAGGAGTTTATTTTATTGAATTATCTGATGAAAACAATAAGGTCTTAACGCATAAATTTATAAGGCAGTAAGCTCTGTATCAATTAATTTTATCCCATAGGCTGTCTCATTTCTGAAACAGCCTATTGCTTTAAAGGTGAAAACATACGTTACAAATCCGCATGATCGGGATATTCAGATAATGACATATGTATTTCTTCTTTTTTTCATCAGTAAAAAGAGGCGGGAAAAGATTAAGTGCAATTTATAATAATAGGTCGCTGCAAAAAAGTTCAATAGATTTTTTATTTAAAATTCGATTGATTAGCAATCTTAAGTCCTAATTTTTGTCAAATGGCAAATAACCGCCAGTTAACAATTTGTAATTTTATAAAATGGAAAAATTTATTGATTATATCCTGCAATTTGATAATCTGAACAATCAACAGCTGGATTTTATAAAAAGTAAAGCCCGTGAAATCGAACTCCACAAAGATGAGTTTTTCTGGGAAGCCGGAAAAACAGTTAAACAGATTGGGTTCCTTACAGATGGTATCATTAGGGTTTTTTATTACAACAATAAAGGCGAAGAAATTACGCGATATTTCATTGACGAAAAACATTTGATTTTGTCAGGAAATACAATTGACGAAATTTATATGCCTTCAGAATATTTATCGGCCATTACAGACTGCAAGCTGGTTGTTTTTTCAAGACAGGACTGGAAAGAAATCTCCCAGACAATAATAAATTGGGATCATATTATTCAGAAAATAATTACCAAACATCACAGTGAGAAAATCGTTCGGAGAAGTGAACTGGTCTCACAGGATGGAACTGAACGCTATCTTGATTTTATTCAGAAATTTCCAACCTTGGTCAACCGTGTTCCTTTATCATACATCGCTTCTTATCTTGGGATTACCCAGTCTTCATTGAGCAGAATAAGAAAAAATATCCGTTAAAGTCACTTTTTTGCCAAATGACAAATCCATTCATTTTTCTTTGAACCAACTTTGATGTGTTAAATTTTTAAATCAAAAAATAATGAATACACGAAAATTAGGCAAGAGCGGATTAGAAGTCTCAGAATTGGGTTTTGGCTGTATGGGATTAAGTTTCCCAAATGCACCGGCAAAGGATGAAAGCATACAACTGATTCGTTCGGCAGTTGAAAACGGAATCACTTTTTTCGACACGGCTCAGGGTTACGGCGAAAACGAGATTTTAGTTGGCGAAGCACTCAAACCGTTAAGAAATGAAGTTGTCATTGCAACAAAGTTTGGTTTTAAAGATGGTAATGTGAAATTCGGTTTAGACAGTCGTCCGGAAACCATAAAAGCAGTTGCAGAAGCTTCTTTGAAAAGATTGAGAACCGATGTCATTGATTTGTTTTATCAGCATAGACCCGATCCTGATGTTCCGATTGAAGACGTTGCAGGAACCGTAAAAGATTTGATACAGCAGGGAAAAGTAAAACATTTCGGATTGTCGGAAGCCAATGCAGAAACCATTCGTAAAGCAAATTCTGTTCTGTGCGTCACGGCTTTGCAAAGCGAGTATTCGATGTTTTATCGTGAACCTGAAAAAGAAATCATTCCTGTATTGGAAGAGTTAGGAATTGGTTTTGTCCCTTTCAGCCCTTTAGGCAAAGGCTTTCTGACGGGAACAATCAACGCTGATGTTGAATTAGCTAAAGAGGATACCCGAAATATGCTGCCACGTTTCAGTAGAGAAAACAGAGAAGCCAATCAAGCTTTGGTGGATTTGGTTGTATCGATTGCGACAGGCAAAAACGCAACACCTGCACAAATTGCATTAAGTTGGTTGCTTGCTCAAAAATCTTTTATTGTCCCAATTCCGGGAACATCAAAATTACATCGCTTACAGGAGAATATTAGTGCAATAGGCATCTCACTTTCAAAAGAAGAATTGAAAGAAATAAATTCTGCTTTGGCAACTATTAAAATTGTGGGCGAAAGATATCCTGCATATATGCGGGATTCTGCAGAAAGGAAATAGAAGATTTTGAATTTTATCGAAATTACATTTGTAATAAATTAAAAACCCATCGATTCTGTTGGGTTTCTTTGTTTATGTATGCTGATGGCGATGAAATGAATTAATTTCAATAAATTAAGTGTGAATATTACATTTATTTAAAATAGAATCTTATATTTGTTTTTCTTATCAAATTATTAATGATAATCTAAATGGGTTATGATTTAACAAAAAGAATTAAAAAAATTCCATGAAAAAGATTCTGTTAAATATATCAATCTTCATCTGCGCTGTCTCATCTGCACAGAATATCAAATATCCTTTTCAAAACCCCAAACTTCCGGTCGATCAGAGAATCGAAAATCTTCTCGGATTATTAACGGTGGACGAAAAAATCGGGATGATGATGGACAATTCCAAAGCAGTTCCCAGATTGGATATCCCCGGTTACGGCTGGTGGAATGAAGCACTTCACGGTGTTGCAAGAGCGGGAACGGCTACCGTTTTTCCACAGGCAATAGGAATGGCAGCAACCTGGGATGTTCCGGAACATCTCAAAACTTTTGAAATGATTTCCGATGAAGCCCGTGCCAAATACAATAAATCTTTTGACGAATCCCAGAAAACAGGCCGTTACGAAGGTCTTACTTTCTGGACGCCGAATATCAACATTTTCCGTGACCCGAGATGGGGAAGAGGCCAGGAAACCTATGGTGAAGATCCGTATCTGACTTCCGTTTTAGGCGTTGCTGCGGTAAAAGGCTTACAGGGAAATGATCCGAAATATTTCAAAACCCACGCCTGCGCCAAACACTTCGCAGTTCACAGTGGCCCGGAATGGAACCGACATTCTTACAACGCCGAAGTTTCCAAACGAGATTTGTACGAAACCTATCTTCCGGCTTTCAAAGCATTGGTGTTGGAAGGAAACGTAAGGGAAGTAATGTGCGCTTACAATGCATTCGACGGGCAGCCTTGTTGTGCCAACAATACTTTATTAACTGAAATTCTTCGTGGAAAATGGAACTACGATGGAATGGTCGTTTCAGATTGCTGGGCGTTGGCAGATTTCTATCAGAAACAATACCACGGAACACATCCTGACGAAAAAAGTACCGCCGCAGATGCCTTGAAACATTCGACAGATTTGGAGTGTGGTGACACGTATAATAATTTAAATAAATCTTTAGCAAGCGGATTAATCACCGAAAAAGATCTCGATATTTCAATGAGAAGAATTCTGAAAGGCTGGTTTGAGTTGGGAATGCTCGATCCTAAATCTTCCGTTCACTGGAACTCAATTCCATATTCTGTTGTGGATTCTGAAGAACATAAAAAGCAGGCTCTAAAAATGGCACAAAAATCAATTGTGCTGATGAAAAATGAGAATAATGTTTTGCCTTTAAATAAAAGAATCAAAAAAATCGCCGTTGTCGGTCCAAATGCTGATGACGGACTGATGCAGCTGGGAAATTACAACGGAACACCTTCTTCAATTGTTACTATTTTGGATGGAATTAAAGCCAAATTTCCAAATGCTGAAATCATTTATGAAAAGGGAACCGAAGTGGCCGATCCATCGTCCAGAGCTTCGCTTTACCAAAACTTTTTAAGTCAGAAAAAAGGCGAAAAAGGAATGAAAGTAGCGTTTTTCAACAATAATGAATTCAAGGGAGAACCTGCAAATATTTCAGTTAATAAAGCAGGAATCAACTACAACAGTTTCGGCGGAACCCAGCTTGCCCCGAATGTCGGAAGGGAAAATACTTCGGCGATTATTTCCGGTATTTTCAAAAGTCCTTACACTGGTGATGTTATTCTTTCACCTTCAACATCTGATGTTTACACACTTTTCGTTGACGGAAAAGAAATCGCAATCAGAAAAGGTCCCGATGCCAGACATCCTTCAGAATTTCCCGTGAAAATGGAAAAAGGCAAAGAATATCAGATTGAACTTCGTCACACCCAGAAAGGAAAATATGTGAGCATCACTTTCGATGTTTACAGAAAAGACCCTGTGAATTTTACTTCAGTTAGGGAAAAAGTGAAAGATGCAGATGTTATCGTTTTCGCAGGCGGACTTTCTCCAAGTCTGGAAGGCGAAGAAATGATGGTGAATGCAGAAGGTTTCAAAGGTGGTGATAAAACTTCCATTGATCTTCCGAAAGTTCAGCGTGAATTGCTCGCTGAATTAAGAAAAACCGGAAAACCTGTCGTTTTCGTGCTTTGTACGGGAAGTTCATTAGGATTAGAACAGGATGAAAAAAATTATGATGCTTTATTGAATGCATGGTATGGCGGACAATCCAGCGGAACTGCGGTTGCAGATGTTTTGGCGGGCGATTACAATCCGTCCGGAAAATTGCCAATCACATTCTACAAAAATCTGGAACAGCTCGACAATAATTTGTCTAAAACCAGCAAACATCAGGGCTTTGAGAATTACGATATGCAGGGAAGAACCTATCGTTATATGACTGAAAAACCGTTGTACGCTTTCGGACACGGGCTGAGCTATTCAAAATTTAATTATGGTGATGCTAAATTGAGCAAAAATACCATCAATACGAATGAAAATTTAAACATTACAATTCCTGTTAAGAATATTTCTAAGGTAGATGGAGAAGAAGTGATTGAAGTGTACGTGAAAAGGAATAATGATGCTTCAGCTCCTGTAAAGACTTTGAGAGCTTTCGAAAGAATCTTGATTAAAGCTGGTGAAACCAAGAATGTTCAGCTTACTATTTCTCAGGATTCATTTAAATTTTATGATGAAAAGGTAGATGATTTGGCTCCAAAAGCAGGCAACTACACCATTTTTTATGGCGGAACTTCTGATGAATCCGGATTGAAAAGTCTTCAGTTAAAAGTAAATTAAAATTTAGATGTCCAAAACTAATTTAACCACAAAAGAGATAAAAGATATATTGAAATGATTTTAATATTTAAAAGTAAGCAAACGATAAATCAAAGATTTTAAACTTATGAGTTCTTTTTTGAAGCTAAAATATTAAACTTAAAAATCTAATGAGTGAAAATCTTTTGTGCCTTTTGTGGTTAAAAAAACAGTCCAAAAACCAATCAATGAAAACAAAATCCAAAATATTCGCCACCGCATTTTCTTTAAGCGTCGCCCTCTTTTCAGCGCAAAATGGAAATGTAAAAAAGCATTTCCTTGATTTAGACGGGGCTTCCACTAATATCAAAATCCAGCCAACGATGTACGGAATCTTCTTTGAAGACATCAACTTTGCGGCAGATGGTGGCTTGTATGCGGAATTAATCAAAAATCGCAGTTTTGAATTCGACGAACCGTTGACAGGCTGGAAACAGCCCAACACAAAGACATTGTCTCCTAATTTAGATTCCGGCTTTCTGACGATAATCACCGATAAATCTAAAACCAATAAAAACTACGCAAGAATCACGGTTTGGAATGATAAAAATTATTCGCTTGAGAACGAGGGGTTCAGGGGAATTGGTTTGCATCAGGGTGAGAAATACGATTTAAGCTTTAATCTCGAAAACTTTTCAGGAAATATTTCTGCCATTAATACAAGTCTGATTGATGAAAACGAAACGGTGATTTCTTCAGTTTCTACCATCATAAAAGGTGGAGGCTGGCAAAAATATAATGCTGTTTTCACACCTTCCAAAACTGTTGAAAAAGCAAAGCTTCATATCACTTTTACCGGGAAAGGCATCGTGAATATGGATATGATTTCACTGTTTCCGGAAGACACCTGGAAGGGTAGAAAAGGCGGGATGAGAAAAGATTTAGTTCAGAAATTATATGATTTGCAGCCGGGATTTTTACGTTTTCCGGGTGGATGTATTGTGGAAGGCAGGACGTTGGCGGAACGCTATCAGTGGAAAAAAACGATTGGCAAAGTAGAAGACCGCGAAAATCTCATCAACAAATGGAACAATGGATTTGCGCACCGCCTAACGCCGGACTACTGGCAGTCTTTCGGGCTTGGATTTTTTGAATATTTCCAATTGGCGGAGGATTTAGGCGCAGAACCGCTTCCTATTTTAAGTTGCGGAATGGCGTGCCAATTCAATACGGCCGAACTCGTAAAAATGGAAGATTTAGATCCATATGTTCAGGATGCTTTGGATTTGATTGAATTTGCAAACGGTGATTCCAATACGAAATGGGGGAAAATTCGTGCTGAAATGGGACATCCGAAACCTTTTAACATGAAATTCATTGGCGTTGGAAATGAGCAGTGGGGGGCAGATTATATCGAACGTTATAAAGTTTTTGAAAAAGCCATTCACACAAAATATCCAGATATTAAAATCATTTCCGGAAGCGGACCGTCACCTGACGGAGAATTTTTCGATTATGGCTGGAAAGAGCTTAAAAAACTCAATGCTCAGATCGTTGACGAACATTACTATAATTCCCCGGAATGGTTTATGGAAAATGCCGGAAGATATGATAAATACGACCGTTCAGGACCCAAAGTTTTCGCCGGTGAATATGCAGCTCAATCCGTTGGTGTTGTAAAACCTGATAACAAAAACAATTGGTTAACCGCACTTTCGGAAGCCGCTTTTATGACCGGACTGGAGCGCAACGCAGATGTTGTGACAATGACTTCCTACGCACCGCTTTTTGCCCACGCAGAAGGATGGCAGTGGACGCCGGATTTAATCTGGTTTAATAATTTAAAATCTTACGCAACTCCGAATTATTACGTTCAGAAATTATTTTCAAATAATAAAGGAACTGATTTAATTAAAATATCCGAAAACGGAAAGTCATTGAAAGGGGAGAATAATCTCTATGCATCGGCAGTTCGTGATCTTAAAAAAGGAGAAACAATCATTAAAATAGTCAATTCAAATCCAAAGGAAACTTCGCTTGAAATTAACCCAAAAAACATTAAAATAGGCAGTCAACTCACCAAAATTGTACTGACTTCTACAGGACTTTCCGATGAAAATAATTTCCAGTCAGAAACCATTACACCAAAAGAAGAAACGGAGACCATTAAAAAAGGAAAAATTTCTGTTGAAATTCCGGCAAATTCTTTGGTAATTTTGAAAATGAAATAGCTGAAAAATACCGTGAATAAAGGAAAATTTAAAATTAAGTGTAAATACTACATTTATTTAAAATAGAATCTTATATTTGTTTTATCTCTTAAACAGAAAACTGAAGAATTCTTTAAGGTAAATTAAAACTTAATGAAAAATCTTTGCATAATGTAATCCATTGCATCTGTTATTTTAAAAAGAGCTAAAACAAATAATCAAATAAATCACTTTCGTTTAATGAAAAAATACGTTATCGGCTTAGACTACGGAACAGACTCTGTTCGGGCCGTTTTGATTGATACGGAAAATGGGGCAGAATTAGCGACTTCCGTAAGCTATTACAAAAGATGGAAAGAAGGAAAATTCTGTAAGCCGGAAAAAAATCAATTTCGTCAGCATCCGCTCGACCATATCGAAGGATTGGAAAAAACCATTTCAACTGTCGTAAAAGAAAGTGGCGTTGCGCCTGAAAATATCGTCAGCATTTGTATTGATACGACAGGTTCGTCACCGCTTCCTGTGAATAAAGAAGGAATTGCATTATCCCTTTTACCTGAGTTTTCAGAAAATCCCAATGCAATGATGGTGCTGTGGAAAGATCATACTTCAATTAATGAAGCTGAAGAAATCAATCATCTGGCTAGAAACTGGGGTGGCGAAGATTACACAAAATTCGAAGGCGGGATCTATTCTTCTGAATGGTTTTGGGCGAAAATCCTTCACATCAACAGAGAAAATGAAGCGGTGAAAAATGCAGCCTACAGCTGGATGGAACATTGCGATTACCTTACGTTTTTGCTTTCCGATAACCAAGATTTAGCAACTTTTAAAAGAAGCCGTTGTGCAGCCGGTCACAAAGCTATGTGGCACGAATCGTGGGACGGATTGCCTTCCAAAGAATTTCTCGGTCAGCTGGATCCTTCGCTGGCAGAACTTCGTGACAGATTATATGATAAAACCTACACTTCTAATGAAATTGCAGGAAATCTTAATAAAGATTGGGCAACAAAATTGGGCTTAACAACCAACACGGTAATTGCTGTCGGAACTTTCGACGCGCATTCCGGAGCGGTTGGTGCAAAAGTCGAGGAGAATACGCTGATTAGAATTATGGGAACATCAACCTGCGATATTATGGTGGCTCCCAACGAACTTATCGGCGATAAAACCGTTAAAGGGATTTGCGGACAGGTCGATGGTTCAGTGATTCCCGGATTGATGGGATTGGAAGCGGGACAATCTGCATTTGGCGATGTTCTGGCTTGGTACAAAGATATTCTCACTTGGCCGACTCACAATATTCTGATGAATTCCAATGTGATTGATGAAAACCAAAAACAATTGCTGAAAGAAGAAATAGAAAATAATATTATCCGTAATCTCACCTTGGAAGCGGAAAAAATTCCACTTTCAGAAGTTGTTCCGGTGGCCTTGGACTGGATCAACGGACGAAGAACTCCCGATGCCAATCAGGAACTGAAAATGGCGATCAGCAATCTTTCGTTGGGAACAAAAGCACCTCATATTTTCAAAGCATTGGTAAATGCCATTTGTTTTGGAGCTAAGAAAATCGTCGATCGGTTTGAGGATGAAGGCGTTAAAATCAATAAAGTAATAGGAATTGGAGGTGTTGCCAGAAAATCACCGTTCATTATGCAGACGTTGGCTAATGTCCTGAATATGCCGATTGTAGTGGCAGCTTCAGACCAAGCCCCGGCTTTAGGTGCAGCCATTTATGCAGCCGTTGCGGCAGGAATTTATCCGACTGTCCAGGAAGCAAGTCAGAAAATGGGATCCGATTTCGAAGCAGAGTATTTCCCCCAAACAGAAAAGGTAGAAAAATATGCAGAATTTATGAAGCAATATCAGATCCTGGCAGATTTTACCGAAAATAATATTAAATCAAAGAAAAAGTTGACGGTTGATAGTTTATAGCAATTTTAAAGCTAATAACCATCAACCAAAAAACTAACAACTAAAATAATTATGGGAGCTTAATCCGTCTGTAGTTTATCCTTGTCAAAGGACTCCGCTTTTTTGTTCTGCCCAAGCAGGCGCGATTGATTCGTAGGAGAGAACCCGAAGGGTTCAATATAAATAGCCGTAGGTGAAACCTATGAATTTAAAAGACAGATTTTCCAACAAATATGTAAATAAAATGAGCATCTATAAAGAATTAAAAAGAGAATGTTATGAAGCCAATATGCAGCTCGATGCATTGAAGCTGGTCGTTTATACGTTCGGAAATGTAAGCGCGGTTGACCGTGATAAAGGGATTTTTGCCATCAAACCGAGCGGTGTTCCTTACGAATCACTGAAACCGGAAGATATCGTAATTTTGGATTATGATGCCAATGTTGTTGAAGGAAATCTAAGACCGTCTTCCGATACCAAAACCCACGCTTACTTGTATAAAAACTGGGAAGACATTGGTGGAATATCGCATACACACGCTGTTTATTCCGTAGCTTGGGCACAGGCACAATTAGACATCCCGATTTTTGGGACGACCCACGCAGACCATCTGACAACAGATATTCCTTGTGCGCCGCCAATGCGGGATGATTTAATCGAAGGCAATTATGAATACAATACCGGAATTCAGATTCTCGATTGTTTTAAAGAAAAAAACTTGTCTTATGAAGAAGTCGAAATGGTGCTCATCGGAAACCACGGACCGTTCACTTGGGGCAAAAATGCGGAAAAAGCAGTCTACAACAGCAAAGTCCTGGAAACCATCGCGGAAATGGCTTATCTCACAAGACAAATAAACCCAAATGCGCCTCGCTTGAAAGATTCATTAATCAAAAAACATTACGAACGGAAACACGGCAAAAACGCCTATTACGGCCAGTAGTTGGCGGCTGGCAATTGGCTTTTAGCTTATGGCTATCGTCTTTGTCTTAAAAAACGAACCCGAAGGGTTCAACATTAATAGCCGTAGGTAAAACCTATGGAAAAACGAAAAAATAAAAATTAATTATCAATTATAAATCATCATTTATAAAAATATGTTAACACCTCTCAATACGAAAGAAATCTGGTTCATCACCGGAAGCCAGCATTTATATGGTCCTGAAACATTAGCGCAGGTTGCAGAGCATTCAGCGAAAATCGTGGAAGCGTTCAATGCTTCGTCCCAGATTCCTGTAAAAGTTGTTTTAAAGCCAACTGTAAAAACAACCGAAGAAATTTTCGAAACACTTACTGCTGCTAATTTTGCAAAGGAATGTATCGGAATTGTAACTTGGATGCACACGTTTTCACCTGCAAAAATGTGGATTCGCGGACTAACCGCTTTAAAAAAACCGATGTTGCATCTTCATACGCAGTTCAACCAGGATATTCCGTGGTCTACGATGGATATGGACTTTATGAACCTGAATCAGGCTGCTCACGGCGATAGGGAATTCGGATTTATGGTGAGCCGTCTTCGCAAAAACAGAAAAGTCGTTGTAGGACATTGGGCTGAAGAAAGAGTTCAGAAACAAATCGGAGAATGGAGTAGAGTTGCGGCTGGTTGGGACGACTGGCAAGGTGCAAAATTCGCCCGTTTTGGTGACAACATGAGATTTGTAGCCGTTACGGATGGTGACAAAGTGGAAGCAGAAACTAAATTCGGATTTTCGGTTAATACTTGGGGAATCGGGGATTTGGTAAGCGTTGTTAATTCGATTGGTGATGGTGAAATCAGAACATTAATTGAAGAATATGAGGCTTCATACAAAATGGCAGAATCTCTTCTTTCCGGAGGTTCAAACAGAAAATCTCTGGAAGTTGCCGCAAGAATTGAATTAGGTTTAGAAAAATTTCTGAAAGACGGAAATTTCAAAGGTTTCTCTGATACTTTCGAAGACCTTCACGGCTTGGAGCAACTCCCTGGAATTGCCGTTCAGAGATTAATGGAAAAAGGATATGGATTTGCCGGTGAAGGCGACTGGAAAACCGCTGCGTTAGTTCGTGCAATGAAAACAATGGGCCAAGGTCTTGAAGGTGGAAATGCTTTTATGGAAGATTATACCTATCATTTAAATCCATCAAATCCTTCCGTTTTAGGCTCTCACATGCTGGAAGTAGATCCGGTTTTGGCGGTTGACAAACCTTCTTGTGAAATTCATCCATTGGGAATTGGCGGAAAAGCAGATCCTGTCCGTTTGGTATTTAATTCAAGAGGAAATATTGATTCTTTAAATGCTGCACTGATGGATTTTGGAAATCATTTCAGATTATTAATCAACAAAACAAAAGCGTTGGAAATCACCGAAGAATTGCCAAAACTTCCCGTTGCAAGAGTGCTTTGGAAACCACTTCCTGACTTGTACACTGCAGCTGAAGCCTGGATATTGGCAGGTGGCGCGCATCATACTTGCTACAGCGAAAATATCAGTGCGGAGCAACTGGAAGATTTCGCTGAGATTGCAGGTATTGAATCGCTGGTGATTGATGAAAACACAAAAATCCGTGATTTCAAGAATACACTTCGCTGGAATGAAATATATTATCGTTAAACTTGCAAAATATTCAGAAAAATGAAAAAAACAGGTAGGAACCTGATAATTCTTTTTGCCGTTTTATGTATTTTCGGCTGTAATAAAAAGGAAAATCAATCAAAAACTCATTCAAAATCCATGGAAAACATACAGGTTTCAGATTACGGAGTAACTTCAAAAGGGGATTCCATTAAAAAATATACACTTACCAATAAAAACGGAATGAAGGTGGAAGTCATCAATTTCGGTGGAATTATCACTTCACTTACCGCTCCCGATAAAAACGGAAAGTATGAAGATGTTGTACTAGGATTTACCAGGTCTGAAGATTATTTTAATGGAAATCCATATTATTTCGGAGCTTTAATTGGCCGTTATGGAAACAGAATTGCCAACGCCCATTTTACTCTGGAAGGAAAAGATTTTAATATCGATAAAAATGACGGACCGAACAGCCTTCACGGCGGGAAAGAAGGATTCCACACCAAATTCTGGAATATTGAGCCTGTAAAAGATGCTAAATTTCCAACATTGAAGCTGACTTATACGAGTGCAGATGGAGAGGAAGGCTTTCCTGGAAAATTAACAACAACGGTTCTTTATACGCTAACAGACGATAACGCTCTGGAAATTTCTTACGAAGCTGAAACAGATAAACCAACAATCGTAAATCTTACACAGCATTCCTATTTTAATCTTTCCGGGAATTTCTCAAAAACAATTCTTGACCACGAATTGCAGATTAATGGAGATAAATTCACACCGGTGAATGAAACATTGATTCCCACAGGTGAACAAAAATCAGTAAAAGGAACTCCATTTGATTTCACGGTTTCAAAACCAATCGGGAAAGATATCAATTCTGATGACGATCAGTTGAAAAAAGGAAAGGGCTACGATCATAACTGGATTCTTAACGGAAGCGGATTAAGAAGCATTGCCAAAGTTTATCATCCGGAATCCGGAAGAGTAATGGAGGTTTTGACCGATGAGCCAGGAGTTCAGTTTTATTCCGGGAATTTCCTTGATGGAAAGTTTGATACGAAAACCGGTGGTAAAAATGAATTGAGAACAGGGTTTTGCCTGGAAACACAGCATTTTCCTGATTCACCAAATCAGCCAGGTTTCCCTTCTACAGAGTTAAAGCCGGGACAAAAATACCAGTCGAAAACAATTTATAAATTCTCAGTTAAAAAATAAAATATGGGAAATTTAGCAACTCTTGATATTATAATATTTCTAATCTATTTTGTTGTGGTTGCAGGCTACGGAATCTGGATTTACAAAAAGAAAAAATCTGCAGCAACAGGCAGTAAAGATTATTTCCTGGCGGAAGGTTCATTGACTTGGTGGGCAATCGGAGCGAGTTTAATTGCCTCAAATATTTCTGCGGAACAGTTCATCGGAATGTCCGGTGAAGGATTTTTTGTAGGAATTGCTGTTGCAGCTTACGAATGGATTGCTGCAATTGCCCTAATTATTATTGCCGTGTGGTTTATTCCGATTTATCTTAAAAATAAGATCTACACAATGCCACAGTTCCTCGAAACCCGTTACAACAAATCGGTTTCGTTGATTATGGCGGTATTCTGGCTGTTTTTGTATGTCATTGTAAACCTTACCTCCATTCTTTATCTTGGGGCTCTGGCCATTGATACACTGCTTGGCGGAGGAAGTTTGCATATCATCATGATCGGATTGCTTTTAATGGCTTTACTGATCGGACTTGGCGGGATGAAGGTAATCGGTTACACAGATGTAATTCAGGTAGCCGTTTTAATCATCGGAGGTTTTGCTACGGTGTATATGGCTTTGCAAATTGTTGACCAGAGAATCAACGGCGCGGCGGTAGGAAATGCACTAGCAGGTTTCAACACCCTGATTAATGAAGCACCGCAGCATTTTAAACTTATTCTTGAAAAACCGAAAGCGACTACCACAACGTTGGCTATGCCTGAAAACCTCAATGTTCAGAAATATGTTGTTTTACCAGGATTGGCAATGTATTTTGCAGGACAATGGATTGTAAATTTAAATTATTGGGGGTGCAATCAATACATCACACAAAGAGCTTTAGGAGCTGATCTGAAAACAGCAAGAACCGGGATTTTATTCGCGGGATTCCTGAAATTATTTATGCCGATTATCGTAATGCTTCCTGGAATTGCAGCTTATGTTCTGTATACGAAAGGGCATCTGCCTGGCTTCAATGGAGTGAAAGACGGTGCTTATTCTGCTATTTTAGGATTCTTGCCGGTGGGTCTGAAAGGTCTTGCCGTAGCCGCTCTTACTGCAGCAATTGTAGCGTCGCTGGCTGGAAAAGTGAACAGTATTTCAACGATCTTTACGTTGGATATTTATAAAAAATACCTGAAAGCAGATGCTACGGAAATTGAGATGGTGAGAACCGGAAGATGGGCGATCATTATTGCGATGTTCCTGGCATTGGCGTTTACATGGACCGATGTTTTAGGTATTGGCGGAGAAGGTGGGTTTACCTTCATTCAGAAGTATACAGGATTTATCAGTCCCGGAGTTTTTGCCATGTTCCTTTTAGGAATGTTCTGGAAAAGAACAACGGGAACGGCGGCTTTAGTTGGGGTAATCTTAGGATTTGTTCTGGCGATTTTCTTCAACAGTTTTGCAGTGGATATTTTCGGCAAGGAAACATGGCTGTATACCGCTTTCACCTATGAAAAGTTAGAAGGAGGAGTTGTTCACACCATTACGGAAATTCCGTTTCTGATCAACATGGGATGGTCGTTTGTAATTACCATTGCTGTAATGATTCTTATAAGTCTTGCCGGCCCGAAAGTGAATCCGAAAGCTTTTGTTATCGATGCCTCCATGTTCAAGGTAGACAACAGAACGCTGGTTCTGATTGTGGTAACATTACTTTTGCTGACCGCGCTTTATGTAAGGTTTTGGTAAATTTAAATATTTGAAAATAAGCAGGATATCAGTCTTTGATATCCTGTTTTATTTTTAATCCAAATTGCAGTTGTTTTGTATAATACTTTTGTATATTTGGCGCAAAACTGTTAACTATAAAAATAAATTAGATGAGTTTCTTCAGAAAAATTTTTTCAAAAAATAAGGTGACAAACAACGAAAATCATAAAGTTCAGGGATTAAAAGAAGTCTATACTGAAGAATACTTCAAAGGAAGGTACACAGAGCAGGAGCTTTCTGAAAATGATCTGTTGGTAGACGGCTCCTTTAAAATGCTTGAAAGTTTTTTCATTGACAATAAAATTAAGCCCGTTATAGATCAGCCGGTTTACCATCCGCTGAATATCGATCAGGCTGTGCAGGAAGGAATGGGATTTTATGAATATTGCAAACAATTTGATCAGGACGACAAACAGATTGGTTTAATAATCACCATCGCATTTTCTTATTTCTTAGTTAATGAGTGGGATTTTAAACTTTTTAATGATAAAACACCTGAATTTCCGCTGAGATTTATGACATTAAAATATGACAGGGACGGCGGGGTACTCTCGTTGTATCCATTTGAATATTCATTAAAAGTGCTAAACGGTGAAGCGAGATTCAGTGATTTGTTTGAAAAGATAAAAAATAATCTTGGAAATATTCCTTCAGCAAAAGATATTTTAGACAATTTAAAACGAGATCTTAATCAGGAATGATATTATTTGAATTATAATAGCAGCAGAAGAATTTTCAAATGAAAGATTTCAGCCGGTTAGTACAGGAACATTTCGGGGCGCTTAGTCAGGATGATTTAGCAGTTATTCATTCTTTTTTTAAAGAAGAAAAGCTGAACCGGAATGAAAATTTTACAGAATCCGGACAGATTTGCAATAAACTGAGTATCGTAAAATCAGGAATACTTCGAGTATATGCTTTGTCGGAAGATGGCAGAGAAATTACACAATGGCTTTCGACCAAAGATTTTTTCGTAACTGAATTGATGGGATTTTTCTTTAATCAACCCAATCGCTGGACAATACAGGCTTTCTCCGATACAGAATTATTATCCATTTCAAAAACAGATTATATAACACTTTGCCGGAAATTTCCAAAATGGATTGAAATTGAGAAACAATTTATTATTAAATGTTTTGCAATGATGGAAGACCGTATTTTTTCGCATCTTTCGATGACGGCGGAAGAACGGTATAATCGGTATTTTGAGCAGCATAAAGAATTATTTCATCTGGTTCCGTTGCAGTATATTGCTTCAGTTCTGGGAATGACGCCGGAAACATTCAGTAGAATAAGAAAACGAAAGGCACAAAATTCTTGATTTTTGTCAAGAAAACATATTTTGGATTGTCAGATATTTGTCTTATAAATCTTAGACATGAAACATCTTTTACAGCTTGAAGAATTGGGACAATTTGGTCTTGCTATTTTTCTTTTTACTCAGATAGGATTTCAGTGGTGGCTTTTTCCACTTTGCCTCTTGCTTCCCGACGTCTCGATGATTGGCTATTTAATCAATTCTAAAATAGGAGCCTGGCTCTACAATTTTTTTCATCATAAATTGCTCGCAATCTTTGTTTTGATTTTAGGATTCTACCTCAAAATTCAGACTGTAGAATTCATTGGAATTATTTTATTTGCACATGCTGCGATGGACAGGATTTTCGGATACGGATTGAAATTTGAGGATGATTTTAAGCATACCCACTTAGACTGGATCGGGAAGAAATTATAATGTTTAAATCTTAAACATAAATCCTTCGGCAAGCTTTTTTTTATATTGATCCTCATCAAAACGATATAGGAAAGATCCTTTTTTAGACGAGGTCATATCTTTTTCCTCTGTTTTTACCAGAATATCCAGTGCATTGATTTTACTGATGAAATTCCGTTTGTCGTATTGTTCATTAAAAATGGCTTCATAAAGACTCTGCAGATCTTTCATGGTGAATTTCTCCGGAAGAAGCTCGAAGCCGATTGGTCTTGTGGAAGCTCTTCTTCGTAATCTTAAAACAGCATCTTTTACCATCTCATTATGATCGAAAATGAGAGTAGGAAAATCCTGAAGATCAAACCATTTTGCATTATATTTTTGATTGATACGGATATTCTTTTCAATATTAATCAGGGCATAATAAGAAATTGACATGATTCGTGCGGTAGGCTCACGGTCAATCTGCGTATAACAGTTAAGCTGCTCAAGATAAATGTTTTCCAGGCCTGTCAATGTTTTAAGAACACGCTGTGCAGCCTCATCAGAGGTTTCATCACTCCCGATAAACCCTCCCATTAAAGACCATTCTCCCATTTTGGGTTCGAAGTTTCTTTGCACAAGAAGAATTTTAAGATTTTCACCGTCAAAGCCGAAAATAATACAGTCAACGGCTACCAAATGTCTTGGATATTGAGAATAATCCTGGGTCATCTTTATATTTTATACAAAGGTAACTTATTTACCCTTATGATTATATATAAATGTATTTTTCACACTTTTTTAATGAAATTATTTTCTTTCGGTTAAAAAAGCAATGCTGAAGAACATTTCGGGAGAAAATATGTTGTCTTTAGACGTAATTATTTCCCAAAAATTGATTAATCAAATATAAAATTAATGTTAAAATTATGTTAATTTTTGAGTCTGATTTTACCGGATAAAAAAAAAATAAATTTTCAGCCTTACTATTAAAAATACGATAAGTTCTTACATGTATTATTTTCCTCTTCTTTCAAATGTTATGTATTCATTTTGTACACAAACATTTAATTTTATGTTCCTGATTTTCTATACCATCAATAATCTTATTTTTTATGATAAGCTTTAATCGGTTTATAATTTTTAAAGTTTGTTAAAACTTGTTTTTATATGCAATCTCCGGTTCATATTTTTAAAAATGTTTTATATATAAATTCTTTCTTTTATTTTAGAAATGTTGAAATAACATTTATTAATGAACCGAAAAATCTCCATTATCGTATTCGCATTTTCATCATTTACTTTTGCACAGGTAAATAAGAAAATTCAGTATTTCCTGCTGAGAGATGTAAAGCTGTCGGAAAGTGTTTTTAACAAAGCCATGAAGGCTGATAAAAATTATATGATGTCTATGGAACCAGACAGGTTGCTGGCTCCTTATCTCAGGGAAGCAGGCTTGCAGCCAAAAGCTGAAAATTATCCGAACTGGGAAAATACAGGCCTGGACGGACATATCGGAGGACACTATATTTCTGCACTCTCATTAATGTATGCTTCAACAGGAGATCCAAAGGTTAAGCAGAGACTCGATTATATGATTGATGAGCTTGACCGTTGCCAGCAATCATCCGTAAACGGTTATCTTTCAGGGGTACCTTCGGGTAAAAAAATCTGGAAAGAAATTTCGGAGGGAAATATTCGCGCTTCAGGTTTTGGATTGAACGACCGCTGGGTACCTTTATACAATATTCACAAAATTTATGCAGGGCTCCGCGATGCCTATTGGTATGGCGGAAGTGAAAAGGCAAAAAAAATGTTGGTACAACTTACCGACTGGATGATGAATGAAGTTTCCGGACTTTCAGATGAACAGATTCAGGAGATGCTTCGCAGCGAACATGGGGGACTGAATGAAGTTTTCGCTGATGTGTATGAAATTACCGGAAATAAAAAATATCTTCAGCTTGCCCACAGATTTTCACATCAGGCCATTCTAAATCCACTGCTTTTAGGAGAAGATAAGCTTACAGGAATTCACGCCAATACCCAAATTCCAAAAGTAATAGGCTACAAACGAATTGCAGATCTCGAAAACAATGTGCAGTGGAGCAATGCTGCAGATTTTTTCTGGCACAATGTCACTGAAAAAAGATCTTCCGTTATCGGTGGAAACAGCGTCAGTGAGCATTTTAATCCCGTTAATGATTTCAGCAGCATGATTAAAAGCATTGAAGGTCCCGAAACCTGCAACACCTACAACATGCTGAAACTTACCAAAGAGCTTTTCGCAACTTTGCCCAAGTCATATTATATGGATTATTATGAGCGCGCGCTCTATAATCATATTCTTTCTACTGAAAATTATGATAAAGGAGGATTTGTGTATTTTACACCGATGCGCCCCGGTCATTACCGTGTATACTCACAGCCGCAGACAAGTTTCTGGTGCTGTGTAGGTTCCGGACTGGAAAATCACGCCAAGTATGGTGAAATGATTTATGCTCATTCTGATAATGATCTTTATGTTAATCTTTTCATTCCATCAACACTTAAATGGGCAGAAAAGAAAATCCTGATCAGACAGGAAAATAACTTTCCTGAAACTCCATTTACCAAACTGATTGTTGATCTGGCCGGAAAAGGAAATTTTAACCTTAAACTAAGATCTCCGCAATGGACAAATCCTTCTGAAGTAAACATTTCAATTAACGGGAAAAAGCAAAATGTACAGCCGGATGGCAACGGTTATTTTACTTTAACTAAGAAATGGAAAAAAGAAGATGTGATCGAAATGAATCTTCCGATGCATCTTTCTGCAGAGCAATTGCCTGATAAATCAGATTATTATGCCTTTAAATACGGGCCTGTTGTTCTTGCTGCAACATATGGAACCGAAGATCAACAAGGATTATTAGCTGATGACAGCCGCGGCGGACACATTGCGCATGGTCCGCAGATTCCGTTGAATGAAATTCCGGTTATTTTAGGAAATAATCAGGAAGTTATCAATCATGTAAAACCGGTTGAAAATAAAAATCTTACATTCAGTCTCACAGGTTTATATCCGGAAGAAAAATTTGGTAAAGGTTTTCAGCTGGTGCCGTTTTACAAGATTCAGGAAGAAAGATATATTTTGTACTGGCCGCAGGCTGATCAGGATAAAATTGAATCTATCCAGAAAAAGAAAGCGGAAGAAGAAGCTGAAACCCGAAAACTTGATCTCATTACGGTCGATAAAATTCAGTTGGGTGAGCAGCAACCGGAGTCTGATCATTATTTTGAAAGCAAAGATTCCAACACGGGGTATATGGAAGACCGTCATTTCCGGGATGCAAAAGGATGGTTCAGTTACCGAATGAAAAATCCGGGTAAGAATGCTGCTTATTTGTACATTTTATATTTTGATGCGAATGCCAACCGGTCTTTGAATGTAGAGATCAACGGCAAAAATGTATCGGCAAAAAAACTGGAAGGAAAAGCCGGAAACTCACCTCAATATCTGCTTTTACCGATTCCTGAAACAGAAAAGAATAAAGAAATCCTTAGTGTAAAATTTTTTGCAGAAGAACAGATGACCACTTCAAAAATCATTGAAGTACGTTTGCTGACGCAGAACTATCAAAAGTCTGTCAATAAAAATTAAAGATTAACCCATGAAAAGATATTGCTCAAAATTATTTCTAATAATAGCCATTTTCAGCGCCTGTTTATTTGATGCTAAAGTAAGGCTTCCTGCACTGGTTTCAGACGGAATGATACTCCAAAGGAACCAGAAGCTTAAAATCTGGGGCTATGCGGATGCCGGAGAAAAGGTATATATTAAATTTTTAAATAAAACGTATTCAGCGACAGCAGATAATTCAGGAAACTGGAACATTATGCTTCCTGAACTTAAAGCCGGTGGACCGTTTGTGATGACCATAAACGATATTACGCTTAAAGATATTTTAATCGGAGATGTTTGGGTTGCATCCGGACAATCGAATATGGAACTTCCTATGAGACGTCTAAAACCGCTGTATGGAGAGGAAATGAAAACAGTAAATAATCAGAATATCAGGTTTTTTACGGTTCCGCAGAAATACAATTTTAAAGCAGCGCAGAATGATCTTGACGGCGGAAAATGGGAAAGCACCAATCCACAGACCATTCAGAATTTTTCGGGTGTAGCTTATTTTTTTGCTAAAAATCTGTATGAAAGAAATAAAGTTCCTGTAGGGATCATTCACACAAGTTTGGGAGGTTCTCCGGTTCAGGCGTGGATGGATGCGAATTCCCTTAAAAAATATCCTGAATATCTGGAAGAAGCTGAAAAATGGAAAAATGATGATTTGATAAAATCTACAGAATCCAACGAACAGGCTTTAAGCAGAGCCTGGTATACAGAGCTTGATCAGAGTGATATTGGTTTAAACCAGCACTGGGAAAATTTTGATCTTAATGATTCATCATGGAAAACAATGAATGTTCCGGGATCATGGGAAGATCAGGAAGGACCCTTTGAAGGTTCGGTATGGTTCAGAAAAGAGATCACACTGTCAAAAAGTGAGGCAGGAAAAGCAGCTTTCCTGAATCTTGGTAGAATAAAAGATGCGGATGTGACTTATATCAACGGTGTGAAAGTAGGAAATGTTACCTATGAATATCCACCGAGATGGTATGATATTCCTGCTGGCGTTTTAAAAGAAGGTAAAAATAGTATTGCCGTAAGAATCACCAACGGAAGCGGAAAAGGACAGTTTATCGCTGACAAACCGTATTATCTTGAAATCGGCGGAAAGAAAATCGATCTTACAGGTTCATGGAAATATAAAATAGGTGCAAAAATGGAGAAAATGGCTCCGGGTCAGACATTCATCCGCTGGAAACCGACCGGGCTGTACAATTCTATGATCAATCCGTTGATTAACTATAAAGTAAAAGGATTTCTTTGGTATCAGGGCGAAAGCAACACCGGAAAACCGAAAGAATATGGTGATCTTTTAACGACAATGATCAACGACTGGCGTTCTAAATGGGAAGAAAAAGAGGCACCGTTCCTGATCGTTCAGCTTGCAAATTTTATGGAAGCTAAAAATCAGCCTGTCGAAAGCAACTGGGCAGAACTCAGAGATCAGCAGCGTAAAGTTTCGCTCAATGTTCCGCAAACCGGACTTGCCGTAATCATCGATGTTGGAGAATGGAACGATATTCATCCTCTTGATAAAAAAACAGTGGGCGACAGGTTAGCATTGCAGGCATTGAAAATTGCTGATAAAAAAGATATTGTTGCAGACGGACCTGTTTATCAGACCATGAAAATTGAAGGAAATAAGATTATGCTTTCATTTAAAAAAGGAACCGATGATTTTGCTCCTGTTTCGGAATTAAAAGGTTTTGCAATAGCAGGTAAAGACAGAAAATACCAGTGGGCAAAAGCGAAAACAGAAGGTAAAAATATTATTGTCTGGAATGATGAAATTAAAGATCCCGTTTCAGTTCGCTACGACTGGGCAGACAATCCTGACGGAAATTTAAAAAACAAATCAGGTCTTCCGGCTTCATCCTTCACTACAGAATAAAATTAAAAAAAATCATATACAATTTATAGTTTGAGAAACAGATTAGAAAATCTATGATCTGTCAGTCTATCATCTATAATCATTTATCATTAATCAATCATCTACTAATACATCTACAACGATATGAACAATCCATCACAGAAAATATCTGTCATCGAAAAAATAGGCTACAGCCTGGGAGATCTTGCTGCCAATCTTGTTTTTCAGACTTTGGTAACCTATCTCGCTTATTTTTATACGGATATTTACGGACTAAAAGCAGAGGATGCATCAGTCATAACATTGATAGTAGGATTAATTGCCGGCTTCGGGTTCAATCCGATGGTAGGAGCTTTGGCAGACCGTACTGCAACAAGATGGGGGAAATTCCGTCCGTGGATTCTTTTCACGTCTGTTCCGCTTGGGATTACTGCTTTGTTAGCTTTCAGTACACCCGATTTTTCTTATAAAGGTAAAATGATCTACGCTGCAGCAACGTACTCCTTGTTACTGTTGTTATATGCAGCGAATAACCTGCCGTACGCAGCACTAAGCGGTGTTATTACGGGAGATATGTCAGAACGTAACAGTATTTCTTCTTACCGTTTTGTGGCGGTGATGTTTGCCCAGTTTTTCGTTCAGGTATTTATGTTGCCAATCATTTTATCTGTAGGAAATGGAGATAAAGCTGCCGGTATCGAAACGGTAATGACCTGGCTTGCGATAATTGGCTCCGTAATGTTGCTGATTACCTTTTTCACTACCAAAGAAAGAATCATCCCAAAACCTGAACAGAAATCAACCTTAAAAGAAGATTTAAAAGATGTTTTCCAAAACAGGCCATGGATTATTATGCTTACTGTTACAGCTTTCATTTTCATAACCCTGGCGATGAAAGGCGGCGCTTATGTGTATTACTTTAACAATTATGTGGATGAAGCTTCTCTTAAAAGCTTTATTTCACCCATTACCACATTTTTTAACTCGGTAGGAATGAATTTCTTCGGTGAAGATCCTAAGTCTGCCGGTTTCGGATTGTTTAATGCGGGAGGAATCATTATGATGATCGTTGGAATTACTTTTTCCAAAAGGTTTGCCGATAAATACGGAAAGCGTGATACCTTCATCGCATCGCTGTTTATTTCCACTTTATTTGTTCTGTTCTTTGTTTTTTATCCTCCGAAAGCAGTAGGAATAATGTTCCTTTCTCAGATTTTGCACGGATTCTTTTACGGAATCAGTACTCCTTTACTTTGGGCTATGATTGCAGATGTAGCCGATTATTCCGAGTGGAAAAACAACAGGAGAGCCACCGCTATTATCTTTTCTGCCATGATGGTAGGTTTGAAGGTAGGTTTAAGCATCGGAAGCTCATTGGTAGCATTGATTATCGGTAAGTACGGATATATTTCTACGGAGGGTACGGAAAATGTGGTTCAGCCTGAAACGGTGGCTGCAGGAGCTAAAATGCTGGTAAGCGTTTTTCCTTCGATTCCTTTTTTCATCGCATGCGGATTACTTTTATTCTATAAAATCAATAAAAAAATGGAAGTTCAGATCGAAAAAGATCTGGCGGAAAGAAGAAAATAATATGACTATGAAACGAATAATTACATTAGGCTTAATAATGCTGGCCGCATCAAATGCAGTCGCTCAAAAAACAGGAAATTCTCTGAAAAAAGCTTTTAAAGATAAATTTTATATCGGTACAGCCATGAGTCTTCCGCAAATCAACGGAACGGATGTGAAATCAGATCAGATTATCGCTTCACAATTCAGCTCTATTGTGGCGGAAAACTGTATGAAATCCATGTTTCTGCAGCCTCAGGAAGGAAAATTCTTTTTTGATGACGCCGACCGCTTTGTGGCTTTTGGTGAAAAGAATAAAATGTTTATCATCGGTCATACCCTGATCTGGCATTCACAGTTGCCAAAATGGTTTTTTGTGGACAAAGACGGGAAAGATGTTTCTGCTGAGGTGTTGAAACAACGAATGAAAAATCACATTACAACCGTTGTTTCAAGATACAAAGGCCGCGTGAAAGGTTGGGACGTAGTCAATGAAGCCATCATGGAAGACGGAACGTACAGAAAAAGTAAGTTTTATGAAATCCTTGGCGAGGAATTTATCCCTTTGGCATTCCAATACGCTCAGGAAGCTGATCCGAATGCTGAACTGTATTACAATGATTATAATGAATGGTATCCTGAAAAGGTAAAGACAGTTATTAATATCGTTAAAAAAATGAAATCCAGAGGAATAAGAGTTGATGGTGTAGGAATGCAGACACACGTTGGCCTGGATACTCCGAAACTGGCGGAATATGAAAAAGCGATAACAGATTATGCATCCGCCGGAGTAAAAGTAAATATTACTGAAATGGACATCAGTGCGCTGCCTTCACCTTGGGGAACTTCTGCCAACGTCTCAGATACGGTAAAATATCAGGCGAAGATGAATCCTTACACCAAAGGTCTTCCTGAAAATATAGAGAAAGAATGGGAAAATCGTTATCTTGATTTCTTCCGTCTTTTCATCAAACACGAAGACAAAATCAGAAGAGTGACGTTGTGGGGTGTTACCGATAAACAATCATGGAAAAATGATTTCCCGGTAAAAGGCAGAACCGATTATCCTTTACTTTTCGACCGTAATTTTAAAGCAAAACCAGTGGTTGAAAAAATTATTCAATTAACAAAAGAGAAAAAATAAATAATAAATCATTATTTATCAATTATCAATTATCAATTATCAATTATCAATTATCAATTATCAATTATCAATCTATTATCTAAAAGTCTAAACTAAAATGAACAAAGCAAAATATCTATTCCCGAACGACTATATGGCAGACCCTTCTGTCCATGTTTTTGAGGGGAAAATTTATATCTATCCTTCCCACGACCGCGAAAGCGGAATTGAAGAAAATGATAACGGAGATCACTTTGATATGAATGATTACCATGTATTTTCTTTAGATGATGTAGAAAACGGAGAAATTACGGATCATGGTGTGGTGCTTTCCGTTAAAGATATTCCATGGTCGGGGAGACAGCTCTGGGACTGCGATGTTGCTTTTAAAAATGGCAAATATTTTATGTACTTTCCCTTGAAAGACAAAAACGATATCTTCAGAATCGGGGTTGCGGTGAGTGACAAACCTTACGGACCTTTCGTCCCTGAAAAACACCCAATGATGGGAAGCTACAGCATCGATCCTTGTATTTTTGAAGAAGATGGAAAACATTATATGTATTTCGGAGGGATCTGGGGCGGACAGCTTCAGCGTTACCGAAATAATAAAGCCCTGGAATCTGCCGTAATTCCTCAGGATGATGAGCCTGCCATTCCGTCCAAAGTTGCTTTGTTAAGCGACAATATGCTGGAATTTGGTGAAGAACCTAAAGACATTCTTATCCTCGACGAAAAGGGAAATCCGCTTCTTCACGGAGACAAACACCGTTTCTTTGAAGCTTCCTGGATGCACAAATACAACAGTAAATATTATTTTTCGTATTCAACCGGTGACACTCATCTGCTTTGTTATGCAACCGGAGATAATCCTTACGGACCATTCACTTTTCAGGGTGAAATTTTAACACCGGTAGTAGGCTGGACTACCCATCATAGTATTGTTGAATTTAAAGGGAAATGGTACCTGTTTTTTCACGACAGTGTTCCGAGCGGAGGAAGAACATGGCTCAGAAGCATGAAGGTTGTAGAAATTGAATATGATGAAAACGGTAAAATAAAAACCATCGAAGGATTGGACGAAAATCAGTAAAATGCAATCAACTTTGTCAAAATTCTGAACTTTGACAAAGTTTTTAAACCAATTTCACACGCGGAACCCGAAGGGTTCAATAACAATAGCCGTAGTTGAAACCTATGGAATTTAAATTAAATGTTAAAAAAATTGCCATGCAGCATTTCCGAATTTATTTTATCGCATTTCTAATGATTCCGTTAATGACCTTCGCGGAAGACGGAAGTCAGCTTTGGCTTCGCTTTCCAGCAAAAAACGGAATTTCTGCAGATCAGATTATCGCTAAAGGAAACAGTGCGACGCTGAATATTGCCAGAAAAGAACTGAGCAGTCACTGGCAGGGCCAAACCGTGGAGCTGCGAACAGATAAATCTTTAAAAAGCCTGAAAGATGGTTACACCATAAAATCCGGACAGAATAAAATTGTCATTGCTTCTGCAAAAGAAATCGGCTTGTTGTATGGCGTTTATCATATTTTACGGCTTCAGCAAACCAACGTTTCCACTGCCGATTTAAACATTACAGAAAAACCTTCGTACGATGTAAGAATTCTAAACCATTGGGATAATCTGGACGGAACGATTGAACGCGGTTATGCAGGCCATTCTCTCTGGAAATGGGAAGATCTTCCGAATACAATTTCTCCCCGATATGAAGAATACGCAAGAGCAAATGCCTCTGTCGGGATCAATGCTGTAGTATTGAATAATGTTAATGCCTCTCCAAACATGCTTCGTGAAGACTATCTGAAAAAAGTAAAAATACTTGCCGATATTTTCAGACCGTATGGCATCAGGGTTTATCTTTCGGTCAATTTTGCCTCGCCAAAAGTGTTGGGAGGAACCGAAAATTCAGATCCGTTAAATAAAAATGTTCAGAAATGGTGGAAAAATAAAGCTTCAGAAATATATAAATTAATTCCTGACTTCGGCGGATTTTTGGTGAAAGCCAATTCAGAAGGCCAGCCGGGACCGCAGGATTATGGAAGAACGCATGCCGACGGAGCCAATATGATGGCTGATGTTTTAAAACCATACGGAGGAATCGTAATGTGGAGGGCTTTCGTATACAGTCCGAGCAAAGATGACCGCGCGAAGCAGGCTTATCTGGAATTTGTTCCTCTTGATGGAAAATTCAGGGATAATGTGATCATTCAGATTAAAAACGGACCTGTTGATTTTCAGCCTCGTGAAGCATTTAATCCTTTGTTTGGTGCATTAAAGAAAACTCCTGAAATGGTGGAATTTCAGATCACACAGGAATATCTGGGACAGGCTAATCATCTGGCTTATCTCGCTCCTTTATTCAAAGAAACTTTGGAAAGCGATACTTATTCTAATGGTGAAGGTTCCACAATTGCTAAAATTACCGACGGAACATTAAGACCCGCAAAAATCACAGCCATTTCTGCTGTGGCCAATATCGGAGAAGATACCAACTGGACAGGCCATCATTTTGCACAGGCCAACTGGTATGCATTCGGACGCCTTGCGTGGAATCATGAGCTTACGCCAGAACAGATTGCCGACGAATGGATTACAATGACCTTTACGGATAATGAAAAATTCGTTAACCCGGTGAAAGAAATGATGCTTACTTCAAGGGAAACGGTTGTTGACTACATGATGCCTTTAGGACTTCATCATATTTTCGCAGGAGGACATCATTACGGTCCCGAACCTTGGGGAGATTACAAAGGCGGTAGACCCGACTGGTCGCCGGTCTATTATCATCAGGCCGATAAAAATGGAGTAGGATTTGACAGAACCGTAACAGGAAGTAACGCGGTTTCACAATATTTTCCTCCATTAAATGACATTTATGGAAATATTAAAACGTGTCCGGAAAATCTTATCCTTTGGTTTCATCATGTTCCATGGGAGTATAAAATGAAAGATGGGAAAACATTATGGGAAGAACTTTGCTACAAATATGATTCAGGAGTTCATAAGGTGAGGAATTACCAGAAACTCTGGGACACGATGGAACCTTATATCGACGAACAAAGGTTTACGGAAGTACATTCGAAACTAAAAATCCAGGCGAAAGATGCTGTCTGGTGGAAAGATGCTTGTCTATTATATTTCCAGACTTTCTCTAAAACGTCTATCCCGTATGATATTGAAAGACCTGTGCATGAGCTGGAAGATTTGAAAAAAATCAAACTGAATATGGGCCACCATAATTAAAAATAAGGCAACTCTTTTCTGTATTTGAAAGAAGAGTTGCCTTATAAAAAATAACTGTACTTGAAATTTTATCCGGTATTAATCGGAATAACTATATAATAATTAGTATATGGAATAATTAGTATTACACTAAATGTTCTTTATTTTAATGAAATGATCTTATTAAAAACATTTCCGTTCTCTTCTACCCGGATAATGTAATTTTCTGATGTATTTTTGTCCAGATCAAAAGTAACATTCAGATCTCCGTTTTCAGACTGCTTGGTTGCTGTGTAATAGTTGTTGTCTGAAAAATCTGTTACAGAAATCATTACAGGATTTTTTACAGCAGACATATGAAGTTTTACAAAGTTACCTGAAACACTATATTCCGGTTTGTTGATAACACTTACAGGGGTTTTATCAACTTCCATCACATTATCTTTGTTAATGCTGATTCTGTATTTTTCAACTTTTCCTTCAGATTCCGCCACCAGATAATAAGTACCTGTAGAAAGTTCCTTAAGATCGTAAGATTTTGAAATAACGTTTTCCGCATCAAGTTTTTCAGAAAATATTTCGCCGTCTATATCGTTATATACAAACAATGAAACATTTTTAGCATTAGATATCTCAAAGTTTATTGTTTTTGCACTCACCGTTCCTAAAGCAATAGAAAAGTCTCTGTCTTTACTCATCAAGCTTGCTGAGATTAATAAGAATCCTGCAAGAAAAGTAGATTTTAAAAATGTATTCATAATGACAAGTTTTTTGTTATCAATAATTTATACTGCAAATCTACAGCAGATCCTCTTTCAATTCTACAATACAATTTTCACATATATGTACAATATTAACCTGATTGTTATATTAATTAAATATTAATTGTTAATTTTACATATAATTAATTGGACATCATATGAAACATGCCAATCCTGCTTTTGAAGCCATAAAACCTAATATCGGAAGCAGTTTTACAAGTCTGAAGTTTCAGCGTAATGAAAATATAAAATCTCACGTCTGGCATTATCATCCGGAAGTAGAACTAATATTTGTTTGCAAAGGTTCCGGAAAGAGACAGATCGGGAGTAATATCTCCTATTTTTCGGATGGAGATCTCGTATTGATCGGGAGCAATCTTCCACATTGCGGACTTACCAACGAAAATACCAATAACGATTACGAAATGGTCATCCAGTTCAAGCCGGATTTTTTGGGAGAAAATATCTGGGAAACTCCTGAAATGCAGCGGGTTTCTGCCCTGCTTGAAAAATCAAAAGCCGGAATTGTTTTTAACGAAAATATAAAAAAAACAGTGGGTAAGAAAATTGCTGATATGCACGAAATGTCATCGCTCAACAAGCTGCTGAACTTCCTGGAAATATTAGATGAACTTGCCACCACACAGGATTACAGAATACTGAATGCCGGGAAATATTATCTACAGACACAAGTGGAGGATAATGAGAGAATCAACCATATATTTAATTATGTGAAGGACCATTTTAAAGAACAGATCACGCTGGAAGAAATAGCGGATCTTGCCAATATGAAAGTGCCATCGTTTTGCCGTTATTTTAAGAAAATTACCAATAAAACATTTACCCAGTTTGTCAATGAATACCGGATTACCCATTCGCTGAAACTCCTTGCGGAACAGCCGTTAAGCATTACCGAAGTCTGTTTTGAATCCGGATTCAACAATTTCAGCTATTTTAATAAAACGTTTAAAGAATATATCAAGAAAAGCCCGTCACAATACCGTAAAGAATTTAATTATTTTATGGAATAATTTTAAAAAAACAACCTTGTTTATTTGAAATATACGTGTACATTTAACACTTATAAAATTCATTACAATACTCTTATTTTGATCCAGGAAAAATTAATTAATAATACGAAAGAGGCTTTTCGAAAAGCCTTTCAAACCCAACCGGAGCATATTTTCCTTTCTCCCGGAAGAATAAATATTATCGGTGAGCATGTAGATTATAGTGATGGCTTTGTTTTGCCGGCAGCCATTGACAAATACATTTGTTTTGCTGTTGAAAAGGCAGGAAATTCTGATATGTGCACCTTTTTCGCAGTAGATTTTAATGACAGTTTCAGTTTTAATGTTAAAGAAAAACAATCGCCGGTTTCGCAGACCTGGGTTAACTATTTACTGGGAGTTTTTAATGCCATTCAGGAAGAAGGAAAAATAATTGGAGGCTTAAATATAGCGTTCAGCAGCACAATTCCTATGGGTTCGGGGTTATCTTCATCTGCAGCGCTGGAATGTGGTTTTGCCTATATTCTCAATCAGATTTTTAACCTCGGTTTTTCTAAAAAAGAACTCGCTTTGATCGGGCAGAAGTCAGAACATACTTATGTCGGAGTAAAGTGCGGAATTATGGATCAGTTTGCGTCCGTTTTCGGAAAAGAGGAAAAAGTCATCATGCTCGACTGTCACTCGCTGGATCATCAATATTTTAACGCGGATCTCAAAGGCTACAGCCTAGTTTTATTTGACAGTTGTGTCAAGCATACGCATCTTACTTCCGGGTACAACGACAGGCGCAGAGATGTAGACAACGGAAAAAATGCACTTTGGAAAAAATTTCCGGAAATTACAAAATTCCGGGATTTCAGTGTAGATATGCTTGATGCAGTGCGTGAAGAAATAGGAGAAATTAGATACAAAAGATGTCTCTACCTCCTGAAAGAAATCGGAAGGGTAGAGCAGGCTGCTGTTGCACTTTCTGAAAATAATGCTGCATGTCTCGGAAAATTGCTTACCGAAACCCATTTCGGACTTTCCAATGAATTTGAGGTAAGCTGTAATGAACTTGATTTTCTGGTGGAGCAGACCTTACAGGAAAAAGGCGTTATCGGGGCAAGAATGATGGGAGGCGGATTTGGCGGCTGCAGTATCAATCTTATCAAAGAAGATTTTGTTGAAAATGTAATCAGCAGAATCCGTGAAAAATACGAAGCTAAATTCAATATTCAGCTAAAAGTGTATCAGGTTAAAATTTCCGAAGGAATAAAAGAATATACCAACAATGAATGTAGCATTTGACAGTAAAAAACACCCTCACAGAAGATACAATCCGCTTCTCGACGAATGGATTCTGGTTTCTCCGCAACGCTCCAACAGACCGTGGCAGGGACAGACCGAAAAAACGGTTCAGGAAGAATTGCCGGCTTATGATTCCGGATGCTACCTTTGCCCGGGAAATGAAAGGGCAAACGGTGAAAAAAATCCCGACTATAAGGGGGTCTATGTCTTCGACAATGACTTCGGATCTTTGCTCAGCGATAAGGTGGATTTTTCTGTTAACAATTCAGATTTTTTTTCCATAAAACCTGAAAGAGGAATTAATAGAGTAATCTGTTTTTCTGAAAATCACAGCCTTACGTTGCCTGAAATGGAAAAGGACGCTATTAAAGAGGTAATTGACGTCTGGCAGCAGCAGTATGATGAACTCGGAAGTAAAGAATTCATTAATCATGTACAGATTTTCGAGAATAAAGGGCAGATCATGGGGTGCAGTAATCCTCATCCGCACGGTCAGATCTGGGCTCAGTCATCGATTCCGACTGCCGTGGTAAAAACTCAGGAAAATCTTAAAAACTATTTTGAAAAATCCGGAAGATCACTGTTGGAAGATTACCTTAAAAAAGAACTTGAATACGGTGAAAGAATGGTACTTGAAAATGAAAGCTTTGTTGTTTTGGTTCCATTTTGGGCGGTCTGGCCTTATGAAACGATGATCATCAGCAAAAGGAAAGCCGGAAATATCCTTGAGTTTTCGGAAGACGAGAAATATGATTTGGCCGAAATAATAAAAGATCTTACCATTAAATATGATAATCTTTTTGAAATTTCGTTTCCATATTCTGCAGGAATTCACCAATCTCCAACTGACGGAATTTCACATCCCGAATGGCATTTCCACATGCATTTTTATCCGCCGCTTCTTCGTAATGCAGAGGTTAAAAAATTCATGGTGGGTTATGAAATGCTCGCCGAAGCACAAAGAGATATAACTCCGGAACAAAGCGCAGAAGTACTTAAAAATCTTTCTACCATACACTATAAAAGCAGAAACTAAGTTGTTAATGCTTTAAAAATTATACCTTTAAAATTCTAAGAAATTAAGATTAGTTCCATTTTAAAAATCTTTAAATTAATTTCTTAAACATTAAAAACAAAAAAATAAGAGGACCCTACAAAGAGTTCTCTTATTTCTAATACTACTGAAACAGTAGGTATTAACTTAATTCTTCCAGATTTTCAAATCTTGAATAAGAAGATTTCAAATGATGAAGATGATCAGAAACAACCTGTGAACTTTCCGGACAAAGATCTCCGCTTTCTAAAGCATCCTCATAAGCATTGATTGCCACTTTTTCCCCAAATACAACATTTTCAAGGGTAGACTCATCTTTGTTGCCGGTAAAAGAATTTTTGATGTCGATCCATGCTCTGTGCACGGCACCTGCGGTACTTGTTGAATTGTCAGCCTCACCTCCTTTTTCATTAATAAGCCTGATAAGATCAGATTTCATAGTCTGAGACTGTGATACCATCTGGTCGTAATCATTTTTCAGAGCAGAATGGGTGTCCCATACTTTGTCCTCTACTTTAGAAAATCCTTCAATTCTGTCGTTCGTGATGTTCAGTAAATCATTTAGTACTGATACTGTTTTTTCGTTGTTCATATTAAATTTTTAATTGGTGTCCTTTGTAGGTTACAATAAACATGCCTTGTTTAGGGACTTTCTAAATTTTTTTTAAAAAGTTTTTTGGCATAAAAAATGATGATAGTATATTATTGTACTAAGATCTAAAAAATTAGTATATTTATATAAAAATTCAATATCATGAATTACAGAATGACAAAAGAAGTCATTGATCTTCTCGAAAAGTTTGAAAAAGAAAATGATAAACAGTATTATACTGCTGATATCAATGGTTTTAAAGAATGGGTTTGCGATCGCACATCCTCAGGAAATTCACAAATAGACGAGCCTTATTGGGAAGGAAAAGAAAAAGGAAGATCTCCTGAAAGCGCTATTACTACTTTACTGCTACATTTGAACAGATACGCCAAAAACTATTCGAAATCTGCCATTTCGGATTCTGATTTTGTGACACAGGAAGATTTTATTTATCTTATTAATCTCAGAGCATTTGGACAAATGACCAAAATGGAGCTCATTAAAAAGAATATTCATGATAAGCCTGTAGGAATGCTCATTATCACCAGGTTGCTTAAGAATGGTTGGATTGAGCAGACAGAATCTGATATAGACCGAAGAAATAAATTGATAAAAATTTCTGAAAAAGGTAATGAAGCACTTGAAAAACAGATGACAAAGATTCGGCAGGCCACGGATATTGTTTCAGGAAATCTTACCTACAGTGAAAAAATGGAGCTTATCAGAATGCTTAATAAGTTAGATCGATTTCATTATCCTATTTTCTCAAAAAATATTGACAGTAAAGATCTTATTAAAACAGTTTACGAAGAACATTCATTTAAAAATTAACTATGAAAAAAAAGATTGCGGTAATAGGATCTGGATTTTCAGGACTTTCGGCTGCGGCATATGCTTCAAAGGAAGGCCATGAAGTTCATCTTTTTGAGAAGAACGGCAGCATTGGAGGAAGAGCCAGGAAATTTACAACAGATAACGGCTACACATTTGATATGGGGCCCAGCTGGTACTGGATGCCCGATATTATAGAATCATTTTTTAATGATTTTGGTAAAAAAGCCACAGATTTCTATACGCTCATTCCTTTGGATCCGCAATTTGAAATGGTTTTTTCAGACGGCACCATGAATATTCCTCATAACTATGAAGAAATGAAAGAACTGTTTGAAAAAACAGAACCCGGAGCCGGAAAAAAACTGGATGCATTTATGAAAGATGCACAGTATAAATATGAGGTCGGGATGCAGGATTTTGTGAATAAGCCATGCCACTCCTGGTTTGAATTCGTATCTCCGAAAATAGCCAAAAGCGCACTGAAACTGGATCTCCTCACCAATTTTCAGCGTTTTGTAAGAAAATATTTCAATAATCCTAAACTGATTGTTTTAATGGAGTTCCCTGTTATTTTTCTGGGAGCTGCTCCAAAGGATATTCCTGCGTTGTACAGTTTAATGAACTACGGAGGATATAAGTTAGGGACATGGTATCCAATGGGCGGTTTTTCAAAAATTATAGAGGCAATGAAAAATATTGCTGAAGAGCAGGGAACCCGTTTTTATGTAAATGCGGATGTTGAAAAAATTAATATTAATCAAAAAGCGGCTTCTTCGCTGACGGTCAATCAGAAACAGATTGATTTTGACGTAATTATTGCATCATCAGATTATCATCACACGGAAACAAAACTTTTACCGGAAGAATTCAGGAATTATGATGAAAGTTATTGGGAGAAACGTGTTTTTGCTCCTTCCTGTCTCATTTATTATCTCGGGTTTAAAGAAAAAATCCCGAACCTGAAACATCATACTTTGTTTTTTGAAAATGATCTGGAGCTTCATACCCATGAAATTTATAAAGATAAAAAGTGGCCTACTAAACCATTATTCTATGCCTGCTGCCCTTCAAAAACAGATCCGGACGTAGCGCCCGAAAACTGTGAAAATGTTTTCTTGCTAATGCCCGTAGCTCCGGGAATTGAAGATTCTGAAGAAATAAGAGAAAGGTATTTTATGGAAATGATTCTCAGGCTCGAAAAACATACAGGAGCAACCGATCTCCTGCTGAAAATTGACTATAAAAAAAGCTATTGCGTAAAAGATTTTAAGGAAGATTACAATGCTTATCAGGGAAATGCTTACGGGCTTGCCAACACTTTATCTCAGACCGCCGTTTTAAAACCTTCACTCAGAAACAAAAAAATAAAAAATTTATTTTATACAGGGCAGCTTACCGTACCTGGACCGGGCGTACCGCCTTCCATCATATCAGGAAAAATAGCTGCAACAGAAGCCATAAAAAATTGATTGCTATGAAAAAATTATTTGACGAACTTTCTTTCAAAGTAAGTAAAGAGACCACAAAACAGTACAGCACCAGTTTTTCACTGGGAATCCTTGCTCTTTCTTCCGCTATCAGAAATCCTATCTATGCTATTTACGGATATGTACGTCTGGCTGATGAAATTGTAGACAGCTTCCATGATTATGACAAAGAAAAGCTGCTCCGTAAGTTTAAAAAAGATACTTTTAATGCATTGGAAGACGGGATTTCTCTAAATCCTATTCTCCAGTCTTTTCAGGAAACCGTCCATCAATATGATATTGATGAAAGCCTTATTCATCAGTTTTTGAAAAGTATGGAAATGGATCTTCAGAAAATAGATTATAATTCGGATCTTTACAAAGAGTATATATTGGGATCTGCAGAAGTGGTGGGATTAATGTGTCTTCAGATTTTTGTAAATGGAGACAAGGAACAGTACGAAAAGCTTAAGCCATATGCTATGATTTTAGGATCGGCTTTCCAGAAAGTAAATTTTTTACGGGATATGAAGGACGATTATTACACGTTGGGAAGGGTGTATTTTCCGGGACTGGACATGACATACTTTGACAACAATGTGAAATCATCAATTGAAAAAGAAATTGAAGAAGAATTCAGACAGGCATTGATCGGTATTAAAATGCTTCCGCCTTCATCTAGATTCGGGGTGTATCTTGCATACAGATATTACATATCCTTATTCAGGAAAATCAAAAGAAAATCTGCCCAGAATATATTAAACGGAAGAATAAGAATATCCAACGGCGCGAAAATTTCTTTAATGATGAGCTGCTATGTTCAGTACAAAACTTCTTTATTTTAAGATTAATAAATACAACTAAAAAATGAATTTTCTCATTGTAGTAGCAACTTTTTTTGTGATGGAAGGAATAACCTGGCTCACACACAAATACATTATGCACGGATTTTTATGGTCTCTGCACAAAGACCATCATGACCACAGCAATGACGGCCATATGGAAAAAAACGATTACTTTTTTGTAATCTTTGCAGTTCCGACTATTCTTTTGATGTATTACGGGACTGTTCAGGGATTTAATTACTGGTTCTATATAGCGATAGGCATTGCCCTTTATGGGATGGCCTATTTTTTTGTACATGATATTTTTATTCATCAGCGGATAAAATTTTTACGTGATACACAAAACCCGTATTTACTTGCTATCAGAAGAGCGCACAAACAGCATCATAAGCATATCGGAAAGGAGAAAGGGGAGTGTTTCGGTTTTCTTTGGGTGCCTGTAAAATATTTTAAATTATATTTTAATAAAAATAAATAGATGCAGCAATATACCTATCTTCTTATTAATTTTTTTACGGTCATCGTCTGTTTTATTTTTTCATTTCATTATAAGATTAAATTCAACAGGTATTTCGGTGCTTTTTTAGCTGCTTCATTAATTGTCGGAGTGGTATTTGTTGCCTGGGATGCGTGGTTTACAAAAATAGGAGTGTGGTGGTTCAATGACCAATATCTTTTAGGAATACGTTTTGCCGGACTTCCCCTGGAAGAGCTGCTTTTCTTTATCTGTATTCCTTTTGCCTGTCTTTTTACCTATTTCTGTTTGGATAAATTTTTTAAACTCGACTGGAAGCCGCTTCCGGAGAAAATTTTTGTAATAATAAGTATTATTATTGCTTTATGTATTGCACTCTGGTTCAGGGAAAAGATTTATACCTTTATTACTTTTCTGTCAACAGTCTGTAGCCTTTTTATTTTAAAATTTTTATTGAAAGTAAGATGGATCGGAAAAGTTTCTTTTGTTTACCTTCTTCTAATGCCGGGTTTTCTGATGGTCAACGGAATATTGACAGGCACCGGACTGGAATCTCCCATCGTAAACTACAATCCCGAAGAGTTTATGGGGATCAGAATATTAACTATTCCTGTAGAAGATACGGTCTATGGCTATGAACTTATTCTTTGGAATATTTTTCTTTTTCAAATGTTTAAAAAATCTAAAACTAACTCCTTGGTCGAAGTGGAGGCATAATTCAACAGGTTTAAATCATATTTGAACAGTTAAAATAATGAACCGATGACGCTCCGTAATGTTACGGACAGGTATTCAGGCTAATCGATGACGTTTTTTAATGCTCCGGATATTTACATAACACTTCGGATGAGTAATTAACGTTTCGAAAAGGTTAAACAACCCCAAAAGATACATTATTTACCTTAACCGGATCATTATACTATGCCATCAGATGGCTGTGTAAACCTATATACTATCGCGAATTACTCATCCGAAGCATTCTGAAATAGGTCGTGATGAATGTGAAACCTCTCCGGACAGATAAACCATGTCTCGCGATACGTTATACAACCCCGAAATACACGTCCTGAACCCCGCCGGACAGGTTACTAAATGTCGTCGGATAGGTTATACAACCTATCTGTTGAGGTGAAAAACATCTCCAGATCATCAAATTACGTGTGCAGATAGGTGAACAACGTCTCACAATACGTTATATAACCCCAAAATATACGTCCTGAACCCCGCCGGATACGTTACTAACATGGTCTGAGAGGTTATACGACCTATCTGTTACGGTAAATAACGCCTCCGGACCATTAAACAACGTCTCTCGATAGGTCCGGAACCTGTTTGGAAATATTTTTAATGGATCGAAATGCAGTAAAAAACTCAGGAATCCGCTTCTATATAATGTAAAGGTGCTTCAAAATTAAAAAATATCCTCAATTCAATAGGGGCGTGCTTAGCCCGCTTTTCTCTACCAAACTCTACATTCGACTTTAACCAAAATTTAAAAATAAATTTTATACAAATTCGAACTCAATTTCTTTTTCAGGAATACACAATTCTTTATTAAAGCGAATAAGGAGTTAATAAATTTACGGTATTACGTAAAATATTCCATTCTGTGTTTTATTTAATGTATTACAAATCAATATTTTAAGTCTTTAGGTTGTTTTTTGGCATTAGTCAGGGAAATAAATATAACCTTTAAAATATTTTATCATGAAAAAAACTAAACCCATTATCGCAGTTGCTGTTTTATCGGCCCTTATGTTTGTTTCCTGCACAAAGGCAAGCAAATCAGAAAATCAATCCCAGGATGCAGCACAGACTACTACCCAGGCAAGAGCAGAATACATCGAAGTTGAGCCCAATGTAAGGCTTCACGTAACCGACCTAGGTGAAGGAAAACCGGTTGTTTTAATTCACGGATATCCTGTGAGCGACGCTTCATGGGAATATCAGTATCTTCCTTTAATCAAGGCAGGACACCGTGTGATCGGGATTACTTTGAGAGGATTCGGACAATCGGATAAACCATACGGAAAATACAATTACGACCAGTTTGCTTCTGATATTAAAACGGTTTTAGACAAATTGGATATCAAAGATGCTACGTTAGGCGGGCACTCAATGGGCGGCGCTATCGCTTTGCATTACGTGGCAAAATATAACGCTGCTCATGTAAGCAAGTTAGCATTGTTTGCTGCTGCAGCACCTGTTCATACCAAAAAACCGGATTATCCTTATCCATTATTTACCAAAGAAGAAATCACCAAATGGGTAGACCTTGTCAGCGTAGACAGACCTGGATTACTGAACACCATTGGTGAAAGATTCGTTTTATCTCCAACTTCTGTTTCACCGGGTATTGGTGCCTGGTTAGGCGGAATCGAAATGCAGTCATCGGCATATGCCATGGAACAGGCATTAATCGCTTTACGGGATGAAGATTTAAGAGGTGACCTGCCGAAAATTAAAATTCCAACCCTTATCATGCAGGCAAAACAGGACCGGATTGTGGCGTATGCTTTAGCAGAGGAAATGAACAAAGCCATCAAAGGATCTACCTTAATTCCTTTTGAAAACAGCGGACACGCATTATTCCTGGAAGAAAAGGATAAATTCAATGCAGAACTCCTTAAGTTTTTAAAACAATAATTAGCCCCGATTGCCTGTGGCTGAAGTTGCGGGCAATTTTTTTTTAAGATTTAAATACATATTTAACCAAAATAAACTTTTATGAAACCATCTACAAACTTATTATCACCGGAGAATCACGCATTGGTACTGATTGATTTTGAAGGACAAATGGCATTTGCCACAAAAAGTATCGCCATCAGCGAATTAAGAAATAATGTCGCCATCATTTGCGGAGCATCAAAAATATTCAATGTTCCTACCGTTGTAACAACCGTTGCCGAACAAAGTTTTTCGGGTCCTGCATTTCCTGAAGTTCAGGAAGCCTATCCTATGGAAACTTCAAACTATATCGACCGTACTACCATGAATACCTGGGAAGACGAAGCGGCTTACAAAGCCATTACAGGGACTCAAAAACAGAAACTTGTTCTTGCAGGTTTATGGACAGGGGTATGTATCGTAGGCCCAGCCTTGTCTGCGCTGGAAGAAAATTATGATGTATATGTCATTACAGATGCCTGCGGCGATGTAAGCGATGAAGCTCATGAAAGAGCTATACAACGTATGATCCACGCTGGTGTGAAACCTGTAACTTCTGTACAGTATCTGTTGGAGCTTCAGAGAGACTGGGCCCGTCAGGAAACTTATGTAGCGGTAACCGACCTGATGAAAAAATACGGAGGATCGTACGGACTGGGAATTCACTATGCTCACAATATGCTGAATCATTAATATTTAAAATTAAAATGTTGAAGTCTTCATATTTCATATCCTGCCTCTCCGGAATTTTAATGGTTATCTTGTTTTCGGGAAAGATCTCTGCGCAGTCTTTTAAGCTGTTGCGATACGATGAAAACTATGAATATCTCAAAGATTCTTCAGGCACTTTTTATAATAAGGTGAAATTTCTCCCGCTTAATAATGAGAAAAATATCTATTTATCTTTTGGGGGAGAAGCACGGTATGAATATGTCGATTTCAACAATGAAGACTGGGGCAGGCTGAATCTCGGACACAATAACTTTTTCCTCCAACGGTATGATCTTCATGCAGATCTTCATTTTGGAGAACGTGTCAGAATATTTTCACAAATGCGGAGCGCCTTGCAGAGCGGAAGAAAAAATGGTCCCCGAGGAATTGACGAAGATGAGCTGAGCATTCAGAATCTCTTTGTTGATGTTAAAGCTTTTAAAAGCCAGGATAAAAATCTCGTTTTTCGTGTAGGAAGACAGGAACTGGATTACGGTTCTGGGAGATTAATATCCGTAAGGGAAGGCCCGAATGTAAGGCTTTCATTCACCGGAGCCAAACTGATGTATGAGCAGAAGGATTTTTCGGTGGATGCATTTGTGATGATGGCAGACAGCATTAACGCCGGAGTTTTTGATAATAAAATATCGAAACAGCTTAACCTTTGGGGAGCTTATTCTAAAATCATCTTTCAGAAAGCCGGGAATCTGGATATGTATTATCTGGGAATCCGCAGGGATAATGCGGTTTTCGAAGCAGGAATTGCCAAAGAAAAACGACATACACTCGGTGCACGTTTCTGGAAATACGGCGGAGGATTCATCTACAACCTGGAAGCTGCCTACCAGTTCGGAACTTTCGGGGATAAGGCGATTCGCGCATGGACAGGCTCTGTAGATCTTGGATATTTATTTGAAAATATAAAGTTTAAACCCAGCATTAATCTCCGCAATGATTATATCTCGGGAGACCGTTCCAAAGATGACAATACGCTTCAGACCTTTAATCCTCTGTATCCGAAAGGCGGGTATTTCGGGTTCAGTCCGCAGGTTGGACCAGTGAATCTTATTGATATTCATCCTTACGTTACGTTAGATCTTTCTTCAAAGCTTAAAATGCAGGCAGATGTTGTGTTCAACTGGAGATATTCTCTTCAGGATGGGGTCTACAGACCAAGCGGAGCCCTGAATCGTCCGGGCAGCAGCTCTGATAAAAGATATATCGGGACGGCATATTTAACCAATTTTACGTACAGTTTTAACAAATATATGGCATTGGTAAGCGGTATCCAGTATTTCAGGAAAGGAGCTTTCATTGAAGACATTATTCCCGGAGCTAAAAGCGGCGTATTTTATAATATCCGTTTAGGCCTTAAATTTTAATTATCACTTAAAAAAAATAAACTTTCTATTTAACCACAACAGTATTTAAAAATCTTTGATTTTTATTCTTTTGAGAGCTTTGTTTATCTAAACTTTAAAATAATCTTTTGTCTCTTTTGCGGTTAAAATCAAATTAGTTTAAAAGGTAAAATCACTAAAAACTACTTTATTATGCAAAATATAATATCAAAATATTTCGGAATCTCAAAAGTATTGCTTGTTGCAGTACTTGTAGGAGGTTCAATAACAAATTATGTTTCGGCTCAACAAACAGCAGAGGTAAAAACAGCCATTGGTACAAAGAAAGTATGGGGAACAATAGATGGCGTGACCATTGAAGGTCTGGTGAACGGTCCTTCAGCAGCCGTGGCAGATCTCCAGATTGCCTGCGTTTTTGAATATACGGAAGGTGATATTTTTAAATCTCCGGCACTTCCTGCAGAACTGAACGGAATGGTACATTTGGATGAAGCATTAAAAGGAATCATCACAGAAGTAAGAAAAACCGGAAAATTCAAAGGCTATGCTTTAGAAACATTACTGATGGATCCTCCGAAAGGAAGTATGGGTTCTAAAAAACTCCTGCTCATCGGGCTTGGCGACAGAAATAATTTCGATGCGGAATTAATGAAAAAAGTGGGTGCTGTAGCCATGAGAGAAGCATTAAGACTGAAAGTTCAGACCGTTTCATTTGCCAGTGACATTAAGGATGCCGGTATTGATTCTCCTACAGCACTTGTTGCCGGAAATGTTGTTTTAGGCGCATTTGATGCCTACCGTGCACAAGAATACCTGAATACTCAGCACGTATCGGAGAAAATGACGGTGAAAAAGCTGATCTTATTGGCCGGCCCTTCATTTTTTACGGTTGCCGGGGGCGGAATTAAAGAGGCGATTGATCAACTTAATGCTAAATAACCATGACAGCAGATCTTATTTTATATAACGGCAAAATCCACAGCTTCAGCAATGAAGTTCAGGATATTTCGGCAGTTGCCATTAAGAATGGAAAAATTATCGCAGTAGGAAATGATGAATTGACTGATCAGTTTGCCGGTGAAACGACCAGAATCATCGACCTTAAAAAGAAAAGAGTAGTTCCGGGAATCAATGATTCGCATATTCATTTGATCCGTGGCGGACTGAATTATAATCTTGAATTAAGATGGGATGGTGTACCTTCACTCGCCGATGCATTGCGTATGCTGAAAGAGCAGGTAGACCGTACACCGTCTCCGCAATGGGTGCGTGTCGTTGGCGGCTGGTCAGAGTTTCAGTTTGCGGAAAGAAGAATGCCGACGCTGGAAGAGATTAATGCAATTGCTCCTGAAACGCCTGTTTTTATCCTTCATCTTTATGACAGAGCACTGATGAACAGAGCAGCTCTGAAAGCAGTGGGATATACTAAAAATACACCAGCTCCTACCGGAGGGCAGATCGAACGCGATTCTAATGGAGAGCCGACAGGATTGATTATCGCAACACCAAATGCCATGATTTTGTATTCAACACTGGCTAAAGGTCCCAAGCTTTCTTACGAACATCAGCTGAACTCTACAAGACACTTTATGAAAGAGCTCAACCGCTTCGGAATAACCAGCGTTATCGATGCTGGCGGAGGTTTTCAGAATTTCCCGGATGATTATCAGGTGGTGAATGAATTGAATCAGAAGAAACAGTTGACGGTAAGAATTGCCTATAATTTATTCACCCAAAAACCAAAACATGAGTTTGAGGATTTCAGTGAATGGATTGATACGGTAAAACTCTATCAGGGTGACGATATGTATCGCCACAACGGTGCCGGGGAAATGTTGGTTTTCTCTGCGGCAGATTTCGAAGACTTTTTACAGCCAAGACCTGATCTTCCCGAAAATATGGAAGATGAATTGGAAAAGGTTGTTCGTTTGCTCGTTGAAAACCGTTGGCCTTTCAGGCTGCATGCTACCTATGATGAAAGTATCTCCAGGTTTTTAAATGTTTTTGAAAAGATCAATAAGGAGATTCCGTTCAATGGGCTGCCATGGATTTTCGATCATGCGGAAACGATCAGCGAAAGAAATATTGAAAGAGTGAAAAATCTTGGTGGTGGCATCGCCATACAAAGCAGAATGGCCTATCAGGGAGAATATTTTACCGACCGTTATGGCTCAGCGGCTGCAGAAAATACACCGCCGGTAAAGAAAATGATTGCCATGGAAGTGCCTGTAGGAGCAGGATCTGATGCCACAAGAGTGAGCAGCTATAATCCCTGGGTTTCTATGTATTGGTTAACAGCCGGTAAAACGGTTGGCGGTCTTCAGCTGTATCAGGAATCAAGGCTGGACAGAAGAACAGCATTAGAACTTTATACCAAAGGAAGCGCGTGGTTTTCTCAGGAGCATCATAAAAAAGGAGATATAAAAGTAGGAATGCTCGCCGATCTGGCGGTTCTTGATAAAGATTATTTCACCATCGATGAAGAAGATATTAAAAATATTGAAGCTGAAATGACGGTGGTAGACGGTAACATTGTTTACGCAAAAGGAGAATTTTCATCATTTGCGCCACCTTCTGTTCCCATCCTTCCGGAATGGTCGCCGACGAATCTGTATAACGGCTATTATCCTGTAGGAGGACACACTCAGAAGGAAATTGAAAAGAATTCAAAATCCACGCAGAAAGTGCCGCTGAATTCCCAGATTCACAGTTGTGTAGGAAGTTGTGATGTGCATTCCCATAATCATGATCAGGCAAGGATGAGCAACCTACCGGTTAATAACTATCATGCGTTTTGGGGAGCTTTAGGATGTTCGTGTTTTGCTTTTTAAATTAAAACTATGGAAATTATACAACAGATTCTCCATTCGGATGTAGGATCATCATTTAATAACGCTGCGTTGCTGGCCTTCAGAATACTGCTGGGATTTGAGCTCTTCAGGGTACACGGACTGAAAAAATTCAGACTGGAAAACGGAAAAAAGGAAGTCATTCCCAATCCTTTGGGATTGCCAACGAAACTGAATGCTCTCGTAGCTTCTTTTGCCGATCTGGTAGTACCTTTTTTAATTATTCTCGGCTTAGGAACGAGGCTCGCGGTACTTCCGACAATTGGCGTGACAGCTATCGGATATTTTGTTGTTCACAGGAGAGATTCTCTGGAAGTGCGGGATGTTCCTTTCATGTACACCTTATCTTTATTGTTAATTCTTGCTTTAGGTGCAGGAACATATTCACTTGATTATTACTTATTAAATACACTTTAAGAAAATGAAAACTTCAATCGGAATTAAAAATGAAAATTTAGCAAAAGTTGCTGAAGTATTGGTAAAAGTATTGGCAGACGAATTCGTGCTGTACACCAAAACAAGAAAAGCCCACTGGAATGTGGAAGGCGCAGATTTTTACAACAAACATCTGTTTTTTGAAGCCCAGTATCAACAATTAGATGAAATGATCGATGGCCTTGCAGAAAGAATAAGAACTTTAGGACATTATGCACCGGCTACTCTGAGAGAATATCTTGAATTGACACATCTTTCGGAACATCATCTTAATGCTAATGACAGTTTTACTTACATCAAAGAACTTCTTTCTGATCATGAAAGTGTTTTAATTCATCTTAGAGAAAATATCAATAATTTTGCTTCTGAATTTCATGATGCGGGAACCAGCGATTATATCACAGGTTTAATGGAAACTCATGAGAAAATGGCCTGGATGCTGCGTTCACATTTAAAATAACCTTATGGAGACCAAATCAAATATAGCTTGGGTAACTCTGTTGCTGACCATGATTGCAGGGTATTGCGATACGGTAACCTTTGTTTCAGCAGATTCTATTTTTTCCGCACACGTGACCGGTAACTTTATTGTGTTTGCCTATCAGCTGATAAAAGGATCTGAGCTGAATGCATGGGTGAAACTGCTGACTTTCCCCATATTCATTATGGCTGTGATTACAGGCGGAAGAATGGCATACAGATTTACCAATCATTATTCCATTATGTTTTGGGAAGGTTTGTTGCTGCTTCTAAGCGGAATTTTTGTAGCCGTATTTACGTATCTGGGAATTTTTGAAAAATGGATGATGTATGCCGTAGTGATGGCCACCGTATTTGCGATGGGGTTGCAGAATGCATTCGGAAAGCTTTACGCTAAAGAAACTTACGGGCCAACTACCATGATGACGGGAAATGTGACGCAGGCCTCTCTGGATTTCGGAAATTTACTGAAAAACGGTTTCAAAAATCCTGATGCCATAACCAGCCTGAAAAAACAGATGATAACCATCTTTGGCTTTCTTACCGGATGTTTCCTGGGAGCTTTTGCGGGGAAGCAGTTCGGGTTAATAACACTGATTGCTCCGGGAATAGGAATGCTGATCTGTTATTTTTACCATCGTAACAATTCAGAGTTTAAAATTTAGATTAGATTTGATAATCAATTATCTTTAGCAAATGAAGTCCAATTCTTATTTTTTTATTAAATCTCCGGTAGCGATATTCCGTTTACCATTGGTTTTTGTTCTTTTAAGTATTTCTTTGAAAGCCCAGACGAAGGAGAATCCGTATCTGTTATCAAAACAGATTAATTCTTCGCAGAATGATAAGGAAAAAATTAAATTATACCTAAGGCTGGGAGAATATTATGTAACAAAAGCAGGAGAAGAAAAAAAAGATCTGGACAGTGCCGCAATCAGCAACAAACAAGCGCAAAAGCTAAGTTTGAAACTAAATGATAAACTAAGCCTTGGAAAAGTGATGCTTCTGGATGCCAAAATAGATAAAGACAGAGGAAAATGGGATCTCGCTATTTCTAAAATGAAAAAGTCATTAAACTATTTTCTTTCTCAAAATATGCAGGAGCAGGCCGGAGATGCTTATAATGAACTTTCTTATATGTATACCAATGATTCCGGAAGTTTTGAAACTAAGGTAGAACTCAAGAAAAAGGCGATCGAATGTTTCGGAAAATCTGGTGTATTGGTTAAAAAAGCAGCGGTCCTTAAAGATTTAGCTGAACTTTATAGTGTCATAGATAATCCGGATGAGGCGATAAAACTCCTTAAGCAGTCCCTGTCAGCTTATCAGTCGGCCAAATACAAAGATATACACACGGTGTATAAGCTCTTGTCCCTTGCAGAAGCCCAGAAAAGTAATTATAATGAAGCACTGAAATATGCACATTTAGCAGAAAAAACAGCAGAAAAAGCAGGTGATTATTCTACGGAGCTGGCTTCTATTTATAATCAGATAGGGCTTGTTTATTACTACCTGAAAAAAAATCAGCTGGCTTTAGACTATTGGGAAAAAGGATTGGTTGTCGCGAAAAAGAATAAAGATAAACCATCGGTGAGATTAATTGCTTCCAATATTTCCACAATGCTGATCCGGCAGAAAAAGTTTGATGAAGGTATTGCGATCATTAAAGAGTACAAAAAGCTTTATCCGCTTGATGATAAAGTATTTGAAATGAGAGAAAATTATATTTTATTCCATACATATACTACTCTCAGACAGCTTAAAAATGCGGATAAATATTATAAAAAACTGATAGAATATTACGGTGAATACGGTGAATACGGAGGAGGCCAGACAACGGTATTGCTCAGTTTTGCGATGTATCGTCTGTATAAAGATGATTATCGGGCATTTTATAAAAGTGTAAAATTGTTAGATTCCATAAATGCTAAAACGGGAAATGACATGGTGCGGGCACAAAATTTTATGCTTTGGTTTAAAGCAGACAGTACACAAGGTAAATATCTGGACGCCATTAAACATTATCAGTTGTATAAAAAACATTCGGATTCTGCTTTTAATGGTGAAAAAAGCAGGCAGATCAATAGCCTTCAGATTCAGTTTGATACTGAAAAAAAAGACAAGGATATTCAGCTGTTGACTCAAAAAGGGAAACTGCAGGAAGCACGCATCAGTACAGACAGTATTCTGCGATATGTTTTTATCGGAAGTATCATTGTCCTTATCCTTTTTGCAGCGCTTTTGTATAACCGTTCAAGGCTTAAAAACCGGGCGAATAAAACACTGGAACTAAAACGTCAGCAGATCGATGAGCAGAATGAACAGCTTAAAAAACTTCTTGGTGAAAAAGAATGGCTCCTAAAGGAAATCCATCACCGGGTAAAAAATAATCTACAGATTGTTATCAGTCTGCTGAATACGCAGTCTGCATATCTTGACAATGAAGATGCTTTAATGGCTATTCAGAACAGTCAGCACAGAATGCATGCCATGTCACTGATCCATCAGAAACTTTATCAGTCTGATAATCTGGCAACAATTGATATGTCATGGTATATCTATGAGCTTATCAATTACATTAAAGAATGTTACTCGTCAGAAAAAAATATCAGCTTTGTAATGGATGTGAATAAAATATTTCTGGATGTTGCTCAGGCAGTTCCACTGGGGCTTATTCTTAATGAGGCAGTAAACAATACCATTAAATATGCTTTTCCGGACAGCAGGAGAGGAGAAGTGCAGGTTTCATTTAAAAAATCAGAAAATGGAGAATACAAACTGATGATTTCTGACAACGGAATTGGACTCCCCGATGATTTCAATATTGATGAAACAGAATCTCTCGGAATGAATCTTATGCGTGGACTTACCGATCAGCTGGAAGGAAATTTCACCTTAGAAAGCAGAAACGGATTAAAAATTACAGTCAACTTTAGAAAAACTACAGATGTTGATGATCAGAATATCAATATCGTAAGACAATAATGAAAGAAAAAATTTTAATTGTAGAAGATGAATTTATCGTAGCCAATGATCTTAAAATCATGCTTAAAAAGGCGGGCTATCAGGTGACGGGAATAGCCTCTTCCGTGCAGCAGGCCAGAAAATCAATACAGGAAAAAAGACCAGACTGGGTACTGATTGATATTATCCTGAAAGGCGACCTCACAGGAATTGATCTTGCGTGGGAACTGCGAAAAATTAATCTGCCGTTTCTCTACATTTCTGCCAATACCAACCAGTCAATACTGGAAGCAGTAAAGGAAACACAGCCTTACGGATTTATGGTAAAGCCTTTCCGCGAACGTGATCTGATGGTGATGCTGGATATCGCAAAATACCGTTATGATATTGAAAAAAAATCCGGGATTGCAGATGTTCCGGCTCCTCAGAAAATAGAAGGAATCATTGGTAAAAGTGATTCGCTCCAGGAAGTGATTGAAAAAATAACAGTAGTAGCCCCTACCGATACTTCGGTTCTTATTGTTGGCGAAAGCGGTACCGGAAAAGAAAAAATAGCTCATGCCGTGCACGAACTGTCAGACCGTAAATCAAATCCGATTGTTATTGTAAACTGCGCTGCTCTTCCGCATTCTCTCATAGAATCCGAGCTTTTCGGTCATGAGAAAGGAAGCTTTACCGGAGCAAATTCCATGAGAATCGGGAAATTTGAACAGGCCAATGGCGGAACGATCTTTTTAGATGAAATTGGTGAGCTTCCTCTGGATTCCCAGGTAAAGCTTCTCCGGGTCCTTCAGGAAAAAGAAATAGAACGCCTGGGAGGAAATAAAACCCTGAAAGTGAATGTCAGAATTGTAGCGGCAACAAACCGTTCCCTTGAAAAAGAAGTCGCAGAAGGAAGATTCAGGCTGGATCTTTATTATCGCTTAAATGTATTTCCGGTAGAACTTCCGCCGTTGAGAGAAAGAAAAGAAGATATAGAACTGCTTGCCCATTTTTTCCTTAAAAAATATGCATCAGCTTCTAAGAGAAATATTAATTCAATAAACGGCAAAGCAATGGAACAGCTCCTGGGTTATTACTGGCCGGGAAATATCAGGGAGCTGGAACACCTTATCGAAAGAAGCGTTCTCCTTGCTAAAACTTCAGAAATTGAGAATTTTGATCTTCCTAAAAACACTGAAGTAAAATCTGATGTCAGTTCGGGAGTATTAAAATCAATGGAAGAAATGGAAAGAGAACATATTATGAATGCACTCGAAAGCAGCGGCGGGAAAGTTTCCGGCATTGGTGGTGCAGCAGAGCTGTTAAAAATGCAGCCTCAAACTTTATACTCTAAAATGAAAAAACTGGGAATTGATAAAGGGTACAGATAAGCAGTGACAATTAACACATTCAATAGGTCATTATCCTGAACCTGTCGAAGGAAGGCGCCTACCATTAAACGTAAAATAAAAAGCTTTAACAACTCACTTATTCAATAAGGGAAGCATTATCCTGTATATAAACATTAATATTAAATCATATCAATTATGGAAAAAGAAACCGTACGAATCGAAGGCTTCAGCGATGCCGTTTTTGCTATTGCCATTACCCTTTTAGTGCTGGATCTTCATATGCCGGAAGAAAATTCTGTGAAAAACAGCAATGATCTGCTCATCTTTCTGAAAAATCAGTGGCCGGCATTTTTAGCATTCTTCCTGTCTTTTTTCAGTATTTTTATTATGTGGGTGAAACCATCATAAAATTTTTAAACAGATTTACAGCAGGAATTCCGGAATTATGTTTTCCAACGGGCTGATTTTATTTCTCGTCTCTGCAGTTTCATATCCTACTTCCTTGCTGGCGAGATTCTTTAATGGAGAAGCTTCCGCAGCTGTAGTGGCAATTTATACGGGGATATTTGTATTAATCAATCTTGCGTATAATCTGTTATGGTTTCTGGCCAGCCGTAATAAAAATCTTTTACGTCCGGGCATCAGCGATGTAGCGATCAGGAAAATTCAAAACAATTACCTGTTTGGATTTCCTGTGTATTTGATTGCATTGATATGTTCTTTCAAAGCTCCCTCAGTGGCTCTTGTTATTATTTTAGGATTATGGATTTTCTGGGCATTATCATCAGGAAAAATAGAAATGGGAATTAAAAAAGAGCTGGAATCTGAGCTTTAATGTTTAAAAAATTTTTAATCTTTTTCTTTAAAATAATGTTGCTTATGGATGCCTAGTTTCTGCATCTTGGAAATCAGTGTTGTGGATGGAAGTCCCAGCAATATTGCAGCTCCCTGCTTTCCTGAAATCCGGCCATTACATTTTTCAACAACCTTCAGGATATGTTCTTTTTCAATTTGCTGAAGAGTCTTAACCTGCCATTCCTGTGAATTTTCCTGCTGAAGATCAGTGATTTTCGGAAAAGCCATTTCTTTGATCATATTATCTTTTGCGGTGATGATGCTTCTCTGAACCATATTTTCCAGTTCGCGGATATTTCCCGGCCATGAATTCAGGCACATCTGCTGCAGTACCTTCTGTGAAAATTCGGTAATTTTTTTTCCGCTGTTCCGGCCATGTTTTTCCAGGAAAAAGTTCGCCAGAAGAGGAATATCTTCTTTTCGTTCTCTAAGCGGTGGCAATTCTATCGGGAAGATATTTAAACGGTAATACAGATCACTTCTGAATTTACCTGCGGTTACTTCTTTTTCCAGATCTCTGTTCGTGGCCGCAATAACACGTACTTCTACCTTTATTCTTTTATTTCCACCGATACGTTCCACTTCTTTTTCCTGCAGCACCCGAAGTAGCCTTCCCTGAAGTTCCAGCGGAAGCTCGCCGATTTCATCTAAAAATATCGTACTGTTATTGGCCAGTTCAAATTTTCCTTTACGCTGTTCCGTCGCTCCTGTAAAGCTTCCTTTTTCATGACCGAAAAGTTCAGATTCGATGAGATTGGAAGGAATGGCCGCACAATTGATCCTAACCATTTTTTTATGCGATGAAGGCGAAAGATCATGGATAGCCTGCGCAATAAGTTCTTTTCCGGTTCCCGTCTCACCATATATTAAGACTCCCGATTGAGAAGGTGCTACCTGTGTAATCTTTTCGTAGATTTTTTTCATTGCCGCACTTTCTCCGATAATTCCATTAAAACCTTTCTGAATCATTTTTTCCTGCGGTTCAACGGTTTCGGTTTCCCGTGCAGGAATTTTTAAAGAACCGGCCATCCGGAGAATCTGGATCGTGCGCATGCTTACAGCCAGCTGTGTGGAAACGGCAGCAAGTATTCTTTCAGGAATATCTTCTGGGGTGAGATAATTTTTATACAGTAGAAAAAGGATGCTTTCATGATCATGAAGGGAAGGAAGCGCTAATCCGGCCGCCATACGCATTCCCGTATTTCCGGAGGACAAAAGCGATGAAAATTCCTGATTTTTCCGGTCACTAAAATTTTTAAGATCAAAGATAATGGGCTCTGCAGATCTTTGGCACTGCATCAGGATTTCATCTTTGGAAGAATATATGGTGTCAGATCCGAATTTCCTGTCTGCGAAACTGCTGTGGAAAATTCTGAAGTTTTTAGCATCGCGGTCACCATGTAAAATAATAATTTCATCATAGTTCAAAACCGGTTTACAGTGATTTTGCAGAGTCATACCAAACTGAAACAAATCCATAACCTTTGATACCGCCATATTCACAGAAGATATGCCGAGATGTTCTTTCTGCATGTCCTGAAGCCGCTTGATGAGGATGAGATTTTGCTCAGATGTATTCATTTGTCCGGAATTGAAAGGTTAAAGATAATGAAATTGCTTTTTATTCGACAGTTTTAAAGAGATAGGGTATTTTAAATTTATGTTTAGGAATTATTAACAATTTAGGTCAGCATCAAATAAATAATTTGAACAATAAAACGTCAATAAAAAAGAGATGAAAATTTTTCCACGCCTTATTATTGATTTTAGTTCAGGCTAAAGTTATTTCTTTTCATGATCCGCAATCGTAGAGTTTTTTGCTGCCTTTACCAATTCATTGATTTCTGCATACAAGAGTTCCCAGCCTGTGATTTCTTTCATGGCACTGATAAGATTGAGATAAGATTTTAAGGTCTTCTCCAGATCCCTGCGGATTGCAGAGGCGCTTTTCATATTTCGAAGGTTCGCATTCGCTTCTGCTTGTCCCGCAAAAATTTGTTCAAAGAAATTTTGTTTGGACTTCATATCTTCAAAAGTGGGAAATAAAGAAAGTGCATTAAGCTTTTGAATATTTTCGGGTTTCTCAAGATCTTCAACCAGTTTTTTCATCCGGGCAGTTTGAGAAGAATAGCTCATCTTGTCGAGAGTCAGATCATACCGCAGAAAAATTTGAAACAGCTCTTCCGCCAACTGATAATTCGGTAATAAAGGCATTTTCCGGTAGGCGTTCACATAATTTTTAAAAGCTCTGAAACTAATATCTCTATCCCTGTCTGCGCGCGCTACGTCATTACCTTTCCCGCTGAATGTAGATTTTGTATAGACCACATCATAATCTGCATATATGGTTTTAACTTCTGAAAGTAATGGATGACCGGAGATGATTTCATATTTCCCTGAATCGGAAGCAACAATGATTCTTTGTGCTAATGTAGCTAAATCTTTTGTGCTGAGTTTTGCTAATGTAATTTTCATAACATTCGTGTTGAGCTTGTAAATACTATTGAATTTTGAAAATTAAATATAAATAAAATGTCATTTTAAACCAAATCTGATATTTTAAACTAAAACAGTTTTGTATTTCTTTTTATTCCGGAAGATTAGACTTTCACAGTGTTTTGCTTTTGTTTAATCTGGTGGATTAGACTCTCCACAAGTTTTGTTTTTGTTTAATCTGTCAGTTTAGACTAAAATACAGTTGTGATTTTGTTTAAAATGGCGGTTTGAAATGAAATGGTATTGTAAGACTCATTTCGTTAGCGCGAGGGTCCCGCTGGTGATTATATTTTAATAATGATTTTATAGTGGCACGAGCGGGACGCTCGCGCCAGCATCGTATCAGGATATACTGTCCAATAAAAATAAATTCTTCTCCGCTGGCGCTAGCGCGAGCGTCCCGCTCGTGCTGAATATCTATTATGTTTTTAATAAATATTTATGTTTAACATGAGCAAGACTCGCGCTAGCATTGCCGGTTTAAACATAAAAGAGTTTACCATTAATAAAAATTTCCTGACTATATTATATATTTACTGAAAAATACAAATGAGTAGAAAATATAAGTTTAACGAAAAAGAGGGAGCTTATTTTATAAGTTTTGCAACAGTTTTCTGGATTGATGTTTTTACCAGAATCGAGTACTTTGATATTATTATAGAATCTTTAGACTATTGCCGAAAAAATAAAAGCATGATTATTTTCGGATATTGTATTATGCCAAGTCATATTCATTTGATATTTCGGTCTGAAAATGGTAAACCATCAGAATTAATAAGAGATTTTAAAGGATTTACCTCTAAAAAAATGCTAAATGTTATAAAGGAGAATCAACAGGAAAGCAGAAGAGATTGGATGCTGTGGATGTTTAAAAAAGCAGGAAGTAAAAAATCTAATGTTACGGAATATCAATTCTGGCAACAGCATAATCATCCCATAGAAATATGGTCACTCAAAGTATTTGAGCAAAAACTTGAGTACACTCATAAAAATCCTGTCGAGGCAGGATTTGTAATGGAACCATGGGAATGGAAATACAGCAGTGCCCGCAATTATTGTGATGATTATGATGGTATTTTAAAGATTGATGTTAATTTATAATATTGGTTTTCCGCTGGCGCGAGCGTCCCGCTCGTGCCCACTATAAAACCATTATTAAAATATAGACACGAGCGAGACGCTCGCGCCAGCATTGAGGAACAATTATAGATACGTTAAAAAAAGTTATTTTTTTATCCGAGATCAAATTTATTTGTTCTTTTGTAGAAAATAAAAATAGGAAAATGATAAAAAGTCTAAAAATTACGGGAGTATTTCTGCTCTTGCTTTGTTCACAACAAATCTTCTCTCAGCAAAAATCAGATGATGATGCTTTGAAGTTCAAAAGTGAAAACACTCATAGAAATCTGCAGAAAAAGATAACAGTTTTTACCGGAAATGTTTCTTTATCATCAAAGGCCATCAGCTTTGAAAATGCGGAAAAGGTAATTGTTGATGAAACAACAAATGAAGTAAAAATTTATAAGCCAAAGAATTTTAAGATTATTCATGTTGACGGTTTAATGAAAACAGGAAAACAGCCGGATGAGGATGTCATTGTTTACAATACCAAAACAAAAACAGTTTCGATATAATTTATTAAATATAAAAAACAAAAACCTGCCCAGCGGCAGGTTTTTCCCTTATATAAAAAATAATATTTAATGTCCTGATTTCGCATCGGCATCTTGCTTTACATGTCCCAGATATTTGGTACAGTAAGCCCCGAAAATCAGAATCACGATATAGCAGAATACGGGAATAATAAACGAATGCTGCACTCCGAAAACATCAGCCAGATATCCCTGGAAGATAGGAACAATAGCTCCTCCTAAAATAGCCATTACAACTAACGAAGAACCTTGACTCGTATATTTACCCAATCCTGAAATAGCCAGTGTGTAGATATTCGAGAACATGATGGAATTGAAGATTCCGATTCCCAGAATGCTGTACATCGCCATTTCACCATGATTTAACATAGCGGAAATTAACAGAACGACATTCACTGCCGCGAAAATGGATAAGGTCCGTGCCGGAGCTGCTTTCCCGATGAAGAACGCCACAAAATTCAACGCTATAAATACAAGGAAGAAGCTGATCTGTGCAAATTTAAGATCTACAATACTGAAGATCACCAAAAACACAGCGGCCGCTGCTCCCAGCATGTACAACGCTTTTTTCCCCTGGCTAATAGACTGATTTAATGATATAGCGCCTAAGAAACGTCCAATCATGGCGCCACCCCAATATAGTGAAAGGTAATTTTTGCTGACTACTTCAGATAAGTTCATCACCTGTGGCTGCTCAAGGAAACTGATAATGAAGCTTCCCACGGCTACTTCTCCGCCTACATAGCAGAACATTGCCAGAACACCGAATTTCAGGTGATTGTGTTGTAATGCCCCGAAACCTTTCACGATTTCTTCACCTTTTACCTGAAAGTCAGGAAGCTTCACTCTTGAAATTAATAAAGCTACGAGTAAAAGAATTCCGGCAAAGATCAGATAAGGAATCTTAGTTGCTGCCGCAGAGAATGAACCGTCCGGTGCAGAAAATAATTCAAAAATAAGATGTCCGCCCAACACCGGGGCGATCGTTGTTCCGAAGGCGTTGAAAGCCTGCGTCATATTCAGTCTGCTGGATGCAGATTCTTCCGGACCAAGCAAAGAAACATAGGCATTCGCTGTAATCTGCAGGACGGTAAATCCTAATCCTAAAATGAACAGTGCTCCTAAAAACAATCCGTATGAGGCAAAGCTTGCTGCAGGATAAAAGAGTACGCAGCCTAATGCCGCAAGAAAGATCCCGAAAAGAATTCCTTTTTTATAACCCACTTTATCGATCGGGTCACCCTGTGTACTCGATATTAAGAAGTAGATCAGGGAACCAATAAAATAGGCACCGAAGAAACAGAATTGCACCAGCATCGATTCAAAGAACGACAGGTTGAAGAGCTGCTTCAGATAAGGAATCAGGATATCATTCATACAGGTGATAAATCCCCACATGAAAAATAAGAGGGTGATGGTAATGAGAGGAACTGTATAATTCCTGCCTTTAGCCTTTACATCATTGATCATAACATTCATTTATTTAAAAAGTGGTTAAAGATACCTATTTTAAAGATAAAATCTTAATTTGAGACATTAAACTTATCATGAAAATTCTATGTTTCTTAAACATAAAGGAGCCTTGAAATAAAATACAGAAAAGTGTTTGGGTTCTAATTTTTGAATTAAATATGAATGTAAGCATTCTATATCTGCAGCTCCTTATATGTAAATCCTTATGGTTTCATATCCTCAAATGGTGTATCTGCAGAAAACACATGCTGAACTTTTTCAACTATCAATTCTTTTGGTAAAGAAAATTCCGCTGTCTGCCTGATGTCTAAAGAAGACGCCCCAACAGAAACTTTATAATTTCCCGCTTCAGCAACCCAAGCCGATTTTGCAGTTTCATAGGATGCTAAATCTTTCGGATTCAATACCAGAGTAATCGTTTGAGATTCTCCCGGTTTCAGATCTTTGGTTTTAGCATATGCCTTCAGCTCAGATGTTGGTTTATCGATACTTTTGTTTGGTGCAGAAAGGTATAATTCAATAACTTCTTTTCCGTTTACTTTTCCGGTATTTTTAACATCAACACTTACTTCTAATTTATTATTAAAAGTTTTTGAACTTGTTTTAATATTGGAATAAGCAAAATCGGTGTATGATTTTCCGTAACCGAATTCATACGAAGGTTTCACCCCAAAGGTATTGAAATAACGGTATCCAACATAAACACCTTCCTGATAGGTTACGTCTTTCGGATTGTCAGCAGGAACGCCCGGAAAATTCTTGGCTGAAGCATGATCTGTATAATTTACAGGGAAAGTCATCGTCAGTTTTCCGGAAGGATTTACTTTTCCTGAAACTACATCTGCAACGGAATGTCCACCTTCCTGTCCGGGTTGCCATGCCAGCAAAATAGCATCTGCCTTATCCTTCCATGAAGCTGTTTCGATTACGCCACCAATATTTAAAATCACAACAACTTTTTTCCCTTTTGCATGGAATGCTTTTGAGATCTTGTCCAGCATTTCGATTTCTTCTGTTGCCAGATTAAAGTCGTTATCTACAACTCTGTCGCCGCCTTCCCCGGAATTTCTTCCCAGTGTTACAAAAGCGATTTCTGAAGTTTCTGCTTTTTTAGCGATAAATGCGTCATTCATTTTCATTTCAGGAAGCCTTTCGGGTAAAGCCAGAATTCCTCTTGCTTTTCTTCGTTCCTTTTCGGCGGCAACTTCTTTTTCAGCATGAGGTCTGTACAAATCAACTAATTCTTTATCTAATTTATAACCGGCAGCATTTAAACCTTCCAAAAGAGAAACGGTGTGCTTGTTATTCACACTTCCGCTTCCTGTTCCTCCGGTAATCCAGGCATAAGAAGTTACCCCGAATAACGAAACTTCTTTTTGTTTATCGGCAAAAGGCAGCGCATTACTTTCATTTTTAAGTAAAACCATTCCTTCTGTGGCGGCATTTCTTGTTACCTCAGCATGATCGTTCAGATTTGGATTGTCGCTGTATTTGTATTGTGCGAAAGTCGGTGTTTTAAAAATGTATTCTAAAATTCTTTTGACATTTAAATCAGCCACTTGCTGTGACAGCTTTCCTGAATTAAGGGCTTCCAGCAATACTTTTTTCTGCGCAGGAATTCCCGGCATTAAAAGGTCATTTCCGGCATTCATCTGTTTAACAACATCAGAAATTCCACCACTCCGGATAGATTCAAATCCCGGGAAACCGCCAAACCAGTCCGTCATTACGATTCCTTTGAAGCCCCATTCGTTTCTCAAAACCTGAGTCAGCAAATCTTTTGAGTCTGAGGTATACACACCATTTACTTTGTTATACGATGACATTACCGTCCACGGTTGGGATTCTTTAACAGTGATTTCGAAATTTCTAAGATACAATTCTCTCATTGCTCTTTCGGAAACGTGAGCATTAATCGTCAAACGGTTGGTTTCTTCATTATTTGCTGCAAAGTGTTTGATGGAAGTTCCCACACCCTGAGATTGAATTCCGTTCACAATAGCTGCTGCTGTTTTCCCTGAAATTAAAGGATCTTCGCTGTAATATTCGAAGTTTCTTCCGTTAAGAGGATTTCTGTGGATATTAAGGGCGGGAGCAAGCAATACATCAACGCCGTACTCCTTTACTTCATTTCCCATGGCTTTTCCTACATGCTCCAGAAGTGTTTTGTTCCATGTTGAAGCCAAAGCAGTTCCCACTGGGAAGGCAGTAGCATAATAGGTTTTCGAATCATTTGGTCTAGTTGGCGCAATTCTTAATCCTGCAGGGCCGTCTGCCACTACCGTTGCCGGAATTCCGAACCTTGTCAATGCCGCAGTTCCTCCCGCAGCTCCAGGAACGAGCCCTTGCTTGGAATCTCCTACAGGTCCTGTCAACACTTCAATCCCAGGCATTCCGGTTCCTACCAGCAGATCAACTTTTTCGGCATTGGTCATTTGTTTTATAATCGCATCAATCCTTTTGTCGGTTGAAAGTCGGGTATCTTCCCAAGCATCAAGTTTTCCGTTTCCGTTGAGGCCTTTAAATGTTTTTCCGTTAACCGTTACTGTCGGATTATTCTGGGCTTTAACAACCGGTGAAGCTGCTAATAATGCCAGAAATAACCCTGCATATTTAGCTTTTTGAGAAAGTGCTGTTAATGTTGATATATTCTTCTTCATAATATTCTTTGTTTGATATTTAATTTCTTTTTTAACTACAAATCGAAGATTTGACGAAGTCAAAAGGCATATTTTTTTTTTGACACATGAGCCACATTAGATTTAATTTAAATAGCTTGAAATGTAAGAACACATTAGATGAAAATCAAAGATTTTCAAAGCGCTTTGATAAACTTTAAAAGTTTTGCATTCAGCTTTATAGGCAAAAACTTTTGTAACTTTTGTGGTTTAAATTTTAAGGGTTTATAAAAATTTGTGGAATTTAAGCCAATCCAGATAGATATCCGACCATTTATCGACAGGTAAATTCTGTTTTGCCATTCCGAAGCCGTGTCCGCCTTTTTCGTAGATATGCAGTTCGACGGGTTGTCCGGCCTGCAGCCATTTACTGTAAAGCAAAACTGATTTTGGAGCGAGCTTCAGCTGGTCGTCGCTGGCAGCACAGATAAAAAACGGTAGAGTAGTGTTCGGTATTTCTGTATTTAGAATTTCTTCACTTGGTCCTCCGTAAATGGAAGCGGCAAAGTTTGGTAATGTCGAAGCATTTTTGCTATGAAGTACACTTTCCAGAATCACACTTGCGCCTGCAGAAAACCCGATAACGCCCAGTTTTTCTGTATTGATATTTAATTCTTTTGCATGCGTTCTGATGTAGGAAATTGCAGTTTTGATGTCTTCACCAGCCATTATTTTGATCGGTGCTGTTTTTGCATCGAAAGCTTTTCTGTCTTTGATGTTTTCCATCATTTCGCGAGCAGGATCTCCGGTTTTGGTTTCCAGCAAACGGTATTTTAAAACGACCGCTGTAATTCCTTTCTCCTGGAGAATTTTTGCTAAATCTCTTCCTTCTTTATTAATAGAAAGACTTTGAAAACCACCACCGGGAGCAATAACGATTACGGTACCATTGGCTTTTGCCTTTGGGGCTTCGTAGATTTCTATTGCGGGAGCGGCAACGTTGTACACCAAATGGGTTTTGAATAAATCGGAATCCATTTCTTTTTCGGAATACGTCCAGTTTTCTGAACCGGGCGCTTTTCCTTGATATAATGGAATTGATTTTTGAGCATTAATGCTATTTAATCCGAATAGGAAGATACTTGCTATAATTAATTTTTTCATTTTGATTTTAGATTTTAACGCAAAGAGCGCAAAGTTTTTTTGATTATTAAACTGTTTTAAAGTTCGCAAAGGCGTTGGCACTCAGCTAAGGACCAAATTAAATAACAGTTATTTTTGTTATTGATTTTAACAGCGAATCTCTCGCAGCCCGACCTGAGTGGAGCTCTTTTTGCCGGAGCGTAGCGGAGGCAAAAAAGCGGGAACGGAGGGCGGAAATAGCTGCCCAAATATTTATTTTACTTAAATAATTGAGGAACAAATTCATTTAAATACGTTCTCCAATTGCTCCAGGTGTGGCCACCTTCGGATTCTACATACTGATACTTGAAATTCATTTTGTCGAGTTTCTGACGATAATCCGATACATTTTTGTACAGGAAATCTGTTTTTCCGATTCCGATCCAATACAGTTTATAAGTGTTGTTCTGCTGGGTTTTCAGCTTTGAATCTAAATTCTGGTAAACCGGGCTTTTCTTTTCATCCGGCGGAAGAATGGCAGGAGAAAAAAGACCGACATAATCAAACGTTTTCGACTGATTGGCAGAAATGTATAATGAATGGAAACCTCCCATTGAAAGTCCGGCAATTGCGCGGTTTTTCGCATCGGCTTTTGTGCGGTAGTTTGCTTCAGTAAAATTCATAATTTCCTTGAAGTAGGTTTCCATATCACCGCTGAAAATATCCGGTGTTCTCATATCGATTTTATAAAAACCTTTCGAAGATTCTCCGGGTGCAGCGGAATTGCTGGTGTGACCGTTCGGCATTACGACGATCATCGGTTTTGCTTTTCCCTGAGCAATAAGGTTGTCTAAAATCTGGGAAGCTCTTCCTAATGTCATCCATGCTTCTTCATCGCCACCCATTCCGTGCAACAAGTACAGAACAGGATATTTTTCTTTGGAATTTTCGTAACCCGGTGGTGTATAAATCATAATCTTCGGTCTTCTTTCAGTCCATTTGATTTGTACCACCTTTTGGAAACGGTGCCGTGAGAGAACGTTCTGAACTTTGTAATTTTCCGACTGCTTTCCGTCCACCAAAACCATACTCATCACCGAAGCGACATCGCGTACTTGATAAGAATTGTTTGGGTCGTTGGCTTTTACGCCATCCACAATAAATGAATAGGTATATAAATCCGGTGCGAAATCATTTTTACTGAACGACCAAATGCCGTCTTTGTCTTTCTGCAAATCCACGGAACCTGGCTCCATTCTTTCGACGGAAACCAGTTGCCCTGAGTTTTACGCTGTTCGCATTGGGTGCGAGTAGGCGAAAGTCAACATTCTGACCGCTGATTTCCGGAGAAATTAAATTTTCTTTCCGCTGAAATCTAGGCTTTCCTGAGCAAACATGAGTGAATCAGCATTAATGAATATAAAGTGTATCTGATTTTCATATTAAATTGTTTTTATCTTTTTAACCGCAAAAAACACAAAAGTTTTTGATTTTGACACATTAGTCACTTTAGATTTAATTTTAAAATGCTGAAAAATCTTAGAACACAGAAGTTTTGAAAATATTGGATTTCCATTTTGTTAACTATTTTAAAGTATTATTTACAGCTATAATTCTTTTGTGTTTTATTTAAATTTTAATCTAAAAAAACCGGACAAAAATGCCCGGTTTAAGACATCAATTACGAATCAATTTATGATGAATCATTTTTTATACTTCTCTGTTCTTGCATCTTTGATAACACCAGACCAGTTCATTCCGTATCCGAAATCGTAGCTGTGACCTTCAGAATCTTTATGCGTTTCCATATCGTAAGGCACGTCTTCTTTCTGCTTTTCCACCGTTGTCATATTTGCTGGCATCTGATGCGGAAGCAATCCGGAAGGTTCATACTTTCCTGTAATGATATCCAAAACGGCCTGATTGGATACGTTGAAATTCATAAGAATCGCATCGGCGTGCTTTTCAAATTCATTAAAAACCATCGGTTTTGATGCGGTTACAGAAACAATCACAGGTTTTCCGTTCATTGCTTTGTAAGTGTTCTGGATGGTTAATAAATCTGTAAAGTTGGTTGCTGTTGAAGTTTTATTTTTAAACGTTCTGTCGTGTACATTCGGTGCTACCACAGGATCTCCCGCTGCAATACTTTTCTCACGGGCTTCTGTTGCAGTATAAGTCTGGTACTGAAGCGAAATCGGGAGGTAACCGTTTCCGCCCTCTGCCACATCAATGTCGCTGTATCCGCCTTCTTCACTGTGCGGACTTTTTACGAAAACCAAGGCAAAATCAGCTTTTGAAGGGTCTTCAGTGACGTTATAATGTTTCTTTACTTTTTCAATATCGATAGTATAATCTAAAGACGGTGCCGTGTAAATTCCCCACCAGTTAAACGTTGCCGGAGAATATCTCTTTGGAATATAAACCGTTTTTCTTTCTTTAATCGGAAGAATATTTTTTTTAACATCACGATGGATTTTACCTGAGCTTCGTAACCTGCTTTCATAAATTCAGGATTACCCACTATTTTCTTGGTTTCTTCAACATTGACGTAAGGATTTTCAAACAATCCGGTTCTGAAGAAATTTCGCAGCAAACGAACGGCTGACTGCTCAAATTTTGCACGATATGCTTTTTCACCATGCTCTTTCACACCCATCTGATACGCTTCCAAAACAGGTCCTTTATCATTATTTCCTCCGAACTGGTCAACGCCCGCTTCCAAGACTTTGTAATGACGTTCAGCGATGGATAATTTTTCTGCACCCCAAGGTTTTCCGGCAAATCCGCCCGGAGATTTTGGTTCGTCAGCGGTAATTAGCCAGTCGGTGCAGACTACGCCGTCGTATTTGTATTTACCACGAAGTAAATCGGTGATTAGATATTTACTGTATCCGTTTCCAACGTTTTCTCCGTTTTTGGTATCTTGATTGAAACTAATCGTATAATAAGGCATTACCGCGGCAGCTTCTTTCGTTCCTCCATTGAGTTTGAAAGCACCTTCTGTAAAAGGTTTTACGTGGTTCTGGAAATTATTTCCCGGATACACCGCGAATTTTCCCATTGCCCAGTGAGCGTCGCGACCGCCTTCCTCAGGTCCGCCTCCCGGCCAGTGTTTCACCATGGCATTCACACTTTTATTTCCCCAGCCGTTTTTATTTCCAACTGTCGTCTGAAAACCGTCGATATAACCTCTCGCCATATCTGCTGTTAGTTCTGGGCTTTCAGAAAAGACATAGGCAATTCTGTACCAACGAGGTTCTGTACCCAAATCGATTTGAGGTGATAAAGCGGTTGCAATTCCCAAAGCCCTGTATTCCTGAGCGGCGATATTTCCGAATTTTTTTACCAATTCCGGGTCAAAAGTCGCGCCCATTGCCAAACCATCCGGCCAAAGAGAGATTTGTCCGCCAGCACCTTCATTAAATTCGGCTGTTACTGTTGCAGAATGTCTCGGGTCCGTACTGTTGTTGGCGGGAATTCCCAATCCCAAGCCTTCAATGTACGCCTGGATGTTGTTGCTCCATTTCGCGGCAACTTCCGGTGATTCTACTGTTGTTACCAGCACATGACGCAAATTATCTTCCTTTAAAAATTTCTTCTGCTGATCCGTAAGATCCCATGCATTGGCACCGCTTTCTTTATATAATTTTCCATTATATTTTCCGGCTCTGAAGCCGTCTGCTGGAGCAGGAACAGACTGGTGACCGCTGTATAGCATCAGACCTGCAATCTGCTCGATGGTCATTTTTGAAGCTAAATCTTTCGCTCTTTCATCAACAGGAAGTCTCCAGTCTTCGTATTTATCGAGTTTTCCGTTTTTGTTTAAATCTTTGAATTTATTTCCGCCAATGATTAGAATTTTTACTCCCGAATCTGCGGAATATCCTAAAACCGGACCTTTAGAATTGGTAACCGTTTGAATATTCTGTGAAAATGCTGTTATTCCGAAAAATAATGCAGCCACATTTAAAACTGTCCTTTTCATTGTTTTACATTTAGAAATTAAAGCTTACTGAGAATTGTCCTGTTAATGGCATAATGTAAGTTCCCGTCAACAATTTTCCGTAGTATGGACTTGCATCTGTGATCAGTTCGGCACCGTTAATTGTTCCGCTGGCTCCTCTTTGATTCAGAAAGTTGATCACTGTTGCGCCAACGTTAATGTTTTTATTCACCGTATAACTCACACCGCCGAAAGTTTCCCATCTTGGGGCAAAATATAAGGCATTCGTAAGATTCGCATATTGTTTTGAGAAATATCTGAAACTTGCCCAGAATCTCCATTTGTCAACGGTATAGCTTGGGTCGATTTCCATCAACACTTTAGCAACGCCCAATACATTATTATCACTGTAATTGTAATCTTTTCCGAAAGCATTGAAATTAAATTTCTTGTATACCGGATTCTGGAACGTCACCAAATAATGTAAATTGAATCCTTTAAATGGTTTTAAAACAAAATCAGTGGTCCAGCCTAATGTCTGAATATCATAATAAACCGTTGTCGTTTGAGCCTGAGAACTATTGGCTGGGTTTACAAGATTATATCTGTTAAGGTTGTTGTTTTTCTTAAGATAAGTCGCCTGAGAAATCAATTGGATCCAGTTGGTGTTCCAGAAAACCCCGAATGCTCCCAATGGACTTTTAATTTTATTGGTATTCGGTTCGAAAGCCTGAGAATAACTTTCCAGTCTTCTGTTTTCTTCGGTGTATAAGAAGTTGGCTAAAACTCCGAAGTTTTTGGTAATGTTGTACGTTGCATTCAGGCTTCCTGCAATCTGGAAGAAACTCTGACTGATATGATCAAACTGAGCAGGATCTGTGAAGTTGAAACCAATTGTTCTTGGCGTCAGAGAATATTCACCGTCAAGGATGTGATTTCTCAAATGCAATCCATAGCTTACATTGAAGTTGTCGGTAACTTTCCATTCATCCGTTCCATAGATTGACAATTTGTTTTCTGTTCCGCTGTGATATTCTCCGCCTGCATTATAATTGTAGAAACCGTCTGCATCTGTATTTGGGCCGATCAGTCTTTGCGGCTGCGGTTCAACAGTCTGAAAGAAGAAGGTACGGTCGGATGTGAATTTGTTAACGTGGTAAAATTGTTCCAACACTCCGAAGGTTACATTGTGATTTCCAAGCTGTTTATTTAAAGAAAAACGTCCCGCAACGCTGGTGATCGGAGTCTCCGGTGTGTACATTCCCAGAATTGTTCCTACCGGACCTGAATAAGACTGACCATTGGAAGCCAAAGTATATCCTGCTGAAGAGTCCGCATTGAAAATACTTAAAGGGATCATATTAGACATTTTCACTTTAGAAAAATGCGCTCTTGTTGAGAATTTAAAATTCCAGCCGCTGTCTAAAAGATAATTACCGAAAATATCGATATTATGCGATGTTGATCTGTTATCATTTCCACTCATCGAGCGCCACGAATACTCACCGGTAAGAATATCTTTTACTTTCATCAGCCCGTCTCTTACCACATAAGAATCTCTGCCGATTTTGAAATTATCGAGCTCGGTCACTTTACCTTCCGCTCCATATTGGAAAACGGCATAATTGGTTATACTGTAAGAATCTGCATATTTGTATAAAACCGAGATTTTACCCTTATCATTATTGAAATATTTGGTAATACCTGCTCTGAAAATTTTGGTTTCATCAGCATTTCTTGCGAAGCCTAATTTGTACGTACTCGGGTCAAAGTTGGCAAAAGCACCTACGGTATACGTCCATCCGTTTTTGGAAACCGGTCCGGAAACATTAACATCTCCCTGAAGCCATCCAAATGTACTTGTTGTAAATTTTCCTTTTACTTTAAGATCTTTTGTTCCTGTCTGAGAATAAGAATTAACTGCAAAACCGAGATCACCCATCGTATTGGCGAGCTGATCCATTTTTAAAAGCCCGGTTTTTTCTAAAGCTACACTTTGTCTCCATGTTTTATTCGGGAGTTCCGGCCAAAAGAAATAGACAGCGGGAAGATCATTTTCAAGAATCGTAATTCCGCCTACGGTGGAAGGTAATCCGATATTTACATCCCGCGGACTTGTATTGTTTGCTGCGTTCAGCATTACATTTCTGTTGTTATCTTCTTTTGACGAAGTGGTAACCGTTTTTACGCCTTCTTCATTTTTAACCACTGCTTTTACTGCTGTTTTCACTGAAGCACTGTCGGTTTCCTGTCCAAAAGCTGTTGCGAAGGAAAGCATCAATGCCAATGCTGAAATCTTAAGAGTTGATTTTCTCATTGCTTAGTTTTCTAAATTCTATATAGTTGTTATCGTACATGTTTAAAGGCATAGCTCATCCTGCATCCAAAAAGTGTATGGATGAAACTTATTTCAGTACCGGAATTATTTTTACAGCCGGTATTCCTCAGCATCGGGTTTCTCGAAAATGGGTCAGCAGCTTTTGCTTTTACTGATCTGCTTTCGATTCAGTGTAAAGACGGTTGTCTTTCGATTCAATTCTTTATTTCTAAAGTGTAATCGTCGAAGCAATTTCGTTCAGATTAGTGTTTAAATTCATTGCTTCTGTATGAAGCAATACAATACTACATTCTTTTGTTCAATTATCCAAAAAAATGTTAATAAAATTTAATAATGTAATTTAGTTGTTTGATAATCAATTATTTGAACTTTTTATTTTAAAAATATAATCATTGTTTCCTATTGAAACAATGATTATAAATAACCAAATTGTTCCCGAAAAAGTATCACGATACGGCCCTTTTTAAGTTTTTTCAAAATTTTTACTAGATTTGTTTAATAAAATTTTCCCAAATTCCCGAATGGATTCCAAACAACAAATTCTAAATAAATCTAATGAGCTGAAAGAGGTTTTTTTACCACACCTTTCTGCCGATCCCGTCATTTTCGGTTTTGATCAAAATGAGCTCAAGGTTCTTCTTCTTAAAATGAATTATAGAAAACAGTGGCTTTTACCGGGAGGATATGTACAAAAAGACGAAGATCTTGATGAAGCTGTCGTGCGTATTTTGCAGGAAAGAGCCGGAATCACGGGAGTATATCTTGAAGAATTCGGTGTTTTCGGCAAAAAGAACAGAAGTGAGTTTTATTTTGAGGATTTTGATGAAACGCTTTTTCACAAGCAGAGATTTGTCACAATAGGCTATTATGCACTCTATAATCCGGGCCGTTTTAAGCTTATAGCCGATGAATACAGTGAAACCTGTGAATGGGTTTACCTAAGTAAACTTCCTGAAATCGAGCTGGCAATGGATCATAGGGATATTATTGAAAAAGCATTGTTAACATTAAGAGAAAAAATTTCACATAAACCAATAGGTTATAATCTTTTACCTGAAAAATTTACGCTTTCGGAATTGCAGAAACTGTATGAAGTGATTCTCGGGAAAGAACTCAACAGAGGAAATTTTTACCGGAAGATTAAAAATATGGGGATTCTTAAAAAGCTTAATGAACAAAGAAAAGGAGGTGCTCACAAAGCCCCTGATTTATACTCATTCGATAAGAGAAAATATATGAAAGCTCTGGAAAACGGGCTCAACAGCTGGTAATTATCATGAAAATAAGTGCAGGAATTTTGCTGTTCAAAAGATCGGAAGAACATACTTTTTATTTTCTGGTGCATCCGGGCGGACCGTTTTGGAAAAATAAAGATTCGGGAGCATGGTCCATCCCAAAAGGAGAAGCCGAAGAAGATGAAAGTTTACTGGACCCTGCGAAAACTGAATTTTTGGAAGAAACTGGAAAAGTTGTGAACGGAAATTTTATTGAACTGATGCCGATTACACAAAAAGCCGGCAAGAAAGTTTTTGCATGGGCGTTGGAACAGGATCTTGAAACATCCGGATTAAGCAGTAACATGATCACAATCAGTTGGCCGCCAAAATCAGGAAAGACCATACAAATCCCTGAGGTAGATCGTTGGGAATGGTTTTATTCAGAAGAGGCAAAGCAAAAAATAAATCCCGCACAGGCAGGATTTATTGTTCAGTTGGAAAAAATTCTTTCATCCGAATAATCGTTTTTACTTATTCAGTGGTTTCTTTTTTGAAACTTACCACTTCATAATTTCCGTCGGTACAATATTTTTTACAGCTTTCATCGTCGAAAGACTCCGGGGATTTCAGAAAATCTTCAATAAATTTTGCACTTTCATCCGTATTCGCGGGTGTGATTATTACATGAAAAAGATTCAGTACAGATTCGTCGGCATTTTTCAGGGATTCCTTTTTATGTTCTTTTGCTTCGTTAAAGTTCATACTAATATTTTTGTTTTTGGCTAATGAATAAATTATGCCATCACAGATATTTTTGTTTAATAAGTAAATAATTTTAGAGTTATGATAGAATAAATTCAATAGTAATGGCTTGATTTTAGATAAGTGTAATTTATTAAACTAAAATTGAAAATAGATGGAAAGGTTTAAAAGAATCGTTATAAAGATTCTGAAATGGATGGGGATTTCAATCGCATCCATTCTTTTTTTGATGTTTATTATCCCTATTTTATTTCCGGGAACCATTTCGGAACAGGTAAAAATATTTGCCAATCAGCATCTTGCCGGAAAGCTTGATTACAGAAGAACCCACCTTACATTTTTCAGGCACTTTCCTTCGCTTACTGTTTCGGTAGATGATTTTTTATTGAAAGGATCAAAACCTTTTCAGCAAGATACTTTACTTGCTGCACGTGAAGTTGCAGTAGGAATTAATCTAAAAAACCTGATCTTCGACCGTGAAGTTAAAATTGATGAAATTTACGTAACGGATGCCTACGGAAATGTTTTTGTTAACAGTAAAGGTGAAGCTAATTATAACGTATATGTTTCAAAACCTTCACAAAAGCCTAAAGATACCACAGGTTCAGGAACATCGATAAAACTTGATCTTATCAAACTTAAAAACTGGAATATTACCTACAGAGACCATGCAGCAAGAGTTTTGGTAGATGCGAAAGGGCTTAATTACACTGGACGCGGTGGATTAAGTGAAGATATTTTTGATCTTGAAACTGATTTGGATATTGATAAACTTGATTTCAGCCTCAATAGAATTTATTATGCTAAACAAAAAACACTGCATGCGGATCTTATCACAAGGATCAATACGAATGCGCTGACCTTTGTATTGAGAAAAAACGAATTGCGAATTAATGATCTTCCTTTAAAATTTACCGGTTTTTTAAGTATTCTCAAAGATGGTTACAATCTTGATGTAAAAGCAGCTTCTGAGAAAACAACCATTCGGGATATGATCTCCGTTCTTCCGCCACAATATCTGGATTGGGCAAAAGATACTAAAATTGAAGGCAACAGTGATCTTTTTTTTAATCTGAAAGGCCGTTTTAGCGAGCAGAAAAACCTAAAGCCGCGACTTAAAGCAAGATTGCTCGTAAGGGACGGATTTGTTTCCAACGGAAAAGCGCCGGTTCCGATGAATCATCTCAACATGGATCTGAATGTTGATCTGCCTTCTCTTGATACGAATCAACTGGCAATCGATCTTAAAAATCTCGGTTTTGATCTCGGCCCGAAGAACAGTTTCAAAGCGGTAGTAAAAACAAAAGGTCTGGATGAAATGCAGATCAATGCCGATATAAAAGGAGCAGTGGATTTGCAGACACTGGATCAGGCATTAGGTTTGAAAGATATTGATATGCGCGGCCTAATGGATACCAATATTAAAGCCAACGGAGTTTTCAGTCTGGACAAAAAGTTATTCCCAAAAACCAATGGTTACCTCAATCTTAAAAATGGCTGGCTTAAAACAAAATATTATCCGAATCCTATTCAGGATATCAACATTGTAGCCAACATTACTAATACAGACGGGACTTTTAAAAGCCTTGGCGTGAAATTGGATCCTTTCCGGTTTAATTTTGAAGGAAATCCTGTTTTTGTAAACGCAGATCTGCAGAATTTTGAAGATGTTTTGTATAAAGTCCGTGCAAAAGGAGTCCTGAATGTAGGAAGAATTTACCGCGTTTTTGCGAAGAAAGGCTTTGATGTGAGCGGACTAATTATGGCCGACCTTTCCCTGAACGGAAGACAAAGTTATGCGACTACCGGACAGTACAGCAAGCTTGACAATAAGGGTAATTTAATTTTAAAAAATATAAAAGCAACAACAGAATTTTTACCGAAATCATTTTTTATTAAAGAAGGAAACTTCCGGTTTGAAAATGAGAAAATGTGGTTCAGTAAATTCTTTGCGACATATGGAAAATCAGATTTTTCTCTGAACGGATATCTGCTGAATACGATCAATTATTTTATCGAAAGAAAAGGGACGCTGCATGGTAAGTTCAACCTGAATTCCAACTATGTCCTCATTGATGAATTTATGGCTTTAAAAAATGGCGATAATTCAAGGAAATCGATTGAAGTAGAGTATGCAAAAGTAGAAAATCCTAAAAGCAGCGGCGTAGTGATCATTCCTAAAAATCTTGACGTTTCTTTACAGACGAATATCAGGAAAGTAGAATTTAAAGGATTGGCATTAAATCATGTTAAAGGTCAGGCTTCCGTGGAAAAAGGCCAGGTTTATCTCAAAAATACGTCTTTTGATATCATCGGAAGTAAAATGAATATTGATGCCCGTTACCAGGATGAATCTCCGCTTACCGCCAATTATGATGTTGCCCTTAAGGTTTTGGATTTTGATGTACAGCGTGCTTACAAAGAAATTGATATGGTACGTGAAATGGCAACGGCAGCGAAAAATGTAAAAGGAATTGTTTCTGTTGATTACAAATTAAAGGGAGATTTCGACCGGAATATGAAACCGATTTATCCCTCTCTTGAAGGCGGCGGAATCGTTAATCTCCGGGATGTGGAAGTTAAAAACTTAAAAATGCTTTCTGCGGTAGGCGACAATATCGGTTCAAAAGCCTTCAATAATCCTGATATGAAAGGCGTCAATATTGAGACTCATATTAAGAATAATCTGATTCATGTTGATAAATTTACATTCAGGGTTTCTATTTTAAGACCAAGCATCAGCGGAACTACCAGCTTTAATGGTCTCCTTGACCTCAGAGTGAGAATAGGAATTCTTCCGGGCGGACTGATCGGGTTTCCTATTGTGGTAACCGGAACCCATGAAAACCCGAAAATTAAGATTTTCAGTAAAAAAGGACAGGGAATTCTGGATGCGGCTTACAACAGGAAGCTCAATAAAGTAATCCGACAGGAGAGAAGGGCTGAGAAAAAAACAAAAAGACAGCAGCGTAAAGAAAAAGAAGCGCAGGAAGAACGCGCTAAAAATGCCGAAAAACAGATTACTAAAGATTTAAAAGAAAAATAAAATGAGCCAGCTAAGCCTGTTTGAAGCAGATGAATATTATGAATTTCCGGAAGAATTGTTGGAATATAGAAAGAGTTTTTTATCTGAACAGGAAGCTTCGGAACTTTTTAATCAGCTTATAGCTACAACACCCTGGAAGCAGAACACCCAGAAGATGTATGATAAAACAGTTGTTACTCCAAGATTAACGTCTTGGTTCGGCGATAGCAGTAAAATGTATCATTTGGGAAATAACGATTTTCATGTCAATGAATGGTCTCCGGAATTGATTGGTTTAAAAGAGAAAATCGAAACATTTTCGGGATATGAATTTAATTCAGTACTCCTTAACCTTTACCGGGACGGGAATGATTCGGTTGCGTGGCATCGGGATAAGGAAAGCGAACTGGGAAATCGGCCCGTAATTGCTTCTGTTAGTCTGGGCCAGGTAAGGAATTTTGATTTCAGAAATATTAATGATCATCAAAAGAAATATAGCCTTGCTCTAGATCACGGATCGCTCCTGATCATGAAGGGGGACTTGCAGGTCAACTGGGAACATCGGATTGCAAAGTCTGTAAAGAAAATGAATCCGAGAATCAATCTTACCTTCAGGCTGATTCGTGAAATATAGCTTGAAATATTTATTCTTGAAAATATTTTCATGGTTATAATAATAAAGTGAAAAAAATAAAAGGCATTAACATAATTTGGCAAAGAAATTGTGTATTGATAACCAAAGTATTAAAACATCCGCTATGAATATTTCTTATTACGATTTTAAAAATATGCCTAATCAGGATCAATTCAGCTTAGTGATGAATGAAGGACGTGTTATGAACGAAAGAACAATTAATACTCTTAAGTATGTTCTTTACGAAATATCTCATTTTACGGTTGAAATGATTTACAATGTTCAGAATAATAAAATTGAAGGAATTAATGTATTCCAGAATAAAGGAGCGTACGCGATCTAAGTAACACAAACTGACAGGAAATAATGCAGAGCAGCTTTTAAATAAGCTGCTCTTTTATTTTGTTTTAATAGGATTGGAAAATTAACAACATCGAATTTTTATCATATTAATATTAAAAATTGTTTAAAACAAAAAAATCCTCAGAAATCTGAGGATAAAAACTAATAACCATGAAAACTCAAATTAAACATGAGTACTAGTATATATTAAAATATTATGCCACTAAGCTTGTCCGGCCGGATTTTTTAATATTATTTATGAGTTTTTTAGAAAATATATAATTTTTGATTTTAATTTGGAGAAAAATTTAAAACACGAATTTTAATGTTCGGAATTAGTCGCTCTTGGCACGGTTTATTCAGTATTTACAAAAATATAAATATGGCACATAAAAATTTCAGAAAAGAAGACTTTGTTAAAGAAGAAGGTTCAGATCTTTACCAAGTGGAATTCCGAAAAGGAAATATAGGCGAGGGAGCTGATTTAATTGTTGAAAGACAAAAAGAAGATGGAGAATACGAAAACCTTCAGGCAGAAATCAGGAGGCACAATGATCGTATTTTTATCTGCTGGAGTGAACCTTTCAACGGTAGAGTAATTTTCGACGAATAAAAAATCCCGACTAATTTCCGGGATTTTTGTTTATTATAAGCGTTTGAGGGATGTGGCATAATAATAGGTGAGTTATAGATAATTAACCAAAACCAATTACAAAATGAAATCCAATAACGAAATCCACGAAAGCCTTAAAGGTAAAACAGTTGTCATCACCGGCGGAAGCAGCGGAGTAGGGAGAGCAGCAGCTGAAGCATTCGCTCTGGAGGGCTGTACTATCGTTGTGGCTGCGCGCGGAAAAGATGCACTTGACGAAACCGTTTCTTTATGCCGTGATCTGGGAGTTGCTGCACTGGGCGTTCCTACTGATGTATCCATCGCTGCCGATGTTCAGAACCTTGCTAATAAAGCATTACAGTTTAACGGAAGAATAGATATATGGATCAACAATGCAGGAGTAATGGCAAGCGGTAAGTTTGAAGAAATTCCTATGGATCTGAACGAACAGGTGATCAAAACCAATCTTTTCGGATATATGCACGGTGCATACAGTGTTCTGCCGATTTTTAAAAAACAGGATGACGGAATTTTAATCAACAATATATCAATAGGAGGTTTTATGCCGGCTCCTTACAGTGCAGTGTACTCTGCTACCAAATTCGGAATCCGGGGGATGATGGAATGCCTTCACGGTGAGATTTCAGATTTCCCGAATGTACACATATGCAATCTGTATCCGCAGATTCAAAGGTCTACCGGAAACATGCATTCTGCTAAATTTTCCGGGCTGGATTTTAAAATTCCTCCTTTTGCTGCAGATCCCCGGGATACCGCTGCGAAATTTGTACAGCTTGCTAAAAATCCACAAAAAGAATTATTCCCGGATATTACCTCCAGACTTCTCACGGGAGTTTATAAACTTTTTCCAAAACCCGTTATCAATACCGCTTCTGCCGGAATGAGAATGATGATGAGAATGAAAAAGGCACCGTCAGATTCTGGTAATATCTTATCACCTTCACCCGAACCGCATCGGATTTACGGTTATACCATGTTTCCTGTTCCTTCCAGGAAAACAGGATTGGCAGTAATGGCAGGACTTGGATTAGGACTGGCTTTTATGTTTCTTAAATTAAAATCATCCAACGAAAATTAAATCAGAATAAATTTTATTTTATAAAAGTTTCGGGCAAATCGAAGATTTGCCCGAAACTTTTTTACTTTCTGATGATTTTAGACATAATCACACAAATTAATCTATTATTGTAAGCATAATTAATTTAAAACTGATATTTTTGTGTCCAGTGAATAAGTTGATGGGAATTTAGAGGTAAGCAATTATTTTAATCAATATAAAAATGATCAAAAAGCCTTTACACAATTTCCATATTCCCGTAATGGGATTGGCGTACACTATTGACAGTCCTGTCCGTGTGGCGCAGTACGGAATTTCATCCGTAGTTTCTATAATTGATGATGAGATTATAGAAAAAATGAAAAATTTTTACAGCAACCGGTTCAACCTGAATTATGCAAGTATTTCGACAAGGGTTGAGGACTACCGTGCCAAGAGAATTACCGCGTATCTCAATATGCTGGATGATATTGTGACCGAAAAATTTGAAGCCTTTAAAGAGGAACTTTCAAAAAATAGAATGGCACTTGCCAATTTTGCGGATATGCTTCCCAACACTTCGGAACTGAAAGCCGGTCTTGAGCATTTCATGACCCAGAAAGAAGGAATTGCTTCTGCTATTAAAAACTTTATCGAAAAACATCTTTCTCCGGGAAATATTGATGTCAATATCATGACGAAAGTTGATAAGGATAATTTTAAAAACAAGCAACAGCTGCCAGTAACCTATAATGATGCACATGCCTCATTGCGTGGATTTGCAAATAGCAAATTGTCTTCATCGGTAGTGCTTTCGGCAGGAATGAATCCCAGACTTTACAGTTATATCGAAGAATTTGAAGATTTTTATCCTGATGAAAAAGGAAGTATTAAAAAGAAAATTATTCTTAAAGTAAGTGATTTCCGTTCTGCGATGATTCAGGGGAATTTTTTAGCTAAAAAAGGGCTCTGGGTATCGGAATACAGGATTGAATCCGGGCTGAATTGCGGCGGACACGCCTTTGCAACGGAAGGACTTTTACTGGGACCTATTCTTGAAGAGTTTAAAAATAAAAAACATGAACTTATTGAATCTTCCCATATTTTAATGAATAAAGCATTGGAGCAGAAAGAAAAAGCTCCTGTTGTCCAGCCTTTAGAATTAAAAATTACGGTTCAGGGTGGAGTTGGAACAGCTGAAGAACATGAATTTCTTTTAAATACCTATAATATTGACAGCATTGGCTGGGGCTCTCCTTTTTTACTGGTTCCTGAAGCGACCTCAGTGGATCACGAAACCAGGAAACTTCTTTCAGAATCAAAAGAAAAAGATTTCTATATCAGTAATCTATCCCCGCTTGGTGTGCCTTTTAATACGGTTAGAGATTCTTCCAATGAAATCATCAGACGTCAGAAACAGTCGAGAGGCAGATATGGAAGTTCTTGTCCTAAAAAGCTGCTGGCTTTAAGTAAAGAATATTCACCGGAAGGAATTTGTACGGCATCGAAAAAATATCAGGAACTGAAATTACAGGAACTTGAATCGCAAAAATATGAGTTTAGTTCCGAAATATATCGTAGAAAAAGACACAATATAACCGAGAAAGCATGTCTTTGTGTTGGTTTAGTAAATTCCGCATATCTTGAAAACGGTATTGAAATAAAAGGGGAGCAACAGGGCGTTGTGATCTGCCCCGGCCCGAATCTGGCGTACTTTGATAAGGAAGTTTCACTTTTGGAAATGGTAAAGCATATTTATGGTAGATCTAATGTTATTTCACATAAAAACAGGCCAAATATTTTCGTCAACGAAATGAAAATGTATATTGATTATCTGAAAAAGGAAATTGAAGAGTTTTCAGGAAATATAACAGCAGGCCAGATAAAAAAATGGAAAAATTTTAAGGAAAACCTACTTCAAGGTATTGAATATTATGAGAACTTACTGAAAAAAACAGATTTTTTCAAAACAGATCTTAATCTGAAATGTCTTCTACAATACAATAAATCAATACTATCAGGCATTGTAATTCCTGAAAATTAGTCAACTGAAAATTAATTGAAATTGTCTATGTGATTTTTTTTAATCTAAAATCTTTAAAGTCACATCAATTTAATTAAAATTGTTCTATATATAAAGTGCTACAGGAAATTGTAGCACTTTTTGTTTTATATTAACTTGAAATTACCTTTAATATCAAATTAAAAAAACTGAAGGAAAAATGAACAAAAGATTACTAAAATACAATATATCACAGTAATCCATTTTATACTTGATGCTGCATAAATTTTTAACTTTGAGTGGTTAATCAATCTGTTCAGTGAATTTTCTATTTCGAGCCTTTCATCAATATGACCAACCTCTTCAGCCTGTAGCTTCTGGACCCGATATATTAACTTTTTAGTCAGATAGTTTTCACCGATATCGCATAGATAAGCTATAAAAGGAAGTATAAGTGCATATTGCAGAAAAGGAAACATCGGGAATATAGCCGAATTATACTCTCTTGAAAAAAGGTAAAAATGCGTAATCAGCAAAAAAATACTTGTATAAGCAAATGGCATAAAAATATTGTCCATTTTCAGTGATTTTGTAATAATTTTTTGGGTTTTCGGGTTGATTTTAAGAATGATTTCGTTAAACATTCTACTCTTGTACGGAAGCTGGAGATCAAATATAGAAAAGTAGATCACGCAATTTTCCTTTTTCCTGGATTTGACTTCATAATAGAGGGTTGGTGCAAACGAAGAAAGACATGCACTTGTAATAATGGTGCCAAATATCATAAGTATTGAAAGCCATAAAATAACCTGGTCAAAATTTTCAATACACAGGTCAAAGGTTTTTCTAAAAATATATATAAATAACATAATTGAAAATTTAGTTGGTAAAACTGGATTTTTCTTTTAGTTTAGGACTAAGATTTTTATAAATCTCTGCCATTCCGCGTTCCTTTTTATAATTTTCCCAGTCGAAGAAAATATCAGGATATACAAAATCTTCTAGCTTAAAATCAGTAATTCCGAAATCGGATTTTGCTTTTTGAAGGAGCTTATCCCGATCTTCAAAATTTAATTTTTTGCCTGACAGAAAGATCGTAGCGGCCAGTGCGCCTCTGTAAAACAGTTCAATCTGCTCATACGATTTTGGTGCAAAATTTAGCCAGCTTATTTTTCCTGTATCTACACTTCGTACTGTTTTTCGGAAGTTGCTGTTTCTGATTAAAAAATCACGATCATAAAAATAGCGCATCGTTGAAATCATGGATAGGGCAAGCTTGGATTCATTATCTATCAGTTTATATAAATCGTCATTATCATACTCTAACTTAATGCCGAAAGTAGGTCGGGTAGGTATTGTGTGATGATTGCTGTCATAGAAAACATTGATAGGAAAATTTGATAGCGCTCCGCCATCTACAAAGAGAATCTCATTATTTCCCTGAATAAAATTCTTATAAGAGCCCAATTTTGTTTTCCAGGTTTCATTGATATTAATAAGTTGGGTATTAGACATCGTAACTTTATAAGGCTTGAAGAAAAAAGGAATTGACATAGAAGCTCTTACGTACTCTGCCGGCGAGATCGATTCGTCGGTTCCCCAATAAAACTCATGCATTCCGGGAAATTCAACTTTAATTTGGTTGGTAATGTCTGCCGCAACAACCACAAGTTGCTGAAAAAATCTGTTACCACATGCATTTACGATATTTTTTGTGTTTATAAAAAGTTTTTTTAGTATTTCCTCAATTATTTTATCGTTATTATTAATAGAAATAAATTTTTTTGTAGTGAGAAATTCGTTGATTATTTTAAGATCCTGCCAATTAATCTGGCTAAAATTGGAAATCCCACAAATTAATTGGATAAGGAGATGATCGACGAATTTCTGATCTTCGGCAGCCAAGTTATTTTTTGTTAGGTAATCGTCAAAAATTTCTTTAAGCTGTATATCTATCATTCTGTCTTTTAACTCATGCCAATCATTCTTTGAATCGTGCGGCTTATCCTGTTCTCCTATTTTATTTTCAGCACCACCATCAGAGGAATTTGTTGTTTCTTTAGTAGTATTTACTAATTTTTCTGTACTTTCATTACCATTGGAATCTGTATTTTCAAAATGAGGATGATCAGGGACATAATAACACCGGTAAAGATCATTTTCTGTAAGCATTTTCCTTTTAAGATCACTAACGGTCTTAATGCCATTATTTTCCATGAGCCCCTGAATCCATTCTTTGAAATTATCTCCCGGATTAATACCCATTTTTTCGCTATTGAAGTATAATAGCCGTAAACTTGTAATATTTCTAATAAGCAAGGCTATACAAATCATAAACCCTATAATGGCCGCCAGAAGAGTTCGATTAATCCATATTTGCCATGAAGCGGGATAATGCGTTAGAATTCCGACTCCGGTACCGCTAACAATAATTAGTAACAATAATATAGGCAAAAAGATAACGGTTAATCTCAGCCTGTTTTTAATTCTCTTAAGAAGAGGTCCTCTTTCTTTATTTGAAAAAAACTGTAAAATAAAAGATCTCCAAGAGGGATGCCCGTCTACCAGTTCCCGCAAATCTTTTTGGGATAAATATTCAATAATTTTTTCCGAACGGGTTTCGTAACATTGTCTGATAAATTCTTCTTTCATACCCATCATAATAGCATCCCGGCGCGAATATACGCAGTTGAGCATCATGGTGTTGATAGCACCTGCGCTTGTGCCTGCGCTGTTTAAAAAAGAAATTCCCATTTTTTCAAGAATGTAGGTATAGCCCGCCAGTGCAATGCCGTGGACACCTCCGCCTTCTTGAATCAAATCCACATATTGCCTTGATGATTTTGGATTAATTCCGTATTTTCTGAGAAGGTCTTTTTTAGAATCTTCCCAGTTGATATTATCTCTGATATCAGAAACATGTAAGGAATCATTACTATAAAGTTTCTCGAGATGATCCAGCATGTGTTCAACAGTTTGAGTGAAATCTATTACATTCATGGTATTTATAATTTTATTTGTGATTATAATAGTTCAGATCGGATGACCGAATAACATCTTAGCATGGTTTATAATTCGGAAACAATCACTTAAGGAAGCTGATTTTTCTTTATAACCATGATGAGAGTAAATGTCTTAATTCGAAACCAAATGAGTGAAAATCTGGTCTTTTAGAAAAATATAGGATCGTTTTTTAAGTACCCTCAATGCAAAAGAATAATTTCATAATAATGGTTTTTAGTTTATATAAAGATAATTAAAACGGATGGTATGTAAAATAACACTTTTGTAGTATTTTGCTTTAACATCTTCAGTCTTAGTTTCTTAAGCAGGTAATTCTTTACATGCAAATGCGTATATGTTAGTTTAGGTTTAGAAAATTAACATGTATCAACTATAGAAGGAATTATTCAGATATTTGTAAATGAATGTTATAGTACCAAAAAAATATTATTGTGCTCTGATTTTATTCTTTTTGATGAAGATAACAGATGGAATGTTTTGTGTGATAACTTTAATGCTTTAGTAATTTACTTTTTGTTACCACTTTTTGCAAGATGTACAATCGTTAAACTGCCTATTGGTCAGGCTTTCCTTGATTTTTCGTGACCCATTTTTTCTTTTTTGAATGGGACATGAAATAGGACATATAAATCGTGACCTATTTTGTTTTTTCTGATACTGCGCTAAAACAAAAAACGCTGTAAACATTGATGTTTACAGCGTTTTAGCTTATTTTGGTTTCCCAACTGGCGGAGAGTGAGGGATTCGAACCCCGGACCTGTTACAGTCAACAGTTTTCAAGACTGCCGCAATCGACCACTCTGCCAACTCTCCAGAAACTCCGATTATATCGTCGTTTTCAGTGGTGCAAATATAGAAATATTTTTTATACCTGCAAAATATTTTTTATATCATATTTATGCACCATATTTTTCAGCTGTCAGATAAATGTTTTGGAAATTGAACCCCCTTTAGATTAATTGCTTGGAACCAACAGGTTATCAATTTTCAGCAGTACAGCATCAATATCGAACGGTTTGCTGATAAATTCATCGGCGTTGCATCTGCTGATTACTTCATGATCTTTTGCGTGTGCACTCATAATCATAATAGGAATATTTGACGTTTCAGGACGTGTTCTCAATTCATTGCAAACATCAATCCCGTTTCCGTCGGGCATCATCACGTCCAGGATAAAAATATCAGGAACTACAGAAAGATCTCTGTTGTTGAATGCTTCTACTGTAGAGAAAGAGCGAACGTCGTAGTCTTCGAATGACAGGAGGAGCTGTAATGCATCTCTGATGCCTGTCTCATCTTCAAGTATAAAAATTGTTTTCATAACGGTTGCATCGCAAAAACAAAGCCAAATCATTAATGACAGAAAATTTTATAATAATTATTTAAAGAATTTTAATTTTCGAATAAAGTGTATTATTGAATCTGACTGCATTTGGGGCATATTCCGCTGATGACAAAATTATAACTATGTGCCGTAAAATTTTCAGGAAGATTAATTTCAGGAACCACATTTTCAATACAGGTCACTTCTTTACAATTTTCACAATTAAAATGTAAGTGATTATGTGAGTGTCTTTCCTTATTGCAATGGTTGCACTTCGCATAATTGACAACCCCGTCCATATTGATAATTTTATGAATTTTTCCTTCTTTTTCAAGCCTTTCCAAAACACGGTATATCGTTACCCGATTGCAGAGACCATTGAGCTTTTCCTGTATTTCATGATGTGATAAAGCACTGGTAGCATTGCTTAAGAGATGGAGTATTTCTGTTTTTGCCTGGGTGTTCCGTACCTGTTTCATATTGAATTGCTAATGAAAATATGATGTAATATGCAACAAAGTTACAATAAGAATTTGTATATAATCTTAATATATAAAATGATAGTGCCTAATATGATGACATGCTTAAACATCAGATAGATTTTAGTCTATAATCGCGTGAAAAATTAATCAAGGGTAAGCCAAACCGGAGCATGGTCGCTGCTTTTCTCCCATCCGCGGATATGCTTATCCACGCCTCCTGATTTCAGATTTTTAGACAGATAAGGACTCAGCAATATATGATCCAGCCGCATTCCCGCATTCCGGCTGTAGGAATTATAAAGGTAATCCCAAAATGTATAAACAGTTTCTTCGGGATAAAGCGTACGGATAGAGTCTGTCCAGCCTTTTTTTAGAATTTGCTGGTATGCTTTTTTTACCTCAGGCCGATATAAAGCGTTCTCTTCCCAACGTTCAGGTTTGTATACATCAGATGCGGTGGGAATTATATTGAAATCTCCAATGACAACTGCGGGAAGATCCATTTCTATAAGCTGATCCAGTCTTTTTTTTAGGCGTTTGATCCATGAAAGCTTATAATCGAATTTTGGTCCGGGATATGGATTTCCATTGGGGAGATAGAGACAGCATATAACGGTGTGGTTAATGATTGCTTCAATATACCGGCTTTGTTCATCTTCCGGATCTCCGGGTAAAGATCGCTGAACTTCGGTGATTTCCATATCTTTTGCCAGTATTGCAACACCATTCCAGCTTTTCTGTCCTTTCCAGATTGCGTTGTAGCCTGCAGCATTGATTTCACTTACAGGAAATCGTTCCTGCGGAGCTTTCAGCTCCTGAAGACACACAATGTCAGGTTGAGCTTCTTCCAGCCAGCGAAGTAGGACAGGAAGTCTTCCGTTTATTCCGTTTACATTATAAGTTGCTATTTTCATAAGCTGCAGGGATTTATTTTTTCATATCCACAATATTTGTTCCATATGAAAGCTATGTTGATGCATAATTTATTATAAAAAAATAAGTTGTGGTATCATAAATAACTTATTTGTTAAACTTTGGCAAATAAATTGTTACTATCAGCGTGAGCAATATAATTGCTATTTATCTTTAACCATTTTACAATAATATTATGAAAAATTCAATTTTAACAGTTCTTGCAGTTGCTGCAATGGTAGCTTGTAAGAAAAATGAAACTACAACTTCCGATCAGTCTGCAGATTCAACAACAATGTCTGCTCCTGCAGATACCTCAATGAATAGGGGAGATTCTGCCACTACAGTGATGTCGGATTCCAATGCTGCAAACAGCACATTAAGTGCTCAGGATAAAAAATTTGCAGACGCAGCAGCGACAGGTGGTATGATGGAAGTAATGCTTGGACAGCTTGCTTCAACCAATGCTTCTAGTGCAACTGTAAAATCATTGGGAGCAATGATGGTAAAAGATCATGGAAAAGCCAATGATGAACTTAAAAAGTGGGCTTCTGCATCCGGATATACCTTACCGACAAATTTGAACGCTGACCAACAGAAAAAACATGACGAGCTTAAAGCTAAAAAAGGTGCAGAATTTGACCGTATGTATGCAGATCTTATGGTAACAGATCACCAGAAAGATATTGCTGAATTTAAAAAGCAGGCTTCTGAAGGATCTGAAGCATCTCTGAAGTCTTTTGCCAGCAGTACTCTTCCTACATTGGAGCATCATCTGATGGAATCTGAAAAAGCAAAGACTGCTGTAAAATAAATATATTCAATATTTATTATAAATCCAATTTAATTACGGAAGATCAAAACTCTTCCGTAATTTTTTTATCAATTATTTAATTACTTTTTACTTACATACCGATTCTTTTTAAGGTAAAACCGAAGCGGCAGTTGGGCATGTTCATCAGCATAAGCAACCCCGATCCGTGGGGTAGAAGCAATATCCTCCGTACGATACTGTAATCCAGAATCTTCAATCCAAATATCTTCTCCTGTCAACGGTTTTCTGTTGAATGTCATATCGATACCCAAAGCTTTGCAGACAGATCCGGGACCTGAAGAAATGGATTTGTCGGATGAAGACCTGTTTCTTCTGTTTTCGATAACCGAGAACCCCTGGTATGGCTCGACAGATCTTATAAGAACACTTTTAGGATCGTTTTTTAGTGAAACCACAATATTAAAAAGATGATGAATGCCATAACATAAATAAATGTAAGAATATCCACCCGGCTGATACATAGCTTCTGTTCTCAATGTTCGCCGTCCGCCGTAAGCATGAGAAGCTTTATCCTCTTCTCCGAAATATGCTTCTGTTTCAGTAATAATTCCGGCGGTGATTTCTCCGTTTTTCTTCGTGAAGAGTATTTTGCCTAAAAGATCCTGGGCAAGGAAAATAACATCTTTATTCTGAAAATATTCTGGTTTTAGCTTTGCCATAAAACAGCGTATGATTGAAATGTAATAATTTTTTTACTGTTAAACGTATATTTTTCTTTCAATAATTTTAAGATAATTTTCTTTTTCAAGCTTTTTGATGCATCTTACCACGGTTTCCGTACGCAAACCCGTGATTGCGGCAAGTTCTTTTCTGGTAAAAGGAACTTCAAAAGCAAATTTAGACATATTATTGCTGAAACTTTTATGATATTCCAAAGCGCCTTTAATCCTGATTTCGGGATGAAGCGACGAATTGTTCTGCAGCATGATGTATTTATAATACAGCCGTTGGGACAAAAAACTGTTGATATCCATTGAAATATTGGGGTTTTCATCCAAAAGCTTCATGAATTTTTCTTTAGAAAGAGTAATAATGCTTGTAGGCTCAATGGCAACTGCATTTACGGGATATTTTTTATCAATAAAAAGCAAAAGTTCACAGACACTGAAACCATTATGCAGAACAGCAAGAATAAGTTCTTTGCCGTCTTCATTAAAATGGCTTAGCTTTATCCGTCCTCTTCTGATTTGGTAAAACAGTCTCGGCGTATCTCCTTCGTTGAAAATAATCTCAGAATTTTTCAGGTCTTCAACTGCTGCACCGTACGATAGCAAAAGTTCTTCTTCAATTAGCATGGATATGGTTTAAGGTTAAAAAGCTGTGAAGATGTATTCTTGACATCTTATCCTTCGAAGTTATTATTATAAAAGCGAAAAGATTATGACCTATATCATATCACCCTCATTTTCTTTAATATGAAATTTCATATCACCATCATAATAAAACAAATTGTATTTGCATTGATTAGAATCAATCATATTGTTAGAGTTCTTTCGTAAATTCGATAGAAACAGAAAACAAAATATTGATTATCATATGAACAGCAAAACGAAAGACAAGGCAGTTCCAAAGGGAAATTATTGATTATCGGGGGAAAAGAAGACCGTGATGGAACAGAAGTGGAAATAAAGGATAAAAATAAAAATTTCATCCCTCACGAAATTCTTCAGCTTCTCATAAATGATAAGGCAGACAGAATTGAAGTTATTACCACGGCAAGTTCAGAGCCTGAAAGCATGCGCGAAACCTACACCAAAACATTTAAAGAAATAGGATATACTAATTTCGGATTTATTCATTTCACCGGTAAAGCTGAAGATGAGTATGTTCAAAGAATCAGAAAAAGTAAAGCTGTCTTTTTCACCGGAGGCGATCAGAACAGAATTTGTAATGAAATAAAAAATACCGAAATCTGCGATGTACTGATGGAGAAATACCTCGGTGAAAAGGATTTTATAATTGCCGGAACCAGCGCAGGAGCAATGTGCATGCCTGAAATTATTATTTGTGAAGCCGAAGATGATGAGGCGATTTTGGAAAACGATATTAAACTCGCATCAGGACTTGGACTTTTATCGGGCTGCATTGTAGATACTCATTTTGTTCACAGAGGAAGGTTTGGAAGACTGGCACATGCCGTAATGCTTCACCGTGAATGTTTCGGAATTGGTTTGGTGGAAGATACTGCACTTTTAATTGAAGAAGGAAAGAAGGCGATCTGTAAAGGATCCGGGATGGTGATCGCAATGAGTGCGAAAGAAATCGGAAAAACAAATATAGAAACAGTGGAAGAGGGGCATCCTGTATATGCAGAAAATATAAAAGTTCATATCATTACGGACGGCTGTTCCATCAATCTGGAATCCGGAGAATTCAGGGCTTCCTAAACTCAGGAATAAAACAAAAGGAATATGCAATTTCAGCAGATTCCTTTTTTTATTTATATTTTAAAATTGCTTATTTCAAGACCAGCAGGCCATTTATTTTTGAAACAATATGATCAAGATCAAAAGGTTTCGCAACAAAATCATTTGCTCCCGCATCTGCTGCAATATCATCTCCGTCAACGCTTGCGGAAAGTACGATTACCGGAAGATCTTTAATGTCCTGTGTGTTTCTGATTGCTTTTAAAACCTGGTCACCCGACAAAAGGGGCATCCAAAGATCAAGAAGAATAAGATCCGGTTTGTCGATCTGGATCTGCTTAATGAGGTTCGTACTGTTGATTTCGGTGAAGACGGTAAAACCTTCAGATTCCAGGAGCATCTCCAGGACATCAAGTATACCTTGGTCATCATCACAGACCATTATTTTTTTGCTATTCATTCTTAGTGATTTTTCATAATGGGTAATGTAAAACTAAACGTAGAACCTGCCCCGATTTCACTTTCTACCCAAAGTGTCCCGCTGTGGTTGGCAATAATTTCATGTGAAATATAAAGTCCGATTCCCAGTCCCGGAAATTTTTTCTGTATTTCTCGTGCCCTGAAAAAGCGGTCGAAAATTTTCGCTTTATCCTGAGCACTTATTCCCATTCCGTAATCTGTAACCGAAACTTTCACGAAATTTCCCACCCTGTTGATATAAATATCTACTTTATCTGATCCCGGAGAGTATTTTATGGCATTCGATATTAAATTATTAATAACCTGTGAGATCTGCAGCTCATCCCCTAAAATAGTAGCATTAGTAGATCCTTTCAATGATATTTTATGATGCGGGGCAGATACGGAAAGATTATCAACGGTATCGCGAATGGTTTTGTCAATATCAAAAGGATCAAGATGGAGTTCTATATTTCCCGACTGTATCTTGGAGGTATCCAGAAGATCCGAAATAAGTACGTTCAGACGGTCTACATATACCGATACTTTATCAAGAGTTGTATTAAATCTCTCCGGAGAATTTTCCGGAACCATTCTCTGTAAAAGCTGTACAAGACCTTTTATAGTGGTAAGAGGTGTTTTAAGTTCATGACTTGCAATGGAAAGGAAATCATCTTTTCTTCGGTCAAGTTCTTTTTTTTCTGTAATATCTTCAATTGCAATAAGAATTCTGTCTTTATATTGACCTTCAAATTCAATACGATAAGCATTCAGGAGCATTACCTTTTTACCAATATGTGGAAAATCGTGTTCTACTTCATAATCAATTACCGGATTATTGGTCGGTAATATTTTCGTCAGGAGTTTTTTCAGAGGATCAATATCCCATTGATGATTACCCAGTTCAAAAAGGATTTTTCCTACGGTATCTTCTGAAGTTACTTTAAATGAATTTAAAAAATGCGTATTCGCACTTAAAACTTTATAATCAGCATCAAGTACCAACAGACTTTCCCTCACGGTCTGAACAATACTTGAAAGAAAAGCTTCGCTGTCTACAAGTTCTTTTGTTCTTTCAAGGATCTTTCTTTCTACTGAAGATTTTTCTTCCCTCAGCTCATGCTCTGCTTTTTTACGTTCCGTGATATCATTTTGCACTCCGATAAAATGAGTAATAATGCCTTCTTCATTTTTTACAGGAGAAATATAAAGTTCATTCCAGAAAAGTTTTCCGTCTTTTTTATAATTTCTTATTTCAAGTTTACAGTCTTTTCCTTTTATGATACATTCTTTAATGAATTCTCTCTCCGGCTGAGATCTGTCTTGTCCCTGAAGAAACCGGCAATTGTGCCCGATGATTTCGTCATGTGAATACCCTGTGATGGTTTCGAATGCTCTGTTACAGTAGATGATAGGATTGTCCGGCTGGGTATTATCTGTAATGATAATTCCGCAGTTGGCCGAATTCAGAGCCTGTATATAGATGTCAATGTTGTTATTCATCGGATTATAGCTGTTTGTCAAGTTTCCAAGCTTTAAACTTTCATTGATGTGCAAATATGGGAAAAAGAAGAATGTTTTGCAAATTTCCATAAATGCTACAAGGTTATTCGCAAATAATATGCCTTTAATATATTTTTTAAATTTAATCTTAAAAAAAAATAAGTGTTTTTTTACTTTAAATTATAATTGGTGTATTATTAATTTCATAAGAATATATCTTTGTGCTTTATACTGAAACATGAAAAAGGTCGGAATTATAGGCTATGGCTGGTTGGGGTCAAGAATAAGCAGAAACTTTGCTGAAAGTTTTGAGATGCATGCTACCACAACATCACCGCAAAAGCTTAAAAATATTCGCTCTGAAGGAATTCAGGCGGATCTTGCAGTTTTTAATGAAGATGAAAAGCAATTTCCGGATCCATGGAATATTGCTCCGGAGCTTGATGTCATTATTATCACGGTTCCTTTTTCAGAAAGAAGAACATCAAAGGAAATACTACAAAAAAAGCTTTCAAGCTTAATTTCATTCATAGGAAAATTTGAAAAACAACTGTTTTTTATGAGTACCACAAGCGTTTACCCTGACGAACCGGGTATTTTTAAAGAAGAGATGTTGCCTTCAGAAAATATTTTTACAGAAAATAAAATTAAAGAAGCTTTTCCACAGATTAACATTCTGAGGCTTGGCGGATTGATGGGAGATTCAAGGTTACTGAAGAATTTTAACATCTCGGATCTGTCCGGAGTTGTCAATCATGTTCATTATGAAGATGTTTCAGCAGTGATCCTGAAAATGATTGAAAAGGATGTTCGTGGTAAAGTTTATAATGTTGTGGCGCCGCTTCATCCTTTAAAACAGGAAGTGATTGCCGCTCAGAATAATCAACATAGTGATGATATGCAGTATAATAATAAAGAAAGAATCATCTCGTCTGAAAAACTCATTACTGAATTAGATTTTACCTTTATACATCCTGATCCAAAAAACTTTCATCTGGATTAATAATATTAATTTAATGTAAATTCATTTATATAAGAAAATATTTTCAGGTTTTGCTAAAAAATGGTCTGCTTTATGCTAAGACAATAGTAAGCTGGTTAAAAGCTTACACCATAATCAAACACCTTAAAATATTAAATTATGAAAGAATTTACACAATGGGAAAATTCCCCGTCGCTTAACAGAGAAATTGAACGCCAGAAAGCCCTTAAAGTTCTTGAAAAAGCAAAAATGATAAAAAGAAAAGTTGTTTTCCTGCCTAAAGGAGCTACAGGAAATGCAAGATTGAACGATATTTTTTAATGTATTTGTTTAAGACTACTTTAAGATTTATCGCATGAATCACTATCCATAAACCATAGCAGTTTTCTGTTATGGTAATTTTTTTTAAAATAATTTTTACTGAAACTATAACACATTTTTTACAGAATAAAAGATGATTTATAAATAATATTTTAATATTTTAGTCAATATGAATTCTCCGGAACAAATCGAGGCCGAAAAACTACTTTCCGTACTTTTTTATTCTCCCAATGCAACTGCTGTTTATAAAGGTGATGATATCACAATTATCAGTGCCAATCAGGCTATGCTTAGTTTTTGGGGAAAAGATAATACTATTATAGGAAAACATTTTCGTACGGTTCTTCCGGAATTGGACGATCAACCTTTCTTCGATATCCTGAAAAATGTTTGGGATTCTGGAGAGACATTCACCGCAAAAAATTATCCTGCCATTTTGCTTACAGAGGATGGCCCGCAGAAATTCTATTTTGATTTCGAATACAAAGCAATGCTTGATGAATCTGGAAAAACGGAATATATTCTTCACACCGCATCTGAAGTTACAGAAAGACAGCAGGCAATGAATCTTGTTGAAGAAAAATCAATATCCGAACAAAAGCTGATTAATGATCTTTCTGCGCTGAATGACGAATATCTTACGACCAATGAAGATCTCGTCCTTAAACATGAAGAACTCTTTGCCATCAATACCGAACTCCGTAAAATAAGAAAGAAGCTCATCACAGCAAATCATACTTTGGCTGAAAATGAAAAACGCTTTAAAACCCTGGTAGAAAAATCGCCGGTTGCGATGGCTTCTTTGAAAGGTGACCGGTTTGAAATTGATATTGTGAATGATATGGTATTGCAGATCTGGAATAAAGACAGGTCGGTTATTGGTAAACCACTGGAAGAAGCTCTGCCAGAACTGAAAGATCAGGTTTTTATTGATATTCTTTCTAATGTTTACAAAACTGGCCGTCCTTATTATGGTAAAGAAATTAAAGCATTATTCCATAATGGAGAAGAGATGAAGGAGCATTATCTCAATTTTGTTTATCAGCCTATTTTCGATGAGAATAACAATAGTACATCCATCCTTATTGTTGCAACCGACGTTACAGAACAGGTAATCGCAAGAGAATCAGTGACAGAGTTCAAAAACAGGCTGGAAATTGCTATGGATGCAAGCAGGCTGGGGTCAACAGAAGTAGATCTTGCAACGGGAAAAATGGAAAGTACTCCACAATTCAAATACAATTACGGATATGCGGCAGATGAAGAATTCACTTATCCGGATCTTTTTAATGCAATTTTCCCCGAATATCGAGATCATGTCAGAGATCTTGTTCGGGAAGCAATTCTTACAAACGGAATATACAAAGCCGAGTACCCTGTAAAATGGAGGGATGGATCAACTCATTGGATACAGGCACACGGACGTCCAAGGTACGATAAAAACGGAGTCGCCGACAGAATGGTGGGGATGACAACCGAAATTACCGATAAGAAATTAGCGGAACAACGGAAAGATGATTTCCTGAGTGTGGCAAGCCACGAGCTCAAAACGCCACTCACCGCCGTAAAAGCTTCCATACAGCTGCTGAATCGTATTAAAGATAAGCCTTATTCTCCTACCCACCTCAGATTAATTGAACAGTCCGATAAAGGAATTGAGAAAATGTGTTTGTTGATTGATGATTTACTAAACATGAGCAGGCTGGGGCAGGATCAGCTTATGCTGCAATATAATACATTTAACCTTCATGATATGTTGGCCAAAAGCTGTAACCATATAAGGATTGAAGACAGATATCAGATCATTTTGAAAGGCAATCAGTCGCTTAAAGTACACGCAGATGAACACAGAATAGAACAGGTTATTGTAAACCTGGTCAATAACGCTATGAAATATGCAAAAGAATCTATGGAAATCCATATTTTGACAGAATCTCTCGAAGATTATGTGAAAGTTTCCGTACAGGATTTCGGAGAGGGAATTTCAGAATCTGTGCTTCCCCATCTTTTTGACAGGTATTACCGCGCCGATCATCTGGGAACAACGTATTCCGGACTTGGTCTCGGACTGTACATTTGTTCTGAAATTATCAGGAAACATTCAGGAAAAATAGGCGTAGACAGCAAAATAGGCGAAGGCAGCACATTTTGGTTTACCCTTCCGAAAAAAACAGAGCACATCATTGCCGATGCTGCTCTGAATTAATATATCAAGAATATATTCCCGGATGTGATTACTGTAAACTTCTCACATTCACATTCGGACTTTCTCCTTTCGGTACGATAAAGATTGCATCATCATTTACAGAATCGCCGCTGTCAAGGTAATATCCTGCAATAATAGGAATGACAAAGCTTTGGTATTTACCTTCCTTGGTGTAAGCCCAATAAGTGACATTTACATTTTGAGGCTTAAGTTTAAGATCAATTTTTTTTGATGTAAGTTTAGCTCCTGTAGCATTAATGCAGTTAACTTCCACTAGTGTATTGCTGGGAACGAGCTGCGGAGCATTACTAAGCCGGACATTATAGCTTTTTTGAGTATTGTTCACCAATTTTGCAGATACCTTATAACGGTCGAATTCTTTGCCGCCAACAGTTATCGCTTCTTTATTAAGGATATTAAAGGTAACGGAAAGTCCGTTAACATCTACTGATTCACCATCTGTTATTTTCTGTGCACTGACAAAAGAAAAAGAGGTAACTACAACGAAAATAGAAGAATAAAATAGTTTTTTCATAATAATATTGAGTTTAGAATGGTGTATATTTTAAATAAAATTAATGAAAATTATGAATATACCACACTTCTTTACTAAAGTTTAATATTATACAAGGTTAAATGATTTATGCTTGAAAACATTGTCCCTGGTTAAAACTTTATTTACCTTTATCATACCAAATTACTGATATGAAAAAATATACCATTGGAGCATTGTTGTTCTCGATAATGCTTATAAATGTTAATGCCCAATCCTTACAATCTCCTGACGGAAAGTTTGAAATGAACTTTCAGCTGAAGCAGGGAATTCCGTATTACAATCTGAAATATAACGGAAATGTAGTGGTGGAGGATTCCAAATTGGGGCTGAGATTATTTAAAGATACCGCCATTAAATTTGCTTCGGAAATTGCAAAACCCGAAGATGCCAAATTTGACCTCAACAACGGCTTTACCAAAACAGAAGAAAAAAGGGATTCTAAAAATGAAATCTGGCAGCCTGTGTTGGGAGAGAAAAAAAATTATGTCAATCAATACAATGAATTGGCGGTAACTCTTCATCAGGACGCTACAGATAGAAATATTGTGGTTAAGTTCAGGCTGTTCAATGACGGATTAGGATTTCGGTATGAATTTCCCCAGCAGAAAAACCTGAATTATTTTGTGATCCGTGAAGAAGACTCGGAAATTGATTTTCCAACGGATATGAAAGCATGGTGGATTGCAGCGGATTATGACTCCCAGGAATACCAGCCGCAGACAACAAAAATCTCTGAAATTCCCGGTCGATGGGATCAGGCATTTGATAAACATTCTTCCCAGACTTTAATAAAAAATGCCGTACAGTCTCCTTTAATGCTGAAAAAAGAAGGTAAAGATCCTTTGTACGTAAATGTTGGAGAGGCAGCGGTGTTAAATTATCCTGCTTCACATCTTGAAGTAGATCCGGTTAATTTTAAATTTAAAACACACTTAACTCCCGACAGACAGGGTGCAAAAGGATATATCCAAACCTCTTCCGTTTCCCCGTGGAGAACAATCATTGTTTCTCCTAAAGCAGAAGAAGTTTTAGCATCTAAAATGATGTTTAACCTGAATGAACCTACAAAATATACCGATACTTCATACATTCACCCTACAAAATACATGGGCGTCTGGTGGGAAATGATCATCGGGAAGTCACAGTGGGCATATTCCACAGCTGAAAACGTTCATATCGGAGTGACGGATTTTTCCAAATTAACACCTAACGGAAAACATGCCGCGAATAATACGAAGGTAAAAGAATACATCGATTTTGCGGCAGCCAACGGTTTTGGCGGATTACTTATCGAAGGATGGAATGCCGGCTGGGAAGATTGGTTTGGACACTCAAAAGAATTTGTTTTCGATTTCATCACACCTTATCCTGATTTTGATATCAAAATGCTGAATGAATATGCACATTCAAAAGGAATAAAGCTTATCATGCACCATGAAACTTCAGGTTCGGCCACGAACTATGAAAGATGGGCAGACAAAGCCTTCAAATTAATGAATGACTATGGTTATGATGCCGTGAAAACAGGTTATGTAGGAGACATCATACCAAGAGGTGAACATCATTATTCCCAGTGGACGATCAATCATTTCTATAGAATTGCAGAAAAAGCGAATGAATATAAAATCATGGTGAATTCTCACGAATCGGTAAGACCCGGAGGAGAGAGCAGAACGTACCCGAACTGGATCTCCGCAGAAGCAGCAAGAGGAACGGAACATGAAGCTTTTCAGGGTAATAATCCGGATCACCAGACGATTCTTCCGTTCACGAGATGGATGGGAGGATCTATGGATTATACACCGGGAATTTTCCAGACGAAACTGGATTATTATTTTCCGGGTGATAAACGTTTTGTAAAAACAACGCTGGTAAAACAGCTCGCTTTGTATGTGGTGATGTATATGCCGCTTCAGATGGCTTCAGATTTGCCTGAGAATTACCAAAAACACATGGATGCTTTCCAGTTTATTAAAGATGTCGCTGCAGACTGGGATGATACGAAGATTTTATCGGCAGAACCGGGAGATTATATCATCACGGCCAGAAAAGCAAAAGGCACAGAAAACTGGTTCGTAGGAGGAATCACCGACGAAAATAAACGTGATTACACGGTAGATTTTTCATTTTTAGATAAAGGAAAAAAATACGAAGCCACGATTTATGAAGATGGGAAAGATGCGGATTACATCAACAATCCACAGAGTTACAATATCTACAAAAAACAGATCACGAGTAAGTCTAAAATCAATTTTAAAATGGTAAGAAGTGGCGGTTTCGCAATTTCAATAAAACCATTGTAAGCATATACATATACTTGTCAAAGTTTTAAATTCCTGATCTGAGGAAAGAAAAGCTCCGGTTAATTCGATTAACCGGAGCTTTTAACTTTAATGATGTCTTACACCTTTTTGGTGGTAATTAATATCCTTATTTACCGCTTCATAATTTTTTGGAATATTTCCGGACTGTTCATCAAATGCATGATTTCCCGAAAAATTCTGTTCCGTTACCGGAGTTTCAAAATGGATTTCTTTACCATTTTTATAAAGTTTATTGTCAAAAGTCCGGTATATTTTATTCTCCTCATAGGTATTTCCGTCGGGAGCCGTAAAAGTTTTCACTTTCGATTTCTTTTTTCTGTTTATTCCCCAGGCAACTGCTGTTCCTGCTCCTACAAGCGCTAGCGCTATTTTTATTTTGTTATTCATAATATGATGATTTTTAATTAATTAAATGTTAACTGTTACGGCTGACCGCTTCCTCCTGCAGCACCGTAAATCTGGCCGGTAGAAAAACTGGCGTCATTCGCGGCAAGCTGAACAAAGATTGAAGCAAGTTCTGCCGGTTGTCCAGGTCTTCCCAAAGGGGTATCCGCCCCGAATTTCACAAGATTTTCCTGTGTCTGTCCGCCACTCACTTCAAGAGCGGTCCAAACGGGCCCCGGAGCAACACCGTTTACCCGGATTCCTTTGGGACCAAGCTGTTTGGCTAAGGATTTTACATAACTTGTTGTTGCCGCTTTCGTCTGTGCGTAATCATAGAGATTTTCAGAAGGATCATAAGCCTGAACCGAAGAAAGTCCGATAATAGAAGAACCTGGTTTCAAATGAGGCAAGGCAGCTTTTGTAATCCAGAAAGGTGCATAAATATTGGTTTTCATCGTTCTTTCAAATGCTTCAGTACTGATATCTAGGATCGATTCATGGGTTTTTTGATGCCCTGCATTGTTGACAAGGATATCAAGTCCGCCCAGCTGTTGCACAGCCTGTGCAACAAGTTTTTTACAAAAGGATTCATCCCGGATATCTCCCGGAATAGCGATCGCTTTTCTTCCTGCTTTTCTGATAAGTTCAATAACTTCTGCTGCATCAGATTCTTCTTCAGGTAAATAATTAATCGCAACATCCGCTCCTTCACGAGCATAAGCAATTGCTGCAGCCCTGCCTATTCCGGAATCTCCGCCCGTAATTAGCGCTTTTCTACCCATAAGTCTTCCTGACCCTACATAGCTTTTCTCGCCATGATCAGGGACGGGATCCATTTTGCTTGCCAATCCCGGGAAAGGCTGCGACTGGCTTTTAAAAGGGGGCCGCGGATATTTTGTTGTAGGATCTGTGAGATCAGGACCTGTAGAATTTTTTGGTTTTTGATTTTGTGATTGCGCAAACGCTCCCGGAGAAACAGCAGCAACTGCAACAGTAGCCGCAATCTTTCCAAGAGCATTTCTTCTTGTGATTGATTTTTCCATAATATCAGATTTGGTGTGGTATGGCCTTAAATGCCTTTCAATAATGTATAGCAATGAATATTCCAAGCTGCACAAACTTTTATTTTTTTAACAGAAATTGCAGGTAAGGTTTGATGTTCATCTAAAAAAGACCAAGTTTTGAATGAATATTTTATTAAATTTATATCTCAGCGGCAAGATAGTTGCTAAATTTTAATACCCAAATGACAAATTATATGAGCCTGCAATTAACCAAAGAACCCAAAAAAAGAAGTGAAAAAAATCATTCAGATCATTTTCTGAATGATGTTCTTACCGGTCTTCAAAGCAATCCTAAACATTTATCTTCAAAATATTTTTATGATAAAACAGGAGACGAGCTTTTTCAGAAGATCATGGCAATGCCGGAATATTATCTTACCCGATGTGAACTTGATATTTTTAAAAATAAAACGTCCGAACTTGCAGAAGCTATCCGATCCGATGAGCAACCTTTTGATCTGATTGAACTCGGAGCAGGAGATGCCATGAAATCGACATATCTGCTTAAATATTTAAGTGAAAAACGAGCCGATTTTACTTATATGCCGATCGATATTTCGGGTAATATTTTATCCGTACTTGAAAATAACCTTAAAGATAAACTTCCTGAAATCAATATTAAAACTCTTGAAGGAGAATATTTCCAGATGCTGAAAAAAGCAATGAAGCTTTCATCAAGAAGAAAAGTAATTTTATTTTTAGGGGGAAACATCGGGAATATGACCAGTAAGGAAGCGGAAAAATTCTGTACTTCACTACATCAGCTATTGAATAGTGAAGATATTGTTCTTATCGGTTTCGATCTTAAAAAAAATCCTTTTACCGTATTGAATGCTTACAGCGACAAGTCAGGAATTACGGCAGAATTTAATCTGAATCTTTTAACGAGAATCAACCGTGAACTGGGTGGAAATTTCGATATTGAACAATTTGAACATTATGAGTCATACGACCCGATTACAGGAGCATGCCGAAGTTTTCTGATAAGCTTAAAAAATCAGCAGGTAAAAATTGAAGAAGAAACAATTGATTTTGCTGAAAATGAAGTGATTGATATGGAAGTTTCACAGAAGTTTTCAAAATCAGACATTGAATATCTCGCTGAAAAATCGGGATTTTCAATAAGTAGGAACATCAGTGATTCAAAAGAGTGGTTTATAGACAGTATCTGGAAGGTAAACAAATAAAAACAAAAGCATGGAAATCATTACAAAGCCAAAATCTGTTTTAAAAAAGTTCATGGATGTAAGATCGCGTTCTGAAGAAATCTGTAAGCCTCTTGAAATTGAAGATTATGTGGTGCAGCCTATTGTGGATGTTAGTCCGCCAAAATGGCATTTAGGGCACACCACGTGGTTTTTCGAGACATTCATATTACTTCCGAATTTTCCTTCTTATGAAGTTTTTGATCCGCAATATAATTTTGTGTTCAACAGTTATTACGAAACCATTGGGGCAAGAGTGATCCGTACCGACCGCGGAAATTTAAGCCGCCCGTCTGTTTCAGATGTATACCGATACCGAAAATACGTTGATGAGAAAATGACCGAATTTCTCAACAGTTACCATATGAATGATGCAATTCTTCCGATTCTGGAATTAGGCCTTAATCATGAACAGCAGCATCAGGAGCTTTTAATTACCGATATTAAATATATTTTGGGGCATAATCCGCTTTTCCCGGCTTATAAAAAAGAGATTAAGGAAAACCAAAATATATCTGGTGAAAAAAGAATGCTTCATTTTTCAGAGGGAATTTATGAAATCGGATTTGATGCACCAGCATTTTGCTTTGATAATGAGATGGGAAAACATAAAGTTTATCTGAATGATTTTGCAATTTCGGATCATCTGGTTACCAATGGAGAATATCTTGAGTTCATGGAAGCGGGAGGGTATTCGGATTTTAAATACTGGCATGCGGACGGCTGGAACTGGGTAAAAGAAAACGATGCACAATCTCCTTTATACTGGCATAAGATTGACGGCAAATGGATGCATTATACTTTAAGCGGACTTCAGGAGGTAGATCCGGATGAAGAACTTTGTCATATCAACTTTTACGAAGCTTCCGCTTACGCAGCATGGAGAGGAATGCGACTTCCAACCGAGCAGGAATGGGAAGCCGCTTCATCATGTTTTTCATGGGGGAAAAGATGGGAGTGGACTAACAGCGCCTATCTTCCATATCCCGGTTTTAAAAAAGAGGCGGGAGCCGTAGGCGAGTACAATGGAAAATTTATGGTTAACCAAATGGTTTTACGCGGAGCATCTGTTGCCACTCCTCCGGGACACAGCAGACATACATACCGGAATTTTTTTCAGCCTGAGCTGAAATGGCAGTTTAGCGGAATAAGGCTTGCAAAATAAATATGAAAGACCAAAAACCATCATACTTAAATTTTGATTCCGACAAATATTTCTGGAAGCCGGATATAGATTACAGGAAACATCCTGAAAAATATAAAGTGGGAAAAGGGGAGCAGGGTGTATTGATCTGTGAACCTTATAAATCTGAAATTGGAAAATACTGGCGGTTTAAAAATGTGGATATCGCGGAAGAAAGTTCGGTGAAAATTTTTGAGCTGTTCAAAGAATATCTTGCTAATGATGATTTTGTAGGAGCCGATATGGCCCGGAAATATCTTCAAATGGGATTTACCCGGGCAAGACGGTATTTCAACTATAAAAGCGGAAAAAAATATGATTCGCAAAATGATCATAAACCTTTACAGCGCGGAACAGGAGATCCCGAAAAAGAAAAATCAGCAGCTATTTTTTTCAGCAAATGGAAAGAAGCTGAAGCAGATGAACAGTACGCACAAATGAAAAAAGACTGGAAAAAGAATTTTGGATAACAAATAGTAAAAATGTAACAATGTAACAATTTATCAGTGTACCAGTTTAGCAATAATGAATTGTTACACTGATAAATTGTGACATTAAATTTATTTCTTCACCGCATTAATCATTTCCCTTTTCCCCGGAGGTCCCTGTTTTTTTTCCACTATAAAATCAAGTTCCTGAAGAATCCGTCTCACACTTCCTTTTGAAGAATAGGTTGTTAACAAACCGTTAACCGCCATTTTGTCAGAAACCATTTCAAACAAAGGTTTTTCCCAAAGATCAGGCTGTACTCTTGCGCCAAAACAGTCGTAATAAACCAGGTTTATTTTTGGTAAGTCTATGTTTTTCAGTTCAAAAAAATCACATTCTATTTTTTTTAGATGAAAACCTTTAACAATTTCAATATCTTTTTCCCACTCAGTCTGATGAATTTTATGATAAATATTTTTGAATTCCGGGTTATCAAACAGGTCAAAATATGCCAAATCGTTCATTTCAGATTCATTTATGGGATATTTTTCCAATGTAAAATAGTTGATGATATGATTTTTGTCAGTTTTTAAATATTCATTAATTGTTACCAAAACATTCAAACCTGTTCCAAAACCCAGTTCTAAAATATTAATTTCGTAATCATTTATTAAATTTAATCCATTTTTGATAAACACGTGTTCCGCTTCCTGAAGTGCCCCGTGATGAGAATGGTAGTTTTCGTTTAATTCATTGATAAACAATGTTTTACTACCGTCGTTTGTGGTCTTAATTTCTCTTTTCAAACTATTTTTTTACAAAATTACTCTAAAATTTTTATATTTAGAAAATTATGTTAAATTTGTAGAACATCATAAAAAATTTTAGAAATGATAATTCAAAAAACTGAAAACTCCCGAATTTCTACATTCGATCCAAACAATTTTTCTTTCGGTAATACTTTTATTGATCATATGATCATCTGTGAGTATGAAGACGGAAAATGGGGTGATGTAAAATTGGTTCCTTATGGTCCACTGATGTTTACGCCTGCGATGATGGGGGTAAACTACGGACAAGCTTGTTTTGAAGGTATGAAAGCCTATAAAGACAAAGACGGACAGGTTTTCCTTTTCAGGCCCGAAAAGAATTTTGAACGTATCAATAAGTCGGCAAAACGTCTAGCGATGCCGGAAGTAACGGAAGAAATGTTCCTTGATGGATTAAAAGCTTTGGTTGATATTGACAGAGACTGGATTCCTCACGGAGAAGGAATGTCATTATATATCAGACCTTTAATTTTCGCAACAGAAGAAGCATTGAAAGCAAGAGTATCGAATAAATATATGTTTGCTATCGTTGCAACACCGGCAAAAAGCTACTATACAGCTCCGGTTTCCGTAAAAATTTCAGACCACTATTCAAGAGCGGCCAGCGGAGGAGTAGGTTCTGCAAAAGCAGCAGGAAACTATGCTGCATCTTTCTATCCTACACAACTTGCCATTGAAGAAGGGTATGAGCAGATTATCTGGACAGATGATGCTACTCACGAATACTTCGAGGAAAGCGGAACGATGAATGTTTTTGTAAGAATTAACGATACAATCTATACACCACCGACTTCAGAGAAAATTCTGGACGGAGTTACCAGAGACAGTTTTATTCAGTTGGCTAAAAAGAGAGGTATTGAAGTGAAAATTGAGCCTATTAAAGTAAAAGACGTTATTGAAGCTCAGAAAAACGGAACCCTGAAAGAAGTATGGGGCGTAGGAACAGCTGTAGTAACAACAGTTTTCGAAGCGTTAGGATATCAGGGAGAAAAGCTTGAATTGCCAAAATTATCCAGTGAAGAGAGTTATGCGGAATTGCTTAAAAATGATTTGGTAAGCCTGCAGAATAACCTCTCGGAAGATCCTTTCGGATGGAGAGTGCAGGTAGACCATGTTTTAGAAACCGTTTAATTTTTTTAAACTCTAAATAAATAAAGCCGGGATTTTCCCGGCTTTATTGCTTTTACTATGTTTGTTATTTGTTTTTCATGAGGTTGTTTATGCCAAAACCTTTAGGTGGAAGTAGTTCAAGCATCTTAATATAACTTGTTATAAATACTTTGCCTGCTTAGATCCTTACACAATGACAATTGGAGTGTAAAAGCATTAAGAATAAGTTTTAATTTACAATCAATGTATACATGTTTTCAAGTTTGTCATGCTGAAAGCATCTCAACATGATTTTATAAAACCTTTACTTGGTTTAGATCCTTACAAATTGAAATTAATTTTAAACGAGTCATAATGAACGTGAAAATTCCCCTCCCTTGGAGGGTGTCAAAATTCCTGAGAATTTGACGGGGTGATTTAGGAGAGTGAATAATAATGAATACTGAATTTCACTTCTTGAGTCAATGGTTAATTTTTAAAATTCACGATTAATCATTCACCTTCCACCTTTCCTAGCCACGATTACAGCAATTGTCTGAGCTCATTTTTCAGTTTTTGGGCGCGGCCGCCGCGCCCAAAAACTGAAAAATAGCGAGTGCGGAAAGCGTGAAAAAGCTCCTGAAAAAATCAAACGGCACATGTATTAATAAGAAACGTCAAAAATTCTTACTCTTCATATTTGTGAAATATTCAAACTTTACTTTACAAGTTTTGTTAATCATTTCCGAAATGTGTATTTTCGCAAAAGTTTATGAAAAAAATACTCTTCATATCGATTCTCGGCTTATTCAGCTGCAGCAAGAATACGCAGACGCATCCACCCGTGGGAGGTGTGCTCAGCAAAAATGATCTTGATGTATCCAAACAAAGGATGAAAAACCTTAACAGCCAGGAAAGATATCACATCCAGGAATGGATCAGCGGCCAGCCGGTAAAATATTATCCTACCCAGCTGAATTACTGGGTAAATGTTCAGGGGTTTGATCAAAGACAGAGAAGGCAGGATGATACTTTCATTTCGTATTCGTACGATCTTTATGATTTCGACCAGACAAAGATCTATGACCAGCCGGTGCAGAGAAGAGATGCCAGATTCGGACACTTTGATGAGCTGAAAGCGGTAGAAGATGCTTTGCGTTTTATCCATGATGGGGAAGAAGTTACGCTTTTGGTTCCTTCGGCGCTTGCCTACGGTACATACGGAGATGAGAAGAAGATCGATAATGATATCCCTTTAATCATAAAATTAAAAGCATTATAATCAATGAAATTGTTTAACAAGAATATAATTCTGGCAGCGGCAAGCATTTCGCTCATGAGTTGTACACCAATTTATAAAAAAATGAACGTAGACAAAGAAACTTACGAAGGTCTTAATGACGGACTGTATGCAAATCTTCAGACAACGAAAGGAAATATGATCGTGAAGTTTGAAGACAAGAAAGCACCTGTAACTGTAGCCAATTTTATTGGTCTTGCAGAAGGGAAAATCGACAACAAGGCAAAAGCCAAAGGAGTTCCTTACTATGACGGAACTATTTTCCACAGAGTGATCAAAGATTTCATGATCCAGGGAGGAGACCCTCAGGGAACGGGAATGGGAGATCCCGGGTATAAATTCGAGGACGAAAGAAATGATCTTAAACATACCGGAAAAGGAATTCTTTCCATGGCCAACTCAGGACCGAATACCAACGGTTCTCAGTTTTTCATCACAGAAGTGGCTACACCATGGTTAGACGGAAGACACACCATCTTCGGAAAAGTAGTAAAAGGAGAAGATGTGATAGACGCGATTGCCAATGTAGAGAAAGGGCCTCAGGATAAGCCTAAAACAGATATCGTATTGGAAAAAGTGTCTGTCTTCAGCAAAGGAGACGAGTATAAAAACTACGACGCTGCAAAAACTTTCACGGAAGGAAAAGCAAAAATCGCAGAAAGCAACAAAGCGTTTTTAGCAAAAGAAGAAGCCGATAAGAAGAAAAAAGAAGAAGAATTCAAAGCTAATCAGGAAAAAATGGTGGAAGATATGAAAGCCGGAATGCAGAAAACCGAATCCGGGCTGTATTATAAAATCACCAAAACTACCGATGGAAAAGCTCCGAAAGCAGGTGATAATGTTTCCGTACATTATGCCGGAAAATTGGTTGACGGTTCCGAATTCGATTCTTCATTCAAAAGAAACGAGCCGATTGAAATTCCGATCGGGATGGGAAGAGTAATTAAAGGATGGGACGAAGGTATCCTTTTATTAAAAGAAGGTGAAACCGCTACCTTATTGATTCCGCCGGCAATGGGCTACGGAGAAAGAGGGGCAGGAGGTGTAATCCCGCCAAATGCATGGCTGATCTTCGATGTTGAGCTGGTAAAAGTAAAATAATCAAACTTACTATATAATTGAAAAGCCGTCCGTAAGGATGGCTTTTTAACGATTTAACCCAAGATTAAAATAACCATGAATAAAAAATACTATTTAATCATCCTTTTATTGTTTTTTAATAATGCTTTTTCACAAATCAGCTTTTTGCCCTATGAAAACAAATGGACAGAATCCTGGCCGGAAGTTGTGAAAATAGGAGATGTAAATAATGACGGACTTAATGATGTAGTTTTAGGGTTGCAGAATTACGGTTCAAGTATAAATAATCATTCGATTTTGGTATATCTGCAAAATGTAAACGGAACACTGGATGCACCGGTCAGATATCCTTACGCAAGTGATTTTAAAAACATAGGTTCTATTGACATCGGGGATCTTAATCAGGACGGGAAAAACGATATCATTGTCGGAATCAAATCGCCATCCTCTTTTTACGGGATTTTTTACCAGAATGCATCCGGAACGTTAGATCCTATTATTACCTTTCCCATGTCCGAAACCAATGAAAGAGTAAGAATTGCGGATATGAACCGGGATGGCAGAAATGATATTGTTCTTTCCAACTGGCAGAATATTCAGGTGTTATATCAGCAGAATACACCCGGAACTTTTCAGACTTTTACAATTCCTAAGCCTGCAAATGCTTATTTTCATCCGGCGCCGATGGTAGAAATTGCTGACATGAATAATGACGCCAGCAATGACCTGGTAATCCATATCCCGAATCTGCATGCAGTGTATACCTATTTTTCTGTAGGAAATACATTGAATCCCAATCCCGTAGTATTTGATACAGGCCAGACGTACGACGGTATGACGTTAGGAGACATTAACAATGATACTAAGAAGGATCTGATTCTTTGTAAAGGATCGAATGGAAATTCTAAGATCAGGATATTACATCAGGTTTCCGGCAGTGCACTTTATGCAGACCAGGGGGAAATTCCGGCTTATGAACTTCCTGATGCCGTAAAAATTGCCGATCTCAATAATGACGGGAAGAACGAAATTATTGCCGCTCACGGGGGCTGGAGTAAAGTAACGGTGTATTCCCAAAATACATCGGGGAATTATGCCAACGGCTATCAGTCATTTCCGGTGGCTTATGCTACGAGTTATAACGAAGATGGCGTTGCGGTTGGTGATATTAATAATGACGGCAAAAAAGACATTGTAATTGCTGATTATAATGTAGGCTTGGATATTTTATATAACATAAGTGCAGTTCTGGCAAACGAAGAAGTTGAAAAAAAATATTCATTGGCGATCTATCCGAATCCTGCAACCGATTATATTAGCATAAAAGGAGTTTCAGTGTTTGACAGGTATAATATCTATGATATGTCAGGAAGAATGATCACATCCGGTAACCTGAACGGCAAAGATATTGATATTAGGAATTTATCAGCCGGAAAATACATTTTGGCTTTACATGCATCCAGGAATGCGAATGCAAAACAGGTGATGACCCCTTTTATCAAAAAATAATGTAGAAATCACTTTGTAACGATTCCACCGAATTCTGCGACCTATCAGCCAAAATCCAAGGTCACTTCGGGTAGGTTTTGAAAGTTCGTATTGGGAAGTTAATTATCTGAATAAGTTGATGCATTTCTCAGTTGTATTATGAAAAACACCGAGCTGACGTACATAAAAAGTAATAAAATTATGAAAACCAGATCACTGCTGTTTGTATTCGTCCTGATCTCCTCTTTAACATTTGCTCAGGCAAAGCAGAATTCCGACGATGCAGCCATTAAAAAAAGCCTTTCCTATTTCATGAATTCGGTGATGACTAAAAAGATCGACCAGGCTGTCGGCTATATTTACCCGAAATTCTTTACCGTTGTTCCGAAGGAACAGATGACCCAGATCCTGAACATGACGTACAACAATCCCTTCATGAAGATTGAAGTCAGTAACCTGAAATTCGGGAATATTGAAAAGGCAGAACTCATCAACGGGGAATATTTCTCCATTGCCCATTATTATTTTACCATGAAATGCAATATGTCTTCCCTGAATGACGATATGAAAAAGCAGGTCAACACCATGCTGGAAAAGAGATACGGAAAAAACAACGTGAAATATCTGTCAAAAGAAGGCATCTACACCATCAATACGAATATGAAAGCCTGTGCCGTTTCCAAAGACCGCAAAAACTGGAAGTTTGTTATTGTCGAAAAGGAATACAAACCGCAATTGGTAAAAGTGCTTCCGAAGAAAGTATTAGATAAAATTTAGAATTTTAAATGTTTAATTGAAAGCTGTCCGTTGGGATGGCTTTTTTTTGTTGAAAAAATTCAGGGAAAATACGGAAAGCCGTAATTTTTCTTAAAAGTATCTTTATATTTTAGATGTAAAATTATAACTATGAATAAGTTTGGAGGAAACTGGACAGAAAATAAAATAGAAATTTTAATTGAATATGCAAAAGCATATTTGACAATAATGAAAAAATATGCTGAACAGTATAACTGGCAATTATTATATTTCGATGGATTTGCGGGTTCGGGAGAAATCATTGGGGAAGATGAAAATTCTATAGTAGGCGCTGCGAAAAGGATTTTAGAAATTGATCAACCTAGAGCCTTCGATCTTTATTATTTTGTAGAAAAAGAAAAAGATTTTGCTGAAAGCTTAAAGAAAACTTTACATCAAACTTTTTCAACCAAAAAGAATTTGATACATGTAGCAAATAATGATTGTAATGAAAAGATTAAATCAATGAGCAGATTTCTTTCAGGGAATGGAAAAAAATATAAGTCTTTAGCATATATAGATCCATATGGTATGCAAGTCAATTGGGAATCTTTACAAACACTAAAAGAACATTCAGTTGATGTTTGGATTTTGGTACCAACTGGTATAGGTTTAAATAGATTATTAAAAAATGATGGAGAGATTTCAGAGGCTTGGATGACTAAATTGGAAATGTTTTTAGGTATGACTAGAGAAGAGATATTGCCGTACTTTTATCAAGAATCTACTATTTACACATTGTTTGGCGAAGTAAAACAAATAAAAAAAGAAAACAATGCAATTGAGAAAGCTGCAAAATTATATGAAGAAAGATTGAATAAACTTTTTAAATTCGTGTCAAAACCTTATGTTTTAAAAAATAAAAATAATTCTATAATGTTTCATTTTTTCATGGCTTCAGATACGAGAGTCGCAGTTAATATTGCAAACAGTATAATAAAAAAATTCAATAATGGCACAATCTAATATAGAATGGACTGAAATGACTTGGAATCCTACAACTGGATGCGACAAGATTTCAGCTGGATGTAAATTCTGCTATGCAGAAATAATGTCTAAAAGATTACAGGCAATGGGACTAGAAAAGTATAAGGATAATTTTGAAGTGAGAATTCATGAAGAGGCATTAGATACTCCTTATACTTGGAAGACTTCTAAAGTAGTATTTGTTAACTCAATGAGTGATTTGTTTCATAAAGATATTCCTTTAGAGTTTATAAAGAAAGTTTTTAAAGTAATGAATAATAATCCGCAACATGTTTTCCAAGTTTTAACTAAACGTTCGGAAAGACTTTTAGAATTGCATACAGAACTAAAATGGACACATAATATTTGGATGGGCGTTTCTGTTGAAAATAATACTGTTACGAATAGAATTGATTCTCTTAGAAATACAAATGCGAGAGTAAAATTTCTATCTCTTGAACCGTTACTTGGTCCTTTACCGGACTTAAATTTAGAAAATATTGATTGGGTTATAGTTGGTGGAGAAAGTGGGCATAAGCCAAGACCAATGGATGCAGATTGGGTTATTGATATACAGGAGCAATGTAAAAAAAATGATGTTGCATTTTTCTTTAAACAATGGGGTGGTAAAAATAAAAAAGCAGCAGGTAGATTATTAAACGGACGAACTTATGATGAGATGCCTGAAATAGAATTGCAAAGAAGCGTATAATTATATTTCATTAATGAAACCCCATTTCCCCATCCCCACAAAAAACCTTATTTTAGCCATAAAATAAGCCCATGATAAAAATCCTTTACACCTTATTTCTATTCTCAGCAGTTACGGTTTTCGGGCAGGGGAAAAACTTTTTTGAAAAAGGGGAGGTGCAGCTGCAGCAGCCTGTTGAAAAAGTCGGCCTGAGATATGAAAACAACCTGCCGTTTGTAAAGGTGAACATCAGCGGGAAAACCTACAATTTTATTTTCGATTCCGGGGCGCCGACGGTTATTTCCCAGGCGATTTACAAAGAACTCAACCTCAGGAAAAAATACAAAAGATCCATTAAAGATTCTGATGAAAAGGTGCAGCAGCAGATCTTCACCGAACTTCCGGAAATGAAAGTGGACAACCTTGTTTTCAAAAACGTAGGCGCTATTGTTCTTGATCTAAACTCAGCGGAACTGGGATGCCTGAAAGTGGATGGCATTATCGGAGCCAATCAGATGGCAAAACTCTTCTGGAAAGTCAACTATTCCGAAAACATCCTGGAAGCTTCAGCAGATCTTTCCAATTTTAACGTCCAGGATTATGACATTGTGATTCCTTTTGACAGTCAGCCGCAAAAGACGCCTGTCATTACCGCATCGCTTCTCCATAAAGATATAAAACTGACTTTCGATACCGGATTTACAGGCAGGCTGGAAATTTCCGGCGATGGCATCGATCCCAAAACCTTTCAGCATGTGATCAAAACTTTCGGGACACGTACTACCGGCGCTTTCGGGACCGCCACTCCGGCAGCTGGATATATTTTCCGTGCCGATTCCCTGAAAATGGGAAATACAGTGTTTCAGGATGAAAAGATAGGCTCAGGAAAAACGGATCTTATCGGGAATGAATTCTTTAAAGATTTCACCTTCATCCTCGACTGGAAAAACAACAAAATCTACATGAAAAGAATCGCCAAAAGTCCTTCAACTCTTGAGTCGTTCGGTTTCAGTTATAGGTTTGTCAATGGCAATGCAATGGTAACTTTTGTTTTCGAAGAAGACAATTTTCCACTGAAAATCGGGGACGCTATTCTCAGCATGAACGGAATTTCTTTCCAGAATCTTGATAAAGAAAAGTCGTGTTATTATTTCATTAACCGCGTGGAAAAAGATCTGGATCGCCTGAAATTACAGATAAAACGAGGCGGTAAGATCATTGATATACAAATGAATAAAAAGGTGTATCTGAAGTAGTTTCCTTTCTAAAGATGCTTACAATAATAGGAACAGTTTTTATCCTACCATAAATCTGCTAGATCAGCAAAATCAGCGGGAGAAACAAATTAATCTTTTTTAATTTTCAGTACAAAGAACGCTTGGTTATTTAATTAAATATTGCGCTTATCCCCGTTCGCAAAGGAGTTCCACTCAGCAAATGAAAGATGTATTTTAAAGATTAACAATTTTGAATTCAGCATTGCTGTCACTTGCTGAACAGAGTGCCCTTGCGAGCGTAAATTAACAAACAATAAAATATTGCCTTGCGGACGTATCGTTAATGTATATAATATCAATCATTTTTTAATTAGTCCCTCAGATCCCACAGATTCCACAGATAATCCAAATTCAATCAAGAGCTTCATCAAATCAACTTGTTGATTACTCTTTGTTCCTTAAATAATACGGTTATTTATCATCATCTTTGCGATTGAATTCATACATAATAACATTGCATTGCGATCATAATATTAAAAATAAGAAAACTTTATTTTATCGCAAAGAACGCTTGGTTATTAATTAATATCTTGCGTCTATTTCCGTTCGCAAAGGCGTTCTACTCAGCAAATGAAAGATGTATTTAAAGATTAACAATTTTGAATTCAGCATTGTTATCACTTGCTGAACAGAGTGCCCTTGCGAGCGTAAATTAACAAACAATAAAATATTGCCTTGCGGACGTAGCGTTAATGTATATAATATCAATCATTTTTTAATTAGTCCCGCAGATCATACAAATAATCCAGATTAAATCATGAGCTTTCAAATCAACTTGTTGATTACTCTTTGCTCCTTAAATAATACGGTTATTTATCATCATCTTTGCGATTGAAAATCCATACACAATAAACATTGCTTCACGATCATAGTATTAAAAATAAGAAAAGACCTTATTTTTTATCGCAAAGAACGCTTGGTTATTAATTAATATCTTGCGTCTATTTCCGTTCGCAAAGGCGTTCCACTCAGCAAATGATAAATGTGTTTTTAAAGATTAATAATTTTGAATTCAACATTGCTGTCACTTGCTGAACAGAGTGCCCTTGCGCTCGATAATACACACACAATAAAACATTTCCTTGCGAACGTAGCGTTAAATGTAAATAATAGTAATCAGTTTTTTAATTCTCCCGCAGATCACACAGATTACACAGATTAGATCGTGCGCTTCATCAAATCAACTCAAAAACATTAATACAATATTTCATTGTTTAATAATATATTGTTGTTTATGGGAAGTAAAAGCAAATTGTGCCGGAAAGTTTGCTGCAGGGGTGCGACAGCCATTCCCGGTTACCGGAAAGCTTCCTGCAGGGTGCGGCAGCCTTTCGGGTGTTCCCGAAAGTTCACTGCAGGGTGCAGCAGCCTTTCGGGAACACCCGAAAGTTCATTACTAGGGTGCGACAGGTTTTCGGGAAAGTATGCTAAGAAATCATCTCAAAAAAACCGCTCTTAAAAAAGAACGGTTAAATTATCTACCAGTTTTTATCAATCATATAAATAAGCTGGGTCATCGCTACAGCGCCTAAAAGAAGTTCTCTTCGGTTTACCTTTTCAAAAGTATCTTCTTCGGTGTGGTGGATATCAAAATACCGCTGAGAATCCGGAACCAGCTCTGCCGCCGGAATGCCCATATCATGAAGAGGATATAAATCCGTCCCGGAATAGGTGTTTTTAAAATCATAAATTCCGTACGGTAAGAAAAGTTCCGACCAGCTTTGGATTTGCTTTCTTTTTTCCGGATCCATATCCAGGGAAATTCCTCTCGGGGTAAATCCGCCCGCATCGGATTCTATTGCGAAAAGATGTTTCTCATTGCTTTCTTTGGCAATTTTTCCGTACTGAACACCGCCTCTGACTCCGTTTTCTTCATTGGCAAAACACACCACCCGGATCGTATGGTTATTCCGGATTTCCAGGTTTTTAAAAGTCCTCAATACTTCGATGCTCTGGACAATTCCGGCGCCGTCATCATGGGCTCCTTCCCCCACATCCCAGGAATCGAGATGTCCGCCGACGACAATGACGCTTTGATCTTTCTTACCGGTAATTTCTCCGATAACAGAGTGGGAGCGCCTTTCGCCTTTCATCCCACAGTTGGAATTAAGCTTTGCCGTAACTTTTTGGGATTGCAGCAGTTCGGCAAGTTCATCTGCAGTAGTGCTTCCGATGGCAACGGCAGGAATTTTTTGTTCATCTGCATAACGCATTGCCCCGGTATGCGGTACGTCGTCAAATGCCGAGGAAAGTGAACGGATTATGGTAAACTTACCACCCTTTTTTGCAGTTAAAGAAGCGGCAGTTGTTCTGTATTTCGCAGCATCGCTATATCCTAAGAACGTTTCGATATACGACTGGCTGAAAGGATAATTGAAGAAAACAATTTTATCCTTCACCTGTTCCGGAGAAAGTTTTTCATATTCGTCCATTGAGCGCACCATAATGATTTCGCCGGAAACGTCTTTGCCGCCGGTTCCTTCGGAATTACCCAACGAAAGCATTTTTAAGCTTTTCCAGTTTCCTTTTGCTGTTTTGATGTACAAAGATTCTTTTCCTCTCACCCAGACCGGAATCATCACTTCCTGGAGCCACACTTTATCTGCTCCGGCTTCCCGAAGTTTTTGTGCAGACCATTGTACGGCCTTCTCGTAGGATTCTGAACCGCTGAGACGGTGACCGATATTTTTAGTAAGCTCACGGAGTTCGGTGTAGCTTTTTCCTTTATTTAAAATTTCCGTGGAAATTTTTGCAAATTGTATGGAGTCTTTTTTTGCCTGTGCGGAAACAGCGATGCTTCCGGCTAAAAGAATGGTGCTTAAAATATTTTTCATGTATTTTCAATACTAATTATAATTGGTTTGATGGGTAACTTCTTAGTGAAAGAAGCATATAATAATTTTAAATTAATTTATTAAAATCATTAAATTAATATTTAAATCTTCTATTTTTTAATGTTAAAAATAAATTAGTTATATGCTGATGTCTTTCCTGTTAAGCTTTAATTTCAACATCTAGCTGTCTTCCTTCAGCTTCCGCTTTTTTATCAAGAGAAGTGCCGACGGCAATGCCAATGACCATCCCGATAGGTAATCCGATGCTGAGCAGTGCAATATTTCCTATCAGCAGCCCGAATGCAACACCAATTGGAAGCCCGAACGCGCCCATCCCTGCAGCCAGCCATACATTACGATAGTAGTTTTTAGGGACGATTTTATGTTCTTTTTCAAGAAGTTTGATGATGCCGGTTTGCTTTTGTTTCAGCATTTTATATAAATCTTTATCCCTTAAAGAAGTGGCGCTGATTGCTGCGGTCTCGCTGTTGATCTTTTGTACTGTTTCTTCCGAAATTTTCTTTTTATCAAGCTCGTTCAGGAGGTGTTGCAGCTGGTCATAGAGTGCTTTGGTTTTGGTATCGGCAAGAAGTTCAGGTTTCAGGTCAGGTTTGATGATTTCCATGTAATATTTATAGTGGTTATTTTTATAAAACGCAAGGTTGCACAAAGTTCTTTATATTTGAGATACAAATTTTGTATGAAACTTCGTTTTTCCTGCGATATAAGAGTTATTTAAATTTCTATTTTATTGCTACCAGTTGTTGTCGATTATAAAAATCATCTGTGTCATGGCGACAGCGCCGAGAAGAAGTTCTCTTTTATTTACCTTATCAAAGGTATCTTCCACAGAATGATGATAATCGAAATATCTTTGCGTATCAACCACCAGTTCAGCCAGCGGAATATCAAGCTTTTTCAATGGCGAAATATCCTGAATGGCATCTGTCTGGTCAAAATCATAGACTCCATAAGGAAGGAAATAGTTTTTCCATTCAAAGATCTGTCTTCGCCTCTGAGGAGACATATCCAGTGAAAATCCTCTTGGGGAATATCCTCCGGCATCTGTTCCTAACGCAAAAACGTGTTTTTCCTCTTTCTTTTTCACATAAGCAGCATACATTTCACGGCCTTGTCCGCCATTTTCACTGTTTGCATACAATACAACTCTTATGGTGTGATTATTTTCAATACCTAGAGCTTTGAAGGTTCTTAAAACTTCAATACATTGCGCAACACCGGTACCGTCGTCAATTGCACCTTCTCCAAAATCCCAGCAATCAAGTTGAGCACCCAGAACGATTACTTTAGAATCTTTTTTACCGGGAATTTCCGCAATGATATTGGGATTGATAGTTTCGCCTTTCGATTCTGCGGTCATGTTGATTTTAGCGGTAACTTTCTGCTTTTTCAGCAGGTTTTCAAGTTCATCTGCCGATCTGGCTCCTATGGTGAGAGCCGGAATTTTTACTTTATCATCCGGTTCATAATAAATCATCTTTGCATGTGGCGTATCATCGTTAGCGGTGGTTAATGACCGTATGATTAATGCTTTTGCTCCGGTTTTGGCTATCACAGAAGGTGAAATCAGCTTTGATTTTGCGGCAATAAGATAGGAATCACTTGTATTGATAATTTTCGGGTCCATAGGAAGGTTTACAAAAACGACCTTATCTTTCAGCTGACCTATCGACATGGCATTCAATTCTGAAGTAGTGCTGATCAATATGATTTCTCCGGTAAGATCTTTTCCTCCGGTGCCTTCAGAGTTGCCGAAAGACAGCATCCTGATATTTTTCCAGTCTCCGTTTCCTGCTTTTATCTGAAGGGATTCTCTTCCTCTTATCCAGACCGGAACTTTTGCTTCCTGCCTCCAGATCATTTCCACACCTATTTCTTTCAGCTTTCTTTCAGCCCATTCCACTGCTTTAATATATCCCGGAGTAGCGCTGAAGCGTGGACCAATCCCTTTGGTAAGTTCTCCCAGATTGTTATAGGCCATACCGTTCACCATGATTTCATCCGAAATTTTTTTAAACTCATCATGATAGTTGAGTTTTTGGGTGATGGCAGTCTTTTTTACCGGCTTTTTTACCGGTTTTTTCTGAGAAAATAAAAATCCACCCAAAAAGAGTGGAATGATAATGAAGATCTTTTTCATTTATTTTACCGTTCTTTTTCCATGCTAAAAGTAACGAAAAAATGGTTAGTATTTATTGTTTCATATCGTACATCAGGAGTGCAGTAACCAATTTAGGCTCAATGAATGTACATTTCGGAGGCATACTCAGCTTTAAATCTGAAATTTTAATCATATCGTTAAAGCTTACGGGATAAATTCCGAATCCCGCTTTGCCACCACCACTATCAATTCTTTCTTTGAGATGGCTGATTCCTTCTATATTGGATGTTCCTTTGATATAATCGATTTTTTCAGAGCTGTCCGGGTCTTCAATTTTCAAAATATTTTTGAAAACATATTTATCAAGAAGGTGGTGATCCAGGTTATCAAGAGACATTTCCTGTGAACGCAGGTCATGTTTTACGTGAAGTGAGTAGAATTTACCATCCATGTACATTGAGATATGGAATTTCTGCGAAGGGAAATAGGCCGTTTCTCCTTTTTCGTGGATGAGGAAATACGTTTCCAGCTCTTTTAAAAATTCTTCGTTTGACAGTCCGTTAAGATCCGTTACGATTCTGTTGTAATCATGGATTTTAATAGACTGGTTGGAAACGATAAAGCTGTAGACGAAGTTGTAAAGTTCTGTTCCGTTATGTCTTTTGTTTTTGTCTTTCTGATGTTTGGCATTCAGTGCCGTAGAACCTATTCTGTGGTGGCCGTCTGCAATGTAAAAAGAATCAATCTGATCAATCACTTCCTTGAACTGCTGTAATTTAAGACGGTTGTCGATCCTCCAGATTTTATGCCTGATTCCTTTGGTATCAACGTGGTTAAAGATTGGAACGTTTTTTTCCTCATGGTTCATGAGAAGTTCAATCTTCGAATTAGCAGGGTAGGTAAGCAAAACCGGTTCTGCCTGAAGGTTTACTTTTTCCAGGTAATGCGCAAGCTTTTCTTTTTTCTGCGGAATGGTACTTTCGTGCCTTTTAATCTTTCCGTTCCAGAAATCTTCAATACTAGCCAATCCTAAAAGTCCTCTGAAAACCTGTTTGTTGGGATAGATCTGCTCATAAAGATAATAGGCCGAATTGTCCTGAACGAGCTTATTTTCGTCCATCAGTTCTTCAAATGTAGAACGGATTTTTCTTAAATTCCTATCAATATCTTTGGATTTACTTACAACATAAGGTTTTATCATATTAATGTAAGTATCTTCAACTTGAGCTTTTTCCGCTATCTCTTCTTGGGTGAAGTTATCAAGAGGGTGAGTAGGGAAAGTACTCTCATAGTCTTTATGAGGTCTTATTCCGCGAAAAGGTTTAAAAACAGGCATATTTTATTGTATAGTTTCTTTTATTTTGATAATTTGTTCTGCAAGTTCCACCCCGATTTTTTCCTGGGCATCTACCGTATTTCCGCCCACGTGCGGAGACAGGGACAGAGCAGGGTTCATCAGCAGAAGAACTTCCGGATTGGGTTCTTTTTCAAAAACGTCCAGTGCAGCGCCGGCAACTTTCCCGGATTCGATAAAATCGATCAGGGATACTTCATTGATGACACCGCCTCTTGCAGTATTTACAATATAGACTCCATCCTTCATTTTTTCAAACTGGGGAGTATCTATGATATATTCATTTGTTTTCGGAGTATTGATGCTGATAAAGTCTGCTTCTTTAAGGAATGCATCCATATCGTTGGTAGAAGTAATTTCAAAATTTAAAGTCTGACCGTCAAAAAATTCAAGCGTAAGAACTTTTGTTTTTGGTTTTCTTGTGAGAACAATGACTTTCATTCCCAGAGAAATTCCCATTTTCACTACTTCCTGGCCTATACTTCCAAAGCCGATTACTCCTAAGGTTTTTCCTGAAAGTTCATATGCTTTGCTGAACGACTTTTTCATTGCATCGAAATGGGTTTCTCCTTCCAGCGGCATCAGTCTGTTGGATTCATGAAGAAATCTTGCCAGTGAGAAAAAATGCCCGAAAACAAGTTCTGCAACGGATTTCGATGAAGCAGTCGGCGTATTGATAACATACAGTCCTTTATCAATCGCATACTCCACGTCGATATTATCCATTCCGATACCGCCTCTTCCGATGATTTTGAGGCCTGGACAGGCATCTATCAGGTCCTGTCTTACTTTGGTAGCGCTTCTTACCAGCAGAACATCAACGTTATTTTCGTTGATGAAATTGATGACATGATCCTGCGCAACCCTGTTATCCAGAATTTCAATTCCTGCATTCTTTAATGCCTGTTCACCTGCTTTGGAAATACCGTCGTTAGCTAAAACTTTCATTTTTTATTTGATTTAAGATTTAAAAAATTAATGTATTTAAAAATTCCAAATCGGCTCGCAAATTAAGAAAATTTAAAATAATGGTATTCATTTTTTAATCTCTGAATTTTTAATCTTTAATTACTTGATCGATTTCATGACATCTACCAATACCTGAACACTTTCGATCGGTAAAGCATTGTAAAGGCTTGCACGGTAACCTCCAAGGCTTCTGTGTCCGTTTAATCCGCTTATTCCTGCAGCTTTCCATGCATTATCGAATGCTTCTTTTTTGCTTTCATCGGTAATCTTGAAGGAAACATTCATCAGGGAACGATCTTCCTTTACACAGAATGTTTCAAAAAGTGGGTTGCGGTCTATTTCGTCGTATAATAATTTTGCTTTTGCCTCATTTCGGGCTTCAGCTCCTGCAATTCCGCCGTTTTGTTCAAGATGCTGCAAAGTCAGCAAAGACGCATATACCGGGAAAACCGGAGGGGTATTGTACATTGATTCTTTAGCAATATGCTGGGAATAATCCAAAATGGAGAACATGTTTTCTCTTCCTGTTTTGCCTAAGATCTCTTTTTTGATTACTACTAAAGTCACTCCTGCAGGGCCCATATTTTTCTGTGCTCCGGCGTAGATCAGATCAAATTTTGAGAAATCTAATTGTCTTGAGAAAATATCTGAGCTCATGTCACAGACCATTAAAGTATCTGCTTCCGGAAAGGATTTCATCTGAGTCCCGTAGATGGTATTATTGGATGTACAGTGGAAATAATCATATTCTGAACCTACTGTGTAATCTTTTGGAATGAAAGAATAGTTTTCTTCTTTGGAAGAGCCCACTATATCAACAGTTCCTACTTTTTTGGCTTCTTTAACAGCTCCTGCCGCCCAGGTTCCCGTATCAAGATAGGCTGCTTTTCCGCCCACCTTCATCAGGTTATACGGAACCATAGCAAACTGAAGGCTTGCACCACCGCCCAGATACAACACTTCATAATCATCACCCAGATTCATCAGTCTTTTTACAATGGCGCGTGCTTCATCCATTACAGTCACGAAATCCTTGCTTCTGTGGGATATTTCCAGAAGAGACAAGCCGATTCCGTTGAAATCTAAAATAGCCTGTGCCGATTTTTCGAAAACTTCCTGAGGTAAAATACATGGTCCTGCGCTAAAGTTGTGTTTTTTGCTCATATTATTGATTTTTTGGCTGCCGCAACAGATTCATCTTACGGCTTCATTTATAATGTATTGATAAAATATAGGGTTTCGGATATAAAAAACCGTCTCATAATGAATGAGACGGCAGTTTTTATTCTCCGTGTAAGAATGCTTTTTTATTAAGCAGTGCTTCTTCAGATTCTACATGATCTTCATCCGGAACACAGCAGTCTACCGGACATACTGCAGCACACTGCGGCTCTTCATGGAAGCCTTTGCACTCCGTACATTTGTCTGTTACAATAAAATAGACATCATCACTTACCGGTTCCTGCGGTGCATCTGCATCTACCGTAAGACCTGATGGTAATGTTACGGTACCTTTGAGTTCTGTACCTTCTGAAGCTTTCCAGTCGACTGCTCCTTCATAAATTGCATTATTCGGGCATTCCGGTTCGCAGGCTCCGCAATTAATGCATTCATCAGTTATTTTAATAGCCATCGCTAATTTTTTTTAAATTTGCACAAAATTACAAAATATTCCCCAATTTTGCAGTACTTATGAATATTGAAAATCAAGTTTTAGGACTTATACGGCTTAGTGATTATATAAAAGCATTTTTATCAAAAAAATCTGAAAATTATAACGAAAATGATGTTGATTTTGAACTTTTGATAAAGAAGTCTGAAATTGAGAACCCCTGGTTTACGGTTGAGAACCAGAAATTTGCTTTGAAACAATGGGCTGATCTGCTGACGGATGAAAATATAAATAATTGGCTTAAAGAATATTCCATTTCCAAAACATCAAAAAGAGTAGGGCTCATCTTGGCCGGCAACATTCCTCTTGTGGGATTTCATGATGTGATCTCTGTGGTACTGAGCAATCATATTCCAATAATAAAACTGTCTTCAAAAGATCGTTATATGATTCCTTTTTTACTTAAAAAATGGAAAGAATTTTCCGATGAAAATGTAACATTTGAATTTGTGGAAAGGCTTGAAAATTTTGATGCGGTAATTGCTACGGGAAGCAACAATACGGCACGGTATCTCGAGTATTACTTTAAAAATCATCTGCACATCATCAGAAAGAACAGAACGTCTGTTGCCGTAATTAAAGGTGATGAAACGGAAGATGAACTGAAGCTTCTGGCTGAAGATATTTTCCGGTATTTCGGGTTAGGCTGCAGAAATGTAACCCGCCTTTTAATTCCGCAGGATTATGTTATTGACAGGCTTTTTGAAAGCTTCATTGGTTTTCAGGATATTATCAATCATAATAAATACGCGAATAATTACGATTATAACAGGGCGGTTTATCTTTTAAACCAGGAAAAATTCTGGGATAATAATTTTGTGATGCTGAAAGAAGACGATAAGCTGTTCAGTCCGCTTTCGGTTATTAATTTCAGCAGATATTCTTCTCTGGATGAAGTAAAGGACTTCATTGCTGAGAATGAAGAAAATATTCAGTGTGTTGTGGCGAAGGAAGAATTGGGATTAAACTCCGTTGCTTTGGGTGAAGCTCAAAACCCGGGTCTTGATACGTACGCCGATAATGTTGATACGATGAAATTTTTATCAGTAATATAATTCTTCGTATCTTGCTGTCAACCAATCATAGATTCACATGAAAAAAATACTTTTTATAGGTGCATTTTTTGCTTTTCACTGGGCTGTTTCCCAGCAAAAGAGCAGCATAAAGATTGTTGAGAGCAAGAAGATAGAGCTTACCTCGGAATTAAGTAAGGATAAAGTTGATTTATATAATCAGGCCTTCATGAAATTTGTTGCTGCGCTGAAATCTTCGGACAAAGGAAAAATCAAAATGCTGGTTTCTGATAAAATAGCCTATTACATGTCTGATGATATAATTTCAAAATTATCAGGCGGAATAAGCTTTGAACGGAAAATGGAAGTGTACAAATCCGGCTATCAGAAATTGTACGAAAATGAAACCTATCCGATCATTCAATATAAATATGCCGATGATCAACAGGATCCTCCGAGGGATATGATCAATGTAATTTTTGAAAATGATGGTAAAATTCTTGGGGTAAAATCTGAATATGCAGAGTAGCTTATGAGTAATGAGCAATAAATAATGAATAATAAATTAATATATAAACTATGATGACAGACGTTTTGGTTGCGCATTCTTCAGATATTGAAAAAGCCGACTTTTACAAAAAAACGTATTTACACGTTGCATTTGCAATTCTTGCGTTTATCGGTGTGGAAACTATTTTACTGCAGGTTGTGCCGGATCAGTTAATCTTTGCCATGTTTGCCCAGCGCTACATCTGGCTTTTAATTATCGGAGTATTCTGGATTGCTTCTGTTTTGGCTACAAAATGGTCGCTTTCACTGAGCAAATCGACACAATATTTCGGGTTAGGATTTTATATTTTGCTGGAAGCAGTTATTTTTCTTCCACTGATTAAAATTGCAACGCTTTATACCGGGCCGCAGGTGATTTTCCAGGCAGCAATGCTTACGATTGCCATGTTTTCAGGGATTTCATTCGTCGCATTTACTTCAAAAAGGGACTTTTCTTTCCTTAGAAACATCATTGTGATTGGAGGATTTATATCTCTTGGCTTGATTGTTGGGGGAATGTTATTCGGATTTAATCTTGGACTTTGGTTCTCGGTAGGAATGGTAATTCTGGCTTCTGCAACCATTCTTTATCAGACAAGTAAATTAAAGGATTCTTACAGCACGAACCAATATGTAGGAGCTTCTTTACAGCTTTTTGCTTCAATCATGCTTTTATTCTGGTATATCTTAAGTATTCTGATGAGCAGAAGAAGTTAAGATGGTGAGAAGTTAGAAGTAAAAGGTAAGAAGTTAACTTTTTTATAAAAAAATCCTGATGTTTTTTCATCGGGATTTTTGTTTGGAAGTTACGGGTAAACTTCGCAAAAAAATTTATTTTAAAATCGTTCAATTTTAAATCAGATTTATTTATCAATTGATCCTAAAACCTTCTGAGCAAAAGAGTTTAAAGCATCTTTTTCACTCATTCCTGTTTGTACGTTGGCATGAACTTCCAGAGCTCCGCAGATATTGGTAATCAATTCTCCGGCAACATTAAGGTCTTCCTCGCTTGTTCCTCTGAATTCACAGAAACTTTCCAGTACTTCCAGTGTTTTTTCAAGGTTTTCAGGCGTCTGATTCTGATAAAACTGTCTTATGATGGGTAACTTCATTATAATTCGTTAAATAATTCGGTTAAACTCTCTGCTTTATTGGTCTGAACCTGATTTACCAGCTCACCATTTCTGAAGATGGCAAACGTTGGTAAATTGTCTACTTTAGCCAATTTTCTGCTTTCCGGCAATTTTTCGGCATCTACATATAAGAAAGGAATACTGTCATTTTCAGAAGCTAATTTTTTGAATTTCGGCTTCATTATTCTGCAGTTTCCACACCATGTTGCACCGTACTGCACCACTACTTTTTCATTTTCGCTTACAATATTCTGCAGCGTATCTTCTGTTAATTCTGTATACATAAATTTATTTTTATAAAAATAAACAATGTAACAATCTAAAAATTTACCAATGTAACAATTCAAAAAACTACTTTTAAAAATTGTTATACTGTTAGATTGTTACATTGTTATATTAAAAATTATTAATTTTTAGCTAAATATTCAGCAGTAGAAGTTCTGTCAGCTTTCATTGCATCTTTTCCTTCTTCCCAGTTGGCAGGGCAAACTTCACCATGCTTCTGAACGTGAGTATAAGCGTCAATTAATCTTAAATATTCTTTTACATTTCTTCCCAAAGGCATATCATTTACAGACTCATGGAAAATTTTTCCTGTTTCGTCGATAAGATAAGTTGCTCTGTATGTAACGTTTGAACCTGTGAAAACTTCTTCACCTTCATCATTGTATTCAAAATCCTGATCAACAATTCCTAAAAGGTTTGCCAGTTGTCTGTGCGTATCGGCAAGAATTGGATAAGTAACTCCTTCAATACCTCCGTTGTCTTTTGAAACATTCAGCCATGCAAAATGCACTTCGTTTGTATCGCAAGAAGCACCGATTACTTTAGTGTTTCTTTTTTCAAATTCTCCTAAAGCTTCCTGGAAAGCGTGAAGTTCGGTAGGGCATACAAAAGTAAAATCTTTCGGGTACCAAAACAAAAGAACTTTTTGCTGATTTGCAGTTGCTTCTTCAAAAACATTGATTCTAAGATCATCACCCATTTCAGACATTGCGTCAATGGTTACATTCGGGAATTTTTTTCCTACTAAAGACATAATTTCTTGTTTTTTTATTTAAATTTTTCTGTTGCAAATATAGAAATACTTCGTCTATCAAACAAACAAGTTTCGATAAATAAAATCTATAATTATTTTAGCCTTAATACAAATAAAAAAGCCCTGAATTCAGGGCTTTTTGTTATTTATGGTGAATTTTAATAACCAAATATTTCCGTAAGATTTAATTTTTTTACTTCACCGAGTTTTTGCATGTCAGCCTCTTGTATTTTATCCTGAGAAGCTACAACACAGTACGTATAGTTTTTGCCTTTCATTTCTTTGTTGTGGAAAGTATTGATGTCTGCAAAAGTAAGTTTAGGAGCCTGTTCGTAAACGATCTTTCTCACGTCTGAATTGTTCCCGAGTTTCTGTGCTCTCAGATAATTAAAGATAATACCGTCCTGAGTGATCCTTTCTGCAGCAATAGATTTTTTCAATCCGCTTTTTGCTGTTTCGAATAGCTGATCAGATTTCGGAAGGGTAGTAAGCAGTTCATTCATGGCTGTTGTAGATTCATTGAATTTATCAGCCTGAGTTCCTACGTAGGCCATAATCATATCTTTATCCTCTTTTTTTCCCGGAAGAGAAAAATAAGAATATGTAGAATACGCTAAAGCTTTAGACTCCCTGATCGTCTGGAACACTACTGATCCCATTCCGCCACCGAAATAGTTGTTGAATAAACTTACCGTTGGCGTAATGCTTACATTATAAGGATCGCTGTTTCGTACCCAGAAGATTTCTGCCTGAACCATGTCATAATGAGCAAATAGAACCTGATTTTTATCTGTTGAAACCTGTGTGAACGTTTTAGATTTCGGCATGTCTTTAAGCGAGGCCGGAACATTATGAATGGATGCTAAAGAAGATGATACTTCATTCGCAGATTTTGGTCCGTAGTGAAGGATTTTATGTTTATAATTAAATAAATCATGAAGCATATTCACCAGATCTTCTGCTTTTAATGCATCAAGCTCAGCATCCGTTAAAACATTATTGAATGGATTCTGTGCACCGTATTGAGCATAACTTCTTAGTCCGCTCATGATTGCACCTTTATTTTGTTTTGCGTTTGCTCTGGACTTTTTTACTCTTGCTTTATAGGAATCCAGGGCTTTCTGATCCGGTTGGCAGTTTTTAATAAGATCTTCGAATAGCGCAGCCGTTTTTTCGAAGTTTTCATTTAAACCTTCCAGCGAAACGTAGGTTTCTTCATTTCCTGCAATTACATTAAAGCTTGAAGCCAGTTTGTAAAACTCCTTGCTGATCTGTTCCGAAGATTTGTTTTTTGTTCCTAAATATTGCAGATACTCTGCAGCAAAAGGAAGCATTTTGTTATTCCATCTTCCGGAATCAAAATAATAATATAGTCTGAAAAGCTGATTGTCCGTATTCTTTACCGAAAGAACATCAACTGATTTCAGCTTGCCTTTATCAATATCTTTATTAAAATCAAGCCACATTGGAGCGATCGGCGATTCCGGCATTTCATCAACTTTTTTCAGGAACGGCGACTGATCTTCTCTGTTTACGGAAACTGCAGTGATAGCAGGTTTGTCTACCTTCAGAATATTTTTATCTTCTCCTTTTCTTTTGTAAACTGCTACGTAATTGTTATCTTTAAGATATTTTGAAGCAAAATCCATAATATCTTTTTTCGTTATCTTGGAGATTTCTTCAATATATTCTAATTGCGTTCTATGATCTACTTCAGAGGTAAATTCATCCATGAGAGACTCTGCTCTTGAATTATATTTTTCGTACTTCTGAATAATATTCTTCTTCTCATTGTTAACAATGGACTGCATGAGATCATCTGAAAATTCACCCTTTCTCAGCTTATCAATTTCCTGAATCAGAAGGCTTTTCACCTCGTCCAGAGATTGTCCTTCCGTAGGATTACCCTGCAATAAAAGGACGGAATAATCTTTCAGAACATATGGGAAAGCATAAGCGCTGAGCAGTTTTTGTTTTTTAACAAGATCAAGGTCGATTAATCCGGCCTGTCCGTTGGTAAGCATACTTCCGATGAAATTCAGCATTCTTGCGTCTTTCGTTGTTGCTCCAGGAAAACGGAACCCGATCATAATATTTTCAGGATTCGGGCCGTAGACTTCTCTTGTAATAGGTGCCGTAATCGGACTTTCCTGGCCAACTTTATAATCAGGAATCGTTTTAGGCTTCATATAAGAGAATGCTTTATCGATTTTGGCAATCATTTCATCAGGATTAAAATCTCCGGACATGATAATTCCCATATTATTCGGCACGTAATAATTATTGTAATATTCCCTGATCGCTTTTAATGAAGGATTTTTAAGGTGTTCAATGGTTCCTATTGTGGTTTGTTTTCCGTAATTGTTGTTAGGGAAAATCGCCGCAAACATCGCTTCGTACACTTTTCTTCCGTCGTTATCCAGACCTCTGTTTTTTTCTTCATAAACGGCTTCCAGCTCGGTGTGGAAAAGTCTTAAAATCGGTTGTCTGAAACGTTCTGCCTGTACAGCAAGAAATTTATCCGTTACGTTGGCAGGAATATCTTCCGTATACACCGTCTGTTCATAAGACGTAAAGGCATTGGTTCCGTCGGCACCCATTCCCGACATCATTTTGTCATATTCATTGGCGATGGCATATTTTGCAGCTTCCCCGGAAACTTTATCAATCTCTTTATAGATTTCTTTTCTTTTGGCTTCGTCTTTCGTAGAGTTATACTTTTCATAAAGAGCGTCAATCTGATCTAAAAGAGGTTTTTCTTTTGCCCAGTCCTTGGAGCCGAACTGATCTGTTCCTTTGAATAGCATATGCTCAAGATAATGAGCAAGACCCGTATGATCTGCCGGATCGGTTTTGCTTCCGGCTTTGGTAGCAATAAAAGTCTGTATCCTAGGGTCTTTTTTGGTCGGACTTAAAATCACGGTAAGCCCGTTTTTCAGGGTGTAATATCTTGCAGCAGTAGGATCATTGGTTACATATTTATAAGTGTAACCGTTTGATTTTGCTTCTTTCCACTGGAAATCCTGTCCATAAGCATATCCGCAGTAGCTGGCCGCGGCAATGCTTGTAGCGATGGTAATTCTTTTAAAAAAATTCATTGTAGAAATAGTTTTAGTTTTTTTTAATTGTAATTATATTTAACTGAATTGTTCTAATGTATTCTTGATTCTCTTCATTGCTTCAATGAGGTCTTCCTCAGAAGCTGCATAAGAGAATCTGATGCATTCCGGGCTCCCGAATGACACTCCGCCTACACAACCGACATGGGCGTTTTCGAGAAGGAACATGGCAAAATCGTCAGAGTCTTTAATTTCTGTTCCGTTTAATGTTTTTCCTATATAAAATGAGATGTCCGGAAAGAAATAAAAAGCAGCTTTTGGAAGTACCACTTTGAATCCGGGAATTTGTTTAATTAAATCATACACAAGATCTCTTCTTTTTCTGAAAGCGTCAATCATATACTGATATTCCGAAGGATCTGTTTTTAATGCGGTAATGGAAGCTCGCTGTGCTACGGTGTTGGCTCCGCTCGTCATCTGTCCCTGAATTTTTTCACAGGCTTTTGCCAGCCATTCCGGACATGCGGAATACCCGATCCGCCACCCTGTCATTGCGAAAGCTTTTGACATTCCGTTGATAACGGCTGTCTGCTCATATACTTCAGGAAACTGAGCAATGGAAGTGGTTTTCGTTTCGTAATTGATATATTCGTAGATCTCATCCGAGATTACTGTGACATGAGGATATTTTGCGATAACTCTCGCTATGGATTTCAACTCATCATAGGTATAATATCCACCCGACGGATTACATGGTGAACTGAAAAGCACCGCCTTGGTTTTCTCAGTAATGGCTTCTTCCAGCTGTTCGGCTGTAATCTTAAAATCCGTTACATAGGAAGTGGGAAGCATCACTGAAGTTCCGCCCATCATTTTTACCATTTCGTCATAGCTTACCCAGTAAGGGTTCGGAAGGATCACTTCGTCACCGTCATTCAGCAAAGCGGCCAAAACATTTAAAATAGACTGTTTTGCACCGTTTGACACACAAATTTGTGACGGTTTGTATTCTAATTCATTGTCTCTTTTCAGTTTGTGGACAATTGCTTCCCGAAGTTCCAAAAATCCGGGAACAGGAGAGTAGTGACTGTAATTCTGGTTAATGGCATCGAAAGCTGCCTGTTTGATATTATCCGGAACATCAAAATCCGGTTCACCTAAAGTAAGGCTGATAACGTCTATTCCGTCGGCCTTCATTTCCCGTGCCTTATTGGACATAACAAAAGTCTGTGAGTAACCAAGTCGTTTTACTCTGTCTGAAAGTTTCTCCATTTAATAATTTCTAATTTAACAAATATATAATAAAAAGTATTTTATGGAAAATTAAAATATAAGTAAACTTTTTTGTCCGGCTGAAAGTTTATCACTATGTTTGTAGTTATTCGATTGGATTCTGATTGCTAAAATATTAATAATGTATAAATTACTCTTTCTGCTCATTGTTTCTTTTGTTTCGGCTCAGCAGTACCGTTTTACGTATTCTTACCAGATGAAACCTGATGCAGGTAAAAAAGATTCTGTGATTACCGATTATATGAATCTTGATACAGATGGCATGAAATCTTATTTTTATAATGCCGCCAAGTACGAAAGAGATTCTTCCTACGCTGTTACAAGAAATTTCGGTGATTTACTTCAGGCAAAATCTTATGATCAGAATTTAAGCTATATTGTAGAAAAGGATTATACAAAAAAGGAGATAAATTTTTATGATCAATTTAAAACCGTACATCTTGTAATTCAGGAAAACGATGTTCCGAAATGGAAGATCGAAAAGGAATTTATGAAGATAAATGGTATCAGCTGCCAGAAAGCCACCGCGCGTTATAAAGGAAGAGTCTGGGAAGCATGGTTCAGTAAAGAGTATCCCATCAACGATGGTCCGTATAAATTTTCAGGCCTTCCCGGAATTGTTGTCAGCATTAAAGATTCTGAAAACGATCACGTTTTCAATTTAATTCAGATTAAGAAGATTAACAAAATTTTTTCACTGCTTCCAAAATCTGTAAAAAAGATGACCTTTACGGAATATAAAAAAATAATGCGTGGTTATATTTTTAATAGTGAAGATATTGAAAATATGAGTGTTAATAAGCAGGAAGGCAGGGTTGATCTTAAGCTTAAAGACGGATATATTGCAAGGATCGGAACGGATGAAATGAAGAAAATGAAGAAGATGGATGAAGAAATGACAAAAAGGTTAAGAAGAACCAATAATAATATTGAAAGAGAATAACTCTAAAAAAGTAATATCTGAGAATCTTTAGTTAATGTTATTTGAATAAAGCTTATAAAAACTTATTTTTGCTTTTTATAATATTTTACATGTCTACAACGTTACTACTAAAATACTTTCCGGATCTTACAGAAAAACAGATTGAACAGTTCGGTAAACTGGAAGATCTTTATCATGAATGGAACGAAAAAATTAATGTAATTTCCAGGAAAGATATGGAATCACTCTATGAGAAGCACATTTTGCATTCTCTGGGGATTGCCAAAGTAATGGAGTTTGCTCCCGGAACCAGGGTTTTGGACATCGGAACAGGCGGCGGTTTCCCCGGAATTCCACTGGCGATTTTGTTTCCGGAAACAGAATTTACTTTAATTGATTCTATCGGAAAGAAAATAACTGTTGTACAAGCAGTTGCGGAAGGTGTAGGACTGCAGAATGTGAATGCCGTTCACGGAAGGGCAGAAAAGCTGAAGGAGAAATTTCATTTTGTGGTAAGCCGTGCGGTAACCCAGATGCCGGAATTTCTGAAATGGCTGAAAGGCAAATTTGAAAAAGAACAATTTAATCCCAAGCATAACGGAATTTTATATTTAAAAGGTGGAGATCTTGCGGAAGAGCTCGCCGGAATCAAATGTGAAATTTTCAATCTTAAAAACTATTTTGATGAAGAATTTTTTGATACGAAAAGAGTGGTTTACGTGTCAAAAGGCAATTTTAATTCTTAAATTTTAACATATTTTAGGAATAATTTTTGCTCAAAATATACTGATAATCAAAATTTGTTGTTATGAAAAAGCTTCTGTTTTTTGTGCTGATTTTAGGATTGTCCATTACTTCCTGTGATGACGACGATGATTATCAGACAATTGAATCCATCGATAAAATTAAAATAGACAGCGTAAAAATAGTGAATGACACGATGGATGTTTTTAGTATTCAGAGCATTAAAACGTATTCTACCTATCCGTCTCATTGTGAGGGATTTTATGGCTACGATTATGTTCATAACGACAATCTTACCAGAACGGTTACCGCTTATAAATATATAACCAGCGGACCTTGTACCCAAGCCACGTACACTTCTGCCAACCAGATCAATTTCAGTCCTCGTAAAACGGGTATTTATACTTTTAAATTCTGGAACGGAGGTAATAACTGGATCACCAAGACAATTGTAGTTGAGTAAATAAATGAAATGGATTTTTTTAGCCTGTTTTCTTTTCGCTAATGTCGTATTCGGACAGAAAATATATTGGAGCGAAAATGTAAAGTTAGACTGGAGTAACTTTAAAAGTAAAATAAACAACCAGAGAGGAACCAATGTAGTCGCCTATACCAATTGTGGCTGGATTTATTCCTATGTAAAATCATCAAATCCGAAAGCACCGATTAAAATAGAAATCAATACGGTTTTTAACGAAGATAAATCATGGAAAGATGTTAAAAGGATTAACGATTATGTGCTTCTTCATGAACAAAAACATTTTGATGTAGCCGAAGTATACGCACGTAAACTTCGCAAAGAAGTAGCAGAAAATATAAAAACATCCTCGGATTTCGACAGGCATTTTAAAACAATTTATAACAGAATTCTCAAGGAATATCAGGATTTCCAGCGACAATACGACAGTGAAACAAAAAACGGAATTCTTGAAGACAAACAATCGGAATATAATCGTATTATTGCTGAAGGATTAGAAAATTACAAAAGCTATAAATCGTCTTGAAATTCCTGAATAAAATCATTGATGAACTTCTTGGGCAAAACACGGATCTGTCCGGGTTTAATGTCATTCTACCCGGAAAACGGCCTATTGTCTTTATACGTCAGATTTTAAAAGAAAGAAATTACTCCGGTTTTTTACCCAATTTTTTTATGATCGAAGAACTCATTCATCGTATTGCCGATACACAGGAAATCCAGGGAATTTCACTCTGGCTTTTTGCTTTTGATGTTTATAAAAGCCTTAATCTTATTCCTAATGACGATTTTTCAGAATTTCTGAAATGGTTTCCTACTTTGCAGAAGGATTGGGACGACATGATGAAATTCTCAGAGAGCGACCAGGCGGTGCTTCATTACATGTTTGATGAAGAAAGAATAAAAGACTGGGCGCAAAATCTTGGTGATGATGAAGATGTTCCAAGAAAAAAATTCCTCAATTTCTGGAAAAATATGAATGTTTTTCTTCCGGTATTAAAGAAAAAATTGCTGGAAAAAAACTGGGCAACCTCAGGAATGATTCATGAGACGGCAAGAAAGCACATTGATGAGTATTCTAAAAATACAAAAGAAGAATTTGTCTTTTGCGGCTTTAATGCATTTACTCCGGTAGAGGAAAAGTTGGTGAGAAGCCTTCTGCAATGGAATAAAGCACAGTGTTTCTTTCAGGCAGACAGATACTATTTTGATGATGAAAGACAGGAAGCAGGAAAGTTCCTCAGAGATCATAAAACATGGAAAGAGTTTAATGACAGTCGTGTTTTTAAATGGATTGAGGACGATTTTAACCAGCCCAAAAATATAAAAGTGTATGAAGTTTCCGGAAATATTACCCAAACCAAGATTTTACCGGAAATTTTTAAAGAAATTGACAATAAAACCTATTCGAATACAGCTGTAGTCTTGCTGGATGAAAATCTCCTGCCTGCAAGCCTTGATGTGATGTATGGGATTCAGAACCTGAACATTACGATGGGTTTTCCGTTGAAAAACCTTTCTTTTTCAAATGCGGTCAAACAGCTTTTTTATCTTCAGAAGCAACTGGAAAAAAATAAATCTTCTTATTATTACCGCGATATTTTTCCTATTCTTGAAGAACTGCCAAAATCTGCTGAAGATGAATTGGTTATCAATAATTTTAAAACTAAAATTGAGGAAAGAAATATCGTCTATATTTCTAAAAAACTTCTGAATGAGTTGCTGAGCAGTCTTTCCTACTTTAATTTACTCCAGAAAGCAAACTCTACCAACGATTATCTTGATGCACTGATTGCTTTCTGCCAGGAAATAAAATGGCTTGACATTGATGATATTCAGTATGAGAATGTTTCGCATTTTGAGAATGCTTTCAGGATTATTAAAAATCAGCTTTCTCCGTATCTGTTTGAGATAAAAATGGAGACACTGGAAATCCTGATCAATCAGCATATTAATTCAGAAAGTATTGACTTTCAGGGAGAACCTTTACGAGGGCTTCAGATCATGGGACTTCTGGAAACGCGTCTTCTCAACTTTGAAAATGTTATTTTACTTTCCGTGAATGAGGGTAAGCTTCCACTTGGAAATTCGCAGAATACCTATATTCCTTTTGATGTAAGAAAGTTCTTTGACCTTCATACCTTTTTAGAAAACGACAGTATTTATGCCTATCATTTTTACCGGCTTATTCAGGATTCTAAGAATGTTCACCTGTTGTTTAATGCATTAAGTTCGGGTGTAAATACCGGAGAAAAAAGTAGATTTATTACGCAGATCGAAATGGAAAGCTCCCATGAAATTGAACATCTTATTATAGAGAATTCTTCGGAGCCTATCATTACACAGGCCATTGAAATCAAGAAAACGGATATCGTTCTGGAAAGACTGGCAAAATGGAAAGCAAAAGTTTCGGCATCCCACCTTACCAGTTACCTGTATAACCCTATTGATTTTTATCTTTCAAAAATTCTGAACACCTCTGAAACAGATGAGATTGAAGAAGAACTTTCTGTGAAAAACTATGGAAATCTTGTTCATTACTCACTTCAAGAAGTTTATGAGGCTTTAAAAGGTAAAGTATTAAAAGAAAATGATTTAAAGAATTCAATTAAAGCAATAGATCATTATATAGAAATTGCTATTGACAAACTGAAACACCAGCCGGAATTTTATGAAAAAGGAATGAATTTTATTCATCGGGCAATTGCTAAAAAAGTAATTGAAACAATTCTGACGTATGATCTAGAGCTGGTGAAAAGTGGAAATTCATTAGAAATTATTGATATTGAAAAACGCTTTGAAGGAGTAGATTTTTATTTAAATGAAAACGATAAAATCTCTTTTTTTGGTTTTATAGACCGAATCGACAGGCTTAACGGAACGCTTAGAATTATAGATTATAAAACAGCTAAAATCAAAAACCTCGTTGTAAAAATCGATGAAGATAAAATTGATGAATATTTCCATAACAGTGACCGGAAGCAGGCTTTGCAGCTTTGCATTTATCAATATGTGGTTGAAAATCTCCCCGAGTTCTGGGGAATGCCTGTAGAAACAGGAATCTGGAGTTTTGCCGAAGCTAAAAAAGGAGTAGTTTCTCTTCAGTTTGAGAAAGGAAATATTGAGGATGCTATGAAATCCGTAAAGAGCCTGATTGAAGAAATCCTGAATCCTAATATTAATTTTATTGAAGAAATTAAGACGTATTCAAATTAAAAAAAGGTGGCTGAGAATATCGAAGCCACCTTTTTTGATTATTTAAAATGCGTTTATTCCGGTAATGTCAAGACCTGTAATAAGAAGGTGTACATCATGAGTTCCTTCATAAGTTATTACAGATTCCAGGTTCGCAGCATGCCTCATCATTGGGAATTCTCCCATGATTCCCATTCCTCCTAAAATCTGTCGGGATTCTCTTGCAATATCAATGGCCATTTTCACATTGTTTCTTTTCGCCATTGAAATCTGTGCCGGGGTAGCTTTATGCTCATTTTTAAGAGTCCCCAACTGCAGGCAAAGTAACTGAGCTTTCGTGATTTCCGTTAAAAATTCTGCTAATTTTTTTTGTTGCAGCTGATAAGAACCGATTGGTTTCCCGAACTGCTTTCTTTCTTTAGAGTATTGAACTGCAGTACAGTAACAATCAATAGCAGCACCGATGACACCCCATGAAATACCATATCTCGCTGAATTTAAACAAGATAAAGGTCCTTTCAATCCGGTAACTCCCGGAAGTAAATTTTCTTTTGAAACTTTCACATTATTGAAAACAAGTTCTCCTGTTTTGGAGGCTCTCAAACTCCATTTATTGTGGGTTTCCGGAGTAGTAAAACCGTCCATCCCTCTTTCAACAATCAATCCCTGTACTTTGCCTTCTTCATTTTTAGCCCAGACTACAGCAATATCGCACAATGGCGAATTGGTAATCCACATTTTGGCACCATTTAAAAGATAATGGTCTCCCATATCTTTAAAGTTGGTTTCCATAGAACCGGGATCAGAGCCGTGGTTAGGCTCGGTAAGACCGAAGGATCCGATCATTTCTCCGGCTGCGAGTTTAGGTAAATATTTTTTCTTCTGCTCTTCAGAACCGAATTCATTGATAGGAAACATTACCAGCGAACTTTGTACGGAAGCCGCAGAACGCACGGCAGAATCACCTCTTTCAAGCTCCTGCATAATCAGCCCGTAGGAAATCTGATCCAGTCCGGAACCACCGTATTCGACAGGAATATAAGGTCCTAAAGCTCCGATCTGTCCCAATTCTTTCATCAGGTTCGGGATATCAGTGTGGTTTTGTGCAGCATGATCAATCTGTGGCATTACAAAACTTTCTACCCAATCTCTTACAGACTGGCGGATAAGTTTGTGTTCTTCGGTAAGTAAGGAATCAATCCCGTAATAATCGGGAATGCTTGTAAGGGAATAATATGACATTATATTTTAATTTTCCTAAAAATAAGACTTTTAACTATTTCAGAGAAATTTTTTTGAATGTCTTTTTATAAGCTGATTTTTAATAGTTTATGTTGATGTATCGGTTTAAAAACAATAAATCAGTTTTCCTCTTCTTCGTTGGAAATAGGGTATTGATTGGTAGGATTGTAAATTCTGTTTTTAAATTTGTATAAATAGGGCGCTTTATTAGCAGATCCGTCATACAGTTTTTCAAGTCTGTCTAAAATATTTAAGCTTAAGATTTTGCGCTGAAAGTTATTTCTTCTGAATTTCTGTCCTAAAATTGTTTCATACAGGCACTGAAGATCTTTCATGGTGAATTTTTCGGGAAGAAGGTTACTTGCTGCCACTTCCGTATTGATATTCATTCTTAAATATTCCAGTCCGGTTTCAATAATTCTGTCGTGATCGAAAGCCATTTTAGGTAAGTTGTTGACTTCAAACCATTCGCAGGTTTCATTGAAAGCATCGGGAAAAGTATTTGCAATAGAAAAATCGATAAGGCTGCAGTAGCCCACTGTGATAAATCGCTGGAAAATCCAGTGGTCTTTCGGAACTTCAATACCTTTATTTTTTAGCAGGATCTGATGCACATTATTCTCTGTTCTGTCGATTCTTCCAAACGTGTGAAACTGTTTCAGAAAAATATCCTTAAGATGCGTTCTTTCATGTAAAACTCTTTCTGCCGCTTCGCGAAGATCTTCATCATTGAATACAAAACCTCCCGGAAGAGACCACAAATCAAGATCATGGTATTTTAAAAGCAAAACTTTAAGAATATTGTTATGAAAACCGAATATGGTGCAGTCGACAGATACGTGTGCTACAAAATCTTTTGTATCAATAAGTTCCCGGAGTGTTTCCTTATTTTTTTCGGTATTCATTTTCATGGTGGTAAAAATAAAATTATTTTCTAAATTTCTTTATCTGCAAATCTAAAATAAATTAAACTAATTATAAATATCACAATAACAGCAGATAAGATATACAGCGGATAGAAAGACAGCAGTTCGTTTCCGAATAAAAGGGCCATAATAATAGAACTTACAGAACTTCCTAAAGACGAAAAAATAACAATAAGCGATGTAAAAAGGTTTGCTCTGGATTTATCTATCCTTGCAATCATTTTTGAATTGATAACAGGGTAGAGCGGGGCTAGAAATAATCCTATTACAGGAAATAGGAACAAAAGCGCCCTTGAATCTTCGGTGTCAAAAAACTGTATTCCTATGATGATGATCAGTACCATTATGATAAGTGATATACAAAAAATATAATATCTTGACAGTGAAAATCTGTGAATGATATTTGCCGTAATTGTTCTTCCCAAATAAGAAAATAGTGCTAAAAATGATGAAGCCTGCAATGCAAAAAAAGAATTGACTTTCAAATGTTTCTTATAGAAAGAAGGCAGCCAGGAATTAAAACTCTGTTCAAGAAATACGGTAGAAAAAATAACCGCCAAAAATATGATTAATATCGGATTAAAAATTTCCGCAAGATCTTTTATAATATTATCTTTCCTTATTCTTTCCGGCTCTGAAACGGGAAGTTTTGAAAATAAAAAGATCGTAACAGCACATAGAAGGGAAACTGATAAAAATCCGAATTTCCAGAATTGTGAATACTGACTGGAAATAAGCCATCCGAAACCTGTATTCACCACAAAAATTCCTATCATAAAAGACGCTTCTACGCTGTTCATGGTTTTGGCGAGTGCTTTTTCTTCTGAAATATTATTCCTGATAATCCCGAAAACACATATTTTGCCAATCGCAAAACAGGCCCCGATGATTGCAAACCACAGCCGGTAAAACCAAAATACTTCCACAAATGGTAAAATAAGTGAACAGATCCCAACAATTGTTAAAGCCAGAATGAGTGATTTTTTCGTTCCAAATCTGCTTATAAAATTTACTGCAAAAAGTGAAATAAATGCAATCGGAAGATCCTTGAATGATTCTAAAAAACCAAGTTTTTCATAGGTAACTTTTGCCTCTGAAAGCTGGAGGATAACGATACCCATACAATTCAGCACCATCGAAAAAATTAGAAAAGTAAGTCGCAGCGGAAGTGAAATTTTTGAAAGTTTGGTTGTCATTTTGGGGACGGTTATCATTAAAATTTTAACAAAAAATAGCTTTTTAAAGATAAAAATTATGCCTTTAAACCCCCAAAAATAAACGAAAAATTAAAATAATTATTAATAAAATGTTAAATAAAAGAAAAAAAATATATTTTTATTGTCTCAATTTGAGAATTAAAAAACTAACTGTATATGAATGTAAGAATATCTAGAAGTTTGGGAATGGTTGCAGTGCTTTATTTTACTGCCAATTTCAATGCCCAGAACACAAAGAATGACACCCTCGAGAAAGAGCAGAAAATCGAAGAGGTTGTAATGATCGGTTATGGAACTCAGAAGAAGAGTAATGTTACCGGTGCTATTTCAAGTATCAAGGCAAGTGATATCGAAAATGCTCCTGCTGCGGGCCGACCGGAGCAGGTTTTGCAAGGTAGGGCAGCGGGTGTCTCTGTAATTTCAAATTCAGGACAGCCTGGAAGTGCCCCTACTATACGTGTCCGTGGAATTACAAGTTTTGGAGCGGGAAGTAACGATCCTTTGTGGGTTGTTGATGGTATCGTAGTAGATAATATCGGCTGGCTAAACCAATCTGACATTGAAGGAATGGAAATTCTAAAAGATGGTGCTTCGGCGGCAATCTATGGTGTTTCTGCAGCAAAAGGGGTCGTATTAATCACTACAAAGAAAGGTGCCAAAGGAAGAATGAATATTTCCTATAATGGTTTTTTTGGAGTAGGAAACGCTGCTAGAAAGCTGGATTTATTAAATGCAAGTCAATACGCTACCATTATGAATGAGGCGAATGCCAATGATGGGCGCGCACCGATGTTTTCTAATCCTGGATCTTTAGGTGTAGGAAGTGACTGGCAAAAACAAATTTTCAATTCTGCACAGCGTCAATCACATGAGTTCAGTCTTAACGGAGGTAATGATAAATCTACTTTTTATACCTCATTTGGATACTATGATCAAGAGGGTATTGTATTAAGAGATATTTCAAATTACAAAAGAATAAACGCAAGATTTAATTCAACACATAAAGTATTTAACTTCTTAACAATAGGTCAGACTTTTGCATACACCCATGTAAAAGCGCAAGGAATTAGTGATAATAATGAATTTGGAGGTCCTTTAAGTTCAGCAATCAACCTTGATCCTACAACACCTGTAGTTGTTACGAATGTTGCAAGCCAGCCATTTCCTAGTGATTATACAAATAATGCCAATATTATAAGAGATCCAAATGGTAATCCATATGGGATTTCACATTATGTGAGTAAAGAGATGACAAATCCTTTAGCATTTCAGGAAACTCAGAGAGGCAGATACAGATGGTCTGATGATATTGTTGCCAATATATTCGGCGACCTGAAAATCAATAAGAATTTCAATTTTAAATCAAGTGTAAATGGTAAGTTAGCTTACTGGGGAAATCAGGCATTTACTCCTAAATCTTACTTAAGCTCTGCTAATTCAAATTCTACAAACAGTTTATTCCGGGAGATTCAGAAAAAGTTTGAATGGAATACCGAAAATACCCTTACATACCAAAACAGATTTGGCTTACATAACTTAAATGTGTTATTGGGGCAAGGATATTATGAATATAACATTTCTTACGGACAAAATACAACATATAAAAATCTTCCAACAAATGACTGGCAGGAAGCATCTTTCAATTTTGATATTGCGCCAACCGATAAAACATCAAATGCCTGGGACGGAAAGCAGACACACAAGGCTTCTTATTTTGCTAGGGTAGTTTATGACTATGATAACAGATATCTTTTCACAGGAACTGTTCGTAGAGACGGATCATCAAAATTCGGAAGAAATAATCACTGGGGAACATTCCCTGCAATGTCCTTGGGATGGAATGTATCTAATGAAAGTTTCTGGCCGCAAAATAATGTATTAAACAGCCTGAAACTAAGAGGTGGATATGGTGTATTAGGAAATGATGCTATTTCTGATTTCCAATTTGCAAACTTCCTGGTTGCGGGAAGTAATTATACTTTTGGTGATAATATTATCCATATTGGTTATGCTCCAAGCACTCTGGAAAATCCGGATTTGAAATGGGAAAGAACTTCTCAATTTAATATTGCTGCAGATCTTAAACTGTTTAGAAACTTCGACCTAAGTGTTGATGTTTACCGAAAAAAAAGCACAGATATCTTAAGGCAGGTTGAAGTTCCTGGTTATCTGGGATTAATAAATAATCCTTGGAGAAATATTGGGGATATGAACAACGATGGTATTGAAGTTACTTTGGGATATAAGAAAAACTGGGGCGATTTCGGAATTTCTGCAAATGGTAATTTCTCTTATCTAAAGAATGAGATTACAAGGCTTGAAGGAGGAAAAGAGTATGTTAATTTTGCTTCATTCCAAACTCTAGGAACTGTTTCAAGATTAGAGGTAGGTCAGTCTTACGGTTCTTTCTATGGATATCAGAATTTAGGAATATTCCAGAATCAGGCAGAAATTGATGCTTATACAAACTCAAACGGAGGATTAATTCAGGCTAATGCAAAACCTGGAGATTTTAAGAGATTAGACGCCAACGGAGATGGTAAAATAGATGAGAATGATTATGTAAATCTCGGAAATTCTGTACCAAAATATACTTTTGGGTTTACTTTAAATATGAATTACAAAAACTTTGACCTTATGGTATTTGCACAGGGACAGGCAGGAAATAAAATTTTTCAGGGTTTAAGAAGGCTTGATATTCCTGAAGCTAATTATCAAACAGCAATTCTTGATCGTTGGACGGGTGAAGGTACATCCAATACAATTGCAAGACTTACAAAAGATGATCCTAACCAAAATTATACAAGAATGTCTGATTATTATCTTCAAAAAGGAGATTATCTTCGTTTAAAATTAGTTCAGATAGGATATACACTTTCTAAAGATGCCGCAAAAACTATTGGTGCTTCTAAAATACGATTTTATGTAACAGCAGAAAACTTAGTGACATTTACAAAATATACAGGTTACGATCCTGAAATTGCAGGAGGAGATACATTTGGTATTGACAGAGCTTATTATCCACAGGCCAGAACGTTTCTTTTTGGTGCTAATGTTCAATTTTAATTAAAGAAAAATGAAAAATAAAAGATTTATATATAAAAGTGTTTCTGTATTAATGCTTGCAGGAATTGGCTTAGGATCAATTTCTTGTAATAATAGTAATCTTGAAGATGTTCAGAATACTGGAACTTTTGATTCAAGCAACTATTTTCAGAACGAAGAACAATCATATTCCGGACTTATAGCTACTTACGATATGCTAAGAAAATATTCCGGCGGATTCGAGAATATGGTAACATTTTTTAATGGAGCTTCGGACGATTTCTACTCAGGAGGAGGAAACTCTTCAGATGGTGCAGGTATTCAGGGGTTTTCAAATTATTCTATAAATCCGGTTATAATGCCGGCAAGTTACTGGAAAGATTATTATCAGGGAATTGCAAAAGCAAATTTATTGTTAGATAGAATTCCTAATGCCAATATGAATGATCAGACAAGAAAAAGATTCATTGCTGAAGCAAAAGTTTTAAGATCATTATATTATTTTGAATTGCTAAGGATGTTCAAAAATATCCCATTGGTGCTAAAACCTATTTTGGTAACAGACGATTACTACAATATTCCTCAAGCTAAACCGGAAGATGTCTATAGCCAGATAGAAGGAGATATTATCTCTGCTATCAACGATCTTCCAATGACTATTCCGGCATCCAATAAAGCCGAGTTAGGAAGAATTACACAAGGCTCTGCTCGTGCTATTTTAGGAAAAATTTATCTTTATGATAAAAAATATACACAGGCTGCTGCAGAATTTGCACAGGTAAACGGAACTCCTGGAGGCACAAGCCAATATGGATATAAATTGGTGACAAATTTTGCAGATCTGTGGGCTGTTGATAATAAATTTACTTCAGAATCCATTTTGGAAGTAATGCATACAAATGGAAGTAATGCAGATTGGGGATTCTGGGGTTCAGGGAAAGATGAAGGGAACTCTGTAAATCAAATGGTAGGAATTATCTCTTACGGCAAAGTTGATACTTCCCCAGTTGTAAATACTGCTCCAAACATCCATAAGGGTTGGGGGTTCAATCCAGCAACTGACAATTTATTTGCATTTATGCAGGGAGATCCACGTTTGGATGCCACAATTTTTAATGCTAAAGCTTTAGTTCAGCAAAATAAAATTACCTATTCTCCAGGATTTAGGGATACTGGATATTTCCTAAATAAATATTTACCAAGAACACAGGATGAGACCACCCTGCCAGGAGTTGTAGAATTAAATTTCCGCCAAAACTATATTGCCATAAGACTTGCGGATACCTACTTAATGGAGGCTGAAGCACTAGGGGGTTCTGGAGCAAGGGCACAGGCTTTATTAGATGCGGTAAGAGCAAGAGTCGGGCTATCTTCAGTTCCTGTTTCGATGCAGGCGATTAAAGACGAAAGAAGAAGAGAACTTGCCGGAGAAGGACACAGATGGTTCGATTTAGTTAGATGGGGAGATGCTCCGGCAATTTTAGGATCAAGAGGATTCACGGCCGGTAAGAATGAAATTCTTCCGATTCCTTTCAATGAACTTACAAATACCGCTTTAAAACAAAACCCTGGTTATTAATTAAAAAATCAAAATATGATAACTAAATATATCAATAAAAGCCTGTTATTAACTTCCTCAGTTTTTTTCCTTGCAAGCTGTACCCCAGATATGGTAGATGGTGATGGAAATGGTATTACGCAAGAAGCTGTAGATGCCTCGTTTAAAGTTGCTAAAACCTCAGAAAATCATTATTTATTAAAAAGAAATTACAACAATTATCTAAACTCCAAATGGAATATAGATGATGACGGTTATAATAACGGGAAAAGTGAAGAAAATATTTTCCTTCCTGACGCAGGAACATATGTTATTCAACATCAGGCTATAGGAATAGGCGGAATTGTTGGAGGAACTGCAAGCGAAACTGTTGTAGTCCCTACATCAGACCCTATTTCTGGAAATATGATTCAGGGCGGCAGGTTTGATACACCGGAGGAAATCGCAAAATGGAACATCCATAAAATAAGTGCATCGGGAGCTCAATGGGTTTTTGCAAACGGTAAAGCTACCATTGTTGCGTCCGGAAGTAATCAACAGGCAATTTATCAGGCTGTGAATGTTGTTGCAGGGCAAAAATATTCTATTGACATGGTGGCTTCATCAGATACAGCTTTAGTCAATACCTGGTTTGAAGTATATGTTTTAAATAGTATTCCGGCGACAGGGCAGGATGTTGGGGGAACTGTATACCGAAATATTAATACTTGGGATGGTTGTGGAACAAGTCAGTTCAAAGGGAAAGTTTCGTCGGTAGGCTGTAACAATTCTAAAAACGGAGGTGTCTACACTGCTACAACAACAGGAACCGTGTATTTGGTAATTAAGTGCGGCGGAGGAACTGTTAATAGTTTAAGCATTGATAAAGTAGAATTCCGAAGAACACAATAAACTTTTCCAAAAATTTGATATGAACTCACAATATTCATATAGTTTCTTATTCAGAAGTGCTGCACTTTGCGGTGTAGCGCTTCTTTCTTTTTTAAACTGTAGCAGCACATCTTCGGATCTGGCAAATAATAATGATAACTCCGGGAACAACGGAGGGGGAGGTGCCACGGGAGATCCTGTACAGGTATGGCTTACCAAAGGAGACCAGTCTGTAAAATTACAACAACAGAGTACCGCCTACTTTTCAGGAAATCAAAACTCGGGAACAACCATTGAAGTTGATGCTTCACAGGTATTCCAGACGGTTGATGGTTTTGGGTACACCTTAACCGGGGGAAGTGTGCAGGTGATCAATCAGCTGAATGCTGCTAAAAAGCAGGAGCTTCTAAACGATTTATTCAGCAGCTCGGGAATCGGAATCAGCTATTTAAGAATCAGCATCGGCGCTTCAGACCTTAACAGTGAAGTTTTTTCCTATGATGATATGCCGACAGGACAGACAGATCCTACATTGGCACAGTTTAGCCTTACAAAAGACCAGGCAGTTATTCAGATGTTAAAAGACATTCTGGTAATTAATCCGAATATTAAAATATTGGCTACTCCATGGTCGCCACCGGTTTGGATGAAAGATAACGGAAACAGCATGGGAGGAAGTTTAAAACCTGAATTTTATGGGGTGTATGCACAATATTTCGTGAAATATATTCAGGCAATGCAGGCACAGGGAATTAGGATTGATGCCATAACGCCTCAGAATGAACCTCTACACCCGGGTAATAATCCCAGCATGTACATGAGTGCGGGAGATCAGGCAACTTTCATTAAAAACAATTTGGGCCCGGCATTCCAGGCTGCAAATATTACAACAAAGATCATTGCTTACGATCACAACTGTGATAATCCGGCTTATCCTTTATCCATATTGAATGATGCTGCAGCAAATCCTTATGTAGATGGATCTGCATTTCATTTATATGCCGGAGATATTTCAGCATTGGGAACCGTTCACAATTTATTTCCTAATAAAAATGTCTATTTTACAGAACAGTGGACAAGCTCCACAGGAAATTTCGGCGGAGATTTGGATTGGCACACAAAAAACATTATTATTGGATCTATGAGAAACTGGAGCAGGACAGCTTTGGAATGGAATGTAGCCAATGATGCATCATTCGGGCCTCATACACCGGGTGGTTGTACGCAGTGTAAAGGTGCGGTTACCATTACCGGATCTGCAGCGTATGATAAAAATGTTGCCTATTATATTATTGCTCACGCCTCGAAATTTGTTCCTGCAAATTCTCAGAGAATTGAATCTACACAAGGGGATAACCTCTCAACCGTAGCTTTCAAAACTCCGGCAGGAAAAACGGTTTTAATTGTTCAGAACCGCAATTCAACGGATAAAGCATTTAATATTAAATATAATCAGAAAACGGCCCCTGTTACCATTTCAGGAAGCTCAACGGCGACCTATATTTTTTAAGTTTAATATGATTATCTGAAATTATTTGTAAAGAATAAAAAATTTGTGTCTTTATTAAGTAGAAAAAGCATTTAGTTTAAAAATCTTTGCGGGTTGCGTTAAAACAAACAGCAAAAAACAGATAGTCAAAAATAATTATAAATGAAAAGAGTTTATTTCTTATTGGCAATTACAGCCTTTGGAATGAATGCATTCGGGCAAAAGACCATTGATCAGAAAGTTTCTGAACTGTTATCTAAAATGACGTTGGAAGAAAAAGTAGGCCAATTGGTTCAGTACAGTGGTTTTGAATACGCAACGGGGCCTCAGAATTCCAATTCTGCAAGTGTTTTAAACGAAATAAAACAAGGTAAAGTCGGTTCTATGCTCAATGTAGCCGGAGCCGGTGAAACCAGGAAGTTTCAGGCATTAGCTTTACAGTCAAGGTTAAAAATTCCTTTATTGTTCGGGCAGGATGTTATTCATGGGTACAGAACAACGTTTCCGGTAAATTTAGGTCAGGCAGCAAGCTGGGATTTAGCATTAATTGAAAAATCAGAAAGAATTGCAGCAACGGAAGCTTCCGCATACGGAATTCACTGGACTTTTGCACCCATGGTAGACATTGCCAGAGATCCGAGATGGGGAAGGGTGATGGAAGGTTCCGGAGAAGATACCTATTTGGGAACGCAGATCGGCTTGGCAAGAATCCATGGTTTTCAGGGAAAAGGTCTTGGAAATCTTGATGCCATCATGGCCTGTGCGAAACATTTTGCGGCTTACGGAGCAGCAGTAGGCGGAAGAGATTATAATTCGGTAGATATGAGCTTGAGACAGCTGAATGAAACGTATTTACCTCCTTTCAAGGCTGCAGCAGAAGCCGGGGTTGCCACATTTATGAACTCTTTTAATGATATTAACGGAATTCCTGCTACAGCCAACAAATATATTTTAAGAGATTTATTAAAAGGATCGTGGAATTTTAAAGGTTTTGTTGTATCAGATTGGGGAAGTATCGGAGAAATGGTTCCTCACGGTTACGCTAAAGACAATAAAGAAGCTGCGGAAAAAGCTATTCTTGCAGGAAGCGATATGGATATGGAAAGCCGTGCTTACATGGCGGAACTTCCAAAACTGGTTCAGGAAGGAAAAGTGGATCCAAAGTTTATTGATGATGCTGCGAGAAGGATTTTGGTTAAAAAATTCGAGATGGGATTATTTGATGATCCTTACCGTTTCAGCGACGAAAAAAGACAAAAGGAGCAGACGAATAATCAGGAAAACCGGAAATTCGGAAGAGAATTCGGTTCAAAAAGTATTGTCTTACTGAAAAATGAAAAAAATATTCTTCCGCTTTCAAGATCAACAAAAACCATTGCTTTAATCGGGCCTTTCGGAAAAGAAACTTCCGCCAATCACGGATTCTGGTCGGTGGCATTTAAAGATGATAATCAAAGAATTGTAACGCAGTTTGACGGAATTAAAAATCAATTGGATAAAAATTCAACCTTATTATACGCAAAAGGCGCCAATGCTGATGATCAGGACCGATCAATGTTTGCAGAGGCAGTGGAAACTGCGAAAAAAGCGGACGTTGTCATTATGACATTAGGTGAAGGCCATGCGATGAGTGGTGAAGCAAAAAGCCGAAGCAATATTCATTTTTCAGGAGTTCAGGAAGAACTTTTAAAAGAAGTTGCCAAAACCGGGAAACCGATTGTCTTAATGATCAATGCAGGAAGACCTTTGGTGTTTGATTGGGCAGCAGACAATATTCCGACAATCTTATACACCTTGTGGCTGGGTACGGAAGCCGGCAATTCTATTGCAGACGTACTTTTCGGAACAGTAAATCCAGGAGGAAAACTTCCAATGACTTTCCCAAGAACAGAAGGACAGATTCCCGTGTATTATAATCATTATAACACCGGAAGACCTGCAAAAAACAATACCGACAGAAATTATGTTTCGGCATATATTGATCTGGATAATGATCCAAAATTTCCATTTGGTTATGGTTTAAGCTATACACAGTTTAAATATGCTGATATGAATTTAAGTTCTACGAACCTTAAAGGAAATCAGACTTTAAAAATCAGTGTCAACATCAGCAATAATGGGAGTTATGATGGCGAAGAAGTGGTTCAGCTGTATATCAGAGATCTGTTTGGAAAAGTGGTACGACCTGTAAAAGAGCTAAAAGGATTCCAGAAAGTTTTTATTAAAAAAGGAGAGACCAAAACCGTCAGTTTTAATTTGACTCCGGAAGATCTTAAATTCTATGATGATGAATTAAATTTTGACTGGGAAGGCGGCGAATTTGATATTATGGTAGGAACAAATTCACGGGATGTTCAGACGAAAAGAATTAATTGGTTAAAATAATACTATAGTTTACTTACTAAGAGCGGGATAAAACCCGCTTTTGGCGGTATAAAACTGAATGTTTTAACAAAATCATGCTATGAAAATTACGTTTCAATATATATTTAATTTCATTATCGGGGGAACGCTCGCTTTTACTATGGTAAATTGCACGGCTAACAAATATCCCGGTAAAAAGCTGGTCTGGTCGGATGAGTTTAATTATAAAGGTCTGCCGGATTCCACCAAGTGGAATTATGATGTTGGCGGACATGGTTTCGGAAACGAGGAATCTCAGTTTTATACCAAAAACCGACTGGAAAATGCAAGGGTAGAAAAAGGAAATCTCATCATTGAAGCTAAAAAAGAAAATTGGGAAGAAAGCAAATATACTTCTGCAAGACTTCTTACAAAAGGAAAGTTCTCATTTGAATACGGAACCGTTGAAGTAAGAGCCAAACTTCCGAAAGGCCGCGGCACATGGCCAGCGATCTGGATGATGAGTGAAAAAATGAAAACCTGGCCGGACGATGGTGAGCTGGATATTATGGAGCATGTAGGTTATAATCAGGGATTTATCCATGCATCGGCACACACCAAAAATTACAATCATAAGATCAATACTCAGAAAACCGATACGATCTTTGTAAAAGATGTCAGCGAAAAATTTCATGTCTATAAAGCAAACTGGACCCCGGAAAAAATTGAAGTGTACGTAGATGATAAAAAGTTTTTCACCTACGAAAACAAAGAAAAAACTTACGGCGCATGGCCTTTTGACCAACCTTACTTCCTGATTCTGAATGTTGCGGTAGGAGGATTTTGGGGTGGATTAAAAGGTATTGATGATACCGTTTTCCCTCAAAAATTTGAAATCGATTACGTAAGGGTATATCAGGATAAATAGATTCTTCAGTGAAAAGATTTCTCAGAATTTAAACGAATAGATAAAGAAGAAGAAATAAATGAAAAAGCTAATTGTAAGTTGTTTTGTGATAGGAATTGCCTGTAATATAAATGCACAGAGCTACTGGAAGAAGAATGCGGGAAAATCGGCAAAAGTTATTTTTACCCATTCTGAAACCAACGAAAAAATGGTTGATAAGGGAATGGTGAAGTTTGAAAAAATGCCTCAGCCTAAAGAAACGGATGCCTGTATTTTCGTGGATCCTGATTTCAGATATCAGAAATTAATAGGAATCGGAGGAGCCATTACGGATGCATCCGCTGAGACGCTATACAAACTTCCAAAGAATAAGCAGAAAGAAATTCTGGAAGCATATTATGGAAAAAACGGACTTGGTTACACTGTAGTTCGTACCAATATGAATTCATGTGATTTCTCAAGCGATTCTTATACTTACGTGCAGGATAACGACAATGCGTTGAAAACTTTTACCGTGGCACATGACGAGAAATATAAAATTCCGATGATTAAGGAAGCTCAGAAAATGATCGGTAAGGATTTCACTTTTTATTTTTCGCCATGGAGCCCGCCGGCGTGGATGAAATCCAACAAAAGTATGCTGAAAGGAGGAAGGCTTGAAAATGCTTTTTACCAGAGCTGGGCAGATTATTATATTAAATTCATCAAAGAATACGAAAAGAGAGGCATCAATGTTTGGGGATTAACAGTGCAGAATGAGCCTATGGCAACACAGACCTGGGAATCCTGCATTTACACGGCTGAAGAGGAAGGCGAATTCCTTAAAAATAATCTGGGACCGACACTCTGGAAAAACGGCTATAAAGATAAAAAAGTGATGATCTGGGATCATAACCGTGACCTGATCTACCAAAGAGCAACTACCACGCTAAGCGATCCCGAAACTTCAAAATACGCTTCAGGAATCGGATATCACTGGTATGAAACCTGGAACAACAAAACGCAGCTTTTTGATAATCTTTCTGAAACACATAAGGCTTTTCCGGATAAATTTCTTGCCTTTACGGAAGGCTGTAAGGAACAGTTTGACCTATCTAAAATCGATGATGTGAAACTGGGCGAACTCTACGGAAGAAATATGCTGAACGACTTCAACAAAGGAACAGCTTTATGGACAGACTGGAATGTTCTCCTGGATGAAACAGGTGGCCCGAACCATGTCGGTAATTTCTGTTTTGCTCCTATCATTGCAGATACCAAAACCGGTGAAGTTCATTATACTTACGAGTATTATTATATCGGTCATGTTTCTAAATTCATAAAGCCAAATGCACAGCGCATCGGAACCTCATCGAATCGTGCGGCACTTACTTCCACAACATTTATGAATGAAAACGGACAGCTGGTAACGGTAATCATGAACGACTCCGATACTGATATTGACACCAATCTCTGGATTGAAGGAATGGCAGCAAAACTATCTGCTCCGGCACATTCTATACAAACCGTAATTTTATAAAACTCTTCATATTAACATTATTTTTAAAGAATCGGCGGCACCAAAGGTGCCGCCGATTCTGTTTTTCAGAATTAATATTATTCCTTCTTCAATTGCAGCCAATCCTGTACGGTGGCTTCACCTCCAACTCCTTTAATATAATATTTTTCTCTATCTTTTTTTAGGTAAAATATACCAGAAGATGTACAGTTGTCTTCCTTATCATTGTAAGATAATTCGAATATATTGTTATTTTCTCTTACAAGGTATTTTCCGTTACATCTTATAGGTTCATGATAAGTATTTGTTTCCAATATCGCTTCATTGCCTCTTATTTTAAATGAATAACTGATGGAAGCCATTCCTGTAGAGGTAGTTTCTGTTTCTACATGAATATTATAATTACCGTCAATACCTGAAAGATTGGAACTTTTATTATTGTTACTCAATGACAGATTTGCTTTATAGTATTTAAACGTTTTTGAATCATCATCGGTAACTTTTATTCCGATATAATCATCACCGAACCAGACTACATCTTTAATATTAAAATTATCTGAAGAAAAGCTCCGAAATTCAGTGAATGTCTTGTTGCTGTTAATTTTAAGGATACCTAAAAAACTTTCATTTGTACCGTAAACGTAATTATAATAGTATGCTACATATTTTGTGTCAGGAGAAATAACAGGATTTTCTACTTTGTCATCGCCCGGCGATACAATGCTGTAAACAGAAGGATTCGTTGCATTAATCAGGTAAAGTTTGCTAAAGCCTAAATTATCGCTTATACTGTTTGCAGAAAATGCGTACATATTTAAAGATGGATAAAATCCTAAATAATCATATTGGGTTTCTCCTTCTTTTAATGTATTGCCTCCTTTTTTTAACTGAACAATTTTATCGTTTATTTTTAATTCATAATTATCATTTCTGGCCTGGAGTGGTAAATCTGTAATAATATGGGCCGTATTTTTCAGATTATCATATTCATTTTTAGTAATCTCTGTAAAATCTAATAAGGGCAGCGTTTCAAACTTTTCTTCAAGCCCAACCTGAAAATGTTTTAAATTTTTAATACCGACAATTTCCTTTTGAACAATCGGTTCTGATATTACTTTCTGTTCTTTAGTACAGCATAAAAGAATTACCGATCCAATAAGTATTTGTGTTATATTTTTCATTGTTGATTGCAATAAAAAAACCAAAGTAAATTATACTTTGGTTTATATATTTAAAATAATTTAATTATTGCTCAGTATCATATTTATTGATTACTTTCTGCGTTACGCCGGAACTGCTGAATCCACCGTCGTGGAAAAGATTCTGCATGGTTACTTTTTTCGTAAGATCAGAGAATAAAGTAACACAGTAGTTGGCACAGTCAAGAGCCGTGGCATTTCCAAGAGGAGACATGTCTTCAGCATATCCAAGGAATCCTCCGAAGCCTTTCACGCCGCTTCCCGCCGTAGTAGGAGTAGGAGACTGTGAAACCGTGTTTACACGAACTTTTCTTTCACCCCAGTAGTTACCGAATGTTCTTGCAATACTTTCCAGGTAAGCCTTGTTATCAGACATATCGTTGTAATCCGGGAAGGTACGCTGAGCTGCAATATAAGAAAGGGCCAAAATACTTCCCCATTCATTCATACAGTCTTTTTCCCATGCCACGCGCATTACTTTATGGAAAGAAACGGCGGATACATCCCAGCCTTTTTCCAACCAGTCATAATTCATTTCCGTATAATGTTTTCCTTTTCTCACATTCACGGACATTCCGATAGAGTGAAGGATAAAATCGATTTTACCAAATTTTGCAACAGCGGCATCAAAAAGTTTCTCCAAATCTTCAATGGAAGTGGCATCAGCTCCTATTACTTCAGATCCTGTTTTTTCTGCTAACGCGTTCAGTTCGCCCATTCTCATAGCGATAGGAGCATTAGACAAAATAAACTCAGCACCTTCTTCATGACATCTTTCTGCAACCTTCCAAGCGATCGATTGTTCATTAAGGGCTCCAAATATAATTCCCTTTTTGCCTTTAAGTAAACCGTATGACATATTTTTAATGTTTATTAGTTTACAAATGTAGCAATATTTGTGTTTATTACATAATAAAAAAACGGAGCCTCTTGTAAAAAGACTCCGTTTTTCTTGAAAATATTTATATGACTGAAATTAATTTGTTTTTTTATTCCATTCTGCCTTCACATCTTCTGCTGCATCTTTGGTTTTTTCCCATGCTTCATTAGCTTTGTCTTTTACATTTTCCCAAGCGTCGGAAGCATTGTTTTTTGCTCTGTCCAGCCAGTCTTCATGTCTTGCCTCTTCATCATTGGCTCTTTTTTCGTTGATATAATCTTTTGCTCTGTCTGCAAACTCCTCAACTTTCCATTTTGTTTTGTCAGCTGCATTTTTTAAAGAGTTTTCAGTGTTATCTACTGCGTTTTCTGCTTTGTTGTATTCTGAATTGTTCATAATAAAATATTTTAGTGATATTACTAGTAAAACAATAACTATTCCTAAAATCGTGGTACACTGTTAAATTTTTCATAAAAACAATAAATTTATTCATAAATATTTTCATATAGTTGATTTGTAATTTATTGAGAATATTTATATTTGTGATTCAATACAAAAACACAAAAGATGAAAAAAAGCACTTATTTTAAAGTAATATCTGTTTGTATATTATTATTTAAATCTACTTACGGCTTCACTCAGGTTGGAATAGGTACAACCACACCTGCCAATTCTTCTATCCTGGATATCACTTCCGGAAACAAAGGAGTTCTTATACCAAGAATCACTCTCCTGTCAACCACAGATGTTACTACAATATCATCGCCGGCAGAAGGTTTACTGATATGGAACAACGGCCTTGGCGGTGTTTCTCCTTCCGGATTTTATTTCTGGAGCAATTCAAAATGGAACCAGATTGCTACGGTCTCTACAGTTTTACCAAGTTCGGGAAACTGGAGCACATCAGGAAATAATGCGGGAAATTATGGTGGCAATGCTACCAATCTTTCCATAGGAACATCAACTTATGATGACCTCATCTTTAAAGTAAACGCTTCTAATATTGGGAAATTAAGTGTAGATGGATCAATAAGCTTCGGAAATTCGGCAAGTTCAAAATATCAGTCAACAGCTATCGGATACAATGCTGTTGCAGATAATAACGAAGCTGCCGCAGTGGGTAAAAATGCATTTTCAGGAGGCTATAGATCTCTTGCCTTAGGTTTTGCAGCAAAAACTAACAGCAATAACGAAACAGCAGTGGGCAATAATACACTTACATCAGGACAAAACTCTACGGCATTGGGTTCCGGAGCTTCTGCAAGTGGGCAGAATTCTACGGCAATAGGTTATAACGCTTCAACATCTCAACCTAATGCAATTGTTTTAGGAGACATCAATGCAAATGTGGGTATCGGAACCGGTACACCCAATACTGCAGCGAAACTAGATGTTAGTGGACAGTATAAATTGGGAAATAAAGGAACGGTGCAAAAGAATCAAATCAGTTTTGAAGTATTTCCTTCGGTGTCTATTACCAACCTTCCCTCAGGAAAAACTACAACGATGGATATTCCTGTTCCGCCGGCTTTGGTCATGACTTCTACAAGAGCAACTATTGTCGTTACACCGGCAAATGATTTTGCAGGAAATTCTACCTTCTCGATATCAAATCCCAGGTTGACCTCGGTTTCAAACATTACCATTAACCTTACCAATATTGCAGGTAGCGCCGAAAGCTTAAATTCAGCACATTTTTATGTTACCATTAATGAATTTTAGATTATATATTGCTTTATTGTTTCGTATGTTGTCAAGATTAAAATCAAATGCCTTACAATAATTACTGTATTTCAGTTTCAAAAGTGAATTTGTAATATATTCTTGACCTAAATTGATTTCACAATAGTAATTTTTTAATAATTCTAACTTATTTTTGAGATATAATAAATTTTAGTATGTTTGAGCTTCGAAAGATTAAACTAATAATACTTTATGAAACTTAAATTACTTCTTTTATTAATTTGTATCACAAGTACAAAATTATTTTCTCAACCTTATGGAAAACAAGGTACTAAAGATTTACCTAAAGTGGAGTTTCTGTTAACGGACGGTTCCAAGGCCGATGGTTTTTTTGTGGGATTTACTTATCCCAACGGAACATATCCTGCATTTTTTGACAAAGATAATATCTACAATTTCATTTATAAGAAAACGAAAAGTTCCGAAGATGAGAAATTTGGTGCAGATGAAGTAAAATCCGTAAAAATATATGATGAATATGGCAACGTAACAAATGAAATAAACAGACTCGACATGAAATATGTTGATAAAGACGGTAAAGTCAGCGATAAAAAGAAGAGGTCATTTCAGCCGTTACTTTACGATGGGAAAATCCAGATCTATGGTTCAAATATAAAAATGTGCAGCACTGCGATCTGTAATTATGGTTATTCTCAGCTTTATATCAGGAATGCTAAAGATGATTTTGCCGTTATGCCTGTAGATTACGACAAGTTGGGCTTGTTTGCGGGTTCTTTATATGAAAAAATGGTGGAAGCCTTCAGGTATGCAGGCCGCGACTGCCCGGAATTCCAGAAATATATGAATACTTTTGAGGCAAAACTACAAGATAAAGATTTCAAAAAAGCATTGAATACGAAATTTAAAGATATCAGAAAACAGGCTTTTGATGAAGGCAAAAAAAATAAACTGGGTCATAATGCAACTCAGGATTTGCTCGGAGATTATATGCTTCAGGCTTACCTGGAATTCTATGGCGGCATTATAAAAGAATACGAAAAGAATTGTCCGTACTAAAAACATAAAGGATTGCGGAAACGCAATCCTTTTTTAATTTATTTGATAATTCTTTCCAAAACCCATTCAATGAGGTTCTTTTCGGAAGCGTGATGATCTGATGAAAACTCGCCGCGTCTTCTGTTGGCAATGACATTATTTACGGTAATGGCTTGATGCCCTAATAATTTTGAAAACGCATAAATTGCGGAAGTTTCCATTTCAAAATTCGTGATGCCCAGATCATTCAATGTTTCAAGGAATTGATCATCCAGAGCTTTTAAACGAAGCTGTCTGCCCTGAGGTGCATAAAAGCCGGGAAATGTCGCTGTATTTCCGTGGTATTTCGCGTCTTTATATAATTCACCCAGTTCTTCTGACCATTCTGAAAAATAAAGCATCGGTTTTATATTTTCATACGGGAATTTTTCATAAAAGTTTCTGGAAAATTCGTTTTCAAAATGGTAATCCTGGTAAAAATGCATTAAACCGTCTAATCCAACCACATTTTGTGTTACCAGCATATTATCCACCTGAACATCAGGATTTACACTTCCGCAGGTTCCCATTCTGAAAAGCTTCAGAGAAGTATGTTCGGTTTTGAATTCCTTTTGTTTAAGGTCAATGTTCACCAAAGCATCCAGCTCATTCATTACGATATCAATATTCTCCGTCCCGATTCCTGTTGACATTACAGTGATTCTTTCACCACGAAGTGTTCCGGTATGGGTATAAAATTCCCTTTTATTTTTGCGGATTTCCACCGTGTCGAAATATTTTGAAACTTTGGCAACACGATCGGGATCCCCAACGAGAATAATCTTTTCAGCAATATCTTCAGGTAAAAGATTCAGATGATAGACACTTCCGTCTTCGTTCAGAACAAGTTCTGAAGCAGCAAGTTTATTGAGCATAATATGTTTTTATTTGAATTAAAGTTGTATTAAATCTATCCCAAATATCCTTTTCATTATTAAAACATCGGTATAGAAACCTTTAGTTTAGTTCTGAATGTGATTTCGGGATTTAAAATTAGTAAAAATTCCATTATCTGAAATGTAAAGATTAGTTAATTCAAATTTAAAGTTGGGATAACCTGCGAAGCTTTTCCTATCGGTAGTTTTGCAGAAAAAAATTAATGAAGTTTTATTCTTTGATTGTTCTGTTTGTGTTGTTAGGTTTTGCTGTAATGTCTTTCAATCCTTCTCATAAAGGTTTTAAAAATGAAAATTCTGTGATCCATGAAGGTTTATCAGATTTTAAAACCAGACTCAGCCAATTGAAATCCGATGCTTATGGTTTTTCCGAAAACAAAATAACGCTTGAAGATTTGCGCAAAACTTTAAAGGAAACAAGAAATTCATTCAAAGAAATAGAGTTTTATGTAGCCTATCATTATCCTGAATTTACAAAAACACACCTTAACGCAGCTCCTTTATTTCATATTGAAGCGGCTGGAACAACTTCTTATACACTTCCTCCGGAAGGTCTTCAGGTTCTGGATGAACTGGTGTTTTCTGATGAAGCAGAAACCAAAAAAGAAGAAATAAAGACTATTGCCGATTTTCTTTTCAACAGTTATTCAAGTTTCTATTTAAGCTCACTGAAAAACGGTTTAAGTAAAGGAAGCAATAAAACATTGCCGTTGAGAATTGAACTCATCAGAATATATAGCCTCGGCGTGACAGGCTTTGATACGCCGGGCTCTTTAAATATTTCCGAAGAAACCCTGCATGCCTTTTCAGGAATGGAAAAGTATATTCAGGATGATCCTTATTTTAAAAATTACAACACGGAAAAAGCAGATCAGTTGTTTTCCGCAGGCATCACTTACCTTTCAGAAAATAAAGAATTTGAAACTTTCGACAGGATAGAGTTTTACAAAAAATATATTCAGCCTTTATACCGGGAACTGGGAAGCTGGGACGGAAGAACGGATGATCTGAAAGAATTTTCCGGATGGAATCCCGGAAGCAAAGATTTTTTCAGCAGCGATTTTCTTGATCCTTATTTTTATACTTTGCTGAAAAAGGATGAAGATAATGAAGCGTTAAGAAAGCTGGGCAAACAAATTTTCTATGATCAGAATGTAAGCGGCAACGGTAAAATGAGTTGTGCTACATGTCATCTTCCCGAAAATGCATTCACGGATCTTAAATCCAAGTCGCCAAGCAATGTAGACGGAAAAACAGTACTGAGGAATTCTCCTACACTTTACAACGCTGTTTTTGCCAAAAGATTTTTCTATGATTTAAGGGCTTTTTACCTCGAGCAGCAGGCCGAACATGTTATTTACAACAAGGACGAATTCAACACCAGTTATGATAATATTATTAAGAAAATAAACGCAGATCCGGAATATAAGAAAGCCTTCAAAAAAGCTTTTAAAAAAGGAAATATCAACCGGGAAAATTTTTCAAAAGCGTTGAGTTCTTACGTTGCTTCCCTCTATTCTTACGATAGTGATTTTGATAAATTTATGAGAAGTGAAAAAGAAATTTCTGACGATGCAAAAAATGGTTTCAACCTGTTTATGGGAAAAGCCAATTGCGCAACCTGCCATTTTGCACCGAACTTTTCAGGTCTTGTGCCGCCATTTTTTAATGAAAATGAATCTGAAGTATTGGGAATAACCGCAAAACCGATTGATCAAAAACCTCTTGAACTTGACGCAGATAAAGGAAGAGTAAACAGCCCGGTGAAAAAAGAGAATTCATGGATTTACGAAAATTCTTTCAAAACCGTAACCGTAAGAAATATTGCCCTAACCAAACCCTACTTTCACAACGGCGCTTTCAACAGCCTGGAAGAAGTTCTTGAGTTCTATAATGAAGGAGGTGGAGAAGGATTAGGATTAAAAATGAAAAACCAGACGCTTGCTCCGGATAAATTAAATCTCACTCAAACCGAAATCAAACAGGTTATTACTTTTCTTAATTCTTTAACGGATATCAGCAATAAATAAAAAAGCATCCTTTTGTCATTCTGGAAAATCTCAACGTCATGATAATTTAGGCTGATATATATAATCTTTATTCCTTTTTGCGGTTAAATTTTTCCTCCCGCTGATTGCACGGATTTCGCAGATTTTTATCTTGAGATATTACATGTTGCGATTTTTTAGCGGCAATCTTGTCATTATGAAACCTTTAGGTCCGGCGTAGTCAAGGAATCTAAAAAACAGCATAATAAAATCTGATATTTTAATATTTTTATTGGTTTTTGTATTTCAGCTTATAGTTTAAATACCCTTTTGTTTCTTTTGCGGTTAAAAATTCATGTAACATTTCCTTAACCTGATTAACATTAAATTTTCCATTAATTAATATTTCCAAAGAATTATTTAAACTCCTATTAATAGGCTCTTCACAGCAATAAAATAGATTTGTAGAGTCTAATAAATCGAAATTTAAAATGAAAAGAAAACTACTAACAGTTGCAGCTCTTGCAATGGTTTCGGGTACGCTGTTGAATGCCCAGACTTTTATCTTCAACAAAAATTCTTCATGGAAGTACAATGATACCAACACCGCGTTGGCAGACCAGTGGAAAAATGCAAACTATGATGTTACGGCATGGCAGCAGGGAAATGGTCCGTTAGGATACGGAGATCCTGTAACCACCCAAACCAATACAGGATTAATCACCGCCTATTTTGCGAAAGATTTCACGGTTAATTTAAATGATCTTTCCTCAACGATGGAACTGGGTGTGATGAGAGATGACGGAATTGTAGTTTACCTGAACGGGGAAGAAGTGGTAAGAGACAATATGCCTTCAGGAACAATTGATTTTAACACCTTATCTTCAACAACCATAGACGGAGCTGCAGAAAGCGTATATAACGTATTCTCTATTCCAAAATCTAAATTTGTAAACGGAAACAACAGGATTTCCATCGAATTACATAACAGAGGAGCTTCCAGTTCGGATTTAAGAATTGATGCTTATCTGAAAACAACAGCTACGGTAACTCCCGTACCTTGCAACGCAACTCATATCAGCTGCTTTACATCCATTGTTCCTACAGCACAAACGAATAAATTAATCATTCCTACAGAACATAAATATCAATTGATCCTTAAAGAAGGAGACAGCTATACAGAAGGAGGAGGATTAGTAGGAGGGCAGAATGACTTCACAGGATACGTGGCTAAAAATTCAAGCAGCACGAACGGTTACCTTTCCGTAAACCACGAAACCAATCCTGGAGGTGTTACAATGGCGGAAATCAATTATAACGCAACAACCAAATTGTGGCAGCTTACAAGATCAAGAGCCGTAAGTTTCTCTGCACCAAGCCTGGTTCAGACCATCAGAAACTGTTCAGGAGGTGTTACTCCTTGGGGTACCATCGTTACAGCGGAAGAACAGACGACTTCCAATGACGTTAATGCAGACGGAATGAAGGATTATGGCTGGCTGGTAGAAATTGATCCGGTTACTGCACAGGTAATTACTCAGAATACGGACGGTTCTAAAGGAAAACTTTGGCAGATGGGAATCATGAACCACGAAAATGTGGTGGTGAACAATGCCGGAACGGTGGCTTATTATGGTGAAGATGGCGGAACGCATATGGTGTACAAATATGTAATGGATACGCCGAATAACCTTTCCTCAGGAAATCTTTATGTATTGAAATTAGATCAGGGATTAAGCAGCGGGGATCCTGTAGCGACAACTGCAACCTGGGTTCAGGTGCCTAATAAAACAAAAGCAGATCAGAACAATACGTCATCTTTGGCGCAATCGCTTGGTGGAACTTCTTTCAATGGAATAGAAGACGTGGAAATCAGTCCGCTTGATGGCAAAGTATATTTTACAGCAAAGGGATTGAATAAAGTATACCGGTTAAAAGACGACGGAGCAACCGCTTCTCAGGTGGAAACTTTCGTGGGAGGTCTTACGACTAACTATTCTTTCGACACGGCACAGGGAACAAAAACTGAAGCCTGGGGAGACGGGAACGACAACCTTACTTTTGATGAGCTTGGGAACCTGTGGGTTCTTCAGGATGGTGGGAAAAATTATATCTGGGTAGTGGCTCCGGATCATACGCAGGCAAATCCTAAAGTGAAATTATTTGCATCCATGCCGGCAGGATCAGAACCGACCGGACTTACTTTCACGCCAGATCACAAATTCGGATTCTTCTCTATCCAGCATCCGGATTCTACTATTTCTACAGATGTTGACGCTACCGGAAATACGATTGACTACAGAGGGAAATCTGCAACAATAGTAGTAGCCCTGAAAAACAATCTGGGTACGGCAGGTTCTCTTGGAACCATCGAAACACAGCCGGAAAACACAATAACCGTTGCTCCGAACCCTACTTCAGGAATCGTAAAAATCAATTCTCCGAAAGGACTGAAAAACATTATGGTAACAGCTTACAGTATTGATGGTAAAATTGTTTTCACCCAGAAATATTCAGGATTAAACAAAGTTTTAGACCTTGATTTTACCAATCAGCTTAATACTTCAAGAGTTTTAATTCTGAACATTGAAGCGGAAGGAGGATTCCAGCAGACCGTAAAATTGCTGAAAAAATAAATTATTAATATTTTACACAACTGCCGGTAATCCATGGGTTGCCGGTAGTTTTTTTAGTTTATGAAAAAGTTATTTTTTTCTGTTCCGTTAATCATTTTTTTACAGGCAAAAGCACAGATTGATCCTGTAAAATACCCAACATATACCAATATAGATGATGCGTTGAAAAGTGGAAAAACAGTTTACAGCATGAGTTTTCGGGGGAAAACAATGTTTAATCTTCCTGTTGAAATTCAGAAGTTCGATTCTGTTTTCTTTCTGAATCTGATGGAAAATAAATTTGAGAAAATGGACGAATCTATCTTTAAACTGAAAGAGCTTACGATTTTGAACCTCAATGAAAACAGCATCAAATATATTCCCGATGAAATTGCAGAACTTCAGAAACTTGAAAGTTTTTCCATTAATTTAAATAATCTGACCAGTATCAATCCAAATTTAGGTAAGCTTAAAAAGTTAAAAACCATTCATCTTGATGCCAATAATCTGAACGTTTTTCCGGAAGCATTACTGGAAATTCCGGGACTGGAAGAAATTAACCTGCAGGGAAACCAAATCAGCTTCATTGCTAAAGATTTAGATAAAATTAAAAACCTGAGATCATTAAATTTATCTTCCAATCAGATTAATGATCTGGGAAAACTGGAATTTCCGCAACAGTTGAAATATCTTGAATTACAACAAAATTCTATTGCTCAGTTGCCCGAGGGTTTATTTAAATCTAAACAACTGGAATTTTTAAATCTAAGCCAGAACAACATCAGGGAAATCTCCCCTAAAGTCAAAGGGCTAAAAAATATGGTAAGTATGAATCTGGCCAATAATCAACTTACTGATCTGCCTCCGGAATTTTCTGAGTTGAAAAATCTTAAAACCTTAATATTAACGGGCAATCCGATAAAAAAATCAATCCTTGAAAAACTAAAGAAAATGATTCCGCAAACGCAGATTTACTTTTAAAAGGAAAATTAAAATATTTTTAGCGCAATATGCACAAAAGTCTTAGCTGAGTGAAGCGCCATTGCGAACAAAAAATGTTTTCAAGTTTAATTAAAAAACTTTTTGCGGTCATAGCGTTTGAAGTATTTAAAAATTGTAAACTATCCGCCGACTCTTTTGGTCTTATATCCCATTTCTTTAAGGATATCCATTATTTTATCACGGTTATCCCCCTGAATGATGATCGTTCCATCCTTTTCAGAGCCACCGATTCCCAAGGTGGTTTTTATTTTTTTTGAAATTTTCTTCAGTTCTTCTTCGGTACCTTCCCAGCCCTCAATGACGGTCACAGGCTTGCCATTTCTGCCTTTCTTCTCAAATTTACATACCAGAGGTTCTTTCTGCTTAAATTTCTCTTCAGGCATTTCAAAATCCTGCTCATCATGATCAGGAAAAAGGTTTTTCAGTTGATCTCTTAAATCCATAAGGCAAAATTAATAAAATATTTAAGGCAGAAAAATATCAGCCCATTCAAACCTGCAAGGTTTAGATAAAACAATTTTAAATAAATTTTAAGTCCTTCAATTCTTCAATTCATTTCAAAATAAATAAATTTGTAATACAAAAGTTTATACAAAATGTCGAAAAAAGCAATATTAGCAATCCTTGACGGATGGGGATTGGGAATGAATCCTGATGTTTCAGCCATTGATAAAGCCAATACACCATTTATAGATAACTGCCTTAAAAACTTTCCGCATACAACCCTCGAAGCAAGCGGCCTGGCGGTAGGATTACCGGCGGGACAAATGGGGAATTCCGAAGTAGGACATATGAATCTGGGTGCGGGAAGAGTGGTATATCAGAATCTGGTAAAGCTGAATATGGCGGTGGAAAATGGTTCTCTAGGCCAGCAGAAAGTTATTCAGGATGCATTTGAATATGCTAAAAGAGAAAATAAGAAAGTACACTTTATCGGTCTGGTTTCAGATGGAGGTGTGCATTCCCATATCAATCACCTTAAAGGACTTCTTACGGCGGCACACGAATTTGGACTACGTGAAAACGTATTTGTTCATGCTTTCACAGATGGGCGCGACTGCGATCCGCATTCCGGAAAAGGTTTTATTGAAGATCTTCAGGAACATATGATAAAAACGGTAGGCAAGCTTGCTTCTGTTGTAGGAAGATATTACGCGATGGACAGAGATAAACGATGGGAACGTGTAAAAATTGCTTACGATGCAATGGTGGAAGGAGTAGGAGCGCAGACAACCAATGCTTTGCTGGAAATTCAAAAATCCTACGACGAAAATATTACCGACGAATTCATGAAACCGATTATCATGATTGATTCCACCGCAATTGGAAATGTGGTTCCGGTGGCTAAAATCACAGATCATGATGTTGTTATTTGTTTCAATTTCCGTACAGACAGAGGCCGTGAAATCACAGAAGTGCTTACACAGCATGATAACCCGGAATATTTCATGAGAAAGCTGCCATTGTATTATGTGACACTTACGAATTATGATAAAACCTTCCAAAACGTACACGTGGTTTTCGATGAAGAAGTATTGCATGAAACGATGGGTGAAATCCTGGAAAGAAATCATAAAACACAGATCAGGATTGCAGAGACTGAGAAATACCCTCACGTAACATTCTTCTTTTCAGGAGGAAGGGAAGAACCTTTTAACGGAGAAAAAAGACTGCTTTGCCCGAGTCCTAAAGATGTTCCTACTTACGATCTTAAACCGGAAATGTCAGCCTACGATATTACCAATGCCATTCTTCCGGAACTTGAAAATGAGACTGCGGATTTTATATGTTTAAATTTTGCCAATACCGATATGGTAGGTCATACAGGTGTATTTTCAGCGGCTGTAAAAGCAGCGGAAACAGTGGATCAATGTATTGAAAAAGTAGCGACTACAGCGTATGAGCATGGCTATGCAGTTTTCATTCTTGCCGACCACGGGAATTCAGATGTTATGATTAACCCGGACGGATCACCAAACACGCAGCATTCAACCAATCTGGTTCCTTTTATCGTGATGGATAAAGACCATACCTGGAATCTGAAACCTGGCAAGCTTGGTGATGTGGCGCCTACCATTTTAAAAGTAATGGGTGTGGAAATACCACAAATAATGACCGGAGATATATTAGTAAGCTAAAATAATAATATAAGAGATAAATTGCCGTTATAATTATGTATAGCGGCATTTTTATGATTAATATTAGAACAATTAACAGTTTATTATGTTCTAAATAATAAATAAAAACTTAAATTTGCAAATTAAACCTAAATTTATAAAATGTATCAAAAGCTTGTTAGGAAAGAAGTAATGGGAATTTTGGAAAAGGAAGTAGGCTCTTTTCTGGATAAATTTTTAACGCCAATCGAGAAGATCTGGCAACCTTCTGATTATCTTCCGGATCCTTCAAGCTCAGAATTTAAATATGATCTTGAAGAAATTCAGACGTTCGCAAGAGAAATGCCTTATGATCTTTTTGTAACCCTTATCGGAGACTGTATTACGGAAGAAGCTTTACCTTCCTACGAATCCTGGCTGATGGGCGTAGACGGTGTAGATCAGGAGCAAAGAGAAGTAGGCTGGGCACACTGGGTAAGAGCATGGACCGCTGAAGAAAACAGACACGGTGATCTTTTGAGCAAATATCTTTATCTGTGCGGAAGAGTAAATATGAGAGAAGTGGAAGTAACCACCCAATACCTGATTAATGACGGTTTTGATTTGGGAACAAGTATGGATCCGTACAGAAACTTTATCTACACAAGTTTTCAGGAAACAGCCACTAATATTTCTCACAGAAGAGTAGGGACGCTGGCAAAACAATCCGGAAACGGGAAGCTGGCTAAAATGTGTGGCGTTATTGCCGCCGATGAGGCAAGACATGCCAAAGCTTACAAGCATTTTGTGGCAAAGATCCTGGAAATAGATCCTTCGGAAATGATCCTTGCGTTTGAAGATATGATGCGCAAGAAAATTGTAATGCCTGCTCACATGATGAGACAGTCCGGACAGAAAGCCGGTGAGCTTTGGGGCCATTTCTCAGATGCAGCACAGAGATGTATGGTGTACACAGGTCAGGATTACATCAACATTATGAAAGAACTTCTTGACGAGTGGAAAATAGAACACGTTAAAGGTCTTAATGAAAAAGCCGAAAAAGCTCAGGAATACCTGATGAAGCTTCCGGCAAGACTTCAGAAAATTACGGACAGAATATCAACTCCGGATCTGCAGTTCCAGTTCAGCTGGGTAAAAAGTTAATCTATATTATTAAATTATAAAAGTAAGAGCGCCGGAGTATACTTGGGCGTTCTTTTTTGTATCTTTGCATTTTTAAAAACAAATTCACAGAATGAATAATAAAAAAATTGCAGTTGACTTTGACGGAACTATTGTTGATGATGCTTATCCCGCGATTGGCAAACCGAAGATTTTTGCTTTTGAAACACTAAAAAAACTTCAGTCGGAAGGATACAGACTTATCCTTTGGACTTACCGTCACGGAAGAGCATTGGATGAAGCCGTAGAATTCTGTATGAAAAACGGTGTTGAGTTTTATGCGGTAAATTCCAGCTTTGAAGGAGAAGTTTTTGATTCCGAAAATCAATCCAGAAAAATTGATGCAGATTGGTTCATAGATGACAGAAATCTGGGAGGATTTCCGGGTTGGGGTGAAATCTACAATATTATTCAGGAGAGAATAGAATTCCGGGTTGAAGGAAAAGAAGTCCTGGCTTATTCAAAGCTTAAAAAAGAAAAGAAAAAAGGATTGTTCTGGTAGAATATCCGATGTAACAATTTACCAATATAACAATCTACCAATCAGAACATGGTTACACTGTTATATTGTTACATTTTATAATTAAAAAATGATTCAATTAAAAACAATAGACGAGCTTCGTCTTATGAAAGAAAGTGCCCGATTGGTTTCCAGAACATTAGGAATGCTGGCAAAAGAAATCAAACCGGGAATTACCACTTTATATTTGGATAAACTGGCACATGATTTTATTAAAGATCATGGCGCGGAGCCTGCATTTTTAGGATATGGAGGATTTCCGTATTCCCTTTGTATTTCACCAAACGAACAGGTAGTTCACGGTTTCCCCAGCAAAGAAGAAATCAAAGAAGGCGATGTGCTTTCCGTAGATTGTGGTGCTATTTTGAATGGTTTTGTGGGCGATCATGCCTACACTTTTGAAATCGGTGAAGTAAAACCGGAAACCAAAAAGCTTCTGAAAGTTGCTAAAGAATCTCTTTACAAAGGAATTGAGCAGTGTGTCAGAGGAAAAAGAATCGGAGATATTTCTCATGCCATACAATCGCACTGTGAAAAAGAGGGATATGGTGTTGTAAGAGAGCTTGTGGGACATGGTGTCGGAAGACAGATGCATGAAGATCCTCAGGTTCCCAATTACGGAAGACAGGGTAGCGGAAAAGCAATCAAAGACGGACTTACAATTGCCATTGAACCCATGATTAATCTCGGTACGGAAAAAGTAAAATTCCATAATGATGGCTGGACAGTCACTACTCTTGACAATCAGCCATCCGCACATTTTGAGCATGATGTTGCCGTGATCAACGGAAAACCCGTGTTGCTTTCCACCTTTCAGTATATTTACGATGCCCTGGGTATTGAAAGTGATGAAGAGAAAGCTTTTCAACTGGATTTTTAAATGAAAAAGGCAGCCAAATTTTTATTAAATAAAATTCCGCGTCCTATGCTTATTAGGTTAAGCATTTGGGCGAGGCCGCTTATTTACCAGCTGTTTAAAGGAGACCGGTTTGTTGATCCTATTGATGGACGGTCCTACAGGAAGTTTCTTCCTTACGGGTATGGTAAACAAAGAGAAAATGCTTTATCGCCAGGGACTTTAAGTCTCGAAAGACATCGCCAGATGTGGCTGTATCTCCAGAATGAAACGGATTTTTTTATTAAAAACCATAAAGTTTTGCACATTGCTCCCGAACAGGAATTTCTAAGAAAATTCAAAAGGATGAGTAATCTGGATTATATTTCGGCGGATCTTTTTTCTCCCATTGTGGACGTAAAAGCAGATATTCTCGACCTTCCGTTTGCAGATAAAAGTTTCGATATCATTTTCTGTAATCATGTACTGGAGCATATTGTTGATGATGCTAAAGCAATGAGCGAATTATATAGAGTGCTAAGACCAGGAGGATGGGGAATATTACAGGTTCCGATGAAAAACACGTTGCAAAAAACGTATGAAGATTTTACCATCACAGATCCCAAAGAACGACAAAAACATTTCGGGCAGTATGACCACGTACGCTGGTACGGGATGGATTATTTCGAAAGGCTTCAGAAAGCAGGCTTTGAAACAGATGCCAATTTCTATTCCCAGCATTTTTCAGATGAAGAAATTGAAAAATACGGACTCAGGAAAAGTGAAATTTTACCCATCGTTTATAAAAAATAACGTCTCCAAACCGGAGACGTTTTTAGTTATTTATTCTTTAATAAACTTCAGGGGTTTTTCCGCTTGGGTTCAATAATATTTAAATAGATTTAAATTATTTAAGCTCATACCTATTTTTTAATAAAGTTTAATGAGAAGAAACTGCTTTAAGACCTACAACAGAACCGATTAGTGTTACAATAAAAAAGATTCTCCAGAAGCTTACCGGGTCTTTAAAAAAGAAAATTCCCATTAATACCGTTCCCACTGCGCCAATACCTGTCCACACGGCATATGCCGTTCCGATAGGAAGGGTTTGGGTAGCCTTAATGAGCAGCAGCATACTTATGGTAAGAGAGATCAGAAAACCCCCGAACCAAAGGTACATAGTGGTTCCGCTTGTTTCTTTTACCTTTCCCAGACATGACGCAAAAGCAACTTCAAATAATCCTGCAATAATTAAGATGATCCAATTCATTTTTTAAGTTTCTTCTGCAAATTTCAGCATTAAAAAGCAATTTTGCTTTAAATAAATATTTTTCTGTTAATAATTTTCAAAAAACCTTCTTTTTCGAGTTTCTTAATGGTGCGAATTACCGTTTCGACCCGTAAAGCGGTTATGGATGCGATATCTTTTCTTGTAAGCGGAACTTCAAATGAAAATTGCTCCTGATTATCACTGAAACTTTTCTGATAATTAAGGGCTCCTTTTATGCGGACATCAGGCCTTAAGGAAGTATTGTTTTCCAGCATGATATATTTGAAATAAAGGCGTTCGGATAAAAATTTATTGATATCCCTGGAAATCTGGACATTTTCATCCAGCAGTCTGATAAAATCACTTTTCGGAAGTTTCAGTACACTGGTTTCTTCGAAAGTAATGGCGTTAACGGGATATTTCTCATCAATAAATAAAAGAAGCTCACACACGCTCAGTCCTTTACTTAGGATCGCAAGAATAAGCTCTTTTCCGTCTTCATCGTAGTGATTGAGTTTTATTCTGCCTTTTATGATCTGGTAATAAAATTTCGGAGTGCTGCCTTCCTCGAAAATGACATACGAAGAATCGAGGTCTTCAATTTCTGCGCCGTAAGACAGTAAGAGTTGTTCTTCAATTAACATAATAATAATCTGCTTTAATTGGATTTAGGGGTATACCACATTTTTAAATTTATCAAATTGAAAAAAGTTTCAATTATGATCCTGATCATAAATATACAGTTATATTTTGATAAAGTTATAGAAATTTCACCATTATTAGATTGTGATTACCGTCATAAAAAGCTCATCGATTATTCAATAAGTTTGAGAATACCAAATTTTTAAATATGAAAAAAATAATTTTCACAGTGTTAATTTTTACAGTCACTATGGGCTGTACAAAATCAGAAACGCAGTATACTGATCAGGAAAACAAAGGGGAAACCGTTAACAACCGACAATCTGACACCATTAATACCCTGGAGCAACGCTCTGACACGCTGCAGAGCCAGGATAATCTTAAGAACGTACCGACGGATAATGAATAACGATTTTAAGAAATTAACATCCTATTCGTGGAAACCTTAAAGGTAATATTCTTGAGGCTGTCCGCTGAAAAACGGGGAATTTCTGAATACGGTACATAAATAAAATACTTTACACTAACTGCAGAATAGTATAATATGGCAAAAGGAAGATTGTTAATCATAGGAGGGAAGGAAGATAAAAACGGGAACGACTCCGAAATGGAAGAAAAAAACAAAGATTTTTCACCACATGAAATTTTAAAGCTTCTCACTGCTTCAAAAGATGACAGGATTGAGGTTATTACAATCGCAAGCTCCGAGCCGGAAAGTATTCGGGAGACCTATACCAAAACATTCATTGAAATTGGATATACTAATTTTGACTTTCTGGATCTCTGCGATGATCAATTGCATACTGATTATCAGTTTAAAAGAGTCTCAGCAGCAAAAACAGTATTTTTTACGGGTGGAGATCAACGCAGGATTTATGAAAAATTAAAAGATTCTGCATTGAAATATTTGCTTAAGGAAAAATACACCAATGAGAAAGATTTTACCATTGCAGGTACCAGTGCCGGAGCCATGTGTATTCCGGAAATCATCATTATGGAAGCCGTAAATGGTGAAGCAATGCTTGAACATGACATCGAACTGAATTCCGGATTGGGCTTTATCAATAACTGCATTATAGATACTCATTTCGTGCATCGCGCCAGGTTCGGAAGGCTTGCGCACGCTGTTATCCTTCATCAGCATTGCTGGGGAATTGGTCTAGGTGAAGATACGGCACTACTTATTGAGGAAGGATATAAAGCAACGTGTCGCGGATCTGGTATGGTTTGGCTGCTAAACGCTGAAAATATTGGACAAACAAATATTGATACGGTGAAAAAAGGATCGCCTATTTATGCTGAAAATCTTAAAGTACATATCTTAACAGACAATTGTATGTTTGATTTTAACGAGAAAATTTTTGAAGGCGCAGAGTAAACTTATAGGTATAGAAGAATATGTACCATAGGTTATAATCACACTTGAAAAACAATAAACCCCTGAAAATACAGGGGTTTATAATTTGAAAGTATATATTTAAGTGAAAAAGTGTTGCCAGTCAATATTCAAACACTGTGCCGTGAATTATAATTTTAAAGGAAAATTTTCTAAGTTTATTTCATTTTAAATTATAAATATTTCTAAAATATTGATTCAGTGGAATAAATATTGCTGCGTCCATTACAATTTTTTTTAATGTTAAATAATATTCACAGTAATGTGGTACCTACAACTATAATCGCTAAAACATTACTGTTTTTCGGAATATTGTGAGTATTTTTGATGTTGAACTAAATATAATTAATTATTGATTTTATATTTCTATGATCTTAATTGTTGATGATAACCAGAGCAACCTTTATTCCCTGAAAAAACTGCTGGAATCAAAAGATTTTCAGGTGGATACGGCTGACTCCGGTGAAGTAGCGTTGGGAAAAGCACTGAAGAATGATTATGCATTAATTATTTTAGATGTACAGATGCCCGATATGGATGGTTTTGAAGTGGCCGAAACACTTGCCGGTTATAGCAAAACCAAAGAAGTACCTATTATATTTTTGTCTGCGGTAAATACTGAGAAAAGATTTATTACACGGGGTTACGCTTCAGGAGGTAAAGACTACGTGACAAAACCGGTAGACCCCGAAATTCTTATGCTGAAGGTGAAAACGTTCTACAGTCTTCAGGAACAGAATCTCGCGATGAAGAAAGCGCAGCAAAGCCTGGAGCTTGAAGTAAAAGGCAGAAGGGAATCCCAGGTTACCATGAAGTCACAAATCGATCATTTTCATCTGATGCTGGAATCACTTCCGCAGATCGCTTTTACATTAAATGAAGAAGGAGTTATAGATTTTGTAAATGGCAAGTGGTACGAATATTCCCAATCTGAAAAACAATTTCCCGAGACTCATCCTGATGATTTCAATATCAAAGAAGAATTAAAGCGTTGCAGAAAAAAAGGAACCGCGTTAGAGCTTGAAGTCAGAATCAAGAAAATGGAATCCGGTAAGTATCGTTATCATCTTCTTAGGGTAACTCCTGTCTACGACGGAGATTCAATCAAAAACTGGGTGGGAACTTTTACGGATATTGACGATCAGAAGAAAGTAGAAAAGGAAAAAGATGAATTCCTGAGTATTGCCAGCCACGAACTCAAAACTCCTTTAACAAGTATTAAAGCATATGTTCAGCTTCTTGAAAGGAAACTTAAGCTTGATAAAGAAAGTGCTGAAGCAGGTTTCGTGACTAAAGTTCAGGACCAGATCGAAAAACTTAATACCCTCATTACCGATTTGCTTGATGTTTCCAAAATAGAAAACGGTAAGCTTAAAATTAATAAAAAACCAACCAATCTGGAAAGTGTTATCAGCAATGCGATCGATACCATTCTTCAGACTCATGATGAAAATCGTGTGAAAATAAAACGCGACGGCGTGAAGCCCGATATTCTTATTCCGCTTGATGAAATCCGCATTGAGCAGGTCCTCATCAATTTTTTAACGAACGCTATTAAATATTCTCCTAAAAACAATCAGGTAATTGTTACCACTTTTGTAGATGAAGAAGAGCAGGAAGTAAAGGTAAATGTCACCGATTTTGGAATCGGTATTCCGGATTTCAAGCAGGAAGCTGTTTTCAGGAAGTTTTATCGTGTTGAAGAATCTTCCCTCCAGTTTCAGGGGATGGGGATAGGATTATTCATATGCTCTGAAATCATTAAGCAGCATCATGGAAGTATTGGTGTTTCCAGTAAAGTAGATGAAGGATCTACGTTTTATTTCACATTACCATTAAACTAATTTTCAATGCCGAAAAAAATTATAAGAAATCTTCAGTTTGGAGTAGGACTCTCTTTAGTGATACTGATTGCGAGTTCAATTGCCTCTTATGTAAGCATACAAAAACAGATGGAAAACCGGGAAAGCCTTTCAAAAAGCCGGAGATCCATCACTGCCGTTAAAGATGTTTTGATTTCTTTACTGGATGCTGAAACCGGGAGCCGGGGATATCAGCTTACCGGCCGGGAAAATTTCCTCGATCCTTTCAATCGCAGCCTTATTGAATTTCCAAAAGCAATAGAACGGGCAAAAAACCTTGATATTACCGATGAAAATCAGGTGAAACTTTTACATGAGCTTGAACGAAATGTTAACACGAACATTTCAAATCTGAAACATTTTGTAGACAACAGGAAAAAAGGCATTGTCATGAGCCAGGAGCAGGTTCTTATGAGTAAGTCATATATGGACAGATGCCGGAAAATTGTTCAGGAATTTGTACAAACCGAAGAGTCACAGCTCGCTATCAAAAACAAAGACCTTACAAGATCATCCAACACTACGGTTTTATTCATCATATTTTCTGCCATTGCTGCCATTGTGGTAACCACATTCTTTTATCTGAAATTACGGGCAGACCTTATTCGCAGGGACAAGCTTGAAAGGGCACTTCAGGCTAAAGATATTGAAATCAGCAAAAGAGTAAGTGCAATCCGTGAAATTGCCAACAGGGTTGCCAACGGAGATTACAGCCAAAGGGCTACGGATAACTCCCAGGACGATCTTGGAGATCTTGCTGAGTCACTTAATCACATGACCGAATCACTGAAAATTTCTTTCGATAAAATTAATGCCAGCGACTGGCGCCAGAAAGGTCTTGCTTTGCTTAATGAATCTCTTATGGGGAACAAATCGGTACAGGAAGTCTCAGATAATGCCTTGAAACAGATCATTGAATATGGAAAATGCATCAACGGATCAATTTATCTTTATGATGAAGGAATGCTGAAATTGAAAGCTGCTTTCGGACTGGAAAACAATATGAAAAAAGTTTTTGAACCCGGAGAAGGAATGGTAGGACAAACTTTCATTAGCAAAAAAACACAGGTTTATAATAATCTTCATGAAGAAGATTTTGTAGTAACCTTTGCCAGCAGTGCCATAAAAATTTACGGAATATTATTACTGCCGGTTTTTGCAGACGGCAACATTATCGGGGTGCTGGAACTGGGATCTACCAATAATTTTGATGAAAGCAGGATTGATTATTTCATTGAATGTACAAGAAATATCGGGGTTGCGCTCAACGCTGCGAAAAGCCGCGAAAAAGAACAGCAGCTTCTGGAAGAAACACAGGCACAGTCCGAAGAATTACAGGTGCAGCATTCGGAACTTGAAAACCTGAATACAGAACTTGAAGCACAAACCCAAAAGCTGCAGGCTTCTGAAGAAGAACTGAAAGTGCAGCAGGAAGAGCTGATGCAGGCCAATGCAGAGCTGGAAGAAAGATCAAGATTGCTGGAAGAAAAAAATCATCTGATTGCAGAACGTAACAGTGAAATTCAGAAAAAAGTAGAAGAATTGGCTTTAAGCACAAAATACAAATCTGAATTTCTTGCAAATATGTCTCACGAATTGCGTACACCGCTTAATTCAATTCTGCTCTTATCCCGTTTGATGGCAGAAAATCCGGAAGAAAACCTGAATGAAGATCAGATTGAATCGGCTAAAGTAATTCAAAGCTCAGGAAGCAGCCTTCTGACGCTGATTGATGAGATTCTTGATCTTGCAAAAATAGAATCCGGAAAAATGACACTGGAATATCAGGATGTGGAAATTAATGATATCGTTAAAGATTTAAAGAACCTCTTTAACCCGGTCTTCCAGGAGAAAAAGCTTCAGTTTAACGTACAGATTGACAGTGAGCTGAACAATACCATTGAAACCGACCGTTTAAGAGTAGATCAGGTATTAAGGAATTTATTGTCAAACGCTCTGAAATTTACCACAGAAGGAAGTATCAATTTAAATATTAAAAAAGACAATAAGAAGAAAGACTTTATTGTTTTCTCTGTAAAAGATACGGGAATAGGTATTGCAGAAGACAAGCAGAAAATTATCTTCGAAGCATTCCAGCAGGCAGATGGTTCCACAAGAAGAAAATTTGGAGGTACAGGTCTCGGTTTGTCCATCAGCAGAGAAATTGCAAGGCTTTTAGGTGGTGAACTCACCCTGGAAAGCAAAGTAAATGAAGGAAGTGAATTCTGTCTTTGTATTCCGGTAAGCGCAATGACTGAATCTGAAATAGCACCGATGGAAACTGATCAGGATCTTGTAGAGATCATCCGAGAAGATGTGGAGGAAATAAAAAACATTCTGGATGACGGAGAAGAAGAGTATTATAACGCCATCAATTCCCTGGAAATTCCGGAAGATGTAGCTGATGACAGAGAGGGTATCCAGGATGGTGACAAAGTAATTCTTATTATTGAAGATGACACCAATTTTGCCAAAGCGCTTTTAAAATATGCCCGGATGCAGAAATATAAAGCTGTTGTAGTGGTAAGGGGAGATCACGGTATTTCTGCGGCATTGAAATATCGTCCGCACGCGATTCTCCTTGATGTTCAGCTGCCGGTAAAAGACGGATGGCAGGTAATGGATGAACTGAAATCCAACCCTGAAACCAGACACATTCCGGTACATATGATGTCTGTACTGCATGTAAAAAAGGAAAGTCTGATGAAAGGAGCTATTGATTTCATCAACAAACCGGTTGCATTAGATCAGATGACTGAAGTATTCAGAAAGATTGAAGAAGTACTCAGCAAATCACCGCAAAAAGTGCTTATTGTTGAAGAAAATGCGAAGCATGCGAGTGCACTTTCGTATTTCTTAAGCAATTTTAATATCTCTTTATCGGTGCAGACGAATGTAGAAGATAGTGTGAAAGCACTTACCGCCAGTCATGTAGATTGTGTAATTTTAGATATCGGATCTTCAAAAGGAGATGAATACCAGATTATTGAATCCATAAAGAGCTATGACGGTCTGGAAAATCTTCCGATTATCATATTTACGGAACGGAATTTGTCTAAGTCAGAAGAACTTAAAATAAAGCAATATGCAGATTCTATCGTTGTAAAAACGGCACACTCTTACCAGAGAATTCTGGACGAAGTAGGATTGTTCCTGCATTTGGTTGAAGAAAAAAATAATTCTCTTGAAACCGTAAGAAGTAAAACACTGGGATCTTTAACTGAAGTATTAAGTGGTAAAAAAATACTGATTACCGATGATGATGTACGAAATATTTTCTCTTTAACAAAAGCACTGGAAAAATATAAAGTGGAAGTAGTTGTGGCAATGGACGGAAAACACGCCTTGCAGCAGATCAAGGAACATCCTGATGTAGATGTTATTCTGATGGATATGATGATGCCGGAAATGGATGGCTACGAAACGATAAAGCAGATTAGAAAAATGCCGATGTATACAAGGTTGCCGATAATTGCCGTTACCGCAAAATCAATGATCGGGGAACGTGAAAAATGCATCACTGCCGGTGCTTCGGACTATATTTCGAAACCGGTGGATATTGATCAGTTATTATCCTTACTTAGAGTTTGGTTATATGAAATGTAAACAGCTAAAATTCTGATGAATAAAAAAATTTTGATTGTGGACGATGATCCGCGAAACATATTTGCCCTGAAACTGACCCTGAAATCCAGGGGATATCAGATAGAAAGCTGTACTATGGCTCAGGAAGCTATTAATATTCTTAAAAAAGACAATCAGTTTTCTGCTGTCCTTATGGATATGATGATGCCGGAAATGGACGGTTATGAAGCCACCAGGATCATCAGAAGCACACCTGCCATCAGTAAAGTGCCGGTGATTGCCGTTACGGCTCAGGCTATGCCGGAAGACCGTCAGAAATGTATTGATGCAGGAGCCAATCATTACATATCAAAACCGATTGATGTGGATCAGTTAATAAATGCCATTGAAAAATTACCATAATGCTGGAACCTAGTATCATAAAAGATGAAGAGGTAGAATACTTGATTAAAGATGTTTATGATATGTATGGCTACGACTTTTCAGAGTATAGCAGGGCGTCTTTTAAACGCAGGATAAACCGTATCTGTTTAATAGACCGTTTTACCAGTTTTGCCGAACTGCGCTATACCATTCTGAATGATCCGGAATATCTGAAGCGCTTCATCGAAGAAATTACCGTAAACGTTACGGAAATGTTTCGGGATCCGTTATTTTTTAAAGCATTAAGGGAAAAAATATTGCCCCAGCTGGGAACATATCCGCTGATAAGAATCTGGGTGGCAGGATGCTCTACGGGAGAGGAAGCCTATTCAATCGCGATTCTTCTGAAAGAAGCCAATCTTTACCACAAATCCCTTATTTACGGAACAGATCTGAATCCCTCAGTACTGGAAAAGGCAAGATCGGGAGTTTTCCCGCTGCAGCAGATGAAATTATATTCTGAAAATTACATATTATCAGGAGGAAAAAAGGATTTTTCGGATTATTATACAGCGAATTACGACAGTGTAAAATTTGATAAAAGTTTACAGGAAAAATTAATTCTTTCAACTCATAACCTGGTTTCAGACAGCTCTTTTAACAGTTTTCAGCTGATTATATGCAGAAATGTGCTGATTTATTTTGACCGGGGTTTGCAGGAAAGAGTTTTCCATTTATTTGATAATAGTCTGGAAAATTTAGGTTTTTTAGCATTAGGTGCGAAAGAAACCCTAAGATTTTCTAAATTAGATGAAAATTATCATCAGGTTGACGATCAGAGAATCTGGAAAAAATTAGATCATAATTAATGATACTGAATAACGAAAATATAAAAACAGAATTAGTAATTATAGGAGGTTCCGCAGGAAGCCTCAAGGTTATTCTTGATATGATTAAAAAACTAAATGATGTAATATCTGTTCCTGTTTTGCTGGTGCTTCACCGGAAAGCACATTCTACCAATATTCTTCAGGCATTACTGCAGCAGTTATCGCCGCTGGATGTTGTAGAGATAGATGATAAAACAGAGATTGAAAATAATAAAATATATATTACCCCCGCAGATTATCATGTCCTTTTTGAGGATAAAAAAGTGATGTCGCTGGACAGCTCGGAAAAAATGAACTATTCCCGTCCGTCTATTGATGTAACCTTTAAATCTGCTGCTGAAATTTATGGTGAGCATCTAATCGGTGTGCTTTTGTCGGGCGCCAATGCCGATGGTGTGGAAGGTTTATCTTATATCAAAAAAAATAGGGGGAAAGTATGGATTCAGGATCCGGAAACAGCAGAGGTTGATTATATGCCCAGACATGCCATAGAAGCAGTACCGTATGACAAAATTATAAAACCCGAAAATCTATCCGAATATATCAATCAGTTATAATAAATATAAAAAGTAATCCCTAACAACTAAGTAAGAATATGAACAAAAAGAAAATCCTGATTTTTGATGATGACACTACGATTCTTGAGGTGATCAGCATCATTTTTGAAGAAAATGGTTATCAGGTGGAAATTTCCGAAACTTCGCACGATATTCTGGAAAGAGTGGCGCAATATAAGCCGGACGTTATTCTTATGGATAACTGGATTCCGAAAATCGGCGGGGTGGAAGCTACAAGACTTCTGAAAAATCATGAGGAATTTAAACACATTCCGGTCATTTATGTAACGGCCAATAACGACATCGTGGCTCTCGCCAAACAGGCTCAAGCAGACGATTATGTTGCAAAGCCATTCAATCTTGAAGATCTCGAAGAAAAGGTCGCCAATTTTTTACAGTAAAAAATGACAAGAAATTTACAAGCTATTTACACATAAATAATCCCGGTATTCGTACCGGGATATTCTTTTTATATCATCTGCATATGCTGAGAATCATTTCCGCGCAAAGATTTAATCTTTTCCATAATAAATTCCATACTGCATTTTTCATTATTAATTTCGGTAATCAGTGATGTCAAAAACAATTTCAGCACCGGTCTCGATAATATATTTTTCGTGAAAGTAGGAGCAACAATTGTTTTTTTAGAAACTAAATTTTCCGTTAGAGCATATTCTTTTTCAAGATTTATGTCAAGATCAAATTGTGATTTAACAGATATCGTTAAATATTTTTTAATCATCCTTCTTATTTCAGAGCTTGGTGTCATCTTAAGTATTTTTTAATATCTATAAAATATCCGTGCCATAATCCATAAAAATAAGACATTTGGCAATTTTTTATGATTGTTTAATGAAAGCTTAAAAGACGGATGGTGAGCAATAAAGCTTCAACATCCGTGCTCTAAAATAAGGATGAATAATTTACTTACCTCCACCGCCGTTTTTCTCAACATCGGTCTTGGTGTTTTCTTTCACTTTCTGGTTTCCGAAACGTTTTACAAATGATATGGAAGCACCGTACCAGTCCCATTTTGAAGAACTCCTTACAAATCCCTGCTGGTTATACGTTGTGGCATCATAATTCGGTCTCTGGAAAATATTCATCAGCTGAAGGCTGACTTCCATCTGTGTTTTAGGGAATATTTTGGTTGCAGAAATATTATGGAATACATTAGCTCTGTTGGTTGTGGAATTTCCATTATTCTGATTAGAAACTTCTACCCAGGCACTCAGGTTAATATTTTTATTAAAAAGGTTGGTGTAAGACAAATTGGTGGAAGCACTCAGGTAACTGATGTAGGCATTGCTTTTAATGCCATTTTTTGCATTAAAATCACTATTGTCGATGTAATACCATCCAAGCCCGAGATTCACGGTAAATTTATTCTTAAAGAAAGTCTGGTTGGTGTTTGCATAAAGATAATATTTGTGAACTTTCCCGGTGAAGTTAGAAGGCTGGGTAATATTAATAGTTTCTTTTTTACCATTCACATCAATTTCTTCTTTAACATAATCCGTCCAGTAATCCTGATCGGTAAACATATACCTTGCAGAGATAAAATATTTTTTCAGGATTCCAAGCTTCATATACAGCCTGTCACTTGGATTGGGGTTGAGCTCTATATTCCCACGGCTGTAAATTCCGTCGGTATTCGGGGTCATAAACGGATTAAATTCTGCGTACCAGGGTCTCCAGATATTTCTGTTGTAAGTTAAACTCAGATCATATTTATCGGAAAATGTATATTTCAGCAAAATATTAGGAAGAAAACTTCCGTAGCCGTCTTTTCGGTAAGCACTTCCTACATCCTGACGGATCCTGTAATCAATATATTCATAACGAATCCCGATTCTTGTTTCCAGCTTTTTGAAGAATGTTCTGCTGTAGTTGGCATATAACGATGTAATCTGATCTTCATAATGAAAAACGTCATTAGCACTTAGTCCGCTCAGCATGTTTCCATATAAATTATTGGGGATCAAGTTGTTGTTGAAGTTTATTTTACCGCCTACTTCAAAATTCGCACCCTCTTTTCCGATTGGTTGTGTATAATCAATCTTAGCATAATAATTTCTGTTTTCCGTATCTGTGATTACGCCCAGGTCTCTTGTGGATGATCCGTCTGCCACTGAGAAGATATTATTGATAAAATAGCTATCATCAGATTGCCCATAATAATTGGTTCCCAGATTTACATCCAGAATTTTATTTTTTTCTTTATCATACCATTTGTAGAAGATATTGGTTCCCAAATTACGGTTAAGCCCTTTTGAATTTTGGTTTTGCTCGTAAGAACTTGTGAAATCGTTATTAATGAAATCTTTTCTGTCGGCTTCAGAATTGGAGGTAGAATTGCTCTGGTAGTATTCCAGAATGATACCTACCGTATTTTTATTGTTAATTTCAAATTCCGATGTTGATGAAACCGACGGACTTTTGCTTCTTCCAATAATATAGCTGTCGATCTGGTTGGTAGAATTATCCTGATACCATGTATAAAAGCTCGAATTTCTCTGAACATAAGTATTGTCACTATAGCTTCCGATAAGCGTTTGTGTAAAATTTTTCCTGTGATAATTCAGGTTAAAGTTGGTATACTGGGAATTTTTTGTATTCTGTCTGTTGTTAAGCGTAACACTGCCTTTTAGTCCTTCATCATCCCGTTTTTTAAGAACAATATTGATAACGGTTCCTGTAGCTTCATAGCGGGAAGAAGGGCTTGTAATCACTTCTATTTTCATAAGATTGTCCGCCGGAATGGTTTTTAAATATTCCTTAAGCTCTTTTCCTGTAAATACGGATTTCCTGTCATTGATATAAACCGTTACAGATTCTCCCTCCGCCTTTATCGCATCATTATTATCAATACTTACCAGCGGTGTCATTCTCAGAACATCCCATGTTGTATTTCCTGCAAGGATTGAGCTGTTGGCAACATTGAAAACAGTGCGGTCTACTTTAGACTCTACAGTCGGCTTTCTTGCGGTTACCGTTACAGCTTCAATTTCTTTCTCCTGCGTTTTTATCGTGTCCTTTTCTGTTTGTGCAAAGGTAAGTATGCCGGTCAATAGGGCGATAGGTATTAAAATGGTTTTCATTAAAACTAAGTTTTAGATATAAGACACCTTAGTGTGGGTTATTGTTACATCACTAGAATTAATTCTACCACATATTTTTCACTTATTTTATTTTTTTTAAAATGCTTTTATTGATTATTTCTCAGCAAATATCCGTGTGTTTTTTTATAAGCAGTTCATTATATTGCTGTTATGGAAAATAATTATAAATTAAATTTTCTTAATAATGCTGAAATAAAATGAAACAGCCGCGAATTACCGGCAATGTTTTTTGAAAGTGAATTTTTTCAGTTTTTGCTAAATATAAATTATCCTTAAAAAATATCTATTTTTGCTGAAATTGAATGTCATGAAGAATGCGATCAGCTGGATTCTCGTTTTATTTATTCTTGTATCAGTCTTAAACAATTGCCTGAATACTTCCGTTAAAAAGGAAATCAGGGAAAAAGCTGCTTTTATGGATAAACTGAGAAATTTGTATTCTTCCGGTGATCCTTCCAGGTGGCCTAAATCTGTTCTTGATACCGAATCTATCTCAACCTTCTCTGAAATAGGACATTTACCGGAAATTTCTTTTCCGTCTGATAATCAATATTCTTCCGAAAAAGAATTGTTGGGAAAAACACTTTTTTTTGATCCGCGTCTTTCAAAATCGGAACAGATAGCCTGTGCATCGTGTCACGATCCTGAGTTGGGATGGTGTGACAACAGAACTTTTTCTTTTGGCCACGACCGCCAGCTTGGAGTGCGAAATGCCATGAGTATCATCAATACAGCGTATGCTAAAAATCCTTTCTGGGACGGCCGTGTCAATTCCCTGGAAAAACAGTCACAAAAACCCATTGAAGACCAACGGGAAATGAGCGGGCATATGGATATGGCGGCCGGTAAGATTGCTGCTATAAAAGGTTATCAGGTTTTATTCGAAAAAGCATTTGGCGATAAATCCGTTACTAAAGAACGTATTTCAAAAGCGATTGCAACTTTTGAGAGAACGGTTAGAAGTTCCGCCAGTAAATTTGATTATTTTATTGACGGCAAAGCTGATGTGTATACCGATGACGAATTAATGGGACTTCATCTTTTCAGAACAAAAGCTCAGTGTATCAATTGCCATAATTCAGGATATTTTTCAAACAATACATTTGAAAATATCGGGACATCGTTACTAGGGGAGAAGGGAGAGGATCTGGGAAGATATCTTGTAACAAAAAATGTAGATGATGCCGGAAAATTCAGGGTTCCCGGACTAAGAGAAGTTTCCCGTACGGGACCTTATTTTCACAACGGATCTATGGCTACTTTACAGGAAGTAATAGCGTTTTACAGCAAAGGAAATCCCGAGTATTCCCAAAAGCGGACTACCATTCATGAAGGCATTACTTTAAACTCGGAAAAATCCGGAATGGTACGAATGCTTGAACTGTCTGACAGAGAAATTGTCCAGCTTGAGGCTTTTCTGAAAACCTTGTCTTCTAAAGCAGGAAGAATTACAATCCCTGAATTACCAAAATAAAAAAGCAGTTATACAAAAAATGTAAAACTGCCTCCCCTAAGATTAATTTACTAATTGTAATTTTTAACTATATTATATTTGTTCTTTCTAAAAAAGAGAGCACTCCAGAAAAGGAGCGTCTCTCACATAAAATATTCCCTTTACTTTTTATTGAAACCATTCAGCGGAGTACGCTTAATGCGTTATTGTCTTTAGTAAAAATAGGGATAAAGAATAATATATTATACAATTGGAATTTATTAAGCAAAAAATACTTTTTTTAATGAATATTAAAGAATAAAATTCTTTATATTTGGTCCTGTATCAATATTTAAAGAATATTATTCTATGGACAATCTGGACGATAAAGATTTACAGCTGCTAAGATTACTGCAAAACGATTCAAAACTGACGGTGAAAGAACTTGCAAAAGAAGTAAACCTCTCACCATCACCTGTCTTCGAGCGGGTTAAAAGATTGGAGCAGGAAGGATATATTAAAAAATATGCCGCTATTCTGGATGCCGAAAAACTGAATCTTGGTTTCACGGTATACTGTCAGCTAAAGCTAAAGAGCAACGACAGCTATCTCGCCGTGGAATTTGAAAGGGAAATCCTTGAAATTGAAGAGGTAGCAGAATGTTACAGTATTTCCGGTGATTTTGATTTTCTTTTGAAAGTGTATGTACGGGATATGAAGCAATATCAAAACTTTGTTTTCAATATATTGGGAGCAGTTCCTTCCATCGGAAGTACACACAGTACTTTTGTCATGGCTCAGGTAAAGAATACCCACGGACTGACAATTTAAACAGCTATAATAACATTCGTCATTTAAAATCAGATATACAACATAAGAGATTTCAGGAACCTGAAATCTCTTAATCAAATCATATAAAAAGTAATTCTATCTCTAATAATAAATTTTTCTGTTTTCTATTTTCACGAGGTTGCTGTTGTGCATTTTCTTGATGGTTCTTATTACCGTTTCCACACGGAGACCTGTAAGATTTGCAAGCTGCTGTCTCGTAAGCGGAACTTCGTATGAGTACTGGTTTTTATTGTTGTTCCCCTTAAGACAATCCATTACTGTTTTGATTTTCGATATTGGATCCGAAGAAGAAATATTAAAAAGCATAATATATTTATTGTATAAAATATCTGCAAGACACCGGAACATTTTTGAAGAAACTTCAGGATTATTCTTCAGAAGATTGATAAAATCATTTTTAGGAAGTTTAAGAATCTTGCATTCGGTTTTAGCCGTTGCGTTGGTGGGATACAATTTATCATCAAATAAAAAAGATTCTCCTAAACTCTGGCCCTGCATTAAAATATTCTGAGTAAATTCCTTGCCGTCCTCATGATAGTTATTAAGCTCTACAATACCGCTGGAAATCTGAAAATAAAATTTAGGCATATTTCCTTCATAAAAGATCGTTTCACCGGGTTCATACTTTTCATAAAATGCCCCATATTTTAGTAATAAATCTTCACTAATTATCATATATTAAATTTTATCGTCCAACAATGAACTTAGTTGAATTACCTTTAAATAAAATCAAAAAATAAACCATGTGGTAGCAGTATTAATAAAAAAAATACCACATTTGTGAGATTTTTATAATATTTAAAGTCAGTTTAAAAAAGAAAGAGGCCTCTAAAAGACCTCTTACTGATATGCTAAAATTTGCGTTTACATAGCTTTACTGTTAAGATTGGTATCGGCTACCTTAGTCAACAGTTCATCACATTTTTTTTCTTCATTTAGTGTTTCAAGAAGATATTTTAGGCAGTCTTCTTCTTTTAAGACTTTTGCAAATGCGGCAAGTGTTCCGTAGGTTGCAATTTCGTAATGTTCAACTTTCTGGGCTGCTGCAATAATTCCGGCATCTCTTACAGTTCCCGGTTCGGTTTCTTCAATAATGCTTTTTGCCTCATCAAGAAGTCCCTGCATAGCATCACATTTTTTTGCCTGTGCCTTTTTACCCAAAGCTTTAAAGCATTCTTCAAGTCTTACTACCTGGTTTTCTGTTTCGGCAAGGTGGTTTTCAATAGAGGTTTTCAGCTTTTCATCCGTAGCATTTTTCATCATTGTAGGCAATGCTTTTACCAGTGCTTTTTCTGCCCAATAGATATCTTTTAATGAATCTTCAAAAAGATCTTTAAGCTCTTTCGCTGCGCTTTTTTTAGCAGGAGTTTTTGCTGTTGATTTAGATGATGTTTTAGAAGAAGATTTAGAAGTTGTTGTTGTTGTTGTTGTTTTTGCAGCCGTTTTTTTAGCTGGTGTTTTAGTTTCCATAATAAATTATATTTAGTGATTATTGATTGGTGATAAATCTGCAACTATAAGACCATCTTTGTACAAAATTCGTATATGTGGTATCTAAATATTTAGCTGAATATGAGGATGCTCATAAAAGCAGCAATGATTTAAGTGTATATTTAAAAATTACCCAATCAAAAAAATAATTATATGACTGCTAAAAAAACACTAAATCTTACCTTGAAGATCTGGAGACAAAAAAACAGCAAAACAAAAGGACAGTTTGAAATATATAAAGTTTCTGAAGTTTCTGTTGATTCATCTTTTCTGGAAATGCTTGATATTCTTAACGAACAACTTATCCGTGAAGATAAAGAGCCAATCGCTTTTGACCACGACTGTCGTGAAGGAATCTGCGGTACATGTTCTTTATATATCAACGGAAGGGCACATGGTCCGGATACCGGAATTACTACCTGTCAGCTTCATATGAGAATGTTTACGGATGGTGAAACAATTGTTGTTGAACCCTGGAGAAGTGTTGCCTTTCCTGTAATTAAAGATCTTATTACAGACCGCAGTGCTTTTGACAGGGTTATGGCAGCGGGAGGGTTTATTTCCGTCAACACTTCAGGGAATACGCTCGATGCCAATGCAATTGCTGTTCCGAAAGAAAATGCCGATAAAGCGATGGATGCTGCAGCCTGTATCAGTTGTGGTGCCTGTGTTGCCTGTTGTCCAAACGGTGCCGCGATGCTGTTTGTGGGAGCTAAAGTTTCTCATTTTGCACTGCTTCCGCAGGGAAAGGTAGAAGCCAGAAGAAGAGTTCTGAATATGGTAAAAGCAATGGATGAAGAAGGTTTCGGAAACTGTTCTGTGATAGGAGCATGCGAAGTGGAATGTCCGAAAAATATTTCGCTGGACAATATTGCAAGGATGAACAGAGAATATATTAATGCATGGATCACAACGAAATGATCCAAGAAAGCAAGCTGAACTAAAAATTTGTAAGATAAACCTATTTATAATGCCTATGAAATAATAATATATCTTCTGCAATTATTAATTCAAGACATACAAAACTGGGCATATGCAAAAGCGGCCACACTGCGGGAATAATATAAATTTAATTTTTAAAAATCAAGAAGACCTTGGGTAAGAAGTTTCCACTGTATCTTGGCGATACCGATCATTCCTCCGGCTGCAATCATAAAATTCCTGATTTTATCCATAAATCCGGCATTAAAATTAGGTTTTTCATTCCTGCCGTAAACACCGACTTTCAGAATATTGCCTTCTTTAGCAATCAAAATATTTGATGTTGCCGAACGATTGTAGAAATGAGCAATACGTCCTTTCGGCTGATTAGGATCTCTTGACGGTCTGCACGAAATAAGAAAAGATTCGTAATGATCTTTTTCCCGGTGGGCAATATTTACAATTTCTACCCAGTCGTATCCTCCGGCTTCTTCCGTACCCGGGCCAGGAATGCCGATTCTTATGAAATCTCCTCTTTGAGGAATTCTCGTAACCGGCTGCCCGGATTCACTAAAATGTTTAAATTCTGAAGATGCCTTCCCGCAATAATTTTCCCATTCATTAATGGAAAAAAAACGTTTTTTAAGGATTTCAAATTGGGCATCTATTTCAATATCTTTATATGGCTTTGTACTTTCGGTATCATGAAATCCTCCGCTTTTCTGCTTGGGGACTCCGGGAATGTGTTTTGCTTTCATACAATTATGTTTAGAGGTGTTTAACAAATATAGTATCAATATTATGAACTAATTATGAGCAAAGTCACAATCATCTATATTTCAGAATTGAGTGCAATCATAATTTTTAATAAATTTATTTAAGATATTCGTTTAAATCAAATGAATAAGCCTAGAGTGCTATAGATTATGAACGGAGTAATTATACAATATTTCCATTGGTATTACAAGGGTAAACTTTGGAATGAATTTGCAGAAAATGCAGAATATTTAAAAAGCCTTGGAATAAGCGCTGCATGGCTTCCGCCGGCTACAAAATGTAATCTGGGTCTCGAAGGAAGGGGATACGATATTTATGATCTTTATGATCTGGGAGAGTTTGATCAGAAAGGAGGAATTGCTACCCGTTACGGAACAAAAGAAGAATATGTAAATGCCATTGAAAAAGCGCATCATCACGGAATTGCAGTATATGCCGATATCGTGCTTAACCACAGAATGGGAGCCGATGAAGATGAAAAAATAAAAGTTCACCAAGTGGACGAGGAAGACCGTAACAAGATTATTTCAGAACCATTTGAAGTAACTGCACAGACCAAATTTACTTTTCCCGGAAGACAAGGGAAATATTCGGATTTTATATGGGATTACCAATGTTTTAGCGGGATTGATATTGTTTATAAAGATGGCGGAGAACAGACCGGAATTTTTAAAATTCATAATGAATACGGTACAGAATGGACTGACGACGTAAGTCATCAATTAGGAAATTACGATTACCTGATGGGAGCTGATGTAGAATACCGGAATCCTCATGTTGTTCAGGAAATGAAAAACTGGATCAAATGGTATCTCGAAACCACCAAGGCAGATGGATTGCGATTGGATGCGCTGAAACATCTATCTTCCGATTTTCTGAAGGAATGGATTACTTACATAAAAACAGAGCTGAATCCTGATTGCTATATTTTAGGGGAGTTCTGGAAAGATGATGTTAAAAAAATAACGGCTTTTTCCGATAAAATGAATGATCTGATTTCCTGTTTTGATGCTCCTTTGCATTATAATTTTTTTAAAGCATCGGAAGAAGGAAAAGCGTACGATCTTAGCCGTATTCTGGAAGGAAGCTTGCTGGAAGAAAAGCCTGTTTTTTCGGTTTCATTTGTTGAAAATCACGATACACAGAAGCTTCAGGCTTTGGAATCTACGGTGCGTGACTGGTTTAAACCTATTGCCTATGCCATTATTTTGCTTTCCGAAGATGCTTATCCCTGTATATTTTATCCGGATCTTTTCGGGGCGGAATATACCGATCTTGTAGACGGAAAAGAGGTAAGTGTTACCATGCCTAAAATTGAAGCGTTGCCAAAACTGCTGATCGCCAGACAAAAGTTTGCAATAGGAGAACAGATCAGATATTTTGATCATCCTGATTGTATTGCCTGGGTAAGAAAAGGTATCGATGAAAAATTCGGCTGTGTAACGATTATCTCCAACGGTGATGAAGGTTTCAAGGAAATAGATCTTGGACAGGAAAATGCGAATTCAAAATTTAAAGATTTTCTTGGTCACAGAACAGAGGAAATAACAACAGATGAAACCGGTAAAGCAGTATTTTCAGTGAATGGCTGTTCAGTAAGCGTCTGGATAAAACTGCAGCCATAATTTTATAAAAAACCTGAGAACTTCAAATATGAAATCCCCAGGCCATCCTAATTTACCGAATCTTTACTTTTTATTATTCTTTAATGATCTTTTTCACGGATGTGGCACCATTTTCCAATGTTACTTTCAGAAGATAAAATCCTTTAGCAGTACTGGAAAAATCAACCTGATTATCTGTAATTTTTGCATTAACAGTCTGTCCGGAGGCGCTTATTATTTCCGCGGATCTTATTTTAGACCCGCTTTTAATTGTAACCGTTCCATGGGTAGGATTTGGATATACTGAAAATGAGTCGTTATTTTTAACATCATTTACGGACAGCGCATTTAATGAAATTCTTTTTAAATTTGTTCCGTTCTCTGAATACGCTACAACCAGGTAATTATTCACAGGATCTACGGCAATATCATTAAAAGTAGAAACTCCGGATGAAATAAAATTTCCTCCCACTTTTATCCAGCTTCCGGTAGAAGCATCAAAGCGATATACAAAATTTCTTCCGTTATCGGAGCTGGAACTGTCCCAGACGGCAGCAATAACATATGGCGTTCCGTTTGGGGATACAGCAATGGCCGTGTTGTTTACAACAGTATCGGAAAAGTTGGCATTACCTACTTGTACCCAGGATGTACCGTTGAATTTTTTTACATTGAGTTTTCTTCCTTCTGCAGTACTGGAAACATATACTACAAAAGGAGTATCATTATACATCGCAATATCGGAATAAGAATTATCCGAGCTGTAAGCGTTTCCTGCCGGAGTACCGCCAACCAGTGTCCAGGAATCTGATGATGAAGCATTGGCGCTGATTCTGTAAACATTTACAGTACCACCTGTCACCTGACACGCATAAACATTATTATCAGAACCCACTGCCATTTCAGCAAAAGTGGCACCTCCCGCAAAGCCTGCATTTCCAAGTTGTTCCCAGCTTCCGTTGCTGTTATATCTCCTTACGGTTCCGGATCCGTCTGATCCATAAGCAAAAAGCGTGTTGTTAGATGATACCGCAAGCGCCTGATAGTTTACGATAGAATTGGTAGCTTGCGTAAGCACACTCCATGATCCTGCACTGAATTTTCTTACCGCCATTCCGGTAGTCGGGGAAAATGACTGATTACTGTAATAAATATTTCCCTGATTATCTGCAACCAAAGCGTTATAAGTGGCTGTTCCCTGAGTAATACCGGGAGATCCGCCAAGATAAGAAATAGATGTTCCGTCGAATTTTTGTACAGATCCCTGGGCAACAGATACATCATAATAAGAAACATAATAATTACCCAAGGCATCAACTGCCAGATTGTTATAACTCGAATTCCCTGCTGAAATAACTGAGGATGAGCCCACATTTTCCCATGACTGGCTGTGTACAAAACCAGTAAGTCCCAATCCAAAAAGAATGACAGCCTTTCTTAAACTAAAAGAAGCGTTTTTTACCATAATAATGTATTTGAATAAATGTTAAAAAATTAAATTACGGAAAGGGAATATTTGATGATATATGGTGTGATTCAGTCGGACAAATTTATATATTGGATTTAATTATTCATGTATTTTTTTAATGAATTAATAAATATATAGATACTCATTTGATACTTTTATGGGTATTTGGTGTTTATTTTTAAACTTTTAATAATATTGTAATTTTTTTTAGATCGATGTACAAGATAAAGAATCAGGCTTTGAAATTTATTTCAAAGCCTGATTCTTATGATTTTCGACAATAATAATTTAAATAGTATCAATCCAGTTATAGATATCTACCGATTGAGGAATTTCTAGTTTTTTCCGTAATCTGTATTTTTTGTTTTGAACCGTCCGTGTTTCAATAAAAGTATATCTGGCGATTTCTTTCGTGGTAAGCTTTAATTTTAAAAGTGCACAAAATTCTATTTCCGATTGCTGGAGTTCCGGGTTGATCTTTAACAATTTGTCGGAAAATTCCGGGAATGCATTTTCAAAAGCAAACATAAAACCGGGATCATTATTTTGGATCAGTGTGATGAGATGATTATAAAGTTCATGAAGGTTGTGATTGTTTTCAATAGTCTTTTTCTTTTTAAGTCTCATATAAAAAAATACAGATGCAGCCAAAACAGCAATAACTGAAAAAATCCAGATTAAAAAACTTCTGAGCCTGTTTTTATTTTGTTCTTCTTCATCTTTATGGATAACTTCCTGCAGCGAATTGTATTTACTCTGAAGGATCTGCAGATCTTTTTGCTTGATCTTATTCTCATAATAAGCGGCACTGTCTTTTTTACCGGTTTCCGTATAAATTTCCTGAAGTGCAAGGTATGAATCGTTGAGATTAAGTTCAACACCGGTTCTGTGGATTATTTTGAGCGCTTTATGAAAATTTTCCACAGATTTTTCATACTCTTTTTTCTTTTTATAATACTTTCCGAGTACCATAAAGTTACTGGCCATGGATTTCTCTTCTGCCGTGACCATCGGTTTTATGCTGATCGATTTTTGAGCAAAGAAAAATGCGGAATCAATATCATATTCAGCATAGATGCTTGCGAGATTAGAGTAATTAAGATATTGAAAATCGGCATATTCATTCTTGTCATGAATTTCTTTACCGCTTTTTATTTCTTCCATGATCTTTTGAGAGGCCTTTCTCGGTTCGCCTTTGTCTAAATAAAGATTGGCAAAGCTGCTGAGAAGATTGGCTTTCGCATAAAATATTTTCTTACTGTTCGACTGGTTCTTTTGAAGAAGGGAATAGGCTTTATTCAGATGAACAATGGCCTTGTCATAAAACTTATTAATGGAAAAGCTTTCAGCCATATAAACATTGGCCATGGCCTGATAATATACATCTTCATATCGTTCTGAAGCATTCTGAAGCTGATATGAAGAAAGAATAAGGCTGTCTACAAGGTTTTTATTGTAAAAATATCTGCACTTTTTCTCCAGAAGCTGCATTTCGGATATAGAATCTTTTAATATTCTGGAAGTTTTAATGAGACCGTTGATTTCAGGATAAGCCTTATTGATATCCGATGTGAAAAGTTTGGAATTTGCTTTTACTTTAAGTTTAAATTCTTCGCGGCTTGTTCTTGATTGTGAGTACGCTGTAATACAGACACATAAAAATAATAATAATGTCAGCCGGACGTTTTTCATTACTGAGAAATAAAAACTTTAGATTATGAATTTTGGGTAAATTTAAGAATAAAATTAATATTTAATTCATATTTTAAGATAATATAAATGTAATTGGAAAGTATTTGTTGTATTGTTAATTAATATAGCAACGTGAATAGTAAAATTCTATTAAAATTTTAAATAATATATTTGTTTAAATTTTGACACTGAAAAATATTTTTATGGATGATATCAGGATGATTGTAACGGATATGGATGGTACTTTTCTCAATTCTGAGCATGAGGTAAGCCCCGAATTTCCGGAAGTATATGAAGAGCTTAAAAAAAGAAATATCTTATTTGTTCCGGCCAGTGGAAGACAGATGCTCGGCATTACCAAATATTTTGGGGATCTGGAAAACGAAATGGCATTTATTGCAGAAAACGGAGGTTATGTAATCTACAGAAATCAGGAACTCTTTGCCGATAAAATGGAACAGGAGCACATCGTTGAAATCATAAAATCTATCAGAAAAATTCCTGGTGCAATGGCGGTTCTGTCGGGTAAGAAAAAAGCGTATGTTGAAACCGATGAAGCTGCTTTTATCAAATATATTTCCCAATTTTATACTGATAATGAAATTGTAGATGATTTAACTTCAAAAAAAGACGACAGTGTATTTAAAATTGCAGTATATCATCCTGAAGGATCTGAATTAAACGTTTATCCTTTTGTAAAAGATTTTGAAAAATATAATCTGGAAGTTGTGGTTTCCGGGAAATACTGGCTTGATATCATGAATAAGAACATCAATAAAGGAAATGCTTTGGAAAAACTCCAGAATGCCCTGGATATCTCTCCACAGCAGACGATGGCTTTCGGAGATTATATGAATGATATTGAAATGCTGAAGAATTCCAAATATTCTTATGCGATGAAAAATGCACATCCTTCCGTAAAGGAAGCTGCAAGTTTTGAAGCATGCTCCAATGATAATTTCGGAGTTTTAAAAATCATAAAGAATTATCTGGATAAGAACTAAAAAAAAAGAAGCTGTTTCAAATGTTGAAACAGCTTCTTTCTGAATTAGAAAATATATTATAATTTAAGATTCGGTGCCTACTAATCGGTAGCTCATGGTTGCCGGCTCTTTTCCGAACAGACATGAGAAAATATTTTGAAACTCATGAATATACTTACATCTGATCGAATTTCCATAGATTTTCAATCCCTCTACGATTTTTCTTGAGCTTAGGTCAATATCGTATTTAATAAATGCTTCCGGTCTTTCGTATCTGATACGTTGTTCTGAACTGTATGTTCTTGAAAAACCGAATTTTTCCAGCCATTCTTCAGTAATGTGTATCGGCTTTATTGATGCTGCCGGAACAGAAAAACTGTGAATGTCGTTTTCAATTTTCACAAAATAATCTTTTTCATTATCCTGAAAAATTTCAGTGATATTATAAATCTGATTTTTGTATTCTACTAAATTATTGATTTTTAAATCTGCAACGTTCATGATATTTTGTGTGTTTGAGTTATTATTCAAAGTTGGGTGAATGTGTTGATACTAATGTTTACAAATACTATGCCTTATGTTTTGAATAATATCTTATTTAACGATTAATTTTTATTTTATTTATCCTGCAAACAACTGTATAACCCTTTCCAATACGCAGATTAACAATTAGAAACAGGAATTGGCAAAGTTAAAAATGTGGTACTCGTGTGGTAGGTAAAATTTTACCGTTTTTTAAATTTATCAAATTTAAGTGATATAAAAATTTACGATATATAAAGTTATCTTATGTTTCTTCCTTTCTTAAAGAAGATTTATTGCAGAAAATTATTACATTTAATGTTGAAAAATCACCGGATGATACAAAACTTTCCTTTTTATTTAGTACTGATTATTATTATTGTCCTTCTTATTATGCTGGCTAATAAAATTAAGGTTGCATATCCTGTTTTATTGGTTGTTGCAGGTTTGATTATCAGTTCGATACCCAACATTCCTGTAGTAAAAATAGACCCTGAACTAATCTTTATCATTTTTCTGCCGCCTTTATTATATGAAGCTGCATGGGCAATTTCATGGAAAGAACTTTGGAAGTGGAGGCGGATTGTAGGGAGTTTTGCCTTTATTGTGGTATTTCTTACTGCTACAACAGTTGCATTCGTGGCCAATCATTTTATTCCGGGATTTTCTCTTGCGCTGGGATTTTTATTGGGAGGTATTGTTTCACCACCGGATGCTGTAAGCGCAGGCGCTATTCTTAAATTTGTGAAAGTGCCGAAAAGAATGTCTTCCATTCTGGAAGGCGAAAGCCTTTTGAATGATGCTTCTTCATTGATTATTTTCCGTTTTGCCATGATTGCCGTTGCAACGGGTCAGTTTATTTGGCATGAAGCTGCATTAAGCTTTTCATGGATGCTCATCGGAGGAATCGGCATAGGTGTGCTTGTCGGCTGGCTGTTTATGAAAGGACAGAAAATTCTTCCTACAGACGCCAATATGGATACTATTCTTACCATTGTAGCGCCGTATCTGATGTATATTGCAGCGGAAGAAGTTCACAGTTCCGGCGTTTTGGCGGTGGTAAGCGGTGGATTATTGCTTTCGAATAACCGTCATAATTTCCTCAGTACCTCATCTCGTCTTCGGGGAATTAACGTTTGGGAAAGTCTCGCATTTGCTTTAAACGGAATTGTTTTTATTTTAATAGGTCTTGAACTCCCGGAAATTACATCCGGACTGGAAGGGGTGAGTATTTCATCGGCTATCGGTTATGGTTTATTGATTACGGCTGTTTTGGTATTGGTAAGAATCCTTTCTGCGTACGGAGCCGTTGTTGTAACGCTGATTGCTAGAAATTTTATTACGGTTGCAGACAGCAGGAATCCTGGGTTTAAAGTACCGGCTATTCTGGGATGGACGGGTATGAGAGGAGTAGTGTCTTTAGCGGCCGCCTTATCGATTCCCGTAAAGTTATATCCGGGAGGACCGGATTTTCCTCAGCGAAACCTCATTCTTTTTATTACATTCATTGTTATTCTCACTACGCTGGTTGTTCAGGGACTTACGCTGCCGCTTATCATCAGAAAAGTTGATCTTCCTGAATATGACGATCATCTGCCGGACGAAGAAGCGGAAGACATGATTCGTCGTGAGCTTGCTAAACTGACGGTTCAGCATTTAAAAGAAAATCACAGCGAGCTTCTCGGTAAAAGTGTTTTTCTGCAGCAGATTCATGAAAAATGGAAAGGTAAAATTGAAGAAGAATCTGATATTAAGCTTTCCTCCGAAACCAAAAATGCCTATCTCCATCTTCTTGATGCACAAAGAGCATGGCTTATTGAGCAGAATCATGATGAAAAGCAATATTTTGATGAAGATCTTATCAGAAAGCACCTCATGAAAATTGATCTGGAGGAAGAAAGGATATTACTGGTTCATTAGGAACATCATAACCTTCTGCAGATATTCATCTTCTTTCAGAACTTTATTGTACGATTGCCTTGCATATACCGGTGAAAGCTCGTAATTATCCGGTTTGGAATTGATATCTTCATTCTCAATATAGTTAAGGTGGCGGGTGTAGTCTTTAATAAGTTTGTTGATCGTCTTTCTTTTCATTTTACATAAGGTATTGTTCTTTATCTTCTGCAGAGAATTAAGAATAAAAGATTTGTCACCGTGGAAGTTTACAACATTTTTCACAAAAGAAAGGTTGTGATTATCCTGCATTACAGAATGTTCATCTTCAAAAATCATGATCGTAAAAGGTATTAATTGTTTAAAATGGTTTCAAAACACTTATGGTTGATTATGAAAATCAATTGACGGGTATGGAAAAAGACTTCCAAAATACCTTAATAAGGCAGTCTTTCTGAATAATAAAGTGAGTTGACATACTATTAATTTTAATGTTGGTGTGTAAAAAAATAAAGACTTATTGTTTAAAATTTCATATTCAAATATCTAACCAAAAAAGTAATTATTTTAAAATTATTAAATATTTGTAATAAATCCTCTTAAAATTGAAATAAATAACAATAAAAATGCGAAAACGTGGTATCTTCCGAATAATTATTAAATGAAAAACCTCTCTGATCAGGAGAGGCTGTAATAAAATTGACTATGTATTGAGTATTCTCAATCTATTTATTGCTTTCCAGCCATTTCAGACGGCGAAGATCCGGTAAATGTTTAACACTGAAATTTTCAAACACGGCATTAAAACCGTTCCCGTCCGGACATGCTGCCATAAGACCAACCATTACAGGTGAATTATCCTGAAGATAGGCATTGCGCATCATCGTATAGTTTTTATCATCAAAAGAGTAGAAAATTTCTACGGCGTCAAGTCTCCTTACGGCTTTTATCCAGACCTCCGAGGGCGTTTTATCAAGTGTGATAACACTCCAGTCACTGGTAGTGTGGGTTACTACCGTACTCAGATTATACTTGCCGTCTACAAATTCAATTCCAGCTTTGATGTAATTTTCCTTATCAATCCTTAACATGAGCCCGGACTGGTCGAATCTGGTTTTGTAATTTCCTCTTATTTTCACCTTAGCTTCAAATTCTCCTCCGTACATGGTGTATAAGAACGGAGCATCATCAACAGTAAAGCCGTAATGAGAAATCCGCCAGTAATCGCTTTGAGGTGTTACAAACATATTCAGGGTGTTGTTTTTAATTTCCCATTTTTCAGGCTCGTTAAACCACATCATTTTTTCCAGTGTCTGTGCCATAGCTTTATTAATTGTACATAGTGCAAAAAAACTTAAAAATATTCTCTTCATTCTTTATACGATATTTCCAATAGCTTTAATATTATTAATTTAGCAAAAATATCATTTAAAGACATTGTACTCAATACTGAAAAATAACCATTTATGGAGATCGTAAAAAAACTTAATCAGGTTCTTCTTCAGGAACAATATGATAACAAAAAATGCATGATGGACACGGAAGTGTACAAGAATATTGCAGATATGTATACAAAAACGGAGCATTCAATAGCCGTGCTCAGTGATATGCAGAATAACAGGAGTTATGTATTCAGTTCGGGAATAGCCTTGGAGCTTGGTCTTAATTTTCAAGATCGTCCTACAGTGATAGATTCTATATGGGAAGAAGAAATCCTAAAAAAAATGCATCCTGATGATAAGCTTAAGAAATATATTCATGAGCTCAGATTTTTTGAGTTTTCATTAGAAACGGACCCTGAAAAACGTTCAGAATTCAGCGTGCTTTCAAGAATAAGAATAAAAAATAAAGACGGAATCTATAAATTTGTCGTACACAGGATGTTTTACTTTTTCTCACCATACAACACAATTACGATTTGCGCTTTGTCTGTATAATCTGGATTTTGATCAGTCTAAACTTTCACAGTCATCTTTTTCGATTATCAACTCGGTAAAAGCAGAAGTGGTTATAGAAGATAAACTTAATTATACCAGTATTCTTTCTAAGCGCGAATTAGAAATCCTGAAATATATTGGTGAAGGGTGTACCAGCAAGGAAATCGCAGGAATTCTTTCAATTAGCATCAATACAGTAAACCGGCACAGGCAGAATATCCTTGAAAAATTAAAGGTGAAAAATTCTGTAAGCGCTTTTAGCGAAAGTTTAAACTATAATCTTGATAAATTGTAAATATTTGAAAATAATATCTTTATCTTTTTATAATTCCTAAATGCTTATTGTCTTTTTATTGTTTTTTCATTGCATCTTTTAAATATATAAACAGGTATTATGATTTTTTAATAGAAATTTTACAGCCTTATCGAAAAATACTAATGAAATAGAGATTTGTTTTTTAAATTAATGTTATATTTGTTATAATAACAATTAACATAAAAAGGATGAACATTAATTTTTCAACAGCAACTTTCAAAGATTTTGAAAATATCCCGGGAATGAATATGATGGAACGAGCAGACATTTACTACGACTTTCTGGAGTATATGAAAAAGAACGGCCACAGATACAGATTACAGAATAATACAGGATGCAGCTCTGTAATGAGAGTCGGTACGGAAGAAATAACGAAAGAGTTCGTAAGTTTTGTAACAAGTGATTACCTGGGATTTACCCAGCATCCAAAAGTAAAACAGGCCGCTATAGAAGGGATAGAAAAATACGGGACGGGAACAGCTGCCACACCTCTTATCGGGGGGTACTATTCTTATCATAAAGATCTGGAAGCAAAAATATCTTCTTTTTTTGGCAGAACACAGGATGAAGCCGTAATTTTTACAACGGGATATACTACCAACAGCGCAACATTACAGATTCTTCTTCAGAAAGAAGATATTGCCATTTTAGATATGGCGGTACATGCCAGTGTTTATGAAGGATGTATCCTTACCAACAGAAAAACATTTCCTCATAATAATCTTGATGCACTGGAGCAGATTTTAAAAAAATCTGAAAACCAGTTCCGTACAAAACTCGTAGTTATTGATGGTGTCTATTCTCAGGATGGGGACATTGCTCCTATTGAAGAAATTTATAAATTAGTAAAAAAATACAATGCCTATCTGATGATTGATGACGTGCATGGAGTAGGGATTTTAGGAAAAACAGGAAGAGGAACAATTGAAAACACAGGATTGTTGGACAAAATAGATATCATTACCGGAACATTCAGTAAAACATTCGGTAATCTTGGAGGATATGTTATTGCAAATAAGACACTGGCCAATTTTATAAGATTCCAGTCACGTCAGCAGATTTTTTCTGCCACCACACCTCCTTCCACTGCAACAGGTATCATAAAGGCGATAGAGTTGATAGATGAAGAACCGCACTGGCGCACAAAGCTTTGGGAAAATATCAATTATTTTAAAAAAGGACTTGATGACCTGGGGCTTGACACTGGGACTACCTGCTCTGCGGTTATCCCTGTAAAAATAGGAGATCCTCATATTACAGGAGATGTAGGCAAAATGTTGCTGGATCGCGGGATTTATACAAACCCTATAATTTATCCTGCAGTAGCAAGAAAAGATGCAAGAATAAGAATGAGCATGACGGCAACACATGAGCGAGATCATATCGATAAAACACTCAATGCATTTGAAGATATCAATAAAAAATTGCATATTGCGAAAAAATAAATAACAAATGGCTAGAAAAGTTGTACAAGGCCCTATTAGGGATAAAGAAAAGACCAAGCAAAAGCTGCTGGGCGCGGTTGGAAAGATCTTAAGAACAAAAGGTTACTCAGGTCTGAAAGTAAGCAAAATAGCAGCTGTGGCAGGTTTTGATAAAAAACTGATTTATGAGTATTTTGGAAGCACCGAAAAACTGATTGACGAGTATATCAGAACTCAGGATTATTGGAGCAAAATGAATCAGGATAATATTGAAGTGGATATATCAGATGGTGGAAGGGAATTATCTAAAATGGCCATCCTTAATCAGTACGAACATATTAAAAAAAATAAAGAACTCCAGAAGATTATCCTTTGGGGACTTTCGGAAAGCAAACCGATTCTTAAAAAAATAGCAGACGAAAGGGAAGAGATGGGAGAAATGCTCTTTAAAAATATTGTAGACCCTTATTTTCAAGAAAAATCAACAAGGTACCGTGCCATTGCCGCTGTTCTTGTATCGGGAGCATATTATCTTAACCTCTATACAGCGCACAATGCCAGTATGTTTTGCGGTATTGATCTGAAATCCGAAGAAGGTAGAAAAGAAATCGAAAAAGCAATCACTGAAATCATTGATTTCGCTTATGATCAGAAATAATGATGAGAAAAAATTTTCCTATTGACCAATGCTAAGTTTTTGTGGATAACTTGAAATTGAAAATTTTCAAATTACAACTATATTTCTTACTTTTGGCCAATGGAAAATTTTATCGTATCTGCACGTAAGTATCGCCCACAACAATTTGATACTGTTGTAGGGCAATCACATATTACGGATACTTTAGAACATGCGATTGGAGAAAATCAGCTGGCTCAGGCTTTATTGTTCTGCGGTCCCAGAGGTGTAGGAAAAACTACCTGCGCCAGAATCCTGGCCAGAAAGATCAATGAAAAAGACGGCTCCGTTTCAGAAGACGGTTTTGCATACAATATTTATGAGCTGGATGCGGCCTCCAATAACTCTGTAGATGATATCCGCGAACTGATAGACCAGGTACGTTTTGCCCCTCAGGTGGGTAAGTACAAAGTATACATCATCGACGAGGTGCATATGTTGTCTTCAGCAGCTTTCAACGCTTTTCTTAAAACTCTCGAAGAACCGCCTGCCCATGCGATCTTTATACTGGCAACAACCGAAAAACACAAGATTATTCCTACCATCTTGTCACGTTGTCAGATTTACGATTTCAAAAGAATCACCATCGAAGATATTCAGGGGCATCTTAGAAATATTGCTCAGAAAGAGAATATTCAATATGAAGATGACGCCCTTTATCTAATCGCCCAGAAAGCAGATGGCGCACTAAGGGATGCACTATCCATTTTCGACAGACTCTCTACATTTTCACAAAAGAACATTACTTTGGCAAAAGCCGCTGAAGTTTTAAATATTCTTGACTATGATCAGTATCTTAAAATTGTTGATCTTGCCAAAGAAGGTAAAATTCCAGATGTACTTGCTGCATTTAATGAGATCGTAAAAAAAGGATTTGATCCTCATATCTTTATTGCAGGACTTGGAAATCATTTCAGAGACCTTATGATGGCTCAGAATGCTTCTACGATTGACCTGATTGAAGTGGGAGAGCAGACAAAAGTTAAATTCGTTCAGCAGGCACAAAATTGGAATGCGCAACAGTTGATTGATGCAATAGAAATATGTAATCACGCTGACATTAACTACAAAAATTCCAAGAATCCAAGACTTACGGTAGAAATTGCATTGATGCAGCTATCCTCACTTACTGCAGGTGCAGACATTTCAAAAAAAAAAAGTTTATAATATTAGCTCCTTTTCTCAATGAAAAACAGGAAATAAAAATACCTGCACAGATTATTGAAAAAAAAGAGGAGTTGGTCCAGCCTCAGACACAGGATATTACCAAGCCTCAGGAAGTAGAAATTAAGAAAACTACAAAACCCTTAACCAAAAAGGTATTTTCTTCAGAATTCAGCATTAATGCCCTTTTAAATAAGGAAGATAAAGCTGAAGAGGAAGAAACTGTTGTAGTCAAAACAGAAGCTCTTCCTCAGAATCATTTTACGGAAACAGATCTGCAGGCAGAATGGAATCTATTGCTGAAACAGTTGCAAAAGAAAGATACATTCGTTTTCAATGCTATCAAATCATTCAAACTCGTTAAATCAGCCGAAAACCAGATTACTGTTTTCTTCCCTTCTGATTCTGCAAAGGTGGAGTTTGATAAAGTAGGCCGAGAGTTTTTTAATCACTTTAAAACAAAAGTTCACAATTTTTCTATTGAGATTATATACCAGCGTGATGTTGAAAATCTTAAGATTGAAGTGATGACCAAAAGAAAAATCTTCGAAAAATTCGCTGAGAAAAATCCGCTCCTTAAAGACCTTGACGATCTGATGCGATTTGACCTTACTTAAATTTTATAATTCAGGATATTCTACTTTAAATAAATTTTATATATTTGCTAAATATTTGTCCTGAAAATGCATTTTCGACAAAATAAAATGTAACAAAAGCTTACAACAAACGATCAGCAATTGGAAAATTTAGTAAAACCATTTCTATCTGTTTTTAGACCCGCTACTTTTTTTAGCGGTTATTTTAGCTTTTCTACAGTGTATTACAGAAGTTCAGAAAAGAAGTATCGATTTTATTATTGGTATTGCTAACTGAATTTCTTTCCAAAAAATAACAGGAGAACAACAGCCTGATTCCTGATTCCATTAATATTTTTAACGGCATTTTTTAGAAAGAATTATAAAGTAACTTTATGATGCAATTGCCGTGGCTGTATATCAACAAAAAATAAATAAGAATAATGAATTTAAAAGAATTGAAGAACGACTGGATTGATGCTTTTCCTCAACCGATGATGATTGCAGGGCCATGCAGTGCGGAAAGTGAAACCCAGATGCTGGAAACAGCCAGGAGAATAAAAGAAACACAAGCCCAAGTGCCTATTTTCCGTGCAGGAATATGGAAGCCGCGTACAAAACCAAACGGATTTGAAGGAGTAGGAGTAATAGGGCTCAACTGGCTTAAAAAAGTAAAAGAAGAGTACGGCTTCAGAACCGCTACCGAAGTTGCCAATGCACACCATGTGTTTGCTGCACTTGAAGCTGATGTAGATATTTTATGGATTGGGGCGCGTTCTACTGTAAATCCTTTTACCGTACAGGAAATTGCAGTAGCACTCAGAGGAACAAAAAAGACCGTACTTGTTAAAAATCCGGTAAATCCAGATCTTGCCCTTTGGATCGGTGCTTTAGAGAGACTTTTAGGTCAGGACATCCAAAATCTGGGTGTTATTCACAGGGGATTTTCAACCTACCAGAAAACAAAATACAGAAATAACCCAAACTGGCAGATTGCTTTGGATTTTAAAAGCCAGTTTCCAAATATTCCGATGCTGATTGATCCGTCACACATCTGCGGAAACAGAACCGGCCTGGCAGATATTACCCAGGAAGCGCTAAACGTTGGATACCAGGGAGCTATTATTGAAACGCATGCTAATCCGGATGAAGCATGGAGTGATGCGGCCCAACAGATTACACCGGAAGTTCTGGCAGAACTTATAAGCAACCTTAAAGTAAGAAGTACTGATCTTGCAGGTTTTGAAGGAGAAATGGGAAGACACAGGACATTAATTTCCGATATTGACTTCCAGCTGATTGAACTGTTATCCCAAAGAATGAAAATCTCCGAAAAGATAGGAAAACTTAAAAAAGAAAATGATATCGCTATATTCCAGCCGGAACGATGGAAGGTGATCACGGAATATGCAACGCAAAAAGCAGTGGAAACCGGCATGTCTAAAGAATTTATTGAAAAGGTGTTTAAAACAATTCACGAAGAATCAATAGAAGTTCAGAATAATATTATGATCGACAGATAATCATATACTGATAACATTTAGTAATTCGGGGCCGAGAACTCAGGGGATGGTATAAACATTAGCCTGAATTCTTAGCCCTATTTTCTTATATTTGCAATAAGTTAATATATGAAAGGGAAAATCATTAAATCTACAGGAAGCTGGTATCAGGTTTTGGAAATGGAAACCGGGAGAATCTTTGAAGCAAGAATCCGAGGTAAATTCAAGCTTATAAAAACCAGGCTTACCAATCCGCTTGCTGTTGGTGATTTTGTAGAATTTCAGCTGGAACAGGATGATATTGCCTGGATCACGAAAATAGAACCCCGCAGAAATTACCTGATCAGGAAATCCGTAAACCTTTCGAAAGAAGCCCATATTATTGCTTCCAATATTGACCTTGCATGTTTTATCTTTACTTTAAAACATCCGGAAACATCCCTCGGATTTCTGGATAGATTCCTGGCCTGTTGTGAAGCTTACAATATTACTCCGCTTATTTTATTCAATAAAATTGATGTTCTTCATGAAGAAGAGATTGAGATCGTAAAAGATGTAGAATTCCTTTATAATGAAATCAGATACGAGACACTTGAAATTTCATCTTATTCCAGATTAAATCTCGATCAGCTCCAGGAACTTTTAAAGGATAAAACCTCTGTATTTTTCGGTCATTCAGGATGCGGTAAATCTACTTTGGTAAATGCTTTGCAACCAGATCTCAATTTGAAAACATCGGAAATTTCAGATACCCATCTTAAAGGAAAACATACAACCACTTTTGCACAGATGCATTTCTGGAGTTTTGGCGGTAATGTAATTGATACACCCGGTGTGCGCGAATTTGCTATGATTGATATTGAAAAAGAAGAAGTGCAGCATTATTTTCCTGAAATCTTCAAAAAAAGAGAAGAATGTAAATTTCACAACTGCCTGCACATCAACGAACCAAAATGCGCTGTTATTGCCGGCCTGGAATCAGGAGAGATTCAGCATTCAAGATATTCTACTTATATCAAGCTGATGGAAGAAGCCGAGGAAGCAGCTCAAAAATAACTCAATTTTCTTTAAAAATAATTCACATTACTGTTCATTGATTTAAAATGAAGCAATAAATAGCTGGTTCTATTGCTGTTACGTTTAATGTCTTTTTTTTAATGATAAGAAATCGGTGAAAGTACTATAAATAAAAAACCCAGCCTAAGCTGGGTAAAAACTAATAACCATGAAAACTCAAATTAAACATGAGAATCGGAATATAAGAAACAATTATTATGCCAAACTTTTGTGTGCGATTTGTTAACAAATGTTATTTTAATGTTAAAATTTGTTTAAAATCTAACTAATCGATTTTTTTTGTATTTTTGCGCCATTAAAAAAATATACATATATGTCTAACATTACATTCACCATGATTAAGCCTGATGCAGTTGCAGACGGACATATCGGTGCTATATTAGGTAAAATCGCAGAAGGAGGTTTCAAAATTAAAGCATTAAAACTTACACAGCTTACTGTAGCTGATGCTAAAAAATTCTATGAAGTGCATGCTGAAAGACCATTTTATGGAGAATTGGTTGAATTCATGAGTTCTGGACCAATCGTTGCTGCAGTACTTGAAAAAGATAATGCTGTAGAAGATTTCAGAACATTAATCGGTGCTACAAATCCTGCAGAAGCTGCAGAAGGCACTATCAGAAAAATGTTTGCAAGAAGTATCGGTGAAAACGCCGTACACGGTTCAGATTCTGACGACAATGCTCTTATTGAAGCAAGATTTCACTTTTCAGGAAGAGAGATTTTCTAGTTAGAAAATTGCTTAAAAATACAGGTCCGGGGAATAATATTCTCCGGATTTTTTATTGTTTGAAATAAGTAGCCTGAAAATCAGCTTCAAACCTTTATGAACAAAAGGAAATCCGTATAAATACCTAACGGTAAATTACGTATTTGTACGGATGGTTTTTATATAAAATTTCATCAATTTTACATCATAATTCAGAAGAGAATTACATAGTAAAAAAAGTCTTAACTAATAACCATAAGGACTCTGATTTTTAGCAAAGAAGAAAAGGCAGACTCTTGAGCTGCCTTTTTGTCATATCTAACTTTAAAAAAATTTAAATTTTTAATAGTTCAATGGTTCTTTCCGGACTCTCTGCCGAAAAGACAGCATTGCCTGCTACCAGAACATCTGCTCCTGCTTCAAAAAGTTTCGCAGCATTGTCCACGTTTACACCACCGTCAATTTCAATAAGCGCGGTAGAATTGTTGCTAAGAATCAGATCTTTTGTCTCAGCAATTTTCTTATAAGTGTTTTCAATAAATTTTTGCCCGCCAAAACCCGGATTTACACTCATCAGTAATACAAGGTCAACATCAGCAATAATGTCTTCCAGCATGAGCACAGGAGTGGAAGGATTCAGGACCACACCAGCTTTTGCACCCAGACTCTGAATGTGATGAATGGTTCTGTGAAGATGTGTACACGCTTCATAATGTACTGAAACAAGATCTGCTCCATGATCGATAAATTCTTCAACATATTTTTCAGGCTCTACAATCATAAGATGCACGTCTACAAATTTTTTTGCATGTTGCTGAACGGTTTTCATCACCGGAAACCCGAATGAAATATTCGGGACAAATCTTCCGTCCATTACATCTACATGGAACCAGTCGGCCTGGGAGTTGTTTACCATTTCAATATCTCTCTGTAAATTTCCGAAATCTGCAGCGAGAAGGGAAGGGGCAATAAGCTTCGTTTTCATTTTACTTTTATACTTTACTTTGTTTTTATTTCTTATCTGCAAAAGTTTTAATACAAATACAGGAAAAAGCTGCCAAAAATAATGGTCTCAATAATTGCTAATTTAATATTGTTAATTTTGAGTGCCAACAATCTGTCAATTATAAATAATCCCAAAGGGACTATACTGAAGATGAGAAGCGTTTCGAGAACCATCTTGTACGAAGAACCAATTTTGGGAGGATTAAACCATTTATATACAATACCAAAAATAATATATCCGAAATATAATGCTGTCATAACAGATATAAATGTCGGCTTTCTGATAAGATGATTAAAAAAGCGCTTCATATTAATGATATTTCAGCTTCATTTCCGGCTGGATTTTTAACAGCGTTTCGTAAATCAGTTTAATCACATTTCCAACATCTTCTTTAGAAACCATTTCTACAGTCGTGTGCATATAACGAAGAGGAAGTGAAATCAATGCACTGGGAACGCCACCGTTAGAATGCGCAAAAGCATCAGTATCCGTACCGGTCATTCTGCTGGCCGCAGCCCGTTGATAAGGAATTTCCTTTGTTTTAGCCGTTTCAATGATCAGTTCCCTGATGGTATGATGAACACTTGGTGCAAAAAATACTACCGGACCGGCACCACATTTCTGGTCGCCTTCCTTTTTCTTTTCGATCATTGGAGTCGTGGTATCGTGTGTGACGTCAGTAACGATAGCAATGTTAGGTTTTATGGTGTCTGCAATCATATCTGCACCATACAAACCGACCTCTTCCTGAACGGAATTGGTAATGTACAAACCGAAAGGAAGTATTTTTTTATTTTCCTTCAAAAGACGCGCAACTTCGGCGATCATAAATCCGCCGATTCTGTTGTCTAAAGCCCTGCACACAAAATAACGATCATTCATTTCAAAGAATTCGTCGGGATATGTAATCATACAGCCAACATAAATTCCCATATCTTCAACTTCTTTTTTAGATGTTGCACCGCAATCAATGAATATATTTTCAATTTTAGGGGTCGGTTCATTCTGATTGGTTCTTGTATGGATCGCAGGCCAGCCAAACACTCCTTTTACAATTCCGTTTTCACCATGGATATGTACGATCTTGGAAGGCGCGATGGTCTGATCAGAACCTCCGTTACGGATCACATAAATAAGCCCTTCATCAGTAATATAATTTACATACCAGGAAATTTCATCGGCATGCGCTTCAATGACAACTTTAAATTCTGCTTCAGGATTGATAATTCCGTAACATGTACCATAATGATCTACCTCGATTTTATCAACATAAGGCTTGATGTAATCCATCCAGACTTTCTGTCCTTCATGCTCATAACCGGTAGGCGAAGAGGTATTTAAATATTTTTCTAAAAACTTAAGGGATTTCTTATCAAATTTCATAAAAAGGAATGATTTTTGCGTTCTAGTTTCTTTCTAATAGGTGTAAAAATAATGAAATTTAGCAAGATTATTTGTCTTTATCTTTTCTTTTTTGGGGTGAGTGTTTTCGGGCAGAGAGACTCTGTGATCGCAAAACCTTTAAGCCAATATCCTCAGGAACTTTTAAAGGTAGACGAATTCGGAAATAAATATTTTTATGATGAAAGACAGAAAGCCAAAATTTACGAGATCAATGGTGAAACGGTGGTGGTAATGGATGAACTTGTTTTGCTGAATAAACCAAGGTTTAATAACCAGCTCGACAGAAACTATTACTATTTTCTTAATAAAAAACTCTACAGGGTTTATCCTTTATTTTTAACTGCCCTGCAACAATACAGGGATATTCAGGGTGAGATGAATAATCTGGACAGCAAAGCGAAAAGAAAATACATTAAAGACCGGCAGAATATGCTTGCCGACCAGTATGAGAAACAGCTGAGAGATCTTACAACAACCGAAGGACAGATCTTTGCAAAACTAATGAACAGAGCTACCGGCAAAAATGTCTATGAAATCATAAAAGAATTAAGAGGAGGATGGAGTGCCTTCTGGTGGAATGTAAAAGGTAAAATGGCAGATATAGACCTTAAGGATAAATATGATCCGCATGTAAACAGAACGGATGAATATCTTGAATCACTGCTTCAGTCTAACTGGAACTCAGGCTATTTGCAACCATACCCCGGAGCGGCAAATTTCAGAGTCTACAAATAATAAATCAATATAAAGAAAAATTCCTGTAATATTTTTACAGGAATTTTTCTTTCAGCTTATCGAAAACAACTTTATCGATGGGAAGAACAAAAGGATTGTCTGCTCTGTCAATATCAATCCATTCTGTTTTTTCAATGCAAGGGTCAAGAATAAGGAAATCTTCTTCATTAATGATATTCACGAGATAATAAACAGTAAGCAGTTGTTCATTCTCCCTAAAACGCGAAACCATAAAATTTTCCTGGGTGTAAAAATGTTCCAGGATCTCTATTTTAACATTCAATTCCTCGTCAAACTCGCGGTGCAGACATTCTATCAGCCCTTCCCCAAATTCAAGCCCGCCTCCTGGAAACTTCATTAAAGGTTCACCTGCATACTCCTCAAACAAAGTCAGAACTTTATTATCCTTCACCGCACAGGCATAAACCCTAACGTTTATCTTATCTATCATACATAATAATTTGTATAGCTAAAGTAAGAATTATGAAGGAGGAGACAAAACGAAAATCATTTATAAGATAAAAATAAAGTTTCCATTCAGCATAAATTTTCTCTTCTGATTTGAATTACGTTTATTTTTGATTATATTTAAGTATAAACGTTTAACCAAAATAATCCGTAAATGTTATTATTTTAATTTTTTGCATCAAATAAACAAAAAAGTGTAATTTAAATAAAAAATTAAATAATTGTAAATCATAAACTTATCTCCATCATCGTCACCCTTTAATAAATCCGCGAAACTACAATTATTTTTCAAACATCCAAAAAATAATCCTATTGTTTTTTATATCTATAATAGAATATTTTTGCGATAAAGCCAACAATTATGAAGCGAGCTTCAATAAAAGATATAGCAAGAATTGCAGGAGTTTCAGTAGCGACAGTATCTTATGTTCTTAACAAAAAAGAAGGAAGCCGGATTAGCGAAGCAACCCGGGATAAAATTCTGAAAGTTGCACAGGAAATCAATTATACACCCAATAAAATCGCCAAAAGCCTTAAGATGAGTAAAAGTAAATTGATAGGTCTTATCGTAGCTGATATTTCCAACGATTTTTACTCAAATATTGCCAGAAGTATTGAAGATGAAGCCATGAAAATGGGATATACGCTTCTGATTGGCAGCTGTGACGAAAATCCTGAAAAATTCGGAAAACTTACCGAATTGTTTTCTGAACAGCAGGTTGACGGGATGATTCTTGCCCCTGTAACTGGATCTGATGATGCTATTAACAGGCTTGTACGCGAAGAATATCCTATTGTAACCATTGACAGATACCTGAAGAATATAGATCTTCCGGGAGTGATGATCAATAATTTTGAAATCTCGGAACAGATTTGTGACTATTTACTCATGAAGGATTTTGATGAGCTTATTTATGTAGGATATGACACAGAACTGCCACATTTGCTTGACCGGCAACACGGTTTTGAAACAAGAGCCGAAAATTCTGATGTTACCATCAAACGGATTTTAACGGGAATTCATAATATCACTGAAGAAGTTCATCTGCAGCTTCACAATAATCTTGATCTTTCTAAAAAAACGGCTATTTACTTTTCAAGCAACAAGCTCGGAATCGCAGGATTACGCTATCTTATCGATAATAATATTAAAGTTCCCGAAAGTGTTTCATTGGTTGCGTTTGATGAGACGGAAGCTTATTACCTTTTTCCAACCGAAGTAAGTTTTGTTCGCCAGCCTTTGGAAGAAATGGCCCGCGAATCCGTAAAGCTTCTGGACAGCCAGATCAACAGCTATATACAACACGGTAAAAGAGCGACATTGCAGGCAGAATTTGTAGAACGAAATTCTGTAGAATAATAAAAATTTATTGATTTAATGACAGATAAAAAATCTTATATAGTATGTTTCGGCGAAGTATTATGGGATCTATTTCCTGAAGGTTCCAGAGCCGGCGGAGCACCCTTTAATGTAGCATATAATGTGCATAAAATGGGTATTGATGTAAAGGTGATCAGCAGAACCGGAAACGATAATCTGGGTGAAAAATTAAGACAGCAAATCGTTAGCTGGGGGATTTCTACTGAACTGATACAGGTTGATCAAAATTATCCAACCAGTACCGTCATCGCAAAAATTGATGAGCATAATGAAGCAACTTATGAAATCACCAATAACGTAGCTTGGGATCATATCGAATATTTTCCTGAGTATGATAATTGGCTGTTCAATGCTGAAGCTTTTGTCTTCGGAAGTCTTTCTTCAAGAAACGATGAAACAAGAAATACGTTGTTAAAACTTCTCGACAAAGCAAAGCTCAGGATTTTTGATGTTAATTTCAGACCTCCGTTTATTGATAAAGAATTAATAAAAACACTTTTACATAAAGCGGATATTGTTAAGATAAACCAATCCGAGCTGGAGCAGATCATTGAGCTGATAGGGGAAGAATTTCAGACGGACGAAGAAGCGGTGAAAGCTATTCAACGAAGTTTTGCTGTTGATGAAATCGTTTTAACCAAAGGAAGTAGAGGAGCGAGCTATTTTGTGCATGACAAAAGCTACACACTTCCGGCTGTACCGATTACGGTTGCAGATACCGTTGGAAGCGGCGACGCTTTTCTTTCAGGATTCATTTCAAAAAGAATTACCAATGAAGATCCGGAAGAAATTATCAGAAATGCAGTGGCACTCGGTGCATTTATTACTTCTAAAGCCGGAGCATGTCCGGATTATGATTATTCCGATTTTGAAAAATTTAAAAGAATGCACTTTCAAAAATGATTTAAAATTTTATTTACTAAATGAAAATCATGAAAAAATAAAATGAAAATCTGTAATAATCTAGAATAAATTTCGTTGTATATTGAACCAACAAAATTAAAACGATATGAAAAATTTAAAGAAACTAACAAAGACGGAACTTAAATCCGTGTACGGAGGGCAGCCAAAACAATATTGTGTGTACTGCGAAAGATTAAATAAGCTTGTCTGCAGTGAAGCTCAAATTTCACAATGTCCTTAATACTTACAGCCGCTTTAAGCGGTTTTTTTTATTTCTATAGGTCATTCTAATCTTTACTTTATTCATTTTTTCAAATTATACGCAAAAATTGTTACATTTATTGTATAATTAAATTGTAGTGAATCCCATTTTAGATGTCGTTCTACGCTCACTTTGTGTTTATCTTTTCATGGTAATCGCAATCCGTCTTTTTGGTAAAAATCAGCTTTCACAGCTTAATGCCGGCGATGTTGTCCTGCTGCTGCTTATTTCCAACGCAGTACAAAACGCAATGGTGGGGGAAAACACCTCGCTACAGGGAGGGCTTATAGCTGCACTTGTTCTTTTTATTGCGAATTTTATTGTTAAGCGTTTTATGTTTTCCAACAGGAAATTCGAGAGTTTCCTGGAAGATGATCCGGTAATTCTTGTAAAAGATGGTAAAATGGATGAACAAGCTTTAAATAGGGTGAAAATTAGCAGAAGTGAACTAGATGAAGCGGTGAGGGAACATGGAGTAGACGGCATTGAGAATGTAAAACTATCTGTTCTTGAAGTTGATGGGAATATTAGTGTAATCTCCGAGGATGAGCATAGCAAACAAACACATTATTCAAGAATTAAAAGAAAATATAAGCGAAAATATCATTAATTCTATTTTTTCTTTTCAGGTAATATTGCTTGTAAAGACTGTTTAACAACGGTTTTTATCATTTTTTTAACATAAAATCATTTTTTTTTGGCATTAACATTGTTGCCTTAACCTGAATTTGAAAAGTGAAAAAATGAAAGGATTGATTAAAATTGTTGGAGTGACAACAGTGATGATGATGATGACTTCATGTATTGTTCATGAACATCATGGTAGAAGAGGGATGCCTCCGGGACATGCAAAGAAAGTGTATATCTACGAGAAAAGAGGACATGGTCCTGGCCACGGGCATCACAGAGGACATGGACGTCACAGGTGAAAATGAAAAAAATAAAAGCATCGGATTATCCGGTGCTTTGTCGTTTAGTTGTGTTTCAGTTGCTTTATAATTTGGCATTCCGCTTGATACCTATATATCAATCACAAAAACTGTTTTTATGAAAAATTTATCCAAAATGTTATTGGCGCTGGCGCTGTTTGCCGCGCTTTCTTCATGTCTTCCAAGACCACCGGCTCCGCCAAGGCCGCCGGAACCACCGCACAGACGATAAAAAAACAAGCCCGGAAATTTTCCGGGCTTTTATTTATATTTAAAATCTTGTCTTTCTTGGATTTAAAAAAGTATTAAAAATCATTACTTCCGTTCCGAACCTGGCTTCTACACGTTCTGCAATATTCTTAAGTTCGCTTTGTACAAAGTCTTCCCTTAGATCATCATTATCAAAAACCAGCAGGAGATTATAATTTTTCCCTTCATCAATATAATCACTATGCACCTCAGACAGGATATATTTATTGACATCCAGTAAATTTTCTGCCATCAGAATCAATGTTTCATCGATATAATTTTCCCATTCTTCCAGATTGTTTTTCGTACAGTGGAAAGTTATACTTAATACGCTCATATTTTATGATTTTTTTAATATTTTGAGTAAAATTCTACGGCAAAAATCGGCAAATTTTTCGTAAATTAGCCCGTTAATAAAAATTCAAAAAAAATAATTTTCAGACATACAGCTAAGGGTCTGACTGTCATTATAATAAAATTTGTTTATGCAAAAAGAAGGAGAAAGACTGATTCCCATCAATATTGTTGATGAAATGAAGTCGTCTTATATCGATTATTCGATGTCTGTTATCGTTTCAAGGGCGTTACCTGACGTGAGAGACGGCTTGAAACCCGTTCATAGAAGAGTACTTTACGGTATGTATGGATTAGGGGTTTTTTCTAATAGAAAATATTTAAAATCTGCTAGAATTGTTGGAGACGTTTTAGGTAAATATCACCCTCACGGAGATTCTTCTGTATACGATGCAATGGTAAGAATGGCTCAGGACTGGAGCCTTCGTTATCCTCAGGTAGACGGGCAGGGTAACTTCGGTTCAATGGATGGTGATCCACCGGCAGCAATGCGTTATACCGAAGCAAGATTAAAAAAGATTTCTGATGAAGTACTTTCAGACTTAGACAAAGAAACGGTTGATTTTCAGAATAACTTTGACGACAGCTTGCAGGAGCCAACGGTTTTACCTTCTAAAATCCCCAATCTTTTAGTAAACGGAACTTCCGGTATTGCGGTAGGGATGGCCACCAATATGGCACCACACAATTTATCGGAATCGGTGGATGCTATATGTGCTTACATCGATAACAGGGAGATCACTATTGATGAACTGATGCAGCATATTATTGCTCCGGATTTCCCTACAGGAGGTATCATTTACGGATATGACGGCGTAAGGGATGCATTCCACACCGGGAGAGGAAGGGTAGTCCTTCGTGCTAAAGTTGCTTTTGAAGAGATAGGAAACAGAAATGCAATCATTGTAAATGAAGTTCCTTATCAGGTAAATAAAGCCGAAATGATTGCCAGAACGGCAGAACTGGTGAAGGAAGAAAAAATCCCGGGAATCTACGAAATCAGAGATGAATCAGACAGAAGAGGACTTCGTATTGTTTATGAATTAAAAAATGATGCAATTCCGAATGTTGTCTTAAACTTATTATATAAATATACTTCACTTCAGACTTCTTTCAGTGTTAATAATATTGCATTGGTACATGGGAGACCGGAGCAGCTGAATCTGAAAGACATCATCCACCATTTTGTGGAGCACCGTCATGAAGTAATCGTAAGAAGAACCCAATTTGAGCTTAGAAAAGCAAAAGAAAGAGCTCATATTTTGGAAGGTTTCATGAAAGTGATCGGAACACAGGATTCACTAGACAGAGCCATCTCTATCATTCGTCACTCTGCCAATCCGCAGGCTGCAAAAGAAGGATTAATAGAGGCCTTTGAGCTTTCTGAGATCCAGGCGCAGGCAATTCTTGATTTACGTCTTGCCCGTCTTACAGGAATGGAGCTTGATAAGATCCGTGATGAGTACGATACGATTATGAAAGAAATTGCTGATCTTGAGGACATTCTGGCTAATGAACCAAGAAGATTCCAGATCATCAAAGATGAATTAATTGAAGTTAAGGAAAAATATGGTGACGAAAGAAGAACCGAAATTGATTATTCGGGAGGTGAAATGTCTATCGAAGATATTATTCCTAATGAATCTGTAGTACTTACCATTTCGCATGCCGGATATATCAAGAGAACTTCGCTTTCAGAATACAAAATTCAAAGCAGGGGAGGTGTAGGAAATAAAGCGGCAACAACAAGAGACTCTGATTTCCTTGAGTATATCGTATCTGCAACCAATCACCAGTATATGCTGTTCTTCACAGAAAAAGGAAGATGTTACTGGTTAAGAGTATTCGAAATTCCTGAAGGTTCCAAAACAGCCAAAGGAAGAGCGGTTCAGAATTTGATCAACATCGAACCGGATGATAAGATTAAAGCTTACATCAGAACCAATAACCTTAAAGATTCTGAATATGTAAACCAAATGAGTGTAGTAATGGTTACTAAAAACGGGACCATCAAGAAAACATCACTGGAAGCGTATTCAAGACCGAGAGTAAACGGGGTGAATGCCATCGAAATCCGTGATAATGACCAGCTATTAGGAGCATATCTTACCAATGGTACATCACAGATTATGATTGCTACTAAAAATGGTAAATGTATCCGTTTCCCGGAAGAAAAAGTAAGAGAAGTAGGAAGAGGATCTATCGGGGTACGTGGAATTGCAATGGATGATGATGATGAAGTAATCGGGATGATTGTGGTAAACGATGTAGAAAAAGAAACCGTTCTTGTAGTATCTGAAAAAGGGTACGGAAAGAGAACAGCCGTTGAAGATTACAGAATCACCAATAGAGGAGGAAAAGGAGTTATTACTTTAAATATTACTGAAAAAACAGGAAATCTGATTGCCATCCAGAATGTAACGGATGAAGACGGATTAATGATCATTAATAAATCCGGAGTTGCCATCAGAATGGGAATGGATGAGATGAGAGTAATGGGAAGAAATACACAGGGTGTACGATTGATCAACCTTAAGAAAAATGATGAAATTGCTGCTATTGCAAAAGTAGCAATGGATAAAGAAGTAGAAGATTCTGAAGAGAATGAAGAAATAGAAGGAACAGTAGCTGATAACCACGAAAACGATACAGAAGCTCCGCAGACAGATCATAATGCAGAAGACAGTGAGAATTCTGATTCGGAAGAATAAAATTGTATAATTAATATAAAATAGTGATTATGAAAAAGCTAATTTTAGGGATGGCTATCGTAGCATCAGCTTTTGTTTTCGCACAAAAAGGAGATGTGAACGCTCAGCTACAAGAGGCTAACAAAACAGCAATGGATGCATATAATGCTAAAAACTATGCTGTAGCGGCTCCTAAGTTTATGGAAGTTTACAACTTACTTAAATCGAATGGACAGGACAATAAAGTATATATGTATTACGCAGGACTTAATTATGCTTTGGCAAATGATTATCCGCAGGCTTCAAAAATATATACCGATCTTATCAACTCTGGCTATACCGGCGTTGAAACAACCTATACTGCAAAAGATAATAAAACAGGACAGGTGTCAAGTTATGATCAGAAAACATGGGAAATACTGAAGAAAACAGCTTCCAAAGATTATTCTGACTTCAAAACTCAACAATCGCCTAGTGTAGAATCTGATCTTTATGAAACTTTAGCAACGATTTTACTGAATACCAAGAAAAATGATGAAGCACTGACTATCATTGAGAAAGGTTTGGCAAAGTTTCCCAATAATGCTAAATTAAAAGAATATCAGGGAACTGCATTGTATGCATCCGGAAAGACAGATCAGTTTATGCAGAATCTTAAGGATCAATTGGCTAAAAATCCTAATGATGCTACCAACTGGTATAACTTAGGAGTTCTTCAGTCTAAAAACCCAGCGACGGTAAATGAGGCTATTACTTCATTACAAAAAGCTATTGAACTGAAGCCGGACTTTGGAAATGCTTACCAGAATCTTGTTTACGCCGTAATTGGTGATGATGAAAAAGCAGTGAATGAAATCAATGCATTAAGAAAAACAAAACCAGACGAAGCAACAAAGCTTATTGAAGCAAGAAAGGACAGATTCAGCAAAGCATTACCATACGGAGAAAAATGGTTGCAGGCAATGCCGAATGACCTTACAGCTGTTCAGACTATGAAAGATGTCTACAACACAACAAAAAATACAGCTAAAGCTAATGAAATGAAAGCTAAAGAAGCTGAACTTCAGGCCAAACAGGCAAAATAAATAGAAAAACCGAAACAACATTGTTTCGGTTTTTTTATGTTTAAATCAGGGATTAAATACGAGCTCAATTATCCGAGAACAGTTACTCCCTTCTGAATCATATCATAGATTGCATCTCTGCCGTTATCCGGCTTTACATTCACAGCTCTTGTTCCGTTAAAATGGAGACAAGTAACATATCCGTTGTCTACAGCATCAGTACATGTATATTTTACACAGTAATCCATAGCAAGGCCAACAATCTCCAGAAGCTGAATATCATGATATTTCAAAAAATCATCAAGTCCGGTTTTCATGAAATGATTATTATCCTGAAAACCGCTGTAGCTGTCAATCTCAACATTTTTTCCTTTCTGGATAATGTGGGTAACTTTATCTCTGTTAAGGTCTTTATGAAATTCTGCACCAAAAGTCCCCTGAATACAGTGGTCCGGCCACATGAACTGCGGAACGCCGTTTAAAATAATACTTTCTCCTACTTTTCTGCCATTATTGCTGGCAAAACTTTTATGATTAGCAGGATGCCAGTCCTGTGTCAAAACAATCTGATCGTATTCATTTTCTTCCATCAGGGCATTGATGTACGGAATTACCTCATTGGCTCCCGGAACCGCCAGTGCGCCGCCTTCACAAAAATCATTCTGCACATCTACGATTATTAACGCTTTTTTCATATTTAGAATTCTCGAATTTTTGATAAATTTACAAAAACAAACAGCAAATAGTCATCCAAATCAGATTTATCGGACAAATAGACATTTATGAAATTCTCTACATTCCGGGACTTCAGGACAATCGGTGATTAAAACGATTTAAATCTCAATAAAAAAATGAACGATATTGAACAAAAAAAGTTCCCGATAGGTACCTTTGAAGTACCTGAAAATATTTGTGATATTACACTCGACGAATATATAAAAGTCATCAAAGATTTTCCCGGAAAACTTAAAAACCTGATTGAAGACTTCTCAGATGATCAGCTTGACACCCAATATAGACCAGGAGGCTGGACCGTACGACAGCTGGTAAACCATATTGCAGACAGCCATATCAACAGTTTCATCCGATTCAAACTGGCGCTTACAGAAGAAAATCCTACAATAAAACCTTATGACGAAGCGAAATGGGCAGAACTTCAGGACAGCCTGAATATGCCTGTAAAACCTGCCATGAGAATGATCCGGGGAACGCACCAAAGGTGGACAACATTGTTGAAAAGTATGACCAACAAGCAGTTTGAAAGAACCTTTCATCATCCGGAACATAACAAAAACTATGATTTAAGACATTGCCTTGCCTTGTACGCCTGGCATTGCAACCATCATTTTGCTCATATCGAAAATCTTAAGAAAGAAAAAGGGTGGTAAAAAAAAGCCTTCATAACCCTGAATGTTTTGAAGAAATCATAAACAGAATTCATCTTCTGGACAAAAATTCCCATGCGCTGTGGGGCAAAATGAATGTCTGCCAGATGATGAGACACTGTAATCATGTGCTTCAGGTTCCGCTCGGGAAAATAAAACTTCCGGAAATTAACCGTTTGTTTGCAATGGTTGGAAAGATCACCAAGTGGGAGATTCAGGTTTTTAATAACGGAATTCCCAGAAATATGCCTACTTTTCAAAAACTTATTATTAATTTTGAATGTGATTTTGAAGAAGAAAAAGAAAACCTTCTGCAAACGCTTGAAGAATACAGCACATGTTACAAGAATAATAATCTCCCGGGACGCCATGTTCTTTTCGGTTTAATGAAAGAAAAAGATTGGGGATTTCTGGAATATAAACATCTTCATCATCATCTAAAACAATTTAAGGTATGAGTTTTTTTGACAAAATATTCGGTGGAAAAGAAGAAGGTTCTGAAAAGAATCAGCTCTGGAAATATATAGAATCTGAAGAGAATCTTAAAAAAGCAATCGAACATTCCTTCACCAGGAAGATTGCCATCTTCAAGCATTCCACAAGCTGTTTTATCAGTAAAACGGTTTTAAGGAATTTTGAAAAAGAAATGGAAAACTCAGACCAAAAACCTGATTTGTATTTTTTGGATTTGCTTGCCCACAGGGACTTATCCAATAAAATAGCTTCGGATCTTGGTATAAGACATGAAAGTCCCCAGTTACTGGTGATTGAAAACGGAACAGTAATCAGCAATGCTTCGCATCAACATATATCGGCAGACCAAATCGTATAATGAAGAATATCAATAATTATTTATCCAAAGTTCTGGACGTTCCTTTAGAAAAAGTGAATTTGTGTAGTCTGCATTATGAAGTAAAGAAAATACCTAAAAACCAGTTTCTTTTGCAGTACGGCGAAATATGCAGATACATTTATTTTGTTGAAAAAGGATTGCTCAAAATGTATTCTATTGATAAAAACGGCAAAGAACATATTATTCAGTTTGCTCCGGAAAGCTGGCTTATTTCAGACCGTAGCAGTCTTTATTTCAATGAAAAATCCATTTATTATATAGAAGCGGTAGAAGATTCGGAAGTTTTGCTCCTCCATCCTGATTTTATCAATAAGCTGATTGGTGAGTTCCCCAACAGTCTTGAAAAAAGCGATATTCTTCTCCAGAAACATATAAAAAGCCTTCAGGACAGAATCAATTCTTTATTAGGAGAAACCGCTGAAGAACGCTATATGAAATTTATAAAAATGTATCCGGACCTGCTGATGAGAGTTCCACAATGGATGATTGCTTCTTACCTGGGAATTACTCCCGAAAGTCTGAGCCGCGTACGAAAGGAGCTTGCAAGAAAGAATTTTGTTCCGGACAGCAAATAGATTACTAAAATATTGAAATTGACCATAGCTAGCTATCGGTCTTTTTTTATGATCATAATCATGTTTTTTCTAATAGAATATATTTAACTTTGAAAGACACACCAAAATAATATTATGAAATTTACAAATTCCAGAGCATATTCGGCTTATCACTGCAAACGGATTCCGGACAGAATCCTGAAGATTGCAAATTACCTTAACAATAACCACTACTAGCCATTCTACCAACTGTTATTGAAACAGCTGATAAAAAATATACCTATTTCTGATAAAAAATTAACCGTTTATTAGTAAACGGCTTTTTTGTAGTTATATATCAAAAAATCATTATTGAATTTAATAATGTCAAATAGTTAATGATGTTGACAATTAATAATTTTTATATTGAAAATAGATATTAAAAATTAAAACATAAACATTAATACATTAAATTGATTAAACAAAATGCAATAAGGTTCAAAATTTGCATTCATATTAATATGAACTAACCAATACTATTTACTAGGAATGCTCACTATTTAACATTTAAAAACAGCTAACATGGTTATTAAAGAAGAAGTTCTGCATTCGGTAGGCGCAATTATCAGGCATTACCAGCCTGGAGAAATTATTTTTAACGAAGGAGATGTGCCAAAATATTATTATCAGATCATAACAGGCCAGGCAAAACTGAATAATTACAGCGACGACGGTAAAGAGATCATACAGACTCTTTTGGAAGAAGGTCAAAGCATAGGAGAATCATTACTTTTTATTGATAAACTATATCCTGTCAATGCTGTTGCCATTACAAAATGTTCTGTCCAAAGGCTGCCTAAAACGGTTTTTCTTGATTTGATTAAATTGTATCCTGAGATTTCATTTGAAATGAATAAAACACTTTCTCAGAAGCTTTATTTCAAGCTGATTATGGCACAGAATCTATCATCCCAGAACCCAACAGCGAAACTTACGGTATTAATGGATTATCTGAAAAGTTTTCAGGAAAATCAATCACCATACTCTTTCATGATCCCACTTACAAGACAACAGATGGCAAGTCTTACAGGTCTTTGTGTAGAAACGGCCATCAGAACCATTAAAATAATGGAAAGAGATAAAATTGTAAAGATTAAAGACAGGAAAATTTTGTATTAAATCTAATTTTTTTTAATTTAATACGGTCTTAAAAACTTTAAAAATGAAAACAGTCAGCTGCATGAATATCGAGCCTGAACTCCTCTTCTCATACGGTGCCGAAAATAAATTGTACAGGCATAATGAGATGATATACAGAGAAGGTGACCATGCGGCTTATTACTATCAGGTTGTTAAAGGAAAGGTAAAACTAAACAGCTATAACGAAGAAGGAAAGGAATTCATCCATAATATTGTCGGTGAAAAGCAAAGCTTCGGGGATGCCATGATTTTTGTTGAAAATTTCTATGTAATGAATGCTGTTTGCATCGCTGATGCAGAGCTCATAAGACTTTCCAAAAGCAACTTTCTTAATCTTCTTAAAAACAATCCCGATGTATCCCTTGAAATGAATGCCTGCTTATCGCAAAGATTATATTTCAAGGCCATTATGTTGCAAAACATGTCTTCACAAAACCCCGTTATCCGCCTAGAAGGATTACTCAATTACCTTAAAAGCTATCACGACGGCGATTGCGGACAATGTTTCCCTGTAGAACTCACCAGACAACAGATTGCCAATCTTACCGGGCTTAGGGTGGAAACCGTAATCAGAACCCTGAAAAAAATGGAAAAACAGGGAAAACTTACCATAAAAGACCGAAAAATTTTATATTAATATCTTTCAACATGATTTGGGTCATAAAATGGTGATATATTCTAACGTACATTTGAGTTAATTAATTCATCCATATTCTTAAAGCCTCGTACTGGGTACATCTTAAGCTCTTTAGCTTTTATGTTCATGTAAATTAACCAAAAACTCATTGCTGTCTAATACTAGTCACGGCCGGCAATACCATCACTATAATATTAATATAAAAAATTCAGTTATGAACACTAGAAATTCAAGAAATCGTAGAGGAAACTCCGGTTCATCAAGCAATCTCGAAGAAATTTATCAGTTAGGTTATGACCATGGTTATAACGATGCGTCACAGGACGAAGAATATGATGATGATTTCTCAGAGTATGAAGATTACTTTGACGAAGATGATGATGAAGACGAAGATTACGACGATGAAGACTATGATGATGAAGATTACGATGATGAAGATTATGACGATGAAGACTACGATGACGATGACGACGATAATAGAGGAAGAGGCAGAGGAAGATCAGGAAACGGAAACCAGCAGAGAGACAGCCAGGGAAGATTTACTTCCGGAGGCGGTAGAGGCGGTTCTCGTGGAGGATCAGGACGTGGTTCTGGTTCTGGATCAGGATCATCGGGAAGAGGAAGAAATTCAGGAGGTTCCGGAGGATCAAGATCAGGAGGAAGAGGCAGATCTTCAGGTTCATCAAACTCAAACAGTGATAACTATGATCACAGACATGATAATCCGGGTAGGCCAAGAGGAAGCAGGAACGGAGGTGGAAGATCTTCAGGATCGGGATCCGGCTCAAATTCCGGTTCAGGCAGATCAGGATCAGGTAGCGGCAGAGGCGGCTCAAGATCAGGAAATAATGGAGGTTCAGGTCGAGGTTCCAATTCAGGTTCTGGTAACGGATCATCAAGAAGAGGTTTTGCTTCCATGAGTAAGGCAGAACGTACAAGAATCGCTCGTATGGGCGGACAGGCCTCTCACGGCGGCGGAAGATCTTCAGGTTCGGGCAGATCCGGATTTGGAGGCAGACGTAATAATTCATAATTCTTTTTCCATGATTACCTCTTTATTAATTTTTTAAAGGGGTAATCTTTTAAAATCAAACACCACATTCACATTATGGCAACAAAAACATTAGATAATAAAGATAACAGTACTACCGGTACTGGGACATCATCATCCACCACTGGATCAACAGGTTCATCAAAAAAAACAGCTTCGGTAGACAATGCTACCGTAGATCAAAATGAGATGCAAAACTCTCCATTACACAAATTCTTCGTTTCTGCACTGAAAGATGTGTATTATGCAGAAAACGCGATCATTGAAGCGTTGGGAACAATGCAGGAAGCAGCTACCACCGACGAGCTGAAAGAAGCTTTTGAAGATCACCAGCTGCTTACCCGGAAACACGTAAGCAGACTTGAAAAAGTTTTCAAGCTGATTAATGAAACGCCTGAGAAAAAAGAATGTAAGGCTATAAAAGGGATCATCGAAGAAGGTGAAGAAATCATCAAATCCACGGAAGAAGGTTCCATGACACGGGACGCTGCCTTAATTATCGCTGCACAAAAAGTTGAACACTATGAGATCGCAACCTATGGCGGACTGGCACAGCTGGCTATTACTATGGGGCATGATAAAGCGGCAGACCTGCTTGAAAAAACATTACAGGAAGAAGAAGATACCGATTATGAACTGACGGAAATCGCTGAAACCTTCATCAATTTTGATGCGGAACAGGAAGATTAATCATACAATAATATCAGCCATATGGAGCTTTCTGTATGGCTTTTCTTAAATCTAAAAATAGCTAATGATAAAATTCTATTATTTCTGAATAGTTTATTTAAACTAAAAAATACCACACCAAATATAAAGAATTATGAAAGACAACAAACCGAACAACGAAAAACTGAACCAGCTGGAAGCTCACATGACATCCAATGAAAATGAAAAGCTGACGACCAATCAGGGGCTGAAAATCAATAACAATCAGGATTCCCTGAAAGCGGGAGACAGAGGTCCTACTTTGCTTGAAGATTTTATTTTAAGAGAAAAAATTACCCATTTTGACCATGAAAGAATTCCTGAAAGAGTAGTTCATGCACGTGGATCAGGAGCACACGGCGTATTTAAACTTACCAAAAGCCTCGCAGAATTCACAAGAGCCAATTTCTTATCCGAAGTCGGAAAAGAAACTCCTGTTTTCGTAAGATTTTCAACGGTTGCCGGAAGCAGGGGGAGTACTGATCTTGCAAGGGATGTAAGAGGATTTGCCGTAAAATTTTATACTGATGAAGGAAATTATGATCTTGTCGCCAATAATATGCCTGTATTCTTCATTCAGGATGCTATTGAATTCCCGGATCTTGTACATGCCGTAAAACCGGAACCTCACAACGAAATACCGCAGGCGCAGTCTGCACACGATACCTTCTGGGATTTTATCTCTTTAATGCCCGAAAGCATGCACATGATCATGTGGCTGATGAGTGACCGGGCAATCCCGAGAAGTTTTTCAAGAATGGAAGGATTTGGAGTTCATACCTTTAAATTAATTAATGATGAAGGAAAAGCACACTTTGTGAAATTCCATTTTAAACCGAAATTAGGAGTACATTCCGTAGCGTGGGATGAAGCTCAGAGAATCTCGGGAGTTGATCCTGATTTCCACAAAAGAGACCTTTGGGAATCTATTGAAAACGGGATGTTCCCGGAATGGGATTTCGGAGTACAGCTGATTCCTGAAGAAGATGAATTCAAATATGATTTCGACCTTCTTGATCCTACTAAGATTGTACCCGAAGAAGAAGTTCCGGTTCAGCTTATCGGAACATTAACATTAAATAAAAATCCGGAAAACTTTTTTGCTGAAACGGAACAGATTGCTTTCCATCCCGGACATGTGGTTCCCGGAATTGATTTCACTAATGATCCGCTCCTTCAGGGAAGACTGTTTTCTTATACCGATACACAACTTATCAGATTAGGTGGTCCTAATTTCCATGAAATCCCGATCAACAGATCCGTAAATGTTGTTCATAATAACCAGAGAGATGGTTATATGAGACAACAGATCGCAAAAGGAAAAGTAAGCTATGAACCGAATTCAATCGGCGGAGGATGTCCTTTCCAGGCAATGATGAAAGAAGGAGGTTTTGTTTCCCAGGAAGCAAGAGTTTCCGGAGCTAAAGTAAGAGAAAGAAGCAAAAGCTTTGTAGATCATTATTCACAAGCCAAATTATTCTACAATAGCCAGTCGATGCCGGAAAAAATGCACTTGCAGAATGCACTGATTTTTGAGCTTTCAAAAGTGACCATCCCTGCAATCAGAGAGAGAATGGTAAGCCAGCTTGCTTTTGTTGATAAAGCTCTTGCTTCAAAAGTTGCGGCTAAAGTAGGGGTTGAAGTAAAAGAACTCAACTTCCCGAATCAAAGTATTCCTGCAGACGCAGATCCTTCAACGTTACAAAGCGAAGAAAGAGAACCTGAAACCAAAATTTCAGAAGCATTAAGCATGCAGAATACCGTTAAAGATACCATTATGGGCAGAAAGATCGGCTTTATTATGGGAGACGGGGCAGATGCAGCAGCAATTAATGATTTAAAAACTCAGCTGGAAGCAGAAAATGCAGTGGTGGAGATCATCGGTACAAGTATGGCTCCCGTAAAGGTAAGTGACGGCTCATCACTTATTCCGAAACATTCTTTAACAAGCAATTCCAGTGTTTCCTTTGATGCTCTTTACATTGCGGCAGGAGAAAATTCCACCAAAGAATTACTGACTCCCGAAAACAAACAGCCTGCTCTGAATTATATCAACGAAGCATACAAACACTGTAAAGCCATTTATTTTGGCGAAGGGACCGAACCATTATATATGAACAGTAATATAAGCATGAAAGATCATATCGATCCTGCTATCGTTATCGCTGAAGATGAAAATCCTGCAGATAAATTTATTACAGCAATTGCAAATCACAGAGTCTGGGATCTTGAAATAGAAAGAAATGCCAGAAAATAACTAGGAAGGCAATAAGAAGGGGAGGTATCGTCCAATTTTAGATGTTTATCCGGTAAATTATGATAATTTCAAACTTGGACAGATTTTTGATAAAGTATTACTATCAAGGCCGGCCAGTGCAACGTTCATGCAATTATTGATAAATTGATGGATCATGTACAACGCGGCAGGGTAAAACTGGATGATATTATCCCCATCGGCTTTCACTCGAAGTGGTGTCAAAAGGATACGAAATCTTTGATAAAAGCAGAACGGACGCATAAAAAAGCTCCTTGATCCCTGGAAGACTTCACGTCTTTAAAAAAAAATACACACTAACACACTAAATATTAGTATTATGGAATTTCAAAAAAATCTTCTGGAATATATCAGCCAGTCATTAATGACTACCGATGAAACGATTTCAGTTGCAGAAAGCGTTACCTCAGGGTGTTTACAGCTTGCTTTCTCTCAGATGCCCAACGCTTCAATGTTTTATAAAGGCGGCCTTACCTCATACACCTTGCAGGAAAAAGTAAGGTTATTGGGAGTTGATGCGCATGAAGCAGAAGAATGCGACTGTGTTTCAGAAAATATAGCTGAAACGATGGCCCTCAATGTTGCGAAACTTTTCGAATCCGACTGGTCGATTGCAACAACAGGATATTGTACCCCTATACGCAATTCTTCGTACAAAATTTTTGCCTTCTTTTCATTTTCTTACAAAGGAGAGATTATTTTAACGAAAAAGCTCGAACTTCATCCTAAGACACAGGCCTTAAATGCCCAGTTGTATTATACTGAATTTATTTTAGGATGTTTTAAAAGTGAGATCAATCAGTTATTAATTCTAAAGTAAGGTCTATGAACAGAAAAAATGAATATGCGCTGGTTACGGGAGCAACCAGTGGGATCGGTTATGAGCTTGCAAAACAGTTTGCAAGCAACGGATATGATCTTGTGATGGTTGCCCGCAATCATGATGAGCTGAAAACAAGAGTCGATGAATTTAAAAGTTTCGGCATTAATGTAATTACCATCGCTAAAAATCTTTTTATTGAAGAAGACGCCTATTCTTTATATTCTGAATTAAAATTAAACGGTATCAGTCCTTCAATCCTTGTGAACGATGCAGGGCAGGGCGTTTATGGAAAATTTCAGGATACAGATCTGCACCGTGAAGTAGATATTGTTAATCTGAATATCGTTTCTGTCCTTATTTTGACCAAAATGTTTTTGAAAGACCGCTTACCGAAAGGTTCCGGAAAGATCCTGAATCTGGCTTCTATTGCAAGTAAGGCTCCGGGTCCGTGGCATTCGGTGTATCATGGGACCAAAGCATTTATTTTATCCTGGTCGGAAGCCATCAGGGAAGAATTGAAAGATACCGGAATTACAGTAACAGCCTTATTACCCGGGCCTACGGATACCGATTTCTTCAATAAAGCAGATATGAATGAAAGTAAGATCCTGGAAGATAAAGACAATCTTGCATCACCGGAAGAAGTAGCTATTGATGGTTTTAATGCCTTAATGAATGGTGATGACAAAGTTGTTTCGGGATTAAAAAATAAACTCACCGTAGCCATGTCCAATATTGCAACAGACAGCATGGCCGCACACAGAATGGGAGAAATGCAAAAACCGGTCAATGAAAAATAGATTATTATGGCAAATTTAAAATTAGAAAATAAAACAGCACTCATCACAGGAGCAGACAGCGGAATCGGTAAGGCAGTAGCATTACTTTTTGCAAAAGAAGGAGCAGATATTGCCATTATTTATTATTCTGATGATGAAGATGCAGAACAAGTAAAATCAGAAATTGAAAACCTGGGGAGAAAAGCTTCTATTTATAAGGGAGATGTTAATGATTATAAATTCTGTGAAGAGACCACAAAAAAAATAGTTTCCGAATTTGGAGGAATTGATATTCTTGTCAATAATGCAGGAACCCAGATTCCATCGGACAATATTGTTGATCTTGAGGAAGAGAATATCAGAACCACGTTCAATTCCAATATTATAGGAATGATCCTCTTGACAAAACTTGTTTTTCCTCATTTAAAACAGGGAAGCTCTATCATCAATACAACATCCGCGGTAGCCTATCAGGGACATGAAGAACTGCTGGATTACTCGGCTACAAAAGGAGCGATTGTTTCTTTTACACGCTCTTTGGCTTTACAGTCGAAACCGAAAGGCATTCGCGTCAACGCTGTAGCTCCGGGACCGGTAGCCACGCCATTAACCAAAGAAACTTTCGGGGAAGAAGAAGACGATCCGAACAAGCCGCCTTTCGAAAGAAATGCAACACCGGAAGAAGTGGCTACAAGCTACTTGTTTCTTGCAAGTGAAGACGGCGCGCAGATTACGGGACAGGTACTTCATCCAAACGGTGGTATTGTCGTTAACGGATAATTAAAACCTAATAATTATGAAAACTACTGCTTTATTGCTGGGGATTATAAGTCTTTTCGCACTGTCATCATGCAAATGTGATTTTGACGAAGACGAACCTAAAAATAAATATGACGGAAACAATTCCGGCACCAACAAAAACAATGGCAGTACATCTGAAAAAGATACACTGCAGATCAAGTAAGTTTAACCAAAATTCTAAATCATGTACAGAGACGGGGCAAGAAAAAGTATATGGCAGGAAGAAATCAGGAAATTTTCCTCGGATGCCGACCTTCAGCAACTCTACGATGTCGCAGTAGTTGGTGGAGGAATCACCGGCATTTCTACTGCCCTAAAGCTGCAGCAGGCCGGAAAGAGATGCATTCTTCTGGAAGCTGCCAATATCGGTTTCGGAACAACCGGCGGAACAACCGCACACCTTAATGATTTTTTTGATACTACCTTTAATCAGGCCATCAGCGATTTCGGACAGGAAAATGCACAATTGCTGGCAGATACAGGTCAGGAAGCCATTCGGATTATCGAAAACAATATACACCAATACCAAATAGACTGCGATTTCCAGAGAAAGATCGCTTATCTCTTCGCTTTAGACGAAAAACAGGAGAAAGAGCTTACCGATATTGTGGAAGGTTCCGAAAAAGTAGGCCATACCATGAATTATGTAGATGAAATTCCTTTTCCGATACCATTTAAAAAAGCGGTGACTATTCCTGACCAGGCACAGTTTCATCCGATAAAATATATTAAAGGACTTTGTGAAGCATTCATCAGTTTAGGCGGGATTATTCAGGAAGACTGCCGTTGTGAAAGCCACGATGAACAGGAAAATTATGTTGCCTTAGAAACATCCAAAGGAGAAATCAAAGCTAAAAATGTAGTGTATGCTACCCATATTCCACCCGGACTCAGTGTTCTTCATATTACCAATGCACCTTACAGAAGCTATGCTATTGCCTTCAGCCTGAAAAGCGGCAACTATCCTGCAGATCTGGGATATGATCTTATCGATCCTTACCATTATTACAGAACCCAGGAAATTGAAGGGCAGACACTGCTTATCGCAGGAGGTGAAGACCACAAAACGGGCCACGAAGAAGATACGGGCGAATGTTTTTCGCGCTTGGAAAATTATGTAAGGAAATATTTTGATGTGGAAACAGCTTATTACAGCTGGTCCAGCCAGTACTATGAACCGGTAGACGGATTTCCGTATATAGGAAAACTTCCGGGAAGCGGCGGAAAGATTTTTACGGCAACCGGATTCAGAGGAAACGGGATGATATTCGGAACCATTTCTTCACAGATTTTATCAGATCTTATTGTTACGGGAAGCAGTAAATACGAAAATGCTTTCAGCCCGTCCAGAATAAAACCGATTGCAGGCTTTGCCGACTTTGTCAAAGAAAATGCAGTGGTCGCTTATGACTTTATTAAAGACAAACTTTTTGCAGAAAAGATTAATTCATTGGCAGAAGTAAAAGAGGGTGAAGCAAAAGTTGTGAAATATGAAGGTGAATCCTATGCTTTATACAAAGAAACGAACGGAAAAGTACATTTGGTAAAAAGCACCTGTCCTCATGCCAAATGTGAAGTACGGTGGAACAGCGCAGAACTCAGCTGGGACTGTCCGTGTCACGGTTCAAGGTTTAACGTCAACGGAAAACTTCTTACCGGACCTACGGTGAAAGATCTTCCGAGAGTAGATACAGATTCAGAAAATTAACAATAAGGTTATGTCTAAAAAAGGGTTTTTATATCGAAACAGTTTGAGTATTGTTTTGATTATCTTTATGATTTCCTGCCTTGCTGCACAATTTTTTACGGGGTGGAAAACAGAAAATAAAGAATTGGCTGAAAACGGAGAGGCTGCATTAAGTATCGGACAATATGTTCACAGCGGACATTTTATCCAGGCTACTTTTGAAAACTGGGAAAGTGAATTTTTACAGATGATGCTGTATGTTGTTTTAACGGTTTCACTTCGTCAGAAAGGCTCAAGTGAATCAAAATCACTGGAAGGAGAGGAAGATGTAGACAAAGAGCCTGTTCCTCACGCTAATGCTCCATGGCCCATTAAAAAAGGCGGAATCTGGCTGAAGATTTATAAACATTCTTTATCCCTGGCTTTTGCTCTCTTGTTTATCATCAGTTTTTCACTTCATTTTTACGGAAGCCTGAAAGATTATAATGAAGAGCAGATCTCAAAAGAAAAACCTACCACTACTGCAACAGAATATATCACCGAATCCCGTTTTTGGTTTGAATCTTTCCAGAACTGGCAAAGCGAATTTCTCGCCGTGGCCTCACTGGTAATTCTCTCCATCTGGCTTAGGGAAAAAGGCTCTCCGGAATCCAAACCGGTGGATATGCCACATAATGAAACACCTTAGTTTCCTCAATTCTAATTAAAAAAGGGCTGCATCATTTTAATGCAGCCTTTATTGTATTTAATCCGTTTTGTATTTTGATTCATTTCGTCACTTTGAGTAGATTTTTGAAAAAAATCGTATCGAAAAGTTTTAATTTTGAAGATAAATCCATTCTCGATACATTTTTTCTCCACTTTGTTGCGAAAAAAAACTCGAACTGAAGAAGCTACTATCAAATTCTTCCAAATGCACAACGGGTTTATTTATTAACTTTTATGAAGGTTATTTAAACCTGTGCTTTTCCTTCAACACCATCTGAGTTATCCGTTGTATTTCCGGTAACAGCAGCGGTTACAAAATTAATAAGACTTACGAGTTTGCCTACTTTAGTATCCCAGTAATAAGATTCTGTAGGTTCTACACGGATAATGGAAACATTAGGATCATCTTTTCCCTCCTCAAACCATGCTTTTGCCATTGGTGACCACTTATCTTCAATGGTTGAACGGTCTTTGTAAATAGTAGCATTCCCAAAAACCGAAAGATACTGATAGTCACCGTTATTCATAAAGAACAACTGAACTCTTTTATCATCTTTGATTTCAAAATTTTTGTTGCTTGTATCACCACTGATAAACCATAGATTTCCTTCGTCATCCGTTTCCTGAAGAGTCATTGGCCTTGAATTGATAGGGAGCGTCTCCAGCTCCGTACAAAACATACAGATTTTTGCACTTTCGGATAAATCCTTGATTTTTTTAATAGCGTCCTGGTGAGTAAGATTTTCTGTTGACATAATTTTATATTTTAGTGATTTGATAAAAATTACAGTTTACTATTCAAAAATCCGACCATAGTGACGTCTCGATTCAAAAATTATAAACAATACAGCACTTGTAATAATCTCTTTTTCTGTATAGAAAATTAAACTATTTAGCTTTAAAGCATTAATTTATTCACGAATAATTTCAGACTATAGAAAAGGATACAAGAATATGATAAAAAGTTGCGCAGGTTTTATCCAAAAGCTGCGCAGGTTTTTAATCGAAAAAGATTCAGGCATTTTTATAAACAGGAAGGAGTTCAGTATTTGATATAAATTATTTCTGATTCTGAAACTTTCTCAGTATTTTTACTGAACTTTTTAATTTAAAGAAAATGATTCAATACTTAGATAATATTCATCACAAAGATTCAAAAAACTTTTTTCTCATCGCAGGTCCTTGTATTATTGAAGGCGAAGATATGGCGCTAAGGATTGCCGAAAAAGTTGTAGAACTTACGAATAAATACAATATTCCGTACATTTTTAAAGGAAGTTTTAAAAAAGCCAACCGAAGCAGGGTAGATTCTTTCACGACAATTGGTGAAGAAAAATCGCTGGAAATTCTTAAAAAAGTAGGAGAGACTTTTAATATTCCGACAACAACGGATATCCACGAAAATGAACATGCTGCTTTGGCTGCACAATATGTAGATGTACTGCAGATTCCTGCATTCTTGGTTCGTCAGACCGATCTGCTGGTTGCTGCTGCAGAAACCGGGAAATGTGTGACCCTTAAAAAAGGACAGTTTCTTTCCCCTGAATCCATGAAATTTGCAGTTCAGAAAATAACAGATTCCGACAATCAGAAAGTGGCGATTATTGAAAGAGGAAATTCCTTCGGATATACCGATCTTATTGTAGATTACAGGGGAATTCCGACGATGAGAAATTACGCCCCGGTGATTCTTGATGTTACGCATTCCTTGCAGCAGCCTAATCAAAGCTCAGGTGTTACAGGAGGCCGGCCGGATCTTATAGAAACGGTGGCAAAAGCCGGAATTGCGGTAGGTGCAGACGGAATTTTCATCGAAACACATCCTACACCGGAAACCGCTCTGTCTGATGGCGCGAACATGCTGAGACTTGATCTTTTGGAAGATCTGTTACAAAAATTAACGCGGGTAAGAGAAGCAATACTTTAATTGGCATTTTTACCTTACTGAAATAACATTTAAAGCGATCTTAATAAATGTTAACAAAGTATAAATAAGTTAAAATAAAATTTATATATTCACGTTTGAAATTTTAAAACATTTCTTTTGAAAAAACTAGTTTTACCATTGAGCCTTATGGTTCCTGCATTAGTATTCTCCCAGGTAAGAAAAAAGAAGGATACGATGAAAACCGCGAATATTGAAGAAGTGGTGTTTCAGAAAAAAGTGACAGGAAAAACCAATGACCTTACTACGGTGAAAATATCGGCCAAAGATGCTCAGAATGTTGCGAGTATTTCCGGAGGTATTGAGGGAATTATCAAAACATTACCTTCCGTAAATTCAAATACGGAACTTTCTTCACAGTATATGGTTCGTGGCGGAAACTACGATGAAAACCTTATCTACATCAATGATATTGAAATTTACAGACCTTTCCTGATCAGAAATTCTCAGCAGGAGGGGCTTAGTATTATCAATCCGGATATGGTTTCTACGGTAAACTTCTCTGCCGGCGGCTTTGAACCCAGATATGGGGACAAGATGTCTTCGGCACTAAATATTTATTACCGTGAACCTGAAAAATTCGAGGTTTCTGGTGAAGGAAGCTTAATCGGCGGAAGACTTACCACAGGTTTTGCCGCAGGAAAGGATAAGGAAGGAAATAGGAAATTAACGGCTTTGTTCTCAGCCCGGTACAGGAATACCAATCTTGTTCTTAACACATTAAAGGAGGATACGGATTTCAATCCGAAGTATATGGATTTTCAGACGTATCTGAATTATCATTTCAGTCCGAAGTTAACACTATCTTTCATAGGATTCTACTCTAATAATGATTATGAAATGATTCCAAAAGAAAGGGAAGTGGATTTCGGAAGCCTGCAGCAGCCTCTCAAGCTGAATGTTGCTTATGGAGGTCGTGAAGATGATAAGTATAAAAATATGATGGGAACCGCATCATTGAATTTCAAGCCCACGGACAAATGGCGATTTACCCTTGATGCATTTGCTTATCAAAACCGTGAAAGAGAATATTACAGTATTGCTTCGGCGTACGTTCTGCAGACTTTTGATCCGGTAACCGGAGATCCGGTAACATCATACGATGCAGGGGGGCAGATTGAGCATGCACGGAATGACCTTTTTGTAAAAACATACGGTGCACAGTTCAGGACGCGCTTCTCACCAAACGTGAATACGGATGTTGAAGTAGGATTCAAATATGAAAAAGAAAATCTTAAAGATTTTACCAATGAATGGCGGCTTGTAGATTCTGCAGGATACAGTCTTCCGCATGAAGCATTTATCGATCCCAGAAATGCAGGCGACTTAAATCTGATGTACAATATTGCAGGCAGAAACCATATCCAGCCTACCAGGATGTCTGCGTATGCACAATATTCCCAGAAATTTTTCTGGGGCAGCAATAAAGTATTTGTAAATGCCGGAGCTAGAGTTGCCCACTGGAGTTTTAATAATGAAACCATATTTTCTCCAAGAGCTCAGTTTGCGATTAAGCCGGATTGGGATACGGATATGTTGTTCAGACTTTCGGGAGGAATTTATTATCAGGCGCCTTTCTATAAGGAAATTAAAGACCTTGAAGGCAACTTCAATTCTTCTATAAAATCTCAGCGATCCATACAGGCTATTTTAGCCAACGACTATGAATTTTATATGTATGACAGGCCGTTCAAATTGACAACAGAACTGTACTATAAAAAAATGAATGACCTGATTCCTTATTATATGGACAATGTAAGAATACGGTATACAGGAAAAAATAATGCTTCAGGATATTCCTACGGAATTGATACCAGGCTTTTCGGAGAATTTGTTCCAGGTGTAGATTCATGGCTGTCTGCAAGCTATGCAAGAGTATATGAAAATATCGACGGGAAAGGGGATATTCCCAGACCGACAGACCAGCGATTCAGGTTTGCGATGTTCTATCAGGATTATATGCCGAGATTTCCTGCTATGCGTGTTAACTTAACTCTTGTCTACGCAATGGGCCTTCCTACGGGAGCACCGATACTTACTGATCCCTATCAGTATCAGAAGACATTGCCATCTTACAAAAGGGTAGATCTTGGACTTTCTTATGCATTTATTGATCCTAAAGAAAAGAAAAATACTTATGGATTCTGGGAGAATTTTGAAGAACTTACTTTAGGTGTTCAGGTATTTAATGCCTTTAATATCAGAAATACGGTGGCCAACCAATGGATTACGGATGCCAATACCAATTTTATGTATCCGGTTCCGGTACGCCTTACCGGAAGGTTTTTCAATGTAAAACTTGAATTTAGAATCAAATAATGAATATAAAAGAACTTCTGGTAAGAGGTTCTTTTTTTCTGAATTGTGTAACAACCTTACAAAATTTTATAACAACAATACCTTATATATTTTTATATTTGTTCATTAATAATTTATCATTTAAGGAATGAAAAAATATGTTATTGCAGTTGTATTATCTGTATTTTCCATAATTTCGGCTTCAGCACAATCTAAAAAGAATGCACAGGTTTCCGTGTTGTATCAAAACTATATTACCATTAAAACAGCCCTGGCTTCCGATGACGCTGAAAAAGCATCAAAAGCGGCATCCCAGTTTATTAAATCCTCTTCAGAAGTCAATAATAAAATAATTTCTGAAAAAGAATTAAATACGCTTAGAGAAGACGCTAAAACTATTGCAGCTTCCAAAAATATTTCAGTTCAGAGAAAATCTTTTTATCAATTATCTGATCAAATGATAGCACTGGCAAAAGAATTTAAAGTATCACAAAATCCGGTATACGTTCAATATTGTCCGATGGCTGAAGGAAGCTGGCTGAGTGATGAATCAAAGATTATTAATCCGTATTACGGGAAATCAATGTTGTCGTGCGGGAATGTAAAGTCAACAATTAAGTAATAAAATGCTTAATATAAATAGTAGATTCTTCTGCATTTCAATGTTTTATAATCATTAATATAAAAACATCTTCAACTATATAATTGAGTTCAAATCGAAATCAACGGTATTAAAATCAATAAATATTTTATACTGCGCGTGCATCAGTCCCTGTCCGAAACTACCTTTTATTCTTAATTTTCCATTTACTCTAAATTTAGAATCAAAAGGAATTTTTTTGGGAACATATTGAAAAACTTCGTCACTGTTGCTGATGTGTAAAATCGGCTGAGCCATGCCGAAGGGTTTTGTAAAAAGCATAATGAATATTTCCTGATCTAAAATAACAATATCTGCCTTGTTGAATTGATATCTGTAAGCGAGTTTGGCAACAGATTCCATTTCCATATCAAGTTTCTTGAATAGAATGTATTGTTTTCCTTTTAAAGATTGTAAGAAAGCTTTATGCTTTTTCTTATAATGTAAATGAATTGCCAGATTTCCAAATATGAAAAAGCAAACCATTGCGCTTAAAATAAAATACATTTCCATAGTTTGCAAAATAAAAACGGAGCCTGAAAATCAAGCTCCGCCATATATTTAACTTAAAAATTATTTACCCAGATAAGATTTTAAAATCTTACTTCTGGTGTTGTGTTTCAATCTCTTGATCGCTTTTTCTTTGATCTGACGAACCCTTTCTCTCGTAAGATCAAAAGTTTCACCGATTTCTTCAAGGGTCATCGGATGTTTGCCGTTCAGTCCGAAATACAGCCTTACAAGGTCTGCTTCTCTCGGTGTAAGTGTATTTAATGCTCTTTCGATCTCAATCTGTAGCGATTCAAGCATCAGATCTTTATCCGGACTCGGTGATTCTCCTGAACGTAATACATCGTAAAGATTAGAATCTTCTCCTTCTACCAAAGGTGCATCCATAGACAAATGTCTTCCGGAATTTTTCATCGATTCCTTAATATCTTCCTCACTCATATCAAGAACTTCTGCCAATTCCTCCGGTGAAGGCGGTCTTTCATTTTCCTGTTCAAGGTGAGCGTAAGCTTTGTTGATCTTATTGATAGACCCGATTTTGTTCAATGGTAATCTTACAATTCTCGACTGTTCTGCCAAAGCCTGTAAGATCGACTGACGAATCCACCAAACTGCGTAAGAGATAAATTTGAAACCTCTAGTCTCATCGTACCTTTTTGCCGCTTTCATAAGTCCCAGGTTACCTTCATTGATCAAATCCGGTAAAGAAAGACCCTGATTTTGGTATTGTTTAGACACTGATACTACGAAACGAAGGTTAGCCTTGATTAATTTTTCCAACGCGGCTCTGTCACCGGCACGGATCCTTTGTGCTAATTCTACTTCTTCATCCGCAGTAATCAATTCAACCTTACCAATTTCCTGCAAATACTTGTCTAATGAAGCAGTTTCCCTATTGGTTACCTGCTTAGTGATTTTTAATTGTCTCATCTATTTTTTCCTCAAAAAAGAGTTTCTATACTATTATACGTTGGAAATAAGCAAAAGGTTACAAATATTTCAATTAATTTTTATTGAATTAAATTACATCTGGGAAAATAATAGTAAATTATGCGTTCTGCACTCTTTAAGGCGATTTTAATTCCTGCATTACTTTAGAGATGTTATTCAGGGAATTTTATTTTTTAAGTCTTAATTGAATAAGCTTTTAATTTAGAATTGTTCTATTATTATTAGGAGCTTCTTCCCGCTTTCCGCACTCGCTATTTTTATTATTTTCGGCGCGGCGGCTTTGCCGAAAATAATAAAAATGAGCTTAAACAAAGCTTCAATCGGGGCTAGGGTGGTAGTTATCCTATTAAATGTAAATTAGTAACCATATCCACAATATTTGTCATCCTGAAGGGTCTAACCAAGCTTAAAAAATTACGTTGAGATGCTTCAGCATGGCAAATTACAGGTAATGGATTAAAAAAAGCGAAACCAAAGTTTCGCTTCAATATTATAACAAATAGTAATTGACTATTCACATTAAGTTCATCTTTAAAAAAGATCATTCAGCCATTTTGCCAGTCGTAATCCACCATATAAAAGTTGTCTTTCCATCGTATTATTGAATTTATACTGATAGTCATAAGACAGTTTGGAATCATTTGGGGTCTGTGCATAAATTGTATTGGCAATTTTATGAGAATCATACAGCCAGTCTTCAAGAGTACCTTTCTGGATTTCCTTTACTTCTGCATCAGATTTAATGTCTAACAATGTTGCATACTCGGTGTAGCTGTATTTTTGAGAATCTACGAGTTTTCCGTCCCAGACAGAATGCAAATTGGTCTTATCTCCAAAGTAAGTAACATTAATTTTATTTCCTCCCAGATCTTCCGCTCTCCCTACATGCAGAGGCTGCGCAAGATCACCCATAATATGAATAAGGAAAATCAAAGCAATTTTTCTGTCTTTCTCAGAAGTTTTTTCATCTTTGATCTGACTGGAAAGAACATTCACCTGAGTATATAAACTTGGTCCGGCTTGTCCTTTCAGTTTTTCTTCAAAAATTTTGAAATCAGTCTGCGGATCGATATTTACATAATGCCACGATGAAGCCTGTTTCCAGGCACCTGTTGTATCAGATTTAATAAAATCTGGCCAGTTGGCCCAATAAGCCAGCCGTTCTCTCCCCATCATTTTTTTAATTTCCCGCCTTGCTTTCCCGGAAAGGTGATTTTCGGCAATTTCCGCAATAATTCTGTGCCCTGTCAATCCCCACGCATATGAATACAGCGAAGATGCCATGAATGCTAAAACCAGAATTTTAGAATAAATACTTTTCATTGTAAAATAACATTTTCAGGATGCAAAGATACGGTTAATTTTGAGGTTAAAATTAAGGTAGAGAAAAGGAGTGGAAGATTTAATCAAATCTTAATTTCAATTTTAGATTAAGGTTCGGTCAAGGATAAGGTAGGTTAAATTTAGTGTGAACTAATTTATTCATGTAATTTAATCTCAACCTCAGTCTTAACCTTATTTTTGCCGTTTCTTCTTTTACTCGTAATTATTTACTATTTTAGAATAAAATTAATCAACAATTATTTTTTCAATAATTTGAGATATAGTATTTTTATAAGCCAAAATCACAGCAGACACTATGTATGAGAACAATATTGTAGAGATGCATTACAATAAACTGCAGACAGATTTCAAAGCAGAAGCTGTAGCAGTAAACCTCTTGAAATATCACAGAGCAGTAAGCAATATATTTATCCAGCGAATCGGTATCAATGACCGGGCCTATCTTAAAGATATTAAAAGTATTACCAGCGATTACCTTGGTTTCGACGAAGAAGTTTTTATTATAGAAACCTATAGGGAGGGTATCTACGATTATCTGCCGGAAGGACTTTTCCACCCGCCATCTTTGGGCGCAACGAGGAAAAACGTAGAAAGTGTCGTGAAGGAAATCCGCAAACAGAAAAGAGTAGAAGAAGATGCACGAAAGTTCTTCAGGCCTTTTGAACTGGAAATTTTCTTTACCGAAGTAAGTGCTTTGCTGAAAGAATTCGACTTTGAAATTGCCAGTGATACCGATGCTCTGCTGAAAACGGTAAGTGAACTCTGGCCGCTTGTGAAAATGATGGATAAACAAAACGCCTATATATTCATCCATATTTTGCCTTTTTTTAATCAGATCCGTGGAGATAAAGCATGGTTTGAAAGGTGCATGACCGCTTTTCTGCAAATTCCTGTTATGGTAACCTTTGCTCCAAACATTATCGATGGTGTAGAAGAGAATGATGACTCTATGTTGTTAGGGAATTCCCGCCTCGGCATAACCTATATTCCAAGTGGGAAACATATGGACGGACAGAGAAACTGGGTAGTTAATATCGGCCCTATTCCTTATGGGGAAATGAAAAAATATATCAATGGCAGCCCGTTCCGGAAAGTACTGAATGCCATGTATGATTATTTCCTTCCGGTAAGTGTGGATATTGAAGAGAATTTTATCACTGAAAAAGAAGCCTTTTCATTCGCTCTGGAAGATGATGAAAGAAATTCAAACCGACTTGGATACTCTACATTCCTCTGAAAATTTTTAACTATATTTACTAAACCAATTAAAAATATTAATTCGAAAAAGACACATGGAAATTTCTTCAGTAAAGGGAATCTTTTTAAGGTATATTCTCATGCCTTTATTTGCGGTTATTATGATGGTAATCCTCGGAATTATCAGAAGAAATAAGCCTGCGATAAAAATAAAAACCATTATCATCTATGTTCTGCTGTGCAGTTTGTGTCTTGCCATTCCGGGATTTTTCGGCTTCGCGGGAAATCTTTTCAATCCGTACTGGTATCTAATTGCACAAATCATTTATCTGGTTCTGGGAATAATACATGTGAACCTTTCAGACAAATATTTTAAAAAACATTTTACTTCTTTAACGAAAAGCATACTATTTGAATCCATTTTATCCGTTACCTGTGTCGGTTTTGGAGGATATTTGTTTTATTTAATATTCAACTGGATGAGTAAAGGTACAGGATATCCCATAATGGCCGCGACAAGTATTTTAATATTCCTTGTTCCGCTGGTTTTCCATTACTGCTATGTTCAGTTAATTAGTATTCCGGTTGATATATATAAGACCTGGCGCTATTCTCCGGAACAGAAACTACCGGACTTTGAAGGAGCAGATTTCGACAGGCTGATGGTTCTGAATGTTGAGCTCAGCAAAAATCTTGAAGATGCCAACAGATTTCGGATTAAAGCCAAAACATTGCCTACGGGAATTACTTTCGGAGACTGGTTTTATAGGGTAGTGGACGATTACAACCATAAAAATCCGAATTCCGTGATCCATTTATCAGATCAGCAAAACGAATCGTATTATTGGATTTTCTATACGAAAAAGTCATTCTTCAGCTTTAGAAAATATATTGATTTTGAACAGGATATTACAGAAAACAGGATTTCTGAAAACGATGTGGTGATCTGTAAAAGGGTCATCCAGCATGAGGAAGAAGGAATAAGAAGAACACAATCTCACACCATTTAAAAAATATTGAATATGATACAGCCTATTAAGCATTTTGCCATCAATTGGGTTGACGGGATGAAGGTTTCCCAGAGACATCTTAACGATCAGGATAATTTTTTAATCGATACCATCAGAGATTCCAGTTCATTGGGAATCACCGCATATAACTATGGGCTTCTGCCTATTTCAAACGAATTTACAGACCGTAGTATTTTTGATGTCCACAATACTGCTACTAATGATGTACAATTGGTCATCAAGCGTTGCAGCGCAGTAACACTTGCCGGTTACAGAATTGAACTGATTGACAGAAGGGTAAGTGTAAAATCTCTCGCAAAACTCATGAATGACGAACAGGCAGATGGCGATTACTATATTTTAATTTCCGTAAATCCTTTTGATAAAGTGCCTTTTGGAGATATTGACCCCGAAGAAATTCCGCCGCGTCACCCGAATACACAGCCGAACCATCACATTGAACTACTTCCCGTAACATCGCTCAACAGCAGCTATTCCGGAGGAAATTACCTTATCATTGGCAAAGTAGATCTCAAAGGAAATATTGCCCAGGTAGATTCTAACTTTATCCCGCCATGTACTTCGGTTCAGAGCCATCCCGCACTGCTGGATTATTACAATACTTTTGCAAAGTCCGTTGGGAATCTTCAGCAATATGCCTTTAAAATCATTCAGAAAGCATCGCATAAAAACCAGAATACGGCTTTGGCGCAGAACGTTAAGTTTTTATGCAATACCATGATCAATACATTTGGGGATATGTATTTCCAGTTCAGGAATATTACACCATATCAGCCGCCGGTATTTCTGATTGAATCTTTTGCAAAGCTGGCACTGCGTCTGTACAATGCAACCCAGGTCCTTGTTCCGGCTGAATTGGAAGAAATGCTGAACTACAGTCTGGAATGGAGCGAAATTGCACCTCACACTTTACTGAATCAGCTGTCAATTGTAGCAGAAACCAATTACGATCATCACAACTGCGGCGAACCGTTGATCTATATTCAACAAATGCTGAGAAGCCTTGAAACAATTTTCTCCAAATTAAGCGAACTTGATTATATCGGTCAGCGAAAAGAAAATATAATTGTTAATGAGCAGGAAGTATCCAACAATAACAATCCTAAAAGAGGCTGGAGTGTTTTAGATTAATGCTGAAATATTCTTTAAAAGATAGTGATCCCGAAATTTGTTATTCGGGATTTTTTATATAAAAACTTGTTTTAAACTTTCTATCTAACCACAAAGACCAAAAAGATTATTTTAAAGTTCTTATTAGATAAATAATGTTCTCAAAGATAAAAATCAGAGATTTTTAAAAACTGTTGTCCTCTTTATCTTCATATTAATTAACTTTAAATATTAAAATATCTAAATCTTTTGCATCTTTTGCGGTTAAATTTAAAATCAGCTTAAACAGTTAAACAAAATTACAATCAAATAAGATTAAAATCATTTTTACAAATGAATACAGAAAAAATACGACAGGATATCAGGGGGCTTTCGGACGGAAAAATTTTTCTCAATAATGCAGGATCGTCTTTAATGCCATCAATCGTACTAGATGCAATGAAAGAATATCTTGAACTGGAAGAACAGATAGGAGGATATGAAGCTGCAAACAGAAATGCAGAAGCTCTGGAAAAATTCTATGATGAAACGGCCAGATTGATTAATGCAAAGCCTTCCAATATTGCTTTTGCAACCAGCGCTACCGAAGCTTATGCTAAAGCTTTATCCAGCATTATGTTTGAAGAAGACGATGTTATCATTACCACTGCAGACGATTATATTTCCAACCAGATTACTCTTATCTCACTCCAGAAAAAATTAAAGGTAAATATAATAAGAACTAAAAATCTTTCCGATAATGAGCTGGATCTTGAAGACCTGGAAAATTTAATTAAAAAATACAATCCGAAATTAATTGCAGTTACTCATATCCCGACAAATTCGGGATTAATCCAGAATGTGGAAGGTGTCGGAAGACTCTGTAAACAATATGATGTTTTGTATCTGGTTGATGCTTGTCAATCGGTAGGCCAGCTTGCTGTAGATGTTAAAAAAATAGGCTGTGATTTCTTATCGGCAACCGGCAGAAAATTCATGCGAGGACCAAGAGGAACCGGCTTTTTGTATGTTTCAGACAAAGTCTTGGAACAGAATTATGCACCGCTACTCTTGGATATGAGAGGTGCAGACTGGACGGAGTTTAACAATTATGAGCTATTTAAAACAGCAAAAAGATTCGAAAGCTGGGAAATTTCATATGCCTCGTTAATGGGCTTTACAAAAGCTTTACAATATGCCAACAATATAGGATTGAACGCGATTGAACATTACAACAGAGGATTGTCTGTAAGATTAAGGGAAAACCTAAGAAACAGCGGCTTTAATGTCTGGGACTGGGGTGAAAACCTTAGCAGCATCGTCACTTTTTCCGGTCCGGACGGTGATCTGGAAAAAATTCAGCATGTTTTGAAAGAGCATAATGTTTTCTTTTCAGTAACGCATAAAAACTCCGCTTTAATAGATTTTGCACGGAAAAATATTAATGGTATTGTACGGTTGTCACCGCATTATTTTAATACCGTTGAAGAAATTGATGTTGTCTCTAATGTTCTAAAAAGAGCTTTTTTTTAGATAGAATGAGGCTTCGACAGGCTCAGCCTGACAACGCTTAAACAATATCCTAAGTATTTCGTAATGTCTTCATGAGCTTGTTGAAGGATTAGTTGTAAGATAAATATTTTTCCTGCGCTAAAGTAATCACTCATAAAAAAGAGAGCCTTTCGACTCTCTTTATATTATTGTTCCAGCTTTTCCTTAATGTATTTTGCCGTGTGCGATTTTTTATTTTTGGCAAGATCTTCAGGAGTTCCTGTAAATACTACTTCACCGCCGTATTTTCCTGCTTCCGGACCGATATCAATGATATAATCGGCGGATTTTATAATATCCGGCTGATGTTCAATCACAATTACCGAGTGGCCAAGATCAATCAAAGCCTGTAACGATTTCAGTAATTTTTGAATATCATGGAAATGCAGACCTGTGGAAGGCTCATCAAAAATGAAAAGCGTCTTATCCGTTGTTACTCCTTTCACCAGGAAAGATGCCAGCTTTACACGCTGCGCTTCTCCGCCCGAAAGAGTAGAAGAACTTTGTCCCAGCTGCAGATATCCCAATCCGACTTCCTGTAACGGCCTCAGTTTGGTTACAATTTTATCTTCATGATTGTCTTTGAAAAATTCCAGCGCATCATCTACGGTCATGTGAAGAATATCGGAAATATTTTTTTCATCATATTTTACTTCCAGAATTTCACTTTTAAAGCGGGTTCCTTTACAAACCTCACATTCCAGTTCGATATCTGCCATAAACTGCATGGATACATTGATTACCCCTTCTCCTTTACACTCATCACATCTTCCGCCATCAACATTAAAAGAGAAATGTTTCGGTTTGTAACCCATCATTTTTGCTACTTTTTGCTTGGCAAACAGGTCCCTGATGTCGTCATACGCTTTAAGATACGTCACCGGATTGGAACGTGAAGATTTCCCGATCGGGTTCTGATCGATCAGTTCAATATGTTTGATGAGTTTTTTAGGAAAGTCAACAGAGTCATAATCTCCTTTTTTACCGCCCATTCCCAACTGAATCTGGATGTCATTTGTAAGAATTTCCTTCATTAAGGTAGACTTTCCGCTTCCTGAAACTCCGGAAATAACAACAAGATTTTCTAAAGGAACATCTACATCAACATTTTTAAGGTTATTCTGACGGGCTCCTTTAATGTGGATCCACTCTTTCGCTTTCCTGCGCTCTTTAGGAATTTCTATTTCCAGTCTTCCGGTGAGATATCTGGAAGTTAGCGTATCTGCACTTTTCAATTCTTTATAGTCTCCTGCAAATACAAGTTCGCCTCCCAAATATCCGGCTTCAGGACCGATATCAATAATATAATCTGCAGCTCGCATTACATCTTCATCATGCTCAACAACTATTACGGTATTCCCGAGATCACGAAGATTTTTCAGAACGCCGATCAGGTTTTCCGTATCTCTTGAATGCAGCCCGATAGACGGTTCATCAAGAATATAAATAGAACCTACCAGTGAGCTTCCAAGGCTCGTTGCCAGATTAATCCTCTGGCTTTCACCACCTGAAAGTGTGTTAGAAGTACGATTCAGCGTTAAATATCCCAATCCAACCTTTAATAAAAATTCAAGACGGGTGGTTATTTCATACAATAATCTTTTGGCTACTTCCTGATCATGATCGGAAAGTTTTAAGTCTTTTATTAAAGAAAAAAGTTCATCTAAAGGAAGTTCGATCATCGACTGGATATTATGTCCGCCAACTTTTACCCAGCTGGTTTCTTCGCGCAGTCTTAATCCTTCACATGTAGGGCAAAGCGTTTTTCCGCGGTATCTGGAAAGCATTACCCGATATTGTATTTTGTATAAATTTTCTTCAAGCATCCTGAAGAAATTGTCAATGGATGGGAATGTACTTTTTCCGTCACCTTTCCAAAGGTATTTTTTCTGCTCTTTGGTAAGCTGGTGATATGGTTTATGAATCGGGAAGTCTTTGGCCTTTTTAATAAAGTCTTTTTTCCACTCGCTCATGCTTTCTCCTCTCCAGGAAGCCACCGCATCCTCAAAAATGGAAAGCGCCTTATTCGGAACTACGAGATCTTCATCAATTCCGATTACCTTTCCGTATCCTTCGCAGCTAGGGCAGGCTCCATAAGGATTATTAAAGCTAAAAAAATGAACATTCGGCTCCAGAAATTCTATTCCGTCCAGTTCAAATTTATTGGAAAACTCTTTTACTTTTCCGGTATCTGTATTCTTCAGGTAACAGTATCCGCGTCCTTCATAGAAAGCCATCTGGATAGAATCTGCAAGCCGCTGCAGGAAACTTTCATCTTCTTCATAGGAAAAACGGTCAATCACAAGATTGATTTCCATATTTTTTTCCGGAGTAAAGCCAAAACTTTCGAGATCTTCTATTCCGGCTACATTACCATTGATTTCAAGCCTGGTAAATCCTGCTAACTTCAGAACATTAAGACTTTCAGCAAAATTATCGGCATCATAATCCAAAGGAGCCGTTAATAAAAATGACGAATCCTTTTTGGATGATTTAATAAAATCTACCACATCAGAAACCGAATCTTTCTTTACTTCTTCTCCGGAAACCGGTGAAAATGTTTTGCCGATTCTTGCAAAAAGCAGCTTCAGATAATCATAAATTTCCGTTGAAGTTCCTACTGTAGACCTCGGGTTGGAAGAAATTACTTTCTGCTGGATAGCAATAGAAGGGGCAAGACCTTTAATATCATCAACTTTCGGTTTTTCCAGTTTACCTAAAAACTGTCGTGCATAAGAGCTGAGACTCTCTACATATCTTCTTTGTCCTTCCGCATAAATGGTATCAAAAGCCAGTGAAGATTTTCCGCTTCCGGACACTCCTGTAATGACAATTAATTTATTTTTCGGGATAAGAACATCAATGTGTTTCAGATTGTTAAGATGTGCGTTCTTAACGAAAATCTGTTTTTTAATATCTATATCTGTTGTTTTAGCCATAGTGAAATTAAGACTAACAAAATTACGAAATTTTGGCGGATTTGTTAGGGTTAATGAGATCCAAATTCTCTAAAGGATTTTTTGAATATTTTTGCATGTATTTAACATAATTTTATTTTAAAAACATTGCATACTGTTATAAAATTATTTAACATTGCAGCATCAATGTAATTAGATATGAGAAAGTTCTTAAGAGATCTGATTGCACATTTGATGAGAAAAAGATAACAACGATAATTCCAAAAATGCAGTTTTTAGAAGCTGCATTTTTTTATGACAACTATCATTTGTAAGTATTCGTGAACTCCATTACTTTTGGCATCACAAATAATTAGCTATAAATCTGACATATGATACGAAAAGCAGGAAGTATTTTTTTTCTCGCAACCTTATTTTTTGCACAGGCACAGGAAAAGTCTACCGATATTGAAGCCATTGAAATTCAGGGAAAACTTTTTTCCACCCCATACAAAAGTGCCAACCAGAATATCTCGGTGATCACCAGAGAGGAAATTATTAATTCTCCTGCGAAAAGTATCGATGAAATCCTGCAGCAGGTAACAGGAATGGATATCAGAAGGCGAGGGGCCAATGGAGTGCAGAGTGACATCGGTTTTCGGGGAAGCTCTTTTGAGCAGGTTCTTTTGCTTCTTAACGGAATCAGGATGAATGATTCCCAGACCGGCCATAATTCGATGAACCTTCCTGTCGATCTCAGTGATGTAGAAAGAATTGAGGTGATAAAAGGTCCTGCAGCAAGGCGTTTCGGGCAAAATGCCTATGCCGGAGTCATCAATATCATTACCAAAGTAAATCCTGGAAAAAGGGTGAAAATAAATGTTGAAGGCGGAGATTATCAAACCTATGAACTTGGATTCAACGCGCAGGTTGGAAATGAAAAATTTTCCAATTCGTTACAGGCTAATTCTTCCGGGTCGCTAGGCTATATGTATAATACGGATTATGAAATCAGGAATGTTTTTTATCAAAGCAAACTGAATATAAAAGACGGAAATATAAGGCTTCAGGCAGGATTTTCAGAAAAAAAATTTGGGGCTAACGGATTTTACGCTTCAAAGGCGGCAACTGAGCAATATGAAGAAGTGCAGGCTTCCGTGATCAGCCTTGCGCATCAGCAGACCTTTGGAAGATTAAAATTAAATTCAAATGTATATTGGCGAAGAGGTCAGGACATGTATTTATTTAACCGACAGAAGCCTGAAATTTACCGCAATATGCATATCGGAAATAATGTGGGAGGGGAAGTCAATTCAGGCTATGACTGGTCACTTGGAACAACAGGAATTGGTGTTGAACTAAGAAAAGAATTTCTTGCAAGCAATAATCTGGGAGAAAGAAACCGTTTTGTTTCTCAGGTGTTTTTCGAACATCATTTTTCACTTTTAGACCATAAACTGAATATCAGTCCGGGAATATCATGGGCCAATTATTCTAATGAAGGAAACTTTTTCTATCCGGGACTGGACATCGGATACAGCTTTAACCAGAATAACAAAGTATACGGAAATATTGCCAAGGTACACCGTATTCCGACCTTCACCGATCTTTATTATACAAGCAAAACCGAACAGGGAAATCCTGATCTTCTACCTGAAAATGCAGTCTATGCAGAAATCGGGTACCAGTTTCAGACCAAAAATATTTTAGCTAAAGTAAGTGGTTTTTTAAGAGATACCAATGACGCCATTGATTGGACAAAGATGAAACCTGAAGACCCGGTATGGTATGCCCGAAACATAGGAGAAACCACGGTAAAAGGTATTGAGGTAGAATTCAATCACCAGTTGAAATACTGGCTGAAATATACTATTGGCTATACCTACCTTGATAACAGATTAAACAAGCCCGCAGATTTTTCGGCAAGATATTTATTAGATAATTTAAAGCACCAAATTATCGCGAAACTAGAAACACGCTTCCTGAAAAATTTCACGAATGAAGTGGTCTATCGTTATAACGAAAGGCTGAATAACGGCAGTTACAATCTGGTAGATGATAAATTAAGTTTTGTTAAAAAAGATTTCTCCGTATATGTTTTGATTAATAATTTAACAAATACCTCATATACAGAAACATTCGGTGTTGAAATGCCACAAAGATGGTTTCATATAGGATTATCTTACAATTTTAATATTAAATAATTGTTAACTATTAATGAATCAAAGTTAATATTAACAAATTGTTAATTAATTTACATTTGCAAAAATTTTTTTCAGATGAAATTGTCATTCGGTTTAGGTTTGGGGTTATTTTTAAGTGTAATATCCCTCAAAGCACAGGAACATATTTCCAGCTTTAATGCATTGACCATTACCTATAAATTTCATCCGAAGTTTTTTCTATACGCTGAAGGACAATCGAGAGGAATCCAGGAATACACGTATCCGGATTACTATGAAATAAAGGGCGGACTGGGTTATAACCTTACTAAAAATCACAAGCCTTTTATCGGATTGGGAAGATATGCCACTTACAAGGACCAGAAAATTAATAAAGAAGAATTCAGGGTCTGGCTTCAGGACGTCATTGATTTTAAAAAAGGCATCGTGAAATTTGAAAACAGGCTTCGTGCGGAAAAAAGCTGGTTCTATGAACCTCAAACCGACAAAAGCTCTGAAAGAATGCGCTACAGATACCGTCTGAACATAAGTGTGCCGCTGAATGCAAAAGAAGTGAAAAAAGGCACTGTTTTCGCCAATGTGTATGATGAAATTTTCCTTGTAAGCCCGATGAAGCCTACTTTCGCCAGGAACAGGGTATATGGCGGTTTCGGCTATCAGATTGACGACTACTTCGGTGTTCTCGGCGGTTATTTATGGCAGAGGGAATTTGAAGCTTCGGGAAATAAAAATTTCCACTTTGTATACCTGGCTTTAAACGTTAATATCGACGGGACGAAGCATCCCAAAAAGACCTATGACTTCCCTGGCGCGGATTAATTACCGTTCTTTTTAATGTTTGCCTGAAAATCAATAAGCTGGTTTTTATAATCACTGTAGGATTGATTCAATATCATACGGTATTCATTAATAAAGGTAAATATCATGTCTACTTCTTTCTGAATATACCGGTCATTGTTGAAATAAATATATTCCGATTGAATAAAGTTATTCATCAGCTCTTTGTTTTCAATTGTCAGAAGCTCTTTATACGCTGATTTTTCAACAAATTGTTTCACAGTATCTTTAAAGGGTTTTTCGTTTCTCAGCAATGTAGATCTGTGTTTTTGGATTTCTCCGACAGGCAAAGTAACCAACATAAACTGCAGGTATGGGATAAACTGGCTAACGGCATTTTCAAACGTGTCATATTCTCGGTCCAAAGAAGCGAATTTAATATACATTTCTTTAAGGATTTCTTTATCAGCATCATTTGCAATATTGTAATAATACCTGAATATCTTAAAGTCATTATCTGCCAGTCTGTTTTTCAAACTTTCCGCTTCCTTGGTAAGAGCCGGAATTAATTTTTGTGCATTTTTTGATTTATACAAGGTTCCATTGTATTTGAATGTTTTTATCGCTTTTGGATTTGCAGCAATCTGACTCAGCGTAAAAAGATCCGACTCGGCTCCGTTTTTTTCGGATATCAATGAAACCATTTCAGGGCTGAAGAGCTCGTCATATACTGAAGTTTCCGAAGAGTGGAGTAAGTCGTCAATGTTTTCCAGAATAGGATTATGATTTTCGTAATAGCCGTTAAAATACATACTTACCTTCTGAAGAGGATATTTTTCATTGTAAAGCTGAATAAAATAGTCATTATCGCCGATTACCTCGCCTACATTTTTAATGTTATTAAGCGTAAGATATTTATTCGTTAATATTTTACCGATTTCATCATAACCGCGAATTAATGTTTTTGCAAGCTCATTATTTTCGGGACTGTTTTTTGTTCTATTTTTCCGAATCATTTCGATTCTTCTTTGTGTTTCGGGATGAGAAGCCCATTGGTCCTCAATTTCGATTTTTGTTCTGTTATACCGTGTCAAATCATCTTCTTCGATGACAGGCAAACTGTTTCTATAAGGATGGTTATTTCTCTCACTGAAAAGCTTCATTAAAGCAGTCTGATTTGCAAAAAGGTTTTCCGGGAGATATTTTCCGTTACTTTCGGTATAAAAATTAAAAGAACTGATAAAAGCAGCATTGCTGATATCCAATCTCAGCAGGGACGAAATCTGCTCTTTAGGATTGGTAACATATGTGGCAACGGCATCAGCGTGGAATTCCATTTCCCTTCTGAGAGAGGCATTATTTTTAAAAATAAAATCCGAAAAAAACTTAAGAATATATTGAAAGACGCTGATAAAACCTATGGAGATCATTCCCGAAAGCTGAAACGCCCAATATCCTGACCCGTTTTTAATGGTTTGCTCATAATCCCTGTTGTTGTAAACAGTATCAAAAATAATTTTTTCAGCCTGGTTAACATATCCGCCGACTTTCATGCTCTTTTGTGAGAAATGCCCGAATTCATGGGCTAAAATAGCTTTAAGCTCTCCAACTGTAGTGGAATTTACCAATCCGATTCCAATAGTGAGATTTTTTTTAACGGGAAAAAACATACTCCAGAAAAGAGAATTATAGCTTACGCTTGCATTCACATCAGGAGATAAAAATACTTTTCCCGGCATTTTTACAGCTGTTTCGGCAACAATTTCATCAATAATGGCAAAAAGCTCAGGTTGCTTTTTTCGGTCAATTTCAATGAGATGACGGGTACTATAATTGTTTTTTATGAAAATAAATTTGATAAGGAAGTAAAATACAACCAAACCTATGCTGAATAAGCCTAATGCAAGAACAATAGTCAAGTAATTGGCATATAAGGTAATGATTTTTACCGCACCGTATCCCAATAAAAATATTAATGTCAGAGACACAAGAATGAGCAGAAAGTATACAATAAAAAATACGGAAATTGATACAATAGAAGAGATCAGCTTAGCACGGTAAGCAGAAGAAATAGGAGGAAGGTTATTAGTCATTTTTATCTAATATTTTTCAATCAGGTAATGGTAAGCTTTAAGATATTTGTTAAATCTTTTGATGTCTTTAGGAGTCAGCTCTCGGTTTACTCTTCGAAGATCCATATTATCCCTTAAATCATTAAGTTTTACGGCAACGGCTAATGGTGAACGCTCGGTTCTTCTTACAAAATCATCATACTCTTCATCCGGGTCAAACTTAGTAAGGCAGCTGATCGCAAAAATGATATATTCCGGAAAGCCTTCGCCACGCAGATAATCCAGGCTGAATTCCTGTGGATGGTCTTCAACAACATCATGGAGAACACCTACGATTTTTTCATCCAACGTTTTTCCGTATTCCATGACACGCATGACATGGGCAATATATGGTGCATGGTATTTATCCGTCTGTCCTTTATGTGCCTTGTCGGCTATTTTTATTGCTCTGTTGAGCAGTTCTTCTTTTGTCATCGTTAATAAGTAGAGTACAAAAATAAAAAATGCCTCAACATCTGAGACATTTTTTTAATAATAATTTCGTGTAATAAGGATGTCTTCCTGAATTTCAAATATAATTATTTATTATCCGAACCTTTTTCAGGTATTATAGAATTAAGCATCTTATAATCCGTAGTATCTTTTCTTTTGTCTTTGAGGCTGGAATATACCGACTCATCAGGTTTTGCAGAAGGCATTTTGTATATTTTTCTTTGAGGATCAGCCGGCTTCCTTTCTTTATCGGGGAAATAAGACTTCTTGTGTTTCGTAGTATCAGAAGGTATCAGAAGTTTCTTTTCTTTTTGCTGTCCCGAAGCAGACACTGCAAACAATATAACCGGAATTACTAGTATTTTCATCAGTAAAAATTTTTAATATTAAACTATAATTAGGCATAGTAAAAACAACTTAAATCTTATTTTTATTACATTCTACACTTCATTTTGGTATTCCTTGTTGCAATAAAAAAGCGTCTCAACATTGAGACGCCTTGAAATCAAATTTATATATAAAAGACTAATAAGCTCCTTTTTCAATATAATGGGCAGCAATTTTTTCTGTTAATGCCACTACATTCGGATGGTTGGTATATTTTGTAAACCTTCTTAATCCGGACAGCATCATTCTCTGTTCATCGCCTTCAGCGAAAGAAACAATTCCTTCTTTTGCTGCAGTAATGATTTTTTCAACGGCTTTGTAAAGATTCAGCTGAGCCATTGCTGCTTCTACAGAATCCGGTGAGAAATGTTTTTCGGCTCTCAACACTGTAGATTCTGCCATATAGATCTGGTTAAGAATTTCAGAGGCATTCAGTAACAAATGCTGCTGTTTTTCAATATCCATCATATATTTCTGAAGCGCAGCACCTGAAACCATTAAGAATACTTTTTTAAGATTGGCAATGATTGCTTTTTCTTCACTCATAAAAGCAGAGTAGTCAGGAACCTCAAACGACGGAATTCCCATCAGTTCTTTGCTGATTGCCATCGCCGGAGACAATAAGTCTAATTCTCCTTTCATTGCTCTTTTGATCAGCATTCCAACGGCAAGAAGTCTGTTGATTTCGTTGGTCCCTTCATAAATTCTTCCGATTCTTGCATCTCTCCATGCAGATTCCATTGGAGTATCTTCTGAGAATCCCATTCCTCCATAGATCTGGATTCCTTCATCTGCTGTATTTTGAGTAAGATCTGAAACAAAAACTTTAAGAATCGATGCTTCTACCGCAAACTCTTCAACACCTTTTAATTCAGCTTGCTGATGATCCATTCCGCCTGCAACTAATTCTGCAATTTTATCTTCAACATTTTTTGCCAAACGGTAAGATCCTGCTTCGCTTACAAAAACTCCGGTTGCCATTTCTGCAATTTTCTTTCGGATTGCTCCGAAAGTTGAAATAGAAACGCCAAATTGTTTTCTTTCATTTGAATATTGAATAGAGTGGTTTAAGATCCTTCTTTGTCCGTCAAGATTAGCTGCCGCCAACTTAATTCTGCCAACATTCAATGCATTTAGAGCGATTTTGAAACCATTATTTCTTTCACCCAACATATTTTCAACAGGAACTTTCATATCATTGAAGAAAACCTGACGGGTAGAAGACGAACGGATTCCTAATTTATGCTCTTCCTCACCGAAAGTTAAGCTTTCAGGATTTTCAAGTTCAGAACGGTTGATGACGAAACCTGTGATGTTTTTATCATCATCTATTTTAGCAAATAAAGTGAATGTATCCGCAAAACCTGCATTGGAAATCCACATTTTTTGTCCGTTGATGATATAATGTTTTCCATCCTCAGATAATTTCGCTCTTGTTTTTCCAGAGTTGGCATCAGAACCGGCATCGGGTTCCGTTAAACAATAAGCTCCGAATTTCGTTCCAGTAGCCAGATCCGGAAGATATTTCTTTTTTAATTCTTCACTTCCGTAAAGGAGGGTTGGAAGTGTTCCGATTCCAGTGTGAGCTCCGTAAGCTGTTGCTAATGAACCATTTCCTCCCGAAACATAGTCGCAAGCAAGCATTGTGCTTACGAATCCCATTCCAAGACCGCCGTATTCTTCAGGAACGGTGATTCCAAGAAGTCCCATTTCTCCAAGTTTACGCATTGTTTCTTCTGTTAATGCATAATCTTTTTTCTCAAAACGATCATGATGCGGAACGACTTCTCTGTCTATAAATTCTTTCGCAGAATCGCGAAGCATTTTCTGTTCTTCATTCAGTTCTTCAAGACTGAAGATTTCGTTTGCAGGAATTTCTTTAATTAAGAATTCACCACCTTTTACTATATTTCCCATTTAATACTTGATTTTTATTTATTTTTTTGAGACTTTTAGATAATCAGATAAATATTTTCTATGATTTGCTAACAATATTTGTGTCTGCAATTCAAATGATGAACCTAAAGAAATATTAAAAAAATGACTAAAAGATTTTTTTATAATCATTCATCATTTCTTGTGTTTAATCTATTATCTATCTGTCTATTCTCTTTTTATCTTTAAAGCAATTCAAAAATACTTGCTGCTCCCTGTCCTGTTCCTACGCACATGGAAACCATTCCGTATTTGTTTCCGCGTTTTCTCATTTCGTCAAGAAGCTGAACGGTTAACTTCGTCCCGGTACATCCAAGAGGGTGACCCAAAGCAATTGCTCCTCCGTTTACATTGAGAATATCCGGATTTAAGCCTAATTCTTTTTTAATAGCAACAGACTGCGATGCGAATGCTTCGTTTAACTCTATTAATTCAATATCTTTTAATTCTAAACCTGCTTGTTTTAAGGCCTTTGGAATAGCGTATATAGGTCCCATTCCCATGATTCTCGGTTCTAATCCTGCAGCTGCATAAGCAACCAATCTTGCTTCCGGCTCAAGACCCAATTCTTTTACCATCTCTTCACTCATAACCATCACAAAAGCTGCTCCGTCACTCATCTGAGAAGAATTTCCGGCGGTTACGCTTCCACCATTAGCAAAAACAGGTCTTAATTTTGCAAGACCCTGCAGAGACGTATCAGCTCTCGGACCTTCATCTACTGAGAAATCGAATTTTTTAGACTGTATCTTCTGATTTTCATCCAGAAAATTATATTCAACAGGAATCGGAACAATCTGACTGGCAAATCTGCCTTCCTGATTGGCTTTTAAGGCTTTCATATGAGATTCAAAAGCGAACTGGTCCTGTTCTTCTCTCGTAATATTATACTGTTTAGCCACTTCTTCCGCAGTATAACCCATTCCCCAGTAATAATCAGGGTTTGTTTTGGCAATATCTGTTTCAGGAACAGGTTTATATCCTCCCATCGGAATGTATGACATCGATTCTGTACCTCCGGCAATAATACAGTCTGCCATTCCGGCCTGAATTTTTGCAGAAGCAATGGCAATCGCCTCACTTCCTGATGCACAGTATCTGTTTACGGTAACTCCAGGGACTTTATCGGTGTTTAAACCCATTAAGGAAATCAGACGTGCCACATTTAAGCCTTGTTCAGCTTCGGGCATAGCGTTTCCTACAATCAGGTCATCGATTCTGTTTTTATCTAATTGCGGAAGTTCAGCCATTAATTTTTCAATTACGGTTGCCGCCATTACATCGGGTCTTGTGAATCTTAAACTTCCTTTGGGTGCTTTCCCAACGGCCGTTCTGAACCCTTTTACGATATATGCTGTTTTCATTTGTTTAAATTATTTCGGATTTACACCGGTTTTCACCCGATGCTATTTTATTTCGCCCTTTCAGGGCTCAAAAACTTTAGCTTTTATCAATTTATATTATTCTGCTATTAACAGTTCGCTCCTACGAAGCTTCTGTTAGTTTCTCAACGGTTTGCCATTTTGCAACATATATTGAATTCTCTCCAATGTTTTTCTTTCTCCGCAAAGCTGCAGGAAAGTTTCTCTTTCAAGATTCAATAAATACTGTTCTGTAACCACAGTTGGTTCGGAAAGATTTCCTCCCACCATGACGTAGGCTAATTTGTCTGCGATTTTCTTGTCATGTTCGGAGATATAATTTCCGGTAAGCATCTGGTCGGTTCCTACATAGAACATTCCAAGCGCATCTTTACCTAAAACTTTTACCCTTTGTTCGATAGGCTGTGTGTAACCATGTTCTGCTAAGCTTTTAGCCAGCATTTTTGCGGTTTTAATCTGCGTTCTTTTATCAACTGCCACGATATCTTTTCCATGTTCAAGAATTCCCATGTCGTACGCTTCATAAGCGGAAGTAGCTACTTTACCCATCGCTATATTCATGAAAGCGTCACGAAGCCTGTTGTTCTTCACATCATCATTGTGGAATTCTCTTGAAGTTCTCAAGGTCAATTCCTTAGTTCCTCCACCGCCGGGAATAACACCGACTCCGGTTTCAACCAGTCCGATATATGTTTCCGCTGCTGCAACCACTCTGTCGGCATGCATGGTCATTTCGCAACCGCCACCCAGCGTCATTCCGTGAGGAGCAACGACTACAGGAATAGAGGAATAGCGAACTCTCATCATTGATTTCTGGAAATAAGCGATTGCCATGTTCAGATCATCCCAATCCTGCTCGATAGCCATCATCAGAATCATTGCTAAATTGGCTCCTACAGAGAAATTGGTTCCCTGGTTTCCGATTACCAATCCGTCATATTCTTTTTCAGCTAAATCAATCGCTCTGTTTAATCCATCCAGAACTTCGCCTCCTAAAGAGTTCATTTTAGAACGGATTTCAAAGTTGATGATTCCGTCGCCCAAATCTTCAATAGCGGCACCAGAATTACTCCAAAGTGTTTTATTCTTTCTGATATTATCTAAAATAATAAAAGCATCCTGTCCCAGAATGTTGTTGTATTCACCGGAGTTTTTATCAACGTAAATGCTTTGTCCTTCATCATTAACTTTATAAAATGTTTCTACATTTTTAACCCAGTCTGAAACTTCATAACCTGCATCTTTAGCCAATTCCACACCTTTTTGAACGCCAACGGCATCCCAAATTTCAAACGGGCCATTTTCCCATCCGAATCCGGCTCTCATGGCATCGTCTATTTTGTAAACTTCGTCAGAGATTTCAGGAACTTTATGAGAAACATAAGCGAATAATGCACCTAAAGATTTTCTGTACAGTTCTCCGGCTTTATCTTTTCCGCCGATCAATACTTTAAATCGGTCAATTGGCTTGTCAATTGTTTTGGTTAATTCCAGCGTCGGGAAAGAAGATTTCCCCTGAAGTTCATATTCTAAAGTATCAAGATTTAACCCATGAATTTCAGATTTGCCTTCATTTTTTACCTTTTTATAGAAGCCCTGTTCTGTTTTAGATCCCAGCCACTTGTTATCAACCATTTTCTGGATGTAATCCGGAAGTGCAAAGACATCATTAAAATCATTAGCTTCAGCACCGCTTTGGCGAACACCGTTTGCTACCATAACCAAAGTATCCAGACCTACAACATCAGCAGTTCTGAAAGTTGCAGATTTCGGACGGCCAATTACAGGACCTGTCAATTTATCAACTTCGGAAACGGTTAAACCTAATTTCTGAACATTGTGAAGCAAATCCATCATAGAAAAAACGCCGATTCTGTTGGCAATAAATGCCGGTGTATCTTTTGCTAAAACCGTTGTTTTTCCTAAAAATTTAGCACCATAATTCATGTAGAAGTCGATTACTTCAGGAAGTGTATCATGAGTTGGAATAATTTCTAAAAGAGGAAGATATCTTACGGGATTGAAAAAATGGGTTCCAGCAAAATAATGTTTGAAATCCTCACTTCTTCCTTCTGTTAAAAAATGAATGGGAATCCCTGAAGTATTGGAAGAAATTAATGTTCCTGGCTTTCTGAACTGTTCTATTTTTTCATAGACCGACTTCTTGATATCCAGTTTTTCAACAACTACTTCAATGATCCAGTCGGTATCTTTTAATTTAGGTAAATCATCATCGAAGTTTCCAACTTTAATTCTGTCAGCAAATTTCGGAGAATAGAGCAGGGCAGGACTCGCTTTTTTAAGTTTTTCAAAGTTTTCTGAGGCAATCCTGTTTCTTACTGCCTTATCATCTTTGGTCAAACCTTTTTTCTGTTCCGCTTCAGTGAGTTCAAAAGGAACAATATCCAGCAACGACACCTGAACGCCAATATTGGCAAAATGCGCTGCAATACCGCTTCCCATAATTCCTGAACCAAGAACTGTGACGTGTTTGATTCTTCTTTTCATTTGATTTATTATTTGTAATTGTTTAATTTTATTGCTATTCTGAATGGCGAAAGCTCCCGTTATGTATTTAAAAGATCCTGTTTGTCAGAAGACCTCTTTACATTATTTCCTGTTGTTTAAATCCGTAGCGATCTTCATAATTTCATTCATGACTTCCTTAAAAGTTTCGAGCTTTTCAGGAGCAATTTTCTCCATGATTCTTTTATTGAAGTTAACCACTACTTCTTTAGACATATTTCTTGACTGAAGTCCTTTATCAGTAAGTTTTATGATAACTTCTCTTTTATCGGTGGTCGTCTTTTCTTTGTAGATGTATCCATTATCTTCAAGAAGCTTGATAATTCTTGTTAAAGATGTAGGTTCAATTGCCATTTTAGGACCAAGATTTGTACTTCTTGTTCCTTCTTTCGGATCTATTTTAAGAAGAGTGAGTGCCTGAACAGCCGTAGAATCGTGTTCCTGAGCCATTTCAGTGTACATCTTTGAAACGGCAAGCCAGGTTTGTTTGAGAATTAGATCAACATTTTCTATTTTATCTTTTTTATTATCCATCATTTTCATATCAAGGTTTAACCAAATATACTAAATATTATGCATGCATAGCATTTATTTAAGTTAAAATTTGTTAACACATTGATAATAAAAAGATTAATTGATATGACGCGCATAATACTATGCATGCATAATATATCAATTTAATATAAAAGAGAAAGTATTAATGAATGGTTTTTAATAAAATAACAATATCTTCAAAAGATTCACATTGGTGAATGTCTGCAAATCCTGAAATCGTCCAATGCTTATTTTGTAATTCAAACGTGAATCTGGAAAGGTCTTTTCTGAAATTTTTCTGTAGTAATGAAAACAACATTTCTTTGTACACATCCGGAGCAATGATATGTGGCGGAACAAATTCCGGATTGATCTCAAATAGCGTAGCACGGGTAAGTTCTTCATGCTGCAAAAGAATATCCTCCACCATACCGGTATATAAATTTTGATCTTTTACATACCATATTTTATCGGCAAATTCTTTAGCAAGCCTCCAGTCGTGAGAAGAAAACAGGATAAGTTTATGATGTTCTTTGGCTAAAGAACGAAGTGTTTTGAGAATAATAATTTTATTTTTTTCATCAAGATGTGTTGTCGGTTCATCAAGAATGATAACGGGAGAGTTTTGTGTAATAGCCCTTCCGATAAATGCTTTCTGCAGATTTCCATCCGAAAGGTTTCTGAGCGGCGTATGTCTATACTGAACCAAATCCAGTTTTTCGATAATATGTGCAACTTCGTCTCGGTCTTCTTTTTTAAGTTCAAAATAAAAAGGATAATAAATATATTTTCCCAATGAAATCAAATCTTCAACCGTATAATTCTGAGGAATAACCGAACTTGAGAAAACAACAGCAATCTGCTCTGCAATTTCTTTTGCCGAAAGTTCTTTTATATTTTTGTCATTAATGCTGATTTCACCTTTAAGAAGCGGAATCTGGTGTAAAATGGATTTAATTAAAGTTGTTTTTCCGACCCCGTTATTTCCAATAAGCAGACAAACCTCTCCCAGATTCAGATGGGTATCTGCATTTGAGATTAACGTTTTACTGTAACCGAGGTTTGCCTGTCTGATTTGTAGGTGCATTTTGTTTTTATTTTCCACGTATTTCGAGGATTTCCACAGATTTTTAAGCTATTACTAAATAATATGTTTAATTTTTATATTTATTTTGTCATGCTGAAAGCATCTCTACAAAGTTAATTTAGATTCCTACGGAATGACAAACTTGGAATAAAATTAAAGTATACTCAAAAATCTCCGCCATCTGCAAAATCCGCGAGAGAGTTTTAAAATTAACAATTTACTCATTCACAATTCATTTTCATACTTTATTCTGCTTCAAAAGCATTCCCAAAATCACAGGAATTCCAAAGACTGAACTTATCACATTCAACGGAATCTGAGTTTTTTCTGCGATTATTGAGAAGATCAACATGATCAGCATTCCTAAAAACATGTTTAAAATCCATTGCTGCCAGAGTTTTGCCGGATTATAAATTAATCTGCAGAAGTGTGGAACAATAATTCCTATAAACAAAACAGGACCTAAAAAAGCGGTTACCGAAGCGGAAAGCAGGGATGAAGCAACAATAATGAATATTTTAAGCTGGTTCAGATTAACTCCCAGGCTCTGCGCATACGATGTTCCTAACGAATTTCCGATTAAAGGTTTTATACTTTTAAAACAAACCCATAAACCCACTGAAACTAAAACTGACAAGACATAAATCTGATTCCTGGAAACCATATTATTCGCTCCGAAGGACCACAAAATATAATTTTTTAAACTTTGATTTTCTGCATACAATTGTAATAGAGAAACAACGGCTCCGGAAAAGGCAGAGATCAGAAAACCGAAAATAATTAAATAAGATTTATTCTGAAGTTTTTTGGTGACAGAAAGAAAAATCAGCATCATCAGTAAACTTCCTCCAATGGCAGAAAAGCTTAAAAAGCTGTTCTGGAGAATTTCCGGAATCAGCAGATCATGTGAAAAAAAAATGTAAAACGCCACCGATAAACTTGCCACAGAAGTTATACCGAGAATATCCGGCCCGGCAAGAGGATTCTGAAAGTATTCCTGCATCAGAAACCCGGAAGTCGGAATAGAAATTCCCGCCAAAAGCATCATCAACACGCGGTTTACACGAATTTCCGCAATCTGGCCATTTGCTGATTCTGTAAAGAAGTCCTGAAGATCTAAACTTAAAAACCCCGTATTCAGGTTAATGATTGCTGCCAATAAAATGGCAAGAAATAAAACCAAACACAGGATTTTAAATTGATCTGACATAAAAAGTCTGATGTTTTATTTTAAAAGAGAATTGATTTTTTCGGTAAGCTGTTCTTCGCTTATCATTCCCAAAGTTTCATCGGTCTTGTCACCTCTTCTCATAAAAGTAAAAGGAATTGCGCCCCCATCCCAGCTTTTAAAATTAGCAGCAAAAAAATCGCCTCCAAGAAGCTGTCCGTCAAGCAGAACTGTGTTGTTGCGGATTCCCTGTGCATCTACAAACTGGGGAACTTTTGTATTCCAGTCGGTTTTGCTGTCTACACTTACGAATGTAATTTTAACCGGCTTTCCTTTAAGTTCCTGTATTTTATTTTTAAAATGAGGGATTTCCTTCACGCAAGGTCCACACCAGGTGGCAAAAAAATTGGTAACGTATAAGGTGTCATTCTTTTTACCTAAAAACTCGGAAGTCTGTTCAGCAGTGTACATTTTTAAAGCAGCGGGAGCTTCTGTGGTTTCTGAAACAGAAGCAGAATCCTGCACAGCCATTCCGTCTTCTGTTTTAGCAGATTCTTTTTTACAACTGAAAACCGAAATCAGGAAAAGGGTGGATAAGATTATCTTTTTCATTATTTTTTATCTATTTTTGAATTGAAGTATGGAACAACAAATCTATAAGGGGAAACTTACAAAGTTTCATTGGCTAAAAATAACGAAAAAGGAAGAACTGACCAAAAATACTTTTTCTCTCGAATTTGAAATTCCCGGCAATATGAAAGAGAATTTCAGGTTTGAGGCAGGGCAGTTTGTCAGTATAAAATTCAAATCTCATGATGAAGATGTTATCAAAGATTATTCGATAACTTCCGCACCTTATGAAGAAAAAATAGCGTTGGGTATAAAGATAAATTCATCTGAAGGAGATGCTGCAGAATTATTCAGAAATTATCATGTGGGAGATCTTTTGTTGATAAGCGAACCTGCCGGAAGATTCACACTGATTTCCAAGCCAAGTGAATTCAGAACCATTGTAGGCTTTGCAGCGGGTATAGGAATTACCCCTATTCTCAGCCATTTTAAAAACATCCTGCATAATGAGCCCAGAACAAGGCTTTTCCTGTTCTTCGGCAATCAATCTTCTGAAGATATGATTTACCGTGAGCAACTCGATACTCTTGCCCGGAATTATGGCGACAGGCTCCAGATTTTTTATTTCTTTTCCAAAGAAAAACAATCAAACAGTTTATTCCACGGAAGACTTGATGATAAAAAGCTGAGTCTTATCATCAATCAGATTCTGCATCTGGATGATACCGATGAAGAATCTACGATCTGGGATGCCGTAGACGAAGTACTGATCTGCGGAAAAGGGGATATGATTAAAACACTGGCCAACGCATGTTATCACCACGGAATCCCCAAGAATAATATTCATTTTGAGCTTTTTGAGGAATATAATGACGATATTTATCCTGTGGAAAAAGAATTTCCTGTCATCGAAAATATTGATGTAGAGTTTTCCATGCTCGGGAAAAACTATTTTACTGAACTTCCGGATAATAAGGAGAGAATATTGCAGCAATTGCTGATTCAGAAGTTTGCCGTACCGTATTCCTGTAAGTCGGGTATCTGCGGAAGCTGCGAGTGCATTCTTGAAGAAGGTGAAGTAGAGCTGCTGGAAAATGAATATCTTACGGAAAAAGAAGAAGAAAAAGGACATATCCTGGCTTGTATGTCTATTGCTAAAAGCAAGAAAATAAAGCTTAACTTTGATCTGAGTTGAGAATAATAAGAAACATATTTAACCTCATGTTAATATCAGTGGAAATCATGATTCTGCTGATATGCCTTGCTAATGCCTGGGTTTTTGCCCTCACTGACGGGCGGACATACAACAAGATCTCTAAAATTCCGCCGAGAGAAGTCGCCCTGGTGCTGGGAACTTCACCAAAAATGCGATCCGGGCAATCCAATCCGTATTTTACCAAACGAATGGACGCGGCGGCATTGCTTTATCACCATGGAAAAATCAAAAAAATATTGGTGAGTGGTGAAAAAAGCAAAGGATACGATGAGCCTGCAGCCATGAAAAATTACCTGATCTACCAGGAAGGAGTTCCTGAAGAGATCATTATCGAAGACCCGAAAGGATTTAATACTTACCGCAGTATTCTACGCTGTAAAGATGTATATAAAAAAGATAATGTAATTATCGTGTCGCAGGGTTTCCACAATCTCCGGGCACTTCTTTTTGCGAGAAACAACAATATGAACGCCCTGGGATTTGATGCGCGCGATGTTACCAAACCCGAAAGTTACTACAGAAACCAGTTCCGGGAGATTTTGGCCAGAACGGTTGCTGTTGTTTATTTTGCATTAGGAATTTCTCCGGATTAGAACGGATATCCGAATGCAATATTCAATGTTGGTTTAAACGGCTGGAAGTACTTTATTCTCCATCGGTCGCCTTCAGGTTTATTAGGATCATACATTTTATATGCGAGGTCAAGTCTTAAAGTGATATAAGCAATATTTGCCCTTAACCCGAAACCACTTCCAACACCAACCTGTTTTAGGAATTTATTAAGCTTAAATTCATCCGCAGCAGCTTCATTAGAGTTTTTTAAAGACCAGATATTACCGATGTCGGTGAAAAGTGCTCCTTCGTAGGTTTCGTTAAATGGAACCCTGAATTCAATATTGGTAGTAAGTTTCAGATTTTCCGTAATATAAGTACGTACGCGTTCGTCAATTTGTGAATCTGAAGGACCAAGTCCGCCAAAAGGAACCCACGCCCTGATATCATTGGCTCCTCCGTTAAAATAGGACCTGATCACCGGCATACTGGAAGAGTTTCCGTAAGGAATCCCAAGACCTACAAACTGCCGCAATACAAGAGTATTATTATTAAATTTAAAATATTTTCTTATATCAAAATCAAATTTTACGAATTGTGCATACGGAACGCCGAAAATAGTTCGTTCCGGGCTGGTAATTACTCCGCCGTCATTTCTTTTCTGATTAAAAATGCTGAAGATATTTCCTGCAAGCTCTACTTTCCCGTTGAAATAGAATGAGTTCGGATAATCTTTTTTCCCGATTTCATTATACACGAAATTGTAGATAAACGAAGAGATTAAGACATCCTGTGTCTGGCGGTCTTTATTGATAAGGGTTCCTACAAAGGCTACAAACCTGTCGGCTCCCTGCTGGTCGAGTGTTCCTACATATTGTGTATCTAATGTAATTAATCTCGAAACTTCGTCTATCGTGCGTTGTCCTGCGGTGAATTCCTGCGCCAGGGAAGGGTTGAATGCAAAGTAATCACTGAATATTTCCCTTCTTATTTCATCATCATTCACAAAATAATCATAATAAGCATCTTTATTCTTGGTTAAACTCAGCTGAGTATTGAAAATTGTAAGTCTGTGAGATACTTTATCATTTACGGTGGCGAGATAATTTAAACCCGTATTAAAGTTTACCCTTCCTAGACCGATATTATTCTGGACTGAAGCTCCCAACACGATGGATGAAGTTGGGCTGTACCTTTTCGGAAGCAATTTATAGTAATCGAATGGCAGCAGTAACCTTGGAAAGTTCAGAGATGCCTGCGCGGAAATTTCATAAGCCAGAACCCTGCTGTTGATATCTTTGGTACTTCTTATCGATCCGAAAGTTCCCGACAGACTGGTGGAAAGGTTTTCTGCTCCGCCAAAAACGTTTCTTGTCGTAAGATCTACGGAAGGAGAAACCCCCAGATTCAGCAACTGGGAATAGTTGACATCCGTACCGAGCTTGAGTTCGTATTTCGGGAGCGGTTTAAGAACATACATTACATCGATGATACTGTCATTCGGTGCAGCACCGCCTCCGTGTCTTAAAGAATCCCTTGATCTGAGTATACTGAAGTTATTCATCGCCAAAAGATTCCTTCTGGTAAGATCAAATTTTTTCTGGTCGTAGACCTGTTTATTTCCGATTGTAATTGCTCTCCATATTGCTCTTGAATCATATTGATTATTAACTTTATGAAAACGTATTCCTCTTAAACTGTCTTTTTTTGTATTTTTAGGATAATCACTTACTTCATCTACAATGGCAACATCAATATTCCCTATTGTAGAGACTTTATAAGGGCTGTCCAGAGAATCTTTATGAATTTCAAGGGTTAAAGGTACCTGTTTTCTGCTTTTCAGAGAATCGGCTACGAAATAAATCTCGTCACCAAGGTTATTAAATCTGTAATATCCGTAATCCCTCATCAGGTCATTGATCCTCGTCACTTCCTTTTCAAGAACTGTCTGATCCAATATCTGTCCCTGTCTGATCAGACTTCCCCTGATCTTCTGCTGATAAATATTCTTTACGGCCGGATCTGTGATATTATAATAATATTCTTTGATATAAGTAGGATCTTTATGAGTAATAAAATAAGTTACCGCTGCTTTTTTTGCTGCTGAATCAAGATCATGTTTAAATTTCACTTCTGCATCCCAGTATCCGCGATAGGTAAGTCTTTTCTCTATTGATTCTGCACTTTTTTCCGTTTTAGTCTGATCAAGAATTACAGGTGCCGAACCCCAGTTGTGATATAACCTGTCGAAAAACAGGCTTTTCCCGACACTGCTTTTCATATTGTATTTAATGAAAAGAGAATCTCTTAATTTCTGATTTCTCAATTCATTGGGATATGTCATATACTCATTCAGAAGGGTATCATATTTCGGGTTGGCGGCATTGTAGAGCCACAAACTGAGCGGCATAAAAAGAAACTGCCTTTTATTGGGTTTTTGCTGTACGTATCCTTTCAGTTCACCGTCAAATGGAGTTTTTTTATCTTCAAATTCAAAATTATTTTGTACCAGCAGATATTCTCCGTCCGGAACCTTTTTTGTGGTGCTACAAGCATAAAGGAGACCTACAAATGTTGCAAATGATATAATTTTATAATACTTTTGAGGAGAATTCTTATAATGCTTACAGCTCATACAATAAAAGTTTTACAATCTTTAGATAAAAAGAAGTTCAGACAAAAATACAATTTGTTTTTGGTTGAAGGTAATAAAACCATCACTGAACTTTTCAATTCTAACTTTAAAATTAAAGAAATATTTTCTACCGATCCTCAAAAATTGGACCGAGCGGAAGCTCCGATAACCCATATTTCTGATAATGAGCTTAAAAAAATAAGCTTCCTGCAAAATCCCAAAGATTCTGTTGCTGTTTGCTACCTTAGTGAAGAGAAAAAACTGAATGATGGAAATCTTCAGCTTATACTTGATGGTATTCAGGATCCGGGGAATATGGGTACAATTATACGCCTTGCCGACTGGTTTGGTATTGAGCAGATTATCTGCAGTAAAGACACTGTTGATTTTTACAATCCTAAAGTGATTATGGCCAGTATGGGATCTTTTACAAGGGTAAATATTATTTACACCGACTTAGTAGAATATCTTTCCGGGACTAAGAATATCAATATCGGTACGGATATGGAAGGGGAAAATATCTATTCATTTAGCAAACCGGAAAAAATGAATCTGATTCTCGGAAATGAAGGAAATGGAATGCGTCCTGAAACCGAAAGACTTTTAGAAAAAAGTGTAATGATCCCCAGATTTGGGCAATCACAATCCACAGAAAGCCTGAATGTGTCTATGGCAGCCGGAATTATTTTAGGACAGCTTTTCAGTGAAAAAGGGTAATAGGGTTTGAGAGTGGGAGAGTTGATGAGTTAGAAATAACTTAAAACACTCAAACGCCCCCACACTCCAACTCAAATAAGTTGTTCCATACTTGAAACACTTTGGTTTTTCTGGTAGTTTTCCAATTTTTTTCTGATAAATCTCAATGCAATCGGAGCAAGATAGATTAATGCTACTCCGGCAACTTTCCTTTTCCAGTTTGAACTCTTAAGGCTTTTTCTGGCATAGTTTCCTACAATGGCAGTAACGCCGAGTTTAATCAGCATATCTGCAGCATCCCCTTTAAAAGCAGATCCCGCAATTCCCATTGCTGTATTTTTATTGATTAATGCTCCTTTTATTTCAGAAGTGATCTGTTTGGCGATTACGTCTTTTTTCAGCACTACTTTTTCGTCGCCGTCTTCATCTACTTTTTCTTCGAGATACTGATCTGTCAAACCATTGGTGAATGCACTTAAACTTTCTTTCGTATTCTTGAATGTAAGAAGATCTTCCAATCCTTCGATTTCCTGTTTCAACAGTTTTTTCTTTCTTCTTAATTCTTCTAAGCTCTCATACTTTCTGCCCATAGTTTAATGATTTAAAAATTTAATAACCTGATCTGCCACATAATTTACAATTTTCTTTTTTAATACCATTAAAATCATCATGATAAGAAAATAAAATGCTGCTACAATCAGAAATCCATAAGATGTACCGCCCACAGCTTTTCCTATGAGAAAAGCAATCCCAAAGTTGAACAGGATAATGAAAAAACCAAAGGCTACCAACATTAAAACAAGATAGGTAACAACTCCGGCTGAAAGTGAAGATTTTTCTGTGGCTTCAATTTTCAGGAGGTCAATTCTTTTCGATGCGTATTCTTTAATAGTTTCAATCATTGTTTTTCTTTAAAGTTACAAAAAAAGGAACTTTTGTTTATAAAGTTCCTTCTCATAATTTACCTAAAAAATAAATTATTTTATTGTTTTAGATCGTTTAATTCAGATTCTACATTTTTTACTACATCTGCAGTTTTTGAAACAATCTGATCCTTGTATTTATCGTATCCGTCTTTCATAGTATGAGCTACGTTACTTGCTGTTTCTTTGAAAGTAGAAGAAATACTGCTGTACTGGTCTTTTACCTTTTCAGAAACCTCTCCGTATTTGTTTTTAGCCTGATCTTTAATATCATTAGCTTTTTCTTTAATTTTTTTTCTGGTTTCCTTACCTTCTTCCGGAGCATAAAGCATTCCTAAAATTACACCCGCCGCAGCACCTGCAAGAAGCCCTGCCAAAATACCCGCTGTATTGTTTTTCTTAGACATTTTCGTTTTTTTTAATAGTTAATAATACTAGTTTTACTTGCTTAATATTTGTACAATTAATATACCAAAGGAGCCAAACATCTATTAAAAAGTGTTAAATGTTTTTGATGTATGAAAGAATACTTTCTATCGTTTCTTCTTTCGAAATGGTGGTATTGTCTATTACGATAGCATCATCCGCCTGCTTAAGAGGGGCTATTTCCCGTTCACTGTCAATCTTATCGCGTATAATAAGGTTTTCTTTTACCTGTTGTTCATTGGCCTCCATTCCCAGGCTTATCAGTTCCTGATAGCGTCTTTTTGTTCTTTCATCAATACTTGCCGTCAGGAAAAACTTATAGTCCGCATTTGGCAGAACTACTGTCCCGATGTCACGTCCGTCCATAATAATTCCGCCTTTTTCTGCCAAAGAACGCTGAGACTGCAGAAGAAAATCCCTTACTTCCTTCTGTTTTGCGACAAAACTTACATTTTCTGACACTTCATTGGTACGGATCGCTTTTGAAATATCAATATGATTTAAGAAAAGAACCAGCTCGCCATTATCATTTTTAAATTCAAGCTCTATTTCATCGAAAGAAGAAAACAGACTTTGAAGATTAATTGATCCGTCGTCGTTCAAACAGTTCTGAAGGGCAAACCAGGTAACGCCTCTGTAGAGTGCACCCGTATCCAAATGAATAATCCCAAGTTTTTGGGCAATAATTTTAGATATTGAACTTTTTCCGGTAGACGAGTACCCATCGATTGCTATAACAGGTTTTTTCATGGCACAAATTTCCAGATTTTTTATTAAAAACCAAGTAAAGTTTGAGGATTTTATTGATGATGATATGCATCAAGCTGTATAAAAGTATTAGAACCGGCTTTCCATCAAATATTTAAATTAAAAATCCCCGAATAAATTCAGGGATATATGTAAATGATTTTGTTTTAATTATTCTCCGGCATGGCTTACAAGATCTACCGAAACACCAATCTGATTAACATTGGTTGAATTATGATATCTTACATGGGCATAATCGATTCGGAATCTTGATAATTTAATGCCAAATCCGGCTGAAAGCCCTGAGAAATTTCTCTGATCTGCCACTGCCAGTTCATTTCCGCGTTTTACATTATATCCCAGCCTGATATTGAATCCTTTTTCAGGGAACAGTTCTGCACCAATAGAGAAATGATCGGCAATTTTTCTTCCCACATTTACTTCCTGACCGTTTACGTTGTATTGTGAAGAAATATCGAATTCCTGAAGATCGTGTGCCGTAATGGTAATCGCCAGCGGAATAGCTTTTAAAATCCTGGTGTATCCCAAATCTACGCGAAAAGGAAGATTTTCCCTGGTTCCGTTGAATGATTTAAACTGATATCCAAAATTTCTGAATACCAGAGAGGCCGTTTCTTTGTTCTTTTTATTATGATACGTAATTCCTGCGTTTCCTGATATGGCAGAAGAGGTGTAGTTATCAATCTTAGAAGTGATAAAATTTAATCCTCCGCCTATCGTCCAGTTTTCTTCAAACTGATAGGCATATCCAGCACCAATGGCAACATCGGAAGCCTTGAATGTGCCGTTTTCGAAACCACTTTCATCGGTTCTCGGAATGTCTCCATAGCTCATATACCTTGCATTAATGGTAGCCATATGACCGTTGTCAAAATCTTTGGCATAGGCTATTGTTCCGTATTTGGAATCGGCAAGATATGCTGCAGCATTCACGGAAAGCTGGTTATCGGAATCTTTATTGAGCAATGAGGGGTTTGCAATGGCAAAGGAAACATCATGATCTCTTACAGAAATTGCATCGCCGCCAAGAGCAGCCTGTCTCGCAGAAACCGGAATATTCAAAAACGGGTAAACGTTTGTTCCTGTTTGTGCATAAGAAACAATCCCTGACAGAAATAATGAAAAAATGACAATTTTCTTCAATTCAGTTTATTAGTAATGCAAAAATAATCCTTTTTCGTACTTTTCAAAATATTTCTCACATTATTTACCGGTAAATTTTAAGTTTTTTAAAAATTATGGTTTTATCGTTAAATCCTGAAGGTTTTTGAAACCTTAAAGCTGTGTTGGGAATATCTTTCAAAATAGCCATTTAAACAAGATTTAAAAATTTAATCCAGAATTAAAAATCAACCTTATTAATGATTATATTTGCAAAGTCAAATTTCTGACAAACCAACAGATAAAATTTATTTAATAATAAAGATGAAATATAAAAGAATCCTTCTGAAACTTAGTGGTGAAGCCTTAATGGGAAACAGACAATATGGTATTGACAACGAAAGACTTCAGGAATACGCGGCCGAGATCAAAAAAGTAGTGGACAAAGGTTGCGAAATTGCCATTGTGATTGGAGGAGGAAATATTTTCCGTGGTGTGGCAGGAGCTGCAAAAGGAATGGACAGAGTACAGGGCGACTATATGGGAATGCTTGCAACGGTAATCAACGGAATGGCACTACAGGGAGCTTTGGAAGATGCCGGCATTAAAACAAGATTACAGTCTGCCATCGAAATGGACAAAGTAGCGGAACCTTTCATCAAAAGAAGAGCCGTAAGACATCTTGAAAAGGGAAGAGTGGTGATTTTCGGGGCAGGAACAGGAAATCCTTATTTCACAACCGACACAGCGGCAACATTAAGAGCAATCGAAATCGGAGCTGATGTTATTTTAAAGGGAACAAGGGTAGACGGAATTTATGACAGTGATCCTGAAAAAAATGTAAACGCCGTAAAATATAATTCATTATCTTTCGACGAAGTTTATGCCAAAAATCTTAAAGTAATGGATATGACTGCTTTTACTTTAAGTCACGAAAATAAATTGCCGATTATCGTTTTTGATATGAACAAAGACGGAAATCTTGAAAGAATTGTAGACGGAGAAGCTGTTGGTACTTTAGTTGATTTGTAATTGCTTATTACTCATCACTAATCATTTATATTAATGTGTAACTTATCAAATTTTTATTATATAATGGAAGAATTAGATCTTATAGTAGAGTCTGTGCAACACGATATGGAAGCGGCTGTTAAGCACCTGGATCATGCATTTCAAAGAATCAGAGCGGGACGTGCGTCTACAAATATGGTTCAGGATGTAATGGTAGAATATTACGGGGCAATGACTCCCATCAACCAGGTAGCCAATGTTTCTATTCCGGATGCCATGACGATTTCTATTCAACCTTGGGATGCTAAAGCAATTAATGATATTGAGAAAGCCATCATTAATTCTAATCTTGGTTTTGCTCCTTCCAATAACGGGATCAATATTATTCTTAATGTTCCGCCGTTAACGGAAGAGAGAAGAAGAGAGCTGGCAAAACAGGCCAAATCTGAAACTGAAGATACGAAAGTTGTAGTAAGAAATGCAAGACAAAACGGTCTGAAAGAGCTTAAAAAGCTGGATGGTGTTTCTGAAGATGTTATTAAAGGTATCGAAGCTGATATCCAGGTTCTTACCGATAAATATGTGAAAATTTGTGATGAACATCTTAAAACAAAAGAAGCTGAAATTATGAAAGTATAATTTTCAGTTTTTTAAATAAATAAAGCGGCTTTTAGGCCGCTTTTTGTTTTGATGTGTTATTAATTAATTATTGGGCTCTGCAATTACAATATAGCCTATGAATAACGACGGATCAGTAGAAGAATACTGCTTCATCAGAGCAATCTTACTTTTTGTAGTGATCCAGATATGTACGGGGATATCATTTTTAATCGATTTTTTAAAATTCTGAGTATATCGGTCTTTCATATCTGTATTCCCCTCGGAATATGTAGGTGCTGAATAATATTTGGCCAGATAATTATAAAGGTATTCCTTATCCATCTGCTTAATCTGCGTATCAGTATAACTGTACATATTATCCCAAATATTAGTTACTAAAACATAAGGATGCTGATTTTCAAAACCGTTGAAAAAGCCTAGCGTATTTTTCTGCAGAATATTGTTATATCCTGTTGCCATATCTGTCGCCGTAAAACCGTTCCAGTTCACTGCTAAAAAATCATTATTGTCAGTAACATTTACAGAAGTCTGGTCAGTATATATTTTCTTCCCGTCCTTGAAACCTTCAATGCTCACCGTATAATTGCCAGGATAATAAAAATGATAATTAAAGCTTGTGGTCACGGAATTTCCATTTTGTGTTTTCTCAAAGATAATTTTTTCTCCTTCAGTATTTGAAATTTTAAAGGTCAGCACATCAAGATAATCTGCAAGTATTCCAAAATAGGTTGATTGGTTTTTTTGAGAAAGTTTAAAATCAATATTTTCAAAAATATTAACACCGGATTTATCTGCTGTTATTTTAAGCCCTAAACTGGTTAAAGCGGGATCGTTTTTTATTTGTGTTTCTGTAGGATTGGAGTCTTCCATTTCTGTGTCAGAACATGAAAAAAGTAATAAACCTGCTACAGACAGCGCCAGAATTTTTTTATACATTTCACTTTTATTTGAATAAATCTACACAAAAGTATGTATTCATAAAATGATATACAATCTTATGCGAACCTGTTTTATATGAGATAAATCAGAAAGTAAATTAATACACCTTATAAGCATTGTATTTCGCCTCTTGTGTTTTTATTTTTTAGAATAAGCTGATATTTTTTCATAAGTTCTGTAACATCGCATTTTGTTTCTTTATTAGATATTTTTTCAGGATCTGTATTATTGCCCTTGGAACGTACCGTATAATTTTTCTCGAAACACTGAACCGCTTTATTATTTAGAATGTAAATTCTTTTTTCTTTAATATCGTCTTTGGTCTCGGGCTTTTCAGGAGTTCCTCCGTCATCAAAATTCCAGACCGTTTCATCATTGAAAATAAAAAACACCTGATTATTTTTCACAAAATAAGTTGTAGATGAGGAAAAGTGACTGTGTTCTGCATAAAAATCCTTTACAACTGCAAGTTTTTTATTTTCGAAATATAAGGTGACTTCACCTTCTCTTTCATCACAATTATAAGTAAATCGGGTAGAATCCAGTTTTTTTGACCTAAGCATACTGTTGAGATTAGCATACTCATTTTTTATATCATCAATGGTCTTTATGGTGTCATTTCCTGATTTCAACGGGGTATCTTTTTTTACTAACTGCTCTTCAGAACGTTTTTTATCAATTATTTCCGTTGCTTCTTTCTTACAGGAAATGATCATCAAAAAGCTTAGGCTCATCAATATAATTTTCATATTTAAATGGTTTTGACTGCCTCATTAGTACAAAAAACATGCTATGACAATCTGCCTATGCTGAAAAGAAAAGATCCGGAAAATTCCGGACCTTTCTATTATTACTGATATCTTTTATGTTCCTGATTTTTAACGAAAAGCTTCGTGACGGGTTTAAAGAATGTCTTATATTTTTCCGCATCAAATAATTGCGAATCGGTAAGTGCCTTATATGTCATCCAGATCCCGAACGGAAATAAAACGAGATTAGGAATCCATGCTGCAAGATAAGGATTTACTTTACCAGACCAGGCCATATTTTCCACACCTACGTTAATGACATAAAATATAATGAAAATAACAATGGCAATAATCACGGGCAGTCCCATTCCTCCTTTTCTGATGATAGATCCGAGACTCGCACCGATCAGGAAGAAGATAATACAGGTGAATGAATAGGTAACAATCCTTTGCTGATAGATCACCACTTTCCCATAATATTTAACAACAGGATCAATTTCGTTATTTTTACCATCAACAGTACCTTTGAGGCTTTCAAGGCGGGTATACGCATTATTAATAATCTCCAGTTTTTTGTCATTTTTTAAAGTATCAAGCTTTAAAAGCTGCTTTGGTTTTGCTTTCGACCTGTTCTGTTTAGTGTCCATGTAAGTGATCACCGAATTGGTCTGGCCCAGAACATCATTATTAACATTTGTAAAGAATTTGTTGTTGTCCTTTTTGGTCTGATCGATGGTTTTATTAAGCTGGTTGAATGTCTGAAATCGGTAATCGTCCGTAATTCTTTCTTCTTCTATCGCTTTATTAATGATTTCACTTACATCAAAATGGGAGGTTAGCGAATCAAATTTTATAGCCTGATCAGGCTGTTTTAGACGCACATTTTCTGCTTTCCCAGCAAAGTTATCTTCATACACGTATCCGTTGTAAAGAATGAGTTTAAGATAATTTTTATTGGCAGCCGGTACGAATTTTCCTTTTTCTGCAACAATCGACTGTTGATTATCATAGGTTGTCGCTTTCTTATGAATAAAAACGCCTTCAATATTTTCACCGTTTTCTCCTGTTATTTTATCAAATTTCACCATGTATCCGGGAATCTGATCGATAAACTGTCCGGGTGTGAAGTTAAGCGCGGGTTTGGTCTGTGCAATATTGAAGAGCATATTTTTGGCTTTCCTCTGAAAATTCGGGATAATATTATTGGAGAAAAAATAAAGCATGATCGATAGAACAACCGTTACTCCCAATAAAGGCAGCATTACTCTTGTAAGGGAAATTCCCGCCGCTTTCATAGCGGCAAGTTCGTACCGCTCACCGAATTCTCCGAACGACATGATACTTGCAAGAAGAATTGTAAGCGGCAATACCATACTGATAACGCTTACTCCAAGATAAAAGAGAAGTTTTAAAATCTGCCAGGTACTGAGTCCTTTTCCCATAAATTGCCCCAGCTGAACCCAGATGATATTTACAATAAATATGAAAAACAACACGCTGAATATAAAGAAAAACGGTCCGAAGAAGGTTTTTATGATATATCGGTCAAGAATTTTTAACATGTGCCAAAATTAATGAAAAAGCCACAAAGTTTCCTTTGCAGCCTTTATATTTTATGAAATTTTTATAATCTGTAAAACGGCGAGCCTTTAAAATGATAAAACGGGTATTAAAAGCATTTTAAGTTTCACAGATGTTATTTTTAAAGTTCGGTAACCAGGTAATTTTTGTATTTACTTTTATCGAAAACAAACATTCCCGGATCCAGAGTCTGATTTTCTTTATACTCTTTAATGGCAATTACCGCAACATCTTTATTGGTTCCGTGCTGTTCAAGCTTTACCATCTGTTTTTTTGCCGAATCTACAAAGATGTAGACATGCTGTATTCCATTTGATTTTACCGGTGTCAGTTTGATAAAATCGGCATTTACACCATTCACGTTTTTCTTTCCGTTATAGGTTACGTTATAATCATTTCTATACGTTGAAAGATAGTTGATAGGGGAGAACATAGACCCGCTTCCGTTTGGTTTTGCAACGGTTACTTCCATATCTTCCGTATTGATATTGTAGATTTTGTTGCCATCAAAGATCTGTTCCGTTTCCATGATCTTTAACTTATACTTATCTCCGGCAGCATAATAAATTCCCGGTTCCGTCTTTGAAACCTGTCCGTTTGTTCCTGTTCCGAAAGAAAATTTAAAATAAGAATTCTTCTTGGAATTATAGTTTGCCGTAATATCATCCAGTATTTTTTTAGCCTTAGCATCAATCTTCTGGGCATTAGTAATTCCTACTGCACCCACAACCATACCGCTTACTATAATTTTTGAAATAATATTTTTCATTTTTATTTAAATCTTTAATCTTTAGACTTACTTTAATATTAGAAGTTAAATCACCGCTGGGCATTAACTGCGCAGATCTTTCAAAAACTGTTCCAAAGAATGCTGCTGTTTTTTATCATTACAAATAGAAATGATAGACAGTATTTTAGAATTTTCTCAGGTTATCCTTTTAAATCATCCAGAAACTGTTCAAGCGAATGAAGATCACTGATGAGAACCTCTCTGGCTTTAGCACCGTTAAATCCGCCTACAATTCCGCTTGCTTCCAGTTGGTCCATAATTCTCCCAGCTCTGTTGTAGCCAAGCTTTAATTGCCTTTGAAGCATGGAAGTAGAGCCCTGCTGTGTAGAAACAATAATTCTTGCCGCTTCTTCAAACAAAGCATCTTTCTCATTAGGGTCGAAAGTTCCTACCGTACTTGCAGAATCTTCGGAAACATATTCAGGAAGAATAAATGCTGAAGCATATCCTTTTTGTTCACCGATATATTCAGCAAGTCTTTCTACTTCCGGTGTATCTACAAATGCACACTGAAGTCTTAAAATTTCATTTCCGTTAAAATACAGCATATCTCCCTTACCAATCAGCTGATCTGCACCCGGAGAATCCAGAATCGTTCTGGAATCTACACTTGAAATTACCCTGAAAGCTGCTCTAGCCGGGAAATTGGCCTTAATCATACCTGTAATTACGTTTACTGATGGTCTTTGGGTGGCAACAATTAAGTGAATTCCTACTGCTCTGGCAAGCTGCGCCAGTCTTGCAATCGGAAGTTCAACTTCTTTCCCTGCAGTCATGATAAGATCTGCGAACTCATCAACTACCAGAACAATATAAGGTAAATAACGGTGTCCGTTTTCAGGATTCAGTTTTCTTTCCGAGAATTTTTTATTGTATTCTTTTAAATTTTTACAGAATGCATTTTTCAGAAGATCATATCTTGTATCCATCTCAATACAAAGAGAATTCAGGGTATTGATTACCTTATTGGTATCGGTAATAATGGCTTCCTCTGCATCCGGAAGTTTCGCCAGATAATGTCTTTCTATTTTTGAATATAATGAAAGTTCCACCTTTTTAGGATCTACCATTACGAATTTCAATTCACTCGGATGTTTCTTATATAAAAGTGAGGTAAGAATTGCGTTGATACCCACGGATTTCCCCTGTCCCGTTGCACCTGCCATTAAGAGGTGAGGCATTTTGGAAAGGTCTGCCATGAAAATTTCGTTGGAAATCGTTTTCCCGAAAACCACAGGAAGATCCATATCCGTATTCTGGAATTTCTGGGATGCAATTACCGAACGCATAGAAACCATGGTAGGATTTTTTCTTGGAACTTCAATCCCGATGGTTCCTTTGCCCGGCATCGGAGCAATAATCCGGATTCCCAATGCGGAAAGATTCAGGGCGATATCATCCTGAAGTTTTTTTATCGCCGCAACACGGATTCCCGCTTCCGGAACAATTTCATACAAAGTTACTGTCGGACCAATAGTAGCCTTGATTTCAGCAATTCCTACATTGAAATTTTTAAGCAGTCCGACAATTTTATTTTTGTTTTCTTCCAGTTCTTCTTTATTAATAGAAATTTCCTCATTTCCGTAATCCTTTAAAAGATCAACAGTCGGCATCTGGAAATTAGCTAAATCTAATTTATGATCGTACAGTCCGTGTTTTTCTACCAGTTCCTGGGATTTCCTGTCGGAATCATCCAAAATATCCACTACAGGAGCAACTTCTACTTTAAATTTAATATCATCTTCAGCCACAATTGCTGTTGAAGCCGCCGGTTTGATGTCAAAAGCCTGTTCAGGACTTGGCATTGGAACAGAAGGCTTCGGACTCAGATCTACGTGTAATGGTTGTGAAAAATCATTTTTATCATCTTCAAAAGATGTTTTGTTTGGGGTTACGATCGTTTCAACTTCAGCAGCAACCGGTACATGTTCCGTTTTAACGGGCTTTATGGTTTCCGTAACGGTAATTTTGGAAGGAATATTCTCTGCATTTTCAGCTTCTTCAATGAGTTCATCATCCGCCTCAAAATTTTCATCAGAACTTGGCATCATGGATTTTACCCTTCCAATAGTATTTTCATTGAGATCATTCAGCTTAGATTTGATAGAACTCGGGCGAAGATTGAATTCTAAAATAAAATATAACGCAATGCTTGAAATTAAAACCAGCCATAGACCATAAGAGCCAATAATTGTATTCAGGGAATCCATGATCTGATACCCGTACACACCGCTCAGAACACCCTGACCCTTTGTAATAGCTCCGAATAAAATAGGAAGCCAGCAAATAAAAAACAAGGAATGTCCAACAGTTTTCCACGGTTTAAACATTTTCTTTTTAAGAATAATCGTTCCGAAAACTAAAAACAGAAAAGCAATGATGAAAGAAGCCACGCCAATACTTTCGAAAATGAAAATATTTCCGAGCCAGTCGCCCAGCTTTCCGAAGAGGTTGGAAGATTTAATGCTTTTATCCAGCATGGTTCCGGCCTGACTCTGGTCTGCCTTCCAATTCATCAGATAGGAAACAAATGAAAAGGTGAGAACCACGGAAAAAAGAATAAAGGTAAGCCCGAAGAATACTCTCGGCTTCGATAAAAATCTGCCTTTTTCAGGCAATTCCTGTTGTTTTTTTTGTGTGTTTTTATCCATAATGTACTGTGGCAAATTTAATGTTTTTCAACATTAAAACTGGTGTATTACCGGGAAGAATATTATTATTTATTTGTCGGAAAATTATCAACGTGATTCCGTTTTACAGAAACTAAAATATTTAAAATAATTCAATTTTGATTTAATTTTTTTCATTAAAGTTTTTGTAAAGAGTGTTGTTGCCAATGCGCTGTTTTAGCAGATACCACACATTAATTTAAATAAAATTATTATAATCTCTAAATAACAAATTAAATTGTCATGAAAAAATTCTTAATTATTATATTTTTATCACTCTGTTTAATATTATTAAGAACGGTTAAAAATAACACTTATCAATGGCAAAGTGATAAAAAACAGCTTTTTTTCACGGCATTGTAGTTTATCATCCTTATTTTTGCGTATCAAGTATATATAACATGAAGAAGCTCCAGGATATTCTTATCTCGACCAGAACAATGGCTGTGTTGTTACTGGTGTACGCATTTGCGATGGCATATGCAACGTTCTTAGAAAATGACTACGGAACTCCAACAGCAAAAGCTTTAATTTATGAGGCATGGTGGTTTGAATTAATCATGCTTCTGCTTATTCTCAATTTCATAGGAAATATTGGAAGATACAGACTCTGGAAGAGAGAAAAATGGCCGGTGCTGGTTTTTCACCTTGCCTTTGTACTGATATTTATTGGTGGTGCCATTACAAGATATATCAGTTTTGAAGGGACAATGCACATCCGGGAAGGAGAAACTTCCAATGAAATTGTAACGGATAAAAACTTCCTTAAAATTCAGATTGAGGAAAAAGGTGATGTTCTTAATTATCAGGATATTCCGTATCTAATGTCTCCATTACACAAAGATTTACAGGCTACCTATGATTTTCATGGAAAAGAAGTGAAAGTCATTGCAAAAGAGTATGTTCAAAGAAAAAAAGATAGTCTCGTGGCTGACCCTAATGGCGCCGAATATCTTCATTTGGTATCAACAGGACAAACCGGAAGACAGAATATTTTCATTAAACCCGGAGAAACAAAATCAATCAACGGAACGTTGGTGACTTTCAACAGAGCCATTGAAGGTGCGGTTGAATTTAAAAATGAAGGCGGAAAGTTATTCATCAAAACACCGGTTGATGCGAGCTATATGACCATGGCCACTCAGGCTACAGGGAGTACAGTAAAAGACGAATTCCAGCCATTGGCTTTAAGAAGTTTATATTCAATTAACGAATTAAAGCTGGTTGTTCCTGAAGGTCTTAAAAAAGGAAAATTAATGGCAATTGAAGGCGACAGAAAAAAAGATCAGGCTGTGCCTGATATGCTCACTGTTGAAATTCAGGGTCCGAAAACAAAGCAGTTGGTAGACCTTTCAGTTGAAAAAGGAAACCCGAATGCCTACAAACAGGTTACAATGGACGGATTGAATATCATGATTGGTTTTGGTCCGAAAATTTACAATACGCCTTTCTCACTTAAACTCGATGATTTCGTAATGGAAACATATCCTGGAAGCTCATCTCCAAGTGCTTATGAAAGCCATATTAAAATCATTGATGAAGGCAAGCAGACCCCATTTAAAATTTATATGAACCACGTGCTTAATCATAAAGGCTACCGATTCTTCCAGTCAAGTTTTGATCCGGACAGAATGGGGACGGTACTTTCCGTAAATCATGATTTCTGGGGAACATTGATTTCTTACATTGGCTACACGTTCTTATTTGGTGGAATGTTCTTTATGTTCTTCTGGAAAGGAACTCATTTCTGGAAGCTTAATAAAATGCTGAAAGATGTCAACAAGAAAAGGGTAGTAACCATATTATTAATATTACTAAGCTTCGGACTGAATGCTCAAAAAATAGAAACCCACGGCACTACTGACGGCAGCAGGGAACATATCCACACAGAGGGAGAACAGCATAATCATGATGCTGAAGTTGCTCCGGCCCAATCAGGTTCTGCAGCTCCTTCCGAATCTCATACAAAAATCAGAAGCGTTTCCGCTGATGAAATTATCGCACAAAACAAAATCAGTGCAGAACATGCCGATAAATTCGGGTATCTTTTGGTTCAGAATTTTGAAGGAAGAATTGTCCCTCTCAATACACAGGCTCTGGATGTTTTAAGAAAGCTTTACAAAAGAGATGAATTTAAAGGGACTGATGGAAAATCACTTTCTGCTAACCAATGGTTTTTATCAATCAATACAAATCCTGATAACTGGATTGCAGTTCCTTTAATAAAAGTAGGAACAAAAGGCGGAGACGCCCTGAAAGAAAAAACAAAAGCAGATGAGGACGGATATACCAGTTTATTAAATCTTATTCCTTCTGATGCCAACGGAAATCTTCATTATGTGTTGGAAAAGGATTATAACACAGCCTTCCGTAAAAAAGCTTCCGAGCAGACCAATTATGACAAAGAGGTAATTGCCGTTAATGAAAGAGTACAGGTATTCCAGGAAATATTCTCAGGACAGTTTATGAGGATTGTTCCTGTGAAAAACGATCCTAATCATACGTGGCACTCCTGGCTAAATCAAAAGTTTGAACCAGATACAGAATCTCAGCAGGTAATGGGACCATATCTTGCGGAAGTTCTTGTTGCACAACAAACCGGTGACTGGAAAAGAGCGGATGCAGAGCTTACAAAACTTTCGGATTATCAGCAGAAGTGGGGTAAGGCAGTCGTTCCTGCCAAATCCAAAGTTGAGCTTGAAGTTTTCATGAATAAGGTGAATATCAATTTCAAACTATTGATTTTCTACACGATCATCGGCGGACTTCTTTTACTACTGGGATTTGTAGAATTATTCAAACCGAATAAAGTCTTAAACAAAACCATTAAAGCAATTATTGTAATCGGAGCTGTAGGGTATTTCTTCCATTTCCTTGGACTGGTGGCAAGATGGTATATTTCCGGACATGCACCATGGAGTAACGGATATGAAGCGATTATTTTCATTTCGTGGGTGGGAATTACAGCAGGACTATTGTTATATAGAAATTCAAACGCCTTGATTCCGGCAGCCGGATTTATGGTTGCAGTTATCATGATGGGATTTGCGCACGGCGGTTCGGCTCTTGATCCACAGATTACACCGCTGGTTCCTGTACTGAAATCGTACTGGCTAATTATACACGTAGCCATTATTACATCCAGCTACGGATTCTTTGCCCTGTCGATGATTATTGCTGTGATCAGTCTTGTATTTTATATCATTTCAAATAAAGAAACTTACAAATTACACCACGATACGACTTTGAAAGAACTGGTGATTGTTTCTGAAATGTCTTTAACAATAGGTTTATTTGCATTAACGGTAGGAAACTTCCTGGGAGGAATCTGGGCCAATGAATCGTGGGGAAGATACTGGAGCTGGGACCCGAAAGAAACATGGGCTTTCATTTCCATTATGGTGTATGCGTTTGTTCTACACATGAGATTGGTTCCTGGTTTACGAAGCAGATGGGCGTTCCACGTGGCAACAATGTTTGCATTCTGTTCGATGGTAATGACGTATTTCGGAGTAAATTATTACCTGAGCGGACTTCACTCTTATGCAGCAGGAGATCCTGTTCCGGTTCCGGCTTGGGTATATATCGGACTTGGAACAATGGCACTCTTATCAGCCGTTTCGTATTACAAGTTTAGAATCTTAAATAAAAAATAAATTTTAATTTATCATTCATACCATCCCTGAAATTAATTTTTCAGGGATTTTTTTATACTGGCTATTTAATTTAAACCGAAGAACAAATGTCTGATTCGCGCAAGTTTTGGGGATTTTAAGTACTAAATTTAAATTTTAGCATTCAGATTCCAAACCTGAACTTTTGTTTCTTTGATTCAAATCAAAAAAATTTAAAATAAATAATTTTAATGTAAAAAAATCATATCTTTATGATATCAAATTAATATCAAAATTAAAAATCAATATCATGGAAAAAATCCTTAAACCGATGTCCGGATATATTACTTTAGTAATCTGTCTTGGACTTTTCATTGCTTCAATTTACCTGTTTGCAATAGGAATTGATGAGAACATTACATTTGTTGTTCTTTCAATAGTTGCCTTTATTGTATTCTGTTTCTTCCTGAAAGGCCTGATGATTATTCAGCCGAACCATTCAAGAGTATTGAACTTTTTCGGGAAATATGTCGGCACCGTAAAAGATAACGGTTTGTTTTTCATTAATCCTTTATATTCTTCCCAAAGAATCAGTCTCCGTTCCGAAAATTTACAGGGCCAGACACTGAAAGTAAATGACAAAATGGGAAATCCCATCGAAATTGCTGTCGTTATCGTATGGAAAGTTGGCGACACTTATAAAGCCGCTTTTGATGTTGAACGTTATTCTGATTTTGTAAAAATGCAGAGCGAGGCTGCGGTACGTCATTTGGCGATGAGTTTTCCTTACGACAACCTGGAAGACGATCATGCACCGATTACATTAAGAGAAGGCGGGGAAAAAATCAATGCCATTTTGGAACAGGAACTTACAGAGCGTCTTTCAAAAGCAGGAATTATTATCCAGGAAGCTAGAATTTCCCATCTTGCTTACGCATCGGAGATTGCAGGCGCCATGCTTCAGAGACAGCAAGCAACAGCGATTGTTGCGGCAAGAACCAAAATTGTGGAAGGAGCCGTAGGGATGGTAGATTTAGCATTAAAGAAACTTTCCGAAGAAAATATTGTGGAGCTCGATGACGAAAGAAAAGCCGCGATGGTAAGCAACTTAATGGTTGTTTTGTGTGGTGAAAAAGCGGCAACACCTATTTTAAATGCCGGGACACTTTATAATTAAATCAAGATCAGAATTTTGTTTATACAAACGTCAGAAAAAGTTAACAAAAATGAAATCAGAAAAAACTCATAACACTTCCGAAAATAAAGACAAAAAATCTTTTGTTTTAAGGATTGATGAGTCTACCTATAAGCTTCTTGAAAAGTGGGCCAATGATGAATTCAGAAGTGTAAACGGACAAATTGAGTTTCTGCTTCATCAAAGCTTACTCCATTCCGGAAGGAAGAAAAAAGAATAAGATGATACAACCAAACAAAAGCCGAGAAATTTTCTCGGCTTTTTATTTTATACAACTTTGAAGCGTATCTGCCCCAAAGTAAAATATTACCAGCCAAATCAGCCCTTTAATGGTAAAGAAGGCGAATCCTGCCCATCCAACACGCTTAAACCATTTTTTAAACTTCGAATTATTTTCCTGAGAGCTTTCCATTTCTGTGTGTCAAAAGATTACCATACAAATATAGTCATGTTTATAATTAGTCCAAATAAAAAATCCGTTAAAAAAATTTAAATTTTGCAGTTCGTTTAATATTTTTAACTTTAGGGAAAACGAAAAGTAAAATTTTTATGTCTAAAAAAGTAAAAGATTTTGGGATTGAAAACACGCTCAAAAATCTAGGAATTAAGAATGAAAATAAGGGGACTTCAACAGGCGGAAAATACTTTGCATCAGGGCAAACCATAGAAAGCTATTCTCCGGTAGACGGAAATCTAATTGCAAAAGTGAAAACTTCCGGAACATCTGATTACGAAAAAGTTCTTGAAGCTGCGCAAAATGCTTTTAAAGAATTCAGGCTCATTCCTGCACCCAAAAGAGGTGAAATCGTAAGGCAGCTTGGCCAGAAATTAAGACAGTACAAAAACGATCTTGGTAAACTTGTTTCTTATGAAATGGGAAAATCCCTGCAGGAAGGCTTAGGCGAAGTTCAGGAAATGATCGATATCTGCGATTTTGCAGTGGGGGTTTCAAGACAGCTTCACGGTTATACCATGCACTCCGAAAGACCGGGGCACAGAATGTATGAACAATATCATCCACTGGGAATCGTCGGGATTATTACCGCTTTTAATTTTCCGGTTGCCGTATGGTCGTGGAATACTGCTTTAGCATGGATCTGCGGAAACGTCACCATTTGGAAACCATCAGAAAAAACACCGCTTTGTGCAATTGCCTGCCAGAATATCATGAATGAAGTTTTAAAGGAAAACAATCTTCCCGAAGGAATTTCAAGTGTTTTGGTTGCAGATCATGAAATCGGACAAAAACTGGTTGATGATAAAAGAGTAGCCTTAATCTCATTTACCGGTTCTACCAGAGTCGGCAGAATGGTTTCTGCAAATGTGGCACAACGATTCGGGAAGTCTATCCTGGAGCTGGGAGGAAATAATGCGATTATCATTACTCAGGATGCGGACATCAATATGTCAATTATCGGAGCTGTTTTCGGAGCGGTGGGTACAGCCGGACAAAGATGTACTTCAACAAGAAGATTGATCATCCACGAAAGTGTTTATGATGAAGTGAAAAATCGTTTGGTAAAAGCATACGGACAGCTTAAAATCGGAAATCCTTTAGACGAATCCAATCATGTAGGGCCTCTTATTGATACAGATGCCGTAAACATGTACCAGGAAGCTATTAAAAAAGGTAAAAAAGAAGGTGCAAAATTCATTGTGGAAGGAGAAGTACTGAAAGGAAAAGGCTATGAATCCGGATGCTACGTGAAACCATGTATCGCAGAAGTAAAAAATTCTTACGAAATCGTTCAGCACGAAACTTTTGCCCCGATTTTATATCTTATCAAGTATAAAACATTAGAAGAAGCCATCGCCATTCAGAATGATGTTCCGCAAGGTTTATCCTCTGCAATCATGACGCAGAATTTAAGAGAAGCGGAATTATTCCTTTCCCATGCAGGTTCAGACTGTGGTATTGCCAATGTAAATATCGGAACATCCGGTGCGGAAATCGGTGGTGCATTCGGTGGAGAAAAGGAAACCGGCGGCGGAAGAGAATCCGGTTCAGACGTCTGGAAATATTACATGAGAAGACAGACAAATACCATCAACTATACAACAAACCTTCCTCTGGCACAGGGAATCAAGTTTGACCTTTAATATAAAAATATTTAGAAATTCAGAGATTTAAAAATTAAAAATTGTCAACTTTTAAATAACATAAATCTCTTTGTTTCAACATCATTAACTTATTTAATCAACCCTAAGATTAATTAAAATGGAAACAATTGACATACAAGTAAACAAAGTAAAAGAAATAGTAGGAAAGCACGTTCTGGCCGATGGATTCGATTTCGTAATGGATATCGAAAAATCGCACGGATCATGGCTTTACGATAAACTCACCAATAAAGAATATCTGGATATGTTTTCCATGTTTGCCTCAGCATCCATCGGTTACAATCATCCTTACCTCATGGAAAAATCTGCATGGCTGGGAAAAATGGCAGTGAACAAACCGACACTGGCTGATGTATATTCTGAAGAATATGCTCATTTCCTGGAAGTTTTCGAAAGAGTAGTGATCCCTGAAGAATTGCAGTATGCTTTCTTTATTGAAGGCGGAGCATTGGCTGTTGAAAATGCCATGAAAGCTTGCTTCGACTGGAAAACACGCAAGAATTTTGAAAAAGGTCTTGATATAGAAGCCGGAATATGTATTCATTTCAGACAGGCATTCCACGGAAGAAGCGGATATACATTAAGTCTTACAAATACTGCAGATCCAAGGAAATATCAATATTTTCCGATGTTCGAATGGCCAAGAATCCTGAATCCTAAACTTACCTTCCCGATAACGGAAGAAAACCTGGAGGAAACCATTAAAAACGAAAGACTGGCTCTCTTAAATATTGAAGAAGCTATTTTAATGAATCCGAATAAAGTGGCATGTATCATCATAGAACCGATCCAGGCAGAAGGTGGAGACAACCATTTCAGGGATGAATTTTTATCAGGATTAAGAAGAATATGCGATGAAAATGAAGTTCTTCTTATTTTTGATGAAGTTCAGACAGGAATTGGAATTACCGGGAAAATGTGGGCATTTCAACACTTCACCGCAAAACCGGATATCATCTCTTTCGGGAAAAAAACGCAGGTTTGCGGTATTTTGGCCAATAAAGAAAAGTTTGATGAAGTTCCTGATAATGTTTTCCGTGAAAGCTCGAGAATCAATTCTACTTTCGGAGGTAATTTTATAGACATGCTCCGTTTCCAGCTGGTAATGGAAGTTATTGAGAAGGAAAATCTTGTTGAAAATGCAAGAGTTATGGGCGATTACCTTCTTGAAGGCTTAAAAAGCCTTTCCGAAAAATATCCTGAAAAGCTAACCAACGCAAGAGGAAGAGGATTAATGTGTGCTATTGACCTTGTCACTCATGAGCAAAGAAATACTCTGAGAGACGAGCTCTGGAAAGACGGAATGATTATTCTGGCCTGCGGAGATCAGTCGTTGCGTTTCAGACCGCATCTTAATGTGACCAGGGAGGAAATCAGGCTTGCACTGGATAAAATTGAGAATAACATTAATAAAATTTAAATTACGGATTTGTAATTTTAAAAAAAATGTCATAAATTTAGATACTCAAACGTAACAGAACATGGAAAGAAGTACAAGAGTATCCGTTTTTGAAAGTGATAAACCTGCAGAAATTCAGCTGATTAAATCCAAACTGGATGATGCGAACATTACCAATGCCGTAGAAAACAACTACCTTACTTTTACAACTACGCCTACGGCAACGTCGCTGAAAGTATTGGTAAAACTGGAAGATGAAAAAAAAGCATTTGAAGTAATTGATGCCTATCTCCAGCAAAATGAAAATCAATAAAACAATTTCATAATTTTAAATTTTACTACTTCGAACCGAAAATTAATAACAATTAGTTTTCGGTTTTTTTTGGTTACATCACAACTGAATAATAATAGTTCAAAACCATCAGCAAACATTGAATAATTAATTATTCATGCAGTGTCGGTCTAAGCATCATAATTTAGTGTTTACGAAGTAGCATATTTAAAACAAAATAATCTTATTAATTAAAATTTTTCACAATAATGAATTCAGAAACCCAATTAAGAAAAGCGGAAATGGCGGACAGAGAAGTTATCTGGGACATTTTACAGCAGGCGATAGAAAGAAGAAGAAAAGACGGGAGCGACCAATGGCAACAGGGATATCCCAACAGTAATACCGTGGAAAGTGATATAGAAAAAGGGTTTGGATATGTTATGACCGTAGAGGGAAAAATTGCAGTATATGCTGCTCTTATTTTAAATGATGAACCGGCTTACAGTACGATTGAAGGATCCTGGCTGAGCAACGGAGAATTTGTTGTGGTCCACAGAGTAGCGGTGGATGAAAAATTTGCCGGACAGGGAATGACAAAAAAACTGTTTGACCATATTGAAGAATTTACAAAATCTCATGGAATTCAGAGCATTAAAGTAGATACCAATTTCGATAACATGGCCATGCTGAAAATCCTTGAAAGCAAAGGCTACACCTATTGCGGGGAAGTTTACCTGGCTGGCGGAATCAGGAAAGCATTTGAGAAGATTATAATTTAAAGGAAAAGTTAAATCCAACTTCATTGATTTTTTAAAAAAAGTAAAATTTATAAACTCTATCAGGTTTGTTCGTTTAGTTCAGAACTAATTTTTATTTTTGCTCAAAATTTATATACAATGCATAAGAGTATAGAAATTGATGAGAAAATTTTCCAGGATGCTGTAAAATTCTATGGCACAGTTTTCAATATACCTCCTCTGGCATCAAAAATATATGCTTACCTGTTATTCGATTATGATAAAGTAGGTATTCCTTTTGATGAATTTGTGGAAGTATTTTCGGCCAGTAAAAGTTCCGTATCAACAAGTATTTCGCTTTTATTAAATGCTGAACTGATTATTGACCACAACAAAATGGACGAACGTAAACGGTATTTTTTCATCAATGACGGCTATAAAAAAATCAGATTTGAAAAAATAGTACAGAAAATGAAAGACGAATTAAAACTTTTGGACGACCTGGACCATTTTAAGAAAAATCATAATGGTTACGATGAAAAAATAGAAGCTTATAAAGCGCTTTTAAATAAAAATATAATAAATATTCAGGAATCTCTTAATAAACTATAAAATGAATAATAAGCTAGTTATACTTTCTCTTGCGGCCCTTTCCTTAGTAGCCTGCAAAAAAGAAGCTCCTAAGCAGGACGGCCCGAAACCGTATCCTGTTGTAAACGTGGAAGCGAAAAATATAGTGGGTTATCAGACTTTTCCGGCTACCATCCAGGGTAAGGTAAACAATGATGTACGTGCCAAAATCCAGGGATATATCACACAGGTTTTGGTAGACGAAGGACAGTACGTAACCAAAGGACAGCCTTTGTTCCGGCTTGAAACCAATATCCTGAACGAAAATGCAGCAGCTTCAAAAGCAGGAATCGGTGCTGCCGAATCTAACATTGCCGCTGCCCAGGCTGCTGTAAGTGCAGCAAACGTAGAGGTAAATAAACTGAAACCCCTGGTGCAGAAAAATATCATCAGTAATGTACAGTTACAGACTGCTCAGGCAAATTTAGCGCAGGCTCAGGCACAGCTGAAACAGGCTCAGGCGGCTAAAAGCCAGGCGGTGGCCAATTATAAAGGAGTAGAAGCCAATATCCAATATTCCATTATCCGCGCTCCTATTTCAGGAGTAATCGGTAAACTTCCTTTAAAGGTTGGAAGTCTTGTCGGACCATCAGATCAGACGCCTTTAACCACCATTTCAGACACTTCAGAAATCTACGCATACTTTTCAATGAACGAGAAGGAATATTTTGATTTTCTTGAAAAATCTGTAGGGGCTACCATGCCGGAAAAAATTAAAAATCTTCCCATGGTAGAGCTACAATTAGCCAATGGAAGTATTTATCCTGAAAAAGGAAGAATAGAAGCCATTACAGGACAAATTGATCCTACAACAGGGACCATACAATTCAGGGTTTCCTTCACCAATGCCCAAAAGCTCCTTAGTAACGGAAACAGCGGAACCATAAGATTTCCTCAACATTATGACAACGTACTGGTTGTACCGGAAAGCGCTACTTACGAACAGCAGGGAATTGTCTACGTATATAAAGTTGATAAGAGCGACACTGCAAGAAATGCTGTTGTCAATGTGATCGACAGAATTGATAATATGGCACTGATAAAATCCGGTGTTAATAAAGGAGAAACGGTAATTGCAGCAGGAATCGGTGGACTTAAGCCGGGAACTGCCGTTAAAAAGCAACCTGTAAAAATGGATAGTCTCGTTCAATCTATAAAACCGAAATTCTAAAAAATGATTAAAAATTTTATAAACAGACCGGTTTTATCCACCGTAATCTCAATTCTGATTGTGATTCTCGGGGTACTGGGACTAATCGCCCTTCCCGTGACACAATATCCGGACATTGCCCCTCCAACCGTAAGTGTTACGGCCAACTATACCGGAGCCAATGCGGAAACCGTAATGAAAAGTGTGGTTGTTCCTCTGGAAGAGCAGATCAACGGGGTGGAAGGGATGGATTACATCACTTCCAGTGCAGGAAATGATGGCTCAGCCAATATCCAGGTGTTTTTTAAACAGGGAATTGATCCTGATATTGCAGCGGTAAACGTTCAGAACCGTGTAACAAGAGCAACACCTTTATTACCAAGCGAAGTAACACGTTCCGGGGTTGTAACGCAGAAGCAGCAGACCAGTGCTTTGATGTATATGTCATTCTATTCTGAAAATAAAGATCTTGATGATGTATATCTTCAGAATTTTTTGAATATCAATGTCATTCCGAATCTAAAAAGAATTAACGGAGTAGGTGACGCCAACGTTTTCGGGGGTAAAAACTATTCCATGAGAGTATGGCTGGATCCTGCGAAAATGGCGGCCTACGGAATTACTCCTACGGATGTTACCAATGCCATCAACGAACAGAGTAGAGAAGCGGCAGCGGGTTCCATCGGGCAGAACAGCGGAAGCTCTTTCGAATATATCATTAAATATGTCGGTAAATTCAACGAAAAAGAACAGTATGATAATATCATCATCAAATCGCTCGGAGACGGACAGAACCTGATGCTGAAAGATGTTGCCAAAGTTGAACTGGCAGGACAGTCTTATACAGGAATCGGTGAAAACGGAAATTATCCTTCCATCAGTATGGGGATTTTCCAGACACCGGGTTCCAACGCCCAGGAGATTATCAAAAACATCAAAGAATACCTGAAATCAGCAGAGGGAAGTTTTCCGGAAGGAATTAAATATACATTTAACTTTGACACCAATGAATTCCTTGAAGCATCTATCGAAAAAGTAATTCATACGTTGATTGAAGCATTCATCCTTGTATTCATTGTAGTATATATTTTCCTCCAGGATTTCAGATCCACACTGATCCCGGCGATTGCAGTTCCGGTTTCCATTGTGGGTGCATTTTTCTTCCTGAATTTATTCGGATATTCTTTAAACTTATTAACCTTATTCGCTTTGGTTCTTGCGATCGGTATTGTGGTGGATGACGCCATTGTCGTCGTCGAGGCCGTTCATGCCAAAATGGAAAACGGAATTTCCGATGCGAAAAAGGCGACCGTAGAGGCAATGGATGAAATCACAGGAGCCATTATCTCAATTACTCTCGTAATGGCATCCGTATTTATCCCGGTAACTTTTATTACGGGACCTACCGGAGTTTTCTACCAGCAGTTCGGGATTACGCTTATTGTAGCGATCATTATTTCTGCAATTAATGCATTAACATTAAGTCCGGTTTTATGTTCATTATTCTTAAAACCTCACGATGCGCACCATGCGGAATATAAAAATTTAAATTTCATCCAAAAGTTTTTCTATAAGTTTAATATTGCCTTCAGAACAACAACGGAGCGTTACGGAAGAGGATTTATTTTTCTTTTAAGACATAAATGGGTTACCCTGATCATCTTTGCCGTTACAGGAGGAATTTTATACTGGGCAAGTACCACGATGAAAAAAGGTTTCGTACCGACGGAAGACAGAGGAATTATCTTTACCGATGTTCAGCTTCCTCCGGGCGCTTCCATGGAAAGAACGTACAACGCTTTGAAAACGCTTCAGGCAAAAGCCTTAAAAGTTCCGGGGGTTCAAAACGTTACCATTTCAACCGGTAGAGGATTCCTTTCCGGAAACGGAAGTAATAACGGTCTTGCCTTCGTAAAGCTGAAACCTTTTGATGAAAGGAAAAAGGATGGGCAGACATCAGAAGACATTACTAAAAGACTGTTCGGGATTACGGGAGCTGTTCCGGATGCCAAAGTAGTATTCTTCCAGCCACCGAGTGTACCCGGATTCGGGAGCAGCGCCGGTTTCGAGATGGTTCTTCTGGATAAATCAGGAGGCGAATATGTTGACCTGGATAATAAAACGAATGAATTTATCGGGAAGCTGATGCAAAGACCTGAAATTGAATTTGCACAGACTTCATTCAACACAAAATATCCGCAATATGAAATGCAGATTAACGTTCCTTTGGCCAAACAGCTTGGCGTCTCTGTAAGTGACATTCTTGCAACCATGCAAGGGTACATCGGAGGAATTTATACTGCAGATTTTACGAAGTACGGAAAACAGTTCAGGGTAATGGTGCAGGCTCTTCCTGAAAACAGACAGAAAATTGAAAACCTGAATGAACTGTATGTAAAAACAGGATCAGGAGCAATGTCTCCTATTTCCCAGTTCGTTACTTTAAATAAAGCATACGGACCGCAGTCGGTAAGCCGTTACAACTTGTTTACCTCCGTAAAAATAACGGGAGCCAATTCCGCAGGATTCAGTTCTGGGGATGCAATTACAGCCGTTCAGGAGGTAGCAAAAGAAACATTAAACCAGAATTATGATGTTGAGTTTACCGGATTGACCAGAGAGGAATTGAATTCCGGATCTCAAACCGTGCTTATCTTCGCTTTAAGTTTGATCTTCGTTTACTTCATTCTTTCGGCACAATATGAAAGTTATATTCTTCCGCTGATTGTGGTAATATCTCTTCCTCTTGGGGTAATGGGAGCATATTTCGGGCAGAAAATCATGGGACTGGAAAACAATATTTATTTCCAGATTGCATTGATTATGTTGGTGGGGCTTTTAGCGAAAAATGCCATCTTAATTGTGGAATTTGCCGTTCAGCGAAGGCATCATGGGGAAACAATCGTCATGTCTGCTATTAATGCTGCAAAAGCAAGGTTAAGACCTATCCTGATGACTTCATTTGCATTTATCTTCGGACTTTTACCATTGGTATTAGCAAGCGGAATCGGGGCCGTTGGTAACAGATCCATCGCTACAGGAGCGGCAATCGGTTTATTGATAGGTACTATTTTAGGGCTTTTCGTTATTCCTGTACTATATGTTATTTTCGAATACCTGCAGGAGAAAGTGAAACCTATTAAACAAGAGGACATCAATTTAGCAGAATAATTAAGCATGTTCAGGGTTTTCAGATTAAAAGTTTAATACTGATCGGTGGCCCTGAACTTTAAACCTTAAACTTCAAATAATGAAGAATATTTTAAATATTATAAAAGGACTCTCTTTTTCAGTGGTACTTCTGGCAGTTGTATCATCTTGCATGGCCAGAAAAGAATACAACAGACCCAATAATGTGGTCGATGAAAAACTGTACCGCACAGACATGCTTCCTTCAGACAGCACCAATATCGCCAATGTTTCCTGGAAAGAAATCTTTACGGACCCTATCCTTCAGAGACACATTTCTAAAGCGTTGGAAAACAATCTTGACATAAGAATTGCCTTACAAAGTATAGCTTCTGCAGAAGCATATCTGAAACAAAGCAAAGCGGCTTATCAGCCAACTTTATCTGTAGGTCCAAACTATACTTTTCAGACCCAGTCTATCAACACACAGTTCGGACAGATTATCGGGGAAAGAAGATATGTGAATCAGTTTGATATCACAGCAAGCATCGGCTGGGAAGCAGACATCTGGGGCAGGCTGAAATCACAGGAAAAAGCGCAGTATGCCGCTTATCTTGGAACCATTGCAGCACATAAAGCCGTAAAAAGTGATTTGGTAGCATCCGTAGCTTCGGCTTATTACCAGCTTCTTACTTTTGATGCACAGAAAAGAATCATTAATGAAACCATTGCGGTGCGCGAAAGAAATCTTGAAACAACGAGAGCTTTAAAAACTGCAGGTACCTTAACCGAAGTTGCCGTACAGCAGAGTGAAGCATTGGTTTTTAATGCAAAATCTTTATTGATCGATATCGATACCCAGATCCAGCTTTTGGAAAATACCATGAGCCTTCTGATGGGAGAACCTTCGCATACTATAGAAAGATCCACACTGGAAGGCCAGAGCCTGCCAATCGATGTAAAGCTTGGATATCCGGCACAGCTTTTGGCCAACCGTCCTGATGTGATGAGAGCGGAGTACAATCTGATCAATGCTTTTGAGCTAACCAATTCTGCGAAGGCACAGTTTTATCCTACTTTAAGACTAACCGGAAGCGGGGGAGTGCAGTCCGTAGATATTGACCATTTATTCAGTGTAAACTCATTGTTTGCCAATGTTGTGGCCGGTCTGGCACAGCCTATTTTAAACAGAAGAGCTATCAGAACCAATTATGATGTAAGTCTTGCCAACCAGGAAACAGCGTATCTGAATTTCAGAAAAGCGGTTCTTACGGCAGGAAAAGAAGTTTCTGATGCCATAAGAGTATTCTCTGTGCAGGATTCTTTTATTGAATTAAAACAAAAGGAGCTGAATGCTTACAAAAACTCTGTTGAATATTCTCAGGAACTGGTAAACTACGGAATGGCCAATTACCTCGAAGTATTGAATGCCAGCGTAAACTCACTGAATGCAGAACTGAATATTACCAATGCAGAATACAGTAAAATGAGAGCTGCCGTTGAGCTTTATCAGGCTCTTGGCGGAGGATGGAAATAATTTTTACTGAAAAGTAAAACCATATAAAAAGCAAAACGCACATTAAATAATGTGCGTTTTTTTAATTGCTGTGGAGAATACGGGGATCGAACCCGTCACCTTTAGACTGCCAGTCTAACGCTCTAGCCAGATGAGCTAATTCCCCATATTGCTGTTTTTAAAGCGGTACAAAAATAACTATTTAAACTATATGTGCAAACATTTTGTTAAATTTTATTTGAGAAGAAAATGACAATTACAGCTAACTGTCAATTTTTCAGGGATTTTAAAATAATCAATGGAAATTAAAATTATTAGAATAATAAAATCCGTCCAACTTTAATAATAATAAGGAAATTACTATTTTTTTCCAGCAACAATAGTTCATTCCAGATATTTTATTATCTTTGGAAATAATTAAAAATAGAAGAAAAGCAGGCAAAAACTGACTATTTTTACAAGAAAATCAAAATACAACCAATTATTAATCAGGAGATAAGGAATTTCATTAAAAAACCCGTATTCTCCATATTTGTTTATAAAACAAAGACTATGAAGAAATTATTTTTACTTGTATTCACCGCTTTTTTATTCATCGGCTGCAAAGATGAAGATACCATCTACGACTTCATCGGCACCTGGGCCGGAACCTATTCGGGAACAGAAAAAGGAAGCTGGAACATCGTTGTGGCAAGCGACGGTAAAGTAACCGGAACACTGGATTCTGAACAGACTACGGAAAATTATTACATTTCAGGAACTCTTACCGAATCCGGCGAACTCAATGCTACAATCGGTTCTCCTGCAGACGGAGAGTTTAAGGGAACACTTACCAGGGATAAAAAAGGAAACGGAACCTGGGTAAATGCAGTTCCGACGCCTACCAGATCCGGAACCTGGAAAGGTGAAAAAACATCCAATTAATACAATCACTCAAAATATAAAGCTATTCAGACGAATAGCTTTTTTTATTTCTGCCGGGTTTTATCAATTTCATACCACAAAATGAAGATAAGAAAAACATAATTTATTTATATTTGTAATCAGTTTGCCCGTAAAAAAAAGAAATATGAAGAAGTGTCTGAATTATAAAATTTTAAATTGTAAAACAATTCATTCGTTGCTCATTGTATCTTTACTTACCGTTTCATGTGGAAGTTCGAAAAAAGTGGCTTCAAATAAAAGCCCCGGAAGCAAAGCTATCTCAAATACCGAAAGCCTCAGAAACCTGGACTCGAAATTCAACGGCAAAGTTTCAAAATCTATTAACGAAATCCTTAAAGACGCCGAAAAATATCTGGGCGCACCATACAAGTTCGGAGGAAGTACCTCTTCAGGATTTGACTGCTCCGGATTTGCCGTAAAGGTTTTTGAAGAAAACGACTATAAACTTCCGCGCAGATCATCAGACCAGGCCGAAACCGGAAACACGATAGATATCCGAGAAGTAAAGCCCGGAGATCTTTTATTCTTTGCAACAGCCGGCGGGACAAGAGTTTCCCATGTAGGAATCGTTCATGATATCGGAAATGACGGCGAAGTAAAATTTATTCACGCTTCCACAACAAAAGGCGTTATCATCTCATCATTGAAAGAAAAATACTGGAATAAAGCTTATCTGCATGCAAAAAGAATTCTTTAAAGCCATTCTTTAAACAGTATTTCTGCTCATTACGGAAGAAAAATTTTCCTTAACTTTTTGTATCTTTGGCGCAAATAATTTTAAACTAGAAACATGTCGTTACAACAAACAATTGAAAATATCTGGGACAACAGAGAATTATTGCAGAATGAAGACAGCCAGAAGGCTATCAGAGAGGTTATTGCTTTGGTGGACAAGGGAGAGCTTCGTACAGCGGAGCCTACTGAAAACGGATGGCAGGTAAATGAATGGGTAAAAAAAGCAGTGGTAATGTATTTTCCGATCCAGAAAATGGAAACTATTGAGGTAGGTCCGTTTGAATTTCATGATAAAATGCCTTTGAAGAAGAACTATGCTGAAAAAGGGGTAAGAGTTGTACCGCATGCAGTGGCTAGAGAAGGCGCTTACATTGCTCCGGGAGTAATCATGATGCCTTCTTATGTAAACATTGGCGCTTACGTAGATTCGGGAACAATGGTGGATACCTGGGCAACAGTGGGAAGTTGTGCACAGATCGGTAAAAATGTTCACCTTAGTGGCGGTGTTGGAATCGGCGGTGTTCTGGAACCGCTTCAGGCTGCTCCGGTAATCATTGAAGACGACTGCTTTATCGGATCAAGATGTATCGTGGTAGAAGGGGTTCATGTAGAAAAGGAAGCCGTTTTAGGAGCGAATGTCGTTCTTACGGCATCAACGAAAATTATTGACGTTACAGGTTCTGAACCGATTGAAATTAAAGGAAGAGTGCCTGCACGTTCGGTTGTAATTCCGGGAAGTTACACCAAACAGTATCCAGCCGGAGAGTATCAGGTTCCGTGTGCTTTGATCATCGGTCAGAGAAAAGAATCTACAGACAAAAAAACGTCTTTAAATGATGCTTTGAGAGATAATAATGTTGCCGTTTAAGAATATATTCTAAACTAATACCAATATTTTGAAAGAAAAATTTCTTAAAATACTATTAAACCCTAAATATATATTTGGGGTTTATCTTATTATATCGGTGGTTACTGCTATTTCCAAGTATCTGAGAGGAGATTACGCGATTAACAATTACCTGATTTTCAAAAACGTATTTTTTAATACCATTCATCAGAAAAATCTGTTTATCCATTATCCTGATCTTTATTTTGATTTAAACCATTACGGAGTATTTTTCAGTGCACTTATTGCTCCTTTTGCCGTAATGCCGGACTGGCTCGGAATATCGCTCTGGAATGCTGCCAATACGTTTATTCTCATTTACGGTATTCATAAACTGCCTTTTTCCGATTCCAAAAAAGCATTGTTCGGTTTGTTCTGCCTTCAGGAATATATTACGGCAGCTTTAAGTCTGCAATTCAACGTTGCTCTTACCGGACTGTTGCTCTTATCTGCAGTGTACATTTACGAGAAAAAAGAAGTGAAATCAGTAACGGCAATACTGATCGGGGTTTTCGTAAAAATCTACGGAATTGTAGGACTTTCACAATTTTTCTTCATTAAAAATAAAACAAAATTTATTCTTTCCGGATTAATCATAGCGGTAGTTTTCTTTGCATTACCTATGCTATATTCAAGTCCGAAATTTGTGATCCAGTGTTACGCAGACTGGTTTCAGTCTATTGTAGAAAAGAACAATGAAAATCAGGTATTGGGAAATATGCAGGATATATCGCTGATGGGATTTTTCAGAAGGATTCTGGGAGATGCTTCCATCTCGAATCTTGTATTTCTTGCTTACGGACTACCACTTTTCGCCGCACCGTATTTTAGAATCAAACAATACAAACAGTATGCTTTTCAGCTGATGATTTTAGCTTCAACATTGCTGTTTTTAGTATTATTCAGCTCAAGTTCAGAATCTCCTACCTATATCATTGCAATAGTTGGCGTACTGATCTGGTTTTTCCTTCAGAAAGAAAGAACTCCTCTTGTTATCGGATTATTGGTGTTCGTAATTATATTCACATGTTTTTCAACTTCAGACCTGTTTCCGAAATATGTAAAAGAACATTATATCATTAAATACTCTTTAAAAGCCGTACCTTGCATTGTCGTCTGGCTGAGAGTTACGTATGAACTTCTCACCAAAGATTTTGAGAAAAATTACAGCCTTGAATAATCAGTATGAAGAAAATTTCGATCGTCATTCCTGCGCATAACGAAGAAGGAAACGTAGCTTTGGTACATCAGAAAATAAAAGAAGTTTTTGATGGTTTGGAGCATTACAGATTTGAAATCATATTTGTAAATGACGGCAGCAGAGACAATACCCAGCAAAAACTGGAAGAGCTTTCAGAACAGTTTGAAGAGGTAAAATTTATTGAATTTTCAAGAAACTTCGGACATCAGCCTGCGGTAAAAGCAGGAATGGACAACGCAAGCGGAAATGCCGTCATTTCAATGGACGGCGATCTGCAGCATCCGCCCGAACTTATTCCGGAGATGATCAAAAAATGGGAAGAAGGTTATGATATTGTTTTTACCGTTAGAAAATATCCCAAAGAAATTTCAGTATTCAAAAGAAAAACCTCTGATTTTTTCTATAAAATTCTTTCAGGATTGTCTGATGTTGATTTGACAAAAGGCGGCGGCTCAGATTTCAGGCTAATGGATGCAGGTGCCGTAGAAGTGATGAGGAATCTTAATGAAGATGATCTCTTTCTCAGAGGCCTTACCAGCTGGATGGGTTTCAAACAGACCGGAATCAGTTTTATTGCCAATGAAAGGCTTTCCGGAAAAAGCAGCTACAATCTTAAAAAAATGGTAACTTTTGCCTTTACGGGAATTACGGCATTTAGTGTAAAACCACTTTACATTGCCGCATATCTTGGATTCCTGTTTTCCGGACTTTCTGTGATAGGATACGCAACATATGTTATCCATTCTTTCATTGCCAGAACAGAAATTTCAGGGTGGGCATCACTGATTATGACCATTGTTTTTTTCGGCGGACTGCAGTTAATCATATTGGGAATCATCGGAATGTATTTAGGCAAAATCTTTAAGCAGGTAAAACAACGGCCCAATTATATCATCAAAAACAAAAATTTTTAACATGGTTTTATTAAGTTTTGACATCGAGGAATTTGATATGCCATTGGAATACAAAGGGGAGATTTCTTTTGAGAAACAAATCTCAATTTCTCAGACAGGATTGGAAAAAATCTTAGATATTCTGAAAAAACATCAGGCAAAAGCTACTTTTTTTTCAACCGTTGTTTTTGCGGAAAACAGTAAGAATTTAATAGAAAGATTGCTTAAAGAAGGACACGAACTGGCTTCTCATACCTGGTATCATTCGGATTTTAAAGAAGAACACCTGAAGCATTCTAAAGAAAAATTGGAAGAACTATTCGGTACAAAAGTGACCGGATTGAGAATGCCGAGGATGATGCCGGTAAGTAAAAATGCCGTTGAAAATGCAGGCTATTCTTACAATTCATCGATTAATCCAACCTTTCTTCCGGGAAGATACAATAACCTCAAAGTCTCCAGAACTTATTTTAAAGAAGGAAATGTGACGCAGATTCCCGCTTCGGTTTCTCCCAACTTCAGAATTCCTTTGTTCTGGCTTAGCTTCCATAATTTTCCTCTATCTTTTTATAAAAAACTTTCTTCAGACGTACTGCAGAAAGATCGATATCTGAATATTTATTTTCATCCCTGGGAATTTGCGGAAATTAAGGATGAAGCTTTTAAATTACCTGGCTTTACGGTAAAAAATTCAGGCGAAGATATGGTCAAACGTTTTGATGAATTTGTATCTTGGTTAAAAAGTAAAAATCATACATTCGGTACATTTCAGGAATTTCAAAAACAGATCACCTCATGAAAATAGCTTTTGACGCAAAACGTTTTTTCCATAATACTTCCGGATTAGGAAACTATTCGAGAGATCTTGTGAGAATTCTGGCAACGTATTTCCCCGAAAACGAATACATTTTATTAAACAAAAATAAATCCGAAAGAGCCACTGATCTGCTGAGTTTTCCTAACGTCCATTTCGTTGAAACCACAAAAGGAAACTTCTCCCGTCAGCTGAAAATGGGGAAAGACGCGCAGCAGCAAAACGCTGATATTTTTCATGGTTTATCAGGTGAATTGCCTCTGAAATGGGACAAAAAACCTATTAAAAAAATCGTGACCATTCACGATCTTATTTTCGTACGATATCCGCAGTATTATTCTTTTTTTGATCGTAAGATCCATTTCTGGAAATTTAAAAAAGCAGCAGATTCTGCCGATAAAATCATCGCCATTTCCGAACAGACAAAACGCGATATCATTCAGTTTCTCAACATTCCGGAATCTAAAATTGAAGTGATTTACCAAGGCTGTCATAAAGCTTTTAAAGAACAGCAGTCGGAAGATTTTATTCAACAGACAAAAGAAAAATTTGATCTCCCTGAGCGTTTTGTATTAAATGTGGGAACCATCGAAGAGCGCAAAAATCTTCTGAATGTTGTTAAAGCACTAAAAGATACTGATATTCCGTTGGTGGTAGTTGGCAAAAAAACAAAATATTTCAAAAAAGTAGAACGTTTTGTCCGTGAAAATAAAATGAAGGTTTATTTTCTGGAAAGTGTTTCGATGGACGAATTAGCTGTAATCTACAAACTTGCAGATATCTTCATTTATCCGAGTTTATTTGAAGGGTTCGGAATTCCTGTGATTGAAGCGTTATTTTCCGAAACAGTAGTCATTACCAGCAATACAAGCTGTCTTCCGGAAGCCGGCGGACCGGATTCAGTTTATATAGATCCTAAAAATCCTCTTGATATTCAGGCAAAAATTAAATTTTTATGGCAAAACGAATCGGAAAGGAAACGCCGTGCGGAAAAGGGTTTTGAGTTTGTGCAAAAGTTTAATGATCAGTCAATTGCTAAAGAATTAATAAAAATTTATGAAAATATTTTACAATAATATTTGCATTTGTAAAATTTATTGCTTTAAATTTGCACCATACAATTCAAACAAATGAAACCGAATTTTTTAACAGTACATCATTATCATCATCTCTGCTAAGACGGAATTGATTGATATGTGACTATGTTAAAAATCAAAATAATTAAAACCGTCTGAGTAAACAGGCGGTTTTTTTGTTCTAAATTCTTCCCGGGCAATTTATTTCAACTTACCATTTGGTTACTCAGACACAACAAAAAAGTGAAATGAGTACATTAAAAATAGCGATACAAAAAAGTGGAAGGCTTTATGAAGAATCTCTTCAGCTCCTTAAAGACTGCGGCATTTTTGTCAACAACGGAAAAGATCAGCTTAAAGTTTCCGTAGACAATTTTCCGATGGAAATCATGTACCTGCGAAATTCAGATATTCCCCAATACTTGGAAGACGGTGTAGTAGATGTTGCTATCGTAGGTGAAAATCTTTTAGTAGAAAAACAGAAGAAAATTGAGATTGTACAACCTTTGGGTTTCTCAAAATGCAGGGTTTCTCTTGCCATTCCAAAGGAAGTGGAAACAAATGATATTGAGTATTTTCAGGGCAAAAAAATTGCAACTTCATACCCAAATACGCTAAAAAAATTCCTGCAGGAAAATAATATTTCTGCCGACATTCACATCATTTCAGGCTCTGTAGAAATCGCCCCGAACATTGGTCTTGCCGACGGAATATGTGATATTGTAAGTTCCGGAAGTACACTCTTTAAAAACGGATTGAGAGAAACCATAAGCCTTCTTAATTCACAAGCGGTTCTTGCCAAAACCTCAGAACTCAGCACGGAGAAAACCGCTGTTCTCGAAAAATTCGTATTCAGGATTAAAGCAGTTTTAAAAGCGAAAAATTCAAAATATATCCTGATGAATGTTCCGAATGAAAAAATTGAAATCATTTCTAAAACGCTTCCGGTTCTTAAAAGCCCCACGGTTATTCCACTGGCAGAAGAAGGCTGGAGCAGCATTCACTCTGTGATTGATGAAAACCGCTTCTGGGAAGTAATTGATGAGCTCAAAGACAAAGGAGCACAGGATATTTTAATAATTCCAATCGATAAAATGGTAATTTAATATGCAAGTAGAAATATATCCTGAAAAGGAAAAATGGTCTGAATTAACAAAAAGACCTGTTATCAAAAGAGAACAGTTAACAGAAATAGTTGCCGGAATTTTCGATGAAGTTGAAAAAAAAGGCGACAGTGCTTTGGTTGAATTTAACAAAAAATTCGACGGAGCAGAAGTTAAAAATATCAGTGTTTCCCAAGAAGAAATAAAAGATGCAGAAGAACGGATCTGCGAAGAACTCAAACTGGCCATTCAGGAAGCGAAAGAAAATATTACCAAATTTCATGCTTCTCAAATTCCTGAAATTGAAAAGATTGAAACAACAAACGGAGTAATTTGCTGGAGGGAAAACCGGGCGATCGAAAAAGTTGGAATCTATATTCCGGGCGGAACAGCGCCTTTATTTTCTACGGTTTTAATGCTTGCCGTTCCGGCTAGATTAGCAGGATGCGAAGAAATTATTCTCTGTACACCGCCCGATAAAATGGGAAATATAAATCCTGCCATTTTATATACAGCTAATCTTTGTGGTATTACACAAATATTTAAGACCGGTGGTGCTCAGGCGATTGCAGCAATGACATTAGGTACAGAAAGTATTCCCAATGTTTATAAAATTTTCGGGCCCGGAAATCAGTATGTTGTAGCAGCGAAAGAATTTGCCCAGAATTATAATGTAGCCATCGATATGCCTGCCGGACCAAGTGAAGTTCTTGTGATTGCCGATGAAAATGCAGTTCCCGAATTTTGTGCGGCTGATTTACTTTCTCAGGCAGAACACGGAAGTGACAGCCAGGTGATTTTTCTGGCAACAGACGAAAAGGTTTTTAATGAAACTATTCTGGAAACCCGAAAACAGCTTGAAGTACTTCCGAGAAATGAAATGGCAGCTGAATCGTTGAATAACAGTCATTTTATCCTGTTGAGCTCTATTGAGGAAGCTTTGGAATTCAGCAATTTGTACGCGCCGGAACACTTGATTTTGGCCTTAAATAATTTTGAAAAGTATATTCCGCAAATCCGGAATGCGGGTTCTGTATTCCTGGGAAATTATTCATGTGAAAGCGCAGGAGATTACGCCAGCGGAACCAATCACACCCTTCCCACCAATGGTTTTGCAAAAAACTACAGCGGCGTTTCTCTCGACAGCTTCGTAAAGAAAATTACCTTTCAGAATTTATCGGAACAAGGATTAAAAAATTTAGGGAAAACCATTGAAGTAATGGCAGAAACAGAAGGACTTTTTGCTCACAAGAATGCTGTAAGTATCAGATTAAAAAAACAAAATGAAAGAATTTAATATTAAAAAGTTAGTACGGAAAAATATTCTGGAACTGCAGCCTTATATAAGTTTCAGGGATCAGAACGAATTTGAAAATCCGGTTTTCATGGATGCGAATGAAAGCCCTTTTGGAGAATACAACCGCTATCCTGATTCTACCCAGAAAGAATTAAAAAATAAATTGGCAACATTAAAAAATGTTTCAGCACCACAAATTGCGGTAGGAAACGGAAGCGATGAGCTTATCGACCTTATCATAAAAATTTTCTGTGAGCCGAAAAAAGATTCGATTATGATGATGAATCCTTCGTTTGCGATGTACAGATTTTATGCTTCCATTAATGAAAACACCGTTGTAACATTAAATTTAGATGAAAATTTCCAGATCAGTAAAGATGCATTTTTAAAAGTATCAGAAGAGAAAAAGCCTAAGATTTTTTTTCTGTGTTCACCCAATAATCCTACCGGAAATTCTATTCAGGATATTGAATTTTATATTAAAAATTTTGATGGAATTGTGGTGTTGGACGAAGCATATATTGAATTTTCAGAACAGACATCTTGCATCGAATTGCTTGGAAAATATCCAAACCTAATCGTTCTTCAGACCTTCTCAAAAGCGTGGGGAATGGCAGGAGCAAGAGTAGGCACCGCTTACTCATCACACGAAATCATAAGTCTGATTAATACTGTAAAAGCACCGTATAATATTAACTCACTAAGTTTAAATAAAATTATGCAATTAATTAATTATAAGTATATTATTGAAGAAAATATAAAAAACACTTTAAGTGAAATTTCAAGATTAAAAAATGAATTGCTTACTATAAAGTGTGTTAAAAGAGTATTTCCTACCGATGCGAATTTCTTTTTAATTGAATTTAACAATTCGGAAATAGTGTATCAGGAATTACTGAAAAATGAAATTCTGACCAGCAAGAGAAGTCCGCAGATTCCTGACTGTATCAGAATTAATGTCGGAAAAAGAGATGAAAACAATAAGCTGATTAACGTCTTAAAAAGTATTTAATTAAATCTGAAACCTCACAGGTTTTAAAAACCTTTGAGGTTTAGCAAAAAAGAAATTAAAAAGAAAATTAAAAATGAAAAAAGTACTCTTTATAGACCGCGACGGAACCTTAATCTTAGAACCCCCGATTGATTTTCAGGTTGATTCTTTGGAAAAGCTGGAATTTTATCCCGGAGTTTTTCAGAATCTTTCAAGAATTGCAAAAGAACTTGATTATGAATTGGTCATGATCACCAATCAGGACGGACTGGGAACGGAAAGTTTCCCTTATGAAGACTTCAGCAAACCTCAGGAAAAAATGTTAAAAGCATTTGAAAACGAAGGAATTGTTTTCAGTGATATTCTAATTGATAAAAGCTTTGAAAACGAAAATTTACCTACAAGAAAACCGGGGATAGGAATGCTCGGAAAATACATTTACGGAGATTATGATCTGAAAAATTCCTTTGTCATCGGAGATCGGTTTACGGACATTCAGCTGGCTCAAAATTTAGGTTCAAAATCAATTTTCATTAGTAAAACTCCTAGTCAGGAAGCAGTATTCACAACCGAAAGCTGGAGCGAAATTGCACAGTTTTTGACCAGCATTCCGCGAAAAGCAAAGGTTTCAAGAAAAACTAATGAAACAGAAATTGCAGTTGAAGTCAACCTTGATGGAAACGGAACATCCGAAATATCAACAGGATTGCATTTTTTTGATCACATGCTGGAACAAATTTCAAAGCACGGTAATTTAGATTTAAAAATTGAAGTAAAAGGTGATTTGCTGGTTGATGAACACCACACGATAGAAGATACGGGAATTGTGCTTGGAGAAGCTGTTTTAAAAGCTTTAGGAAAGAAAAAAGGTATTGAACGTTACGGATTTCTCCTTCCAATGGATGATTGTCTGGCACAAGTTGCCATCGACTTTGGAGGAAGACCTTGGATCGTTTGGGAAGCTGAGTTTAAGCGTGAAAAAATTGGAGATGTTCCCACAGAAATGTTTTATCACTTCTTTAAATCATTCACAGATTCTGCAAAATGTAATCTCAATATTAAAGTAGAAGGCGAGAACGAACACCACAAGATCGAATCTGTTTTTAAAGCGTTTGCCAAAGCGGTGAAAATGGCAGTAAAACAGACAGACCGTAATTTTAATCTACCATCAACCAAAGGAAGTTTATAATGATTGCCATCATAAAATACAACGGAGGAAACGTTAATTCCGTACAAAATTCGCTTAACCGACTGAATATAGAATCTGTGGTGACCGATGATTTTGAGCTGATAAGAAATGCCAATAAAGTGATCTTTCCGGGAGTGGGAGAAGCATCCTCCACCATGAAATTACTAAAGGAAAAAGGTCTTGATCAGTTAATTCCGACATTGAAACAGCCGGTTTTAGGCATTTGCCTGGGAATGCAGCTGATGTGTAAAACCAACGAAGAAGGAAATACGTCCGGAATAGGAATTTTTGATATCAATGTTAAAAAATTCCCTGCAACAGATATTGTTCCACACATGGGATGGAACACAATTTCAGACTTTAGATCCGATATATTTTCAGCAATTGAAGAGAAGAGCGATGTGTATTTTGTCCACAGTTTTTACTGCGAATTATCTGAAAATACAACGTCTGTTTGTAATTACATTCTGCCATTCAGTGCTTCACTGCAAAAGAATAACTTTTATGCCATGCAGTTTCACCCGGAAAAATCGGGAGATGTGGGAAGCCGTTTATTACAAAACTTTTTAAAAATTTAAAATGAAAATTATTCCTGCTATAGACATCATCGACGGAAAATGTGTGAGACTGTCAAAAGGAGATTACGGTACTAAAAAAATATACAATGAAAATCCTCTTGAAGTTGCCAAAGAATTTGAAAATTTTGGAATAAAATACCTGCATCTGGTAGACCTTGATGGTGCAAAATCTAAGCATATTGTCAACCAGAAAGTTCTGGAAGCCATTGCGAAAGAAACTTCCCTGGAAATTGATTTCGGAGGAGGTTTGAAAACTTTGGAAGATATTGAAATTGCTTTCAATTCGGGAGCAAAGCAGATCACCATCGGAAGCATTGCGGTTCAGGATCCTGATTTCTGTTTTGATCTGATTGAAAAATATGGTCCGGAAAAAATCATGCTCGGTGCCGATTGTGACAACAGAAAGATAAAAACTTCAGGCTGGCTGGAAGAAAGTTCCTTTGATATAATCGATTTTATTCTTAAGTATCAGAATAAAGGAATTAAAAATGTGATTTGTACAGATATTTCAAAAGACGGAATGCTTCAGGGCGCTTCAGATGAACTTTATGAAGAAATTCTAGAAAAAACAGACATCGGGCTCATTGCAAGCGGCGGAATTTCCTGCATTGAAGATGTTGAGCAGATGAAAAAAATAGGCTGTTCCGGAACCATTATCGGGAAAGCGATCTATGAAGGAAGAATAAACCTGCAGCAACTCCAAAATTTTATAGAAAATGCTTAAAAAAAGAATTATTCCGTGTTTGGATATCAAAGACGGAACAACGGTAAAAGGAATCAATTTTGAAGGATTGCGAAATGCAGGTGATCCTATCGAACTTGCCAAAAGATATGAGAAAGAAGGAGCTGATGAATTGGTTTTTCTGGATATTACAGCAACCATTGAAGAGCGTAAAACTTTTGCGGAACTTGTACGGAAAATTGCTAGTGAAATCAGTATTCCATTCACAGTCGGCGGCGGAATTTCTACCGTGGAAGACGTAAGAAAACTTCTCGAGGCAGGAGCAGATAAAATCAGCATTAATTCTTCAGCCGTAAAAAATCCACAGCTGATTTCAGAATTAGCCAAAGAATTCGGGAGCCAATGCATCGTGGTCGCCATTGATACGAAACTGGTGAACGGTTCAGACTGGGTTCACATCAAAGGCGGGAGAGAAATAACAGAACTTAAAACCTTCGACTGGGCAAAAAAAACCGAACAGCTCGGAGCCGGAGAAATTCTGCTTACTTCAATGGATGGCGATGGTACCAAAAACGGTTTTGATATCAGAATAACCAGTCTTATTACGGAGAGCGTAAATATCCCGGTCATTGCTTCAGGAGGTGCAGGAAATATAGAACATTTTGAACATGTTTTTAATCGTACAAGAGCTACAGGAGCTTTGGCAGCAAGTGTTTTTCATTTCGGAGAAATAAAGATCCATGATCTCAAAAATAATTTAAAATCTAAAAAATTGGCATTACGATGAATATTAATTTCAATAAAAATAAAGACGGACTTGTGCCTGTGGTGATTCAGGACGACAGAACCTTGCAGGTTTTAATGTTAGGTTATATGAACGAAGAGGCATTGAAAAAAACAGAGAAAGAAGGCATTGTTACTTTTTTCAGCCGTTCAAAAGACAGGCTTTGGACGAAAGGAGAAGAGTCTGGTAACTTTTTAACGGTAAAAAATATTTCTGTTGACTGTGATCAGGATGCCATTTTAATCAAAGTAATTCCCACCAACGTGGTTTGCCATACAGGAAGTTTCAGCTGTTTCGGAGAAAAGGATTCTAAAGGGTTTTTGTATGAGTTGGAAGAAAAGATCTCCCAAAGAATTGATGAAAAAACAGAAGATTCTTATACCTATGCGCTATTCCAGAAAGGAATTAATAAAGTGGCTCAGAAAGTGGGAGAGGAAGCGGTTGAAGTGGTCATTGAGGCCAAAGACAGTAATGATGACTTATTTAAAAATGAAGCCGCAGATCTGCTGTACCATTTTTTAATTTTACTGAAAGCTAAAAATTGTACTTTAGAAAACATTGAAGAAATTTTAAACAGACGGAACCGGTAAGTTTTTTGAAAGCAGATGAAAATAAAAAATCCTGAGCAGTAACTCAGGATTTAATTTATATTTTTTGATAATTATTTTCCGATAATTATTTTTCTTACCGCTTTGCTGTCTTTGGTTTTTATGATTGCTAAATAAGCTCCGTTTATTAATCCCGAAACATTAACTTTTGTTTCATTTTCTTTATTTAGAATTACTCTTCCATTCATATCTGTAATTTCAAGATTAAAATTCTTAATATCTTTCGGAAGTTCAATATTCAGGATATCTTTTGCAGGATTCGGATAAATTTTTACTGTTTCCAGGTTGTTTACATTTTTTTCTTCTGTAGCCAGTAGTGTTGTTGAAGCAGTCGCGAAATGCTGTAATGCTCCCACAGCAGCTTTTCCTACATTGAAAACATAAGTAGGATCTACGTTTATGAATGTATCATTCACCGTATGCTCATTATAGCTCCTTACATTTTCATAAAACCCTGTAATAATATCCCCATTCTGTTCAAATGGAATATAATCTGAAGCGTAGGCATTAGACATTACCGTTTGCAGAGGAGAGTACAGCGTTGTACAGTTTGCCAGCTGCTGGGTAAAAGCAAGAGACTGGGCATTGTTTCCGCTTTGTCCGGACTGGTCGCTTTCACATTTTATGGCATTGTTATTATTGCCGATTTTACCTCCAACCTGATCAATATTAAATACCACTCTTATATTCAGCTGTCTTACGTTATTCTGAAAAACTACATTATCCGCATAATGGGCACTTCCATACAGCCCCTGTTCTTCCCCGGAAAAATGAATAAATTTAATTGAATAATCTGTAGGAATATCCTTCAGAATCCTTGCTGCTTCAAGGATAATGGATGTTCCGCTTCCGTTATCGCTTACGCCGGGCCCGGTGATCGTGTCGTAATGCCCGCAAATAATTACATAAATATTAGGATATAGTGTTCCTGTTTTCGTAATGATTAAATTTTTTGAGCTGGTGCTGCCGAATGTGAAAGGGTCTTCCACGATCTGGCTGGCAGTATATCCATACGATTGGTATTTCGCTTTAAGCCAGTTCAGAGCATTGGTATTGGCTGCAGATCCGGTAGTTTTAATGCCAAGATTTTCAAATTCCTGAAGAATTGTCGTGATATTAGTCTGTGAAACCTGGTCTGCCCTGTTTTTATATGCCTGAATAAGACTTTGGGCCTGAAGGTTATAAAAAGCCAATGAAATAAGCAATAAAGAAGTTAGTTTTTTCACCCTTAAATAAAGTTTTACGTATTTAATAATTTAGCAAATGTATATAATAAAAAAATCCCAGGCAAAAAAACCCGGGATTTATATTGATAACAAAAATTTTACATTATTTTACTTGATCTACAACTGCTTTGAAAGCTTCAGGGTGATTCATTGCTAAATCTGCTAAAACTTTTCTGTTAAGCTCAATGTTGTTCTTTTTAAGAGCTCCCATAAACTGAGAGTAAGACATTCCGTGCTCTCTGGTTCCCGCGTTGATACGAGTGATCCAAAGTGCTCTGAAGTTTCTTTTCTTCTCTTTTCTACCACGGTAAGCATATTGCATTGCTTTTTCTACCGCGTTTTTAGCTACAGTCCAAACGTTCTTTCTTCTTCCGAAATAACCTTTAGCGTGCTTAAAAATTTTCTTTCTTCTAGCTCTTGAAGCTACCGAATTTACTGATCTTGGCATAATTAAATTGTTTTTTTGAAATGTGCGGTAATTGTTTCATTACTCTTAGCTGCTCCATTTCAGGGTTAAAATGTTGAATTTGTTTTGAATTCTTATAAACCGGATATAGATTTATAAAAACTACTTAATTGCTAATTGACGTTGTACACTTTTCTCGTCCACTTTAGCTACGTAAGAAGTAGTAGTAAGATTTCTCTTCTGCTTTGTTTCTTTCTTAGTTAAGATGTGGCTTTTGTAAGCGTTTTTTCTTTTGATCTTACCAGATCCGGTAAGAGCAAAACGTTTCTTAGCACCTGATTTCGTTTTTAATTTTGGCATTGTTTTGCTTTTTATTGTTTTGTTATCAATATCTGTTTTTGGTTTCCGGCAATTCCCGGAAATAATAGGGTGCAAAATTACAAAAAATTATTAATATTTCCTGTGCAATTCTATATTTTCTAAAAACATTTCATTATTCGGAATAAGAGTAAGGATCATTTCATTATTCCTGTAACTGATCTTGGATTCAGGAGAAAATAAATTTGCGGCAGATCTGCTCAGTTCCCATTTTTCCGCTTCATTATTTTTAATGGAAAGAATATATTTTTTTCCTTTTTGTAAATGTTTCAGAAGTCTTTTGTTTTTGAAAACACTTTCATTGTCTTTAACTGAAGTGATCAGATAAGCCGGGATTGTCAGTATATTTTTTTCTTTGATGATACCGGCACTTTTACCGTATTTATTGAAGTACAAAATATGTTCATCCTGATTTTGCCTGGCTAGTACTTCCACATAATTATTAATAAAAACCGGATTGTTTTTCATCTGGTCGCCCACATTAAAACGGGGAACAGCGCCCATGTGATAAATGATAATATCGGGATTTCTTCCAAGAACATAGCTTGCATCGCCCAATTCATGAGCCAGCATCCCGGTACCGAAATTTTTCGGTGGATGACGCGGTGTGTAGTAGTCATTTAATCCAAGCATGTCAACCGTAGGAAGCTCAGAAGCATAAGGAATACAGCCGGCTGCTGTAACAGCAATTAAAGTTGTTTCCGGAAAAGTGTTTTTCAAGGTTTTACCTAAATTCAATCCGCGGAATTCCCATCGTTCTTCAATCGCATAATGATTATCCGGAATCAAAAGTTGTATAAATGGGTTTATTAACAATAAAACAATAAATCCGACCCTGGTCATTTTTGTTTTAAAGCGAAACTGCATTTCATTTAACCCAAAAATAATCGCAAATACAAGTAAAATCAGCACTACATAATAATGACGGAAGGCCGGAAAAATATCGCCGCCTACTGTGACTATATAAGCTGTCCATACCACAACATTCAACAATAAATAAAAGCCGAAAAGATTTTTCTTTTTGTATACAAGATAAAACAAGCAATATAATCCAAGAGAAGAAAATAATAAAGTCCCGAAGAATGATTTGAAAACATAAAAGCCGCCCCGTACAACATGATGCAGAGTTATTTTTACTTTAACCAAAGCGGTATTCGGAACCAGTTCACCATAAAAATTATACCTGAAAAGGAGTTGTCCCAATAAAAATAGAGCCGGTATCATTCCTGCGAAAACAAAAACTCTGATAAGACCTTTCCTGCTTTTTCTGAAAATAAAAATTAAAAATATTGTTGTTAAAATAGTGAACAGAAAACCATCCGGCCTCGTAATTGCCAAAAGTCCAAGCCACAATGACAGAAAATAGACGCGTCCTTTATTTTTATCGTTAATAATCTTCGAAACTTCAGTCAAAGTGAGTGTAAGGAGAAAAATGTATAAAGGCTGCTCCAGTCCGCCAATGGCCCAAACGGTAAAACACGGAGTCGTTACCAAAAGAAATACCGTGAGAAAAACATATTCTTTTCTGACGTTTATTGTTTTAAAATAAGAACAGATTACGGCAAGTGTACCTACGGAACATGCTATTCCCAATACTCTGGCTGAAATAATGAGATTCATTCCTAATTTTCCTAAAAAAGAAATCATAAGAATCCACAGCAGATTTGAATAGCCCTCTACAGGATGGCCATCGTTCCAGGTAAGTCCTTTACCCTCAATGAAACGCTGTACATAGCGAAGGGAGATCAGACTGTCGTCTGAAAGAAAAGGGTAGTGGTAATAACAGCCCAGCGCGAAAATAATCAGGATGAATAAAAAAAAGGAAAAATATCCTGGCTTCATGTATTTAAATTAAAAAATTTTAATAATAATTGCAAAATAACGAAAAATTATAAAAAGCAAAGGGCATTAAAATTTAATAATAAAACCGCCTGATAATGGGCGGTTTATATTTAAATATAGCGTTTAAGTGGTTGATTTTTTAGTAAAAATCACTAAGATCAACTTCAGCAAAGGTTTTTCTTTCAACGTTATTTCCACCTAATACCAATTTGATTCTTATTCCTGCAGGAATAGAACCACCGCTTCTGGTATATAACTGCATTTTTATATGAGGATTGGATACATTTTCACTTACAGAACTGTTGGTATGCCAAAGTGGATTCCCGTTATTGTAAATTACAAGATTTCCGTCATTTTGCGCAATGAGCCAAGGTGTACCGCTGTCACGATGCGTGTTTGTACTCCAGATAGCACGCGTAAAGCCCGGCCTATCCTGATAAAGCACAAGATTACTGTCTCCCTGCATTTCCAATCTGTAGGTATAGATATTATACGATAAACTGATTGATTGGCCCGGATCCAGCCTTTGTGGATGGTTCGTTGTTTCTTTAACGAAAGTTACTGTTGAGGAAATTCCACGGGCTGCAATTTCTGAAGTTTTTAATTCTTCGTTTTTAAGGCCTGTGTTTTCAAATGTTTCATCCTGAGCACAAGAAGTTAATAACATTGCTGCTGCAAATCCTGTTAAAAGTTTAATTTTCATATTTTATTTATTTGACGTTGCAAATATATAACTATTTATAATATATCCCATATTAAAGATATAATATATACTGAAAAACCCTTTATTTAAAGTACTGTTAATATTAAATTAAACATTACTATAATCTCTATTTTGTGATTTAAAATATTCTTGAATCAGGTTATTAAATAAAAAAAGCTCCAATAAATTGGAGCTTTGTATTGTTAATTGACGGAGCTACCGCCACATATAATTATTTAGCCGGTTTTTTAGGACTCATCATCATAATCATTCTTTTTCCTTCAAGCTTAGGAAGCTGGTCTACTTTTCCAACATGCTCCAGTTCCTGGGCAAGCTTTAAAAGAAGAATCTCTCCCTGATCCTTAAAGATAATGGAACGTCCTTTAAAAAATACGTAGGTTTTTAACTTTGAACCTTCTTCAAGGAATTTTTCAGCATGCTTCTTCTTAAATTCGTAATCGTGCTCATCAGTTTGAGGTCCGAAACGAATTTCTTTTACCACTACTTTTACCTGCTTGGCTTTAAGTTCCTTCTGTTTTTTCTTTTGCTCGTATAAGAACTTTTTATAGTCCAAAACTCTAGCAATAAACGGTTCAGCCTTATCAGAAATTACCACAAGATCCAGTTCTTGCTCTTGAGCAATCTGTCTTGCTTTTTCTGTAGGATATACTCCCGGCTCTACGTTATCGCCCACCAAACGAAGCTCTCTCACACGAATTTTATCGTTGATCAAGTGTAAGTCCTCCTGTACAGGACGTCTTTGTGGGCCCCTGTTGTTAAATCTTTGTGCTATTGTATTATAATTTTATTGGTTAACTCTAATTTAATTTGTATTCAAACTCAATAGTTTTAAGTCTGAATTAAAATCCTTGATTTTAGATCGCAGATTCTTTTTTGAAATAAGAAACGAAGTCTTCTAAATTCATTACTCCTAAATCTCCTTCACCCCGTCTACGTACAGAAATTGTGCCATCCTTCTCCTCATTTTCTCCTACAACCAGCATGAATGGAATTTTGTTTAATTCTGCATCGCGAATCTTCTTACCTGTCTTTTCGTTTCTATTATCAATCTGACCGCTAATATCGTGATTTTCTAAAAATTCTGAAACTTTTTTAGCATAATCTGCATATTTTTCACTGATCGGCAGAATAATAAACTGCTCCGGACTCAGCCATAGAGGGAAGTCTCCGGCAGTATTCTCCAGAAGAATAGCGATAAAGCGCTCCATAGAACCAAAAGGCGCTCTGTGGATCATCACCGGTCTGTGCTTCTCATTATCATTCCCAATATAGTGAAGATCAAATCTTTCCGGTAAGTTATAGTCAACCTGGATCGTTCCAAGCTGCCATTTTCTGCCTAAAGCATCTTTCACCATGAAATCAAGCTTAGGACCGTAGAATGCGGCTTCACCATATTCAACAACAGTTTTCAAACCTTTGTTTTTTGCCGCTGTGATGATAGCATTTTCCGCCTTTTCCCAGTTCTCATCGGAACCGATATATTTTTCTCTGTTTTCAGGATCTCTCAATGAAACCTGAGTAACAAAATCTTCAAAACCTAAAGACCTAAAAACGTATAGTACAAGATCAATAACTTTTTCAAACTCTCCCAGCAACTGATCAGGAGTACAGAATAAGTGTGCATCATCCTGAGTAAATCCACGAACTCTTGTCAAGCCGTGAAGTTCTCCTGATTGCTCATATCGGTAAACCGTTCCGAATTCTGCGTATCTTTTCGGTAAGTCTCTGTAGCTCCATTGCGAAGTTTTATAAATTTCACAGTGGTGCGGGCAGTTCATTGGCTTCAGCATGAATTCTTCACCTTCATTTGGGGTTTTAATCGGCTGGAAGCTGTCTGCACCGTATTTATCCCAGTGTCCGGAAGTTACATACAATTCTTTGGCGCCAATATGCGGTGACATTACGAATTCGTATCCTCCTTTTTTCTGAGCTGCAGAAAGGAAATTTTCAAGCTTTCTTCTCAAAGCAGTACCTTTTGGCAGCCAAAGCGGTAAGCCTGCACCAACTTTTTCAGAGAAAGCAAAAATTCCTAATTCTTTACCTAATTTTCTGTGATCTCTTCTTTTAGCTTCTTCAAGCCTTTCAAGATATTCTGTTAATTCTTTCTGTTTAGGGAAAGAAATACCATACACTCTTGTTAATTGAGGATTTTTTTCATTTCCTCTCCAGTATGCTCCTGCTGCATTTAAAATCTTAACAGCTTTTACAATATTCGTATTCGGAATATGTCCTCCACGGCAAAGATCTGTGAAATCATCGTGGGTTACAAAAGTGATTTCTCCGTCATTAAGATTAGAAATCAATTCTACCTTATAAGGATTATCTGCATAGACCTTTAATGCTTCTTCTTTAGAAACAGGATATAAAGAGAAAGTTGAGCCTTTTTTAGCATTTTCCAATACTTTCTTCTCAATTTTCTCGAAGTCTTTTTCAGACAAGCTTTCGTCCCCGAAATCTACATCATAGTAGAATCCGCTTTCGATGGCAGGACCGATGGTTAACTTAGCATTGGGATAAAACTCAAGGATCGCCTGCGCCAGAAGGTGGGCAGAAGAATGCCAGAATGCTTTCTTTCCAAGATCATCATTCCATGTCAACAGTTGTATCGTAGAATCCGTGGTGATAGGTGTGGTTGTCTCTACTTGTTTGTCATTAACAATTGCGGAAATGGTGTTTCTAGCCAATCCCTCGCTTATAGATTTTGCCACATCTAGCGGAGTAACTCCCGCCTCGAATTCTTTGACACTACTGTCTGGAAGTGTAATTTTTATCATTGTTTACTAAGAAATTTTAAGATGCAAAAATACGGAATTTTTATTTAAAATGCTACAGATGTATCTATTTGACGGAATATTTAATACTAAAAAGCAAATAAAAACGTTTTTAAAGATTGAAATCATATCAACCTTTTAATTATGAATATATTAGAATAGATTTAATTATTTCTTTTATACCTTACTTTCTCTTTAATAATTTCAATAACATCAACATTTCTCACTTTAGATTTTACCCAGCCGTGAATATCTATGTACAATAAAGACCTTCTGTAATATTCATTTTCTTCAAAAACGTCAAGCTTTTTATTAAATTCTTTAAAAGATTCCAACTGATTGTGAGGCGTTAAATTATTCAGATTTTTAAAGAAGTTTACACTTTCAAAATGAAATTCATCCGGTTTTTTCATTTTTTTCGCAAATTTTAGAGTTGCTTTTATAAAATCATCATAATCTTCATCATTTGCCGATTCATATTTTGCCATTAAAATAAGAATTCTTGTATGAAACAGCAGATCTTCCTGAACATTTCCTTTTGATTCAATTACTTTTAACGCGTATTTTATCGAGTCTTTAAATTTTTTACTTCCGAAAAACATTGCTGCCATTTTAAGATACAGAATCATGAAATGATGCTCATCAATTTTATCGCGCAACCTTTCCATTTTCAGCTCAATTTCCGGAACTATTTTAGTTCCGGAAAAAAATTCACCTTTCACAAAGTGGATATTCATTAAAGTATTATAATGAGTCAGAAAAACAAGAGATTGCAAATTTTCATTTTGAGCAAAGCTTGAAGAATAAACTACTTCATTGAATTTTCTGAAACGCTGTTCCAAAATATTAATATTTCCATAAAGAAACAGGATTTTAAGGAGATAAGTATTTCCTTTGATATACCATACCGGATGACTCATAATCATCTCCGGATTGTTGTGAAAAAGGTCTACCCAGAGAAAGGCATATTTCAATGTGTATTTATATTCCTGCAGCAGCTGATTTTTCCACACATGAGCCTTAAAATACCATAATTTTTCTGTAAAATTCAGTTTTTCAAAAGTGATTTTTCTAATTTGCTCATCAAATATTTTCATGATTTCATCACGCTCTTCATCAGTTTTCACATACCCGTGCGTCAACATTTCGCTGTACAGTTTCAAAGAAAGATTGGAAAGTTCAGTGGCATAATGATTCTGTTTGCTGATTTCTGTGGATTGTCTGATCAGTTCATCGGCACGGCCTTCAATACTTCTCGTAATAAATTGTGATTCAATTACTTTTTCAAGGTCAATAATTTCGGAAGCAATGGTTTTTTCGTCAAGTTCCAGAGCAGTCTGTTTTGTTTTATCCAAAATTTTCAAAGCCTGCCTGTAAAGGCCTTTCTGGTAAAGAATATTGGCAAAATCAAGCTGTTCGCGCAGCTGAATCCTATAATTCTGATGACTCGGATTCATTCGTAAACTTACCAGAATCTGTTTGTAAAGATGCGCTTTCAGATTGGACAACTGCTGTTTTGTTGAAATTTTCTTTTGAATAATAATGCTTTCATCATATTCTTTCATTTTATCCATTTCAGAAAAAAGAAGCAGGAATTTTGCATCCACATTGATCCCGAGCCGGTTTACATACAGCCTGAATTGTCTTTTTTCCGAAGTCGTAAGCGACTTAATGAGGATGAATAAAAAATCTTTATGCAATTCTGCCATTGTAAATTTTTAAATTTTAAAATACTGATAAACAAAATTTTATATTCAATTTACACTAATTTGAATATTGTAATTTTTATAAAACCAGAAATGAATAAACGTTTCATCTTTTTAGTTTTGAATCAAAATTAAGTAAAATACTGCATTATGAATTCCGAAAAAGTTGAAATTTTTGATACCACGCTACGGGATGGTGAGCAGGTTCCCGGCTGTAAACTGAATACGGAACAGAAAATGGCTATTGCGGAAAAGCTGGATGAACTTGGAGTTGATATTATTGAAGCTGGATTCCCCATTTCCAGTCCGGGAGATTTTCATTCTGTTTCCGAAATTTCAAAATTGGTGAAAAATGCAAAAGTGTGCGGATTAACAAGGGCCAATCAAAAAGATATTGAGGTTGCAGCGGAAGCACTGAAGTTTGCGAAGAGGCCAAGAATTCATACAGGAATAGGAACTTCAGATTCGCATATTAAATATAAATTCAATTCCAACAGGGAAGATATTATTGAAAGAGCGGTACAGGCCGTAAAATATGCCAAAAGCTTTGTAGAAGACGTAGAATTTTACGCCGAAGATGCCGGAAGAACCGATAATGATTACCTCGCGAGAGTCTGTGAAGAAGCTATTAAAGCAGGAGCTACAGTCCTCAATATTCCGGATACAACAGGATATTGCCTTCCTGAAGAATACGGGGAAAAGATAAAATACCTGAAAGAAAATGTAAAAGGTATTGAAAAAGCGGTGCTGTCATGCCACTGCCACAATGACCTTGGACTCGCGACAGCCAATTCAATTTCAGGTGTGATTAATGGAGCAAGGCAAATAGAATGTACCATCAATGGGCTTGGAGAAAGAGCCGGGAATACAGCTTTGGAAGAAGTTGTTATGATTTTGAAACAACATAAAAATTTAAAATTATACACAGAGATCAACTCCAAAATGCTCAATTACATGAGTGTTTTGGTGTCTGATCTGATGGGAATGCCGGTACAGCCCAACAAAGCCATTGTGGGAGCCAATGCATTTGCCCATAGCTCAGGAATTCATCAGGACGGCGTGATCAAAAACAGGGAAACCTACGAAATTATTGATCCTGCGGAAGTAGGGGTCAACGCCTCAACTATTGTACTTACTGCCAGAAGCGGGCGCTCTGCGCTGGCGTACCGGTTCAAGAACATCGGTTTTGATGTTACCAAAAATGAGCTGGATTTTTTATATCAGGAATTCCTCAAAATGGCTGACCGCAAAAAAGAAATTGATAATAACGATTTAACTGCCATTATTGAAAGGGTAACAAGAAAAATAGGATAAGGAATTGGTTTTCAATTAAACAAAACAATGGACACTAAGAAAACACTTTTTGACAAAGTCTGGGATGCTCATGTGGTGGAAACGATTCCCGACGGGCCTCAGATTATATATATCGATAAACATTTGATCCATGAAGTGACAAGCCCGCAGGCTTTTGCAGAACTGGAATCCAGGAACCTTGAAGTTTTCAGGCCGAAACAGATTATAGCGACTGCAGATCACAATGTTCCGACATGGGATCAGGATAAGCCGATACGCGATGAATCTTCCAGAAACCAGGTTCAGCAATTAACGGAAAACTGCAGAAAAAACCATATCGAATTATACGGTTTGGGGCATCCTTACCAGGGAATTGTCCACATCATTGCTCCGGAACTGGGGATTACCCAACCGGGAATGAGCATCGTATGTGGCGACAGCCATACTTCTACGCACGGCGCTTTCGGATCGATCGCTTTTGGAATCGGGACCAGCCAGGTGGCTCAGGTTTTTGCAAGCCAGTGTTTATTACTGAATAAGCCTAAATCAATGAGAATTACCGTAAATGGTAAATTAAATAAAAACGTTCAGCCAAAAGATGTTATTCTTTATATCATTTCAAAAGTCGGGACTGATGGCGGAACGGGATATTTCTGTGAATATGCCGGAAATGTCTTTGAGGAAATGTCGATGGAAGGCCGAATGACGGTTTGCAATATGAGCATCGAAATGGGTGCCCGCGGCGGAATGATCGCTCCGGACGACACCACTTTCAACTATGTAAAAAGACGAAAATTTGCGCCGGAAGGAGAAGAATGGGAAGAGAAGCTGGAATACTGGAAAACTTTGAAATCCGATAAAGGAGCTGTTTTTGATGCGGAATTTGTCTTTGATGCCTCCGACATTTATCCGATGGTAACGTACGGTACAAATCCAGGAATGGGAATCTCAATCAGTCAGAACATTCCGGATCCGCAAAATGACTCTGAAGAAAAGGCTTTGAAATATATGGGATTAAAAGCAGGACAGGCTCTTTCCGATATTAAAGTGAATTATGTTTTCATCGGAAGCTGCACCAATGCAAGAATCGAAGATTTCCGTTCGGCAGCCAGCTATATTAAAGGAAAAAGAAAATCCGAACACGTTCATGCTTTAATTGTTCCAGGTTCTCAGCAGGTGTCCAAACAAATATATGAAGAAGGCCTTGACCAAATTTTTGCGGAAGCAGGCTTCCAGATCAGGCAGCCGGGATGTTCGGCTTGTCTGGCGATGAATGATGATAAAATTCCGGAAGGTGAATATTGTGTTTCGACTTCCAACAGGAATTTTGAGGGACGACAGGGACAGGGGGCAAGAACAATCCTGGCGAGTCCTCTAACGGCTGCTAAGGTTGCTGTGGAAGGGAAAATTTCGGCTTTTGAAAACTGATGGAGATGAATTTTACTTAAAACTTGTCTAAACTTTTTTACCACAAAAGATGCAAAAGATTTAAACATTTTAGTTTTTTAAATTTAATACTTAAGTGGAAAAAAAGAACACATAAGTTAAAAAATCAAAGATTTTCTCTTTGCAGACTTTGAAATACTTTAAATAAATCCAATAAAGTCTTTTATATCTTTTGCGGTTAAATTTAAAAATTGGTTTAAACAAGCTTTTAGTAAGTGAATTATCAATAGTGAATTTTAGAAATTGGTTAATGATTCACAAAGTGAAATTAACCGTTCACTTTCCTAGCCCCGATAGAAACGGTTACCCCGGAGCAAGAGCTGGAGAAATGCTGGAATATAAGGATTTAGCATTGGAGAAGGCGGGAAGAATGGGAGCGAGGAGTATGAGTGGATAGCGGGATTAAGCTCCTGAAAATTAATTGAATAAATAACTATAATTGATTTAGCACAAAATGCAAAAATTAGTCATTATACAATCCCGGGCAATTCCGTTGCCGGCAGAAAATATAGATACCGACCAGATTATTCCGGCCCGGTTTTTAAAAAGTATTGATAAAAAAGGGTTCGGTGAAAACCTTTTCCGGGACTGGAGGTACAGTGTTCATACGAATGACCCGAATCCCGATTTTGTATTAAATAATTCAAAATACTCAGGTGAAATTCTGGTGGCGGGAAATAATTTCGGCTGTGGAAGCAGTCGGGAACATGCAGCGTGGGCGTTGACGGATTATGGTTTTAAAGTTGTTATATCCAGCTTTTTCGCCGATATTTTTAAAGGAAATGCTTTAAATAACGGGTTGCTTCCTGTAAAAGTTTCGGAAAGTTTTTTAAAGAAAATTTTAGACGGCATTACCGAAAATCCTGAAGCAGAAATAAAGGTTGATGTGGAAAGCCAGACCATACAATTTGGAAATCGTTCCGAATATTTTGAAATTGATTCTTATAAAAAAATCTGCCTGATGAACGGGTATGATGATATTGATTTTCTGATCAGCAGGAAAAAAGCCATTCAGGAGTTTGAATTAAAAACGCAGAAAATATATGAAAACAAGTTTTAAAATTGCCGTTCTTCCCGGAGACGGAATAGGACCGGAAGTAGTGAACGAAAGCACTAAAATTCTGAACGCAATTGGCGAAGTTTTTAATTATACCTTCGAATTCACGTACGGATTGATGGGCGCAGAAGCGATTTTTAAGACGGGAAATCCCTTACCGGAAGAGACGCTGCAAATCTGCAAAGAGGCTGATGCAGTACTTTTCGGAGCGATCGGAGATCCGTCTTTTGATCATAATCCTGATGCAAAAGTTCGTCCGGAACAAGGTTTACTTAAACTGCGAAAGGAGCTCGGACTTTTTGCCAACATCCGTCCTTTAAAAACATATTCTTCCCTGATTGATAAAAGTCCTCTAAAAAAAGAAATTATTGAAGGTGCCGATATCCAGATTTTCCGGGAGCTTGTGAGCGGAATTTATTTCGGTGAAAAATTTACCGATGAAGAAGCAGGATACGCTTATGATATTTGTAAATACTATCGTGATGAAATTGCACCGATCGTTCATATGGCTTTTCAGGAAGCGCAAAAACGCAGGAAAAAATTAACCCTGATTGACAAAGCTAACGTTTTAGATACTTCCAGATTATGGAGAAAAGTCTGTAAAGAGATTGCACAGGAATATCCGGATGTGGAACTTGATTTTATGTTCGTGGATAATGCAGCAATGCAGTTGATTTTAAACCCGAAACAGTTTGATGTAATTGTAACGGAAAATATGTTCGGGGATATTATTTCGGATGAAGCGAGCGTGATCGGAGGGTCTATCGGTCTTCTTCCTTCGGCTTCCATCGGAAATGAAAATGCTTTATTTGAACCGATTCATGGGTCTTATCCTCAGGCAAAAGGAAAAGGAATTGCCAATCCTGTGGCATCTGTTTTAAGTACAGCAATGATGCTGGATTATCTCGGACTGGGACAGGCGGCGGAAAAATTAAGACAGTCTGTAGAATATGCGATCGAAAATAAATATGTAACAATGGATCTGAATGCAGAACAGCATTATTCGACGGGTGAAGTAGGGAGCTTTATTGCCGATTACATTAAATATTCCGAAAAGTCTTATTATAATTTTGAGAATGTAAAAATCGGAAAATCTACGATTGTCTGATTAAAAAAATAATTTCGCTTCGCTGAAAATTAGATAATATAGTTAACAGTCCATAAAATTCAGACGGCGGAGCGAATTTTTATATGGTTTGATTTTTATTTGTATATTTTTTTTCTAAAAAAGGTTCCGCTTTTATAAGCAGAACCTTTTTATGTTATCCTTTGATATTGTCCGTTTTTCCGGATTCATTGTTTTTTGAAGATTTCTGAACGTCTTCCTTGTCTACATCAGAAGGGTTGGTTTTCTTTGATGCTGCAGGGATATTCTGGAAATCCTCATTTTGCTTTTTTGTTTCTGCGGTGTTTGCAGATTCCTTTTTTTTGTTTTCTTCTGAGTTCATTGCTTTAAATTTTACAGTTTTAGAATGCCCAGCTTTCCTGTCTGGTCTTCTATTGTATAATTCAAAGCCTTTGCCAAAACGAAAATCGTATTGAGATTTTCCATGAGCTGCTCTTTGCCTTCACTTTTCAGCCTGTTCTGATCGATAGAATTTATAGCTGTAGTTTTAGCTTTCTGAGTAACATTTTTAATGTCTTTTTCAGAAATTCTGTTAAAGAAAGAATCATCCAGCGACTGGATTTCCACACTTGGCGTAATTCTTATCTCCGGCTCCGGAAGTTCTGTAATAATTAATTTTTTATTAATGGAATCTACTTCCATTTTCATTTTGTTCAGATCATAAGAAACCTGCGCATTGGTTTTAGTATAAGTAATAATACTGTTGCTGGATACTTCTTTTCCGAAGAATTCATAGCCCATTTTGGTCTTTTGCATGGAGGAAGTATTCTGTTCCAGAACGACCATTTTATTCATCTTTGAAATCTGATTGGTCAGAATATAATAATCTGACTTTTCAGTTTTCTCAGCAGGATTTAAACAGGATCTGAAGCTGAAAAACAGGATCATCATTAGAATGACACCTGCCAGAAACGGTAATATTACTTTTAGATTTCTCAAGATTTATTTATTAAAAATTTCTTTAATTACGGACTGGTCATCCTTTTTTAATATTTCAGCAAGATCTCTTTCAATATATCCGGTCGTCGGCATTTCTATAATCCTGCCGATTTCTTTACCATATCTTTCTACAATAATTGTAGGTACTTTCTGAACGTTGTACCGTACTTCATCTCCTGTCGGGGATTCTTTTTTACGGTTGACTGCGATAATGGTAAGCTTGCTTTCGGGGAATTTTACTTCCTCAAGAATCTTCATGAGGCGTGGGAAATCCCTGTGGCTGTCTTCACACCATGTTCCCATGAAAACAACCATATTATAAGAATTAATTTTCGCTTTTTTAAGTTCGCTGATGGCTTTTTGGTCCAGTGCATATTCGTCGTGCTCTTTTACATACCAATCCGAATACGGAGCTTCCAGGAATTTTTCTTTCAGCTGATTTCCCAGCAGCATTTTCCCGTCGCTGGTGGTTTCCACTTCGCGGCCTACAACGACTTTTTGTGCAGAGAACTGCTGAAGGGCAAGGAACAATACGGAGACCGTAAGAATACTTTTAATAATTTTTTTCATTCTATTTTTCAATAATTGTCTTCAGATCGGCAGGAGAATAATATTTGTTTTTCAGAACTTTATGATCTGCTTTCCTGTAAACATTATATTTTTCACCTGATTTTTCAAAAAATGATTCTACTTCTTTTTCTTTGTAGAATTCTACAGTTTCCTGTGCCTGCTCTTCATTGTCACAAGCCTTCGACATGTTGGATCGCTGTACTTCGTTGAACAGTTCTACAAATTTACTGCCAAGTCCGAATTCCAGAACCGCACCGCTTAATACATATTGCAAATCACACAAAGCATCGGCAATTTCTACGATATTATTATCTGCAATGGCCTGTTTCAATTCGTTCAGTTCTTCCTGTAAAAGTTCAACCCTTAGGTTGCATCTTTCCGGTGAAGGAATCTGCGGGGTATCTAAAATAGGGGCTTTAAAAGTTGTGTGGAATTCTGCTACCTGGTTCAGACTGTCAATTTTATCCATGAATATTTTTTATTTAGGCAAATATAAAAATTAGGTTTCAGAAATCAGAATTCAGGACTTAGGTTTTTATAATTAAATGAAAATCATTAGTTCTTAATCTTGAATTTTAAATTCTAAATTTTGAATTGCAAATCAATCATGATTTATTACTTATTACTAATTGCTCATCACCCATAAAAAAAGACTGCCCGTTTCCGGACAGCCTTTACTCAATATTAATTGATCAGTTATTAGTTTTTAATGAATCTCTTGGAGGTTTCTCCGATCTGAATCATATAAGCTCCTTTTATAAGACTGCTTACATTGACAGAACCTCTTTCGAGTTTTCCAGAGTTGATTAGTTTTCCACCCATATCGAAGATTTTATAATCTTCTGCCGTCGTATTTGATATATATAAAATGTCTTTCACCGGGTTTGGATACAGTTTAATATCTGTTATAAGATCTTTCGTACCGATTTCACCTCTTCCGGAAGATACGATGTTTAATGTATAATCTTCCACCTGTCCGTAGGTATACGTTCCGCATGAAGAGGAAGGAACAGAACTGTACTGCATCATGACCCTCATTCTTGTGCTACCTAAAGTAGCTGTTGAAGGAATTGTGATAGAACCTGTTGCGGGACTTGTGGTAGAACCTGTTTTGGACCAGGCCAGTTCTCCGCTGTCTGTAAAGTCTCCGTCTCCGTTGTAGTCGATATATACCGCGTATGCTTCACTATACACTGTCGATGTCCATACAGGAGTTACCGAAATTGCATAAGCTGTTCCTCTGGTAACATTGGTAGAGATTGATGTAAAGTTTTCATATCCCGCAGTTCCTGTAGAAGTATTATTAATCGTACCGAATTTTACATTTCCGATTCTTTCATCTGCTGTATTATTTGCAGATGCCGAACAATAGGAAACAGTACTTCCGGACAATGTGGTTACGCTTACCGAGTTGCTTGAAGATGATACGTTTCCAGCCGCATCTTTTGCTCTTACCGAGAAAGTATATGTTGTAGAAGGGCTAAGACTTGTTACGGTATACGATGTAGAAGCCGTAGAACCGATTAAAGAAGCTCCCTGGTAAACATCATAACCTGTTACCGCAACATTATCCGTTGCTCCGGACCATGATAAATTGGTGCTTGTAGAAGTGGTTCCTGAGGCAGAAAGAGTAGGAGCTGTCGGAGCTGTTGTATCTGTTGTTCCGGATCCTGCATTTACCGTGATATTGGCATTGTTTACATCAAAGAAAATATGATTGGATCCCTTCACCATAATTCTTCCTGTAGTGGTAGATGAATTAGGAATCGTTACTGCCTGAGACCCGTCATTTGGTGTTCCTGCCAACAGGGTAGTCCATGTATTTCCGCTGTCCGTTGACCAAAGAATATCAACATTCGCTGCATTTACGCCATTTGCAGTAGTTCCCGCAACATTCCAGGTCACCGTTTGAGATGTTCCTCCCGTATATGTTGTTGCTGAATTCTGAGAGCTTACGCTGAATGGTCCTGCAGTTCCGTTTACCGTTATCACAGCATCATCAGAATTGTTCCCTGAACCGCCTGCTCTGTTATCACGAACAGTAAATCTGAAATTATAGCTTCTAGCTACATTAGATAAAGCTTCCACGGTAATTTCCGAACCAGCCGTTGTTGTAGCTCCGGCTAGAACAGAAGACATTCTCGGAAAATATCTTACCGGTGAAGCGGTTGGAGTAAATGATCTGAAAGTAGGTCCTGAAGCCTTTGTTGCACTTGCCGCGGAGCTTGCACCGGTCTGGGAAGAAGAAGCATTATCCATTTGTTCCCAGATATAGGTTAACGAATCTCCGTTGGCATCTGTTCCGGTTCCCGTTAACATAAACGGTGTCCCTTTAGGAATAGTGTAATCTAACCCTGCGTTAGCTGTAGGAATTGAATTTCCGGTATTGGTGCTTACAGGACAGGTTTTGGCTTTAATATTATTGGTAATCTGCTGAATGCTGATTGCATGGAAGAACGCATCGGAGTGAGGCTGAATATCCTGGCTGGTAATTCCTGCATATCCCATAATTGTTGATCCTGATCCCGGTTCCATATTGGCGCCAGTGCCTTCATTGCTCATAGAAAAGGTATGGTTTCCGCCAAACTGATGTCCCATTTCATGGGCTACATAATCAATATCAAAATTATCTCCTGAAGGAATTCCGTCTGCCGGAGAAGTATAGCCGCTTCCTTTGGATCCGTTGGTACATACACATCCGATACAGCCTGCATTCCCACCACCTCCGGAAGCTCCGAACAGATGACCGATGTCGTAATTGGCTTCGCCGATAACTGATGTTAAAGTCGACTGTAGCTGGGAGTTCCAGTTATTCATCTGTGCAGCAGCAGAGTAGGGATCCGATGAGGCGCTTGTATAAATCACAGCATCATTATTGGAAATTAAAACCATTCTTGCCGAAAAATCTTTTTCAAAAACGCCGTTGACCCGGGTCATGGTGTTATTCATTGCAGCTAAAGCATTCGCTTTAGTTCCTCCGAAATAAGCCGTATATTCTCCCGTACAAGACAATGCAAGTCTGAATGTTCTTAATTTAGCATCATCCGCATTAGGCCTTGCCGCCATATTGGTAGACACTGAAGCGCCTTTCTGGGCAACATCCAGCACGGTACATTCAAATTTATTGAGATCGTCTTTTTTATCAGATTTTTTATAAACAATATAAGTGGAAAGATCTTTGGTGTACGGTTCAATAAAAACCGCAGATTTATCACCATAAATTTCCATGGACGAAAGTCCTAATGGTGAAACACTGAAATAAACAGTTGAAGAAGGGTTTTCAAGACCTTCACCCACATATGCTTTTATATCAGGATATTTTGCAGCCAGCTGAGGATCGAAATTGGAATTTTCTCTGACTTTGAAGTTTTCCATTCTTCCTTCAGCATTGGGAAAAGAGATGATAATTTCAGATTTTTCTCCGGCAGCCAGCCTTTTTGGAGCTTTAACAAGAGCATTTTTTAACCCATTAATGTCAAGGCTGTAAATTTTAGGATTAATAATACTGCTTTTGTTTTCGAAGATGTTGGAAGTTATTTTTCCTGAACCTGAAGACCAGAGACGATCGGTCTGCGCGAAGGAAATGCCGGATAGAAAAAGCATTCCCAACAACGTTAATTGTTTTTTCATATAAATTCTTATTTGATTGTGGAATACCAAATCTAATAAAAATATGATTACGAAAAACAAAATTTTTTAAGAATATTTTAGATATTCCATCTAAATAATTATGCAATACATTAAATATTTCTGTTTTTACATTTTTTCCTAAAAAGAAAATAGCACACGCAAAACACGTGTACTATTCACTTTTAATGATATAATTCTAATTTTTTTAAAATGAGTTATCATCAGCAGTAGGACCGTACATTCCCGGGACTTTATTTCCCGTTGATCTCAGGTAAACAATCAGTTCTCCTCTGTGATGATATAAATGATTAAACAAAAAAGCTCTTATAACCTGAATCTTCGGCATTGGAGGAAAAGCGACATTTCCATTCATTTCCATTCTCCATTCATTCATCATCGTACTTTCATCCCAATTATTCAGGACGTCGTGAGCTTTGGCTACATTTTCTTCAAACTTTTCCACAATAGTCTGCGTTTTTGAAATGTCGCCTTTATCGTAATGATAAGTTCCCATATCAAAGACATCTTTGTTAAATGTTCCGTCATACCAGTTGTAGACTTCTGCAATGTGGGACGCCAACTGTGCCGTTGTCCAGTTTTTTTCAGAAGGTTTCCATTCTAATGCGCTGTCCGGAATTGCATTTAAAAGTTTTCTGGTGTTCTCTGCCTCATGCAGGAATTCACCTAAAAGTGCTTGTTTAATCATTTGTATTTATTTTAAAAATGTTTTTTTTATTTTGTAATATCTCTTCCGATTACGAGTCTCTGAATTTCAGAAGTCCCTTCACCAATGGTGCAAAGCTTTGAATCTCTGTAGAATTTTTCAGCAGGGAAATCTTTGGTATAACCATATCCTCCGAATATCTGAACGGCATTATTGGCGATTCTTACACAGGCTTCGGAAGCATATAGTTTTGCCATTGCACCTTCCTTGGTCATCTTCTGTTTTGCATTTTTCAGAGTAGCTGCTCTTTGGATCAGCAATTCTGCCGCATCAATTTCCGTAGCCATATCTGCAAGCATAAAGTTAATGGCCTGGAATTCTGAAATCGATTTCCCGAACTGATGTCTTTCTTTAGCATATTTTAAAGCAGCTTTGTAAGCTCCTCTTGCTGTTCCCAAACTTAAAGCAGCAATTGAAATTCTTCCTCCGTCAAGGATTTTCATGGCCTGCTTGAAACCTTCTCCCACTTCTCCCAAACGGTGAGAATCCGGCACACGTACATTATCGAAAATAAGTTCTGCCGTTTCAGAAGCCCTCATCCCCAGTTTATTTTCTTTTTTCCCGGAACTGAAACCCGGCATTCCTTTTTCAAGTACAAAAGCAGTGGAATTATTTTTAGCTCCTTTTTCTCCCGTTCTGGTCATCACTACTGCGATATCTCCTGAAATAGCGTGGGTAATGAAATTTTTAGCACCGTTGATAATCCATTCATCACCGTCTTTTACAGCAGTAGTGGACATTCCGCCGGAATCAGAACCTGTATTGTGTTCAGTAAGTCCCCATGCACCGATTACTTTTCCTGATGCAAGCTGCGGAAGCCATTTATTTCTTTGCTCTTCATTCCCGAATTCATAAATATGATTCGTACAAAGGGAATTATGTGCTGCTACGGAGAGACCGATAGAAGGATCAACCTGAGAGATCTCATCCAGAATGGTAACATATTCATGATATCCAAGACCTGAACCACCATACTGCTCAGGAATAACAATTCCCATAAACCCCATTTCTCCTAATTCATGAAATAAATCTTTAGGGAACGTTTGACTTTCATCCCACTCCATAATATTAGGTCTAATATTCTTTTCAGCAAACTCTTTTGCTGTTTCCGCTATCATTTTAATGTTGTCAATAGTCTCTGTATTCATATAGATATATAGTTAATTCCCAAAGATAATTAAATTGACGGAACGCCCAAAAAAATTATTCAAAGCATTCTACTCCTGTTGCAATTTTTTAATTTTCAGGTTTTTATATTTTAAAAGTTAATAATATTTAATAAAAAATCCCGAACTTTAAGAATATTAATTTACTATTTTAGCCACCCAATTTTTACGGCATGAAAAAATTTCTACATCTTATCATTCTTATAGTATCTTATTCTGCAGCGCAGGCTCCGGCGGGATATTATAATGGAACTACGGGTTTATCTGGATATGCTTTGAAGTCCAAGCTCCATGATATTATCTCTGAAAAAAATATCAACTGGCACTATGGCGATCTCACCAACTATTACAACCAGACTGACCTGGATCGGTATTATGATTATGGTTCTTCTAACACAACTATATTACTGGATATTTATTCTGAAATTCCTTCCGGTCCGGATGCTTACGAATATACGACTGCAAATATCATCGGGAACGCCAGCGCGGAAGGCATGGGCTGGAACAGGGAACACATGATGCCTCAAAGTACTTTTTACAGCAATTATCCTATGTATTCCGATTTATTTTATGTAGTTCCCACCGATGCCAGAATCAATCAGCTGCGGAGCAATTATCCATACGGGATTGCAGGATCTCCGGTTTATTATACATTTACCAATTCATCGAAAATCGCAAAATCTGCTATTCCGGGAATGGCTTATACTGGTCGGGTTTATGAGCCGATTGATGAATTTAAGGGAGATGTAGCAAGAAGTCTCCTTTACTTCGCCGTACGCTATGAGGGGAAACTGGGAACTTTTAATTTTGACAATAATACCAATCCTGCTTCAGATACCAATCCTCTGGATGGAACCGAAGAAAGAGCTTATGATCCGGCCTATATTGCGATGCTGCTTCAGTGGCATCAGCAAGATCCTGTTTCTCAAAGGGAAATTGACAGAAATAATGCAGTATATGCTATTCAGAAAAACAGAAATCCCTTTATTGATAATCCTTCGTGGGCAAATGCAATCTGGAATCAAACGAGTGACAATACTGCACCACAAAGCCCTACAAATTTAGCGGTTACACAAAACAGCGCTTACTTTGTTACCCTCAGCTGGACACCAAGTACAAGCACCGATGTATTAGGTTATAAAGTGTACCAGAATGGAAATCTGGTGGCAACAACAAAGGGGTCTACTTTAAGTGCGGATCATTTAACACCCTCCACCACATATACTTTTACAGTAAAAGCATACGACAACGGCTATTTACTTTCTCCAGACAGCAATGCCGTTTCCATGACAACTTTAGCGTCAGATCTCTATGCTAAAGATCTTTTTGTTTCGAAATATCTTGAGGGAAGTTCGAATAATAAAGGTCTTGAAATCACCAACAGAACAGGCCACGCCGTCAACCTGAGTGATTACAGATTATCTATTCAATTTCCGAGCGGATCCAATTATTATTTCCCTGACCCTTATGAACTGGAAGGGATCGTACAGAACAATGAAACATTTGTAGTTTTAAATCCGAATGCTAATTTTTCATGCTATACCATCAACCAGGCAAAATTTGCGACAGCGGCTCCACAAATGACATTTTCCGGCAGCCAGTATTTAGAATTAAGATATAAATCTACTACCGTTGATGCAATTGGTGTTCCTTCCACGAATAATTTTTCGGTATTAGGAAATGTTTCTTTATACAGAAAAGCGGGTATCAACCAGCCTAACACAGTTTTCAATAATAATGAATGGGATTCTTATCCTTCCGATTACTGCCAGAATCTGGGTGTGCTTTCCGTGTCAGATCTCATTTCATCAGGAAACGCATTCAGAATTTATCCGAATCCGGCCAAAGATGAAATATTTGTTGAAGGAAAAACAGATCAGGTTAAGTCGGTACAAATCCTTGATTTTTCAGGAAAGTTGATATATTCTGAAAACTTACCATTTAAAAATAAAAAGAGCATTCCTGTACAGAATCTTGTTTCGGGATCTTATCTCCTTAAGATTGATTATGCGGTTTATCAGTTTATTAAAAAATAATTTTCAAGATATTAATGAAAGCAGGATTCGGGGCTTCAAACTTTGTTTGAAGCCCCGAATCCTTAAATAAACAGATTACAGCGTACAATTATCCATTCGAAATAATTTATCTTAATTTCTTTACCCTTTACATCAAAAAGGTTTAAAAACATTCATTAATTTTAGAATTTTACTGTACTATATTTCGTGAAAAATCATTAATTTGGTATTCTCTTCTGTCAAACGACAATTATGATGTAATATAGAAGCAGAATTATGGACACACCAAATTACAGAATGCCTTTTGTACCGTCAACCCTGATGACGGAAGGAGGAAGCATCGATACATGCGATATGGGAGAAAGCATTGCCCATAATATTATGCTTTTGATCACCACCAAAAAAGGCGAAAACAGATATGATGAAAATTACGGAAATGATGTCTGGAACCTTGAATTCGACAATGGCGTTACCAGCGCCGTCTGGGAAACGGTCTTTATTAAAAGTCTCAAAAGGCAGATTCAGGAATATGAACCGCGAATTGTAAATCCCCAGATTGATGCCCATATCCAGATTGTGGAGCATACGTACGACACAAAAGAACATACCGAAATCAAAAAGAAAGTAAAAATTGCCATCAATGCAAAAATGGAGGCTACAGGAGAACGTTTCAGCTTTTCTACGGAACTGTTTCTCAGCCCGATGTCAATTGATTAATTTCTAACACCACAATCACAAACTATGAATTTAGATCAGAATATATATTCCAAAGAATCGGTAAAGGCGAGAATGCTTCAGAATGCCACTAAAGTATGGGGACTGAAAAGCCCGCAGTCGCTCGATCCGTTCGTAAAACTACTGATTGACGCTTTCAGCACGGAAGTTTTTAAAGCCAATAATGAAATACAGACGGTAAACGCCAGAATTCTTGAAAAACTGGCAAAACTGTTAACTCCGTCTATCTATACTCATCCGGTTCCTGCACATGCTATTGCTTTTACGCAGCCTTTCGAGTCTTCAGAAATTATGTTGGAACATACTGAATTTTTCTTCAGGAAACATATGACATCCACCATAAAATCGGAATCCGATAAACAGATCAACATTCCTTTTACACCAGTGGGAAATGTAAGAATTAACAACGTTCAAACCGCAATAATGTTTGTCGGGAATACCTGCTACAGCATTGATGAGCGTTTGAATAAAATTCCGATTGCAAGGTTTCAGGGAAAACCTGAAGACTACCGCAAAGTAACAATCGGCATTGATGTTAGTAAATATTCCCAGGAAACTTTTCCGAAATATATAAGCATTTACTGCTCTAATCCGGCATTTGAGCACCTGGATTTCACGTATAAGTTATTGCCTTACATTACGGTTACAAGCAATGGAAATCCGCTTTTCATCAAGGAAGGATTAACGTATTACAAAAATACTCAGGCTGAAGGATATGAGCAGATTTTTTACGAACAGTCTATCCGCAATAAAATCATTGAAGATGTAAAAAGTATTTACCATAATAAATTTATTGAAGTAAGCGGAATTTCAAACTCATTATTTTCCGAACCCGGCCAACTTCCGGAGAATCTGAGTTATGTTGATTATAAAGAAGAAATCACCAAACATATTGAAGGGAAACGCTACCTGTGGCTTACCTTTGAGTTTCCACCACAGTTTTCCGCAGAAATCCTTGATAATTTTTCTTTCGTCCTGAATGCCTTTCCGATCTATAACCGCGGCTGGAAAAAAACAGAATACAGCCTCGATATTATGGGAAATAATATTCCGCTGGTCACCGATGAAGGCGAACATTTCCTGTATGTTGATGAAGTTCAGGATGGCGACGGAAGAAGATACACCGAAATTCCTTTTACTCCGAACGATAACCTTAAAAAAGGATTATACACCGTAAGAAAAGGCGGAATGGAACGTTTTACAAACAGAAACGCTGTCGACATGATTGCCAATGTTCTTGAACTCACACGCGACGAAATCGCCGCTTTCTCTCTATTAAACAGAGATAATGTAAAAGGTTTGCTGAGCGAAATGTCTGATAAAATGAAGTCCATGGTTCAGAAAGTAAATAACGCTAAAAGAAGCATTAAGCAGGAGCTGAACTATGTAATTATGGAACCGGTTGAGAAAACGGATCATACCTACGCTTCGTTTTGGATCACACATTGTACCCTTGCCAACCACATGCGTCCGGGAACGGAATTGTCCAACCAGTTGAAATCTCAGGTTCTTATATTACTCAGTGAAACCATTGGTGGAGCTGAAGAGCAGAAAGGAACCGACAGTATCCAGGCATATAAATATGCTTTAACCACAAGGGATAAAATTATTTCCCTGGAAGATGTGAAAAACTATTGCCGGATGGTACTGAAGGACGAACTGAAAGAAGTCCGGGTAAAACGTGGGACCATGATCAGCAATAAGCCGAAAGAAGGTTTCATAAGAACCGTAGAAGTTGAAATTGTCCCGAACAATTATTCATTTTACGGAAGACTCTACTGGGAAAATATGGCCAATATCCTCAGGAACCAGATTATTCTTAAAGCCATCGACGGCATAGAATATGTAGTGAAGGTAACCAATGAAGACACCGATTTTTCCTGACCAATAATTATACAATAAATACCATATCAATATTTTTATGAAAAAAATGATGACGATTGCACTTGCCCTGTCGGTGAGTGTAACAGCAGTGAGCTGCAAAAAAGGAATTGATAAAATAGAAAATGCAGTAGAAAAGGCTGGGGAAGACCAGTCACAGGCCATTATTGATTTTAACAACAATTTCCTTGATTCCTACAAAAGCTCTTCCAGACATGTAGAGAACATTGTTGAATATGCCGAAGCCGCAGTAAAAAAATCTAAAGGAGAAACCGTCTACAGTATGCCGATGGTCATTAACTCAATAGATTATTCTTTAAGCAAAATTAAAGGTGTTCCTTCCGGTTTTGATAGTGAACAGAAAATTATTGAAACAGAGCTCATTACCTATAAGAGAAAGCGTGAAAGTATTGATAAAAAATATGAAGAGCTAAAATCCTATATCACTTCGGAAGATTATAAGGACGATCAGGGAGCAAAAGCCCTGGCTTTACAAAAAGATATTGATGAAGAAGTAAAAGCATTTTTCCTGGCAGGTGATAATATTGTTACCAAAATAAAACCTGCTACCGAAGCCGCTGAAGAAGTTATCTTAAAAGATCATCCGATGAAAGATTATATTGTGTCATCCAAATCGGTGATGAATGATCTTGATGCCACCATGGATGTGCTTGATAAACAATATACACAAGGTTTCAATGAAGCAGAAGTGCAGAAAAAATATGACGAACTGGAAAAAGCAGTTGATCTAAATGCAAAAAAACAATTCGACGTGAAAGGGCAGCAATATGCTTATAAGAAAACCCTGTTTGAAAACTTCAATAAAAGGGCGACTGAGTTTCTGGATAAGTACAGGAAGCTGATCAGGGATTCTAAAGCGGCCAGTAAGATTCCTGACAGCAATATTCAGGAGATCAGTTCTGCTTATGATTCTGTCCTGAGTTCCTACAATTCTTTTGTACAATAAATTCTGCATTAATATAATTTATACCGGTAAAATTCATATCGGTATTTTTTTTATAGATTAATCTTTTGAAATTAAAAATCATATGGAAATGAAGGATCAATATTCTAACGTTTTTTAACACAGAAAATTCCATAAAATTCCGTAATTTTGCACATCGTGATTTTCATGTAAAATCACACCAAATTATGAGTAAATCAACAGAATATATAGAAGTTTACGGTGCGCGCGAGCACAACCTGAAAAACATCAATGTCAAAATTCCCCGAAACGAACTTGTTGTGATTACCGGTCTTTCAGGAAGCGGGAAATCATCGCTGGCTTTTGATACGATTTTTGCAGAAGGCCAACGCCGCTATATCGAAACATTCTCGGCCTATGCAAGACAATTTCTTGGAGGGCTCGAACGTCCTGATGTTGACAAAATTGAAGGGCTCTCTCCGGTAATTGCCATCGAACAGAAAACGACGAACAAAAACCCGCGTTCAACTGTAGGAACCGTAACGGAATTGTATGATTTCCTGCGTCTCCTTTTTGCCAGAGTTTCGGATGCCTACTCCCAAACCACCGGAAAAAAACTGGTAAGCTACACCGAAGAGCAGATTCTCGAAACCATCAAAGAAAATTATAAAGGCGAAAAGATCATGCTGATGGCTCCTGTCGTAAGAGCCAGAAAAGGTCATTATCATGAGCTTTTCGTACAGATGGCAAAAAAAGGATATGGACAGGCAAGAATTGACGGTGAATTGCAGGACATTGAATATGATTTAAAACTTGACCGTTATAAAACCCACGATATCGATATTGTGATCGACCGCTGGATTATCGGGGAAAGTGCCTCGGAAAACAGAATGGAAAAATCCCTGCGTACGGCAATGGAAATGGGAGAAGGCCTTATCGGAATCCAAAAGCTGGGAAGTACCGATATTGAGTATTTCTCTAAAAATTTAATGGATGCCGAAACCGGTCATTCACTCGCTTTACCGGAACCGAATACCTTTTCGTTCAACTCGCCGAAAGGAAGCTGTCCAACCTGTAAAGGACTGGGAACCATTAAAAAAATCAACACTGATTATTTTATTGAAAATCCTAAATTATCAATCAACCAGGGAGGTTTACTGCCTTTGGAAGATCTTAAATCCAATAAATGGATTCTTTCCCAGATCAAAAATATTCTTGAAATCTTCGGGTTGGGAATGACCACTCCCATGAAAGACATTCCGGCAGAAGCATTGGATTATATGTATAACGGCTGTCATAAAGAGTTTAACAAAGACCTGAAATACGCCGGAATTACGAAAAAAATTAAAATAAGCTTTGATGGTCTTATTGCCTTTATGGAAGAAATCATAGAAGACAGGGAATCTTACGAAGCGATACTTCTTGAAAGACATTTCACAACAGAAGAAACATGCCCTGAATGTAAAGGAACACGTCTGCAGCCTTCAAGCCTCAGCTTTAAGATTGACGGAAAAAATATTGCTGAAGTTAATGCTTTAAGCCTTATTGATTTAAAAGAATGGCTGGCCGATGTTAAAGATAAATTTTCCGAAAAAAATGCAATTATTGCCCACGAAATATTAAAAGAGATCGAAACAAGACTTCAGTTTCTGCTGGATGTCGGGTTGGATTATTTAAGCTTGAGCAGAAGTTCCAGAACACTTTCCGGAGGAGAATCCCAGAGGATTCGTTTGGCAACACAGATCGGATCGCAGCTGGTGAATGTTCTTTATATTTTGGATGAACCAAGTATCGGACTCCACCAGAGAGACAACGAACGATTAATCAATTCCCTGAAAAACCTTCGTGATATCGGAAATTCCGTATTGGTTGTGGAGCACGACAAAGATATGATCCTGGAAGCCGATGAGGTACTGGATATCGGTCCGAGAGCCGGAAAATTCGGAGGCGAAATTCTTTGGCAGGGAAAACCCAAAGATCTGTTGAAAGCAGATACGATCACCGCACAGTACATCAACGGAAAAAGAAAGATCGAAATTCCCGAAGAACGACGTAAAGGGAACGGTAAAAATATCGTGTTGAAGGGTGCAACCGGAAATAACCTTAAAAACGTTACCCTTAATGTTCCTTTAGGAAAGCTGGTGGTGGTTACCGGAATCTCAGGAAGCGGAAAATCATCCCTGATCAACGGAACTTTATATCCGATTCTGAACCGGCATTTTTACAGAGCTGTTCAGGAACCTTTGCCGTACAAAAAAATTGAAGGTCTTGAAAACATCGATAAAATTGTGGATGTAGACCAGACCCCGATCGGAAGAACGCCGCGTTCCAATCCTGCAACCTACACCGGAATGTTCACCGACATCCGAAATCTTTTTGCAGAATTGCCTGAAAGTAAAATCCGTGGATACAAACCCGGAAGATTCTCTTTCAATGTAAAAGGCGGAAGATGTGAAACCTGTCAGGGAGGCGGATTAAAGGTGATTGAAATGAATTTCCTGCCGGATGTTTATGTTCATTGCGAAACCTGCAACGGAAAGCGATTCAACAGGGAAACTTTAGAGGTTCGTTACAAAGGAAAATCGATTTCCGATGTGCTGGATATGACGATTGATGAGGCGGTGGAATTTTTCCAGCCGATTCCAAAAATTTATTCCAGAGTGAAAACCTTACATGATGTAGGTTTAGGGTATATCACATTGGGACAGCAGTCAACGACGTTAAGTGGAGGAGAGGCACAGCGTATTAAATTAGCTACGGAACTTGCGAAAAGACAAACCGGAAATACACTATACATTCTGGATGAACCAACCACCGGACTTCATTTTGAAGACGTAAAAATCCTGATGGATGCGATTAATCAGCTGGTGGAATTAGGAAATTCCTTCATCATTATTGAACACAACATGGATGTCATCAAAATGGCAGACCACATCATCGACGTTGGTCCGGAAGGCGGAAAACACGGCGGACAGATCGTGGCCCAGGGAACACCCGAGGAAATCGTGAAGTCGAAGAAGAGTCTGACAGGGAAGTTTTTGAAGAGGGAGTTAGAATAGGGAAATATTAAATTAATTATAAAGGAATTTGTGAATGCAGATTCCTTTTTTTATTTTTATAACAATCTAATACCATGAAAAAACTAATTATTTCCAACTTTATTTTTCTGATAATACTCAATACCTTTTTTATTGCAAAAGAGTTTATGATGCCATCTTATTTGGATTCACGATTTGAAGATTTTACATATACAAAAGTTGAAACTGAAGGTACATTTGGTTATGGCTTATTGAGAATCTCAGTTTGGTGGCCCATTTATTTTTTATTGTTGTCTTTAATAAGTGCTTATATTTTAAAATGTTTAAAGCTTATATTAAAAAAAGTATGGCTGTTGTTGCTTTTGGTATCCTTTCAGATTTTCCTATGCTATTGGATCAATAGATTAATCTTCACAAATATTTTCGGTTTTTTTCAGATTGAAAATATATTACTTTCTGTCTTTTCCATATGTATTTTCTGGTATTTTGTAATAAGGAAAAATCCCAATTAATAATTCAGCTTAACAATCATCTGGAAATTGGTCGTAAAATCGAAGAAAAGCTACAATAAATTTTTACAGAAAACCATAGGTAACACTTTGTCAAAGATTTTAACTTTGACAAACTTTACCCCTAAAATTTAATAGTTTTTAAATTTTTTCATCTCGAAATTAACTCCCAATATTAAATTTTCAATTATTTTAAAATTTTAAAATACTGACAATCAATAATTTAATTTCCAATGTTAACTCAATGTTAACTGTATGTAAAATTAATATGAATTTTTTTATATATCTTTGGTAAAGAGTTAGTAGAAAATTTAAAACAACCCTTAAAACCAACGAGTTATGAAAAATAAAATTCAGATAGTAATCGCTTCTTTTTTAGTTTGTGGATTGGTAACCTTAATGAATACGGCAAAAGCGCAGGCAACCAATAATAATACCATTCAGGAAGTACAGTTGAATAAAGCCGATGCATTCAGCGAAATAAGAAATCTTCTGATGGATAATTTCGATTTTACCAATTCCGATTACAAGCAGGGAATTGTAAATTCTGAAGTGAAATTTGACATCGCCGAAAACGGAAAGATTGTTAATGTTCACTCCAAAGGCGACTGTAAAAACGTAAGCAGAGAAATCGAAAACGTATTGAGCAAGCTACAATACAGAATAGACAGCAGAAAATTAAACGAAAATATGATCGCTTCTACCTATGTAATGCCGGTAAGAGTGGATATCAACAACAGATAAAAGTATATATTTAATTGAAAAAGCCCCCGGAATTAAAGTATTTTCGGGGGCTTATTATTTTAAATCCCGAGAATAGGCCGAAAGACCAGATTTGTTTTATTAACTTTGCAGTTCAATATAATTTTTATGCACAAAGCAGGATTTGTAAATATCGTCGGGAAACCGAATGCCGGAAAATCAACCTTACTCAATCAGTTGATGGGCGAGAAGCTGGCCATTGTTACCCAGAAAGCACAGACAACACGCCACAGAATTTTTGGAATTTATAATGAAGAAGATTTGCAGATCGTATTTTCCGATACGCCGGGAGTTCTTGACCCAAAATATGGCTTGCAGGAAAAAATGATGGATTTTGTAAAAGATTCCCTTCAGGATGCAGACGTATTCCTGTTCATCGTTGATGTTACCGACAAAGCAGAGCCTTCAGAATTTTTAATTGATAAACTGAATAAAATTCCCGTACCGGTCCTTCTATTGTTGAATAAAGTGGATCAGACCAATCAGGAGGGACTTGAAAAGCTGGTTGAAACATGGCATGAACGAATTCCTAAAGCCGAGATTCTGCCGATTTCCGCACTGAATGCTTTTAACACCGATATTATTTTACCGAAACTGAAATCATTGCTTCCGGAAAATCCCCCGTATTACGACAAAGATCAATATACCGACAAACCGGAACGGTTTTTCGTAAATGAAGCCATCCGTGAAAAAATCTTACTGAATTACGATAAAGAAATTCCCTATTCGGTAGAAGTGGTAACGGAGCAGTTCAAGGAAAAAGAAGGAATTATTTTCATCGATTCTATTATTTATGTAGAACGGGATACCCAGAAAGGCATTGTGATCGGACATAAAGGCGAGGCTATTAAAAAGGTAGGAACAGAATCAAGGCTGGATCTGGAAAAATTTTTCAATAAAAAAATTCACCTTAACCTTTTTGTAAAGGTGAAAAAAGACTGGAGAAAAAATGACAGGGATCTGAAAAACTTCGGTTACCGATAGACTAAAAACTGCTGAAAAGCCGTTATATAAGAAGATTTTTCGTTATCTTTAATTAAATTTTAACTTAATGAACTATTTGAACACGACAAATTCTAATACAGTTTTTAAAGATATTATTTTATTGGTAGTGAGAGTTTTTATCGGTTTCGCGATGCTGTCTCATGGATTTCCCAAGCTTCAGATGCTTCTGGATGGCGGAAAGATTGAATTCTTCGATTTTCTGGGAATGGGACCAACCGTATCTTTAGTTCTTACTGTTTTCGCAGAATTTGCATGTTCCATACTTCTTATTTTAGGATTATTTACAAGAGTTGCCTTGGGATTTTTAATATTTACGATGATCATCGCAGCATTTGTGGTTCATGGAGCAGATCCTTTTGAAAAACGGGAAATGAGTCTTATTTATCTTTCATTATATCTTTTGCTCATTGCTTTCGGACCCGGAAAATTCTCTGTAGATCATATGATCGAAAAAAGAAAAAGAGCCACCGAGTGGTAATCACAATACAGGCAGCAATTTTTTTGCTGCTTTTTTTATTTCGTTTCAATAAACGGAAAGAGACTCAGGTTAACATAAAATTCATTAAATTCGTCAAAAAGAGAATTAATGAAGATAAAGTTAACCATCTGCCTTCTTGCGTTTCTTAATTTCTACCAGGCGCAGGAAAACATCAGTTACCAAAAGCCATCTGCCGAAATTTTAAAGCTGGCAGACTATGAAAGACCTCCGAGTGTCTTAATGAACAGCAAAAAAGACTGGATTGTTTTTAGTTACCGCCCGACTTATAAAACCCTTGAAGATCTTAGCCAGCAGGAAATGAAACTTGGCGGACTCAGAATAAATCCGGTGAATAATATTTCAAGCTCAGCTACCTATATTAATAATTTAAAAGTTCGAAAGCTGAATGATAAAACGGAAGTTCAGGTTAAAAACTTACCCCAGAATCCCAAAATTGCTTACACTTCATTTTCCCCGGACGAAAAATCTTTTGCATTTACCAATACCACTAACAAAGGTGTTGAGCTCTGGATCGTCGATCTTGAGACTGCAACGGCAAGAAAAATTACTTCGGACAACCTGAACGCCAATCTGGGAAGTCCTTATACCTGGAATAAAGATTCAAAAAATTTATTGCTAAAAGTTCTTCCCCAAAATAGGCCAGCACTGATTGATTCCAGTAAAGATCTTCCGACAGGACCTATTGTTTCAACTTCTGATGGCAAGGTTTCACAAAACAGAACGTATCAGGATCTGCTTAAAAACCCTCAGGATGAAAAGAATTTTGAAATTCTTACCGCTTCCGAAATCTATAATACAGATCTTCAGGGAAATCTTAAGAAAATTAAAGATCAGGATATGTACACCGGCCTGAGCTATTCTCCGGACGGAAATTACCTGATGGCCACAACCATTAAAAAACCATTTTCTTATATTGTTCCCCTAAGCCGTTTTCCGATGACAACAACGGTTTACGATATCAATGGAAATGTTGTAAAAGTGGTTAATGAAATTCCTTTGAATGAGATTATGCCGAAAGGTTTTTCATCCGTAAGAATGGGAAAAAGAGATATGGGATGGAGAAGTGATATGCCTGCAACCCTTGTTTATGCTGAAGCGCTGGACGGCGGGGATCAGTCAAAACCGGCAGATTTCAGGGATGAAATTTTTACCTGGGAAGCTCCTTTCAGCAATGCCCCGAAATCATTCTTCAAAACAAAACAAAGATATGAAGGAACCAGCTGGACCAACGACCATTATGCTATTGTTTCAGAAGGCTGGTATGATACCCGAAGTACAAAATCTTATCTGATTGACCTGAATAACGGAGAATCTAAAGTAATTGACGACAGAAATTATCAGGATGTTTACAATGATCCGGGAAATTTTAACACCACCAAAAACCAATACGGAAGATATGTGGTTGATATGAAAGGAGGGAAGTCCTACCTTATTGGTGCAGGATTTGCCAAAGACGGACAGCACCCGTTTCTGGATGAGATGGATATGAAGACTTTAAAAAAGAAGAGACTTTACACCTACAATCTTAAAAATGCAAAAGAAGAAATCATCGATATTTTGAATCCTTCAAAAGGGGAGATTTTGACAACCCAACAGTCGTCAAGCCAATATCCGAACTATTACAAAAAAAATATAAAATCCAATAAAGCAGAACCGGTAACCCAGTTTGCCAATCCGTTTGAAAGCATAAAAGATGTTTATAAGGAAGTCATTACATACAAAAGAAATGATGGAGTAACATTAACAGGAACCCTTTATCTTCCTGCAGGTTATGACAGAAAGGCAAAGACCGAAAAACTTCCGTTGCTGATCTGGGCTTATCCTACGGAATATAAAGACAAAAATACCGCAGGCCAGAATACCCAAAATCCGAATGATTTCACTTTCCCGTATTACGGATCTTTCGTATACTGGACGACCAAAGGCTACGCTGTTTTGGATGACGCTGCATTCCCGATTATCGGGGAAGGAAAAACAGAACCGAACGACACTTTCATTCCGCAGTTGGTTGCCAATGCTGAAGCAGCCATTAATGCTGTTGATCAGCTCGGATACATCGACCGTAAAAAAGTTGCGGTGGGAGGACATTCTTACGGAGCCTTCATGACAGCCAACCTTTTGACACATTCCAGTCTTTTTGCCTGTGGAATTGCAAGAAGTGGTGCGTATAATCGTACATTGACACCTTTCGGATTTCAGAGCGAGCAGAGAAATTATTGGGATGTTCCGGAAATTTATAATACGATGTCACCATTTATGAATGCCGACAAAATGAAAACACCATTACTATTGGTTCACGGTGATGCCGATAACAATCCCGGGACATTTACCCTTCAGACGGAACGGTATTTCCAGGCATTGAAAAATCTTGGCGCACCTGTAAAAATGGTTCTTCTTCCCAAGGAAGCTCACGGATATGTTGCGAAAGAAAACATTCTGCATTTGCTTTGGGAGCAGGATCAGTTTCTGGAGAAATGCCTCAAGAAATAATTTTTGAAAGTTTTTATATAAATATAATGTCCCTAAAGTTTTCGGTTTTAGGGACATTTTATTTATTTTAACCGCAAAAGTAACAAAAGTTTTAATACTATATTCAAAGCTTATCAGTACGAATGTAAAAAAGAGTGCATAAGCTCAAAAATCTTTGATTTTTTATTCTTTTGAAAACTTTATTAATAAAGAGCATCTATGAAATAGCTTTTGCATCTTTTGTGGTTATATTACAAAGTTTAATTTAAAAATAATCCAAAATCTCACGGATATTTTTAAGCTCCATAAAATGTTCAGATCCTGGCTTATGCTTATGCTGCTCGTGCGTCCAGGTAAGATGGTAAGGAATATGAGCAGCATAGCCACCTGTTTCCAGCACCGGTACAATATCGGATTTTATTGAATTTCCTACCATCAGAAAATGTTCGGGCTTACAATCCAGATGCCGGATCAGTTTCTGATAATCGCTCGTTTTTTTGTCACTCATAATTTCAATATGATGAAAATAATCCTGCAGTCCTGATTTCTTAAGCTTTCGTTCCTGATCCAGCAGATCACCTTTTGTAGCAACTACTAATCGATACCGCTCTTTTAACTGATCTAATGTTTCGGCGACACCGTCCAGAAGTTCAACAGGCTTCTGTAAAAGATCGTGTCCTATTTCAATGATTTTCCCAGCTAGTGATCTGTAACTTATTTCATTCGAGAGTTTCCCTGCCGTTTGCATCATACACAGCATAAAACCTTTTACCCCATAACCATAGAGATGAAGATTCTTCATTTCAGTAGTAAATAATTCTTCAGAAACCGTCTTATTGGGCAGTTTATCTTTAAAAAGTTCACAAAAGGCCATTTCGGCTTCATGGAAATACGTTTCATTTACCCACAGGGTATCATCGGCATCAAAAGCAATCGTATGGACAGAATTCATAATACGTTAAAATTAGATTTTGTAATTTTCCGCTCCAAAATTCAGAAATAAATATCAACCAAAAAAGGACATTTGTCCCGGATTATCATGCTGAGAACGAATCAACCATTTTTAGATTATCTGGAAACGCTTTATCAGAAGCAGCCGGAAAAGGAAAATATTATTATAAAATCTTACACCAAAGGAGAAAGATTACTTACACAGAATGAAACTTCCACAAAAATAATGCTTATCAGAAGCGGCATTACCAAGTGCTATTTTATAGAAGAAAATGACAAAGAGTATATTGTTGAATTTTTGGGTAAAGGAGAAATTATCGGTGAGATTGAAGTCATTAAAAATGTTCCTTGTCTTTGCTCCATTGAAGCGATAACGGAAGTTACCGTGTATGCAATGTCGATCCCGTATTTTAAAGATCTGCTTAAAAATGATTTGGGTCTTAATAATTTTCTGCTGGATGTTTTTGCGGAGCGTATCGTTAATACTTCAAGCAGGGCATCGTATCAGCAGCTTCATACAACGGAACATACACTCAATCAGTTTCTGGAATTAAAATCTAAAGAAATGGAAATTTCAAAAGAAGATATGGCTGCTTATCTGGGAATCAGCGTCAGAAGCTTAAACCGAAGCCTTAAAGAACTGAAAGATCCCGACGCCGAAGAATAATCATATAAAAAAAAATCTTCATGTATATTTGCAGATAAATGCTGCCGTCCTATGGAAGAATTAACCTTTAGAAATGCTACCCTTGAAGATTTACCGAAAATTGTAGAAATCTACAATTCTACCATTCCTTCCCGAATGGTGACTGCCGATACCGAAAATATTTCTGTAGAAAGCAGAATACATTGGTTTTATGAGCATAATCCTGAAACCCGTCCGCTCTGGATGGTTGAAGATATAGCAAAAAATATTTTAGGTTGGGTAAGTTTTTCTTCATTTTACGGAAGACCGGCTTATAACGGAACGGTGGAGGTCAGCATTTATATGGATGAAAACTGTCGCGGAAAAGGATTCGGTAAAAAAGTTCTGCAATATTGTATTGATAATGCCGGAAAATTCGGGGTAAAAACCTTGCTGGGGTTTATTTTTCTTCATAACGAACCGAGTCTGAAGCTTTTCAGACATTTCGGTTTTGAAGACTGGGGAACATTTCCTAATGTTGCCGTATTGGATGGCATAGAACGAACACTGGTCATTCTCGGCAAAAGAATAGGATAATTACCTGATTTTTTTTGCCTGATCTACCAACCTTTTGATTCTGGAATCTAAATCTTCACTTGACAGGGTCTGACGGAGACTGTCTACTTTTATCGGGAAACTCAGCGGGGTAAAAGAATTGGCAAATTTCAGGATAACTTTTGATTTTTCAATTCTTTTAAATGCTTCTACAAGCCTCTGTTCCTGAAGCTGCATATTGAAGACTTCCGTGTAGGCCTGTCTTACAAGGAAATGTTCCGGATCGTAATCTTCAAGCACTTTAAAAATGAGACCTGCGGAACTTTGTAAAGATTTATTCGAACGCTGCTGTCCCGGGAAATTCTGAATCACCATTCCTGAAATTACCGCAATATCCCGAAATTTACGTCTAGCCATTTCTGCAGCATTGATACTAGAAATAACATCCGTCATTAAATTATCACGGGTTAGAATTTGTTCTAAATTATCTTCATTCAACGGAATTTGTTTATCACTGAATAATTCAAAACCATAATCATTCATCGCCATGGAAAATGAAATCGGAGCCAGTTTTGAAATACGGTACGCAATGAGTGCAGCCATTACTTCATGAACAAGCCTTCCTTCAAAAGGATACATGAACAAATGATAACCTTCACGGTTTTTAATTAACTCTACCAAAAATTCATTTTCTTCCGGAATGTGAGAACGTTCTTCCTGGTTAGCCAGAAGAGGATGCAGAAACTTTAATTCTTTTTCAGAAGATTTAGGATTAAGAGCTCCTGAAAGCTTTTCTCTTAAAAACTGCCCGAGATTGGAACTTAAAGGCAATCTTCCGCCCAGATAACTCGGAGCAAAAGCCTTTCCTTTGGAAGCCCGTACGAAAACCGTCATGTCTTTAATCATAGCAACTTCCAAAACGCGCCCGGCAAGAATGAATTTATCTTCTTTTTTTAATCTTGAGATAAAATACTCTTCCACCATACCGATATAACCGCCGGAAATAAATTTTACTTTCAGCATAGCATCACTTACAATGACGCCCATATTCATCCGGTGAAGCATGGAAATTCTTCGTGAAGTTACTTTATACAAACCTGTTTCATCAATAACTACTTTATGAAATTCTTCATAGCTTTTCAGTGCCTTTCCGCCGATGGTTAAAAAATCGAGAATATTTTTCCATTCCTCATCCGTCATTTGCTGAAATGCAAAAGTTTCTTTGATCTGCGGATATATATCCTGTGGATAAAATCCGTCACCAATCGCCAGCGTCATCAGGAATTGTACCAATACATCAAAACACAGAACCTGAGGATCACGAGGCTCAATTACGTTATTTTTTACAGCTTCTTTCAATGCTGAAACCTCAATTAGTTCTAAGGAATGGGTCGGAACGCAATAGATTTTGGAAGTTTCGAAAGGGGAGTGGCCACTTCGTCCGGCCCGCTGCAGAAATCTTGCAACTCCTTTTGCAGAACCAATCTGGATAACCGTATCTACCGGTTTAAAATCGATTCCTAAATCTAAAGATGAGGTGGATACCACCGCTTTCAGTTTTCCGTTGCTGAGGTTTTCTTCAATCCAGATTCTCAGATGAGCATCAATCGAACTGTGATGAATGGCAATCTGTCCCGCAAAATCAGGATAAGCATCCAGCAAAAGCTGATACCACATTTCGCTCTGGCTTCTGGTGTTGGTAAAAACAATCGTTGAATTGGAATTCAGGATAATCGGAACCACCTTATCCGCAAGTTTATGCCCGAGATGTCCAGCCCACGGAAGAATTTCCACTTCGTCCGGAAATACGGAGAGAATATCAATTTTCTTTTTCTCCTTCGCCGTAATTTTTGCTTTTTTGACATTATAAGGAATCAGCACTTCCATGGCTTCATCCAGATTACCGATGGTAGCTGTAATTCCCCAAATTTTAAGTTTCGGAACATATTTTCTCAGCTGTGATATTCCGAGCTCAACCATTACGCCGCGCTTGGAACCGAGGAGTTCATGCCATTCATCAATCACGATGGTCTGTAAATCCTGAAAAAACCGCTGATGTTTCTTTTGTCCGAGAAGCAAATGAAGGCTTTCGGGTGTTGCAACCAGAATTTCAGGCATGTTTTTAACCTGCTGCTGACGAACTTTTGGGTCGGTATCTCCATTTCTTACACCGACTGCCCAATCCAATCCGATTTCCTCAATAGCTTCCTGCATCGCTTTGGCAATATCTTTAGAAAGTGAGCGAAGAGGCGTGATCCAGATCATTTTCAGGCCTTTTCCATATTTTTCAGGCCGATTGAGAAAGTCTGAAATTAATGCTAAAAAGACCGAATAGGTTTTTCCGAAACCTGTTGGCGCAACAACCATTCCGCTGTACCCATTCCCGAATTTTTTCCAGGTTTCAATCTGAAACCTGAAAGGGGAAATGTTTTTATAAGTCATCCATTGCTGAATGACTTTGAATCCGTTGGTATTTTCGAATGTTGTCAATTTTTTTTATTTTGTTTAAACGCTATGATAGTTAAAAAAGTTTTTTTTGCAGAGGCTGAACGACATTCGTAAAATTTTAGTTTATGTTCAATAAGTAAAAGCTGAAAATCCTGGCTAAGTGAAACGCCTTTGCGAACGAAAATATTCTGATATTTAAAATAAGCTTGCGTTCATAGCGTTTAAAAATCACTGTATTAATTTTTTAATTTCTTCCAGGTCGTCAATTTCATCAACCTTTTTATCTTTACGCCATCTCAGAATCCTTGGAAATCTTAAAGCCACACCACTTTTATGTCGATTGCTGAACCCGATTCCTTCAAAAGCAATTTCAAAAACAAGTTCAGGTTTTACTGTTCTTACCGGCCCGAATTTCTCAATGGCATTTTTATTGACAAACTTGCTGACTTCCATAATTTCTTTATCCGTAAGACCTGAATAGGCTTTTGCAATGGTTACCAGCTTGTCTTCATTTTTTACGGCAAACGTATAATCGGTGTAATACGCGCTTCTTCTTCCGCTTCCTTTCTGGGCATAAATCAAAACTGCATCAATTGTCAGCGGGCTGATTTTCCATTTCCACCAGTCGCCTTTTTTTCTGCCGGAATGATATAGTGAATTTTTCTGTTTCAGCATTAGACCCTCACTGTTGATGTCTCTAGAATTTTCCCGGATACTGTTTAATTCATCCCAGTTTTCGAATTCTATAACTTCTGAAATTTTAATATGTTCCGGATTTTCATTCAGCAATAATTCTTCCAGCATAGCTCTTCTTGCAGAGATCGGTTTTTCCCGTAAATCATTATTTTCAAGTTCCAGAAGATCGTACGCAAATACCTGAATCGGAATTTCGGAAAGCATTTTTTTAGTTAAAGTTTTTCTATTTAACCTTTTCTGCAACTCATTAAAATTTAAAACTTTATCATCTTTCACTGCAAGTATTTCTCCATCTATAACAAAATCACCTTTCATGCTCTGAACTACTTCTCTTATTTCAGGAAATTGATCGGTAACCAGTTCTTCACCTCTGGACCAGATAAACACTTCATCATTTCTGCGAATGATCTGTCCGCGGATTCCGTCCCATTTGTATTCAATGAGCCATTCATCAGGTTTTCCCAATTCTTCCAGATCTTTCTCTAACGGATAGGCAAGACAGAAAGGATAAGGCTTGGAATTATCGGGATTGATATTTTCTGCGGAAATCAACTCGCGAAAGGAGACCTCATCAGGCTGCCATTTTCCCATCAGGCTGTGCATTAACGTGCTTGATTCCTGGTGGGAAAATTTCGTTAAAGCATTAATGAGTGTTTTATCGGAAACTCCAATCCGGAAGCTTCCGCCTAATAATTTATTAAAGATCAGACGTTCTGTATAGTCAAGTCCGTTCCATGAGTTGAGAACAAATTGTTTTTTTTCCTGATCGGTTTTATTTTTCAGATTAATAATTTCATTCATCCAATCGGATAACGAGCGGTCTATTTTTTCCTCCGGCGGAGGCAGAATCAATGAAATTGTTTCCCCCAGATCTCCCACAGAAGAGTAACTTTCCTGAAAAAGCCAGAATGGCAGCCTGGTAATTTCCAGTGCCCATTCTTTCATATAATTTGTGTTGACATTCCGCTTTGGTCTTTTACCGGTAAACAGGGCTATAAACCAAACTTTATCTTCATCAGGCGCACGTTCCAGATAATCAATGATGGCATCGATTTTTGCATTGGTTTTATTGGTGCTTTCCAAGACGTTAATAAGCTCTGCGAAATGTTTCATTTTTTATTTATTGTAACAAACCTTGAAGGTTTAATTTTCTATGACTTCTTTTTCTTTTTCTTCCTCATCATCATCTCCGTATAATGTTTCTACGACATCCGATTTAATTCCGATTTCATTCAGATATTTGGAAAAGACTTCGGTTTGCCCGTGTGTCACGTGTACAAGTTCAGCTTCGGTAGCTTTTATAGCCTGCAAAAGTCCTTTCCAGTCGGCGTGATCACTCATTGCGAAACCTGCATCCGCACTTCGCCATCTTCTGGCTCCGCGCACCTGCATCCATCCGGAACAGATTGCTGTTGCCGCATTCGGAATTTTTTTAATGACATTCGAATCCAATAAAGCAGGCGGTACAATGACGATTTCATCCTGAAGATGCTTTACACTTTCCCTGAAATCCGGAATTTCATAATCAGGAAGATCAATTCCTACGGTTTCAAAAGCTTCATTCAATTTTCCTATGGAATAATGAACGTGTATTTTTCCCAGTCCTTCAACCGCTTTCATAATTCGCTGGGCTTTCCCCAAAGAATAACCGATAAATACGGAAGTTTTCTGATTTTCTTTATTCCTGAGAACCCAGCTTTGAAGTTTTTTATTCAGATCATCTATCTCCAGCCAATTATAAATGGGAAGTCCGAAAGTACTTTCGGTAACAAATTCATTACACCGTACCAATTCAAACGGAGTACTCAATCCGTCATCCTGAACTTTATAATCTCCGGAAATCACACTTACGTATCCTTTATATTCCAATCTGATCTGTGCGGAACCGATGATATGACCGGCAGGATGAAGAGAAACTTTTACGCCATTGATATTGATCACTTCACCATATTCTACACTCTGACATTCTATATCTTCACTGATTCTTTTATACAAAATCGGCTTTGTGAAGTGATGACAAAGGTATTTTTTCATTCCCCATCTTGCGTGGTCTGCATGTCCGTGTGTGATTACCGCAAGATCAACAGGTCTCCACGGATCAATATAGAATTTACCCTGCGGACAATAAATCCCTTTGTTTGTAAATGTAATTAATTTCAATGGTGTAAAGATTTAGAAACCTATATTCAAAAATCCAACCAAAATCAGATGTACTTACTTTTATCTTCTATTAACATACTTTTTGTATTCACTGAAAGAATTTCAACCGCTTTTTCCATCTCATTAGTACTGAAATTTCCGAAACCGAGACGCATTGCCGTGAGATTGCAGTTTTGATAGAGCAGGGTTTTAGGAATAAACAGATTATTTTGGGCACATTTTTTTGATAGCAGCATGAGATTTAGCGGGTTTTTCCATTCTGCCCAGAAAGCAAGTCCGCCGGAAGGTATTTTAAAATCAATATATTCATCCAGATGATGTTTAAGCAAAGCAGCAAAATGATCCCTCCGTTCTTTATAGATTTTCAGGGACTTTTTGAGATAACGGTTAATTTCTCCTTCGGCAATCATTTCCCCAAGAACATGTTCCATTAAAATATCGCCCTGCCTGTCGATGATACCGAGATATTTTCTCATTTCGGTCATCACATTTTCCGGAGCTACAATAAAACCTGTACGAAATCCCGGAGCCAAAAGTTTCCCGAATGAGCCAATGTAAACAACCATTCCTGCTGTATCTGCGCTTGCCAACGGAAGAATAGGACTTTTATCATAATGAAAATCATAATCATAATCATCTTCCAGGATTATAAAACCGTACTCCTGAGAAAGATTTAAAAGCTCAAGCCTTCGTTTGGCACTCAATGTAACCGTAGTAGGATAATGGTGATGAGGCGTGAGATACAACATCCTGATTTTTTGTTTTTCACAAATCTTCCGGACTTCTTCCACATTGATCCCCTCTTCATCAATAGAAACTGTCCGGATATTAACGCCGGTCCGTTGAAAGATCATATTGACAGAGAAGTAGCTCAATTCCCCTACCAAAACCGTATCTCCCTGAGACAATAGTATCTCGGAAACAATATACATGCTCATTTCGGTGCTTCTTGTAATAAGGAGATTATTTTTTGAGATTGCCAATCCTCTTGATAAATTTAAATATTGCGAAAGATGTTGTTTAAAAAATTCACTTCCATCAGAATTGTATTGTCCGATCTTGTGTGCTTTTCTCTTTAAAATAGAACTGTAAATCCCGGAATACTGATCTACCTGCGTAAGTCGGATATCAGGAATTCCATCATTAAAAATATAGTCGCATTCAGAATGTTCAAAGGGATTATCCAGAATATTGGAAGTTTTAAAAGAGAATCCGGTTTGTTTAGGATAATTTTCAAGTTGATTTTGTCTGACAGGTTGTATTTTCGAACTATTCTGTTCTTTTCCTATCACAAATGTTCCTTTATTGGGGAAGCTTTCTATCCAGCCCTGAGCAAGCAGCTCATCATAAACGGAAATAATTGTATTTCGGTGGACCTCCAGAAGATTACTGAGCGTTCTTGTTCCGGGAAGCTTGGTTCCGTATGGAAGAAATCCCCGCTGAATAGCATTGATCAGCTGATTGCAAATCTGAATATAAACAGAAACATCAGATGATCTGTTTATTGCTATAAAACTTTGATAAGGAATTAAAACCGGACTACTCATTATCTTAAAACTGGTACCATATAACCATCCGGCAATATACTACTTTTGAAGCAAAACAATAAAATGACGCTTTATAATCTTCTTGAAAGAATTGTTAATAATGATGAATACCATGCTAAATGGCTCAACACCTTATCGTATATGGAAAATGCGGGAGCCAGAAAAATTTCTGCCAGCGAACATCCTTCTGAAGTAAATCTTATTCAGCTGAAACATGCCGCAGAAGAACACCGCCATGCGTATTATCTTAAAAAACAGATTACTAAAATTACTTCATCATTTTGTGAAAATTACAAAAAAGAATATTTACTTGCATCTGCTTCTACCAGGCAATACCTTAACAATCTTGACGTAAAAACTTGTAAATATTTACAGAATGAATTTTCATTGACTAAGGAACAGTTGAAGTATGCCGCCTATCTTTTTGTAACGTATGCAATTGAAGTTCGTGCTGATGAACTATATCCGGTTTACCAGGAAATCCTTACGAAATACAGCTCAAAGATTATGGTTAAATCCATCATTCTTGAAGAAGAAGGCCATCTGGAAGAAATGATCAGTCAGCTGGAACATTTTTGCGAGCAGTGGAAAATTCATGCAGAACATATTTTAACAATAGAAAATGATCTATACCAACAGTGGATCAACAGCATTTCACAGGAAGTTTTGAAAACAGAACATGTTTAATCACTTTTTACCGTTAGAGGAAGCTTTAGAAAAAAGAAAACAAACAGGAATCTTAAGAACGTTACGATCCAGAAATGAGGGTGTGGATTTTTATTCCAATGATTATCTGGGATTTGCAAAAAATAAAAATTTCCGGAATCTACTTTTAAAAACGGTTCAGAAAAACCCTGATTTGCTAAAAGGTAGTACTGGTTCAAGACTGATCAGCGGGAATACTGATGTTGTTACGGAAACGGAAGAATTTATTGCTAAAGAACATCAATATGAGGCTGCGCTTTTGTTTTCTTCGGGATACAATGCCAATCTTGCTTTGTTTGCTTCACTTCCAACCCGCCATGACACCATTATTGTGGATGAAAAAATTCACCGTTCAGTACATGATGGCTGCAAAATGTCAAATGCTAAAAAAATAAAATTCAGGCATAACGACTGCGGACATCTGGAAGGTATACTGAAAAGGCAGAACGGCACGGTTTATATTGCTGTTGAAAGTTTGTATTCGATGGACGGAGATTTTTGCCCCCTTCAGGAGATTGCAGAACTTGCAGAGAAATATCAGGCAGGACTTATTGTGGATGAAGCTCATGCTTTCGGAGTTTTCGGATATGGCCTTGTTCACCGTTTAAGTATTCAGGAAAAAGTCCTTGCTACCGTAGTGACGTATGGAAAAGCATTGGGAACACACGGAGCCGCAGTATTAACGAACGACATAATAAAATCATACCTTATCAATTTTGCCTCGCCATTTATTTACACGACGGCTGCTCATGATTTTTTATGGATAAGCATTTCTAAAGGATATGAATTTTTAAATGAAAATAAAGCAGCATCCGTTCAGCTGCAAAAAAACATCAGCACTTTCCGGAAATGGAATGTGAAGAGTCCTTCCGATGAAAACAGTCCGATCCAGTCCGTTATAATACCTGATAACAATCAATTAAAACTATTATCACAAACTTTATCCGATAACGGGTTTTTAACCTATCCCATTTTCAGTCCCACTGTAAAAGAAGGTGCTGAAAGACTTAGAATTTGCCTCCATAGCTTTAATACAGAAGAAGAAATCGTAAAGCTTACAGAACTTATTAATGAATTTACCTGAAGAAATTATGGATCATAAAACAGTACTTCCAAAAAACGAAAATTCAGAACAAGAATTATTATTCATCACCGGAATCGGCACGGAAGTAGGAAAGACCGTCTGTTCTGCAATTGTAACAAAATATTTTAATGCAGAATATTGGAAACTTGTACAATCCGGTGATCTTGATTTTTCCGACAGTATAAAAGTAAAAGAGCTGACAGGAAAAAATACCGTTTGCCATCCCGAAACATACCGTCTGAAGTTGGCGGCTTCACCTCATCAATCGGCAAGGGAAGAGGGAATTACCATTGATCTGAACAATTTTACACTTCCTGAAACAAGCAATAATTTAATCGTCGAAGGAGCAGGCGGTCTCATGGTTCCATTAAATGACGAACATTTTATCATTGATCTGATTCAAAAGCTGAATATTCCCACTGTGCTGGTAGTGAAAAATTATCTGGGGTGCATTAATCACACTTTACTATCGATCATGGCTTTAGAACAAAGAAAGATTAAACTAAAATATATTATTCTAAACGGAAATTTCCCCGTAGATACCGAAAAGATTATTCTTAAAAATATTCAGCCGGAAACAGCCATCATCAAAATTCCTCATTTAGAAGAAATAACAATTGAAAATATAGAAACTGCTGCAAAACAATTAGAAATATTATGAAAGAACACACAATTTTAAGAAATGACTGGACCAGGGAAGAAATAGAACAAATTTATAATCTCCCGCTTCTTGAGCTTATCTACAAAGCCGCTACTGTACATCGCGAATGGCATAATCCTGAAGAAGTTCAGATGTCTACTTTACTTTCCATAAAAACCGGCGGATGCCCTGAAGACTGTTCTTATTGCGGACAGGCTGCAAGGTATCATACCAATATTAAAATACAGGCCTTATTACCGACAGAAACTGTTATTGAACACGCCAAAAAGGCAAAAGAAGGAGGCTCTTCAAGGTTCTGTATGGCGGCGGCATGGAGAGAGGTACGCAACAATCGTGATTTTGACCGTGTTATTGACATGGTGAAAGGTGTTAATGAACTCGGAATGGAAGTCTGCTGTACTTTGGGAATGCTTACAGAAGAACAGGCGGTCCGCCTTCAGGAAGCAGGTCTGTATGCTTACAATCACAATCTGGACACGTCAGAACAATATTATGAAGAAATTATCTCAACCAGAACTTTTGACAACAGAATTAATACAATCAATAATGTGAGAAAGGCTGGTATTACGGTATGTTCAGGTGGAATTATCGGACTGGGAGAAACACATGGCGACAGGATTTCCATGCTTTTAACCTTAGCAACAATGCCAAAACATCCGGAATCAGTTCCCATCAACGCACTGGCAAGAGTGAAGGGAACTCCTCTTGAAAATAACGAAAAAACCGATACCTGGGAAATGATAAGGATGATTGCCACAGCAAGAATTATCATGCCTTCTTCTATGGTTCGCCTTAGTGCGGGAAGAATTGAAATGACGGATTTTGAACAGGGTTGGTGCTTTATGGCAGGAGCGAATTCCATTTTTACCGGAGAAAGAGAAACTCTTTTGGTAACCCCGAATCCGGGAGTTTCAGAAGATCTGCAGCTTTTGAAAACATTAGGATTAAAACCCATGGCAAAAGAAAAAAACAATGTGTTAGAAAGTGAAATATAAATGGTCAATTTGTTAATTTTAAATATTATTTATGAATTTATCTGAACGCGATAATGCCGTCAACTGGCATCCTTATACACAGATGAAGACAGCCAATGATATCATTCCGATTGTAAAAGGAGAGGGAATTTATCTTTTTGATGAAAAGGGAAATAAATATATCGATGCGGTTTCTTCGTGGTGGGTTACCCTTCACGGGCATGCACATCCATATATTGCACAAAGAGTTTCGGAACAGCTGAATACTTTGGAACAGGTTATTTTTGCTGGTTTCACCCATGAACCTGCCATACAGCTTTCAGAAAATTTGCTGGAACTTCTCCCTGAAAACCAAAAGAAAGTTTTTTATTCCGATAACGGTTCTACGGCGGTTGAAGTAGCTTTAAAAATGTGTATTCAATATGCTCATAATCAAAATCATAAAAAAACAAAGCTTCTGGCTCTGAATAATGCTTACCATGGAGACACTTTCGGAGCGATGTCAGTCAGCGGAAGAAGTGCCTGGACAAAGCCTTTCGGTGAAATGCTTTTTGAAGTTGTTTTTATAGATGCTCCGACCTCGCAAAACCTCGACAGTTTAAAAGCGTTCATCAAAAATATTTCAGATGAAATTGCCTGTTTCATTTACGAACCACTTGTCCAGGGTGCTGCAGGAATGTTAATGCATAAAGCAGAAGATCTTTCGGAATTAATGAAATTCTGCAGAGAACAGAAAATTCTGATGATTCAGGATGAGGTATTCACCGGTTTCGGAAGAACAGGAAAATTATTTGCTGCAAACCATCTTTCTGAACAGCCTGATATTATGTGCTTTTCCAAAGGTCTGACAGGCGGTACGATGCCAATGGGTATCACCACCTGTTCACAGGAGATTTTTGATGCTTTTTTATCAGAAGATCAATACAAAACATTGTTTCACGGACATTCTTTTACTGCCAATCCGCTAGCCTGTACAGCGGCTATTGCCAGCATGGAACTTCTATTGAAACCAGAAACATTGCAGCGTATTGCTGTTATTACTGAAAAACATTCCGGGTTTGTAAAAACATTGGAACAACACCCAAAGGTTGAGAAAGTACGGCAGACAGGAACAATCCTGGCATGGGAAATCATCAGCAGCCAGCAGACTTCCTATTTTAACAATATGGGTAAAATATTGTATAAAGAATTTCTGAAAAGGGGAATTATCCTGCGTCCTTTGGGAAATGTAATGTATCTGGTTCCGCCATATTGTATTACTGCTGAAGAATTGGAGCTTATTTATCATCAAATCACTGAAGTTTTGGATCAATTTTAAAATCAGACAAGAAAATCAGATACAGACTTGGCGCATTATTTGAATTTTCAGAGCAAATCAATTCATTATGCAATCCATATTTCTATTACAATTCGACTGGAAAGAACTATTTCTGGGAACAGAGGAATGGTCTTTTCTTCTTGAGATTGCTCTCAGGACGATCATTATGTTTATAACAATAATTATCGGACTTAGAGTGCTCGGGAAGAGGGGAGTCAAGCAGCTTTCCCTTTTTGAACTGGTAGTGATTATCGGTCTGGGTTCTGCGGCTGGAGACCCTATGTTTTACAGAGAAGTAGGTATTGTGTCTTCAATTCTCGTATTTGTGCTGATTATTTTAATGTACACAATGGTAACTTATCTTATCGGGAAGAGCAAAAAGTTTGAGACTTTACTGGAAGGAAGATCAATATGCCTTATAGAAAATGGTGAATTTTCCATTAATAATTTTAAAAAAGAAAATTTAGGAAGCGACGAGTTTTTTGCAGAACTCAGATTAAAAGGCATTTCACAGCTTGGTCAGATTGATCAGGCTATTGAAGAAGTTTCAGGGGAAATCAGTGTTTTCTATTTTGAAGATGAAAAAGTGAAATATGGACTCTCCATTATGCCGGATTCGCTAAAAGATGCTGTAAAATACATTAAAGAAGAAGGATATTATTCATGTATCTTTTGTGGATATACAGAAGAAAAACATATAGGAAGCGCCGGAAATTGCCCAAAATGTAAAAAGGACAAATGGGTGCCGGCCAGTAACAGAAAACGTATTACATAGAAAAAGGCTCCTAACGGAGCCTAAAAAAACACAAATGATGAAAAAAAATTATTTCGATTCACAAATATAGTAAAATTTTACCTAAGTCAAAACTTAATTCAACTTATTTTAAAAAAATTCCGTATCAGAATATTGCTTATTTATCCTGCATTAAGCCTTTGTGAAGTAGTACAAAAACCAAGTGCAAGCAGTGCCAAAACACTCACAGCAAAAATTTTTGCTGCTTTTTTTATTCCCTCTCCGTTATTTATATTGTTATTCGGAATACAAGGATTTGCCAATGTTTTCATAGATTAAAGTTACAAAATAAATATATCCTATTTACAAAGAATCGGTGATATTAATTCATTTATGATCCCCGTCATAAAATAGCTATTTGTGACTTATTATTTTTGAATCTGAAATATACTTCATATTTCAAGTTTTAAAAGGCAAACAAACTTCTCTCTACAGAGGAGTTTTTTCTTGATTAATTTTCTCATATATCCTGTAAAGATTTCACATGAAAATCCCCCTCCCGAAAAGAAAAGGGGACCACACCTAATAGTAAGAAATTTGCTTTAAACAATAAACAAAGATGCAATTGTCTGAGCATCACTTCCGGTTAATATTTCATCGTAAGCCGCAGAACCTGCCGCCGCTCCAAAAGCCGTTGCCGTATTGTATCCGGCCTGGGTTGTATTCTGTTCTCCATCATACACCGGATTTGTTGCTGCAGGCATATTTCCGCCGTCAGCTAATTCTATCCAGCCTTTATTTGCTCTCATTCTTCTTACCTGTGATGCATGTCTTGCTTCTACGGAGTGGATTTGTAAAGCTGCCTGCAAAACCGTTTTGTTACTCATCACATTTCCTGCCTGTCCTTTATAAGCACGGACTCCGGTATCTTCAAAAGCCTGGGCTAATATTAAAAACTGACTGTAATCGGTAAAAGGAGCAAAAGCACCACCTGCCGTAAAATCAAATGTAGGCTTTGCACCCGGCGTAACTCCTAGCGAAGTTAAGGTGTTTTTAAGAAAAGTTACATGCGCAGACTCATGTTTGGAAATTTGCATAAAAACGGGTCTGTCCGCATTGGAAATTAAGCCTGCAGTAGAAAGCCCGATTGCATAATATTCATTTTCAAGATATTCCAGTACCAAAGCCAGCTGCAGTGCATCTGTTAAAGTATTTTTATAAGTGTTTCCTCCTGTAAAGCCAGCCGCTTTTGCAGGGGTAGTCATAAGCGTTCCCAATCCCAGCGGAACAGCGGCAACCGCAGCCTTTTTCCCGAATGCCGAAATGCTTGTAAGAGTTTCTAATCTTGACGCTTCTTTGCTGAAAAATTTATCGTCAGAAAGTTTATCCAGTAATTTAAGAATGTTCATAATGTAATTTTTTGAAGTGAATAATTAACCGATTCCCTGTTCTTTCCATGTGAAAGGCGTTTTTATAAATCCTCCCGCTGCCATAACGATATCTTTAGGCTCTTTTGCAAGATCAAGGCCGTTGCTATCGATGATGTCATCACCGGAAAATGCTGCCGTTCCGGGATTGATAAGATTTCTGATCGCTGAAGCATGTCTTGCTTCTACTGATACAATTTTCCCGGCAATCACCAGATAATCTGCATTTGTGATATATTTTCCGGCACCGTTATAGGCAGCAACACCCGTATCTTCCAATGCTTTTGCAGTAGCCAGTACAGAGTTTCTGTCATTAAAATTTACGTTCGGGTACTGGAATTCCAGGGTTGGTAAAACGTTGGAGGTAGCTCCACTGATTGCCGCTTTAAAAAAATCACGGTGTATCACTTCATGATGATAGAGGTCAGTAAATAATTCTTTCTCTGCATTTGAAATTCCGGAATAAAAGTTATTCACCACTTTTGTATAAAAGTCCGCTTCAAGTTGCTCAAGAGCATACGCATAGTTCAGAACACCCACATCGCCTTTTCCAAGGTCAAAAACATCTGTCTGCATAAAGTCGTAACCCTCGTTGTCTTCACAACCGATCAGTGTGAGTCCGGCCATTGCCAGACCTATGCCGCTCAGCTTTAAAAAATTTCTTCTGCCTGTATCAAGGGTCGCTCCCTGATTAGATACATTAATCGTTTTTTTCATAATATTATAGGTTTAAGTGTTATCGGTTTGTTTAAATAAGAGAATAAAAAAACAGCATAACAAATATGCTGTTTGACAACTAACACCACTACGGCATCAAAACCGTATCTATTACGTGAATCACTCCGTTTGATTGATTAACATCAGCTATCGTAACTTTTGCATCGTTTCCTTTAGCATCTCTTACATACAGGTCTTTCCCTTTAACCCAGAAAGTAAGCTCTTCGCCTTCTACTGTTTTCATCATGCTTTTACCGTTTCCTGCTTTTACAGCGGCCCAGATTTCTTTAGCATTGTATTTGCCTGGTAAAACGTGATAGGTAAGAATTTTTGTAAGCATTGCCTTATTTTCCGGCTTTACAAGATTTTCAACTGTTCCTTTCGGTAGTTTTGCGAAAGCTGCATCAGTAGGAGCCAATACAGTGAAAGGACCTTCTCCTTGTAGCGTCTCCACAAGACCTGCTGCTTTTACGGCTGCCACCAATGTCTTATGGTCTTTAGAGTTTACCGCATTCTCAATAATATTTTTAGAAGGGTACATAGCTGCTCCGCCAACCATTACGGTTTTTTCTTTCATACTCTGTGCTGCAACGTTACCACTGAATGCGAATGATAAAACCATCATTCCGAAAACTGCGATTTTTGATTTAGTGTTCATTTTTTTTGATTTTTAAGTTAATATGTATTTGAAAATATCTTTATCTAAAACCATTTACGAGACTGGTTTTAATTTAGATTTAAAAAATGTAAAATAATTTATAAGTTTCTATCAATCAATATATTATTTTTTGAAATTAATCATATACCTTAATATTATTATCAACTTTCAAATAGTATCTGATTATATTTAAACATTATTAAACAAATGATTAATTTTATTATACATTTAAAAGATGGTGTGAGTATTGCTTATTATCTGTTTTATTTTATTACATTTGAAAACAAAAATATTCGCTATTAAAACACAGTATTCGGAAGAACAGCTGATCATGTCGCTAAAAGACAGAAACGAAAATGGTTTTCATTATTTGTATGACCATTATTCCGGCGCACTGTATGGTGTCATCCTCCGAATCGTACAGTCAAAAGACTATACCGAAGAAATCATTCAGGATGTTTTTGTAAAAATCTGGAATTCTATCCATCAGTACGACTCATCAAAAGGAAGATTTTATACCTGGATGATCAATATTGCCAGGAACACTGCTATTGATTATTTAAAATCAAAAAGCTTTCAGAACGAACTCAAAAACCAACCCTTGCCGGATTTCGTATATAATTCTGCGGAACTTTCCACTACAAACAATTCATCGGATTTTATCGGATTTAATAATGTATTGGATAAGTTGGAAACCGACAAAAAGGAACTCATCGATCTGGCATATTATCAGGGATACACCCAGAACGAAATATCCGAAAAACTGAAAATCCCCCTGGGAACAGTAAAAACAAAAATGAGGAACGCCCTGATGAAATTAAAGGATTTGTTAAAAGATTATCAATAAATTGAACACTAAAGAATACATATCATCCGGAATTATAGAATCTTATATTCTAGGTCTTGCTTCTCCTGAGGAAGCAGGTATTTTGGAGTGTGTGATGAAAAATAATGCTGAAGTGAAAGCGGCTTTCCAAGAAGCGCAGAAGACATTGGAAGATCTTGGCACAGCACAGGCTGTAACACCTCCCAATGATCTCCGTACCAAGATCTGGAACAAAATTCAGCAGGAACAGAGTACCGAAGAGCCATTACCTGTAGTCTCTGCAGATATTCCTGCAGCCAAACCTCAGGAAGAAATAAGGATCCAGGGAAATAATAACTGGAAAGTGTACGCTGTTGCGGCTTCCGTTTTATTCCTGGTAAGTGTTGCGGGTAATATTTTCTGGATGAACGATCAGGCGGCAACCAAACAGGAAATCGCCAGAATGACCACTGAAAAGAAAAGTCAGCAACTGGCTATGCAGAAAATGAATCAGAAAATGGAAATGATTTCCAATCCTGACATGAAGATGGTCATGCTGAAAGGAGTGGAGAAACATACGGATTCCAAAGCAATGGTTTTCTGGGATACGAAAACAAAAGCTGTTTATCTTAACGCCGACAAACTCCCGAAAGCTCCGGAAGGAATGCAGTATCAGCTCTGGGCGATTGAAGACGGAAAACCCGTAAATGCAGGAATGTACACCGAAGAAAAAGACAGCAAAACTGCACTCGCCAACATCCCGAAAGCACAGGCTTTTGCCATTACGCTCGAGAAGCAGGGTGGAAGTGCGGTGCCAACTATGGAAAACATGTATGTAATGGGCGAAATTTAAAAAAATATTTCAACAAAAAAATATAGAAAGATCAGCAATTGGCTGGTCTTTTTTTTGATTTAAACGTGAAATTCAACAGCTTTTTGGTATGAAATTCTCTGTTAAAAGCAGTAACCAATCATTAACTAATATGGAAAAACGGACAATTAAAAATACAGATTTACAGATCGCTCCCATAAATTTCGGGGGAAATGTTTTTGGATGGACTCTGGATGAAAAACAGTCTTTTGATATTCTGGACAAATTTACAGGTGAAGGTTTTAACTTCATAGACACAGCGGATACTTATTCCTGGTGGGTAAATGGGAAAGGAGGACAATCTGAGGAAATCATCGGAAAGTGGATGAAAAGCCGAGGAAAAAGAAATGATCTAGTGATTGCCACAAAAGTAGGGTCAGAAACAAAAGAACACGGATTTGATATTAGCAAAAAGCATATTTTGAAATCCGTTGATGAATCCTTACAACGATTGCAAACCGATCATATTGATTTATATTATACCCATTTTGATGATAAAATCACGCCCGTAGAAGAAACACTTCAGGCTTATGATGAAATTATAAAAGCTGGAAAAGTACGGTATATCGCTGCTTCCAACATTTCACCTGAGAGACTAAGAGCCTCCTTTGAAGCTTCGAAGAAGAATAACCTTCCGAAATATGTTGCCCTACAGCCGCATTACAATTTAATGGAAAGAGAAGGTTTTGAAAAAAATTATGCTCCTTTAGCTGAAGAATTCGGATTGAGTGTATTTCCTTACTGGTCGCTGGCTTCAGGATTTTTAACGGGAAAATACCGGAGTGAAGATGATCTGTCTAAAAGCCAGAGAGGAGAAGGAGCCAGAAAATATCTGAATAATAAAGGTATGGAAGTCTTGAAAGCATTGGATGAAATCAGTGCAAAACACAATACAAAACCAGCAACGGTAGCACTATCCTGGCTGCTTGCCCAACCTCTGATTACCGCTCCGATTGTAAGTGCAACCAGCGAATCTCAATTGGAAACATTATTTGCTGCCCCAAAACTTCAACTGGAAAATGATGATCTTGAGCTATTAAATAAAGCAAGTCAGTAGCATTAACTTATAGAAAAGCCGTTCAGAAATAATTTTGAACGGCTTTAATTGTTTAAATTAATTTTATTTATTCCGAATATTCTTTTAACAGCTGTCTGTAGCTCATTAAAATTGTGGATTTTGAAATAAAGCCGATAAACTTATTCTGAGAGTCAACAACCGGCAAATTCCAGACACCGGCATCATCAAAAGTCTGAAGAATCTCCAGTGGCTGATTTTCAGGATGAATGACAGCAGGAGGAGCTTTCATGATCTGACTGAGTGATACTGAAATGCTATCATTCGCAAAAAGATAAGGACGAATATCATCCAGTGTAAGGATTCCGCGAAGTGTCTGATCATCATTGATGACAGCGAAAATATTCTTACTGCTGTTTTTTACCCTTTCAAACAATTCCGTAATCGGTGCATTTTCTTTCACCGTCTCAGAATAGCGGTCAATAAAATCCTCTGTTTTTAATGAAAATAAAATATTTTTATCATGTTTGTTGGTAAAAATTTTCCCCTGATCCGCCAGGGATTTCAGTTCCGGTGAAATTGGCGAAAACCATTTTGCTATCAGATATGAAATGATGGAAGCAATCATCAGCGGGATAAAAAGATCATATCCGAAGCTGGATTCCGCAATCAAAAAAATGGCTGTAAGGGGAGCATACATCACGCCGGCCATTGCTCCGGCCATTCCCACCAAAACCAGATTTGTCACCGGCACGTCCGGAAGTCCGATCTGCTGGCAGATTAATGCAAATAAATAGCCTACAGTGCCACCGGCAAAAAGCGATGGAGCGAAATTCCCTCCGTTTCCGCCGCTGAAAATCGTAAATGAAGTTGCAAATGCTTTTAACAATAATACGAGAATTAAAAATACAATAATGGTAAAATTACCAATATCAAAATATCTGAAAAGGCTGTTTTCTATAATCCTGTGCATATCTCCGTTGGTAAAAGCTTTTACTGTTTCATAACCTTCTCCGAATAAAGGAGGAAAAAGCACACATAGCAGCGAAAGAACCGCCCCGCCAAACATCGCCTTACGAAGTCTCGACATGTTTAACTTCTTAATAAAATGCTCGACCTTTTGGGAGATGATCACAAAATATCTTGCGTATAAACCGGTTATAATTCCTAAAATCAGGTAGTAAGGAACATTTTTATAATTAAATGCTTCGCGTGTATAAAACCTGAACAGAACATCTTCCTGCAATAAAATTCTTGATAACAAACTGCCGCAAACCGCAGCCACTACAAGCGGAATGAAATCCGTAAAGACAACTCCTGTCAGCAGAATCTCAAATGCAAACATAATTCCTGCAATCGGAGCATTAAAAGCAGAAGCAATTCCGGCAGTGGCACCTGCTGCCAATAGAAGGGTCCGTTCTTTATAACTGAGCCGGTAGGTCTGTGCAAAGTTTGATCCGATGGCTGCACCGGTAACCGCAATAGGGCTCTCCAGTCCGGCAGAACCTCCCAAACCGACTGTCACAGCACTTTGCACGATCTGCGAATACATTTTCACGGAAGAAACAATACTTGAATTCTGTGCAATTTCATAGAGAATTGCACCAATTCCTTTTCTGTCCTGACCTTTAAAGATTGTCAAAACAATACTTGTCGTTAAAACAATTCCCAGAAAAGGAAATATAATATAAAAAAGAATCTGGTACTCAAAATGAACTTTTGTAGTGATAAAATGGTGGATCGCATGAACCAGCGATTTCAGCAAAACACCGGCAAGACCTGCGGTACAGCCAACCAAAATTCCGGATAGCACCAGAAACTGGTTCCTGCTTAATCTGTTATTGAGCCAATGAAGAATGAGTTCGTAGCTGCGCGCTTTTTCAAGCCCGTATTTTTGAAAGTCTCTTTTGAACTTTAAAAAGCTCAGAAACTTTTTCTTCTGATGAATATTCACTTTTGAGATTTTATACTGTAAAAGAATATTTACAGTTCTGTAAATTTATGAAATATATCATGAATATTAAAATTATGACCTTCCTGTGGTGTCTCTTTTCGGCCTTAAAATTAAACGGATTGAAGGATTATTGGTAATGAAAAGCCGCATCCAGTTGAATGCCAGACGTACTTTGCTGCTGAAGCTTACCAATGGAATAATGTGGATAAATAACCACGTAAGCCACGCTATAAAACCTTTAAATGAAAATTTAGGCAAATCAACTACCGCATCAAATTTTGAAATAATAGCCATGCTTCCTTTATCATTATAGGCAAAAGGTATTAAAACTTTTTCATCTTCAATTCTTTTAAAATTCTTTCCTAAATTTTTAGCATGCTGAATAGCGACCTGCGCCAGCTGAGGATGCCCTTTCGGATATTTTTCCTCCGTAAGCTGCAACGCTATGTCGCCTAAAGCAAAAATATTGGCTGTGCCGTTCACTTTATTATAAGCATCTACCAGCAGTCTTCTTCCTTTTCCGATACTTTCTTCAGGAATACCGGGAACCTCTCTTCCAACCACCCCGGAAGTCCAGATCAGTGTTTCGGTCTCAATAACCTGTCCGTCCCCGAGAATTACTTTGCAATCTTTATAATCTTTAACCGCTGTATTAAGGATAATTTTTACACCCAGCTTTTTAAGTCTTTCATATGCGGCTTCCTGAGCCATTTTGCTCATCGGTGAAAGAAGAGTAGGTAAAGCATCAATCAGAAAAATATTGGAAAGTCCCAGCTTTATTTCCGGATATTCTTTTTCTGCAATATATGTTCCCATTTCCGCGATCATTCCGGCAAGCTCCACACCGGTTGGGCCGCCACCTGCAATCACTATGTTCTGAAGTTTCTGTGCCTCCTTTACATTTTTATTTCTTGCGGCTTCTTCGAGAGTAAGGAGCATGTGATTTCTCAGATATAATGCTTCATCAATGGTTTTCATAGGTAAGGCACATCGTTTTACATTTTCCATTCCGAAGAAATTGGATTCTGTTCCCAAAGCCAAAACAAGATAATCATATTTTAAAGTACCGCTGTCGGTTTCAAGAATATTATGTTCAGGATCCACTTTTACGAGACTTCCCATATGGAAATTCACATTTTTATAATTTGAAATTAATTTTCTGAAAGGATAACTTATATTGGAAGCTTCGATGAATGAAGTTGCCACCTGATAGATCAATGGCGGAAAGAAATGATAATTGTTTTTATCAACCAATGTAATTCTGAAACGGCTGTCATTCACCAACGATTTAATAAGGTTGACTCCTGCGAATCCTCCTCCGACGATAACGATATGTTTTTTCATAAATATATATATTGAAATGGTGCCTGAAACAATCCAATAATAAAGCCAAAAAATTAGTCTGTGGTATCCATTTACGCAGGATTATTGTATACTATTAATGAATATTTTAACCTTAATTTTAAACAATCTTCAAAAACTTACATATATTTCTGATTTTCAAATGCTTAAAAAAGTTTTTATTTAAAATATCCTGCTGATCTTTACGATTTATCCGGTTAACTTCTGAAAATTATCTGGATAAATCTTCCAAATCATCTGGATCATTTTTCCGGTTTATGCGGATAAATTTTTAAAGTGCTGAAATACGAGCAAATTATCATTCAAAAATATCAGAAAAACAATGTTTAAAAAAGCAAGTGCACGATGTTTGTATCTCTTAGTTCACCAATCATTAAATAGTATCATATATGAAATCAGACATTTTAACGGAAAAACACAGGTTAGGCTTAGGTGGTGTGGCAATAGGAACTGCCTTTGAACCCCTTACGGACGGGCAGTCTTATGAAGTACTGCAAAAAGCATGGGATCTTGGAATACGCTATTACGATACATCACCCTGGTACGGGCTTACAAAAAGTGAAAGGCGATTCGGGAATTATCTCCACGGTCAGAACAGGGAAGAATTTGTTCTATCTACCAAAGTAGGAAGATTATTCGTAGAAGTTCCTGAAGATGAAGTTCCTCCAACAATGTGGCAGGATCCTCTGAATTATGATTTTGAGCATAATTATACTGCAGATGCCATCAAAAGGTCTATCGAAGAAAGCCTGGAGCGATTGCGCCTTGATTATATTGATATTGTCTACGTTCATGACCTTTCCGAAGATCAGGTAGGTGACCGATATCCCTATTTTTTGAAACAGGCAAGGGAAGGAGCGTTTAAAGTATTATCCGAACTGAGGTCTCAGGGTGTGATTAAAGCCTGGGGAATGGGTGTTAACAAAATAGAACCTATTCTGGACTGCCTTGATTCTGCGGATCCGGATATTTGCCTTTCTGCAACACAGTATTCTATTCTTGAACATGAAGATGCGGTAGATAGGCTATTGCCGGCAGTTAAAAAGGCAGGTGTAAGGCTTGTTTCCGGAGCGGGCTACAACTCAGGGTTTATGACCGGAAGACCGAGATATAATTACAAGGATGTTATTCCCAAAGGAATGACCGAAAAACGGGACCGGATTTCAACAATCGCCAAAAGGTACAATATCGATATTGTAGATGCAGCCCTTCATTTTGTTTTGGCCGCTGACGAATTTGCCTCAATTATTCCGGGAGCAAGCAAACCCGAGCAGGTAGAAGATAATGTGAGTGCACTTCAAAAAAATATCCCATCAGATTTTTGGCAGGAACTGCGGTCGGAGGGATTGATTTATGAAAAAGCACAAGTTCCCGGTTGATAAAATATAAAGTCTCCTACAAGGAGGCTTTTTTATTGAAAATATCACGAAATAATATTTTAGCCTAATGAAAAATTTAAAACTTTTTTATTATCACTAATCAAATAGTTATATTTAATTATATTTGCTGTTCATTTGAAAATAATTTAAATATATATAATGAAAAAGTTAATAATAGCATTTTCCTTAGCTTCAGGACTTTTCCTGACCTCCAATTTTGTGCAGGCTCAACAGAAAATCGGGCATGTAAATTCCGATGATATCTTTGATAATTTGTCTGAAACAAAAACAGCAGAAGCTTCACTCGATACTTTTACAAAAACAAAGCAAACTGAAATAGAAAAGCTGATCAGTACCTATGAAAGTAAACTCAAAGCAGGCCAGGAAAAAGAAAAAACAATGACAGAAGCGAATAAAGCCGTATTAATTAAAGAACTTTCTGCCACACAAACCGAGCTTGAAGCTTTAGGAAAAAATATAGAAGATGCAAGAGTGAAAGCAGCACAGGATATTTCAAAAAAACAGACTGAACTGTTCACACCTATTCAAAAGAAAGTTGCCACCATGATTGCTACCGTAGCAAAAGAAAAAGGTCTTGCTTATGTATTTGATATTGCAGCTTCACAGGGCAACAGCAATATTGCGTATATGGATGGCGGTGAAGATATCACACCTGTTGTGAAGTCTAAATTAGGTGCAGCCCCTGCAAAGCCTGCGGGCAAATAATACAATCCGATTATCATAATTAAAAAAGCTGGAAATTAAGAAGTTATACCTTCCCATTTCCAGCTTTTTATTTTTCGTTTTTTGTAAATCTAATCGAGGGGTCTTCTTCCTGATATAAGATTATAAAGAATTACAATAATTGCAATAACGAGCAATATGTGAACTAAATAACCCGTATCCATTCCAGGTACGACACCCAACATTCCTAAAAGCCACACAACTATACAGATAACTGCGACTAACCATAATATACTTCTCATAACTAAATATTTTAAGTGATTCGGTTAACTATATACACATATTGTGCCTTTTTATAAAGAATATGTTAAAAATATATACCACAAAATTAAAAAGTTGTATAAATACTTATAAAATATTTTAGGTCAGAGGACTCCAAAATGAATCAGGGCATATTCAATTCCATGATTGTCAACATCTTCAGTTATATAATCTGCTATTTCCTTGACATCATCATTGGCATTTCCCATGGCAACGCCAATTTGCGTGAATTTCAGCATCGCGATATCATTTCCGCCATCCCCAAAAGACATGGTTTCGCTGATAGCGATACCAAAATAATCGCAAAAATGTTTGATTCCGGTACTTTTTGTGGTTCCGCCATGATTTACATCCGCAAACAAAGGACTCCATCTCGATGCTGAAGAATTAGGCATTACCTTTTCCATAAACGTATTTTCATCCTCTTTTTCAAGGAAAATGTTGGCCTGAAGCACATGATCAGTATCAATATTTTCTTTATCATGTACAGGCGGGACGGGAAGATTAACATGGCCATACATTCCTATAACTTCCGGTGTGGCATCATTGATTTCCACTTTATCTTCATACATCAATGAATAACTTAAAGGAAAATCTTCTGCATACTGAACAAGATTCTTTATATCAGAAGAATCTATAAATGTTTTATACATTACTTTTCCTTCCGTAGTGATGCAGTAGCTTCCGTTGAAGGTAATAAATCCATCAAAAGTAATATGCCTGATGTGATCTAATGAGTTAATGGAACGCCCGGTAGCAACAATTACTTTTATTCCTTTTTCGCGAAGGCTTTGTATGGCTTTATGGGTAGATTCCGGGATTGTATTGGTTTTAAAACTGATCAATGTACCATCAATATCAAGAAATACGGCTTTTATATTTGGTTTTTCTAATGAACTCATATTGAATTTTGTGAGATATTTATACAAAATACGTACAATTCTTTTGATTTTAGTTTAAATTAAAATAAGCTTTGTAATTTTTACAGTAGGTACAATTCTTGTACACCTCCTGATACACCAAATTACAGTATTATGAACAATAAAGAAGAAGCATCAGTATTAAATGATCTGTTGCACATTACCAATGACAGAATTGAGGGTTTTGCAAAAGTGGAAGGGAAAGTATGGGAAAATTATCCCGATGTAAAACCGGAATATGCCAAGTTACATTCACTTTCCAAAGTAATGAAAAACGAACTGATTGATCTTATTCATGAAGATGGGGAAGAGGCAGACGATTCATCTTCAGTGGCAGGAGCCCTGCACCGTACGTGGATTGATATTAAAAATTCTTTTACTTTAGGAAATAAAGAAGAATCTACCATTGAAAATGTGATATTCGGGGAAAAAGCAGCGATTGAAGCGTACCAGAATGCCATCGACAGCGGGAAATTGACCCAGAACAGCCTGGATATTGTTTCGGAACATTTAAAACATATCAAAGATTCTTACCACCAGTTCAGCAAAATGAGTGAATATAAAAATAAATAAGTACACGATTATTCAACTAAAACAGGACACTTCTTATTGAAATGTCCTGTTTTAATTTTAATTAAAGATTTCATTCATTTCCGTCAGGATGATCGGCTGTCCGTCCGTAATGATAATAGTGTGCTCATGCTGTGCCATGTAACCGCCTTTGTTGCCAACCATTGTCCAGCCGTCTTTGAGTTCAACAGCAATATTCGAAGATGTTGAAATAAATGTTTCAATTGCTACAACAGTATTTTTTCTGAACCTTCTGTTATCAAAACGGTTTCTATAATTCATCAGTTCATCCGGTTCTTCGTGGAGGCTTTTCCCAACACCGTGGCCGCCCAGATTTTTAATTACTTTAAAACCTCGTCTTTTGGCTTCAGTTTCCATCAGCAGCCCGATATCAGAAATTTTAACGCCACCTTTAATATTGTTTATCGCCTTATGCAGAATTTCTTTAGAAGCATTTACCAGCGTTGCATGCTTATTAAGATCTTTTCCGATAACAAATGAATTTCCATTGTCTGCCCAAAATCCGTTGAGCTCTGCAGAAACGTCTATATTAATAAGGTCTCCTTCTTTCAACACTCGCTGCTCAGAAGGAATACCGTGACAAAATTCATTGTCTACACTTATACAGGCGCAGCCGGGAAATCCGTAGGTGAGGGCAGGAGCAGATCTGGCTCCAAAACTTTTAAGAACTGCAGCCCCGAAATCATCAACCTCTTTCGTGGTCATACCCGGTTTTGCAAACCCGCACATCTCTTTTAAAGTAAAAGCAATGGCTTCACTTACTTTTTGCATTCCGATTAATTCAGACTCATTGGTTATAGACATCTTAAAAATTTGATACAAAGATAATGACTTATTATTATGTATTGCACCTCAGATAAACGATACACGTTCCGTATTAATACTTAGATTTCATTTTGAGTATAATTACGGTTGATCACATACCTGTTTCCGCTGTAATTTTACTCTAAACTAATACCATGGAGACCAGAAACCATTTAAACGGGGCGCATCCTGAAAAGCCATACGAGTAAGGTTCTAAAAAACACCATATTATGAATCACGTAAAGTACAGGGTGGGGAAATGGCTTCCATCCGACAGGAATTTCCTGAACAAGTGGATTGAAAAGAAAATTGCACAGGTTAATGCATATCCGCTTCCGCTAAATCCCGCTATTGAAGATCTTAGAAATGCCATTTATAATGACGCAGTGCTTTATATGGGCTTTACAAGTATGTATGACCAGATTCCTCAGGGTTATAATGATCAGGTTAAAAACTTTGAAACCATGCTTCAGATCATGAATCAGATTCTTCAGGAAGGGCCTTGCTATAGTAAGATTGAAGACCAAATCGGGTTGGTAGGATTTCCCATCAATGCTATCCTGGATTGGGCAATGGGTACGGAAGGCGGTTATCTCGCATTTACCAACACATTGGTCAATCAAAAACTGCAGGTGATTCTGAATGAATGGAAAAATTTCCTCGAGTCTCCGGAGTCTACCTATGTTCTGGTAGACGGCCCTATATACCAGCCACAGCCGGATTATACTGCTCCTGTAGGATGGTTTTCGCAGGAAGCACTGGAAGCTATCGCCAGCATGGACCCGTTGAGAGGGCAGGGCAATGATCCTTATGATGCGCTTCAAAATTTTATTTACAATTATCAGTGCCAGCCGGATCAGCCATATTTCGGGTATAAAAGCTGGGACGATTTTTTCACAAGAGAATTTAACCCGGGTGTTCGGGAAGTGAGTGAAGAAGATAAAAATTCGGATGTAATTGTAAATGCCTGTGAATCGGCTCCGTATAATTGCGTTACCAGTGCTATGATGAAAGATAAATTCTGGATGAAAGGCCAGCCGTATTCGCTTCTGGATATTATGGATAATCATGAGCTCGCCCAGGAATTCGGTGACAACAGTACTGTTTACCAGGCGTTTTTATGTGCTAAAACATATCATCGCTGGAACAGCCCGGTTGATGGGACAATTGTAGCTATCCAAAATGTACCGGGAACATATTATTCCGAAGCTCCGGCTGAAGGGTATGATCCTGCAGGACCGAATGATTCTCAGGGATATATTGCTGAACTGGCTGCCCGTGCATTAATTTTCATTAAATCAGATAATGAAAAAATCGGACTTATGTGTTTTGTAGCCATCGGAATGGCGGAAGTTTCCAGCTGTGAAATTACTGTTGCACCCGGAGATTACGTAAAAAAAGGCGATCCGCTCGGAACATTTCATTTTGGAGGATCCACACATTGTCTGATTTTCCGTCCGGGAGTTAATATCAATTTCGATTTTCACGGACAGACACCGAGCCTGAACACCTACAATATTCCTGTAAAAGCAAGAATTGGTGTTGTAGAATAACATACAATATTATGTTATAAACCATACTGGATAAACATTTTCTAGTTTAATTTTATTTTGATAATCATAATAATATTATATAAATTATTACATGACAAAGTACATTATCCGCAAATCTTTTGACGGGAAATACCGATGGGTTTTAATAGCGCCGAACGGAGACAATTTATTAACCAGTGAGGCGTATACTTCAAAAGAAGGCTGTTTAAACGGAGTACAGATCAGCAAAGAAAGTCTGAAGGATTCAAATTTTAAAATGTTAATGACAGCAAAAAAATATCAACCGTATTTTATGCAGATTGCTGATAATTATCAAATATTGGCCAGAAGTGAAATATATTCAGCGGCTTATGCCAGAGATGCTGCATCAGACACTGTTAAAAATTACGCAGCAGATGCAGTAATTGAAGATCTTTCTTAATATAAAAAGGCAGCTGTGATAAATAGCTGCCTTTTTTAATGTAGCTCTATAAATAAAAATATTTTAAGAAACAATTTATAGCTTTAATATTAAAAATTACTGAACAATTTTAAATTGAGAACAAAACTGATATACCATTAAATTACTGATTTATAGACATTGTAAAAACCTGAAATATATTCTATTTAACATAATATAAATTATAGGACTTTTAAATTTTGAGATAAACATCCTTTTTATTATAATTTGTGTAGTTAAATAACTTCACATATATTTGTAGACAAATAACTACACATGAACCTAAGACGTGATGTTTTTCAGGCCATTGCAGATCCGACACGCCGATCAATCTTAATACTGCTGGCTTCGCAGTCTATGACAGCCGGCGCTATTGCATCTAATTTCAATACCGCAAGACCGACCGTTTCCAAACACCTGCAGATCCTTTCGGAATGCGAACTGCTTAAGCCTGAACAAAATGGCCGGGAAATCATTTATCATCTCAATGCTGAAAAAATGAAAGAAATTGCCGATTTTATCGAACCGTTCCGCAAAATGTGGGATGAACGGTTCAATACGCTTGAAAATATTATGAAAAACTATACAACAAAATAATTTATGGAACTCAAAACAAAAATCACTGCCGAAGACGGCAAACAGGAAATTTTCATTACACGAGAATTTGATATTCCTTTAAATCTTCTTTTTAAAGCATATACAGATGCGGAAATTGTCGGTCAATGGATGGGAACAAATGTGTTATCATTAGAAAACAGAAAACACGGCAGTTACCAGTTTGAAACCAGAAATAATAACGGAGATATCATTTTCAAAGCACATGGAAGCATCCACGATATTATTTGGGACCACTTAATTATCAGAACATTCCAGATGGAAAATACTTCTTTCCCAGCACAGATGGAATTCTTAACATTTGAAAAAATTTCAGATGATAAAAGTAAAATTACCATTCAGAGTATTTATAAATCGGTGGAAATCAGAGATCAGATGCTAAAATTACCTTTTGCCCAGGGAATTAATATGGCTCACAATAGATTAGAGGAAGTTATCTTATCTATTACTAAACAATAACTTGAATTCTAAAATAAAACATTATGACTAAAAAAAATCTATCAAAAGAACAGAAAGAAGCACTGCTGGAAACCTTACGAACACGATTTTCAAAAAATATGAACCGGCATAAAAACCTGGAATGGAACCAAATAGAAGAAAAACTGCTTGAAAACCCGGACAAACTCTGGTCTTTGAACGAAATGGAAATCACAGAAGGTGAACCTGATGTAGTAACCTTTAATGATGAGACGAACGGTGAAATTTTATTCTTCGACTGTTCCCCCGAAAGTCCGAAACGCAGAAGCCTTTGCTACGACTATCAGGCGTGGAATGCCCGAAAAGCCAACAAACCGGAAGGAAATGCTGTTGACAAAGCCGCTGAAATGGGTATAGAAATTTTAACTGAAGCACAATACCGTAAACTCCAGGAACTTGGTAAATTTGATCTTAAAACTTCAAGCTGGATCCGAACTCCGGAAAAAATCAGACAAATGGGCGGAGCCGTTTTCTGTGACAGAAGATACGATACTGTTTTTCTATATCACAACGGTGCCGAATCTTATTATGCCGCGAGAGGATTCAGAGGTTGTCTTAAAATTTAGTATGATTCTCAAAAGAATAAAATTCAATATTTTTATGGTTAAAATTTCAAGCGGATTTACACGGATTTCTAAAATATGCCCAATTTTTTCTTTACATCTGATGTGACTTATGTGTTTAAATTTCTTTTGCCATTTATGGTTATAAAAATTCTTTTTTCCATATTGGACCATAAATTGATTTGTTTATTCCAATTTAATTTTGAAACAAAATAGTATTGCTATTTTAGCATAAATATTAATTCAAATAAAAAGGGATATGAAAAAAGTAATCTTATTAGGAGCATTCTCAGTTTTCTTGGTAAACTGCAGCAAAAAAGCAGAAGCTCCGGTTGCCGAAACAGCACAGCCTGATACCGCAGCTACTGCAGAAAAAACAATCGATACACTTACGGCAAAATCATTTTGCTACATGGGTGTTACTGGAAAAGACACTGTTTTTGTAAGCATCGATGACAACCTGGGAACAATTACCGGAAAAATGGCTTTTAAAAACAGCGAAAAAGACAGCAATAAAGGTGAATTATCAGGATTTAAATCCGGAGATACACTGAAACTGACATACGAATTTGCTTCAGAAGGCAAAACAGGAAACAAAAATGACATCTATTTTCTCCAGACCAAAGACGGACTGAGCGAAGGAATCGGTGACAGAGATCCTCAAACAGGAACAAAATATGTTAATGAAAATAAAATCAAATATGCAGGAGGCAGAACCCTTAAACCTGCAGACTGTAATATGGTAACAAAAGCTTTACAGTAAAAACTCCAGCAAGGGAGTCCTTAAAGGACGACTTACCCAAGGATAGGATAAAATCCTATCAAACAAAACAACATTAAAAAAAGTCCTGAAAGGACGACTTATCCAAGTATGGGATAAATCCTATCAAAAAATACAACATTCAACAAAAAACAGCCTTCAACGAGGCTGTTTTTTTATAGTTCATTTTTAATAATTCCAATAAATTCTTCTACAGGTTCATCCGCGGTATTCCAGGAGGTAATGAGACGGATTGCCGAAAAGTCATCATCAATTTTTTTCCAGACATAAAACTCAAATTTTTCAGACAGCTTTTTAATCAGGCTATTGCTTAAAATAGGAAAAATCTGGTTGGTATAGGTATCGGAAAGAAACTGCACTCCCCTTTCCTTCATCGCATTTTTAATTTTCATCGCCTGACGGTTTGCATGTGCCGCAAGTTCAAAATACAGATCATCTTTCATCAATTCCAGAAACTGAATTCCAAGAAGTCTTCCTTTTGCCAGCAAAGCACCTTTTTGTTTGATATTAAATGCAAAATCCTGCTGCAGTTCCTTATTATTGATCACGATGGCCTCTCCTATCAATGCTCCGTTTTTGGTTCCGCCAATATAAAAAGCATCAGTAAATTCTGCCACCTTTTCGAGGGTAAGATCAGTAATTTCAGCAGTAAGCCCGTGTCCCATTCTTGCTCCATCCATAAAAATATAAAGATTATTTTCCTTACAAAATGATGAAAGCTTTTCAAGTTCAGCCAAGGTGTAAACGGTACCCAATTCTGTAGAATTTGAAAGATAAACCAACTTTGGCATGACCTGATGCGGAATATTTTTGTGACTTTGCAATACAGGGATAATATCTTCCGGTGTCAGCTTTCCGTCTTCTTTATCGATACTTAAAATTTTGTGACCGGTAGCTTCGATAGCTCCGGTTTCGTTGTTTAAAATGTGCCCTGTTGCTGCTGAAATAACACATTGATAAGGTTTTAAAATGGAAGAAATTACAATAAGGTTGGCCTGCGTTCCGCCCGATACAAAATAAATATCTGAATTCGACTGTATTTTCCGCCGTATAAGATTTTTTGCTTCCAAAGAATATTGGTCCTCTCCGTAGCCTGCCTGCTGATCATCATTATAAGATAATAAAGCTTTTAAGATATTGGGATGACAGCCCTCGGAATAGTCGTTTTTAAAAGAAAATTTCATAATGTAAAATTAAAAAACTAAAAAGAAACTCTCGTACATTTTCATAAAATTTTGTTAGATTTGTAATTAAAATCATCTAACATTTGAAAACAACACTCACGGAAGAAAATTATCTGAAAGCTTTATTTCATCTTGTCGACAGTGAAAATAAAGTAACGATTAATGAGCTCAGCAAATTTTTATCCGTAAAAATGCCGAGTGTAAACAATATGATGAAAAAGTTTGCCGAAAAAAACTGGGTCATTTATGAAACTTATAAACCGCTTGTCGTTACTGAAAAAGGATGGCGCGAGGCTGCTTTAGTAGTAAGAAAACACCGGCTTACAGAAATGTTTCTGGTAAAAAAAATGAACTTTGGCTGGGAAAATGTGCATGAAATTGCGGAACAGCTGGAACATGTCCATTCTACCCTTTTCTTTGATAAAATGGATGAAATTCTGGATCATCCGAAATTTGATCCTCATGGAGAACCTATTCCTGATAAAGATGGAAATATTATCGCACAGGATCTTCAGAAATTAAGTTCATGTAACGTGGGAGAAACCGTTGTATTTGCCTCTGTGACGTTGTCTGACGATTCTTTTCTTAACTATCTTACTGAAAGAAATTTACTTTTAAATAAAAAAATAAAGATCTTAAAAATTGAAAGTTTTGATAAATCTTTCACTGTAGAAGTTGACGGAAAACAGGAAGTTTTAAGCAGAAAAGCTACCGATAAAATTTTGGTTAAAATATAAATCATACTTATCCACATTTTTTTGTGGATAACCTGTGAATTTTAACATTTAATTATTGTTTATAAGAATTTTTATTTCTAAATTTACTATGTAATACAATTGAAGTGGAAACATATTTTGCTTTTTTCAACTCTGAAATCGCAATTAAATTTATAAAAATTTAAGCATAGCATTGTCGGCTATGCTTTTTTATTGTTGTCTAATTAAAAAAATGAGATGTTTTATCTACTGAATCCGTTCCTAAAGAACGGATTCTTTCATTTAATTAAAATATTTTATACATTTGATGAAAGGTCTCATAGTTCAACGGATAGAATAGAAGTTTCCTAAACTTTAGATCCAAGTTCGATTCTTGGTGAGACCACAAATCTATAATAAAATAAACCGACAGTAAAACTGCCGGTTTATAAAACAAAAATTGATATGGATATGATTGAATTTCATAAATGTCAACCTTACAAATTTATATTTATTTAGAATAATTAAAAATAATAAAGTGATGATATTTGTCAGTTTTAATATAATTATTAACTATTCAGTTCTTGTCAGCTGATCCAGCTTTTTAAGCAAAGTGGGAATTCTGAAATTTCCATGCATTTCTTCTACTTTACATTTAATTTCATCAACATCCGCTCCTATGGCTGTCAAAAAAAGAGGTGTTTTACTGTCTCCCCTGTACACCGATCTTCTCTGATCATCAGGTGAATTAAATCCGTTTTTCGCAATTCCGATAACCGGAAATTTACCTCTCAGAGTTTGAAAAAGATGACCACCCAATCCTGTTTTTCCTTCGTTATCCAGTGTTACATATCCGTCAACTATAATCAGGTCTCCTTCTTTCAGAGTAATTTTTTTCAGAAGACTTAAGACACATGGCAGTTCTCTTTTGTAGAATGCTCCGCTCTCATAATCGGCGGTAACTGCTGTTGTCTCTGTAAAAATCTTATTTTCAATTTCAGAATCCCAGCTTTCAAAAGCAATACACACCGTTTTTGCTTTATCACCGAAATAATAGGTGTCAAATGCGTAAATCATTTATAAATTAACCATTATCAGTTTGAACTGACAAATTTTAAGTATTAAAAAATTCTCCGAAATGCCACAAAATACCAGACGGATCATTTAAAAAGCATTCTTTTCCCCAAGGCATCGTCTTCACCGAAGATAATTTCACTCCCGGATATTTATCCGTAAGGTTGAGGGAGCTAAGGTAATTCCAAAACTCATCCGTATTCTCTACTTCAATAAAGATCATGGTATTATCAATCCAGTCTTTTACATAGGCGTCCTGAAGATAGAATGCGGTCTCGTTCCATCGGAAAAGTGAAAGCTTCGGTTCTAAAATAACTTCTTCGAAACCAATATTTTTATAAAATTTTCTGCTGATCTCAAAATTTTCGGATCCGACAAAAGGCCGTATGGATTTTAGTTTTTGACTCATTATTATAGATAAATTTTAATATTTTAAATACAATAAAGGCAAATTATTTAAACAATCTGCCCTTACTTGTTTATTTATTTTTTATCAACGATAATTCGATCAGGTCTGTTGGCAATTTCCCATGCAGTAGCAAATACAAGCTGTGTTCTTTTTGCAAGCAGATCATAATCAATTTTTTCTACATCATCGGTTGGTTTATGGTAATCTTCATGAATTCCGTCAAAGAAAAAAGCAACCGGGACATTATTTTTGGCAAAATTATAATGATCAGAGCGGTAATATAATCTTTGGGGATCGTTCGGATCATCATATTTATAATTCAGTTCCAAGTTATTCGTTCTTTTATTAGCTGCTTCGTTAATTAGCTTCAGCTGAGAACTCAGCATTTCAGATCCGATCACATACACATACTGTTTTCCTCTGTTTTCAGGATCATCGCGGCCGATCATATCAATATTAAGATCAACCACCGTATTGGCAAGCGGAAATACCGGATTATCAGTATAATATTCAGAACCGAAAAGGCCATGCTCTTCTCCGGTAACATGAAGAAATAATACGGATTTTTTAGGTCCTTTCCCTGATTTTTTTGCAGCCTGGAAAGCTTTTGCGATTTCCATAACGGCTACCGTTCCGCTTCCGTCATCATCTGCACCATTATACACAACGCCATTTTTTGTGCCGACATGATCATAATGCGCAGAAACAACAACTATTTCTTCGGGCTTTTCAGATCCTTCAATAAAAGCAAGAATATTTTCAGAATCCGGAAGATTTGAACCCCCTCTTTTTTTCATAAAATCAGAAGGAACTTTCTGGTAATAAGAACCAAGAGCCTTTGGAAATGAAATTCCCAAGTTTTTATAATAATTCACCATATATTCGCCCGCTCTTTTCTGTCCGGGACTTCCTGTATCACGCCCTTCCATTTCATCGGAAGCAATCACATATAAGTTCTTCTTAAGATCTGCAGCTTTAATTTCCTTATAAGCAGATACAAAAGCTTTATCACCTTTTACAGCTGAATTTTGAGAAGAAGAAACATCGGAAGCGGTTTTGGCAGTTCCACAACTTACCAGTAAAACTGCTGAAAATACAGGAACTAATAGTTTTCTCATTTTTATTATAATTTGCTTAAAAATAACAAAATTAATTTACATTCCTGCGAAAGGGGAATTTTCTTATATTTGATATAAATGCAAAATATATGGAGAAAGTTTACGGATTTACCCATTACTCCTTTTTTTCTGAAATGTCTGAACTGGCTGTGAAAAACAACAGCTTCGATCTTTCTTTGGGCCTGGCCGATTTTGATATTGATCCAAAGCTGAAAGCTTTTCTGAAAGAAGCAGCTGACTTCTCTACACATCATTATGAGCCTCTTGCGGGAAATCCTCTGTTGATTGACAGTATTATTCGTTATAACTCCAGAAGAAACAACAGTATTTTTCTGAATCAAAATGAAGTTACCATTACCCCATGTGCAACTTTTACTTTATATACAGCACTGAAATGCATTATCAATCAAGGAGATGAAGTGATTGTTATACAGCCTTCCTACTACACGTACGGTCCTTCTATTGTTCTGAATCACGGAACGCCTGTTTATTACAACTTAGAGAATGATTTTACTATCAACTGGGAAAAACTTGGTGATTGTATTTCCGAAAAAACCAAAGCAATTATTGTAAATTCTCCGCAAAATCCTACCGGGAAAGTATGGTCTCAAAAAGACTGGAATCAACTATATGAGCTCATAAAAAACCAGGAAACCTATCTCATTTCAGAGGAAATCTATGACACTTATTGCTATGATGAAACTTCACACTACAGTGCTTTTCTACATCCCGAGCTTAAGAAAAGATGCTTTTGTATTTTTTCTTTTGGCAAAATGTTTCATTCTACAGGATGGAAAGTAAGTTATCTTTTATCATGCGAAAATCTTACAGCAAAGTTCAGATGTCATCAGCAATATATTTCTTACAGTGCCAATTCGCCCTGCCAGTATGCGATAGCAAAATATCTTGATATTTTTGATCCCTATCACAATCAAAATCTGATGCAGAAGAAACGTGATATTTTTAATGAATTGATTAAAGAAACACCTTTTATTGTTGAACATATAGCTGAAGGCGCTGTTTTTCAGGTGGTTAATTTCAGAAATATTTCCACAACAATGACGGATGTAGAGTTTTCCAAATGGCTTACTGTGGATAAAGGAGTAGCCTGTCTTCCGCTTTCCGCTTTTTATAATTCAAAAAATAATTCGGATTATCTACGTTTCAGCTTTGCTAAAAATGATGAGCTTATCACTAATGCATTGGAGCATCTGAGAAAAACCCTTTAATATTATCAAAGCGGATTAAGAATTCCGGATTTGTGATTTATTAATAACAAAAAAGCACCGCTTTTGCAGTGCTTAATATTCTTAAATTATACGGTTTAAAGACTTAAAACCCTTACATCTATTCTTCTGTTTTTCGCCATACATTCATCTGTATCATTTGCTGCACAAACAGGATGCTGTGCTCCGTATCCTTCTGCTTCTACCCTGTCGCCGGCAATTCCCAGCTCCAGAAGTTTCAGTTTTGCGGTTTGTGCTCTCAGGTTAGAAAGTTTAAGATTGCTTTCTTCATTTCCTGAATTATCGGTATAACCACCTAATTTTATTCTCATGGTAGGATATGCATCAAGAATTTCCACCAGGTTTAAAAGCTGTGCGTCTGAACCAGGTCTTAATTCACTTGCTCCTGTTTCAAAATAAAGATTTTCTATAGTAAACCATTTATTAGGATCCAAAACAGCCTGATCTTTATTATTTACCAACTCATACATTTTGTAAAGTTGACTGCTTTCTCCTATGGATATTTTTTTACCGCCTTTTAACTGTAGCTCTTTTAATGTTCCTGTATCATATACAAAATCACCATTTTCATTAAGATATCCTTTTATTTCTGCAGGAACCACTGCTACAGCTGTATTTCCGGAAACAGCATTAACACCCGTTGTCCCTGTTAAGCTTTCAATTTTTGCCTTTCTGTTGGCATCGATTTTATCTTTGTGAAGAACAGCCAATGTAGGGGCAATAACCAACGAAACAATGGACATCAGTTTAATTAAAATATTCATCGAAGGCCCGGATGTATCTTTAAATGGATCTCCTACCGTATCTCCTGTTACGGAAGCTTTATGAGGGTCTGAACCTTTGTAATACATTTGTCCGTTGATGTTTACTCCTTTTTCGAAAGATTTTTTGGCATTATCCCATGCACCACCGGCATTATTCTGGAACATTCCCATCAAAACACCGCAAACTGTTGCTCCGGCTAAAAATCCGCCCAACACTTCAGGTCCGAAAATAAAGCCTATCAATAAAGGTGAAACGATAGCAATTGCTCCGGGAAGCATCATTTTTTTAATAGATGCATCGGTAGAAATAGCAACGCATTTTTCGTATTCAGGCTGTGCTTTTCCTTCCAGAATTCCCGGAATTTCCCGGAACTGCCTTCTTACTTCTTCCACCATCGCCATAGCTGCCTGTCCTACAGCGGTAATCGCAAGAGAAGAGAAGATAAACGGAATCATTCCTCCGACAAATAACCCGGCAAGAACATCGGCTCTGTAAATATCGATTCCGTCGATTCCTGCAATTCCTACAAATGCTGCAAATAATGCAAGCGCCGTTAAAGCCGCTGAAGCGATGGCAAAACCTTTTCCTGTGGCAGCCGTTGTATTTCCTACGGCATCCAGAATATCTGTTTTTTCACGGACTTCTTTAGGTAATTCACTCATTTCCGCAATTCCGCCTGCATTATCGGCAATCGGTCCGAAAGCATCGATGGCAAGCTGCATGGCCGTTGTAGCCATCATTCCCGCTGCGGCAATAGCCACTCCGTATAATCCGGCACAAAGGTAAGAACCGTAAATTCCGCCGGCCAGAACAATAATCGGTAACAGTGTTGATTCCATGCCCACGGAAAGTCCTCCGATAATGTTGGTGGCATGACCGGTAGAAGACTGTCTTACGATACTGGAGACAGGCCTTTTTCCCATTGCCGTATAATATTCTGTAATAATGCTCATTAATGTTCCCACAACCAATCCTACCATGATGGCTCCAAAAACACCCATTTTAGTAAATTCATGTCCCCGTAAAACCATCTCATCAGGCAAAATATAATTCACCAGAAAATAAGAAGATATCGCAGTAATAACAATGCTTCCCCAGTTTCCTAAATTTAAAGCATTCTGAACATTTGATGTGGATGAATCTTCATTATCATTTATTCTTACAAATAAAGTTCCTATGATAGAGAAAATAATTCCCGTTCCGGCAATAAGCATCGGAAGAAGAATCGGCGCAAAACCACCGAAGGAATCCTCCGAAACGGTTTCTCTTCCTAAAACCATTGTTGCCAAAACTGTTGCGACATACGAACCGAAAAGGTCCGCGCCCATTCCTGCAACGTCTCCTACATTATCTCCTACGTTATCGGCAATAGTAGCCGGGTTTCTAGGATCATCTTCCGGAATACCAGCTTCCACTTTTCCCACAAGGTCAGCCCCGACATCTGCAGCTTTAGTATAAATTCCGCCACCTACTCTTGCGAATAAAGCAATAGACTCTGCACCCAGAGAAAAACCGGTAAGGATCTCAATGGTTCTTTCCATTTCCTGAGAATCTACATGGGCATTGGGAGCAAAGATCTGCTTGATGATTAAAAATAAAGCACCCAAGCCAAGAACAGCAAGACCAGCGACTCCCATTCCCATAACGGAACCTCCGGTGAAGGAAACTTTTAATGCTTTTGAAAGTGAAGTTCTTGCGGCTTCTGCAGTTCTTACGTTGGCTTTTGTAGCGATCTTCATGCCTATAAATCCTGCAAGCGCCGAAAACACGGCTCCTACGACGAAAGCGACTCCAATACTCCAGTGTGAATTGGCATTAGTAGAACCCATAACAGCCAATAGAATGGCCACAATAACTACAAAGTAGGTTAAAATCTTGTACTCAGCTTTGAGGAAAGCCATTGCACCGTCAGCGATGTGTCCGCTGATTATTTTCATTTTTTCATTTCCGGCGTTTTGCTTACTTACCCAGTTGCTTTGAAAGAAAGTGTACAGTAAAGCAATGACACCGAAAACAGGAATTAAATAGAACAGATCCATAGTTTAATATTTTTTTGGTAATAGAGTACTAAATATAATGAATTATTCTGATGTATTTAATGAAAAACATCATAGTTCTTTAAAAATCAAAAAGTTAAACGGTTAAGCACCTAATAGTTGTTTTCAGTGGTGAATTGGCTAGCCCGGATTGAGCGGCCTGTCTGAGCTCTTTTTATTTCATCGGCGCGGCTTCGCCGCGCCGATGAAATAAAAAAGCGAGTAGCGAAAGCCGGAAAAAGCTCCTAAAAAATATCCGGGAAATAAAAAAAGGATAAACGAAAATTCATTTATCCTTTTATTATATTGAGAGGCAATTGATTATCCTCCGTATTTGTTTGCGTAATCTTCCTGAGAAGCTTTGATTACTTTTTTAGCGTGTTCTGCTCCGTACACTTCCTGGATTCTGCATTTTGCAGGTTCGTCCGGTAGATTTTTATACGTTAAAAAATAGTGCATTAATCGTTTCACTTCTGCTTCAGGCAATTCTGAAATATCTCTGAAATGTCCGAAAGCGTGGTCACCGATCATTACAGCAACGATTTTATCATCAGCCTCTCCTCCGTCGATCATTTTAAATCCGCCGATTGGAATAGCTTCCATCAAAAGACCTCCAGCATGAATATTGTGTGAACTTAAAACACAGATATCAAGCGGATCGTGATCTCCCATTGTAACATCATTCGCACCTCTTTCGATGGCTAAATTCATTACTTCAGCATCGCAATACGTTCTCGGAACAAAACCGTACAATGCCGGAATAATGTTGGAAAACTTCTGTGGCCTGTCTACCTTTAAAAATCCTGTTTCTTTATCAACTTCATATTTAATGGTATCAGAAGGAACGATCTCCACGAAAACATTTACGACATTCGGCGCATCTTCTCCTGCAGAAATACCATGCCATGGATGTGCTTTAAAATTTGGAATCATTATTTAATTTAATTTATTTTTAATTATGTTATTATTAAAATTTCTCTTCTAAGATCTTCTATTGTGGCGGAAATATAGTCTTCACCGTTTATAAAATTCATGATAAAAATAGTCTTGAACTCATCGAGTGTTGCATTTCCTCTGATTTCACTATAGGTTTTGTGAAGAAGTTCTATGATGGCATTTTTAGAATCAACAATATTCTTCCAGGAGTTTTTGGTGATATAAAGCTGCTGGGAAGCATTATAGTCAAATTCTTCGTTAATGGCTTTTTCTGTAAGGAAAATAAACTCATGAACGGCAAGACCTTTATCAAAACGCTGAATAAGATGGGAAGGTTTCAGTCTTTCCATGAAGAGTGTCATTCTCTCGTATGACTGTGCTTTGTTGCCGGTATTCGACTTTACGGTAAGGAGTTTGATTTCCTGTTCTTTAAGCCTGATGTAGGTAAATACGAATTGTCTCAGCAAAACCAGAAAAGGTATTGCAATAATTAATGCAAATGCATACGGTAAATATCCTGAAAAACTAGCCATAATTGAGGTAGCAAAATTAATGATATTTTCTGAATTTACCGTGAAAATCATATAAGTATTCCGATTCTTTTCTATCTTAAATTTTTAGAGAACGAATCACTCATATTAATTTTTAAATTCCCCTTAAAAGACTTCAATTTTTATCGGTATAGTTATCATAAATTCTTTGAATAAGAAATAAATATGCTGAATATTATGAAGAGAGTTTTTCTAAAATTTTACTTTGCAGGTATGTATATTCTTGGAGTTCTCCGCCAAAGCTCTTAAAAAAAATTTCGATCCCGCGAATGTTGCTTCCCATAAAATTAAATTCTTTTTCATGAATATAATTATTCAGGATTTTATCAATTAAAAAAGAAGGTCCGTTTTCGGTTTTATGGTTTTCGTCATTAATTAAAGCCAGTAAAGAAAACTGTGTATGTTCATCTACCAAAACGGCAACGTTAATAAGCTTTTCCTCGAGGTAGGCTGCACAAAGCTTCAATGCATTATGATCATGAAGAAAACTCATATAATCTCTGAATTTTTTAACATCAGTTTGCTTTTTAAGACCTTTAAAATGCTTTTCGATAAATGCAATGTGATTTGTATTGAACTCAATCTCTTTATAAATAAGATGTTGGGCACATTTTGCGGTTGATTTTCGTCCTTTGAAATATTTTTTTCTTCGTAAAATTACATAATCCGAAACCGGAATCTTATAGTTCTTTTTGGTTTTCAAATTTTCTGAAAATGAATTACAATGATTAAAAGAATATAAAAATACTTTATAATTTTTCTTCAGGAATTGTAAAAACCGGTCGTTTATTTTTACATCATCTTTTTCTGAAAAAATGCCTAATTGCTGACAGAACAGCGGCATAATCACAAAATTGATCCCGAACTTTTTTTTCATCGGCACCGGCAAAACAGCTTTGTAATCATCATATACTAAGATCTCCCAATTTCCTGAGAGTTCATCCAATACTTCCTTTTTTGCATACCAGTTTCGCTGCTCAGAGTTTTCCAAGCATATTGTATATTTCTGAAAATCAATTTCATGATATTTAACTTTTCTAATCATAATAATCCGTCGTCTGAAAAGCTAAAATAAGAATTCTGTGTGATGATAAGATGATCGAGAAGCTGGATATTCATTGTTTCTCCTGCGGTCTTTATCTTCCGGGTGATCTCAATGTCTTCACGGCTTGGCTGCAAACTTCCTGAAGGATGATTGTGCGCAATGATAATTCCCGTAGAAAAATGATCTAATGCCGTTTTAAATAAAACCCTGATGTCTACAATGGATTGATTAATTCCTCCCTGTGTCAATTGGGTAAAATGAATGACCTTATTGCTCCTGTTAAGAAAAATGGCCCAGAATTCTTCTGTTCTCAGATCCGACAAGTGGTTTCTAAAAATTTCGTAAGCGGTTCTGCTGCTTGAGATTACAGGTTTTTCCGGCACTTCCTGTCCGGCCCTTCTTCTCCCGATCTCCAGAGCGGCAGCAATGGAAATAGCTTTTACCTCTCCCACTCCTTTAAATTTCATTAAATCTTTTACAGACAGAAGACTGAGCTGATTCCAGTTGTTATCTACCGAGCCCAGAATCCTTCTTGCCAGTTCTACCGCTGTTTCATCCTTATTTCCGCTCCCCATGATGATCGCGAGCAACTCGGAATCGGAAAGTGAACTTTTACCTTTCAGTAAAAATTTTTCCCGGGGCCTGTCATCTTCAGCTAAAAATTTAATAGACATAAAGATAAATTAAAAACCTTCAATTTTTGGAGTAATTGAAAAAGTTGCACTACCGCCACCAATCTGAACCGGCATATTTCTTTCAGCAGAAATCAAAGCTTTTGTCTTACTGTCGAAAACATATTTACCCTTAATATCAGTATCTTTCATCATTCCTTCTACACCCTGCATTGTTGAATTGATGGCAAATTCAACCTTATGATCTTTGGTGCCTTTATACGTAAAACTGCTTGTAACCGGCATAATAGATTTTGTAACCGGATTGGAGGTATCTACCTTCCATGTGAATCCCTCTTCTACTGTTTCTCTTGGAAAAGAAAACGGAATAATATTGTATTGGGTTAAATTGCTTTCATCTGCAGCTTCTCTGGTAAACTTCTGTTTTTCAAGTATATTACCGAATTTATCTATTTTAAATGTAAAAGGATTGTTAATCATCGGCTTAATTTCATCTCCCATTCCATCATCATTGTTAGAAGCCTCTCTTGAATCAAAATGAATTTCTTCCCCAAACATTTTCTGGTTAAAAGTCATTCTCACAATTTCTCCTGTAATATAATAGTTGGAGTTTTTGTCTACAGAATCTACACGGAATTTTACTTCGGTAGCTTCATTCATTCCTCCGTTATTATTGCCATCCGTAGAAGATGCATAAATTAAGGTCTGCTCAAAGCCTTTTGGAAGATTAAGCGACAGATTTTCTTTTTGAAGTTCTTTATTTTGACAAGAGATCACCATTAAAAGTGATGTGGCAAGGATAGAGATGTTTTTCATGAATTATTTAGTTTTAATAAAAAGCGTATAAAATGATCGTTTTTTCCGATTGATTAATAAATTTTGAAGTTTCGTTAAATGCTTTTTTGGAAAGCATGGGACAGCCGAAGCTTAAACATGCAGGCTTGGAAGACTCCCGGTCGGGAATATAATAATAAGAATGAAGCACAATGGCTCTTGATCTTGCATTGCTGTTGGTATCATCAAGACCATCCAGTCGATACGCTTTTCCGAACTTTCCGGAATAACTTTCCCTGATTTCGTATTTTCCCAAAGACGACTGGTGTGAACCGTCAATATTACTGAATTTCAGGGCAGAGGAATTTTTAACTACAGATCCGTCCCCGTGAGCAACAATGGCTTTTTGTAAAATTTTATTGTTTTTAAGGTCGTAAACAAAATACCGGTATTTTCCGGAATGAATTTTAAAATTAATAAAAATCGCAAGATCCTGGTTGTAATCTTTTCCCTTTATGAATTTTTTAATCTCCGAAATTCTTGATACAGGCAGAACAGCAGATGAATCTGAATCCTGAAATTCAAATTTTGAGCATGAAATGAGGAATAAGAGAGAGAGAATAAAGTGTTTCATCATTTGCGGAAATTTTTACTCAATAATCATCCCGTCCTTCATAACCAGTTTCCTGTCGGTGATTTCTGCCAGGTTCGGGTTGTGGGTAACAATTACAAAGGTCTGGTTATATTTATCCCTCAGATCAAAAAATAACCGGTGAAGATCATCCGCATTTTTAGAATCAAGATTTCCTGTGGGTTCATCGGCAAAAATGATTTTCGGAGAATTGATTAAAGCCCTGGCAACAGCAACTCTCTGGGCTTCTCCTCCCGAAAGCTGATTGGGCTTATGATGCAGCCTCTGCTCTATTTTAAGATCTTCAAATAAAGCATACGCCTTCTCCATGGCTTCCTTTTCGTTGGCTCCGGCAATTTTTGTCGGCAAAAGTACATTTTCCAATGCCGTAAATTCGGGAAGCAGCTGATGAAACTGAAATACAAAACCGATATTCTGGTTTCTGAATTTAGAAAGCTGTTTATCGTTCATATTGATAAAAGATTCACCGGCAATGGTAATCTCTGTATCAAACTTCGATGAAGCCGTAGGCTGATCCAGGGTTCCCAAAATCTGTAAAAGGGTAGATTTTCCTGCTCCCGATTCTCCTACAATTGAAACAACCTCACCCATTTTGATATGAATATCAACACCTTTTAATACTTCTAAATTCCCATAAGATTTATGGATATTTCTTGCTTTAATCATAATCCAAAAATAGTGATTTGATTTGAATCCTGAAAAGCAATAAAGAAGGAATTTTATTATGTTATATTTTAGTCATCTGAGATTTTTTCTCAATCTTATTGGCTAGCCAGCTCACATAAAACAGCTGAAAACTGTGATAAATCATCACCGGTAAAAGGAATAATACTTTCTCATCTTCGGCAATTCCGAGAACCATCACAAAAAGACTTCCGTGAACCAATGATTTCTTTGATCCGCAGAATGTTGTCGTTATGATATCTTCTCTTTTAAAATGAAGTTTTTTAGAAATCAGTTTCAGGATTTCATACACTGAAAAAAACAAAGTGATGACGCTTACCGCAATAATGATAAAAATAACCGGCGAAACGGAAGCAAAAACATTTTGGGAAAAAGCTTCTGAAAAACTTTCATAAACAATCAAAAGAATAATCATCTTATCAAATTCTGCAATGATTTTACTGTATTTGGTTACCCAATTTTTCAATAATGGATTTAAAAGCAGACCCAGAATAATTGGTAATAAAACTTTGAGTAATAATTGCTGAATAATCTCAGAATTATCCATATTTTCCTGTCCGGGCTGAATGAAAAAACTCATTAACAAAGGCGTCATTACAATTCCTATAATTCCTGAAATTGATGCATTAAATATAGCCGAAGTAACATTTCCTTTAGCAATGGAAACCATAACAACCGATGATGATACGGTGGACGGAAGACAAGCAAGAAAAAATAGGGAAAGCCAGGTAGTATAATAAGCAGTATCTTTTGCAAATCCATAGAACAGAAATACCAGCAAAGGAAAAAGAATAAAAGTTCCGCACTGTACCAAAAGGTGAAGTTTCCAATTGGATATATCTTTTACAATTTCTTTAATATTAAGCTTTAATCCGTATAATAAAAAAATAGCTGCTATTCCCCAGTCAATGAATCCTGATAAATTGAAATACTGATTATAATTATCTCTGAAAGGAATTAGCTTTCCTGCTGCGACCATTATGATCAGTAATAAAAGAAAAATATTTTGTTTGTCTAATGTTATTTTGCCCAACTTCATAAGCCAAATATAGCAATCATCATTCTAAAATTTACGGATAGTCATTAAAATTAGCTTAAAAATAAAAAAGCTTACCAAATACTGGTAAGCTTTCTATTTATTTAAAATTTTTCCTGAATTACAGTAACAAAGTTAAAGGATTTTCAAGATACGTTTTTAAAGTCTGTAAGAACTGAGCTCCTGTAGCACCGTCTACAACTCTGTGATCACAAGCTAATGAAAGCTTCATGATGTTTCCAACTACGATCTGTCCGTTTTTCACAACCGGTTTTTCAATAATTGCTCCTACTGAAAGGATTGCAGAGTTGGGCTGATTGATGATGCTTGTAAATGTTTCAATACCGAACATTCCAAGGTTTGAAATAGAGAATGTAGAACCTTCCATTTCATTTGCTTTAAGTCCTTTGTTTTTCGCTCTTGCAGCCATATCTTTCACTGCAGCAGAAATCTGGGTATAGTTCATCTGATCTGTATTCTTAAGAACAGGAACAACCAGTCCGTCCGGAATTGCAACCGCTACACCCACATTGATGTTTCCTCTGTGAATGATCTTATCACCTGCCCAGCTTGAATTTACCTGCGGATGTTTTCTTAACGCAACAGCCGTTGCTTTGATGATCATATCATTAAAAGAAATTTTGGTATCCGGTAAAGAGTTGATTTCTTTTCTCGCCTCAATTGCCTTATCCATGTTGATTTCAACCATCAGATAATAGTGAGGAGCCGTGAATTTACTTTCAGAAAGACGTTTTGCGATAACGTTTCTTACCTGTGAATTCGGAGTTTCCGTATCTTCACCCTGAACGAAGCTTAATGCCACCTGTGCGGCAGGACTTGCAGCCGGAGCTGAAGCGGCCGGTTTAGATGCAGAAGGCTGGTAATTTTCAATATCTTTTTTAACGATTCTTCCGTTTTCTCCTGAACCCTGAATGCTATTAATATCAACACCTTTATCCTGCGCCATTTTCTTTGCTAAAGGAGAGATCGCTACTCTGTCTGTAGATGAAGAATCTGCAGCAGGAGCCGCTTTTTCTTCTAATTTAGCTTCCGTTTTCTGTTCAGCAGGCTTTTCTGACGATGAAGAAGCTGCTTTAGGAGCACCAACTCCTGAAACATCCGTTCCTTCTGGTCCGATAATCGCTAAAACTGAATCAACAGGAGCAGCACCACCTTCTTCAACACCTTGCTTTAATAATACTCCGTTGAATTCTGATTCAAAATCCTGAACCGCCTTATCGGTTTCGATTTCAGCAAGGAGATCGCCTTCTTTTACGGTATCGCCAACATTTTTGTGCCATTTAGCCACTTTTCCTTCCGTCATTGTATCGGAAAGTCTTGGCATTGTAATCACTTCCACACCTGCAGGAACCTCAGCATCAGCCTGTTCTATACTGGTTGCATTATTTTCTGTTTTATGGTCTTCGTCCACTTTTTTCTCTTCAGAATCATTGGATTTAGGAGCTTCACCACCAGTTAACCCTGAAATATCTTCTCCTTCATTACCGATAATTGCCAAAACAGAATCTACAGCAGCAGCGCCTCCTTCTTCTACTCCAACGTATAAAAGGGTTCCTTCTACTTCAGATTCAAAATCCTGAACGGCTTTATCAGTTTCAATTTCTGCTAAAATATCTCCTTCCTTTACTTTATCTCCTACTTTTTTATGCCATTTAGCCACTTTTCCTTCCGTCATTGTATCGGAAAGACGTGGCATTGTAATTACTTCTGCCATAATTTATTTTAATTTGAAAATTTGGTAATTTGTTTATTTGAAAATTAAAAAAGATGTGATAATAAATCATTTTCAAATTTTCAAACTTTCAAATTGACTTATTATCTTTTAGTTTTCTAATTTGTCTAAGAACGGGTAATCTTGTTGAGCGTATACATACTCATAGATTTTTTCTGCATCCGGATATGGTGAGTTTTCCATAAATTCGATACACTCTTCCACGAAATCTCTTGATTTGTTATCCATTGCTTCCAATTCTTCGTCGGTAGCCCAGTTGTTTGCCAGGATTCTTTGTTTGATCAGTTCAATAGGATCATCATTTTTGTGAATCGCAACTTCTTCTTTAGATCTGTATGGTTCCGCATCAGACATAGAGTGGCCTCTGTATCGGTATGTTCTTGCTTCGATAAAAGTAGGGCCATCTCCTCTTCTTGCTCTCTCGATTGCTTCATAAGCAGCTTCAGCCACTTTTTCAGGATCCATTGCATCTACTGCAAGACAAGGCATTTCGTAACCCAACCCTAATTTATAAATATCCTCGTGGTTGGCGGTTCTTTTTACAGAAGTTCCCATTGCATACTGGTTGTTTTCCACAACAAAAACTACCGGAAGTTTCCAGTTCATCGCCATGTTAAACGTTTCATGTAATGAACCCTGTCTTGCCGCTCCGTCTCCAAAGAAGCAGATATTTACCGCTTTTCTGTCAAAATACTGATCTGCAAAAGCGATCCCGGCACCTAAAGGAATCTGCCCACCTACAATACCGTGGCCTCCGTAAAACCTGTGTTCTTTGCTGAAGATGTGCATAGATCCACCCATACCTCCTGACGTACCTGTAGCTTTACCGCAAAGTTCGGCCATAATTCTTTTAGGATCTACCCCCATCGCCATCGGATGGATGTGGCATCTGTAAGCAGTGATCATACTGTCTTTGGTTAAATCCATTGCATGGGTAAATCCTGCGGGAATAGCTTCCTGACCGTTATACAAATGTAAAAAACCTCTGATTTTTTGCTTTAGATAAAGAGAACGGCATTTGTCTTCAAACCTTCTCCACATTGTCATATCTTCATACCACTTCAGGTATACCTCTTTAGAAAATTCTTTCATGTGTTGAGCTCTTGCTTATTTATTATGAAATAGTTGAGCAAAATTATAAAAAAAACTTTGTTTTTATTGTATACCTGCCCATTGTTTTTTTGCTTATAATATTATATTTACATTGTCAAACTTAATTATGGAAGAAAAACAGCCTTCATTTATTCATAAAATCTCAAGAATTATATCAGACTTTTTTAATCCACTGGTATCTTTAATTATTTTTTTTATTTACATGAGCATTAAAAATTATGCTTTAAACGATTCCCTCCTCTACTTTCTTCCGATTGTATTAATGATCATTCTCCCTGTAATTATCTGGCTGGTATGGAATGTGAAAACCGGAAGGTATACCAATATGGATGTTTCTAACCGAAATCAGCGCAAAAGTTTATATTTTTTCATTGCTGCCTGTGTAATCTCTTATCTTGCTTTTAATTATTTCAAAAACGGATATATTGATTTTGTCATGCTTTTCATTCTGATTTTGCTTATTGCCATGCAGATCAGTAACTATTATATTAAAAGTTCAATGCACACTGCTTTCAACGTTTTTGTTGCAGCGTTGTTTTTCGCTATTGATACAGGTGCCGGACTGATATGGCTGGGTATAGCAGCGCTGGTAGGTGTTACGCGGGTTATTTTGAAAAGGCATACACCGAGGGAAGTATTCATGGGCGCCGGAATTGCCATTGTAGTATCTTTTATTTATCTTTATTGCAACATTCAGTTTCAACATTAAGAATTTCATATGAAAATAAATCATCTTACATCTGCTGAGGAAAACTTAATGAGACTTTTGTGGAAGCTCGGGTCTTTTTATCTGAAAGATATTATGGAACAGCATCCGGAACCGAAACCACATCAGAATACAGTTTCAACTTATTTAAAAATACTGACGGAAAAAGGATATCTTTCAACAGAAAAAGAAGGAAGAATATTCAGGTACCAGACAATTGTACCGGCTGAAGAATACAGAAAATTCTTACTTATCCAGCTTTCCGATAATTTTTTCAGCAGTTCCGGAAAAGAAATAGTAAGCTTTATGGTTCAAGAGCAGTTGATTTCAGCAGATGATCTGAAAGATTTTAATATTGATATTGATCCCGTATTGAAAAAAGAACCTGCGTTTGAATATGCCAATGAAATTCTCAATCCTAAAAAAGATAAAAAGAAAAGCAAGGATAAAAAGAAGAAAAAAAAGAAAGAAAAGGAATAAAACTTTCAACATAAAAAAAGGCTGCCTCAACCCTGAGACAGCCTTATTAATTCAATATATATCTTCTAGTCTTTAACTATTTTGAAAGACTGATCTTTTCCTTCGGATTTCACCCTTAATAAATAAACACCTTTTTTCAGGTCTGAAACATTTACCTGTCTGGCATCTTTGTCAATGGTTCTGATAAGCTGTCCTGTAAGTGAGAATATTTCAATACTGTTAAGCTTTTTATCAGAATTGATGTTCAACACATCTTTTACAGGATTAGGATAGATTTTAACATCCTCCGTATTTCTTGTTACATCATTTACAGCCAGTGAAGATCCATCTACAACAGAAACATTATCTACATCTATACCTCTTGCCCAGTTTGAAGTTCCCTCAAAAGCAATGGTATAATTTGCAGACTTATTCGGAAGCGGTATCGTTACATCAAGCCATGCTGCATTTTCCGTTGTGTATGAGCTTCCTATCTGTGTCCAGGCATCGGAAGGATTTGCTTTATAGTAAATTCTCAGTTCATCCACATCGCCAAACCAGTTTACATTCGCAAGACTGAATCTTAATTGAGGCGTTGCAAGTGCGGAAATATTTAAAACAGGCATTAATAACTTCGCTTTATTTCCCGCGGTTGTCGTTCTGAATTCTGCCATTCTCGGAGCAGATTTAGGCGTTATTGAACTGTTTCCGTTTGCTGTTACGTAACTCCATGTCGCAGTTCCCCCTCCTGAAACGGCTTCATTCGCCCAGCATGAAGGGATCGTTGCTGTATCAAAGTTTTGCGTATAAGGGAATGATGAAACCGGAGTACAGGTTGTTGTAAATGATTTTACAGCAGTCCACGCACTGAAACCGTTTGCTCCGCAGTTGGATCGTACATAAAACTGATATCCTGTTGAAGGTGTAAGACTGGGAATAGTAGCAGAAGTAGTTGACGAAGTAATAACCGTACCCGTGCCCTGAGTAAATCCTGTAGGACCATATTCAATCTGATACGTGGCACCTGAGGTAGGAGATGCAGTCCAGCTTACATTTGCTGAATTTGATAATACTGAGTTTACCGTAACACCTGAAGGAGAATCACATGCCGGAATAGCTCCCACGGAAATGTCGTCCAGATCAAAAAAGAACATATCGGTTGTAGCAGAGTGAAAACCTATATAAATAGTCTGTCCTACATATGCGGAAAGATTATAGGTATACCTGTAAAAATTAGCCCCGCTTGCAGGTGCTACAGAAGCAGCTAACGTATTTGTAAAAGCGGCCGCTGTAGGCGTTGTGGTTGAAATTCTTACACTGATTGTTTCAGGATACTGAGGATCACGGCTCCTGGCATAAAAAGAAAGGAAGTCGCTCACACCGGCAGTTACCGTAATAGCAGGAGTAACCAAATAATCATCGTGAGCTGAAGAACCATAACCTATCGAGACTGTATTTGTACCACTGTAAGCGGTAATATTTCCTGCGGTATAGTCTACAATAGACCATGTATTGGTATCTCCGCCGTTTAGGACTGTCCAACCTGCCGGAATTGTTGTTCCAGCATCAAAATTCTGGGTGAATTGCGCATTGGCAATAAATGGCATTGCGAATAATGCCAAAAGTAATTTTCTTCTCATAATCATTAATTTAATTATGTTAACTTACAAATATTCTGTGAGTTAACCAAATAAATCATGAAAAAAATACGAGAAAGACAATATCATTACATTTTTGATAATATAATTACAATATCACAACGACATAAAAAAAGCGGCTCTTTTCAGAGCCGCTTATATTTTTTACCAACGTTTTCCACCGCCGTTACCGCCACGGTCTCCACCGCCGTAACCGCCACCGCTTCTGTTGTTACCTCCGTAACCTCCACTTCTGTTACCACCTCCGTAACTTCCGCCGCCTCTGTTACCTCCGCCTGCGTTGTTACTGAAAGTTCTTCTTGGCTTTTCCTCTCTTGGTTTTGCCTCTGAAACATTAAGTGTTTTTCCGTTGAATTCTTTCTGATTAAGAGCCTCAACAGCCTGCTGACCTTCAGCGTCTTCCATTTCGATGAAACCGAAACCTCTTGAACGGCCAGTTTCTTTGTCTGTAATGATTTTTACTGAAGAAACTTCTCCAAATTCTGAGAATAGATCTTGCAACTCGTAGTCTTTCGTTGCGTAGTTGATGTTTGAAACAAAAATGTTCATCTGAGTTAAAAAATTAAAAATGTTAAAAATGATTTGGTTTATAAAAGAAAAACAACATAAAGAATGAACAAATATTGATTCCAGATATAAGACAGGTGCAATATACAACTTATAATTTCATATCAAAAGCTTTTTTTAAAAAAAATTAATAAAATTTTCAATCAAAATATACCTTTGTTAAAAAGTATTAATTCATCATCAAATATTTATGAATATTTATTAAAATATTAATTTTTGATAAGACTCTAAGCTAAATTTGTAATAAAATTTTTCTTCATCACTGAAGTTCATTGAGAAAATAAATAATTTTCTTTCAGATGTTAAATGTAAATCAGTTGGACTTTGCCTGTTTTAAACACTAAATTTGCCTAGGGAAAAATCAACAATTATGAATTATCATACCAGAAAATGGGTAAAACCCGAAGATCTCAATCCTAACCAGTCTTTATTCGGTGGAAGATTATTGCAGTGGATTGATGAAGAAGCAGCATTGTACGCAGTAATTCAGCTTGAAAATAAAAAAGTAGTTACCAAATTTATCTCAGAAATTAATTTTGTAAGTTCTGCCAAACAGGGAGACATTATTGAAATCGGAATTGAAGTTTCTGGATTCGGATCAACTTCTCTTACCCTGAAGTGTGATGTAAGAAATAAAATGACCCATCAGACCATTATTACCGTTGATAAAATTGTTATGGTAAATCTTGATGAAAACGGAAATCCTGCGCCACACGGCAAAACTAAAGTAGAATTTGTAAAAGACAGGCTGAGCAAGCAGATCCCGGAATGAAGATCTATATAAAAAATATGGTGTGTGAAAGATGCATCACTGCGGTTTCGGGTATTTTTAACGAAATAAATATCGACGTTAAAAGTATAAGTCTCGGTGAAGTGGAGACTTCACCTGATGTTCCTGAAGAAAAACTTTTACAGTTGGAAAAATTACTGGAAAAAACAGGTTTTGAAAGGATTAAAGATTCTTCCCGCCAGATTATTGAAAAAATTAAAAACCTCATCATTACAAAAATCAGCGAACTGGATATTGATGAGGATTTTCTCCTCTCTGATTTTCTGAGCAATACATTTAATAAAGAGTACAGCACACTCTCCAAAACTTTTTCTCAAAACGAAAATATTACCCTGGAGCAGTTTTTTATCCTTCAAAAAATTGAAAAAGTAAAAGAACTCCTTCTTTACAATGAGTTTACTTTAACAGAAATTGCAGGAAAACTTGGCTATAAAAGTGTTCAGCATCTATCGTCTCAGTTCCGGAACAGCACCGGTTTTACACCCACAGAATTTAAAAAACTGAAAGTCCACAACCGGAAACCGCTGGATCAGATTTAAACAAGTTTGAGCGTTTTAGAGTTTTAGTTTTATAGTATTTACTTTTGCTGACAGTGAAATATTTAATCAAAACTTATATAACATTACAATATTACAACTCCTACTCTATAATTCTCCAACCCTACACTCAAAGTCAGACAAAATTCTGTAAACATTATCCTTAAATCTATAACAGCCTTCCGGTACAATTTTGGAAATTTGTATGATAAATAAAGAATCATGCAATATCAATATACAGTTTTAGGAATGACCTGCTCCGGGTGTCAGAAAAAGATTTCTGAAAAACTCAATAGTCTGGAAGATATAAAAGCCGATGTTAATCTTGAAAACAGCACGGTAACCATTACTTCAGATAAGAAAGCAGATCTGAATTTTTTAAATGACGCTCTTAAAGAAGCGGGAAATTACAGTTTGGAAATCCCCTCTAAACAAAATAATGTTTTTGTAAAACCTCAGGATCGTGTTTCCCCTTCATCCGTATATTATTGCCCAATGGAATGTGAAGGCGAAAAAGTGTACTTCCAGCAGGGAAAAAGATGTCCTGTCTGCAATATGTACTTCGTTCCCGTTGAAGATAAATTAGCAAAAGATCCCAATTACAAACCAGCATATTCTTCTTCAAATCTTCCGGAAAATTTTAAAGATCATATTGGTGAATATTATTGTCCCATGTTTTGCGAAGGCGATAAAATTTATCCTGAACAAGGAGACTGCCCTGTCTGCAATATGCATCTGGAAGAAATTACTGAAGGGCTGGTTAAAAATTCAGGAACACAAAATCATCATCATTCACACCAAGATGATCATCATCATCACGAGCCGCCAAAAGTAACCGATGCTATGGCGGGAAAGTATTACTGTCCCATGTTGTGTGAAGGCGATAAAGTCTACGACTCAAATGTAGGCTGCCCTGTCTGCGGAATGGATCTCGTAAAATATCCTGAAAAAAAGACAGCAAAATACACTTGTCCCATGCACCCGGAAATTATCCGTAATGAACTCGGAGACTGCCCGATTTGCGGAATGGACCTGGTGAGGATGCCAGAAAAAGAAGACGATAGTGAAGATGAAACCTACAAAATTTTAAAGAAAAAATTTATTATTTCACTGGTATTTACACTTCCTGTTTTCATTCTCTCTATGGGAGGAATGTTTATTAACTTTCCGTTTTCTCATGAGGTTCAGGGAATCATTGAATTGATTCTAACGCTTCCCGTGCTCTTTTATTCGGGTTGGTTCTTAATGAAAAGAGGCTGGGTTTCATTTAAAACATGGAACCTAAATATGTTCAGTCTGATCGCTCTTGGTGTTGCGGCAGCTTTTATTTTCAGTATTATAGCATTGCTCTTCCCTGATATTATTCCTCACCAAATCCGCGGAGAGCATCACGAAACGCCTTTATATTTTGAAGCGGTATGTGTAATTTTAACGCTGGTCATTTTAGGTCAGTTAATGGAAGCGGCAGCTCACAGGAAAACAGGAAATGCCATCCGCGAATTAATGAACCTTTCCCCCGACGAAGCCAATGTTATCATCAACGGGGAAGAAAAAAAAATACTGCTTTCACAGGTTAAAATCGGTGACATTCTTAAAGTGAAACCAGGCGAGAAAATACCTGTTGACGGAAAAATTACGGAAGGAAGTTCCAATGTTGATGAAAGTATGATCACCGGCGAGCCGCTTCCTGTGGAGAAAAAAATTAATGATAAAGTTTCATCAGGAACCATTAACGGAAATCAGGTTTTCATTATGAAAGCTGAAAAAGTAGGAGAAGATACATTGCTGTCACATATCATAAAGATGGTTAACGAAGCCAGCAGAAGCAAAGCTCCTATCCAGAAGCTTACCGATAAGGTTTCAAAAATATTTGTTCCGGCAGTTATTTTGGCAGCTGTTCTCACATTTATCCTTTGGCAGCTTTTCGGCCCTGAAGAAAAGAGAAGTCTTTTTGCGTTTGTGAATGCTGTCGCCGTTTTAATTGTTGCCTGTCCCTGTGCTTTGGGCCTTGCTACACCGATGTCTCTGATGGTAGGAATTGGTAAAGGTGCCAGAAACGGAATTTTAATAAAAAATGCCGAAGCGCTTGAACAAATGAATAAAGTAAATGTTTTAATTACCGACAAAACAGGAACCTTAACCGAAGGAAAGCCTTCTGCAGAACATATCGAGACGATGAACGCCGATAGAAATTTAATCCTGAAATTAGCTTATTCTTTAAATCAAAATTCGGAACATCCTTTGTCCAGTGCCGTTATAAAAAAGGCAAAAGAAGAAAATATTAAAGCAGAAAAGGTTGAAAAATTTGAAAATATCTCCGGTAAAGGAGTGAAAGGAATAATTGACGGAAAAACAGTATATGTAGGAAATGAGAGTCTTCTTTCCGCTCATCGTATTTCCATTCCTGAAAACCTGAAACAAAAAGCGGCAGAAGTGCAATCGAAGGCCCATACCGTTTCTTATGTTGCAGAAAACGAAAGCGTATTGGGATTCATAAGTTTTACCGATAAAATAAAGGAAAATGCTAAAAGATCAATCCAGCAACTGGTAAATGAAGGAATTGAAGTGATTATGCTGACCGGAGATAATGAACACACAGCAAAAGCCGTTGCTGATGAACTCGGAATTAAACATTTTAAAGCCAATTGCCATCCTGAAGATAAACTCAATGAAGTAAAAAAACTACAACAGCAGGGAAAAATTGTTGCCATGACCGGCGATGGGATCAACGACTCTCCTGCCCTTGCCCAGGCCAATATCGGGATTGCGATGGGAACAGGAACCGACGTTGCCATGGAAAGCGCCGAAATCACTTTATTGAAGGGGGATATCTCGGGAGTGGCAAAATCAAGGATTCTCAGTGAAAAACTTCTGAAAAATATTAAAGAAAATCTGTTTTTTGCCTTTATCTATAATGTCTTGGGAATTCCGGTTGCGGCAGGATTATTGTATCCGTTTTTCGGAATATTATTGTCACCAATGATCGCAGCGGCAGCTATGAGTGTAAGTTCACTTTCTGTCATTTTAAATTCGTTGCGATTAAATTCGGTCGATCTGAATAAATAATTTAATCTTCCGGAGATTTCACAAATTTGTCAGATACTTGGGAAAATTTTAATTAAAAATCACCTATGGAAAGTATGAAAAAAGAAAATCTATACATCGGCTGTTCGGGTTTTTACAATAATGACTGGAAGGGATCGCTGTATCCGGAAGATGCCAGAAGTAAAGACTTTCTTACCTTATATTCTCAGAAATTCAACTCTGTTGAAATCAATTCTACTTTTTACAGAAAGCCGACTGCAAAAACATTGATCAAATGGACGGATGAAACCCCTGATGATTTTAGATTTTTCATTAAAATTCCGAAAACCATTTCTCATGAAAAAAGGATGAAGGAGTGCAAAGAGGAAATCATTGCTTTTTGTGAACATATTGGATCTCATCTGAAAGAAAAATTGTCCGGTTTCCTGTATCAGTTTCCGCCATCTTTCAAAAACACTCCGGAAAATTTAGATACAATTCTTCAAAATATTGATTTCAATTACTTAAATGTTATTGAATTCCGCCATGATTCATGGTGGAATGAAGAGGTTTTTAACATACTTAAAGAAAATAATATTGTCGTTTCAGGTGTAAGTTTTCCCGGAAATCTGCCGGAAGATGTCATCATCAATCATCCTGCTATTCTCTATTACAGGCTTCATGGTAAACCTGTGCTCTACAAGTCCGAGTACAGTGAAGAATTCCTTGAAGATTTAGCGAAAAAAATTAACACAGCTCAACATAAGACCTTTATATTTTTCAATAATACCTGGGGAACTTCAGCTGTCAAAAACGGATTATATTTAAAAAGTATTCTGGAATAAAAAACGCTCCATAAATAATTTATTAAAATAAAATTAAAATCAAAATAAGCCTATAAAAAGGTATAATTTTTGTTAATAATTATTTGGATTTTTAACAAATTTTAACAACTCAATTCCATTTAATTTTATGACAAAAACCTTTGCGGAAAAGTCTCTAAAAAAGACTTTTCTTGGGATGTTTGCATTGATGAGTGCAACTTCAGTTCTGTGTAACAGCTGTAATCAGAAAAAAGACAAGAAAGAATCAGAAAAAATGATTCAGAAAGACCATCCCGTCGCAAAAGCTGTCCCCAAAATTGATGAAATTGTTCCGCCCGACAAAAGAGTAATCTACCTCACATTCGATGACGGGCCCAACCGTGGAACGGAAAACCTTCTTAGAATTCTACACAAAAGAAATGTCTGCGCCACTGCTTTTCTCGTAGGAAAACATGTTTACGGCAGCAAAAAACAAGAGCAGGACCTTCAGCTTCTTAGAAAAGATAAGCTGATCGAACTTGCCAATCACAGTTTTACGCATGCTCATAACAAATACACCGATTTTTATAAAAATCCGGTAGCAGTTGTTCATGATTTTGATACGGCTAAAGACAGCCTGAAACTCTACGATAAAATTGCAAGAACACCCGGACGAAACATCTGGAGACTGAACAATATTACCGTTACCGACCTGAAAAGCTCCGCAGAAGCCGCAAACAGTCTGAAAAAAGCGGGTTATAAAGTCATCGGATGGGACCTTGAATGGAAACCAACCAATAAAATGGCCTTAAAAGGAAATCATGAAGCCATGATGAAAAAAGTAGACAGTATCTTTTTTAACGATCTTGAAAAAACTTCCAGGCACCTGGTTTTTCTTACCCATGATCAGTATTTAACAGATGCAGATTCTATTAACGAGCTTGATCTTTTTATTGAGAAACTTCAGAAAAGTAACCGTTTTGTTTTCAGAAAAATCTCGGAATATCCGGGAATTAATGAAATACTGAACTGAATATTTCTTTAAACTTTATTTGATTTTTAATTACCACAAAAGACCCAAAAGATTAAAAATATATTTAAAGTTGTTTATTAGTAGGATATAATAAGATCTCATAAGTTTTTAAAAATCTTTAATTTTTATTTTTGTGATCTTTGTTTATCTAAAATAATTTCAAACTAATCTTTTGTGTCTTTTGCGGTTAAATTAAAATTGACAATCTGATTACATTTTAATTTAAAATTCAGAAATTTGCAGGTATGAGTATTCAGGAAAATTATAACATTGTAAAAAGCAGGCTTCCTCAGCATGTAGAATTGGTGGCAGTTTCAAAAACCCACCCGGTTTCTGCGATTCAGGAAGTTTATGATCTTGGGCAACGGATTTTCGGGGAAAACAAAGTACAGGAGCTGAGTGAAAAATATCCACTTCTTCCAAAAGATATCCAATGGCATCTGATAGGACATCTCCAAACCAATAAAGTAAAATTTATTGCTGAATTTATTGATACCATCCAGAGTGTGGACTCGGAAAAACTGATTCGGGAAATCAATAAAGAAGCGGCAAAACATAACCGTACCATCAAAGTTTTACTTCAGGTAAAAATTGCTGAAGAAGAAACCAAGTTCGGCCTCGAAACAGAAGAAGCAAAAATTCTGTACCAGAAATACCTCAGCGGAGAGTTTCCAAATATTCTTATCACCGGTTTAATGGGAATGGCTACTTTTACTGAAGATGAAAACCAGATAAAAAAGGAATTTTTAAACCTTAAAAAGCTTTTTGATGAATTAAATCAACAACAGCCTTTAGAAACATTATCAATGGGAATGAGTGACGACTTCCCGATTGCCATTGAATGCGGAGCCAATTCGGTGCGTGTGGGATCGGCAATTTTCGGCAGAAGAGATTATTCAAATTAGTGTATTAGGTATAGTTTTTGCTAATAATTCAATCAAAAAAATCTAAATTTGCAACTATGCAAAAAATCCTTATTGTAGAAGACGAAAAAGCAATCTCCGGAGTACTCCAAAGTATTCTTTCCGATGAACTTACAGAATATGAATTTGTAATCGCCGAAGACGGCCTTGAAGGTTATAAACAGGTAGAAAAAGAAGATTTCGCACTGGTAATTTCAGATATTAAAATGCCTAAACTTTCCGGAACCGAACTTTTGAAACAGAGTTTAACCCTTAAGCCGGAATCCACTTTCATTATGATTTCAGGACATGCAGACATTGATTCTGCTGTTTCCTGCCTTAAAGACGGCGCATATGATTTCATCTCCAAACCTATTGATATCAACAGACTGATTACCAGTGTAAAAAATGCTTTAGCCAAAGAAAGCCTGAAGAAGGAAAACAAAAACCTTCAGACAGAAAACAAAACGCTTAAAAGAAAGGTAAGCAAAAAATATCAGATGATTGGTGAATCTGCAGGTTTAAAGAAGATTCAGGATATGATCGAGAAGGTAGCCGTATCTGATGCAAGGGTTTTAATTACGGGGCCGAACGGAGCCGGAAAAGAGCTTGTAGCTCACGCTATCCACAACCAGAGCGACAGAGCCAGAGGACCAATGGTAGAAGTAAACTGTGCCGCGATTCCTTCCGAATTGATAGAATCTGAGTTGTTCGGGCACGTGAAAGGATCTTTTACGGGAGCAATTAAAGATAAACAGGGAAAATTCGAGCAGGCCAACGGCGGAACTATTTTCCTGGATGAGATCGGTGATATGAGCCTTATTGCCCAGGCAAAAGTTTTAAGAGCGTTGCAGGAAAGCAAAGTATCTCCTGTAGGAAGTGATAAGGAAATAAAGGTTGATGTAAGAGTTCTTGCCGCTACCAATAAAAACATGCAGAAAGAAATTGAAGCCGGAAGATTCCGTGAGGACCTTTATCACAGACTTTCTGTTATTGAAATCTATGTACCGCCATTGGATGAAAGAAAGGAAGACATCAAATCTCTGGTTGAACATTTCGCCGGAATAATCTCTGATGAGCACGGAACTGCTCCTAAGAAATTTGATGATAAAGCTATCGAAGCTTTAAAAGCACTTTCCTGGACAGGAAATATCAGAGAGCTAAGAAACGTTGTGGAAAGGCTGATCATTTTAGGAGGAAACACTGTTTCTGCCGACGACGTTGCAAGTTTTGTAAGGAAATAATGTAAGTATTACTTCAAATAAATTATGAAAATTGCAGTATCAAATGTTACTGCAATTTTTTTTTGATTAAAAAAGATATGCACCTCAAACTATTATGAACTTTTTAAATAAAAACTATACTAAAGAATGCCTTACACTGGCCCTTCCGGTAATGCTTACACAGGTTGGACAGGTTTCGGTAAATCTTTTTGACAATATTATTGTGGGAAAACTGCTGGGAGCTGATGCACTTGCCTCTGTTTCATTGGGAAACGCTGTTTTTTTCTCCATGTTTGTGCTTGCTTTGGGATTTTCCTTCGCTATTCCGCCGCTTGTTTCGGAGGCTCATTCGAAGCATGACCATAAAACCATCAACTCGGTTTTCAGTCATGGCTTTATCATCAATATGACAGTCGGAATTATTTTAATGGGAGTTCTGCTTTTAGCAATGCCGTTGCTTTACCATTCGGGGCAGCCGGAAAAAATTATTCCGGATACGGTAGATTTCCTTACCATTATGGCAATCAGTATTGTTCCTTTTATGGCTTTTCAGACACTTCGGGAAGTTTCGGAAGGGTTATCGTATACGATTGGTGTTACAAAAGCCACAATTATTGCGAATATTATCAATATTGTTTTAAATTATGTTTTCATTAAAGGTTTGTTCGGGCTTCCGCCAATGGGAGTAAAAGGTTCCGCATTAGCCAGTCTTATTGCCAGAATATTTATGGTGGTGTTCCTGTATTTCGTCCTTTTGAATCAGGAAAAAACCAGACGCTATATCATAGATTTTTCTTTAAAAATTGAAGTGTTTTCTAAAAAAATGTTTGATAAAATGGTAAGATTAGGTTTGCCGACTGCCCTCCAGATGTTTTTTGAGGTAACGGCTTTTGCCGGTGCGGCTTTTATCTGCGGGCTGATTTCAGCACATGATATCGCTTCCCACCAGATTGCTTTAAGCATGGCATCATTTACATTTAATTTATGTATCGGGTTCAGTGTTGCTTCTACAGTGATGATCGGCAGAAAACTGGGCGAACAAAACTTTACGGAATTAAGAAAAGTTGGAATTAACAACCTGAAGATCGCTTTTATTTTTATGGCCATCTGCGGAATTGTTTTTATCCTGGGGAGAAATATCCTGCCTACTTTTTTCACCAAAAAAGAAGAAGTTGAAGTAATTGCACTGGCTGCAAAATTAATGATCATTGCCGCTCTATTCCAGCTTTCGGACGGAATTCAGGTTACTGCGTTAGGAACCCTCAGAGGAATGCAGGATGTAAAAGTTCCCTCCATCTATACTTTTATTGCCTACTGGATTATTACGATTCCGCTAGGATATTTTCTTTGCGTAACCTTAAAAATGGGAGCTTTCGGAATGTGGATTGCATTAGGTCTCGGACTTACAATTTCCGCTTTATTTCTGGTAAAAAGGTTTCTTAATCTGTCTGCGAAAAGAATTAAAAGTAATATGAAAAATGAATTGAAAGCACAATAATCAACAAGTATTCTGAAAAGAATGAACGTACAGACAAAAAAAATAAAGATCCGTCAGGAAACATTTATCCTTACCAATCAAAGGGCTTTATTCTGGGAAGAGCAGAAAGCCCTTATCCTTTCAGATCTGCACATCGGAAAAACAGCTCATTTCCGGAAAAACGGAATCGCATTAGCCAACCAGATTATGAAAAATGATCTCGAACGGCTTTCGATCCTTATTGAATATTTTAAGCCGGAAAAATTTATTGTCGTTGGAGACCTTCTGCACGCCGGTGATAATTCTGATGTAGATGAATTCTGCAGCTGGAGAAACCAGTACGGCGATCTTGAATTCCATCTTATTGAAGGAAACCACGACAGGATTTCCAAAAAACTGGAATCCAAATTATGCTTAAACTTTAAATCTGAATTAATGGAAATTGAAGATTTTATGCTGATTCATGATTTTGAAAAAAAGCATTCTAAGTTTCAGATTACCGGACACATTCATCCGGGATTTGTAATCAATTCCGTGGTTAAAAAAATAAAGCTTCCCTGCTTTGTTGTGACAGAAAACCAGCTTTTGTTACCTGCATTCAGTGAGTTTACCGGACTTGACACCAAAAATCTCCCTAAAAAAGGAAGATTTTATGTATTTACTGATGCCGAAATTTATGAGATCTAATCTTATTCCAGCACTTTTTTCATCATCAGGTCGGTCTGTTCATCATTTCCTAAGCGGAAGATGTGTTTAGCAAATTCTGTAAAACCGTTTTTAGTATAAAAGTTTACCGCTTTTTTATTTTCTTCCCAAACACCCAGCCAGATGTACTTTTTATTCTGCTGTCGAGCAATTTCAAGAGCTTTATCAAACAGAAGCTGTCCTACTTTTTTACCTTGATGGGAACTTTTAACATAAATTCTTTCGATCTCAATAGCCGTCCCGTCCTGAAGCTCGGTCTGAGCCTTTTCTGAATTTACTTTCAGATATCCTACCGGACTTTCATCTTCCCACGCGATAAAAAATTGTGATTCCGGGGTATTAAGTTCTTTCAATATTTTTTCTGAAGCGAAACTTTCAGCCAGATATTTCTGCATTTCTGCCTCTGAGTTATGTTTTGAAAACGTTTCATAAAAAGTTTCCTTTCCAATTTGCTGAAGGGTTTGAAGATCTGCTGAAACAGCTTTTCTCAGAACTATTGATGTCATACTATTTTAAAAATAAAATTTTATTAAATGCTTCTGAAGCAAGATGTACCTGCACCGTCCAGTCGTCTGCAGCCTCACTTCCTGCATCATCGGAAATATATTTCAGGCAGAGGAATGGAATGTTTTCTTTCATGGCAATCAATGCTAACGGATAAGCTTCCATATCAACAACATTATAATCTGCTTCAGAATGATTCATTTCAAAGCTGTCTCCGCTGCCGCAAATTCCTTCAGGAAGGCCATTTCTTTTTAATCCATATTCGAGAACAGGCGGAATGCCGGACAATGGTGTTTCGTACAGGCTAAATCCAAGTCCTCTCACATCCATATCCCGCTGGATAAATTGTGTACAGCAAACGACTTCTCCTTTGTGGAAACTCTTGCTTCCGGCAGAACCGAGGTTTATAATTAACTTTGGCCTTCTCCGGTGAATTTCTTTCGTCAGCTCCATTGCAGCATTTACTTTTCCAATGCCAGTGATGAGTTTATTTTTATCATTAAAGACTTTTCCTGCTTCAGAATCTAAAGCAAATACGAAAAGAGTTTCGTCTAACGGAAAACTGTGATTTTCATTTACTGTAATCATAAAATGATTTTATTTGAATATTATCTAAATACTGCATCCGTCTGTTCCACAGGAATTATCATCTCCCGAAAGATTTTTCAGCGGAACTACGGTTTCGTCATAGGTCTGCTGAAGCGCACCGGCGAAAAAATCAACAGGCTGTGCTCCGGAAACGGCATATTTTCCATTCAAAATAAAAAAAGGAACTCCTGAAATTCCGTGATCTTTCGCTTCGGAAAAATCATGTTTTACCTCATCATCAAATTCTTCTGATGTTAAAACCTTTCGGGCTTCATCTGTATTTATTTCCAGAGAGCCGGCAATATCAACAAGTGTATTGATATCTCCCACATTTTTTCCTTCGATGAAATGAGCAATAAAGAGGGCTTCTTCCATCTCATTGGCTTTTTTATACTTCTTTGCTAAATGTAATAATTTGTGTGCAGAAAAAGTATTGGTAATGATCGCTTTGTCAAAATTAAAGCTGATTCCTGCCGTATTTCCCATATGTGAAACCTGTTCTACCATCTGTTTTGCCTGAACTTCAGGTACTCCTTTTTTCTCTCTGAAATAGTCAAAGGTTGTTTTTATTTCATGAGGATTCAGCATTGGATCAAGCTGGAAGCTTTTCCATTCTACTTCTATTTCATCTTTGAAAGGCAGTTTTTCAAGTGCTTTTTCAAAATTATTTTTCCCGATATAGCAAAACGGACACATGACGTCTGACCAGATTTCTACTTTCATCGTATTTATTTAGTTTAATTATTTATATTTTATTTATTTTTCTGCTGAAAAGGAGATGCGCCGTTAAAGCCAGAGCGCCCATTGCTGTTCCTACAAAACAGACACCGCCCCACTGGTAATAATGCCACGCAACGGAAGCAAGCCATGTTCCCAGAGAGCCGCCTATAAAATAAGACACCATATAAACGGTATTGAGCCTGTTTACAGCATTGGATTTTATTAAAAAGAAGTCTGTCTGATTCATAATATGGGCAGATTGAACGCCAAGATCTACCAGAACAACACCCACAATAAGTCCCCAATAGGTTTCCCCGGCGAAATAAGTAAATGCCCAACTGATCAATACTACTGATAAAGCATAAATAATAATTCTGTTCAGATCGAATATTTTTTGCAGCTTTCCAACCCTTGCTGCAGCTAAAGCTCCGGCTGCTCCGGCAAGACCAAAACTCCCCACCACTGATGAACCGGCATTAAACGGTGGTTTTTCCATGTGGAAAACTAAAGTTGTAAACAGCGCGCACATGGAACCGAAAGCCATTGCTCCGCGGAATGAGGCGAGCCGTAAAACAGGCTGTGTTTTAGCCAGGTGAAATACCGATTTCATCAGATCGCCATAGGTTCCCTTAAAATTCGGGGGAAGTTCAGGAAGCAAGGTATATACAGCAATCCAAACAAAGATCATCATTCCTGATGCTATTCCGAACATGGTTCTCCAGCCCCAGATTTCTCCAACAACACCCCCGATGAAACGGGACAAAAGTATTCCCAGCAAGAGTCCGGACATAACCAATCCGATATTTGATGATTTTTGTTTATCCGTTGAAAGTTCCGCTGCGATAGGTATAAACAGCTGAGGAATTACAGAGGTTACTCCTATGAGCAGACTGGCAATATACAGCATCCACAGTTCCTTTGCAAATGTCATCCAGACCAATGAAAAAAATACTAACAGCAAATCTATAAGAATAAGCTTTTTACGGAATAGTTTGTCTCCTAGCGGAACAATCAGTAAAAGCCCGGCCGCATATCCTAGCTGGGTAAGCACGGAGATTTTTCCTGCTGCAGATTCGGAAACCTGCAGATCTTCCGAAATCAATGAAAGTAAAGGTTGGTTATAATAAATATTTGCTACAACAAGCCCTGAAATGATGGTCATGAGCCATATTACAGTACGTGAGATCCCACCGGTAGAATTCAACTGCATAATTTTGTTTAAGGATGTGCGGAATTAACGACACAAAAATACTTATTTTATGATAAACAATACCTGAACTTTTATCGCTTTTAGCGATGATTCCAATTGATGGAAAAGGTTTCCGGAATCAGAATTTATAAAGAAATTTGCACCATGAAGATTATACCGCTGAAAGAAGGAAATTTTTCTACAAACAAAAACAAAAATTTCACCCTCTTAACAGAAGAAAATATCCATACGGCAAAAGGAATTAAAATGTCTGTAACTCCTTATCTCATTACTACAGAAAAAGATGTTATTTTGCTGGATGCAGGAATCGGTTGGAAAAATGAATCAGGAAAGACCGTTATCTCCGAGCTTATGGAAGTGGAAAATATTGCACCGGAAAAGGTAACCAAAATATTGCTTTCACATCTGCACAAAGATCATATTGAGACTACTGTTACGCGTACAGGAGAAAATTTTAAAGCAACCTTTCCCAATGCTGAAATATTCATACAAAAACGGGAACTGGAATATGCCATGAACAACAGGGACAGCCACTCTTTTGATTTTGACACGCTGGAAAAACTGATCAGTCTGGACAATATTGTATGGATGGATGAAGACGGCGGATCTATTACGGATGAAATTTATTTTGAGGTTGCCGGCGGCCATACTCCTTTCATTCAGGTTTTCTGGATAAAAGATGGTAAAGAAACCGTTTTTTACGGAGCTGATGACCTTCCGCAAGAGTCCTACCTGAAATATCATCTGGCTTATAAAAGTGATTTTGATGGAAGAAAAGCGATGGAACTAAGATTGAAATGGCAAAAAGAAGCAATTGAAAATCATTGGAAGATTTTGTTGTATCATGATCTGGACAAAGCAATTCTGCAGTTTTAAAAATAAAAAATGGTTTAAAGTTCATTAAACCATTTATAAATATCAATATTAGATGCAATATTCAATTTTTTTCTCAGCCTGTTCTTCCTGTTTTGAATGGCTTTAGGAGTAACAAAAGTATAGGTTGCAATCTCCTTTGTTGTTAAATTGAGCTTTAAATAGATACAGAAAATAAGCTCAGAATTTTTTAAATTGGGCTGAATAACAGACAATTTCTTAAAAAAGTCCGGATCCACTAATCTGAATTTGCTCAACAGACGTGGAGAATTTTCTTTTGCTAATGCCAAAATTTCATCCTGCACAAAAATCTTTTGGTTTAAATCTTCTAAATTGAATTCAGTCTTTTCGTTTTTCATAATGTTTTCTCATCTCTACTAATTCCTGTTGTAAGCTTCAGCATTATTTTTTTTTATAAAAACCCTCCTAAGAGTTATTCCCCGTTTTTTAAAGTTTTTATTTTTATGCTTGATATTTTATCATTTTGAAAATTGGCCTGTCTTAGTAGTAATTACGTTTTTCCTGCTTTTTGCATTTAATTTTAAAATATTTTCACAAAAAATGCGATTATATTTTAGGTAAAGACAAAGAAAGAAAAAATGATTAAAATTTTCCTGAATTAAAATACCACATACATACCACGCCAGTTCCTTTAATGCTGCCTTTATCCTTTACATCAGGTCGTTTAAAATATTTCAATAATCTGAGAACAAAACTAAAGTATTCTGAAATTGTTTTTTATGATTGTAATCAATAGAGATAAAAAATGTGAATTATTTTTGTTATGATCTACATAAATCATTAATTTATAATAAGAAGCAGATGATATTCATAGTATTACTGCGTTATAGTAACAATTATATTATTTTGTCACGTTTTCTGGTATGAAACAATTATTTTCCAGAAAAGTGTACATCTTAAAAATAATTTGTACAACATAAATACTTGTAAGAATTTTAGAATTTATTTTCCTAGAGAGAGAATATGTGAATTTTCAAATCAGTGAATAATCATTTACAAATTTGAATTTTTGATAATAAGCATGTAAAGAATTTCGACAGAATTTCAGTTCTTATTTGGCAGAACCGATTAGAAAAAGCTCAGTATTTTCAAAATCACATTTTGCTGAATGCTTTTAAAATCTTCTCAAAAGTATTGATGTTTCTACTTGTAAATTGATCTTTAAGACTTTTCTTACCTAAAATTTTACCGAATACAGAATCCAGAGTATTTCCTTTCGGTACCTGCCAGTAAAAAATATGATCAATGATTTTAGCTTCTTCCTGCGGAGTTTTCGCTGCAGATTCAAATTCCTTCATCAAAATATTTTCAATTCCCTCATTTCCGATAAAACTGTAGCAATGAAGGTTTTCATTTTTTGCAAAAGGATTTCCGTTCCAGAACTTTTCGGTCTCGGGTTGAGATTTTATAAATAAAAAAGCTTCATATGAAAAATGATCAGACATTGCTTTTTCAAGAATGTTTTTTAATTCTTCCGGTTTTTTTTCCGAGGTGAAAAGAATGTTCCCTGAAGCAAGTACCGAAATTACATTCTCTGCTCCTGCCTTTTTGAATACCTCACCTACTTCGGCCATTTTCATATTGGTCCCTTTCACATTCACTCCCCGCAAAAATGCACAGTATTTCATTTTTTAATTTAAATTATGACGTTGAAAATCTTTCGAAATTAATCAATTCTTTCATATAAATTGTAATCTGACCCGGAAGGTTTTAAAATATAGATTTTCTGTAAAATAAAATGATTACTTCTCAAATGATCTTTCACACGGAATTCTTTGATCAGTTTATAATGAAGTTTTATATATTCTGCATTTTCAGATTTAAATAAATCATCATAAGAGAGCAGATATTTGGGCTTTCTGTCCTTTATTGTGTTAATCCAAAAGTTCTTTTTGTCTTTTCTGATTTCATCCTGAACTTTTTTGTCAACCAGCCCTACTTCGTCAATTGTTTTCAGTCCTGAAAAATAAGGAACATACCCTGCCGGTTCAAGAAAAATCCATTGATTTTTATCTTTTTCATAAGAATTTAAAAAAAGACCTATCGTACGTCTGTAGTTCCATTCACCATTTCCGGTTGCGATCGCATGAACTGTTTGAAAAGCCAGCATAGGAATGCTGTAGAATATTATTAATAATGTCAGCCAGAGGTTTCTTTTTACTTTCTGCTCGAGAACAAAAAGTAAAATAGGAACAAAAAGTAAAATCTGAGGCACCCAGTAATACCAGTCGAACATACTTTTCTGAGACAGGAAAATCAGTTGTTTTACCCATCCGAAAATGAAAATAATCCATAAGAAAAAGTTTCTCTTTTCTTTTTGCCTGATTAAATAAATAAAACAAAGCCATTCAAAAACAAGCAATACAATAGTGAACGGATTGAAATTTCCCGGAAGCTTGAGCATTCCCCAGAAATTTCCGAAATTCTGTATAAAATGATCCAGGTTTTGATGGAATGTATAATATTTATCATAGGCCAGTTTTTTAGCGACAATCGTATTATTAACAATTTCTCCGAAATACAGCCAGTTAAAGGCCAATAAACCGGCCGCCCCTAAAATTCCGCCAAGAATATAAAGCCAGCGTATTTTTTTATTCCATAAAAGATCAATGATAAAGACAACTCCCAGAAAAATTACGGTATCAATTCTGGTGAATATAATTAAGACCGGCAATACGATCTGAGCCCATTTTTTACTTTTACCAAAACCATAATACAAAAGCATCATTTCAAGAAAGAAGAGAATGCCGTATTCCATTCCGAGAATCGAAATTTTTATAGCGGGGGGCAAAATTCCTATTAAAAAAATAAATAGAGCTTTATTCCAGACATTTTTCAGCAACAGATGTGAGAGAAAAAGGCTGCCGATAGTAAAAAGTATCGAATTGAAAATAAGCAGCGGCTCAATAAAATTTTCCTTTCCGAAAATCAGGTTAAAAATATAAGAGACAAAAACATATAAATGCGTTGTGGAAGCTGAAATTTTATCATTCCCGTTGAATCCGATTACTCCGTAATCCAGGAGATTCTGAGCAACCCTCCAGGTAATGAATGCATCTTCCTGAATGTAGCGGGTTAATAAAAATAATAATTTTAAAAGTACTGTAACAAGTACCGCATAAACCGGGATTCTATGATTTTTTATTTCTTTCATTGTGTTTCTTTGTCAGGACAAATATACTCTTTTTAATTATTTGATTCCCAACATAAAAAAAACGGAACCGAAGTTCCGTTTTTTTTATTATTGTGTCGCTTTAATGATTGCGTTGGTAATCTGGCTTTCTTTTTCTTTCGAATAAGTGGAGTCAAAAGGTTCCATAATATCAAATAAATATTGGTAGAATGGTGTGATCTTCTGTACCTGCTCAGATTCATTCATTGCTTTTTCCTTGCCCATTTCTTTAAGATTTTCAACAAAAGTATTGAATTTCTTGTCGATTGGTTCAATGGATTTTACGAGATAATCATATGCTTTTTCTTTCTGTCCAATTCGAGTGTAAGCATCCGTAACCGCAGAAATGACTAATGAATATTCCATCGGCTTTGTTCTGATCTGCCTTCTCAGATAGTTCTGATCCGACTTGCTGAGACTCATATAGTAATCGTATTCTTCAAAAATACCTTTCTTCAGTACTTCTGCCAGCTTCAATCCTTTACTTTCCTGACCTGAAACGATATATCCGTAAACCAATGAGCTCAATGAACGAGGATCATTATATTTTTCTGCAGGAATCTCCCTTGATGCCAGATCAAGAAGTTCAACTGCTTTTCCTTTTTGTCCCATTGTAGCCAACGCCGCCGCTGCTCTGCTTGCAGAAGATCTGTAGCTGATGATATTGGAAGTAGCCGTCTCATCGAAATGTGTATTCAGGTCTTTAAAATTACCCCATCTGAAGTTTTTAACAACATTATATAAAGAATTCGCATCTACTCTTCCCAATTCACCGTCCGGTGTCTGAGGAGTATGGATAGGAATCAGCCTGTAGCTAAATCCGTCGAATTGAAGATATTCATCCAGATAGAAAACATTCTCACTGTCGTAGATTCCTCCTGAAGAGAAACTGATTGGCCTTTTCCAGTCGAAATTAGCCAAAATATCAAGCATAATCAGGTTGTTTTTATACAATGTATTAGCTTTGTACGTAATCATGATCTGATTTACTGTGTTCGGGAGATCAGCTGCATTGATAATCCCTGAATTTACCGCATTGGCTTTATTTACAGGAAGAATGAATTTATTAACCGGTAAAATATTGTATTTTTCATATTTTTCCTCTCCGAAATACATTTTCAGAAGCTCATTTTTCGCAGAAGATGAATGTTTAAGAAAATTCAGAGCTTCTTTCATCGTCATAGAATCCTGAACAAGATATTTTCTGAATTCCGCAAACTCTGTTTCAGGAGCTCCCTGTTCTTTAAGCATTGAGAAAACCCCTTCCCAATCTTGTTTTTTCATCATATAGATCTGGTCGTTGGTGCCGTCTCTGTAATCATCATGCGTTAAAACACCCGGAACAGCCGCCGCATTATATGTTCTTCTTTTGATCTGATCAATATTCCATGGAGTGGAAGCAAGGGTAAAGTTAACCACTTTTACGTCGTCTCTGAACTGCTCCGTCTCCTGGATCGCCCAAACCGGATATGTATCATTATCACCATACACGAATAAAATATCATTCTTAGGCAAAGATTTCAATACAGAATATCCATAGTCATATGAGGTATACCGATTGTGCCTGTTATGTACATTATAATTCTGGAAGCCCATCATAAAAGGTACTCCCAAAAGAACCACTCCCGCAACGATATTGGCTGCGTTAGATTTAACTTTAGACTGCAGGAACCAGAGAATGGCCGCTGCACCCAAGCCAATCCAGATGGCAAAAACATAAAACGAACCCACCATTGCATAATCTCTTTCTCTTGGTTCAAATGGTTTTACACCGGTATAGAAAATGATTCCCACACTCATTAATACGAAAATTGAAAGCATGGCATAGAATCTCCCGAAGTCTTTATTCAATTGGAAAAAGAACCCGATAAGTCCTAAAAGCAGTGGTAAAAAGAAAAATTTCACCGTACTTTCATTTTTGAATTTTGCAGGCATTTTGTCCTGATTTCCTACAATGGAATCATCAATAAAAGAAATTCCGGAAATCCAGTTTCCACGAGTGCTTTCCATATTTCCTTCAAGATCATTCTGACGTCCTACGAAATTCCACATCAGGTATCGTACAAAGTAATATCCGTTCTGGAAAGTAATAAAATAATCCAAATTCTGTCCTAAAGAAGGTCTCTGAACATTGATAAGATCGTACGGTCTTACTTTTAAATAATCGGAAGCAGTAATCGTTTTATCTTCATATTTTTTTCTGAGTTCATCAAAAATCTGCTTTGCTTCAGGGCTGTCTGCAACATCTTCGTTGCCATAATTAAAGCTAAAGTCTGGCGCGCCGTACATAGAAATGTAGTTGGCCATAACATCTTTATCTTCATTAAACATTCTCGGCATAAAACCGACATGCGCTTTATTGAATACATAGTTGAAGCGGTCTCCGGTCTTTCTGTACGTTCCGGTTTTCTCATCCTTTTCATAGATCTCACCGGTTTTTTGTGTCTTGAAGCTTCCGTCTTCATTTTTTTCAATTCCTTTAGCATCAAGATAAGCGGTATAGTTTTGACCGTAAATCGTTGGCCAGTCACCGTACTGTTCTCTATTGTAATAATCCAGCATCCCGATAGCGTTGTCCGGATCATTAAGGTTCATCGGCGGATTGGCATTTGCCCTGATAGGAATCACCATCCAGCATGAAAAACCAATCATCATAAATACTACAGATAAAGCGATGGTCTGAAATATATTTCTCTTCATCTTTCTGGTGTAGGAAATGAGGAAATAACAGATCGCAATCATAATGATAAACGCAGCAATTGTTCCTGAATGGAAAGGCAAACCTAATCCATTAACAAAGAAAATTTCAAGTTTTCCGAACATGGTCATGATGAACGGGAAAATTCCTTTAAAAACAATCGCCAGAATTAAAAGCGTTATACCGTTGGCCCAGATAAAATTTTTCCAGGTAAAAGTGTATTTTCTGGCGTAATAAATAAAACATACAGCAGGAATCGCAAGCATACACATCATGTGTACTCCTACAGAAAGTCCCAGAATAAAGAATATCAGAATAATCCATCGTTCATTGTCCGGAAGCTGGTACTCATTTTCCCATTTGGTAATCAACCAGACTAACAGTGCAATAAACATAGAAGCCATGGAATATACTTCCCCTTCCACCGCGGAAAACCAGAAGGTATCTGAAAAGGTAAAACATAAAGCTCCTACAATTCCCGCAAAAAGAATGGAAATTTCCTGATGTTTGGTAATTTCGTCAAAATCCTTATTTAAAAGTCTTCTCACCAAATGAGTGATAGTCCAGAATAAAAACAGGATCGTAAACGCACTGAACAATGCGGACATCGCATTGATTACGATAGAATAATTTTCGCCATTTCCCAATGCAAACATGGCTGCCACAGCACCCACAATCTGAAATAATGCGGCTCCAGGAGCATGCGTTACTTCAAGTTTTACCGCCGAGGAAATATACTCGCCACAATCCCAAAAACTGAAATTCGGTTCTATGGTGGACAAGTATGTAATAAATGCAATGACGAAAACTACCCATCCTAGAACGGTGTTCCATCGCCTGAAAGTCCAATTTTTCATAGTATTAAATCAATTACGCGAAAATAAGGCTTTTCTATGATTTAAGGCTGTTTTTAACAAAATTTAAAGAATTTGGCTCGTTTTTTGAAAAGTTTATCTGTTGAATAGTAATATAAAATTTTTTTTATCTATTTTAGAGGTTAGAAATCAAAACAAAAGTTTAGAAATAAATTTATTTTTTTGTATTTTTGCCGACAGATTTTTATTGAAAAATAACAAATAATGAGTAATGTTTACGATAATATACTTGGCCTAATAGGAAATACTCCTATGGTGAAGATTAACACTGTGACGAAAGAAATTCCTGCAACTGTTTATGCCAAGTTAGAATCATATAATCCTGGACATTCCACAAAAGATCGAATCGCACTTCATATTATAGAAAACGCTGAGAAAAAAGGTTTATTAAGAGAAGATTCCGTAGTTGTAGAAACTACATCGGGAAATACAGGATTCTCAATCGCTATGGTTTGCATTATTAAAGGATATAAATGTATTCTTGCAGTAAGTGATAAAACTAAGCCTGAGAAAATTGCCTATCTGAAGGCATTGGGAGCTACCGTTTATATTTGTCCGGCCAACGTTCCTGCAGATGATCCGAGATCATATTATGAAGTTGCTAAAAGAATAGCTTCAGAAACACCCAATTCAGTATACATCAATCAATACTTCAACGAACTGAATATTGATGCACATTATCAGACTACCGGCCCTGAAATCTGGGAACAGACGCAAGGTAAAATTACTCACCTTTTTGCGTGCACGGGAACCGGCGGAACACTGTCCGGATCAGCAAAATTTTTAAAAGAGAAAAATCCAGACATCAAAATCATTGGTGTTGATGCAGACGGATCTATTTTAAAAAGCTATCATGAAACAGGAGAAATTCATAAAGAAGACGTCCATCCTTACCAGATTGAAGGAATGGGAAAAAATTTAATTCCTTCTGCCCTTCTTTTCGATAAAGTAGATGAATTTGTAAGGGTAAACGACGAAATGTCTGCTTACAGAACCCGTGAGATCGCCCTGAAAGAAGCTATTATGGGAGGATATACTACAGGAGCGGTTACTCAGGCATTAATACAATATGCCCAGTCTCACGAATTTTCAGAAAATGATATGGTAGTTTTGATTTATCCTGATCACGGTTCCAGATATATTACCAAAGTATACAGTGATAAATGGATGGCAGAACAGGGTTTTGTAAACAACTGTGTTCACAATTACGATGAAGTTTTTAAAACTGAATTTATTAAATAAGGATAAAAAAGTTATACAAATCAAGCCTTTTTGTAACCACAAAAGGCTTTTTTACTTAAAATATTAATAAAAATGTTGGATATTTTTGACAGAATAAAAGAAAATCCAGGACCTCTTGGACAATTTGCAGATTATGGTGAAGGGTATTTTATTTTCCCGAGATTAGAAGGACCTATAGGCCCGAGAATGAGATTTCAGGGAAGAGAAGTTATTTTCTGGAGTGCGAACGACTATCTTGGAATGTGTAACCACCCGGAAGTGTTGGAAGCTGATGCGAAAGCTGCCGCAGAATTCGGAATGTTTTACCCGATGGGTGCAAGAGCAATGTCCGGAGAAACGGAGCAACACCTGCAATTGGAAAAAGAGCTTGCTGATTTTGTACAAAAAGAATCTGCCTATTTATTAAACTTCGGATACCAGGGAATGGTTTCTACCATTGATGCTTTGGTAGGAAGAAATGACGTTATCGTTTATGATGTTGACTCTCACGCATGTATCGTGGATGGTGTCCGTCTTCACGCAGGAAAAAGATTTACTTACAGACACAATGATATTGCAAGTCTTGAAAAAAACCTTGAAAGGGCAACCAAAGTAGCCGAAGAAACCGGAGGCGGTATTCTTGTAATTACTGAAGGTGTTTTCGGGATGAGAGGACAGCAGGGAAAACTAAAAGAAATCTGTGAATTAAAATCAAAATATCAATTCAGGTTATTGGTTGATGACGCTCACGGATTCGGAACACTGGGTGAAACCGGGGCCGGGGCTGGTGAAGAGCAGGGATGCCAGGATCAGATCGATGTATACTTCTCTACTTTTGCAAAATCAATGGCCGGGTTCGGGGCTTTTATCGCAGGTGATAAAGAAATTATCAGATACCTGAAGTTCAATTTAAGATCTCAGATCTTTGCTAAGTCTCTAACAATGCCAATGGTAATAGGAGGTTTGAAAAGACTGGAACTGTTAAGAACAAGACCTGAAATCAAAGCGAAGCTTTGGGAAAATACCCACAAGCTTCAAAACGGTTTAAAAGAAAGAGGTTTCAACATTGGTGATACCAACACATGTGTAACTCCGGTAATGATGCAGGGAACTCCGGTTGAAGCAACCCTTTTAGTGAAAGACTTAAGAGAAAACTACGGAATCTTCACATCTGTAGTAGTTTATCCTGTGATACCTAAAGGAATGATTCTACTAAGATTAATTCCTACAGCATCACATACCGATTCTGAAATTAATGAAACACTGGCCGCTTTTGAGGCTATCCACGATAAACTTGTTGGCGGTCATTATAAAGATCAGGAGCAAAAACTGCTGGCCGAAAAAGGTTTAAGTTTTAAAGAAATTTAAAAAGTATACATTAAAACCACTGAATGATCAGTGGTTTTTTTTGAACTAATATATTCTGAAAACCTTAACTTTGCAAAAATTTTACTGTTGAAAGACCTGCTTCTAATCACTCCGCCTTTTACACAACTTAATACACCCTATCCTGCTACCGCTTATATCAAAGGTTTTTTGAACACTAAAAACATTTCATCTTTCCAGGCAGATTTGGGAATTGAGGTTATTTTGGAGTTATTTTCCAAAAACGGAATCAGCAACATTTTCAACAAAGAAATTGAGATCAGCGATATTTCTGAAAACTCACAGCGTATTTTTTCATTACGGGACGAATATATCAAGACCATCGATCAGGTAATTTATTTCCTGCAGGGCAAAATACCAACGCTGGCAAGACAAATCTGTTCCATGAATTTTCTTCCGGAGGCTTCACGTTTCAACCAACTGGATGATATGGAATTTGCATTTGGAAATATGGGGCTTCAGGATAAAGCTAAACATTTGGCAACCTTATACTTAGAAGATCTTTCAGATTATATTGTAGAGAATATTGATCCCGATTTCGGTTTTAGCAGATATGCGGAACGTTTGGGAAAAAGTGCCAATTCGTTTGATGAACTTTATGCAAAAATTATTGGGAATGAGACATTTATTGACAAAATCACTTTAAAAGTACTCAATGAAAAATTAGCTTCTGCTCAGCCAAAGCTGGTTTGCTTTTCAGTTCCTTTTCCAGGAAATTTATATTCTGCATTCCGATGTGCAAAATTCATTAAAGAAAATTATCCACACATAAAAACAGCAATGGGTGGCGGCTTTCCAAATACCGAATTGCGCGAAGTTAAAGATCAAAGGGTTTTTGAATTTTTTGATTTCATTACTTTGGATGACGGAGAACTACCAATCGAACTGCTTTATGAAAATATTTGTCATTCTGAACAAAGTGAAGAATCTCAGTTCAAAAGAACTTTTTTAATTGAAAATGAAAAAGTTACCTATAAAAATAATTCTTCCAGGCACGATTATAAACAAGCCGACATCGGAACTCCCGATTATTCAGATTTATTGCTGGACCAATATATTTCGGTGATTGAAATTGCCAATCCGATGCACAGTTTATGGAGCGACGGAAGATGGAACAAACTGACAATGGCTCACGGATGCTATTGGGGGAAATGTACTTTCTGCGATATTTCTTTAGATTATATTAAAATCTATGAGCCTGTTTCTGCAAAAATTCTTGTAGACAGAATGGAAGAACTGATTCGTACAACCGGGGAAACAGGATTTCATTTTGTGGATGAAGCAGCACCTCCGGCTTTGATGAGAGAAGTTGCTTTAGAAATTCTGCGGAGAAATCTCGTAGTAACCTGGTGGACTAATATTCGTTTTGAAAAAAGTTTCACCCGGGATTTATGTTTTCTTCTAAAACTTTCCGGATGCGTTGCTGTTTCGGGAGGACTTGAAGTGGCAAGTGATCGTTTGCTGAAATTGATCGATAAAGGAATTTCAGTTGAACAGGTTGCGAAAGTGACCAGAAATTTTACGGAAGCAGGAATCATGATCCATGCTTATCTCATGTATGGTTATCCTACTCAGACCGTTCAGGAAACAGTGGATTCCCTGGAAATGGTTCGTCAGCTTTTTGAAATGGGAATTTTGCAAAGTGGATTCTGGCATCAGTTTGCAATGACTGCCCACTCACCTGTCGGATTAAATCCTGAAGAATTTGGAGTTACCCCAATAAAACAGGAAATTTATTTTGCAAACAATGATGTGGATTTTACAGATCGCACAGGAATCAATCATGGAAAATTTAGTTTGGGATTAAAAAAATCACTTTTCAATTATATGCACGGAATTAATTTTGAGCTTCCTCTTCAGGAATGGTTTGATTTTAAAATTCCAAGAACAACCGTTCATCCGGATTATATTCATGATGCCTTGCTTGAAAATGATGATTTTACATTTAAAGGAAATTCGAAAATTATTTTTTTAGCCAAAAACGTAATCGCTGAGAATCGAATAAAAACAAAAAAGAAGTACAATTATGCGTACACGAAAATTACAGTACACTTAAAAACCAATATTATAACTGTTGACTTTGATGAGCTGCATGGTGCATGGCTGATAAAAATATTCAGTGAATACTCAGTTGAAAATATGAAAAAGCCTACACTTCAGCAACTTAAATCTGATTTTGAAGAAAATTTTGAAAATTTTGAATTATTCTGGTTTTCAAAACCGATGCAGCAATTGAAAGAAAATGGAGTAATTTTGAGTCTGTAAATTTTTAATAATATTCTTAAAATAAAAAAACTCCAGATTATTTCCGGAGTTTTCTATAATTTTTAAAGCTATTCAAGCTATATTAATGCAAATTTCTACCATCATTTCTCAATACCATCTCTTTTAACTTCGCCTACAATTACTTTTTCCTGGATTTTGATAAAATTCGGATCCAGAATTGCCATTCTTTCGGCTATGGCTTTATAGGTTGGAAATTTCAGAAGAGATGCACGTCCTGACATTTCCCTGTATAAGGTAAACGTTTTTCCACCAGCTGTTTTAATTTGTTTTGTAGTGGTAATGTATTTTCCGATGTATTTGCTGTTGGCATCATAAATTTCAATATCTACAAAAGTTTTATCAGTAATGGTATCTTCAGATCCAAAGCTTACAGGCAAATTGGTAAAATAACCTACTGGTTTTCCATTACTTAATATTTCACCGACATTATTGACGGTTATATTTAATTTATCAATTTTGCTTCTGGTGGTATATGCATCTTTCGTTTTGCTATCAAGTTTTCTTTTAGGAGCAGTTTTGAATAGTTCATCTAAATTTTTAATATTGATTCCTCTTTCGTCAATAATCTTCAGGCTTTTTACACAGGTATAAGCAGCAGATTTTTCTTCACCCGAAAATGCAGATGGTGAAACATAATCCAGCTCGAGTGTTTTATCCTTATTATAAATTCTGTTTAATTTAATATAACTGTCTCTTACAGAGTCTACTATACTTTTGTCTACAAATTCCACAGTGTAGATCGGAGTCTCTTTAAGATCCATAAAAGTATAGACATTAGATTTATTAAAAACTTTGGCAATGTGCACACCTTCAAGCGTTACAATTCCTCTTTTGATTTTTACTGTTTGAGCATGAAGCAAAAAACCCAGAATTGTAAACATGATAATTAAACTCTTCTTCATAAAACCAGATTTTACATAACATAAAAAAAGTGTAACCAAAGTTACACTTTCTTGAAAAATATATTTAGCTTTTCATTTAATTATTCACAAAGGATAATTCCTTTATTATGATTAAATTCTACAACACCGCTTTTGATAGGATAAGAAAAAACAGAATCTTTTTCATTTTCTTTGGTAAAATACTTATTATACGCTTCATCAACAGACTTTGTGTACAATTTCACTTTACCACCGATCAAAGAAGAAACAATTCCTGCGTGGTTTTTCATGATGTGGAATTCACCATTCTTTCCAGGCAATAATACCGAGTCTACTTCCCCTTCAAAAACTACGTATTCTGGTGTTAAAATTTTTATATTCATTTTAATTGCTTTTGGCTTTTGGCTAATAGCTATGGGCTATCAGCAATTAGCATTATTATGCGTTATCAGCTAACATTTTTTGTCCTGCTTCGATTGCTTCTTCAATGGTACCTTTCAGGTTGAAAGCAGCTTCCGGCAAGTGATCCAATTCTCCATCGATGATCATGTTAAATCCTTTGATGGTATCTTTAATATCTACTAAAGATCCAGGAATACCTGTAAACTGTTCTGCTACGTGGAAAGGCTGAGACAAGAATCTCTGAACTTTTCTTGCACGGTAAACCACTGATTTATCCTCTTCAGAAAGTTCTTCCATACCAAGGATGGCGATGATATCCTGAAGTGCTTTGTATCTCTGAAGAATTTCTTTTACTCTCTGAGCACAGTTATAATGTTCTTCACCGATTACTTCTGGAGCAAGGATTCTTGAAGTAGAAGCCAATGGATCTACCGCTGGATAAATACCTAAAGAAGCAATTTTTCTATCTAGTACCGTTGTTGCATCCAAGTGGGCAAATGTAGTTGCCGGAGCCGGGTCAGTTAAGTCATCCGCAGGTACGTAAACCGCTTGTACTGAAGTAATTGAACCATTTTTAGTTGAAGTAATTCTTTCCTGCATCGCACCCATTTCAGAAGCAAGCGTCGGTTGGTAACCTACCGCAGATGGCATACGACCAAGAAGTGCAGATACCTCAGAACCAGCCTGTGTAAAACGGAAGATGTTGTCTACGAAGAAAAGTACGTCTCTACCTTGTCCGCTTTCACCACCGTCTCTATAATATTCAGCTAATGTAAGACCGGAAAGTGCTACTCTCGCTCTTGCACCAGGTGGCTCATTCATCTGTCCGAAAACGAATGCCGCTTTAGATTCTTTCATAGCTTCCAAATCTACTTTAGAAAGATCCCAACCTCCGTTTTCCATAGAGTGCATGAAATCTTCACCATACTTGATGATTCCTGATTCCAACATCTCTCTCAAAAGGTCATTTCCTTCTCTCGTTCTTTCACCTACTCCGGCGAAAACTGAAAGACCTCCGTGTCCTTTTGCAATATTATTAATCAACTCCTGTATTAATACGGTTTTACCTACACCGGCACCACCGAACAAACCGATTTTCCCCCCTTTTGCATAAGGCTCGATAAGGTCGATTACTTTAATACCTGTAAATAAAACTTCAGCAGAAGTTGAAAGTTGATCAAATTTTGGAGCTTCTCTGTGGATAGGAAGTCCTCCATCCTTAGAAATATTCTGAAGCCCGTCGATAGCATCACCAACAACGTTGAAAAGTCTTCCGTTTACAGCCTCTCCGATTGGCATTGTAATAGGATTTCCGTATCCGATTACATCCTGCCCTCTTTTAAGACCATCAGTAGCATCCATTGCGATACATCTTACCGTATCTTCTCCAATATGCTGTTCTACCTCTAAAACTACTTTTTCACCGTTATCCTTTGTAATTTCTAACGCGTCATAAATGCTTGGAACTGCTTCCACATCAGTAAAGACAACGTCGATTACCGGACCAATAATTTGAGAAATTTTACCTTTAATTTGGTTTGCCATTGCTAAATTTTTTCTTGGTGCAAATATAATGATTCTTGCTTAACCCGCAATTGGTAAAAAACAGATTTTTATCATACTTTTATTCAATGTAGCAATATACAGTTTACCAATTAAATCACTGGTGATAGAAAGTGCTGGCTTTATATATTGTTAAATTAATACATTGTTATATTGTTACATTAGTTTGCTTATATTTGCAGTCAAAATTTTTTCATTTTGAAAGTTTTCAGGAATTTTAATGATTATACGTCTCAAAAGCCTTTAGCATTATCTTTAGGGATGTTCGACGGGGTACATCTCGGGCATAAAAGTATAATTGATGAATTAATAAAAGTAGGTACGGAGAATCACCTTGAAACAGCAATACTTACATTCTGGCCTCATCCAAGATTTGTTTTTAATCCAAATGAAGATTTAAAGCTTCTCAATACGCTGGACGAGAAAAAATTTCTTATGGAAAAATATGGTATTGACACTTTATTTTTAAAAGAATTTGATGAAGAATTCAGAAATCTTACCGGTGAAGAGTTCGTAAGAAAGATTTTAGTAGATAAACTTAATATTAAGTATTTGATTATCGGGTACGATCATTCTTTCGGTAAAAATAAAAGCGGAAATTTTGAACTGCTTCAGAAACTTTCCAAAGAACTGGATTTTGAAGTTGAGCAGATGGAAGCCATTAATATTCATGAAAATAACATCAGTTCTACCAAAGTTCGAAATGCTCTTTTATCGGGGAATATTATTGAGGCCAACGAAATGCTCGGCTATTCCTACTCTGTCTCCGGAACAGTTGTTCATGGTAAAAAAATAGGGCGCACCATTGGTTATCCAACTGCCAATATCGAAACAGATCAGGTTAAACTTTTGCCGAAAAAAGGTGCTTATATTGTAGAAGTTTTTCTTAAAAATCAGCAATACAAAGGAATGCTGAGTATCGGGACCAATCCTACCGTGAATGGAGAAAAGCTCACTGTTGAAGTGTATATTCTTGATTTTAACGGAGATATTTATGACGAAAAAATTACCGTTGCCTTCAGGGATTTCCTGCACGATGAAATTAAATTTGAAGGTCTTGAAAAACTGATTGAAAAACTGGATGAAGATAAAAAACGAACTGAAAATTTCATTTTTAAATAAAAAAAGCTTACAATTAATTTGTAAGCTTTTGTTTTTATTTATACCCTAAAATCTGGTTTTCTGCATTCATAGCCTCTTCTACGAATTTTTTAAATTCGGTATACTGCCCGGCTTTGATATTATCCCAGGGTGTATCAGCAATCCTGGTAATTTTCAGCTTGTTGTTTTTTACCAGCTCATAGTTGATAGAATATTTAAAATTGTTGTACGCCAATGTTTTATTTTCCGGAATTTCAATAAATTTCATAGTCTCCGGGATATTCAGATAAACTTCTTCAAAATAATTTTTCTCTTTCTCATATCTTGTGTACACAATATCCGTTTTCCGGTTTTCCGTAGCTACAATTTCTTTTGTGAAAGGCTTTGTTACGAAAGGAATTTTCATAATTTTCAGACTGCCTACAGACTGCGGTTTATCATTTACACTAAACTGAACTTCGTATGCCAATGGTTTTGAAGTAAGATCTTTTCCTCCCAGAAGTTTGACGGTTTTTACACTAATGACTTTATCCAAAACAGACCCAATTTCCTCTTCTACATTTTTCTTGCGGGAATCATCGGTCTGAGATTCCTGAAAGAAATTGTTGTAATAACTTTTAGATTCTCCTGTTACGTATTGTTTTACGGTAAAATTCTGATCATCTCCGTTTACGTTAACTTCACTGGTGGTTTTAAATATTGACTCTGCATTATTGGCAGACGGGATTTCTATAAGACCTGCATTTCCCGATGAATTCTTATCCGTATCGATAACCAAACCTTTTGCTTTGTAGTTGCCTTTTACAAGGGAATTAAAAGGAAGAAATTTGTCCGTCATTTCAAGGAAGGTTTCTTTTCCTTCAAGATTTACTTTTACGATACAGTGATTAAAGCTTAAGTTCGGTAAAAGCAAACGCTGTGCGGAATTATCGTTGGTCTGTACCAGCACGAGATTGGATCTAAGTCCGGCCTGGTTTCCAAGAATTACAAACAATGTCGAAAGATCTTTACAGTCGCCCAGCTTTGTACTGAGTGTTTTAGAAGGCTTCTGAGGAATGTAACCGCTCTGGCGGAAATCTACCGAACTATACGTTATATTTTTTTCAATATAATTATAAATTTTTTCTGCTTTCTCTGCATCGTTCATTCCTGAAATTCCTGATGGAAAAATTTCTTTAAATGCTTTTTCCACCACTTTATCCGAGACAAGACTTTTTCTTGTAAGATCTGAGTACCAGGTCGCAATTTCCTGCCATGTTTTGATGGAATTTGCCGTTACGGAAATGGTTGTATCATAAAAGGTCGGTCCGAAATATTCATCAAAATTCACTTCTTCCAGATTATTAAGTTTCCAGGTCTGGTATAATTTCCCATCTGCTTTCTTCTTCGCAGACACTACTTCTTTATTATTGCATTTAACCTGATAATTTAGATTTTCCGGCGTTATAACGGTGAAGACAGATTCTACAACGGGATATTGCGAATTAAAATAAGAGCTTACATTAAAATCTTTATAAAATCTTCCGCTCTTTCTTTCTAAACTTTCTATCTGGATAAGAATGACATCTCCCACGGCAAGATTGGTAAATACAATCTTTTCCGATGATCTTTCTCCCGGAATAATACTTCCGTCCGGCTTTACGATTTCTGCTTTGATGACATCATCATAATAATCGATTCCGTATTCCTTCAGTTCTTCGATTCCGTTCTCGGAAGTAATTTCATAAGCGTATGTGCTTCTTTTCTTAAAGCCTCCTTCATCATAAACATTTACAATATACTCATCCAAGAGTGTTGTAACGCCTTTTTTTCCTTTAGCTGCGTTCTTTCTTCGGTCGCTTACAAGCTTATAAAGATCTTTGATGCCTACTTTATCAATTTCATCTTCTGTATGGTCAAGATCTCTTAAAAGTTTGTGCATCTGCTCATTGTCCGTATTATGAGAAAGAGAAAGTTTGGCAAATTGTACAGCTTCTGTTTTTTTGTTCAGTTTTGCCAGATATTCTGCTTTAGCAGCCAGCAGCGAGTAAGAATATGGGAAATTGGCCAAAGCATCTTCAAGTCCGGTTCCGTATTCAGGGTTCTGAACATTTTCGTCGAGAAGGTTCAGGTACTGGACTCTGAAAGAATTTACGGAAGGATATAATTCCATATATTTTTTAAGAATTTTTTTCTGATCTTCTACGCGGTTTGATTTCTGGTACAAGCTGTAAAGCGTGTTCATAATATCAGGACTGCTCTTCTGTGCATATACATCTTCAAATTTTTTGATGGTAGAACTCTGATCTTTTTTATCCATATCTTCCAATGTGGTAAAAATACTGAAGAACCTTTCGTTGTTGGCAAAATCTTTTTTAAGATTCGCAATGTGCGACTTGGCTTTTTCCATATCCCTGTTTCGCATTGCGATAACTACATCAAAAAAACCACCTATAGATTTAGCTTTGGTTTTGTTTAAAATATTCCTGTATTTTTCAAGTTCCTGAATAGACATATTCTGGAATTTATCTCCATCCATCATTTTCAGAAGCGGCACGAGAAAATATTCAGAATCGTTAATCTCTATGTTTTTGTATATTTCGTTGACCTTTTCTTTATCCTCAAGGTTGTTGTAATAGGAGGCCAGAAGACTCTGTACTATCGATGATTTGGGATAGCTTTTCATCATCTGGTCAATAATTTCTTTTGCCTGATCGTTCTGGAAATTGTTAAGATAACCTGCGGCCAGTAAATATTTATAGAAAAAACTATCCGGATTCTCAGCGACTTTTCCTTTTAACAGTCTTTCAAACTTCAGGGGAAGTTCTTTTGCCTGTAATTGTGCAGGGGAAGTTTTCTGATATGCTTTATACGTATCAAAATACTTCAGGTCAGAGATCTTCTGATAATTGGTATCATACGGCACCACCATAAAGGCAGTTTTAGCATCTTTCACATCAAACTTCAGCAGAAGCCTGTTCATCCCCTTTGGTAATGAAACTTCCACCAGATGTGATCCCAGATTTGTATAGCCATCTGTTGTGCTTGCCAGGATTTCCGTATCATTCAAAAACAACCGGAATTCTGCATTGGTATCTACTTCCAGTAGAATTTTTCTTTCAACCGGATTTTCGATGAAACTTTGGGCATACATGATCCCTCTGCCATATTCCGTTTCATTGATGAAAAATTCAAAACCGTCGTTAGATGGAAATTTTCTGTTATACCAGCCTACATATCCGAAACTGTTGGCATTGAAGAGCTTGTCGCTTTTGGCAATATTTTCAGGTTCATATTCATTGTAAAGTCCGCTTCCGTTAAGGTTTTCAAATACACCTGCATACTGCCATTGATCAATGCGTTTAATTTTAGACAAAAAATCGTCGGCACTTTTGTAGTTATTCCTGATTCGGTCTAGTGTCGCTTTAAATTCAATAACCGATACATTTTCTCCATATAACGGATGCTGTGCCAAGAAATCAACCTTTTTGTATGAGTTATCATCAAATCCCGAGTTTTCATAATCTGCCAAAAGAAATGTTTTTTTTAATATCGGGTATAAATAAGAATCATCCAGCTTAAAATCGGCAAAATTTTTAATGAATGTTTCATCAAAAATCATCTGTCCCATTTCTTCATCAATCATTGCGTCGAGAAAGAGATTTTCAAAGTCTTTTGTTGTATTATTTTTTAAATTTTTATCATAAAAGTTTCGTGCTTCTACTCTTTTATTGTTTAGCAAAAGTTCCCAGGTTTTAGACTGTTCTTTAGATTGTGCAAATGCACCAACGGACAAAAAGTAGACCGCGGAAATTAGTATTTTCCTCATGTTCGGATTAGTTTTATTTAGGAATTAAGTATTGTATTCTGAATTTTTCTGGTTAAAGATTTAAAAACAAGTTCGTAGGAATGATCAATAAGCTGAAGGATAAGCTCTCTCTTCAGTCCGTTGATCTCAACGGAGTTCCAGTGGGTTTTGTTCATGTGATAGGCACCGGTAATCTGCGGATATTGCTCGCGAAGTTCTGTACTCCATTCAGGATCCGTTTTTACGGCGATTTGCAACGGCTGTCTTTCTAAAGACATTAAAAGAAACATTTTTCCGCCAACTTTAAGGACAAGTGTTTCGTTATCAAAAGGAAAACTTTCAGTAACACTTTTTTTAGCATTGCAGTACTCTAAAATTTCGTTAGCATCCATGGTTTATGTGTAATAAAGTAATTGGTAATGAGTAATTTTTATTAAAGATTAATGATGATTGATTAATGATCTTATCTAAAGTTTATTTTATCTAATTGTTTATTGTTCCAAATTTAGTAAATTTAAGAAGCAAACAACAATTCACAAAAAGATTATTATGAAAGCTTTAATCATTGGTGCTACGGGCGCTACCGGAAAAGACTTGGTCAACCAGTTGCTTACAGACAAAGATTTTGAGGAAATTACAATTTTCGTGAGAAAACCGTTTGATATTCAAAATGATAAGCTAAAAATACAGGTAGTTAATTTTGATCATCCGGAAGAATGGAAAGATAAAGTAAAAGGTGATGTTGCTTTTTCCTGCCTGGGAACAACCTTAAAAGCAGCCGGAAGCAAAGAAGCACAGAGGAAAGTAGATTTCGAATATCAATATGAATTTGCCAAAGCTGCCAAAGAAAACAACGTGGAAGATTATATTCTGGTTTCTGCATACGGTGCCAATCCGAAATCCAAAATATTTTATTCCCGAATGAAAGGAGAGCTTGAAGAGGCTGTTAAAAAATTACATTTTGAAAAAATCACCATCTTTAAACCTGGAATGCTGGAACGGAAGGACTCCGACAGAACGGGGGAAGTTCTTGGGAGCAGGATTATCAAATTTGCGAATAAATTAGGACTTTTAGAAAGCCAGAAACCGTTGCCAACAGATATTTTAGCAAAGGCGATGATTAATTCTTCAAAAATAAAAAGCAACGGCTATTCCAGCATAAAACTGGGAAATATTTTCTGTTTTGCCGAGAAGTGATAGATGATAGATATAAAAAAGACAGTGTAACAACGTCCGGATTTGAATGGGTACATTGTTACACTGTATGTATTGATATATTATAATTTTCTAACTGAACTCGGCAGCCAACTTTTTTTTGATGTCCGGAACACCTTCTTTGTTCTTTATTTTATTATACATCTTATTGGCTTTCTTAATCATCTTTTCGTCATTTCTGCTTTTCCCAATTTTTATTAATGAGAGGGAATACAGCGAAAGATATCCTTCATCATTTTTATAAGTACCATAGGCGTCTTCCAGATACGGAAGTCCAGCTTCATAATCTTCTTTCATGGCATACAGCATTCCATACATATAGACTACATCATCTTTAACCTTCCCGGATCTTTTATATATTTCCTCTGCCTGCTTAAGATTTTCCAGGCCTTTGTCGTAATCTCCTATTACAATGGAGGTGTTCCCGATTCCATAATAGCCTTCAGGATTATCCGGAAAATATTTTACCATTTCCTCGTACTTCTCACGCGCTTTATCAACTTTTCCGAATCTCATAAACTGTATGGCAAGATTTTGCTTAAATATCGGAGCTTTATTTTGGGCAAGGCTGTCCGCTACATAATATAAAACCAAAGCTTCCTTGTGCAGATTTTGCAGTCTGGCATAATATCCTGCAAGAAAAAAACATCACAATATTTAGGATCTTCTTTTGCCGTTTTGAATAAAGCCATTGTTGTTGGAAGATAGAGTTTGGAAAAATTAAGAGCAGTTATTGCGCCTTCAAATATTTGTTTTGAATCTGCTTTTTCCGGTGTGCAATAATTCGTTTTTCCTAAAAAATAAGAATTCTGGGAGAATCCTTTTATGGAAAATATCAGGATAAAAATGATCACTAGTTTTTTCATGGTTTAAAATTAAAAAAGTGGATAAAAATCCACTCAATAACGATATTTTTTGATATTTATTTCAAATACTTCGTAATTGCTTCATCAGTAGGCTTCGTAGTACTTACAAATGAATCAATCAGTTTTCCGTTTTCATCAATTAAGAATTTTGTAAAATTCCAGAGAATCGTAGTATTTTTTACTCCATTTAGATCTTTTTCAGTTAAATATTTAAAGATTGGTGCCGTATCATCACCTTTTACGGAAACTTTTGCAGCCATCGGGAAAGTAACCCCGTAATTTTTCTGGCAGAAAGCACCGATTTCCTTATTGGTTCCCGGTTCCTGCCCTCCGAAATTATTGGCCGGAAATCCTACTACCACCAATTTGTCTTTATATTCCTGCGAAACTTTTTCGAGATCAGCATATTGCGGTGTAAATCCGCACTCTGATGCCGTATTCACGATAAGAATTTTCTTTCCTTTGAAATCTGCAAAGTTGATCTGCTTTCCTTCTTCCAGGGCATCTACCTTGAAATCATATATTGATTTTCCCATAAGTTGATTGGTTTTGGCTTTAGATTCTTCACTTTTTTTCTGAGCACAGCTGTTGAAAAATGCAACTACCGAAAGAAACATTAAAAATAACTTTTTCATAACTCCATTTTATTATTTGATTAAAATTTGAATGTATTGTCCGGAAATACTTTATTGATATCAACTCTGTTGATCAACATTACATAGTCACCGTCTTTTTTTGCACTTGATGATTCTATCCTGAAAGGCAACAACAAATTTCCTACCTTTTTATAATCTGAGTACAATAAAGTTTCATCTTTTTTTACTTCTTTTACAAGCATATAGCTTTTCGCATCAAAGTAGTAGACGTTTACATTAACATTTTTCGTTAATTCAACTTTATGACAGTAAATATTTCCAATTTTTTCCTTTCCTAAATATTTAGCGTCAAAACCTTTGCTTTCCCAGTCGATAAAGTCATTGTCAAAACTTTCGGGGCTGTAATCCGGGTATTCCTGAACTTTATTGGTTGCATAGTTCATAGCATATCCTTTTTTTCCATCATACCCTTCAATGGCAGTATCTTTCCCTCCGATGGTGATAACCGTTTTCGTAAGATTGGGACGCTGCTGATAGATTTTGATCGGGTATTCATCTCTCACGCCTAAAATCACTTTTCCCTGAAGTAATATGGAATTTAAAAGTTTCCAATTGGTTAATCCTCCGGATAATTCTATATTTTTATCAATAATATCCTTTGCAGTCTGGGCAACAATTGAATGCGAAAATATCAGGACGAATACTAAGAGTAACTTTTTCATTAATTTCATTTTATCACGCCAAATATAAGGCTTTTTTAATTTGAAAATCTGAAAATGAAGCGATATGAAAATACAAAAACTGACATCATATTTTCAAATTATCTATTTAAAAAAATTCTCAAATTAACTTTCTTGCTTTTTCAAGATCTTCAGGTGTATCAATTCCTACTCCTACAAAATTGGTCTCTATCATCTTGATTTTCATGCCATATTCAAGATAACGGATGCATTCTATTTTTTCCGAAATTTCCAGGGGCTTCATTTCCAGTTTTGAAAACTGAATCAAAGCATGCTTTCTGAAAGCGTAAACACCAATGTGCTTAAAATACTCAACATGATAGGAAGTTTCGCGGTGAAAAGGAATCACAGAGCGACTGAAATACAGCGCAAAACCGTTGTTATCGGTAATTACTTTTACATTATTCGGATTTTCAATTTCTTCTTTTTCATGAAGCTTTATTTTTAGGGAAGCTAAAGAAATCTCCTGATTTTCGTCGTGATGAAAGACTTCGATGAGCTGTTGTAAAGGTTCAAGTTTTAAAAATGGTTCATCTCCCTGAACATTGATCACGATATCGCAATCAATATTTTGTACCGCTTCCGCAATACGGTCGCTTCCGGTTTCATGCTGCCCTGTCATCACTGCTTTTCCGCCGTTATTAGAAATTTCATTAAAAATAATTTCGGAATCCGTTGCTACAAAAACTTCATCAAATAAACCCGTTTCCACCACATTCTGATACGTTGTTGTGATAACGGTTTTTTCTCCTAACATCTGCATCAGTTTTGCCGGAAAACGGCTTGCTTCATAACGTGCGGGGATAACTGCGATGATTTTCATTTTATATTTTTTGATGTAAATTTAATTTAAATAATTAACCAGAAAAATGATTCCGTAAATCCAGAATAGATACAAGAAGGTGTAAATTATCCCAAATCCAAAGCTTTTTATTAAATTTCCCTTACAGTATCGTGATTTTTTAAATACCAACCGTAAAGCCCGGAAAAAGATCCAGTACAGCATGGCTGCAAATAATAAAATCATTACCCAAAAGAAAACACCTAAAAAATAAAGCAGAAAAGTAAAAAGAACTGCTATTACGAACCACAAAATAATTGAAAGGATAATACTTCCGATACCATCACCAACAGTGGGGGGATCAAAATTAAAACTATCAAGTAAAGGCATTTTGTCTGCAGCCTTCTTTACTCGTTCTCTGTTTAATATATTTCCAACATTTTCCTTTAATTTAAGCCCATAATATAAACCTAAACTGATGAAAAGGAAAAATGCAACTCCCAAAATTGAAGTTGAAAAAACAAAATTCTGTAATAAAGTCCTTTGATAAGATAATCCCGACAACCAGATACTTAAAACAACTACAACAATAACTGTCAAAGTACATAAACTCAACAGTTTGGTTTCAAGAAAGTTCTTTGAAGGAATTTTCATTTTTTATGCATAGAAATATTACATTTAAAAAACACTTCGACTCCGCTCAGCGTGACATCTCTAAAAAAAAGCTGCCAATACTGCATAATTAGTCTTAGAGTTGTCATGCCGGGCTTATCGAAGCATATATTTTAAACTATTTCAAATCGTTCAAAGCTCTTTCCAGTTTCGGCATCATGACTTCAATTTCGTCGATAGCCAAACCTCCTACAGAAGCTCTGAACCAAGGCTCAGACTTATCTTCTCCGAAAGCAGAGAAAGGAACCAGCGCAACTCCTGCTTCATTAATAAGATAGAAAACAAGATCAGAAGAGTTTTCAATCACTGTTCCGTCCGGTTTTGTTTTTCCGATGTAATCTAATTTAATGGTAAGATAAAGCGCGCCCATCGGCTCGATGCTGTCAACAGTTAATCCTTTACCTTTCAGATCCTGGATTCCTGCATGCAGAACTTTCAGGCTAGCTTCTAACTTTCCTTTAAAATCTTCAACAAAAGCATTTACATCATCAGGGTTTTCATAATATTTTGCGGTAGCTTCCTGTTCAGGTTTTGGCGCCCAAGCTCCTACATGTGTAAGAAGCGCTTTCATTTTGTCCATGATATGAGCCGGCCCGAACCCCCATCCTACACGAACTCCCGTAGCGGCAAGACATTTTGAAATACCGTCGATGTACACTGTATATTCTTTCATTTCCGGGAAAAGAGAAACCGGATCTACATGCTCTGCACCGAAAGTAAGGTTAGAGTAGATCTGATCATACATTAAGTATAATGGTTTTTCATCATCCCCTCTTTTTTTGTTTTCCACTAAAACCAATTCGCAGATTTCTGAAAGCTGATCTTTAGTAAACATCGTTCCCGTAGGATTCAGTGGTGAACAGAGAGCCAGCAGAACGGCGCCTTCAAGATGCGGCCTTAAATCGTCTGCCGTAGGAAGAAAATTATTTTCAGGAGTTGTTTTTACTTCTATTGCATCAGCTGAAGTAAGGTATGCATAATGATTATTGTTCCAAGAAGGAATTGGGTAAACTACTTTGTCTCCTTCGTCTACGATAGTTTTGTATACAGCATAGATCAAAGGTCTTGAACCAGCTGTGATCAGAATATCGTTTGGAGAATAATCCAGGTTCCATCTTGTTTTTAAATCTTTTGAAACTTCTTTTCTTAAAGATAAAAGTCCGTTAGCAGGCGGATAATTTGTCAGATTATTCTGATACGCTTTCTGAATTTCCTCCTTTAATTTGGCAGGAATGGGATAAATATTAGAATTAAGGTCACCAATCGTCAGGTTGGCAATCTCCGCTCCTTTTGCCTTTAAATCGTTTACTTCATTACCAATTTTTACAATTTCAGAACCGATCAGGTTCGCCGCTAATTTTGAAACTTTCACTTTATTTAATTTAAATTTATTTAATATAATAATTTAACAATATACTTCTGTAACAGTTTAACCATATTTTAATTGGTAAACTGCTAGATTGATACATTGCTATATTTAATTGAGTTGTAAATCTCTTTTTACCTCCTGAATTTTAGCTTCCAGAGATTTTAATTTATCCCTGAAATCCGCTTCAGAAGCAATATCATCTTTTACCGATATGTAAAACTTGATCTTAGGTTCCGTTCCGGAAGGTCTTACACAAACTTTAGTCCCGTCCTGAGTGTAATAAATCAATACATTCGACTTTGGAATGTCGTCCATTACTTTTTTCTCATTCTTTGAAACGATGAAATTCGTTTGTTCTTTAAAGTCTTTTACTTCTTCTACCGGCGATCCTGCTAATGATTTTGGCGGGTTTTCACGGAAGTTCTTCATCATATTCTGAATTTCTTCTGCTCCGTCTCTTCCTTTTCTTACAAGATTTACCAAACCTTCATAATACATTCCGGTTTCCTGATAAATTTCAATAAGATATTGATACATCGTTCTTCCGTTCGCTTTACACCATGCTGCGATTTCGCAAGCTAAAACAATACTTCCGCAAGAATCTTTATCACGCACAAAATCTCCTGTCATAAATCCGAAGCTTTCTTCTCCGCCGCAAATGAATTTTTCCTGGCCTTCAAAATCACGGATCATTTTTCCGATCCATTTGAATCCGGTTAAACCAACTTTACAGTCAACCCCGAATTTCTGTGCAATATCAAAGAAAATATCAGAGGTTACGATAGTAGACCCTATGAATTCTTTCCCGGTAATTCTTTCCTGCTTTCTCCATTCATTTAAAATATAATAAGTCAGGATAGTATTGGTTTGATTTCCGTTCAAAAGCTCGATTTCTCCATCAAGGTTTCTTACGGCAATTCCCAATCGATCGCCATCCGGATCTGTTCCGATTACGATATCAGCATTGGTAATTTTAGCAAGATCCATTGCCATTTCCAGCGCTGCCGGTTCTTCAGGATTGGGAGAATCTACCGTTGGGAAATTTCCGCTTGGGATCATCTGTTCTTTTACCAGGTCAATCTTTTTGAAACCTGCTCTTTCTAAAGCCTTAGGAACAGTGGTATACGTTGTCCCGTGAATGGATGTGAAAACAATATTCAGGTTTTCTTTTCCCACATTCTGATATGTAGAATTTTTGATGCATGCATCAATGTAGACATCATCCTGCTCCTCTCCGATCCATTCGATTAAATCGTCATTTCCATTAAATTTAATTTCATCAAATTTTACGGAATATACTTCGTTAATAATCGCTTCGTCATGTGGCGGAACAATCTGTGCACCGTCATTCCAATATACTTTGTAGCCATTGTACTCCGGCGGATTATGAGATGCCGTTAAAACAATTCCTCCGTGGCATTTCCTGTCTCTTACCGTAAAGGAAAGCTCCGGGGTTGGCCTGTGATTTTTGAATAATAATACTTTAATTCCGTTTGCCGTCAAGACATCAGCTACTAATTTTCCAAATTCCCTGGAGTTATTTCTTACATCATAAGCAATGGCAACTTTAATTTCTTCACCTTGAAACTGCTTTAACATATAATTCGCAAGTCCCTGTGTAGCTTGACCTAAGGTATATTTATTTAAACGATTGGTTCCAACGCCCATAACACCTCTCATTCCACCTGTTCCGAATTCTAACTCTCTGTAAAAAGAATCTTCCAGGTCCGGCGAATTACCCTCAATTAATAATTGTACGGCACTTCTTGTTTCTTCATCAAATGACTCGTGTAACCAAAGTTTTGCTTTTTCTAATGTTGTCATATTTGTATTTCGTGTATTTTTGGGCCGGAAGTTTGAAGATGGAAGCAAGGAAGTCTTCCAGCTTCAAACTTCCAGCTAATTATTATTCTTTTATCCTATTTCTAAATGCTATAATCTGGTTCATTATATTATAGCTTTCATTATATAATTTATTAAAATCATCTTCTGAGATATATTTCCTATTTTTCGCTTTATATAAGCAGGTTACCACTTCAGCTAAAGAGCGGATGGAGTATCCTAAAAACTTTCTAAACTCTAATCTTGACTGTAAAATACTTCCTTCAGAAATATTAAGAGCAATAGAATCAGAAGCCCTTCTAATTTGTGATGTTAAATTAAAGGATTCATCTTTTGGGAAATTTTGAGATAATTTAAAAATATATTCCCCAAAATTCATAGATTTCTGCCAAATAGTTAGTTTCTCAAATTTAAAACTCATCAGCTATTATTTTTTCCATCATATTATTTGTGTGTTTAATCTTCCATCCTCCAGCTTCTCTCTTCCAGCCTTTTCTTATCTATTAATCCAGTTTTTTATTTTCCACTTTTGCGTTTTTATCAATTTTAAATGCACGGATCGGATCGTTATAATATGTAAATTTCGCTGTATTCTGAATCTGACCTTTCAATGAATCTTTCACATTGACTTCAGCATAATTTCCGTTTTTAGATTCGATATTCAGATTTTCAATTTGCCAGTAAGGAGCAATCAGGCTCGCCGTATCAGAGATTTTTACAACAGCATCTTTGGTCTGCCCCAAAAAGTTTGCTCTGCTTCGGTTCTGCATCTCTACTTCTGCTCTCCTTGTGTTTACCGAACCCATAAATGTAGCGTAATTTTTTAAATTAAGCTTAAAATTATCCGTTTTAATTTCACTTGAAATATTCATTTCTACAGAATCTGAAATAGCAATTTTTTCAAGATTGTATTTTGAATAGATGGTAATATTATAAAAATCAACTCCTTTTGTCCCCCGTTTTTCTTTAATCGTTAATGTTTTATCATCAACATCCACATCAAGATTATCAGCAACATTAGGATAGGTTTCAATCTCCACAAAGTTTTTAGTTCCTCTTGCGTAGAATACACGAAACTTTCCTTCCAGATCCAGATTTACAAATTCCGGAACTTCCACATTTTTTCTTTCAATATTTCCTTTTGGAGAAACTTTTCCGCAGGAAATTACCGATAATACTAAGAATATATATACAATACCTTTCATATTTATTTAAAATACTTCATATAAGATTAAACCTATAACCGAACTTTCCAGTCCCATTAGAAAATACAATCCCGCTACTCTCCAAGCCAGCTCCCATGTTGTAAATGAATTTTTAAATGCATTCCAATATGTAACAGCAGGAAAAAGAACAGCAATACCGAATAAGGCTCTGTCGATACTATTGAAAATCCTTGAAACCGGTTTCCACAGACTAATAAGACTTACAATATCATCCAACAAAAATAAGGTTAAAATTCCTAAAAGACTAACAGTTCCGATGATAAAATGCTCCGCAATATTCAATTTTATTCTTCTGAAAAGAAAATATGCATTGACTGCAAGCATCGGAATAACAATAAATAAAATAGCTTTTGAATATTTTGACAGGAAATCTTTAACCTCGGAATCTTCGGCAAGAACCTCTGCCGGTGCAAATTTTTCATAATAATGCAATCCCAGTACATTAAAGCTGAAAAGAACCAGTAACAACGGAATAAAATTGTTGTATCTGATTCTTTTTCCTGCAATATAATTCATCGCCGTCTTTCCGGGACTGAATATAATATTTCTTAAAGTATTGAAAAACCGGGCTTCAAAATGCCAGATCGATCCTAAAATATCATTTTTAATAATTGAACGGGGAGTTATTCTTGCCGTGTCGGTTTTCTGTCCGCAATGAGGACAAAACTCATCGGAAACTGAATGACCACAGTTTAAACAACTCTTTTGATTCATCTTAAATCACCTCATCAATATTATAATTTTTATGCTCTCTGTTTGTTCTGATGATCATTTCTCCTAAGAATCCCGCGATAAAAAGCAATGTTCCCATCAGCATCATCGTTAAAGCAATAAAAAACCACGGATTATCAGTAATCAGATGGCCATACATCCCTCTTGCTACATCAATCAGTTTGGAAACACCCAGCCAAAGTGCAGAAAGGAAACCTACAATAAACATTAATGTTCCCACTGCCCCAAAAAAATGCATCGGTCTTCCCCCGAAACGACTTACAAACCAAAGGGTTACCAAATCCAGAAAACCTCTGATAAATCTTTCGGTTCCGAATTTTGAAGTTCCGTAAGGCCTTGCCTGATGCTGCACTTCTTTTTCCGTAATTCTTCTGAACCCGGCGTTGGCAGCCAAAACAGGAATATATCGGTGCATATCTCCGTATACATCAATGGTTTTTACTACCTGTTTTTTATAAGCTTTCAGTCCACAGTTGAAATCATGAAGATAAACTCCCGAAACTTTTCTTGCTGCAGCATTGAATAATTTCGACGGTACATTTTTCGTCATTACATTATCAAAACGCTTCTTTTTCCAACCTGAAACAATATCGTAATTTTCATTGATCACCATTGAGTATAATTCCGGTATTTCCTCAGGAAAGTCCTGAAGATCGGCATCCATGGTAATAATAACATCTCCGTTTGTTCTTTCAAAAGCTGCATGAAGCGCCTGTGATTTTCCGTAGTTTTTAGAAAATTTAATGGCATGGATCTGCGGATTCTGAACTTTGAGATTTTCAATGATGCTCCATGACAAGTCTGTACTTCCGTCATCTACAAACCAGATCTCGTACGATAAACTGTTGGATCTGCATACTTTATCAATTCTTGAGAAAAGCTCTTCCAGAGAAGCTTCTTCGTTCAATAACGGAATAACTATAGATAAATTCATTTAATTCTGATAAAAAATTATTCTTTAATTTCTGTTTCCTGGTATATCGTTCTTGTTCTGAAAAATGCTCCGAAAAACAACGACAAAACTACATAAAATATAAGTATTGCTGCAAAATATCCTGAAAAATGACTTGCGGTAAGCATATCTTTACCTTTAACTGCCTCCGGCGTAAAACTTTGAAGCCTTTCTTTGTATTTCTGATCAAGCTCATCAATATCTTTCTGATGTTTTAAAATCTTTCTTGCAGAAGTATATTCTTTATCCAATTCGGATTTTTGTCTGGTGACATATTGATAATTCAGAAGTTTTTTGGCATCGGTATCTACGAAATTCAGAAAAGCATAGATACTGAAAATCGATAAAATCCCACCAATAAACATAGGGATGAAGGCTCTTTTAAAAGCATCTTTGAAGCTCACTGTTTTGTGACTACTCCAGTATGTTTTTACAGACCAGAACGCAGTCCCTGCATAAATGATTGGTAAAATGAAAGCATTGGCTTTCAATGAAATATCAAAATATTCAACTCCTGAAAAGAAGTAATACACTACGAAAAAAACAATCATCGTAGCTCCAAATAATAAAATTCCTAAGGTGGAAGGGTTTTTCGTCATATCTAAATTTTTAGAAAATTTCTGAAAAATTATTGCTCTAAATCTCAGCAAATTAGCACTGATAAAGTATTTTTGCAGTTAATTTTCTTTAATAACACTTTTAATTTTATAAAATATTCCTATCTTTGCAACGGCAAGTCCTAAACAACCAGCTCCTGAGAATCCTCCAGGGTGGGAACGCAGCAAAGGTAATTGGTCGTAGCGGTGTGATTTAGGTAGCTTGCCATTTTTTATTGATTTAAGTTGAAGAGAGGTAATCTGAAGATTATCTTTTTTTGTTTCCAAAAGTTTCAGCATTTTCAAATTACCTTTCAACATTATTTAAAATTCGAACTCCTCTCCCAATCTTGGTAAAACAAGTTCAACATTTTTATCTGCAAAATGCTTTAGCGCACTTTCATGGTTAATTTCAATGGCAGGGAAAGTATCAAAATGGCATCCGATCACTTTCGGTGTTTTCAACAATTCTGCTGCTGCAAAAGCTGCTTTTCTCGGACACATGGTGTAGTGACTTCCAACCGGAAGAATAGAAAGGTCCAAATGGCCGTATAATCTCGGAAAAAGCTCCATATCCGCCATCACACCGGTATCCCCTGCAAGATATAGGTTTTTGCCTTCAGGTAACCTGAAAATGTACCCTACCGGTACCCCTCCGTAGCTTCCGTCAGGAAACGAACTTGTATGATGGGCCGGAACCATGGAAATTTTAAGATCGTCGATTTTTGCCGATCCTCCTAAGTTCACATCATCCGTATTTTTTGCGCTTTTAAAATATCCGCAGATTTCAGGAACTGCTATAATCGTTGCTTCAGGATGATGCTGCAAAACCTCTTCAACGTCTGCAATATGATCCCCGTGCGCATGAGTCAGTAAAATATAATCGATTTTCTGTGCAGAAATATCAAAACCAGATTCTGCTTTTTTGTAATTGTAAAAAGGATCTGATAAAATTGTTTTGTCTTTGTAGGTGAACAAAAAACAGTTTTGTCCCAGATATTGTATTTTCATTTTAATTTATTTTTGAATTGTTATAATTAGAGATGCTTCAACAAGTTCAGCATGACACCGATAATGCTAAACCGACTTTTATTTAATGAAAGAAATTAAGCCCTAAAGCTGTAAGAACCGCCATCATAAACGTCATAATTCCGACCTGCTTTAAGAACGGATCAAGTTCCCGCGGGTTTTTAACAGCCATGATCTGCCTTCTGATTTTCATTAACGGAAGCATCAGAATCATCACGATAAAAACATAATAATTCTGAGTCTGGAAAAATCCATTCACCGCTAAAAACATTAACATTAAAATTAATGGAAGCTGTAACAGGATCATTTCATAAATCATTGCGTTTTTAAACCCTAACCTTAAAGCCAGACTGTTTTTTCCTGATAGTTTATCGCTTTCGATGTCCCTCATATTATTGAGATTCAGGACTGCCATACTCATCATTCCGATGGCCGTTCCGGGAAGCAGCATATCCCAGCTGAACGATTTTGTAAACAAAAAATAACTTCCGCAAACAGAGACCAGTCCGAAAAAGATAAATACGAAAATATCTCCCAATCCCATGTAACCATAAGGTTTTTTACCAATCGTATATCCAATGGCTGCTAAGATACTAGCAACACCAAGGCCTATAAAAATGTAAAATTCGTTCATATAATCCGGGATGAAAGCTATATAAAGCAATCCAACTGTTGCCACAAAAGACAAAATTGAAAGCAGGATCACTGCATTTTTCATCTGTTTCGCCGTTATTCTTCCTGAGGCTACCGCGCGTGATTCCGCTTCGGTAACTCTTTTCGCATCGGTACCTTTTACCCCGTCGCCGTAATCATTGGCATAGTTTGATAAAACCTGATACAATAAAGTCACTAAAAGTGCGAGTGCAAAAATTCTCCAGTCCCATATTCCGCCTTCACCGTACAATCTCCATTTGGCAATAAAAGCACCCATAATAATTCCGCTTAAAGAGAGCGGCAATGTTCTAAGCCTTGCGGCTTTTATCCAGTCAGTCATAGTTTATAAGTAATGAGTAATTGGTAATAAGTAATGCCGTTATTGCTCATTACTTATTACCAATTGCCTATGTTTAAGATATCCATTGATCTTCCCCGAAATTAGGTTTTCTTTTTTCAAGGAATGCATTTCTCCCTTCTTTCGCTTCTTCCGTCATGTAGGCAAGACGCGTTGCTTCTCCAGCAAAAACCTGCTGACCAACCATTCCGTCATCGGTAAGGTTCATGGCGAATTTCAGCATCCTGATGGAAGTTGGGGATTTGGCTAAAATTTCCTGTGCCCATTCGTAAGCCGTGTCTTCCAGCTCTGCATGAGGAACCACTTTGTTTACCATTCCCATTTCTAAAGCTTCCTGCGCAGAATAGTTTCTACCCAAAAAGAAAATCTCACGGGCTTTTTTCTGTCCTACCATTTTTGCCAAATATGCAGAACCATAGCCTCCGTCGAAACTGGTAACATCAGCATCCGTTTGTTTGAAAATAGCGTGTTCTTCACTCGCTAATGTTAAATCACAAACTACATGAAGAGAATGTCCGCCTCCGACAGCCCATCCCGGAACCACTGCAATAACGACTTTCGGCATAAAACGGATCAGTCGCTGAACCTCCAGAATATTCAATCGATGTCTGCCATCTTCTCCCACATATCCCTGATGACCTCTTGCTTTTTGATCTCCACCGCTGCAGAAAGCCCAGCCTCCGTCTTTAGGACTTGGCCCTTCTCCCGAAAGCAGCACAACTCCTATCGAAGGATCTTCATAAGCATCGTAAAAAGCATCGTATAATTCCGATGTTGTTTTGGGTCTGAAAGCATTGCGAACTTCCGGTCTGTTGAAAGCGATTCTTGCGACACCATTACTTTTTTTATAGGTGATATCTTCGTATTCTTTGGCGGTTTTCCACTCAATCATTTTTGTAAAAATTTTTCCCAAAGATACGGAATTGCATAGAATTTTAACATTGATTTTCCATGATAATAATTGAAAAATACGGCTTTTTCCTGAAAGTTTATACTGCTGAATCAAGAGCATAAAAAAAGACGCTGATTGAGCGCCTTATATTATTAAATACTTGTTGATTAAAGCATTTTAAGATTATTCACCTCCAGTTCCGTAAGGATTCTCCAGTGACCTCTTTTGATGTTCTTTTTCGTAAGACCTGCAAACATCACTCTGTCCAGCGCTTCCACTTCATATCCTAATCTCTGGAAAATTCTTCTGATAACACGGTTCCAGCCGATATGAATCTCTATCCCGACTTCGTTTTTAGGTTTCCCTTCAATAAAAGAAATCTGATCAACCACTGCTACTCCCTCATCCAGACGAATTCCTTCAGCAATAAGCTTCATATCTTCATGCGTCAGTTTTTTATCTAACGTAACGTGATAGATCTTTTTCGCATCAAAAGACGGGTGCGTAAGCTTTTTGGTCATATGTCCGTCATTCGTTAAAAGAATAACGCCTGTTGTGGAACGATCCAATCTTCCCACAGGAAATAAACGGTACGGCGAAGCATTGGCTACAAGATCCATCACTGTTTTTCTGGCCTTATCATCTTTGGTTGTGGAAATATATCCTTTCGGTTTATTCAGAAGAACATACACCGGTTTTTCAGGAGTAATATTTTGTCCGTCAAAAACAACTTTATCAGTTTTCTGAACCTGATATCCCATTTCATTCACCACTTTTCCATTTACCTCAACAAGTCCTTGTGTAATAAGATCATCCGCTTCTCTTCGGCTGCATATTCCGGAATTGGCAATGTATTTATTCAGACGAATGGTATCTTTGTGAATATCCTTATCAATTTTCGTTAACCGTCTTTTTTGTACAAAAGATTTATTTTTATCCTCCCGGTTTTCTGTTCCCGGTCTTTTTCCGTATTTCAGGCTGCCTCTTTCGTATTTATCTCTGGTATCAAAATTATTGGGTCTGCTTCCTCCTCTTTTCGGGGCAGATTTACCGAAAGTTTTTTTTCCTTCTCCTGCACTGGTAATAAAGGGTTCCTGTTCAGTTTTTCCGTATTTTTTATCCATTCGAGCCTGGTAACTGGTGTCACCGCTTCTCCTGGAATCTGAATTTCTCTCTCCTGCCTTCGGAAAAGACTTTTTAAAAGGTTTTGATTCTGAAGAATTTCCAGATCTGGAAGCACGAGAATTATCAGAATTTTTCTTGGTTGAAATTCTTGGTCTCTTTGGTCGTTCTGAATTATTATTATCTCTGCTCATTCTAAAAATTTCTGCAAAGATAGTATATTTAATAACGAGTTAAAAATTAAGAATCATAACTTTGCATATCGTGATACGATAACATAAAAGAAAATCTGAAAATGATAACAATATTAAATGATAATTTTTCACAGCTCAACGATTTTTTAAGCACGAGATCATTCAGTAAAATTTTCATCCTGGTTGATGAGAATACGCATGAATATTGCCTTCCTGCTCTTTTAGGAAACCTGGAAACCGATCTGGCATTTGAAATTCTTGAGATAGAGCCGGGCGAAGAAATGAAAAATATTCAGACTGCCAATCAGCTTTGGGAAATTCTTACGGAAATGCAGGCAGACCGCAAGGCGCTTGTCATCAATCTTGGAGGTGGTGTAATTACAGATATGGGTGGCTTTGTTGCATCTACCTATAAAAGAGGAGTTCCGTTTATCAATATTCCCACTACTCTTTTATCGATGTGTGATGCTTCCATCGGTGGAAAAACAGGAATTGACCTGATGCATTATAAAAATATGGTGGGAACCTTTACTTTCCCGGAGCAAATTTTCGTTTATCCTAAATTTTTAGAAACACTCCCTTATAAAGAACTCCGAAGCGGTTTCGCGGAAATGCTGAAACACGGATTAATTGCTGATAAAAAGCACTGGGAAAATCTTATCAATATTTCTAAACTTGATGCTGATGCTGTTGTTCCTCACATTGAAACATCAATGGAAATTAAGCAGGACGTTGTTCAGCAGGATTTTCAGGAGAAAAATATCCGTAAGACACTGAATTTCGGGCATACGATAGGACACGCTATAGAAAGTCTTTGCCTCAGCCAGGGAAATCCTGTTCTCCACGGGGAAGCTGTTGCCATGGGAATGATTACCGAAACCCACCTGTCCTTTTCGGAAGGGCTGATCTCCGAAGAAGATTGTACCATTATTATTGAAAATATTCAGAAATATTATCCTTATCTGGATATCAGTGATTTTAAGGATGAAGATATCTTTGAGCTGCTGATCAATGACAAAAAGAATACAGATAATAAAATCAATTTTTCATTAATTTCGGGAATCGGTTCATGCACTTTTGATTATCAGTGCAGCAAAAAAGGGATAGCTTCTTCAATTGAATTTTATAGAAAACTGAATGATGCATCAATGTAATTTATTTAAAAAAATGCTGTTTTTGACAAAATTGTCAATTTAGATTATTTCTAAACATTTAGTGAAAATATTTTATAACTACTTAATTAACAATAAAATAAATAATTACATATTTTCATCAAAATGCCTTTTAATACTGACTTTTATCATGCTTTTATTTTTTGGCAAGCAATTTGAAAGATACTCCCCGTCAAATTAGTTTGACAGTAGTAAAATTTAAAATTAAAAAGTAAATTATCAAAAATTAAAGTTATGAAAAAGTTAATTTTAGGAATAGCACTTACAGCTGGTTCATTGGCATTTGCCCAGACTACGACTACCACTTCTACTTCATCTGCTTCTCCTGTAGCATTTGGTGTTAAAGCAGGAATGAACGTTTCTTCTTTGACAAATGAATCAGGATTAGATGATCAAGGTTCTAAAATCGGTTTTAACGCTGGTGTTTTTGCTAACATTCCTGTAGCTACATCATTCAGCATCCAGCCGGAGGTTTTATACTCTCAATATGGAGATAAGTATGATCAGACTATTGCAGGAACACGTTATTCAAGTGCAAGACATTTAGACTATATTACTGTTCCGGTAATGTTCCAGTATAATATTATTCCAAATCTTTATTTAGAAGCAGGTCCTGAATTCGGTTTCTTGGTAAATGCTAAGAATAAATTAAAGAATGAAACGGATAACAATACAATTAATGAATCTGGAGACTATAAAGACAGCTTAAATAAATTCAACTTCGGTATCGGTCTTGGTGCAGGATACTATTTCACAGATAATATTGGTATTACAGCGAGATACGTTGCAGGTCTTACTGATATTGCGAAAGACAGACCAAGTAACTCTGATGCAATCAGAAACAATGTATTCCAAGTTGGTTTAGCTTTTAAATTCTAAAACAATTTTGATTTCAATACTAAAAAGGTCAGGTTTCGAGAAACCTGACCTTTTGTTTTTTATTATTTATTAAGAAGTTAGTTATTAATTAAATAATTCCACTTCTTCTCCTTTACCTACAGGATATTGTTCTGTAAAACATCCGAAACAGTGATTGGCAGAACCAAGAATTTCTTTCAGGTTTTCAACACTTAAAAATTCAAGTGAATCTACACCCAGATAATCTCTGAGTTCAGCAGTTGTCATATTTGCTGAAATCAGGTCATCTTTTGAAGGGGTATCGATTCCTAAATAACAAGGAGCAATAATTGGCGGAGAAACACTTCTGAAGTGTATTTCCTTCACCCCGGCATCTTTTAAGATCTTAACCAGTCTCTTGGAAGTAGTACCACGAACGATAGAGTCATCAATGATCACTACTCTTTTGTCTTTAATCTCTGAAATAATAGGATTGAGTTTAAGGTTTACCACTCTTTCTCTCATTTCCTGAGTAGGAACGATAAAACTTCTTCCGATATACCTGTTCTTAATTAAAACAGGACGGAAAGGAATCCCTGAAGCTTTAGCAAAACCAATAGCAGCCGGAACTCCGGAATCCGGAACTCCAATAACAACATCTGCTTCTACCGGAGCCTGATGCCAGATCTTCTCTCCTGATTTTTCCCTGATTTCGTATACGTTTATATTTTCTAATGAAGAATCCGGTCTTGCAAAGTAAATATATTCAAATGAACAGATTCTCTGTTTTCCTTTTTCTTCATCAGCCATATAAGAATGAAGTTTTCCGGGTTCGTTTTCATTGGTATAAACGATTTCTCCAGGTAGAATATCACGAACATACTGAGCACCTACTGCATCCAATGCCACAGATTCTGATGCAACAACATAGGATTTTTCATCTATTGCTCCCAACACAAGAGGTCTGATCCCGTTGAAATCTCTGAAAGCAAAGAATTTATTTCTTGTCATCCCGACAACAGAATATGCACCTTCTATTTTTTCCATGGTCACTTTAATAGCTCCACGAAGTCCGAGATCAAGGTTTTTCTGAATAAGCCTAAGGATTACCTCAGAATCTGAAGTTGCCCTGAAAACGACACCTTCTGCCTCCAGCTCCGCCTTCAGTTCCTTTGCATTGGTAAGGTTACCATTATGCGCAATGGAAAGAATAATCTGATCATATTCATTCTTTGCAAAAAAAGGCTGGAAATTATATTTTTTCTTATCTCCTGCAGTCGTGTAGCGGGTATGCCCGATTGCAGAATTTCCCATAAAAGTTTCCGGATCCGGGATTTCTTTATAAACGTCCAAAACCAGTCCCTCATCTTTCATGTTGGTGATTCTCCCGTTCTTCAAAACAGAAATACCACAAGCTTCCTGGCCTCTGTGCTGCAATGCAAAAAGACCGAACTGCGAAAGCGAAAACGTATCGAGGTCATTATCAGAATACATCCCGAAGATCCCGCACTCCTCATTAGGAGCATCCAGTCTTTCTTCTTCCTGCGTCCTGAAAAGATTTCTTCCGTAGGTCTGGGTTTCAAACTGCTTTAAATATTCACTTTTATGAATGTCTAAACTTTTCATTTCTATTTTTTCTAATCTAGATTGTATTAGGTAGATCTTTTAATTAGATGAAAAATTAAATATTATGTTAAATAAAAAACTTACATCTCATTAGTTCCTGGAATTATTTACCCAGAGCTTCTTTCAGCCTGTTGTAGATCTCAACGTATGCTTCGGTAACTTCTCCAAGATCTCTTCTGAATCTGTCTTTATCCAGTTTCTTCATGGTATCTTTGTCCCAAAGTCTGCAAGTATCCGGGGAAATTTCATCTGCTAAAATGATTTCACCATCTGAAGTTTTTCCTAATTCGATTTTAAAATCAACCAGGATTATATTCATTTTGTCGAAAAGATCGATCAGGATATCGTTAATATCTGAAGTGAGCTCATACATTTCGTCAAGTTCTTCATACGTTGCAGCTCCTAAGAAAACTGCGTGGTGATCATTGATAAGCGGATCTCCCAACTCGTCTTTTTTGTAACAGATATCGAAAATAGTAACCGGAGACTTGATTCCTTCTTCTACTCCCAGTCTTTGAGCCATACTTCCTGCAGAATAGTTTCTTACCACCATTTCGAGAGGAATAATAGATACTTTTCTTACGAGCTGCTCTCTTTCGTTCAGTTGTTTTATAAAATGAGTTTTGATTCCTTTTTCATTCAGGTATTCAAAGATAAGCGTAGTGATTGCGTTGTTCATTTCTCCTTTCAGGTCTACAGAACCTCTTTTCTGAGCGTTGAATGCAGTAGCATCGTCTTTGAAACGCACAATTACCTGGTCAGGATTATCGGTAGCAAATACCTGTTTTGCTTTACCTTCGTACAACATTTCTAACTTTTCCATTTTCTAAAATTACTTTTTATTAGATTTATATTATATTTATTTAATTAAAATTCCTGTTAAAACTGCCAGTCCAAAACTTAAAAGCGTTCCGATCAGTACATACTCGGTTAACTTTCTCTGTTTTGCCTGGGCAAGGTCGCTAAATCTGAAAACAGACTTTGCAGCCACCATAAAACCTACCCCTTCCCAATGATTCACTACAATAAAAGTGAAAACTAATAAACGTTCCAAAATCCCAATATATTTCCCTGCACTCGATAAAGATTCGGTTTGTATATTGTTGGTTGTCTCCGGAACTGGCGTCCATGAAGACAATAATATTTTAATAAAAATCGAAGCGGGCGCTGTTAAAAACAAGGCTGCCATTACAATTTTTAACAATTCCTGATTTTGAAGAAATTCAAAATTAAATTCATTAAAGTAAAAAGAAACTCCTGCGATCACCAAAACATGGAAAGCCTGATCGATGAAAAACCAGTTCTTCTTATTTTTATAAGTTTGAAAACTGAGTTTACATGCATCAATAATAAAATGCGAAACACCTATCAAAATAGCGACCCACCAAAGCTGTAAATCCCAAAGGAAAATAAAGCTTAAAACCGTGTGAATCAAAACGTGAATATACAGATATACGCTTTTCAGTTTTTTGCTCTCTTTGTCTGCAACCCATGAATCCGGCTGAAGAATAAAATCTCCGAGTAAATGCGCCAATATGAGTTTAATAAAAATCATGTTTAGAGTTCCGAAATTTTCTTTCTGAAATATTGATTGGTTTCTACAATTAATTCGTAATTGGCACGCTTCAGTCTCTGGCTTACCGAGGACTGTGAGATGGCAAATTTCTTGGCAAGATCTTCCTGTGTGATTTCTTTATTCATAATCATTTCATGAATAATTTCAGCAGTGGCCATCGTCCAGTTGTCGAAATCTTTTGAAGACCATTTGAGCAGAATATTAAGATCCCTGTCTACAGAGTCGTTGGAAGTTTTAACGGAAACAGTATGTCCGTCGTTTTTAAGATCATTGAGTAATCTCCCTGAATGAACGTAAGCGGTTCCGTTAGATTCCGTGATTTTATCTGAAGAGAAATTTTCTTCGCCAATACCTATGGCAATTCGTACGTCTAAATTTTCCTGACTTTTAATGAGTGATTTTATCGCTAAAAAACGCCAGAATACATCGTCGATATTACATTTGAACTGAAATTCGTCACCTCTGTAAATTTCCCATGTCTGGGGAGCGCTTCCCCAATTTTCGAGAAGATTTTTAAGTCTGGTAATCCAAACTTCTGTATCCGCCTGTTGTGAATTAATAATATCTCCGGTAATGACCGCTATCATTCTGCAAATATAAGCATAATTACTTATAAATAAAAAATATAAGCCGATTGACTTATAGATATTGCATATTGCTCCATCTGCTTATATCGATTTTATATGGTTGTCTGCTACTTTATGCCGCCCGGCAATGGTACAGACGAATACCCTAGCCTTGATTGCAGCGGCATCCTTTTGGGGTGCGGCCGGAGCCAAGCGGAGGCCGTAACCCAAAAGATACAGCGGAAAGCAAGATTTAGCTCCTGAAAAAATAAATACACCCACGGCAGAAATTCCAGGCTGTGCCATTCATTTTTAATGCATGCTTATGATCCGTCAAACTCCTGCGCAGGAGTTCACCAACTCTTGCTTAGGAGTTGAGCAACTTGTGCTTAGGTTTTTGTCAACTCCTGCGCATGAGTTGAAAAACTTGCAAGTAAAATGTTGTTTTTGGATGTTAACTTTACCTATTTATCTCTGAAAACAAATGTTAAAATAACACTTAGTAAAGGATGATTTACTCCATATCTGGAATCGTGACGGATTACGGCCGCGGATTTTTCCTATTGATAAAATAGTACACCGGAAGTCCAAGCAACACCAAAACGAAGCCAGGCCAGGTGTACTGCTGCTTGTAGATCAGCAGTAAAATGCAGAAGACAGTACCTATTAACAAATAGATAACAGGCGTAACAGGATACAGCCATGTTTTATAAGGCCTTTCCAGCTCAGGTTTTTTAAATCTCAGATAAATGACCCCGAAAACGGTAATCATGTAGAATAATACAATAACAAAAGAAATCATATCCAGAAGATTTCCGTATTGACCGCTAAGACATAATATCGAAGCCCAGATTCCCTGCATCCATAATGCATTTTCAGGAACTGCATTTTTGTTATTTTTTTCTGCCTGCCTGAAGAACATTCCATCTTTGGCCATGGTCTGAAAAACCCTTGCTCCGGCAAGAATCAACCCGTTGTTGCATCCGAAAGTGGAAACCATAACAAGAACTGCAATAATAACAGTTCCTGCACTTCCGAAAATAAAATGGGAGGCTGCCACCGCTACCCTGTCGTTTTCTGCAAATGCGATGGAATCTCTGTCGAGAGCATTAAGGTAAACATAGTTCACGGCAATGTATAATATCATAACCGCTGTTGTTCCGTAGATCATTGATTTAACAACATTTTTCTTAGGATTTTCAATTTCACCCGATACAAACGTTACACTTTCCCAGGCTACGGAACTGAATACAGAACCTACCATCGCTGCGGCAATTCCTCCAAGGAGGGTCATCCCGCCAATGGGTTCCCAGCCTTCTTTTAAGAAATTTCCGAACCGGTCTTTGGTAAGATTGTTAAAAGCATCATATCCGAAGCTGAAATTTTCGGCAAGATGGGATACGTCAACCAGAATAAATCCTGCCGCAATTAATCCCAACAAGGCAATGATTTTTGATCCTGTAAAAATATTCTGCAATAGCTTTCCACTTTCCATGCCTCTTGTATTGATGTAAGTAAGCAAAAGGATAATGGCGATGGCAAGCATCTGAATCCACGTAATTTTAAATTCACCACTCTGGAAAATAGGTGCTGCATCATTAAGAGAAGGAATCAGGTAAGCCGTAAATTTTCCGAATGCCATCGCTACAGCAGCAATCGTTCCTGTTTGGATCACCGTAAAAAGGCCCCATCCGTAAAGGAAACCCATTCTTTTACCGAAGATTTCTTTCAGGTAAGTGTATTGTCCGCCTGCTTTTGGAAATAAAGCCGAAAGTTCGCCGTAGCTTATCGCTGCAGCTACTGTCATGATTCCTGTGATGACCCAAACGATAATCAGCCAGAAGCCTGAACCAAGATTACGCATCATATCTGCGGTTACAATGAAAATTCCGCTTCCGATCATCGACCCCATTACCAACATGATGGCGTCCCAAAGTTTTAGTTTTTTCTGCATAGTGAAGTATAGGCTCCAAATATAAATAAATATAGGATTAGTTTGTTTTAAATTATAACTGAGGTATCTTATTCGTTTTTAACGCAACGGTCGCAAGGATTTTATTGAATAACGGAGCATATTTTCCGGTCGCTAATGCGTTTTGCTTAGCTAATGAAAGAACAGTTTATTGAATGATCAAGAGGCATTTATTGTTTTAACACGAAGGGAGCACTAAGGTTCATTGAATAACAGGGAGCATATTTTTCGGTGCGAAGGCGTTTCATTCAGCAAAGACTTTACGTATAATAAGCTGCTATTATTTTGCTGAGTGAAACGCCCTTGCGAACGGATTATGCAGGAGGATTGATTAATTTTCTTTGTGGACGTTGTGCTAAAAATTGGTACTCGTCGGTTTTTAACCCAAGAGACGCGAGGGTTGCTGAGTAACTAGGTGGTTATTTTTTAAGCACAAACACATTTCATTCAGCAAATGATAGCAAAGTTCCTTTACTGAGTGAAACGCCTTTGCGAACGGACCATAATTGATTAATAGCGTTGCGTTAAAAAGAATTAAACATAGCGAATTAATTACCGAAAGGCAAACCTGCTTTTTATCAAGTTTACCGTCGTTTTGTCATTCAGATTTTATTACTATTTTTGAAAAAAAATCAATATGAAATTCAAATCATTATTATTTGCAGCAGCAGTAAGTGTTTCAACTTTAGCATTTGCACAGGAATCAAAAAAATCCGGTCCGCCGGCTGGAAACGCTGTTGTAGGTGATGTCTACGGAGGAGGTGTCGCTTCTAATGCAGAGTCTAAAGCAATTTCCGTAGATAAACTTAGCAAAAAGCTGAAAAAGGATAATAAAAAAGTGGAAAATGTTGCTGTAAAAGGTAAAGTAACAGATGTTTGCGATAAAAAAGGATGCTGGCTGACGATTCAGACGGAAGACAATTCCCAGTTTTTTGTAAAAATGAAGGATTACGGATTCTTTGTACCCACTGCATTAAAAGGAAAAAATGTAGTGCTTGAAGGTTCTGCCGAAAGAAAAGTAACTTCTGTAGACGAGCAAAAACATTATGCAGAAGATGCTAAAAAACCACAAGCTGAAATAGACGCCATCAAAACACCGAAGGAAGAAATCAGATTTGTAGCGAACGGAATTAAGGTGGTTAATTAATCACGATATCTATCAATTAGTTTATTCTCCAATAACAACATAAAATAATCAGCGGAACCAAAGGTTCCGCTGATTATTTTTAATCTTCAATGAAAAAATTTACTTCCGCATCAAGTTTGGGATATTTGGTCGGACAAATAAACTTTTTGTTTGTACAGTCTATTTCTTTCCATCCTTTACGTTTTTTAACATCACCTACTTCCATAACAAATGGTATGAAAGAAATTTCATCCCTGCCTTCTTCTTTCAGTTCCCGATACTGAACAGCAATATCCAAAACACATTCATGATCCGTGTTCAGCTTTACATTACGGTAAATAATGTCATAATGCGTTTCTTTATTTTCAGGAATTTCCAGATAAGCTTCCCATCCTTCCGTCCCGGAATTCAGTTCGGTCATTGCACTTAATGCATAATAAAGTGCAATGGTATAATATTTCCGGGTTTCTGCTCTTGTATAATCGTCTATAAAATGTCCGCCTTCAAAAAGAATGGTTGGCATTCCGGCTTTGATGAAATTATCTCCCGTAGATGCAGGATAAAACTCATCAGAATATCTTCCGATCTGGTTTGGGATCAGTTCTTTCAGCTTTCCATAAACCGATGCTATAACAGCCATACATTTTTTTCTGTTTTCCGTTATAGTTCGTTCAACATTTTCCGACGGGGCCAGAAATGAAAGAGTAGCAGGATGAATTCCGTCTGTAGTAAAAATCGTTCTCTGCTCATGAAGGTTTAGTGCATAATCATATTTCTTCTTTGCAACAGCCTCTTTCAATAATTTGATTTCCTTGCTGGCTTCATTATGAAAATCCCTGTTCAGGTCAATATCGGAAGCATTAAGCCTGGTCCATCTTTCGGATCCGTCAGGATTAAGCATAAATATAAAATCCAGTTTTATTTTGCTGAACAACTCGGCTTTCAAATCGGGAGCTTTATCTAAAGTTGTAAACAGATCAAGCATAGCATGAGTAGCATTCGATTCATTTCCGTGCATCTGGGACCATGCAATAATATTGATATCACCGTTTCCGATTGTCAGCTGATAAACCGGTTTACCCAGATAAGACTTTCCTATCTCATTAATATAATCGCTAAGATTGGTCTGTAGGAAAAAAAATAATTTTTCAGGGAAAATATAGCGATTGGGGAAATTGGGATTTTGCTGATACAGCTTTTCAAAATTCATTGTGTAATAATTTACAAGAGTCAAAATTAACAAAATTTCGTTGATAAATAAAATTAACATTTGTAATATCATCAAACAGTAAAAATTGCCATTTTGTCTGTGGATAAAATTGTGGATTAACAATAATTCAATTATAAATATTTAAAATTTTAATATTCAGTATTTTATGAATTTTAATTAAATTTAAAATTGAATATTACTTGAAGTGGAAAATGGTATCCTTATCTACATTTGCTTGTAATTCCCTTAAACAAGTTTTGATGTGGAAAAAGATTAAATTAACTTGGTATACAAATGTAAATTGTTGATAATTTAGATCTTTAATTTGTTTGAAAAGCAAGATTTATGGTTGAATTTAATAATGTAACATAATAAACCAAATATTAAAATCCTATTAAATATGCTATTTCAGATACAGCTGATGATTTCCCTGATAATAGTATATAATAGAAATATGGTTACTGAAATTTGAGCTATAATAAACCTTTTTGCCATTTAATCAGATACATGTAAAGCCCTACTCTATTTTCAGGTATTTTAATCCGCGAAAAGCTTCCTACAACGCATGAATACTAAGATAATTAGTCATATCTAATATAAAAATTAACATTATTGCATTTACTTCATGTATTACTTTAAGTAAAGAAATTTATTTGATCACTTGTGGAAAATATGTTAAATAAAAATGCTTGCATTTAATAAATATAAATATAAGATTCTATTAATCAGTATATTAATTATTTACATCTGTATATTAAAAATCTCGTTACTAATTTACTTTTGTATTTGTCAATTGTAAATTTTATTTTTACATTTGTAAAAAGATTGATAAACCAATTTTATGAGCTTAAATGAAAGAATTTCTAAGGTTATTGAATATTCCGGGTTAACTCCCTCTGAGTTCGCAGATGAAATCGATGTACAACGTTCTTCTATTTCGCATGTTACTTCAGGCCGGAATAAACCTTCTTTAGAATTTATCATCAAAATAAAATCCCGCTTTCCTGAAATCCTCTGGGACTGGCTCGTAACGGGTGAAGGGCAGATGCTGAAATCTGAATTACCGGAAATTACCAAAACTGAAGTTGAAAGTTCAGATAATAGTGAAGAAGAAAAATCTAAGCCGACTTCTCTCCCGGATCTTTTTACGATGATGAATGACGATGAAGATTTTGGTGCTGAAGAAAATGAAATGGAGGCTCCGAAACAAACGCCTGCAGAATCCTTTATACCGAGCCAAAGTCAAGGAAGAGAAAAAATAACCGATTCTCAGCGATTAGAAAATTATATTCCAATAAATACCATTCAATCAGCTAATAATAAAGGTGTTGCGATAAAGCGTATTGTTATCTTTTATGAAAATGGAAAATTTGAAAGTTTTGAGCCTTAAAATGAAAATACTGATTATAAAAAAAGCCTTACAAATTGTAAGGCTTCTATATTTTATCTGAATAATTATCTGCTGTTCTTTCTTCTTTCCAGTTCTTTTTTGATAAGACCGAGTTCCCTTCCGGTTTGTCCGGCAACAGAAGTATTCTCCTGTGCTCTTCTCGTAAGATATGGTACAACATCTTTCACCGGTCCGTATGGAAGATATTTCGCAACATTATAGCCTTTATCTGAAAGATAGAAAGTAATGTTATCACTCATTCCGTAAAGCTGTCCGAAATGGACATGGTTATTCCCGTTTTCAAGGTTTTTTGCTTTCATTTTATCCATTACTAGTTCTGAAGAGATTTCATTATGGGTTCCAAAGAAAGCTGAAACTTTATCAAGGTGATTCATTACAAAATCAATTCCGGCATTATAATTTTTATCTGATGACTCTTTTGTTGGCTGGATCGGATCCGGATATCCTTTTTCTGCAGCTCTTGCTCTTTCCTTTTCCATATAGGCGCCACGAACAATCTTATAACCGATAAAATAGCCTTTCTCCCTTGCTCTCTCTACATGCTCCTCCATATATTCAAGCCTTCCGGTACGGTACATCTGAATGGTATTCCATACAATAGGTTTTTCCTGGTTATATTTTTCCATCATGTCTTCACAAAGCTTGTCGGCAGCATCCTGCATCCATGTTTCTTCTGCATCTACCATTACTTTCTTATCATTTTCGTGACACAGTTTACACACTTCATCAAATCTTTTCACCACTCTTTCCCATTCTTCTTTCTGGCTTGAAGTAAGTTCATTATTTTTTCCAACCGATTCATATAAATCAATTCTTCCAAAAGCGGTAGGCTTAAAGACAATAAAAGGAATTGCCGGGTTTCCCACAGAAAATCTTACGATGTCTTTAATCTCTTTGCAAACGGCATCAAAAGTTTCTTCATCTTCTTTACCCTCAATAGAATAATCGAAAATACTGCCTACTCCTCTTTTGAAAAGCTGTTTTACCACTTTCATACTCTCTTCACGGGTTTCACCACCGCAAAACTGTTCAAATAAAGTATTTTTGACAATTCCGGTAACGAAAGGGAAATTATTATGTACGGTAAAATTAAGCAGAGAAGTTCCTACTTTTGTGAGTGAAGGCTGCTCAATCATCTTGAACATCCAATACGCTTTTCTTAACTGTGCATCAGATTTATCCGCAAATGCGATTTTAGTATCGTTGAAAATGGGCATTACTTATATAGATTTATAGTTCCACAAAGGTAAGGATAAGGAAAGGTTTTTTAAAGAAATTTTTCTACAATTTACCTTCCAGTCCGCTAAGCAGCATTGCTATAATTCCGGCAAAAACCCAGAATCTTAAAATATTAATGGTGAAAAATTTATTCTGTCTTGAACTATTGATAATAAGATAAATACATAGAATAAAAACAAATAATCCCACTGCGAAATAATAAGCCATAAATCCGGCAATTCCCGTTTTCAGAATCAGCTTCATAGAAACTGCTATCGTTACGATAAGCAAAGAGACAATAATTCCATTTACAGTTTTAATATCAAAATAAGTAGGGATCGTGGTGTAGCCGAATGTTTCATCTACTCTTTTTGTCAATGTATCTTTCACAATGTCAATACATAATAAAATCAGGAAAAGAAACACAGCCATTAAAAGAACTTTCTTTGAAAAAGTCTGATAATAAACCATCATGCCGAAAAAAGGATACAGCGTAAGACTTACAAAAGTAAGGTTATTGAGAATTAAAATCCGGCTCAGTTTATGGCTGTAAAACCACATAAAAAACTGATAAACAATAAAAAAAATAAATACATTGTGGGAGATCATCCATGCAACCCCAAGGGAAATCAAACTTAAAATAAGATATGCATACAAAAAATATTTCTGCTTGATAAAACTCTGAATTCTTGTTCTGAAAGGCTTTACAAGATGATCCTTTTCAAAATCATAAAACTGGTTGATAATGCCTCCTGCCAGAATTGTAAGTACGGTACAGAAAATAATACCGTGAACTTTAAAATCAAAGACGAATTTTCTGAAACTTTCATCCTGGTTAAAGAGAAAAAAAGTAGAAACATAAAGGGCTAAAGTAAGGAGTGCCGCAACAAAAAAGCGAGCTCCCAAAAGAAAGCCCACAAATTGTGAAAATCTGTAAATAATAGATTTTTTGACGTATTTTTTTTCCTGGAAATTTTCTTTTTCAGAATTCATTTCCAACTGTTTAGAATCTGTAAATCACTTCTTTATTAAAGCCGTCAAGCATTTTTTCCGCTTTTTCGTAATCTTTGGTAAAACCTAAAATATAACCACCGCCACCGCTTCCGCAGAGCTTTAAATAATATGCATTAGAATCAAGGCCTTTTTTCCACACATTAAATAAACTTTCAGGAATCATGGGTCTGAAATGTTCATATGCCCAATGAGAAAGTTTTTTCAGATTTCTGAAAAAAGGATTCATGTCTTTTTTCAGAAAAGCATCAATACAGGCGTTATTATAACGTATAAATTCTTCTTTAAGTGTTTTCCTGAAACCTTCTGTTTTCATTTTTTCAAAGAAAATCTGAACCATTGGTCCTGTCTCGCCGGTCATACCGGAGTCGATCAGAAAAATAGCGCCTTTTCCGGCTTCACTTGCAGGAATTGCCACTTTGTCAACACTTTCTTTGCTTTCGATCAGGATCGGAAGGTTCATATAACAAATCAAAGGATCAATTCCAGAACTTTTGCCGTGAAAATAGCTTTCCATTAATCCAAAAACATGGCGAAGACTTTTTAATTCATCTTTGGAAATATTTTCAGGTTCATGCTTTGATATGGAATAGCGTTCAAAAATAGCGGCTACCAATGCGCCGGAACTTCCTACACCATATCCCTGAGGAATATTACTGTCAAAAAATAATCCTGAAGAAATTTCTTCTTTAAATCTTAAAACATTAAGCTCAAAAGTTTCGGGAAGGTTCAGATCTTCAAGATATTCGGCATATTTTTTTAAATGTTCATTAGACTTTTTTTCGAATTCGGAATCTAATGATGAGAACTTGAGGGTACCTTTATAGAAGCTATAAGGTAATGTCAAACCTTGGGAATCTTCTATGATTCCATATTCTCCGAACAAAAGAATTTTTGCGTAAAATAATGGGTTTGTCATTTAATTTAATAAATTTTTTGCAAATGTAAAATTATTCTCCTGAATATAAGCAAAACTTAAGCCGAATATTGATAGTTTTTAACATTCATTATTACAATTAATTTTAAAATATCAAAAATCATCTTAGTTTTTTATTAAAGTTAATAAAAAAAGCCTGAATAATCAGGCTTATATTGTAAAATATTTAAATTATTGTTTTATTAATTTTTTAGTGACTTTTTGTTTTTCCGTTTCAACGGTTATCACATAATTTCCGGTCTGCATTGAGGAAATATTGACATCCATCCTGCTTCCTTTTAATGAAGATTCTGATTTTACCAGTCGTCCGGCTTCGTCGAAAATTTTAAATGATTTTAAAGCTTCTTTAGAAGAAATGGTTATGATATTTCTTGCAGGATTAGGGTAAATACTTACGCTGTTGTCTTTGGTATTGACATCTTCAACAGCCAGCACTGAACATGAGAAATTTGCTTTCCAGCCGATATCATTCACTTCAACATCAGAAACAAATCTTACCGTAATAGCTCCGGAAGGATGTGTAGAAGTAAATGTTCCCGGTAAAGTTGTTCCCGTTAAGGCATTTCCATTGGCAAACAATGGTGAACTTGTAGAAGGTCCGTTGTAAATATACATAAAATCATAATCTTGTTCCAGTGCGAATTCTGTAAAAGTCATAGAAAGTGCTCCGGAAGACGGATAAAATGTTTTTACAACAGTTTGGTTGTCACCATAATTTGCAGTCGTTCCGCCCGTATCTGTGAAAATCGCTCCATTACACCAGTTGCCATCGGTCATAAATAATTGCGTTCTCTGGTATGCAGCGGAACAGTCTGTTCCTACGGATAACAAATAATAGGTTGCAGGCTGAAGATTTGAAAAACTTAAGGACTGGGTTGTACTATTTCCGCTGGCAACAGCAGTTCCGTCAAATTTTGTAAGTCTGTATTTCCATGAAGCCGATGTAGCATCATTAAAAGTTGCACTTGCTGAAGTCTGTGTAATATTTGAAACGGACAATCCTGAGATTGTAGTGCTGCAGGCCGTTGTACAATCCATTCCCAAACATGATTTCGAGTCTACCGTACTCCTGATCAGTGCACCAGGCTGAGGACCGAATCCGTTGGCAAAATTAATTCCCACTCCCGAAACCAAATGACAGTAACTCATAATGGTACCCTTAACACTTGGCGCCGGAATCGGGCCTGTAGGGCATGTTCCTTCAGGATATCCGGCTACTGTTCCGCATCCGTCAATTGCCGTGGAATTTCCGTTCCATGCACAGGCATGGGTATGAGGAGAACCTAAACTATGGCCCATTTCATGAGTCATTGCTTCGATTGTCCATGAATAAACAGGAACGTTGCTATACGTTTGAGCGGCTCCTGAATATGCGTGTCTGCTTGTTGTACAAAGTGAATTTACGTATGCTACACTTGTTGTAGAAGGCTGATTTACCAAATGCGCAAGATCACCGTTGAAAGATTGTCTGTTTGCCCTGAAACTTGCGAGATTAGCGTTCGGATTACCTGTATAAGGGTCTGCTGTAGTCCAGACAAAAACTTCATTCAGTGCAATTTTTATATCGTCGTTGTTGTAAAGTGTGGCAATATTGTTATGAATGGCAGTAAGCCAGTTTGTTGTAGTGGTAACATTAGAACCATTGTTTACATAAGGGGTATAACATATCTCATAATATATCCTTACGCAGTTTTGCGTCATAACCTTTCCTGCATTTTTTTGTGCATTCGGATCAAAGGATATTTTCTGATTTTGATTTTCCGCCAATTCATCTACGCCGCATACGAACGGATTGATTCCCGTAAGCTTTGAATCTGAATAACTTACAAAGTCTGAAGAATTTTTTGCTTTTCCCACAACAATATTTCCCAATTCAGGAGTAGAGGCAACCCCCACAATATCGGCATCAAAAAAGCTGAATGCAACCACAGACTGGTTATCTCCCTTTACAATTCCCTGATAATAAACTCCGGGAGTATAATCTACTATTTCCCCTTTGCTGGTAGTGACCTTGAAGTCTTTAGTGAAAATTTCATTTTTGTAAAGTTCCATGGTGATTTGTTTTCCATCGAAGGGAAAAGATACTTCCAGGAATTCCGGTTTGTCGTGAACAAGCTTTTTAAGTTGTCTGCTATCTACATTCAGAACAGAAATATCTGTAGCTGCCCTTTTATATTCAGTAAGTTTTTCCGAATTGTTATTTAAGGTAAAAAGATCATATTTTTCAAAAGTTTTCTTTTGAAACCGGTATTCTGAAATTTTCGCTGCAACGGGGCGAAGACTCTGAGAAAAACCCAATACCGCACATTGTAAAATACAGATCGTGAGTAGCTTTTTTATCATTATTTTTAATAGATTTAACAATTTGCAAATAAACGAAAAAAAACACAAAATTAATGTTAATATGATATGTATTATATAATAATCCCTTAATTAACACAAATTTCCATGCATAAAAAAAGACGCTTACAACAGCGTCTTTTTTATTTATTTGTCTTAATCGTTTTTAGGAGTACTGAGTTTCAAAAACCTTATAAGAATTAATCCTACAAAGAAGAAGATTGCCATTGAAAATGCTGCAAACCTCATCCCGGAGGCAGATGGAAGCATAACATCAATTTTAGCAAAGATAGACCGTAGAGCATCGTACTTATCAATAAATAATGCAAAAACAAAAGTTCCTACAATAATGGCAATTTTTTCCAGTACATCATAAAAGCTGAAAAATGTAGTATTTTCCATTGAATTTTCCGGCAAAAGCTTGGAATAAGTGGATCTTGACATTGCCTGAAGACCTCCCATTACAAGCCCGACAACCGCTGCAACACCATAGAACTGGTATTCAACCGTAGGATTTTCCTTATTAAGGAAGTATGCCCAGATACAGGCCACAATCCACAATACTACGGCGATGGATATTACATTTTTATTTCCGATTTTTCTTGATAATCTTGAGAATATAACTGCACCTATGATGGCTTCAATCTGGATAATAAGAAGGGTTCCTATAAGCTTATCCTGAGGAAGATTTATTTCACTTTTCCCGAACAGGGTCGCCATCAGGAAAATAGTCTGCATCCCTACACTGTAGAAAAAGAAACTGGAGAGGAAAAATTTAAGATTTCTGTGTTTAAACAGCTCCTTTCCTACTTTAAATAATTCATTGAAACTTTCTTTGGCAATATCTTTATAGAAGCACAGGTTATCTTTCAATACTTCAAAAAAACCGCCCTGTTCTTCGTGTTTTTTAAAAATGTTTTTATAATTTAATAATACAAGATCTTTCGGAAGCTTTTCTTTAACATCACCGAACTGAGGCAGATGCTTAAAGGTATATTGTGAAAAACCAAACCACCAGGCGCCTGTTAGCAGGAAGCTTACCCTTGTGAACAAAAGTTGTTTTGCAGGGTCTCCCTTGGCCACAACCTGTATTAATAATAGACAAATAATTACCAAGACAACCGAACCGATATAGCCGTAAACATACCCTTTTGCGGAAAGTGCATCCTGTTTGTCCCTTGTAGCGATATCCGGAAGGAACGAATTATAAAATACAAGACTGCCCCAAAATCCGACACTTGCCGTAATGCTGAACAGAAGCCCAAGGAAGACATTGTGCATACCGGTAAACATGGCCAATCCCATACAAGAAGTGGCCCCCAGATAACAGAAAAACTGCAGAAAGGATTTTTTATTCCCGATAGTATCTGCTAATGATGAGAGAAACGGAGACAACAATACCACGATAAAGAAAGAAATCGTTAACGAATATCCGTACACGGCATCCGGCTGGTATTCTTTTCCAAAAATGGTAATCATGTGTCTTACCGGAACATCAATCCAGGACTTTGTTTCTTCCACATATTCTTTCTTTTCGTACGCTGTAGTAAGAATGGAATAATAAATGGGGAAAATGGTAGAAGTAATAACGAGAGAGTATACTGAATTGGCCCAGTCATAGACTGCCCAGGCTTTCATAATCTTCGGGTTATTCTTTATGTTTTGAGTTTCGTGGTTCTCAATTTCAGACATTTCAAATAATATTAGTAGCACAAAAATAGGAAAAGGATCGAATATTCGTAAGTTTTTATTTTGTTTGGGAGAAATTTTATTGTTGGCTTAAAATTAAATTGTTTTCATACTTCTTTATTGTCACTGTGAAAAGTATTTTTATCGCAAGGATAAATAAAGAAGATCTTAATTATTTTGAATGTTTTAAAGATAACAATGACACTTCGTTTAGTGAAGTAATACCAAATCTAGTACTCTTGAATATGGTCAAAGATTGAATACTGTCCAAACTTAGCCCTGATCGAACGGCATGTCTGAGCTCTTTTCCGGTTTTAGTTTTTGCGGCGGCTCCGCCGCCGCAAAAACTAAAACCGGAAAAAGCGAGTAGTGAGAGCAGGAAAAAGCTCCTAAAAAGATAATTCAACAAACTTAAAAACTCCTCATAAAAAAATCCGAAAGCAAACACTTCCGGATTCTGATTTTTATCTAACAACTATTTATTGTAAATTTTCGATAACGATGGCAGAAGCACCGCCTCCACCATTACAGATGGCAGCTGCACCATATTTGCCGTTATTTTGTTTCAAAACATTGATCAGCGTAACAATAATTCTTGAACCTGAACTTCCAAGCGGGTGACCAATAGCTACTGCTCCACCATTTACATTCACTTTAGAAGCATCTAATCCCAGAATTTTATTGTTGGCAAGGCCTACTACAGAGAAAGCTTCGTTGAACTCGAAGAAATCGATATCTGTAAGTTCCAATCCTGCTTTTTTAAGCGCAATCGGTAATGCTTTTGAAGGTGCAGTAGTGAAATCTTCCGGAGCCTGAGCCGCATCTGCATAAGAAATGATTTTTGCCAATGGCTTAAGTCCCAATTCTTCCATTTTCTCTTTAGAAACGAGGATCAAAGCAGAAGCCCCGTCATTTAAAGTAGAAGCATTTGCTGCTGTTACCGTTCCCTCTTCTTTTTTGAATACGGTAGGAAGCGTTGGAATCCTGTCGAAGCTTACAGATTTGTATTCTTCATCTTCAGCAAATATTACAGGTTCTCCTTTTCTCTGCGGAATTTCTACCGGTACTACCTCATCGGCAAATTTTCCTTCGCTCCATGCTTTTGCAGCTCTTTTATAAGATTCGATGGCAAAATTATCCTGTTCTTCTCTGGAAATGCTGTAGTCTGTTGCGCACTTTTCTGCACAAACACCCATGTGAACTTTATTGTACACATCTGTAAGCCCGTCCAGAACCATTCCGTCCTGCATTTTTACGTCACCTAATTTAGTGGCATTTCTTGCGTTGTAATAGTGTGGAACCGAAGACATATTTTCCATACCTCCAGCAACGATCACATCAGCATCACCCGCTTTTATCGCCTGTGCAGCCATCGTTACAGCCTTCATCCCTGAAGCACAAACTTTATTTACCGTAGTGGAAGGCGTTTCGTTTGAAAGACCAGCTCCCAAAGCAACCTGACGCGCAGGTGCCTGACCTTCTCCAGCCTGTAAAACATTCCCCATATAGATTTCCTGAACCTGTTTCGGATCAAGATTAATTTTGTCTAATGCTCCTTTTACGGCAACAGCTCCAAGCTTTGTAGCAGGAACAGCTGATAAACTTCCCAGAAAGCTCCCCATTGGAGTTCTTACTGCGGAAACAATGAATACTTCTTTCATTTTTATAATTCTATTTTTATTCTAAATATACTTCAGGAATTCGTTATTTTAAGATTTATATCTGTGTTTATATAGATTGATATTATTCTAAAAATCAATCATTATTTTCTGCCGGCCACAATAATTATAATGGCTCCCAGAAATTCAACAATCCATCCCCATCTGAGTTTTACAATACCTGCGAGCTTATCCTGCCAAGATTTAAAAGGCATAAAGCTGAAATACTGTAAAGCCTGAAACTTCACGGCAAAAAGGGTAAATATGAATAACAAAATCAGAAGAACAGCAAAAATTCTCGAGATTTTAATACTGTTATTAACAATACCGAACAAGGTCCCTGCAGCAAGAACCCAGCATGCAATAGCAAGTAAATAATCGAGCTCCCAGTAGTTCCAGTTTCCGATCACGGGAACGTGAACAAGCGGCAGAAAACTTCCCGCTACCACCAATATTAACCCTAATAACTGAATATTTTTCATAAATCTTAAAGTGCCAAAATACAAAAAAAAACACACTTACAATAAGTGTGTTTTAAAAGTAAATTTTACCTAACTATCATTCATGAATGATAATACAATTAATAAAAATTTAACTATTATGTAATATAAAATTAGAATCATTATATAATCAGAAATTCACATTCATTATTTCCAGACCAATCTGAAGTCCATATTTGTGACTGAGGGTTGTATTATTATTAAATGCAGGCGTAAAATCTTTCTGAACATAAATATTAAATCCGGCATATCCTATTCCCAATTTCGCTCCGAAAATCAGATCGTTAACTCCGTGATTAATGCTTTCCCTTTCTACAATTCTTCTGCTGTAATCATTGGAATAACGATTGTAAATATTGCTGGAAACTCTTACTCCACCATACACTCCTGCAACTACAGTAAACTGACTGGCTTTATTATCAAGATATTTTGTTCCGTTATAATCCACGTATTTAGGATTAAGCACAAATCTCAAATCAACAGGAATAAAAAGATAATGGTTGTTGATATGCGTATCTTTCAGATTTCCTTTAGTAAAATCTTTGATATCTAAGATTTTATTTTCCTGAGTAAAAGTTTTTCCATATTTAGCCTTTGACTGATCCCAGCGGTATCCCAGTCCGATACGATAGAAAACGGGACTTCTGTAACCTCCGAGCTGATTTTCATAGCGGGCTACATACACAGCAGAATTGAAAATCGTATTCTTAAATTCCGAACTGCTGTTTAAAAAAGCAAAAGGCTTGTCTTTGGTGGTATAGCTTGTTCCAACAATTGAAACAGCGTATTCCCAGGTACGGAGGTAGTCCGCAGGATTCTTTTTATCCTCATCCATGCGTATTTTCAAACCTCCAAGTCCTACAACAATTTGGTTTTTATCTTTTGCCAGAGAATCAATGGGTTTTAATACAGCATCCTTCACCATTTCGCGGGTTGCCTCTTCAAATTCTGTTTTCCGGGCGTCTATTTTTTCATTAATGGATTGTTCATATTTTGAAGCTATATCCGCTTTAAGCCTCTGTTTTTCATCAGCTCCGATTTTATTTTTCTTAAAGTCCTTATCAATATCGTCAAGCTCCTTATTCATTTTTATTTTCTCAGAAATGACAATGCTGTCTATTTTTCTGGAATAATCTGTCATGGAATTATTAACGGGCGGATTTTCCTGCGAAAACGCGTATGAAAATGACATAAGAGCCGTCATTAAGGCAATTTTTGTTTTCATATAAATAATTATTATTTAAAACACTATTTTAGTGCTGGTCATTTTCTGGCCAGTATGTATTTGTAAAAAGATTTTTATTTTATTTGGGATCTACGTAAACAGTCACTCCAAGAACGGTTACATTTTCCACTTTAGGTTTGGGCTTTTCAAAATTAAAAATCCCAAGTTTGATATCATTTTTCTGGGAAGTTTCCCGGGCTTTATCAAATTCTCTTCCCAATAACAGCTCGTTTGAATTGATATATGTTGGTTTGGCCAATTTATTCTGTGCAATTACCGGTGTGTGGTTTTCTATTTTGGCAGGTGCAATATCTATTTTTACGTTTTCAGCGGCTAAATGTTGTAGTTCGACTTCAGGAATTACGGTTTTAAACTTTTTCTCTGTTGTATTTTTCTCTAAAGATAAGTCCGCTTTCTTTTTCTGATACCGGGCGATTTTAACATCAGTTGTTTTGTCTTTAATAGGTGCTTCCGATTTATCAAAATTTCCCTGGTTTTGTAATTCGGGATTGATAGGATTTACCGTTTTTTCCAAACCTTTTTTTACAATGTAATCTATTTCATTATTATCAAAAGTACTTTTCTCAGCATTAAAATAAAAAACAACACCTATGGAAACGAAAAGTAACAATACCGCTGCATATTTCCACCATTGAAAAGATTCTTTTAAAACTCTTTCCGGCTTACTCTCTAACTTATCGTCCAATCTGCTCCAAAGATCGGGGGAAGGCTTTATTTCAAGCTCTTCGTAGCGGGATTTTAATTTATTTAGCATATTGTTTTTCATCCTTTTTCTGTTTTAAAAAATCTGTGATCCATTTTTTGGATTTACTGAGCTGACTTTTGCTAGTCCCTTCAGAAATATTAAGAATTTCTGCTATTTCATGATGTTTTCTTTCTTCAAAGACATAGAGGTTAAAAATAATCCTGTAGCCATCCGGCATTTTAGAGAAAATTTCATCAACATTAATATCCTGCACTTCTTCGTTCCATTCATCATCGCGATACTCAATTTCACTAATCTCCACATCTGAGTATAATATATTTTTCCTTTTCCTGATAAAATTGATGGAATTATTTACCACTATTTTTCTCAGCCAGAACGGAAAACTTTTCCATTCCTTACATTCTTCAATCTTTGAAAAGCAGACAAAAAAAGAATTCATCACAATGTCTTCCGCATCATGGATATTGTTGACATATGAATTTGCAATGGCGAGCATTTTTGCCGAAAACATTTCGTAGAGGACCTTTTGGCCTTTCCGGTCATGTTTTTTTGCCTGTTGGAAATTCTTTTCTAAATGCTTCATGTATCTGTTTCTATCTATAAGACGGAAGATATCCGGAATAGTTGCCTGAAAAATAAAAAAAAATTGCACTTTATAAGAAAAGTGCAATCTAATATATTCGTTATCAATATATAATTAATGTTTAACCTGGGAAATTTCTTCCGGATTGTGTTTATGCTTAAATAATACCGCGAATAAAACCGCAAGAATTAATGCATAGGCAGCAAATGAAAGCCAGATGTTATGCCAGTCTTTTACCATTACCACTGATGAAAGTGTTCCGTCCGGATTCACCATAGCGTTAAAACTTTTCTTTAAAATTTCTAAAAATGTAGGATTATCCGGAGAAGTTTCCAGGTAAGCGGATAAAGAAGACGCTGTGGTAAATTTGTGAGTGAAAAATTTGTCGATTGCCCATCCAGCAGCATAACTTCCGAACACCGCCCCAAAACCATTGGTCATCATCATAAACAGTCCCTGTGCTGAAGAACGGATTTTTTTATCTGTGGTCGTTTCCACGAAAAGTGATCCTGAAATATTGAAGAAATCGAATGCCATTCCGTAAACAATACAGGAAAGAACAATGAGGCTTAAGCCAAACCCTTCAGGAACGCCATATGCAAAGAATGCAAATCTTAACACCCAAGCGATCATTGACATAAGCATTACCTTTTTAATTCCGAATTTTTTCAAGAAAAATGGAATTGCTAAAATAAACAATGTTTCAGACACCTGAGATATCGACATAATAATGGTTGAACGTTTTACAACGAATGAATCTGCATATTTTGGAAAATGTTCAAACTCACTTAAGAAAACATCACCATAAGCGTTGGTAAGCTGTAATGCCGCTCCCAATAACATGGAGAATAAGAAGAACAGGGCCGTTTTATAATCTTTGAATAATTTAAAAGCATTCAGTCCCAGCTGTTCCGCTAGCGGTGCGTTTTTATCAATTAATTTCTGAGGCGGACATTTAGGAAGTGTTAATGCATAAATTCCAAGAAATACCGCAACTCCCCCTGCAATATAAAATTGTCCTTCCGTAGCTTTATTTCCTGTAAGATTGGTTATCCACATGGCCACGATAAAACCTATTGTTCCCCACACACGGATTGGCGGAAAATCTTTCACCACATCCAGATCACTGTTTTTAAGAACCGTATATGAAATAGAATTAGCTAATGCAATCGTAGGCATGTAAAAACACATGGCTAAAAGCATGACATAGAAAAACGAATCGGGGTCTGCCGAATGCGGTAAAAAGAAAAGAACAATTCCGTAAAGAATATGCAAAGCTGCAAATATGCGTTCTGCATTCACCCACCGATCGGCAATAATACCGGTTATGGTAGGCATAAATATGGAAGCGATCCCCATAGTTCCGAAAACGGCTCCAAACTGTGCCCCATCCCAGTGTTTTGTCCCAAACCAGAAATTGGCCATTGTAATCAGCCAGGCTCCCCAAACGAAGAACTGAAGAAAACTGAGGATGGTAAGTCGTAATTTTAAATTCATCTTTTATATAAATATCTTTTAATCGATTTTCTTTTTCCTCCTTTTAATTTCTTCCTGGATTTCCAGAGCAGTATCATAATCTTCTTCCTTCACCGCTTCATCCAGCAATTTCTGCAGCTCCTCCATAGAAACTGATCTCAGGCTATCTTCCGTATTCACCGTTTCCGAGAAGGTCTCCTCTTCTTTGGACACATCTTCCAGCTCCAGAAGTATTCCTGCTTCATTGAGAACCTGCTGTGTGGTAAAAATAGGAGCATCAAATCTTACGGCCATCGCCACGGCATCAGAAGTTCTTGCATCAAGAATAAGTTCTTCTTCCGTTGTTTTATTTTTAAAATTAATATTAGAGAAGAAAACGCCGTCCACAATCTGATAAATGATAACGGAAACGAGTTCATAATTGGCAGAAACTATAAATTTTGTAAATAAATCGTGCGTAAGAGGGCGAGGCGGATGTATATCTTTCTCTAACCCCAGAGAAATGGATTGTGCCTCGAAATTTCCTATAACAACAGGTAATTTTATATGTGTTTCTTCATGTTCCAATAATAATGCGTACGCCCCTGATTGGGTCTGGCTGTACGATATTCCGCGAATAATTAGCTGTTTATAATCCATAAGTACAAATATAGATTAATTTTTGAAAGTTTTTTTTACTTTTTAGACAAAAATAAAAGCCCGAAAGGGGCTTTTACAGGTGATTATAATGATTGGTGAATTGTGAATTTTATTTTCATAACTCAATTTCGTTTTGCAGGTAAATTTTTAATTTAAATTAACAAGCCTAACGAATTGACTCTCCACAATTGACTTCTCTTATCCTTTTATTGCTTTGATTTTCTCTGTTAATGCAGGGATAATCTGGAAAGCATCTCCCACAACACCGTAATCAGCTGACTTGAAGAATGGTGCTTCTGCATCGCTATTGATTACTACGATTGTTTTTGAAGAGTTTACTCCTGCCAGGTGCTGAATTGCTCCCGAGATACCTACCGCAATGTATAAATTCGGGGAAATCGCCTTACCGGTCTGTCCAACGTGTTCTGTGTGAGGTCTCCATCCGATATCAGAAACCGGCTTAGAGCATGCTGTAGCAGCTCCTAAAACGTTTGCCAGATCTTCGATCATTCCCCAATTTTCCGGGCCTTTCATCCCTCTTCCTGCAGAAACTACCACTTCAGCTTCTTTAAGATCCAGTTTTCCAGAGCTCTGCTCGTGAGAGATCACTTTCGTGTCTTCATTGGCAACAGAAAGGTTTTTTACCTCTTCTGTTCCTGAAACCGGGCTTTCTTTAACCCCGAAAGCATTTTGTGAAACGGTGATGATAACACCCGCCGATTCAGCTTTTGCATGCATAAAGCCTTTTCCTGAGAAAGCTCTTCTTTTTACCTGAAGCGGTGAAAGACTTTCCGGAGCCGCCAATACGTTGGTAATTAAGGAATGACCGTTCATTACAGCCAGCATTGGAGCGATAGATGATGCATCAGTAGTATGAGGGAAAACGATAATATTGCCGCCTGCCACTTCACTTACTGCCTGAGCATAAGCTTTTGCCGAGAAATTTTTAAGACCTTCGTCTTTGATGTTGATTACATTGGATGCTCCATATTTATATAACAAATCTGAAGAATCTGTTGGATTTACAGAGATCGCCGTCACGGTATCTCCAGCCTGGTCTGCAACAGCTTTGGCATAAGAAACTGCTTCAAAGGCTGCTTTTTTGTAAACTCCGTTTATATTTTCTGCGTATACGAATACTGCCATTTTAAATTTGTTTAAGGATTAATGTTCAAGATTCAAGGTTACCAAATTATTGTTATTTGACAAATATTTTATTCAATATCAATTGTCTTGAAATCTTTTTACTTTTACTTGATTCTTATTAAATTACTTTCGCTTCTTCGTGAAGTAATCTTACCAGCTCGTCAAGATTGTCCGGAGACACCATTTTTACGGCAGCTCTTGGCGGAACGCTGTCAAAAGAAACACCCTGAACTTTTACTTCTGACGAAGAAGATTCTACCACCTGCAAAGGTTTTGTTCTTGCAGACATAATTCCTCTCATATTCGGGATAATCAGATCTTTTTCATCTACCAATCCTTTCTGACCTGCGATTACTGCCGGCAGCTTTACAGAAATAGTTTCTTTACCTCCTTCAATTTCTCTTACTGCAGTTGCTTCACTTCCATTCACATCAAGTCCTACGGAAGCATTTACAAAAGGCTGATTTAATAATTGAGCAACCATTCCCGGAACAGAACCACCGTTATAGTCGATAGATTCTTTACCGCAAAGGATCAGGTCATAACCGCCATTCTGAGCTACAGCAGCGATTTCTTTAGCGGTTGAAAAACTATCTTTAGGATCAAGATTTACCCTTACCGCATCATTTGCACCGATAGCCAGTGCCTTTCTTATAACAGGCTCGGTAGTGGCATCACCTACGTTTATTACGGTTACTGTTGCACCCTGAGATTCCTGTAATTTAATTGCTTTTGTTAATGCAAATTCATCAAGCGGATTGATCACCCACTGAATTCCGTTTTTGTCGAATGCGGACTTATCCGCCGTAAAGTTAATTTTAGAAGTAGTATCAGGAACACTACTTATGCAAACTAATATTTTCATATGTTGTTTTAATTTTTTATTGCCCTGAAGCCTTAAAGTTTCAATCGCTAATATAATTAAAAAATATATTATGCATGCATAATACTTATTAATTTATTATTCAGCGCATTAGATGTATTTAATTTGCTGGTTTTGTTGCCCTAAATTCGATCTTACTTGGTAAAACCCTTGAATTCATATTTAAAATATCAAGAACAAGGCTGCCCATATCTTCCGGCTGAATCTTCCATGCATCTTTTTCAGAAGGAATATTACCGTTGAAATGGGTTGCCACAGAACCCGGCATGATGACGGTAGATTTGATATTGTATTTTCTGAGGTCGATCATTGCGGCCTGTGTAAATCCTACTACTCCAAACTTTGAAGCATTGTAACCTGCTCCGTTTTCGAAAAAGTTAGCTCCTGCCAGACTTGAAATGGTGATATAATAGCCTTCCGTCTTTTTAAGTTCTTCTACAGACGCTTTTAATGTATAAAAAACTCCTGTTAAATTCGTTTCAATCATATCATTCCATTCTTCTGCTGACAATTGATCTACAGGCTTGAAAACACCAAGTCCTGCATTGGCAATAACAAAATCCAGCTTCCCGAACTTTTCAACCGCATATTTCACGGCCTCCTCTTCGCTTTCAAGGCTTCTTACATCAGAAACGATTCCCAGAACATTTTCAGAATACTTTTTTAATTCCTGTTCGGCTTTCTCAACATCATCTCTTTTTCTCCCTGAAAATGCGACAGAGACCCCATTTTCAAGTAAAACTTTTGCAATTCCGAATCCTATTCCTTTGGTTCCGCCTGTAATATAGGCTACTTTATCTTTTATCATATTTTTTGATTTAGTTCTTAAAAATAAGAAAAACGCCCCGTTTGGAGCGTTTTATAAGTACTAATATTTGTCAGTATTTTATTTTTTAATGAATTTCTGAGTAGAAGTTCCTTCTTTAGTCTCTACAGTAATTAAATACGTTCCTGTAGAAAGAGATCTCACATCAACCTGCGAACCGTTCATTTTAACTTCAATTTTTCTTCCAGTCATATCAACCACAGAAACTGCATTGATTTTTGAATCGGTTTTGATGTTTAGGATGTCAGATGTTGGGTTTGGAGAAATTGATAAGAAAATATTGTTGTGAGTAGTTTCTTTGGTTCCCAAAACAGATGTTAAACTAAATGTATCAAGCAATAATGCTGTTGCTGTAGTTGCAGCAGTTGCAGCAGTTTCATTGCTAAATATCAGGTAATAAATTCCGGTGGTAGGAACTGTAAAACTTGCAGATCTCTGTACATAGGTTAAACCATTAACAGTTATCGCTGTACCAATTTGTGTCGCACCGGTTAAGCTTCTTGTTGTGTTATAATACAGTTTTAATGTCATAGGCACAGTACCACCAGCAGTAGTTAATGCATATAATCTTGTATAAAAATTAAAGTTATTTGCATTACCAGCCTGAAGACTTAAAGCTCTAGAATAAAGTTGTGAATTACTAGCTGTAGTTGATGTCGTTGTATAGAAGAAACCATCCGCTGTATGTGCTAAAACCTCAGCAGTCGGATCAGTTGGATCATCTTCAGAACGAGACCAGCCACTACCTGAGAATCCATCAGATAAATTAGGAGCATCAAAGCTGTTAGAATATGGAGTGGTCTTCGCTAAAAATAATGAAAAAGGACCTACCCAAGCGCTCTGAGTCGCACCACAATTACTTCTGATATAATAACTTAGATTTTGACTTGATGGTAAACTATTTAACTGCGCACTGTTTGTTGTTGAATTAACAGTTGTACCAGCTCCTAAAGTAAAGCCGGAAAGACCATGCTGAACATCATATGAACTAGGATTGCCTATCGCTGCGCCCCAACCTAATGTGGCTGAATTTAAAGTGATCGCCGTAGGTGAAGTTACACTAAATTCATTTGGTCTTATACAACTTGAAGCATTAAACGTCAAAGACCAAGAAAATCCTGCTGTGCTCCATCTATTATCCCATTGAATATAATAAGTTGTTCCTGAAGCAACCGGAAAAGTAACCGATGATTTGTAATTTGTAGCACTTACATCATCATTTCCGCCATAGCAGGCAAGTGCTGCACAGGTACCCGATAAAATTGAAACCCTAGTATCAGTACTTGCAGGATTTGCTGCTAAGTCTGAAGAAACTGTAACTTCTCCATTAGCCGTCGCAGTATATTTATACCACAACGCTTTAGGGGTTGCTGGGTCTCCATTGGGAGCACAAGTCCCTACATATGTACCAGTTATTGTAGGTGCTGTATAAGTACCTGCTGTTACCGTAGTGGCTGTGGCGCAGGTTAACTGAGCATTTACCAAATGGGTCATCCCACCAAGTAAAACTAATAAAACTTTTTTCATAATACTTATTTAAAATTATTACTGTAAATATAAATTTTCCTGTGATTCCAAACAAATTTTATTTATAAAAATAAAAAATCCTTAAGAATAGTACCTTAAGGATTAATATTTATTATTTGGAATAATTCTCAAAAAACAGCGGTATACTCTCGATTCCTTTATAGAAATTGAATAATCCGTAATGTTCATTTGGTGAGTGAATTGCATCAGAATCCAATCCGAATCCCATTAATACCGACTTCGCTCCCAACACCTGCTCAAACATGGCGGTAATAGGAATACTCCCACCGCCTCTGTAAGGAAGAACTTCTTTTCCGAAAGCAGTTTCCATAGCGTGTTTTGCAGCCATAAATTCTTTTGTATCAGTTGGTAAGACATACGGCATTCCTCCGTGATGCGGCGTAACTTTTACCTTTACATTTTCCGGAGCTATTTTTTTAAAATAATTTGTAAATTTTTCGGTAATTTCTTCGGGAGTCTGATAAGGGACAAGACGCATCGAAATTTTAGCAAAAGCTTTTGATGGAATTACCGTTTTGGCACCTTCGCCTGTATAGCCGCCCCAGATTCCGTTGCAGTCTAATGTTGGACGAATAGATGTCCGTTCCAGTGTAGTATACCCTTTTTCACCTTCCACACCGTTCAGTCCGATTGATTTTTTAAATTCTTCAGGATTGTCTTTCAATTTGTTCATATCATTTCTGTCGGCATCTGAAACTGTTTCTACGTTGTCATAAAAACCGTCAATAGTGATATGCCCGTCTTCATCAATAAGTCTGGCAATCATTCTTGAGAGCACGTGGATAGGATTTGGAACTGCGCCGCCGTATAATCCCGAATGCAGATCTCTATTAGGCCCCTCCACTTCTACTTCCACATAGCTTAAACCCCGTAAACCTGTTGTAACTGTTGGCTGTTCATTGCTGTAAATATGAGTATCGGAAATTAAAATACAATCACAGGAAAGTTTTTCTTTGTTTTCGTTTACAAAATCTCCGAGACTTACCGAACCTACTTCTTCTTCCCCTTCCAGAATAAATTTAACATTACAGGGAAGTGTATTGGTTTTCATCATGGCTTCAAATGCCTTGAGGTGCATGAAAAACTGTCCTTTATCATCCGCAGAACCTCTTGCAAATATTGCTCCCTCAGGGTGAAGTTCCGTTTTTTCAATATAAGGTTCAAAAGGAGGTTTTTTCCAAAGTTCCAAAGGATCAGCCGGCTGTACATCGTAATGTCCATATACTAAAACGGTCGGCAGATTTTTATCTAACATTTTTTCCCCGAAAACAATAGGATATCCTTTGGTCTGACAAACTTCCACATGATCAGCACCAGCATTTTTAAGATGTTCTGCCACGACATCTGCACATTTCAAAACGTCATCTTTATACGCAGGATCTGCAGAAATAGAAGGAATTCTCAGTAATTCAAACAATTCATCTACGAAACGTTGCTTGTTTTCGTTGATGTAATTTAATGTCTCTTGCATTGTAAATTATTATTTTGTTAAAAGTAAAAAATTTGCCCCGCCGGAACAAACAAAAACACATAATTTTCCTCAGGTATACAGGTGGTTTATGCAGACCAGCATCCTTAAATCTTATATAAAAATTATTAATTCACTAAATAATTGCTTTCAAAGCCTAAGAAATTTTAGGAATGTTTTTACTTTGCGGCGGCTTCGCCGCCGCAAAGTAAAAACAACAATGCAAAAAAATGTCCCGCGCATATGCGCGGGACATTTTTTATTTTTACTAATAAATTAGTGTTCAGCTTTTGGCGTCTGAGAACCTTCCGGTATCGGAGTAGCGTCAGAATGCTTATTATCTTCTTCTTTATGCTTCGGAGCACCTGCAGTATCTGTTTTTGCAGGAGCTTCATGTCCGTCGTGTGCATCTCCTCTGTATTCAGAAAGATTATCCTGCTCGCCACTTGTCTGTTCGTCATCAGAGTATCTTTCCACGCCTTCCTCAAGTTTGATAACTTTTTTGTTACCTCCTGCCTGGATCTTTTTACAGCTTACCGCAACAGTAGCAAGGGCTAAACATATAACTAATTTTTTCATATGGAAAATTTATTTTTTAAAGATATATGAAATCGCATTACTATAGCCATGTATCTTATTTCAGCCGTCAGCGATTGCATGCTTATTTTTTTAATTGCCCAAAATTAAGAAATCTTGTATTTTACAGCAACATTTTTAGACTGATTTTAAAATTATTTTGCCTTTTTTGGATTGCGTAAAAATAAGATACTTTTCACCTCCATCTTTTAGGCTGTATTTTTTTTTAATCTCTTCCGGTTTTAGAGGATAATTTTTTGAAATAATATTATACTGGCTTTTCTTTTGGATCTTTTTGGCATCAACAATTTCCATTTCAAATACTCTTCCGGGAAAATCATTTATCTGCGAATCAGAAGTATAAATATGAGTATTTGGATGAAGCTTTTTCAGGCCGTTTTTACAAGAAATAAGGTTAAAAATACCTGCTTTTAAAATGGCATTATTAGGGATATAGATATATTTTTCGGGCTCCCCATACTCTGCATGAGCATTTTCTTCATCTCCAACTGTAAATTCAAAAACAGGATCATCACTTTCGAGATTTACACAATGGCAGGAAATTGTATCATTTTTTTGACCGGATAAGAAAACAACAATTTCTTTTACATCATTTTTAACCGCAATAACGTCGATCCTGAAAATATTTGGTAAAACAGACACCAGATATTTCAAATCTATTAACGGAGAAAGTTTAATGACAACCTTTTGAGCAGAAGACAATAGTCTTTGCTGAATAGCCAGAATATCGGGCGAAAGATCTTCCAGCAGGAAAACTTTATTTTTATTGCTGTCTCTGCGCGCCGGATCAAGATAAATCACATCAAATACCTCTTTATTTTCCTTGAGAAAATCTTCAAGTTTCTGATTAACAAAAGTTGCTTTTTTTCCTAAAATATTCCAGTTATTGCGTACAATTTCAAGAAGATCCGGGTTTTGCTCTATTAATGTGATTTCCTTAAAATTTTCAGATAAATGATAAGCATCAATCCCAAATCCTGTAGTCAGATCAATAAATTTTTCACCCTCCAAAAGTCTGGATTTATATTGAGCTGTCTTTTCCGACGAAGATTGTTCTACGTTAAGCTGTGGCGGAAAAATAATACCTTCTTTTAACAAAAAAGGAAACTTTTTCTGTGCTACCTGTTTTCCTTTGATCTGCTGTACAATCTCGTGCATAGAAACTCCCGGAAATGGTGATTTTTTCAATAACAAAGTGTGTAAATCTGTATTGAGATTTGCGTTGATATAGTCCTGTATGTTCTGATCTAATATTTTAACCACAGATTTCTCAGATTTGCACAGATTTGTAATATATTTTAGTAATCTAAATTTCCGTTTATTTTCCTGAATATGCTTTTTGCTATATAATCTGTATAAAAATTCACTAAAATACCTAATTTAAGATCAGTGAGCTTTAGATAAGTCAATAACTGCTGATGATGAATATTTTTAATTTCTGTTATGGCTTTTACTTCAATTATTACTTTATTTTCAACAATAATATCAGCAATAAAACCCGAATCTAGAAATGTATTCTTATATTTTATTTTCATGGGGACCTGTGATTTTACGGTTAAACCGTTGTTTTGAAGTTCCTGAACTAAAACATTCTCATAAACTTTTTCCAGCAAACCCGGCCCCAATTCATTATACACAGAAAAAATACATTTTCTGATATAAAAACTAATTTCGTTTTCTTTCATTATCAAATGTGTTTTATACTATAATCTGTGCGAATCTGAGAAATTTGTGGTCGTCAAAAAAACTAAGATTTAACAGTTAAGCTGCACTAATTCATCTTTTATAAAAAATATAATCCGTTAAGATTGGATCTATTCCGTTTTGTTTGAGTAAGGAATTGATTTGTCCACGGTGATAAGTAGAATGATTAATGGCCTGAAAAAGCATTTCAAAAACGGTATTTTCAAAATTTGTACCTTTGGAATTCTGGTAATTAATTTTTTGATCCAGATTAAAATTATTGATGATTTCAATACTTTTCTCAAAATTGTATTGATTTATTTCCTCCAGCATTTCAAAAGGATTAATCTGCCATACTTCAAATGTCTTTTCTCCTAAAATTCTTGAATTCCAGATTTGCTGAGCATTTAAAATATGATTAATGAGACTTATTGTCTTTTCATCAACTTTCTCAATATTTTCACCAATAACTCTGATCATTTCGCTATTAAAGTGAAAAGTGTACTCAAATAAATCAATAAGTTTTTCTTTCATTATTCAAACATTTGAGCCCATCTTACAGGTTTGATTTCGCTCTCATGATAAAGGTCTTCGGCAGATTTTTTAACATCCAATTTTGGGTATAAATTAACGCCGATCAGCTTTATTTTTCCATCTTCCACCCATTTCTGTTCTTCCAGAGCATGATCATAAATCTGTTTCTGGATAATTCCTTGTTTTATAAGTTCAAGGTAACCGCCGGCTTCCTCGATTTCAACAAAATAATTCCAGGACTTTTCTGCGATCTGACGTGTAATATCTTCTATAAAATAACTTCCGTTAGAGGCATCTTCGAAAACGTTAATGATACTTTCATAAGCAAGAACAATTTGTTGTTTAAAGGAAATTTCTTCTGAGTTTTCTGTTGATCTGTCCACCAAATAATTGTTGCTGAAAACAGCATCTGCTCCACCGATCATTGCCGAAGCAAGCTCCAGGGTAGAACGGATCAGATTATTCTCATTATCCGCAACCGCTTTATTTCTCAAGGATGTTTCTGCGAAAATGTACGGAATTTCATCAACATTATATTCTTTAGAAAGTTGATTAAAAGCAAGCTTGAAAGCTCTTAATTTAGCCATTTCAAAGAAATAGTTTGCTCCTATTGCAATTCTGAAAATCAGTTTATGTAAAATTTCCTGACCATAAATTTCTATCAGTTCCTTGGTTTTTGCCAACGCAATTCCCAGTTGCTGATAAATGGACGCTCCTGCATTCTGATGAAGAGATATATCAATGCATATATTTCTTTTAAATTGTTTTGCCAGTAATTCTTTAACCAACTGATCATTGATCAATGTTTCTTTTTCATCAAAAACATCAATTAAAGAAAAGTATTGATCATCTTCTTTAGGACTGATGTGTCCTGCAAGATCAATATTATCAATAAAAATAGTCTTCTGTACAAGATTTTCTATATTATGATCCAAAAGAAATGCATACACATCTTCTTCAAGGCTTTCATGATACCTGGCCACAAGATGGGTATTTTCTTCAACTTTCGGAAGATTGATCAATGGCTGCGGAATTTCATCATAGAAAGGTTTTACAGTAATTCCTTCTAAATTCTCTTTAGTAAGAACAGAATAGATATCTTCGGTCTTAAGTTGTTTCTTAACTAAGTTTTCCCAAGCTGTGTTTGACATGGATAATGAATTGGATTATTGTGAATGATCAACAGTGAATTTGCTTTACAAGCGAACTTTTAACCTGACAGCAAAGCAAATTGACAATTTCACTTATTGACTTTAAAATTATTTTTTCGCTATGTTGGTACTGTCTACTACGAGAATAAAAATTTCCTCATTCGGTTTTTTCATGAAATAATTTTCTCTGGCGTACTTTTCTTTTTCAGATTTATTATTCATCAGCTTTTTATAAAATGCATCATTTTTTTCGTACTCGGTTTTATAATATTGAAGCTGTTCTTCGTATTTACTGATCTCGCCATTCAGCTCATTGATTACCAGAAATGAGGTTTTATCGAAAAAAATCATCCAGACCAAAAACAGGCAGATCGTAATGGTATATTTATTCAGCAGATATTTCTGAATGAATTTAAATGTTTCCGATTTCGGCTGAATGTCTTTGATAAGTTTGCTTCCTTTCATTGTCTTAATGTTTTCTCAGAGAATTTTTGATCACAGTCGTTAAAAAATCAATGGCTACGGAATTTTGCCTCATATTAGGGATAATAAGATCCGCTTCGTTTTTGGAAGGCTCAATGAATTCCTGATGCATCGGTTTCAGAGTTGTCTGATAACGGTGAAGCACTTCATTCAGGTCTCTTCCCCTTTCCTGGGTATCCCTTCGTATTCTCCTGATCAATCTTTCATCGGAATCGGCATGTACAAATACTTTAAGATCAAATTCCTTTAAAAGTTCTTTATTTGTGAGAACAAGAATTCCTTCCACTACCAATACGTTTTTAGGCTCTACAGTAACATGGTCTCCGGTCCTTGAATGGGTTACAAAGCTGTAAATCGGCTGCTCAATAGGCTCGTTGTTCTTTAAAGCTTTTACATGTTTTATCAATAAATCAAAGTCAATAGACTTAGGATGATCATAATTTAAAGCTTCTCTTTCTACTAAGGTAAGATTATGATTATCATGATAATAATTATCCTGGGAAAGGATGTTCATTCCTTCAATATCAAGCTGCTGTATTATTTTGTCAACAACCGTAGTTTTGCCGGATCCGGTGCCTCCTGCAATTCCTATTACAAGCATTCTGTTTGTTTCTTTATAGTTTTTACAAATATACTATTTTAGTTGAATGCAAATAAAATAATGCCGACTGAATTATTCAAAACAAAAAATCCGATGTATGATAACACCGGATTTAAATTTTTATTTTTTGATGAATTTTGTTGACAATTCCAAACCTTTTATCCTAAGAATATAGTCTCCGACTGCCAAATGAGAGACGTTGACCGTATTTCTTCCGTTGGCTATGGTTGTTTCTAATACCTTTCTTCCTTCCATATTGAAGATTTCAACTTTTTCTTCCTTGCTGATCTTCATGGAAATATTCAAAACCTCTGAAACCGGGTTCGGATAAATGGCAATGATTTCTTTTTTAGAAAGATCATCTACGCTTAGCTGACATGAATAAGCCGGCAGTGTATATCCTGCAGCTGTAAATTCTGTGGTGATCTGGTCAATATCATTACAATTAAATCCAAATGTTCCCAGCATATCAATTGCAGCCTGTCTTACGGCAATTGCAGCATTCTGCTGATTGGTATTGGAAGTGGTAAGGCTTAATCCTTCAAGAAATGCGCGATCTGTTTTTTGTTTTCCTATAGCATCATAAATTCTCATGAGTGCAGAGGCCCAAATTTGCCCATCCGTATGGATAGAACCGGTTAACCCGCCCGGATAAATTGCGGCATAATCTGTAACCCTTCCGTCCCAGAAAGGATTGTGTCCATCCCAGCTGAACATCCATTGATAAGCTGCATCAGTGGGCTGCCACTGGTTAAGGCTTCTGCTGTATGATTGCGCCCAATAGTCTCCACAACCTTCACTCAAACCGTTAACCTGTGAAAGATTTCCGTTGGTAAGCCAGTCGTGAATTCCGTGACCGAGCTCATGCAGAATAACATCTGCATCTTCAGCATCGTCTACGCCTCCTTCCCCGAATACCAGAATCTGGCTATTGGGATCATAATGTGAATTGTCGGCACCACCTTCTCCATGCGGGTCAAATGCAAGAACACCATTGTTCATAACCGGAATACATGGGATTCCCAATGTTACATTAATATAACGAAGATTGTTGTCAAGATGCCAGTAGGCGTTGGCTGCTTCAAATCCATCCTGATTTCTGTTAAATAAAAATTGGTTGCTCGTTTGGGTAAAAAGCCCTTTGTTAGGTGATTCCAGTTCTTTGATCTCTGCATAAGTACCTTTCAGCTTGTATACACCTGCTGTCAGCTCCAATTCAGGAATTGTAACTAAAGTTCTAGCCGCGTCCAGACTCGCATTTGTAGCATCATTTCCGTCTACATATTGTCCGCCGTAGGCAACATGCATTTTAGATAAAGGATCCGGATTAAAGATGTACGCAGAACCTGTTACCAGAACATTTTTCTTAACTTCTTTCTGTTTTTTATTTTTTTCAGGCTTTTCTTTTTCCTTATGTCGAAAAGCAATGTCTTTCACACTGATTACTTCACCTGTTTTTGCATCAATTATCGTTTCCCAGCTTCCCGGATTTTCATATGAACTTGTAAGAACACGATACACCAGCTTTGTTTCCCCCTGCTCTGTAAGGTATACAAAAAGCTTAGAGTCTTCATAAGTGATATCTCCTTTTGAATGAGAAGCAATATGCGCTTTTTTCAACGCATCTACCGATGAAATAGAAGGGTTAATATCTATCTGCTGAACATTTTTTTTGAAACTTTCAGTAGCTGTATAGCTGATCTGGCCATTTTTATTGAAATGCATCACAATTTCTGACTGAAAGACAGGAACATTCCCCATCATCTGCTGAAAACGGAGCGTTTCTCCAGAATTTCCTTTTCTCACATAGTTTAATTTCAATGTGCTGAAATCCTGAAGCCCTATACTTCTTGAATTTTGAGTGATCCAGTTTCTTGCAGGATTTTCCAATGATGACTGCTGACCGTATAAAGCCGTACATGACAATAGGCAGCCAACAAGCAAAGAGTTAATTTGTAATTTCATCTAAATTTTTATAATTAGCGGCGACAAGTTACAAATTTTTGATAAATTTTTATGGATCTGGCAAAAAATCTATAGATTTTTTATAAAAGAAGAGCTTCGGCATTTGCCGAAGCTCTTCTTTTATAAAATTTCACTGGTTAATTCTCTTGAAAGTAACTTTTCGTGCATTGGTTTCAGCAGATCCAGAGAACCCGTTTTTACGGTACATTTGCCTTTAAAATGGACAAGAATTGTACATTGTTCTGCTTGTTCCAGAGTGTGTTTGCAAATCTCAATCAGGCAATCAATTACATAATCAAATGTATGAACATCATCGTTATGTAAAACCAGTTTATACACTTCATCCGTATCGTCCAGTACAAGCACCTCCTCTTCATACTGCCGTTTCGGATCTTCGTAATCTCTGATGCTGTTAAAAAAAAACATTACAATTTTATTTAAGGTTAAATCAGACCTCGCCTATTTTTTCAGCCAGATCATTTATAGTATTTGGTTCTTCGTACACCAGCTCTACCAACTCTACACTTTTATTATTCATTTTTAATATTTTAAAATGATAATTTTCGAGATCGAATTCCTGGTTTTCTTCCGGGATATCTTCTAAAGCATGAAGAATAAATCCTGCAAGGGTATTGTATTCGCTTTCTTCCGAAAGAGGAAGTTTTTTAGGTATGAATTCGTTGATTTCGTCAAGTGGCTGGGTAGCCTGTACCCAATAGGTATTCTCTCCTATTTTATCAACAATTTTTTCTTCATCATCTTCTTCATCCTGAATTTCACCTACCAGTTCTTCCAGAATATCTTCAAGGGTGATAATTCCTTCCGTACCTCCGAATTCATCTATCACAATGGCAAGATGCTGTTTTTTTTGTTGGAAAATTTTAAGAAGGTCTGAAATCTTTTTACTTCCTACCACAAAAAATGCATCACGCATCAGATCTTTAAGATCATCATGGCTTAGTTCACCTTTTCTTTTAACAAATTCCCTGATAATTTCTTTGGTATAAAGAATACCAATCACATTGTCAATAGAATCAACATAAACCGGAATTCTGGAATATCCACTCTCCATGATTTTGTTGATGATTTCATTCACATCCTCTTCAAAATCGATAGAAGTAATATTTTGCCGTGGCACCATGATCTGCTTGGCAGAATGATCTGTAAAATCGAATGCATTCTTGATGATCTCATAATTCTCCTCTTCAATTTCTCCGCTGTCCGCACTCTGCTTTACCAAAAGCTGAAGTTCTTCGGTAGAGTGTATTTCGTGTTCGGAAGCAGGGTGAATTTTTACCAATCTTAAAAAAGTATTGGACATTAAGTTCATCAACCAGATAAATGGCTTGAAAACAGTGTAAAATACTCTTAACGGAATAGCCGTTGCCATTGTGGTAGATTCCGATTTCCGGATGGCAATAGATTTAGGAATAAGTTCTCCGAAAACAATATGCATAATTGTGATAAGAACGAAACTGGTGATTACGGAAATTGAGGTAATCGTTGTTTCGGTGAGATCAATATTAAGAGAGCTGAAAATATTTTCAACAATATGATGTAATGCACTTTCTCCTACCCAACCCAGGGCAAGGGAGGCCAAAGTAATACCAAGCTGTGTTGCGGAGAGGTATTCATCAAGATGTTTGATGATATGCTCTGCCTGCTTTGCCATAGAGTTTCCTTCTGCGGCTTTTAACTGGATTTGTGAGTAACGTACTTTAACAATTGAAAATTCTGCGGCTACGAAGAAGCCATTTAGTAAAACAAGTAATAAGGCCAGCAAAAGCCTGACTATGTCCGAATCCATTTAGAAATTGTATATAATTTATTGTACAAATATATACAAAATAAAAATAACAAAAAAAGCATCGTGGTATACGATGCTTTAATAAATATTTGTATGAAATATCTTTTAAGAGTTTTTCAAAGCTTCTGCTCCGGAAACGATCTCCAGGATTTCGTTTGTAATTGCAGCCTGTCTTGCTTTGTTATAGAAAATTACAAGATCATTTTTCAGAGCCTGTGCATTATCTGTTGCTTTGTGCATGGCCGTCATTCTCGCACCGTGTTCAGAAGCTACTGAATCAAGAATTGCTTTGAAAACCTGAGTCTTGATCGATTTAGGAATCAGATTATCCAGAATCTCAGTTCTGTTAGGTTCAAAAATATAATCTGTTTCTACCTGAGGTTCTGTATTTTCCGGCATAGAAATCGGAAGAAGCTGTTCTGTTGTTACTTCCTGGGTAGCAGCGTTGACGAATTTATTATAAATTAAATATACTTCATCAAATTTACCTTCTTTGAAACTAGTCATTACTGCTTCCGTAACGTGAGATACTGTATCGAAATTAAGGTTATCGTATACAGAACTTGCGTTGGAATATACCGTACGACTTCTTCTTACAGCATCAAAAGCTTTTTTACCTACAGGAAGAACTTCAATTTCATATTGAGAATTATTCTTAAACTGTGCATTAAGCTCTTTAACAATAGATGAGTTAAAAGCGCCGGCAAGACCTCTGTTTGAAGTAACAGCGATGAAAAGTATTTTTTTCACCTCTCTTTTCTGAGCATACACAGAAATCTGATCAGGATCTGAACTTGAATTTACATTCTGGATAAGCTCCTGCAGTTTTTCAGAATATGGTCTCAGCATTACGATAGCGTCCTGTGCCTTTTTCAGTTTCGCTGCGGAAACCATTTTCATAGCACGGGTAATCTGCATCGTAGATGAAATTGACGTAATTCTGCCTCGTATTTCTTTTAAGTTTGCCATTATTTTGGTTCAAGGTTTAAGGTCTAAAGTTTAAGGTTTAAACATAATAATTTAAACCTTAAACATTGAATTTTTAGTTATATTTAGAAGCTAAATCATTAGCTGCCTGCTTAAGAACGCTCGTGATTGAGTCATCGATTTTTCCAGCTTTGATAGCAGCCATCGTTTCAGGGTGCTTAGATCTCAGGAATGCGATATACTCGATCTGGAATTCTTTTACTTTTCTGATAGGAACGTTTCTTAATAAATTCTCCGTTCCTGCGTAGATCATCGCTACCTGGCTGTCTACAGGAAGTGGAGAGTTTACCGGTTGTTTAAGAATTTCTACGTTTCTTTCTCCTTTAGAGATTACTGCTAAAGTAGCAGCATCAAGATCAGAACCGAATTTAGCGAATGCTTCCAATTCTTTATATTGTGCCTGGTCAAGTTTCAATGTACCAGATACTTTTTTCATTGATTTAATCTGAGCGTTACCTCCTACTCTCGATACAGAGATCCCCACGTTGATCGCAGGACGTACCCCTGAGTTGAATAGATCAGATTCAAGGAAGATCTGTCCGTCTGTAATAGAGATTACGTTGGTTGGGATATACGCAGAAACGTCACCAGCCTGAGTTTCGATAATCGGAAGCGCTGTTAATGAACCTCCCCCTTTTACGATTGGTCTTAAAGACTCAGGTAAATCGTTCATCTGGCTTGCGATATTGTCATCAGCGATTACTTTCGCAGCTCTTTCCAATAATCTTGAGTGAAGATAGAAAACGTCTCCAGGATAAGCTTCACGGCCCGGTGGTCTTCTCAATAGTAGAGAAAGCTCACGGTACGCAACCGCCTGTTTAGATAAATCATCGTAAACGATCAATGCCGGTCTACCCGTATCTCTGAAGAACTCCCCGATCGCAGCACCTGCCATTGCAGAATATACCTGCATTGGAACCGGATCTGATGCGTTAGCCGCAACGATTACCGTATATGCTAAAGCTCCTTTATCAGAAAGTGTTTTTACGATTTGTGCTACAGTAGACGCTTTTTGTCCGATAGCTACATATATACAATATACAGGCTTCCCTGCATCATAGAATTCTTTTTGGTTGATGATCGTATCGATCGCAACAGTGGTTTTACCCGTCTGTCTGTCACCGATGATAAGCTCTCTTTGCCCTCTTCCTACAGGAATCATAGAGTCAATAGCAACGATACCTGACTGTAAAGGTTCAGTTACCGGCTGTCTATAAATAACTCCGGGAGCTTTTCTTTCCAATGGCATTTCGTATAAATCCCCAGTAATAGGACCTTTACCATCGATAGGGTTACCAAGAGTATCCACTACTCTTCCTAACATTCCTTCTCCTACTTTGATAGAAGAGATTCTGTTTGTTCTTTTTACTGTATCTCCTTCTTTTACCAATTTACTTTCACCAAGTAGCGCAACACCTACGTTGTCTTCTTCAAGGTTCAGTACAATACCTTCTACATCACTAGAAAATTTCACCAACTCTCCGTATTGTACGTTTTCTAACCCGTATACACGAGCAATTCCATCACCGATGGTTAAAACTGTACCTACTTCCTCAACGTTTGATTGAGTATCGAAGTTGGCCAATTGCTGTTTTAAGATCGCAGATACTTCTGCCGGATTTATTTCTGCCATTGTATGGTTGTTTTTTCTTTAATTTAATTGAAAATCTTTTTTAACTTTATTAAGCTTAGATCTTACTGAAGCATCTACCTGCTGATCTCCCACTCTTAAAATGTATCCTCCTAAAATTTCAGGTTTTACATTTACAATAAGGTCGAATTTTGAATTGGCGTTCACTAAATTGGTAGAACCCAAAATCTGATCAATATTCTCTTTGGAAAGTGGAGTTGCTGTTGTAAGTACGACTCTCTGTACTCCGTTGATATCTTCAACTTTGTTGATGAATTCCTGAGCGATATTTTTCAGCTGATTTTCTCTTCCGTGTCTGATTACCAAAGTAATGATATTCCTGGAAGATGCCGATAAACCTTTAAAAATTTCGTTTGCTACTTCTACTTTCTTTTTAGAATCGATGTAAGGGGTAAGGAAGAACTTTCTTAAATCCTCAGATTCAGTCATGATCTTTACTACATCTTTCATTTCAGAAAATACAGTAGCCGTTTGCCCTGATTCGTTGGTGAAATCAAGTAAACCTTGTGCGTATCTTTTAGCTACTTTAGATGTAAGCATTCTTAGTTAAGGTTTGATTTGTTTAAATAATTCTGAACCAATTCGTTTTGAGCTTCGCTGTTGTCAAGCTTTTGCTTAAGGATAGATTCTGCGATATTTATGGATAATGTACCGATCTGAGTTTTGATATCTGCCATGGCAGCATTTTTCTCAGCATTGATGGTTTGTTTAGCCGCTTCGATCATTTTATCTCCTTCAGCTTTAGCAACATCTTTAGCCTCACCTACGATTCTATCTTTAATTTCTCTTGCTTCTTTAAGGATAGCATCTCTTTCGATTTTCGCCTCACGAATGATTCTTTCGTTATCCTCTTTTAAAGTTTCCATTTCTTTTCTTGCCAATGTAGCTTGATTAAGAGCATCAACAATAGAAGTTTCTCTGTCGTTGATTGCATTAACAATCGGTTTCCAAGCGAATTTTGCAAGAAGAAACAATAGGATAACAAAAGTAAGGGTCATCCAAAACAAAAGTCCAATTCCAGGTTCTATAATTCCCATATCTGTAAATTCTTTTTTTTAATCGTTATTATGGATTTTTTAAAATTCCTAGCAGCCAGCCAACCGCTCGGCTGCTAAGAAATGTTTTTGAGGATAATTACTTGATGAAAGCACCAAAGATAATCGCGATAAGACCAGCACCCTCGATAAGACCAGCAGCAATAAGCATTGCTCCTTGAATCTTTCCAGCTTGCTCAGGTTGTCTTGCGATAGCATCCATAGCGTGACCACCGATTTTACCGATACCCATACCTACTCCAAGTACAGCTAAACCGATACCTACGTAAATTAATCCTGCTCCAGTTGTGATGTCCATAATAAATAAATTATATTAGTTAAAAATTATTTTAATATTTTTCTTTTAATTAGTGAGCGTGCTCTTCGTGACCGTGCTCATGTTCGTGCTCTGCTACTGCGATACCGATAAATAGAGCGGACAGTACCGTGAAGATATATGCTTGCAGTGCCGCTACCAATAATTCCAATACAGAAACAAATAATGCTAATGGTACAGATGCAAATCCTAAGAACGGAGATCTGAAAATGAAGATTAGTGAAATAATCGCCAGGATCATAATGTGTCCCGCTGTAACGTTAGCGAAAAGTCGCATCATCAAGGCGAAAGGTTTTGTAAAGATCCCGATAATCTCAATTGGAACCATAATTGGGTACAATAAGATTGGAACCGGCGGCATGAAGATATGCTTCCAATAATCTTTATTAGCACTGAATAAAGTAATCAATAAAGTAATGATTGCTAAAACTGCAGTAATTGCGATGTTCCCTGTAAGGTTGGCACCGAATGGAAAGAAAGGAATCAATCCGAATAAGTTATTAAACCAGATAAAGAAAAATGCGGTTAATAAATAAGGCATATATCTTTTGTATTTAACAGATCCTATATTTGGTATTGCTACCTCGTCTCTTATGAATACAATTACAGGCTCTAATAATTTCCCTGCACCTTTTGGCAACTGAGATTTTTTATAGTTTCTTGCCATCCCCATGAAGATCACCGTCATGAAAATTACCGAAAGAAACATTGACGCTGCATTCTTTGTAATTGAAAGATCAAAGAACACTTCATTTGCTTTTTGTTTTCCGCTGATTATTGAAAACAGAGTAGCTTTCTGAATACCTTTAGTTGAAACAACCTGTCCTTCCTCTAAAGTATACCCGTCATGCTCATGACCGTGAGCAATACTCTTTGAAAGAAAAGTGTGCCATCCTTCATTATCTTTAATAATCACAGGAAGCGGAACAGACACATGATGCTCTTCACCGTTATCATCTTTTGTAGTCCATAAATGCCATTCATTTGAATCACCGATGTGTTCCATGATCATTTTAGTAGCATTAAAACCTTCTTTCTGCTCTATTTTTTCCGCCGGCTCTTCGCCTTCAGAAGTATGTTGAGCAATCGCTAAACCGCTCACAAACACAAATAAAAATGCGAAAAACAATGAAGAAATCTTTCTATTCATATCTCTTTTTTAATCGTGTGCAAATATATCGATTTTATTAAACTTTACCAATATTAAAAATTGATTTTTATCATCAAAAAAACTAAGATTTATTAATGAGTTTTATTATCGGTATATATATAAGGAGTGATGCTATTATAAAACATATCACTATAAATAGAAAATTTTCTTTTGTTTTCTCTATAATAATTAATGAAACAATGAGCCAGATAATATCTTTTGATATATTGATGGCTAAAAATTTCATTCCCGCGTCTGATTTTCTATACATATATTTTTTAAAAATTATAAAAACGCTAATGTTTAAGATTGAAATCAGCAGGATAATGATTAAACTATCGATAAAATTCATTCCACAAAAATAGAATTATAATTTTGATACATTACAAATCTCTTTATCTATATATTAATATATACTAAAAATTTGCTTATTTTTGCAAACCTATAATTTACAATACATATGTTTAATAGTTTACAGGATAAATTAGACAAAGCGCTACATAATATTTCAGGACGTGGAAAAATCACGGAAATCAACGTTGCGGAAACCGTAAAAGAAATTCGTAGAGCATTGGTGGATGCCGATGTTAATTATAAAGTTGCAAAAGATCTTACGAAAAGAGTTCAGGATAAAGCACTGGGACAGGATGTTCTTACATCGCTTACTCCGGGACAGCTGATGACGAAAATCGTTCACGACGAATTGGTAGATCTTATGGGGGGCTCCCAGGAAGGAATCAATCTTTCCGGAAAACCATCTGTGATTCTTATTGCAGGGCTTCAGGGTTCTGGTAAGACAACATTCTCCGGAAAATTGGCCAATTATTTAAAAACAAAAAGAAATAAGAAACCTCTTTTGGTAGCATGTGACGTGTACCGTCCGGCTGCGATCGACCAGCTGAAAGTATTAGGCGGACAGATCGGTGTTCCTGTCTTCACGGAAGAAGGTTCTATGGATCCTTCAAGCATTTCTCAAAACGCCATTAATTTTGCTAAATCAAACGGTCACGATGTGGTGATTGTAGATACCGCTGGTCGTTTGGCCATTGACGAGCAGATGATGAAGGAGATCAAAACCGTACACTCTACCATTCAACCAAACGAAACACTATTCGTTGTAGATTCCATGACGGGTCAGGATGCGGTGAATACGGCAAAAGCGTTCAATGATACTCTAAATTTTGACGGGGTTGTTTTAACGAAATTGGACGGTGATACCCGTGGTGGAGCAGCTTTAACAATCCGTTCCGTAGTTGAAAAACCGATTAAATTCATCTCTACCGGTGAGAAAATGGAAGCACTGGATCTTTTCTATCCGGAAAGAATGGCAGACAGAATCCTGGGAATGGGAGACGTTGTTTCCCTGGTAGAAAGAGCACAGGAACAGTTTGATGAAGAAGAAGCCAAAAAGCTTCATAAAAAAATCGCCAAAAACGAGTTTGGTTTTGATGATTTCCTGAAACAGATCAATCAGATTAAAAAAATGGGGAATATGAAGGATTTGATGGGAATGATTCCGGGTGTAGGAAAAGCGATCAAAGATGTGGAGATCAGCGATGACGCATTCAAACATATTGAGGCAATCATCTACTCCATGACTCCAGAAGAAAGAAGAAAACCTTCTATCATCAATACACAGAGAAAAAACAGAATTGCCAAAGGTGCCGGAAGAAAAATTGAAGATGTAAACCAACTGATGAAGCAGTTTGACCAGATGGGTAAAATGATGAAGATGATGCAGGGACCTCAGGGAAAACAGATGATGCAGATGATGAGCAAAATGCCGAATATGCCTGGAATGGGCGGAATGTTCGGTAAATAAGCACGCCAAATTAAATCAAATCAATTAAAAATATTTTTATGGAAGTGTACGGAAACAATCAGGGTAATTATAATCAGCCTTACCGGTCTGAAAAAAAAGTAGCCGCCGGTATTCTTGCTATCCTTTTGGGTGGTCTGGCTATTCATAAATTTTACCTGGGATATACAAAAACGGGAATCATTCAGCTGATTTTAAGTCTTGTAACCTGCGGTACTGTTGGCGGACTTATCGGTTTAATAGAAGGGATCATTTATCTTACGAAATCCGATGAGGAGTTTGACAGAACTTACGTTCAGAACCAGAAAGAATGGTTTTAATTTTAAATAAAAATATAAAAATGCGGCTCAAATTTATTGAGCCGCATTTTTTTTCACTCTGTCAAAGTTTCGATCTTTGACAACGTTTTTTATTTATCAGATTTCTGAGCTTTAGCTTTAATGAAGTAAGAGAAGCCTGCATTCACTCCGAAAGTGTTTCTTGTTGTTTTATAATCAATTCCGGAATAAGTTTCTTTATTATAGAACTGATCAAAGCCAAGACCTAAATTAATCCCCAAAGATTGGGTAGCCATATAGGTAACTCCTGCTTTCGCTTTCCATGCAAGACCATCCGTTGTTGTATCACCTGACCAAAGCAAAGGATCTGCAATAGAATTGGAAATATTGAATTTTGTTTTAGTAGATGCATATCCGATTCCCGCTCCTACAAAAGGGAAAAATTTGCTGTCTGTATTAAAATAGTAAGTAGCAGTCGGCATAACGGAAAATGTAGATAAAGTCACTTTACTCCCATCATTTTTAGTAGTATTCGAATCAAAACCTAAATCAATTCCTACTGCCAATCCGTCGATAACAAAATATCCAACAGAAGGTGTAATTGAAAAAGAGCTGACTTTAGTTTCATCATATTTCGTTCCGTTTACCTTAGTATTGGTGTTAATACTGTTGAAACCCATTCCTGTGTTTCCGCTGATTACCCAATCTCCTTTTGTCATTTGAGCGTTGGAAAGCCCGAAAAGTGCAACTGCACCTGCAAGTAATAGTTTTTTCATGATTTTTTAATTTAAAAAGTTTATGTTTAGTTTTATTTTATTATTTAGCAAAAACATATTTTACTCCGAAAGTAACCGAAGATAAATTTAAACCGAAATTGAATGTATCAGTTCCATTTTCCTGATCTTTAATCTTCATGTTTTTATACCCAAACTCTCCGATGGTAGCTTCAATCGTCCAGTTTTTATTGATGAAATAATCCAGTCCGGGTTTCACATTTACACCGAAGGAAGTATATTTTTGTTCGATATTTATACTTTGAAAATAGGTATATCCATTCATATCAAAATAATTTAATTGTAGATTTGCCGTACGTTTTCCAATTTCTACAGGAATTTCAAGTTGTCCGAAAATATATAAATTATCCGAAAGTGTCCAGTATTTTCTGATGAATGGTCTCGCTGTAAAAGCATTTGCTTTAATGGTCGACTGCAGGGTTTCAACACCAAACCCGAGATTATTGACATCCGTATTTTCTGCTTTGCTGCCAGTATAGCCTATTCCCGTACCTATTGCCAAATTAGGGGCAATGAAAACACCTACTGTAGGAATGACACTGAAATTCTGACTTTTATTTTCTGTATTATTGTCTTTATTTTGAGAAAAACCTGCCTGACCGGACAGATAAAGCGTCCCCGTTTTGATCTGGGCATTAGAAAGACCGAAAAGCATAACAGTTCCGGCTAAGAGTAATTTTTTCATGGTAATTTAGTAATGAATATATGTAGAAAAAGCCCTAAGCAAAAAACTTAGGACTTTAGATTATATGTGTTTTGTTTATTATTTAGCAAAAACATATTTAACACCGAAAGTAACTGAAGATAAGTTTAATCCGAAGTTAAAGTTATCAGTGCTTTTGTCAAGATCTTTGTACTTGAAGTTGTTGTATCCGAATTCTCCGATAGTAGCTTCGATAGACCAGTTTTTGTTTAAGAAATAATCTAAACCTGGTTTTACGTTTACTCCGATTGAAGTGAATTTAGATTCAGTATTGAACTGAGATGCTGTACCGCTGTATTCAGCTTTATCTTTACCAAACGCCATTGGAACTTCCAATTGACCGAAGATGTATAATTTCTCACCTACAGTCCAGTATTTTCTTACGAATGGAGCTACTACAAACGCATCAGTGGAAAGTTTAGTTTCAACATTAGTCAACGCACTTGTTGTAGTGTTAGAAGTGTTTGCATACCCTACACCTAAACCAACAGCAACATTATTTCCAACGAAATATCCAACAGTAGGTACAATAGTGAAATCTTCTACTTTAGAATCTGTATTGTTATCCTGAGTTGAAGAATAACCTACCTGTCCTGATAAGTATGTAGTTCCTTTAGCGATCTGAGCATTAGATAAACCGAAAAGTGCAATAGCACCTGCTAATAATACTTTTTTCATTTTTTTTAAAAATTTAATACTTTCTGACGGCAAATTTACAGTGGTACACGCTAATATTAAAATTTGTTAATGTGATTAATATCATTGCTTGTTTTTGGCTTTTTACAGCTATAAATCGTATTAAAAGAATGGAGTTGAAGTTTTCACAATTATATGAATAAAAAAACTCCAATTTTTCAATTGGAGTTAAATATGATTGATTTAAAAAAAATTTATCTCAGGAAAAAATTCGCTCCGAAGTTAATAGCTCCGAAGTTGAATCTGTCATTCCCCCTCCAGTAAGGATCTTTATATTTGCTACCGATATTCTGGAATCCAAGATACAATTCTGTATTTTTCATTTGATATCCTACTCTCGGTGCTACATACAATCCACTATTGATATAATTCTTTGTAGAGATCGCTGCTCCTAGATCCAATCCTACAAAAAGAGGAATTTTATTAAAGGTATATTTTCCGGAAGCTGCAATCGGGATAAAACCGAAATCATCAACATTGTCTTTCCCGAAAAAATGAGAATATCCTGTAGTAGCACCAATATCCAGACCTTTCGTAATATTCCACATGTACGCTGCGTCTATACCGATTGTTACACTTGCCGCATCTGCAGCGTCACCAAGCGGAGCACCAATATGTCCCCCAAGTCTGAAACCTTCCTGCGCCTGCGCAACACCACCTAAAAGTGCAAAAGCACCCAGTAATAATAGTTTTTTCATTTTAATAAGTTTAAATATTTAATATTTGAATAATTATTCACTGAAAAATGTGGTATGTTAAAACCATAAAAAAGCGGAACAAATTTTGTACCGCTTTATATTTTTAAGTAAATAATTTTTCTTAGTTACCTCCGAATTTGAAACCTACACCTATTTGTGCAAAGCTATTGGTAACTTTACCTCCGCTTCCGTCATTAGATAAATTTGAAACACCAAGGCTGTATCTTGCATCAAAGAATAATCCGTTTTCCAACATGTATTCTACACCTACGAACGGAGCAATATTTAATTTTTTGATATCGTCTTTAATGTCTACTTCACCGCTATCTCCTTCCACTTCTACATTCATGAAGTCAGACCCGATTACTGTTTTCTGTTTAGCGCTAAAAATAACTCCGAAGTTTGCACCAGCTGCAACTGAAAATCCTTCTGTTATGAAATATTTTGCTGAAACAGGTACCAAAAGAGTTCCCAGATTAACCTCTGTTTTTTCTCCAACATACATAATACCAACATTTACACCGTCAATCTTTTCCTTACCTCCTAGTGGTGAGTATAAAACTTCTGCTTGAAAACCGAAGTTATCATTGATCTTATATTCTGCCATACCACCAATGTAAAAAGTGTATTTAGGATCCATGTTTCTTTTTCCTAAATCATCCTGATTCTGATCAATTTTAAGTGTAGACATTGCAAAACCGGCTTTAGGACCAAACCTGAATTCCTGAGCTTTTGCGCTCATCCCGATAACAGCAACTGCTGTCAGAAGTAAAAATTTCTTCATTTCGTTAATAGTTTTTAAAGTAATTCGGGGCAAAAATACTCTTTTTTTTTAAAATTCCAACATTTGTGAATTTTATTTTAAATCAAAAAAAATACAGGAAATATAACTTCCTGTATTATAATATTTTGATTAAATAATTTTCCAGTTACTTAGTCGTTTCTCTGTCTTTTTTCTTCATCATTGTAGGCTAAAATAATCTTTTTAACCACCGGATGCCTTACCACATCTTCTTCCGTAAGATGCACAAATCCTATTTCTTTTACTCCTTTCAGAATACGCATTGCTTCTTTTAGGCCAGACTGTTGCTTTGGCGGAAGGTCAACCTGGCTTGGATCTCCCGTAATGATGAATTTTGCATTCATTCCCATTCTGGTTAAAAACATTTTCATCTGAGAATGCGTGGTATTCTGAGCTTCATCCAGAATCACAAACGCATCGTCAAGCGTTCTCCCTCTCATAAATGCCAAAGGAGCAACCTCAATTACTTTTTTCTCAATAAATCCTTCCAGTTTTTCGTGAGGAATCATATCCCGGAGTGCATCATATAAAGGCTGTAAATACGGATCCAGCTTTTCCTTAAGATCTCCCGGCAGGAAACCAAGGCTCTCCCCCGCTTCCACTGCAGGCCTTGTAAGAACAATTCTTTTAACGGTCTTATCTCTCAACGCTTTTGCAGCCAATGCAACACTGGTATACGTTTTACCTGTTCCCGCCGGTCCGATTGCAAAAACCATATCTTTTTTTTCGGTTTCTTTCACCAGTTTTTTAAGATTGGTGGTTTTGGCCTTAATGATTTTTCCGTTTACCCCTTTTACGATGATATCCTGATCGAAAACAAGCTGTTTTTCGTTTTCATCTTTTATATTGAGAATATTTTCAACATCTTTCAGGGTTATAGAATTATTTTTTGAAATATAATTTACTATGTCATCCAGTTTCTGCTTAAAAATATCAAGCGCTTCCTGATTTCCCATGGCGAAGATAAAGTGATCTCTCCCGGTGATTTTAAGGTTCGGAAATGTTGATTTTATTAAATTGAAATATTGGTTATTAACTCCATAGAAGATTTTCGCATCGATATCCTCCAAATCATATGTTAATTCAAACATGCAGTATCTTTATTAATTTTAGATTTTAAATGTAAAGCTTTTTTCGGAAATTTATATCAAATTCTTTTCCACAATCATTCGGGCATTCTTTTTATTTTAAATAAATTTGCATTTCTACTATTCTATAAACAATCAATGTCAATTATTACACTTACTTCAGATTTCGGAAATTTGGATTACAGAGTTGCCGCTGTAAAAGGCAGTATACTTTCTCTGAATCAGAAAGTTAATATTATTGATATTACCCATGATATCCAGGCTTTCAACCTTGTACAGACATCGTACATCGTGAGAAATGCATACAAACACTTTCCGAAAAACACGGTCCACATCATTTCTGTAGACAGTTTTCACAACAAATCGAGAAAAAATATACTTTATAAATCAGACGGACATTATTTTATTGCTGCTGACAACGGGCTTTTAAGTCTTGTTTTTTTTGATATCAAACCTGAAGCAATTTATGAAATCACTTTAAATAACAGATTTGATGATATTGTTAACTTTACATCAACTGATGTTTTTGTTCCTGCAGCAGTACATCTTGCCAATGGCGGACTGCCGGAAGTCATCGGTAGAAAGATTGATTCTGCCAAACAGCTTCTTTTTCCGAAACCTGTTTTCAATGAATCTGAAAAAATGATTATCGGGGAAGTTACCTATATTGATAATTTCGGAAATATAATATCAAATATTAGCAAAGATTTTTTTGAAAGTTCAGGAAAAGGATATGAAAATTTCACGATAAAATTCAGAAATTTAAGTCTTTCACGTATATTTTTAAGTCATACGGAGGTGGTTTCGGATTGGGAAAGAGAGACAGAATTTCACGGGCAATCTGCAGCAATTTTCAATGACAGCCAGCTTTTGGAGTTAACCATCTACAAAGGAAGCAAGAAAAACGGCGCCAAGTCTTTGTTCGGACTAAATGTAGGAGAGAATATTTACATTGAATTTTTCTAAAATTTAATATTTCATAAAAAAATCGATTTTTTTTATATATTTGTCAAAATCTAAAAATTAAAAATGGCAGAGTACAAATTATTGCTTCCTTCCATGGGAGAAGGTGTGATGGAAGCCACCATTATCACCTGGTTATTCAACGAAGGAGATCATGTGAAAGAAGATGATTCCGTAGTGGAGATTGCAACTGACAAAGTAGATTCAGACGTTCCGACACCAGTTTCGGGGAAAATCGTTAAGATTTTAAAACAGAAAGACGAGGTTGCAAAAGTAGGCGAAGCTATTGCTATTTTAGAAATTGAAGGAGAAGGAAGTGCTCCTGCTTCTGAAGAAACAACTGCAGAAACTCAGGCTTCTGCTCCGGATGCCGAAACTTTAAAAACGATAGAAGAACCGTTAAAAGTATCTGCTTCCACAGAATTTTCGGGAGACCTTTATCTTTCCCCACTTGTAAAATCAATTGCACAACAGGAAAATATTTCTGAAGCCGAACTGAAATCCATCAATGGAAGTGGTCTGGAAGGAAGAATTACCAAAGAAGATATTTTAGCATACGTTAAAAACAGAGGCAATCAGCCTGTTCCACAAGCTGCACCGGCACAACAGACCGCTCCGGCTGCAAAACCTGTGGCGACATCTGCTCCTGCTTCCACAATCACGGCTGCTGCCGGTGACGAAATCATTCCGATGGACAGAATGAGAAAGATCATTGCCGAAAACATGGTGAAAGCCAAACAAATTGCTCCACACGTAACTTCTTTCATCGAAACAGACGTAACCAACGTTGTAAAATGGAGAAATAAAAATAAATCCCTCTTTGAAAAACGTGAAGGTGAAAAGCTTACTTTCATGCCGATTTTCGTAAGAGCGGTGGTAAAAGCCATTCAGGATTTCCCGATGATCAACGTTTCTATTAATGGTGAAAACATCATTAAAAAGAAAAATATCAATATTGGTATGGCAACCGCTTTACCGGACGGAAACCTTATTGTTCCGGTAATTAAAAATGCAGACCAGTTATCTCTTTCAGGACTGGCAAAAGCAATTAATGATCTGGCGTACAGAGCAAGAAATAAAAAATTAAGACCTGAAGATACTCAGGGCGCAACATATACTATCTCCAACGTAGGAAGTTTCGGAAACCTTATGGGAACTCCAATTATCCCTCAGCCGCAGGTAGCTATTTTAGCAATCGGGGCAATCGTTAAAAAACCGGCTGTTCTTGAAACGCCTGACGGAGACGTGATTGCAATCAGAAACTTAATGTTCATGTCTCACTCTTACGATCACAGAGTGGTAGACGGTTCTCTTGGAGGAATGATGCTGAAGCATGTTCATGACTACCTTGAAAACTGGGATCTGAACACAGAAATATAAGTAATGAGTAATTGGTAATTAATAATTAAACTTAATATTCATTAAATTAATTAAGATGATAAGTTCTAAATGATGTAATTGTCTTGTTGAGCTTATCGAAACATCTTTACCATACAAACCTTCGGACTTTTCCGAAGGTTTTTTTACTATCTCGAATAAATTATATCTTTAAAAGAAATTCATTGCAATGGAAATTGATTTTAGAAAACTTGATGTCAAAAAACTTTTTGATTTTTCAAAAGAAGAAGAAAACTTGATTTTTCAAGTATATGATCAACTATTCGAGATCTATGATATAGCTGTTATTGATATCAAAGACTCACCATTTCATGAATTTGATTCCGGTAAGGAAATACCGATTTTCATACCCAGAATATGCTACTTTATTACGGATAAAAATAAAGAGCATTCTTTTTATCTTTTAATTGTTAACAAAATCGAAAAATCAGTACAAGGCCGTCGTTTACCTGCTCAGACAGAAACTTTACAAATTTGGGGAATGAAATCACTAGAAGGTAATTTGGGCTATATTTCAATCAATAAAAAGAAGTGGGCAGACAGAATCGCGGGAATGTTCAGCAGCTTTAATATCAACTTTAAAGATAATTCATTCAGTAACTTTTATGTTTTAGGAAGTGATAAATATAAAGCCATGGCTTTTTTGGACGCAAAAAGAAAGGAAATAATAAAATCTTTTCCTGATGAAGATTTTAAGCTGGAAATTAAAAACAATATTTTATGTTTCGGACTTCCTAAAAATCTTTCTGTTGAAAAAAGTATAATTATTGCAGAATTTTTAAACCAAATATAATTTCTGTACTTTTATACTGATCATCCAAATGTAGAGAATGCTGAAAATTTTATCCCTAATCCGAAGATCATTAAAAAAGTCCTTCGACAATATTCACAACGAACAGCTAAAGCATAATCTTTTGCAGGCCATACCATTTTGGATAGGTTCCGTGATCACAGGCTTTGTAGCTGTTATGTATGCTAAAATCTTTGCATGGGGAGAACATCTTCTGAATTATATCCTGAACTGGCATTTGTGGATGATTTTCATTATTGCTCCCATCGGTTTTGTATTGTCGTGGTGGCTGGTGAAAGAATTCGCTCCGTATGCAAAAGGCAGCGGAATCCCTCAGGTAATGGCCGCGGTAGAGCTTGCCAATCCGAAAGAGCACAAAAAAATAAGAAGTTTATTAAGCTTAAAGATCATTGTCTTTAAAATACTTTCATCCGTAGTTCTGGTGATCGGGGGCGGTGCAGTTGGCCGGGAAGGCCCCACCATTCAGGTTGCAGGTTCTGTTTTCAGAAAAGTGAACGAATATCTTCCGGATTGGTGGCCTAAGATTTCCAAGAAAAATATGATCATGACAGGTGCTGCCGCCGGACTTGCCGCAGCTTTCAACACCCCTCTCGGCGGAATTGTTTTTGCGGTGGAAGAACTTTCGAAAACCCACATCAACTACTTTAAAACTGCTTTATTTACAGCGGTGATCATTGCAGGTCTTACGGCACAGACACTGGCCGGATCTTATTTATATTTAGGCTATCCGAAGACTAATGATGTTTCATTAATGGTCATGTTCCCGATCATGCTTGTTGCCGGAGTTGCCGGAATTCTCGCAAGTCAGCTTTCGGTAATCATGCTTAAAATTACGGACTGGAAAAAGAGAAAACTGAAAACCGACAGAGCAAATGTTGTCTTTCTTGTGATCTCGGCATTGCTTATAGCATCCGTCGCCTACTTTATCAACCGCGAAATTCTGGGTTCCGGAAAAGAAATCATGGAACGTATTCTATATACCGATGAAAAACACGAAGACTGGTATGTTCCTGTTTTACGGATGTTCGGTCCGGCACTATCTTTTACTTCCGGCGGTGCGGGAGGAATTTTTGCGCCTGCCTTAACGGCCGGAGCTACGGTTGGCTCCGTAATTTCAGGATTTATTGATCTGAGCCCGAATGAAACTAATGTCGTGGTTCTCGGAGGGATGGTCGCCTTTTTAACAGGGATTACAAGAGCTCCGTTTACATCAGCCATTATTGTTCTGGAAATGACCGACAGACATTCGTTAATATTTCATCTGATGCTTGCCGGAATGATTTCTTCCATTGCCTCAATTCTTGTCAGCAGGCATTCTCTGTATGATCTTATTAAAGTTGGTTTTTTGGAAGAAATACGGAAAGAGAAAAATTAATTGTTTATTTTAATCTAAATAATAGTGCTAAAATTTCCGGAATGAAATCTGCCAGATGGTCTTGAAAATTTGAAAAATGTTGTCGCAAATATTTAAACGCTGTCATTTCCTAGCCCCGATCGACGGCATGTCTGAGCTCTTTCCAATGGTTTCGGCTGCGGCTTCGCCGCCGCCGAAACCATTGGAAAAGCGAGTAGAGAGAGCGGGAAAAAGCTCCTTATACAAAGGAATATATTTTTGCCAGGTAAACCTTATGGTTTGCCTTACCAATATTTTAACAAAATTCCTCGGCTTTATTGTTTATTACAAATATATTCCCTACTTTTGCACCTCGAAATAATTAACAAATTTTTTAACATTATGAACAATTACGAAACTGTTTTCATTTTAACTCCCGTTCTATCTGAAGCTCAGGTGGAGGAAGCAGTGAACAAGTATGTAGATCTTATCAAAGAAAAGAACTGCGAAATCGTTGCTAAAGAAAACTGGGGATTAAAAAAATTAGCTTACCCGATCCAATTGAAAAAGAACGGATTTTACACTTTAATTGAATTTAAAGGTGAAGGTTCTGTAGTAGCTGATCTAGAATTAGCATTCAAGCGTGACGAGAGAGTAATCCGTTACCTTACTACAAAACTAGACAAACATGCTGTTGACTACGCTGTAACTAGAAGAGCAAAAGTAAAAGCAGCTAAAGCTTAATTATTAACCCTATTTTTTAAAAAGACAAGACATGGCAATAGACGAAATGGCTAAACAAGCCTCAGCTGGAGGAGAATCTGAAGTAAAATTCCTTACTCCGCTTGATATCAATACAAAATCTGAAAAGAAATATTGTAGATTCAAAAAATACGGAATTAAGCACGTTGATTACAAAGATGCTGATTTCTTATTACAGTTCGTAAACGAACAAGGTAAAATCTTACCAAGAAGATACACTGGAACTTCTTTAAAATACCAAAGAAAAGTTTCTGCTGCAATCAAAAGAGCAAGACACCTTGCGTTACTACCATACGTAGCTGACTTATTGAAATAAAAAAAATTGCAATTAGCCATTAGCGTTAGCTTTTGGCTTTTTGTTGCTGAATAAATAATTAATTCTAACTTGATTTTAGATAATAGATTTAAGGTTTGAGACAAAATGTCTAACATCTGATTTCTAAATTCTAACATCTAAAAAAGGACAACAACAATGGACATTATCCTAAAAAAAGACGTAGAAAATTTAGGTCTTGAATTCGACACTGTAAGCGTAAAGCCAGGTTATGCTAGAAACTTCTTAATTCCTCAGGGATACGCACTTTTAGCAACTCCTAAAAATAAAGCAGCTCTTGAAGCTACTTTGGAAGCAAGAAAAGAAGAAGAAGCTAAGTTAATCGCTGCTGCAAACGCTGTAGTTGAACAATTGAAAAAAACTTCTATTACTATTCCTGCAAAAGTAGGTTCTGGTGATAAATTATTCGGATCTATCAACAATGCAGATCTTTCTGCAGCTCTTGGAAAAGCAGGAGTTTCTGTAGAGAAGAAATACATCAAAATCCCAGGAAATACAATCAAGAGAACTGGTAAAGTAACGGCTAACATCAGACTACACAGAAATGTAGAATACAATTTCGAATTCGATATCGTATCTGATGCTCCGGTAGAAGCTGCTCCTGCTAAAAAAGAAGAAGCAAAATCTGAAGAAGCTTAATCTACAAGACTTGTATAATACAAAACCACTTCAAATTGAAGTGGTTTTTTGTTTTGCTTAATAAATAAATTCGCGAGTTAAGTTTATGACTTTGGAGCCCATTGCTTAAAAAACTCTTTTACTTTTTCAAGGCTGTACCCTTTACCTTCTTCCAACACGTCACTCTGCTGAACATGGATCATTTTGCCGTTTTTATCCAGAATAATGAACACAGGATAACCGAATTTTTCGCCGGGATTTCCATAGGCTTCAAAAACTTTTTCATTTTTGTTGTCAGGGGAATAATTGAGGTGATAGTATTCGTAGTTCTTATCAACAATTGATTTCAGCTCCGGTGTTGTTTGTACAAACTGGTTGAATCTAAGACACCAGATACACCAGTTTCCGCCAGCCTGGATCATTATATTCTTTTTCTCTTTTTTTGCTTTAGCAATAAGGTTCTGAATATCTTTTTCAGCATCAGCTTTCGGATCATATGGCTTTGGTAATTTAGCCTTTTCTTCCGCAGCTTTCTTTTTAGCATCCAGTTCAGAATGATCTGGCTTTACCAACAATGACTTTTCATCATTTTTTCTTTCGTCTGCCGGCTTAATATTTTGAGAAAAGGCAAAAAAACTTAATCCCAAAAAACCTATTAGTGATAATTTTTTCATATTGTAAAATTAAAAAATTATGAGTATTTGCATGCAAAAATACAACCATATTTTTATTATCCGTAAATTTGCCTGTTTTATGAATTTTCTGATAAAAATATTAAACTTGATTTCCAAGCTTCCTCTGAAAATATTATATGTTTTTTCAGATATTATGTTCTTTCTGAATTATTATTTGGTAGGCTATCGGAAAAATGTAATTACTAAAAATCTTAAAAACTCCTTCCCCGAAAAATCTGAACAGGAAATAAAAGAAATAAGAAAAAAATTCTACCGTAATTTTTCTGATTATCTGGTAGAAACCATTAAATCTTTTGGTATTTCAGAAACGGAATCAAGAGTAAGGATGCAGCATATTAACCAGGAAGTTTTCCATGAAGCAAAACAAGAAGGGAAAAACATCATCTTATTGGCAGGGCATGTATTCAATTGGGAATGGATTAATGCTTTGGCGAAAATAATTCCGCAGGACCACTGCCATCCCGTGTATAGAAAAGTAAACAGTGATTTCTGGGAAAATCAGATGAAAAATGTCCGAAATAAATTCGGCAATGAAGCGCTTGAAGCAAAAGAAGTAATCCTTAATATTGTACGGTCCAGGAACGACGGAAGCTCGGCCTACATGTTTGTGGCGGACCAGACTCCGCATTTTGCCCATATCACCTATGGCTTGGAATTTCTTAATCAGAGAACTCCTGTTTTTACAGGCTACGACAGACTGGCAACGAAAATGGATCTTGCCTTCATTTATTGCGAGATGAAGAAGGTGAAACGCGGGTTCTATCAGGTCAATTACCACAGAATCTATCCGGATGGAGAAAAATTTGTTGAACATGAAGTAGTAAAAAAATTCCATAAATTACTGGAAAATACAATTAATAAACGTCCCGACAATTATCTCTGGTCTCATAGAAAGTGGAAATATCAGGATTCTATTAAAAATTTTGATTCTGAAAAAATTTAGTAACGAATGTCAAAAAAATTAGCGGTTGTCATATTAAACTGGAACGGAAAATCATGGCTGGAAAAATTTCTTCCGGACGTAGTTCGTTTCTCTCCTCAATCTGATATTTATGTGATCGACAATCTTTCAACAGATAATTCTATTGCTTTTTTACTGAACCATTTTCCAGAAGTAAAAGTTATTAAAAACGATAAAAATTACGGTTTCGCAGGCGGATATAATGAAGGTTTGAAGCATGTCGACAACGAAATATACTGTCTTCTCAATTCTGATGTTGAAGTGACTGAAAACTGGACAGGTCCTGCGATTGAATTGCTGGAAAAAAATCCCGATATAGCAGCGGTACAGCCGAAAATCTTGTCATACGACAGAAAAAATTATTTTGAATTTGCAGGTGCCGCAGGTGGACTGATTGATAATTTGGGATATCCATATTGCAGAGGAAGAGTTTTTGATGACATTGAGGAAGATCACGGACAATATAATGATGAAGCTGAAATTTTCTGGGCTTCGGGATGCTGCTTATTTATCCGTTCAAAAGATTTTTGGGAACAAAACGGTTTTGATGAACGCTTTTTTGCCCATCAGGAAGAAATTGATCTCTGCTGGAGATTAATTAATTCAGGAAAAAAGATTTTTTATACCGGAAAATCTGAAGTTTTTCACGTTGGTGGCGGAACATTGAATAAGCAAAGTGCAAAAAAAACGTTCCTTAATATGAGGAATAACCTTTTAATGCTTTTGAAAAATTTACCGTTTCCACAGTTAATTGCCGTAATATTTTCAAGGCTTTGTCTTGACGGATTCGCTGCTTTATATTTTGGTTACAAATACGGAATCTCTCATTTTTGGGCAGTAGGAAGAGCGCATTTTGCTTTTTATACTTATATTCCCGGAACATGGAAAAGGCGGAAGAAGAATCAGAAACATCAATTTTATCAATCCAAATGGTTGATTTTTAAACATTTTTTGAAATGAAAACAACTCCATTAGTCCTATTATTTTTACTTTTCTTTCAGCAGTCATTTTCGCAGAAAAATGCATGGTCTGCTATTGATAAAAGTTACAGCATTAAAACAATATCAGAAAAAAGTACGGAAATTTTGAAAGATACAGATCCTGTAAATGTTAAGATATTTTCATTTCGTGATATTGTTGATAATCTCGATCCTGAAAAAGAAAAACCGGCATCCGAGAAGAATTTGTCTTTTAAAGATATCCGTGATAAAGTTGATAAAAAAGGTAAAGTTAATTTCAAAAGAAATTCTGTTTATATGGTAAGGCTTAAAGAAGGCCTTAATGGTGGAAGGTTCCGGATTACCATCAATAAAAATGCTGACAAAAAAGCGGTAGAAAATTTAAATCAACACCTCACCGAAAAAATTACGCACGGAAGCATTTTAAAAGAGACCATTGATACACCGGAAAGTAAAAATATGACTACGGGATTTATTATTACGGTAAGTGATAATGATGGCGTTGATATTAATAGTTTAAAACAAAAATACAGCAATATTATTAGTGATATCACCAAAGTTGCCACGAACAAAAGCACACTCTTTTTTAAAATAACAACTTAGAAATTATGGATTTTTGTGCAATAGATTTTGAGACCGCTACGCACGAGAGAAATTCTGCATGTGAACTGGGAGTTTGTATCGTACAGGATTCAAAAATTATCGAAACCAGGACATGGCTCATTAAACCGCCGAGTTTCCCTTATTTTAATCCTTTTAATGTTGACGTACACGGAATTGTGGCAGACGACGTAAAAGACGCTCCTACTTTCGATGAAATCTGGTATGAAGTGGAAGAAATGATGTACGGAACTTTAATGATTGCACACAACGCAGGTTTTGACGCCGGTGTATTACGCGGTTGCCTGAATCATTACGGAATATTTACTCCAAAGCTGAATTATTTATGCAGCATTCAGCTGGCCAAAAAATCATGGAATTATTTACCGAGGTACGGACTGAAACATTTGGCAGAATATCATCAGTTAAGCTTTAACCATCATAGAGCGGGCGATGATGCAGAGGTGTGTGCAAAAATATCTTTACTGGCTTTTGAAAAGCTGTTTCTAAGCAGTAATGAGGAAATAAGTGATGTTATGAAATTAAAAATAAAAAAACTTTAATTTTTTAATTTCTATCGGCAACATGCAAATTCCAGAATAAAGAATAATTCCGTATTTGGGAATTTTAATTGCTTAAAACTTCTGATAGCAAATTAAATTTCGGAATATCAATTTCAAAATTTTCCTGGGTTTCCATATTTCTTACGAGGTATTTTCCACTCATATTTCCGACTCCGGAACGAAGCATTACATTGGAAAAATAGGCAAAATTTTCACTGACAGCAATTTCGGGTGTTAAGCCTATAACACCGTCTCCGATGATTTCCGTATAGCCGAATCCCACATCGAAAATCAGCCATTTTCGCTTTAAAATCTTTATCGGAAAGCTTCCGTCATTTTCGATCGTAATGTTATACTTGAAAACATATCTGTTTTCAGATGGATAACTGTTTTTGCTATCATATTCAGGTATTACTGAAACTTTGATATTGGAGGTCATTTTGGAGAACATCATCTTGGTATTTTCTTAAAATATACAAAAATCTCGCCCTTTTTGGGCGAGATTGAAATTTATATCTTATAATTTGTTTTTATACTTATAAGCCCAGGCCTTTTCTTTCGTCCCCGTTCATTAAAATTCCTACCGGATTGTCAATGGCTTCTTTTACCGCAACCAGGAATCCAACAGACTCTTTTCCATCGATAATTCTGTGGTCGTAAGACATTGCTACATACATCATTGGGCGGATAACCACCTGCCCGTCAACAGCTACTGGTCTTTGAATGATATTGTGCATTCCAAGAATTGCAGATTGCGGAGGATTAATAATCGGTGTTGACATCATTGAACCGAATGTACCACCATTGGTAATGGTAAAAGTACCCCCTGTCATTTCGTCAACTGTAATTTTCCCATCTCTTACTTTTGTAGCAAGATCTTTGATGTTCGCCTCAACACTGGCAAAAGACATGTTTTCCGCATTTCTCAATACAGGAACCATTAATCCTTTAGGACCTGAAACGGCAATTGAAATATCGCAGAAATCATAATTTACTTTGAAATCTCCGTCGATGGATGCATTAACGTCCGGGTACATTTGCAATGCTCTTGTAACCGCTTTTGTGAAGAAAGACATGAAACCAAGTCCAACACCGTGTCTCTGAGCAAATTCTTCTTTATATAATTTTCTTAATCTAAAGATTTCGGACATGTCAACTTCATTGAATGTTGTTAGCATCGCCGTCTCGTTCTTCACAGAAACTAATCTCTGTGCTATTTTTCTTCTAAGAACTGAAAGTTTTGTAGTAGTGGTAGATCTTGAACCTGTAGCGGTAACCGGGTTTCCTCCCAATGCAGGAACAGCAGCAAGTTCAGCATCTGATTTTGTGATTCTTCCATCTCTTCCGCTTCCTGAAACCTGTGCAGCGTCCATTCCTTTTTCATCAAGGATTTTTTTAGCTGCAGGAGACGGAGCGCCCGTTGCATAGGTTTGTGTTGCAGCAGCAGGTTGAGCAACAGGTTGTTGAACCGGTGCTTCCTGTTTAGCAGGCTCAGCAGCTTTTGGAGCTTCTTCCTGTTTTGGAGCTTCAGCAGCAGGAGCAGCACTTCCTGAAGGTTTTGCAGCATCCATATCGATTAAGCAAACCACTTGTCCTACCTGTACCACATCCCCTTCTTCAGCTTTTAAAGTAATTACACCGCTTTCTTCAGCAGGCAATTCCAGCGTTGCTTTGTCTGAATCTACCTCCGCGATGGGTTGATCTTTCTCTACATAATCACCATCTTTTACAAGCCAGGTTGCAATTTCAACTTCTGTAATTGATTCGCCCGGTGAAGGAACTTTCATTTCTAAAACTGACATATCGTATTTTTTATTTTTTTATTTATTATTTTTTTGACTTTATGAGAATAGATGATAGATTTTAGAATCTTAGCTTTATTCTTGTACATATTACTTATAACATCTCACCTCTCACTTTATTAAAATTAAGCGGTTACAGGTCTTTTTACCGGAGCATCATTTCTGTCGAATACTCTGTTGATCACTGCATTCTGATTTTTCTCAAACATTTTGTGACTTCCGGGAGCCGGAGCACCGCTTGGAACCGGAGCGATTACCTGGATTCCTGTATCTCTGAAGTTTCTCAGGATATAAGACCATGCTCCCATATTTTCAGGTTCTTCCTGAGCCCAAACAATTTCTTTTCTGTTTGAATATTTTTCGAAGATGGCTTCAATAGCGTTATTCTGTAAAGGGTATAACTGCTCGAACCTTACCAATGCAATATTTTCAGCATTCAGCTCTTCTTTTTTAGCTAGTAATTCAAAGTATAATTTTCCTGAACAAAGCACTAATTTTTCAACTTTTTTAGGATCTGCAGAAGGATCATCAAGAATTGGCTGGAAACCTCCGTTTGCAAAATCTTCAAGTGGAGAAACTACTTTCGGATGTCTTAGCAATGATTTAGGACTCATTACGATTAACGGCTTTCTGAATGACCATTTCAGCTGTCTTCTTAATAAATGGAAATAGTTTGCAGGAGAAGTGATATTGGCAACCACCATATTTTCATTGGCACATAAGGTAAGGAATCTTTCCAGTCTTGCAGAAGAGTGTTCCGCTCCCTGACCTTCCGAACCGTGTGGCAATAGCATTACCAAACCATCCTGAATTTTCCACTTTTCTTCTGCAGCAGCCAGATACTGATCAACAATAATCTGGGCACCGTTTACGAAATCTCCGAACTGAGCTTCCCAAATGGTTAAAGTATTAGGTGAAGCCATTGCATAACCGTAATCGAAACCTAAAACCCCATATTCTGAAAGATGAGAGTTATACACATCAAATCTGCTTTCTGAAACGTGTCTTAGCGGGATATATTCTTCTTCCGTATCTTCAGTCTTTACCACAGCATGTCTGTGTGAGAAGGTTCCTCTTTCTACATCTTCCCCGGAAATTCTTATGTTATGGCCTTCCACTAAAAGGGTTGCATAAGCCAGCCATTCTCCTAAAGCCCAGTCTAAAGAATCGGCTTCGATTGCTTTAATCCTGTTTTCAAAAAGTCTTGTAATTTTGTTTAGGAACTTTTTATCAGCAGGAAGCGTAGACATTTTAACGGCCAGTTCTTTCAGCTTTTCAAGGTCATATTTTGTATCAACAGAATCCTGAACTGCGCCTCTTTTGGCGATTGGATAATTGGTCCAGTCATCTGCCATGAATACATCCATCACGTTTTTTTCTATTTCTTTGGATGCATCGAAATTTTCATCTAAAAGCGCTTTGAATTCCGTTTCCATTTTAGCAATAACATCATTTGAGGTTACGCTGTCTTTCAACAATTTATCTTTATAGATCTCTCTTGGGTTCGGATGTTTTGAAATGATTTTATAAAGATTCGGCTGCGTAAATCTTGGCTCATCCCCTTCGTTGTGTCCGTATTTTCTGTATCCTAACAAATCAATGTACACATCTTTACCGAATTTCGCTCTGAAATCAGCAGCAAAGTGGATGGCATGAACAACAGCTTCTGCATCATCAGCATTTACGTGCATTACAGGAGATTCCGTAACTTTTGCAATATCTGTACAATATGTTGAAGATCTTGCATCCATGTAATTCGTTGTGAAGGAAACCTGATTATTAACTACGATATGAACCGTACCACCTGTTCTGTAACCTTCCAGTGTCATCATCTGGGCAACTTCGTAAGCAATACCCTGTCCGGCAATAGCGCCGTCACCATGGATTACGATCGGTAAAATTTTAGAATAATCACCTTTGTACTTATCATCTACTTTTGCACGGCAGATTCCTTCTACAAGAGCAGCAACCGTTTCAAGGTGAGACGGATTCGGGGTAAGATTGATGGAAACTTCCTCTCCTGAAGCTGTTTTAATTTTTTTAGATGAACCTAAATGGTATTTTACATCTCCCGAGAATACGTCTTCTTCAAATTCTTTTCCTTCAAACTCCGAGAAGATTTGCTTGTAAGACTTTCCGAAAATATTGGTAAGAACATTCAGCCTTCCTCTGTGCGCCATTCCTAAAACAACCTCATCAACGCCCAACTGTGAAGATCTTGAAATTAACTGATCCAATGCAGGAATCAATGTTTCACCACCTTCAAGAGAAAATCTTTTTTGTCCGACAAATTTTGTATGAAGATAATTTTCAAATGCAACAGCCTGATTTAATTTTAATAAAATCTCAGTTTTTTCATTTGCTGAAAGACCTGGATGGTTTTCGTTAACCTGGATCCATTTTTTAATAAAATCTTTTTCTTCAACGTTGTTGATGTGCATATACTCTACCCCGATAGAATCACAATAGATATTCTCAAGGTGTGTGATAAGCTCTTGTAACGTTGCAGGACCCTTCATCCCTGTTTCAACTGCACAATTGAATTTTGTATTTAAATCCGACTTATCAAGGCCGAAGTTTTCGATATCTAAAGTCGGAGTATAATGTCTTCTTTCTCTAACAGGGTTTGTTTTCGTAAACAGATGTCCTCTCGTTCTGTACGCTTCGATAAGGTTTACCACCTTAAATTCTTTTTTGATATGCTCAGGAACCTCACCGTTTGATGCAGCCTGTGCTGCCTGCTGTACTACCGGAGCAGAAGCAGCCGGGGCCTGTGTGTACTGACTATAATCGTCTTCCCCGTAATTCTCCAAAGCAAAATCGAAACCTTGAAAAAAGGCCTTCCATGATGGTTCTAAAGAATCGGGAAATTTTAAATACTGTTGGTATAAATCCTCAATTAACTGAGAATGAGCTGCGTTTAGGAATGAAAATCTGTCCATTATTACAGTTTATCTGTTATTAAAATTTGTTTGTAGAATTAAACGTCAAATTTAATAAAAAAAACCGACTTGGAACAGCCTGTAACTATTAAAAAAACTATAAAAGAAATAAATTTAATGAATTTACTTAAATACTGATAATGAGAGTTTCATATTCACATCTCCATCCTCTACCGGGCGTTCCAAAAACGTCTGCCGGATATCACCAAAACGCATCTCATCTTTTTTGGCTTTCTGAATAAGCTGCTGAATTGCTTTTATTCTCCCGTCATAAGTCCCTTTGTAATACATGATATAGTTTTGCGTAGGAGATTGAGTCCTGAAACTGAAATTGTTATCCGTAAGCCCGAATTTTTTAGACAAAGGAATTCCAAGAAAATAAGAAACTTCCTTATCTTTATAATTGTCGGCATCCGTGATCATTACCGGAAAACCAAATTCATCCTCTTTTTTGCCCAGATCCATCGTGGTGTAATTATAAATTTTGTTATAATTCATCACAATATTTCTGTAGAGCGCATCTTTTTTGTTGGAAGTGCTTACGTTAATTCCCAGGAGAAGCTTTTCTTCCTCATTTTCAACCATAAGGCTATCGTATTTTATAGCTGCCATCTGATTGTCTTTTTCAACTTTATTGCCTAAAACATTGTTGAGATTAATCATGCTTTTATTAATATTTTCAGCAAAACGGTCTTCTGTCCAGAAGTTTTCAACGCGTCTTAAAACAGACAGTTTAGGAGTATGTACAATCCAGGTGATTTTTGTTTTTTCTGCAGCTACGGCCTTAAATTTCACATCAACCACAGTAGGACTTTCATTGTTGTCTTCAAAGAGCTGATAGCGTAAGGTTCTGTTTGGATTTTCGTAGCGGAGGAACATTTCCCCGTTCGTATCATTTTTCGGGTCTGTATAGCTTATGGAACTTCCCTGCCCTTCATAGGGTGTATAATAATCAATATCAACGGAACTTGAACTGGTGAAGAAATTATTCCACCTTGTAAAATTCTGAAGATTATTAAACTGGTTAAAAACTTTTTCTACCGGATAATTGATTTCTTTTTCGATTGTAAAATCTTTGCTTTCATCCACAAAATAATACATGGAAGCCGCATAAGCCCCGATCAGTAATAAAATAATAGCTGCTATGATTTTAAAGAAACGCATCGTACAAATGTATTGAAAATAACAAAAGTGACCAATATGATGATCACTCTGTTTTAATTTATTTTTGATAAAGTTAAACTAAGTTTAAATTTTTTAATCTCCTTATCCGATATGAGTTCCCGGTGTAAGTACCGCACCCTTTTTCACTACAATAATACCGTCCTGAACGGAGTATGTACCGTAGTCGCCGTCACTGATATGTTTTCCTCCAATGATGCGTACATTGTCGCCAATGTGGCAGTTTTTATCTAAAATTGCTTTTTCAATATAGCAGTATTTTCCAATTCCCATATTAGGCTGCCCATTTCTGTCATTGTTGATAATTTCTGCAGGATCCTGATAAAAATCAGCGCCCATAACGTAAGAATTTACGATGGTACTTCCCTTATCGATTCTTGTTCTGTTTCCGATTACGGAATTTTCGATTTTATCTGCCATAATAATACATCCGTCACCGAAAACCGCCTTACTTACGTAAGAACCGTTAATTTTGGATGGCGGAAGCATTCTAGCTCTCGTATAGATTGGTGATGAAGAGAAAAGATTAAACTGAGGAAAGTCCTGGCAAAGATCCAGGTTTGCTTCGTAGAAAGATTCTATGGTTCCGATGTCTGTCCAGTAGCCTTCATACTGATAGCTTAACGTAGTATATTTCCCGATGGAATTAGGGATAATGTCTTTTCCGAAATCGTCTCCGGCTCCTTCATCAAACATTTTTTTCAAAATGCTTTTGGTGAAGATATAAATCCCCATTGAAGCCAGATATTCTTTTCCCGCATGTTTGTTTTCTTCCGAAACTTCAGATTTTAAACCATCTAAGATATCATATCCCGGTTTTTCAACAAAAGAGGTGATGTTGCCTTCGTCATCAGAACTCAAAATTCCAAAACCTGTAGCATCCTTGGCGTTTACCGGAATGGTTGCAATAGTAACGTCGCCTCCTTTTTCGATATGGAAATCCAGCATTTCTTTGAAATCCATCTGGTAAAGCTGGTCTCCCGAAAGAATCAAGATATAATCATAATCATATTTTTCTAAATGTTTCATTGACTGGCGTACTGCGTCAGCCGTTCCCTGATACCAGTTTTCATTTTCAACGTTCTGTTCTGCGGCAAGAATATCTACAAAACCTTTGCTGAAAATATCAAAATGGTAAGAGTTTTTAATGTGTGAGTTTAAAGAGGCAGAATTAAATTGCGTTAAAACCAGGATTTTGTTCATTCCTGAATTTAAACAGTTGGAAATAGGAATATCTACCAACCTGTATTTTCCGGCGATGGGAACTGCCGGTTTAGATCTTGTGAACGTTAATGGGAACAACCTTGTTCCTCTACCTCCTCCTAAAACAATGGAAATGACATTGCGATTCATAAATTATTTTGCGTTTTATTTTATTAAGTTTACTGTTCTGTTTTTGGTGTCTATATATTTACTTCAGAAATTTAATTTCAGACAATTCTCAAAATTAATTTTTATATAAAGCTATATATTTTTCTGCTGACTTTTCCCATGAAAAATCAAAATTCATATTGGCATGAATCAGATTTTCCATTACATCCTTTTGATTGTAAAGCATTAATGCCCTGTTCATGGCATGGATTACATCATCTATTCCGGGATAGCTAAAATTAATCCCTGCTCCACCCGTGGAAATATCAGCTACTGTATCTCTCAGACCTCCGGTGTAGCGTACAATCGGTACCGTTCCGTATCTCATGGAGTACATCTGATTGAGACCACAAGGCTCTACCCTTGAAGGCATCAGCAAAAAATCCGCCGAAGCGTATATTTTATGGGAAAGATGTTCCTTATATCCTAAATCCAAAGCAAAATTGGTATACGTATAATCGTATTCTTTAAGCTTATTTTCAATATAACTGTTACCGGATCCTAAAACCATGATATTGAGTGCACCGTAGCTTTGTTTAATGCTTTTCCAGACAATATCAGGAAGAAGATCGGCGCCTTTTTCTGTGGCAAATCTTCCGATAAAGGCAAACAAAGGAAGCTCAGGCTTCAATCCATATTCTTTACAAAGTTTTTCTTTGCCTTTCCTTTTCTGCTCAACAGCATTTTTACTGTTAAAATTAAAATCCAGCATCGGGTCGGTTTCCGGGTTCCAAACTTCGGTATCAATTCCGTTGATAATTCCGTATGCCTTACCAAATTCGTCCCTTACAAGACTTTCAAGACCGCGGAAGCTTACATACAGCTCTTCAAGATAGCCCTGAGAAACGGTTGTAAAAGCATGGGCACATTTGATCATGCTTGCGAGAGGATTGATCAGTCCGTTCCAATCCATTAATCCCCATTTATACTGATCGAAGGATGGAAGAAACCTAGCCATTTCCCAGCTCATCATTCCCTGATATTCGCCGTTGTGGATTGTTGCTATAGTTTTCACTCCTTTAAGGGAAGAAAATTCAGGACAATATTCAATCATAAAAGGAACCAATCCTGTATGATAATCATGGCAGTGTAAAACATCCGGACGGATATTCATCGCACTTAACCAGTGAAGAACGCCATGCTGAAAACCTAAAAACTGAAAATTTTCGTCCTGGTAGCCGTAAGGATTGTCTCTGTCTAAAAGTCCCGGGATTTTTACCATGTACAGTTCGAAGCCCAAAACATTTGATTTCTCCTTTAAAACCTGCACCTGAAGCATATTTCCTCCCTGGTGAATAAAGCCATCAAAAACTATGTCAAACTCATGATCGTAGACAAAAGATTTGTTGTACCAGGGCATAACAACCTTCGCTTCAATATCTTTAATTTTATTCTGATATTTCGGCAAAGCGCCCACTACATCGGCCAAGCCTCCTACTTTTGCCACCGGATAACATTCCGTGCTTAGATGATAAATTACCATTTTCTATCTTATCTTTTGTGGTGTTTAATTCTATTTTGCTTGTATTGCTTGTCTTTTCTTTTTAAAATAATCCCTGCCATCGGAGGAAGATTAAGGCTTATAGATTTCTGATGTCCCATATACTCCTCATACTGTTCATTAAAAATATCGGCTTTCACGCCGCTTCCTGCATACTGCTCATCATCGGAATTTAGAATTACTTCCCAATGGGTTCCTGCAGCTACACCAATTTTGTAATCAATAACTCTTGGAGTCAGGTTAAGAATTACCATGTATGAATCATCTTTTCGCTTTCCCTTTCTCAAGTAGATGTAGACAGAGTTATCCACATCATCTGCCTGTATCCATTCAAAGCCTTCCGGCGAAAACTGATTTTCGTAAAAAGCAGTTTCATTCCTGTAGATATGATTAAGATCTTTTACCAGTTTCTGCAATCCTTTATGAACGGGATATACAAGCAAATGCCAGTCCAGACTTTTTTTGAAATTCCATTCATTGGTCTGCCCGAACTCATCGCCCATGAATAAAAGTTTGGCTCCAGGATGCGTAAACATATACACATACAGTGCCCGGAGATTGGCAAATTTCTGCCATTCGTCACCAAACATCTTGTAAATCAGGCTTGATTTACCATGTACGACCTCATCATGAGATAAAGGCATCATATAATTTTCATTATACATGTACATGGAAGCAAAAGTCAATTTATGATGATAAAATTTTCTGTCAATAGGATCTTTTTTAAAATAATCCAGTGTATCGTGCATCCAGCCCATCATCCATTTCATACCAAAACCTACACCTCCATTGTGAACAGGTTTAGTAAGCATTGGAAAATCCGAACTCTCTTCAGCGATGGTAATAATGGAATCACCAAACTCTTTATACACTGCCGTATTAAATTCCTGTAAGAACGTTTTTGCTTCCAGATTTACATTTCCCCCATAGATATTGGGTTCCCATTCGCCCTCATTTCTGGAATAGTCGAGATGGAGCATGGAAGTAACCGCATCCACACGCAGTCCGTCTGCATGATAACGTTCCAGCCAAAACATAGCATTTGAAATTAAAAAAGATTTTACTTCATTTCTTCCGTAATTGAAAATATAGGATTTCCAGTCGGGATGAAAACCTTTTCTCGGATCTTCATGTTCATACAGGTAAGAACCGTCGAATCTGTGTAATCCGTTGGCATCACCAGGAAAATGGGACGGAACCCAGTCCAGAATCACTCCGATATTGTTGCGGTGAAGCTCATCAATTAAAAACATCAGATCCTGAGGCGATCCGAAACGTGAAGTGGCCGCAAAAAAACCGGTAATCTGATATCCCCAGCTCGGGTCATACGGATACTCCATAACAGGCATAAATTCAACGTGCGTGAATTCCATTTCTTTGATATAAGGTACGAGCCTTTCCGCTATATCGCGATAATTTAAAAATTTTTCAGGATCTTCCTCATTTCTCATCCAGGAAGCAATATGAAGCTCATATACGGAAAGCGGAGCTGTAAGGCTGTTTTTTTTCCAGCGGCGGTCCATCCATTCTTTGTCATTCCATTCATACCATGTTGTTGAAAACAAAGATGCTGCCTGAATATTCTGTTCCCAGCTTAATGCATAAGGATCACTTTTTTCAAGAATTTCTCCTCCGGCAGTTTCTATGGCATATTTATACAAGGTTCCCCAAGTAAGACCGGCAATGAAACCCTCCCAGATTCCTGAGCCGTCCCATCTGGGAAAAAGAATATGATCTTTGGAATTCCAGTTGTTGAAATTTCCGATTACTGAAACTTTTTTGGCATTAGGAGCCCAGACCGAAAAGTAAACACCCGGTATTCCTTCTTTTTCAGCAGAATGTGCCCCGAATTTATCATACAGCTTATAATGTTTACCTTCTCTGAAAAGATAAATATCTTGATCCGTAAAAAGTGTATATGTTTTAACCGAATTCATCACGGTTTTAGTTTAAATTTTATTATTTTCCTGAAAGTACTAAAAAAATCAGAAAGAAAGGTTAATTATTATTGAAGAAATTATTATGTTTAATTACCCGTTATCACTAGTTTCTATCAAATATAGAGCTTTTTGAGGAGTATAAGATCATTTTAAAAATAATTTGCCATAAAAAGATTTTATTATAAATTTATCTTTGAATTGTTAAACACACCTGGATGAGATTTAAACTCCGTACCGAAGAACATGATGAAAGAAATATCTACCTTACCGGAAATTTCAACAGCTGGAATCCGAAAGAAGAACAATATAGACTTGATCAGCTGGATCCCGAAAACTATTCCATCGAAATTAAAGATGAGTTTCTGCCTGAATTAATTGAATATAAATTCACCAAAGGCGGCTGGGAAAATGTGGAGCTCGACCAATACGGAAATATTACACCCAACAGAAAGATCAATAAATCCGAAGCTGAAACTTCAGATGTGGTAAAAAAATGGAGACTCAATTGGGGACCTTTTAAAAAAGAGTTTTTTCCTATTGCAGAAGTTATTTCCGAAGCATTTTATATTCCCCAGCTCGAGCGTCACCGTAAAATCTGGGCCCTTCTCCCCTATGATTATTATGTATCAGGCAAGAGCTATCCGGTTCTTTATCTTCAGGATGCCCAGAATCTTTTTAATGAAGGAAGTGACTACGGAAACTGGGAGATCGACAAAAAGTTATCTCTGCTGACGGAATACGGACGTGGTGATATCATCATCATCGCTATTGAACACGGAAGCGAAGACCGGATAAAAGAATACATTTTTGATAACGATCATATAGCAAACGGCTCTGAAGGCAAGAAATACATCCGTTTCATCACCGATACGCTTAAACCTTTTGTTGACGAAAACTACCGTACCAAAAAAGACCGGGACAATACCGGAATCGGCGGAAGCTCTCTGGGAGCACTGATTAGTATTTACAGCGGTTTTCTATATCCTGAAGTATACTCTAAACTGCTTATTTTTTCACCTTCGTTGTGGGTTGAGCCTAACAATAATTTCCCAATGATGAATTTCAGGGTTCCTTTTGACATGAAAATTTATTTATATGGCGGAGGTAAAGAAGGCTCTAAAATGGTAAAAAGAATTCATATTTTCGAAGAATACCTGAAACAATGGGAAAAGAAAAACCTTTTCGATTTCGAATTCAGGACAAGTATAAATCCGGAAGGCACACACAGTGAATTTTACTGGTCTCAGGAGTTTCCAAGAGCTATCGAATGGCTCTATTATAATAGTAAAGAAAATCCTGTAGAAGTAAAATCCCGGCAAAAAATCAATAAAAATTAAATTATGAAATTATTCAATAAAAAAATAAAAAATTACACCCAGATATTCCATCTTTTTACAGAAGAAGAATGGAACAGAGCTTCTAAAAATTTCAATAAAAATATTACTGCTTTTTTCACGGGTAAAAAACACGAAGTGTTTATTAATGTGCAGGATGAAGGAGTTGCCTACTTCATTGGCTTAGGGAAAGAAGATTCACCGGTTTTTGAAATTCAGCAGATTGCTGTTAAATTCTCTCAGACGCAAAAAGAAAAGCTGATGGCAGTTCCAACATTGGTTGTTGGAGATTTTATGACGGAAAAGCAGTTTGAGGAATTCACAAAAGGTCTTCTCCTGGGAACATATCGTTATCCTTTTGAGAAAACCCACGCCTTCTGGAATCCAAAATTCGAACTTCATTTTGAAAATTTAAGCCAAAAAAAACTGGATATGATCAGTCGAAAGTCTGAAGCGCTGAGCAACGGACAGACTGCGTGTCAGGAATGGCTCAATAAACCTGCAAATCTTAAAAGACCTGAAACTTTCAGTCTTTATCTAAAAACAATAGCTAAAAAATATAATTTTAAATATACTTCATTCAACAGGAAAAAATGTGAAGAACTGGGCTTAGGAGCTTACCTTTCGGTAAACCAGGGAAGTGCTTATGATGCTGCTTTTACAATTATTGAATATAAAACTGAGGTTAAAAATTCCAAAACATTCGGGCTTGTAGGAAAATGTGTTCTTTTCGACACGGGCGGAATTTCCCTGAAAAATCCGGATAATATGCATTATATGAAGTCGGATATGGGTGGGGCGACAGCCGTTTTAGGAGCCTTAATATATGCAGCAGAAATGCAGCTTCCTGTGAATATCATTGCAATTCTTCCAGTTACAGACAACGCGATTTCTCAGAATGCTTTCCTGCCAAGCGACGTCATTACAGCCTACAACGGGAAAACCATCGAAGTCCTGAATACAGACGCAGAAGGGAGAATGATTCTTGCAGACGGACTTTCTTACTTATCAAGAAACTACAAAACAGATATTCTTATTGATCTGGCTACCTTAACAGGCAGTTCGGTAAGAATGTTCGGTGATACCTGCGGAGCGATGTTTTCCAATAATGAAGAGCTGAAAAATCTTCTTATAAAAACCGGTGACAAAACCAACCAGCGTCTTTGGAATATGCCACTTTGGGATATCTGGAAAGATGATATCCGTTCTGATGTTGCCGATCTTAAAAACGTATCCATGAAACCTATTGGAGACTGTATTGTTGCCGCCAAATTTTTGGAGCAATTCATTGAAAACCATCCAAGATGGGCACATCTTGATATTGCCGGAGTGGCTTTCGGAAATGTAGGATATGCCAAAGAAAAAGCAGCTACTGGCTTTGGAGTGCAGTTACTGGCAGATTTAATTGAAAATTATCACTAAAAATTAGTTTATTACAAAAATTCTCTGTATAATTGAAACAGTATTTTCAAAATTGTATTTTATTTTAAATTTTAACACTAAATAAACAAATAAAAACAACTTTTATTTTTGAAAATTCATCAAAAACTAAAAAACATTATATGGAGAAGAAAACAATAGTATGTATTTCGTGCTATTATAAGGGGTATGACTTCATGGATGAAATGAAAAACCTCGACAACAAGGTAATTTTGGTGACTTCCGAAAACCTGAAGGAAAAAAACTGGCCATGGCATGCTATCGATGAGGTTTTCTATATGCCCGAGCTAAAACCTTCCGTTTGGAATCTTGATCATCTTATCCAGGGCTTTTCCCACCTCATGCAGACGAGAAAAGTGGATGCTGTGGTTGCCCTTGATGATTATGATGTAGAAAAAGCAGCTCTGATCCGTGAAACATTCCGTATTCCCGGGATGGGCCAGACCACGCACCGATATTTCAGAGATAAATTGGCGATGAGGCAGAAAGCAAAGGATTCTGGAATCAATGTTCCCGAATTTACAGCTGTTTTCAATAATGATGAAGTAAACCTTTTTGTTGATAAAGTATCTCCTCCATGGGTACTGAAACCCCGCTCCGAAGCCTCTGCATCCGGCATCAAAAAACTGGCATCCAAAGAAGACCTTTGGGAAGAACTCAATAAACTTGGTGAAGAACGGCATTTATTTCTGCTGGAAAGCTTTAAGCCCGGCGATGTATATCATGTTGACAGTCTGACTTTTAATAAAGAAACGACTTTCACTTCCGCTTCAAAATATTTAGCACCACCCATGCAGGTTTCTCATGAAGGCGGTGTTTTCAGGACAAAAACCCTGGGAAGATATTCCGATGAATTTAAAGCTCTTGAGGCTGCCAATATAAAAGTCCTTTCCAGCTTTGGACTGATGCACGGTGCAACCCACACAGAGTTCATCAAAAGTAACGAAGACGACAAATATTATTTTCTTGAAACTTCTTCACGTGTGGGAGGCGCCCATATTCCTGATCTGGTAGAAGCATCAAGCAGCATCAATATATGGAGAGAATGGGCCAGAATTGAGGACGCTTTGTTAAAGGGGAAACACTACGAAGTTTCAAAACCTACAGGATACTATTCGGGATTAATTATTGCTTTGATCAAAAACAAAAATCCTGATTATGAAGAATTTGAAAGTCCGGAAACTGTAAAATTCTTACCCATTGAACATCATGTAGGAATTGTTTACAAATCCAATGATCCTATCATTATTCAGGAAAGGCTTGACAGCGCTGCAGAGAAAATCCTTGCCGAAATGCTGAATATTCTTCCTCCTAAAAGTAAACCGACAAGCTGAGAAGTTAGCGAAAATAATTGATTATCATTCACAATACAATATGCCACATATAGAACATACAGATTATTATTCACATATTTTGGGAACAAGCATCAAAGTGGAAGTTACCGGACATTACGGCTACCCAATTATTATGTTTCCTACCTCACAGGGGCTTTATACACAAAACCACGATTTTCAACTGAACGGAAGTATCAACTGGTTTGTGGAGCAGGGAAAGGTTAAACTTTATAATATCCAGACTATCGACAGCTGGAGCTTTTATGATGATAATATTCCGCCTCACCATAGAATTAAAAACTATGAAAGATACGTCCAGTTTCTGATTCAGGAATTTGTACCCTATATTCAAAAAATTCATAAAACTCATCGCGTTGCGGTTGCAGGAGCAAGTTTCGGGGGCTATCATGCGGCTAATTTTGCTTTCAGGTTTCCGGATGTTGTCTCGCATCTGTTCTGCCTTTCGGGCGCTTTCAGTATCAGAAATTTCATGGAAGGATATTCCGATGATCTCGTGTATTTTAATTGTCCGAGAGAATTTGTAAAGAATGATGAAGCCTGGAAATACAAGCATATGCATATTGTACTAAGTACTTCCGACCAGGACATCTGCAGGGATAAAAACATTGAAATGGCGGAAATCCTGCGTTCCAAAGGAATTGACTTCTGGTATGATGAAAGAAAATGGATTAACCACGACTGGCCACTGTGGAGAATGGTTTTCCCAACATTTATCGGAGCATTTTTCTCTTAAATTTAAAAATACGATTAACAAATATTAAAAAATAGATTATGGTTAAAAAAGTTGGAATACTATTCGGAATGGAAGATACTTTTCCCTGGGCATTTATTGATAAGGTAAATGAACTCGGTAAAGGCGAAATTATTGCAGAACCGGTAAGTATTGATAAACTTGAACAAGGCGCAGATTACGGATATGCCGTAATTATTGACAGAATTTCCCAGGATGTTCCGTTTTACAGAGCTTATCTTAAAAATGCTGCATTAAATGGTACCTATGTCATCAATAACCCGTTTTGGTGGAGTGCCGATGAAAAGTTTTTCAATAATGCTCTGATGACAAAACTTGGGATCCCATTACCTAAAACCGTACTGCTTCCTTCTTATGAAAGACCGGAGAACACTTCGGAAACATCTTTCAGAAATTTAAAATTTCCTCACGACTGGGATTATATTTTTAATTACGTAGGTTTTCCAGCTTACATGAAACCTCACGATGGCGGAGGATGGAGAAATGTATACCGCGTAGAAAGTCCTGAAGATCTTTGGGCAAAGCATTCGGAAACAGAACAGCTGGTGATGATGGTACAGGAAGAAATAATTTTTGATGATTATTACAGAGTATATTGTCTGGGTAAAAAATATGTTCACATTATGCCCTATGAACCCCGAAACGTACACCATCTACGATATGCAACAACGCATAAAACCCAGGGTGAAGAGCTGGAAAAATTATTAAAAACCATTCATGATTATACCATTACAATGAATGAAGCCTTAGGCTATGATTTCAATACGGTAGAATTTGCCGTGCGGGACGGAATTCCTTACGCCATCGACTTCTGCAATCCTGCCCCGGATGCAGACAGGAATTCTGTAGGTGAAGAAAACTTTGCATGGATTGTTGAGCATGCCGCAAAACTTGCTCTGGAAAAAGCAAAAGAATACGTTCCGGGAAAACCGAATATCTCCTGGGGAACTTTCGTAAAAGATTCTGTACAATAAAAAAACATTAAATAAACACGAAAAAAAATGCATCAATTTACTATTGGAATCGAAGAAGAGTATCAAATCATTGATGTTGAGAGCCGTGACCTGGTCTCTCATGTTTCGAAAATTATCGAAGGCGGAAAAGCCGTTTTAAGCGAAAACTTAAAGCACGAAATGCACGAATCCATGATCGAAATGGAAACGGGAATCTGCCAGAATATCCAGGAAGCCAAAACGGAATTAACCAACCTGAGAAGACATCTTATCAAAACAGCCCATGAACAGGGACTTCGCGTTTCCGGCGGGGGAACACATCCTTTTTCAAACTGGGAACACAACACCATTACCAACGGCGAACGATATATCAAAATCGTTGATGACATGGGCGATGTGGCACGTGGAAATCTTATTTTCGGGCTGCACGTTCATATCGGAATTCCAAACCGTGAAGAAGGAGTGAGAATACAGAATGTGATGCGATATTTTCTTCCGCACGTTTATGCGCTGTCTACCAATTCACCATTCTGGATCGGAAGAAATACCGGTTTCAAGTCTTACAGACAGGAAATTTTCGTAAAATTCCCAAGAACCGGGATTCCAAGCTTTTTTAATTCCCTGGCTGAGTTCGATAGCTATGTGGATCTTCTGGTGAAAACAGGAACCATAGACAATGCCAAGAAGATATGGTGGGATCTTCGGGTTCATCCGTTTTACCCTACCATTGAATTCAGGATTTGCGATATGCCTTTAAGAATAGATGAAACCGTTTGCTTAGCTGCAATTATGCAGTCTCTTGTAGCAAAAATTTATAAACTTCATCAGCAGAATTTAAGTTTCAGGAGCTATAGAAGGTTATTGCTGAACGAAAATAAATGGAGAGCATCCAAAAGCGGAATAGAAGCGCATCTTATCGATTTCGGGAAAGAAGAATCCGTACCGTATCCGGATCTTCTGAAGGAACTCCTTGAATTTATTGATGATGTGGTAGACGAATTGGGATGCAGGAAAGAAGTAGAATATGCATGGACCATTCTTGAAAACGGAACGGGTGCAGACCGCCAGCTCAGAATATTTAATGAAACCGGCGATCTTACAAAAGTTGTTGATTATATGATCTCTGAAACAGAATACGGCATTACTCATGGAGAAGTTTTACATTCATAATATTTGATACATTTGTATAAAATTTGAGATAAGATGAAGGATATTCGAATTGCTTTGCTGGATATGAATAATAATCAGATCAACCAGGGATTTAAAAATATTAAAGAAATTTCTGAAACCTTCAGGCAAAGCTGTACCGGGGAAAATGTAAGCATCACGACATTTGATGTGAGGTTTAAAAATGAAATTCCCGATATTGAAGATTTCGACATATTTATTTCTTCCGGAGGTCCCGGAAATCCGCACCGTGAAGGGTTTGAATGGGAAGATAGATTCAGTGCTTTTTTAGATTCAATTCACAATCACAACCGGATCAGCCAGAAGAAGAAATACCTTTTTTTAATCTGCCATTCTTTTCAGCTGGCAAGCATTCACTGGAAGCTGGGAAATATCTGTAAAAGAAAATCCTATTCATTCGGTGTAATGCCCATTCATAAAACAGAGGAGGGCGAAGAAGAATTTTTATTTAAAAATCTCCCGGATCCTTTCTACGCGGTGGATTCCCGTGCCTATCAGTTTATAGAACCGGACCATGAGCGGTTTGAAGAGCTGGGAATGAAAATTACTGCGATTGAAAAATTCCGTCCTCATATTGATCTGGAAAGAGCGGTAATGGCTGTGCGGTTTTCTGAGGAAATCTTCGGTACACAGTTTCATCCTGAAGCGAATCCTGAAGGAATGATTGAAAACCTGAAAGATGAAAAAAACAAATTGGCTATGATTGAAAATTTCGGAATGGAAAAGTATCTTGAAACCATCGAAAGAATTGATGATGAAGATAAAATTACCCTTACGCAGTCCCAGATTTTACCGAGATTTTTAGATTTTGCAAAGCAAAATATTATCAACAGAGTAAATGTTCTGATTTAGCAAAATATAGTTAGTAACATAATCGGGCGATCGTCCGATTTTTTTAAATTACAACGAAAAAAGATTATGATTTCAGAATACAGAAAAAAGTTTAATCAGGAATTTTCGCAGGAAAAATATGCTCAGCTTAAAGAATATCTAAAGCAAAAAAGCGGACTGGAACCGGCATTCAGAATTTCTGAAAGTCCTTTATTCCTTACCAAAGATTTTGAAGCTAAACTGATCAATGCGAGCAAAAGTATTATTAATCAGATAAAAGCTTTATCCCCGGATATTTTACAAAAAGCTGTTCCTGATAATTGCAGAGTTCCAAATGATACGGAAAAACCGCATTTTTTCACCATCGACTTCGGAATCTGTAAAAATGAAACGGGAGAAGTGGAACCGCAATTAATTGAGCTTCAAGCTTTCCCTTCTTTATACGCTTTTCAAAAAGTTTTTGAAGATGCCTTCTGCGAAATTTATCCTTTCCTTTCTGAATTGAAAAATACAATGTCTCCTGACAATTTTAAAAACCATTTCAAAGATCTTATTATTGGAGACGAAAATCCGGAAAATGTTATCCTTCTGGAAATTTATCCTGAAAAGCAGAAAACAGCCATCGATTTTGTCCTGACAGAACAATTACTTGGAATAAAAACGGTTTGCCTTACCAAAGTAAAAAAGAACGGAAAAAAACTTTATTATGAGAATAATGGAAAATTAACCGAAATTAAAAGGATTTATAACCGTGTTATCTTTGATGAATTAGATCGGATTCCGGACCTGAAAACTGAATTCGATTTCCGGGAAGATGTTGATGTAAAATGGATTACCCATCCCAACTGGTTTTTCAAAATTTCAAAATTTTTACTGCCTCTTTTACAACATCAATTTGTTCCGAAAAGTTATTTCCTGCATGAATTTCCCGAAACAGAGGATTTGAAAAATTTTGTTTTAAAGCCGTTGTTTTCTTTTGCCGGAAGCGGGGTGAATCTAAATCCTACGAAAGAAATTACAGATGCCATTGAAGATAAACAAAACTACATCCTGCAGAGAAAAGTAGACTATGCTCCTATTTTTGAGGATATCAACGGAGATTATTCGAAAGCAGAGATTCGTTTATTATATATCTGGCCTGAAAATAATGAAAGCCCGATTCTGATGGAGAATTTAGCAAGAATGACTAAGGCAGCGATGGTAAACGTCGATTTCAATAAAAAAGATGCCATCTGGATCGGAAGCTCGAATGCTTTTTTTGCGAAGGAATAGTTTACTAAACTATAATAAAAGTTAGAAAAATTTCGGCATCTTCGATGCCGCCGAAATTTATAGAAATCCAAAACTTTAGAAATATAATTATAGCATTTTATCGTCTTCCATTAATTCCCTGGTCTGATAATCCTGAACCAGATCAATTGCATTAGATATAACGTCGCTTAAGGCAGTGATAAAAGTACCTTCTTCAGCCATTCCCATTGCATGTTTCAGGGCTTCAATTTCTTTAGGAATAATTTCATAGCTTACATCTTTGCCCGAAGACTGCATACCTTCTATAATAAGTCCGTTAATTTCATCTTCCGTACGTCCGCGGAGATGCTTCTCATTTCGAATGATGATATGGTCAAACATTCTTCCTGCGATCTTTCCACACTCTTTAATATCACTATCCCTTCTGTCTCCTACCCCTGAAATAATCCCGATTTTTTTCGTTGCTTCAATATTTTTGAGATAATCTTCAATTGCTTCATAACCCGATGGATTGTGTGCGAAATCAATCAGCACCTTGAAATTTTTAAACTTAAATACATTCAAACGTCCCGGAGTAAGCTGTGCACTTGGAATAAAAGTCCGTAAAGAATTGGAAATATCTTCAATCCCGAATCCATATAAATAACAGGCAAGACTCGCAGCCAGTACATTTTCAATCATGAATTTAGCCTTACCTTCCATGGTAATCGGAAAATCCTTTGCCTTGCCGATTCTTATTTTCCAGTCTCCTTTCTTGATTGTAACAAAACCTTCCTCATAAATACAGGTAATACGTCCTTCTTTCGCGAATTTCTGGATGTGCGGATTATTTTCATTCATACTGAAAATGGCAACATGGCTATCCAGGTCATTAACAATTTTCATGGAATATTCATTATCTGCATTCAGAATACTCCACCCGTTTTTCTTTACACTATCGAGCACTACTCTTTTTACACGGGTAAGATCTTTAAGGTTATGAATATCATTCATGCCGAGATGATCCTCTTCAATATTGGTTAAAACCCCAATATCACATTGAGAAAATCCGAGCCCGGAACGTAAAATTCCGCCACGCGCAGTCTCAAGCACCGCAAACTCTACGGTAGGGTCTTTTAGAATAAACTCTGCAGAAAGCGGTCCTGTAGTATCGCCTTTCGACAGCATGGTATTCTGAATATAAATTCCGTCTGAAGTCGTAAAGCCAACTCTGTAGCCGTTACTTTTTACGATGTGTGAAATAAGTCTTGTGGTGGTAGTCTTACCGTTGGTTCCCGTAACCGCAATAATCGGAATGGTAAAAGGTTTTCCCGGAGGATACAGCATATCTACTACTGGTGCGGCAACGTTTCTCGGCAATCCTTCGCTTGGCGCCAGATGCATTCTGAATCCCGGTGCGGCATTAACCTCAATGATGGCACCTCCACTTTCTTTTAAAGGCTGGGTAAGGTTTTCAGCCATAATATCAATTCCACAGACATCAAGACCGATAATTTTGGAAATTCTTTCAGCCATGGTAATGTTTTCAGGATGTATCATATCTGTTACATCAATCGACGTACCTCCGGTTGAAAGATTGGCGGTAGATTTCAGATAAACGACCTCCCCTTTCTGGGGAACCGTTTCCAGGGTGTAGTTCAGTTTTTCCAAAAGCTCGGTGGTATCTTTATCAACCTCGATTTCCGTTAAAACATTTTCGTGTCCGTACCCTCTTCTCGGATCTTTATTTTCTTTTTCTATCAGTTGCTGAAGATTCAATTCCCCGTCGCCGACAACATGGGCGGGAACTCTTCTGGCAGCAGCCACCATTTTATTATTAATGACCAGCACCCTGAAATCATATCCTGTAATATACTTTTCTACAATTACTTTTTTGGAATATTTCTGGGCATGTTCCAGTCCGATTTTGGCAGATTCCCAATCATTGACATTTATAGAAGATCCCTTTCCGTGATTTCCATCCAGAGGTTTAATAACCACGGGATATCCAATTTTTCGTACAACGCTGTCAAGTCCTTCTTCATCCATAATAAGATCTCCCATAGGCACAGGAATCGCAGCATCATGCAGCATTCTTTTGGTAAGTTCTTTATTGCAGGCGATATCTACGGCAATAGAGCTTGTTTTTCCGGTAATGGTTGCCTGGAATCTCTGCTGGTTCACCCCATATCCAAGCTGTACCAAAGAGTTTGTCCCTAAACGGATCCAGGGGATTTTTCTGGAAACCGCTTCTTCTACAATGCTTCCGGTAGAAGGTCCTAAACGAACCCTTTCACGGATTTCTTTAAGCTTCTGGATACAGGCGTTAAGATCATACTCCTCCCCTTTAATCAAAGCTTCTGCAATTTTTACAGATTCTTCCCCTGCAAAAATTCCGGCATTTTCTTCAATATAATTAAATACGACATTATAAACCCCGGGTGTTTTAGTCTCCCGCGTTCTTCCAAAGCCAACTTCCATTCCGGCAAGAGTCTGGATTTCCAGGGCGATGTGTTCAATAACGTGGCCCATCCATGTTCCCGTCTCAACGCGATGAAAAAAACCTCCTTCCACTCCTTCGGAACATCTGTGAGTAAATAAAGAAGGCAATAACTTTTCTATTCTTTCTCTAAATCCTTCGATTTTATTAGTAGGAAAATTTTCCATCTCTTCCAGATCCAACCTCATCTGTATCAGCTTCTTTCGTCTGATACTCCAAATGTTCGGGCCGCGCAATGCCTGTATTTTTTCAATTTTCATAGTCTATTTGCATTTTTAATAGTTAACAATAACTGCATTTAAAATCAAAGATAATGCAAAACCCTAAACAAAACTATACCACGTTTGAATATTTATTAAAAATAATCATTCTTTAGTATTCATTCTAAAATCCTCAAAATCAATTTTATGTACCCTGAAATTTTTTCAGCTGTTAATATTTTTTTAAATTTGCAGCCTATGACGAAACCTGTTGGAAAATTAATTGTAATTGGTGGTGCAGTAAACAAAGGAAGTTTTGCAGAAACCGATTTTGATCAGAATATAGAAAAAAACCTGAATTTTTTTGAGCGAGGAATACTTAGAAAAATCATCAACGAGTCTAAGCATAAGGAAAACTCTGTAATTGAAATTATTACGACAGCGTCGCAGATTCCTCAGATTGTTGGCTCCGAATATAAAAAAGCCTTTGAATTTTTAGGGGCAAAAAATGTAAATATTCTGGATATTCATAACCGTGAAGAAGCCAATTCTGATGCAATTGTCGCAAGAGCAAATGCGGCCGACGTGGTGATGTTTACGGGCGGAGATCAGCTTCGTCTTACATCTATTCTGGGCGGAACAAGATTTCACGATACCATTTTACTGAAGTATCAGGAACAGGATTTCATTTATTCCGGAACTTCTGCCGGTGCTGCTGCTGCGTCTGAAAACATGATTTATCAGGGAAGCAGTTCTGAAGCATTGCTCAAAGGCGAAATTAAAACCACACAGGGACTAGGACTGATCGACAATGTCATTATTGATACGCATTTTGTACAGAGAGGAAGAATCGGAAGACTGTTCCAGGCTGTGGTAAATAATCCGAGAACACTGGGAATCGGGCTTGGAGAAGATACCGGTCTGTTTATTTATAATGATGTAATGACGGCCGTAGGTTCCGGACTGGTAATTCTGGTTGACGGAAGATTCATTAAAGATACCAATCTTACGAATATTAACCTTGGAGAACCGATTTCTATTGATAACCTCACGGTGCACGTGATGTCCATGAATGATCATTATGACCTTACAACAAAGGTGCTGACAATAGAAAATTCACAATTTAATCCTATTCCGCAGGAAAAATAGCAAATCATATTTTTCAACGAATATTAATTATCATTCGCAAAATCATAACCGGTTTTGAAAAATTTGGCTATCTTGTCTTCTAAATAACAATATACAATGAAGGTAATCATTCACGGTGGATTCTTTTCAGAAAGCGATCAGAGTCATGAGGTAAAAACTGCCAAACAGGAGTCTCTGAAAAATATTGCAAAACAGGCTTTTGATTTTTTACAAACCCATTCTGCTTTTGACACCGCTGCTTTTGCTGTTTCTTTACTGGAAAATGACGAACTGTACAACGCTGGTATCGGTTCCCAGATTCAAAGTGACGGAATTATCAGGATGAGTGCTGCAATTATGAATGGCGAAACCCAGAAAATGAGCGGTGTGATCAATATTCAGGATGTAAAAAATCCTGTTTTTGTAGCGAAGGAACTGATGAAAGAAGACGACAGGGTTCTGGGAGGTAGTGGTGCTAAAAAGTATGCTGCAGCCCATGGTTTTGAAAATTTTTCAACTGAAATCCCAAAAAGAAGACAGGAATATGAGGAAAAATTAAGCAACGGCGGAAAAGGAACCGTTGGTTGTGTGGTAATTGATAAAAGCGGAAAATTAGCCGTTGCTACCTCCACCGGAGGAAAAGGATTTGAAATCCCCGGGAGAATTTCGGATTCTGCAACTGTAGCCGGAAATTATGCCAATTCTTTCTGTGCTGTAAGCTGTACGGGAGTGGGAGAAGATATTGTAAGTAATGCAACAGCAGCGAAAATTGTTACAAGAGTAACTGATGGAATGTCCCTTAGCGAAGCTTTTGACAAAACCTTTGACGAACTGAAAACAATAGACGGATTTGCAGGCGCTATTGCAATTGATAAAGATGGAAATCTCGCCCACAGAGATTCTCACCCGACTATGGTTTTTGCAAGTTTTGACGGTGAAAATTTAGAAACCTTCAATTAATTTTAACATTATTTTATAGTTCTGATATTTTTTTTGGCACGTATTTTACATGATTACTAATAACAAAATTTTAATATTAACATTTAAAAAATAGAAATCATGGGAAATAAAACAAAAGGTTTATTGGCACTGGTTGGACTTGGAGCTTTAGCATACTGGAAGTATAAAAACTCAAGTCCTGAACAACAACAAATGGTAAAAGATAAATTCAACAATGCAAAGGACAACCTAAACAAATGGGGGAATGATATTAAGGACAGAGCCAACAATGTTGCTTCCCAGGTTCAGGAAAAAGCGGATGAATTTAAAAGCCAAGCACAGGATACTGTAAATAAAGCACAGGAAACTGTAAGTTAAGAATAGTTATTTAACATTCATATATTCAGAAAAGTCATCGTAGTATTTATTACGATGACTTTTTTTGCGCATCAATGGCGAAAACCAGAGGGACTTTATTTCCAAATTTTGATATTCTCCATTTACCTTTTTCAGATTCTTCAACATGTCTGAAACATGAATACGGCGACCAGTCGAATTCTTTAAACTGATGTATCATCAAATGATTATCAATCAGACTTTGTAATACTTCTGCTAAAGAATGGTTCCACATCACATACTCCTGAACGATATCCGCAGAAGGGTCTGCATAAGTTCCTTCGTATGTTTCGATTATAGGCTTTTCATTAAAATAATTGTATTTCACGTCTTCAAAATCATCATCAAACATCCAAATAACAGGATGAAATTCTGCCATTATAAATTTCCCATCCGGTTTTAAGAAATGAGAAATCACTTTTGCCCATTGGTTTAGGTCCGGAAGCCAGCCTATCGTTCCGTAACTGGTAAAAACGATATCAAATTTTTCATCAAGAACATTGGGTAGATTGTATAGATCTGTACATATAAATTTCGTGTCTGTTTCACATTTTTGTGCAAGTTGCTTTGCTTCGGCAATTGCTTTGTCTGATAGATCTATGCCTGTTACTTTGCCGCCAAGTCTTGACAAGGAGATGGAATCCTGACCAAAATGGCATTGCAGATGCAGAACAGATTTATCTTCCAGATTCCCTAAGAGTTCCAATTCAATAGGGTTCAGTGAGCTTCTGCCTTTTAAAAATTCGTCCAAAAAATAAAAATCTGATTTCAAATGGGGATCTACTTTGGCATTCCACGACTTTCTGTTGATTTCTAAATAGTTTTCCATGATTAATATTTTATGTTTAAAAGTATAAAAATAAATGTAACTATAATTACAGGCTTATTTAAAAGCAAGTCAACTAAAAAGTCAGAATTTTTTAATTTGTTTCGATGTAAAAGTATATTTTCGTGAGGTTAATCTACATTTTAGCAAGGTAATGTTACTTTCTTGCGTAGTAAAGTTACATTTTACCATTGCAATTCTACATTGGCACGATGTAAATTTACTTTCTTGAAAAATAAGGTTACTTTTTTATATAGTAAAGTTACTTTTTTGCGAGGTAAAGTAACATTTTAACCTTGTAGTTGTACATTTTTCTAAAGGTTATTCGATTCTTTGATATATAATCGCCATTTATAATAAGTTCAGTAAATATCCCATTATGGAACCTGATACAACGATGAGCGCACTGTTGATTTTCCTGTATCGAAAACTTATATAAAGGCATACAACAGCGATAAGAATTGTGCGCCAGTCGGTAACAGTTTCTATTCCCATACTGATGCAAACAGAAACAATAATGGCAACAGAAGCCGCATTTACCGCATCCAGAAATACTGAAAAAATTTTCGAGTTTCTCATTTTCTTTACCAACGGATTCAGCAGAGCGACAAATAGGAATGAGGGTAAGAAAATCCCAAGGGTTGAAACAGCAGCCCCAACCCATCCGTTAATCTGGTACCCGATAAATGTAACCGAAGAAAAAACCGGTCCGGGAGTAAACTGTCCTACTGCAATAGCGTCAATAAGCTGTTGCCGGTTCATCATTCCGCTGGCAACGAGTTCTGCATCCAGAAAGGCAAACAGTACATAACCACTTCCGTAAAGAATGGAACCTACTTTCAGGAAAATAAGAAAAAGTTTAAAGTTTAAAGATGTTATCAAATTATATTCACTACTCTGTAAATAAACGATAGGAATAAGATTTTTCACATCTCCGGATCTTCCGGGACGTAGAAAAGTGATCAATACATAAAGAATACCGGCTCCGAAAAGAAGAAAAATTTCATTGTAACCTAATAAAGATCCCGTTAAAACAAGTAATACTAAAATAATAAGACCTATCGACTTAAAAGATTTTTCAGCTAACGGAAAGATGGCCGATAAAATCACTGCAATAATCGCCGGCTTGATCCCGTAAACAAATGGCTGAATTTCAGGCAGAGCACCATACTTTTTATACAGCCACGCGAATATCCCGGTAATAAAAACTGCAGGAAGTATAAAACATACTCCTGCAGTAATTAAGCCTTTCCAGCCTGCTTTTTCTCTTCCGATGTGGATGGCCATTTCCGTACTGTTGGGTCCTGGAATTAAGTTGGTAGCTCCTATCAGATCCAGAAAATGCTGCTGTGAAATCCATTTCCTTTTGGTGACAACTTCATTCTGCATCATTGATATATGTGCAGCCGGTCCTCCGAAACCAATTATTCCCAGCTTGAGAAAAAGTCTGGCTATATCTTTTAGATTTTCTGTATTTTTCATGGCATTTCCTGAGTAACAAACTTTGTTCTTGGCAACAAAGCCTGTGCACGGGAAATTTCCTGATACGGTATATTATTCCCTGCAATATATACTACTTTCAGTTTTTTCATTTTTTCCAATCCGGGAGGAAAAGCTGTAATTTTATTTTCCCGGATATCCAGAACTTCTAGATTTTCTAGATTATAAAATTCAGTTAAACATTCGTTGGTAAGTTTATTCTTATCAATAAAAAGCCCGGTAAGTCCAGTCATACTGCCGATTCCGGCCGGAATCTGGCTAATCTGATTTTTGTAGATATCCAGTCTTTTGAGATTTGAGATTTTATATAATTCCTTAGGAAAAACTTTAAATGCATTATTGCTAAGGTTCAGCGTTTTTAAATTTTGAAGCTTAGAAAATCCATTTGGCAAGGTTGTCAACACGTTATCTGAAAGCCAAATATCATTAACCATATTTAAATATCCTATTTCTTCGGGCAGCTCAGACATTAGATTTCTGCCCAATGACAAAGTTTCCAAATTTTTCAGATTCTTTATGGAAGGCGGAAGATTCCTTCCCGGTTTTCCTTCAACATTTTGTAAGCTTCTGATATCAAATCCTCTTGATAATGCCAACCTTTTCAGTGTTTTTAGCTTCCCAATATCCTGCGAAAAATCAAAATAGCTGAACTGATAATATTCTAAATCTTCCAATGATTTAAGATTAAAAATCACAGGAGACATCTTTTCAGTAAGCATATTATGCAAAGCCAATTTTTTCAGTTGATTTAAAGAAGAAAATTCTTTAGGAAAATCTTTAATTTTATGACCTCCCGTAAGCATAAAAGACTCAAGATTCTTTAGTCTGGAAATTTTCTCAGGTAAGCTTGTCAACTGATCTGATTCACTTACCGTAAGATATTTAATATTCCATGAAAAAATATGTTCCGGAAAAGAAGTGATTTCCCGAAGCAAAACTCTGTCGCTTTCTTTGCTGAGGTCCTGTTTAGGAGGATCCGGCATCCTTACCTGTGCCTGAGTAACAACAGAAGATATGAGAAATGCTAAAAATAAGATATTCTTCATCGCTCTAAGATTGTAAAAATTCCTCTAAGGAAACCGTCTTCTGCTCTCCGGCTTCAAGATCTTTATAGGTAACATTTCCGTCCTTAATTTCTTCTTCACCCAAGAAAACAAGATTTTTAATTCCTTTCTTCTCTGCATACGTAAACTGTTTTCCAATCTTGGCAGATTCAGGATAGAGTTCGGCAGAGATTCCTTTTTCTCTCAGCTGTTTTATTAATTTCAGGGCTTCCAGGGTTTCGTTACCTCCAAAATTAGCAAACAGGTATTCTACTTTTGAGGTTGCCTCTTCAGGGAACAACCCAAGTTCTTCTATAACAAGATAAATCCTGTCTAAACCGAAAGAAATTCCGATTCCCGGAATATTTTTAACCCCGAAAACTTCCGTAAGGTTATCATATCTTCCGCCACCACCGATAGATCCCATCTGGACTTCGTCCGCTTTTACTTCAAAAATGGCTCCGGTATAGTAATCCAAACCTCTTGCAAGCGTAATGTCGAATACCAGATTCTGAATATCTACTCCCAGATTTAATGACTGTGTGATTACGAACTCCAGTTCTTCAACACCTTTTAAACCGGTTTCATTTCCGGCAAATTTCTCTTTTAGCTGTAAAAGATTTTCCAACGCATCATCTGACTGTTCAAAAAGAAAATCCAGCTTATCGATAGATTCCTGAGCAATCCCTCTTTCAAGAAGTTCCTTTACAACACCTTCTTTCCCTATTTTGTCCAGTTTGTCAAGAGCAACTGTAAAATCTATTAATTTATCTGCAATTCCTGCAAATTCCGCAAGGCCTGAAAGAATTTTTCGGTTATTAATATGAATGGTTACAGAAAGACCTAATTCTGCAAATGATTTTAAATATAACTGAACAAGATCTACTTCCTGCAGAAGGCTTTCACTTCCCACCACATCGGCATCACACTGGTAAAACTCTCTAAACCTTCCCTTTTGAGGTCGGTCTGCCCTCCACACCGGCTGAATCTGGTAACGTTTGAATGGAAAAGTGAGCTGATTATGGTTCATTGCTACAAATCTTGCAAAAGGTACGGTAAGATCATAGCGTAAAGCTTTGTCTGAAATCTGCGAAGTTAATTTCTGATGATTTTTGTCTTCCCAGTCCTGTTGATTTACTTTTGAAGTATAATCTCCTGAATTTAAAATTTTAAAGATCAGGCGGTCTCCTTCTTCTCCGTATTTTCCTGTTAATGTTGAAAGATTTTCAAAGCTTGGGGTTTCCAATGGCTGGAACCCGAATAATTCGAAGTTTTTCTGTAAAATATTAATGATGTATCTTCTTCTGGCAACTTCCAATGCTGTAAAATCTCTCGTCCCTTTTGCTAAACCTGGTTTCATTCTATAATTGATAAATGATGATTAATGTATAAGTGTTGCAAAAATAAGGAATTGAACTGACTTTAAAACTAAAATCCAAAGCTGAAGAAACAATCTTCTTCAGCCTTGAATATCTTCATCATTTGTGTTCTTGTGTTATATCAGATACTATCTAAAATTTCAAGGATTTCCTCGCCGTAATTCTCTATTTTATGCTTTCCGAATCCCTTAATATCCAGCAGCTCTTCTTTGCGGGCCGGCTTATATTTGGCAACGGATATAAGTTCTTTGTTGGTTGCAATAAAATAGCCCGGCAGATTTTGCTCTTTTGCTTTATCGGATCTCCATTCTTTCAGGGCATAGAGAATTTTTTCCTCGTCTGAGCTAAGCGCTTCATTTTCGGCTGTATACTTGGCACTTTTTGATTCTTTTACGGTAGTTACAGCCATCTTCAATGCTTCAAAATATAAGAGTACTGACCAGTAATTTTCATCGTTTACAAAAGCCGTCTCCACTTTTACAATTTGATGTTTTCCGAGAAATTCATCCAGCATGTGCTGATCATGATGTAAAAACTCCTGATCCAGCCGGACTTTAAAAACTTTTACTTTCATCGCCTGTGTTTTTTACTGTTATTTACCTCCCAGAAGCAGAATCTCATCTACCCTAACTTCCGTGATATAGCGTTTTACGCCGTCCTTATCATCATATGATCTGTAGGTAAGTTTTCCTTCTATGGCAATTTCTTTTCCTTTCGTAACATATTTCTGGAAAATTTCAGCGGTTTTACCAAAAGCAATGAGATTGTGCCATTGTGTTTCTTCTACTTTTTCGCCTTTCGCATTCGTGTAATAATCACTTGTTGCAAGAGATACAACGGCTTTGCTGTTTCCGTTTTCGAAGTTTACCATTTCTACTTCCTTTCCTGTGTAACCAATCAATGTTACTTTGTTTCTTAGTGACATAATTTTGTTGTTTATTTTAGATTAATATTCAGATCCGAGACGTTCACTGTTTTCTCAGATCTCTGTTGCAAAGATTAGGGAAAGCTGAAACTCAAACCGGTACAAAACTATTTAAATTCGTTTGTAGTCGTTTGAAAACGAATAATGTAAAATATCATTCTTTTTATCCGTTTGAAAACGGATAATTTCCATACCTTTGAGTATATATGAAAAAAGCAATTAAAAGGACATTCAGAGTATCAAAATACGTGATTTACAGGGAAACACTTGTTGATTATAAAGAACATTTCTGGTCTTTTCTGGGCGCATTTTTCGGAATCGGGATTATTGCTTTTATCCAGTCGCATTCAGTATCCGCTACAGAGAATATTTTTCTGATCGGATCTTTCGGTGCTTCAAGTGTTTTGATTTACGGCGCAATTCAGAGTCCGCTGGCGCAACCGAGGAATTTGGTAGGAGGACATGTGATTTCAGCTTTGGTTGGCGTTACTGTTTATAAGATTGTTCCTGATATTATCTGGCTTTCAGCTCCCCTTGCCGTTGCTTTTTCAATTGTTTTAATGCAATATACCAAAACCCTTCACCCTCCCGGTGGCGCTACCGCACTGATTGCAGTAAGCTCCACAGGAAAAATCCCTGAACTGGGATTCTGGTATGTGTTATCACCGGTTCTTTCCGGGTGTATTATTTTATTACTTATGGCACTTTTTTTCAATAATATAACATCCAACAGAAGCTATCCAGCACACAGCAGGTTTAAGAAACTATTAAAGAAAAAACATGCACATCCACACAAATTGAAAAAATAAAAATTATGAATTGTCTTGAATGTGACGAAAAAATCATCGGAAGATCCGACAAAAAATTTTGCAATGACGCCTGTCGAAACGCCTACAACAACAAGCAGAATAAGGATTCCAACAATCTCATGCGTAATGTTAATAATAAACTTCGCAAAAATTACAGAATCCTTGCTGAGGTGAATACGGACGGGAAAACAAAAGTCACCCGTTCAAAATTGGATGGCTTGGGTTTTGATTTTGATTATTTTACTAATCTGAAGGTCTATAAAAATGGATCAGAGTACAAATTTATATATGATTATGGCTATAAACTTCTGGATGATGATTTTGTTTTAATCGTTAAAAACCAATCATAACAGTAAACGCAGTTATTCATGAAAGATATTATTCTCATTACCGGGGCCGGCGGACTTATTGCCCATGAACTTTCCAAAAAACTTGAAAAAGATTTTACCGTTCGCTTTTTAACAAGAAAGAAAAAGCACAGTAATGAATTCGAATGGAATATTAAAAATAAAACGATTGATGTTGCGGCATTTGAAGGAGTTTCGCACATCATTCATCTGGCAGGAGCCAATATTTCTGAAAAACGATGGACCGACGAACGAAAAAAAGAACTGATTTCCAGCAGGGTTGATTCTGCCGATCTGATTTTGAAAACGCTTCAGGAGAAAAAAATCAAGCTGAAATCTTTTATTTCTGCTTCTGGAATCAATTATTACGGGACAAAAACTACCGATGTAATTTTTACTGAAAATAACCAGCCCGGAAATGATTTTTTAAGTGAAGTCGTAGTCTTATGGGAACGTGCTGCCGATCAGTTTAAAGAACAGAATCTTGCCGAAAGGGTGGTGAAAATCCGCACTGCAGTTGTGCTCTCTGAAAAAGATGGTGCTTTGAAGAAAATGCTACCTCCTATCCGAATGGGAATCGGCGCTCCTCTCGGAACCGGGAAGCAATATATGCCCTGGATTCATATTGAAGACATTTGTGCCATTTATGAATTTGCACTGAAAAATGACACCATGGATGGAGCTTTTAATGCCGTTTCACCGCAGCATACCACTAATGAGAATTTAACCAAAAAAATTGCTGAGGTTTTAAAGAAACCGCTTTTCATGCCTAATATTCCCGGATTTGTTTTAAAACTGATTTTTGGCGAACTTGCAGATGCGCTGCTGGAAGGCTCAAGAGCTTCCGCGGAGAAGATTCAGAATGCAGGTTTTCAATTTAAGTTCCCCGATTTAAAAAAAGCATTGGAACATTTATTAAAAAATAATTAACAAGATTATACAATCTATGCACAATACAAACGTTCAGATAGAAAAGACGGAAATATTATCAGACAACTGGTACACCTTAAAGAAGGTAACATTCAGCATTCAGAAAAAAGACGGCAGCTTTCAGCAGCAAAGCCGTGAAGCCTATGATCGGGGAAATGGTGCAGCCATTTTATTGTATGACAAAAGCACGGAAAATGTAATCCTCACCCAACAGTTCAGATTGCCTTCCTTTCTAAACGGAAATGAAACAGGAATGATGATTGAAGTCTGTGCCGGACTTCTGGACGATGATAATCCGGAAGATTGTATTAAAAGGGAAACCGAAGAAGAAACCGGCTACAAAATTTCTCACGTTGAGAAGATTTTCGAAACGTATATGTCACCGGGTGCCGTCACAGAAATTCTTCACTTTTTTATCGCCGAATATTCGAAGGATATGAAAATAAATGATGGCGGCGGACTTGATGATGAAGGTGAAGATATTGAAGTGCTGGAACTTTCTTTTGAGGAAGCTTTGCAAATGATTGATACCGGAGCGATTAAAGATGCCAAAACCATTATGCTGCTGCAATATCTAAGACTTAAAAATATTCTTTAAATCTTAACTAAAAATTAGTAAAACATCATGAAATTATTATACACAGTCAGCCTCACCTTACTTTTATCAGCATTTGTTTTTGCCCAGAAAACAGAAAAGCCAGGACCAAAAGATAAGACTGCTATCGAACATTTTAAAAACGATTATAAAAAGAAAAATTACAAAAAGTTTTCGGGAAACCTTGTGATGAAAGATAATCAGGTACAGTTTGATAATAAGGTTATTTTTTACGATAAATCTGATAAAATTACGAAAGCCATTCTTCAGGAAGGACTGGTTTACCCTCAACTTTTAACCGATTTCCAGGTTGATAAGTTTGAAAATGAAGACAGCGACAGAACCCAGAAGAGATTCGCCAGGCTACAGAAAAACTGGAAAGATGCTTTTGATGTAAACAATATAAGGTTCTATAATGCTTCCGAGCTTGTTTTCTTAAGTAATGATGAAAAGGTAAAACGTTTCAAAATACTGTGTAAAGATCCCAAGTTTCCCAATACAATGGTATATTATGTTGAACTCACCAATAAAAATGCAGTGAAGGATATGCCGTTACAGGATTTCATTAAGGATTCTAAAGTGACACATATTTTCCAGAAAACGGAGTAATTGAGGAATAATGTATTCTACAGAACTGACCAATTACTTTAATGCTATCTGCGAATTCAGACAGCTGCATCCTGTGCAGAAAAATATGCTTTTAAGAACCAATGATCCTGAAATGATTTCAATCGGAGATGCTCTGAATAGATTAAAAATACATTTACAACAGCAATATCAGGAAATCAATAATATTCCGCTTACCATAAAAGTTTCCCGGGGCATTGTGAATCTTCCCAATGTTCTTTATGCATGTATTCTTCCTCCCGGACAGCTGGTTCGTAATGGAATTTATACTGCCCTCTGCTTTGATGTGCTAGGAAGAGGTGCCCTGATCGGCTGTGTGGAATCTAAAGTAACCTCTAAAGGCTTAACGACTGTACAGCGTAAAAATGGCCACGGATTATTGTCTATTGATGTAGACGGAGGGAGCCAAAGGACCAAATACAATAATGTTTTTGTTAATCCGAAAGAATTTTATTATCCATTAAATAATTCAGAAATATTGGACAAACATATTCACGAGTCAATCAAGGTGTCGTTGGCATTGCTGAATGTTTGAAGTAATCTGGTAAATAACTGCATTTTAAATTAATAAAAATTTAATATTATTTTATTAAAACAAATTAATAATGAATAAGTTATATTCCAATTAAATAGTTTAATTTTGCATCCCGAAAAAAGGATCCAACCATAATGAAAAAATTAGGCGAATACAGAAAGCTTCTTGAAGTTGATAAAAATGTGACACTGAGAGAACTGAAAACCATTTACAGGAATACGATGAAGGATACACATCCTGACAAATTCATCAATGATGAAGCCGGTAAACTGGAGGCGGAAGAAAAAAGTAAATCGGTGATTGAAGCCTATCATTTCCTGGTGAGCATTAATCCGGAAACTCAGGAAAAATACAAGGAAGAATATACGGAGACTACCACGACTTCCAATATTCAGGATTTCTATCTGGAAAAATCCATACTAACCATTCAGCATCTTAACGGTAATATTTATGAATACCTGGGTGTTCCTAGAAATACCTACATTAAAATGGTGAACGCAGATTCGCCAAGCCGTTTCGCAAGAAGACATATCTATGGCAGCTTCGTGTACCGAAAGGCAGGTGAAGTAATGGCAGATTAAATCTTACGATTTAATATAAATATAAAGCTTTCGGGATTCCCGGAAGCTTTTTTGTTGGATTAATCTTAACGCAAAGAATTGCAAAGTTTTTTAAAATTATCAAAAATATTTTTGTCCGCAAAGGCTGAACTATGTTCGTAAACTTTCAGTTTATACTCAGCAATTGAGCATTGATGTTATCATTTAAAATTGCTTCTTGCTCATCGCAATGAAAAAAAGCGCACCATTTCTGATGCACTTTTAAGGTTAATTAAGGTTGTTGTTATATTAGTCTAAATGTTTCGGGGTATAACCGTCTTCACTCAGTTCTCTGTGATCATAATCGGCTTTCATTTCAGCTTCATAATCCACTTTTTCATGTTTGCCCATTCTTCTCAGGATGGAATCAAATAAAGAGTAAACCACCGGTACAATAATCAAGGTAAGGAATAGAGATGATGTTAAACCACCGATAACTACCCAGGCAAGACCTTTGTTCATCTCTGCTCCGGCTCCTGTAGCCAATGCGATCGGTAACATCCCGAAGATCATCGCAATTGTTGTCATCAAAATCGGACGAAGACGGGCGTGATTAGCCTGTACCAAAGCATCATGGGTGTTGGCTCCTGCAGCTTTTCTCGCATTGGTAAAGTCGACGATCAGGATCGCATTCTTTGCAACCAAACCAATCAACATGATCATCCCCAACATGGTAAAGATGTTTAATGAATTGGCAGTAAGTGCAAGAATCACCATTACTCCGATCATTGCCAAAGGAATGGAGAATAATACCACAAACGGATACACGAAACTGTCATATAAAGAAACCATCACCAGGTACACCAATACGATAGCTGCCAGTAAAGCAATTCCTAAAGTACCGAAACCTTCCTGCTGGTTTTCCATGTCTCCGCTCCAGATATAATCTACACCTACAGGTTTGTTTTTGCCATCCATGAATTGTTTAGCCCATTCATTGGCCACATCTCCTACCGGTCTACCTACAGCTTTGGCTCTTACTTTTACAGAAGGTGCCTTATCTCTACGTTCCAGCAAGCTTGGTCCTGAACCCATTTTAACTTCAGCAAACTGACTTAAACGAATCTGCTGTCCCTGCGGATTGGTAAACATTAAGTTTTTAACATCATCAATAGATTGTCTGTTGGCATCTCCGAAACGAATGTTAATATCATATTCATATTCTCCGGCTCTGAATTTCCCATCTGTATTTCCGTTGAATGCAGTCTGCATCGTTTGTCCTACACTGGAAAGATTTAATCCTAAAGAAGCCATTTTATCTCTGTCTATATTTACCTGTACTTCAGGGTTTCCTGTATCGGTAGATAATTCAGCATCTACAGCCCCGGGAACTTTTTTCAGTAATTCCAGGATTCTTGTTGCTTCCTTTACAGCGGTTGCGTTATCCGGTGCGGTTACCACCATTTCGATCGGCGCATTTTCAGCACCCATGATTCCGATTGGAGCGGTTTTAAATTCAACTCCGGTAAATCTCTCTTCTAACGCTCTTTTTATTTTTGCCGCTTTGATATTTGTGCTTTCAGAACGTTCAGACTTGTCGGTCAAGTTTACCTGAACCTCAGACTGGTAAGTTGTAGCCTGAGCCCCACCGAAACCGGTTGACTGCTGCCCTACCGTGGTGATAAGGTCTACAACGTCTTTGTCATTTCTTAAAAACTTTTCAACATCCAATGTCAGCTGATTTGTTTTTTCAACAGTTGCATCTTTTGATAATTCCATCTGAACAAGGAACTGTCCTCTGTCGATCGGCGGGAAGAATTCACCTCCGATAAATCCGAATGCCACCAACATGAAAGAAGCAATTAAAACAACGAATGTTATTACAACTGTAGAAATTCTTCTCAGGGTTGTTTTCAGACACCATTCCAGAATTCCTGTGATCCAGTGGGTAAATCGGTCGATCATTCCTTCAAACCAAAGGATGAATTTTTCAAACCAGTTTTTTCCGGTTAAATGTTCCAGCTTACCGAATCTTGAAGAAAGCCAAGGAATAATGGTAAACGAAGCCAGCAATGACAACAATGTCGCAATTACTACCGTAACACAGAACTGTGCCAGAATATTGGCCACCAAACCGGAGCTCATCGCAATCGGAAGGAATACTACCACGATTACCAAGGTAATTGCCGCAACCGTAAATCCAATCTCCGAAGCTCCGTCGTATGCTGCACGGATTTTACTTTTCCCCATCTCCATGTGACGGTAAATATTTTCCAGTACAACAATCGCGTCATCCACAAGAATACCTACTACGAGCGAGAGCCCTAATAAACTCATTAAGTTCAGTGTATAACCCATAAGATTCATTCCAATGAACGTTGCTATAAGGGAAGCCGGGATTGATACCATTACGATAAATGCATTTCTGATACTGTGAAGGAATAATAACATCACAATAGCCACAAGGATAATCGCAAGGAACAAGTCGAAGATAACGTGGTTGGCAGATTCCAGGGTAAAATCTGTTGTATCATTTACAACTTTTACTTTAATTCCCTGAGCTTTGTATGCTTCCTGTACGGTTTCAATAGTTTTCTGAACACTTTCCGAAACGGAAACCGCATTTGCATCCGACTGTTTTTTCACCTGCATCAAAATAGTAGGAAACTGATTGAACCTTGCTACTTTTTCAACATCTTTCTGGGAGTCAAAAACCGTTGCAATATCAGATAAACGAACCTGTGCTCCATTTTTATTGGAAACCACAAGATTGTTCATTTCTTCTACCGATTTATATTTTCCTGATAACCTGATGGTAGATTTTGAGGTTCTTGTTTTCAGACTCCCTGTAGGAAAATCAAGGTTTGAAGATAAAATTGCCTGCTGAACATCGCCAATTGACAGCCCATACCCCTGCAGCTTCTTCTCATCAAGATTCACCTGAATTTCTCTTTCCTGTCCCCCTACAAGATCTACCTGTGCCACGCCGTTTACACGGGAGAAAATCGGTTCTATTTTTTTATCTAAAAGGTCGTACAGATCTTTGCTGTTTAATTTATCTGATGAAATACTCATCGTGATGATCGGTAAATCATCGAGTGAGAATTTATTCAGGGACGGGGCATCCACATCATCCGGAAGGTCTGCCAAGATCGCATTTACTTTTCTCTGAGCATCATTTAAAGCATAATCCACATCTGCTCCGTCATTCAGCTGTACCATGATTACGGATAAGCTTTCATAGGAAGAAGACTCTACTTTTTTCACGTTTTCCAAAGAACCAACGGCGTCTTCGATCTTTCGGGTAACCGATGTTTCCACCTCTGCGGGTGAAGCCCCCGGATATACCGTAGAAATTGTTACCATATTGGTTTCAAACTTCGGAATCAATTCGTATCCCATGAGTGTATAACTCAGGATACCACCCAACGTAAGGATCGTAAATAATACGATCACCAACGATGGTCTTTTAATCGATATTTCTGCTAACTTCATAGATCTTCTACTTTACGATATTTACTTTAGACCCGTTATCCAGATTGATCTGTCCGCTGGTTACCACCTGTTCGCCTCCATTCAGTCCACTTAGCACCTGAACTTTATCTCCGTACACTTTCCCAACGGTTACTTTAATCAATTTTGCAACACCATTTTGAACAACAAATAACTGTCCTGAACTTACACCATTTACAAAAGCTTCTGCAGGAACCGTAAGCATGTTCTGAGTTTCCGCGCCATGGTTGGTTTTAAATGTTGCTGTAGCATACATCCCGGCTTTCAGGTTTCCTTTGTTCTGAACTTCAATTTCAACAGGGAAATTTAAAGAAGCATCACTTTTGGGAGCAATGAATGTAATTCTTCCCACAAAAGAATCTTCAGGAAGAACATTTACTTTAATAGGAACCTCCTGCCCGATCTGAATTTTCCCGATCTGGCTTTCGTCAACTAAAACTGAAAGCTTTAATGAATTGATATTCACAATTTCAAATAAAGCAGTTCCCGGTGCGACTACCATTCCCGGTTCCACCATTTTCTTGTTGATGGTACCGCTGATTCCTGCGCGAACGCTGGTATCGTTTATTTTTACCCCCTGCGCACGAACTGCCGCCTGCGCATTTTTAAGCTGTAATCTTGAATTGTCAAGCTGCTGCTTTGTCACCCCTCCTGTTTTGAAAGCATTTTCGTAACGCTGATTATCAATAATAGCATTCTGCAAGTTGTTCTGAGCCTGGGTAACGTCTACTTCGATGGCATCTTTTTTAATAGTCGCCAAAACCTGGCCGGCACCTACTCTTGACCCTTCTTTAACCAGAACACTTACAATTCTTCCGGAGATTTCAGAAGACTGGTTGGATTCCTGCTTTGGAATGAATGTTCCGTTGGCAGAATAATCCGTATCTATATTTTCTCTGGAAACCGTAACCACATTCACATTGATTTTGTCTACCTGCTTGGCTACTTCTTTTACTTCCTGAGTCTGCTTTTCTTTATTTCCTGCAATTTTGTACGCCGCTAGACCGACCAGTACAGCTGCCACGATAATATATATTAGAGTTTTTTTCATTGTAGTTTATTATGGGTTTTGTAATGTGTTTAATTGTCCTTTTGCTTTGATTAATTTAATTTCAGCCTGTTTATAATCCAATAAAGCATTTGCATAATTCTGCTTAGCCTGAGTAAGGGCATTTTCAGCATCCAGCACTTCGGTAAGTGTGGCAAGACCATATTGATAATTGGATTGTGTATCTTTCTGAACTCTTTCGGCAAGACCAACGTTATCCTTCATGCTTTCGATATTAATGATCGCATTTTCCATATTACTGATGGCATTTTTATAATCAAGGTCGAGACTTTCTCTGGTATTGTTAATATCCTGATCAAGATCCTGAATATCAATTTCAGCCTGCTGAATCTGCGCTCTTGTCGATCCGCCTGAGAAAATCGGGATTTTAATCGCTAAACCTATAGACGCATAATCACTCCAGTTTGTTCCCTGGGCGCTTCCCGTAAAATACGGAAACTTATTACCCAGTCCCTGCCATCCGTAGTTTGCCTGCAGGCCAACCGTTGGATACAGTAAAGCTTCAGTAGCTTTTTTGTTGTATTGTAAAAGTTCTTTCTGTTTGTTCAATACTTTAATCTCTGAACGGGTTTCCAAATTGGCAGCGGTATCTAATAATGCAGTATTCGGCTCGATGGTTTTTTCTTCCAGTTCAATAGGTGTACTGATCGGGATTCCCATATAGAATTTCAGTGCATTTTTTGAAACTTCAACAGCATTTACAAGCTGTTGTCTGTTTGAACCGATATTCGTAAGCTGAACGTTGGTACGGTCAAGATCAATGGATTTTGCCAGTCCGTTATCTACCAGACTTTTAATAACATTTCTCACTCTTTCCGTATTGGCATAGCTGGCTTCTACGGTTTTAAGGTTTTCTTCCTGAACAAATACCTGGTAATAGGCAGTCGCTACATTTTCGATAATCTGTTCATTGGTAAGTTCAGAATTAAGCAGATAAAATTCTCTGGTAGATTTAGCCGCTTTTAACCCTGTAAAAACCCTTTGATCAAATATATTCTGATACAGCGACACTGAATTTACCGACTGCCATTTTGTTCCGAAAGTAACGGGAACAAGCTGTCCGGGCATCCCGATAATTTCTCCGGGAAGCACAGATTTCTGAAGAATCGGATTAAAAGTATTACTGATGTTGGCACTGATCTGCGGAAGGGCTCCGGCTCTGGCCTCATCAATTTTGTATTCAGCTTTTTTCACCTGTAAAGCAGCTTTTTTAGCTTCCGTCTTATTTTGGAGCGCCTGTTTAATGGCCTCCTGAAGGGAAACCTGCTGCTGTGCAGATAGTGATGAAAAGCCGAAAATCATAAATGCAGCCGCTATTCCTATTTTAAGCTTTAGTGCAGTTATTCGTTTTCTTTTCATAATTTTATACTTCGTTTATTTTTTTAATGTAATTGCTGTTGCTGTAGTTTTTATTTCTAAAAGACGATTCATTTTTTAAAATACTTTAACATTTTTAATTTTTAAATAATATATTTAAAATGATGTCTTTCCGTTCTGAAATAATTTTATCGAATGTCACTTCATCTATCATTAGATTTTCCATTAATAAAGGTCTTACGGCACTTGGAAAAACCAATAGGGAAATCATATTCAAGACAAACTGAATGGGTGCCATTTTTTCAATATTTCCCAGCTCCATTTCTGCTTCTACTTCCTGATACAGTTTTTTTAATTCATCTTCTTCAATATCTTTTTTATGGCAGTTTCCTTTGTTGATTTGTGAAACGATATAGGTTTCCAAATATGGATACTGAAGACTGGTAGACAAACTTCCTTCGATGAACTGGCCAATCTTTTCCTTAAACGGTAAATCAGAATTCATAATGATTTCAGATTTTTCGTGTTCTACTTTCTGCGCTTCATCAAAAATGATCTGGATCAGATTATCTCTTGATCGAAAATAATAATTGATCAGCGTTCTGTTGACCCCGGCCTCATCAGCAATCTCCTGTGTGGTGGCATCAAACTTCCCTTTCACAAAAAATAAATTCTTTGCAGTTTCTTTGATTAATTCCTGTGTTTGGTCTTTTTTTGTTTGATTTGACATTTTTGTTAAACAAATTTGTGCAAATATAAATCAATCAAATGTTTTGACAAAATTGTTAAACAAAATAATTAAAGAAAATAATTATGATATGCATCAGGTTTTAACATAATAGAATCGTATTAAACATTTTTAATCTTTAAGAGGTATTGATTTTATTATATTTGCCGGAAAATTAGTAACCAATGCAAAGAATACCGTTTCTTATTGCTTTTCTCTATTGTACGCTCTTTTTCTCTCAGAAGAAAAATTATCAAAACCAAGATTATTTCTTTTATGAAAACAAGGGTCAGATTGTTGACCAGGATGGAAATGCAAATCCCAATGTAAAATACCTTTTTCATTCTGCGGGACTGAATGTACAGCTGCGATCCAACGGATTTTCGTACGATGTATATGAAACGATAAAGACTACAAATCCAAATTCTTCAAAATTTGACAAAGACCAGTCACTTGGTGCAAAAAAATATTTTAGTGATGAGTTCTTATATGAAAATCAATTTCATCGGGTAGATATTGAATTGGTAAATTCAAATAAGAATGTAAAAATTATTGCAGAAGGAAAGTCCTCTGATTATAACAATTATTACAATATTCCCAATCAACCAAAAGGCGTAACAAATGTTCATTGCTTTAAAAAAGTTTTATATAAAAATATTTATCCGAATATTGATTTAGTTTTTTTTAAGCCAAATGATACTTTAAAACCTGTTGAATATAATTTCATCATAAATCCGGGAGGAAAAATTTCCGATATTAAAATGAAATTTACAGGTGCTTCAACATCTATTAAAGATAGTAAACTATTAATGAAAGTCCGTTTTGGAGAAATGTACGAAAACATTCCAAGCAGCTGGATTTCGGGGAATGAAAAAGAAAATATTGATGTTTCCTTTAAGGATTTTGGAGATCAGACTTTCGGTTTTAACAGTCCTTTTGATATTTCAGATAAAACTATCGTCATTGATCCAGTTCCTACGAGAATCTGGGGAAGCTATGCAGGTGGCTTTGGTGAAGATTACGGAAGAATTAAAACAGATTCTCAAAATACAGGATATCTTTACGGAACAACAGCAAGCCCTACTAATATTTCAACTTCAGGAGCTTATCAACAAAATATTCTTGCTGCGTTTGATGCTTTCTTAATGAAAATTACAAAAACCGGACAAAGATTATGGAGTACTTATTATGGAACTATAAAAGATGATTCGTTTAACGATGTTGCATTCGATGAAAATTATAATATTTATGCGGCAGGTACAGTTTACAGGCTAGCAAGCAATCAAGATGTTGTAATAACTAAATTTAATGCTAATGGCGCGCTGATTTATCAAAAAAATTTTATTGGAAACTCTGTTGATGAAATGTATACTATTTCATACAATAATAATCAGGTTTTTCTTGGGGGGCAGACAATGAGTCCTGATTTTCCAACTTTAAACGCTCCACAGCCAACAAAACTTAGCCCAAATGGATATACTGACGGTTACATTATTACCCTGGATGCGTCAACCGGTAATACACTCCGATCTACATTCTTCGGTGCAACCGACCACTCTACTTCTATTTATAATATATTTTCTTCTACAGGAAGCGAGCTTGAAGTTATTGGGGCAACCCGTTCTCCTAATATTCCTATGATCAACGCTTTTCAAACTACATTCGGGGGTGTAACTGACGGATTATATCTAAAGTTTTCGAAAAGCGCAGGCACTTTGCTACGATCCAGCTATTTTGGAAATTCAATTCAGGAATATGTTTGGGAAGCAAGAATTGTAAACAATACTCTAATATTAGCAGGTGAGTTTCCTAATTTTAGCGGTCCGGTTTACGGGCCGGCCGGAATATGGAGAGTAGATCTGAATACAAATACTATTGTAAAAATTAATCTGCCTATTTTATATTCAGTTCAATTAACAGCCCACATTGATACTACGGGAAATGTATTTTTCTCGGGATTATCTGATCATATTCACCAGGCAGGAATCGCTACACCTAATGCGTATATGGAAGATACGGGACCTTCCCTAAAAACTTTTATGGTAAAATATGATTCCAATAATGTAAAGCAATGGGGAACTTTTTATGGAGGAAACGGAGGAACACAGCTAGGAACTGTTACAAAAGATAACGAGGGTTATATTTATTTTACAGGAATGTCAAGTAATAACACTACAGGAATTGCTACCCCCGGAACATTTCAGCAACAGGGAGGACATCCTTCAAATGATATATTTATTGCAAAGTTTCAGGATTGTACATCCTCTGGTATAGTGACTTCCAACTCTCCGGTCTGCATGAATTCTGCCGTCCAACTAAATGCAATGGGCGGGACAACTTATCAATGGTCAGGGCCAAACGGATTTACATCAACACTACAAAATCCTACAATACCAAGTGCGACAGCGATTAATTCAGGAACGTATACTTGTGAGATTACCGGTTCCGGAGCTTGTGATGGAATTTTCACCGTAAACGTAATTGTAGGCGACCCAACATCGCCGGTCCCAAATGCTTCAGCGCTTCCAACCATCACAGGAGACTGCCATACGGTAATTTCAGCAATTCCTACGGCAACAGACAATTGCGCCGGAATCATTACTGCCACAACAACAGATCCACTTTCCTACTCCCTTCCCGGAACATATGTAATTCACTGGAATTATGATGATGGAAACGGAAATATTTCATCACAAAATCAAGATGTAATCGTAACTGCACCAGCCTTGCCAACTACTGCAAATCCGCAGCAAACTTTCTGTGCAAGCAATCATCCTGCACTTTCAAATATCCAGATTACAGGACAGAATATCAAATGGTATGATGCAGCAGGAAATATCTTAACCACCACCACAGCACTTGTAAACGGACAAACATACTACGCTTCACAAACTGTCAACGGCTGCGAAAGTAATAAGACAGCTGTTCTGGTAACCATTAACGAAACTCCCAAGCCAACAGGAAACCCGGCTCAGGACTTCTGTGCTTCTTCAAATCCAAAATTATCTAATTTAATTGTTTCCGGTACTTCGTTAATATTTTACGATGCCGCAGGAAATGTATTACCTGTAACGACTCCTTTGGTTCACGGTGTGACGTATTTTGTAACACAGACTTTAAATAATTGTGAATCTGAGAAATTTGGAGTTTCGGTAACACTCTCAACCAATAATGTTCCTGCCAATGATTATTCTGCAACAGCGTGCAACAGTTCAACGGCAAATTCAATGATGGTAGACCTTACTTCGTATCAGTCTAATATTATAGCCAATCCCGGAATATATACTTTTACTTATACCGATAATATTGGAAATCCTATTATCAATCCAACCAATTATCTTCTGAATGTAGGTTCTACAGTAATTCATGTAAAAGTTACCACAGCAGACGGATGTTTTGCCGTAGTAAGACTAAGCCTTACCTTAAACCCAAAACCCGTACTGGAGCTTCCTGAAAAAATTGAGTTCTGTAAAGGCAAAACCGTAACACTGGATGCAGGAAACGGATTTGCCACCTATTTATGGAATACCGGAGACACTACCCAAACCATTACGGTTTCTGCTGCCGGAAATTATTCGGTTACGGTAAGCAATAACTTCGGATGCCAGAGTTCCGACCAGATTCAGGTGAATTATATTACATTGCCGGAAATTACGGCTGTAACGGTTAATAATGGATCCGCAACAGTTACGCTTTCTGCTGCCGGTAATTTTGAATATTCCCTGGATAATTTTACGTGGCAGACTTCAAATATTTTCACCAATTTAAATATCGGCGAATATATTGTTTATGTGCGAACCAAAGAAGGCTGTTTTATTGGACAAAAACCTTTTTCGATTTTCAATATTCCGAATGCTTTTACTCCGAATGGTGATGGATACAATGATAAATGGAAGGTCGCAGGACTGGAAAATTATCCGGGAACTGAGGTAAGCGTGTATGACAGAAGAGGATTACCGGTTTTCAGGGAAGTGATCCTTAAAAAACCTCTGGAATGGGATGGCAAGCTCAACGGAAGCCCGATTTCTACAGGAAATTACTGGTACACAATTAAAGTTTCCGACGGCAGAGTCTATACCGGCTGGCTGATGGTGAAGAATAGAGAGTAACAAAAAAGAGCAGAAAATTCTGCTCTTTTTTGTTTTATAATAATTTGATTTTATCGTCAAGGATATCAATAACTTTATCTTTATAAAGTCCGCCAATGGCTTTTTTAAAATTCTTCTTACTCATCTGGAGCTCATCTTTGATCTCTTCAGGAGACGACTGATCGGAAACGTATAGGAGACCGTAATTTTCTTCCAGTTTATCCAGAATTTTCTTTTTAAACTCATCAATATTTTCAAAACCTTCCGGCTGGAGTGAAACATCGATCTTACCGTCTTCACGTATGGCTTTGATATAACCGGTTTCTTCGGATAAAGGATACAGTTTTTTGAAAACATCAGAACCGTAAATAAGACCTATGTATTTTTTATTGATAACCACATTCCAGCCCAACTCGCTTTCATTCATCATGATAAGATCTACTTTATCTCCTTTTTTGAATGGCAGCTCCTGATATTGCGGATTTCTTTTAAATTTTGTGGTTCCGGTGATGAGTTCCAGGTCTTCATCAACATATATGTGTACAAGATATCTTTTACCTTCTACAATTTTTGTTTTCTGCTGTTTGTATGGAATAAAAAGATCTTTGATAATCCCCCAATCCATAAAAGCACCACTCGGAAGGCTCTGAACACAGCTCATTACGGCAAACTCTCCCACTTCCGCCAATGGAATTTCCGTAGTTGCCTTCAGTTTGTTGTCATCCTGATATACAAAGACTTCAATTTCATCATCTATTTCTTTATCTTCCTGAATGAAAATCTTCGGCAAAAAAGCCTTTTCGCCAGATTCATCCGTTAAGATCCATCCTGAATTATTTTTATCTGAAATTTTTAAAGCCTGAGTTTTTCCGAGTTGCATTGATCATAAAATTAGTGGGTAAAGGTACGGAAATATAAGCCGAACTTGCAAAAATGAAAAATGGACAAAAAAAAGAGGAAAAACTTCCCTCTTTTAGTTGAACTGATATTTGAATCAAATGTTTTATAATTTAGAAATATAATCCATCAGTTCCTTTCTGCTGCTTTCAAAATCCAATGCTTCTCCAACAATAAAATACTTTTGCTTATTCACACATTTCGGAAATAATGATTTGGCCAAAGCCAGTTTATTTTTATCAAAACTAAGATCTTTTACCAACATACTGATTTGCTCCGAGGTAAACATCGCATGTCTGCCCTGCTGATTGATAAATGCCAGTTTTTTATCATCAAACCAGGCTCTATCCTTCATTGTATCCATAAACTGCTGAAATGTCTGATTGTCCATCACATTAGGATAGTTTATATTTCCGCTGTTTCCGTACGGATTGTTCCAGATATCATTCCAGCTGTTGAAGCCGTAAGACTGAACAGGATAAGAATCCAGCAAAAATAAACCTTCATTGGTAAAAAAATCAAGAACCAGTCTGCTGTTGTTTCTTACATTCAGCGTAGTTCTGTACAATAAATAGCCGCTTTCATAGATTGAAATGGGAATTCTTCCTGCCGGCAGATCAAAAAACCGGAATTTCCCTGAATTATTGGAGATAAACTGATCGCCTATTTCCACACTGAAAAATCCCTGTTCGGGAATTCTGAGAAAAACTTCGGAGTACCCATATTCCTGATTCCAGCGGTATTGCGGACTATTTGTTCTGAAACCACTATTTCCCTGGTTTCTGAAACCTGGATTATTTTTGCCGTTTACACCGGATTTTTTATTATTTACAGATCCAATTTCAGTTTTGGAAGCTTCATTCTTCAGGAGCTCACCTGCTTTTCCTGCTTCCTGCGCCAATGAAGTGACTGCGAAGAGAAGCAAAACACTTATACATATACTTTTCATAACACTTGTATTTAAAAATACCTTTTCATAAAAAAAGAAGAGGCTTATGCCTCTCCTAATTTACAAATATTTTTAAATGATTGAATTTTTTTTAATTCAACATTACATGTGAATCGGTCTTTTTGCCGTAGCATCCAATGCCGCTTCTTTAATGGCCTCTGCATAGGTAGGGTGTGCGTGAGAACTTCTGGCGATATCTTCAGCGCTTGCCCGGAATTCCATTGCAATAACACCCTCTGCGATAAGATCGGCAGCTCTCGCTCCTACGATATGCATTCCTAAAACTTCATCCGTTTTTTCGTCTGCAATGATCTTAACCAGACCATCAACATCACCACTTGCGCGGCTTCTTCCTAAAGCTCTCATCGGGAAAGATCCAACTTTATAAGCAACACCTTCTTCTTTAAGCTGCTCTTCAGTTTTACCGACTCCTGCAACTTCCGGCCATGTATAAACCACTCCCGGAATTAAGTTATAATTAATGTGAGGCTTTTGTCCTGCTAATGTTTCAGCTACAAAAACTCCCTCCTCTTCAGCCTTGTGAGCAAGCATCGCTCCTTTTATAACGTCTCCGATCGCGTAAATGTTGGCAACATTTGTCTGTAGATGGTCGTTTACTTTCACTCTTCCTCTTTCGTCAAGCTCAACACCTGCTTTTTCCAGTCCGAGTCCGTCTGTATACGGTCTTCTTCCTACAGAAACCAGACAATAATCTCCTTCAACTGTTACTTCTTCTCCTTTTTTATCTTTGGCTGTGATTTTTACCGTATCTCCATTTCTTTCCACTGCAGAAACTGCTGTAGAAAGCATGAATTTCATTCCCTGCTTTTTAAGAACTTTCGTCAATTCCTTGCTTAAAGCGCCGTCCATTCCTGGAATGATTTTATCCATAAATTCAACAACAGTAACCTGGGCGCCCAATCTCAAATAAACCGAACCTAATTCAAGACCAATTACTCCACCTCCGATTACCACAAGATGTTTAGGAATTTCTTTAAGGTTTAACGCTTCCGTGGAAGTAATTACTCTTTCTTTATCAATCGTGATGAAAGGCAAAGAAGATGGCTTGGAACCTGTAGCAATAATGGTATATTTAGATTCGATCATTTCTGTAGAACCGTCATTCTTCGTTACTTTGATCTGGGTTGCAGATTCGAAGCTTCCGACTCCTTCAAAAACAGTGATTTTGTTTTTATTCATCAGATAGCTGATTCCGTCTGTATTTTGTTTGATGACCTCATTTTTACGCTCGATCATTCTTGCGATATCAGCCTGAGGTTCGTTGATAATGATTCCGTGGCCGGCAAAATTGTGTTTTGCATTCTCAAAATGCTCTGAGCTGTCTAAAAGCGCTTTCGACGGAATACAACCCACGTTAAGACAAGTTCCTCCCAAAGTAGGGTATTTTTCAATAATTGCTGTTGTGAAACCTAATTGTGCAGCACGGATTGCAGCAACATAACCACCAGGACCGGAACCGATTACGGTAACATCGAATTGACTCATGTTATTTTATGAATTTGTTTATTATTAACTTTCTTATGCTTACAAATTTAACGATTAATTATCAGGTGGGAAAGTGAGATTTGTCAAATTTTCTGGAAGAAAGCGAAGTTAAAAACCTTTTCAGCAAAAATCTTTAATATCTTTAAATTTCTCAATGATTTCTTTACATTTTTCATCAAGCAAATTTTTATATTTTGTATCTACTAATTCTAATTTTGAATCAAGTTTCTTAAGATATTCCATATTGTAAAGTTTTCTTTCTTCACCGACAGGATAAAATTGAATTTCGTTATAGAACTTCTCAAAAATATTTAAATCAATATCTAATGGTTGGATATCATTTATTCTTCCAATAAGATAATGCATTTTAAAATATCCGGAATGAATCTCAATTTGATTTGTTATGATAGCAATAGCGTTTGATCGCAATTTTTTAATAAATCTGTAACGTTTCAGCTCTTCAAACTTATTCATATAAATTCATAAGTATCTAAGGATATTATAAATCGACGCTCAATTTTCCCTGTCCAAATTCTCCTGTGGAATCAAAATAAGAACCTCCATACACATACCATTCAAGACTTTCCAGATATTCTACAGCATTTTCGGGGGTAATCTGTGGCCTGTTTTTTTTAGAAACAATTCCCCTGTACCATCTTCCTGATTTGGAGTAATGTTCAAATTCAACCAGGTAATGAATCCATATTCTCTGGCAAAGCTTACACTGCTGAATGCTTACTTCCGCATGTCTTCCGTTCGTATGGTCAATTCCTAATTCCGAACTTCTGTATTCCGTATAATTTGATGTGGGTTTTTCGCAGGCGCATCCTATTCTCTGGATTTTATTCATGAGGAATTATTATAGTTTGGATAAAATTAAAGGCATCAAAAGTATAAAATAAACTGCATAAGAACAATACAACAGAATCATTTCACCATGCTCAACAGTACCTTTTCATAGGCATCCAGAATAATATTTTTAGAAAACCTGGATTTGATAGAGCTTTTAATCAGATCTTCATCATGATTTTCATGAAGAATTTTTAAAATTTTCTGTGAAAAATCTTCATAATTTTCTATATCGGAAACTTCACCATTAGTTTCGTTTTGTATGATTTCGTTAATGCCACCCGGACAATTATTGGCCAGCGAATAGGTTCCGCAAGCCCCTGCTTCAAGCAAAACGTTAGGAAATCCTTCGTAGCGCGAAGAGAGAATAAAAAGGTCCGCATATTTCAGGAATTCATATGGATTTTCTTGTCTGCCGTGGAAGATGACGTGTTCAAGGCCAAGGAAATCCTTCATCTGATGCAACATTTCGCGGTCTTTTCCGTCTCCCAGAATGTGAAGCAGAATATTTTCATTTTTCAGCCTGGAAAAAACTTTCAGCAGATTATCAAAACCTTTTCTTGCCGATAAATTCCCGATAGCTACTACGTTTTTGTAGTTTAATTTAAAGCTCTCAGGCTTTTGTGCGGAAGCAAGCTTTGATTCAATAAAATCAAAATCTACAGGATTATTGATTTTAACAATCTTGCTCGATTTTATGCTGAAATTTCTAATAAGATCCCGCATCATATCATCACTCTGCGCAATAATCTTATCGTAATTATTATAGAAATTATAGAAGAATTTGATTTCCTTTCTGGTGACGTGCCGGGTGACCACATTCGTTTCCCTTGCGATAAATTTCGTTTTCGGAAAAAGCTTGATAAACAATGATAAATACGCATTTACCTCTCCAAATCCGGAAAAGACAATATCGGGTTTTCTGCGGTATATTTCCCGCAGAATAGGTTTTAATGAATGCCTGATTTTTTCAGTATTAATGTCAATGATTTCTACATCTCTATTGAGAAATTTCAGATATCCTCCCTGTTTGCGTAACAGCAAAATCTTAGGCTCGAAACGATCTCTGGAAAGATGATTCGCAATTGTGGTAACAATCCTTTCTGCGCCTCCGGTTTCAAGATCCGGCAGAATAAATATGACAGAAATCTTTTTCATCACTGTAAAATTAGTAAAAAGTTTTCTTAACCCTTGATCCTAATCTATAATTAATGATTTTAATGTAAAAAAAGATTTTAATTTTATATTAATACTTGTCTCTAAAAAAAAGAAACTCCTCATGTGAAGAGTTTCTTTTTTATTTTTTTCCTTGAAGATACCAGTCTATAAATACTCCAAAAAGAAGTAAAAGTAAATAACATCCCATCAAGAAAATTATAATATACAAAAGATATTTTAATACATCTTTCATTTAGTTGGCAACATCGCTGATGAATTTTATTCTCAACATTCTCACCTCTTCATCCGAAAGTTCATCCCCGAATTCATCCAGCAGCACTTTCATGCTGTCGCTTTCAGATTCGTTCATGAACTCCATGAAACCGTCTACAATATCTTCATCAAAATTATCTTCAATATAATAATCGATATTAAGTTTGGTTCCCTGATAAACGATGCGTTCCATTTCCTTCAGCAATTCGTCCATCGAAAGATTTTTGGCTCTTGCAATGTCTTCAAGATCAATCTTTTTATCAGTACTCTGAATGATAAAAACTTTATGGCTGGATTTATTAGCCACCTGTTTGAGCACCATATCCTGAGTACGTTCGATGTTATTATCCTCTACATATTTACTGATAAAATCCGCAAATTCTTTACCGTATTTTTTAGCTTTTCCTTCACCAACACCGTAGATTTTGGCAATCTCTTCAACCGTTATGGGATATTGCACCGTCATATCTTCCAGACTCGGGTCCATAAAAACTGTATACGGCGGAATTCCGTGCTTTTTGGCAACTTTTTTCCTTAGTTCTTTTAACTGATTGAATAAATTCTGGTCCAATCCTCCGGCAGACTGCATCTGAACCTGATCACTTTCGGCTTTTGTCTGCGTAAGGTCAAACTCCCTGTCTTCGGCGATAAGGAAAGAATGTTCCAGCTTTCCGTCTAAAACCAGTTTACCCTTTTCAGCAATCTTTAAAACACCATAAGTTTCAATATCTTTCTGTAAAAAATTCTGAACCGTTGCCTGTCTTAAAATTGTTTTCCAGTGATTATCTTTTTCCTCTTTTCCAAAACCGAAATAAGAGCTTTGTTCCAGCTTATAGGATTTTGTAACAGCCGTTTCCTTGCCGGCAATAATGGAAATCAGATCTTTTGCTTTAAACTTCTCACCCGTATCTTTTATCAGCTGCAGGACTCTTTTAAGATCATTTGTAGCATCTTTCAATTTTGGAGGGTTTGAGGAATTATCACACATTTTAGCGCCATCTCCATTTACCGGATCAAAATTTTCCCCGAAATAGTATAAAATATATTGTCTCCTGCTCATGGACGTTTCGGCATAGCCTACTACTTCATTAAGAAGCTGTAACCCGATTTCTCTTTCCGACACAGGTTTCTGAGCCAGGAATTTTTCAAGTTTTTCAATGTCTTTCGGATCGTAAAACGCAAGACAGTAGCCTTCTCCGCCGTCACGTCCTGCCCTTCCCGTTTCCTGATAATAGCTTTCCAGCGATTTCGGGAAATCATAATGAATGACAAAACGTACATCCGGTTTATCAATTCCCATCCCGAATGCAATGGTAGCGACAATCACATCAACCTCTTCCATCAGAAACTTGTCCTGATTGGCTACCCGCACTTTCTGGTCAAGACCTGCGTGATACGGTAAGGCGTTGATACCATTTACCTGAAGAAGCTGGGCAAACTCTTCCACTTTTCTTCTGCTAAGGCAATAAACGATTCCCGACTTTCCTTTATTCTGATTGATAAATTTTACAATTTCCTTATCTACATTTACTTTCGGACGTACTTCATAATAGAGGTTCGGTCTGTTGAAACTCTCTTTAAAGACCAGAGCATTCGTCATTCCCAGTGTTTTCTGGATGTCATCCTGAACTTTTGGGGTGGCAGTTGCCGTAAGGGCTATTACCGGGACATCGGCAATTTTATCGATAATGGATTTGAGATTTCTGTATTCGGGTCTGAAATCGTGACCCCATTCTGAAATACAGTGAGCCTCATCTATGGCGAAAAATGATATTTTCACTTCCTTCAGAAAATCCAGATAATCTTCTTTGATAAGAGATTCCGGCGCCACATAAAGAAGTTTTGTTTTTCCGTTTTTTATATCGTCAAAAACCTGTTTGGTCTGTGTTTTGTTTAAAGATGAATTCAAAACATGGGCTACTCCGCTATCAGATGAAAGTCCGTTCACAGCATCCACCTGATTTTTCATTAATGCTATCAAAGGTGACACCACAATGGCCGTACCTTCGGAAATAAGTGCCGGAAGCTGGTAGCATAAGGATTTTCCACCTCCGGTAGGCATTAAAACAAATATATCTTTTCCGTTCAGAAGGTTTTCAATAATTTGTTCCTGCTGCCCTTTAAAAGTAGAAAATCCGAAATATTTTTTCAATTCGCCTGATAAATTGGCTTTTTTTGCGCTCATCTAATTTTATTGCTAAATTTGCATCTAATCCAAAGTTATGAATTTTTCGCTTAAAATAAAAGCGAACGAATTTATAAAAAATTATATTTATAATAAAAATTCTTTTAGAAATAACGCTTTTTTAATTGATTTTTATATGCTTCATATACGTAAAATGGAAAGATCCGACATTATCTCAATAGCGAAAAGCACTTTAGAAATAGAAATTTCAGAACTTGAAAAGCTCCGCCACCGATTAAATGATGATTTTGCCCGTGCTGTGGAGATTGTCCATTCTGCCAAAGGTAAATTAATCGTGGTAGGAATCGGGAAATCTGCCCATGTAGGCAACAAAATCGTTGCAACCCTGAATTCCACGGGAACACCTTCCCAGTTTTTGCACGCTTCAGAAGCCATCCACGGAGATCTTGGAGTGATCCAGAAACAGGATGTGGTGTTGTGCATTTCCAACTCCGGAAATTCTCCTGAAATTGTAAACCTCGTTCCTTATCTTAAAGAATATTCTTCGGCACTGATCGGGATGACCGGAAATAAAACAAGCAAGCTTGCAGAGTTTTCAGAAATTATACTGGACACGCATGTCGATATGGAAGCCTGTCCCAATAAACTGGCCCCGACAAGTTCCACCACTTTACAGATGGCTTTGGGAGACGCTCTGGCCATTGCTTTAATGGAAATGAATGATTTTAAGGCTAATGATTTTGCTAAATTTCATCCCGGCGGAAGCCTTGGGAAAAACCTGATCTCGAAAGTGGATGATTTTTTGTCTTCGCAAAAACCGCAGGTAACGGAACATGATACCGTAAAAGACGTTATTATCTCCATCAGCGGTTCCCGTCACGGAATTACTGTTGTTACCAATAACGATGAGATTATCGGAGTAATTACCGACGGAGATTTGAGAAGAATGCTTTTGAAAGGCGATGATATTTCAAAAGTACTGGCCAAAGATATTATGTCTGCCAAGCCGAAAACCATTGAAAGAACAGCTTTGGCAAAAGAAGCCATGAAAATTTTAAAAGAAAACAATATCGGACAGCTTGTTGTGACGGAAAACGGAAAGTATTTCGGGATTATTGATCTTCATAAGCTGCTGGACGAAGGAATTAATTAAGCTGAAAGATTTAACGTTATATAATACCGAAACTTTTTTCATACATTTGAAACCTTAAAAATAGCATCCTGTGAGTGAAAAAGACATGTCTTTCCTTGGACATATTGGAGAATTAAGAGGTCACCTCATCCGTTCGATTCTTGCCATCATCATTGCGGCAGTCATTATCGGATTTAACATCAACTGGATCATGGATCATATTTTTTTCGGTCCCACCAGAAACGATTTTGCCACCTTTGAAATGGTCAATCACTTCTCAAGAATGATTTTGGGTGAAGACAGCATTCACCTTCCTAAAGATTTCCCGGTACGTGCCAGCAAATTATACCAGCAGTTTAATGTTATGATGGCGGTATCCATATTTGGCGGTATTGTTCTGGCTTTTCCATACATTGTTTGGGAACTGTGGAGGTTTATCAGCCCGGCCCTTCATCCTAATGAAAGAAAAAACTCTATTTTCATCATCAATTCCGTATGGATTTTGTTTATGACGGGAGTATTATGCGGATATTTCCTGATTCTTCCGTTTGCCGTTAATTTCGGAGTTATTTTTAAAATTTCAGATATCATTATTCCGCTTTACGATTTAAGTGACTATACAACTTTATTTTTACAGGTTGTTCTCGGAATGGGAGTTATTTTCCTTTTCCCGATTCTTATTTATTTCCTTACAACCATAGGAATATTAACCCCGGTTTTTATGAAAACATACCGTCGCCATGCCATTGTCCTGATCATGGTAGTAGCCGCGATTATCACTCCGGCAGATGTTTTAAGTATGATGATGGCAGCATTGCCATTGTTACTGCTTTACGAATTCAGTATTGTGATGTGTGCCTATACCTACAAAAAGGTACAGAAAGCGGCAGGTAATCTGCCGGCTGTTAAGAATTAATTTTAAAGACATTAAAACATATTCCCGCGGAGCTTTCTGCGGGATTTTTTTATTAGATTTTTTTAGGAGCTTTTTCGCGCTTTCCGCTGCAATCTTTTTTTCAAAAAGGATTTTCGCTGCAATCACGGCTAGGATTTTTGTCGGGAATAGAATTAGTTTTAAAAATATTGATCACAAGCCTTTTTTAGATTAATGTTTTTTGACACCCGTCAAAAATTTTTGAATTTTTGCCACCCCTCCAAAGGAGGGGAATCTCACGATAGGGTAATTGATTACAAAATGACACTTATAAAGAATGTAACAAAACTTAATTTTTTCCGTCATATTAACAGATTTGCTATTGAAACAGATGCCAGAATTAATTTATTCTTTATTTTAGTCTTATTAATTTAATTTAGATGAAAAAACTTTCATATACGCTTTTATTTGCTTCAGGATTGGTTTTCGGCCAGTTTTTCGAGACAGGTAAAACTTTTACGAAACAGGACACTTTGAAAGGTTCAGATACGGCATTCAGAAATTTCTGGGATGTAAAGAAGTACGACCTTTCCGTGGAACCGGATTTTGAAGCGAAAAGCATAAAGGGCTATAATAAAATCAGCTTTGAAATCACTAAAGATATTAAAAATCCTACGTTTCAGATAGATCTTCAGCAGCCGATGAAAGCTGATAAAGTGCAAGCAAGCTTTCCCATGGCAGAGTATAAACAGGAAGGCGATTTTATCTGGATTAAATCTGATAAAGCATTTAAAAAGGGAGAAAAATATACGGTTGATATTACCTATTCAGGAAATCCGAGAATCGCGAGAAATGCGCCGTGGGACGGAGGATGGATATTTACCAAAGACGAAAAAGGAAATCCGTGGATGAGTGTTGCCGATGAAGGCATCGGAGCTTCAATATGGCTTCCTACCAAAGATATCTGGAGTGATGAACCCGAAAACGGGATTGTTATGAAAATCATTACGCCGAAAGATCTGGTTGGTGTTGGAAACGGAAGGCTCATCAGTAAAAAACAGGAAGGTGATAAAACCGCTTATACATGGGAAGTTAAAAATCCGATCAATGCGTATTCCATTATTCCCAACATCGGAAAATATGTCAATTTTAAAGATACTTTCAATGGAGAAAAAGGCAAGCTGGATCTTGATTACTGGGTAATCGATTATAATCTTGATAAAGCTAAAAAACAGTTTCAGCAGGTAAAACCGATGCTTTCTGCGTTTGAATACTGGTTTGGTCCGTATCCTTTTTATGAGGATTCTTACAAACTTGTAGAGTCGCCTTATCTCGGTATGGAGCACCAGAGTAATGTAGCCTACGGAAACGGATATACAAACGGATATCTCGGAAATGATCTTTCAGGAACCGGTGTCGGGCTAAACTGGGATTACATCATTATCCACGAAAGCGGCCATGAGTGGTTTGCCAACAATATCACGGCAAAAGATCAGGCAGACATGTGGGTACACGAAGGGTTTACCATGTATTCCGAGGTTCTCTTCACAGAAAAGTTTATGGATAAAAAATCGGCGGACCTGTACATGCAGGGAATCCATAAAACCATCAGCAATGATACGCCAATCATTGGAAAATACGGCGTTAGGAATGAGGGAAGCGGCGACATGTATTCTAAAGGAGCAAGTATGCTTCACACCATTCGCCAGGTAATCAATAATGATGAAAAGTTCAGGGAGATTTTAAGAGGAATCAACAAAGATTTTTATCATCAGACGGTAACCACACAACAGATTGAAAATTATATTTCAAAAAAATCGGGAATTGATTTTTCAAGCGTATTCAACCAATATCTGAGGTCTGTAAAAGTTCCTGTTCTTGAATATGAACAAAAAGGAGAAGAGCTGAAGTTCAGGTATACTAATGTGGTTAAAAATTTCAGTTTGCCTATAAGAATCGACAGTGATATTACCATTAATCCTACGGAACAATGGCAAACCATAAAAATGAAGAAAGGAAATCCGGTACAATTCAATAAAAATTATTATATCAGGTATAAAAAAGTACAATAATAAAACACAGCAAAGGACAAATCTTTTAATAAAGAATTTGTCTTTTTTTTATAAAAAATTTAACAGACGCGGTGTAACAAATACAGATTTTCAACAACTATTTAACTATAATTTTAAACTCAATGAAAAAAATAGCACTTAGCTTAGGCGTTTTAACTACGTTTCTGGTGAATGCCCAGTCGATTAAAACTACAATCGATCTAGTGAACGTAAAAGACGATAAAGTAGCCGTAACCATGGAATTTCCGAAGATGAAATCCAGAGATGTGAAGTTTCACTTTCCAAAAACGGTGCCCGGAACCTATTCTGTAGATGATTACGGAAGATTTGTGGAAGGCATTAAATTTTTAGACAACAAAGGAAAAGAAATTGCATTTACAAAAGTCAATGACAATACCTATGCTCTAAAGAATGCACAGAATCTATCCAAAGTCACCTATCTTGTAAACGATAGTTTCGATGATGAAATGGATACTTCAAAGCACAAGGCTGTTTTTTCGCCATCCGGAACGGACATTGAAGCAGGGAAGATTTACCTCATCAACACCCACGGATTTGTCGGATACATCGACAATATGCAGGATGTTCCTTATCAGCTGGTGATTCAGAAGCCTGCAGATTTTTATGGGACAACGGCTTTGGTAGACCAGGACCAATCGGATGCTACAGATACCTTTACGCTGGCCAATTATGCAAAAGTTACCGATTCACCATTAATGTACACCAAACCTGATTATATCACCTTCAATGCAGGAGGTATGGATCTGGTATTGGGAGTGTACTCCCCTTCCGGAAAATATAAAGCTGCAGATTTTAAAGATAATCTTGAAAAAATGGTGGTTGCCCAAAAGAAATTCCTGGGTGACATGAATACCAATAAAAAATACGCAATCATGCTGTATCTTGCGGGTGGAGACGGACCTCAGATCAAAGGATTCGGTGCGCTGGAACATCATGAATCGACCAGTGTTGTGCTTCCTGAAATGATGCCGAAAGAAGCAATCGACAAAACCATTACCGACGTCGTTTCGCATGAGTTTTTTCATACCGTAAATCCATTGAAAACGCATTCTGAAGAAATCCATTACTTTGATTACGCAGATCCGAAAATGTCTCAGCATCTCTGGATGTATGAAGGCGGAACGGAATATTTCGCCAACCTTTTCCAGATCCAGGAAGGGCTTATTACCAGAGATGAATTCCTTCAGAGAATGAATGAAAAAATCACCAACTCAAAGAACTACAACGACACCATGCCTTTCACGTTGATGAGTAAAAATGTTCTTCTGGACGAATACAAGGACCAGTACAGAAATGTTTATGAAAAAGGAGCACTTCTTGCCATGTGTCTGGATATCGAGCTCAGAAAACTTTCTAACGGTGAAATGGGATACAGGGATATGATCAGGAAACTGTCTCAACGATTCGGTGAAAATAAGCCATTCAAAGATGATAAGCTTATTGATGAACTGGTTGCCGTAACAGGATATCCTCAGGTAAGAGATTTTTATAATAAATATATTGCAGGAAGCCAGCCGACACCTTATGCACAATACCTTAATATGGTGGGTGTTGAACTGAAGAAGCAGGAAACGCCGCCGATTTTCTGGTTTATTAAAGATCCGAACCAGACAGGATATGACGAAAAAACAAATACTTTCGTGTTTGATGAAAGCTCTGCACTTTCACCTTTTGCAAAAAGCATTGGCTTCAAAATTACCGATAAGATCCTGGCTTTGGATGGAAAAACCATCAACATTCAAAACGTTCAGGATTTCATTAATTATTCCAAAACGATTAAAGAAGGCCAGAATGTAACGGTAACGGTTCTTAGGGACAACGGCGGGAAATCTGAAAAGATTGATCTTAAAGGTAAAGCGGTTCTTGATAAAATGACCATAGAAAATTTACAGTTTAAAGCTAACCCGACGCCGGAAGAAAAGAAACTTCAGGATCAGTGGCTTACGGGAAAGAAGTAATATCAGTAAAATCAAATAATTAAAGCGGGGATTTTTTCTCCGCTTTTCAAGAAAAGCGGAGAAAAAATATATAATAAATTAAAAATATTACCTTATAATTTAGTTAGCATTAATAAAATCATGAAATAGAAAATTCAATATAAATAAAATTAATAATATTAACATAATTACAGTAAATTAATAGCAAATTATAAATTATTATAAAATTTTTTATGTGTTAGTGAAAAAAATTATATTTGAACGTTAATTAAAAAATCTAACAATAATGAAAAAAATTTTAAAAAATCAAATGCAAGAAATTAAAGGCGGATTAACCGAAGGTGCAGGAAAGAGAACTTTAGTAAGAACAACGGCTTTTGATGGATACGCAGGAAATCCATGCAGACCAGGCAGATTTATACAAAGAATTTATTCTGATGGCTCATTTGAAACATTTAATATTTTAGGCCAGATGATTGAATCTTGTTATCTTTAAGAGAACTTCCAGGCTGTATTATTAGTACAGCCTTATTTATTGTAAAAATAATTTTGATTTGACAATACAATCTTATACAAAGATTTTCTCTATTATTTTTTAATTGTAATCCTAAAAGTCGTTCCCTTCCCGACTTCTGTCTGGGCAATCCTGATATCACCATTATGATATTCCTGTACAACTCTTCTTGCAAGAGACAACCCTAATCCCCATCCGCGTTTTTTGGTAGAATAGCCGGGTTTGAAGGCATTCAGAGCCTGCTGTTTCATCATGCCGCTTCCGGTATCCTGAACCTCCACGATAATATTTTTATTTCTTTCGATTACCGAAATGGAAAGCGAACCTTCTCCTTTCATCGCGTCAACAGCATTTTTCACCAGATTTTCAATCACCCAGCTCATCAGGATCTTATTGTGGGGTACAGAAATCGTATAGTTCGGCAGATGCAGTCCGAAATTAATTTTCCTGGAAATCCTTGTTTTCAGATAATCATAATTCTCCTGAATGGTAGCATTAAAATCCTTGTCATTTAACTCAGGAACCGAACCGATCTTCGAAAACCTTTCTGAAATGGTTTTTAAACGGTCAATATCCTTTTCTATTTCATGAATGCCTTCAGATTCGGGATCATCCAGCTTCATGATTTCCATCCATCCGATCATGGAAGATAAAGGTGTTCCGATCTGGTGTGCCGTTTCTTTGGCAAGTCCCGCCCATAGATAACCTTCATCTGTTTTCTTGATGGTCCTGAAAAACCAAAACGAAAACAGGAAATAACTTAAAAGAAATAAGCCCAGCAAATAAGGTGAATACTGAAGATAATTTAACAATTTTGAATTATCATAATAAACAAATTGTTTATTTCCATTTGCAATCTTGAGTTCAATAGGTTTATATTTTTTTTCCATACTTGCCATTAAACTTCTTAAATCTTTGGGATTTTTTATTATATCTTCAGGAATATTTCGATAGAAACCTAATTCTAATATTGGCTCTTTATTTTTGTCAGTTACAATAAATGGAATTGTATTATTAGAAGCATTAATTGTAAGAATAAGCTCCTGTAAATCTAAACTAGGACTAATTTCCTGCTGAAATTTAAGTGCAGTTACCAAAATATCAACCCTTTTAATCTCTTCCTTACGGAGAAAATTGATGAGAATGGTGGAGGCGATCACAATGGTCAGAACAACGATCGTCATCAGGACAAAAATGATCCAGTTATTCAGTCTGGCAAATATTGATTTTCTCAAAGCAGATTATTTTAAAACACTCAGGATTTTCTGCAGCTCTGTGCTTCCGCTTCCCTGATAATTATTGATGATAATTGAAAACACATATTTTTTTCCTTCTTTCGAAGTATGAAATCCTGCAAAAGATTTAGTGTCTCTCATGGTTCCGCTTTTCATTTTCATTCCGTTATCCTGAGTCGGGAAACCATCATAATAAGATTCGAACCAGGGCTGTTTTTTAGCATAAATCAGTGCCTGTACTTCGGCTCTTGCGGCTACGTAATTCTGTGGGGAAAGTCCGCTTCCATCAGCAAAATTAATCATATTGGGATTAATTCCTTTCGACTTCCAGAATTCTTTCAGGAACGCTACACCGCTTTTAAAATTAGGATTTCCTTTTTTCTCTTTGCCTAAAGTTTTGATTAATGTTTCACCGTAAAGATTGATGCTCTTTCTTAAAAACCAATAGATGATCTTATCCAATGTTGGAGATTCGTAGGTGAAAATCATGTTATTTTTAGGAAAAACTGATATTTTTTTCCCTTCAATTTCAAGCTGGGAGTTGGTAACGGTTTTTCCCGAAAGCTCAATTCCTGCCTGCTGCAGCCATTGTTTAATCTCTACACCAAGTTGTAACGGAGGATTGGGTGTAGCTCCTGAGACCGTTACTGTTTTGGAAGGCAATGTTCCGTTTATCAAAGCGACATTAGAATGTGGCGCGGTAAAAATCAGGCTTTGATCTGAGGTTCCGCCTATTTTCACGTCATTGAGCCATTTTATACCCTCCAAAGGATAAGAAAAACTTTTGAATTCATTTCCGTTGATATTGATGTCAAACTGGTTTTCGCGCCAGTTAACTCCCCAGACTCCTGCTCCGTAATAATTCCCGAGATCATCCCACGGCCAGCCGCCGGGAATCGTCTGGTGATCAAAATAAGAATCATCAATAACAAGATCCCCTGAAATTTTTGTGATGCCTGCTTTTTTTATGGCTTCTAAAAGCTGCTGTTTAAAATTTTCCGGTTTATACCCGTCATATCTCCAGCTTCCGAGCGTTGGGTCCCCTGTTGAAGTGATGATAAAGTCTCCTTTCAGATTTCCTCCGGAAATATTTCCCGAATAACCAGCCGTCGTTTTATAGGTGTAGTTTTTGCCTAATACTTCAAGAGCCGCTGCTGCAGTAAATATTTTTTGAGTAGAAGCTGTAGACAGTCCTTTGTTTCCCTGATAATCATAAATAAAATTTCCGTTTTCGTCCGCAACGTAAAATGATAAGTTTGATGATACGGCACCTGAAGAATTCATCAGATTCTTTGTAGCCTCATCAAGTTTTCGGGATATATCCTGGGCAAAAACAACCTGCACGGATAAAGTAAGGACAGCTAATGTTTTTCTCATTCTTTAAGCTTATTTTCAGTCTATATAAAGAAAAATGATAATTACTGATGTACGACAAGTTCACCATTACATCACTATAATTCTTGCTGGTTAATAGCACGTAATAGAAATATCAGCATATACGGTTGAAACATCTTTTAATCAGAAATCAATTCAAATATAATTAAAAATAAATTACAGTTCTGTTCCGGGCTTGATCTCGTACGGTTCTTTATCTTTTTCGAAAATTCTGGTAAGCTCCGTTCCTTCAACGGTAATTTTATTATTTTTCCCTCTGATCCAGTTTCCTTCACGAAGTCCGACCACTTTAAGATCATTCTGTGTAAGAAATTCTTTAATTCGGGTTTCTCTTGTTTCACCGTTGTGTTTAAGTTCCGGATTCGGATCCAGATAATGCGGATTAATATTAAACGGAACGAGTCCCATACAATCAAAGCCTGAAGGATACACAATGGGCATATCGTTGGTGGTTTTCATGTTCTGTCCGCCGATATTGCTTCCGGCACTACAGCCAAGATAAGGTTTTCCGTTTTCAACATTATTTTTCAATATTGACATCAGGTTTTCTTCATGTAAAGTTTTAACCAACAGAAAAGTATTTCCGCCACCTGTAAAGAACCCTTTTGCATTATTCACTGCCGCTATTTTATCGTCAAATTCATGAAGCCCTTTTACTTTAATGTTGATTTTTTCAAAGAAAGAACGTGCTTTTTGCGTGTAATCCTCATGTGAAATGCCTCCCGGTCTGGCAAAAGGAATAAAAATAATTTCATCAATACCCTGAAAAAGGTTAGTGATTTCCTCTCTTAAATATTCCAGATAGTCTCCGCCAAAAAGTGTAGAAGTTGATGCTAATATGATATTCATCGGTATAAATGTCATTAAAAAGGTTAAAGTGACAAAGATAGTTTATATGTCATGAATCTAAAATTAATATAAAAGACCTAATTAACCCGTTAATTTTTTCAAAAAAAGCTTAAAGGTTCTAAAATATTAACTTTATGGAATCATTATTGAATTTTATTATATGCAATTGAAAAATATTAGAATTATGAAAATGACTAAAATGAATATCAGAACCCTTCTTTTAGGTTTAATGCTGACAGGAGGTTTAGGTTTTGTGAGCGCACAAACGACTCAGACAGACAGCACGGCAGGTACAGCTAATACAACTGCAGCCACAACAGCAAGTACTGCTCAGGCGTCTAATCCAACGATTGAAGCACTTAAAAAGCAAATAGAAGCTAATCCGAAAGATGCAGAAGCTTTAGCTAAATTAGCAGGAGCATATCAGGAAGCTTCAGATTGGACTAATGCGATAGATACGTGGAAGAAAATATCAGTTCTTTTACCGGATTGGGCTCCATCGTATTACAGTCAGGCTTACGCATATCAAAATGCAAAAGACGATGTCAATGCCAGATTGGCTTATGAAAAATATATAGCTACCGTAAAGCCTGAAGAGGTGGAACAGAATAAGAAAAACCTGGCATATGCGTACTTTTATGTAGCATTCTCAGAGCAACAAACTGATCCGGCCAAGGCTAAAGAACATATTGCAAAATCATTGCAGTATGATCCAACCAATCAGGATGCCATCAAGCTGAGCCAAGCTTTAAATTCATAGTTATAATGTAAATCCGGAGAATCTTCTCCGGATTATGTTTTATCGGTTTATTTTCTTTCCGAAAAAATCAGTCTCTCCGTTTAGATACCGGATGATCTTTTCAATATTCCTTTTAACTGCGGTTTCCGTTTTAAGGTTATTGATGTAACGGATCAGTTCCAGCTTTGCGGAAGGAATAAGGTTTTCAAAATTTTGCAGTGCCAGAGGATTTTCATGAATGGTTTTATACAATTCAGGGTGTATGGAAACTGTTCGTTCGGACCTGTCAAACTCAACTGAGACTTCTATCATTTCACCAATTCTTTTCGGTGAATCCTTAAGCATCGTCAGGTTAATATATAACCTCCACTCTCCCAAATATTTCATTAAATTTTGCGTGAACGGCTCACCATTTACCTTTCCTTTTACCGGAATGGGACTTTTGCATTTTCCTGCAGCCTGAAATATCTCATTCAGGATATCCTCAGGCACAAAAACGAAAGGGTTGATCTCAATAATTTCAAGCCTGGCTGTAAATGGATTGTTTTGCATATTTTAAAGATACATTTTTAATGGCTGTTTGTTCAGATAATTTCCCGAGTTTTTACTGTGTCTTCAGCCTAGCCTTGATTGAAGCAATTGTTTGAGCTCATTTTTATACTCATGGGTTGCGGCGGCGGAGCCGCCGCAACCCATGAGTATAAAAATAGCGAGTGCGGAAAGCAAGAAAAAGCTTCAAAATAAAAAATAATATCGCTTTTCGATGCAATCAAATTGCTCCTTAAAAAATCATAAATACAATTCAACGGAGTCAAAAAGCTACCAATAAAAATATGAATACTTAAATTTCGATATTAATCTGATTAAAACAATTAAAATTTTCCACTCAGAATGGAATGTTTATCTTTGTATTAAATAAATCTGTAAAGACATGAAATTTTTTATTGACACTGCTAATTTAGAGCAAATTAAAGAAGCTAAAGATCTTGGAATTCTTGACGGCGTTACGACCAATCCTTCATTAATGGCAAAAGAGGGAATTCAGGGTGCTGAAGCGATCAGAAATCATTATAAAGCAATTTGCGAAATTGTTGATGGAGATATTTCTGCGGAAGTTCTTTCTACAACATATGAGGAAATGATTAAAGAAGGTGACGAATTGGCAGCCATCCACCCGAATATAGTGGTTAAAATCCCGATGATCAAAGACGGAATTAAAGCATTAAAGTATTTTTCAGATAAAGGTATCAGAACCAACTGTACGCTGATTTTTTCTCCCGGGCAGGCTCTTTTGGCAGCAAAAGCAGGTGCTACCTACGTCTCTCCTTTCCTGGGAAGACTTGATGATATTTCAACAGATGGATTAAATTTAATCCAGGAAATCAGACTGATTTTTGATAACTACATGTATGAGACTGAAATTTTAGCCGCGTCTATCCGTCATGCTATGCATATCATCGATTGTGCGAAGATTGGTGCTGATGTAATCACTTCACCGCTTCCTCCGATTTTGAGCCTTCTTAAGCATCCGCTTACCGATAACGGACTGGCTCAGTTTATTGCAGATTCTCAGAAACTGGCTTAATTTAATTATAATAAAAATCATTAGCGCGGAAACTTTGTTTCCGCGCTAATGATTTTACTGTTCAATATTTCTCACAGGTTTGCAGGGATTTCCTACTGCAACAACATTTTCCGGAATATCTTTAGTGACAACACTTCCTGCGCCGATTACGGCATTTTTTCCAATCGAAACCCCGGGAAGAACTACTACATTTCCACCGAACCAAACATTATCTGCTACCTGTATAGGATCCGCCGTTTCAAGGCCCTCATTGCGTTGTTTTACATCAATGGGATGGCTGGCCGTGTAAAAGCTGCAATTGGGCCCGATAAATACATTATCGCCAAAAGTAACTTTAGCACAATCCAGAATGACAAGATTATGATTGGCATAAAAATTTTCTCCTGCTTCGATATTGTAACCATAGTCGCACCAGAAGTGGGGTTCTATACAGATATTTTTGCCAGTCTTCCCTAATATCTTTTTCAATAATGATATTCTTGCCTCTGAGTCGGAATTTCTGAGCTGGTTATATTGCCCGCAAAGATCTTTCGCAGCAATCTTTTCCTGTATGAGCTCCTGATCATAATTGGCATTGTATAAAAGTCCGTTCGCACATTTCTCTTTTTCTGTCATATCTTGTGATGTATATTGGTTTTAAGTCTAAAGATAGCAAAACAAAAACAGGATGAAAATATTCCATCCTGCTTTTAAAACAATTTATAATTTATTTTACTAAATCCAGCTCAATAGGATTACTATCCTTTTTTTGATTTTCTTTAGCGCTTTTTTCTATCAGTTTATAAACATCATTCATAGTTGTTTCTTCTGCTTGTTTTGTGCCATTACCATTCGTTATAATTTTTGTTGAAATATTTGCATTACTTCCAAAACTATTAAGTAATTGTTTCAAACCAAGTGAAGGGTCTTTATTGTAATCTTCCGAAAGTTTTTTAAACTTTTCTTTTGTTACTTCAATTTCATTTCCATTGATTACAGAAGCTAAATTATCAGGAATATCCTCTTCACGATCACCTCCCTGAACGGCTTTATTTCCCATTAAAGTTATTATATGTGAAGCAGTAGCATCTTCTATCTTTATTATAAGACCCGGCAATCCGTAAAATTTGTAAGGTCCGTCCTGAAAAGGAATTTCTGTTGTAAACCATGCAGTCCATTGTCTGCCTCCGAAATTTGTTGTGGCTTTCTGCGTATTGTACTCACCAATTTTTTGTTTATCCGGGAAAATTTTCCAGACTATCTTCTGGTCTTCTAAAACTTTATAAGTATCAATAGAAAGGGCTTCTATAATATATGTTTTATAATCTGGATATTTTTTTATTACTTTATAATCTTTTTTTCCGATAGTGAATAACTTAGTTTCATTCTTATCTATTTTGTAACTTTTATAATTCCCGTATTCTTTTGTTATTTTATCTTTTATTTCATTTTCAAAATCCGAATCAGATATATCCTTTTTCAAAGAATCTACTATTTGGCGATGCTTATCTTTGTAGTAATAAGAACCATTTTTCTTATCTATATCCAGTACCATGAGATCTCTTTTGACATCCGATTTATTATTGATATCCGGAATATATTTATATTCATAAAAAAAGCGGTTGATTTGCGCATTAATGCAGACGCTTAAAAGCATAAAAAGTAAAACATTTTTTTTCATAATTGTGCATTTTTTTTAAACTTTATCAATGATTTCTAATTCATATCTATTGACAAGGTTCAGATTAAAAATTAATTTATTTAGTTATTTATTTAATTTAAAAAATATTATTGGAATTTTTATTTGATCAAAAATAAGAAAATCTTAATTACTTACTAAATCCGGTTCAATGGGATTATTGTTTTTTGCAAGAGATTCTTTGGTTCTTTTTTCCATTTCGCGGAATACCTGATTGGGATCTGATATTTCTTTGCCGTCTGCCGTTCTTACCTTAAAACTTACTCTTGTATTATCACCACCATTTCTCATCATCATTTCTCTCATGTTTTTAGAAGGATCATTTACATAATCTTTCCATAATTTTTTATATTGGGATTTCGAAATTTCAAGCTCTTTTCCTCCGATTCCCATAATTTTTACATTACCGGGAACGTCCATTTCTGTTTGTGAAACCGGAGCTGCCATTTTCTTATTTCCTACCAGGGTCATAACATGAGAACCTGTAATATCTTCAAGTTTTACAATAAGCCCCGGCAGTCCATAAAATTTGTATGGTCCGTCCTGAAAAGGGATATCTGTGCTGAACCATGCAATCCACTCCCTTCCGCCATAGCTGGTGGTCGCTTTTTGGGCATTGTACGATCCTATTTTCTGTTTTTCGGGAAGTATTTTCCATTCCGGTTTCTGATCTTCCTTTACTTTATACTGATCCATGGAAATCCTTGTGAAAAGATAGGTTTTAAAATCGGGATAGCTTTTTGTCACTTTATATCCTACCATTCCCTGATTGTCCCTTCTGCTGATATTGATATTTCCGCCACCGCTTTTAATCTGCTTCTGCACTTCAGCCATAGAGGTGGAATCGGCTACAAACTTATCTCTGCTGTAATAATTTGAGCCTTTCTGATCAATATCCAGCAGCATCATTTCTTTTTTTACATCCTCTTTGTTATTGGAATCAGGTATAAATTTGTATTCATAGAAAAATCGATTGACTTGCGCACCGGCTGTAATGCTTATGAACAGGAGAAAAAGACTGATATTTTTCATAGTATATTATTTTTTAAAAAGCTCTGTCAATATTTATTGTTTTTATTAACAGAGCTGATGGGAACTTTCTATTTCTTTGTTTCGACTCTTACCTCTCCGGTCGTTTTTCCGTCCGTATTATTCTTATTGATATTCACACTTCTGATGGATTCCGGTTTTAGGGCTTCCATCTGTTCTTTTGTGGATTCTTTCCCGTCAATATAAATCTTCAGTTCTTCAATACCTTTTGTATTTTTAAATCCTGAAGTAATAATAGATGTACCGTTGTTACTGAATTTTATATTATCGGCATTGATTTTTAATACCCGATCTCCGGGAACCGTTCTGAAGGTATTGCTATAAATAAAAGGTCTTCTTCCGCCTTCCAACGCTCTTCTTTCTGCTTCCAGTTTTGCCCTTTCACCTTCCAGCTTCGCTCTTTTTTCTTCCAGCCTTGCACGTTCTTTATCGAGCTTAGCTCTTTTTTTGGCAGTTGCAGCAGATTCTTTTGCTTTTTCTGAAGATCTGAAAGCCATATCGGATTCAGGAGTCCATTTCATATCTCCGGTAGTTTTAAATTTATAGACTTTAACTTTCGGGGCATCCGGGGGTGCGGGAACATCAGGAAATTCAATATTCATTTCCGGAATTTCAGGCATGTCAAATTCATATTTAAAATCTTTAACCTCCTTCAATACATCTTTAAATTCTTTGGAGTTAAAATACTCATCAAATTTCATATCTTTTCCATCGATTTTAATGACCATTGCAGAATTAAGAAAATCTTTAGAACTTGCTATTTTTCCGATTTCACCGGATAGTTTTCCGATCTCTTCAAGATTTTTATTGTATTCATTACTTTCCGGCTTAAAATTTTTCAGAGCCTCAGTTCTTTCCTGAATCTTTTTGCTCAGCTCGGCAATTTTCCTGTCATCATCTGATTTTCTGTATACTTTTGGAGTAACTATGGTTTTATTTTCAGATGATTTTGGAGAAATGGTGTCTTTTTTAACAATACTCTTATTTTCTTTTTTGATTTGAGAAACGGCCTTCTCAATCTCCATATTCGTTGCTTTAATTTCCTGGTTTTTAGCATTTACCAGATAAGCAAAAGCTACTGAAAATACAACCGGCAACGCAAAAATTCTACGCGCATACCCGAATTTTGTTTTAGGTTTTTGTAACATTTTTAATCGTTTTTTTAAATTAGAACTTAAAAACGGACTGGTGGCAGGCAACTGGTTTCCGGAAAAGTGGCTTGCTAAAAGCATCTGCGCAAATGCTTTGGTGTCCGATTGTTTTACGGCTTTTTTATCAGCCAGATATTCGTGAATTAAACTAATTTCTTTTTTAATGAGATGAAAGAACGGATTGAACCAGAAAACAGACGTAATAATTTCCATAAAGATTTTATCGAATGAATGTTTCTGTTCGATGTGAACCATTTCGTGTTTCAAAATCTGTTTTCCGACATCTGAATTCAACATAATTGAATTTTTCCAGAAAAGATTTTTAAAGTATGAAAAAGGCGCTTCACTAAGGTTGGTATGGTAAAAGTTGATTCCGTCAAAGCTTTCCTTATGAAACTGACTTTTCAACCGGTGGATTCTGAAAATCCCGTAGATCAATCTTCCTAAAAAATAGAAAGAAACCAGCCCCAAAGCTGAAAAAATAATTCTAAAATAAGTGGAATCATGGGTTGCATTTTTATTGTTAAAATTCTGTACGGTATCTATTAATTTATAGATATCATTACTCACCTCGATAGTAAAATCTTCAACTTTCACTAACGGCAGCAGCAGTGATATGAGCATCGCAGACAAAAGATAAAATCTGTTGTAGTGATGAAATGTCCTGTCTTTTAAAGACAATTTATAATACAAAAACATTACACCGGAACATAAAATAACTTTCCCAAAATATAGAAGTACAGTTTCCATAGCCTATCAGTTTTTCTTTTTAAGTTCGTGCAGCAGCATTTCAAGATCTTCCACAGTCATCTCATTCTTTTCTACCAGAAATGAAACGGCGCTTTTATAAGAACCCTTGAAATAATTTTTAACCAGACTTTTTATTGTTTTTCCGGAGTACTGCTCTTTGGATACCAGTGGAAAATACTCATGCTGCCTTCCGTACACATGATAATCAACAAATTCTTTTTCCTTTAAAACTTTAAGAATTGTGGAAACGGTATTTGTATGAGGTTTCGGTTCGGGAAAAAGATCGAGGACATCTTTCAGAAATCCTTTTTCGAGTTTCCATAAATACTGCATTACCTGCTCTTCTGCTTTAGTTAACGTCTGAATTTTCATACATTTTTCATTTATCATTGATTGTGATACGATTCAATTTCAATATCACTAAGAAATTAGTTATACAAATGTAGAAATATTTCCTGTCCAAACAACTACTTTTTTAGTGATAACAAAGATTATTTCATAATTAACTGAAAATCAATGCTATAATTTTTATTAAAATTTGTTAAATTTTTAACTGCTGCAATTTATCAGACAATTAATATTCATTAAAAAGAAAAATTTTCATTTAAATTCTTAAAACTTGTTAAATTTTATTAAATAAAATTAAAATGAATTTGTCTTAACTCAGAAAATATATTTATTTTAGTGCTTTAAAAATTTCTCATGAAAAGATATAATTTGTTATTTGTACTATTACTCCTGATTTTTAACGTGATCAATGCCCAGAAAAAGGGTACTCCAGCAGCAGATTTCAGTGCGATAGGTGAAGCGAAAACCAAGATTGAAAATACAGTTCCTTTAGTTATCAAACATTTAAAAGAGATCAGCGAAAAAGAAAATGACCCTGCAATCCTTACCAACGGAACCAATGCATTAGCAAAGGAATATGGAAAAGTAGAACTGGAATGGCGTCTTTACAGAGGAAACATGAACAACTGTATCCTCAACAATTCTTCAAAAAAAGCTAAAAAATGCATGGAGTATCATAACTCAATGTTCAGAGGCACCCTTATCAATTACAACAACTATATTACAAACCTTACCAGAAAGAATGGTTATCTTGGAGTAGAAGGTGATACAAAATTTGAATTGAATCCTTCTGAAGTAACTACAAAACTAAGTGAATCTTATTTCAATGGAAATGACGCTGCCAACAGAATGAAAGGGAATCAGAAAAAAGAATTTTTAAGTCAGACTACAGCAGACGACAATGCACTTAAGCCTTTTAATCAGCTTACAGTAGAATAATTAATCTGCTTTTAAAACAATATTCCCGCTTCTAAAGGCGGGATTTTTTTTGCCCTTTGTATAAATTAGGGTATGGCATAATAATTAGTACCATTCTAATAATAATACGAAAAAGATGAGCAGATTAAAAAAAGGAGATATGGTACGATGGAATTCCAGCAATGGAGAAACTCATGGCGCCATCACAAAAGTCCACATCAAAGATTTTGTATTTATGAACAGGCAACGGAGAGCTTCCGAAGATGAACCGCAGTATGAGGTAATGAGCGAAAAAACAGGAAAATCCGCTGTACATAAAGCATCAGCATTAAAGAAAATGTAAAGGCCGCAAATTTGCGGCCTTTACATTTATACTATTATTTTATTTTATCATAAATAAATTTGGTAACAATTGCTCCGAAGAGATAATAGGCAACCGTCATTATTTTTTTCTGATTATTCTCGGCAACCGGTGTATTATCCAGTCCGAGCTTTTCAGGAAGCGCAACTGCGCCAAGTCCCATTAAAACTCCGGAAGCTACATTAAAACCGGTAGTCGCTGTTGCGGCGTAATACATTCCGTTTCCAATAACATCCCCTGCCAACGTTGCAGCATACAGCTGATCATGGTTGGTAACTTTTGCGTCTACTTTATCCAACGCTTTGTTTAAAGCTTCTTCTCCCACTTTATTAATCTCGGGAACATTATCGAAATTTTTTCTGATGGCTTCGTGCAGAAGGCTTAGCGCTACGGCACCGCCCAAACCTGCCAGGATTTTTTTATACATACTATTATCATTTAAATGGTGTAGTAATCTATCTGCATAAATTAAGCCATTGGGAAAACAAAAAGTACCATATAAAAATAAAAAGAGCATTGCCTGTTGACAATACTCTCTGTAGTAGCGGGAACCGGACTCGAACCGATGACCTTCGGGTTATGAGCCCGACGAGCTACCTACTGCTCCATCCCGCGGTGTATTTTTTAAAACGCCACCACAGCGTTCTTAGTAGCGGGGACACGACTCGAACGTGCGACCTTCGGGTTATGAGCCCGACGAGCTACCTACTGCTCCACCCCGCGGTATATTTTTTGTAACGTTACCGATAACGTTAATCTTAGTAGCGGGAACCGGACTCGAACCGATGACCTTCGGGTTATGAGCCCGACGAGCTACCTACTGCTCCATCCCGCGATATTGGATTGCAAATATACGACAATTTTTTGAAAATCCTAATTTTTCTTTTAAATAAAGGACTTTCACCAAAACTATTTTAATATTTGTATCTTTGAACTATGGCAAAAATATTGAGAATTTATCCCGAAAACCCTCAGGAAAATCTTATTAATGAGGTTATTAAAACTTTAAATAATGGCGGACTGATCATTTACCCGTCCGATACGGTGTATGCGCTGGGCTGTAATATTTTTGACATTAAAGCCATGGAAAAGCTTGCACAGATTAAAAAAATGAAGCTGGAGAAAGCCCAGTTCTCAATAATTTGTAATGACCTGAGCCATCTTTCAGATTTTACGCGGCCTATTGATACTTCTGTGTTCAGGTTCCTTAAAAGTCATCTTCCCGGTCCGTTTACTTTTATTCTGGATGCCAATAAAAGCCTTCCTTTGGCTTACAAAGGACATAAAACCATTGGTATCCGAGTCCCGGATCATCCGATTCCCCAGCTGATTGTGGAAAAATTAGGACATCCCATTGCATCAACGTCTATAAAAGATGATGACGAAATCATTGAATATTCTACCGACCCGGAACTGATCGCCGAAAAATATGATCATCTGGTAGACATTGTTATTGATTCCGGATACGGAGATAATGTGGCTTCTACAATTGTAGATCTTACTTCCGGAGAACCGGAACTGATCCGACAGGGAAAAGGGATCATTTAAAAACGATTTTAAATTATAAAGTTTAAACAATTTATTATTTACTGATATTCACATATCTGTATTTTAACTATGAAAATACTTACCTCACCTGCCAAATTGATGAATACTGAAAATACTACGGATCTGCTGAAAACAACAGTCCCGAAATTCATTGATGATGCAGCTTACATACAGTCTTATCTCAAAGAAAAATCACCGAAATACCTTTCAGAGCTGATGGAAATTTCAACCAAGCTGGCGGATGAAAACTGGGAAAGGAACCAGAAATGGAAGGCAAAACCTACGGCAAAAGAATCTGCTCCGGCACTCTATGCCTTTACCGGTGAGGTCTACAGGGGTTTAGACGCCAAAACACTGGATAAAAATGCGGTGGATTACCTGCAGAAAAACCACAGGATTCTTTCCGGCTTATACGGGTTGTTGAAACCTTCGGATAAAGTCATGCTGTATCGTCTGGAAATGGGACGGCCATTTGAATTTGAAAATTATAAAAATCTATACGAATTCTGGAAAGAGAAAATCACAGATCAGTTGAATGGTGAAATGAAAAAGAATGAAATTCTTCTTAATCTGGCAAGCAATGAATATTTTAAAGTGGTTGACCGGAAAAAGCTCAATCATACGGTTATTGATTTTGACTTCTATGAATTAAAGGACGGAAAACCAAAAACTATCGTCGTATATACCAAACATGCCAGAGGAATGGTGGTACGCTTTTGTGCTGAAACCAATGCTAAAACGCTGAATGATGTTAAAGCATTTAATTACGAAGGCTACAGAATCGATGAAGATAAATCAACAGATACTAAACTGGTTTTTACAAGATAAATGACGATTTCAGAATATAAAGAACATTTTAAAACAGAGCTTTCCGGATTGTATACCGATTCCGAAAACGCTTTTTTAAGTTCCATTTTTATTGAAAAAATTACAGGATTTAATTCTTTTTACCAGAGAAGATTCTCAGATCAGGAACTGTTGCTTGATGATGAAAAAAAACTTTCTGAAGTTTGCACTGAATTAAAAACCGGAAAACCATATCAGCATATTCTTGGTGAAGCAGAATTCTACGGAATGACTTTTTTCGTCAATAAACATGTCCTTATTCCCCGGCCGGAAACAGAAGAATTGCTGGAATTGGCTATAAAAAAATTCACGCCTCCGCACTACCAAGTGACAGCCTGAAAATCCTCGACATCGGAACGGGAAGTGGAATTATTCCTCTGGTTTTGAAGAAACACTTTCCTGATGCTAAAGTTTCTTCTGTTGATTATTCTGAAAAAGCTCTGGAAGTGGCAAAAAAGAATGCTGATTTTCATCAAATGAATATCAATTTCATCCATGCCGATTACCTGAATTTTGTACTGGAAGAACAATTTGATGTGATCATTTCCAATCCGCCCTATATCGGAATTTATGAACAGGACGAAATTGAAGATTCCGTAAAAGGTTTTGAACCGGAAATGGCGCTCTTCTCTCCGACCTCAGACGCCCTGATTTTTTACAGGAAAATTGCTGAAGATGCTCAAAAACAATTAGCAGACAATGGATTATTATTTCTTGAAATCAATCAAAAATTGGGTCCTGAAACGCTGGAGTTGTACGAAGATTTTGCAGAAGCAGAACTGATAAAAGATTTATCCGGAAATGACCGGTTTATTTTTGGAAAAAAGTAATAACCGTAATACTTGCAATCAACGATTGTAGGCGATTTTAGGAAATACCAAAGTAAAAGCTTTCAGGAATTTATATTTGAAAGCAATAAAGGAAAGCAGGTTGCTTTTGTAAACAGTATTGTTGAAGCAGTGAATAAATTTTCAGATTAAAATATTTTATCAGTCTTTACGTTATAAACAAAAACTAAACCGTGTCCGCATGAGAAAAAGATTTTGCATTATAGGAATTTTATTTATTTCATTCGCTTCAGCTCAGGAATTTACTACTTTTAAAAATGGGCTTATTTATAATGAAAAAACAATGGATAAGCTTGGCAAAATTGTTGATTCATTACATCTGAAATATAAAACTTGTGATCTCACCAAAATCTATTTTTCAAAAAAACAGGTAAAAGGCTGTATCATCAATCTCAATTCGGGAAATGTCGCCCAGGCAAAAAAAGATATGGACAACAATATTTCACTGGAAAACTTCATTCTTAAATATCCAGGTGCTACAGTCAGAAAAGATATTCTTATTATAAAAACGAAGACAAAAGATTATAATAAAAAGAATATTATAACATATGATGAACTATCCCTTAATAATAATTACGGGCTTTATTTGGAAAAAGATGATAAAAAACCTTCCGTTGAAAAGCCCGAAAAAGGAACTTGGGTATATGATTATCAGCCTAAAACTTCCTATTCTGAAGAATATATTGAAGCATTTTATTTTCCCGAAAATTTTAAAAGCATTCCTTTAGATCAGAAATATTCAAAACAAATTGTTTACTCTGATTGTCTCATTGATCTCTCAACGACAAAATTTAAGGAAAATGCTAAAAGCGAAAGATTTAATGCGGTTGTTACCCTTCCCGAAAATTGGCAGAGCCTCCCAAAAAATAAGAAAGAAAAGCTTTTGGATGAGATGAGATCATCTGAAGCCGTAGGATCATGCAGTAATGATTTCAGTCCAAGAATTCAGGGTGTAAATATGGCTCTTTTATCAGCAGAAACTGCTCATTGGGAAATATTTTTAAGATCTCATCTCGATATCATGAACGACCGTTTTGAAAGAGTATCTGATGCAAGTTATGCATGGAAAGACCGTCAAACCTACATTAAAGAGTTGGAAGAATTGGACATTAATGTTCCTGATCTTTTACTTGGGATTTATTTCAGAATAGATAATGCTGAAAAAAACCACTATTACGGAGATATCGGAAGACTTGGACGTGCTATTTCAGAATCAAAAAATAGAGAACTTTTTCTTACGAACATTCTTTCGATGATTAAAGATGAAAAGCTCGATGATTACAATAGAGTTTTAGCTTATTTTCTCTTTATGAACTGTAATTATTACACCAAAAGCAAAACAGAAAAAAAATTCAATAATGCCAAAGTTATTAATGCCGTAAAAACACTTCCGAAATACCTGTCAGACAAAATTAAAGTTGAAGTAATATAAACAAAAAACCAATGAAATTGTTCATTGGTTTTACTTTATCATTTAATTTTAAACTATCCTATCCTTTTACGTACAAAGATTTCATACGCGAGATAAATCAGCGGGAGCGACATAATCCCCAAATAAAGAGAGTTGGCGATCGCAGCCTGCGGCTGAACAGCAACCGCATACACCAGCCCAAAAAAGGCACCTCCCAAGTGTGCAGCATGACCAATATTATCATGTTGATTAGGATTCAGCATCATATAAACGGAATAGCTGAAATACACAAGCCCGAATACAAATCCCGGAATACCTATCGGAATAAAAAACATATAAATTTCAAGGTGAGGAATCATGGCGATTGAAGCGAACAAAATCCCCGAAACTCCGCCACTGGCACCGATTGCTGAATACCACGGCTGTCTCTGATATACAAAAAGTGAAAATATATTTCCAAGTAAGATGGATCCCAAATAAATCAGGATAAAGCCAAAATTACCAAATGCCTGCATCACCACAGGCCCGAAAAAGTAAAGCGTCATCATATTAAACAAAAGATGAAAAATATCGGCATGCAGAAATCCGGAAGAAAGCAGGCGGATATATTCTTTTCTGTTGAGGATAGCTCCTACATTGAATTTATATTTTTCGAAATTACTGCTGCCGTTGGGTGCAACGAAGCTTATGATCGCGGTAATTGCTATAATGAGTATTAAAATATTCATATTTTCTTAAATTTAATTATCGGAATTGTCTTCACTTTGGAAAAGATCACCAATCATGCCATCTTCATCCATTCCGGCTGTTGGCTCCGGGTCTTCGTATACTTCAGGTTCTTCCTCTTCAGGTTCCGGAACAGTTATGTTAATGGTCTTTACTTTAAATTTCGTAAACTGGTTTCCGATTGCTTTAATTCCTTTTACCGCAATAAACTCATCAATATTTACGGTTTCGGGCTCTCTCTCCTTGCCTTTATCTTTAGCGAAAATAATTTCGGCAGTAGCGCCGTTGGCAACAATTACGTTTTCAATAAATGATTTCGGATGTTCCGAAGGCATAAAGGTCTGGACATTCGGAGTGTTTTCAAATAAGAATCTCTTAATGAAATAAATATCTTTTTCACCATCGAAATAAATACACGTCACCGGTTGGTTCGGTTTCCACTTTTCCAGGACAAGATATTGATCGTCAAAACGGTTTCCGAGGTCAAACGAAACAAGCTTTGCTTCGCCATTCGTATTAATGGTCAGTATTTTATTATCGCCTTTAAAACTTCCCAGCAAAGTACCGCGCCCGTCGGCATTCAGTCTTCGCACAGTATCATCAAACCAGATTTTTCTCGGCGCAAGTGTGGAAACGCCTTCTTCTTTAAGATCTACCTTTTTCACCGAATATTTGGTTACCAGGTTTCCTTTGGAATCCCGGCCTTTGATGGCGAGTTCGGAAAAATCAACATCCATTTTATTCTTCCTGATTCTTGGATTCGGTTTTAAAAGAACAGACACCGTTTCTGCTTCTCCGTTTGGATTGGCTGAGAAATACAGTACTTCCGAACCTTTTTTGTCTGAAGCCAAAGGATAATCCGTATTTCGGGTAACTCCCGTCACAGAGAAGCGCTTCATGTAATACGGACCTTCCCTGCCTTCTCGGTAGATCATATTATACACCGTTCTTTTATCATTTTTCTTCCAGATGGCAACGTGCAGAATATCTTTCCCGATAAAAGTCTTTGCTTCCACTTTTACGACTTTCATGCTTCCGTCCTTTCTGAAAGTGATGATATCATCTATATCTGAACAGTCAAACAAATACTGATCTTTTTTGAGCGAAGTTCCGATAAAGCCTTCCTCAAAGTTGGCATAGAATTTTTCATTAGCCACTGCCACTTTAGTGGCATCAATGGTATCAAAAATCCTGAGCTCTGTCTTTCTCTGGCGGTCTTTTCCGTATTTTTTCTGAATATTGAGGTAATAATCAATAGCATACTGAACAAGGTTATCCAGATGGTGTTTTACCATTTCGATTTTACCTTCAAGTGCCGCAATATTTTCTTTAAATTTATCTAAATCGAATCTTGAGATTCTTTTGATTCTGATTTCCGTTAATCTTAAAATATCTTCTTCTGTGACTGCTCTTAAAAGATGCCCGGTATGAGGTTTTAATCCTTTATCGATGGTTTTCAGCACATCTTCCCAGGTTTTCACTTCTTCAATGTCGTGATAGATCCTGTTTTCAATGAAAATTCTTTCGAGGGAAGAAAAATGCCAGCTTTCCTGCAACTCATGAAGTTCGATTTCCAGTTCTTTTTTAAGCAATGAAACCGTATGATCGGTATTCATTTTTAAAATATCGGAAACATTCATGAACATTGGTTTATCTCCAACAATCACACATGCATTCGGTGAAATCGTAACCTGACAATCTGTAAATGCATACAAAGCATCAATGGTTTTATCCGGAGAAACATCATTATGAAGATGAATCAGAATTTCTACTTTGTCCGAGGTATTGTCCTCAATTTTTTTAATCTTAATCTTTCCTTTTTCATTGGCTTTGAGAATGGAATCAATAAGATCACTTGTCGTCTTTGAATACGGAAGTTCTGTGATGATCAGCGTATGTTTATCCAGCGGTGATATTTTAGCCCTGGCTCGTACTTTTCCGCCTCTATGTCCGTCATTATATTCAGAAACATCCAGATAACCAGCCGTTAAAAAATCCGGGAACAGTTCAAATTTTTTCCCTTTAAGATAAGCAACGGAAGCACTGATTAATTCATTAAAATTATGGGGAAGAATTTTAGTGGAGAGCCCCACCCCGATTCCTTCCACACCCTGTGCCAGCAGCAACGGGAATTTTACAGGAAGATCAATCGGCTCGTTGTTTCTGCCGTCATATGATTTTGCCCATTCTGTAGTTTTCGGATTAAAAACCACTTCCAGCGCAAAAGGAGTAAGCCGTGCTTCAATATATCTTGCTGCAGCCGCAGAGTCACCGGTATAAATATTCCCCCAATTCCCCTGGGTGTCTATCAGCAGTTCTCTCTGCCCAATTCCCACCATGGCATCCGTAATGGAAGCATCACCATGGGGATGGTACTTCATGGTATTTCCAACAATATTGGCTACTTTATTGTAACGTCCGTCTTCCAGCTCACGCATCGAATGCATGATTCTTCGCTGAACAGGTTTAAAACCATCATAAACCGACGGAATGGCCCGGTCTAAAATTACATAAGAAGCATAATCCAGGAACCAGTCTTTATAAAGCCCGGAAACTTTCTTTAGGCTTTCACCTTCGTGCGGGTGTTCTTCTGTCATTATTTATATATTAGCTCTGTTCTCTTTATTTGTTTTGGTCACTTTATTTAAGGAAAATCTCAAATCTGCAAGTTCTTTTCTTGTAAGATATGAAATCTCGTATTTTAAAAGGGTAGTACCATTGTTTTTACTGGAGATTGAAATGTACAGTCTTTTCACAAAAAACATATTGATAATCTCAAATTTCAGCAGTTTATACTTTGGGAATTCGTCATTCAGAGGTTTTTGCAGAAAAGGAATTACATTTCTGTTCCTGAAATGAAGAGCTTCTCCCTCACTGTCGTATTCAAAAATCTGCCTTCCGCTGAGATAAAACAATACGATTAAAAGCAACGGTACGGCGATCAGCAGCAAACTTTCTTTCCCTAAGACATTGAATTTGTTCTCTTCCAGAAAGTAGGCGCCGGTACCGGCTGCCAGCAGCATGATCAGCACTGTGTTGATAAAGTTGTATACCGAAGTTTTTTTACGGTTACTAAGTCTCATATTTTTTGTGTTTTTGTGGTTTATCGATTTTATTTTTTCATCTTCAATATTTCAACTCATACTTCTTTTTTATCAATCTCAGGATCTTCTACAACGAGGTTTTCCAAAATAAAAACCTGTCGGTCCGGTGTATTTTTACCCATATAAAATTCCAGCAGCTGATCAATCGTCTGATCTTTTCCCACCACTACGGGCTCCAAACGGATGTCTTTCCCGATAAAATGCTTGAATTCATCCGGGGAAATTTCACCCAGACCTTTAAATCGTGTTATTTCAGGGTTTTTCCCTAATTCATTCAACGCTTTAACTCTTTCCGCTTCAGAATAACAGTACCTTGTTTCTTTTTTATTTCTTACCCTGAATAATGGGGTCTGAAGAATGTAAAGGTGTCCGTTTTTGATAAGATCCGGGAAGAACTGTAAAAAGAATGTGATCATCAGCAGGCGAATGTGCATCCCGTCTACATCGGCATCCGTGGCGATAATCACCTGATTGTACCTCAGGTCTTCCAAGCTTTCTTCAATATTCAGGGCAGCCTGCAGCAGATTGAATTCCTCGTTTTCATACACTACTTTTTTCGTTAATCCGTAGCAATTTAAAGGCTTACCTTTTAATGAAAATACGGCCTGTGTTTCTACATCCCTGGATTTTGTGATGGATCCTGATGCAGAATCCCCTTCTGTAATGAAGATCTGGGTTTCCCCTTTTCTTTCATTCTTCTGATCATTGTAATGCTGCCTGCAATCCCGAAGCTTTTTATTGTGAAGAGAAACTTTTTTAGCCCTTTCTCTGGCCAGCTTCTGAATTCCGGAAAGTTCTTTTCTTTCTCTTTCGGAAATTAAAATTTTTCTTTGAATAGCCTCCGCTACTTCAGGATTTTTATGTAAAAAGTTATCGAGTTTACTCTTCAGGAAATCAATTACAAAAGTTCTTACCGTAGGCCCGTTTGGTCCGATATCATTTGAACCCAGTTTTGTTTTGGTCTGAGATTCAAAAACAGGTTCTTCCACATTGATGGAAATTGCCGCTACAATTGATTTTCTGACATCCGAAGCGTCGAAATTTTTATTGAAGAATTCACGGATTGTTTTCACATAAGCTTCACGGAAAGCATTGAGATGCGTCCCTCCCTGCGTAGTGTTCTGTCCGTTCACGAAAGAAAAATACGTTTCCGTCTGGGATTTATCCGTATGCGTGATCGCCACTTCGATATCATTATCTTTCAGATGAACGATAGGATAAAGCGTTTCATTTTCCAGCTCCTCTTCCAGCAAATCTTTAAGTCCGTTTTCGGAATAAAAAGTTTCGCCGTTGAAAAATATTTTAAGCCCGGGATTAAGGTATGCGTAGTTCCGGAGCATTCTTTCGATGTATTCTTTTCTGAATTTAAAATTCAGGAAAATATCGCCGTCCGGAATAAAAGAGATCTCGGTTCCGTTTCGGTCTGAGGTATCTTTTTCATCGTAATTTTCGGTGATCATTCCTTTGGAAAACTCAGCCATTTTTAACCTCCCGTCCCGGAATGAGCGGACGCGGAAATATTCGGAAAGTGCATTTACCGCTTTTGTACCTACTCCATTCAGACCAACGGATTTTTTGAAAGCCTTGCTGTCGTACTTACCCCCGGTATTCATTTTAGAAACAGCATCCACTACTTTTCCAAGTGGAATACCCCTTCCGAAATCACGGATGGTAACCTTACCGTCATCTACTTTTATTTCGATTCTTTTACCGGATTTCATCCTGAACTCATCAATGGAGTTGTCCAGTATTTCTTTAAGTAAAATGTATATACCATCATCGGCAGAAGAACCGTCTCCCAACTTCCCGATGTACATTCCGGGGCGCAAACGGATGTGTTCCTGCCAATCGAGGGTTCTGATATTATCTTCGGAATAGATTGGATTTATTTCTTGTGACATATGTAATTTCAGCAAACATACAAAAATACGAAATTGAAGAAATATATCCGAAGGTTTTACATTATTTTTCACGAATATTTTGCTGAAAATCCACAGTTTTTGAAGCTGTTTTACAAGTAATGATATTATACTGGAGAATTGGCAGGAATAAAATCCTTTATTTAAAATTTCACCGCTTAAAAGTTCTGAAATTATAAATTTTTAATAACATTCCCAGGCAGAAATTCCGGTTGGTGAACTCTGGAAATTCGAATTATGACGCCGTCTTTTTGAATTCATTCAAATCAAAATACAACTGTATACGTTAATATTAAAAATTTTGAATTAAATTCGGTATTCTAAAAGACTTTCATGATACAACTCCCACTGTCAAAGCTTTCCAACGTAGGAACAACCATATTCAGCCAGATGACACAGCTGGCCAATGAAAACGAGGCGATTAATCTATCACAGGGATTCCCGGATTTCATGCCGGATCCTGAGCTGTTAAACTATGTTGATCATTTCATCAAAAAAGGATTTAACCAGTATGCGCCGATGGGCGGAATGATCGGTCTAAAGGAAGAAATCGCCAAAAAAATCGAGAGTGCCCATCAGGCAGTTTATCATCCGGATCTGGAAATCACGGTTACCGCAGGAGGTACGCAGGCTATTTTTACGGCGATTGCAAGTTTTATAAAGAAAGATGATGAAGTAATCATTTTCGAACCGGCTTATGATTGCTATGAGCCTACTGTAGAGCTTTTTGGTGGCATTGTAAAACGTTTTGAAATGAAAGCCCCGGATTATGAAATCGACTGGGACACCGTAAAGAATCTGGTTACGGAAAAAACAAGAATGATCATCATCAACAATCCTAACAATCCTGCCGGAAAAATTTTAAAAGAATATGACATTCAGCAACTGATTTCAATTGTTAAAGACACCTCCATTCTTATATTAAGTGACGAAGTATATGAAAATATAATTTTTGACGGGAAACCTCATTTAAGCATCTGCAAATACCCGGAACTGAAAGAAAGAAGTCTGCTGGTGGCTTCTTTCGGAAAACTGTTTCATGTGACCGGCTGGAAAATAGGATATTGCGCCGCTCCGGAAAACCTTATGAATGAATTCAGAAAAGTGCACCAGTTCAATGTTTTCTCTGTTAATACACCGATGCAGCTTGCTTTGGCAGAATATATGAAGAATCCTCACCATTACAAGGGTTTGAGCGCCTTCTTTCAGGAAAAAAGAGATTTTTTAAGACAAGGATTATCGAATACTTCGTTTGAGCTGCTGGATTGTGAAGGAACGTATTTTCAGGCTTTACAATACAATAAGATCTCTGATAAAAGGGATATTGATTTTGCGCGGGAGCTTACCATTACTCATAAAGTAGCCAGCGTTCCGTTTTCATCTTTTTACCAAAATAAGCGGGACGAAAATGTGATCCGACTTTGCTTTGCCAAAAAACAGGAAACGTTGGAAAAAGCAATCGACAATTTGTGTAAAATATAAATAAAAAAGGTGGCTTCGAGAACCTCAGCCACCTTTTTTTGTGATTTCGAAAACCTGAGCCACAAATTTCGAGAATAATATCTACCGATAGACCTGAGGCTTTTCACATAGAATTGTATTTACACAGGAGTCACAGAAAATTTTTTGATTTGTTGAAATATTGTAGACCAAATCAGAAAAAAAATCAAAGATTTTTTAAAAACTTATGTGTTCTAAAATATACGCACAACTTATCCCCTCATCTAATGTGGCTCATGTGTTTAAAAAGCTTTTGTGACTTTTGTAGTTAAAACTTCCACGCGTTGCACGGATTTTCACAGGCGATAGTGTAGTTTCAGGGCCTCCTTTTCTAAATTGGTGATTTTGACAGTATCAATTACCAATTTAAAACCGGTGATTTTAAGAGCCTCAATCACCCGTTTTAATTATTATTATAAAAACATTCCGCCGGACGCTTCAATTCTCTGGCCATTGATCCATCCTGCATCTTCAGTACAAAGGAAAGCCACCACTCCGCCGATATCGTCCGGTAATCCTGCTCTTCCTAAAGCTGTATTGGCTGCAACCATGGCATTAATATGCTCATCATCCCTTGTTCTTCCTCCTCCGAAATCCGTTTCTATCGCTCCCGGTGCCACAACATTTACTTTAATTTTTCTTGGACCCAGCTCTTTAGCCATATACTTTGTCAACATTTCAACGCCCGCTTTGATTGAGCCGTATACAGAAGATCCCGGTAATGCAAATCTTGCCAGGCCTGAAGAAATATTGATGATTCCTCCGTTATCATTCATATACGGTAAAAATTTCTGGGTCAGGAAAAATACGCCTTTGAAGTGAATATCAACCACATCATCCAGCTGCTCTTCGGTAACATCAGAAATCGGTGCATACAGTGCTGTTCCAGCATTATTGATCAGAAAATCGATATTTCTGCTGCCTGTATTTTCCTCAAGATGATCTCCTACCGTTTTTACAAAAGCATCAAAGCTGCCTGTATCTTTCGTGTTGAGCTGATAAGCAATGGCCTTTCTTCCTAATGCCTGGATTTCACTCACTACTTTGTCCGCTTCTTCTTTGTTGCTGTTATAAGTGATAATAACATCGAGGCCTTTCTGAGCGATCTTAACTGCTGAATTTCTTCCTAAACCACGGCTTCCGCCTGTAACTAATGCAATTTTTGTTCTTGCTTCCATTATGTTTTATTTTTTTTGATGAAACAAAGTTCAGCTATTTCGGGCCGCGACCGTTTGCTTTAATCAAACTGAAATTTGCAAAATTCAAATCACGAACGGAATTCCATAGGTGCCAGTGAAGTTTTCTTTTTAAAGAAATTGGAAAAATGGGCAATCTCTTCAAAACCCAGAGCATAAGAAATTTCGGAGATATTCCAGCGGGTTTGCCTGAGCATAATTTTCGCTTCCTGCACAATTCTTTCCGCAATGATTTCCGTAGTTGTTTTTCCGGTGCTTTCTTTTAATTTTTTGTTTAAATAATTCACATGAACCGCTAACCTGTCGGCGTAATCTTTTGCAGTTTTCAGCTGTAGTCTCTGGTTGGAGGACTCGATAGGAAATTGTCTTTCCAGCAATTCGATAAAGAGGGAAACTACCCTTAGAGAAGCATCATTGGAAGTTGATAATTTTGAGGCAGGCTGCAGTTTCTGTCCGTAATGAATAAGCTCCAGCACGTAATTCCGGATCAGATCATATTTAAAAATATAATCGGAGTCTATTTCTTTTTTCATCTTCCGGTACAGCTGCTCGATTTCGTCTGCCAATTCATCATCAATTTCAAATAAAGGAATATTTCCGGGCTGGAAGATCGGCAGGTCTTCAAGGGTGTTGTATGATTTATCTTTAATAAAGAAATCTTCGGTAAATACACAAAAACTTCCTGACTGGTTATTGTCTTCGGGAATCCAGTGGTAAGGAACTTTCGGAGTTGCAAACAATAAAGCATTGTTTTTTATCTGAATGATTTTATCTGCGTATTCCGCTCTGTTTCTTCCTCTTATCAGGCTTATCTTATAATATTTTCTCCTGTTGTAGGGCATTTCGGAAGTAAGTTTCACCTTTTCTATGGTCTGCGCAATATCAAATACATTGAAATGCCCGATTTCTTTATGCAGGCCTTTGGGAAATATACTTTCGATATCCGTTCCCAGCTTGGAAGTCATTTCACGGTAAAAATCGTCCAGTGATGCATAGGAAGTATGTGCTGTTTTTTCCATACCTAAATTTGTATAATTCAAATGTACGAAATATTGAATATAAAATTAAATGTCAATTCCTCCCATCATTTCAAGCTCCCATTTCCCGTTTTTGTATTCGGCTGCACAATCGGTAGAAGAGCTGCTGCCCCATTTGTTAATATAAAATCGCTCCGGAAATTCTTTATTTTTTCTGATTTTGGAAATCCCGAAATCGTAGACATCTGTAAACCTTACATAATAACTCTGCTTGTCTTCGTTTTCGGGGATAAATAACACTTTATACTCTCCGGGATTAATCTGATGAAAATAATCGCAATCTGTTTTAAAAACCTCAAAATAATACGGATCTTTTTTGAAGTCAGGAGCTCCTGCATACGTCGGAAGAAGCATTTCGTACAATTCGGTGAATTTATTTTTTTCTGACCTATACATAGGATTTATATCAACAAAATCATTAATTCCGTCCCCGTCAGAATCTTTATCATCAGGGTTCAGACCAAAGCATTTCTCAAAAATATCATTGTATCCATCCTGATCCGTATCCTTCATTAATTCTTTAAGATTAACTTTGAACATTTTGCCATCAGCAATCGCAGAATAATCATCATAGCCGGGAAGCCCGGGAACTTTAATAATCTGCACCAGGCTTCCTTCTATCTGTAAAAATCCATCTTTAATAAGAGGCTGATTCTGAACTTCATTGAAATAATAATGACTGAAACTTAAGCCTAAAAAATAAGCGGAAGGTTTGTTATTCTCAATGGCAAGTAACCAGAAACCGAGATTGTTAGTTCCCAACGCATACAACCTTTTTCCGACCTGCTGTTTATGTGAGAAAGAAAATTGATTTGAAAATTTTTCTTTAAATATCTTATAATCCTCTTGATATGTTTTCCATTTTGTCTCCAGGATTTCATCGGAATCGTAAGGATGCCTCGACTCCAGACTATCCTCTTTAAAGGACCGGTATTTCTTAAGATTTACAATTTCAAGATAATCCGGTTTATTCTCAATAATCTCTTTTACAGTAAAAGGCTTTTGCTCAACATATTCAGGTTTTTCTTTTTCGGATTCAAAACAATTTTTTCAATCGTTGACGAACAGGAAATAAGCGGTATCAGCGCAAGGAAATATAAAATTTTCATACTTAAAAGTTTCGGACATGAATGCAAAAAACGCTCCCAAAATAGATCGGAAGCGTTTTTCTATAATAACTAACTTTAATATTTCTTTTATACGTTGAATCTGAAGTGCATGATGTCGCCATCTTTCACAATATATTCTTTACCTTCAACAGAAAGTTTTCCAGCTTCTTTTACTTTCGCTTCGGAACCGTACTGCATATAATCATCATATTTAATAACTTCTGCACGGATAAAACCTTTCTCAAAATCGGTATGGATTACTCCAGCCGCCTGAGGCGCCGTCCATCCCTGCCCGATCGTCCAGGCTCTTACCTCCTTAACTCCTGCCGTAAAATAGGTCTGAAGTTTTAACAGATCATACGCTTTTCTGATAAGACGGTTAACACCCGGTTCTGTAAGTCCCAATTCTTCAAGGAAAATCTCTCTTTCTTCGTAGGTTTCCAGTTCGTTGATGTCTGCCTCAATCTGAGCTGCCAGTACAACTACTTCTGCGCCTTCGTTTTTAGCCATTTCCTCAATTTTGCCGATCCATTCGTTTCCGTTTTTAATGGAGTTTTCATCCACGTTACAAACGTAAAGCACCGGTTTATTGGTCAGCAGCTGAACTTCCCCGATGATTGTTTTAGTAAAATCATCCGTTGGAAATTCTCTGGCGTTTTTACCGTCTTCCAAAAATTTCTGAAGGCTCTGAAGCGTTTCATACGTCAGAATATCTTCTTTCTTTCCGGATTTAATGAATTTCTTAGCTTTTTCAACCGCTTTTCCAACGGTTTCAAGGTCTTTAAGCTGAAGCTCGATATCGATAATTTCTTTGTCTCTTAACGGATCTACGGAACCTTCTACGTGTACAATGTTTCCGTTATCAAAACATCTTAATACATGTATAATGGCTTCACACTCGCGGATATTGGCCAAAAACTGGTTCCCCAGTCCTTCTCCCTTGCTCGCTCCTTTCACCAATCCTGCAATGTCCACGATTTCTACAACCGCCGGCAAAACTCTTTCCGGTTTTACTATTTTTTCCAGCTCAAACAATCTCTGGTCCGGTACGGAAACTGTTCCCAGGTTGGGTTCTATGGTACAGAAAGGATAGTTGGCCGACTGGGCTTTTGCGTTGCTCAGACAGTTAAAAAGAGTTGATTTACCTACATTCGGTAAGCCTACGATTCCACATTTCATAACGTTAGATTCAAATTTAATGTTTAAAATTCAAGGTTTAATGTTTAGAGTTAGGCTTAAAGTTTATATAAACATCAAATTAAACCCGAAACTATAATCTTTGAATTATGAGTGTGCAAAGATAGTGATTTTAAAGGGAGTTTCATAATAAAAAAATCTGCCAGCAACCTGACAGATTTTTATGTATTGAATTCACCGGAATTGTTTTATGGATTGTCACCCGTCGCTTCCTGAGCAAGCGGAACATCGTTTGGTGCATTTTCCAGCGTTTTATCTAAAGTAAACAGAGACTCGTCAGTAGCACGGTCGCCACCTGCAATTTTCAGTTTATCCATAAGGTTCATCGCAAGGGTTTCTTCTTCGATCTGTTCCTGAACGAACCACTGCATAAAGTTCCATGTCGCCCAGTCTTTTTCCTCTAATGCCATATCTACCAGTCTGTAAATCGCAGTCGTATTGTCCACTTCGTGTTTGAATACGCCTTCAAAACATGCGGTAAGAGATTCAGGATCGGCTGGTGGAGCAGGTATAGCTTCCACTTTCGGTTTTCCTCCCCTGTTCAGAACGTACTCCATAAATTTGATGGAATGGTTTCTTTCTTCCTGCGCGTGTCTGTAAAGGAAATTGGCAATTCCCTGGTATCCTTTATCGTCTGCCCAAATTCCGTAAGATAAAAAAACATGTGATGCATGGATCTCTTTATTCATCTGATCACTAAGCGCTTTTTCCATCGCTTCGGAAAGTCTGTTGGTATTCATAATTCATATTTTTTAGTGATTATGAATCAATACGATGCAAAAATGATTCCGAGAAGATTTGATCACCCTATTTTGTTTTTGTGGTATTTATAAAACATTGAATATCTTAATTTTACACAAACAATTTATAGTTATTCTAAACTTCTGTACTCATGGATCGTCAGTTTTTACCAGCAACGCTTTTCAGTCTCCGAAGATTTCTGACTTCGCTGAATTGTCTATTTATGCTTTTTAGGGAACTTTTTCCTGCTTTCCGTTGCAATCTTTTTGCACCCACCGCTGTCAGGCTTTGCTTGTCGAAACATGCAAAAAGGATTTTCACTACAATCAGGGCTAGGGTGAAAGTCATTAATTTCAATATTTGACTTTTATTATTACAATTCAACTTTACAGAACCACCCCGTCTTCTCCCTGTGGTCGAATCCATCCATCCAAAGGAGGGGAATTTCTTTCCGTCATTTATTTTAAATATCAGATCGTAGGTAAAGCACCGCCATCAACCGAATAATTGACGCCTGTGATGTATTTCGCTTCAGGGGAAACAAGATAAGCGACAAGACTTGCAACTTCATCAGGTTCAGCCATTCTTCCCATCGGAACATTCAGCTTTTCCATAACGGATTGATAAGCTTCTTCCGGCGTAACGGAAGATGACTGCGCCATATTCTGAATGAATTCCAGCATGAGCGGTGTCTCTACCAATCCGGGCGATACTACATTAACACGGATTCCATGGGCGGCCACTTCATTGGCCAATGCTTTACTGTAAGCGTTCAGTGCTGCTTTTGCGGAAGAATATGACATGGTCATTTCCCACACCGGCAGTTTCGCCGCTCCCGTAGAAATGTTTACAATCACTCCGCTTTTTTGTTCGATCATTACCGGCAATAATGCTTTGTTGATCCGTACCACCGACATAAAATTCGTCTGCCAGTCATTATTCCAGTGCTCATCGGAAAGTGTACTGAAACCTCCGCCCGGACTTAAATTGGCTCCCGCATTATTAACGATAATATCTATTTTTCCGTATTTTTCCAGAATCTCCGCAGCAATGATTTTCGCACTTTCAGGCTCAGCAAGATCTGCCTGAATAAAATATTGTCCTTCTTTATTTTCTGCAGGAGCTTTACGGGCTGTTATTACCACCTGAATACCTGAATTGCTTAAACGATCGGCGATCGCTTTGCCAATGCCTTTTGTTCCTCCTGTTACCAGAGCAACCATTTCTTTTAATGAATGATTCATATTTTTTTGTTTAAATGAGTTGCAAAGTAAATTACAATACTTTACTTTTGCAAGTAGTTACACCAATGTACAGTAATAACAAAAAGTAAAGGATTAAACACAATCAATCAGTTATGGTTAAAAAAAATATAGAACATGCTGAAGAAAAATGTGCGCTTCAGGAAATTTTAGGGGTAATAGGCGGAAAATGGTCGATGTCCATCATTTATGCACTGTTCACCGGTAAAAAACGTTTCAGTGAACTGGAAAGGCTTATTCCCAATATCAGTACCCGAATGCTCGTGAAAGAACTGAAGAATATGGAAGCCAACGGAATTGTGGTGAGAGAGGTATTTGCAACAGTTCCTCCAACGGTTGAGTATACTTTAACGACAAAAGGCGAAAAATTAGAGCCTATCATCAATGAGCTGCATAAATGGGGCGTTGAATATGTGATCTGATTATTGAAAAAGAATCTTTTTTCAACCACAGATTTCTCAGATGGTCACAGATGATCGTGTGGCTTTTTGTTATTCTGAATAGAGCAAAGCGGAATGATGAATTTTTTTATTACCCGCAGATGCCGCAGATTATTGTGCTATCGTTTATCATTCTGAGAGCAGCGAAGAATCTCTACAATAAAAGTTTAAGATTCTTCACTACTATTTTTGAGACAACTTCAGTACTTATTTAATCTGTTTTGCTGTATAATCACTTTCGTTTCCTAACCGGTCGATAGCTTTTATAGCAACTGCACTTAAGGTTTTTCCGTCTTTAGACTTCGGAATTTCTTTTGAAAGCTGATCAAGCGTCAGGATTTCGGTTTCCCAAATACCGTTGTACTGCGTAAAGAGTACCCATTGGAAGACCTCCTTTATATTTTTTGTACTCCAGCTTACCTGTATAAAACTTCCGTTATCATTAATGAACAGGCTTGGTGTCTGTAAAGGTATCGCTTTCAGCCAGGGTGTTTTCGGAACCAGGGCTTTCTCTTTATAAGGTCCGTTTTTTAGTGCCGGAAGCATGCCCGGATTTTTAGTGAGCCCGGCAATACTCCAATGGATTTCGCCGGCATTATTTCCCAATACCTGTCTTGAAATATTAATCTGATTTTTAATTTCTGCTGGGCGGTCAGAAGATCTTATTTCCACGGTATTCAATCCCGGCCAGAGATGACGGTTTAAGGTATTTTCTGATTTCCACCATTGCAATAAAGGTTCAAAAGGCTGCCCTTTTGATTCTACCGGCCAGTACAGCTGGGGCGAGAAATAATCTACCCATCCTTTATTCAGCCATAATTTAGCATCAGCATATAATTCGTCATACTGAGAGGAGCCTACAACCCCCTGCGGATAACCCGGTTTCCAGATTCCGAACGGACTGATCCCGAACCGGACATAGTTTTTCTCAGCATGGATTTCCTTATAGATCCTTTCCACAAATTTGTTTACGTTATCCCTTCGCCAATCTGCTCTTGATAATGTCCCTCCGTTTCTGAGATATTCGTTCCAGCTTGCATTATCAGGAAAATCTGCTCCTTTGTTGTAGGTAGCATACGGATAAAAATAATCGTCAAAATGAACAGCATCAATATCATAACGCTTTACAATATCTTTCACCACATTGGAAACGTGGCCCTGGGTTTTCGGATTAGCAGGATCAAACCAGTACATTCCGTTCTTCAATCTGATCACAATGTCCGAAAGTTTGTTTACCATTGACAAACTGTTGGGCGTTCCTCCGTTGGAATGATGGGCACGGTAAGGATTCAGCCAAACGTGAAGCTCGAGACCTCTTTTATGGGCTTCTTCAATCCAGAACTGCAGCGGATCATAATTGGGATAAGGCGCCGTTCCGGTCTTACCTGTCAGAAAGTAGGACCAAGGTTCGATATTACTGGTGTACAAAGCATCGCCGGAAGGTCTCACCTGGAAGATCACGGCATTGAAATTATTATCTTTCAGCATATCCAGCATGCTGATCGCTTCTGCCTTCTGCTGATCAACGGAAAGGTTATTTCTTGAAGGCCAGTTGATGTTGGCCACACTGGCAATCCAGGCGCCGCGGAATTCTCTTTTAATTTCAGGGAGCACCGTTCTGAAGGTTTCATCGGGCGGAATTACAGCTTCCGGTTTTGGGCCGGCTGGCGGTGAAGTTTTATTTTTAGCGGTATTTTTTGAAGGCATGGAAGCTTTTACTGCATTATTCTGTGTGGAACAAGCCATGAATGATGTAAAAACTCCTGATAATATGATTAGTTTTAAGTAATTTATTCTCATATCTGCAAAACTACATTAATTTATTTGTTGATTTAAATTACGATAATAAAATTAGTTGAACGCTAAGAACCTAAAGATTTTTTTGAGTACTAATGTATTTTTAAACGCAAAGCGCGCGAAGAGTTTTTTGAATACTAAATGTTTTTAAGGGCGCAAGGGCGTTCTACTCAGCGAAGAGCGTGAAGAGATAAAATACTCCCGCTGATTTCACGGATGAAGCAGATCTTATTCCGTAAACTGTTTAAAGCTTGTAAATATGCTGAGCGCTTTTGCTTTATCGGGAGATTGTCATGCTGGAAGCATCTTGATATCGTAATGTTTTTAACGCAAAGGACGCAAAGAGTTTTTAACTACTAAATGTTTTTAAGAGCGTAAGGGCGTTCTACTTAGCGAAGAGCGCGAAGAGGTGAAATGGTACAGAAAGTAAGCTAAGTTTTTATTCTCCTGCAGATTTCACGGATGGTGCAGATCTTATTCTGTAAATTGTTTAAGCTTGTGAATATGCTGAGAGCTTTTACTTTATCAGGAAATTGTCATGCTGGAAGCATCTTGATATCGTAATGTATTTTTAAACGCAAAGTGCGCGAAGAGTTTTTTGAATACTAAGTGTTTTTAAGGGCACAAAGGCGTTCTACTTAGCGAAGAGTGCAGAGAATTTTAGAAAGTAATGTATTTTAATTTCTCCCGCTGATTTCACGGATGGAGCGGATCTTATTCCGTAAACTTTTTAAAGCTTGTAAATATGCTGAGCGCTTTTACTTCATCGGGAAATTGTCATGCTGGAAGCATCTTGATATCGTAATGTATTTTTAAACGCAAAGAGCGCGAAGAGTTTTTAACTACTAAACGTTTTTTAAGGGCGCAAAGGCGTTTCACTCAGCTAAGAGCGCAGAGAATTTTAGAAAATAATGTATTTTAATTTTTCCCGCTGATTTCACGGATGGCGCAGATCTTATTCCGTAAACTGTTTAAAGCTTGTGAATATGCTGAGAACTTTTGCTTTATCGGGAGGTTGTCATGCTGGAAGCATCTTGATATCGTAATGTATTTTTAACGCAAAGAGCGCGAAGAGTTTTTTTTAACTACTAAATGTTTTTAAGGGCGCAAAGGCGTTTCACTCAGCGAAGAGCGCAAAGAGATAAAATGCTACAGAAAGAAAGCTAAGTTTTATTCTCCCGCTGATTTAACAGATGGTGCAGGTTTTTTTATGTAGGTATTATTTAAACAAAAAAGCTCCGGAATTCGGAGCTTTGATATTAGTGAAAGTGGGATTAGGCTTTTGCTGATCTTTCCACTTTTTTTCTTTCTTCTTCGGAAAGGAGTTTCTTTCTCATACGGATGAAATTCGGAGTTACCTCGATGGCTTCATCAGCCTGGATGTATTCCATACATTCTTCCAGTGAGAATAAGATTTTCGGAGCAACACCGGTATCTTTATCTTTACCTGCGGCTCTCATGTTGTTCAGCTGTTTTGCTTCAACGATGTTTACCACAAGATCTCCAGGTTTGTTCTGTTCTCCGATAATCATTCCTGCATAGATTTCCTCTCCCGGATCTACGAAGAACTTACCTCTGTCCTGTAGTTTGTTGATGGAATATTCTGTTGCAGGACCTTGGGTTTTGCTGATCAACACCCCATTGTTTCTTCCCGGAATAGCACCTTTGAAAGGCTTGTATTCTGTAAAACGGTGCGCCATAATGGCTTCTCCGGCTGTAGCGGTTAGCATCTGGGAACGCAATCCGATCAGACCTCTTGAAGGAATTTCGAATTCCATATGCTGCATTTCGCCTTTCGTTTCCATAATGTGAAGATCTCCTTTTCTCTGGGTAGCCAGATCGATTACTCTTGAAGCATATTCTTCAGGAACGTCTACTACCAAAGATTCGTAAGGCTCACAGCTTACGCCGTCGATTTCTTTAAGGATAACCTGTGGCTGACCGATCGTCATTTCATACCCTTCTCTTCTCATGGTTTCAATTAAAACGGATAAGTGAAGGATCCCTCTACCGAATACAAGGAAAGTATTGGCATCGTCGGTCTGCTGTACTCTTAATGCTAAGTTTTTCTCTAATTCTTTGGTTAATCTTTCTTTCAGGTGGTTAGAGGTAACATATTTACCGTCTTTCCCGAAGAAAGGTGAATTGTTGATAGAGAACGTCATGTTCAGGGTAGGCTCATCGATCGCCGTTCTTTCCAATGGTTCAGGATTTTCCAGGTCCACGAAAGAGTCTCCGATCTGGAAAGCGTCGAAACCTACAACAGCACAGATATCTCCTGCCTGAACTTCAGTTACTTTTTTCTTTCCTAATCCTTCGAAAACGTATAGTTCTTTAACTTTTCCTTTTGCAATTTTACCGTCTGCCTGAGCAAGACCGATCCACTGGGATTCTTTAATTTCCCCTCTGGTTACTTTTCCGATGGCGATTCTTCCTAAGAAAGAAGAATAATCCAGGGAAGTGATCTGCATCTGAAGGTTACCTTCGGTTACTTTCGGTTCAGGAACATATTGAAGGATACCGTCCAGCAAAGGGAAAATATCTTCAGTCTGCTCCAATGAAGTGTTGAACCATCCCTGTTTTGAAGATCCGTAGAACGTTGGGAAATCCAACTGCTCTTCGGTAGCATCAAGGTTGAAGAACAGATCAAATACCTGATCGTGAACCTCATCCGGACGACAGTTCGGCTTATCTACTTTGTTGATGACCACCAATGGTCTTAATCCTAATTCCAGTGCTTTCTGAAGTACGAAACGGGTCTGTGGCATCGGTCCTTCGAAGGCATCCACCAAAAGGATTACCCCGTCTGCCATTTTCAATACTCTTTCTACCTCTCCCCCGAAATCGGCGTGACCCGGTGTATCAATTACATTAATTTTCGTGTCTTTATAAGTAACAGAAATATTCTTGGATAAGATCGTGATTCCTCTTTCTCTTTCAAGGTCGTTGTTATCCATAATTAACTCCCCACTCTCCTGATTTTCCCTGAAAATATTGGTAGCGTGGATGATCTTGTCAACCAATGTGGTCTTCCCGTGGTCAACGTGTGCGATGATCGCAATATTTCTAATGTTTTGCATAAAAGATTTTTACGGGTGCAAAAGTAGTGATTTTTAATGAAATACTTGCTAATAAGTTGTGTTAATTAACAAATTCATAATGAGGGTGTTTTGTAAATTTATATAATAGTGTTTAAAGATTAACTTTTATAATGCTGATTTTTAACATTAAGATTTTATAAGGAGTTTAAAAATATCTTTGATATTTAATAAGCCGGGAGCTCTTGTTTATACTGCCTAATTAATTTTTACCGCAAAAGAAACAAAGACTTTGATAAAGTTATTCAACAGGTAAAAAAATACAACAGTTTAACATCTTTGATTTTTTTCTTTAAGAACTCTTTATTTGAATAGTCCAACATTTGGTTACGTCGAAGCTTGGTTTATGGCTATGCATTTAAAAAGATAAAATAGATAAACAGAGCCTGAATCAGGACGATTAATGCGAACTTCAACAGAAATGATCTCTTTGAAATTTTATGCCTGAAAACAAGCATTCCCAGCAAAGCTCCGATCGTTCCGCCTAAGAAAGTCAGGGACAACAAGGTGGACTCTGGGATTCGCCGCTGGTGCTTCACCGCTTTTCTTTTATCGATTCCGAAGATGATAAACGTGATAATGCTGATGACGGCTATTCCATAAAACATGTTGCAAATCTAAGACAAAAAAAATGATCCCGATTTTTTACCTTTGCATTCTAAATAACATCAATGACGATACAGGATCTCGCAGGAAGTTATGCCATTCAGGGCAGTAATCAGGAGGAGGCAGGCGGCAGTTCCTACCAGGGAATCCTGACTTTATCCCTCGACGAAAACAACCGCATCATTGCCGAATGGCTCATCGGCGACCACGAACAGCACGGCACCGGCTTCTACAAAGACGGCATTTTAGTCATCAACTTCCGCTACGAAGGTGACGACCAAAAGATCTATAAAGGGGTTGCCGTTTATCGTTGGATCAACAAAGATGTGCTCGACGGCTTCTGGTCTGAGAAGCATGGGGATCCGAGGTTTTTGGGAACTGAGTATTGTGTGAGGATTTTTGGAGATGGGGTGGTGAATTGATGAGTCATTGCGAGGGAAGCAATCTCTCATTGTTTAAAAAAATATTTTAATTTATAGTGAATTTTTCAATTATTGAAACTTTGTCCAATTCCCATTAATCTTACTCTTTCCAACCATTCATAAATCATCGAAGAATTATACTTTAGATTCCCATTTTCATCTTTTTCTTTTTCTAATGCTATTGCCATTAATGCAAACTCATTTTCCAAAGAAGTTGAGAAAATTCCTTGGTCATCAGTATTTATAGACACCGAAAGTTGGGGACAACTTTTTATTTTCTCATGATCTAATTCTAATCCTAAATTGAAGAACTTTGTAATTGGATGTTTTGCATATCTTCTAAAAGTTCCAATTAAATAATTTGATGTCGGATTAGTTTCAATAGCAATGTTTTTGTTTTTTAGCTCATGCATCATATTAAATTGTACCGCTTCAACTAACTCCATATAAGCATGAGAAATTTCAAACTGCTTTATTTGTAACCCCGCTTTTTTTATATTAGAATTAAAATGGTATTCCTTATACAATGCCTTTATATCAATATTATTTCTGATATTTTTATTTTTAGGATACTCTTCGTTAATGCGGCATCTTTCCCAATAAGTAAAGTTTGGTTTTTGATAAATATCATCATGGATATTATTTAAATATAAATAAGGATCATCTCCTCTTAGTTTCCATGCATCAAAATAAATCGTATGGTGAATATATTTTTGTTCTAACAAACTTCCTTTACCAAAATTTCCAGTGTATAACTCATAGAATAGATTTTCATACAATTTTTCAAGCCTATTTACTTCATTTCGGTGAATTCCAATACCAAATTTTCTAATCTTGGCTAACAACCAGACAATATTGTCCAAAACTATTTGCTTTGGTAACATTAATTTCAATTGCTTAAATTTATAATACTCTTTCACATCAATTCCCAAAGCTAAGGCATGTCCGATTCTATCTCCTTGAGTTAGGTTTAAAAATCTAATACATTCATCAATTGCTCTTAAGCCATCAACTAAATCATAAAAATCTTCTCCTGCATGATATGTTGCATATATCTTAGGTTCTTCCAACTTATCTTTCAAATGATTAAAATGTCCTTTTAACTTATGATTTTTTAAATACCGAAACCCTTGTGCAAATACTTCTGGACTTGCTTTGAACTCACTGGAAGCAGCATCTATTCCTCTAATCAAATCAGAAAGTTCAGAATAGCTTTCTCTAAGTTGGCTTATAGCTATAGATTGTTTTTTCACTTCTAATCTCAGATCATGATGCCTACATAACACTTCCAGCGACAGATCGGAATATTTTATATTATCTGCTTTTTTAATGTAATGTATCGTATAAAATATGTTATGCTTCTTTAAATCGAACTTATTATCATTATCACAAGATGATAAAGGAATCAATTGTTTTGATAGCACTACTTGATCATCCAATGCTTTGTTATACCCTTCTAAACTTGATTTTAATTTTATTACATTTTCTTTTGGGGCAATTCTTAGCTCAAAAGAACTAATTTCACTATGTGATTTAGTATCATGCACCGCTAAATTCATAAAAGCAGTATGATAAATAGAATTATCAGGCAAAAAAAATTCTTTACGATCTTGATATAGAGAAAAGTTACCAAATCCTACCTTATCATTAACTTGAATAAATTCAGCTCTGAATTGAGCTTTAATTAAAAGATAGGCATGAAATAAATAGATATACGATTGAAAACCTTTATCTCCTGCATAAATCAATCTAAAACAGTCATACAGAAGTTTTCTTTCTCCGTAGAAAACATATGATTTTTCAAGATTCTGTATATGTATGTTTTTAGGGATTGCATAATCAATAACTTCTGTATTTCCTTTGAATTCAAATTGATGTCCTATGTCGTATCTTAAAACTTTAATATTATTTGAAATTTCATGTATATTTAATAATAAATCAAATGATTCAAAAGAATTACTTTCTTGAGAAAGATCAACTGTAAACTTTTTACCACGGTCAATTTTGTTAATCAATCTAAATAATTCATATCTAATATAAACTGCCTTATAAACAAGTATTTTAAGTTCTTTTTTTGAACCTTGCGAAGAATTAGATATTTTAGTTAATAGACTAATTTCTTTTTTTAGATCACCAAATGCTTTTTCAAAAGAAGTCGGATGATTCATTATATTAATCCAACTTAAATCAAAAACAGGTCCCGAACCTTTTAAATGAAAATGGTTTTCAGCCAACCCTTTTTTCAGCAATTGATGAAGTCTTTTATTATCAGAAAAAGCCGTCGCTCTCCATGAAAAAAAGTCTCTTTTACGTTGAGACCTATTATCTAAGCAGGCAAAAAAGGAAGTGGTAAGAATATCTTCCCCAATATAATAAGATAAATCTCTCCATTTAAGCAAATGTTCGTAGCCAACAAAAGGTTCTAAGTCATGCTCAATTAAAACTTTGGAAGTAAAATGATTTAGAATGTGGAAATAATTTTTATTTTTTTCTTGATGAACATCGTGGAACCAATCCGAGTCTAGTTTATTATAGACATTTTGGATTTCATCCACAGAATAATTAGAAAACGCTCTAAAACCTTTTTCTATGAAGCTATTTACATTTATATAATGACTTGAATCTATCTTTAATAATATAAAGTCTGAACAATAATCTGTAAATAGCAAACGTATTGATTTACGCAGATTATCCATTTACAAAATCATTTAAATTTTCTACAAATTCATTAAAGGTTTTTATCGTCTCTTCAGAGCTCATATTACTTCCTAACTTATTATAAAAATTTTCAATAAGCTTTATGAGTGATGATTCCGAATCAATTGCTTTAATTCTAGTTTTAAAATTTGTTAGTACGGTCTTATTAAATAAGTCTTTCTTTAAATAATTATTTACAATTTTATTTAAATCGCTTTTTCTACTTTTGCTTTTATCTTGTTTTGAAGATTCATACATTTCATTTACAAGTCTTTTTGCAGTACTGTTTGAAGAATTTATCTCATTCTGCCAAATTCTAAAAAGTGGAAAATTTCTATATGAATCAATAATACTCTCAGTTATAAAATATTTATACTTGTTTTTTAGATTTTCTAATGTATTAATTCCGCCACGATATAAATAAATAAAAATAACGCTAAAATAATCATCTGGCAACTTATCTCTATAGTTAAAAGAATAATTACTAATACCATCTATAAACTCTTGTGCAAAGAAAGGATCATTTAATTTAGATAAAAAAATCTCATCATAATTTATTATTCTTTCATAGAGAAAACCATTCTCAATATGTCCAAGTTCGAAGTAGTCTCTAATTTCCAAGTAATTTGTAAAAATTGAAAAAGGATTTAAAATACCTTGATTAAAACTTTCAAAAAATCTAAAAAAATAATTAATATTTGAATTTCTAAAGTTGTTATCTGGATCACCATAAATATGTATTAAAGAATAAACTAAAAAGATGGATTCTTCATGAGGTTTAAATGATGAAAGTTTGCTTTCGATATTAAACTTTACCCAATCCCTTCTAATACTATATTCCCTTGGTAGCTTCAGCTCATATCCATTATACAAAAATCTATTTGTCTTTTTTAAGATATCATTGCTAGCAACTAGAAGTGAAATAAATAGTTTTGTATAGTCTAAAAACTTCAACGCTTGTGTGTCAATTATTCTTATTCTCTTTTCAATATTTTCAAATAGCGAAATTAAATCACCAATTAATAAATTATTTGGATTTGTAGTATTGATTAAACTAATTAATCTGGGATCAAGATATTCTTTAAACTTATCAATTAAGAATTGTTCAATAATTAATAATGCTGTATTTTCATTTGTTTCTATTCCAAGGAATAACTTCGAGTGCTCCTTGTCAATTTCATTGTAACTCTTTAATAGAATGTATTTTTTAAATTCATTAAAGTCTCCTTTTTCAACATTTTGAATTAGTTCTTTGATTTCTCTAAGAGTCTTAGGGATTACAAGATTTTGCCTAAAACTATAAATGTTTACAAATATGTTCAAATTAAAGTTTATATAGAAGATTAAAAAATCATGCAAACTGTTATATTTATTTAATTCATATTTTTGATCTTTATAACCATATTTTTTAATAATAATTGATGTAATTTTATTAGAGTCATTTTTAACTGTAAAGCTAGGAATCTCAATCATTCTACTTATTGGCAACAACTTTTCAATATATTTTCCAGTTCTGGTTTTTACAGTATCAAAATTTACATTTCTTAAATTGAGCTCATTAATAAATTCATTATTAATGCTGTCGAATAGCTGATTTTTATTTAAAGAAATTAGGACTATGATATTTGGTAGAATCAAATATTGTCTAATATCTTCTAACATAGAATACGTATTTGAAAAACTTAAATCGAAATCATCAATTGTTATAATTAAAAAATCTTTTTTACCTTCAAAAACACCTAAATATGTGGTAACTAAATCCTTAAAACCATTTTTCAAATTACTACTTGTAGCCAACTTACTTAGAACTTCAATAGAATCTTTTCTATAAAAGTCTTTCCTATCAGAATTTATTATTTGTAAGTTATGAAAAACATTGTTAAAATGTTTAATTAAATTTCGTCTGTCATCATCATTTATTATACATTTTTTTTCTTGTATATTAATTTGAAACTTTTGAAACATTTTAGCCAAAATCATTTCAAATAGACTTTCTCCTCTAAATAAAGAAGGATCAATAATGTCTATTTCAGCAAATGATTTGGTTTTTAAAAACAAACTATCAACAACTATACTGTTATCAGACATTTCATAGGTAGTATTACTTATATCAAAGAACATTTTATGATCATGTGAATCCTTTTCAATTAATGCATCTCTAAAAGAAATCATAGAGGACGATTTACCTTTTCCCCTTTCACCTGTGAAAGAAATTATATTATTAAAATCATCATATTTCGAATATTTATTTTTTTCCGAATTCCGTGCAATGTCAATTATGTTTTTTAAGGCATGTTTATAAACCTCTTTAAAAATTGAATCTTCAAATTGATTTCCTTTTTCAATTTTTATCTTGTATTCCTCATTTAGATTAATTTCTAAAACAGTCTTATCACTCATATTTATTAGTTTTCTATTGGTTATTTTTAGTAATATAATTATTGGATAACTTTCACAAACACCCCAATCACTTTAAAATTCATTGTTTCTTCGTCCCTTAAAACAATTGGCTCATAAGATTTTGTAGATAAGGGTTTCAAGATAATCTCTTCATGATGCCATCCTTCTTCATCGGTTACTTTTTTACTTGAATATTCTTTTATAGTGTAATGAGCTCCGGTTTCACTATCAAAAATCTCACTACCTTCAACTAAAGTGATCAAACCATTTCTGCTTCCGCCAATATATTTGTTAAACAGGCAGAAACTACCATTCGGAATTACTTTATTCATTGATTCTCCCACCACTTTACAGATAAAATAATTTTGAGGTGAAATTAAATCCGGAACTTCAATAAATTTTAAATCTCCTACCATTTGAAAATCAGAAAAATTACCGGCAGCGATTTCTAAATCATAAAAAGGAACAGTATGTTCATTAGGCTCATCTAAAATTTTTAATAATTTTTCTTGTTTAGTTTTTTCCTGATATATCGGAATGAATTGAGAAAAATACTTGCGTAAATTAAGATTACAAACATAGATATATGTCCCCTCAATTCCTCTTAGCAAAATCGTTTTGTAGATATTAATAACAAAATCTAACAAAACCTTAGAATCTTTAATGGAGTTTTTTCCATTTTTATCTTTGTATCTATCTTTATAAACTATGAATTCCCGATTTTCAAAATCATAATCAAGCTCAGGTCCGATAATAACCCCTGCGTAATTGAGATCATAACCCTGTGTTGTATGGATACATCCTACTTCATTTATGGCATTGGTAGAATTGACCCAATCTTTATCAGTACTGTTCCACTGCAAAAAAGTATCCTCTATAACAATATCAAACTTGGATTTATCATTTTTAGAAATCCATTCCCAAGCAAAACCAGCAACCATTCTTGATAACTTTTCCTCTTTTTCTTTTAACTGTATTTGATGCACCATTTCATTAAGATTATCAAATAGTTTAAGATCATAAAAGCCAATATTGATTTTTGGTATAATACTATTTATATTTTCATCAAATAACTGATGAATTAGCTTAACATAATTATTTCCACCTTTTACCCGAAATTGGGTTAATAGTTTTTCATTTCTTGTCGTTGGAAGATTTTTTAGATCATAAAAACTTTCTTTTGTTACGTCAGAAGGCTTAATAGACTGGAACTGGTCATAAAAAATTATGGACTTTTTACTTTGTAATTGTACCCAGTCTAATTCCGAAGAAGTATTTTTATCAAGACCTAAAGCTTCAGAATTCTTATCAAAAGTTCCAAAATAGGAGCCTAAATTCACTCTTCTTCGCAAACGATGACCTTCATCTACAATTAGCAAATCATATTTTTGCTTTACAATTTCGGAAGGTCCAATGACCATTTTACTTGAGAGCCCTTTTATATTTTTAAAGACATTAGAAATAGTCTGGCGAAAAGAAGCCATGGGAATGACAAGAGCCATGCTTAACTCGCCATATTTTTGTTTTACCAATTCTAATAAATGAAAAATATCTTTATCATTTTCATCAAAATCTGATTCATTAAAATCATCCAGATTTGTTTTTAAAAGTTTAAATAAGAAAATAGCTAAAATAGATTTACCCGTTCCCGCACCTCCTTGTATAAGACTAACTTTTGCATTATCATCAAGAAGGCAATTCAGAATCATTCTAAGTCCCTTTATCTGTTCCCTTGATAAAGATTTATAAGGTGAATATTTGAATAAATCAGAATTATCAATATCGTGAAGATAATGTCTAGCAATACCTAAGGTTTTTAATTCCCCCCAAATGTTCTTAAACAATTCCCAATAGATTTCTTTTTGCTGATAATATTGATGATTGGAAATACCTAGATTACCATTTTGCAGAGAATACGTTCCATCTGCAGAAATATATTTAATAAGATTTGATTCAATATCTAAAGTTGCAGATTTATTAAACTTATCACTTAAAATTAAATTGACCGTATTTAATCTCTGCTTTCTTTCACTTTTAGAATGTGTTTTTAATCTGCTGAGAACATCTGTTGTTTCACCTACATAAGCCTCTTTAGTTTTATTCTCTTCTAAAAAATAGACGAGTGGCCAGTTAAGAAAATCTCTATGATTATCAATTATTTCAGATTCCAGATTATTGTCAAAAGGATATTGTCGAATAGAAAAGTTCATAAATTAATATTAATTCTACAATTCATTATATTTTGTTGCATTACCTCTTGATTTATCAACCGGATATTTTTCTGCATTTTTTCTAATTTTATCTAAAATAATTTCGTGAATATCTAAGTCATGCTTATTGGCTAAAAGTAAGGCATACATCAGAACATCAGCTAATTCTTCTTTAAGCTTATCAATATTAAAATCTTCATTTTCTTTCCATAAGAATAATTCTAAAAGTTCTGAAGCCTCAACAGATAAGGCAACAGCCAGATCTTTCGAGTTATGAAATTGTTCCCAATCCCTTTCATTCCTGAATTTTATTATTTCGTTTATAAGCGTGGTCATATTTTCCATAATTTCTAACTTTATCAAAGTTTAGACTATTAAAACTAAACTCCCTTAATATGATCAAAGATATTAATAGCTTTTCACTCTTTAAAGTATTTACAGTACTATTTGCAATCAATAGAATAGTAAATTATACATTGAAGGTCTACATTAAGTTAATATTTTCGTAAAAATTGAATTATAGAATTGCAGCAACGCATTCTGCTCGGTAAGAACAATTTTCATGGTAAAAGTTTTTTTCAAATATAAATAAAAAAACAAAATCATTATTTACTGAAAACCGTAAAGACATTATGATTTGCTCAACAATATTACAGTGACATACGATGATCAGGACACAATCCGTACAAACACCTACCCCTCATTTTGGTCATTTTCACGGATTCGCAAATCGCAATTTGTCCCGAACTTTACTCTGTTATTTAAAAATAAATAATCAGCATTCATTCAACAAAAACAATCAACCAAAAACAAAAATACATCATGACAAATCCAACATTAGATGCTTATCAGCAGATATTCGGGATGGCCTGCCTTGTGGGTCGTTCCTCAGGGTACAAGGGTACCGCGAGTGAATTACAGCAACAGCTGCAGTACGATCTTTCTTTCTACCTGAATAATGTTCCGCCGGTAACCATTCTGGGACAGACCGGTCCTTCTACCGCCGATGCTTCGGTTACGCCGGTGCTGGGCAGCTGGAACCTGGTTTGGGGACCTGCCCTATTGCAGGAGAACAACGATGATGTTTCCGATAATGCCGTATTTGTAGCGCAGTGTGATGCCGTGGCATTTCCGGGCGGACCTGTAATGCCAACCTACGTCGTAGCCATTGCCGCCACCAACCCCGATTCCTTATACGATTGGGAATCTGAAGATTTTTCCGTTTCACAGGTGGTCAATTGGAGTACGTATAATCCATCCAGTTTCAGTCCGTCTGATTACAACGGTACCGATCCCTATATTTCACTCGGAACCGCTACGGGAATCAGCAATCTTCTGGGATTGACGACTGTAGAAACTGCCGCAGCTCCGGGAACTACGCTTGAGCAATTCTTAAGCAGTGTGCAGCTTTCCGAAAATACTGCTGTAATTTTCTGCGGCCACAGCCTTGCGGGAGCCCTCTCTCCTACTTTGGCGCTGTATCTTACGGAACAGAAAAAGCTGGAGGCTTTTGATCTTACGCTGGTTTATCCTACTGCGGGAGCTACTCCGGGAGAAACCAATTTTGCCAACCTTTTCAACAGTACATTTCCTGCATTGCCATCCGGCTGGGAAAAGCAATCGCTTCCTTACCAAAGCTGGAATACGATGCACTGGAATGACCTGGATGTCGTACCTCACGCATGGCAGAAACAGGATCTGCAACAGATAGCCGATCTTTACGGCCCATCACCTAACTTCTGGACTGCAGCCTCACTACAGGCACTTCAGGCTTACGCAATCGTAGATTCTACACAGTCGGGTGCCGTGTATACCCGGATTCAAAACAGTTCGCTGCCCGGAACGCTTCAGCATTCCATGGGAAATTCGGCAATTAATGTTCCTCCAAAATCAATACAGGATTTTGTAGAACAGCTGTTCATCCAGCATGTTGAAATGTATTCCGGTATTCCGGCCAACGGTTCAAATCCTGAAGTGACCGGACTGATCCTTCCGCAGCCTTTGCCACCAACACCATCATCCTACGCCAAAACAGTACCTGGTATTTTTCCCGTAACCGAAGCCGAAATGATTGCAAGAATCATTTCCCAGATCATCGGCTGGATTTCCAAGCATGCCTTATCAGACATGAAATCCGCAGTGAAAGAAGAAAAATAACGCCGATATATTGATTTCATATAAAAGCCACCTGTTATAGATTTCCTGTAACGGGTGGCTTTGCTTTGGTACTCTGCCTTCGAGAGCCTCAGGCATCGTTCAGTATAACTATTAGATAACAACAATGTATCAAAGGTGGCTGAGGCTCTCGAAGCCACCTCTCCTACAGAACTTCAGGCATCGTTCCTGTACAATTCTTATAAAACACAAATACTCCAAAGGTGGCTGAGGCTCTCGAAGCCACCTTATTTCTTTGTTAGATCCCGGTAGGCAATTGCCAATTTCGGAAGGAGTTCCGGCATTCCGCTAATCAGTGCTTCTTTCTTTTTTCTGTTCCATCCCTGGACTTGTTTTTCGCGGTAGAAAGCAAGATCAATCCGGTGATATTCTTCATAATATACCAATTTTACGGGAAGTCTCTTTTTAGTGTGGCTGGCACCCTCTCCAATTTGGTGCTGTATGATTCTGCGATCAAGATCATTCGTACTCCCGGTATAATAACTTCCGTCGGAACAGAGAAGAATGTACATCCATCCTTTCATCATTTGCGTTTTTAACAGGTTCAAAGATAAACTTTTGACATTATACTCTGCCTTCGAGAACCTCAGGCATCGTTCAGTATAACTATCAGATAACAACACTGTATCAAAGGTGGCTGAGGCTCTCGAAGCCACCTCTCCTACAGAACCTCAGGCATCGTTCAGTATAACTATCAGATAACAACAATGTACCAAAGGTGGCTGAGGCTCTCGAAGCCACCTCTCCTATAGAACCTCAGGCATCGTTCAGTATAACTATCAGATAACAACAATGTATCAAAGGTGGCTGAGGCTCTCGAAGCCACCTAACCAAAAAAAACTCCACCGGTGTGGGTGGAGATCAGGGTTACACTAAAGTAAAGGTTCCCAGGTGAACACTGTTCGAAGCCAATGTTTCCGTAGAATTATGAAAATAGCTCCAGACCTGAATTTCTTTACCGTTATACAAGGCGGGAAGTGTAGCATCTACCGTAAGAGCTGTACGCAGGGCAATGGATTCAAAAATCTCGAATTGGTCAAGCTCTTCACAATAACAGACTACATTCACTTTGTCGCTTTCGGAAGCAGTGCCCTGTACCGAGTTATTCTCCCAGGTCAGCCTGATGATATTTTCCGGTCTGTGCTGCTGCACCCACATTCTGAAAGCCGGTCAGGTCTCCTTTTGTAATCAGCACCTTATTATACATCAGCTCCGGGATGGTACCTGTCATCTGTATTGCTTCGCTGATGGTATAGGATACCGCCAAATTCACCCTGGATTTTGATCCGCTACGCGATCCGAAATACCGGTTCTGAATATTTTTTAGCGGCTGCAGGAAACTGATCACCAGCTTAAATTTATCCTGCTGAAGCTGTTGCTTTTCACTTGGCGGCCTGCTGCTTGGTTTGGGAGTACTTCTGATAATATCCTGTCCGCGCCAGCTGGCTCCTACAATTGTTCCTACTTTTCCTGAAAATCCTCCGAGGATTCCTTTTGTTATTCTTGCCATTTCAATTAATTTTAAAGGTTAACAGAACGAAGATATAACGGAATATCTTCATTTTAACGACCTGTGAAAAGCGTGACCGGTTTTGACCGGCAATGCCTGTTTCTGACTGGTGCGGGTATCTGATTCTTCGGGAGTTGTTCGGGTCAGCTTCGGGAGTTGTTCGGAAAAAGCATACTTTTTCCGAACAACTCCCGAAGAGACATACAACAATAGCCAAAGCGTTACCCTATGATGACAAATTATTCAAAATGATTATAAGTATTACATTCTGATTCATTTTCGTCAATTTGAGTAGATTTTTTTTCAAAAAAATCGTATTGAGAAGTTATTTCCATGGATCTTTTCATTCACCGGTTCTCGATACATTTTTCTCCGCTGCGCTGTAAAAAACACTCGAACTGACGAATCTACTATCAAAATTTTTCAAAATGCACAACGGGTCATAAGTATATACAGCCAAAAAAATACCCTCATTTTCTGAGGGTAGCTGTAAAAAAGATTTCGGGTAAAATATTTTCCTGCCGATTCTGACATAAGGAATTTTCTGTGATTTCCTGATCCTGAACAAGGTACTGTCGCTGATATTCAGCAGTCTTTTAACATCGGCACTGTCATAATACTGAACTTCATTATTTTTTGATTTTTCAAGGGTTAACAGGATTTCTGAGAAAATTTCGATAATAATATTCATCAGCTCATCATGATGAAACGGAGGATGTGACTGGTTTTTCATTTTTGTGCTCTTTAATGGTCAATAATAATTTTGCTTTTTCCAGTTCAAACGTAAGGGAATTAAATTTATTGTTGCCTTCCTGAGCAATATTTTTTTATACAAAAAACGTCATTTTTTTTATTTTAACCCAATGCTTTTATGACAGTATATTTTTCTATAAAATTCATCTTATTGAATATGAAAATCAATATACTACAAAAATTAACAAATAGCGTTTACGAGCATTTTTACAGGCATTTTTTCGTCACATAAAATTCATTTAAATTTCTTTGTCCGGAGATTTATTTTTTCTATTTTCGCACCTGATTTTAGAAAACTTCCAACCTGAAAACAGGAAAATGCATCTTTAAAATAATACGACATCTTTTGTCGTGTGTGAGCATTAGTTTCGCAGCAATGGAAATTATTTTTCTAATCAATAGTCATTAAAAAACAAGAACCATGATAAAAACACATCCTTATCCGGCCATTTCTCCATAGCGCTCCGAATTCTAATACAGGAATTCTGTATTCTCAGACCTTTTAATTTAAACAATAATAATACTTATCATTAAACACTTTGTATGAATAAATTCTACTCAGGAGCACTGTTCTTGTGCTCTGTTCTGGGCGTTTCTGCCCAGGAAGTGATCTGGCAGAAAGACATTAAATCCTCTACCCAGGATTTTCTTTCGCAGGTTACCACTACTATTGATCAGCAGTATTTAATAACCGGCAGTTCTATTGGAGCTGGAAGCGGGATGATGGAAGCTGGAAGTAAAAGCCATTTGCCATCAGCCAACACCCAGCAGCCCAACAACGGTTACGATTTTCATTTGGTTAAACTCAACCAGCAGGGCGAAGAAGTCTGGGAAAAATATTTCTCTGGGCAAAACCATGATTTCCTTTCGGCTACCGTGAACACTCAGGACGGTGGATTCGTTTTAGCAGGAACGAGTTTTTCAGGGAAAGGCTTAGACAAAAAAGAAGAATCCAAAGGCGGAAGCGATTTTTGGCTGATCAGAATCAATGAATTCGGAGATGAGTTGTGGCAGAAAACGATTGGAAGTAGTTCGGATGAGGAAGCAAGAGCAGTAATTCAAACAACCGACTTGGGATTTTTTGTAGCAGGAAATATAATGACAGGTTCCCTTCGAGAGCCTCAGGGAACGAGAACTTTGGGTTACGGATCCAAAGATGTTCTCATAGTACGACTGGATAAAAACGGAAAAGAATTATCGCAATTGATTTTAGGCGGAAAAGGCTTGGATGAAGTAGAAAAGATGATTCCTACGAAAGACGGCGGGGCATTGCTTGGTGTTTATTCGAGAAGCGGTGTTCTGACAATGAATGATAAGCGATTATTGATGAATGATGATTCTCAGAATCAGGGTTCAGCATCTGGAATCAATCATCAATTATCAACCATCACTCATGCTAAAGCCAGCGGCAATTTCGGGGAGGGTGATTACTGGATCATCAAGCTCAATAAAGACGGCAAAGTAGAATGGGAAAAGAATTTCGGAGGAAAAGGCGATGACCATTTGAGAACATTAGCTTTAACCTCTACAGGTTATTTAATCGGAGGCGAATCAAGGTCTGAACGGTCAGGGAATAAAACCGTAGGCATCGAAGAAGGAACTGATTTGTGGCTGATTTCTTTAAACGAAAGAGGAGAAGAGATCTGGCAGAAGTCCTACAATTTTAAAAACCGGGATGTATTGATGGGAATGAGTGTAATAGCCGGGAAGCAGGAAGATGGAAGCGGGAAGTCTAAAGGCGTTTTATTAGGAGGCTATACCCAGGCTGAAGGAAGAATTGAAAGTGATGATGAAACGTTCTGGATGCTGTATCTGGATCAGAATGGTAATGAGCAGTGGAGAAAACATGTAAAAGGAGAATCCAGGAAAAGAGAGGAAAGACTTTCGGATATAAAGCTGAACCGGGATGGTTCGATTGTTTTGGCCGGAACCAGTGCAGAGGAACTGGGAAAAGAGAATTGGAAGATCGTAAAGCTGGGAGATAAGCAGATCGACCAGCTGATCGAGAAGCAGGATATAAAGATCTATCCAAATCCGGTGAGTGATTACGCGTATGTGGAGATTGGAATGGAAGATGGAAGATGGAAGCTGGGTGATGGAAAGTTCGAGGCAGAAATTGTTGTATACGATATGGGCGGAAGACAATTGCAGAGCCTGAAAACAAAAAATAAAGTCACGAAGATCAACACGCAGAACCTGGTTCAGGGAGCGTATCTGGTAACGGTGAAAACCAATGATAACAAAACAGCGAGTGCTAAACTGATTAAGAAATAATATAAATGAAAAAACTAAAATATATAATACTATTCGCAATAAATTTCTATGGAAGTTTATTGTTTTCGCAAGGAGCAGACGGAAATTACGTTTCAGCGCCGTCTGCGGCATCGGTCGCAAGTTTTGTCGATGCACCGGTTTCTTTATCCACAGGCATTCCTGATATTACAGTGCCCTTCTTCTCATTACCGACAAGCAGTTCAGAAGTTGGGTTAAGTGTAGGAATCTCCTATCATCCAAATAACTCAGGTAAGAAGCAGAGAGCTTCAGATATAGGTGCAGGATGGTCGTTATATGGTTCGAGCTGTATTATATACAGAGACGGTGACCATTCATCCAATGTATACTATTATAATTTCATGGGTAAAAGCGGCAAATTGAAATTAGAGACAGATGCTTTAGGAACAAAATATCTTATTCCTTTGACACACAGCAAGCTCAAAATATCTTATAATGACCCGAATAACACTTTTCAGATTATTGACGAGCTGGGAAATACTTATTTTTTTGACATCCGGGATAAAGCTTATTATACCAGCGGAATGAATACCATTGCATATACCTCATGCTATTACTTATCCAAAATAAAGGATGTGCTGCAGAATGATCTTCTTACATTCAGTTACCGTGAAGAAAATTACATAATCCCCGGTGGAAGCTATCAACAAGTTAATAGTGTTAAGCTTATTAAGGTAACGTCTCCCAACATCGGATCTTTAGATTTCACGTATAATTTTGACACCGCTCTTTTTAATAAAATATCAGATCCTTTTCAGCTTCATACCATTGAGTTAAAAAACCCAGCCGGAAAAGTCATTCAGAAATATACTCTGCAGAGCGATATATGGGGGTACGTGTATCACGATACCAATATTTCTTCATGCGGACCGGACAGTCCTGACAATTCAATCTATAATAAAAGGGTGCTCTACTCAGTCAGAAAATATGGAACTGGTACTGAGTACGAACAGACCACTTTTGAGTACCGATCAACTCCTTTTGATGAAAATTACTGGACGTATTTAAAGTGTAAATGCCTGAATAACGAATCTGATAACCCAAAATATTGGGGTATTGGTTTGTTAAGTACGATTCAGTATCCTACCGGCGGAAAAACAAGGTATGAATTTGAACCCAATACCTATTATGTAAAAAAGACGAATGTTTATGATCCTTTTGATCCGGATTTCTCTGCTTCCTATATCAACCCTTCGGTTTTAGAAGACCGTGACGCACAGATTCTGGAAGATCTGGGAACATTCAGCTTCGACACTCATAACAGCACTACGGGTACTTTCCAGATCAGTGCCAATCCTGATGATGCACAAGGTAACAGCTACCTGATGTACTGTGTGAATTATGATGTACTTTATACAGATGGTCCTGTATGGGGTCCGGGAATCAATCCTAATGCTGAATTAAAGATTGTTTCCGGAGGATATGATAATGCGGGTAATGAGATCTTCCCACCGGGAACAAATACGTATCAGATTTTTGGAACCGGAGCTGCGGGAACTGTCAATATAAAAAGAATCCGTTACAAGTCCCTGCCAATTCCGAATTACAATACGGGAAATGGGGTGAGGATAAAAAAAATAGAATTTCTTTCCAACGATGAAGTTGTAGATTCTGAAACCCGCCATTATTCTTATCAGAAATTTAACGATAACACAATGACGAGCGGGATTATCAGTAATGTGAGTGATAACGGACCTGTGGTTTACAGGAATGTAACAGAAACGGTAGGTCAAAATAAGGGATATGCACGATATTATTTTAAAACGCTTTATGACAATCCCGATAATATTGATGCAGATGGTAATTTAAAATATACCAACATCATGCACTACAATATTCTGAGAAATGGTCTTTTGGATAAAAAAGAGGTTTTTGATGCTGCCGGCAATCCGGTTGCAAAAGAAGAAAATACATTTGAATTTTATCCGATCGGTGATTTTTATCTATTAAATGCGTCTCAAAACGGAGGAACACTCCTTATCAAAAATTCGGTGATTACCAAGCAGACCAACACATCTACCTCCTTCATAGGCTCCGATTCCATTTCAGCAATAACGGAGTCTGTGCGACGTCCTTTGGACCTGAATATTCTCAGCAAAAAAAATATTACTGCCGAAGGGGATGTTATTGAAGAAAAATATACCTATCCGCGGGATGGTTCTATCAGACTGTGGATGGTAGGAATAAAGGATAGGCTGCTGACCTCCGAGACCAAAAGAAACGGCATTGTTATTTCAAAATCGGAAACTAAGTTTGATGACACGGTGCATTACTATCCTACTGCCCAAGTGAGTTATCTACCGGATGATCCGAGCCAGTCGCTGAAAAATACCGTGTATGATATTTATGATGACAGAGGAAATATTGTACAATACCGGACATTCCCGGATGCATCCGGGGCGGCAGGTTTTCCGGTTACCATGATATGGGGATATCACAAAACCATGCCGATTGCCAAAATAGAAGGGGCAAAACTCTCTGACATCCCTTCTTATCTTATCAATGCTATTGTAAACGCATCAAACGCCGATGCTGATGCTGTGCCGGCAACAGAAACAGCGAAAGAAAATGATCTGATCACAGCACTGGATACGTTCAGGAACGATGCTGCGTTGAAGAATTTCATCATCACGACCTACACCTACGATCCTATGGTGGGAATGACTACCATGACTGCTCCAGGCGGAATCACTGAAAAGTACAGGTATGATTCCTTCAACAGGCTGCAGAAAGTGATCAATGCAAACGGTGCTACCATAAAAGAATACAAATACAATTACAAAAACTAATAATGAAGAAAAATAATAACATAATCAGTCGGACAATAAATGCTAGCCGGTATATTTTGATGTTAGTATCAGGTATTCCGTTTATCGCGTCTGCCCAAACGCTTCCTACACCATCCGAAAACTATACATATACCAAAGTTTACCTGTCTGAAGACGGCAGCAAAAAATCCGAATCGGTACAGTATTTTGATGATCTTGGAAGACCTAAACAGAGTATACAGGTAAAAGCCACTCCTCTGGGGCAGGATATTGTGGTTCCTATCATTTATGACAGCTTGGGAAGGCAGACCAGAAGCATGCTTTCTGTCCCTATGCCAACAGCAAATCTGGGGATACAAAATGTCTCCGAAAACACGGTGAATGCTTATTATGGAGTCTCCAATGCCTACAGTCAGCAGAAACTGGAAGCTTCTCCACTGGCAAGACCGCTGGAAATTGCACATCCCGGAACAGAATGGGCAATGGGATCTGGTCATACTCAGAAGATGACGTATGGTCTTAATAAAAATTCGGATCAGGTAAAAAAATATACCGTCACCAATTCGTGGCAGAATGCTACGGCCGTATCTTCCCTGCCTGCCGTCTCTTTTTATAATGAAAAAGTGCTGACTAAAAATACGGTAACCGACGAAGACGGTAACACAACCATAGAGTTTAAAAACAGTTTGGGACAAACGGTTTTGGTAAGGAAAGTCATCAGTACAACTGCTAATGCGGATACCTATTATGTCTATAATGATTACGGGCACTTGGTTTATGTTATTTCACCAAAAGCATCCGAGTGGATCTCTACTAATGGTAATACCATAACACAACAGATTCTGGATAACCTCTGTTACCAGTATAAATATGATCATAAAGCAAGGCTTTTAGAGAAAAAGCTTCCCGGCAAAGGTTGGGAATTTATGGTCTATGACAAGCAGAACAGGCTTGTCCTTTCACAGGATGCGGTGCTGAGGACTACAGCCAACAGCTTTAATGCAAAAGGATGGATGTTTACCAAGTATGATCAGTTCGGAAGAGTGGTTTATACAGGCTTTTTTGCCAATACCGGTACAAGAGCGGCAATGCAGTCTGCTATAAACAATATGACTGCCAATGCCGGAAACAATGAAGCGAAAAGCACTACGCCTATTTCACAAAACGGGATGGATATCTATTACACCAAAAATGCTTTCCCTACAGGAAGCATGACCATCATGAGTGTCAGCTATTATGACACTTATCCTTCCTATAGCTTCAATCCTTCTTTTCCTTCCACTATTTTCGGGAAATCTGTACTCACGGACCAGCCTTCAGCCAGTGTAAGCACCCGCACTTTACCGGTAATGACACTGGTAAAGAATATCGAAGATCACGGCTGGACGAAAAGCTACGTGTACTATGATAATCAGGCAAGAGCCATCGGAGGCCATTCCATCAATCATCTCGGCGGATATACCCGGACTGAGACAGACCTTGACTTTGCAGGAGTGCCTTTACAGGTAAAAACATATCATAAAAGACTGGCTTCCGATCCGGAAAAGACCATAACAGAAACTTTTACGTATGACCACCAAAACCGCCTGCGTACTCATAAGCATAAAATTGACAACAATGCAGAAGAGATTCTTGTTCAGAATGAGTATAATGAGCTTTCGCAGCTGAAAAGCAAAAAAGTGGGCGGCAAAGTATTAGGAAGCGGTCTGCAGACGGTGGATTACAGCTACAACATCCGGGGCTGGATGACGCAGATCAATGATCCTGCCAACCTGGGAACCGATCTTTTCGGGTATAAAATAAAATACAGCCAAGTGGAAGGCCTGCAGACTCCCGATACCTCAGATCCTTCCCTGAAGGTACTCCCGAAATTCAACGGGAATATTGCAGAGGTAGACTGGAGAACTGCAGCAACACCCAACGAATCCATGAAAAGATACGGCTATGTGTATGACCAGATGAACCGTCTCTCGGCAGGATTTTACCAGAACGATACCAATCCTTCTCTGAGGGAATATTATGAAAAAGCAACCTACGACCTGAACGGAAACATCATCACGATGAAAAGGACTGCTCAAAGAATGGGCGGTACGGCATTACTCATTGACAATCTTACGTACCGGTATGAAAATAATAATACCAGCAACCGTCTGCAGAGAGTGAGTGACGAGGTTACTCTGTCAAAAGGTTTTCCTTACAGCGCTGTTCCTACGGATATCGGCTATAACGATAACGGAAATATGACTTCTTTCCAGGATAAGGGAATTTCTTCCATTCAGTATAATTACTTAAATTTACCGAAAAATATCACCCAAAACGCTGAACTGACAGCCTATACCTACAGAGCAGACGGGGTGAAAGTGAAGAAGCTCTTTAACGGTCTGCAAACAGATTACCTCGATGGTTTCCAGTATAAATTTACGTACACCTGGGAAGCTCCTTCGGGAACGATGACCAGCGATGGGATCAGGCTAAGGATGATCCCGACATCAGAAGGGTATTTTGATGTCTTAAGGAACAGGTATTTTTATAATTACAAAGACCATTTGGGCAATGTACGGCTAAGCTACAGCGATGCAGACGGAAACGGAGAAGTAACGGGAGATATTGTAGTGAATAACTGTTCAACTTTACCCGATGGCAGTACAGTTTGCAACAACTATATCATCACAGGAGAAGCAGAAGGCGTAACCAACTACTATCCTTTTGGGATGATGCACAACAGCGAGTCTCATAGCTTTGAGAATCCTTACCAGTATAACTACAACGGCAAGGAACTTCAGGAAACGGGAATGTATGATTACGGCGCAAGATTCTATATGCCGGATGTTGGAAGATGGGGCGTTATAGATCCCTTAGCGGAAGTAGCACCACATATCTCCTCTTATCATTACGCCAATAATAGTCCTGTGATGTATAATGATCCTACAGGAATGGTTTCACAATCCTTTATGGACAACGTATGGAATTCTTCTTCAGGAACTACATGGTACAATACTGGAACAGGTTTTGTAAGTGATGGAGGAAGTGCTATGGATTATGACGGCAAGAATATAAATTGGGGTCGCAGTTATATGGACATGCTTATGATGAGGGTAGGCTTGGGATCAAGCGGAGAAGGCGGCGGAAGTGCGTTTGAAATACTATTGCCAGAACTTGTTCTAAATGGATATGGGAGAGCAAAACATTGGGGAGGTGCTATAAGCACTTATAATATTAACCATGGTATTCTTTTAAACGGCATTGCAGGTATGCAGTCTGCCTGGAATAGAGCTGTATTTGAGGCTAGTCAACCATTTAAACCTGTATTGCATAATGGTTCTGCTTATATGATGAGTGGCGATCTAATGGGAATTTCTGATCTTATTGGAATTGGCCTAAGCAGAGTTGCGGAAGAGCATCCCTACGCAGCAATGGCTTTATCGGTGGCGGCTATTGTAGCTACAAAAGGAAGAGCTGCTGATGATGTATTTGAAGCAGAAAAAGGATTATTATTACAAGCAAGTCGAAAAAAAGGTATAATAAAAGCTGATTATTTATTTGAAAATCTAAATGATGCAAAAAATTTAGGTTCTAAGTTGTTAGGTCCTTCTAAGATAAGAATGTATGACGATACTGGAAAATGGATTGGTTGGGAAAATAAATCAGGAGCCCAAGTATATTGGAAGCATGGTGACTGGGGAAAAGGTGTTGGCAGCTCCACATTTCCTCACATAAATTATAATATAAATGGACAAAAAGGACATTTTTTTTTAAAAAATAAAATTACAAATCGTGGCGAGTGGAATGCTTTCACCACATATTACAATTTTAATCCTTAACTGTTATTGTATGGAAGACTTTAAAAATATATTACAAAAGAAATTCTCTAAAACTGGTGATTCTGAATTAATAAATTATCATTATGAAAGTGGTAATATTTCTCTAAATGTTAAATTGCATGAGAATGATAACTTAAATATACAATTTAAAACAGAGATTCTATATGCTAAAAACATTGAAATAAGACCACCATTCAACATCGGCTATTTTGAATGCATAAAACTTTCTGATGTACTAAAAGTTGAAAATAATCACTATTCATTCTCAGGAGATTTTGTTGATATAATGAAAGCTCAAAGAAAAAAAATTAATTTAGCTTTTGGTTTACCTATCAAAAATTATACTCATTTGATAACCTTTTGTAATAGCTCAATTAATCTGGCATTTATAGTTAATGAAAATGATAATTATAAATTTGATTTTTTTTAAGAATAAAAATTTTAAAAATCAGTTCTGATTTATCTACAGTCATGTTCTCGATATGTTGCTTTTTTATCAACATTTTAGTAGAAAATTTTAAATTAAATTAATGAAACAGATTATCATTTAGATCACACGATCTCGCAGATTTGTAATCCTTGAGCAATAATAAGAGACTGCTGAAATAAGGCAGTCTTTTATTTATTAAAAGCAATTTGATTTTAATAAGTATATTTACAACTGTGTAGGCCATTGTTAAAACCCTTAGCGGAAGCATCCAGAAGGTTTACTCCTTACCATTACGGGAATAATAATCCGGTAAGGTTTATTGATCCTGACGGAAGAATTACGGTGGATAATCTTAGCGGGCAGTACAGTCTGGGAAGTGCTGTCGCAAGCTTTCTGCACAGATCAGGAGTAGATGAAGAATATTTGCCTAAATTCTATTCTGATGACAGTGGTGTGATGATTGTTAATACGGCCTTGGGTAATGATGACCAAGGTGGCGGAAGTTCCAATGGTGGAATCTATTCGATATATGGTGGCAATGGGGTAACAATGACGGGAATTTATGCCCAAATGTTATTTCAGTTTTTAAATGATAACATCACTGCCGACGGTTTTTTAAATATAAAAGGGTTTCATTTTTTAATGGAATCAAGAACCCCAAATATCTTTAAACATACTTTATCTTCTTTTATGAAAGGATATCCTCAAATTTTACATTATGATGCTGATAAAAATCGCCAAGGTGATAGAAGAAAAGAGGCTTTAAAAGGAAAAACCAACTTTTACTCGTTCTTATGATAACTACAAAAATACGGATCAGTTTAATCCTGCAAATTTTGGCAGAAACACTCAAACTGTTAAAAACGGTTATTCTACTATAAGCACAAGTGTCAGTTCCGGAGTGGGAGTTTCACTTGTAATGTAGACAGCATCTAAAACTTGGGTACGTGGAAAATAATTTTAATATAGAAGTTGATAAATCCAGTAAAAAAACTATTACAATATTTATAATAGTTTTTGGAAGTATTTTATTACTAACAATAATGTATTTAATCTTAAATTCAAATTCTGATAGAAAGCAAAAATTATTATCTATTGAAAGACATACAAGAGTAATTGATATTTATAATAATAAACATGAACATAATTTTCTGTATGTTAAGTTTTCCAATGGTTCTCAAAAAATCTTAGAATATCCATATAAGGTTGGAGATTCAATATCAAAGACAAAAGGGGATTCGGTAGAATATATTTTCAGAAAAGATAGTATAATAGAGAATAATCTTTTCAAAGAATCTCGAAAAAATGGTCTTTTAGAATAATAAAAAAGCTACTAAAAGTAGCTTTTTTATTTAGTAAAATGAACATCATAACCTACAATTTTAATGGAATCATTATTTTTTTCCAAAGTAAATTTTTCTTGTGTATTTTGTATATTTCTTTCTACTCTATATGAGAATACATATTGAGATTTTGGATTTGTACCAACAGAAACAAAAGTTTCCCATATTGTTAATTGAGTATTTAAGATTTTATTACCACATTCTGTATTAATATCGTCAATCATTTGATTTAACTGTTCTTTGTTATTTATCTTGCCGTACTTCTTATCAAAAAACTTTTCTCCAAATAATTTAAATGCTTCCTGTCTGTTGTTTTCTTTTATAAGCTGATAGTACTTTTCAGTAATTTTTTCGGCTTCTTTTTTATCTTCTTCCCTATTGCGATAGGTTTTATTAAAATTACAGCTTGTCAAAAATAAGACAACTAATATTAAAATATACTTTTTCATAAGCGAAAATATTCTTAGATTTAAGAGTGGCTAATCCTAAAAATCGATACAGATTTATTACACAAAAATAATTAATTAAACACTTAAAAAATGTTTTCAGGTGTTTTTTATTTATATATTTCATTTCAATATATTTTGCTGATGTATATTCCATTCAGTATAATTATTTAAATTTAACGAAGAAGATTACTCAGAACTTGCAGGTAACAGAATATCTGTACTGTGAAGACGGAGTGAAAGTGAAGAAGCTCCTGAAAATCTTAACGGGAAACTATTCTGATATGAAATCAAATATAATCAGGTTGAGGGAAAACAAACTCCCGATCCGTTTGACAGCAGTTTAAAAGTATTGTCTAAATACAATGCGAATATTGCTGAAGTAGACTAGCGTACCAACACGGCTTCCGGAGATTATTTAAGAAGATACGGCTATTAGTAATATTAATCCTTACTTTCAACTCAGGATAATTATTAAATTTATCATATCTTCCATTAATGAGACATACATTTCAACTACCATGAAGCAGTACCTATTAATATTTTTTGTCATTTTACTTTCTTGCACAGAAAAAAACTCTTTAGCTGAGAGAAAAATCAGGGTCTCTCAATTGATTGAACCTAAAGATTATATTTATGTTGAATTACTAACTTACTATTCATCTTCAAATAAGAAAGACTCAAATTTTTATATTGTAAAAAATATTCATACTAATGATACGATATATGTCGTTGACAAGAATAGTTCTGCGGTAGCTGACTTTATAAAAAATTATGATGGAATAGAAAATACTGGATTAGTTTTACAAAAAGGAAAATCAGATAGTAAAAAAGAATATTTTATATCTATTCCATCAGATTATGATCTCAATAGTAAACCGTTGTATTTAGGAGAACTGATAAGGATAATTGATTGAAATAATTTTTCAATTTCTCAAATTACCATCTGCCGGTATCTTAAGCCAACAAAAAAGCTGCCTTTTCAGGCAGCTTCAATGATTTTATAGCTAACAATATTATTTCTTCGCTTTTACATCTACAGCGATCTCAATGTCCTTGCTGATCATCCATTCTGCAGGATCGGCTTCGGAAGTACCGAACTTGATCCCCCAGTCTGCCCTGTTTACCGTAAACTTAGCCTGAATAGAAGCCGAAGTTTCCGTTACATCCACTTTTGCAGGGAACGTTACGTTCATCGTTTTTCCGGATAACGTAAGATTTCCGCTTACTGTTTTATTGGCGCCCGCAACCGCATCTGCAGAAGCATTCTTAAGATCGGTTACACTGGTAATTTTGAAATCTGAAGTAGGGTTTTTCGCAGTATCAAAGAAATCAGGGTTTTTAAGGTGTGCTTCAAGATCTGCAGGTTTCTTGTCTTTTTCCGTTACGGAAGCAGGATCTACCTTGATTGAATTCATATCAATCACAAAGCTTCCCGCAGCAAGCTGTCCGCCTTCAATGCTCAGATCTCCGGATTTAATGTTGAGCGTTCCCCAACGCGGAGCCATACCCCCTTTGTGGAAAGCTTTCCAATTTACTACAGAAGCAGCCGTATCAACAGCAAGTACCTCTCCTTTACTTTCAGCTACCGTCTGTTCCTGTGCTGTTGTCGCATTTTCAGCAGATTTTTCTTTCGTACATGAAGCAGCAAAAAGACCTACTCCCACAAGAGCAATTACACTCAGTTTTTTCATATTATCAATTGTTTTAAAAGTTTATTACTGATGATCCGAAATGGTATTTCCGGTTTTGATTTTTCAAAAATAGAAAACTTCTTGATGGCATCACTTACCATACATCAAGAAATCTCACGGTACCACAGTATTCAGTTGATGAATATAATAAAAATCTGTTTAATACAGCGCTGTGTTTTAATAATATCTTAATCCTGATTACTGTTTTTCTATTGTTTCATCATTTCTAATCATGTAAATTTGCGCACTAATTCCAAATGAAATTCAGATTTATGACAAAAAAAATTATTTTCCTATTAAGTATTTTCATGGCTTTCTGCAGTTTACACGCGCAGGGCAAAGCAGAAAAAGCGATAACCACATTCTTTGAAAAATATCCCCAGGAAAAAATACACCTGGTTTTCAATAAAAACAGCTTTGTTGCCGGAGAAAACCTTTGGTTCAAGTCTTTCGTATTTGATGGATACAACCTATCATCCATTTCTACTTCCATGTTTGTAGAAATGTACGACAGTAATAATTCACAAATCAGTAAAGAAATCGTCCCACTTCTTAATGGACAGGGAAGCGGAAGTTTCACCTTATCCGAAAATCTCAAAGAAGGAGTGTATTATATTAGAGCCTACACCACTTGGATGTCTAATTTCAGTGAGGATTTTCAGGCGTTTCGACAAATTATCGTGTATAATCCTTCATCCCCGGAGAAAGTGGTTTTGAATGATGCTTCACAATGGACTGCTTCTGTTTTTCCGGAGAGCGGAACATTGGTAGAGGGCATCAATACAAAATGTGCAGTTCGGTTACAGTCAAAAGGCATCACCCCATCTGAATGGAGCGGTTATGTAGTAGATGCAGCCAAACCTGATGTAAAGATAAGCACTTTTAAAGGCTTTGATCAAAACGTAGGCGCCTTTTCACTAACCCCGAAAGCGGGAGTACAATACCAGTTAATCATAAATGATTCTAAAGGGAACAGAAAGGTTATTGATTTACCTGCTGTTTCAGGCTCGGGGATAAATTTACAGGTTTCAACCGGTAATGATGCAGTAAAATTTTCTTTAAAATCAAAAAATATTGCGCCCGGAACAGTATATAAAGTAATTGGAACCATCGGCAGCCAGATCGTATTTAAAGTCAATTCGGATAAAATTCTTGAGAAAACTTATTCCATTCCCGCAGACCAGCTCATTAACGGAATTCTCCAGCTTACGGTGTTCGATGAAAAAGAAAGCATCATAGCCCGGAGACTTATATTTGTTCAGCCCGGATTATTAAAAATTAAAAAGCCGGAAATCCAGTCGATGAAACTTAACGAATCTCCAAGAGCATTAAACTCTTTTAGTATTAATCCGGAGCAAAATAACAATGCTTATACCGTAATGGTATTAGATGGAAGTTCGGAAAATCCGGAAGATGAAAATAGTTTTTTAAGCACATTATGGCTTACCGGAGATATTGCTTCAAAAATATATAAGCCATCCCAATATTTCACACCAGTCCGTAACAACGAAGCACTGGATGCTCTATTAATTTCTGAAGTATGGAAAAGATTCGACTGGCGAACAATTATGTCAGACAGATTCCCTCTGATAAACTATCAGCCGCAACCTTACATTTCTTATAAAGGAAAAGTATCCATACAGGGAAAACCAGCTTCAAATGCAGAATTAAATCTCATGTTTGAAATTCCGGAATATGGATCAAAATTGCTTCAGATAAAAACGGATGATAAAGGATTTTTTGCCCTGAAAGGATTACTGTTTGAAGACACTATAAAATTTTCTTATCAATTGAATGATCCAAAAATACCTGCAGAACAGGTTCAGGTAATTTTCCAGCCCGATTATTCATTCGTTCCCTTAAAAAAGCCGCTGCCGGAAAGTAATTATATACTTATTCAGCGTCAAAGTGAAGATCAGCTTTCCGAGACGGTTAAAAGATATGTAGCTACAAAAAATACACAAAGTAATATCGACGAAAAAGCAACATTGATCGAAGAAGTAAAATTAAAGGCTAAGAAAAAAGATCTTACAAAAGAGCTTAACGAAAAGCTCAGCAGCCCCCTATTCAAAAGTATGAATGAAACTATCTTTGATTTTGTGAATGGTAATAATTCTACTAACGGTTATATGAATATTCTGCAGTGGCTTCAGGGAAGAGTTCCCGGTCTCACCATAGAATCCAGCAGAGGCAGTTCTATCCCTAGATTCCGCGGAAGCACCATTAATGTTTATCTGGACGAAATGTTATTGGATCCGTCACAAATTAATACCATCCCGGTGTCTGACATTGCCATGGTAAAAGTAATTAAGGGATATTTCTCAGGTGGATTTGGAGGTGGAAACGGAGCTATTGCCATCTATACAAAACGCGGAGGTACAACGGGTTCTTTAAGTGATTTTGCAGCTTCAACAAAATTAAAAAAGAGCATCATGCACGGATTTGATAAGGAAATATCTTTCGTAAGTCCGAATTATAATGATCAAAACTTTAGCAAGATCTCCCAAGATTCACGGACAACATTATACTGGAATCCATACATAGAAGCAGAAACAAAAGACCAAACCGGAATACAGTTCTTTAATAATGATGAGGCTAAAAATTTCAAAATAATCATTATGGGATTCGATACCAAAGACTATGTTCCCATCTACTATAATGAAATTGTTCAATAAAACTAAATGAAAACAGTACCACTCGTACTGTTTTTATATTTTATAATAGTCTTAAAATAATTCAGGACATCCTGAAAAAATCAAAGATTTTTTTAAACTTATGTGTTCTTAAATTTGTGCAAAAATTATCCTTACATCTAGTGTGACTTATGTGTTTAAAGCTTTTGCAACCTTTGTGATTATATAAACTTTAAGCATCCTTTTTACAATACATTCCTCTTTTATAAAAAAGTCTGTATTTTAGCCGCTTAAATTTTAAAATGAACGCCACACGTTATATACAGCAGATTCTTGATATTCCGGAAAAAAATATTGTCCCTACCCTTCAGCTGTTGGCCGAAGACTGTACCATTCCTTTTATTGCCCGGTACCGGAAAGACAAAACAGGAAATCTGGACGAAACACAGATTGAACAGATCTCAAAGATCAGCAAACAGTTTGAAGAGATTGTCAAAAGGAAAGAGACCATCCTGAAATCTGTAGAGGAGCAAAATGCCCTTACCCCAGAATTAAAACAAAGAATTGAAGAAAGTTTCAACCTGCAGGAGCTTGAAGATTTATATCTTCCGTTTAAGAAAAGAAAAAAAACCAAAGCCGATGCTGCAAAGGAAAAAGGTCTTGAACCTTTAGCTAAAATGATCATGAGCCAGAAAGCCCAGGATCTGCAGTCTCTGGCTTCAAGATACCTCAACGAGAAAGTCGGGACCGAAGAAGAAGCACTTCAGGGAGCGAGAGATATCATGGCTGAATGGATCAACGAAAACATGTATGTCCGCAAAAACCTGAGAAGGATCTTCCAGAGAAAAGCTGTGATTACCTCGAAAGTTGTAAAGGCAAAGCAGGAAGAAGAAGATGCTAAAAAATTCTCACAATATTTTGAGTGGGAAGAAAACCTCAGCAGAACTCCCTCCCATCGTCTCCTGGCCATGTTGCGTGCAGAGTCTGAAGGCTATGTAAAAACAAATGTGGGAATTGATAAAGATGAAGCGATTGAATTTATAGAAAATGCAATTATTAAATCCAATAACGAAACAGTGGAACAGATTGCGCTGGCTATAAAAGACAGCTACAAACGCTTGCTGGAACCTGCTATTTCAAATGAAACACTGCAGGAAGCCAAAGAAAAGGCAGATAAAAAAGCCATCGAAATTTTCTCTGAAAACCTCACACAGCTGCTGCTTGCCCCTCCACTGGGAGAAAAGAGAATTCTTGCCATCGACCCGGGCTACAAAAGCGGATGCAAAGTCGTTTGCCTGGATGAAAAAGGCGATCTTTTGCATAATGAAACCATTTATCCTCACGTACCACAAAATGAATCCGGCATGGCTATGAAGAAAATACGGTCTATGGTAAATGCTTATAATATTGATGCCATCTCCATAGGAAACGGAACTGCCAGCCGCGAAACGGAATTTTTCATCAAAAAAATTGCTTTCGACAAACCGTTACAGGTTTTTGTAGTTTCCGAGGCGGGAGCATCCGTATATTCTGCCAGTAAAATTGCAAGAGAAGAATTTCCATCGTATGACGTCACCGTTCGTGGTGCAATATCCATCGGAAGAAGATTATCGGATCCTTTGGCAGAGCTCGTGAAAATAGATCCTAAATCCATCGGCGTAGGGCAATATCAGCATGATGTAGACCAGACCCAACTGAAAAATGAGCTGGATTCTACTGTGATGAAGTGCGTCAACGCAGTGGGGATCAATCTTAATACGGCCAGCAAATCATTGCTGAGCTATGTCTCCGGGATCGGTGAAAAAATGGCGGAAAATATTGTAAATTTCCGTGCCGAAAATGGCGCTTTCGAAGACCGTAAACAACTGAAAAAGGTTCCGAGACTGGGCGAAAAAGCTTTCCAGCAGGCCGCTGCGTTTGTAAGGATCAGCAATCCGAAAAATCCTTTGGATAATTCTGCCGTACATCCTGAAGCATACGGAATTGTGGAAAAAATGGCAAAAGATTTAGGCATCAAAACGCATGAACTCATTGCCAGTAAAGAAAAAATTGCACAGATTGCACCTGAAAAATATATCACAGACGATATCGGAATTTTAAGCATTAAAGATATCTTAAAAGAGCTTGAAAAACCAGGACTGGATCCAAGAAAAGCAGCAAAGGTTTTTGAATTTGATCCGAATGTGAAAAAAATTACGGATCTGAAAATCGGGATGGTTCTTCCCGGAATTGTTAATAACATTACAGCTTTCGGGTGTTTTGTAGATCTGGGAATAAAAGAGAGCGGACTGGTCCATATTTCCCAGTTGAAGGACGGATTTGTATCTGATGTGAATGAAGTGGTAAAACTACACCAGCACGTTCAGGTAAAAGTAACGGATATAGATGAAGCCAGAAAAAGAATACAGCTGAGTATGATTATATAATGAAAAAGCCCCTGAAAGCTGATACTTTTAGGGGCATTACATTTTGATAAAATTTTAATTTACTACAGTTTTGGAATTTTTTTCCAACTTCCATTTTCGTAAACTGCAGTATAAGGAACATAACCTATCGAGCTTTGTATATGGGCTCCATCATCTCCAGGATATCCGGCATTGGCAAATGTTGTGATCATACCATTCTGAGTACCTATCGGATCATTGTATTGATAAGGTGAAACTGTATTTAAATTGCTAAGATTTACCCCGGCCAGAGGATGTCCTGAAGGATAAACGATATTTATTATCCCGTTTCCTTTCTTAAGTAATGCTGAAGTTATTGATATATAGGAAGATCCTGTATTAACAATATCGTTTTTATAATTATCTCCTGAGATATCAATATTATAGTTTGAAAAATCGGTTGCTGAAAACCGGTAAACGGAAGTATACCAATCATTTACTTTTTCATATTCAAAATAGTTATTTTTAGAGTATACGTGTGCAGAAGATACATCAGACGGAACATCTATGAAAATATTAGCATGTGTTGAGGTTAAGTATACATGACACCCAACTGCTGTAACACGGCTGTTATTATTCTGAACTTTAATACATGTGTTATTGTTTTCTTCATCATACACTCCCTCAAAGTAAGTCCCGAAACATGAAACCCTTGATGCAGAAAGCTCAATGCCGGATTCCGAAAACCCTTCCACACTGCCCCCGAACAGATTTAAATTGCTGCCATCATTAAGAATGATTCCCTTGGTATTTGCATCGTTTTTTTGATATCCTGCACTGATAGAAAGAGAAGTTGCATTCGTATTATAACAATTATTTAAAACAAGGCAAACAGGGCAATACACAATAGCAGAATTCACAAATTTATTATAATAACCTTGAGTTACCTCAATACCGGTTTCAAAACTTTGTACTGTAACAGAATCTAATGCAACAGCCCCTGTTGTTACTTTTATTCCAACTTTACCTGCTATATTGCTTCCGGTAACAACCAGGTTTTTAAAATTGATATTTTGATTTGCTCTGATACAGGAATCTGCTGAAGTATCTGCAAAATCCACAAAATAAATACTTGAATTCGCGTTTCCTCCCTCATCATTTCCATTAATATAATTTTGCCCCAGAAATGTCAGGGATTTATTATTGATGATTATTTGGTGAGAACATCGGTATTCATCTCTGATAAGAATCGTATCATTATTTTTAGCTTTGTTGATCGCTGCCTGAAGTTCTGCGTCCGTTTTTCCGGGGCCAAACCATTCCGGATTAATAACACCGTTGTATACTCTTTCATATACATAGTTGTGAACATTTTCCTTCAAATACATTACACCATCCACCGTGGGGCCTGATGCAATTTTTACAAAATTTACCAATTCCTTTGTGCGGCTGTCAATCAGCGTTATGAAATCTGTTGAAATACCAGCTGTTGGAAAGTCATTTGTTTCCAATAAATTTAATGTGTTGCTCATAATTAAAAGATTTTAATAATTAAAGTTCTTGCAAGAATTTTTATTAAAACAAATGTAGCTTCGGAAAGCGTCAAAACTTGACGTATTATTTTAATGATTAAAATTTTAATAGTGAGAGTATATAGTAAAATTAACAGTATTTATAAATATAAAGATTTGGACGATTAAAATGAGTATTGTATTAACGGGAGCCAACTGGATTGAAGCTCCGGCCATTAATAGTTATTTAAGTGCAAAAAAAATCCCCGCCTAATGGCAGGGACAACTTATTATTTTTTAGATTCTTCAACAGAAACTTTTCTGAAATCCTTGAAAAGTTTGCTTAGTTCTAAAGCTGCTTTACGAGCTCTGGTACCAGCTGCTTTGTTTCCTTTTTCTGCCTGTTGGTTTGCTTCAGTTGTAAAAGCTTCAAATTCCGCGTTGATTTTTTCAATTAATTCTTTCATTATTTTTAAAATTTAGGCTGCAAATATATGTTTTATGGCAATTCCAGCCTAATAGAGAAGAAAAAAAATAGAATAATTAACCAAATTTAATCTTTTCCTTGTGGTTTCAATTTATTTTTTAAATAAAATCTTATCTTTTAATGTTTTTTGTTCGGCATCCAAACACATATCTTTTACATTTATGAAATGAAACTTAATCCTAAAAAAAGTCTTTAAAAATTAATTTAAAGACTTCATTCATTTTACTTTTTCTGAAATTTATCTCCTCAGCAGATATTTGTGCTGTCCCTGAAGTACAAGTTCCGATTTCTGATTATAAACGGTCACTTCAGTCGTTACTACTCCCAGGTCACCTTTTGGTTCCAGATTGGTAATCATCAGTGAAGAATATAAAGTATCTCCGGAATGCACTTCTTTCAGAAATCTGCATGACTGTTCTAAAAAACTGACGAAAACATTCCCGAAATAATGCGGCAACAGCGTAGCTCCCGGTGCAGTAAAGGCTAAAACCTGTAATCCGTGTACTACCGGTGCCTCATGGCCGTACCTCTTTGCATATTCCTTATCGTAGTGAATAGGATGATTGTCGCAGGATACTGTCTGAAAAGCAGAAGCATGTGCATCCGTAAGTGTTCTGCTTGGAGCTCTGAAAACCTCTCCTATTTTCAACTCGTCGAAACCTCTTTGCGGGACAATAGAAAAATCTTCAGGATTAAAAACAGGTGATTCGGCATTTGAATTTTCCATAAAATTAATTTGGCGTTAAGAGTAAATATTAGCTTTCACCAATAAATATTCTAAAGTTTATGCTGTGATAAAATCCAAAAGATCTTTGTTAATGGTTTCATGCTGGGTAGTTGGCATTCCGTGAGGGAAACCTGGATAGGTGATCAGTTTACCGTTCTTTAATAATTTAATGGATTTTAATGCAGCATTGGCAATAGGAACGATCTGGTCATCCTCACCATGCATCACCAAAACCGGAATATCCACTGCTTTAAGATCTTCACTTAAATCGGTCTCTGAAAACGCTTTAATTCCGTCATAATGAGCTACGATTCCGCCCATCAGTCCCTGTCTCCACCAGTTTCTCTGGATACCGTCTTTTACATCAGCGCCTTCTCTGTTATACCCGTAAAAAGGAAAAGTAAGGTCATAATAAAACTGATTTCTGTTGTTCATGGTCTGATTTCTGATATCATCAAAAACCGACATCGGCACACCATCCGGATTGCTTTCACTCTGCACCATCACAGGAGGAATTGCACTGATCAACACTGCTTTTTTAGCTCTTCCGTTGGCATATTTATTCACATAACGGATTACTTCACCACCGCCTGTTGAGTGCCCGATGTGAACCACATCCTTCAAATCTAAAAATTCAACCAATTCTGCAGCATCAGAAGCATATTGCTCAATGGTGTGGTTGTAAATATTCTGGCTGGAACGTCCGTGACCTCTCCTGTCGTGAGCGATTACCCGGTACCCTTTTTTCAGAAAGAAAATAACCTGGGCATCCCAGTCGTCTGAAGATAGTGGCCATCCGTGGTGAAACATCAATACCGGTCCTTCACCCTGATCTTTGTAAAAAATTTCTGTTCCGTCTTTTAATGTAAGTGTACTCATTGTTGTAATTTTTTGATTAATGTTTAAATTCAAAATTATAATTACAAAATATACCACTTAATAAATAACTATTTAAATATCAATTATTTAAATCTAAGTATAATTATTTTAAAATACGAAATACCGTAATATTATGAGGAGTGTATGATAAAAACGGATAAAATATATGAAAATCAGGAATCCCCGGTGAGCCTTTTAAGCATTCCTTTAAAAATAATTCCGTGAAAAGGCAAAACGGCAAACCAATATAATCTTCCTGAAATCCCATGCGGCCTGAATACGGCTTTTTGCCATAATTTCCCGCGGTAAATTTTAAACATCAGCCAGGCTTCTCCAGGAAGTTTCATTTCAGCAAAAAGAATCAGTTTTCCTTCCTGTCGATCTGCATATAAAACCCTCCAGAAATCCAGGGCGTCGCCTTCATGAAGTCTGTCCGGATGCGTCCGCCCCCGCCTGAGGCCGGGTCCGCCTACCAGAAGATCCATAAAACCGCGAATTTTCCATAAACTCTGTCCGTACCATCCATTACTGCCGCCGAGCCGGAAAATTCTTTCGATACATTTTTCACGATCATCATAAGCGCCGCTTCTAAGATCAGTAAAACAGCCGTAATGAGGAACTTCCATAAAATCTTTGAGGCTGGTATCTCTCCTGCTGCTTATAAAACTGTCTTTCCAGCTCGAAACAATTTCATTTGCCTGAATTTTTGCAAGCGTTCTTTTTAAAGCTGTTCCATAGGAAAAAGGCTGTATTCCGGTAATACGTTTTATTTCAGACAGACTTTCGGGTCTGCAGATTACTTCAATTTTCATGCTTCCTACCAATGCTGTTGCAAGATTATATGAAGTGGAAGTAATAAAATAAAGCCAGTATGAAGAAAGTTTCGGGGTCATCACCGGCAGTGTGAAGATCTTTCTTTTCAGGTTTCTTATACGTGCAAATTCCAGAAGCATCTGCTTATAGGTAAGCACATCATCACAGCCGATATCAAAACTTTTATGATAACTTTCTTCTTTAAAAAGAACAAAGATCAGGAAATCCAGGACATTAGCGATACCAATGGGCTGACATTTGGTATCCAACCATCTTGGAGCTACCATCACCGGCAATTTTTCTACCAGATCCCGAATGATCTCGAATGAGGCACTTCCCGACCCTATAATAATTCCTGCCCTTAAAACCGTAACAGGAATTTTGGATTCCATTAAAATTTTTTCAACCTGAAATCTCGAACCCAGATGTTTTGAAAGTTCTTTTTCATTTACCAGACCCGATAAATAGACTATATGCTGACATTCGGTAGTTTCAATAAATGTTGCAAAATTATCTGCACATTTCTTTTCAGAATCTTCATAATCATTACTATTGCTCATAGAATGCATGAGATAATATGCCCCGGAAATGTCTTTGGGAATATTTTCCAGAGTTTCCGGTTTCAGGAAATCTACTTCCACCACTTCGATAAGAGATTCGTCGATATCCGTATTTCTTGAAAACCGGCTTGCATCTCTGCAGCAGCACACTACTTTATAGCCTTGTGCAGCGATCACGCTGATCATCCTTTTTCCGATATATCCGGTGGCTCCCGTAAGCAGTATTTTTTTCATATCATATGATTCTGTGAATTATTATTCAATCCCCGAAAAAATCATACCCTTTCGAGCAGATGTCCAAAATAATCTTTCTTTTTGACCAGATAACTTTCATTGACCTCGTTTGAATCGATCTCAAGAGGCAGCCTGTTTTCAAGGATAATTCCACTGTTTTCAAGAGATCTCAGCTTATCCGGATTATTGGTAAGAAGGTTTATTTTTTGTATTTCCAGCATTTTCAGAATCTCAACGGCAACATCGAAATTTCTTCCGTCGGCCGGTAAACCCAATTTAAGATTGGCTTCCACTGTATCCAAACCTTTTTCCTGAAGTGCATATGCTTTAAGCTTATTAATAATTCCGATGTTTCGGCCTTCCTGTCTCAGATAAATGATGACCCCTCCGTTTTCAGCCATAAATTTCATGGCGGCATCGAGCTGCTGCCCGCATTCGCATTTTTTGGAATGAAAAATTTCTCCGGTAATACACTCCGAATGAAAACGGACATTAACAGTTTTATTAAAATCCGTGTTTTGTGCAACCAGAGCCAGGTGCGGATTCCAGTCGGACTCATTTTCGGAAATTGCGTACATCGAGAATACTCCGAAATCGGTTGGTATATTGGATTGTGCCTGTATCTTCATCATAATAATTTTATTTAAGTGATTTTTTATAATACAAATTTATACTTTATTTATATATAAAGTAAATTAATTTACTAAATTTGAATATTATTTATTTAATATAAAGGATAAGCATATGAAAACCATCGTAATAGTAGGCTGCGGTAGCGGTATCGGGCTTGAAACAGCAAGAACACTTTCGGAAAAATACAATATAATAGGAATTTCCAGAACTAAACATCCGGAACTTGATAATATCAATCTAAAATTTTATGAAAAGGATATTTTATCGGATAACCTCGAGGACATTGCTTTTCCAGATGTAATCGACGGACTGGTTTATGCACCGGGAAGTATTAATCTTAAACCACTTAACAGACTTTCTGAGGAAGATTTTACCCATGATTTTGCCATCAATGTCCTCGGTGCCGTGAAATGCATACAAAAATTGCTTCCCAATCTGAAAAAATCCGGGAATGCATCAATTGTTCTTTATAGTTCTGTGGCAGCAAAAACGGGAATGCCGTTTCATGCTTCAGTTTCAGCCAGCAAATGTGCTGTAGAAGGTCTTACAAGAAGCCTTGCAGCTGAATTTTCAGCACAGAAAATAAGATGCAATGCTATTGCCCCATCCTTAACAGATACTCCACTTGCTTCACAGCTGTTATCTACCCCGGAAAAACGAGAAGCTTCAGCAAAAAGACATCCGCTGCAGAGAATCGGGAATGCCGGTGAAATGGCCAGATTAACTTCTTTTTTACTTTCTGATGATGCTTCATGGATTACAGGCCAGATTATCGCTATTGACGGAGGTTTAAGTACCATAAAACTGTAATATTTGATATAAAATGATATTTTTACTATAAATTTGTACTATGAATACTGATTTTTTTATCGATCTGCTTCATCAGGTAAAAGATTTTGAAAATTCGGATGCACACAAACCGAATTCCAGTGTTGAAGACTTCCGTCTCTGGCTGAATGATAAAAAATACAGGGAAGAAAGCCCTACAAAGCTATTTACCACTGAAGAACATGAGGTTTCGTTTACAGAAAATGAGATCTGTAAACAGGTGTTATTGCTGGGCAGATATTCCAGACAGCTTATCCGGAAAGGTTTGGGAGAATTCCCGAATCTTGCCAATGAAGAGTTTACCTATCTCTATCGTCTGAAAGATGAACCGGACATTACAAAAATTCAGCTTATTGAAAGAAACGGCCATGAAAAACAGACCGGAACTCAGATCATTAAGCGCCTTCTGGAATCCGGCATGATTGAAGAAAGAAATGATGCGGAAGACAGAAGAAGCAAACGACTGAAACTCACAGCAAAGGGGGAAGAAGTTTTTCACGAATCGGTAGAAAGTGTTAATAAAACCTCTCAACTTCTTTCGGGCAAACTGGCCAAAGAAGAACGGGAAGAACTTTTAAAGCTGCTAAAAAAGCTGAATGAATTCCACTCTCATCTTTATCACGAGTATAAAAATTCCGGTTTTAATGATATGATACAATTATTATAACAGTTGATTTATTTTTTTGTGATAAAAACTATATTTTACTTACCAATATTTATTTACAGATACAAAAAGTTCAATATATTTGTTTATTATATCATTAATAAGAGAACTGTCTAACCATTCCCCGTTTCAATGAAAAAATATATTGGGTTTTTATTACTCGTATTGCTTCCGTTTTATGCATATAGCCAGCAGGATCCATCTGCAGATGAATTATTTGTGAAGGCAAGAACTGCTGCATTCGACGAAAAAGATTATACAAAATCAATTGACCTTGCCAAACAGGCGTTGCAGAAAGCTCCCAACTATACGGATATTTCCGTTTTTTTAGGAAGAGTATACACGTGGAATAAGGATACCGAGTCTGCAAGAGCGGTTTTTGAAGAGCTTGGCAAACGAGAGGTCCGGGATGAAGATTATTTTATAGCATATGCTTCTCTTGAATATTGGAATGATGATAATACGAAAGCCATTGAAATTGTTGATAAAGGACTATCCTTTCATTCTAAATCTGAAGCATTATGGCTTCTGAAGGCAAGAGCGTATTTTGCCGACAAAAATTATAAAGAAGCTGAGGATGCAATCAAAAATCTTTTAGCCATTAACCCTAAAAATACGGAAGCGATCAATCTTGCAGTAAGAATCAATGATCTGGCTGCTAAAAATGCAATCAGTGTTACCTATAATTACTCGCATTTTGACAAACAGTTTCCGGACGACTGGCACATTGTAAGTGTGGGCTATAAAAGAGTGACTTCTATAGGATCTGTAATTCTGAGGGCAAACTATGCCAACAAATTTGCGGAAAACGGCATACAGGCAGAACTGGAAGCTTATCCGAGATTATCCGATATGTTCTACCTGTATGTAGGCGGAGCCTATTCTAATGATGTGGGCATCTTCCCGAAATACCGCACAGGAGTTTCATTAAATGCAAATCTCCCGCACAGCTTTGAAGCGGAAATCGGTTACAGACAGCTTTATTTCAGCAATAATATATGGATGTACACGGCTTCTGTAGGAAAATATTACAAAAATTTCTGGTTCAATATCCGTACATATATTACTCCTGACAATAAAAATATTTCCCATTCTTATACAGGAACGGTGCGTTATTATACCAAAAGTGCTCAGGATTATTTTGCATTCCAGATCGGAACGGGAATCAGTCCTGAAGAATCCCGCAACAATCTCCTGGAAAATGAAACCTTCAAGCTGAAAACCTTTAAAGTAGGCGCCGAATATAATTTCTCAGTTAAACGAAACCTGTTTTCGATAGGTACTATGTATTTCAATCAGGAATACCGGCCTAATGAAAAAGGAAATCAGTTTGACGTTACTTTAGGATATACAAGAAAATTCTAACGTTCATAAATACCCTCAATCATTTATAGCGTAAATAATAATTTAAGGATGGCTGAGCCATCCTTTTTCATTACTTATGGATAATAGTCTTCACCCATTTTCTGCAATAGCACATGAAGATTTTTTCGTAATGACTAGATGATTTTTAATTAAGAAAAAAAGTTTATTGAAAACAATTTCAATAAACTTTAAATATTATCAATAATAACAGCTATTACAGAAGATTGCACCAACTATTTTACTGTTAACTTATTTGGCTTTTTTCTTAAAATTGGTGAATACGGAATCCGGCATCAGTTTTTGCGTCTGATAGAATTTGGAATTCATTCTTTTAAACTGATCAAAACGTCCTTTTACCCTTTTTAAGACCTCTGGATTATCATAGCTTTCTTCATCAAGGTTATTAAGAATAAAAAGTTTGTCGTCGTGCAGATAGTATTTGTCGGAAACAAAATCCGCGAGAAGACTTTTACTCTGCATGATCGGATAATCCGCTTTGGTGATCTGTACATCCGAAGACAGTCCTTTTCCAACCCATGTTACGGTAGATGGCGTAATAAGATTATAATTTTTCCGGTAATATGCCAGAAAAGAGGGTGCTATGTCCAAATGACTTACTGTTTTCATGAATTTTTTAGGCCCTTTCAGCAATGGTGAATAAATCATCATTGGTACATGGAACCTGTCAATTTTATCCTGAATAAGAATTTCCGGCATACTGTGATCTCCTGTAATAAAGAAAATTGTTTTTGCAAAATCCGGCCTTTTACGGTAGTTTTCAAAAAACTGTTTTAAAGCATCATCAGCATTTAAAATGGAGATCAGCTGATCTTTATATTGTCCTGCCCATTTTTTCTGGTCAGCAGTTAAAAGATTTGATGCTAACTTCTCATTGTACATTTTTTCATAATACGCTTTATTATTAATCAAAAACGGATTGTGGGTGGAGAGTGTAAGAACCATGTTAAAATATGGTTTCGACTGCACTTTCTGTACTTCAAGCACTTTTCTGAACACCGCCTGATCTTCATAACCCCAGCTATCGCCTTCATTATTTGCAGGAAGCCTTTTATACCCTTCACCATAAGATCCGATATCTACAATATGATTCACTTTGCTGTATTCAAGATAATTCCTGTAATTATCAAATTTCAGGTTACCTCCATAATAAAATCCGGTTTCAAAACCGTTAGCTTGAAGAATATTGAAGAGATTAAAATGATCCGGAATTTTTTCCATTTCAAGAAATCCGTTTTTACCGAAGGGCAAAGAACCTGTAAGCGACGGTAACGCAGCAAAAGTTCTTCCTGCGCTGCTCAGACCATTTTCCCAATACAGACTCTGATTGGAAAGAGAATTCAGGAAAGGTGTAAAATTCCCGACATATCCTTTTGGAGAAGTGTAGGCGTGTCCGAAGCCTTCCAATGTGACAAATACAAGATTCGGGATTTCATCGGATTTGTTTAAATATGCTCCCAGAAAATCCTGGGTATCTTCTTTTTTCCAGAAAGGAAAACCTTCATTCAACATCGTATTGGAAGATGCTATCTTTTCATCGTCACCACCAAAAAATTCTGTAATTTCAGGATGATCACTTATAAAATTTTCTTCATTGGCTTTAAAGAAATATTCCCATTTGCTCTTTCCTGCATTCTGACTGAATTCATTAGCCTTATCAAGTGTTTCAGAATGCAGTGCTTCCGAAGGAATAAAAAATGCGATTAATCCAAGCGACAGAAAAGTTATACCCGGATAAATTGATTTGAAGCCGGAACGTCCTGACATCCACAACGGAACGAATGATACAGCCAGCAAAATAGCAAACAGCGCATAATTTTTAAAATTGAGCATTCCGCTGGCCTGAAGAATCTGCTTCATTTCTTCTTTACTGTAGTAGATAAGGTCTGCCCCCAACAAATTTCCTGTTTCGGAAAAATAAAGAAATAAAATATACTGTAAAACAACGACAAGTCCGCAGGCAGCTATTGCCAGCGTTTTGGCCCAGCTTTCTTTAATAAAATTAATGATGAGGTACAGAATACCAAATCCGAACATAAGTTCGAAGATAAAAAGAATATTGTCTGCAAAAAGAGAACCTGCCACTGCAGAAGTGTCAATTTTTGTAAACATATATCTGTACCAGAACCACTCTGCCAGAATTCCGATAAGAAAAAGGACACTGAAAACAGAGGCTAAAGCGCCCCATTTTTTAAGTCCGTGTTTCAGGATAGCCCAGATTTTTTCTTTCAGCGGTAAATTTTTTGTATTCTGATTAAAACCCTGCCTCGTCATTTCCCCCCAGCCATGAGACTTTTTAAAATAATCGATAAAGCCATTTACACCCGCTTTTACAACAATTGGGTGAAAATAGAATGGTTCTGAAAATGCGGTGCTGATCAATGCAAAGAAGTCCTTTCTTTTACCATACACCTGCCGGCTTACCATGTCTACCAGTATTCCGTAAACCGAATAGAGGAATCCCATGGATAATACCAAAGCAAACAAAACAAAGAAAAAAGGCCAGTTGATGATTCCTAAAAGAAGAAATATGATAAATACGATGTACCCTGAAAATTCTACCAAAGGTCCTAGAAACTCAAAGAAGAACCAGTATGGAAGACTTATCATTCCTAACTTTTTATATTTAGGATTAAACATCATTTTGCGATGTTTCCAGAGGGTTTCTATAGTTCCTCTCATCCAGCGGTTCCTTTGTTTTTTGAGGATATCTTTTGTTTCCGGAACTTCTGTCCAGCACAAAGGATCCGGAATGGTAATTACTTCATACGGCTCATTCCGTTCTTCCATATATTTTCTCATCCTCACGACAAGTTCCATATCTTCTCCTACCGTATTCCTGTCGTAACCTCCGCAATCCAGAACTATTTTCCTGTCGAAAACCCCGAATGCCCCGGAAATAAGAATAAGCCCTGAAGCTCTTGACCAGGCCATTCTTCCCAATACAAATGCGCGGATATATTCCAATGCCTGTGTTCTTCCCAGCAGCGTTTTCGGCATATTTACACTGACTACTTTTCCGTCTTCGATCACACAATTGTTTGCCAACCGGATCACTCCGCCACAGGCAATAATTTTTTTATCAGTCTGTTCAAGAAACGGTTTTGCCAGCCTCAAAATCGCATCCTGTTCCAGGATACAATCTACATCGATACATACAAGATACTCTCCGGAAGAAACATTAATTCCGACATTCAGCGCATCTGCTTTACCCCCGTTTTCTTTGTCTACAACGATGAGTTTTCTGAAAGCCTGATTCCTGCTTTTATATATTCCTTTTATTTTATTGGTTTCGATTTTTCCCTGAACAAAATAAGACACACATTCCAGATCGTAAGCTTCAATAAGCTTCTGCATAGAATCATCCTTACTTCCGTCATTGATAATAATGATCTCAAGGTTATGATAATATAAAGAAAGCAGGGATCTTACATTTTCAACAATGGTCATTCCTTCATTGTAAGCAGGAGCAAGAAGGCTGAAAACAGGCGCATTGGGATTGGCAGCAATAATACTGTAATCGGTAAAAACATTTTCTTTTTTATATCGTAATACTGCTCCGAGCGCGTAAATTCCTACCCAGCCGTAAATAATTGCCACCGCTGTACCGTACAATAAATACAGCCATATAACAACATCATAAACAATGTGTGAAAATTCTAACATACTTTTTCCTGCAATGCGTATTTAATAATTTGGACTAACTCTTCCGAGTCTTCTTCATTTTCAGCGAGCTCTGATAAATAATCTCCATGCCCCAGCTCATATAGTGCCTGCGCAGAATTCACCTTTATTCCGGAATGAGCATCTCCGGAAAGCTCTTTTTTAAGCAGATCTATACAGCACTGATCTTTTGAGATTTTCATCACCCTGAGAATTTCAATACGAACTTCATCCGGCTGATCATAATAAATTCCTGAAAGATACTGGACGGTTTCCGGGTTTTCCAGCGACATGAGTGTCTGCACGGCTTTTACACGGACTTCAACTGAAGAAATATTCAGCAATCCGATGAGTTTCGGATAGAAATTAAGAAGCTGAAACTTTTTTATTAATTTAAGCGTAAAAATAACAACCGAATCGTTTGTACTTTCAAGCCATTTCGATATAGCATTTTCCGAATCTGCGGGTAATGAAGAAATAGATAGCAGAAACCGGAGCTGCTGCCATTCTGAAATCCTGGTGGGAAAATCATCTAAGAAATGAAGACCCTCAAATCCTTTGAACCGTACCATCGCGAATTGTGCTTCCTGGTAAACCTGGGGTGATGGATGTGACAAATACTGCTCAACCTTCGGAATAGCATCCTGAACTTCCATTACGGTAAGTTCCCGTATTCCCCTGGCAATGAGATAAGCTTTCTTCTGATTCAGCTTTTTCATCGCTTCTTTACGGAGATCATATTCCCTGAAAAGCTCCGTAATTTTATTTTTTGCCACACCTGAAAACTTTTTTTCCGAATCCACAAGTTTTTCCAGAAACAGATTCCTGAATGAAGCGTTTACAGAAAGAGCTTTAAAGTAGATATCTTCCGGGATCTCATCATCCGCATATACAATTACATCAGATATTTTCTTATTGATAACTTCAGACCAGCCGGCTCTTCGTACAGATCTGTTGTATTCTATGATGTTGTAAATAAGTACAATCAACGCCAGCATCAATACCAATGACAACATGACAATAAAAACAACAAAAAGAAAATGTATCGATGAAATTACCATATATCTTATTTTGACAAAAATCTTTTAACCCTCAACATCAATTCACTTGGACTGAACGGTTTTACGATAAAATCCGACGCCCCCAGATCAAAAGCATTAAGCACCACCTCTTCCTGTCCCATACTGGAAAGCATAATAACAGGTACATCTTTTCCCATTGTTTTTATTGCTGAAAGGATTTCTATTCCCGAAGCAAAAGGCATCATAATGTCGGTAATGGCAAGATCAACGTCATTTTCCTTTAATGTTTCAATAGCTTCTTTCCCGTTTCTGGTCAAAATTACTTCATGTCCTTCTTTCAACAATTTATGTTCTATTGTTTTAAGAATCAGTTCATCATCTTCTGCGATCAAAATTAGCATAGCTCTGATTTTTTTACTTTATTAAATTTTTTATGATATTTATTCCTCTTTTTACTTCTTCTTGTATTTCTTTATTCATGGCTGAAAAGTCCATTTCTTCTTCTGCCTTCTTTTCCCACCTCAGTGCACATTCAGCGAGTTTAAAAAGGCCGGCAATTCCTCCTGTTCCTTTCAGTTTATGAAGGATCATTCTGGTTTCTGCAATATCTTTTTCCTGTGCTGCTTTTTCTACATTTTTTTCTACCTGTACAAGTTCCTGGATGAGCAGATTGAGAAACATTTCCTTAAAATCATCGTCATCATCCCCAATCTGTTCTTTCAGCATATTGATATTGATGTATTTCTCAGGTTTTATTTCTGATTGATCTTCATTTTTTTCATGATGATCAGTTTTTTTATTATTGCTTCCAACACTGATGTATTTTTCGAGCATTTCCTGAAGATCGGTCTGTCTGAGAGGCTTAGGAAGGAAATCATTCATTCCGGCTTCCAGACATTTTTCTTTTTCACCCAGAATATTTCCTGCGGTAACGCCAATAATCGGAACATCAGCATAATCCGGAAGCATACGAATCTGTTTTGTGGCTTCAATACCGTTCATTACCGGCATCTGGACATCCATAAGAATGGCAGAATATCGTTTTTTCCTGCATTCTTCCAATGCTTCCAAACCGTTTACGGCTTCCGTAAGATGTGCATCAGGAGCAATGGATGTCATCATTCTGTTATTCAACACCATATTTACAGGATTATCATCTACCAGAAGGACTTCAAGGTTACTCATGAAAGAGTGGGATTCATTTTCAGGATGTTCCTGCGCTGCAACTTCTATCACACTACTTTGCGCCACTCTTCTCAGAGTTTTGTATAAATCATCAGATTTAATAGGTTTCAGAAGGAAATAAGAGTTATCCTCTTTTTTAAATGAATTAATAATATCATGTTCCTCTGAAGAGGTATGAAGAACCACCAACGGTGAAATTTCTTTTCGCTGATTAAACAATTCCCTGATCTTATCAATGGTTTCCAGTCCTGAAATAACCGGCATGTGATAATCCATAAGAATTACATCGAAGCGCTCCCCTTTCAGAAGAATCTGCAGTGCTTCCATTCCGTTGGCAGCCAGTGTAGAATCAATATTTTTATACGCAAGCATATGCTGAAGAATAATCCTGTTGCTTTCATTATCATCTACCACCAACGCTCTTTTTATCGTCATATCTTCCTCTTCCCTGGATTCGGAGATTTCATAAGGCATTTCTATATCAAAGAAAAATACAGAACCTCTATCCGGCGCACTGATCAGCGACAAATGACTTCCCATATATTTCAGAATATTGTTTGAAATGGTAAGCCCAAGCCCCGTTCCGCCATATCGTTTGCTGATCGAACTGTTTTCCTGGGTAAATGCATTAAAAATATATTTCTGCTTTTCAACCGGAATACCAATTCCCGTATCTCTTACAGAAAACCGCAGTGAAATATTTTTATCATCCATGCGGAGCTTCTCCACTTTCAGCTCAATCTCTCCTTTTTCCGTAAACTTAACGGCATTTCCAAGCAAATTGATCAGAATCTGTTTTAATCTGGATTCATCGATCAGAAGCGTTTTCGGTAGTCCCGGCTCGATATTCAGGAGAAGTTCGATATTTTTTTTCTGCGACTGATAAAGGATCACATTGATGACCTGGCTCACCATGTCATACACATCGCTTTTCTCAATCAACAGCTCCAATTTTCCGGATTCTATCTTGGAAAAATCTAAAATGTCATTGATAATGTTGAGCAGGTTTTCCCCCGATTCATTAATGTAATTAAGATATTGGGTCTGAATTTCATTCAGTGGTGTTCTGAGAAGAAGATCGGAAAATCCGATCACCCCGTTGAGTGGCGTACGGATCTCGTGGCTCATATTGGCAAGGAATTCAGATTTCGCCTTACTGGCCATATCGGCAACTTCTTTCGCATTTCTCAGTTCCTCATTTACTTCGACTGCTTTTGTGACATTCTGTACGGAAACAATCACACCACCTACTTCATCTTCAGTAAGATACCAAGGTCCCACCTTCAGATCATAATGCTGAGTTTCTTTCTGGCCCTTCAGCTGAACAGTGAAATCTTCATTGATATAGGTCTTTCCTTTGAGTGCATTTTCATATATTTCTTTTCTCTCCTCCGGAATATTAGGTGATATGGTGAAGAGATTATTCCCGATAAGATCTACATCATTCATATTGAATTCCTCTCTCCATTGGGTACTTACGGAAACATAATTAAGGTCCTTATCAAACATGGCCAGAGGAATCGGAACATCCGTCACAAACGACTGCATCATCGCTTCTTTTCTGGTCACTTCCAATAACATTTTTTGAATGCATCAATATCCTGGATGATCCCGAAAACCCTGCTGCAGACCTCACCCTCAAATTCCGGGAGCCCTTTTACCCTTACCCAGATCGTAACTCCGTCATTGCGGACAAGCTGCAATTCTTCATCAAAAGGAACTCCTTCTGTAACTGCCCTGTTAAAGAGAAATTCCATCCTTTCACGGCTATCTTCTTTATAGAATCCGAGCGCATTTTCAAAATCAGGCTGGAAATTATTTTTGATTTTATGAATTTCTTTTGTACTCTGGGACCAGAAAACAGTTCCTGTTTTCATATTGACTTCCCAACCTCCTACCTGGGCAACGGAGCTTGTCTGCTCCAGCATTTTTTTAGTGTAAATAAGATCTTTCTCTAGTGTCATCCTTTCGGTTACATTAAGAGCGGTGCTTACTACATAAGGTTTTCCTTCCTTATCAATCTCCACCATATTATGATACATCCAAATCAGTTCTTCACCTTCTTTGGTTTTGAGGATCATGGTTCCGAAATCTTCGTTATTTTGCTTGATGCGGTCAAGATATTGTTTTAGTAAAAGCCAGTTTTGTTCCGGCACAAGATCTTTCAGATTAAGACCCGTAACCTCATCTGCAGAGTAATGTAATGTTTCTCTTCCTTTTTCATTTACGGCAAGAATATTTCCTTCCATATCATGCATGCTCATCAGGCCGATGGCATTTTCAAAAAAACTTCTGAAACGTCGTTCCGAGCTTTCCAGCTGCCTTCTTTCTTCGATCTGCTGGGTAATATTAATTCCGAAACAGAATATTTCGGAGTATTTCTGATTTTGTGTAAGATACCATTCTACAATGACCGAAGTCCCGTCTTCAATTTTTGTAGAAGTTGTAAAGGTGGCTTCTTTCATGCTGCCAGGAAATTTTTCAAGTTCCGGCAAAGATTTTTTATCCTGTTCTAAGAGGGTTAAAAAATTATGTTCTATCGCTTTATCTTTAGTAACTGAAAAAACTTTTTCAAAAGAAGGATTAATATCTTTCAGCATAAATTTATTATCCAGCACACAGATAAGATTATTTGAAATATTAAATGTCTGCTGGAAATATTCTGCATTGATGATCTCTCTGTTGCTCATTAAAAGTCTGGTTACAACTTCACCAAGTTTTTTGAGTGCGGAAATCTGGTTTTCCGTAATATTTTTGGGTTCAAAATCGATTACACAGATGGTTCCCAACGCAAATCCTTCATCATCAATAAGCGGAACACCGGCATAGAAGCGGATTCCCCCTTCCAGAATCATAGGATTATCAGAAGATCTTTCATCTAAAAGCGTATCATTGATAACCACTACTTCCGAGCTTGCTACGGAATACTGGCATAAAGTATCCTTACGGTCTACAGAATCTATGGCAAGACCTATACAGCTTTGAATCCTCTGCGTATCTGCTTCCATAATTGATATCAGTGATGCCGGACAGTCCGTAATAAGACATGCCGTTTCTGCAAAAACATCCAGTTCCGGATCTTTGCCAAGATTGATGAGATCAAGAAGCTCTAATTTTTTTACTCTTCCAGCCTCATTGTCAGGAAAAGGATAATTATTCATATTGATAACTAATTTCTTTCATAATGTTAAATATAATTAGAAAATTGCTAAAAAAATAGTTTTTTATAAAGTTTTAGTATTATATCACATTTAAGAGATTAGCATTTTCAGGCTTAAAACTAATAAAAATTTATCTGAGTATCAAAAAAGTACATTACATATGCATCAATGTGGTATTTTTCTCTCTTATGGATATTATAAATTTAAAAAGCTTCTCAATGGGAGAAGCTTATAGAAATGACTGCAAAATGAAGTGATAGATATTTCAAAGATATTTGATATCTAATAACATTTTTATGATTCTTGTCATAAAATACTTTTTTTCACCTTTTATGACATTATAATAATGGTCTGTTTTCATGATGCTTATCAAGCTCCAGCTTAAAGCAGCCAAGAATAAATTCTGTATAATACAATTGTGCGTTTACCTGTTTTGTGCGGGAATGCAAATCAAGTTTTTCCGAAAGAAGCACCTCTCCTTTATAAACGATAGCAAAATAGGCAAATAGCTTTTGTTTTGATTCCGGAACCGGTGTAGCATATCCTGTAACAGCAATTGACCAGTCGCTTTTAAAAATCTTTGAAACATTCAGCGCCATAGTTTCGGCAATATTAGGTGATACACAGTCGCAAGCCAGCGCTTCAGATTCATCTACCTGCAAAAGATTGATTTTTTCATCAGGTGTATAAGCTGTAATACCGCCTTTATAAAATTTGGAAGCATCTTTCATCTGCGAAAAAGAAAACTGTAAAAACCCTGAAGTAACACTTTCTGCTACAGCAATGGTTTCATCTACTTCCAAAAGGTAGTTTCCGATATATTTAAACAGATTTTGCAGTTCCATAATAAAATATATAAGAGATCTTACGGAGAGTTCTTCTGAACTGATTCCGATTTTTGAATTTTTTAAAATCATTAATTCTGTCTGTTTTGTAATTTTAGATCTGAAATCGCCAGACCTTCTTTTGCGAAGCAATCAATTTTCAGTAAACCTGAGAATTTCATACAATTTCTGTTCTTAAGGCTTTGCCGGAAGGTCTTCTCCTTCATATGCAAAAGCGTTGCCAGTAAAAACAAACATGGTACATGAATTTTTCAATTTTTTAGCATAAAAATAAATTGCAGCGAGTAGACTTGTTCTTATAAAAAAGGATTAAATGAATTTGATCTAATTTAGACAATGTGAAAGATAATTCTTATGATTCTGATCAATACGAAAATGATTATAGTATAATTTTAAATTATGGAAATAAGAAGAATTAATTTATCTCTTTAATATAAAGTCAGGTTAAAAGTCTGCGTACTTGTACATTCAAGAAATAATAAAATAAGAATGTTTGTGTGATAAAAAAATAATCTGAATTTTGTCTCCACTCTGTATAAAAGACCCGTCTGATAATGAATTAAATTTAGTAAAAAAAGATTATAAAACCAGAGAAAATATTAACATTTTTATGATTTAAACATCTGTAATGCAATTATGGATAATATTATCCTGGAATAATGCACAATGCTAAATAATATAATTCAGATTATAATTTTATATGAGTAATTTAAAAATCACATCATGTATATAGTATAAATAAATACCATTTTATAATTATAGATAAATTTTATTACTAAATTTACATATAAAATAAATTGGTCATGCAAGAACAAACAAAAATTACAAAGGAAAAAATATTCGAATTATATGGCGATTATCTTCTAAACAATGGTGAAAAACCTAAAAATGTTTATCTCTTTGCAAAAGAAAATAACTTTGAAGAAATAGAATTTTATCATTATTTTTCAGGATTTGAGCAGATTGAAAAAGAAATCCTCAATCACCTTTTCATTAAATCCCTTGAGCTGGCTAATGAAGTTAATTCTTCTGATGAAATTGCCACAAAAGAAAAGCTTCTGAATGTCTATTATATTTTCTTTGAAAACCTTACCATGAACCGGTCTTTGGTGTTATCAGTTTTAGGAACTCATAAAATACAAAATATCAGAATCCTTCAGAATCTTCGGGAAACACACAGACAATTCATCAATACTTTAGATTTTAAAGAATGGGAAATTTTTGAAAAAGCGAAGCAGGATATCAGAACATTCAATGAAAAATCGAGACATGAAGCATTGTGGCTTCATTTAGTTTCTGCCATTGAATTCTGGAAAAAAGACACTTCGCCTGATTTTGAAAAAACCGATATTTTTATCGAAAAAACTATTGATACCGGTTTTGAATTAATTGATAATGAACCATTAAGAAAAGTATTGGATCTGGGAAAATTTCTTTGGAAGGAAAAATTTAAAATGAGTTGATGTATGGCTTTTGGCCACTTGCTTTTAGATTTTAATATCCAATTATTGCATTTGAGACTTTGCTGAGTACAAAACATTTGCCTCAATTTTATGATTTATTGTTAGAATCGGCGAAACTTCGTCTTGCGAACCTTAATACAGTCAGCAATAAAAAAAATCATTGTGAACATTGCGTTAAAAAGATTTGACAAACAAAATTTAAAAATGAAAACACTCAATAAAATTCCTACAGGAAAAATTGAACGAACAAGCAGCCTTCTCAAAGCAGGAGCAAAAGTCGGGGTCAATTACCTGAAATATTACGGAAATAAAATTACGAAAGATGAAGATGAAGCCCGTAAGATTCTCAATGAAGATAACGCATCAGACATCTACGATTCATTAAAAGAGCTGAAAGGCTCTGCTCTGAAGGTAGCCCAAATGCTGAGCATGGAAAAAAATATTCTTCCGGTAGAATATGTAGAAAAATTTTCGCTTTCACAGTTTTCCGTTCCGCCATTGTCGGGCGCTTTGGTGAAGAAAACATTCAGAAAATATTTCGGAAAAAATCCGGAGGACATTTTTGATGAATTTTCCTCCGAATCGGTCAATGCAGCAAGTATCGGGCAGGTTCATACCGCAAAAAAAGACGGTCAAAAAATGGCGGTTAAAATCCAGTACCCTGGTGTGAGAGAAAGCATTTCCAGCGACCTGAAAATGGTAAAACCTATTGCCATGAAAATGTTCAATATCAAAAAAGAAGGTTCGGAATCGTATTTTCAGGAAGTGGAAGACAAATTATTTGAAGAAACCGATTATAATCTGGAGCTCAGGAGAAGTCAGTATTTTGCAGAAGAATGCAGTCATCTCCCGAATGTCAGATTTCCGCATTATTATCAGCAATATTCGTGTGAAAAAATCATCACGATGGACTGGATGGCCGGAATTCACTTCTCGGAATTTACCAAAAAACAAAATTCTCAGGAAGACTTAAACAAAATCGGACAAACCCTTTGGGATTTTTATATGTACCAGATGCATATTCTTAAAAAAGTTCATGCCGATCCGCATCCCGGAAATTTCCTTATTTCGGAAGATAAAGAATTACTGGTTATTGATTTTGGCTGTATCAAAGAAATTCCGGAAGATTTTTACACTCCGTATTTTGAATTGGCGAAAGAAGAAAATTTAAAAAATCCTGAAGTTTTCCGTGAGAAATTATTTACATTGGAAATTCTGCGCGAAGAAGATTCGCCACAGGAGAAAGAGTTTTTTTCCAAATTATTCTACGAATTGCTGGAACTGTTTACAAGACCATTCAACCGGGAAAAATTCGATTTTGCTGATGAGTCTTTCTTTCAGGAAATTGCCGACCTGGGACAGCGATACGCCAAAATAAGCAATATAAAAGGAATGAATACCAACCGAGGTTCCAGACATTTCATTTACCTGAACCGAACATTTTTCGGACTGTATCATATGATGCACGATCTGAAAGCAAAAGACGTGGCGATTAATAATTTTAAAAATTACAGTGAGTAATATTTAACCGCAAGAGCCACAAAAGATTTTTGATGAATTTATAGTTATTCAAAAGTACGAAAAGAGTTTAAAAACAGAAATTCAATAGATTTTATTAGCTTTTAAGTCTCTTATATTTTATAATAATTTTTTGTTTCTTTTTATGACTTTTGCGGTTAAAATTATAATGATAAAACTTAAAATATGCCATCAGGATTACCCTCCAAAATCTGTGAAGTCTGCGGACTGCCCTTCAACTGGCGGAAAAAGTGGAAGAAAAACTGGGACGAAGTAAAATATTGCAGCGAAAGATGCCGAAAAAACAAAAAATCAACATCCTCTGGTTCACCAAAGATCTGAGAACGAGAGATTCTGAATCGTTATACAACATTTTGCAGGAAGATTTACCTTTTCTCGCCGTTTACGTTTTTGATGCTGACTTTTTTCAACAACAACAGTTCGGATTTAAAAAAATCGGGAAATTCAGAGCAAAATTTTTACTGGAAAGTATTCACTATTTAAAACAAAATTTAAGCGAAAAAAACATTCCTTTCTTAATAAAGTTTGGTAATCCGGAAGATGTTTTCAGGGAAATTTCCGAAGAATTTGAAATCGTGAAGATTTTCTGCCAGGAAGAATGGACAAAAGAGGAAACCATTATGCAAACAAAAATCCGGCAGATCATTCCAGATGCAGATTGGGAAAAACCGTATTCCCAGTTTCTTGTACATCCGCTTTTTGTTTTCAAAACGTTGAATAAAATTCCGATGCTTTTCACTACTTTCAGGCAAAAGATTGAAAAAAATCTGTTGATCCGCCCTGAATTTGAATCGGAAAATCTGATGTACAACAAAGAATATATTGTGGCTGAAAGTGATGAAATTTCACTTGAGACTTTAGGTTTTGAAGATTTTGAGCCCGATAAAAGAAGCGCTTTTCCTTTTTCCGGAGGTGAAGATACAGCTTTAAAAAGGTTACATTATTATTTCCGGGAAACGCAGAGTCTGAGCAAATATAAAGAAACGCGAAACGGTTTGTCAGGAACAGATTACAGTTCCAAGTTTTCACCTTGGCTTTCGGACGGAAGTATTTCAGCTGTAACAATTTACCACGAAATTAAAAAATATGAAGAAGAATCGGAAGCCAACGATTCGACCTATTGGCTGATTTTCGAACTGCTCTGGCGGGATTTTTTCAGATATATTTCCTTACAGCATAAAGATTTGATTTTCAGGAAAAACGGAATTAATCATCAAAAATATTTCTACAAAAATAATGAAGAAGCAGTTCAAAAATGGAAAGATGGAAAAACTAATTCCGATTTTGTGAATGCCAATATGCTCGAATTAAAAAATACCGGCTGGATGAGCAACAGAGGACGACAGAATGCAGCTTCCTATTTCTGCAAAATTCTGAAACAGGACTGGAAAATAGGGGCCGCCTATTTTGAAGAAATGCTGATTGATTATGATGTGCACAGCAATTATGGCAACTGGATGTATCTTGCCGGAGTCGGAAATGATAACCGCAATCGTATTTTTAATCCCGAAAAACAGGCAGAAATGTATGATCCTAATGAAGAATTCAGAAAATTATGGCTAAAAGAATAAAACATACCGCCCAACTGGTTTTTCCGCATCAGCTTTTTAAAGACACTGATTATCTGCATAAAGACCAGCCTGTATTCCTCCTGGAAGAATTTCTGTTTTTTAAGCAATACTCATTTCATCAGCAGAAGATTGCATTTCACAGAGCAACCATGAAATTTTATGAAAATGAACTGAAAAAATCAGGTTTTGAGGTGGAATATATCGAGAGTTCATCGAAATTTTCAGACATCAGGAATCTAATTCCGAAACTTGAAAAAGAGGGTTATACAACCCTAAGAACTACAGACGTCTGCGACCACTGGCTGGAAAAAAGACTTCAAAAAACAAATCTGGAAATTGAAATTCTGGATAGTCCTCTTTTCATCAACACTAAAGAAGACCTTAAAGAATATTTTAAAGATAAAAAATCCTATCATCAAACCGATTTTTACAAACAGCAGAGAATCACCCGAAATATATTAATGAAAGCCGGAAAACCGTTAGGCGGAAAATGGACCTACGACACGGAAAACCGTAAAAGATACCCGAAAAATAAAAAAGCTCCTGCGATCCATTTTCCGGTAAACAATGAATATTATGAAGAAGCTAAACAATATACCGAAAAATATTTCGCAAAAAATTACGGAACGCTTACGGAGGAACAGCTCTACCCTACTACTTTCAAAGAATCCGAAAAATGGCTGGAACAGTTTCTGGAAATGCGTTTTCATGAATTTGGAATCTATGAAGACAGCATGGTGGAAAAAGAGCACTTTCTCCATCACAGCATCCTTTCTCCGCTGATGAATGCAGGATTGCTAACTGCTGAAAATGTTCTGGAAAAAGCGATTTCGTTTGCTAAAGACAATGATGTTCCGGTAAATTCTCTGGAAGGTTTCGTACGACAGATTTTAGGATGGAGAGAATTTGTGCGTGGTGTTTATATTTATCAAGGAACCTATCAGCGGAATAAAAATTACTGGAAACATCAACAAGAGCTTCCCGAATCGTTTTATACCGGCGAAACGGGAATCCGACCGATTGACAGTTCGCTCCGGAAGATTCTGAAAACCGGTTATGCCCATCACATCGAACGGCTGATGATTTTTGCCAATTTTATGAATCTTTGCCAATTCAATCCAGATGAAGTTTACCAATGGTTTATGGAAATGTTTATTGATTCGTACGACTGGGTAATGGTTCCGAATGTCTATGGTATGAGCAGTTTTTCAGATGGTGGAAAAATGAGCACAAAACCATACATCAGCGGAAGCAATTATATCAAAAAGATGAGCGATTATCCCGATGGAGAATGGACAGAACAATGGGATGCGCTGTTCTGGAATTTTATTAATGACAATAAAGATTTCTTTGCTAAAAACCCTCGTCTGGGAATGATGCTGAGAACATTGGAGAAAATGCCGGAAGAAAAACGAAAGCAGCATTTTAAAACGGCAAGGGAATTTATCGGAAGTTTAAAATGATTTTTAGACATAAACAATTGATTGGTAAAGAGTTGTTAAAAAAGCAAAAAGCTTTGTAAATAGAGGCTTTCCTTCGTCAGGCTCAGGATAAACTAAGCTCAGCCTGACAATGCAAAGTAAAAGTTAGTATTAGAGATGTCATCCTGAGCTTGTCGAAGGATCTTACAATAAAATTTATAATATGAATAAAAACCTCAACATACAACAAATCGACAGAATCATCGAAATGGCATGGGAAGACAGAACTCCGTTTGAAGCCATACAATTCCAGTTCGGAATAAGTGAATCGGAAGTAATTGAACTGATGCGTTCGGAACTGAAAGAATCAAGTTTTAAACTTTGGCGGAAAAGGGTAAATTCCGGGATAAGCCAGAAACATTTAAAAAAAAGAAATGAAGAAATCAACCGTTTTAAATGCAGCAGGCAAAGAGTGATCAGCAATAATAAAATTTCGAAAAGATAAGAGGCTTACAATTTATTTATTCTGATTCTTTAATAAAATAATGAAGAAAATTTACAACAACCTATAAAAAACCAAAGCAAAAAGTTCTGCTTTGGTTTAATTGATAATAGAGTTTAAGAATAAATTACTAGCCTTTACTTCAATTTGATCTATTCATATTTAGAAAAATCGACAGCAAATATACATCTGTTGACCTGACTTCCATTTTGTGCTCCTGCATTCGGCTCATATTCCGTGAGGCTCCAGAGGTAACCATATTGAGATTCATAGTAGAGTGATTCTGCTCCATAAGGCCATCGGTAGCGCACCGTATCGTCGGCTCCGTCTGTATAACGTGCTAATCTCGCATTTGATCCGTAAGAATTGCTTGGAGATCCTGTACATGAGAGCCATGTTCTGTTCCCCTTTCGGAATACGCCCTGTATTCCATGCGCATGATTATCCGGAAAAAGGCTATTCTTTGGAGCAATCTCTGAAATTCCTGCATTCTGAAGTATCCCACTTGCATTAATCGGGAAACCAAACACCTTTGGAATAATAGAAGCATCAGCACTACCTGCATAATATTGCCCGGTCCACAACTCAGTTCCTTCTTCATTAACCTGTACAGTAGAAAACGGATTGGCATTATTGATCTTCTGATACCCAACCTGAGGCAATATATATCGATAATTAAAGGCGAATAAATTACCATTGGCATCTTTACCACACTTATCATTGGTGGTATCGCCGGTGCTCACTTCAATGATCTTGTTCAAATCAAACACCCGAACCCCTAAATTGGTACTGCTGAGATATATTTTACCTTTAAAATAAGCTATGCCGCCCGCATGCACATTCAGAGGCGCGTAGGAACCGTATTGTGAATAGGCTGTTGTATTGGCGGGAATATCAGGCTGTACCAACAGCATGTGGCGGTATGTAAGATAGGTGCCTGAACTTGGACTGATGTCAATAAGAGTAATACGGGATCCTTTAAATTCGGCATCATCTTTTGCATACCAGCTTACCAGCAGATAACGGACGCCATCTTTGGTAAATCCTGCAATTCCCTGCGGTCTCCAGATTGATGTTGTTTCATCATCGGTATTCCAGCGGATTCCCCTTACCCTGTTTTCTTCCGGAATATTGAATCCGTAAACCTCTGTGTAGGCACTTCCGCCGATTGCCTGCCGGTTTTTGTCGATCTGAGAAGGATTTAAAAAACTAAAACCTGAGCTGATATAAGCACTTGTATCAACATAGGCATTGACAGTAGCATCCGTAGCTGCTTTATTGGCATAGGTTTGTGATGAAAGCTCTTCTTCCGTTGAAGCTGAAGCCCATTCATTATTCTGGCATCCGACACCTGTAAGGACAAGTAAAAGCATCCAGCCGAGGAGTTGTTTCTGAAGCATAAGCAATTTAAATTTTTAATAGTTATAATTGCCTGCGAAACTATCAGATTCTCTTTTGATTCAGGTCTCGTAATCGTTAATTATGTATTAAATTTATGATTCCAGAACGGTTGTAAAATCTTCAATACCGAAAATTTCAAGGTTGCTTTAATAAAATGTAGCTGCTTTATAAAAACGTAAAAACCTCGCATTTTGCAGGGTATTTATTATTGCTAATGGATTAAAAATCTGCGGGATCGGATCTCTTTAATTTTATTGTTGATAATCGGTTAATATTTTTCCATTCTTCGCATTGATTACTAATGTCCTCACTCTTTTATTTTTTTCTTCTTTAAAAATCCAGACATCTTTATTTACTGATTGAATATGGTTGCTTTTTGTTTTATAATATTGATTTTCTATGCTCTGAAAATCGATATTTTCAAATCCATTTTTTCTTGCTATATTTTCAGCTATTTGTGGAGAAATAAATTTACCTTTTTTTATTTTTGCGCAAATCAAATTAATATTATCAACTTGCAACTTAATAGATGATTTGTCGTATTGTGAAGTATATCTAAAAAAAGTATTATAAAACACTAAACCATTAATAGTAAATTTATAGTTATAAATTATTAAATAATCATATTTTTTATCACTATTCATAATTTTGTTGAAATTTGATGTATCAGATAAAGAAAATTTTAGTTTCGTAGGTACAAAGCCTTCGTCCTTTGTCAATTCTCCAAAATTTATATAAGTATTTTTTTCATCCAAATAAAAATTAAAACACTTATTACTATTTTCTACAATGACAGATTCAATAGCCTTATCATTTAGTTTTATTTGAGATTGAAAAAAATAGCTAAACAGAATTAACGTAAATATTATATGTTTTTTTTTCATAAAATTATTTTCCTGAATTTTTCCATTAGAACCACTCTTATAAATTTAAATAATTAAATTGAAAAAAGAATGTTGCACTTTCAGTATCAGATGCTATGAAAAGACGTCTTTAATAAAAATGCTGGTTAATTATAACATACAAAAATCTCACAAAATCCCGAAGCTTTTGTTATTCCTCAAGGATTATAATCTACGAGAGCGCGTCGGGAACATATAATACCCTTCCGAAGTCGGGATGATCTCAGCTTTATTTCATTATTAGTCATCGTTCCCGTTTCATCTTTCCATGCATAGGTGAACTTATACTGGAAGCCATCCAGGTAATCCGTCTGCAGTCCTCCAAAGAGCTTCTTTATTTTTACTCCTTCTGCCCGGTAACCATAATCCGTTACCTGAGCATTCTAGGTGATCTTCTTCGGTAAATTAAATAATTATATTGATTTTAATATAAAATTAAGTTTTACGGTGTTTATAAACACAAAACCACCGCAAAAACGGTGGGCTTATTATTATCAACTCAAAGTCGGTAGACTTTGCGCAGCGGGAAAAACCAAGCTTAAACTCCACCTAGTAGTTCTGCTTTAGTTCTGTTTGCATATACAAAACAGAACATCATATATACAAAACCCACCGCAATTGCGATAGGTTTCTTTATTATCTGCTACGAAGTTACAAACTTCGCAGAGCGGGGGGCTAACTATATTCCTTTATGTTCCTCTTTTATCAACTTCCATTTTTCCTCTTCACATGAATATTGAAAAACTATTTCTGAACCACCTCCATTCGTAAATTGATAATTTTTATTTTTATATGTTACTTTAAATTCTATGATTTTAATAGTAATCTTATTACCATTTAGTTGTTGAATAACTTTCCAAACATTTATTCCTTTCTTTAGAAGACTTCTGCTCTTTTTATCATAAATATCAATTTCTTTAAATTGTATTTTGGTAGAAGCATCTATTTTAAAACTTTGATTATTTTGATCAATCAAATATAAATTATTGATTGAATGTGTAAAATTATCTAAAAATATTTTCCAGTTTTCTGTATGTATGTCTTTATTTGATTGTTCAATATAAAATTTATACAAATCATTTGACTTAATTACTATTGCAGAATCTCTTAAAATTTTATATTCATTATCTGTTTTTTGAGCTTTAATAACAAGAGAAAAGAACATAAAACACAATGTTAAAAATATTATTTTCTTCATTTCTATTTTGTTTTAGGGGTTACAAAGTATTTTTGAGGAATGGTAGCTTTCACTCCTGTATTATTATAAATATACACAGTTCCATTTGATCTAGAGAAAACATAATTGATCGCAGTTCCGCTATTCTGAACATCTCCACCTTTGAAAGATGGAGCATTTTTATAACCACTTGTAGTGGTAGTTCCTCCTATTGTTGCCGAAGATGATGATCCTAAAATATTATTTGATGTTGATGATTCAGTTTTGCTTCCGCTTGGATGTGAATGAAATGTGGATTGATTTCCGTAACTAGTAATAGTAATACTTGCATTTGGATCAGTTGCAGGATCACGAACAGGTCCCATTGGAGATTCCACAACAGTTCCATTTTTTTTATGCGTCCACCATATTCTCTATTATTTGCATCTGAAGTTCCCCCTTTCCCATTATCTTGGTTGACAATATCAACCATTGCTTGACGTGTTTCAGGACTTCCTGCAATTTCAACACTATTATCATATGCTATACTATTGGATTGGAAAGCTGAAGTATTTCCAGAATTTTCGGTAATAAATTTTTCAGTCGCTTTTCTATCTTTATTGGATATTCCAGCAGAAGGAGCACCAGAATCAAAACTTGATTTTGTGGTTTTTACAATATAAACTTTACCATCATTAATACCATCATTTCCAAGATATTCTCCATTTTCATTAATAAAATCTCCTTCTAATCTACCATCCGGATCAATAAATCTGATAGGATTGTCATAAGCATAACGATATGGAGACCAAGCTCTGTTTACTTCCGCCAGCGGATCCACCACGCCCCAACGTCCAATATCCGGCATGTAAAACCTTGCGCCATAATCATACATTCCGGTCTCCTGTAACTCTTTTCCGTTGTACTTGTAGTTGTACGCATTATCAAAACTATAACTTTGTGCATTATGCATCAGCCCGAAAGGATAGTAATTGGTAACACCTTCTGCTTCTCCGGTAATGATATAGTTGTTACAAATCTGTCCATCCGGAGTGTCATAACAATTATTAACCACAATATCTCCCGTCACCTGACCATTTCCGTCTGCATCGCTGTAGCTTAATCTTACATTCCCCAAGTGGTCCGTGTAATTATAAAAATACCTGTTTCTTAATCCATCAAAATAACCTTCCGGAGTAGGGATGATCCTTAATTTCATTCCATCAGTGGTCATCGTTCCCGTTTCATCTTCCCATGCATAGGTAAACTTATACTGAAAGCCATCCAGGTAATCCGTCTGCAAACCTCCAAAGAGCTTCTTTACTTTTACTCCGTCTGCTCTGTATACATAATCTGTTACCTGCGAGTTCTGAGTGATCTTCTTCGGTAAATTTAAATAATTATACTGATTTTAATGTAAAATTAAGTTTTACAGTGTTATAAGAAACATAAAAACCCTTGCAAAATTGCGAGGGTTATTTGTATCTACCGGCACGAGCGAGACGCTCGCGCCAGCGTGGGAAGCCCTCCATTGATACGGCTAATAAACTGGCTTCTTTTCTGGAAGTATCTTTGGATTATCTTACAGGCAATGCAGATGTACTGCTCGATATGCAGACAATGGACAGGATTCTTGAAGTACAGGCTTTACCCGATGATATTAAAGACAAACTTTTCTACTTCATTGATATGACGGTAAGAGATTATAAAGCCAAAAAAGCGTACTCGTAAAACAGAAAACACTCGCTTTTGCGAGTGTTTTCTGTTTTGATAAATTACTTTACTTATTCAATAGCTTTTTCCTTATAATAAAAGTTCAAAATATTTAATGCTACAAGACTAACTAAAAATAGTATTGAGGTACTTAAATAGATATCTTGTTCGATAATTCCTTTGAATAAAATCATATTCTTAAGCCAAACAATCAATAAAAGTATCGAAGAATATAAAATATATTTAGAGCTTTTAATGAAAGCTGTAAGTATAAATAATACTATTGATAGCAGTATTTCCATATCTATAATAAAAAAATTATTGGGATAATTGCTAATATTAAAACTTATAGATTGTGATTTAAATATATCTAAAATAAATCCATATAAAGGATATGCAGGAGAAAAATTATAAGCAATTTTAATATTTAAAAATCCTATTACTACCAATAGTGCTAAAATAATAATTATATATTTCTTTTTCATATTAATCCAATTTATGAACCTGATCCAGTTCCTTTCTTTTGTTGGTCTCCAGTTCTCACATTTGGTTGAACTTGGAAGTTATTCCAATTAACATTCTGAAACCATTTTACTGGATTTACACCTTGATCAGTTCTTTGTATTAGTGGTTTTAAGTATGGAGTCATAGAGTCATCAATATTAGTGTGTCCTGTTCCTGTCATTGTAGCTTTTATAGAGTTTTGACCAGTAACAGTTTTTGAACCACCACCTCCAGAAAACATATTTTTATCAGCACTTAAACTAATAATATTTTGAACATTACCTCCTAAACTTGCAGAATATGGATCTGAGCTATAAGCAGTTCCTCCTCCCGCATTTACAGATACGGGTTCCATTGTTAGAACTAGGTTAATATTTTCAGTTGTTGAACTTGCTGCATTAAGAATATCTTTACCTCCTAGACTATGTCCTATCATTATAACATTCCCATCAGGATTTACGCTTCTGTAATTGCTAATTGTTTCAACCATATGAGTAGCTGCAAGACCACTGTCAGTTCCTGTATAAGCCGCAACTGCTATATTACTTCCCAGACTATTTTGAAGACTGGACAAAGCTCCATCTGTTTGTAGATTTTTAGGAAGATTAGAATAAAGGGTATTCGTTCCGCTTCCAACGCCATCTCCATTTCTTCCGTCAGCTCTTCCTAATCCTAAAACTACTAAAGTAGATTGGTTTTTATTAAAATTATCCGCAGGAACTGCTTCAAGACCTTCTAATTCTCTATGTGAAGTAACCTTATTTTCAGAAAAATTGTAATGAGATTGATAAGCATATTTTTCAGAAAGCGGATCTATGTTGAAAAATCGTCCCACATCGGGCATATAATTACGCCATTTGAAGGAGTAGAAGCCTGTTTCCTGCAATTCCTGTGACTGATACTTGTAGTTGTACGCATTATCAAAACTATAACTTTGTGCATTATGCATCAGCCCGAAAGGATAATAGTTCGTAACACCCTCTGCTTCTCCGGTTATGATATAGTTGTTACAAACCTGTCCATCCGGAGTATCGTAACAATTATTAACCACAATATCTCCCGTTACCTGACCATTTCCGTCTGCATCGCTGTAGCTTAATCTTACATTCCCCAAGTGGTCCGTATAATTATAAAAATACCTGTTTCTCAGTCCGTCAAAATAACCTTCCGGAGTAGGGATGATCCTTAATTTCATTCCATCACTGGTCATCGTTCCCGTTTCATCTTCCCATGCATAGGTAAACTTATACTGAAAGCCATCCAGGTAATCCGTCTGCAGTCCTCCAAAGAGCTTCTTTACTTTTACTCCGTCTGCTCTGTATACATAATCTGTTACCTGCGAGTTCTGAGTGATCTTCTTCGGTAAATTTAAATAATTATACTGAATGGAAGAAATATTTTTATCCGGAAAAGAAGTCATATTTCCATTGTCATCATATCCGATATTGGTTGGGGTCGCTTTGTAAGGGAATCCCTGTGTTAATGTAACGGCATCTTTTACCTTCTGCAACCTGTTGCTCATATTGCTGTTTTCGTAATCATAGGTAAGATTATCGATCAACAGGGCGGTTGCTCCCATTCTCTGGGCGGTTCTTTGGATAGTTTTAATGTTTCCGTTCAGGTCATAGGTTGCTTTTTCATAATATTCCCTAAGAGAAGGGTTGGTAGAATTCTGGTAAAACCCTGCTGAGAGACGGTTAAGCTTATCATACACATAGCCATACCTTTTCAGAGATTCGTTGGCGCTTACGCCTGTTTTCCAGTCTACTTCGGCAATGTTGCCATTGTATTTCGGAAGGACCTGTAAAGAGGCATCTGAGGTGTCCGGGGTCTGCAACCCTTCCACTTCATTATATTTAATTTTATATGCGAAAAGATCACCTGAAAGATTATTAGGATCATTGATCTGGGTCATCCAACCGCGGATGTTGTAGGCGTAATCCACTTTTTGTAATCCGCTTCCTAAAACCGTTCCCCCAACTTTCTTGTTTTTAAGCTGGGACAGTTCATTGTAGGTGTTCTGCGCTAAATATTCCACCGGGTTATTGTCTACCTGGTGGGTATGGGTCAGAAGCCTATTCTGAGAATCATAGGTAAAGTTTTCGGTAATCACTTTATCCGTATCGGTATCCAGCCTTTTATGACGGGTGATGCTTTGCTGAACAGCCCCTGCAAAATCAAGCCTGGATTCTGTTTGGGTACGACCACCTAAGTGATTGATAGAATAACTTCCGATGGCTCTTCCTTTTTTATCATAATAGGTGTAATTTTTCGTCCAGTTGTCGTCCTCAATGTTTTTCACCAGGCTCATCACCGGAAGACTCTTGGTGCTTAAGCCTTCTGCAGTATTCGTTTCGGTAAGGGTGGGTTCTCCCAAAATATTTGTTGGAAAAGATGGGTTAAAGTAATATCCAGGGTAAGAATCATAATAATTTAAAGATAATAAAGTTACCCAGTTGGAAGAATTAGGATAGCTTCCGTCCGGATTATTATAATACACATCGATTCCCTGCCTGTTAAAAAAAGGAGTATTGATCCGGGTTACATTATTTGATCCAAAGCTGTCAACGGTACCCTGTTCCACACTTCTCTGGTATCCTGTTCCGATTCCGGTAATAGCCACTCTTCCGAACTGGTCATATTTTGTATAGAGCCATTGTCCTTTTTCCTTCATCACGGTGTCTTGGGTTGCAACCAGCCTGTCCTGCTTATCGTAGAGCATATATTCCCAGCCTTTGCCCGGAAGCTTCTTTTCTACCAGCCGGTTTCTGCCGTCGTATTTGTACTGGTAGCAGAGGTTATCCAGATCAGAAGCTGAAAGAGTCTGAACGTTGGAGGCTAATGGCGGAATGACATATGCCAATTGATTGTATTCGTTGTACACATAATACGTATCCACTTTTTCCGTGGCGCTGAGCATCTTTCTTACCAAAAGAACCTGGCCTTCCCCGTTTTTAAATTCAATGGTCTGGTTTCCGTCTTCATCGGTTACCGTGTTTTTATAGAGCTGTGCGGCCAGATAATTCGCACTCTGACTGATTTGTGAACTGGTAGCTCCATTTACCCAGGTGGTTACCGTGGTGTATTTTTTAACGGCATCTTCAGCCGTATTGGCATCATAACCAAACTGCACCGGTTTCGTATCCCATGCATTCCCCACCTGCTTCTGCTGCAGGATCCTGTCTAAGGGTGAGTTTTCCAGGATTTTCTCTGAAAAGATCTTCTCAGAACCGTACAGCGTGGACTGGGTAGCATTGCTCAATGGAGATGTGTAGATTGCTCCATTCTGGGTTATCTGCTGGGGAACCGGAAGGTAGTCTTTCACCTGTCTTCCGAAACCATCGTATTCAATATGGGTGACCACATCTTTTCCCGTTGGGGAAGCTTTGATATTCACCACCTGCTTAGCTCTTCCCAACCCGTCGAAATACTGTACGGTTTCTGCGGATTTGGTGGGTTGTCCACTACTATTGTAATCCAGATAGGTTTTGGAATACACGTAGTTTTCCGTAGTGGTGAGCTGTGCCTGGGATAAACCGGATATTAGCAAAGCGCCTATAGGAATTAATATTTTTTTCATCGTATTAGTTTTTGTAGTTGTACTTGAATTCTTTTAACAGCTTTCCGGTCTGGCTGCCTTCTCTTATTTCTTTCAGCCTGTTGGCGGAATCATAGAGATACACTTCCCGGATTCCTGAAGGAGGAGTAATGCTGGTTACCCCGATCAATGGATCATAAGTGTAGGTACTAATCTGGTAATTAACCATTATGCTGTCTTTCCTGAAATCATCCAGAGCTATGATCAATGCTGCTTCATTGGAAGGATTGGCAGCATCAAGATCGGAAGCTGAGATAATAGCCGCCGCCAGACTGCTTACCTGGGCATAGGTAGCTCCCACGATTTTAGCGATAGGCTGGGCCTGGTTGTAGCCCCATACAATGGCCGTAGGAATACCGTCTTTCGTGGTATACTGCTGTAGGTTGCCTTTGGAATCATATTGATTATAGGTGATTTCCGTGGAAATTGTATTTAAAAGATTGGTAGACTTAACTTCAGTAGGCAGTGGTAGTCCAGAAGTTTTTGTATCGGCTTCTGATTGATTGAGAGGATAAATAGTTTCTATCTTAGAAATTGTTTTTCCTATATCCTGGGCATTGATTTTTTTTGTAGCGACAGTTTCTAGTGGCACTCCGATAATATTATTGGTGATCAGATACGTGTTATTTTTATCAGATGCATAGTTATAACTGATTTCATTCACTGAGTTATCAGGATAGGTTGTACGGGAGGATTTTAACTTTAAATTTGTTAAGTTATAAGTATAATCGCTGGTGGTTGTCAGGATTTTTTCGTTTGCATTTGAATCGTAATAATCTTTGTTTATTGAATTTGTAAGTTCTGCCCAGCCGAACGTATCTTTTTTCCTGTAGTAGCCGATATAGTTAGCTGGTTTTCCACATGACGACGCATTGGAGCATCTGATATCACTGCTACAAAAAGGAGCTGAAAATGCCGAAAGCAAATCCGAATACGACAAGTAAGTACTAGCATAAGGGCAATCAAAATTGAAATAATATAAAGATAATCCTGTAACTTCTACATAATCATGGAAATTATAATTATTGCTGATTGTGTTTAATAATTTGTTGTTATTATTATACTTTTTATCTGAAAGAAGAAGCCCTCTTTTATAGTCCTGATTACTTGTTTCTATGAAAGGATAACTTACAGCAATTGCTGGAAATTGTTCAGGATAATCAATAGGAGATGTATAGGTGTATTCTGTTTTACCCTTCCCCTGTTCAGTAACAGTTACATTTTTATACCCGACATCAGAGCCTTTTGTTACAATAGCAGAGAGATTGTTAAGTTCTGTTTGAACTTTATATGTTACATATCTCCAGTCAACATTTAAACCACACGAAGTCCCAAACTCTTTAAATTTTCTATTTACCTGATACTCCATTACAGGTTTTGGATAAACCAGAGAACCGCTGCTCTTAGTATTATCATCAAACAAGTGATACTGATAAGAAAGCTTTCTTTCAAAACCAATTGGATAAGTATGAAATTTAATATCGTTATCATTTATAGTGGGGCTTCCTTTGAAATAATAAATATTTTTAATCCTGATTCCTCCTCCATAAAGCCACTTATTGATTTGTGCATTTAAGGTTTTCCCATAGATATCAATATGGGCAGTTCCGGTTACAGGTAAATTACTTACCGGATTTTGCCCAACCTGGGCTTGATGATTCCATCTGAATCCAATTCTATAAGTATATCCTTCTTCTAATAGATATTCATTGTAACATTCTGCCCCTGCTGTCAGCGAGGTTGAAGAAACTAAGTTCTGATTTTGATATTTGTATAAATTTAAAAAGCCCGCAATACCTGAGTTGTTATCAATAATAGCTTTTATAAGCAATCTCTTATCAGTTAATATTAATCCAAGATCATAAAACTGCTCAACACTGTTACTGCTGTTTAAATTTGTATTATTGATGTGAGAGATTGTCCAGTTATCCGAATTATTTAATATTTCACTATCTGCACTTGTATCTCCTATAAAGGAATAAGTATTAGGTTCATATTCAAAAACGGCAGATCCTTTGGTAGGATAAATAATTTGCGTAAGAACATCCTTTGCGATATTCTGCTTATCTACTTCATTATTAGAGAATCCTGCTGACGGATCATCACAAAAATTTTCTGCAGATCTGTAATACCCCCATAAATCTTTAGAAAAGCCCTGATAGGATTGAAGGTTATTAAAGTATTTAAATCCATATTTTAAAATTTCATTATCACTTGCTGTTTTATTGATAATTTCTTTTAAAAACAGCTTGTGATAGAAATCATAATTAAAAACAAAACTTTTAATTTCTACGTTATTCCAATTCTTAACAGTAATTTTCTTAAGATAAGGCGCTTCACTTTGCTGAAGAATATTTTCATCCTGCCTGTTGCCTTTTTCAAAACTGAAATAAATACGAGCTTTATCAATAATGTTTATTTGCTGGAGTACTTTACTTTTTGTTTCTGTTGTAGTACTTGTAGAAACTTGTAATGGCAATAGATTATTGGGTATGTAATTGCCACAGTTTCCCATTTGGTGAATACTCAGATATGTTTGTGAATTTACCGGCGTAAAATCTCTGGCCATAACAGGCTCATTTTTCACAATATTATTTCTTACATTTTTCTCCACAAAAACATTACCATCATACATTAATTCTGCAATAAGATTATTTTGGAATTTTATTTTTGATAAATGGAAAGCACTTATGTAGTCGTTATATTGTTTACTTCCTGACGTAAAATCCAAAGAAGGATCAAGAAGCTGATTATGGGAAAAGGTAAAGTTACTTGAAGTCTCTTTAATGTCAAACGTAAAGGTATATCCTTTTTCATCAGCGATTTCAAATTTTTTATTAATATCATCGTACGTTATTTTTAAAGTGTCAGTAGTTAACTTTTTGACTTGATAAGTCCCATTAGTAAGCTTTACTATAATAAACCGACCGCTATATCCCATAAAATTGTATTGATACAGATCATACTCTGTGTCAAACCTCTGTTTTTCACTGGCTTCAAAAAAGAAGTTATTGATATTATAATCATCGTGATCAAATGAATAATTGTCATCAAGAACATTAATTATGTCATTATAAGAATTAAAATAAATGCCTTTTTTTTGAGAAGCAACATCGTTGTAATCATCAGGATAACCACCTCTTATCGTTCTGGATATTGTACCTCCGGCAAACAAGCTCCAACCAAGGCCCGTATCTCCGGCTACTTCATTATGTTTAATTGATAATGGGTGATATTTTAGGGATATATCAAAATTTAAGTTTCCTTCAACTCCGTATATTGGAATTGAAATATCAGGAATACCATTATAGTTACTTACCGGGGTCTCTTCAAATTTCATCAAAGCTGCAACCGTTGGAGATGCAGGGATTACCTGGGGTACATGATTATCTGTAGAGGTTGTGTTGGGACTTTGCCCGAAAAATGTATATAAAAATAGTACAAAAATTAAAGTATACGATTTCTTTTTCATATGTATTTTACTTCTTAATCAATTTAGCACTCGCTGTTTTGTTATCATTTGTTTTCACCGTTACCAGATACGCTCCCTGAACCAGATTCTGTGTATTAATCTTCGTGACTTTATTTTTTGTTTTCAGGCTCTGCAATTGTCTTCCGCCCATATCATACACAACAATTTCTGCCTCGAACTTTCCATCACCCAGCTTCCAGCTTCCATCTTCCATTCCAATCTCCACATACGCGTAATCTGATACTGGATTTGGGTAGATCTTAATATCCTGCTTTTCGATCAGCTGGTCAATCTGCTTATCTCCCAGCTTTACGATCTTCCAGTTTTCTTTGCCAAGCTCTTCAGCACTGGTTCCGGCCAAAACTATCGAACCATCCCTGTTCAGCTTTATATCAGATAATCTTTCCTCTCTTTTCCTGGATTCTCCTTTTACGTGCTTTCGCCACTGTTCATTACCATTTTGATCCAGATACAGCATCCAGAACGTTTCATCATCACTTTCAATTCTTCCTTCAGCCTGGGTATAACCTCCCAATAAAACGCCTTTAGACTTCCCGCTTCCATCTTCCTGCTTCCCGGCTATTACGCTCATTCCCATCAGCACATCCCGGTTTTTAAAATTGTAGGATTTCTGCCAGATCTCTTCTCCTCTTTCGTTGAGTGAGATCAGCCACAAATCAGTTCCTTCTTCAATGCCTACGGTTTTATTCCCTGACCGTTCCGATCTTGATTCTCCTCCGATTAAATAACCTGTAGAGGTTAAAGCTAATGTTCTCAAATGGTCATCTCCTTTTCCTCCGAAATTCTTTTCCCATTCTACTTTGCCGTCTTTTGAAAGTTTGATGATCCAATAATCGCCTTCACCGAAATTGCCGCTGGCTTTTGGCATCTGGCTGCTGGCTTTACTTCCCGCTTCCGGCATCCCGCTTCCAGCTACCGCTCCGCTTCTCGAATAAACACCAAGCAATGCACCTCCGTCTTTCGTTGGAATCATTTTCTCAACCTCATCCAGGCCTTTTCCGCCTAAAATAAGCTGCGATAATTCTTTTCCGTTTTTATCTAATTTAACGACCAAAACATCCTTAGATCCGTAACCCAAAGTTCTCGTTCCCTGAGGCTCTCGAAGGGAACCTGTCATTATATTTCCTGCCACAAAAAATCCCATATCCGTTGTCTGAATTACCGCTCTGGCTTCTTCATCCGAAGCACTGCCAATCGTTTTCTGCCACAATTCATCCCCGAATTCGTTGATGCGAATCAGCCAAAAATCGCTTCCGCCTTTGGAATTTTCCTTCTTGTCTAAGCCTTTCCCTGAAAAACTCGTTCCTGCTAAAACGAATCCACCGTCCTGAGTGTTCACGGTAGCCGAAAGGAAATCATGGTTTTGCCCCGAGAAATATTTTTCCCAGACTTCTTCGCCCTGCTGGTTAAGTTTAACCAAATGAAAATCGTAACCGTTATTAGGCTGCTGGTTGTTGGCTAAAGCAGCGGTCCCTGAGGCTCTCGAAGGGATGCTGCTTCCTGTGATTAAATACTGCTGATCAATAGTAGTGGTAACCTGGGAAAGAAAATCCTGAGTGGAGGATTTAATGTCTTTCTGCCAGATCACTTCCTGGGCAGAAACGCCCAGAACAGAGCACAAGAACAGTGCTCCTGAGTAGAATTTATTCATTCCTAATGTTTATTTCGAGTTGTGTTGATTATTAATTTTAAATCGCCGCAAAAATACTTATTTTATACAAGCTGGGGAAAAACTACAATATCAATTTATTATGAATTTGATCAGATAAAATATTTCCCCTTATTATAAATATCATTTGCAAAACTATAATCCATTAACGACAAAACATGTCGTTTCTTATATTAACATGATGAGAAAAGGAACAAAAGTTGCAGTTGTAATAGACTTACTTTTACCTATCTTTGTTATATTTATGACTCCTGAACATTCAACAGATAATATTTTCAGTCCTGATTTAATCATACAGGCACTGGCCTCCTCTCCTGCACCAACTGCCATATATTCAGGTGAAAATATGATCATCCGCTTTGCAAATGAAGGCATGCTGGCTTTATGGGGAAAAGATTCGTCTGCAATCGGTAAACCCTTAATGGAGGCGATTCCGGAGTTGGAGGGACAGCCCTTTTTGGGATTATTACAGCAAGTCTGGCGTTCCGGTAAAACCTACTCTATATCGGAGGCTCCTGCAAAACTGATCAAAAACGGACAGGAAATGCTCGATTATTTTGATTATGAATACAAAGCACTTACTGATCAAAACAATAAAACATGGTGCATACTTAATACAGCACTTAATGTAACTTCGCGCCGTGAATTTTTACAGCAGATACGAGAGAAAGAAGAAAGAGAACATGCACTCAATGAGGAAATGGCTGCTACCCTTGAAGAGCTGACTTCCACTAATGAAGAACTCAGTGATTCTATAAAACAACTTGCACACAGCAGGGAGTACATACGAACGATTATTGAACAGGCTCCTGTTGGAATTGCAATGCTGAAGGGACCAGACCACATCATTGAAATTGCCAATCCTGCCATCCTTAGCATTTGGGGCCGCAAGGAGTCGGAACTTGTTGGCTTTCCCCATGAGAAAGCCCGCCCCGAACTACAGGGACAACCCGTTAACAAATGGCTCAGAGAAGTTTACAATAGTGGAAAACCTAAGATAAATAATGAATTTACAGTCAGATTACGGCACAATGATGGCTTAAGAGAAGCTATTGTCAATTCCATATATCAGCCTATATTTTCTGAAGGAACTATTTCCGGAGTTCTTATCATTCTCGAAGAAATTACTCAGCAGGTTTTAGAGCGCCGCAAAAGTCAGAATGATCAGCAAATGCTTGCTCTTGCCATTGACGCCGGAGCACTTGCCACTTTCTATTATCAACCCGCAACCAACCTCTTTTCCGGAAATTCCTTACTTAATAATTGGTTTGGATTGTCATCAGAAGAAAATTTAGACTTATCTATTGCATTACAGGTCATTCTGCCTGAAGATAGAAACAGGGTTATTAATGCTATCACCAATGCTCTCAGTAAAGAATCTGACGGCCATTATTTTATTGAGTACCGAATACAAAATAACACCGATAAAAAAATAAGGCTGCTACAGGCGAACGGAAGAGTTTTTTATGACTCACAGGACAATCCTTTAAGCCTTAACGGTACGCTTAGAGATATTACGGAACAGAAGAAAGAAGAACAGCGAAAAGATGATTTTATGGGAATGGTGAGCCATGAACTTAAAACACCACTCACCTCATTGAAAGCTTACCTTCAGCTGTTGCAAAGAACGAAAGCAAACGAGGAAAATTCCAGACATCAAATTATGCTGGAAAAATCTGTAAAGCAAGTGGATTATATGAACAATATGATCAATGGTTTTCTTAATGTATCAAGACTCGATTCCGGACAAATGCACATTGAAAAAACAGTCTTCGATTTTCAGTCATTATTCGCAGAAATTGAACATGAGATTCTTTCCACCAACCATAGCCGCAGCTTTATTTTCAGAGCTTCCGGTCAAACATTAATCAATGCAGACCGCGACAAAATATCGCAGGTTATCCATAACCTTATCGGAAACGCTATAAAATACTCACCTGTCAATACATCGGTCATTATTGAATATGCAGCCATCGGCCAAAATAGCTTACAAGTTACTGTTACCGATCACGGAATCGGAATCTCCGAAGAAGATCAGCAACGAATTTTTGAACGTTATTACCGTGTAAAAGACATTAATAGCAGAACGACATCGGGATTTGGTATAGGGCTTTACCTTTGTAAAGAAATTATTGATCTTCATAACGGTACAATAGAGGTCCAGAGTTCAAAGATGGAAGGTACCACATTTGCATTCGTTTTACCGATTGAGTGACAAAACCTTCCAGCTAAGTATCTGTCTGTAAATATATACCGGAATTCCTACAAAGAAAAATTCCGGTAAAATTCTATTTCATTAAATCTTTAACAATATCTAATCCTATTTTTATGTCCTGATGTATTTCATTGCTCATGGTATAAAAATCCATTCCATCTTCTCCCATCTTCTCCCATTTCAGAGCACACTCAGAAAGCTTGAAAAGCCCGGCACTGCCTGCAGTTCCTTTAAGTTTGTGAAGGATCATTCTGGTTTCTGCAATATCTTTTTCCTGGGCTGCCTTTTCTATATTTTTTTCCGCATGAGAAAGTTCCTGGATCAGCAAATTGAGAAAAACTTCTTTGAAATCTTCATCATCTCCAATCTGCTCATTTAGCATATTGAGATTAATATACTGTTCCGTATTCATTTCTGACTGATTTTGATCATCAACAACAAGAGCATCCGTGTTATTATTCCCGTTAACACCGATATATTTTGTAAGCATTTCCTGAAGATCTGCCTGTCTGAGAGGCTTGGGAAGAAAGTCAGTCATTCCGGCTTCCAGGCATTTTTCTTTTTCACCCAGTACATTTCCTGCGGTAACGCCAATAATCGGCACACCGGTGTAATCCGGAAGCATGCGGATCTGTTTCGTGGCTTCAATACCGTTCATTACCGGCATCTGGACATCCATAAGAATAATGGAGAATTGTTTTTTCTGACACAATTCCAAGGCTTCCAGCCCGTTTACGGCTTCCGTAAGATGTGCATCAGGAGTAATGGATTTCATTATTCTGTTATTCAGTACCATGTTCACTGGATTATCATCTACCAGAAGAACTTCAAGTTCTGATACAAATGAATAGGAATTTTTCTCATCCTGATGTTCAATAATAATTTCTAATGTATTATTCCGGGCCACCTTTCGCAGCGTTTTGTATAAATCATCAGATTTAATAGGTTTCACCAGCAAAAAGGCATTTTCCTTTTCCCTGATTGACGTAATTACTTCTAATTCTTCCGAAGAAGAGGAAAGTATTATAATAGGAAGACTATCCTTTCTCTGTTGGAAAAGCTCCCTGATTTTATCAATAGTTTCCAGTCCGGACATGAGTGGCATATGGTAATCCATGAGAATCACATCGAACTTTTCACCTTTCATGAGGATTTCCAGCGCTTCCATTCCGTTGGCAGCCAGCGTAGTCTCAATATTTTTATAACCAAGCATATGATCAAGAATAATCCTGTTGCTTTCGTTATCATCTACCACCAATGCTCTTTTTATCGTCATATCTTCCTCTTCCCTGGATTCGGAGATTTCATAAGGCATTTTTATATCAAAGAAAAATACAGAACCTCTATCTGGCGCACTGATCAGCGACAAATGACTTCCCATATATTTCAGAATATTGTTTGAAATGGTAAGTCCAAGCCCCGTTCCGCCATATCGTTTGCTGATCGAACTGTTTTCCTGGGTAAATGCATTAAAAATATATTTCTGCTTTTCAACCGGAATACCAATTCCCGTATCCCTTACAGAAAACCGCAGTGAAATATTTTTATCATCCATGCGGAGCTTCTCCACTTTCAGCTCAATCTCTCCTTTTTCCGTAAACTTAACGGCGTTTCCAAGCAAATTGATCAGAATCTGTTTTAATCTGGATTCATCGATCAGAAGCGTTTTCGGTAGTCCCGGCTCGATATTCAGGAGAAGTTCGATATTTTTTTTCTGCGACTGATAAAGGATCACATTGATGACCTGGCTCACCATGTCATACACATCGCTTTTCTCAATCAACAGCTCCAATTTTCCGGATTCTATCTTGGAAAAATCTAAAATATCATTGATAATGTTGAGCAGGTTTTCCCCCGATTCATTAATGTAATTAAGATATTGGGTCTGAATTTCATTCAGCGGTGTTCTGAGAAGAAGATCGGAAAATCCGATCACCCCGTTGAGTGGCGTACGGATCTCGTGGCTCATATTGGCAAGAAATTCAGATTTCGCCTTACTGGCCATATCGGCCACTTCCTTCGCATTTCTCAGTTCCTCATTAATCAATATTGCATTTGTTATATTTTGTACCGAAATAATGATACCCCCCACTTCATCTTCAGTAAGATACCAAGGTCCCACCTTCAGATCATAATGCTGAATTTCATCTTTACCTGGTATTTTAAGGGCAAAATCTCCATTAGTATATGTTTTACCCAATAAAGCATTTTGGTATATTTCTTTTCTTTCCTCCGGAACATCCTGTGATATGGCAAACAAGCTGTTTCCGATAAGATCCACATCATTCATATTGAATTCCTCTCTCCATTCGGTGCTCACGGAAACATAATTAAGGTCCTTATCAAACATGGCCAAAGGAATCGGAACATCCGTCACAAACGACTGCATCATCGCTTCTTTTCTGGTCACTTCCAGAAACATTTTTTTGAATGCATCAATATCCTGGATGATCCCGAAAACCCTGCTGCAGACCTCACCCTCAAATTCCGGGAGCCCTTGTACCCTTACCCAGATCGTAACTCCGTCATTGCGAACAAGCTGTAATTCTTCATCAAAAGGAACTCCTTCAGTCATAGCTCTGTTAAAGAGGAATTTCATTCTGTCCAGGCTATCATCTTTGAAGAAGCTGACCGCATTTTCAAAATCAGGCTGAAAATCATTTCCGACTTTATGAATTTCTTTTGTACTCTGGGACCAGAAAACAGTTCCTGTTTTCATATTGACTTCCCAGCCTCCTACCTGGGCAACGGAGCTTGTCTGCTCAAGAATTTCTTTTGTGTAAGAAAGATCATTTTCTAATTTATCCCTACGGATAAGGTCGGCTTTTAGCTGTATATAAAAGAATATTGTTACCGCAATGGCTGCAACAGCAGAAAAAATAATAAACAAAACAGTGGATTGAGAAGAGCTGTTCAGATCATTATCCTTTACAGCAAGCTGCATTTCTTCATATTTTACAAATTCCCCAACCAGCGTACGGCATTGGTCCATAGCTGTCTTGTTCTGAACGAGTTCTTTTGGGGTCATTATTATTCCGTTTTTGCGTCTTTCAATGAACAATGCATTTGCTTTCATCATTATATCTGAAGTGCGCATCAGCTCATTCAGAAGCTTAAGCTGGTGTTTATCTCTAATATTTAAATCGTTTATAGTAGAAATAAGCACAGCATATTGTTTCATCCCTTTATCCAGAGGCTCAAGAAAATTTTTCTGCCCTGTAAGCTGATATCCACGGATACCTGTTTCCGTATTTAAAAGAGAATTTAAAACATCTTTAACTAAACTTATTGACTCTTTACTTTTCAATAAACTTTCCCTGTTTTCCATTTGCTTTTGTATGCTAATAAAAGATGCAACAGAGCCTGCAATCAGCAGTAATAAGGAAAGTGCTACTCCAATCCGGAGATTTCTTATGATTTTTTTCGGCATTAAAAATTCTTTATGGTAAAGTAAAAAAAATAAATTCTTATATAACTAATTTAATTTAACAATTTATCATAATATACGCCAAAATAATAAGCATATATTAAAGAATCAGAGAATTAATATTTTTGAAAATCAATTGATAATTGTTCAGAACACCTACAGAAAAAACTCATCATTATTTTTAAAAATTAATTCTCCAGTTTGATTATCAGATACATCTAAAAATCCGAAGAAATTCTCCGGATTTTCATAGCCTCTTCATTTATGTAATAAGAAAATCGACTGACTCCTCTCACATAATCATTAAAATTTGTTTTACTCTTTATTACTAAAAGCATTTTTTTTAACATAAGCCGCTATATGTTCTATAGGAATCAGGTCAAGTAGATCATCTACGTTAATTATTTTGTGCTCATCCAGAATACTTTTTACGGCTTTGGATGCTCCCGGATATGTGGTAATCCGTTCCAAAAGACCGTATACATTAACCATTTTTTTATGGGTATTTTCTGAATCACCACCAAACCAGGAACCATTGAAATGATGGCTTACATAATTTTTAGGCAGATCTTGTGAAAAATAAATCGATGGATATAAGGTCACATCATGTTTTAGCTTCTGAACGGTGTCACTATAGCGATCCGCACCATACTTTTTTTCAAGCATTTCTGAGAAAATATCAGTATTTATACGTTCTTCAAAACCTTCTTGTTTATTGTAATAGTCTACAAAATCTTTAGATAACTGATGTTTTGGTTCGGCCATCCAGAAAGCAGAATACGGTACTCCTTTAACCTCAAAACCGCATACTGCTTTTTCATTCAAAAATTCATCCAAAGGCAGCTTCAGTTCCATGTCGGTATCCATATACACCCCACCATGTTCGTACATCACTTTAGATCTTACATAATCTGAAACAAAAGCCCATTTTTTTTTGGCAAATGCTTCCTTCACATAATTATTATCATCCAGAGGGGCATTACTTTCATTCCACTCGATAATTTCATAATCCGGGTGAATTTTTTTCCAGGTAGCGATGCAATGTTCGGCCAGCTCGTCTTTAGGATGCCCTCCAAACCAGCAGTAGTGTATTTTCTTTGGTATCATAACTTAATATTTTAGAATTGGTTTGATTTAACCATACAAACATTAAACCTTTATCGAAAGCAAAAGCAATAAAAATATGCTTTTACATCAGTTTCTTGCAGATACCCTATTTATTTTTTTGCTAAATCTACTGATTTTATGCCTGATAGGTATGATATTCGATACAGCATTGATTGATTATTAATAATATTCTTATGAAACATATTTCAGATCGCCGGTACCAGCCCAGATCCTATGTTGAAATTTCCACGTCGGAATGGGTGAAAAATGCAACACTTTATGAACTCAATATAAGACAGTTTTCTGAAGAAGGTAATTTTAAAGCGATAGAAGAACAACTACCAAGGCTTAAAAAGCTGGGGATTGATATCATCTGGCTGATGCCGATACACCCCATCGGGGAACTTCATCGTAAAGGAAGCTTAGGAAGCTACTATTCTGTTAAAAATTATTTTGAGGTTAATCCTGAATTCGGAACTGAAGAAGATTTCAAAAGCCTGGTAAAGAAGATCCATGATGAAGGGATGTTTGTGATTCTGGATTGGGTAGCCAATCATACAAGCTGGGACAACACCCTGGTTGCAGAGCATCCAGAATGGTACACAAGGTCGAGAAAAAATACTTTTCAGTCTACAAGATGGCGTGACTATGACGATATCATTGAATTAGATTACAGCCATCCTGAGCTGCGCCGGTATATGACTGACGCTTTGAAATACTGGATCAGCGAATTTGATATTGACGGCTATCGTTGTGACATTGCGAGTTTCGTGCCCCTTGATTTCTGGGAAAATGTAAGATCAGAGCTGGACACCTTAAAACCTGTTTTTATGCTGGCTGAAGGTGAAGACCGGGATTTGCACAGGAAAGCATTTGATGCCACTTATAACTGGACTTTATGGAATATCCTGCATCAGATTGCTCTTAATCATTACAGTGTTAAAACGTTAACTGAGGCCTATCTTGCAGAGCATGTATCCGTATTTCCCAAGGAGGCTTTAAGAATGAACTTTATTGATAATCACGATAAAAATTCCTGGGAGGGGACACCTTCCGGTAATTTTGGAGATGCTTTACAGGCAGCCACCGTCTTTACTTTTATGATGGATGGTATTCCTTTGGTTTACAATGGTCAGGAAGCCGGACTTGACCGTTCACTGGAATTTTTTGAAAAAGATCCCATCAATTGGCAAACGCATGACAATGCACAACTTTATGCTACGATTTTTGATCTGAAGCACCGCAATCAGGCATTGTGGAATGGCCGTTTTGGAGGTGAAATCGTAAGAATTATGAATGATAAGATGGACCAGATCATTTCATTTGTCAGAGAGAAAAACGGCCATAAAGTACTTACATTTATTAATCTGAGCAAAGATCATGTACTCGCACAGTTTGATACATCTTTTGATAAAGGATCCTATGAAAATCTTTTCTCAGGAAAAGAACAGATTGTAGATGATACCCTGATTATTGATTTGGAGCCATGGGATTATGTTGTACTGCACCATACTCCATCAAATTGAAGTAAAAATTTCAATACAAATTGCATTTGGCACTAATTATGAATGATTTATATTATTACATTAACCTTTAAATTTAATTGTTATGGGAATTAAACCAGGACCGAAAAAAGTTGCAGAATCAACGGATAAGTTAGATCAGCGCCAAAGAGATAACAAGGAAACTCCAAAGAATAAAAAAGAACTTAAACCTCATCACCACAAAAAAGGTGACTAAAAGTATTCTTAAATTAAATTCTAAAATATCCCGGCATAAGCCGGGATATTTTTGTACTAAATTTAGTTGAGATCTGCATTCAACAAGCTTCCTTATTTGCCGTTTAGCAATAGTCTTGGTGTTAATTACATCAACTTGTCAAAATGAATAGGAAGGTCATATATTCTTTTTCCTGTTGCATGGAAGATAGCATTTGTAATAGCAGGAGGCATTCCTACTCCACCGATTTCTCCCACTCCTTTTACTCCCAGGTCATTCACAAATGAATCATTTTCTTCTACAAAGATCACTTCCAGGTCATGAATATCTGCATGTACAGGAATATGATATTCCCCAAGATTGGCGTTCATATATCTTCCGAATTGATGATCGAGTATGGTTTCTTCGTGCAATGCCTTGCTGATTCCCCAAATCATCCCTCCCAAAACCTGACTTTCCGCTGTTTTAGGATTGATAATTTTACCGGCTGCAACCGCTGTGACGGCTCTTTTCACTTCAATAACGCCAAGTTCTTCATCCACTTCTACTTCAACGAAAACTGCACTGTGGACAGCTCTTGCTTTTTTTCCGTAAGTTAATGGATTGGGCATCGCAGAATTAGTCGTTCGAATAGCTTTACCCTCGTTTGCTTTTAAAATTTCTTTAATATCAATCTGTATTTCAGGCTGATCTTTTACCGAGATAATACCGTTTTTAAAAATAACATCTTTAAACTTGATATTTTTTAATACTGATCCGTTTAATTCTTTAGCTTTTTTAAAAAGTTTTTTATTTAAAGCCTGACAGGCATTCTGTACGGCAGGTCCCACTGTTGCAGTAGTAAACGATCCACCTTGGATAGGCGCAAAAGGCATTTTACTGTCGGCATATGAAAATGTAATATTTTCAACCGGAAGACCAAGTTCATCGGCTGCAATCTGGGTCATGATCGTTTTCGTACCGGTTCCGATATCGGTAACGGCACTTTTTATTTCAACTTTTCCATCAGCAGTCATGATTGCTTCCGCGCGTCCCAAAATACGGTTGGCATCCCAGATTCCGGTAGCCATTCCGTAACCGACGAGCTTATTTCCACGCTTCATACTTCGGGGTTCAGGATTTCTTTCCTTCCATCCGAATTTTTCCGCACCTTCCAGATAACATTTTCTGAGTTCCTTACTGGAATATTCCTTATCGCTGCTTTTATCAATTTCCGAATAATTGATAAGCCTTAATTCCAGCGGATCTATATTTAACTGGTAAGCAATTTCGTCCATTGTTACTTCGATAGCGTGCATTCCGGTACTTCCGCCGGGAGCCCTCATGTCAAGCGGACTGTAAACATCTAGTGGAACAATCTCATGTTCCAGCAATGTATTTTCTGCGGGATACAGCATATTGGCCCAGTTAACAACAATTTCCACATAATCTTCAAACCTCGACGTTTCTCCGATTGCTTTGTGATAAATCGCATTCACTTTACCTTCTTTATCAGCCCCAAATTTTGTATGCTGCAACGTTGGAGGCCGGTGTCCTATCATGTACATCTGCGAACGATCCAAGGTTACACGAACATTCCGTTTTAAAGCCAATGATGCCATTACTGCCATAAAAAGCTGCTGTTGCGGACGAAGACCAGAACCAAAACCACCACCAACAAACGGTGAAATCACCTGAACGTTCTTCATCTTCAGCCCGAAAACATTGGCAACATACATTTGGGAATTGATGGTTCCCTGGGTTTTATCGTAGATGGTGAGTTTATCTTTTCCTTCGTAAATTACGGTAGAAGCATACATTTCCATAGGATTGTGATGCTCGGTGCCATGACTGAAATGACTGTCCGTTTTTACAAATGAATTTTTATATTCTTTTTCAAAATCACCGGTAGGTTTTGGCGGAGGAGGTTTCAGCAGCGATGCCAACCCTTTCTTAGGATCTCTTGCTTTATCCAAATTCGTTTTAAGATCTGTTTCAAATTTTTCTTCTTCATAGACGACTTTTATTTTTGCTGCAGCAAAACGTGCTAACTCAAAAGTTTCTGCTACGACCAAAGCGATTGGCTGACCATTGTATTTAATCTCATTATCTTTAAGCGGTTTAAAAACAATTCCCGGAGGAGCATCCATATCGGCATACTGAAAATCAAACCAGGCCGTCGAAGGTCTGTTATCGTGAGTAAAAACCTCAACAACGCCTTTCATTTTTGTTATTTCTGATGTATCAATGGCTTTAATTTTACCTTTCGTGATCGTGCTGTTTACGATATATCCATATAATAAATCGGGAGCATCATATTCCGCGGCATACTTTGCTTTTCCTGTCACTTTCAGATGACCTTCCAGACGACTTATTGGTTGTCCGACAGACGGTGTATTTTCCATAAAATTTTAATTAGCATTAATAGTAAATTATAAAGAAGGTTTTGCTCCAGGTCTCTGAGAGGTCGGATCGATTGCCATCATACAGTTTCTCACGATCGCTTTTTTAGCCAGATTAATTTTAAAGCTGTTATGTTCAAAACCTACCGCTCCCTGTAAAATAATATCTGCAGCGGCAGCAAAACTTTCAGCATTTGCCACTTTGTCCTTTAAAAATTCTTCAGCTTCTTGTACACGCCACGGTTTGTGTGAAACGCCGCCCAACGCAATTCTCGCTTCTTTAATCATTCCATTTTCAAGTTCCAGACCTGTCGCAACAGAAACCAGTGCAAATGCATAAGAACTTCGGTCCCTTAATTTCAGATAGGAATAATTCTTTGAAAATCCTTTCTCTGGCAGTTCAATTCCTGTGATGACTTCCCCTTTTTTCAGATTATTGTCTATGTTTGGAGTATCTCCCGGAAGTCTGTGAAAATCTGAAAATTGTAATTTCCGGTCTCCATCTGGTCCCGATATATGAACAACTGCATCCAAAGCAGCAAGCGCAACACACATATCCGAAGGAAAAACAGCAATACAGTTTTCACTGTGGCCTAAAATAGCATGAATACGGTTGTATCCTTTAATTGCAGAACATCCGGATCCGGGAGTTCTTTTATTGCAGGGAGTATTTATATCGTAAAAATAATAACATCTGGTGCGCTGTAATAAATTTCCACCGTTGGTCGCCATATTTCTGATCTGCGCCGAAGCTCCTGCCAGAATTGCTTTTGAAAGCAACGGATATTTTTCTTCAATAAGTGGATGGTAGGCTGTATCCGCATTGGTCATTAAAGCGCCGATAAGAATTCCACCTTTATCAAGTTCAACAATATCACCTATTCCCTCAATTTTATTAATATCAACTAAAGTTTCTGCCTCAGTAACAAAATATTTCATCAGATCGATAATATTGGTACCTCCGGCAATGATTTTGTTGTCTTCGTTTACATTGGTCAGTGAAACTGCCTCATCAACACTGTACGCTTTTGTATAGGAAAAATTATTCATAAGCACCTTGTTTTACTGATAATACAGCGTTAATAATTCCTCTGTTGGCACCACATCTGCAAAGATTTCCACTCATCAGATCCTGAATTTCTTCGCGGGTATTCGCTTTGTTTTCATTTAATAATCCGATGGCACTGCAGATCTGTCCCGGAGTACAGTATCCACACTGAAAAGCATCATGATCAATGAAAGCCTGTTGTACAGGATGTAGATTCTCACCATCTGAAATGCCCTCTATCGTTGTAATTTCAGCATCAGCCTTCATCACACATAGACTCAGACAGCTTAGAACTCTTTTACCATCAATTAAAACGGTACACGCTCCACACTGTCCGTGGTCGCAGCCTTTTTTTGTTCCGGTAAAATGCAGATTCTCTCTGAGAGCATCAAGAAGTGATACCCAGGGAAGTACATCCAGATGATGTTCCTCTCCATTTACTTTTAGTGTAATAGATTGTTTTCCGGTATTTGCCATATCTCTGTAATTTGGTTACCGGTATTGATACAAAAAAGAAACCGTTATCCATGAAAATGTCTTATCTAAGGCAGATTAACTATTGGAAATGTTTAAATGTATTCAATCTAAATAAGAATAATGATTAAAAAAATATTCTGTAACCTTCAGATACAGAATATTTATATGATTGTAAAATTTGAAATGATAATTTATCTGCGTGATAATGCCATAAGTATTTTATCTGGGGTAATGGGCAAATCTCTCATCCGTACACCGATAGCATTATAAATAGCATTGGCTATTGCGGGTGCCGTACCAATAATTCCCACTTCTCCGAGACCTTTGGCGCCGGAAGGATTGATATTCGGATCTGGTTTATGAATAAAATCAACCTCGATAATGGGTGCATCAGCATTTACAGCAAAATGATATCCTGCCAGATCATTACCGATTAATGTTCCCAATTTTGCATCGATCTGGTTTTCTTCCATCAAAGCCATTCCGATACCACCAACCGCAGCTCCTGACATCTGATTTGCCGCAGCCTGACTGTTGATGATTTTTCCGCCATCTGCTACGACTGCCAGTTTTTCTATTTTCACTTTTCCGGTTCGCTTATTGACGCGGACTTTGCAAAAATGTGCCGCAGATGAACAGAAAGCAAATTTTTCACGCTCACTTCCCGGTTTTGATGCTACTTCAAGACGTATTTCAGTCAGATTATTCTTTTCAAATAATTCGTCATACGAAACAGAAACTTTAGAATTATTTTTTAAACTGATGCCTGTATCCGAAAGAATAATATTTTCAATAGCCACCCCTTTAAAGCTTTGATTAACTGACGATGCATATTCTGCCAGCTTTTGTTTTAATTGATTGCTCGCGTCGTAAACCGCTCCGCTTACAGAAGACAGCCCTGTACTTCCGCCCTGGCTTGGTGCGGGAGGAAGTGCTGAATTTCCAAGCTCTATACTGATTTTATCTTTTGAAATCCCGGTAATTTCGTGTGCGATATTCTGCATTCCGGTTCCCGTACCGGTTCCGATGTCGGTCATTGCCGTCTGGACAGTGATGGCGCCATTTTTGTGCATGATAATAGCTGCTTTTGCTTCTCTTCTTCCCGCATTCCACATTCCGACAGCCATTCCGTAGCCAATATACCAATCTCCATCACTAACAGTGGCGGGAGTTGATTTTCTGGCCTTCCATCCGATCATTTCAGCGCCTTTTTTTAAACCTTCATCGAGAAAATGGGTAGACCACGGTAGATTGGAATCAGGGTGTTTTTCCAGTGAGATATTTTTTAACCGCAGCTCTACAGGATCCATTTTAAGCTTGTAAGATAATTCATCTATGGCAGATTCTAAAGCAAATACCCCGGTACAGTCACCCGGGCCGCGCATCCACGTTGGAGTACTTAAATTTAAAGGAACACTTGCAGCTTCTGTCTTTAGATTGGGAAATTTATAAATTAACCTCGTCACACGGGTAATACCATCATTAAAGTTTTCATATACTGAAGTTTCGTTCTTCGCCTGATGTAAAATTCCTAAAAGGTTTCCCGACTGATCTGATCCTACCTTAATTCTTTGCCAGGAAGCCGGTCTGTATCCTGTCGCTGCAAACATCTGCGGACGGGTGAGCATGAGCTTTACAGGACGCCCGACCTGTTTGGCAGCCATCACTGAAGCTAAAACGTGGGGCCAGACTCTTAATCCGGAACCGAAACCACCGCCTACAAATTCACTGAATACTTCTATATTTTTTTCAGGAAGTTCAAATAATTTGGCAAAGGTTTTCTGAACATTGTTTACCCCCTGGTTTTTATCATAAAGACGTAAGCTGTCATTTCCTGTCCAGTGGGCAATCGTAGCGTGCATTTCCATAGGATTGTGCACATCTGCTTTAATATTGTATTGCTCATCTACCATGAACGGTAAATTTTGCCAGCTGTCAACGCTTCCTCTTTCTTTTCCTTCTGCTTTTAAAGCAACGGATTCTTTCTCAGAATCAAAATCCACCGCAAAACGGTCTTTCTGATATTGAGCTTCTACCAATGATGCTGCGAAAGTCGCGTCTTCCAACGTTTCGGCGATAACCATTGCAATAGGCTGACCTTTGAAAAATATTTTATCCGTATGAAAAATTGGTAAGCCAAATTTTGCTTCTTTGATTTTTTCTTCACTTGCCAACCCCGGCACCGAAGGTTTATGCAGATGGGTAATGATATCAATAACACCTTCCACTTCTTTGGCTTTATCAACCAATATCGATTGTATTTTACCGGAAGGCACCGTACTGTTTACCAGAACAGCATAACACACGTTTTTTACCTCATATTCGGCAGCATATTTACCGATTCCGGTCACTTTTTCTACCCCTTCAACGCGTCCTTCTGGTCTTTTAGACTTGATTTTCAATAATTCGAGTAATCCCATAATTGTTACTTTTTAATTTTCCACCCTTATTGATTGACACAATTTTGTAATGCTGTTACCATCGCTCCCTGAAGCATCGGAATCTTATAGCCGTTCTCAGACAGTGGTTTCAAATCTTTGGTTGCCAATCTTGCTGCTGCCTCAAAGACATCTGTTGTAGCGCGTTTGCCATTCAGAAATTTTTCCACGTCAAACCAACGCCAGGGTTTATGTGCCACGCCTCCTGAAGCCAGGCGTGCATTTTTTATTGTTTTTCCGTCAAGATCCAGTGCTGCTGCGACAGAAACCAAGGCAAATGCATATGAAGTTCTGTCTCTTACTTTCACATAGGCAGAATGTTTCCAGAATGCATTATCCGGAACTTCAATATTCGTTATTATGGCATCCTGCGGTAAATTATTATCCAGCCAGGGCGTATCTTCCGGCAACTTATGAAAATCCTTAAATGGTATTTTAATTTCTTTCTCATCCTTTGTCTGAGCGGTTACGGTTGCATCCAATGCAGCTAAAGCCACACAAAAATCTGAAGGATGAACCGCAACACACTGATTATTATATCCTGCAACAGCACTCATCCGGTTTGCACCATCAATGGCACTGCAACCGCTATTGGGTTTTCTTTTGTTACAGGGCGTTGTAACATCATAAAAATAAGGACATCTGGTTCGTTGCAACAGATTTCCCGCTGAACTTGCCATATTTCTGATCTGCGGTGAAGCACCCGCCAAAATAGCTTTTGAAATGAGAGGAAATCTTTCCGTCACATCTTTACTGTTTGCCACTTTGGTGTTACTTGCCATTGCACCAATCTGCAATTTGTTATTCTGATGATTTACTGTATCAGATAATGCTGTGGTTACATCAATCAGCACTTCCGGTTGGGCAATATTTTTCTTCATCAGATCTACCAGATTCGTTCCGCCTGCAATAAACTGACTGACTGCTGATTTCATGGCAGAAGCTTCAGTATCAGATTTTACTTTTTCAAAATTAAACGGTCTCATGGGCTGCAACTTTTTGAATGGATTGAACAATTCCGTTATACGCTCCGCAACGGCAAAGATTACCGCTCATATATTCTTTAATCTCCTCTACAGAACCTGTGTGGCCTTCCTTCACGCACGCAACGGCCGACATAATCTGTCCCGGCGTACAATACCCGCACTGAAAGCCGTCACATTCAATAAATGCTTTCTGCATCGGATGAAGCTCATCTCCGTTTGCCAGACCTTCAATCGTTGTGATCTCTTTTCCCTGGGCCATAGCCGCCAGTGTAAGGCAACTCAATGCCCTTTCACCGTTAATATGGATGGTACAGGCACCGCACTGTCCGTGGTCGCAGCCTTTTTTAGACCCTGTAAGATTTAACTGTTCTCTGAACAAATCCAATAAGGTAGTTCTCGTATCAACATAAAGCGTATGACTTTTTTTATTGATGGAAAGCGTAAGCCTGGATACGTTTTTCTTTGGAACAAGATACTGCTTTACATCCTGATAGAATGCTTTCACTGAAGACGGAATAGCCATAAAACCGGCTAGCAATCCGGAGACTTTGAGGAAGTTTCTCCTACTGTATTGTCCTTTCAATTCCATAAGTTATTTTTTTTCAATATAGTATTAAATGGTATGTGGATTAGGTTTTAACAAATATCATCAAATATTATTACAAATCAATGATACACATTACAGTTTTATATACCAATATTACAGTTTTTAATTAAGGGTTCTAAAAAAACAGATATTATTTATGTAAATTTGAATATATAATAACTTTTTAATGATTTTACCTCAACAAAAATCATACTCAAGTTTTAAAATAATGATTAATCCATAAAATGTATTCTGATGAAAGAGATCAATGATATTGTAAAAGCTTATAAAAAAGCACAGATTAATGGGTTAAAAGCAGCTCTGGCAACAGTTGTAAAAGTGGAAGGTTCCTCTTACCGGCAAGCCGGAGCAAGAATGTTGGTTACTGAAGATGGACAACTTACCGGTGCCATCAGTGGAGGATGTCTGGAGGGAGATGCCCTGAGAAAAGCATTGCTTGCCATCCATCAGAAAGACAACAAACTCATCACTTATGATACCAGTAATCCGGATGATGTCGAATTTGGAGTCCAGTTGGGCTGTAATGGGATTGTCCATATTCTTTTCGAATATATTGATGAAAACTCCTCTCAAAATCATATCTCCCTTTTAGAAAAGACAACTGAAAACAGGAATGAATCTGTCATCGCAACCCTATTTTCACTGGAAAAGAGAAATAAGCAGACGGGAACTATCGGATTGATGAAAAAGGAAAGTACGATGATATCAGACTCTGGTTGTATTTCAGAAAGTGAGCTGAATCATTTTTATTCAGAAGTTTTAGAAAAAAAACAAAACCTACTTGCCAAACATTCATCGAATGAAATTTTACTGCAATATATTCCTCCGCAGACAACATTGATCATTGCAGGAGCCGGAAATGATGTTAAACCTTTGGTGGAAACCGCTTCTATTTTAGGCTGGAAAACAGTAATTGCAGACGGAAGAGCAACGCATGCCCTGAAAAAGAGATTTCCACTCGCCGATGAAGTATTGCTTGCAACACCCGAAGAAATTATCAAAAACATAGAGATTGATGAAGCAACGGTTTTTGTTCTGATGACCCACAATTACAATTATGATCTCGATTTGCTGAAGCTCATTATTCATCAACCTGTACAATACATCGGATTATTAGGACCAAAAACTAGGTTCAACAGAATGATGGACGATCTTAAAAATTCAGGAATTGAATTAGGTGAAAAAGAATTAAATAAACTTTTTGGTCCGGTTGGAATAGATATTGGTGCTGAAACGTCGGAAGAAATTGCGATTTCCGTCATTGCAGAGATCAAAGCGGTCTTAAGCGGAAAAAAAGGTTCATCGCTACGGGATAAACCGGAAAAAATGCATACTGATATTCTCAGTATATAAAAAAATTATGATAACAGATCAATTCGGAAGAACCCATAATTATCTTCGGATATCTTTAACAGACAATTGTAACCTGCGTTGCTTCTACTGTATGCCGGAAGAAAATTATGATTTCACACCGCATTCAAAACTGATGCAGGCTGATGAAATTGATACCATTGCCCGATTATTTGTACAGCACGGTGTCAATAAAATCAGACTTACCGGTGGGGAGCCGTTTGTGAGAAAGGATGCTTCAAAGATCATTAGAAATCTGGGCAAACTGCCTGTACAATTGACGTGTACCACCAACGGAATTCGTATTGATGATATGCTTCCCGAAATTATTCAGTCTAATTTTCACAGCATTAATATCAGCCTTGATACTTTACAAAAGGAAAAATTCCTTAAGATTACCCGTCGCGATTACTTTGACCGCGTCCTCAGAAATATTGATCTGTTGCTGCAGCACAACATCAAAACCAAAATCAATGTTGTTGCCATGAAAGAGATTAATGACGATGAAATTTCAGATTTTATCGCTTTTACAAAAGATCATCCTGTAGAAATGCGGTTTATAGAGTTTATGCCTTTTAGCGGAAACAGATGGACCAGCAATCAGGTCATGACTCAGAAAGACATTCTGGATATCATCAGGGAAAAATATGATTTTATTCCTCAGCCAATGGGTTTTCATGATACCGCGAAGCAATTTAGCATTAATGGTCACAAAGGAAGCTTTTCAATTATCAGTACAATGAGCGAGCCATTTTGCAGTGGCTGCAATAGAATCAGACTTACCGCAGATGGAAAATTAAAAAACTGCCTGTTTTCAAAAAAAGAAACCGATCTTCTCACACCTTTACGAAACGGTGAAGATATTTTACCGATTATAGAATCTGCGATCTGGTCGAAAGCAAAAACGCAAGGCGGACAACTGAATGAACAATTCGAAAAAATAAATGCTTCCATCATTCAGAACAGAAGTATGATCAATATTGGCGGATAATGAAAAATACAGGCATTATATTACTGGCAGCAGGAAATTCTTCGAGAATGGGATCTCCGAAACAGCTTTTGATGTATCAGGGAAAAACATTTTTAGAAAGAATAATTGATACTGCTTTAGAAATATTTGATCCGAATCACATTGTTTTGGTTCTTGGAGCCTGTCATCATGAAATATCTTCTGTCATTAAAAATAAAAATATACACATTGTTATCAATGAAAACTGGGAATCAGGAATGGCTTCCTCTATACAATCAGGAATGAAAGCACTGTCCGGTTTTTTTCCGGAAATGGAAGGATGTTTTATTTCAGTTTGTGATCAGCCTTATCTTACGGGTGATTTATTTTCAAAAATGCTTCAGTTGAAGGAGACTTCAGAAAAGGAAATTGTTGTCGCAAAATATGCCGATACATTAGGCGTTCCGGCTTTATTTTCAAAAAAATATTTTAAACAATTAATGGAACTTACCGGTAAACAGGGTGCCAAAAAAATTATTCAGCAGAATATGAACGATGTGGAATCTTTTGAGTTTGAAAAAGGTGCTGTTGACATTGATACTCCGTCAGATTATAATCATTTAAAAAACAAACCATGATAAGTGTAGAGGAAGCAAAAAAAATAATTGAACAAAATATCCCTGAAAAGAAAACTCAGATTCTTCCTTTGAAAGAAGCATTTGGATATACAACTGCAGAAGATATTTATTCAAAATATGATATCCCGAATTTTTCACAATCCTCGATGGACGGTTATGCGATTCGTTTTGAAGATAGAGATATAAAGCTAAAAATCACAGGCGAAATGCAGGCCGGATCAACAGAACAGTTTCATCTTGAAAAAGGAACTGCCTGCCGTATTTTCACAGGAGCTCCGCTTCCTATCGGCGCAGATACCATTGTTATGCAGGAAAAAGCCCTCATTGAAAACGGATATCTCACGGTGAATGACACCGAACTCGAAAAAGGTTTGCATGTACGAAATGCCGGAAGCGATGCTAAAAAAAATACCGTTGCGATCAGTTCAGGAAGTTGTCTTTCAGCCGCCGCGATCGGATATCTTGCCGGAATCGGATGTACGGAAGTCAAGGTTTTTGCTGCTCCATCGGTTTCGTTAATTCTTACGGGAAACGAACTCGTACAACCGGGAGAAAATTTAAATTTCGGGCAGGTTTACGAATCTAATTCTTATCAGCTTGAAAGCGTTTTAAAACAATGTGGAATTAAAATTATTGAAAGCTTTTGGGTAAAAGATGATCCTTCAGAAGTTGAAAAAACGCTGGATCTGGCCATTTCCAAAACCGATATTGTGATTTTGGTAGGTGGCGTGAGTGTAGGCGATTACGATTTTGTGATTGATGCCACAAAACAATGTGGTGTTGAACAGAAATTTCATAAAATAAAACAAAAACCCGGTAAACCATTTTATTTTGGAACCAAAGGAGAAAAACTCGTTTTCGGATTACCCGGAAATCCGTCATCGGCATTGACCTGTTTTTATTTATACATTGCGCCTTTACTTTCAGAAATGATGAAACGTCCGGCGATTACGGAGAAAACCAATGCAACTTCCACTTCTTCGTATGGAAAGAAAACCGGTCTTACCCATTTCCTGAAAGCAACCTATGAAAACGGAAAAGTAACGCCGCTTCACGCACAGGAATCGTATCGTCTTCAGTCTTTTGCAGAAGCCAATTGCCTGATGATTTTACCGGAAGATTCTGAAGGCTGTAAAAAAGATGACGTGGTTGAAATTATACTGCTAAAATAGAAATCACGCAATGAACGTAGAATTTTTTTATCTGATTTTATTTGTGATTGCGGCTTTATATGCAGCAGTCGGGCACGGTGGCGCAAGCGGTTATCTGGCGTTAATGGCTTTATACGGAATAGCTCCCAAAGAAATGAAGCCGACCGCTTTGGTGCTTAATCTGTTCGTTTCACTTACTTCTTTCATACAATATTATCGTGGAGGACATTTTAAACTCAGGATCTTTATTCCGATTGCTCTGGCGTCTATTCCTCTGGCTTTTTTAGGTGGAATGATTCATATTGAAGACACTTTGTACAAAAGAATTTTAGGTATTTTACTGCTTTTTCCCGTTGTCCGTTTTTTCTTTTTTAAAAGTCCGGATGACAGTGAACTGAAAGATCCCAAAATCTATTTATCTTTACTTTTCGGAGGAGTGATCGGTTTATTATCGGGAATGATCGGCATTGGCGGAGGAATTTTGTTATCTCCGGTTCTTATTTTACTGAAATGGACCAACCAGAAACAGACCGCCGCGATCAGCGCAGCCTTTATTTTTGTCAATTCCATAGCAGGTTTGGGAGGAATGTTCACCAAAGAAATTTCCTTTACCAACGATATGTGGATGTATATCATCTGTGCATTTGCCGGAGGATTGCTCGGAGCATATTTAGCTTCAAAAAAATTGAATCAGAACGGTTTGAAATATGTTCTTGCCGTTGTACTTTTGATGGCTTCCTATAAATTAATATCAAGCACTATTTAAATAATTATTTCATTAAAAAAATTATAGTAAAAAAATGAATGAATGAGTACTGTAAAAATAATTAGCTTTGGCAGACTAAAAGAGATTTTAGGTCCGGATTTTGAAGCTGAAGCAGAAAACACCGATGAACTGCTCAGTCAGCTCACTGAAAAGTTTCCACAGTTGAAAGATCTAAAACTGAGAATTGCTGTGAATCAGAAGATTATTTCAGAGAATACTGCTTTACAAAATAACGATATGGTAGCTTTAATGCCACCTTATTCAGGAGGATAAATTATGTTGAATTCAGAACGATATGACAGACAGATTAAATTACAGGGTTTCGGCATCGAAGCTCAGGATAAACTTGCTTCAGCGAAAGTTCTGGTAATCGGAGCCGGTGGTTTAGGCTGTCCGGTTCTGCAATATCTCACCGCAGCCGGAGTTGGCAATATTAGTATTGTGGATGATGATCAGGTTTCATTAAGTAATTTGCACCGGCAGATTCTTTACACTTCGGATGACATCGGAAAGCTAAAAACCGAAGCTGCTCTCGACCGCCTGAATGCGATGAATCCCGAAGTACAATTAAGCATTATTTCTGAGCGGATTACCACTGAAAATGCGGTCAGAATAATTTCCGAATATGATGTAATTATAGACTGCAGCGATAATTTCCCTACGCGCTACCTGCTTGATGATGTGTGCAGAATTTTGGAAAAGCCCTTAATTTTCGGGGCAATTTATCAATATGAAGGACAGATTGCCATTTTCAATGTTAAAAGCAATGAAGGTGATGTTACGCATTACAGGAATCTTTTTCCGGAACCACCAGAGCCGGGAGAAGTTCCGGATTGCAACGACGCAGGTGTTCTGGGCGTTTTACCCGGAGTAATAGGAACTTTACAAGCTACAGAAGCGATTAAATTACTCACAGGAATTGGCGAAGCATTAATCAACAAATTAATGACCATCAATATACTGAATTATCAGACTGCTGTTTTTGAAATTCCTTCGTTAGATTTAACGGATAAAAATATTCCTTACAGCATCGAAGAATTTGAGAATATGAATTATCAGCTTCACTGTGGAATTGAATTTGCCAGAATTAAAAATATTTCTCCTTCAGAATTTACAAAAACAGTAAAACTTCCCGAAACAATTGTTATTGATGTTCGGGAACCGGAAGAACAACCAAAACTCAATCTTCCATATATTTCCATTCCTTTATCCCAATTAAAGGAAAATACAGACCAGATCAGTGACCGCAATATTATTATTGTCTGCCAATCCGGTAAAAGGAGTATAACCGGAGCAAAAATTTTACAGGAAATTTTAGGCACGGAATACAATATCAGTCATCTGGAAGGCGGCATTAATCATTTAAATAAAGAAACTCATGAGCAAGGTTAAAAATATATTCCAGAATAGTCCTATTTCACCTCTATTTATCGCGGAAAGCATTACGAAACATTCCACGAAAACGGAAATTGGTGCGCATCAGATATTTCTGGGACAAATCCGGGCAGACAAAATTGAAGATAAAACCGTCAAAGCAATCGAATATACAGCTTACGAAGATTTAGCACTCACTCAGATGGAAACGATCCGCGAAGAGATTTTTGCAAAATATAATCTTGCCTGTATGCATATTCATCACAGTTTAGGTATCGTGAATGCAGGAGAAATCTGTCTTTTTGTATTTACCTCATCAAAACATCGTAAAGAAGCAACCTTAGCCTGCAATGAAGTCGTTGAACGCATCAAAAATGAACTTCCGATCTGGGGAAGAGAAATTTTTGAGGATGAAACTCATCAATGGAAAATAAACCAATAAACCATGGTAGATATTACTTTTAAAACCTTCACCCTGCGAAAAGCAATTGCAGCGGCAACCATAAAAACCTCAGACATTTCAACGGTAGAAGCCGTACAAAACGGAACCGTTCCGAAAGGTAACGTTCTGGAATTTGCAAGAGCTTCGGCTTTATTGGCGATCAAGAAAACCAGCGATGTTATTCCGGACTGCCATCCTTTACCTGTAGAATATGCTGCCATTAATTATGAAATGAGTGGTTTAGACATTAACATTACCGTTGAAGTTCATACCATTTACAAGACCGGCGTTGAGGTGGAGGCAATGCATGGCGCTTCTGTAGCCGCTTTGGTGATTTATGATATGCTGAAGCCTATTGATAAAAATGTAGAGATCTCCAATATCAGGCTTTTGGAAAAACAGGGCGGAAAAAGCGGTCAGAAAAGCATAGAAACTGAAAATCTTACCGCTGCAGTAGTAGTTTGCAGTGATTCTGTTGCTCAGGGACTTAAAAATGACACTTCCGGAAAATTCTTGGTAGAATCTCTTAAAAATCAAGGAATTATTAATGTTGATTATTCAGTGATTCCGGATGAGGTTTCTGCTATTCAGCAAAAGGTAGAATTCTTTAAAAATAAAGGCTGTCATCTTCTTGTTTTTACAGGCGGAACCGGTCTTTCTGAACGGGATGTTACTCCGGAAGCGGTTCTACCGTTTATTACCAAAGAAATTCCGGGGATTATGGAAACAGCAAGAAACTACGGACAGGATCGTGTTAAAACTTCCATGCTTTCGAGAGGAATTGCCGGATTTTCTGACGATATGCTGATTTTGACATTTCCGGGATCTCACGGTGCGGTAAAAGAATATGTTCAGGCTCTTTTTCCCCAGGTTTTACATGTATTTTCCGTAAAAAAAGGAGACGGACATTAATTTCTGCTTCTCAACTTTAGAACTGTTTTCTCTATTTTTTCCACAGCTTTTTCAATCTCTGAAATTGTGGTATATTTTCCTATGCTGAATCTTATGGAAGATAATGCATCACGATCATTCATTCCCATTGCCTGAAGAACGTGCGAAGGCTTTGTGGTGACAGCATTACAGGCAGAACCGCTGGAAACGCATATATTTCCTAAAGAAAGAATTAATTCTTCGGAATTGATCCCTTCAAAACAGATATTGGTGGTATTGAAAATCCGTGCAGAATGATTTCCATTGATAAATGTTTGAGGAATTTTCAGCAATACATTTTCAAGATGATTTCTTAGTTCTTTTATTTTTTGTGCATCTTCATGCATTTCCTCAAGAGCGATTTGCGCTGCTTTTCCCATTCCTATAATTCCCGGGACATTTAAAGTTCCGCTTCTCAGATTATTCTGTTGTCCTCCTCCCTGAATTTGTGACTGCAACTTATTTTTAACGGAAGAAGAAATATAGAGCGCTCCTACACCTTTAGGTCCGTAAAATTTGTGGGCGGAGAAAGCCATCAAATCGATATTGAGTTTTTTTGCGTCAACTGGTATTTTCCCTACGGCCTGCGTTGCATCACAAAAAATATAACAGCCATTCCGGTGAACAATTTCGCCAATTTCTTTGATGGGATGAATGACTCCTGTTTCGTTGTTAACCAACATGATACAGACCATTAATGTTTTTTCGGTAATCAAAGATTCCAATTCAGAAAGATTGATATTTCCCAAATGATCAACATGCAGATAATCAACCCTGAATCCGTCTTTTTCAAGTTGCGCGCAAGTATCCAAAACAGCTTTATGTTCTGTGGTAACCGTAATAATATGGTTTTTATTCTGATCTTTTTTAAATCCTTTTAAAGCAAGGTTTACGGATTCTGTAGCTCCCGATGTGAAAATAATTTCTCTGGAGTTGACCCCGATAAGTTCTGCTACTTCTTCCGTGGCATTTTCAACCGCTTCTCTTATAGTAAGTCCGAAAAGATGAGAACTTCCTGAATTGGCATATAATTGATTAAAGTAAGGCAACATGGTATCTAAAACTCGCTGATCAACCGGAGTTGTAGCATTATAATCCAGGTAAACGAAATCATTATCCATCATAATATTTTAATTCATTTATAAAAATAGCGAACTTTTTTAGATTAGTTTTAAATTTAGCCAGAGCTTGTGTACTGCCGAATATTGTATGTTTTAAAGTAATCTTTTTGCCGAAAAACATTCATTATATTTGTATTTAGATTTACAATATGCATTCCAAGACTGATTTTCCAAAAATAAACGGACTGGTACTCGCCGGAGGGAAAAGTATGCGAATGGGAAATCCCAAAGATAAAATCAACTGGCACGGCAAAGAACAGCGGTATTATATGGCTGACCTGTTGTCTCCATTGTGCGATCAGGTATTTATTTCCTGCAGAGCGGATCAGCTTGAAAATTTCAATAATGAGTACCAGGCTATTACCGATACTTTTTCAAACATGGGGCCTTTCGGCGGATTGCTTTCTGCGTTGGATTTTCAGAAAGACAAAGCGTGGCTGGTCATTGCCTGTGATCTTCCTCTTTTAGACAAAAACCCGATAGAATTTCTTATCCAATCCAGAGATCCGGAAAAAGTGGCAACGGCTTATGAAAGTCCTTCTGATGGTTTACCGGAACCTCTGATCGCTATATGGGAACCTAAAAGCTATCCTTTGCTTCATCATTTTCTTTCAAAAGGAAACACCTCACTCCGAAAAATTTTGATTAACAGTGATACAACAATCCTGAAACCAGGCCACCCGGATTTTATGATGAACGTGAATACTCCCGAAGATCTGGAGAAAGTACAGAAAATATTAAAATTTTAATTTTTAACCAAACAATTTTATTCTATACCTGTTCCTGCTGCTGCAATGATGTGTTCGTCGATCTTTTTAAAAATATCGGGATTATGTTTTTTGATTTTAATCCGGACATATTTCGAAGCGGGCATATTGGCTCCGTTCACCACATTATTAATGGAGACCAAAACATTGGTTTCCGGGAAATAGGTCATGGTACTTTTCTGCGGAATAGGATATTTTACGACAATGAAAAGTGGTGCAATCCTTTCTTTACCATCATCATAATTGAACAGATCTACATGATCACCTTCTTTTAATCCAGCTTTTTCGATATCTTTTTCGTTCATCATAACCACTCTCCTTTCGTTGAAAATTCCACGGTAGCGATCATTTAAACCGTATACAACGGTATTGAACTGATCGTGTGTTCTTGTGGTTCCCATCAGATATTCATCTTCGTCAAGCAAATTATCCGGTACCGATGTAATGTTGAAGGCTGCTTTTCCAGGAAAAAATTCGCTGTTGAATATGCCGTCCCTTGCAGCATTCGGAAGATAAAAACCACCTTTCTGTACTACTCTTTCATTGTAATTTTCAAATCCCGGGATGCATTGCTCCACATCATGACGGATAGCATCATAACTGTTGATGAATTTATCCCAGTCAACTACGGAACGGTCTCCCAAAACAGCTTTTGCCATTCTGCACGCAACGTGGGTTTCGTTAATAAGATGTTCCGAAACGGGATCTAAAACTCCTTTTGAAGCCTGTATTACTCCCATTGAATTTTCCGTACTTACATGCTGAATTTTTCCATTCACTATATCTTTTTCACTTCTGGAAATTACCGGCAGGATGAGCGCTTCTTTTCCATGAATGAGATGATTTCTGTTGAGTTTTATAGAAACCATAACCGACATTTCGAGATTACGCATGGCTTCTGCAGTAAAAGCGGTATCAGGTGCCGCAGAAAGAAAATTTCCTCCCATGCAGAACATAAATTTCACTTTTCCTTCGTGCATTGCTTTCAGCGCATTTACTACATCATATCCTCCTTTTCTCGGAACGTTAAAACCATAATATTCCTGCAGCTTGTCTAACTGTTCTTTTGTGGGATGGTGATTGATAAGTAAGGTCCTGTTTCCCTGAACATTGCTGTGACCACGGACCGGACAGACTCCTCCCCCGCGAATCCCGATGCTTCCCTTCATTAATAAAAGGTTTACAATATTATAGATCATTTCCACACCGTTATGCTGCTGCGTAATTCCCATTCCCCAACAAATAATGATGCGTTTTTTTGAAGCAATCATATGTGCTGCTTCCTTCAAATTTTCTACCGCAATTCCGCATTGTTCCGACAAAAAATTTATGTCATACCGTTTTAATTCTTCAGTCAGGACTTCAAAACCTGCTGTTTTATTCGTTATAAAATCATGATCAAGAACTTTTCCCGGATTTTTCGTTTCTTCTTCCAAAACAAGGATTTGAAGCGCTTTTAAAAGTGCCATATCTCCGTTGATCTTTACGGGAAGATGTAAATCTGATAATTCAAAAGGCTTATTCAGTAATGCGCGGACATTCTGAGGATCTTTAAAGCCCTTCAGACCGGCTTCCGGCAGTGGATTAATTCCTATAATTTTCGCTCCGTTTTTCTTTCCTTTTGTAAGGGCAGAAAGCATTCTCGGTGAGTTGGTTCCCGGATTTTGTCCGATAATAATAATTAAATCAGTATCATAAAAGTCTTCCAGTTTTACAGTTCCCTTTCCTATTCCGATACTTCTGGAAAGTGCATAGCCTGAAGTTTCATGGCACATATTGGAGCAGTCCGGAAAATTATTGGTCCCGAATTCCCTGGCAAATAGCTGATACACCCACGTTGCCTCATTACTCGTTCTTCCTGAGGTGTAAAATATGGCTTCATCCGGCGAATCCAGTGCGTTTAATTTTTCTGAAATTTTTGCAAAGGCATCATTCCAGCTTATCGGCTGATAATGTGTTCCTCCTTGCGGAAGATACATCGGTTCTGCAATCCTTCCCAGCTGGCTGATTTCAAAATCTGTCATTTTTGCTAAATCATATACAGAATTTTCTTTAAAAAAACCTGCACCGATTTTTTTTGAAGTAGCTTCTTCTGCCAAAGCTTTGGCTCCGTTTTCGCAATATTCTCCTAATTTAGAACGCTCATCATCCGGATCGGGCCAGGCACAACTGGGACAATCGAATCCGTTAAACTGATTCATGCTGAAAAGTGCTCTTCCGCCGCGAAGAACAGAAGCATTAAGAACAAGCTGATCTATGGAATGGATAACGGCGGGAACTCCCGCTGCCCAATTTTTCGGAGACTTTATTTTAAGGTCCGCTAACTGATATGGAGATTCCGCAGAAGGTGTTTTGCTGCTTTCTTCTTTTTTACTGAACAGATCTTTGTTTTCCATGATTTTCTACATTTAAAAAAATGAAAGACTTAACATTTAATATTCGGATTAGGATAATTGTCGCTTTGATCTTCCAGGGTGTTATCAATACAGACAAAATCTTTTTCCACCAAAATCTTTACCAAACCGGATTGTCCTTCAAAACCTACTCTATCGGTAGAAATCCACTCATCAATCATGGTTTCAGGCATTTTCAGAATAATTTTATTTTCAATGAAAACTGTTGAAAGTTCCGAATCTTCTGTTTTTTCAATAGCATAGACAAAAGAACGGTTGATGAATGCTGTAGTGTTTGAAATCTTTCCGCTTTTTCCTAATTCTGCTACTTCGGATTGAGTTAAACGGTATCTTACTGAATGGTCTTTAATTCTTATTTTCATAATAAATTTTCAATTTTAAAATGGCTTCCGCAGTGGTAAATATTAAATCGGTTGTTGCGCAGAAAGCCTAATAAAGTCATATCGAATTCTTTTGCAAGTTCTATTGCCAGACTTGATGGGGCTCCTATTGCAGCAACAGTTGTAATTCCCGCCATTGCGGCTTTCTGAATCAGCTCAAAGCTTGCTCTCCCGCTGAGAAGCAAAATTTTATTGCCCAGTGGAAGTAAATTTGCAGACAGCGCATATCCTATAAGTTTATCCAAAGCATTATGTCTTCCCACATCTTCGCGTAAGGCAAGAAGGTTACCTTCCAAATCAAAAATACCGGCAGCGTGTATACTACCGGTGATGCTAAAATTATTCTGAAACGACTGCAGCTTTTCAGACAGCTGATACAGTATTTCCAGAGAAACTTCCGTATTTTCTTTTTTATGTTCTTTAAAAATGCTCACTGTTTTAATGGATTCTATGGAAGCCTTTCCACAAACACCACAGCTGGAAGTAGTATAAAAATTTCTTTCCACTTTCATAAGTTCAGGAACGAAAGATTCATTCAGTTCGACAATGATGCTATTTTCGCTGTTCTTTGAACATGCATTCTCCGGATAACAGATGGTTTTTATCTGCTCGTTACCCGTAATAATTCCTTCTGTAAATAAAAACCCGACCGCCAGTTCCGGGTCATTTCCGGGGGTTCTCATGGTGACCGATATATTTTTAGATTCTTTTTTACCCGATAAATAATATATAATCCTTATTTCCAAAGGTTCTTCCACAGAGACATCATCTGTATAACGAAGACAGGTGCTATCCTTTACCTTAACGATTTCTATCTGCTTTACTGATGTACCTGATAACAGATGCGCTTTCATAATTTATAACAATTGTAAATAAAGGTACAAATTTTATCTATCAAATAAAAAATGGGCCGAAATCATTTTACAGCTATACTTTTCGCTTCTTTTTTTATTAGTGAATGCTTTTAATTCTGTTAAACATATTATTATATGATTCGTTTTACTCTTCCTCCTCCGTATTTTTCAGTTTCATCAAAAGCGTGTAGGCATTTTTGGTCACGATCTTTTTATTTTTAAAATCATCAAAATTGAGAATCTGAACAAAACCGTTTTCCGTTTCTCCTAAAGTAACCGGCGTTAACCGATAGGTCTGTTTTTTCACCTCAACAAAAACAAAGTCTTTGCCTTCAAAATTCACGATGCTTTCCTCCGGAACCGCATTGGAAAAAGAGGTGTTGGTTTCAATTTCGGCATTCATATACATTCCCGGAACCAAGGTTTGATCGTATTTGTCGAAATGACAGTGAACTTCTGCCAGACCGCCCTGACTGATATCCTTGCTGATCAAAAGAATTTCGCCATAATATTTTTTGCTTGGATCAGCATTAGTGTACGCTGCAAAACGCTGTCCTTTTTTCAGGTTTTCCAGATCTTTTTCGTACACTTTAAGATTCAGGTGGATATCATCCGGATTGATGAGCTCAAAAAGTACATCCGAAGGATTTACATATTTCCCGATATTCACATTCACTTTGCTTACAAAACCATTGATGGAGCTGTACACCGGAACACTCTTCGTAATGCTTCCCGATTTTAAAGATTCAGGATTTATATTAATGAGTCTGAGCTGTTGTGCCAATGAATTCATCAGAATTCTCTGGCTGTTCATTTCAGACTGAGCGAGCTGCATTGCTTTGTCGCTGCTTGCCTGACTTTGGTTCAGTGTTTTTTGACGGTTGTAATCCAGTTCTGCAAAATGTGCTTTGGATCTTGCCATCAGATAATCCTGCTGAAGCTGAATGAATTGCGGATTTTCGATCACTGCAATCACCTGCCCTCTGGAAACCGGCATTCCCGGAAGCAGATTGCTGGATTTCAGATAACCGCCAAGCGGAATGCTTACGGAAACCAGGTTCTGTGGCGGAACATCGATCATTCCGTTTAATTTCAGGGTGGAAGCAATATTTTGAAGCGAAAGTGTTGTTGTTACTATCGGTGCATTTTTGAGCTGAGCATCAGTTAAGGTAACTACATTTTCATTTTTCTGGAGACTTTTTTCCTGCTTTGGAGCTTCTTCTTTTTTGCATTGGATGAAGACAAAAAAGCTGATTAATAAGGTATATATTGAAATTGATTTCATTTTTTTACGGATTTAAAGTAAGGTATTCCAGTTCAATGGCACTTTGGTTAAGTTTCCAGACGGCATCGGTGTAATTGTTTTTAAGCTGTACCGCCTGGTTCACGAGGATCACAAATTCAAGGTAATTGATTTCGCCGCCGATAAACTGTCGTTTCGCAGTTTCAGTAATGACCTCTGCATTTTTCAGGTCGGAACTTTCATATTTTGAAACAATTTCCAGATTGGACTGATAGATTTCTCTTGCCTTTTTAAGCTGATTCTGCAGATTGAATTCCACGTTTTTCAGCTCACTTTCTGCGACAGACTGCGCCACTTTTGCAGCTTCAATTCTCGCTTTTTGACCTCCGGAAAATATCGGAAGCGAAACACCGACCTGAACCGAATGAAACTGAGGCGTTGCATTATACAATTTATCATCCGGTCCCAATCCTTTAAAACTGTTCAGATTGTACGCCAATTGCAGACCGGGAAGCATTTTCGCTTTTTCCAGTGCGATCTGTTCTGTGGAAATATTTTTCTGCTGTTCCCAGATTTTCAGCAAAGGATGATCCGTCAGTTTTTCGTTTAAAGAATTGGCAAACGATTTTGAATCTTCGGGAATAAAATCGGTTTCCGTATTCAAAAGCCACTGAAACTGGATCTTTAAAACCGCTAATTCCTGCTGCAATTGTTTTAACTGAATTTCTATCGCCGATTTCTGGCTGGAAGCGGTTGTTTTTTCCAGAATATTGCTCTCGCCTGCTTTCAGTCTGAGATTTGCTTTGTCTGAAAAGTCAGTGTACAGTTTCAGGATTTCATTCAGCAGCTTTTCTTTTTCTTTCCAGTACAGCATATTGTAAAAGGTAAGGCTGACTGCTTTTTTAAGTTCATATTCTTTCAGGGAAACATTCAGCAAAGATTTTTTCCATTCTTCGGTGTATACATTTTTCTGTTTTTTATACACTGTCGGAAAAGCAATGTTCTGAGATACGCCAAATTTCATATCGTTGTACGCACTGTTGATCTGTCCGTAATCGAACGTCACACCAGTCTGCGGAATATCATTTGCCGATTTTATCAAAGCTTTGGAATATTCCGATTTCAATTTTTCGTTTTTAAGATTTCTGTTGTTTTCCAGTGCGGTATTGATCGCAGTCCGAAGATTGATCGGCGTTTGTGCCTTCAGTCCAAATCCTGCAAAGCTGAATAGCAAAATGAATACAGCTGTTATATTTTTATGATTATTTTTCATATGTAGATATTTATTGTTTTTTAAAGGTCATATGTAATCGCGTTTTCTTCAAATGCGTTTGCGTTTTCCAAATGATGGCGATTTCATTTTAAATCCTTTTTCAATGGTTACATAAAGCAGCGGCAATACAAAAAGCGTAAGGAAGGTTGCAACAAGCAAGCCTCCGATCACCACGGTTGCCAACGGACGCTGGACTTCCGCTCCTGCTCCGTTGCTCAATGCCATCGGAATAAATCCTAAAGATGCCACGAAAGCCGTCATCAGAACCGGACGAAGTCTGGATTCTCCACCATCAATTACAATTCTTACGATATTCCGGATTCCGCTTTTGTATAATCTGTTGAATTCTGAGATGAGAACGATTCCGTTGAGAACTGCCACTCCGAAAAGGGCGATGAATCCAACACCTGCACTGATGCTGAAAGGCATTCCTCTCAAAGCCAGAAGAAATACGCCGCCAATAATCGACAGTGGAATTGCGGTGTAAATCAGCAGACTTTCTTTTACCGAGCCGAATGCTAAAAACAACATCACAAAAATAAGCGCCAAAGCAACCGGAACAGCAATCATCAGACGCTGTTTTGCATTGTTCAGGTTTTCAAAAGAACCTCCGTAAGTCATATAATAACCTGTCGGTAGTTTTATCTCTTTGTTGACTTTAGTCTGAAGTTCTTCCACGATGCTCTGAACGTCTCTTCCTTTGATGTTGAATCCAACGACAATTCTGCGCTGTGCATTTTCTCTCTGAATCTGATTCGGACCGTTTTTTACCTCAACTTTCGCGAGCTGGGAAAGCGGAATCTGGTTTCCGAAAGGAGTCGGAACCAACAGGTTTTTAATATCATCCACATTCTTACGGACTTTGGAATCGAGACGGACAACCATATCGAAACGTTTTTCGCCTTCAAAAACGAGACCTGTGCTCTGCCCTGCGAATGCAGCATTCACAATCCGGTTGATGTCGGAAATGGATAAATGATACTGTGCGATTACCGGCCGGTTGTACTCTATCGTTACCTGCGGCATTCCTGCAATCGGTTCGATGTAAAGATTCTGCGCTCCGTCTACAGTTTCAATAATTTTCCCGAGTTTCTGGGCATTTTTTGAAAGCACGTCCAGATCATCACCGAAAATTTTCACTACCACATCCTGTCTTGCTCCCGTCATCAGTTCATTGAAACGCATCTGCACCGGAAACTGGAAACTTACCGTTACCCCGGGAACATCCTGCAGTTCTTTGGTCATTTTATCTGCCAGTTCCGGGAATGTGGATGCGGAAGTCCATTCTTTTTTATCTTTCAGAATTACCATTATATCCGCGGCATCCATCGGCATCGGATCTGTAGGAACTTCCCCGCTTCCAATTTTTGTCACGACTTTTTGTACTTCGGGAAATCTTGATTTCAGAATATGAGCGGCTTTCTGGGTGCTTTCAATGGTTGTGTTGAGATTGCTTCCCGGCAAAACCCTGGTTTCTACGGCAAAATCTCCTTCTTCAAGCGAAGGAATAAACTCCCCTCCCATTCTGCTGAGAATGAAAATTGCCAAGACAAAAAGTACAGCCACGACAGAAAATACCATTTTCGGAAATCTTAAAATTTTAAGCAATGTTTTGAGATAGATTTTCTCCACTTTTTTCATCATCCGGTCGGATAAGTTCGGTTTCAGGTTTCTTTTTCTCAAGAGCAAAGAACTCATCATCGGAATGTAGGTTAATGAGAGTAAAAATGCACCTAATAAAGCGAAAGCAACAGTCTGAGCCATCGGTTTAAACATTTTCCCTTCAATTCCCTGTAAGGTAAGAATCGGAAGATACACGATCAGAATGATGATTTGTCCGAAAACGGCACTGTTCATCATTTTTCCGGCAGAATCGGTAACAATGGTGTCCATTTCTTCTTTTCCGACGGAGAATATTTTTTTGAATTTTGAATTATGGCTGAACTGGTGCAGGACGGATTCTACAATAATCACCGCACCGTCGATAATCAAACCAAAATCCAGTGCACCGAGACTCATCAGGTTTCCGCTGACTCCGAAAAGATTCATCATACAGATGGCAAAAAGCATTGCGAGAGGAATTACGGAAGCAACGAGCAATCCGGCGCGTACATTTCCGAGGAACAGAACCAGTACAAAAACAACGATCAATGCGCCTTCTGTAAGATTTTTCTCAACGGTCCCGATGGCGTTATTTACCATTTTGGTACGATCCAGGAACGGTTCTATTACTACTCCTTTCGGAAGTGTTTTCTGAATCTGTGCAATTTTTTCTTTTACGTTTTTAATGACCTGATTGCTGTTTTCGCCTTTCAGCATCATGACCACTGCTCCGGAAACTTCTCCTTGATCATTAAATGTCATGGCACCATATCTTGTGGCAAAGCTGGTTTTCACCTCTGCAACGTCTCTTATAAATAATGGAATTTCATTGGTTTTGGAAGCAATCGCAATATTTTTGATGTCTTCGATATTTCCGATCAGACCTTCGCTTCGGATGTATAAAACGGTCGGGCCTTTTTCGATATAAGCACCTCCTGTGTTCTGGTTATTGGTATTTAATGCATCGAAAACGTCGTTGATGGTGATTCCGTAAGCATTTAACCTGTCGGGATTTACGGCAATTTCGTATTGTTTCATTTTTCCTCCGAAACTGCTGACTTCGGCAACGCCTTTTACACCGAGAAGCTGTCTTCTTACGATCCAGTCCTGAATGGTGCGGAGTTCTGTGATGTCGTATTTTTTCTCGTAGCCTTTTTCGGGACGGATCACGTACTGGAAAATTTCTCCTAACCCTGTGGAAATAGGACCTAATTCGGGGGTTCCGATTCCCTGCGGAATCTGGGTCTGAACCTGCTGCAGCCTTTCTGCAACCTGTTGTCTTGCCCAGTAAATATCGACATCATCCTCGAAAACGATGGTAACGAGCGATAAACCGAACCGTGAAAAACTGCGGATCTCTTTTAATCCTGAAATATTATTGTTTGCCTGTTCTATGGGAAATGTCACCAGTCTTTCAATGTCCGTTGCTCCAAATGAAGGGGCAATCGTGATGACCTGAACCTGGTTGTTGGTAATGTCCGGAACAGCGTCGATCGGCAGTTTGGTTACCTGATAGGAACCAATGCCTATCAATCCCAAAACCAACAGCGCAATGATGAGTTTATTCTTTACAGAAAACTCAATGATTTTTGTAAGCATAATGATTTGTTGAGCTTATTAGCAGATGATAGATAATAGATTACAAATGATAGATAACTATTTGATAGATAAATCTCTATTCGAATTTACTATTCCAGCAAATGCTTATGAATAAATAAGTTTGATCGCCTGATAAAAAATTAATGAACCTATGGTTGATCAACTTAATATCAAAACGTTCTCAAAAATATTTTTGAGAAGAATTCAGAAAAAATCAACAAAATTTCGGCGGTTGCCAGATAGAATTGAGAATATCTTTATTGTAAAAGATGCTTTTGTAAAAAGTCTGTTTGGATTTAATAATCGGGTTGGATTCTTTGTCGGACAACTGAAAAGTAAAAGGTATCGCCGGTGTACAAACGATCACAAGATGCGCAGCGTGCGAAACGAATGGCAGTTGCTGATCTTTGTTATAATCTGAATCTTTTACCGGGTTTTCGTAATGGATTTTAAAGAACGAACCGATTGTGATAGCAGGATTTTGCTCCTTATGCTCCAGATAATGCTCAATAAGCGCAGGAACTTTCAAAAACTGATACAGCTCGGTTGTAGAAACCAAGTATAAACTAAGCAATAGTATTGAGATCAGTTTTTTCACTTATGCAAAATTATAAAATGTTTCGTTAAGAACAATTTTAAATAAGCTAAATCATTTTTTGCAATATTAAAAGCTCTGTATTGTATATTGGTACTCATTATAGAAGTGATCTTTTTCTTAAACATTTCTTAAAAAGGATTTATCTTTATTTAAGAAACACATCTTTTCAGCTGTAGTTTATTATTTTTGTAAGCCATCAAATATCTTTTACTACAGTATTCAAATCTACATTTATTGCCACTACTATTTTTTATTTCGAAATTTTTGTTTAAATTTTAATATCCAATGTTTTAAAAATCAAATTATTCACTGAATCCTTGGGATATTAAACAGACCTGGTAAAATTGACCGTCGGGGCATAATGACGGGAGATAAACGCCAAAAATCGTAAATTTACAATCTATTAAAAAAGAAACGATGAGCAATGATTACAATTACAAACCGATAGACAAGATCGTGCAGCCTATGCAAAGATTTATTCAACAGGAAAAGTCTGGGGGACTGTTGTTGGGAATCAGCGTTATATTGGCCCTTATTTTGGCAAATACACCTTTGTCTCATGCCTATCATGAAGTTTTGGAACAATCTTTTGGCTTCCAGTGGAACAATGAAACCTATTTTAATTATACCATTCACCACTGGATTAATGACGGTCTGATGTCCATATTTTTCTTTGTGGTAGGTTTGGAGCTGAAACGGGAGATTATCGGGGGAGAGCTTTCTAATGTCAGAAAGGCTGTTTTACCTATTGTAGCTGCTGTTGGAGGCATGGTAATGCCTGCCCTTATTTATCTTCTTTTCAATCCTTCAGGCGAGCCACACAAAGGCTGGGGAATCCCGATGGCTACAGATATTGCTTTTGCATTGGGAGTTCTTTACCTGCTGGGAAATAAAATACCGTTGGCACTTAAGGTTTTTTTAACAGCACTTGCTATTGTCGATGATCTTGGAGCAGTGCTCGTTATCGCATTTTTCTACACCGCTGAAATCAATATGGTATTTTTACTGGCCGGACTTTTCATTCTTGCTATAATGTATTTGGGAAACAAGCTTGGCATACGATCCATTATTTTTTATGCAGTTTTGGGAATCGGCGGAGTCTGGACCTGTTTTCTCGTGTCGGGAGTTCATGCTACGATCGCCGCCGTACTGGCCGCATTTACGATCCCGGCCGATGTGAAGATCCGGGAAAGTGTTTTTATTGCCAAGATTAATTCCTATCTGGAACGATTTAAAAATATTGATCCGGACCAGAATACACCCACCCTCACCAATGAACAGCTACATGTCCTGGAAAAAATGAACGAGGCAACCCTGGCTGCCACTCCCCCATTGCAAAGACTGGAACATGCCATGCATCCTGCCGTTTCATTCCTGATTATCCCTATTTTCGCTATAGCGAATGCAGGTGTCTCGCTAACTATTGATATAGAGAGTCTCTTTAACAATAATATTGCAGTAGGTACTGCTTTAGGTCTGTTATTGGGTAAAGTAATCGGCATTGCAGGATTTAGTATTTTGTTTATAAAACTGAAAATTGCCAAAGTTCCTACGGGAATGACAATCAAAAACCTTTTCGGACTTGGATTTTTAGCTTCTATAGGATTCACCATGTCACTTTTTGTAACCTCACTGGCCTTTGGCCATGAAGAATACCAGACTCAGGCAAAAATAGGTATATTTGCCGCATCACTTATCGGTGGAATTATAGGATATGTGATTCTCAACCGATCTGCAAAATAACTAAGGATGATTAGAATATAGATCAGGAATATGACAAACAGGCTCACCGACCAGATGTATTATACCAATTATAAAATAAAAAAAGGAAAAAGCACTCTTAAAATGCTTTTTTCCTTACAGGTGACCCCGGAGGGATTCGAACCCCCAACCGACGGAGCCGAAATCCGTTATTCTATCCAGTTGAACTACGGAGCCATTTATAAATGATAACTGATGAATTATAAATGATTAATCATTCATCAATTATCATCTATCAATTATTATATTTAGAATGTAATCTTTACGCCTCCCAAAATTTGTGCACCAAGAACTTTGTAGCCTTTGTACGTTTGGTATTTTGAGTTTAGAAGATTATTTCCGAGTGCGAAAATACTGAAATTTTTGTGAATTTTATACTCTGCTGATAAGTTTAAATCAGCATACCCTCCAACTTTATCATTTGTATCCTCTGTAGACAGGTAGGTTACCGGATTGCCAACTCCCTCAAGCACAAATGAATTCGTCGTTCTGTCGCTTGCAAAAATCCCTTTAAAACCAAGCATTAATTTTTGATCAAGCATGGTATATTTTGCTCCGATTGACGCCGTTACGAGCGGTACATTATAGATATCCGAGTAATTATCGAGGTCAAATTTGGTAAATTTTACTTCTGTATCCAGGATAAGATTTGCCAGCGGGAAATATTGAAGGCTACCTTTAATATCGCCCACATTACCATTATCATAAACAGCAGAAAAAGTATTGGCATAATTATAAGCGGAACGATTAACCGAAGTATAATCGAACAAATCATTTGCTCTGAAGAACATGATATCATTCATTTTTCCGTACCCTGCAGAAACATCATATTTGAACATTTCATCAATATCTCCTCTCAAACCTACATAAAAATGATATTTTGTTTCAGTAGGTCTTAAGTACTGATCGGAAACGATAAAAGGGTTTTGCTGTAAAAGATCAGCATATGTATTCAGTTTAAGACCTCCGTCTACCCCACCGTAGAATTTAAACTCATCAGCGGCGGCATACTGGAATTCAGCCTGTGGAAACCAATACGTTTTATTATTTTTCATCTGTTCAGCCATCATCATATTCTGATTTTTCGAATTCAGAAATGCAAATGAAGAACCTAACATTAAATATGAATCTCCTTTTCTAAAGGTAACTTTAGGAGCAAGATTCAGATTAACAAAATTGGATGAATTCTGATCAAGAATGGCAAATTCACTTTTTACAGCTTCCACACCTACTCCCAGATCAGCGTTAAGGTTAAAACCTGACTTCCCGATTTCAACCGCATGTTTTGACAAATTGGCTAAAATGGAGACCTGGTTTTCCTGAGCATCAAAATGGTCTTTCAAAAAAGATGACTTTACACGCACATCATTCAGAATTTCATTGGAATAAAAATCATAATATCCGTTTACTTTAAATTGATTAACTCTCTGATCCAGATCAACATCTCCAGGCTGCAGTGCATAAATTCCGTAGTAGTTATAACTGTTTAAGCCATATTCAGCATTCAGATTGAATTTCCCTTTATCTCCGTAAGAATTGAGAAAGGCTCCCAAAGTAGTGGAACTCTGCTTGGAATCCCAGTCATATTCTTTTTTAAGGCCTTGTGTTGAAAGAAAATGGGCATCAACACCCACCTCAATTTTGTTTTCCAGTGTTTTGGAAATATTGGCATCTCCGAGAATTTTCCCGTAATTTCCCATTCCGAACTGGATATAATTATTTTGCGCAGAACCTTCAAATTTTGGTGTAACATCCTGGCCCTGGATGGTAGAAGTTTTAAAATCCGAAACTGCGGGAACATCCGTTATTCTGTATTGTACAGGATTCTGGGATTTTTCTTCCGGCGGATAATTTTTAATGGTTTCTACCGAAGTTTTCTTTTTTTCGATGTTCTTTACTTCCGGTTCTCTTTTTTTATTAAGAATCAGTTTTTCTTCTTTGATCTGGGAAAACGCCACCGACGAAACCCCTAAGAATAATATAGATAATATTTGAATTTTCCTGTTCATATTTTCTTTATTTGAAAAATATAATTAGAGATTATTTATTGGAAGCCATATAACTCCCCAATAATGCTTTCCCTGCTTGTTTATTATAAGTTTTGCTCAGTCTGAATATATTAAATAGCCATAAACTCTGATTAACTTCTAATTTAAATTGATAATTTTTAACCGTATTGTTTTCTGAAACATCATAGTTGAAAGTGTCTTTGGTACGATAAACCGAAGGCAATAATCCTAAAGTCAGCATACTTCCCGCCATTAAATTGCCACACTGAAAGCTTTGATCCGGAACTAATTCATACAATTTTATTTTTGCGACATCCATACTATCGTCTACAATTTCATAAATATCAGAGTGTTTTAAAATAGTATATTCACGTTTCAGTTCTTTATTAATCACAAAAGCTTTCTGCTTCTGAAAATCTGGCTTTATTCTTCTGTATTCTTTATTGCTAGCATTATAAGAAGGAAAACAGCTACACAAAGAAATAGAAAAAAGAAAAAAATATGTTATAACCTTAATTTTCATGAAAGCTATTTTTTAATCTGCTTTTTAACCTCTTTTGCTTCCGCTACGATCTCCGGAAAATCTTTATAATTTTCGATAATCTGATCGCATGTATAGCTCGCCTGGTAATTGTCTTTTAAACCAACATAGTTTTTCGCCATTAATACAAGAGCTTTTGCTCCCCAATATTCCTCCGAAGAATAATTATTGGCCAGTTTAAAAATCGTTTCATTGGAAGATTTAAAGGCCTTTGCTTTACTCTGATAAAATGCTTTTGCATAAAGCGATTCTGCCGCAACTTCCGTATTAGAAGATTTCTCCAAAGAAGCATATGCAGCCTGTGCATCCTTATCTTTTCCGGCATTCATCAGGCTTCTTGCTTTAATCACTTTTGCAGTCTCAATAACGGCCGCCGAGTTTTTACCGTTGGCAATTACCGCATCGGCAAGCTTTTCAGCTTCAGCAAAATTCTTTTCTTCAGCGTATAATTTCATTAATTCTACATTTGCATAGTTTTTAACATTTACATTTGAAGAATTTTTGATGTTTTCTAAATATTTTCTGGCTTCTCCCGAATCACCCTGTGCAATATAGATCTGGGCCAGACGGGTTTGCGCATCATCCTGATAATCGTTTTGCACATTGGCAATTTCCTGTAAAACCAGCAATGCTTTTGTTGTATTTTTTGTCTGGTAGTAACTTTCTCCAAGCTCATATTTTGCCTGGTAAAGACCTTCTCCTGTAGGATTTTGGGTTAAATATTTTTCGTAGTACGAAATAGCACTTTGATAATCTTTTTTAGCAAAATACTGTTTTGCCGTGGAAAGGTTGATCTCGTCAATTTCAGCAGCATCGATGTTGACTCCGATATTTTTAGCAAAACTCTGATAGCCGGCAACATCTCCGTTTTTAGTGAAAATTGGCTTTGCAGCCTGCGCTATTTTTTCAGCATAAGCTGTATTTCTGTACTGCTCACCAAGAGATTTTAATTCAGATAATGCTTTATCATTCTGATTTAAATCAATATAATTTTGTGCCCTGTAAATTGAAGCATTCGCAACCAGATCTTTATCCGATGAGTTTCTGATTACTTTGGCAAAGAAATCATTTGAGTTGGCAAAATCATCCTGCGCCGCATAGGCTGTTCCTATTTCATACTGAGCATCATCATAATACTCCGAATCCGGATATTTTGACAACAGGTTTTTCAGATTGGAAATTTTAGCCTGCGTATCGCCTTTAAATCCTAAGGCCATTGCCTTCTGATACAATGTATAATCTGTGGCATCTTCATTTTTCTCATAGATGGCGATCGCTTCATTCAGATTATTATTGGCGTAATTGATGTCTGCCAAACGAAGTTCAGCATCATTTTTAAATTCAGGTTTCGGATTTTTTAAATATTGGGTGAAATACTGTTCTGCCTGATCAAACTTTTTAGACTTGAAATAGGCATATCCCAAATCGTAAGGAAGCTGCTGCTTTTCAGGGAAATTTTCATTTAAAAGCTTTTCGTAGCGTGCTATGGCAGAAGGATAGTTCCCTTTCTGGTAATACACCTGTCCCAGCCAGTATAATGCCCTGTTGTTAAACTCTTTATTGATATTAAACCCTAAACTTCTGAGGAAATACTGTTCCGCTTCATCATAATTCCCCTTGTTGAATTCTTCCGTTCCCAGTAAGTATGAAACTTCCTGGTCAATTTTATCAATTTCCGGAGATGAATTCTTAAGCCTGTCGATCGCATTCAGTGTTTCTTTATAATTTCCCGAATAGAGATAAGATTTCACCAAAAGTGATCTCATCTCTGAAGCATTGGTTTCCGGATTTTCGGTAATATAATTCTGAATTACCGTGGAAGCGCTTTCAAAAGGATTCCCGATATCATAACTTAATTTTGCATACTGCTCGTGGGCCAGCTTTTTCACTTTCGGATCATAGTTCATCTGGTATGAAGAACGGAAAGCCGAAAGCGCTTCCTGTTTTTTATCCACCGCGAGATACGCATTTCCAAGCTGATAATAAGCATTTTGAGCCAGCGCTGAATTGCTGTTTAATAATTGGTTGTAATAGGAAACCGCTTCATCATATTTTTTAAGCTGAGCTGCCACAAATCCCATTTCATACAGATCATTTTCCGAAGGATTCTGCTGAACGCTCAGATAATCTTTAAGGTGGGGATATGCTGACGTATAATCGCCTTTCATGAAGTAACTTTCTCCGATGATTTTATGAACTTCCGCTTTATAAGCTTCAGAAATATCTTCATTCAATAAAGCTGTACCTTCTGAAATTGCCTTATCATAGTCCTTATCATTATAATACATCTGAACATAATAAGGACGAACGAGTTTGGAATATTTAGGCTGATCTTTTACCGAATCGAAATATCGGAATGCCTTTTCATTCTGCCGGTCGGAATAATATAAATGTCCTAACATGTAGGCAATATCCCCTTTTTGGGAATCGTCTGCTGTTTTGTAGGCTTCTTCAAGAGCATCAGTTGCCCCTTTAGAATCTCCCATCATGAATTTGGCATATCCTAATTTCAGAACATATTGCGTATTTTCTTCTTTTGAAAGCTGATATTGATTTACTTTTTTAAGTGTTTCCAGGGCTTTCGGAAAATCCTTTTTAGCAAGATAATAATCTGCCAACGGTAAATTAGCCTGTGCAAAATACGCCGAGTTCGGATATTCTTTAATAAAAGCCGTTAAACCTTCTTCCGCATGATTTTTCTGAAGAATAACTCCAATCACATTATCAAAAAACTGCGCAGCTTCCTGTCTTGACCTTGACAAATTCTGGTTGTAGAAATATTGCCGGGCATATTCATATTGAGAAGCGTTGTATATTTTGGTCTGATAAAGATTTTCAGCAAGGTTGAAACGGTAATTTTCTTTTTGGGTAAAGTATTGAGACTGCTGTGCATCGGAGATTCCGAAATAGAACACCGCAGCCGCTAAGAGTATTTTTTTTGATTTCATTAATTTTAAATTTTAAAATGTTTAAGGCTGATAATCAGCTTTACTATATTTAAAATTCTGCGGAAAAATTATCCACAATCCATCAACGAAAATATTGAAAAGATATTGTATATACAAGTGTTTTAACACATTGTTAATAAGTGGATAAATTTTTAAGACTTCTTAACTTTTCGGTAAGAAACCTTAAGAAAACCTGAATTATTTCAGATAAATAATTACATTTGCTTTTTTCAAATCAAATTTTAGAATTGAATGAGTCAGCTTTTTAGAAGGAAAATCTATTCAGAGTCAGATACATCCACAAGCCTGCATAGAGTTTTGGGTGTTTGGGATATTGTGTTCTTTGGTATTGCAGCGATTATTGGTGCGGGAAGTTTCAGCAGTTTGGGAGAAGCGGTTTTCAGAGGAGGTCCCGGAGTTATTTTACTGTATCTGATTTGTGGTTTTGCCTGCGGATTTACGGCACTTTGTTATGCTGAATTTGCCAGCAGAATTCCTACTGCAGGATCGGCTTATACTTATGCCTATGCAAGTTTTGGTGAACTTATTGCCTGGGTTATCGGCTGGGCATTGATTATGGAGTATTCCTTCGGAAATATCTATGTCGCTTTTTCGTGGTCGGATTATTTTACCAGCTTTTTAGAAAGATTGGGCATGCATATTCCGGACTATCTTACCTGCAGTTATACGGAAGCTAAAAAAGCCTTTATGAACGGCTCAGAAAATAAAGAGCTCATCAGTGCATGGAAAAATGCACCGTTGTTGGGAAATTTAAAATTCATTGTTGACGTTCCGGCATTGGTTATTAACGGACTAATCACGTGGCTGTGCTATGTCGGCGTTAAAGAAAGTAAAAACTTTAATAACGTTTTAGTAATTCTGAAACTTGCCGTTATTGTTCTGATAATTTTGGTAGGCTTCGCTTACATTAATACAGATAACTGGACCCCTGTAAATCCTGAAACACAGGTCGCTTCTTTTATGCCGAACGGCTTTGCAGGCGTCATGAGTGCAGTTTCAGGAGTATTCTTTGCCTACATCGGCTTTGATGCTTTAAGTGTACTTTCCGAAGAGACAAAAGATCCGCAGCGTACATTACCTAAGGGAATGATCATTTCCCTGGTGCTGTGTACTGTTATTTATATCGCTTTGACTCTGGTGCTGACAGGAATGGTAGATTACAGGAAATTCGACGGTGTTGGAGATCCGCTTTCTTTCATCTTTGAAAAATCCAATGCCAATGTTGCCTGGATGGAACTCGTGGTTTCTTTTGTTGCTATTGTTGCTATTACGACGGTTTTACTGGTATTTCAGATGGGGCAGCCGAGAATATGGTATGCGATGAGCCGTGACGGACTGATGTCTCCAAAATTCCAGACGGTACATCCAAAATACAAAACCCCTTCTTATGCAACCGTAGTTACAGGAATTGTAGTTGGTATTCCTATATTATTTACCGATAAAAGCTTCATTCTTGATTTTACAAGTATCGGAACTATTTTCGCATTTGTACTGGTTTGCGCCGGCGTTCTGACGCTCCCTGCAAAAGAGAAACTGAAAGGCAGATTCCATCTTCCTTATATTAATGGTAAAATCATTTTCCCGGTTATTTTTATCGGTAGCCTGATCGGTTTCTATTTCTGGCAGCCTGAATTTTTTAACACGCTGATGGATTGGAATGATCCTAAAGAAGGAGAATTCAGAGCTTCTATATTTTTCTTTATATTGATTAATCTTGTTCTTTGCATCTTTACTTTTATAAAGAACTTTTCATTGATTCCATTAGTCGGGTTAAGCTCATGCTTATATCTTTTAACCGGGATGAGCCATGACAACTGGTTTTGGTTCGGGCTATGGTTTGCAATAGGACTGATTATTTATTTCTGCTACGGATACAGAAACAGTAAGCTCAGAAAAGCTTAACATATAACAAATACGGAGCCGGATTCTTTAAAAGAATCCGGCTTTTATTTTTTGGAAACTTTAAAATTTGGCGAACTTATTGCTTAGATTCTATTAATTAAAATACAAATGCCATGTCTGAAAGAATAAAAACATTCAAGGAATTTTACCAGTTTTACCTTACTGAACATCGTAAAATGGGAACGCGAATTTTCCATTTTGTAGGAATTTTATTGGTATTTTTTGTAATAGGATACGTGATAAGTTCAGGAAAAGAAAGGTTTTTATGGTATGTTCCAATATTTGGATACGGCTTTGCATGGTTTAGTCATGCTGTGATTGAAAAGAATAAACCGGCAACATTCCGTTATCCGCTGTGGTCATTGATTTCAGATTTCAGACTTTTTTTTGAACTCCTGATCGGCAAACAGAAATTCACTGGAATTCCGGTTCCGAAGAAGACGGAAGAGATTTAGAGCTTTTATAATCAAAAAAATTTCGGGCGGGTTTGCTTTGCAAACCCGCCCGAAATTTTCCTCAACCTTATTTAAATCTTTTCTTAAAGTTAAACTTCAGCATATTCATCAGCCCCGGTTCAATAATATCAATTCCCAAACCGAAATTACTGTCCGCCACCGTGTGATGATCTGTTCTGAATTTTTCAAATTCATCTTTCGGAATTTCAAGATTCACAAGAGGACTGTATTCTATGTAGGCTGTTGCTCCATTCTTAATTACTTTCTTTCGGCTTTTAAAATCAAAATACGGATTGCTAATGCTACTTTCCTGCACCGTGTATTTTTCTTCCGTATCAATCTTTTGGTCGGTGTACAAGTTGATTTCATATTTCTCACTGTCAAAATTATGCCAGAAAGGAAGATCTTTATGCATATAATCCCGGGCGCTGGCTTTCACCAAATTCCGGTCGAAATACATCAGAAAACGGTTATTTTTAGGATCCACATAATATGGATTTTCTATAATGGACTGATACTGAATTTTAAATTCATTCTGTTTTTTGTCATCACTTACGATATCTATTACAGCATCTTTAAAAATATTTCTGATATCCGTTCCGTTTCTGTCTCCCGAATAATTAAGGCTGTAAAAAAGGAAATTATTCCAGCTGTCGATCACTTCTCTCCTATTTGTGTTTTTAAAATACCTTCTCATGGCATTGGCACGGTTACCTTTATAAGTTGTGGTAAGGGTGAGTTTTCCTATTGTATTCTGAACCCGGAAATCTACTTTTTCATCTACACAGAAATAAGGATAGCGGTACGGTTTTCTTTGCTTCAGTTCCTGATCGGGTTTCACTTCCAAATAATGCATGAAATAAATGAATCCGCGGTTTTCAAGTGTTCCGAATTCATCACGAATCGTAGCGTCTATAAAAAACTCTTCACCTTTATAATTAATTTTCACAATCGCATGATTGAATGTCAGCAAAGAAGGCAGATAATATTTAATATAAAAATCTGTGTGAAAATTTACCAGAACAATAGTGGCCTCCACTCCGATGTAATCCAGAATTACCTTTAAGAGAACAGATTTGGCCTTGCAATCGCCTTGTTTATTATCATAAGTTACAGCAGGTTCCTGTGGCTTGTGGCCATTCATCTCATCAGCATTAAAAATGTAATAAATATTGTTCTGTACATATTCAATCGCAAACTGGATTTTCTCATCAAGATCCTGTAAAGCATCAAGTTTCTCAATAAGGTTCGGTGCAAAATCCTTTAAAGAAGCATTGTTAAAGATTTCCTGATAAATCGGTGCAATATAATTGGAAAGCTCTTTCCAGGTGTTGTCCGTTGCAAAATCTATGAATGGGAAAATTTCACGGTTAGCATCTACGGGATTGATATAATCAGTCTCTTCAAAAACGAATTTTTCCCCTTTTTCAAGGTAATGTACTTCCGGCTCCTGTACATTGCCGCTTTCATCCCTGAAAAATGTTTTCTTATAAGCAATTTTTTCACTGCGTTCATTGATGAAGGTAAATTTATAGCTGCCGTAGGCCCAGTAATTATCAGGACTTACCCAAACGTATTTTGAAAATTCTTTTCTCAGAAAATCGCGTTCGGTAAAGGGTTTCACTCTTGAATCTTCCATAATAAGAATATCATAGAGCCGGAGATCTTTTATGGTAATATTGATTTTCTTGTTGCTGCTCAGAATCCCTCCGCTGCTGTGATTCTCGCTGTCCAGAACTTTAATTTTCGTATCCGGGATCTTATCAATCAGAACACCATCTCTTAAAACACTGATGCGGTGAATATGGTAGACTTCATTTTCCTCAACAACGACATCTGAAACAGAAGCTCTTTCAAGATTGGCGGGCTCATTTAAAGTGTAGGCCATACAGACATATTCATTGTTTTCCGTATTGCTGGTGTAATACTTTTTATCTAAAAAATAACAAAAATCCTTTCCTTCATTGTTTTGCTGTCGGGCAAAATCGGAATCCTGTATTCTGTTTATGAGTTCCTGATCATCAATATTTCCAGCCCATTCTTCCGGTTTCCGGATTCTGTAATTTTCAATTTCGATCTGATTATCCATATTATATTTTACTAATTGTGTCTTGGTGTATAAATAATAAAAGGTTAAATTAGGTATTTAAAATCTTAAAAACAAGACCGGAAAATGTTAAGATAATTTAAAAATGAGGCATAAAAATTGACTTCTCTGCTTTGAAAATTCAACACAGTCTCATCAGGCAGATTTCAAAAACAAAAAAATAACCTCAGCAAAACTGAGGTTTTATTTTAAAGATCGTTATTGTTATTGTTGTGATTATGATCCTTTGGCGGTTTAGGATAATTTCCTTTGGTAACTTCTCCCACTGTGTTTGCTGCAGTCATCGCTACGACAAGATCATTCAGCATGTTGCTGGCTGCAGTTGGAGAATTAGGCAGAAGCACAAGATTACTTCTGTTGCTGGAACCTACGGAATGTAAGGTGTCATAATGCTGGGTAACTACAATCAAAGCAGAAGCTTCGTGGGAATTGATTTCCACATTGTTCAGCATTCTTACGGATTCTTCAAGACCTTTGGCAATTTCCCTTCTCTGGTCTGCAATCCCTTGTCCCTGAAGTTTTTTGGATTCCGCTTCTGCTCTTGCTACGGCAACAATCCGGATTCTCTGGGCTTCAGATTCGTATTCTGCCGCGGTTTTCTCTCTTTCTGCCGCGTTGATTCTGTTCATCGCGTGTTTTACCTGTTCATCCGGATCAATATCTGTTACTAATGCTTTAATAATATCGTAACCATAACTTTGCATGGCTTCCTGTAATTCTCCTTTTACAGCAATAGCAATATCATCTTTTTTTACGAAAACATCATCCAGCTTCAGCTTGGGAACTTCCGCCCTTACCACATCAAAAACATAGGAAGTAATCTGGTTTTCCGGATTTTCGAGGCGATAATACGCATCTCCCACCTGTGTTCTGATCACCTGATATTGTACTGAAATTTTCATTTTGATAAAAACATTGTCTAATGTTTTGGTATCAATCATCACATCCAGCTGCTGAATTCTAAGGTTCAGTCTTTTGGCAATCTGATCAATAATCGGCAGCTTAAGATGAAGCCCAGAATGCTTCACGGCCTGGAATTTTCCAAAGCGTTCGATGATGGCTGCCGTTTCCTGTTTCACCACAAAGAAGGAAGCAAATAAAATAATTAATCCGATAAAAATAATAGGTACTAAAAAAAGACTCATAGTTATAATTTTTAATATAAATTTGTATTCTTCATAAAGATATGGTTTTTAGATTTAAAAAGAAAACCGGACACTCTATTGCATCCGGTTTTAATATATCCTCTCTACAGTCGTTATAATAAGATTACATCGTCATACCAATATCAATTCCTTTTATTTTACGGTAGAGATCCGTGGCAAAATTATCCGTCATTCCGGAAACAAAATCTATTATTCCCAAAACCTTTTGGTAATCGGTTCCGTTTTGATAAACAAATTGCTGCGGAAGGAGTTTTAATGCTTTTTTGTCGTAGGACTTTCTTTCGTCCTCATGCTTCAGAATAGAAGGAATAAAGTGATCCAAAAGTTCATACATTACGTTATAACCTGCATTTTCGATTTCAACTACGGCTTTATGATTGTATATTTTCTCAATAGAAAAACTTTCAATATCCTGTAATGTTTTATTCTCGGATTTATAAAGATCCAAAAGCGCTGTATCAAGATTTCCTTCCAGAATTTTATCAAAGTTTTGTTTATACATTTCCAGCGATTGGTTGATCAGTGCATTAATAACCTTGGCACGAAGGTATGAGATCTGTTCATTTTCATTGGAAATAGAGCTTAGTTTGGTCTCAATGCGCTTTACATCATCTGATTCGGACTTTACCAGTTCAAAAAAAAGGTTTTTGCAATCGGCGGTAGAAACAATTCCGAGGCGGTGTGCGTCTTCCATATCAATAATATTGTAGCAGATATCGTCAGCCGCTTCTACCAGCCATACAAAAGGGTGTCTTTTGAAAATATGAGGATCTTCACTTTCTGAAATCAGATTGGTTTCTTTAGCAATTTCAAGAAAAATATCTTTTTCATTCTGAAAGAAACCGAATTTTTTACGATGAATAAACCCTTTCTTTTTGGCAATGGCTTCACAGGGATACTTAGCGATACTTGCCAAAGTTGAAAACGTAAGCTGTATTCCTCCGGCATCTTTTCCCTGCTGTTGCTGCGCCAAAACTCTTATGGCATTGGCATTTCCTTCAAAATTCATCAGATCTGCCCATTCTTTTTCATTGAATTTAGGCTTTAGGTCTGTCTCGTTTCTTTCAAAATAGCTTGCAATAGCATCTTCCCCGGAATGCCCGAATGCAGGATTTCCAACATCATGACAAAGGCACGCCGCGGCAATTACATTTCCTAAATTATGGAGATAAAAATTTTTAGCATCTTCTGTAAGATCATTTTTATACTGATCGTGAATGAACTCACCCATTACGCTTCCCAGACTTCGGCCCACAGAAGAAACTTCCAGTGAATGCGTAAGGCGGTTATGTACAAAAACACTTCCCGGCAACGGAAAAACCTGAGTCTTATTCTGAAGTCTCCTGAATGCCGATGAAAATATAATTCGGTCAAAGTCTCTCTGGAAATCCGTTCTTGAAGCTTTTGTGTTCGGATTGTTGCCTGTACGCTGATTCGTGAAAATCTGGTTTAAGTTCATCATGTGCCAAAATTAGCTCAAATTTATTTTTTTTCCGACACATCCTCATCATTTTTTATCATCTGTTTATATTCTTACAGCTGCTAAAGCTTGTTGTGGCAAAATTATTGTTATCTCGATATAAAATAAGATCATGCCCGAAGGTCCTTCCATAATTTTAATGAAAGAAAGCATTCAGAAATTTGAAGGCGGAAAAGTTCTTGAAGTTTCCGGAAATGCCAAAATCGATAAAGAAATCCTGGTTGGAAAAACGCTGAAAGAAATAAAAACCTTCGGAAAACAAACGTATCTTGTATTTAATGATGTCGCGGTAAGGATTCACCTGCTGATGTTCGGTTCTCATAGTGTGGATGAACAGACGAAACCCGACCGGCAGCTAAGGCTGTCTTTACTATTTTCCGGCGGAAGCATTTATTTCTATACCTGCCATGTAAAAATGGTGGATTCTGAATTCTTAGCCGGCATTGATTGGGAAGCTGACGTCATGAGTGACAGTTGGAATCCTACAAAAGCATTAAAGAAACTTAAAGCAAATCCCGAAATGATGGTTTGTGATGCTTTGATGGATCAGGATATTTTTTCCGGAGTCGGAAATATTATTAAAAATGAAGTTTTATTCCGAATTGAGGTACAGCCCGAAAGCCTTTTAGGCAAAATGCCGGATAAAAAAATAAAAGAACTGATGAAAGAAGCCCGAAATTATAGCTTCGATTTTCTGGAGTGGAAGAGAGAATTTACGCTTAAGAAACACTGGCTGGCCCACACTAAGAAAATTTGCCCGAAATGCGGCCAAAAATTCATCAAAAGGCAGACAGGTAAAGGAAAAAGAAGAAGTTTTTTCTGTGAAACCGATCAGCAATTATATCATTAATTTCTACTTACTTTCTATCTTACACATTTTAAAAATTATATGATTTGTTTTTTATTAAGCCATGTAAATAACACATTTACAGCAACATTTCATTCTCATATTTTGAAATAATTTTCACCTCTAAAGGATTTAAAAATTAAATTTTGTTCATATTAAAGTATTTTACTCAAATTTAGGTGATTTAAATCAGGTTTTATTTGAAGCTATGCGACGCATTTCGATTATTAAGTTTTGAAGCTTCAACATCTTCTTTTGAAAGAATCACAAAAAATTAAATAAAAATTAACAAATTCATAAATTAATTTTCAGTTATATATTAAATATACGTAAACTAATTTTAGCCTAAAAGTTAATTTAACACACTTAAAACACTGATATACATCATAATTTTTACTTTCAGATATCATTTTATTGTCGTAATATTGCAATATCAAATCAACAATAATTAATCAAATAATTAAAAATACAATAAAATGATCGCTTACATCGGAATCGCAACATGTTTAGTAGTTTTTTCTTCTTATTTCGCAACAGTTAAGAGAGAAGAAAGAAACTAATTTAAATTCTGTGGCTAGGAAGCCTAAGAACTCACAAATGAATTATATTGTTTATGTTTTCAACTTTTAATGGTTGACTGCTCTTTTACTCAGCGGAGTAAAAGGGCAACGAAAACATAAGGCAACTTACACTAAGGACAATTTTTAATTTTTATAATAGCCGATAAGGTCGAACATGTATTTGTTCGGCTTTTTTGTTGAATAACCTTTATATTTGCCGGTAAACTCTCCCGATGAACCTCTACAACCTTATTATTCAGGATAAAGAAGAAATAGCGCTCACAGATGTATTCCTTGATGCATATAATAAGGAACTGATCACACAGCTTATCAAAGAAAACACCTATGCTCCGGAATTACATGAGTACGGACTTCCGGTAAATAATAAAGTACTGCTTCAGGGAAGTTCAGGCTGCGGAAAAACCATGACCGCAAAAGCGATTGCCCATGAATTGGGTAAAAGCATTATTATTCTTAATTTAAGCAATATTGTTTCTTCAAGAATCGGGGAAACTTCACAGAATATCAAAATGATTTTTGATAAGGCAGCAAGAGAAAGATCGGTTCTGTTTCTTGATGAGCTGGACCAGATCGGCAAAGCAAGAGGCAGTGATGACAAAGACGTAGGCGAAATGAGAAGACTGGTGAATACCCTGATTCAGTTGATCGACTATTATCCGGAAAATGCATTGCTGATCTGCGCTACCAACCATCCTGAAATTATTGACACTGCTTTACTTCGCCGCTTTCAGCTGAAAATTAATTATGAAATGCCTTCCGAAGAATATCTTGATCTGTTTTATGATAATATTCTCGATAAATTCCCGGAAGATCTTCAAGATATTGTTAGAAAGTACAATATTTCTTTTGCCGAAGCTAAGGATTATGCTTTTACGGTGGTGAAAGGGAACCTCATCAAGAAGCTTGAAGGTGAGAAAATACAAAACTTTAAGTAATTGTTACACCGTCAGTTCGAGTCTTTTTCGGAGCAAAGCGTAGAAAAATGTATCGAGAACCGGCGAATGAAAAAGGCTTGTAGGAGTAACTTTTCGATACGATTTTTTCAAAATCTACTCAAAGTGACGAACACAAAGTTAATCGACAAAAAAGCCCTTTCATCATTGAAAGGGACTTCTTCTAATATAATATGAATGAACTAAGTATTTTTTTTTTATTGAACAACAATTTTAAAATTGCTATTTAAGTTCTCCCCGGAAACATTCAGAATATAATTTCCTGCAACCTTTCTGCTTGCAATATTAAAATTAAATACGCCATTTCCATTAGCATTAATCTTTTCTTTAAAGATGATTTTTCCCGTCATATCAATAACGGTCGCGGTAAGGCTGGATTTCTTATACTCAGGAAGTTTGATGGACAGCTGGTCTTTTACAGGATTCGGATACACCGTTCCCATATTTTTGCTGATGCTGAATTCATCATTACTCAATACAGCCTGGTTATATAGTGAATAAACTTCCGCCGCTGTTAATGCATAGTTGTACATTTTAAGCTCATCAAAGGCACCTTTATATGGAGCAGAAGCATTGGCAGTCGCCTGAAATTCCAGCTCACCGATATTTCCGATGATAAAATCACTAGACTCACCAATTCCTGTAACAGCCGTTTCATCTCCTTCGGAACTTAAAATACCATTGGTATAAATTCTTATTTTATGAGCAATAACATCACGCTGGATCACAACATGCACCCAATTATTGGTAAAATAATTAGCGATGGGTGAGGTAATTTCTTTTTTAGTGACATTATCGTCAATTGCAAAACGGAGCTGCCCCCCTTTGATTTCTACATTAAAGCGTTTTCCGGTAGCTCCTGTAGAAGCATTAGCCGTTATAGAACCTTTGCAAAGAACGTATAAACTTGTAGAGGAAGAAGACGGAATCATGCTCGCCGGTGCTTTCATCCAGTAAGAAACCGTAAAAGAATTAGCATTAAATAAAATCTGATCCTGGTGAGGAATGCTTGCAATGTAGATATTGTTTGGAGCTGTAGCAAGATCCAGGGCATAATTTTCTTTTCCGGGAACCCGTACATTGGCATTATCATAGGAAGTATTTAACGTTCCATGATTGGCAAAAGATGTCACATCTGCAATCTGTGTCCCTGACGAAGGCGCTTCTGTGAAAGGCCAGCTTCCGACCAGTGTCTGTGTTAATGCACGAAAAGACCATACATCACCTGTCGCAGTACCCAAAGTATTCGTAGCATCTACTCTCCAATAATAATTCGTTGCAGGATTAAGGTTGTTTAACTGATAAGAAGGTGAAGCGCTGTAAGAGACCGTTCCGATATTACTTAAATTTCCCGGATCTGTTCCGAAATAAACGGAATATGTTGTTGTATTTGTGCTTCCATTCCATTTTAAAAGCAGATTTCCGCTGTTTAATTCTGCACCGGTATTTCCATTTGCAGGAACGGGATTGATTGCTTTTGTCGGCGGTGAAGGAATTGGCGGTGTTGTTACTGAAGCATTTGAAGTGTATACAGAAGACTCTGAAGCATTGACTGCTTTTACCCTGTAGTAATACTGCGTATCTGGGGTTAACCCAGTTTCGTTATATGTTGTTGTATTCGCACCTAATGTCGCAATCACCGAAAAATTTGTCCCGTTGTCTGAACGTTCCAAAACATAACCTGTTTCGTTCGTGGCATTATCATTCCAGTTAACCGTTAGAGAGCTTACAGCAGGATTTCCTGTTGTCACTGCATTGGTGAAATTCAGATTGGTTGGCGGAATAATAAAATCCGGAGCCGTTGTAGTGGGTAAACCGTTAATGTAAACTTCAATATTCAGATATGGTGCATTGGTAGCACTTACTTCCAGAGCGTCGAAAACATTTTTATCAGTTCCATGGGCATCTTCCCACGCATCCGGCATTCCGTCATTATCGGTATCCAAAGGAGCCGGTGCGCCATAAACGTGTCCTGCCCCTCCATTGGTAAAACCAAATTGGTTGGCTAAATCAGTCTGCACATAAACATAGGTAGCGGTAGTTCCTTTCGACTGCAAGTCTGAAATCATTAAATTATCCACCTGGTCACGTCTTGGATAAGATGCTCCCACTCTGGAAACAATATTGTCGTATGCTTCCTGGGCACTTAATGCAGGGTTTTTCACCGGATAATCATAAGGAGCACTTAATATCGCTGTAGGGTCACCGACCGGATAGCCCGTTAAATCCTGAGGAACCAGGGAACCATCGAGTAATCCATTCTTATTATTATCGAAATAATTTCCGGAACCATAGAGGTTAAAATTAGCATTCCCGACGCTGAAAGGGGTAGTTACTGTATTGCTTGTATTAGGTCCTCCAATAAAATAATTATTGATGATATTCGCGAAAGAACTTCCCGCAGAATCCCCGCCCATGATGTAAGCTTCTCCGGATTGGGTATGCCCATAGGTATTTCCGTAATTGCCCCAGTTGTACACCACATTGTTTACAAACTCATTAATGCCTTTTATTTTATTATTACGCGTCTTGTTGCAGATGTATAAATTTCCGATCAGGCTTATTTTACCTCCCGGTGGAGGCTGCATCAGTCCGCCGGCAGAATGATTGTGACGGTGCATTCCCTGACCGATAATAGAATTCTGAATCGTTATATTATCAGGCGCTGTGCCGTTATTATCCCAGTTCACCGAGAAAACTTCGTCCGTGCCCCAGGTAAAAGTCATGTGATCCAAAATGATATTTGCTCCGTTGGCAATTCCTGAGGCATCCTGGTTTTGAGAAGTCCCTCCGTAACGGATTCTGAGATATCTTGCAATGGTATTATTGGCTCCTGTAAAGGATACTCTCGGTCCCAAAAACACAATTCCCTCTCCGGGAGCGGTCTGTCCGGCAATCGTTGTGTTGGCCGCAACAGCAACAATGGACTGTAAATTCACAATACCTCCCACTTTGAAGATGACAAATCTTCCCGGCTGGCTCACTGCATCACGGAATGAGCCCGGTCCACTGTCATTTAAGTTGGTAACTAAATAAACCTGGGGATTGGTAGCACCTCTCGCTCCTGTCGTAAATCTTCCAAAACCGGTAGCTTCCGGAAAGGCTAATGTCTGTGCCTGTAAATCAAATGTGGAATAGGTTAATCCGCAAAACAGTAAGGCCGTAAGGGTGTGTTTAGGTAGTAATGATTTTATCATATGATTAATTTTGTGTTAACTAATCTAAACACAAACGTAAATACAGGCATCCTGCTGCATCCTGCTGAACGATTACGACTCAATCAATTACGATATTAAATAAAAAAAGGAGACTCCATTCTGCCCTATTATTTAGATTATTATCACAATAAAATGAGGAAATACATTAAGCTTAGATTGGATTTCTTGTGTTTTTTTCTTTTGCGTTGGAATAAATTAAAAATCAATTATAACAAATCAATCGTTTTCGGAAGACTTTTTTTATATTTGATTATATTTTGAATTGACGCAATGCATGAAGACAAAAGTTGTGTTAAATTTTAAAACCAACAATATGCATATAGATTCAATCAGAGAAATGATTGCTGAAAATTAAATAATTCCTTTGATTTTTGGAATTATTGCTTGACAGATACTAATCCAGGAAATTATGGAGCAGAAGAATGGGAAGTTAATGCAACTATGGAAAATATCTATGTTGACATTCCAAATAGAAATTTCACATTCAAAGAAGTTGAATTTAATTTTGACGTAATACTAAACTCAAGCGGTGCAGACGGATTTGATGAAAATTTTTTCTTTTAGTAGACGGAAATGGAGAATTCGATTTTCCTGAAAGTGATAAAATAATTTTAAAAGAACTCAAATTACTAACAACTTTAGATTTATACTCTGAAGAATAACAAACACATGAAAGAAATCTACAATCAAATAATAGAAAACACTAAAAGAATTTCTACTGAACAAGAATACTTTAGTCTTCCAACAATTGAAAACGCAACAATTACTACAGAAGATTTAGAAGCAACTGGTGCAACTCTACTCAAAAGAAAATACATTATTGAAAATGAAGAGGGTAAAATTGAAATCTTATATGAATCGAAAGACAAATGTAGAGTTCATCAAGTTAATCCAGATTGGAATAAAATAGAAATTACTTTTAGTGGCGCAAATGGAGAAAAAGACAGCTACACAGATGGCTGGTCTGATAAAATGTAAAAAAACTTCACATAACATCGGTTTTGAGCAATGGCGGAGCTTAGGACATATTTGGAAAGGCTTGGTGCTGAAAAACCGCCACTGACGCAAAGCCACAAGACGTTACCTTCAATTTTACAACAACATTACTTCATCAAATGAAAATAGCTTTACATTTTAATGCTGATCATGAAAGTTTAGGCTCACTTTACGGTTACACAATTTATGAAGAAATTTTTAAAGTTATTTTAGAAAATAGAACTTTAAATATTTCTTCTAAACTTTTTGTAGGAGATTTATTATTTTTATTATATAGCCAAGAGGAAGTTCAGAAAAAGGTTGAAGAAAATGTAACATCTACAACGTATCAAGTGAATCCAGAAAAATATTATCAGTTAATTGAAAGTTGGTTATATTCTGAGGAAAATAATTGGAAAAAATTTGACAGTAAAAGACTCGAAAATTCTTTAAATCATAATATTTTTGCCGTATGTTTTGAAAGCTTAGATTTAAAATGGGCTGAATATTTATTTGAAAATCTTAAAGATTATGAACCTTTTATAGGAGCAATGGAAATAAATGATTCAAACAAAACACATTGGATGCTTTATAGTCGTACACTAATACCATATGCAAGGATAAGAAATAAAAAACTGAATTTATTCCATGATAGTTTTGAAAGTGATGATTTAGACACAGAAATGCAAAAGGAATATTTGAAGATTGGTTTTGAAAGTGTTGAATTTGAAGACTTGAAACTTAAATATTCAATATTTGATAGTTTCCATGATTACGAACATGCAAGACGAGTTGCTGAATGGAAAAAAGGATTTGGCTCATCTCTAGCATATATAGCAGATAATGTAGTATCGCAATTATCTGATATCGCACCTGATTTAGGTAACAAATTATGGTCAGCTTTAAATACGTATGAAAGTTCAGAAACTAATGAACAATTTGCTCAAGTTGTGACAACTTGTAGAAGAATATTTGAATATGTTACAGATTGTATTTTTCCACCACAAAATGAACTAAACGGAAATGGAAATTCATTGAAAGCAGATAAATATAAAAATCGAATATATGAATATAGTAAACAGAACAAATTAAGTTCTACAAACATTGATTTAATTACTGCTTCAACGGAACTATTATTTGCACAATGGTCAAAATTGAATAATCTCGCAAATAAAGGAGTTCATGCAGAAGTATATAGGGATGAAACTAGAAGATGTTTAATTAGAACTGTATTAATGCTTGATGATATAATTTCACTGAAAGATGGATCATTTGAAATTCAACCAAATATAAATTTGAGCTAAAAAACTGCAGTTAAAATTGTATTGCCAAAATGATGGGAGAAATGCAAAATTGAAAAGCATGTTTTCATTCCGCTCATGCTTTTCAACTCTGCAAATTTTTGTAAGTTAGCAGTATTTATGAAGTATTCGCTACCTATGTGTGTCGTTGAACTTTGAGTCCTTTGAAAGTCCGACCTCGCTAATACTTTTTATTTTAAATCAATTCAAATTAATTTTCCACCAAAAAAATCCCTCTCATCACTGAAAGGGATTAATTATATAAAAAAATTTTGATTACATATAAGCTTCAATAGGCTCACAAGTACATACTAAGTTTCTGTCTCCGTAGGCTTCATCTACTCTTGAAACGGAAGCAAAGAATTTATGATCTCTCACCCACTCCAGCGGATATGCTGCTTTCTCTCTGCTGTATGGTTTATCCCATGAATCAGAGATTACCAATTGCTCCGTGTGAGGTGCATTTTTCAACACGTTGTTTGCCGGATCTGCATCACCGTTTGCAATCTCATCAATTTCATGCTTGATCGCGATTAATGCTTCTGCAAAACGATCGATTTCAGCTTTGCTTTCAGATTCTGTAGGCTCAATCATCAATGTTCCTGCCACAGGGAAAGAAACGGTCGGCGCGTGGAATCCGTAATCCATAAGTCTTTTCGCAACATCTGCCACTTCAATTCCTAACGATTTGAACTGTCTGAAATCTACGATACATTCGTGTGCTACTCTTCCGTTTTCGTTGGAATATAAGATCGGGAAATGCTCGGCTAAAATTTCTTTTAAATAGTTTGCGTTCAGAATAGCATGCTCCGTTGCTTTTTTCAACCCTGAAGTTCCTAACATTTTGATGTATGCATAAGAAATATTCAGAATTAATCCTGAACCGTAAGGTGCTGCGGAAATACCGTCTATTGATTCTTTAGAACCGATTTTAATGTTCGCATTGGAAGGTAAGAAAGGCACCAAATGTTTAGCCACACAGATCGGGCCAACGCCAGGGCCTCCTCCACCGTGAGGAATTGCGAAAGTTTTATGTAAGTTTAAGTGACAAACGTCTGCCCCGATATTCCCAGGACTTGTGTATCCTACCTGTGCGTTCATGTTAGCTCCGTCCATATATACCTGTCCGCCATGCTCATGGATCAAAGAAGTAATTTCTTTAATGTTGGCATCGAAGAATCCGTAAGTTGAAGGATATGTGATCATTACACAGGAAAGATTTTCAGAATGCTGTTCTGCTTTAGCTTTTAAATCATCGAAGTCGATTTCACCGTTTTCAAGGTTTTTCACTACCACGATCTTCATTCCTGCCATTGCTGCAGACGCCGGGTTTGTTCCGTGTGCTGATTGCGGAATTAAAACAACATTTCTATGGCCTTCACCTCTAGAGATATGATATTCTCTGATCACCATTAAACCTGCGTATTCTCCCTGTGCACCGGAATTCGGCTGTAAAGAAGTTCCTGCAAATCCTGTAATTTCAGCTAAATCTTTTTCCAGTTCGCTGATCATTTCCTGATAACCTGCTGCCTGATTCACCGGTACAAATGGGTGAATTGCTCCCCAGTTTTCCCATGAAAGCGGTAGCATCTGCGTTGCTGCGTTAAGCTTCATTGTACAAGAACCTAAAGAAATCATAGAGTGTGTCAATGATAAATCTTTTCTTTCCAGGCGCTTGATGTAACGCATCAGTTCTGTTTCCGTATGGTATTTATTAAATACTTCTTCCGTAAGAATTTCGTCTTTTCTTAAATTCTCATCAGGAATGCTGTATCCTTCTTTTATTTCTAATTTGAAACTTTGCTTATCTTTAAACTGAGCAAAAGATGCCATCAGATAATTCAGTTTATCCAACGTTGTACTTTCGTTGATCGCAATACTTACCACACCTTCCGTGAAATAATTCAGGTTGAGTTTATGATCAAGCATCATTCTCATCAGTCTTCCTTTTTCATCTTCACTAAGGTTGATTTTTACCGTATCGAAAATCGGTTCTTCAACGATGTCATATCCTAATGCTTTAAGCCCGTTTTTAAGAGCATTTGCTTTAAAGTGAATCTGATCTGCGATATAGTTCAATCCTTTCGGACCATGGTAAACAGCATACATTCCAGCCATTACTGCCAGAAGAACCTGGGCTGTACAGATGTTTGATGTTGCTCTCTCTCTTTTAATGTGCTGCTCTCTGGTCTGTAATGCCATTCTGAGGGCACGTTTTCCGTAAGCATCCTGAGAAACCCCGATAATTCTTCCCGGGATATCTCTTTTATAATCTTCCTTACAAGAGAAGAATGCCGCGTGAGGTCCTCCGTATCCCAACGGAATACCAAATCTCTGCGTTGTCCCTACAGCACAGTCGGCACCCATTGATGCAGGAGATTTTAGCTTAACCAAAGCCATCGGATCGCAGGCAACTACTACCTGTAGATCTGATTTTTTATATTCAGCGATATTTTGAGTATAGTCTAAAACGATTCCGTTTTTACCAGGATATTGCAATAATACACCGAAGTAAGAACCGTCGAATTCATGAGAAGCATGATCTCCTTCAACGATTTCAATTTCCAGTCCTTCTGCTTTTGTTTTTAAAACGGAAACCGTCTGCGGTAATACAAGATCTGAAACGAAGAATTTATTAGCTCCTGCCTTTTTCTGATCTTTTGTTCTGTTATTGAAGAACATGTGCATGGCTTCTGCTGCTGCGGTGGATTCGTCCAGCAATGATGCATTTGCCAAGGCAAAACCTGTAAGATCACATACAACAGTCTGGAAATTAAGAAGCGCTTCCAGCCTTCCCTGTGCTATTTCCGCCTGATAAGGAGTATATGCAGTATACCAGCTCGGGTTTTCAAAGATATTTCTCTGAATAGCCGAAGGCAACAGCGTGTTATGATATCCAAAACCGATATAGCTGGTGTAATCCGTATTTTTCGATGCCAGCTCTTTCGAATGATTCAGCATTTCGTATTCTGAAAGCGGTTCTGAAATGTCAAGATCTTTCTCTAAGCGGATAGAAGAAGGAATGGTTTGAGAGATGAGCTCTTCAACACTTGAAACGCCAATTTTTTCCAGCATTGCCTGTTTATCGGCTTCATTTACTGAAATGTGGCGGCTCACAAACTGTTCTGTATTCATTTTTATTTATTAGATTTTGTTGTAAAAAAGATTCGTAAAATTACGATTTTTTAGAAAATTGTACAAGTAAATTAAGAACGTACAGAAATTACAAAAAGTATATTATCCTATCAATATTAAGAGGTTTTTATTGTCATTTTGAAATAAAAATAAGGCAAATACTCAATTTTGCATAAATTATTTCAGTTTTTATTTTTTTTAATTCTTTAAAAACTAACCCAAAAACATGGACAAATGAATACAATTTTATTATAAAATTATTATAAGGAATGAATTTTTCATTTATGCACTAACCATTTATTATTCAACCTAATAAATTTCATGAAATTTTATTATCTGTATTTATTCTAAATTAATATATTTGCATCATGAACATGATTGTCCCATTTAAAGTACCGCCTTTAGCGCCTGTATATTCTGCAAATTCTGAAGAAATGTATTGTGGTGATAAGAAATCCTGCTGCAAGAAATTTAAAAAAGGAAAACGGTGCAAGAAATGCCCCGGAAGAAAGAAGATGGCCTAATGCCCGAAGCTTTTTATTAAAAAATACAGGGCCAGGATAAGTAAACCAACAGCCACAATAATTTTCATGATTTTTGGCTGACCGTGCGGGTTTGCAGCTGTTCTCGGCTGTGATCTGAATAATTCTTCTGCTTTTTCTTTGAATTTTTCTGTATCGCTTTCAAAAACTTCGGTAATGGTAATGCCTTGTACCGCCGTTTTATGCAGCAATGAATTGGTAGCATGCAGCAAAATCTGAAATTTTCCGTCTTTAAATTCCGTTATTTTAAATACTCTTTCTCCATACGCTTTTTCCAGCCCGAAAGGCAAAACCTTCACTACATCCGCATTTTGTGTCTGCCAGGTCACGATAATTTCCTCCCCTTTTTTTGCATGGATTTTATTGGCTGAAAACGTCTTGATGGATGGCGGAACCGTATACCGAAAGCTTTTCTGCTGGCTTTCTAAATTCTGATCATAAGAATGTCTCCTGCTTTTATCGCTCAGCGTTTCATAAGCTTCCTGTATTTCCCTGAAGCGGTCTGCAAAGAAATCATCATTCTGATTTTTGTCGGGGTGATATTTTAAAGAAAGTTTACGATATGCTTTTTTGATGTCTTCTTCTGAAGCATCGTGCGGAATCCCTAGAAAATAGTAATAATCTTTCATTGAATGATACAAAAGTAAGGAATTTGTGTTGGCGGGCAAAGGGTATAATTCTTTTTAACGTGAGGTTCGCGAAGTTTTTTTAATGTTTTTAATTTAATCTAAGGTGTCATGCTGGGAGCATCTCAACAAGCATTTTAAACGCGAAGTACACAAAGATTTTTTTTTAATACCTGAGAATATCGTTTCGTTCGCAAAGGCGTTCCACTCAGCAAAATTCGTAAATAGACTCGTGAAATTAAATGCAGGGTTTTATTTATCCCGCGGATTTCACAGATTACGCAGATTTTTTTATAAAAGTTTTAATTCACTCTAATGTTGTCATGTGGAAGTATTTCAACAAGCATTTTAAACGCGAAGTACACGAAGATTTTTTTAATACCTGAGAATATCGTTTCGTTCGCAAAGGCGTTCCACTCAGCAAAATTCGTAAATAGACTCGTGAAATTAAATGCAGGGTTTTATTTATCCCGCGGATTTTACAGATTACGCAGATTTTTTTATAAAAGTTTTAATTCAATCTAAGGTTGTCATGTGGAAGTATTTCAACAAGCATTTTAAACGCGAAGTACACGAAGATTTTTTTAATACCTGAGAATATCGTTTCGTTCGCAAAGGCGTTCCACTCAGCAAAGTTCGTAAATAGACTCATGAAATTAAATGCAGGGTTTTATTTATCCCGCGGATTTCACAGATTACGCAGATTTTTTTATAAAAGTTTTAATTTAATCTAATGTTGTCATGCTGGAAGCATCTCAAAAAGCATTTTAAACGCGAAGTACACAAAGATTTTTTTAATACCTGAGAATATCGTTTCGTTCGCAAAGGCGTTCCACTCAGCAAAATTCGTAAATAGGCTCGTGAAATTAAATGCAGGGTTTTATTTATCCCGCGGATTTCACAGATTACGCAGATTTTTTTTATAAAAGTTTTAATTCACTCTAATGTTGTCATGTGGAAGTATTTCAACAAGCATTTTAAACGCGAAGTACACAAAGATTTTTTTTAAATGGCTGAGAATATTTTTTTGTTCGCAAAGATACTTCGACAAGCTCAGCATAAACTATCACTCAGCAAATGCTGAATGCGTTAGTTGCATTATGCTTTCAATATGGCAACTTTTGTCGACATTTCTAAATATTGAAAGGAACGACTGCCACCCTAGCCCAGATTGCAGCAATTGTCTGAGCTCATTTCTTTGTTTCCGGCTCGGCGGCAAAGCCGCCGAGCCGGAAACAAAGAAATAGCGAGTGCGGAAAGCTGGAAAAAGCTCATTAGAAATTGCCGCAAGTGGAAAGCTTGTCATGAATTGATACTTTTTTAGACTGCTTCTTCGCCGCTCACCGCAATGACTATAAAAATTCCGGCTCGGGAAGCTTCGCTTCCCGAGCCGGAATAAATAATCTCAATTTAGTTACTTTCTATTATGCTTCCGCAATATTTTCTTTCTTTTCAAATCTGCTGTGGCATCTTGATGCGAATTCCTTTTTGAACTTTCCCTTCATTTCCTGATATTGCTCGTCATTCATTTCCCTGATTTTATCGGCTAGTCCGAAAGGTGATTTTTCCTTGATTCCGTATTCCTCAAAAATACCTTTGACAAATCTTTTTCTTTGGGCTGCTTTTTTAACGATCATGGCAACACCTGCAATAGCTAATGCTCCAAGAGCACCTTTTAATACTGAATTTTTCATTTTCTTAAATTTTAAATTTTACTACTTCTTTTTATAAAGACGAATCGTATTGAACTTTACTTTACTACTTCTTAAATTTCAAATTATTCGTTTGTTTTTTTATTTCTTCCGAAAAAACCGCTTTCGCATCTGTTTTTCCAGACTTCCTTAAATTTTTCTCTTTCTTCAGGAGAAAGATGCATCATTTTCTCTCTCATTTTTCTTTCCTTAAAATCTCTCATTCCTTTTCCGAAATGGAAGCCTCCGAAAAGAATCTTACTTAAGACAAGAATTCCCATGGCCTGCCAATACGTAATGGATTTTATGCCCAATATTTCGGGAAGAAGATGATTCCAGAGGGCCATCACAATCCAGGTAACTCCTAAAAAAATCAATGGCGGACACAGTATTAAAAAAATCCAGCCTTTTTTATGTTTATGATTCATATTTTTCTTTTTACTAACTATTTAAATCTTCGTATAATTTTCTCAACCGGTTTCTCAAGTGTTTTACCGCGTAATTTTTTCGGCTGATGATGGTTTTGATATTTTCACCGTGTTCATCGGCTATTTCCTGAAGGGTTTTATCATTGAGTTCGTTTTCAACATAGACAATTCTTTGTTTTTCAGGAAGTTCTTCCAGTGCTTCAAATAATTTTTTCCAGATTTCATCCTGAAACATTTTTATTTCCGGACCGGCGCTTTCATCCATCAGCAGAATATCTTTAATGGAGAAATCGCCGTCTTCATCCTCATACACGAAATCCTCAAGGTTTTCGGTTTTTTTCTTCCGGTACTTGTCGGTGATTTTATTGGCCGTAACCCTGTACAGCCAGCCACCTACGTTTACAATCTCAGAGAAATTCGTAAGACTACTGAACTGATACCACACCTCCTGCAGAATATCTTCCGCATCTTCCGCATTTTTCACTTTGGGACGAATATAAGACATCAGCTTTCCTCCGTACTTTGAAACGGTTTGCGAGATGATATTGTCCTTCTCCTTCTGTGGCATTGTTATTTTTTCGACAACCTCCATATTGCTATGACGGTTGAAATTTTTGTTTTACTTTAATAAATTTAAAATATTTTTCGGGAACTCAGGATTTTCTTTTATTAATCGTATTTTTTTAGATGTAGTTTTTATTTGTAGAACTTGTATTAATTTTTTTAGGAGCTTTTTCCCGCTATCCACTTTATCTTTTTTGTTTTTCCATTCTAAAGCTTCAGCAAACAAAAAAGGATGCCGTTTCTATCGGGGCTAGACTATAGTCTATCGGTAAAAATGCAGTCATTAAAAACAAAAACGGAAAGCTCAAGGAACTTTCCGTAGTTTAATTATAAAAATGTATTGGATTTACTGATTAAAATTTTTAGCAAAGAAGCCCATCATGGTTTTGTAAAATTCAATACGGTTGGGTTCTTTTCCGAATCCGTGGCCTTCATCATATTTTACCATATACGGAACTTCAAAACCTTTAGCCCTTAAACCTTTTACAATCTGGTCAGATTCATTGATGTTCACTCTTGGGTCATTCGCTCCCTGAACCACAAACAAAGGTTTTTTAATTTTATCAATCTGGAAAACCGGCGAAACTTCTTTGGCAATTTTGGCTTCTTCAGGATTATCAAGATCGTACCAGATCTGCTTCACCATTTCTTTGTACGGCTTCCAGTATTCCGGGAAGGAATCGAAAAAGGTAAAGATATTGGATACCCCAACATAATCAACTCCGCAGGAATAAAGATCCGGAGTTTTAATCAATCCCATTAAAGTGGCGTATCCGCCATGGCTGCCGCCGTAGATGGCAACTTTATTTTTATCAATCCAGCCTTGTTCAATGACGTATTTAACGCCGTCTTCCACATCATCCATTGCTTTTCTTCCGATTTGTTTATAACCTGCCTGCTGGAATTCCTTGCCATATCCGCCGGAAATTCTGAAGTTTACCTGTAATGTCGCATATCCTCTGCTGGCAAACAACTGTGTTTCCGGATTAAAACCCCAGTCGTCGCGAATTCCCTGCGGACCGCCGTGGGGATTAACAATTAAAGGAACTTTTTTACCCTGCAGCGCTTCCTTTGGCAATGTGATATACCCACGAATGGTTAATCCGTCCCTGCTTTTAAATTCAATTGGGCGCATTTCTGCCATATCTTCTTCTTTCAGCTGAGGCATGAGATCAAAAAGAAGCTTGATGGTTTTGGATTTGGTATCGTATTCATAATATTTTCCATAAACCTTATCGCTGTCTGTAATGACAAGCAGCTTATTATCTTTATCATCAGAAGAAACAACATAAAATTGTTTGTCTCCGAATTCAGAAGCCAGTTTATCGTGAACTTCTTTATAGAATTTACTTACGGGAATCGTTTCATTTTTAATTCCGTTATAGCTGATGTAATCGAGTTCGTAATTTCTGTTTTTCCCTGCCAGACTGATCGAACTGACATCAAAATCAGGATTTGAATATATTCCCTTAATGATTGCATCCTTTTTTAAATCGTACAGGACAATTCTTGATTTGTCACCGTCAAGATTGGTAACTACGTACGCTTCATCCTTATTTTTGGAATTTTCGTTAAAACTTGCGATGTAGAAGGTATTTTTCCAGTCTGTAGATTTCAGAAGATTGAATTTCCCGGTCTGCAGGTCTTTGTAGTACAGCTTTGAAGTGAGACCGTTTTCAAGAACAACATATCCGCGCAGGTTTCCGTCTTTATCAAAAATATAATCATCAATCGGGCTTTTAACATCTTTGTTCTCATACAGCTGCGTAATTTCCCCGGTATTGAAATTGATCTTATACGGCTCAAAAATCTGCTTGTTGTTTTTGTTCATAGTAACTACTACAAACGGAGTATCTTTGATAACCCTTACGGTTCCCAGTGTAATTCCTTCAAAAGGGGTAAGATCTTTTAGATTTTTACCATCAATATCTGCGGCATATAAATGCAGATTTTCGTTTCCACCACGGTCCTGTGTGTAGAATAAGCGTTTTTTATCCAGCCAGCCGTAGCTTCTGATCAAATCATCTTTTTCTTCCAGTGCTTTGGTTACTTTTCCTGTTTTCAGGTCTTTTACATAGACGTGGTTTTTGCTGTCTTTGTCTTTTTCCTTATAGGAAAGATACTGGCCGTCCGGCGAAATTTTAAATTGTGAAGCTTTCGGCCTTGCAAAGTAATCCTCCACTTTATATTTGAAGTTTCCTTTATCATAAGAAATAAGCTGGTCGAACGTTGTTTTTGTAGAAACCAGGGAAGGATCTCCCGGCAATTTTGCGGTATTGGTCTGTGCATTCATCATGAGGGCGGTTATTACCACTTGTGATATCCCGAAAATTTTAGCAGTGATATTCATATTTCATGGTTTGGTTAAAAATGTCTCTAATATATAATAAGACGCCCTACCCTGAAGAATTGTTACATCAAATGCTAAATATGTTTTAAAGAAATCTTATTTAAATAAATTAATTCAGATAAATCCCGAAGTACCAGGTCCAGGCAATCAAAATAATCTGCATCGGAATTCTTTCTTTATAAAGGTAACTCATTCCCGGGCCGGTAAAATCCGCTTTAAAAATATTGATATTTTTCTTTGACGAATTGATGTTGGCAATAAATACCAATACATAAAAAATTATCAGTAAAACAGCAGTCAGCTCACGAATGGAGGGTATCATGAGACCAATTCCTGCAGCAATTTCTATAACTCCGGTAATATATACCCAAAACATTTTGGCAGGTATAAATTCCGGGATCATCATTGCCATTCCTTTCTGAAATTTAAAATGTGACAACCCGGTAAATATGATAAAGACAGCCATTCCAAGATTTCCGGAAAACAAAAAGTTCCAGTCACCCTCAAAAATTTTCGTTCCTGCTAAAGCAAGAAAGAATGTTGCAAAGAGAATTGTTAATAGTTTCATATTGCTATAATTTCCCCTTAAAGTGTTAAAGTATTTTCCGCGAGATTTTTAACTATTTCAAGTCCCTGTGTGAAGCCTTTGTTCATGTGCTCTTCCCAGTTTTTATCCACCTGAACCTCAGCATGAAGTTTGGTTCTTCCGTCAAAATCAATCAAAAAATACTTCTCGAAACATCCGCTCCACTGCTTCACTTCCATGCTTTCAGTGTCTTCATTTCCTTCTTTATCTACCATTCCGAGATGTTTGAAAATAATCTGATCCGGTTCTTCCATATTATCTATGGTTGAAACCATTCCCTCACCTTCACTATTCAGGAAGTACGTTTTTCCGCCAACTTGCCAGTCTGATTTCATTACAGATGCAGAAGCCGGATTGAAAAATTTTGTCCATTCACGATATGTTTTTTCATTCCACAGTACGTCCCAGACTTTTTGTTTGGAAGCGCTGATGATGATTTCATAAGATAATGTTTCCATAGCTGAAATTTTATGTATTAACTTGTTTAAAATAACTTCAGAATTAACCGCAAAAGGTACAAAAGATAATGTTAAAGCGAATTTCCAGAATAATCAAAGTGCTCAAAAGAATAAAAATCAAAGATTTTTAAAAACTATTGTTAACTTTTTCGTTTATAATTATCAACTTTAAATAAAAGTTTAGTTCATCTTTTGTGACTTTTGCGGGTAAAAGTTTAAACAGACTTATTATTTAAAGTTGATTTTCAGAAAGATTTTTAACATTGGATAATGCAACTGGAAATTTTTCTTCAAAGAATGATTTGAACTCTTCTGTGGTTGCCACTTCAACGTAAAGATGCGTGGTATTTTCATGTTCCTTGAGGATGTATCGTTCTGTAGCTTCTCCCAAATCGCGCGGTGTTTCTACTCCTTCATAAATTTCTCCAAGATGAAGAAAAGTTATTTCCTCACTGGGAATCAATTGAACGATCTTACTGTACATTCCATTATTTTTAGGGTCTAGGAATTTTATAATATTTCCTTTTTCCAAACTTCCCTGATAAAAAGAACCTTCTGTAAAAGCTGATGTCCATTGTCTGAAAGAGAAATCGTCCCAAAGTACAGTCCAGACTTTTACCGCTTCCGCATTAATCTGAATATCAAAATGTAATATTTCCATAAATTGTATAAGTAGCTGTTATTATGTTATTTGTGTATTATATTATTTTTATCCTCCGACATAATCTCCGCCATTGATATGGATGATTTCGCCGGTAATGAAACTTGAATCCTGTGATGCTAAAAACACGTAGGCCGGTGCAACTTCCGATGGCTGCCCCGCTCTTTTCATTGGGTTATCTTTCCCGAAATCTGATACATCATCGAAGGTTTCTTTAACCAGAGGTGTCCAGATAGGACCAGGCGCAACGCCGTTTACCAGAATATTTTTTTCTGCAATATTGGTTGCCAGAGAGCGGATAAAAGTTGCTATTGCACCTTTTGTGGACGAATAGTCAATGAGGTGATCACTTCCGCGATACGCTGTTACAGAAGTGGTACAGATAATCCGTGATCCGTTTTTCATCAGCTGCAGGCAGTCTCTGGTAAATGAAATCATAGAGATGATATTGGTATTGAACGTTTCATGAATCTGTTCGTCTGTGATGTTTTCAATATCATCTTTCGGGAACTGTATTCCTACATTATTGACAAGAATATCTAATGTCTCCCAATCTTTTTTTATTTTTTCAATGCATTTTTTCTGAAAATTCTTTTTTGAAATATCACCTTTCAGCAAAACGCATTTCCTGCCTTCCTTTTCTACCAATTTTTTTGTTTCTTCCGCATCGTCATCACTTTCTTTATAGATGATGGCAACATCTGCTCCTTCGCGGGCAAAATGCACGGCAACAGCCTGTCCTATTCCGCTGTCCCCTCCTGAAATAACCGCTTTTTTATCCAATAGTTTCTCGCTTCCTCTGTAGCTCTCCCGGATAATCTCCGGCAGGATACCTTCTTCCGGTACTTTTGATTTAGATTGTGACTTGTTGTGTGTTTTCATAAAAGATATTTCCTTTACAGCATCAAACAGCAAGCCGAAGCTGAAAATATGGTATCTTATAAATATGAATTACATTTTAATTAGTTTTTCAGATTATGTATAAAATTGATTATTTAAAATAATCAGAGCAGTTTTTGAATCTATTGAACGCAAAGGTTCGCAAAGATTTCTTTATTACTAAATGCTTTTAATTTCGCAAGGGCTGAACTACGTTCGTAAACCTTCAGTTTATACTCAGCAAAAAAAGTCAAAGCTTTTCAATTATGACAAATTACGGACAATCATAACATTTAAATTGATTCTAAGAATGATAAGCTTTTTCCAGATCTTCTATAATGATTTTCTGCATTCTCATCATCGCCTGCACTACTTTCTGGGCTTTTGCAGGATCCGGATCACTCATCAGTTCTATTAATTTTTTAGGAACAATCTGCCAGCTGAATCCGAACTTATCTTTTAGCCATCCGCACATGCTTTCCTTTCCTCCGTCTGAGGTCAGGCTTTTCCAATATTGATCGGTCTGCTCCTGATCTTCTGTCATCACCACCATTGAAATTGCTTCGTTAAAATCAAACTGATGATTATAAGAGCTGTCCATACAGAAAAAGCTATAACCATCAATTACAAAATGCGCATGCTGAATATTTTCTCCCGGTTCTGCAATTGGGTGTCCCTCGCTTCCTTCTCCGTATTTCAAAATACTGCCGATCTTAGAATCGGGAAATGTTGAAGTATACAATTCCATAGCCTGCATTGCTTTGCCATTGTTTTCATGCATAAACATCAGAGTAGGAATTATTTTTTGTGATTCCTGTTTATTTCCGAGGAATATTTGCCAGGTAACATCATATTGATCTTTCAGCCATCCGTATTTTTTGCTCCATGAATAGGAATCCAGTGGCATTAAGGCCATCCCGCCTTCCATCAGCTGATCCCAGTACTGTTGCACTTCATCTTCCGTTTCACAGATAACCATAAAAGAAACCGACGCATTTTTTTTGAACTGAGGACCGCCATTGAGAAGCATTATTTTCTGGCCGAAAAGTGCAATGTTCATCACCACCGGTGTATCTGCGGTAATTTTTCCGCCGAATATTTTACAGTAAAATTCGGCAGATTCTTTAGCGTTTTCATCGTACCAGAGGCACGGAAAGATATTGTTGTTCATTGTTTTAATTTAATATTGAAATAATAAGCTTAATCGTTCTGTATTATTTTAACGCAAAGGCGCAAGGGTATTTCATTCAGCAAAGGATAGTGGTTTAATTTTTTTCAGGTATTGTATTAAATATTCCTGAATTTATTTAATTATTATTTACCGGATGCTAGGCGTCACTATTTTTAAAATACATATTATTTTCCGTCATGTAGATTTTCAGTTTTTCCAGAGCATTTTTACCGAAACCATGCATTTGCAGGATTTCCTTCTCGGAATATTCCGAAAGTTTTTCAAGGGAATCTATTTTTTCTTTTCCTAAAGCTCTTCTTGCCGGCATGGGAATAATTCCCTGCAGGAAATCGCTTGTTACAGTATGGCTCACGGCGCAAATTGAGTTCAGGCACTTTGCCATTATTACCAAATTGATCATGACCGAAAAAGGTATTACTTAATGATTTTCAACATATTTATGAAAGTTATTAAGAATCGCGTACCAGCCGTCCCGCTGCATTTCAACAGGATTTTGCTTTTCAGGATCGAATATCTCAGTAACTTTTGTCGTGTTTTCATCAATTTTATCGAAAATCACTTTTACTTTTCTTTGATCTTCCATGTGATAAGTGATTCTTTTCTCAGGAATAATTTCGTCATAAATTCCGACAAGATCAAACCCGAAACTTCCGTCCTTTGCCTGCATTCTTGTTGTAAATCGTCCTCCTTCTTTTAAGTCTACTTTAGCAGAAGGACACTCCCATGTATCGCTGGCAAAATTCCATTGGGTAATGTGTTCAGGGCTGTTGAAATACGTCCATACTTTCTCAACGGGCTCCAGAATCGTAATCTCAATTTTTATTGGTTCCATATCAATATCTATTTTGGTGTTTTGAAATAATTGCTCTTCACTTTTCAATACTAAGGTACACTATTTTATATATTCTTCATTATAATTGATCATCCAATGGATACCATATTTATCCTGGAAACTTCCGAAATAATCGCCCCAAAACTGGTCTTCAAGAGGCATTTCAATATTGCCGCCCTCAGAAAGTCCTTTAAAAAGTCTTTCCGCCTCTTCTCTGGAATCGGGGAAAATAGAGACATAGTTATTATTTCCTACCTTGAGGGTCTGCCCAAAACTCGGAACGATATCAGAAGCCATCAAAAGATCGTTACCGATAGGAAGCGCAATATGCATTACCCTTTTTTTTTCTTCTACCGAAAGGTTTTCGGTTCCGGGTGCATTTCCCATTCTGTAAATTTCTCCGAGAAATTCTCCTCCGAAAACGGATTTGTAAAAGTTGAAAGCTTCTTCCGCTTTCCCGTCAAAGTTTAAATAAGAATTTAATTTAGCCATGATTTTTATTTTAATGTTTATTTTTTTAACGCAAGGACCGCAAAGATTTTTTTACTACTATACTTTTTTAAGTTCGCAAGGGCGTTCTACTCAGCAAAAGCATAAGAGTTACATGAACAATCGTTTCTAAGAATTTAATTGGCCTTGATTTTAGTATTTTTTTATTTAATGTTTATTTTTTTAACGCAAGGACCGCAAAGATTTTTTTACTACTATACTTTTTTAAGTTCGCAAGGGCGTTTTACTCAGCAAAAGCATAAGAGTTACATGAACAATCGTTTCTAAGAATTTAATTGGCCTTGATTTTAGTATTTTTTTATTTAATGTTTATTTTTTTTAACGCAAGGACCGCAAAGATTTTTTTACTACTATACTTTTTTAAGTTCGCAAGGGCGTTCTACTCAGCAAAAGCATAAGAGTTACATGAACAATCGTTTCTAAGAATTTAATTGGCCTTGATTTTAGTATTTTTTTATTTAATGTTTATTTTTTTTAACGCAAGGACCGCAAAGATTTTTTTACTACTATACTTTTTTAAGTTCGCAAGGGCGTTCTACTCAGCAAAAGCATAAGAGTTACATGAACAATCGTTTCTAAGAATTTAATTGGTCTTGATTTAAGTATTTTTAATTAATGTTTAATTTAATGCTAAGACCACGAAGATTTTAATTACTAACTGTTGTTAAGTTCGCAAGAGCGTTCTACTCAGCAAAGAGAGTTAGATTTAAATGAGCTATTGATTTTGAAAAACTTTAATTATTTAAAAACTTTTCTGCCTCGCTAACAGTAAAATCAATAAGCCTGTCGTCAGTATTGCCATTAAAATCAGCCATCATGTAGGAACCGTGGGTTGCAGGAAGAATCAAGAGTTTTGAATCTTCGACAAGCCGCCACATTTCCACCGTATGTTCCGGTTTCATTACATCTTTATCCCCGGAAATAAATAATACGGGAGAAGATATGCCTTTCAAAATTTCTTCACTCCAGTCTTCGAAAGTCTGCATCCTTTTGCTGTCTTTATCGAACATGTTTTCCAAGGCAGAAAAGTCCGGATTCAGGCTCAAAAAATTAATTTTAAGCGGTTCGGGCATTGAATCGAGAGTAGCATTGTTTATGCTTTCGAAGAAACCGTCCAGCATTCCGTTTTTTTTGTAGAATGCCGATGCAACGATCAGTTTTTCCACCATTTCAGGATACCGATGAGCAACCTGCATTACCGTATTTCCGCCATTACTGAATCCCCAGAATGAAGCTTTTTCTATGTTGATACTTTTCAGAAGTGCAGCAACATCATGCGCATCCTGTTCAAAAGTTTCCGCAATATCACGATGACCGGACCTTCCGTGATTCTGAAGATCGATGCCGATAAGCTGAAACTTATTTTCAAGCCTTGTAATAACTTCTTTATAATCAAACAGAATGGAACCTCCGCCGCCATGAATCAACACCAAAGGTTTTCCGGAACCGTAGATTTCGTAATACATCTTAATTCCGTTAACTTCCTGATACCCTTTTTCAGCTGGAGTCATTTTTAATATTTTAAATCTTTATCGAATTCATATTTTAAGCCTTCATAACCGAGAATTCTCCGCATCAGTCCGATTTGCCCGCACAGATAATCTTCCCGACCGATGCACATTCCTATGAAATTCAGAATCGTTTCCGGAAAAAATTCGATATTCATTCCCATGGGAAAGGCTTTGTCCAATTCTTCGTCTGAAGCTTCCAGTAATTTCTGATACACCAGAGGCGATATTTTGTGAAAAGCATCCTTTAACTGCTCCAAAGAAGGGTAGGCAAAACTTTCATTTAAACTTTTCCCCTGAAAAAAAAGATCTTTAAATTCAAATTCTTCCTGAATTCCGAGCACCGATCCTAAAGCATACCTCATATCCAAAAAGTTTCCGGCCATCCAGATGATATGATTGGTTTTGCCTTCTACTCTTTTCAGAGCGTCCTGCTCGGAAATTCCGTCCAGCACCATCAGGAAATTCTGACTGTGACCACGGAATGCAGGAATAATAATTTCTAATTTTTTTGATGTTGGCGTGTCCATAATGTTATGTTTCTGATGTATTAATTATGATGGGATCTGAGAAGGATCTGCAAAAATGACATTCCATCCATGACCATTGATGTCCCAGAAAGAATTTTGATACATCCAGCCATGATCCTGCGGCTCTTCATGCTGTGTTGCTCCGTTGGCGACAGCCGCATTCACAACCTGGTCTACTTCTTCACGGCTGTCTAATCCGATGGCAACCAATACCTGGGTCGTATCACCTTTCGGAACAGGTCTTTCTGAAAAGGTTTCGAAAAATTCTTCCGTTAAGAACATGATGGAAATCGTATCATTCATCATGATACAGACTGCTCTTTCATCGGAAATCTGCTCGTTAACGGAGAAACCCAGATTCGTCCAGAATTCTTTTGTTTCCCGAATATCTTTTACGGGAAGATTGACAAAGATCTGATTGATTTTCATAGTGTGATTTTATTTTGTTTAACCTGTAACCAAAATTATCAACTTGCCGTGAAAATCAACTTGTCATAAGGCAAGATTTATATTTTCCTGGGATGTGAAACCAATTCTTTGCGGATTCGGCTTAAAGAAGTATCTGTAACGCCGAGATAAGACGCGATCTGCTTGAGTGGCGCAAATTGAATGACGTAAGGCTTCTGCTCCAGAAGATTAAGGTAGCGTCTGGTGGCAGACAGGGTAAACATTTCCACGGAACGCTGCTTGCAAATGAACAATTGCTGCGACATCCATGCCCTTCCCCACTCCCTGAGATTCGGGATTTTATGAAAAAGCTCCTGAAAAGTTTCAAAATCGAACTTCCAGCATTCGCAGTCGGTAATGCAGACGATGTTTTCCTGCGTAGGAATTCTCTGGAAAAGTGATGAAACCTCAATAATAATTTCGTTTTCAACAAAAAAATTAGTCGTAACATCGTTACCGTTGAAGTCTGTAACAAATGATCTTGCGAGGCCTTTTTCCACGATATAATATTCATTGGCTGTTTTGCCTTCTTCCAGGATAAAATCTCCTTTATGGAAGGTAATTTTCTCATGGGCATTGAATATTTCCAGAAGTTCTTCCGGTAAGAAAAACGGGAAATCATAGCATATTTCGAGGGCCTTATTGATCATCAGGTAACTGTTTTTTGTGGTTTAAAAATAGAATTTTTGCGGGAACTGATGAAGATAAATTTTTAGATTTTGAAAAATGAGTATTTAAAGAATTTCATTAGATTTCAATTATGATAAATATCTGACGTTCAACGATTCAAAATAATTAATAATTTAGCAGTATGAAACAAACTTTCAGATTTAATTCGATTTCAGATTTTCATGCGTTTTGTAATCTTCCGAATCCGGAACATCCGCTGATCAGCCTTATTGATTACAGCAAAGTACAGTATCCGGTAAACGATACGGAGCTGAAATGGATCCAGAATTTCTACTCGGTAGGCCTGAAACGTAACGTGAATGCAAAATTCAATTACGGACAGCAGGAATACGATTTTGATTCCGGTGTGCTGTGTTTTGTTTCGCCGCTTCAGTTCCTGAGCCTGGAAATGAAACCTGATGTGGTAGCGGAACCGACGGGCTATTTATTGCTCATTCACCCTGATTTCCTTTGGGGAACTTCCCTGATCAAAAAAATCAAATCATACGAATTTTTCAGCTACCAGATCAATGAAGCACTTTTTCTATCAGATAAGGAAGAGAAAATCATCGTTGATCTTTTCAGGAATATTGAAAAAGAATACCAGAACAATACCGATAAATTTACCCAGGAGCTGATTGTCGCACAACTCGAATTGTTCATGATCTACGCCGAACGTTTTTATGAACGCCAGTTTTTTACCAGAAAAAAATCAAGCCATGAATTGCTGGAAAAATTTGAAGAAACGCTTTCGCAGTATTTCAGCAGCGGAAATCTTCTGGAAAAAGGGATTCCTTCGGTAAAATCCATCGCGGAACAACTGAGTATTTCCCCGAACTACCTGAGCAGCCTGTTGCGGATTCACACGCAGCAAAACACGCAACAGCACATCCAGAATAAGCTGATCGACCATGCTAAAGAGCGTTTGAGCACAACCAATTTGTCCGTCAGTGAAATTGCTTATGAGCTTGGTTTTGAGCATCCGCAGTCTTTCAGTAAATTGTTTAAGCAGAAGGTGAAGCAGTCGCCGGGGGAGTTTAGGAGGGCGTTTTATTAGCGAATAAAATTATAACTTTCTTTTTTACTCTATTTAGAAATAGTTATCTTGTTATTATTTAACTAATATATCATGAAAATAAAACTAAAATTGGTGATTTTGGGAAATGTTCCAATTGAATTTAAAACTAAAACCTTGATAAAATGGAAATCTGAATTATTTGATGTAGAAAAGACAATTGATAAATATTCAATAAATTATAATTCAGATAGCAAAGACTGGGAATACTCTGATCAAAATATTGAAAATCAATTACCTGATAATTTTAATGGTGATATTTTATTTGCTATCACAAATGTTCCTTTACAGGATAATTATTATTCAAGAAGATTGTCTAATAATAGAATTTGTATAACATTTTGCGATATGGCGAAACTTCTTAAAAATGAAAATATTCCAATAGAAAATTTAATTTTAAGATTGTTGTATGCTTACAGTTTTGCATATTTAAGTCACAATAAAAATTTACCAACAAGTATTGAATTTAGGTCTTTTACACACGACGAGACTAAAGGTTGTTTATTTGATATGAACGGTATAAAGGAAGAAGTAATTTTTTCAACTAACAATCCTATCATTTGTAATTCTTGTATAGAAAAATTAAAAGTCTCCAAGGTACCAGAGAATCTAATTCAAAAATCTCAAAATGAAATAAAGAAAATTAATAAAATCTTGTATTATAGAATTTTTGATTTTATTAAGCAATATCCTCTTTTATCTTTATTGCTTTCTGCAATTTTTGCAATAGCTCTAGGTATAATAGGATCTTTAATTGCATCGTTCATCTGGGAAAAATTATAACATTTATGGATATTTAAACAAGAATTAAACTTAATCACTTATCTCGCTCAACTCCAAGATGAAAGTTTCTTTGAGAAAATTGAAGAATATATTTTATCTAAACTGGAAAAGGAAGATCATTCTGAATTTGTTCCTTTTACTGTTGAAATTTTCATCAGTCGTATCGAAAGATCAGAAGATGACTTTAAAAAGGGAAAATTTAAATGCCAGACAGATTTAGAAAATCAATCAAAAAATTGGTAAAAATAACTTGTTAAAATAAAAAAAGAGAAGTCCAAAACTTCTCTTTTTTATTTATCCAAACTTCTTCTTCCTCAACCAGAAGAACAACCCTCCTAAAATCCCAATGATTACTAACGGCAGCAGCAAATTAAACCATTGCCAGTTGTTTTTCTCTTCGGTAATTCTTTGACGGTCCAGAAGCCTTTCTTCAATATTTCGGTTTCTGAGCTCCATCAGGTTGCTGTCGTCCAGAAGATAATCGAGGGCATTTCTCAGGAACTGTTCGTTGCCAAACTGTTCGTTGGTGAGCAGATCTACACCCAAAGGAAGCGGCTCACCTTTCAGCACTTTATTTCGGCCTACGTCGCCGTCGGCGATAACGATCATTTTATTTTCAGGGCTTGAATTTTTGAAATTCGGGTATGATTTTCTTTCAATCCTTGAAGCATACGCTGAATTGAACTTTCCTTCCAATGCTACTGCATAGATTTTCGGGGTGCTAGGTTTTTCCATTTGTCCAAGGCTGTCGACACTGGAAATTTCTTTTAAATCCACATAATTCGGAACCTGCTTGAGCAAAGTTCTTTCACTGGATTCAAAAAGAACATTCGTTTTGATATTTTTTCTTCCGCCCAAGGTATCAATGGAGGTCGGGAATTCAAATTTCACCGGATTGATATTTTTGGTAATCGGATTTTTGTTTTCTGCGATTCCTAATGGGTAATATGGCCACGGAAGACTGGTGTACTGAGGATTTCCACTCACTTCTCCGGTCACTAATCTCAACAGGGCAAATTTCTTCACATCTTTTACCAAAGCAGGATTGATCCTGATTCCGTAGTTGAAGAAAAAGTCGGTCATATTGATATCTACCGGGAACGGCATTACTTTTTTAGACCTCATCAGCGTATCCATTTCCGCATTTACGGCATCAATCATCCACAACGTTTTACCACCGTTCATGATGTATTGGTCAAGGATCACTTTTTCTCCGTCGGTGAAGGCTTTTCTTGGTTTTGCAATGACAAGCGCACTCATCTGCTTCAGCATCGGAACATCAGCAAGGCTAAGCTCTTTCTGATTTTTAGGAATAATAGGTCCTGCATCATAACTTTCCGTTGCCAGCTGCATGAATCCCTGGAATTCAGTGGGGCTCAGCTCATCCTGGTTGATCAGTACCCCGATTTTTTTTCTCCGGTTTGCTGCAATATTTTTGATATTGGAAATCAGATTATATTCTAAATTTTCGATGGATTTTGTTAACTGCTGATCTGCATCAATTCCGGACTGCTGTACTACCAACGGAATGGAAACTCCTTTTTTGTCGTATTTTACCACCGCATACGGAAACAGCATAATTTGCGAAACTTTCCCGTCTTTGATATCCGGAAGTACGGAAGGCTGCATTCCCATTGCCATCAGGGTATCCTGAGACATTTTGGTTTTGATGGGATCAATAAATTTGAAATCGATTTTCGGATTGATCTTCCTGAATTCTTCGAGCATGAATCTCGTTTCACTCTGAAGCTGTTTGAAGCTGGCAGGAAAATCGCCTTCCAGGTAAACGTCCACCACCAAAGGTTTATTTACCGATTCTAATACTTTAACGGTATTGTCTGAAAGTGTATACCTTTTTTCTTTGGTTAAATCCAACCTGATGCCTGAAACGGCGAGAATAATAACCAGCGGTAAAATGACGAAAAGTAAAATTCCCAGCGGAGATTTAAATGATATCTTCTTCATAATTCTACTTTTTTTTATTAATGAAATGATTGGACAAAACTAAGGTAATACCGATGATCAGCACAAAATAAGCTACATCTTTAAAATCAATAAGTCCTCTTGTAAAACCTAAGAAATGCTGATAAAAGCCTACATTCTGTAAAATAAAGTCTGCGCCTCCAAGCAATTTATAACTTGCCAGCTGCTCAATCCCGAAGTACATGATGAAACACATGAAAACACCCAACAGATAAGCCATGATCTGGTTTTGGGAAAGCGAAGAAGCCAGAATTCCAACTCCCGAAAATGCTGCAATTAAAATAATTAACCCGATATAACTTCCGAAGGTCATCCCTAAATCTATATTTCCTGCCGGAACACCTAGTACATAAACGGTGTATAAATAAATCAGTGATGGAATCAGGCATAAAATACCAACAATCCAAACGGATAAGAATTTTCCAAATATTAAATCCGAAATTTTTAAGGGTTGGGAAAACAGCCAGTTTAATGTTCCGGTCTGCTGTTCTTCCGCAAAAGTTTTCATCGAAAGAGCCGGAATGATGAACATTAACAGCCAAGGAACCAAAACAAAGTAGCTCTGTAGAGAAGCCATCCCGATCTCAAAAATATTGGAATCGTTGTCGAAAAAAAACAGAAACAGCGTCGTGATCAGACTGAAGGCGGCAATGATCACCCATGCGCTCCAGTTTCCGAAGTAACTCCAAAGTTCTTTTTTTAAAATTGCAATCATAGTTTTTATTGTCAAATGTTGTTAGTTAATTGTTGTTAGTTGTTAGCTTTTTACGATCAACCATGAGCAAACAACCATTAACCAATCATTACTTTTTCTTATTTTTATTAACCAATTTCACCGTCATCATAATTAAAAATACCAGAACGAAAAATCCGGTAATTAATTGCCACCAATATTCAATAACCTGAGATTTTAAGATCACCGTAAATACAACAAGGAACAAAATAAATGTCGCAATTTCATTCGCCTGTCTTAGTTTGATATTGGCAGTTTCCAAGGTATTTCCGTTCAGTTTTTTCAGTTGTAACACTTTTTTCCAGCACCAGTAATGGTAAATTGCGAGGCCGATAAGAAACGTGAGCTTCAGATGAAACCAAGGCGTTTTCATCAACCCTAAATTCAGGAAGATCATGGTTATTCCGCAAAGTGTCATGATTACACCCGCCGGAACGGTAATTATATTCCACAGCCTGCGTGCCATGAAGGTATACTGTTCTCTTAAAATTTTCTTTTTATCCTCGGCAAATTCGTCGGTATCTTTATAATAAACAAATATTCTTACAAGGTAAAAGATCCCTGCAAAATAACTTACCATAAAGATAATATGAAGCGCTTTTATTATGGTGTAAAGCATCGTAAAAAAATAATGGCAAATATAACGTTAATGACAAAAATATTGGATAGAAAACACAATAAAATATTCTCATTTTCCTGATATGTTTACTATTTATTTATGAAAAGCTGTAAAAGTTTTAATTTATAAAAGAAATACTGTCTGTTTTTTTCTGTCTTCATATTTTACTATATAACTCAGACTTCCCGTCTTATCATAACGGTTGCAATTTTCAAAGTAAAACCAAAACTTCACTTTCAGAAACTTCCTTCAGTAAAACAATATATTTTTTGCATAAAAAAACAGAATTTCCGTAAATATAGAAATCCTGTTTATTCTAACAATCTGATTTTATTTTTTAAATCACACCAAGTTCTTTTCCTACTTTTTCAAAAGCTGCGATTGCTTTGTCCAGATGTTCTCTTGTGTGGGCCGCAGACAGCTGAACTCTGATTCTCGCTTTTCCTTTCGGTACAACAGGATAAAAGAAACCAATTACATAAATTCCTTCATCCATTAATTTTTCCGCCATTTTCTGGGCTAAAGGTGCATCATAAAGCATTACCGGAACTATTGCTGCATCACCATCCGGAATATCAAAACCTTTCGATTTCATTTCAGCTCTGAAATATTCTGCATTTTCCATTACTTTATCACGCAGAGAAGTATCTTCGGAGATCATATCCAATACTTTCAACGCTGCTCCCACGATTCCCGGAGCCAGTGAGTTCGAGAATAAATACGGTCTTGAACGCTGTCTCAGCATATCGATGATTTCTTTTTTACCGGAAGTAAATCCTCCCAAAGCACCTCCCAATGCCTTTCCTAAAGTGGAAGTAATGATGTCTACTCTACCCATCACTTCGTTGGCTTCATGCGTTCCACGGCCTGTCTTCCCGATGAAACCTGTAGCATGAGAGTCGTCTACCATTACCAAAGCGTCATATTTATCTGCCAAATCGCAAACACCTTTCAGATCGGCAACAATTCCGTCCATTGAGAAAACACCGTCCGTAACGATGATTTTAAAACGGTGATTTTTTTCGGAAGCCGCAATTAACTGGGCTTCAAGATCTTCCATATTGTTGTTTTTATAACGGTATCTTGCCGCTTTACAAAGACGAACGCCGTCGATAATGGAAGCATGGTTCAGCTCATCCGAAATGATCGCATCTTCTTCTGTGAATAATGGTTCAAAAACTCCTCCGTTTGCATCAAAACAAGCGGCATAAAGGATCGTATCTTCAAGACCTAAAAAATCCGCAATCTTCTGCTCCAGTTGCTTATGAATATCCTGGGTTCCGCAGATAAAACGAACGGATGACATTCCGTAACCGTGAGATTCTATCATATCCTGAGAAGCTTTCATCACTTCCGGATGGTTGGATAATCCCAGGTAATTGTTGGCACAGAAGTTCAGCAGTCTTTTCCCGTTAGCTTCTATTTCCGCACTCTGCTGAGAAGTAATAATTCTTTCTCTTTTGTAAAGTCCGTCATTTTCAATATTTTGCAGTTCGTTCTGTAGATTTTCAAGATACTTTTTAGAGATCATTTCTAATAATTTTTTAAGATTCGCTAATTTAATAAAAAAAGCCGTTTCATAAGGATGAAACAGCTTTCTTATTTAAATGAGATCTATTTATTTCTTTAAAAACTTCACATTCTTATCATTAATTTTAATAAAATAAGTCCCCGGAACCAGTTCTGATGTATTGATTGGTTTTCCAGGCTGATACATTCCCTTTTTAACCAGTTTTCCATCTGTAAAATAAATAATGAATTCCTCAGGTTTATTAATTCCCCTGATATTAATTTCATTTTTGGCGGGATTCGGATAGAGTGCAAATTCATCTTTAGCCGGCTCTGCTGTTCCCAGCGTATTATCCTGGGCCACTGTTGAATTTTTTTCTAAAATCTGGTATTCATAATTAAATTCTATACTGGCCACAGGAAAGACCACGGATTGCGTGAAATACTGATTGTTTGTCGTATTATTTAATGCCAGATAAGCAACCTGCCCTCCGGTTCCGTTTACTTTAATCGGAAGAGGCATCTCAAAAAAGCTTACCGTAGGATTGCTTTGCGTCTGTGAAGCTCTTATGGTTAAAGTATTTCCTATCTGTTTCCAGCGGATAGTATAGGTTGGATAGCCCTGTCCGTAGATCCAGTCGTTGAAAAATTCTGTAAAATCTTTACCGGTGGAAGTCAATAAAGAAGCATTAAGATCCTGTGTTCTTACATAATTATAGGCAAGGGCAGGTCTTGAATGATATTCCTTAATAGCCTGGTAAAATGCTGCATCTCCAAGGATCCATTTAATCATTCTCAATACATAACCTCCTTTTGCGTAAGACAATCTACCATTGAAAATAGTTCCTACACTCCATAGGTTTGAATCGGCAACATATACACTTCCACCCGTTGCACTTGTAATATAGTTTTTCTGTCCCAGAAGATAATTTAGAAAGTTGGCATTGTTCATGAGCAGCTTTTCATTAGCTAAATGTTCACCAAATGTTGCGAAACCTTCATTAAGCCAGATATCATTCCATGCGCCGCAGGTTACTTTGTCTCCGAACCATTGGTGGGCAAGTTCATGGGCAATTAAATCTCTGGACCAACCGCCCATGGATGACATGGTCTGATGCTCCATTCCGCCGCCGGCCTGAAATTCCATATGTCCGTACTTTTCATTCCGGAAAGGATAAGGCCCGAAATAATTTTCAAAAGTATCCATCACTGTTTTCGTCCATTCAATATTGCTCATGCTTGTTGTATTGTTGGAAGTAGACGGAAAAATATAGTTTACAAAAGGGAATGGCGGATTTCCCATAGTGTCATTTAACTTAACAAAATTAGTAATAGAAAACGCGATAAGATAAGCCGCAGTAGGATATTGTGTTCTCCAGAAAGTACGTTTTTGTCCGTTTCCAAGAATGGTTTCAGACATAAATTTACCGTTTCCAGCTACACTATATTGGGAAGGTGTGGTTACTTTTATATCAAACCTTTCGATTTTATCATTTAAGCTTTGTTTGGTAGGAAACCAATCCTGAGCACCATACGGTTCGCTAAGGGTAGATAAAACCGCAGTTCCGCCCTGTGTTCCGTTAAAGAAAGCATTATTTGCCGTAGGCGGCGCTCCCGAATAGCTAATCGTAAGAGAATCCAGTACATTGGCAGCAAGTGGAGAAGCAAAATCAATTTTTACTTCCTTTGTAGAGAGCTGCTGAAAATTAAGATTATTTCCATGATAGGCAACCTGTGAGACCGTCATCTGATCATCGAGATCAAAATAGATGCTGCTGATATTCTGGTTGGGTTTAAAATGAGAGGTTACGGAGCCTGCAATGCTATATATAGCCGGATTTACCGTAACATCCATTCTCTGATACTGAAGATCATAATTAAGCGTATTCGGATTTGTATTTCCGGCTTCCATTTTGTTGGCAAAAGATTTCATTTCTTTTGCGATCAGTCCCTTTCTTTCAATATTGTTTATGTCTTTTTGGGCGTACAATTGATGGATTGTAAAAACACCCAATAACAAAAAATAGATTTTTTTCATACTTAGTAAAAAATTGTATCAAAGATATAAAAAAACCTTTCAATCATTGATCAAAAGGTTTTTATCTTAATTAAATTTTAATAATACTATAAATCCAATGCAGGCTCAAGAATTTTCTCCATTCTTTTCTTTACCATGTCTACCGATCCTGTATAATTGTTCACCAATAAAGAAAAAACCAAAGTTTTCCCTGTATTGGTTTTCATATATCCTGCTAATGTTTTTACTCTGTTTAAAGTTCCTGTTTTTGCATAAATCTGTCCGTTTCCGACTCCGTTGAACATTCTTTTCAATGTTCCGGACTGGCCTCCTACCGGCAATGAATTCAGATATGTTTTATAATATTTTTCATCCATTAAAGAAGTTAAAAACTTTACCTGTGATATCGGCGTAACGTTATTGCTTCTTGAAAGTCCGCTTCCGTCGATATAATTTAACCCTAACATATCAAAGCCTTCTTTCTTCAGATGCTCGGTTACTACTTTTCTTCCTGATTCAGTAGTCTGGTCTCCCAAACTCTGGAAACCTACCGTTTTCAGCAATGCTTCGGCTAGACCGTTATCACTGTGCTGATTGGTATAAAAAATAATATCGCCTAAAGTTGGAGATTTATAGACCGAGATCATCTTTCTGCTTTCGGGATTAGCGTCTGTCATTTTCGGAGTCACTTTTCCTGTTACAGGTATCCCGCTTTTCACCAGAGTCGTTCTGAAAGAGTTGGCAAGATAGGCCGGAGCGTCTGGTAATTTTGTGGTTAAAATACCGTCACCTTCATATTTATCGGCATACACCATCTGGTTGTTATAAGGAGAAACGTAGAAAAATTTCTTTTCGTTTGAGAAATTGGTTGATTTTTTCACAATCAGTTTTTCATTGGCAGGATTGATCTCGTGCGTAGTTCCTGCAGGCAGGTAGTAATTATTATTCTCCAACCACACAACATTTTCCGGAAGCTTTGAAATATTGCCTTTGAAAAGCGCTGTCTGGATGATAATATCACCATTTACCTTTTTGATTCCCTCGCGTGAAAGTCCTTCCTTAAAATCTGAAATAATATCTCTGTACGCCCATGCTCCTGCTTTATTGGTCCCCAAAGAAGGATCCCCGCTTCCCACGATGTAAAGATTTCCGTTCAGAACTCCATTTTCATCAACACTTCCCGAATATTCCAGCTGCGTATTCCAACGGTAATTCTCACCCAGCATGTTCATTGCCGTTTCGGTAGTGAGTAATTTTGTGGTGGAAGCAGGAACTAAAGGAGTATTTTCATTATACGAAGAAATTATTTTCTTCGTTTTCGGATCGTACACTACGAATCCCCAGGTTGCATTTTTCAGCACCGGATCGGTCATCATTGTGTTTACATTAATGTCTACAAGCTCTTTTGCCGAGAGAATCGTTTTTTCCGCCATCGAAGTAATCGGTGAAGGCAGATTCAAACTATTGTTCTGATTTTCGTAACCCGGAGCATACAGCACTGTAGAAACGGTAGACTGGGCAAGGAAAAATCCTGCGGCCAGCACCGCAACACCTGAAATATACTTTCTGAAATTTACCATCTATTTTTTCATTTTGCTATAGTTTGGATGGATTAAAAATCAATCGGTTAAATCGAAAGTTAAACCCCAAACATATAATCAACGACCAAATGTAGAAAATATTGCAATTAGTAGGGATGCAGAAGGCTTATAAAACCCTATAAAATTTGTTAAAATTTGTTAAAAATCTACAAATACATCTTTTTTAATGCTGTGATATGCAGTAATTTCATCAAATTCTTCCAGACTTGTTAAAACCAATTTTTTATATTCTTCATATTTTTTTCCTCTGGGAAGCTTAAGAAGGATCTGGAACTGGTACAGGTTGTTAAGTTTTGCAATCTGCGCTTTTTCCGGCCCCAGTACACAATCTCCGGGAAGATATTTCCTCAAAATTGATCCTAGAAACTGAGAAGCTCTGTTCGCTTTATCTTCTCTTCTGTGTTTCAGCTCAATCATGATGAGTTTCGTAAAAGGCGGATAATGGAATTTCTTACGTTCCGTTAAAATATATTTATATACCCTTGCCGGATTATTCATTTTAATCAGCTGAAAAACGGAATGTTCCGGGTTATACGTCTGTATGATAATTTTTCCTTTTCCGGATACCCTGCCTGCTCTTCCGGAAACCTGTGTAATGAGCTGGTAAGCACGTTCTTCTGCTCTGAAATCCTGAACATACAACATTGAATCAGCCTTTGGAATTGCCACAAGCTCAATGTGATTAAAATCCAGCCCTTTCGAAATCATCTGTGTTCCGACTACAATATCGGTCTCACGGTCTTCAATTTTCTCATACAATCTTTCGTACGCGAATTTTTTTCTCATCGAATCAACATCCATGCGGTCAACTTCGTTGTCGGGAAACAGTTTTGAGACTTCTTCATGAATCTGTTCGACTCCCACTCCTCTTTCATTCAGGTTTTCAGAATAACATTTGGGACAGGTTTTCGGTTTGGAAGCTCTCTGGCCACAGTAATGGCATTTCATTTCATTGGCAGCTTTGTGATATGTCATTACGACGTCACAATTGGAGCAATAATTCACATAACCACAAGTTTCACATTCTACCACGTTGGCGTAACCACGGCGATTATGAAGCACAATAATCTGGTTCTTTTCTTCAAGAACTTTTTTAATCTCATCAATAATCTGCAAAGAAAAGTTTCCGGAAACTTTTTTGGAATCCTGGGCTTCTTTAAAATTTATCAGCTCATATTCCGGAAGATTTACGTTTCCAAAACGTTCCTCGAGAAAAACATAGGCCATTTTATCTTTCCTGGCATTGTAATAACTTTCAACAGAAGGTGTTGCAGATCCTAAAATGACCCGGGCATTATAAAAATTTCCCAATACCAGTGCTGCATCTTTAGCATTGAAATAAGGAGACACTTCGCGAGGCCTGTATGCGGAATCATGTTCTTCATCCACCACAATCAAACCTAAATTCCGGAAAGGCAGGAACAAAGAGTTCCGTGTTCCGATCAGGATTTTAATATCATTCTGGCGGATTCTTCTCCAGACCTCCACGCGTTCAAAATCTGTCAGTTTCTGATGGTAAAACCCGATTTGTCTTCCGTATTTTTTTTCTAATCGTTGAGTAATCTGCTTGGTTAAAGAAATTTCAGGAAGGAGAAACAATACGTTTTTGCCTTCATTGATACATTCTTCTATTTTTTCAAGATAAATATGGGTCTTTCCTGATGATGTCACCCCGTGAAGCAGCACGTTTTTTCCTTCTTCAAAGGCTTCATCAATTTCCGCTTTCGCATTTTTCTGAGATTCTGAAAGCTCTTCTATTTCTTCTATTTCCCCTTCATAGCTTTCAAGCCTGTCTTTCTGCATATAATATTCCTCAACCAGATTCTTATCTGCCAATGCTTTAAAGTGTGAACTTACAAAATAACCATCTTCAAAAAGCTCTGATTTTTTTATGTGAAGATCCGGATTTTCCGTCTGCTTTTCGAGAATATGAAGGAAAAGGTCTTTCTGCTTCTGCGATCTTTTTAAGGTTAAAAGTATTTCCGTAAGGTTCTGGTTTTTTAAAACCTCATCTTTTACTTTTACGTATGCAACTTCCTTTGCTTTGTATTTTTCGGCGATTTTTTCATCAATCTCAATATATTGAAGATCAATTAAAGAATTGATGGTTCTGATGATATCTTTTTTGGGGATAAATGCTTCAATATCCGTCAAATTAATCAGCTGCCGTACTTCCAGAGCCTGGATCAGGTACATTTCATTGACATCCAGATTTTCGAAATCAACCGTTATATTCGGCTTTAATTTTAAATAACTTTCGCTTTCCAGCTTCAACGAAGAAGGAAATGCAAAACGGTAAATTTCACCCAGCCCGCACAAATAATAATCTGAAAGCCAGTTCCAAAACTCAATCTGCTCCTGCGGAACAATAGGCTGATCATCCAAAAGGCTGATCACTTCTTTTGCGACAAATGCTTCCGGCGCATCATTATGAAGTTCAAATACAATTCCGGTATAGATTTTTTTACCACGAAACGCAACCAAAACCCTCATTCCAACCTGGATTTCGGATTGCAGTTCTTCGGGAACTTTATAGGTAAAAGATCCTTTTAAATTTAACGGTAAAACAATCTGGGCGTACTGCAAAGGAAAATATTTAAAATGTAAAATTAATTGATTCTTTCGGGAACTGCAATTTTTTATATTTTTATCGTTCTTATATTAACTAATATTTCAATAAATAAACAACCATGAAAAAATTACTTTCAATTATAACTGTATTTCTGATCATTTTAACTTCTGCCCAGGAAAAAATTTCTTTAAACAAAGGAGAAATTACAGTTCCCATTGGCAAAAAAATTCTACTGAAACCTGAAATAAAAAACAATAAAATTATAAGTTTTGAAATTGTAAAAGAAGACAATATTACTCAAAAAGTGGATCTGTTTGATACATTAGAAAATTTCAAAAAAGATGAAGTTAAAGATAACAGCATTGAGCTTACTTTCGCAGAAGGCTTCATGATGACATCTACAATGTATGTTTTAATTGTTATTCAAAAAACAGGAAAAAAATTACTTTTTAAGGCTAAAATCAGATTAAAAGGTAATTCTTCATATCAATCAACTTCTATTATGCCGGCCATAAGTAATTCTGTACTTGTGGAGCAATGGAAAGATCACATTGATTCTATTATTTTATACGATTTCGAACTGAACTAAAATAACATTTCAAATCACTAATTCTTTGCATCCCAAAGGCTCATGACCTTAATGCCTTCAATTGGTTTTGAAAGGATAATTCTCTTTGAGGTTTTTGGAAGCAGATCAAAAAAGTTATCGCTGAAATGGGTATCCCCAATCAAATAGACATCTTTAGCAAGCACATCCGTAAAAATTTCAATTTCCGTGGGAGAGATTTTCCTGATGGTCAGATTGGGTTTTGGTAGTTTTAGATCTTTTGGTTTTGCAAAGAAATAGTTGGTTTCTGCAATTACTTTTTCATTTTTTTCATCCCTTAACATTACATGTAAAAAAATTTCATTTCTGTCTGCATTTCCTATGATTTCTTCCAACGAAAAAGAATCAAAATTCAGCACTCCGTTTGATTCTAAAGTTCTGGTCTCTGCCGCTGCACCTGAACCTTTTTTCTCACCGCTAAATTTTAGAATATCAAAATCTAAAGATACATTTTCAAACGTTTTCAATCCGTCATTAATAACATAAAAGTCTAAAATTTCATCTTTTTCCTGCGGTAAAATCACCTGGTTTTCAAAACTTCTTTTCACCTGGTAATGCAGTGCTTTCCAGTTTCCCAGATAATCAATTGATGACCAGGAAACCACCGGCCAGCAATCGTTCAGCTGCCAGTACAACGTTCCCATATTGTATGGTTTTGCACGGCGGTGTGCTTCAATAGCAATCTGCATTCCGCGGGCCTGAAGCAACTGGGAAATATAGTTGTATTTCACAAAGTCTTTCGGAATGTTATAATCCCGTTTCATATAATTTTCGATAATCTCCCACCCTCTGGAATGTTTTTCGTGCGCTTTGATAATTCCATTTTGCAAATTTAACTCTGGTTTTCCTGAAAACATGGATTTTGTAGTTTCCAGTGTCGGCATTCCCTGAAAACCATACTCAGAAGCAAAACGGGGAACTTTTTCATTATATATTTCAAACGGCTGTTCACCCCACCAGACGCCCCAGTAATGAGAATCCCCCTCTGTTAAACTTTCTTTATGTCCCCATCCTATAGAAGGCGAACTTTCCCAGTAAATCTGCTTATCCCGTGACGCATATTTTTGAATAGTATTGGGAATTATTTCATGGAAAATGGTCTTATAATCTTTCCATACCTGAAGAGAATCTTCTTTGGAATATTTAAACTGCTTCTGATATCCCCAGTTGACTATCGCTTCATCGATTTCATTATTTCCGCACCATAAAGCCAGGGAAGGATGATTTTGAATCCTTTCTATCTGGTCTCTCACTTCCAGTTTCACATTTTTCTGAAATTTTTCATCTGCCGGATAAAAGCTTCCCGCAAACATAAAATCCTGCCAGACTAAAATTCCGTTTTCATCACAGGCTTTATAGAATTCGTCGTCTTCGTAAATTCCGCCGCCCCAGACCCGGATCATGTTCATATTGGCTTCTTTACAGTCTTTGATGAGTTTTTGATATTTTTCTTTGCTCATTCTTGGTGAAAAGCTGTCTCCGGGAATCCAGTTGGTTCCTTTGGCGTACATGGGTTTTCCATTCACTTTGAAATAAAAAGATTTTCCTTTTTCATCTTTTCCCTGAACTAATTCTATGGTTCTTAAGCCAATGCGCTCAGTTTTTTTATCTAAAATATCAATTCCTCTTTTGACAGAAATTTCAAAATCATACAATTTCGGCTTTCCCATTCCGTTCGGCTGCCAAAGTTCCGGATTAAAAATCTTATAGGGAATTTCAATAAAATTTATTCCTTTTTTCAGAAGCACGGAAACTGATTTTTCATTTAAAAAAATAATGGTTTTATCATACTCATCATTTTCGGAAAAAATTTCGGCTTTCCATACCAAAACAGCTTGTTTCTCTCCTAGATCAAGCGTTTCGTACTGAATATTGTTAATTTTCGCATGATTCCAGAATTCCAGCTTTACATTTTTCCAGATTCCGGCAGTGACGAGTCTTGGTCCCCAGTCCCAGCCAAACTGGTATTGTGCTTTTCTTACAAAACTTCTGGGAGATTCAGGCATAGTAAATGGTACTTTTGCAGCCAGTTCATTTCCTGTTTTCACTGCAGATCTGAATTTAACCTGTAAAATATTTTCTCCTTTTTTTAAATAATTCTTTACAGGAACTGTCCATTTTCTGAACATATTATCTGTCGTCTGAATCAATTTTCCGTTCAAATAAATATCGGAGAAAGTATCAAGTCCCTCAAAAACCAGATCTATATTCTGATTTTCCAGTTCTTTTCCCGAAACGGTAAATTGAGACTGATAATCCCAGTTTTCATTTTCTATCCACTGCACTTTTTTTTCATTTTCATCTTTGAAAGGATCCGGAATGATATTATTTTTCATCAAATCCAAATGTACTGTTCCCGGCACGGAGGCTGTGAGCCAGTTATTTTCTTTAGCATTTTTAAAGTTCCATTTTTCTAAGGATAAATTACGCTCTGAAAACTGAGCGTTGATTAAAATTTGTGTGAAAAAGAATGTGAAAAGTAAAATTTTTTTCATTATAATTTATTTACTATTCGATGGATGCCATCTTTAATAAGTGTTGTATTGAAATTAAAAAGGAGTCCTAATTTCAAATTTGTCAGTTTTAAATAGGTTAATACTTGAGAATAAAAAATAGGATGCATCTCTAAAACCGATTTAATTTCCACAATCACTTTATTTTCGACAATTAAATCAATTCTGTATGCTTTTTCAATAAATATTTCTTTATATTGGAGAGGTAAACAAACCTGTTTATCTACTTTAATTCCCAGTTTTTTAATTTCGTAAAACAGTGCTGTTTCATAAGCATTTTCCAATAAGCCTACTCCTAAATTTCGATGAACCTCTAAAGCTGCGCCTATAATTTTATAGGACAATTCGTTTTCTGTCATTTGTGTTTTGTTTTTAACGCAAAGATTATTTATAATATTCTCACAATTAAGGAGCAAAGAAGAATCAATAAATTGATTTTATTAAGCTAAATTAAACGAGTAGCTTCATTAAGCGACTTTGTCGCATTCTTTGCTCCTTAAATATAATTCAAATTAATATAAGCTTTGCGTTTAATATTATTTATTTTTCAAGAAAATTATCTCTTCAGAATTCGCAAAAACACCACCATCGGTAATTGCTGAAGAATGAAAATATCCGGCTTTAGTAAACTCACGGATTTCTTCGATATTGGAAGAACGAAGTCCGCCACCGACAAGAATTTCAATTCTGCCGTTGGATAACTCTACCAGCTTTTTAAGATTTTCTTTACCTTCTAAGACATTGGCTTTTTGTCCGGAAGTAAGAATGGTTTTAAAACCACAATCAATTATTTTTTCCAGAGAATTTTCTAAATCTTTTGCACGGTCGAAAGCTCGGTGAAAAGTGCAGGGATAAGGACTTGCCAGCTCAACTAAAGCTCTATTTTGCTGAATATTAACCTCATCATTTTCATCCAAAATTCCGAATACAAAGCCGTCTGCACGTAATGATTTTAAATGAATTAAATCTGATTTCATCTGCTCAAACTCTTCATCTGTATAAGTAAAATCCCCACCACGAGGACGAATCATTACAAACATCGGAATGTTGATTTTTCCACGAAGCTGCTGTACGGTTTTAAAATCCGGTGTGGTTCCGCCTTCGCTTAATCCATCGCACAGTTCTATTCTATCTGCTCCGTTTTCAAAAGCGATTATTGCCGATTCGGGATTAAAGCACGCTATTTCTATTTTTGACATCGTTGTAATTTAAGTTTGGGCTAAAGCCAATGTTTTTTTATTTTGAAAAATGAACTAAAGCCCGTTACTATTAATCTTTTCTAATTGTTTGATTACAAAAAATTTATTTTAATGCAAAACCCGGCTTTTCCAGGCGGTTTCCTTTGTGGTCGTAAACAGCAAAATTAAACCCATCCTGAATGCAGTATGAGCCGTATTCTCCCTTTTTATTAATGGCAATAAAACCTACTTGGATATCCTTCAGATTTTTATTTCTTCTCTTCGTAATCTGTACAATTCTCTCCACTGCTTCTTTACAGGCCTGTTGCGGAGTTCTCTCCTGTCTCATTAATTCTACGACCAGATGTGTTCCCACCGTTCGGATCACTTCTTCGCCATGACCTGTCGCTGTGGCTGCTCCGACTTCATTATCTACAAACAAGCCCGCTCCTATAATCGGAGAATCTCCTACTCTTCCATGCATTTTAAAAGCCATTCCACTGGTGGTACAGGCACCGGAAAGATTTCCATGAGCATCCATCGCAATCATCCCGATAGTATCGTGATTTTCTATATTGACAACCGGTTGATATCTGCTGTCTTTGAGCCATTCTTTCCATTCTTTTTCTGATTCGGGAGTAAGAATATTTTCTTTTTTAAAGCCCTGTGAAACGGCAAACTGCAATGCTCCGTCTCCTACCAGCATTACATGAGGTGTTTTTTCCATGACTGCTCTTGCCACAGAGATCGGATTTTTGATGTTTTCAAGACATGCCACAGAGCCGATATTATAATTTTCATCCATGATGCAGGCATCCAGAGTTACCCTTCCGTCTCTGTCGGGTCTGCCTCCGTAACCGACGCTTCTTTCATCAGGATCATCCTCTACAAGCCGGACGCCTTTTTCTACGGCATCCAAAGCCCTACCTCCTTTATCTAAAATTTTCCAGGCTTCTTCATTGGCTTTCAAACCAAAATTCCAGGTGGAAAGAACAATCGGTTTGTTAATTATTGTATTGTTGTTTTCAGGAAGGTCTTTAGCCAGTACATCCAATGGACTTGCCGCTAAAGCCAGCGAAGCGATTGCCGATTTTTTCAGAAACTTTCTTCTACTTTGCATGCTTAAATTTATTTGGCTCCAAATTAAGGATTTTTCGCATTTGCAGGAAATAAAAAAACGGTAGATTTCCTACCGTTCGAATGATTTTATGAAAAATTAATGAGGTAACTTTTCTCTGAAATATCCATAAACCCAGGTTCCGAAAATGGCGCTGATTAAAGTAACAACAATCGCCAAAGTTCCGGTTCCGATCTGAGCGAAAAGCGGACCGGGACACGCACCCGTTATGGCCCATCCAAATCCGAAGATCAATCCGCCATAAATTTGGCCTTTATTGAATTTCTTTGGAGCAATGGAAATTTTTTCGCCATAAATGGTTTTGATATTTAATTTTTTAATAATAAATACTGAAATCATTGCAGTTACAACAGCACTTCCTATAATTCCGTACATGTGAAAAGATTGCAGACGAAACATTTCCTGAATCCTGAACCAGCTGATGACTTCCGCCTTCACAAATACAATTCCAAAGAGAATTCCCACTACGAGATATTTTAAATTGTGATACAATTGATGTTTAAGGTGACTTTCGTTGGTACAGATACTGTCCTGATGCCGTATATCTTGTTCTTTTTTCATTTTTATTTAATTAAAGTGAAAGGATGACTGGCAGAATTACATTCGCCATTAAAAAACCTCCTGCCATAAAACATATTGTTGCAATAAGGGATGGCCACTGCAAATTAGACAGTCCCATAATGGCGTGTCCGCTGGTACATCCGCCCGCATAACGCGTCCCGAAACCGACCAGAAATCCGCCGACAACCATAATAATGAAACCTTTCAGAGTAAAAAGACCGGCAAAATTCATGAGCTGTACCGGAACCATATTGCTATAGTCTGTAATTCCGTAAGTTGCTAATTCGGATTTAAGAGCTGCATTGACAGAAATTTCTCCCGGATTTATCAAAAATCGAGAAGCGATAATCCCTCCCAATAGAATTCCGAAAACGAAAAATAGATTCCACATCTCTTTTTTCCAGTCGTATTTGAAAAACTTGATGTCTGAAGGAATACATGCTGCACAGACATGCCTCAGCGATGAACTGATCCCGAAAGATTTATTACCTAAAATAAGTAAAGCCGGAACGGTAAGTCCTATTAACGGCCCAGCAACATACCATGGCCAGGGTTGTTTGATTATTTCTACCATTAATTGTAAATTTATTTTATTTTAAAACTTTACTCTGACACACAAAATCACTTACAGGAACCTCAGTTTGGGAAATTGCATTAAATCCACCTTCGATTTCACTGAATTTTCTGTAGCCTCTCGCCTGAAGAATACTTGCTGCCATCATGCTTCTGTACCCTCCTGCGCAATGAAGATAAAAGTGTTCTGCCGGACCAATTGAACCGATCCATTCATTAATATAGGCTAGCGGTTTATTAAATGCCTGATCGACGTGTTCTGCATTATATTCGCTTTCTTTTCGGACATCGATAATTGTTGCATCTTTATCTTTGGTTTCTTTTTCAAATTGTTGTGCTGAAATTCTGTTAACGTAATCTGTTTCCTTTCCGCTTTTTTTCCACGCTTCAAAACCATTTTTCAGAAATCCGAGAACATTGTCGAATCCTACCCTGCTCAATCTGGTCACGGTTTCCTCTTCTTCATTTTGACCAGCGATAAGAAGGATCGGCTGTTTTACATCCACTATCAAAGCTCCGACCCAAGGTGCAAAATCGCCATTCAGACCAATATTGATTGATTGCGGAACAAATCCTTTCGCGAAATCTTCATTATTTCTTACATCTAAAATTAACGCTCCGGAATGTTCTGCGATTTCTTCAAATTCATCCGGAGAAAAAGCCTGTAAACCTTTTGACAGGACCTCGTCAAAACTGCTGTATCCTTTTTTATTCATAGCCACATTCATTCCGAAGTAAGCCGGAGGCGGAAAAAGACCTTCGGTTACTGCTTTTATAAAGCTTTCTTTATCCTCTTGGTTCAGCGCATAATTGGTTTTCTTTTGATTTCCCAATGTATCTATTGTTTCTTTCTGCATATTTTTTCCGCAGGCTGAACCCGCTCCGTGAGCCGGATAAACGGTAATATCATTGTCTAAAGGTAAAATTTTCTTGTACAGGCTTTCATATAACAACCCGGCCAATTCTTCCTGTGTCATATTTGCTGCTTTCTGTGCTAAATCAGGACGACCAACATCTCCTAAAAACAAAGTATCCCCGCTAAATAAAGCTGTTTCTTTTCCATTCTCATTAATCAGCAGAAAAGATGAACTTTCAAGGGTGTGACCAGGAGTATGCAGCACTTTTATTTTAATATTTCCTACCTCAAAAATCTGATTGTCTTCTGCAATGATGGCTTCAAATTCAGGTTTTGCGGTCGGCCCGTAAACAATAGGTGCATTTGTTTTTCTGCTCAGATCCAGATGTCCACTTACAAAATCTGCATGAAAGTGTGTTTCAAAAATATATTTAAGTTTAACATTGTCTTTTTCCAGCCGGTCGATGTAAGGCTGAGTTTCTCTCAATGGATCTATCATTGCTGCTTCACCATTAGAAACGATATAATATGCTCCCTGAGCTAGACATCCTGTATAAATCTGTTCTATTTTCATTTTTTGATGATTTTAAATTTTACTTATTATTTATTGATACAAATTTCCGGGTTTGGGATTGGGTATACAGCTACTTTTGTTACAGAACGGGATTTTTTTAAACATGAAGTTCGCTGGTTTCGCAGATGAAGCGAATGTTTTTGAATGTTTTTACCTTATCAGGAGATTGTCATGCTGGAAGTTTCTCTGTGTCGTTATATATTTTTAACGCAAAGAACGCAAAGAGTTTTTTGACTACTAACTGTTTTTTAAGGTCGCAAAGGCGTTTCACTCAGCAAAGGGTAAACGATTATTACTTTATCAGAAGATTATCATGCTGAAAGCTTCCCGATATCCGAAATATTTTTTAACGCAAAGGCCGAAAAGTTTTTTTGACGACTAACTGTTTTTTTTAAGTTCGCAAAGCCGTTTCACTCAGCAAAGGTTAAAAGATTTTACTTTATCGGAAGATTATCATGCTGGAAATAGCTGCCATAAAAAATTAAAAGAAAATTTCTTTTATGATAATATAGATTCCCATCACGAGAATAAACCACCCGAAAGCAGGTCTAAGTTTTTTACCTTCGATTTTTTTGGACATCCGAGAACCGATAATAATTCCTATAACTGCAATTAATGATATGATTGTCAGGAATTTCCAGTCGATCACAACATTATGCATTGATGAGAAAAAACCGATAAGTGAGTTGAATGAAATGATGACAAGAGATGTTCCGATAGCAACTTTCATGGGGGTTTTGAGAAGACTGACCAAAGCCGGAATAATCAGGAATCCGCCGCCTGCGCCCAGGAGACCTGTCAGGATTCCGACGATTGAGCCTTCTCCGGCCGCGAGAATTATGTTATTTCCACGGTCTGTTTCAGGCTGATATTCTGTATTTTTCCTTATCATCTTGTAAGAAGCCAGCATCATTAATCCCGCAAAAATCAACAGTAGTAAAATATCTTTTGTCACCACAAAATTATCAACTGTAAATACATGATCGGGAATTAAAGGTAAAATATAACGACGTGTAAGAAAAATGGAAATAATTGAAGGAATTCCGAAAATAAAAGCTGTTTTAAAATTTACCAATCCTTTTTTGAAGTACGAAACCGAACCGACAACACTGCTTATTCCTACAATAAAAAGTGAATATTCCGTAGCCAGAAAAGCGTCTAATCCAAAAATATAAACCAGAACGGGGACCGTAAGAATACTTCCGCCACCGCCGATTAACCCCAATGAAATCCCTATTAGAACCGATGCGATATATCCAAAAATTTCCATTTTCTCAACTTTATGATGCAAAATTGAACATATCGGAAAAGATGTACCGCTACTTTTGTTACAGAAGGTTTTTTTTAACGCAAAGGCCGCGAAGATTTTTTTTGACTACTCAATGTTTTAAGTTCGCAAAGCCCTTTCACTCAGCAAGATTAAAAGCTGTTACCTTATCAGCAGATTGTCATGCCGGAAGCATCTTGATATCGTTATATATTTTAACGCAAAGATTGCGAAGATTTTTTGACTACTCAATGTTTTTAAGTTCGCAAAGGCGTTTCACTTAGATAAGCACGCAAAGAAATTCATGGAAGTACATTAAATGCTGAACTACATTTGTAAACCTTTATATTACACTCAGCAAAGCCGCTAAAAAGTTTTAAATGTCTTCCAAAATGGTAATTTTATTTCTTCCAAGCTGAAGTTTACCCGCATCTTCCAGCTGTTTCAGCAATCGGGAGACCACAACTCTTGCCGTTCCGAGTTCATTGGCAAGCTGTTCGTGTGTAATAATTATTGTTTTGGAATTTAAAATTTCCGATTTTTTGTGGAGAAGATTCAGCAGCCTCTCATCTACTTTTTTAAAAGCGATGGCATTGATAATATCCAAAAGCTCTTCAAAGCGCTTATGATACAGCCTGAAAATATAATCCAGCCATTCCGGATATTCTTTGATGAATAAAGAAACTTTATCTATCGGCAGAAAAAGAATTTCGGTATCTTCTTCTACTTCGGCTTTTACGATGCTCTTTTCATTGTGCATTCCGCCCAGAAAAGACATGATACAGCTTTCTCCTGCTTTAATGTAATACAGAAGAATTTCCCGGCCGTCTTCTTCGGTGCGGATCACCTTCAGCATTCCTTTCATCACGATCGGAATTGAACGGATGGATGAATTTTCATCCAATATAATATCGCCTTCGTGATACTTCTTCGTGATCCCATACTGATATAGCTTTTCTACCAGTTCTGGCGAAGAAGTAAATTCTGAAGAAAGAACCGAATCCTGCATAATAAAATTTCTAAGGCTAATTTACACCAATTTCGTCAACAAAAAGCCATGCTTTGGAATCTGCACCCGGATTTCCGGCAGGGATAATTCCAGCGTTTTCTATATTAACTTTAATATATTTTGAATTCTGAATGCCTACATTCACTTTGATTTTACCTTTTGCTGAAAGGATTTCCTCTTTTCCGATTTCTTTAATGAGTTTAAAATCCGTTCCGTTGTCTGAAACGAAAATCTGAGCTGATTTTGCGAAATGAATCCAACTTCCTTTGTTGTCTAAAGTATTAAAGTACACCTCTGAAAACCGCGTTTTCTGTCCGAAATCAATCGTAGCCACAACATCTTTTCCCTGAAAGCCAAGCCATGTTTTTCCCAATTGCTTTTGATTTCCGATAATTCCGTCAACTAAAGTGAATTCACCTCCGAATGAATAATTTTCATCAGGTTGGCTTTCTAATGTTATGGGTTTTCCGGTAGTTTTAGAAATCACAAAATCTTGCGAAGAAACGGCACTTTGAAGTCCACCTTCAAAATAAGCTGATTTAATGGTCATGGTTTTTGAAACGGGAATTGGAACGTCATACGTTTGGGAATTTTCTGTGGGAACACTCCCGTCTGTTGTGAAACGAATTCCTTCCGGCTTCTGCGATGTTGAAAGTTTATACGAAATACCTCCTACTCTCGGTTGCACTTTCCCATTGATATTGTAAATACTTTTCGCATAATTGATACCCATTTTATCCAACACCTTAAATTCATTAATTACTCTTCCTTCAAATTCTTTGTAATTTTTAGGATCAGCTGTTCCCCAGCCTACTTCCGAAAGCGCCAGTAATCTCGGGAAAGTCATGTATTGAACCTGCTTAAAATCAAGAATATACTCCGTCCACAGATTTGCCTGAACCCCTAAAATATATTTTAACTGTTCTGCATTCAGTTCTTCCGGAATTGGATTGTAAGAATACACTTTATCTAAAGGGGTAAATCCTCCGAAAGCATTCGGTTCCGTTGCAGGATCTCCCTGGTAATGATCAAAATAGCAATAAGATCCAGGAGTCATGACTGCAAAATGACCAGTTTTTGCAGCTTCCACACCGCCTTTTATGCCCGTCCAGCTCATTACGGCAGCATTCGGGGCCAGTCCGCCTTCCAAAATTTCGTCCCATCCTATGATTTTTCTTCCTTTTGAATTGACATATTTTTCAATTCTGTGGATAAAATAGCTTTGAAGCCCATGTTCATCTTTCAGATTATTTTTTCTGATTAATTCCTGGCAATGCGGACATTCTTTCCATCTGGTTTTCGGGCATTCATCGCCACCAATGTGAATATATTGTGAAGGAAAAAGCTGAATTACCTCATCCAGAACATTTTCTAAAAATGTAAAAGTTTCCTCTTTCGGACAAAAAACATCATCAAAAACGCCCCATTTTGTAGCCGGCTCAAAAGGACCTTTTGTACAGGCCAATTCCGGATAGGCAGAAAGTGCTGCTAAAGCGTGACCCGGCATTTCAATTTCCGGAACAACAGTGATATGTCTTTCCTGAGCATATTTTACCACTTCTTTTATCTGATCCTGGGTGTAAAAATAAGGCCCATAAGGCTTTCCGTCGAAGGTATTATCAACATAGGCTCCGATCATCGATTCCTTTCTTTTTGAACCGATCTGTGTCAATTTCGGGTATTTTTTGATTTCAATTCTCCAGCCCTGGTCGTCGGTTAAATGCCAGTGAAACGTATTCAACTTGTACATCGCAAGATAATCGATGTACTGCTTCACCTCATCAACCGTAAAGAAGTGGCGACAAACGTCAAGGTGCATTCCTCTCCAGGCAAATTTTGGTTCATCCTCAATTTTCATTGCCGGAATTTTTCCCGAATCTTTGTATTGTTCCAATAACTGAATTAATGTCTGAAGGGCGAGAAAATATCCCTGGTCCGTATTGGAGCTGATAACAATTGCCCTGGGTGAAATGTCAATTGAATATTTTTCTTTTTTCTGCTGACCGATTACGGATTGTGGAGTAAAAAGAGTATTAACCAAGTGAGCGCCTTCCTCCTTTTTCCCGGAGCTGAAAGTAAACATTCCCGCTGTTCGCTTTTTAAAATAAGCAGTTTCTTTTATCGGAAGATTTTTATCAAATTTAAAATTTTCAGGAATAATAAATTCTCCTTTCTGAAATTCAACTTTCTGCGGATATGGAATGAGGTGAAGTTTATTTTGCGAAAAAGCCACTCCTGAAAAGAAAAGAAGAATAAGTAAGAAAGCGCGTATCATGTAATTTTTAGGTTTTTGCTAAGATACTTATTTCTCGAATAATTTTCGCGCCTTTAATTTTCTGCCTTAAAATTATCCTTATAAACAAAAAACCTTGCCAGCGACAAGGTTTGTATTTATTTAAAACTGCATTTCAGGAATTTCACCTTCTATAATAAGATCAGCTTCTGTTGATTTTATGATGTGTTCTACGGAAACTCCCGGAGCTCGTTCAATAAGTTTGAAACCTTCAGGCGTAACATCCAGCACGGCCAATTCGGTGACAACTCTTTTAACACAATTTACTCCTGTTAAAGGAAGCGTACATTTTTTGAGGATTTTGCTTTCTCCTGCTTTGTTGACGTGCATCATGGCGACAATAATATTTTCTGCAGAGGCCACAAGGTCCATCGCACCGCCCATTCCCTTAACCATTTTTCCAGGGATTTTCCAGTTGGCGATATCTCCATTTTCTGCAACTTCCATGGCACCGAGAATCGTAAGATCTACTTTTTTGCTTCTGATCATTCCGAAGCTGAATGCAGAATCGAAGAATGAACCTCCTTCCAGAATCGTGATGGTCTGCTTTCCTGCATTGATAATATCTGCATCTTCTTCACCTTCATACGGAAACGGTCCCATTCCCAACACCCCGTTTTCACTCTGAAATTCTACATTAAGATTTTCCGGAACGTAATTGGCAACCAATGTCGGGATTCCGATTCCTAGGTTTACGTAATACCTGTCTTTTACTTCTCTGGAAATTCTTTGTGCAATTTGTTCTTTCGTTAGCATAGCTTAATCTTATCCTGCCAAATTAGCCATTTTTACGGAATTACAAAATACCTTTCTTTCTTATCCTATGATATATTTTGAATCTCTATTTGTTGTAACTTTGTACGTTTTTAATTTTACCGATGAAAATTTTATTACATTACCTTAAACCTTACAAATGGCTGATTATCATTTCACTGTTCTTAGCCTCTGTTAATCAGGTTTTTTCTTTATTTGCACCCGCTATTACCGGAAACATATTAGATAAACTCGTAACGCATCCCAATTTTTTCGATAAAGAGAAAACGCTCCCGAGAAATATGAATGAATATCTTTATGGAACTGATATTTATCATGGTGTTTTCTATTTTCTGGCCCTGTTAGTTGGTACTGCCATGATCAGCCGTATTGCTAAAGCTTTCCAGGATTATGTGGTGAATGTAATTATTCAGAAGTTTGGTGCCAAAATTTTCACAGATGGCTTAAAACATTCGATGCGACTGCCTTTTCAGGAGTTTGAAGATCAGAGAAGCGGTGAAACCCTTTCCATATTAACAAAGGTGCGTGAAGATACCGTGAAATTCATCAATAATTTCATTAATGTATTCTTCGGAATTCTGGTGAGTATTATCTTCGTGTCGGTGTATGCCATTCGTCTTCACTGGTCGATCATGCCGGTTTACGTTGTAGGAATTATTCTTATCGCGGTAGTAACCAATTTGCTGAGTAAAAGAATCAAAACCATTCAGAAAAATATTGTTACGGAGACCACCAATCTTGCGGGAAGCACCACGGAAAGCCTCAGGAATATTGAAATCGTAAAAAGTTTAGGACTCACCAGCCAGGAAGTTGAGCGTCTTAACAACAATACCTATAAAATCCTGAATCTGGAACTGCGAAAAGTAAAAAGCATCCGTTCCCTGAGCTTTGTACAGGGAACACTGGTCAATTTTTTACAGCAGACCATTACTTTTACTTTATTGTTATTGATTTTTAAAAACATTGTAACTCCGGGACAGTATTTATCGTTAATGTTTTACGGATTCTTCATTTTCGGGCCGATGCAGGAAATCGGGAATATCATTATTTCCTATCGGGAGGCACAGGCTTCGCTGAACAATTTCGACCGGGTGATGAAAAAAGAAGTTGAGCCTAAGCCTTTAACTCCGAAGAAAATCGGGGCTATTGAAGAGCTTGAATTTCAAAATGTTTCTTTCCAACATCAGACTGCCCATTATAAAGCTTTAAATTCCATCTCATTCAACGTAAAAAACGGGGAAACAATTGCCTTTGTAGGACCGAGCGGTTCAGGAAAAAGTACTTTGGTAAAACTTCTTGTAGGATTGTACAGACCTCAGGAAGGTTCTATTTTATACAATAATATTGACGGAAAGGAATTCGATTTTGATGAACTGAGGAACCAGATCGGGTTTGTGACCCAGGACACCCAGCTTTTTGCAGGAACCATAAAAGAAAATCTTTTGTTTGTGAATCCTTCCGCAACGGAAGAAGATCTGCAGTTGGCATTAAAAAAATCGAGTTGCAGCAATCTTTTAGAACGTGCAGAAAACGGAATTGAAACCGTAATCGGAGAAGGAGGTTTGAAATTAAGCGGCGGTGAGAAACAGCGAATTGCCATTGCCAGAGCCTTGTTAAGAAAACCGCATTTACTGATTTTTGATGAGGCGACTTCCGCTTTAGACAGTATTACGGAAGAAGAAATTACCACTACCATTAAAGAAATTTCTAAGGAAAAAGAACAGATTACCGTTCTTATTGCCCACAGATTAAGCACCATTATGCATGCAGACCGAATTTTCGTCCTGGAACGCGGACAGATAGTAGAAACCGGTTCTCATCTCAATCTTATTGAAGAAAAAGGATTGTATTATGCAATGTGGAGACAGCAGATCGGGGAGAGAAAAACTTTAGTATAGATGAGTGAAGGTTGGAAGCTGGATGATGGAAGTTTATGAGACTGTGAGATTCTTCACTTTGTCAGAATAACAATTAGGACTTTATAACTAAAATAAATTACCCCGAAAGTTGATTTCGGGGTATTATTTTTCAAGAACTGATAAAAAATTAATCTCTTTTTCTAACCGTTCTCTGCTCGATTCTCTTTTCAAATTTTTCTCCCTGGAAAATTCGCTGGATCATGATTCCCGGAATGTGAATCTGGTTGGGATCCAATACTCCCGGTTCTACCAGTTCTTCCACTTCAGCGATGGTAATTTTTCCTGCACCAGCCATCGGATGATTAAAATTTCTTGCAGAACCTTTGAAAATAAGGTTTCCTGCGTGATCTCCTTTCCATGCTTTGACTATTGAAAAATCTGCTTCAAAGGCATATTCCAGAATATGAGGTTTCCCTTTGAAATCTTTCACTTCTTTTCCTTCCGCCACTTCAGTACCGAAGCCTGCAGGCGTATAAAAAGCAGGAATTCCGGCTTGTGCTGCTCTGCATTTTTCTGCCAGTGTTCCCTGTGGTGTCAGCTCCACTTCCAGTTCTCCGGAAAGCATCTGTCTTTCAAATTCTGCATTTTCACCTACATAAGAGGAAATCATTTTTTTGATCTGCCTTTTTTTCAGAAGCAATCCCAATCCGAAATCATCAACGCCGGCATTGTTTGAAATACAGGTTAAGTCTTTTACATCACTCTCCACCAGTGCATTAATTGAGTTTTCAGGTATCCCGCAAAGTCCGAATCCGCCCAGCATCAATGTCATTCCATCCTTAATTCCCTCAATGGCTTCCTTTGCATTTTTTACTCTTTTATCTATCATGAAATATTAGATTTTCTGTTGGCTTAAATTTAATACTTTTTCTCAGATTTCAGAATAATGGATCGTCATTTAAGCATTTGTTGTACCGGATCACCGATAACCATACTGATGATGGTCTGGATTTTGGTTAAGATATCTACACCTTATCACATAAATACAGTATTATGGAAACGAAAAACATTTCAAGAGTTGCGCTTGGCGCATTTCTTATCACCGCAGGAATCGGGCATCTCACATTTGCAAGAAAAGAATTTCAGGCGCAGGTTCCCGAATGGGTTCCTCTTGATAAAGATGACACTGTTGTCTATTCCGGAATTGCAGAAATTGCTTTAGGCACCGCCGTAATTGTAACACCCAAAAAATACCGGAAAACAATGGGAAAAATTGTAGCAGGATTTTTCGCAGCCGTACTTCCCGGAAATATTGCCCAATATAAAAACAGACGCGATTCTTTCGGACTAAATACCGATAATCAAAGATTGGCCAGGCTTTTTATGCAGGCACCTTTAATAGCATGGGCACTGAAATCTACTGATGAATAAATATAAAAATCGGCAAAAATTAAAATTTTTGCCGATTTTTGATGTTGGATTATTTTTTTATCCATTTGTTTTAGGTCGTCCCTTCGGGACTCTTTATCGGATATATTTTAATCTAATTATTATTTTATTCATTGGACTTACGTCCAATGCTGTTTTAGGTCGTCCCTTCGGGACTCTTACTGGATGATTAATTTTAAAGTAAATAATTTTCTGGTATGTACTTTTACAAAATAGACGCCTTTCGGAAGGTTTTCATTCACCAGGGAGAAACGCTGGTTGTTGATATTTTTTGATTCATAGAGAAGATCTCCGTTTGCTGAAAGCAATTCTATTTTTTCTATGGGATAATCACTCTTTATAAAGGTAGGTTCTCCCGGTTTTGTAGGATTCGGATACAAGATTACATTTTTCTCAGTAGTTTTTGTTTCTCCCGTTCCCAATGTCGGGCCGGTTACCTGAAACTGTAGCCTGTTGGATACCTCGGTATACGAATCATTGGTAAACATTACCATATAATAATTTCCGGGTGTTGTTGGAACTGCTGTTCCCTGAATGGTTTTTGTACCTTGGGTAATTCCGTCAAAATACGTATAAGAAATAAAATTATCATCCGGAACGGTAATATTCTGAGGATAAATTCCCAACCAGTCTTTAATAATACCCGGAGAATCGGTCCAGGAAGCTGTGATATTTTCACCTAATGTGTAAACAGGCTTATTGGTCCAGAGTTCGGTTACAATATCTCCGACTTTAAAGAAAACTTTTTCGCCTATTGTCGTGTAACCATCTTCTAAGAAATACTGTGCATAATAATATCCTTTTGCAAGACCTGTGAAATTGAGTGTACCAGAAGCCGTGGTCACGTAGCTCCATTGTGTAGAATTTACATTCCCCGGCGTATGTCCCATTTTATAGATCCCGATCCAGTCTTTGGTAAGATTTGGTCCGCTGGAGAAATTAACGGTTACCGTTCCGCCGACAGGATACACGTCAGAAGTTGTTGAAAGCACCACTTTCGGTCCTACATAAAAATTTTTCCTTGGGGTAATTTCCGTATAGCTGTTGTTCGCAAAAAAGCCTGCAAAATACTGACCTTTAGTAGCAATTCCGTTCGGAAATGAAGCTGTTCCCGATGTCTGTCCGTTGGTATAGACGAAAGCCTGTGAAGTTACAGCCGCAGGATTCTGGCCCTTCTTGTAAATTCCTACCCAATCCTGATTATTTCCTGGACCATCTGTAAAATTGGCTGTAATTGGCTCGTTTTGGAGATATTCTGTTTTATTTAAAGTAAAAACAGGATTTGAAACAACACTTCCGGTTACCGTAAATTCTTTTACATCGCTCCAGTCACTCCATTCCATATTTCGGTCTCTGTAGCGTACTTTCACATAATAAACACCATTGGTAATAGAGTTTGCATCGATTGTAGCTTTTGTAATATCAACGCCGGCATTAAGGTTTTTGGTAATATCAGGCGTTCCGTTTCCGTCTTTCCCAAACCAGTTTTCGTAATCTCTGTAAAATTCCTTTTCAATAATGGAAAAATCTGCAGCTTTACTAATTAAAAACTGAGTCGTATTCAGCAATTCTCCGTTCGAACTTGAAAATGCACTTCCGTTTAAAGTTAAAGGCAAAGTAACCGGTGCGGTAAATGTGTTTGAAATAATAGGCTTTGCCGGCTTAGGCTGATTTTTATACCGGTGGAACGTGTCAATCAGTTCATTATATTTTTTGTGATACACTCCTCCGATGGAATAGGATTCAACATCTACTTTTCCTGTGTTCACATCCACTTCCACGATCTGGTACGTCCAGTCAGTAAGGGTTTTCTGAACATCATCAAAATCCTGTTCGGTAGACATTCCCCAATACTGGTCCCATGCAACACCACCGGAAATAATCTGGTAATTCGGCGTATTTTTCAGCTGTCCCCTGTGATACAAATGGTGATGCGCTCCGACGTGCATTAAATATTTTGAAGAAGTGGTTAAAAGAGGAGCGGCACTGTTTCTTACCCAGGTTGAAATATCTCCTACATATTGCTCTGCCTGGTAAGGTCTGTGACTTAAAGAAATAATCCAGTCTACAGTAGAATCGTTCTCAGCCGCATTTAAAATCTGCTGCAGCCAGGTCATCTGCGCAGAACCGGTATGTTCAGAACTTAAACTGATAAACAAAACATTTCCCGCCTGCTGAGCGTAATAGTTCTCATTTCCGGATGAGATATTTTTATATTTTATTTCATCGATATAAAAATGAGCGTAATAAGAATTCATTCCAAGAGTTCCGTAGGTTTCGTGATTTCCTACCGTGGTCTGTATAGGAAGATATGGTGAAAGATTGATATTCTTTTTAAAATGAACATTTTCATAATGATCGAGTGTTCCCACATCCACCTGATCTCCGACCATAAAAGTCAAAGCAACATTATCGGAAGGATCAGAATTTGGACCGAACTTTTCCTTTAGCTTTTTATAGGCATTTAGCGTTAAGGTGTCATATCTCGGTTCTGCCTTGATTTGATTGTCTCCCATAATCAGGAAACGGATTTTCCCGTTAGCCGTTGCGGCCTGCCCCGGCAAAGGCAGTGTTCTGAAATTGTAAACCGCAGATTCGCTGCTTCCTGTTCTGATTTTGTAATAATATTTCGTGTTCGGCTGAAGGTTGGTGATTTTTGCCGTATGATAATAATAATTATTGTTGTAACCGGTATCGGAAAATATATTAGTGGTTCCTGTAAAGGTCACATTAAGATTGGCTGGATTTGTTCCGTAAAAAACGGTTGTTTCGGTGTTTGATGATGTTTTCCAGCTGACAATCATTGAATTCGGTGTCGGATTTTGTAAATAAGGATACAGAGCCTGCCCGAAAGCCATCTGGACGGCAAAGCAAAAAAAGAATAAAAGCTGTTTCATGAGTACAATTTGTATAATGTTTTAATAGTTTAGCTGATATAACAAGGCTGAAGAAGCCATTTTTATCATCGTGCAAAAGTAAAATACACATGTAAACTGTATCTGATGGTAACTTCAAGGAAATATTAATTTATACCCGGTATTTTCTTTAAAATTTCATTATATTTTAATGGTAATGTGTTTGGAATATTGAAAAAAAGATTTGTATATTTGCAACCTGTTATTCAACCTCTGACGAAGTCCGTGTAAGTTGCTTAGCTTAAACATTTTATTTTATTAATAATGGATTTATTAAAGTACGTACAAGACAAGTACATTACAAAAAAAGAATTCCCTGAATTCAAAGCGGGTGATACAATCACTGTTTATTACGAGATTAAAGAAGGTCAGAAAACAAGAACTCAGTTCTTCAAAGGAACAGTTATCCAATTAAGAGGTACCGGTTCTACAAAAACTTTCACGATCAGAAAAATGTCTGGTGATGTAGGAGTAGAAAGAGTATTCCCAATCAACATGCCTGCTCTTCAAAAAATTGAAGTTGACAGAAGAGGTAGAGTTAGAAGATCAAGAATCTACTACTTCAGAGACCTTAGAGGTAAAAAAGCGAGAATTAAAGACGCTGCTTACAAGAAGAAATAATTCAGACAACAATACATACGGAAAGAGACTGCTCATTTTAAGCGGTCTTTTTTCATTTTTACCTTCGGCAGCACTTTCATATTGCTACAATATTTGATTTTTATTCAATAAATTTAAATATATTTGTGATTATCAAATAGTCATTCTTAAAAATACCCCATAATATTTAATAATTAAAACAACTATGAAACGAGCCATCCTACTATCCGCTTTTTTATTGTCTCAATTTGGGACATCACAGCTTTTAAAAACCAACGGCCAAAAAATCGTTAACGACAAAGGTGAAAATGTACAACTGAGAGGTCTGGGTCTTGGAGGATGGATGCTTCAGGAAGGCTATATGCTGAAGACGGCAGATTTTGCCGGACCTCAATACAAAATCAAAGAAAAAATTGCTGAACTCATCGGAGAAGACGGAATGAATGAGTTTTACAAAGCATACCTTAAAAACGGCATTACCAAACAGGATATTGATTTTTTGAAGAAAGCCGGATTCAATTCGATAAGACTTCCGATGCACTACAATCTTTACACCTTACCTATTGAAAAAGAATCTAAAAAAGGTCAAAATACCTGGCTGGAAGAAGGTTTTAAGATGACCGATGATCTTTTAAAATGGTGTGCCGATAATAAAATGTACCTGATCCTGGATCTTCACGCTGCTCCGGGCGGACAGGGAAATGACGTGAATATTTCCGACAATGACAAATCAAAACCTTCTCTTTGGGAAAGTGAGGAAAATCAGAAAAAAACAATTGCGTTATGGAAAAAACTGGCAGAAAGATATAAAGATGAGCCATGGATCGGAGGATATGATTTAATCAATGAACCCAACATCAATTTCACCGGAAAAAATCCGAACGGAACCGATGAAATGTCGAATGCACCGCTTTGGAAACTTCAGAAAGATATTACAGAAGCTATACGTACGGTTGATAAAAAGCACATCATCATCATTGAAGGAAACGGCTGGGGAAATAATTACAATGGACTTACGCCGCTTTGGGATAACAATATGGTTTTCAGCTTCCATAAATACTGGAATTATACGGATGATGCTACTATTAAATTTGCACTGGATCTTCGTGAAAAGCACAATATCCCGATCTGGCTGGGCGAAACAGGTGAAAACTCAAATGTGTGGTTTACGGAGCTGATTCAGCTTTTGGATAAACACAACATCGGTTATGCATTCTGGCCAATGAAAAAAATCGATAATATTGCAGGAGTTACCAACGTAAAAATCACTCCCGAATATCAGAAATTGTTGAATTATTGGCAGAACGGCGGCGAAAAACCTTCGAAAGAATTTGCCAAAAAAGCGCTGATGCAGATTGCAGAAAACTATAAATTCAGCAATGTTGAGGTTAAAAATGATGTGATTGATGCGATGTTCAGGCAGACAACGGATGCTTCCACAAAACCTTTTAAAAATCTCCAGGCTCCCGGTAAAATTTTGGCAACCGATTATGATCTGGGAAGAATGGGTTCAGCTTACCTTGATAATGATTATGTGAATCTTTGGGTAAGTGATCCGGCGAAAAGATCCGAATGGAATTCCGGAAACCAGCTGAGAAATGATGGCGTCGACATTTATAAATCCAATACCAATGAATATTACGTAGGAAAAACGGAAAGCGGAGAATGGCTTCAATATACCATTAACGCCAAAACCGACAAAACCTATACTTTCGATTTTAATTATGCAAGCAGCAATGTAGCAAAAATCAGGATTGAAGATGCTTCAGGAAAACAATTATCTACTGTTTCATTAGCATCCACAGGCGGCAATGAGATCTGGAAAACCCTTTCTGTGAAAGGCATCAGCCTTAAAAAAGGAGAAAATAAAATCCGGATCTATTTCGAAAATAATGGTATAAACCTTAATTATTTTGAGGTGAAATAAGAAAAAATCTTAAATTGCAAATCCCTTTTAGTTATCTGAAAGGGATTTATTTTTTTAATTTTTAACCGCAAAAGAAACAACAGATTTTAGCACTAATCTTTATTATACAATAGAATACATTAGCTAAAATTCCTGAGTTTATTATTTTGCAGACTTTAAATAAGCTAAAATATTAACATTATAAAATATCTTTTACCTCTTGCGGTAAATATCAAACAAAATATTATGAAAAAAATCGGGTTATTATTTGTTTTGATTTCGGCATTTGTTTTTGGCCAGCAATCTGTTTTAGAACAAAAAATCAACGCAATTATTAAAGATAAAAATGCTACGGTAGGAATTTCCGTTCTGGGCTTTGAAAATGGTTTTAAATACAATAAAAACGCCGACAAGAAACTCCCGATGCAAAGCGTTTTTAAATTTCATATTGCTGCAGCTGTCCTGGATTATGTTGATAAGGGAAAACTGTCACTGGATCAAAAAATCCTTTTAAATAATGCCAATTTACATGAAAATACCTGGTCGCCGCTTCGCGATAAATATCCGAAGGGAAATGTTGAAGTACCTCTAAGCGAAATCCTTGAATATACGGTCGCTAAAAGTGATAATAACGGCTGCGATATTCTCCTGAAATTACTGGGAGGAACAAAAACGGTACAGAGATTTATGAATTCTAAAGATGTAAGAGGTTTCCAGATCAAGTTCAATGAAGCAGAAATGCATAAAGACTGGAACGCGCAGTATGAAAATTACAGCACCGCAGCCTCTGCAACAGAGGTTCTGAAAAAATTCTATGACGGGAAATTACTCTCCAAAATGTCTACGGATTACCTGATGAAAGTAATGCTTTCTACCTCTACCGGAAAAAATAAACTGATTGAACAACTTCCGGAAAATACACCCGTAGCGCGAAAAACGGGAGCTTCCGGAAAGAATAATGCAGGCTTAACGGGCGCTGAAAATGAAATTGCCATCGTTACTTTACCGAATGGCAAACATTATGCAATAGCTGTATTTGTCAGTAACTCAACGGAAACGAATATGGTCAACTGCAAAATGATTTCGGATATATCAAAGTCGGTCTGGGATTATTTTAATAAGTAAAAATTTAACCTTAATTTTAAAACCGTTAAAATGAAAAAAATATTATTAACAATAGGGCTATTCAGCACAGTATTATTCTTTGCACAGAAAAACGAAAATTATCTTGTCGTGGGTTATCACAGCATTTGCTGCGGTACGCCTTCCGATAAGCCGGTAATGGATTTTATCAATACATTCAGGACCAAAAATAAAATAAAAAATTTTGAAGTTTACCGTCAGAACGGACTGGGAAGAGAAGGAGAATTCAATCTGTATATCGGAACCGATGCATTTTCTAAGACTCAGAAAATGCAGTTTGTAAACGGTCTGAAAGCAGCAATTGATGCCCAAAACAGAATGAAAAAGCCTAACCGAGACGGTAATGTAAGCTTTGACGAGACTGAAGTCATCAAAAAAGCCGATCTTTCAAACGCAAGAAATTTAACCCTAATCAAATAAAAATTAATTAACTAAATAAGGAAAAATGATCAGAAACATTGTCGTTATCGGAGCCGGAACCATGGGAAATGGTATTGCCCATACTTTTGCACAAAGCGGTTTTAAAGTAAACCTGGTAGATGTATCTCAGGAAGCTTTGGACAGAGGGCTTAAAACCATTACTACCAATCTCGACAGAATAATTGCAAAGGGAAACCTTACGGAAGAACAAAAAGCTGAAACATTAGGCAATATTAATACTTTCACTGCACTTCAGGATGCGGTGAGCTCTGCAGATCTTATCGTAGAAGCAGCAACGGAAAATCAGGAATTAAAACTAAAAATTTTCGGTCAGATGGATGAGTTTGCACCGGAAAACTGCATTCTGGCCACCAATACGTCTTCTATTTCCATTACGAAGATCGCGGCTGCCACCAAAAGAGCGGATAAAGTAATCGGGATGCACTTTATGAATCCTGTTCCTATCATGAAGCTTGTAGAGATCATCAAAGGATATTCTACTTCCAAAGAAACTTTTAATGCGATTTACGAAATGAGCAAAACGTTAGGAAAAGTTCCTGTAGAAGTTAATGATTATCCGGGATTTGTGGCTAACAGAATCCTTATGCCGATGATCAATGAATCTATCGAAACCTTATACAACGGTGTTGCCGGTGTTGAGGAAATTGATACGGTAATGAAATTGGGAATGGCTCATCCGATGGGACCTCTTCAATTGGCAGATTTCATCGGTCTTGATGTTTGTCTGGCAATCCTGAATGTAATGTACGATGGCTTTAAAAATCCGAAATATGCACCGAATCCATTATTGGTAAATATGGTGATGGCTGGAAAATTAGGGGTAAAATCAGGAGAAGGCTTCTATGATTATTCTGAAAGCAAGAAAGCTGAAAAAGTGGCGAAAATGTTTTCGAAATAAAAGAAAATGAATGGTGGATGATCAACTGTGCATTTTAATTGATTTGCGTTACAAAATTGATTAATTTCACCATCCATGAAATTTAAAGAACGAAATATTCAGATATCAATGATCATCATTACGTTAATGATGATCATTTTGCGTTTTTTACTGAACGAAAAAGGCAGAACCAATCCGGATTCTATCCGTTATATGAGGTTTGCCCATGTTTTTCCGACGATTGATAATACCACTACTCCATTAGGTTATCCTGTAAGCATTAAAATTTTTACTTTTTTTGGGGCGGATGAATTCTGGAGCAGTAAAATTGTAGGGATTTCAGCCTTCCTGTTTATTCTTTTTTTTACCTGGAAAAAGAAATTCTTCTTTAAAGAATCTGTGGTTTTATGTGCACTTTTCAGCTTTCTGTCGATTTACTCCTATACGATGAGTGAAGCACTGATACTGCCTTTTGTGCTGCTATTTCTCTATACCTGTTCATTAATCATTGAAGGTAAACTGAAAAAAGGCAAAGCTGTTTTTTATCTTTCATTATCCTTAATTGCACTGTACAATATACGGTACAGTTCGCTTTTTATTATGGCCGGGACCGGACTTTTCGGATTGATTTTTTTGAAAAGAAAGTACTCGGCGGTCTTTATTATTTCAGGTTTGACCGGTGGTATATTCGTGGTTTTATATAAATTTTTATTCATTGATTATTTTAATCAAAACTACGTCAATGAATTTCTCGAAATCGGTCTACATCCTACTTCCAAGCTTTTGGTGGAGCTGTTTCAGGGGTTATGCACCACTTTTAATCCTTTCATTCATATTGCAAATCCGGGAGGAGGAATCATCAATTATGCGATCTATGGTATCGGGCTTTTAAACATCCTTTTGATATGCTGGTTATTTATCAGATATAAACTTTCCGAGATTGAGTTTTTCTTTGTTTTCATCAGTATTTCGGGGATTGTCTGTTCCTATTTAATACAATATTTTTATTCTGTAAATCCTATTGATTACCGTTTAATGGCTCCGTTCAGCTTTGCAGTATGGCTGGTATACTTCAGAAAGCTTTTCCTTCTATTCAACAATAACGTATATGCGATCGGTTTTTTAAGTCTTGCTTCAGGAATGCTTTTCACCTGGTTATCCAAAGGCAATTACCTGGAAAACAGAATGCAGATGAAACAGTTTTTACGATCAGAAAAACTGGATAAAGTACCTTTGAAATTCTATCTGGAAACTGCCGAAGATCTTGACAAAATACAGGTAGCGGAACTGATAAGCACCGTAAATCCGAATGTTACCCTGAGTTTTAAGCCGAAAGACACTTTAAGTAAAACAACATTAACGAGGCATAAAGTTTTGCAAAAAATAAAGATAGACAAGAACAAATACCAATAATTTTATTATCTTTGATTCAAAGTTAAAACATTAAAAAAATGAAATTACCAAAGTTTTTATTAGCAGATAATTCGGAATTTCCAGAAGATTTGTTCGTAGTTCACACAGAATATCCGAGATTCATCCTGAATGTTGAGGAGGAAGAAGTAGAATGGCTGGATGATCTTGAAGGTGATGATGAGGAAACTATGGCAGACGAAGCTACAAAAGTGGTAGAAGCTGCGTTTAAATGGTGTGATGAAGAGTTGGCTAAGTACGACGAAGAAGAGGAAGATTAATAACAATCTAAACATAAAAAAGGAACTCAGACGAGTTCCTTTCTTTTTATTTTATTCTGCCTTATTGAATTTTAACAGCAGGAGATTATCCTGATACAATTCAAGAACATTTCCTGTGATGACATATTTATTAGCTTTAGACATCATATCCATAAAGTTCTTTTCTACGCTCATATTCTCACAAGCCATTTTGGTAGAACCCATCTGGCTGGCAGAGAAATTACCTGTGGAAGGCTCTACTTTAGCTGTTCCGAAATAGTTGTTGCATCCCGTATTTCCATTGATCTTTTCACCATCAATATTCAGGGTAGGAATCTTTCCTTTCACATTTTCAGCCAAAGCCCATTTAGTACCGGAAAGTGAAGGCTGCGCCTTACCTACTTTTGAAGCAGAACCGGACATTGCTCCGCAGGAAACCAAAACCGCTGCAGTACATAAACTTAAAAAAAGATTTTTCATTTTTTTCTTTTTGATTGAAATCAAATTTACGGAAATATTATTATTTAAAAAGGGTTGCAAAGATTTTATTATTCTTTTAACGGTAGTTTTCAATGAAAATTTTTAAGAATATATAGATGTAATCATCGTTTCTAAGGCAGCAGATCGTGATTTAGAATTTCTATTTATTACGAAATATTATTTTTATATTATATTTTGGGTAAAACCAATGGCATTTGGTTGTAATAAAAAACGGGCTTCCTTCGACATGCTCAGGATAATAGCCCGTTTCTATTGATGTATTTAATCTTTATATTTAAAATAACAATTAGCCTCTCAATTCCGCATTGAATTCTTTCTGGAATGATTTGATAAGTGAATCCATTACTGCAGTAATTTCTTTCTCTTCAAGCGTTTTTTCCTCATTCAGGAGCTCAAAGCTCATAGCATAGGATTTTTTACCTTCCGGAAGATTTTTCCCCTCATATACATCAAACAGATTGATGTTTTTGATGTATGGAGATTTATTCTTTTTGGCGGTTTGATAAAGGTCTTCGTAATTTACATTCTTATCAATCAATAATGCCAAGTCTCTCCGGATTTTGTTGAATTTAGGAATGTCCTTAAATTTCAGATCATTGTCAGAGCGCAGTTTCTGGGCAAATTCAAGTTCGATTTCTGCATAAAAACATTCCTGATCAATATCAAAATCTTTCAGCATCTCAGCGGAAACTTTTCCTATTCTTACCAAAGCTTTACCATCAACTTCATAAGCCAGCGCATCGGAGAATCTTTCCTCTGAAAGAGCCACTTCTTTATAATCAATGGCTAATCTTTCCAGCAAAACTTTAACGTAAGCTTTCAAATTGTAAAAACTTGTTGCAGACTTCGGCTGCAGCCAGTTTTCAGCAACATCTCTTCCCGTAACAAGAATTCCAAGCTGCTTTCTTTCTTCGTATTTTTCTCTTTTATGATAGATTTTCCCAAATTCGAAGAATTTGATATCCTGATTTTTCCTGTTGATATTATAGATAGCATTCTGTAAGAGTCCTTCCAATAAAGACTTTCTCATGAATGCAAGATCACTGCTTAACGGATTTAACAATTTTACGGCGTCCTTCTCATCTTTCACCGAAGTTAATGAATTATTCATCACTTCGTTGAAGCCAAGGCTTTGCAATGTTCTTGCCCAGCTGTTTTCCAGCTCATCCTGATCTTTGGCATGAAGTTTAACCGGAGTAAAAGATATCTTTTGAGGAGCATCAATTTTATTGTAACCGTAAATTCTTAAAATCTCTTCGATGACGTCAATCTCTCTCGTCACATCTGCTCTGTAAGCCGGTACAGAAATTTCAAGTCCGTTCTGAATTTCATTTAAAACCTGAATATCAAGTGCCTTTAAGATTTCTTTTACTTTTTCCCTGTGAATTTTCGTCCCTAAAATTTGTTCGATTTTAGAAAATCTGATGATTACATAATTATCTTCAATTTTCTTAGGATATTCTTCCAGCAAATCACCTGCTAATTTTCCTTCAGCTAATTCCTGAATTAATTTAATGGCATGAGTAATGGCTGTTCTGGTAATGTTAGGATCTACCCCTCTTTCAAACCTGAAAGAAGCATCCGTATTCAACCCGTGGAATTTGGCACCTTTTCTTACGGCAACAGGATTAAAATAAGCACTTTCCAGGAAAATGGTTTTAGTTTCAGCGGAAACACCTGAATTGGCACCACCGAAAACTCCGGCAATACACATTGGATTGTCTTTTCCGTCTTTGATCATGATCTCAGAACCGTTCAGCGTTCTTTCCACACCGTCAAGGGTTGTGAATTTCGTTCCTTCTTTTACAGTTCCTACTTTTACGGTCTTATCTGCAATCTTATCTGCATCAAAAGCGTGCAACGGCTGGCCGAAACCGTGAAGAATGTAGTTGGTAATATCCACCACATTGTTGATAGGGCTTAATCCGATCGCTTTCAGCCGGTCTTTCAGCCATGACGGAGACTCGCCTACTTTTACATTTTCAATTACTGCTCCGATATATCTGGGAGATAATTCCGCATCTTCCACTACCAATTTAAAATCGTGGGTTCCCTCATTGCTCAGCACAACAGAAGAAACTTTTTCAAAATCGGATTTTTGTTTGTTTGTAGAAAGATAAGCATGAAGATCCCTTGCCACACCATAATGAGACATAGCATCGGTTCTGTTTGGCGTCAAACCGATTTCAAGAACTTCGTCATTTATAATTTCAAAATAGTCAGCGAATTTTTTTCCTACTTCAAACTTTTCTTCATCAAGCACCATAATTCCTCCGTGGTCATCACTTAATCCCAGTTCATCTTCCGCACAGATCATTCCCTGGGAAACTTCTCCCCTAATTTTGGCTTCTTTAATTTCAAAAAAGCTCCCGGATTTATCATAGATCTTTGTTCCGACTACTGCTACAGGAACCGTTTGTCCGGCTTCTACATTAGGAGCACCGCAAACAATATTTAATATTTTCCCGTTTCCAACGTCTACCGTTGTTTTTTTGAGCTTGTCTGCATTCGGATGCTTTTCGCAGGTTAATACTTTACCTACAACAATTCCTTCCAGGCTGCCTTTTATACTTTCAAATTTTTCTATCCCTTCAACTTCAAGACCTATATCCGTAAGGAACTCACCGATTCTTTCAGTTTTCAATTCCGTTTTGATAAAGTCTTTAAGCCAGTTATTCGATATTTTCATCTGATAATTTTTATTTTTTCTAAGCCAGATGTAATCTTACGGTTTCATCTGATATATTTGAAAAATTGAGTTGAATTTTAAGTTTACAAATGTCGTGTTTTTTTGAGAAACAGGGAAATTTATAACAAACTTTAAAGGTTTAATTTCTATACAAATTTTAATGTGCCCGCGAAATATTACCCAAGTTTATCAGTAGTTTTTTGAATAGGTCTTTTTTTCCGCAAGATATTCTGCCTTTGTTCCATTACCTGTTTTAAAAAGAGTTTTTACGGTTTTCATAAGCTTATCAGCGGTAGTGCTGGAAAGATAAGTTACAAAATGTAAATGCGGTCCTTTACTCCATCCCGTATTTCCGCTCAAACCAATTACGCTGCCCTTCTTTACCTGGTCTCCTATATTGACTTTCACTCCATTTTGTTTTAAGTGATAATACTGGGCAAATGTTCCGTCCGGATGCAAAATCGTTATATAATTGGCTTTATCTGCGCAGCTTCTCGTAGGACATGAAAAATTATTATTGCTCACCAAATCTACTACTATTCCTTCCCGTGCTGCTACAATTTCTGTTCCCTCAGGCATGGTAAAATCCAAAGAATTTTCATTCTGGTGAGAAAATGAGCCGTTATATCCCTGAAAAACCGTGAAAGATTTACCAGTCTTAAAAGGAAGATCATACTGATAGTCTGAATCAAAATTTTTAATGGTTACATCTCCAATATACGTCATGTATCCGGGCATCTTTTTTATACTCCATTTTTTAGAATCATCAATTATAATAAAACTTGCCACTTTATTTTTAACTGATTTTGGAGGAAAAACCTGAGTCATTCTAAAAGGTTCAGGACTTTTCATATTTTCTACTTCCGGCTGGTGGACAAAAACAAATGATACAGGATAGATCTCCTGATTATCTGTGTAATAAGTGATGGTGTCTCCTTTTTTCTGATGGTAAATTTTAATATTTTGCGAAAACGAGATAAGAAACTGTAATAAAAGGATTAATGTTAAAATGTTTTTCATGGTAAAAATTGATTGTTCATTCACTAAAAAAGAGGCTTTGAAAAAATCAAAACCTCTTATATTTTATTTAAATTAATACTACAACCCGATTACCGGCATTGACAACATTAAGATACTTTCGTTTTCTTCGAGACCATCAAGAGGCTCGATGATTCCCGGTCTGTTAGGCTGGGACATTTTCATGGTGATATCGTCTGATCCAAGAATGGTAAGCATTTCTGTTAAGAATTTAGAACTGAACCCGATATTGATATCTTCACCGTTATAATCGCAAGGAATCTGCATGTCTGCCTTATTTGCATACTCGGTATCTTCCGCATGAAGATGAAGAATATTGGCGGATAATTTAAATCGTACCTGGTTGGTAGATTTGTTCGACATGATGGAAGCTCTTTTGATTGCTCCCAAAAGAAGATTTCTGTTGATCGTTAATACATTAGGGTTTTCTTTCGGAATTACTGCCGTATAGTTCGGATATTTTCCATCGATCAATCTACAGATCCAGGTATGTTTTCCGAAAGTAAATCTTGCCATATTCTCATTGAAATCGATCGTTACATCGTCATTTGAGCTTGCAAGAATATTTTTGAAAATGTTCAGCGGTTTTTTCGGCATGATGAATTCCATTGGTTCGGCATTCATCAGGTCATTTCTTTTATACACAACCAGTCTGTGGGAATCAGTAGAAACAAAATTGGTTTCATTTTCCCCGAACTGGAATAAAACTCCCGTCATCACAGGACGAAGAGAATCGTTGCTGGTTGCAAAAAGCGTGTTGGTAAGTGCTTCAGATAAAACTCCTGCAGACATGGTAACGCTTTGTGCGGCATCAAATTCCGGAAGCTCCGGATAGTCATCTGCATTATCCAACGCTACGGCAAAGTTATCTTTTTCATCTAAAATCTCAAGCTGACTTCCGGTACCTTCAGCATTATCTTTTACAACAAGCGTTAATGGCTGTTCTCCGTAGGTCTTGATAAAATCCTGAAAAATCTTTGCAGGAACGGCAAATTTACCGGTATCATCGGACTTTACTTCCAGAGAAGTAACAAGAGTCGTCTCGCCATCAGATGCTGTAATGGTAACCTGAGTTCCGTCTAATTCAAAAAGATAATTTTCTAAAATCGGTCTCGACTGAGAGCTTGATATTACGCCACTTACAGTTTGCAAAGCTTTCTGCAGTTCACCACTTGAAATAATAAATTTCATAGATTCAAAAATAAATTTTTACAAATATAATAAATAGAAAACAGATGGAAAAGAATAATCCTGAGAGTTATTAACAACCATCAAAAGATTCAGATTGTTTCCGTTTCTTTTCCGATATCAACAGTATCAAATTGATAATGACTAAAGATAAGCATTTTCTTCAAGCAAATAATTATATTTGCAAATATCTTTTCACTATGCGAAAACCGCCTCTTCATAACAGTTTTTTCAATGCTTTCCGCGGAGTTTTGATGATGGTGAAAAGTGAAAGGAATTTCCAGATAGAAACCGCCGCATTTTTTATTAATCTTTTTTTGATTTTTTACCTAAAACTTACTACAACTGATGCGGTTTTGATTATCATTATTTCCTCTGCCGTATTAGCTGCTGAAATCTTTAATACGGCTATTGAAAGGATTTGTGACATAATTCAACCTGAATTTGATAAGAGGATTGGTTTTATAAAAGATATTTCTGCCGGAGCAGTACTTCTTCTGGCCGTGGCATCAGTCATTACAGGAATTTTAATTTACTGGAAATATATTTAAACTTCATCTTTAATTAAATGTTTTAACAGATATACTTCGAAGTTAGCTCATTATTATTCTTAAATAAGATTATTTTCCGACATAAATGAAGCCTGACTTTCCTGATTTAAAAACACTTTCCACCCTTTTATAATCATCCACTTCATATTTATCGGCCTGTAGAATTTCTTCGTCTGTAACTTCAAACAATACCCCTTCCACTTCATCTTCCGGATTTCCTGAAAATTCCAGAATCGGATGATATTTTTCCTTACTTTTCCGTAAAACTTCAGGATCTTTAATTTCCAGCATTTTAAGCTTGTAGCCTTTGAGAATGTCTTTTTGTCCTTGTAAAATTCTTCCGAAAGTTTCGATTTGGACTTGTTCTTTTTGCAGTGTTCCGTAGGAAAACAGATTAGGCATTGATGATTTTTTTAATTAAATTAAACCAATAAGATTTTGATTAAAAAGTTGAAGATTATTAAGATGCTTCGGCAGGCTCAGCACAACATTATTAATACCAATCGTTATTCTAATCAAATAATCAATCCAAAACTAATGTAATATTTTTATGTGATCCAATAATTTCAACTAAAATTTCAAATAAGGTTTGTCCGTTTCCATCCACCAGTTCATTTAGCTTTTGCTGAATTAATTTGGTATTAAAAGGCTTCCCTTGTCTGATTTTATTTTCGTAAAATTCCTTAGTCAGATTTAACCCTAAATTTTCTTTTGATTTTTGAGAATTTTTCCAGATAATTCCACCTTTAAATCCGTATAAAATATCATCGAAACCATCCAGTGTACCGACTTTCCATTCTTCATCCTTTAAGAAAAGCCGGGAAATTTCTTCATAGAAACCTTCCAGATTTGAAAAATGACTGCCATTGATGACAGTCATTTGTTTATTTGAATTATTATTCATTTATTTTTAACATTTTAAAGCCAAAGCTAATTGCTAAAAGCCAGCAACTTATTTAAAGTATTCCACTCCATTTTTAAAGATATTGTGATAATTTGCGGTCGGAATATTTTTCATCAAACCTTCTGCAAAACGTTCAGGATGCCCCATTCTGCCGAAAATTTTTCCGTCCGGACTTGTTATTCCTTCAATTCCGAATAATGAATTATTTGGATTGAATGGCATTCCGTGAGCGATATTTCCTTCTAAATCTAAATACTGCGTTGCAATCTGTCCGTTTTCATACAACTTCTGGATTTCTTCTTTCGATGCCATAAAACGACCTTCACCGTGAGAAATCGGGATGGTGTAAACCTGACCTTTCATTCCCTTTAACCAAGGCGATTCATCGTTCAGAACTTTTACATTGACCATCTGGGAAATATGTCTTCTGATCGCATTGTGAGCCAACGTTGGAGAATTTTCATCCAAATCTTTGATTCTTCCGTAAGGCAGTAATCCTGATTTCACCAATGCCTGGAAACCGTTACAGATTCCGATAATCATTCCGTCTCTGTCTAACAGTTCATGAACGGCGTTTCTCATTTTCTCGTTTTTCAAAACATTCACGATGAATTTTGCAGAACCATCCGGCTCGTCACCTGCAGAGAAACCTCCTGAGAAAGCTAAAATCTGAGAAGTTTTGATTTCTTTAACCCAGGCATCAATGCTTTCATCCAATAGCTGGTGATTGATATTGATTAAAGGTAAACTGCTGATTGCTGCTCCTTCTTTAGCGAAAGCATTCAGTGTATCGTACTCACAGTTGGTTCCCGGGAAAACCGGCGCGAATACTTTTGGCTGAGCGATTCCGTGCTTTTTAATGATGATATTTCTTGGATTGACTGAATTTAATTTTTCATCCAGTTCAACCGTAATTTTTCCTTTTTCAACCGTTGGAAAAAGATTTTCAAATGTATTGGTATTAGCTGCTAATAATTTGTTGATGGTTGTTGGCTGATTGTTGATCGTTAAAACTTCGTCTGAAACAACTTTACCAATCAATTGAAGATTTACAGAACTTAATTCTTCTTTAGATTCGATAATTAAGCTACCGACATTTTTAGCTAATAAAACGTTTTCATCAACTGTAATTTCAGCACCTAACCTGTTTCCGAAACTCATTTTTGCTAAAGCAACGGCAACTCCGCCTTCTTTCACTGTTTTTACAGAAATAATTTTTCCGGCTTTAATATTTTCGAAAATAAATTCATAAATACCTTTTAAAGCATCATAATCCGGAAGTCCGTTTTCCTGAGCGACATGATTGAAGAAGTATATTTTATTTCCTGCGTTTTTAAATTCAGGAGAGATGATATTTTTCTTTTCTCCGTTGGCACACGCGAAAGAAATCAACGTTGGCGGAACATTCAGATCCTGATACGTTCCACTCATTGAATCTTTCCCTCCGATGGCTGCCAAACCGAGGTTCATCTGTGCATCATAAGCTCCCAATAAAGAAGCCAGCGGCTTGCCCCATTTTTCAGGGCTCTGACCTAATTTTTCAAAATATTCCTGGAAACTTAATCTGATATTTTTATAGTCACCACCCATGGCTATGATTTTCGCAACACTTTCCACTACCGCATAAGAAGCTCCGAGCAAAGAATTCTGTTTTGAAATTTCAGCATCAAAACCCCAGCTTGCCAAAGAAACCGTTTCAATATCTTTTGCCCCGATAATTGGCAATGTCTGAACGCTTCCTTCCATCAGAGTCTGCTGATATTTTCCACCTAAAGGCATCGCAACCGTAGTCGCACCAATAGAAGAATCGAACATTTCCAGCAAACCTTTTTGAGAAGCAACATTTTTATCGCTTAATATTTTTAAGAAATTCTCTTCATTGAATGTCTGATTTTCTTCTTTTACTTCATTAAGGTGAGTAATTTTAACTTCCTGACTTTTTGAACAACCGTTGGTATCAAGAAATGCTCTTGAAAGATCAACAATTTTATCACCTTTCCAGAACATCTGCATTCTTCCGGAATCAGTTACTTTTGCAACCTTAACAGCCACAATGTTTTCAGCTTCACAGAACTTGATGAATTTTTCTTTATCTTTTGGTTCAACCACAACCGCCATTCTTTCCTGAGATTCGGAAATAGCAAGTTCGGTTCCATTCAAACCTTCATATTTTAAAGGTAAAACATCCAAATTAACTTCCAAAGAATCAGCGATTTCACCGATTGCAACGGAAACACCGCCGGCTCCGAAGTCATTCGATTTTTTAATCAATTTCGTTACCTCGGGATTTCTGAATAACCTCTGGATTTTACGTTCTTCAACGGCATTTCCTTTCTGAACTTCAGAACTCATCGTGTGGATGGACGTTTCGTCCTGTTCCTTTGAACTTCCGCTGGCTCCTCCTACTCCGTCACGACCTGTTGCCCCGCCTAAAATGATGATAGAATCACCCGCTTCAGGTTTTTCACGTCTTACCCAATCTACAGGAACCGCACCGGCAACAAAACCAACTTCCATTCTTTTCGCTTTGTAGCCTTCATCATAAATTTCAGAAACCATTGTAGTCGCAAGACCAATCTGGTTACCGTAAGAAGAATATCCGTTTGCAGCCTGCTTTGTGATTGTTTTTTGAGGTAATTTACCCGGCAATGTCTTATCCACTGGCTCAAGTACATCTGCCGCACCCGATAATCTCATCGCCTGGAAAACAAAAGAACGTCCGGATAAAGGATCTCTGATAGCGCCTCCCAAACACGTTGAAGCACCACCAAAAGGTTCGATTTCTGTTGGGTGATTGTGTGTTTCATTTTTGAATAATAAATACCACGGTTCTTTTTTACCATCGTATTCCGCTTCGATTTGAATCGTACAGGCATTGATCTCATCGGAAACTACCAAGTTCTCCAATTGACCTGTTTTATGGAAATATCGGGCGCAAACGGTTGCTAAATCCATTAAGGAAATAGGTTTTAATTCGCGGCCGAGAAATTTTCTTTTTTCGATATAGTCATTGAAAATTTTTTCCAATGTATGTTTAAACTGTCCTTCAAACTCAATGTTTGACAACTGTGTTTCAAAAGTTGTGTGACGACAATGGTCGCTCCAGTAGGTATCTAAAACTTTCAGTTCAGTTTCCGTAGGGTTTCTCTGTTCTGATTTAAAATATTCCTGAATGAATTTCAAATCATCCAGGCCTAATGCAAAACCGTGAGAATTATAAAATATTTCTAACTGCGCATCATCAAAATTAATAAAATTTTCGTGGATGATTACTTTTGAAGGTGTTTCTTCTGCAGGAATATCTAAAATGGTTAAATCTTTTTCCTGTGATTCAACCTTATTGATAAGAAGATCTTTTATTTTAACCAAATCCGATTCTGAAATTCCTTCGAATTCTATTAATTTACCACTTCTTACTTTAGACTTTTCATTTTCAGTGAGCAACGCAATACACTGTTGTGCAGAATCTGCGCGCTGATCGTACTGGCCAGGTAAAAATTCCATTCCGAAATAAATTCCTTTTGCCGGATTTTCTTCATGCAGAATATCGGTTACGGGATCTACGAAGGTACTGTTGACTACTTTTTCAAATTCTCCGTCATTCAGTCCGAAGATATCGTACACATTGTACACTTTTACTTGCTGTACTTCGGATACTACTGCTTTTACTTCATCAAAAATTTTTGGACTTTCCACATCGAAAATTCCTCTTTTTTCTACGAAAATTCTTTTGTTTTGAGACATTAGATGTCAGATTTTATTAGATTTATTTTTTATTTCAAATTTTATGTGGCTGCGCCGCCTTTTCATCTTACAAAGATAGCATTCCTACGGAATGCGTGCATTATTTAATTTTATTCCTACACAGATTTCATTCCTACAGAATGATATAATTTTCTAATGTGATTCCGTAGGAATCATAGCTGTGTAGAAAACCTGTTTAAATTAAATTTGCAGTCCGTAGGACTGCTATTTTCATTTCATTGGAAGTTTCAAAATAATTCTGCAATCACAAAATTATTTTTCTTCATCATAGAATTCAAACAAATATTCATTCTTAAATTCAATTTCAAAAACATTCAACATTTCAATATATTCTTCTTTGAAAGTTTTTTTTGAATGATGTTTTTCCTGGTTTAATACATAATTTACAACTTTATCTTTCTGACTTTTTGCATAAGAAAAAGCACCATAACCTTCTTGCTAGGAAAATTTACCAAAACATAATGTCTTTTCATTAATAAAATTTGTAGACTCAATTTTAACCGTTTTAATTAATTCCGGAATTGTTATTTGCAAATTTTTATAACTAAAGAAAACATGAAGATGATCAGGATTTGCATAAATCGCTAATACTTTTTGTTTCTTATTGTTAAATATTCCACAAATATATTTTTCAATTTCAGCTCTAACTTCTGATTTAATTTTAATATTTCTTCCTTTTGTAGCAAAAACAACCTGAATATAAATTTGGGTATAGGTATTTGGCATATTTTATTTTCATCATTTTTGCAAAAATAGCATTCCTACGGAATTCATATCGTTTAAATCTTAATTCCTACACAGATTTCATTCCTACGGAATTAACATTTTCAACATTTTTCATTTACTTAACTTATTCGGATGATCCGGATGTTCTTTCTGAAATTGCGCGGCTTCCTTCTTTTCATTTTCAAGCCATTTTTCAAAAGAAATCTTTTCATTATCATCATCCAACGCAAAAATGGTTTTGCCGTTTTCTGAGATTAGAAATTTAAAATCATACATCAATCCTGTTTCTACTTTTCTGTAATCATAGGTATTTACCTGATAAAACGGGAAATTTTCCTTTGGCCTTTCTACGATCTCAAAGAATAATTTCTTTTCATTTTCAGATAATTCTGTGTAATGATTAACATAATATAGTTCTGAAATTTTTTTGTTCTGCTTTTCGAAAAACTGAAGAATAGTCTTCTCTTTTTCATTGTATCTGAATGGATTCGGATAATATTTTCCGTCAACTTCAACCGTATTTTCAGATTTTGAAACAGGCTTTATAATTTCTCCTTTGAAATTCATCATACCCCATGTTCCTCCAACGATTGCTTTATGCTCGTCTTCAGTTTTTTCCCAGTCACAGCCGTCACAAAAAGCAGCATATCCATAATTAAACGAAGATACAAAATCATGTTCAGGCTTAATGATAACCGTTCCGTTTCTGTCTACAAATCCCACCTTTCCATTTTTAACAAACCTTCTTACACCTTCGGAGAAATAATCGGCTCCGTTGTCATAAAAGAAAGGTCTATAAAGGAAATTCCCCTTTCTGTCATAGACATATCCCCATGCATTTTTTTCCTGTTTCTCGTCTCGTTTTGGTCCGTCAAAATAAATGGTTTCTCCTTTTACCAATTCTCCGTCTTTCAAATAAGAAAAAATTTTGAACTGAGCCGGAATGACAATTTTACCATCTTGAGTTTTAACACCAACCAAAGAATCTTTTGATTTAAAATACTTTAAAATTTCTTTATCCTGGGAAAAAGAAAGTATAGGCATTAATAAAATGGCTAAAAGTAATTTTTTCATATGGATTATTTGGTGTGATTAAAATAAAATATGCAGCCCAAAAGACTGCATATTGTATTATACTTTAAGATCAGCCTCCAGTCCGATCAGATCTTTATTCTGGTCGATAATCGGCTGTACTTCGTTTTTGATAAATTCCTCTGTCTGGATGGGGGCAAAACCGATGAAGTTCTTCGGATCAAGCACTTCTTTTAATTTCGACTTATCCAGCTTTAATGAATGGTCATTCAGAATTCTTTCGATAAGATCGTTTTCTTTTCCTTCCACTTTCACCTGTTTGGAAGCTTCCATGGAATGAACCCTGATTACTTCGTGGATTTCCTGACGGTCGCCACCAGCTTTCACTTCTTCCATGATGATATATTCTGTCGCCATAAAAGGAAGCTCTTCCATAATATGTTTGTTGATTCTGTTCGGATACACTACAATTCCGTTCATGATATTATTCCAGATTAATAGAATTGCATCAACTGCTAAAAACGCCTGAGGAATCGTTAATCTCTTGTTAGCAGAATCATCCAGTGTTCTTTCAAACCATTGTGTTGAAGCTACCATTGCAGAACTCGTCGTTAAAGACATCACATATTTTGCCAATGCTCCGATTCTTTCGCTTCTCATCGGATTACGCTTGTACGCCATTGCCGATGAACCGATCTGGTTTTTCTCAAATGGTTCTTCAATTTCTTTAAGGTTCTGAAGCAAACGTAAATCGTTGGTAAATTTATGGGCAGATTGAGCAATATTTCCTAATAAAGCAACTACTTTAGCATCAATTTTTCTATCGTAAGTCTGTCCGGAAACTCCGAAAACTTTTTCAAAACCGAATCTTTTGGACAATTCTTTGTCTAAATGCTTAACTTTAGAGTAATCACCGTTAAAAAGCTCAAGGAAACTTGCTGCCGTTCCGGTGGTTCCTTTCACTCCTCTGAATCTTAATGTTTCCAAGAAAAAATCAAGTTCTTCTATATCCAGCACTAAACTTTGCAGCCAAAGCGTTGCTCTTTTTCCGACAGTAGTAAGCTGAGCCGGTTGAAAGTGTGTAAATCCTAAAGTCGGTAAATCTTTATATTGAATAGCAAAATCTGCTAAATTCTTCATTACGTTAACCAACTTTTTCTTTAAAATTAAAAGTCCGTCACGAATCTGAATCAAATCTGTATTATCTCCTACAAACGCCGAAGTTGCTCCCAAGTGAATAATTCCTTTGGCTGAAGGTGCCACATCACCATAAGCGTGAACGTGAGCCATTACATCATGACGGAATTTTTTCTCATATTCAGCTGCTTTTTCGTAATCGATATTTTCTGCATTGGCTTTCAACTCAGCAATTTGCTCGTCTGTGATTTCAAGACCAAGGTCTTTTTCGATTTCAGCAAGGGCAATCCAAAGCTTTCTCCAGTTCTGGAATTTATTGTTGTGAGAGAAGTTAAACAACATTTCTTCGCTGGAATAGCGTTCTTCCAATGGATTTTTGTAGGAATTCATTCTTTCTTTTACTTTTTAGCTATGCAAAAATAGGGTTTTTCCTTGAGAGTTGAAAATCGTTTTTTGCGACTGAATCATGTTACAAAATATCAAATGAATAAGAATTAAATAATAAAACCCACTCTTGAGAATGGCTTTGTGTTTATTAATGATAAATTACTACATCATTTTTCTTAATCTGATATCCTTTTTTCTTGTAAGGAATTAATACATAACTATCTTTAATTGCCTTTCCGCTTTTCCACACTTTGCTTTTGCCTTGTCTTTCAAGGATAATACTTTTTGCGGCGCCGTCCGGAATAAATATTTCTGCTTTTTTCATGTTTTTGCTGAAAATAACCGCAGTCATTGAAGCGTAACCTTTATCGGAATCTACTTCTTTGAGCTTGATTTTTTGTTCAAAAACGCGTACACATTCATTTCTTATCTGGGAATACGTATAGCCTGCTGAGCCAATACATCCGTGAACATCTCTGTCATTTCCTACAACCGGAGTCTTTTTTTGAGCCGGCATTAAGGAAAAAAGAAACATCAAACTGAATAAGATTGTTTTTTTCATATGTTTTACTTTAAGTTTTCTGGTGGTTTAATCTTACTCTAATATACAAAAAAGTCACTCAAATTGAGTGACTTAAAGTTTATTTTGTCCAGTTGATTTTCGAATGTTTTACATCTTCAGAACTTGTTCCGATCATGATATCAAATTCTCCCGGCTCCCAGTCGTATTTCAGGTCTCCATTGTAAAATTTCAGATTTTCCGGACTGATGCTAAAGGTAACCTTTTTAGATTCTCCTTTTTTAAGCATTACTTTCTGGAATCCTTTCAATTCTTTTACCGGTCTTGTAATACTTCCTACCATATCTCTGATGTAAAGCTGTACAACCTCTGCCCCATCAAAATTTCCGGAATTCGTAACTGTTACCGAGGCCTGAATGGTTTGATTTCCTTTTGGATTGGCGTTGGAAACTGTAACATCAGAATAGTTGAATTTTGTATAGCTCAACCCATATCCGAAAGGATAAAGCGGTGTATTACACTCATCCATATAATTGGAACGGAATCTCTGGTATTCGCATTTGTCAACTAATTTCTGATCCAACGGTCTTCCCGTATTTTTTGCATTATAATAAATTGGAACCTGTCCTAAGCTTCTCGGGAAGGTCATCGGAAGTTTTCCTGAAGGATTTACTTTTCCGAAAAGAACGTCTGCAATGGCATTTCCGGCTTCTGAACCCGGGAACCACGCATTTAGAATAGCATCAGGAGCATCTTTAACATTCGTAAGCGCCAATGGACGACCTGTGAAAAGCACCATCGCTATAGGTTTGCCCGTTTTTTTCAATTCGTTTAATAAATCTACCTGAGACTGAGGAATGGTAATTTCTGTTCTTGAAGAAGATTCACCACTCATTTCGGCAGATTCTCCGATAGCAAGAACGATAACATCTGCATTGTTGGCTACTTCAACAGCCTCTTTCAATAAAGCTTCTTTCGAACGATTGTCACGGTCAGTTTTTTTGCCGTGAGCCGCATAGATTTCTTCCAGTTTTGCATTGTCATCAATATTAGCTCCTTTTGCAGAAATGAATTTTACATTTTTACCATAATTCGCCTGAAGTCCCTGTACCAGATTAACCGACTTGTCATGCTTTGCCGCAACACTCCATGTTCCGGTCATATTGATGGCATTATTTACCAGTGGTCCGATTACCGCCACTGTTCCGGTAGCTTTTAAAGGCAAGGTCTGGTTTTCATTTTTTAATAAAACCATAGACTGGGCAGCAGCATTTCTGGCAATATTCCTGTTTTCCTGGCTGAAAACTTCTTTAGCTGCTAATTTAGCATCTCCATGTTTGTAAGGATTATCGAACAGTCCAAGATCATATTTAGCTTCGAGAACTCTTCTGGCTGCCATATCGATTTCTGACTGGGTAACTTTTCCTTCAGACAGGGACTTTTTAAGGGTCGTTAAAAATCCTTCCCCTACCATATCCATATCCACACCCGCTTTCAGCGCCAGTGCAGAAACCTGCTGAAGATCTCCCATTCCGTGATCCACCATTTCGTTGATCCCGGTATAGTCGGTCACTACAAACCCTTTGAATTTCCACTGATTTCTCAATACTTCGGTCTGAAGCCATCTGTTTCCGGTAGCCGGAACACCATCCACTTCATTAAATGAAGCCATTACAGAAGCTACTCCTGCGTCTACAGCTGCTTTATAAGGAGGGAAATATTCATTGAACATTCTCACGTGACTCATATCAACCGTATTGTAATCTCTGCCCGCTTCTCCGGCACCGTATAATGCGAAATGCTTTACACATGCTAAAATAGTATTTCCAGAAGAAAGGTCTTTGCCCTGATATCCGTACACCATATTTTTAGCAATCTCGCTTCCTAAGTATGGATCTTCACCGGAGCCTTCGGATACTCTTCCCCATCTTGGTTCGCGGGAAATGTCCACCATTGGAGAAAATGTCCAGTTGATGCCATCTGATGAAGCTTCTTTGGCAGCCACTCTTGCAGATTGCTGAACGAGGTTCATATCCCATGAAGAGGCAAGACCTAAAGGAATCGGGAAAGTGGTTTCATATCCGTGGATCACATCCATTCCGAAGATCAATGGAATTTTGAGGCGGCTGTTTTCAACGGCCACTTTCTGAACCGCTTTGATTTTGTCAGCCCCTTTTATATTGAATAGTCCCCCAACTAATCCCTGCTCGATTTTCTTACCAATATCAGAACTTTTTGCCAGACCTGTGGTAAAATCACCTGAACTCGGCAAATTAAGCTGTCCAATTTTTTCATCCAAAGTCATTTTTGACAAAAGATTATCTACAAAAGCTTTCTTTTTAGCCTGATACTGAGCCGTCTGATAAGACTGGACAGGCTGAGATACCATTTCCTGTGCAGAAAATACAGGAGCTAATGCCAACATGGCGATTACAATTAACTTTTTACTCATAACTTCTTCATTATTTTAAGGAATTCGTGAATCTTCGATTTCATAAATCTATCTTCTTTAATTATAGTTTCTTTTTATTTCGTTTATTTTAAACGCGAAGCCCGCAAAAATTTTTCTTTACAATGACCTGTATATTTTCGTTTGCAAAGGCATTTAACCCAGCAAAGATTTGCTTAAAATATTTCCAGATTATTTTTCTTTTCTTTTTGACAGCATCCATTCATACAATTTAGGATTTGAATAGGTTGAATCCCATGAATTATGGTTGTCATTCGGGAAGATCGTTAATTCTGCAGACGGATTTACCGGGTGGAGTTTTTGGTAAAAATTAAATGCATTTTCCGGTAATACGACATCGTCCATTCCGCCATGGAATATTTTCATATTTAAATTTTTGTACTGATCAATGTTGGCATACATCACTCTGTCCGTAGGCGCGCAAACAGAAACTACTGCTGCAAACATTTCGGGATGTTCCATTGCCAATTTCAGGGTTCCCCAACCTCCCATAGAAAGTCCCGTAAGATAAATTCTGGAAGCATCGATATTATATTTTGCCTGAATTTCTTTGATCAGAGCGTATACAGTAACCGTATCCCACCATGTATTTTCAGGACATTGAGGAGCTAAGATGGCTACAGGTTCCTTGATCAGGTTTTTGTAGGTGAAAGGACTGTGCGCTTTTACTTTTTCCAGATCATTGCCTCTTTCGCCGGATCCATGTAGAAATACAATTAGCGGAACATTTCCTTTTGCATTCTGAGGATAATCGAGAATGTAGGAAATCTTTTCCTGTCTTTTAATTTCTTTATTTAATTCTGCTTTAATTTCCTGGGCATTTGCTTTTATGAAAAACAAAACCGGGAGTAGCAAAGCGTATTTTAGTTTACATTTCATCTGAAATTTCTATTTTGGATTCCCAATTTAACTATTTCTTTTTAATTAGCCCCGATTGTAGCATTTGTCTGAGCTCATTTTTTGGGTTTCTGCGCGCGGCTTCGCCGCGCAGAAACCCAAAAATAGCGAGTGCGGAAAGCGGGAAACAGCTTCTGAAAAATTATTTAATATTATATTTTTCTGATCTGAAGCTTAATTTCTTTAATCCCTGTTGAATTTCAGGAGCATTCATGAATAATTTCCATAAAAATCCGGTTCTGTAATTTTCAATCATGGGTGCAATGGTACCCTGATCTATTGCGAGATATCTTGGGGTAAACCAGTTGTCGTAATTGATTGAAGTTGCATCATAAGGTCCGGCAGAGCCAATAAATTCAGGTTTCTGCGTATAGATGAACCTTAAAAAATCCATGGATTCTTTCGGGGTATACGGAAAACTGCTTAGTGCGGCGGTAGGCGTAATTACCCCTCTGTCATTTTTTGGAAAATGTGCGTCGTATCCCGCAGTTCCGTCGGCATTTCTGGAGTAACTTGCCGTAAGTCCCCAATAGTTTGGTCCGTATCCTTTCCATTTTTTAGGATTTTCCACACAGTAGTTATAATCGATCAGTACCTGGTTCTTATTAAGGTCAAAATAATTTTTGATTAATTTGTCTGAAAGGTTGCTGGGGTCCAGACCGATATAGGAGTAATGCGCCCAGAATAAGGGGCCTCCGTATTCTTCGGCGCCGTTATGCTTTACGTATAAAGGAAGTCCGTATTTTGTTTTGTCTGAAAGATAGGTTCCGTTTCTTGTCCAGCCTTTGTAATAGGTTTCCGCATCAATTGGATAAGTCGGTGACGATGCCGCTAAAATATAGGTAATCAGGCATTCGTTGTAGCCTTCAAGTGGAAAATTCATTTCCCATCCATAATTGGGTGACCAATGCCAATATAATACTTTTTCCCCACCTTTGGTATACCAGTTCCACTGAATTCCTTTCCAGAGATCATCACATTTTTGGGCTAGCGCTTTTTCTTCGGCATTTCCGTTTTTGAAATACTCGCGCACCATTAAAATCCCCGATGTTAAAAATGCCGTTTCTACAAGGTCTCCGCCATTGTCTTTTTTGCCGAAAGGAACTGTTTTACCGGTTTCACCGTTGATCCAGTGTGACCAGGCTCCCTTGTGGCGATCTGCTTTTGCAAGAAAATCCATCATTACGGTTAATCTTTTCACCGCTTCTTTTCTTGGTACAAAACCTCTTTCAACGCCCACCAAAACGGTAGCCAGACCAAAGCCCGAACCACCAGTGGTAATGACATGTTTGTCGTTATCGGGGTAAATATTGTCTTCATGATAACGCTCACGTCCAAGCTTAGAGTTGGGTTCTGCATAATCCCAGAAATATTTTAATGCATCTTTCTGCACCCTGTCCATTAATTGTTCATCTGTGATATCATTCTTCACGATTTGAGGTTTCGGGGTCTGCTGTTGCGGAGCTTGCGAATTTTTGCATGAAACCGTGAATAAAGATATTAAAGCGATAGATGCTATTATCCTCTTCATAATTTAATTTTTATTTTTTAAAATCCATACTGTGTAGAGTGGAAGCCTAGCTTAATAAGCCCCTGTTTCACATCTGGAGCATTCATAAACAACTGCCATAAAAACTGATTTTTATAGTTTTCTACCATTGGCGCGATTGTACCCTGGTCTATCGCCAGATATCTTGGCGTTACCCAATTGTAATGAACCGAGTATGCATCGTATGGTCCTGCAACACCAATATATTTGCTGTAATTTTCATTATATAAAAATCTAAGTACATTCATACTTTCAGTAGGTGTATAAGGCATATCTGATAGTGCTGCTGTAGGCGAAATAACACCTAAATCATTATTTGGCTGATGAGCAGCATACCCTGTAGATCCGTCCGTATTTCTTGAATAACTTGCGGTAAGTCCCCAGCTTTTTGAATTGTACCCCAGCCAACCTTTAGGGTTTGTTAAACAGTACTGATACATAATTCTGGCGTGGTTAGTGGTTGCTTCTCCATAATTTACATATTCGTCAGAAAGCCCCCTTGGGTCAAGGCCTAAAAAAGAATAATGTGACCAGAACATCGGCCCTACTGTTCCATTTGCTCCGTTATGGTTTACAATAACCGGGATTCCATATTGCGTGGCGGTACTTTTAATGTTTCCGTTTCTAGCCCAACCCTGTTGATAAACGGGCTTATCTATGGAATAATTTGGTGAAGCAGCAGCCAACACATAGGTAATCAATGTTTCATCAAAGCCCTTCAGCTGCATATTCATCTGAAAATTATAATTTGGCGACCAATGCCAATAGAGTACATTTTCTCCTTTTGTATACCAATTCCATTCAATTCCTTTCCATAGAGTGTCTGCTTTTTGAGATAGTGCTAATTCTGAGGTATCAGAAGAATTTTTAAAATATTCCCTTACACAGATTAGACCTTGTGCCAAAAATGCCGTTTCCACAAGATCTCCTCCATTATCCATTGTACTAAACGGAATAACCTGTCCGGATGTTCCGTTCATCCAATGGGGCCATGCTCCATGGAAGCGGTCGGCATTCTGTAGAAAGTTAAGTGAAGTTGTAAGTCTCGAAACAGCCTCTGCTCTTGAGATATAACCGTTTTTAATTCCTACCAGAATAGTCATCAATCCGAAACCTGATCCTCCTGTAGTTACCACATTTGCATCCTGAGATGTATTATCGGTATGGTATCTTTCTCTGGCCAGCTTTGAATTTGTTTCTGCATAATCCCAAAAATATTTTAAAACATCTTTCTGAACCATTTCGATAAGTTGTGGATCTGTATAATTGTTGGGTGTTTCGGTATTACCACCGATTGGTGTTCCGGAACTTGCCGGTGTATCATCTGAAGAGCAAGAATTTAATAAAATTCCGATGAATACTATTGAAGCTATCATTTTTCTCATATTCAAATATATAAAAAAAGAGCCTAATTACAGGCTCTTCTAAGATTATCTTCCGTCTTTTTCAAGTTTATATAACGCGATTACATCAGAACTTTTCAAAGCCACATTATATATCCTGAATTCATCCAGCTGTCCAGCGTAACTTGTTGCCCAGTCCTGCTGTGATCCGTTATTTTGCGGTGGTACGGTTTCAAATTGGTGTGACCCAAAAACCACTTTTCCATTCGTTCCTCCCATTTGGAAGTTACCGTATCCGGGAGCATTGGCTGGATTGCTCGCACCGCCAGGATCTGAAGCAAACCATGTTGCAGCTCCACCAAGCTCTCCTCCAGCAGGGGAATAAGCAAATCCGTCAAGATTTTTAGCTGCTTCACCATCTTGATATACATAGCATTTGCTTGTGTTAGCATCATAAGCGAAAACTACATGAACCCATTTTCCTTTATATCCATCAAGGTTTGCTATAACACCCTGTCCTTTCCAGGAAACTCCTGTTCTGCTATTTTCAACACCCAATTTAAGTCTTATCCTGTTTGGTTTGGATGCATCCGGATTTTCTAAGAATAGATTAATACCTCCCCAGAATTCGGTTGGACGAACTATAGTAAAAATACCTTGTGCACCTTTACCTTGTCCCGGAGTTGCAGGATCTACCGTACCATCACTTTTCATCCAGAAAGCAATTGTAAAACTATTCAGACCTGTAATCGCAGTTGTAGCATTAGCAACAGAATACTTCATTTCTGAGGAAGAGCCATTATAAGCCATTCCTTTTACACCTGAGGTATACGCAACACCCTGTGGCATTTGCCCCGTAATATTATTTATTTTATCACTTAAGTTATTTTCGAAACTTAATTTTGCAACAAGATTACCGGATGCTACTTCGTCTGAATTTTGATATCCTCCAATAGAAGAATATGGTATTGGCGGATTGTCTTTGTCAATACTATCTTCACAGCTGATAGCAGTTATACTAAATAAAAATGCTGCTGCTATATATTTAATTAAATTTATATTTTTCATCTGTATACATTATTAATATTAATAACCTGGGTTTTGCTGAGACATTCCCTTTGATTCATCGATAAATGACTGTGGAATTGGAAATAATTCATGTCTACCAACAACAAAGGTTTTACCATTTGCAGCCATAGCAGCTTGTGCTTGTCCAGTTCTTACAAGATCAAACCAACGATCATGCTCAAAAGCTAATTCTAATCTTCTTTCATTCCAAATAGCAGTTCTCATGGCAGCTTGGGTAGTAGCGGTAGTATTTGCAAGCCCTGCTCTTGATCTAACTTGATTTAAATATGTTGCAGCATTATTAGTCTGCCCTGTTTCATTTAGAGCTTCAGCCTTCATTAATAAAACTTCTGAGTATCGTAAATATCTAATATTTGCGTCGGAATCATCCGAACCAGTAAATGCAGATGAATAAGCTTTGTAATTATAATACGGGTTTTCCACAGTAGCTGGAACTACTCTACCATCGTATAATGTTGAGTTTCTGAAAATAATTGTAGCATCTCTTCTTTCAGTATCTCCAGCAGCATTGAAAGCATCTACTAAGCTTTGAGATGGTGTATTAAAGCCCCACCCCCAGCCACCAGCTCCTCTAGCGCCCTGAACTTGTGAATATTGCTGAATACCAGGCATTGAAGCGCCACCAAAACCTTGAATCTCGAAAATAGATTCTGCATTATTTTCTCCAGATACCTTGTATATATCCTGAAAATTTGGAGTCAATGAATAACCTACTACCTGATCGCAATTTTCCGAAACTTTTTGCCAGTTTTTCTGATATAAATAAACTTTAGCTAACAAGGCATAAGCGGCTCCTTTACTAGCCCTGCCCACATCAGCCCCAGAATATGCACTCTTTGCAGGCAATGCGGCAATTGCATCTTCTAAATCTTTAACAATAAATGCATAAACCTCCTCTTTTGATTTTCTGGTTAATAACATCTTACGATCTTCCTCATTGTTTGAATCTGCAATTCTATCAACAATTGGAACTCCTCCCCAACCTTTAACAAGTGTAAAGTACATAAATGCTCTTAGGAATTTTACTTCACCAATTAATCTGTTTCTTAACTGCGGATTTGCCTGATCAAGCATAGGAATAAACTTGAGAGCTTGATTCGCTCTATTTATACCTTTATAGTTAGCTCTCCAAACTTCGTTAAAAGATCCCGTAGTGGGTGTGATATTTAAAGCATCTATTAAATCTTTATCTGAACCTGAATCTCCAGGAGAAGAACCTTTATCTGCATCATCAGTAATTATACTTGTAATACCAATCCATGAGAAGGTACTCATATCCCAATCTAAAAACTTTGCGTATACAGCTGTTACAAAGCTCTTTGCTCCTTCATCATTATTATATAAAGATAAATCTTGAGTAGATACACTTGCCGTTGGTGTAACATCCAACTCATCATTACAGCTATTCAAAAATAATCCTGACAAAGCTATAACTGATAATATTATTATTTTTTTATTCATGACTTACAATTTAAAATTTTACATTAACCCCAAATACAAATGATCTCACAGTTGGATATGCATCTAATTCAATACCTGCACTTCCGTATGGATTATTATCTCCTGGTAATTCAGAAGTAAATCCTGAGAATTTTTGGCTTATAAAAGGATTAATTGCATTTACATATAAACGTATTGTTTTAATTGATTTTAATTTTGTATCAATATTATATCCTAAAGTAATATTATTTACTCTGAAAAAATCTCCAGACTCTAAATAATAATTAGATGCGATCGGAACTGAATTAAATGGAGCCGGGTTTTCAGCTGAAGTATTATTTGGAGTCCAAAAATCATTTGCAACATTGTACTCTATATTTTCTCCAGAAAACCTTTGTGCCTTTTTACCATTATAAACTTTAAAGCCAAATGCTCCATAACCATTTACTGATAAATCTACATTTTTATATTTTAGATTGATATTAATACCTAAAGTAGATTTAGGAATATAAGATCCGAAGAATTTTCTGTCATCTGCATCTGCCGCACCGCTTTTACCATCTCCATCAGTATCCACGTAAATAAAATTTCCATTAGCATCATATCCAGCTACTTCCCATAAATAAAAGCTTCCCAGAGACTGCCCTAGTGTTTTTTCTGATAAAAGTTTTGTCCACTGTCCATTTCCTAAGCTCCCACCATTGATGTCATTTACATTTTCATCACCAAGCTTATCTAAAGTATTTTTATTAAATGAATAATTTGCATTGATTGAGTAAGAAAAATCCTGACCAATTCTATCTCCCCAACCTAAAGATATCTCAATACCTTTATTTGTAACTTGACCTAAATGAGAATAACCTGCTTCTTCCAAACCTGTAGTACTAATAGGTGTAGCCTGGAGAATTAGATTATCAGTAACCTTTTTATATAAATCAATTGTCCCTGTTAATCTTCTATCCAACATCTCAAAATCTAGCCCAATATTGCTACCTTTAACTATTTCCCAAGATAAATTCGGATCAAAATATCTTACCAATGTTGTTCCTCCATTATTCGCAACTCCATTGAAGTAATAATTGTAATTTTGACCTGTTGCGAAAGGCAAGAAGTTAAGTGGTACATTTTGGTTTCCTAATTTACCCCAGCCACCTCTCAACTTTAATAGATTTAAGAAAGAAACATCTTTTAAGAAATCTTCTTCAGATACAACCCAACCAGCACCAAAAGAAGGGAATGTTCCCCATCTGTTATCTTTTGTAAATTGAGAAGAACCGTCTCTTCTTATAGTTGCTGTCAATAAATATTTATTCATTAACTTATATTGAGCTCTTCCGAAATAAGATAATGTTCTAGCATCATTTGCTTTTACTGAGTTTAAGGTAGCCAAATTATTACCTGCATAATTAGTCCCGTCAAGATTCCAGTAATTACTGTTTTCTAAGACATTATTTCTTGTATATGCTACAGATTCTGCTCCAGTAAAGACTGTAAGTTCAGTACCTACCGTAGCCTCAATATCATGAACTCCAAACTTTCTATTATATGTTAAATAGTTTGTGATTGCATAATTAAAATCATTTGATCTATTATTTGTTAAAGTATTGATTGGATCAGATGGATTATATTGGGCTAAAGTTCTTGTAGGGTCATTAGCTAGCCAAATCTGTCTGGTTGGAGTATAGTTATAGCTTTTTGCGTTATTATACTGTCCTGAAAACTGTCCTGTATACTTAAGTCCTTTAAATATATCTACATCTAATTTTGCACTCCCTTGTAACTGAAAATCATTATTTCTTTGATTATTGAAATTTAATTGTGCAACCGGATTACCAACATTATTAAATGAAGAACCTGTTGTTGAAGCAAAACCATCTGCTCCTACAAAAGAAACACCATACTGCCCCGTTCCAAAATAAACAGGAACTATAGGCGATTGCTTATAAGCAGCAGTAAAAGCACTTAATGGTTTTGGAGTGACATTAAAAAAAGCAACACTTAACGTCTGAGTAAGCGTTACACCTTTGGCTATTTTAAACTCATTGTTGGTTCTTACTGTAGTTCTGTTATAATCTGTACCTTTAAGAATTGATTTTTCATCATAATTACTTGCACTGAAGAAATACTTTGCATTTTCTGAAGAACCTGAAACTGAAACATTATGTTGATTGTATATACCTACTCTTGTTATTTCATCAAACCAATCTGTATTTACAGGTTGATCCTGAGAAAATTTCGTAGTTCCTAACGCTGTATTAGTATAGTAAGAAAACAGATTACTACCAGCCATTTTCACCTTTTTAAGAGGTGTTCTTACTCCTATAAATCCATCATATTCTACAGAAATACCTTTACCTCTACCACTCTTTGTAGTAATGATTACAACTCCATTTGCTCCTCTATTACCGTAAATTGCTAAAGCTGATGCATCTTTTAGAACGTCGTAAGTAAGAATATCATTAGTATTGATATTAGAAATACCACCAACCATCATTCCATCTACCACATAAAGTGGTTCTCTTCCACCAAGTGCTGTTCCTAAACCCCTAATAACAATTGAAGGTGTTGAACCGGGCAAATCCGATGCAGAAACCTGAACACCAGCAGCTTTACCTTGAATAGCCTGAGTTGGATTTAACACTTTTGTTTTGCTGACTTCTTCCGCGCTAATAGAGCTAATTGCTGCAGTATTGTCAACTTTCCTTCTACTACCATATCCAATCATCACCACTTCCTCAATCTTCTGTTCTTTCGCAACAGTATCATTTGGTGTGGTTTGTGCATTGACATTCATACCGAAGTATAAAACAGCAATGAGACATGAATACTTTAAATCACGTTGTTTCATATAGTTATTTTTTATTCGTACAATCATAGTGATGGAAAAAATGCCTGATTTTTTCCTGCTTATCATGAAAATATCGCATATTCTCACAAAAAGACATTAGTCAAAATTATAAAAATATCTTGAACAATGTTAATTTTACTTAATGTTTTTATACTTTAGTTAAAACATCAATTTGTATAAAATAGAGATAATATTTCCATTTTAAAAAAGATATTCAAGTTTTAGTTTAAAATAGCTATTATACTTAATCACAAGATCTGTTTTTAACAAAAAATATTTATTTTTAATATTTAGTTCAAATCAAAAATAATTTATCCTCATACTAATTTTTTAACATTCTCAATATTCACTATTATAAAATTTGTTAAAACAATATTTGTAATTAAATTTGGTTTATTATTTGAGAATATATTTATTTTTAATCATTACAATGAAAAAATACATCATCGCTGCTGCCTTTATTATAGGTACTGGAGCTGTCATCAATACATCAGTGCAGTCTTGCACTACATTGGCAACGTCAGATCTCGGTTTGTCGGTTATTAAAAGATTACTTCTGAACGGAATAGATAAAGGAGTGAACATCTACAGCAACAGAGACGCTTTTCTGCAAAATAACATGGTAGACAAGGCTCTTCCTAAACAGCTGCGGGAAATCAATTCTATGCTTGAAAAAGTAGCACCTTCACTGGTAGCTAAAGAGAGAGAATATATTGCAGACGCAGCCGTCTATACCGTAAATATTTCAAAACCTATTCTTGTAAATGCCGTAAACAGCCTTAATGCTCAGGATGTTACAAGAATCATCCAGGGAGAAAAAGGGACAGCCACACTTATCCTGAAGGAAAAGACATCACAACAGCTTATCGCCACAATTACGCCGAAAGTTGAAGAGCAGCTGAACCAATATGGCATTACAAGAAGCATCAATACAGCCTTATCAGGAAGTAATCTTCTGAATGGCCTGCTTGGAGGGAGTAAAACTACGGTAAATTCCGGCGGACTGAGTCAGATGGCTTCTGAGCAACTGGTGAACGGTCTGTTTAACATTATTGAAGATTACGAGATTCAGAATTCCAGATCGCTTTTAGGCCCACTTGGAAAGTAGAAAAATTTTCGTTATATTTATATATTATTTACAACTGGAGATGGATATTTTACAAGGAAATCAACATGCAAGTCCGGATGATTTTTACAATTCATTAAGGACAAAACTGGAAGATCATCATGATTTTCCGGAAGATTATTTATTCAAATTTATTATTCCGACCGATCAGGCAAAACTTACCGAAATTTACCGGGTTTTTGACGGGATTAAATTTACTTTGGGAAACAGGGAAAGTAAAAACGGAAAATATACAGCCTGCAACATCAATGCATTTGTATTGGATGCCAATCAGGTAGTCACTATTTATAAGGAAGTAGCCAAGATAGAAGGCGTTATTCTACTATAAAATTTTAAAGTCAGCTCAAAAAGCTGACTTTTTAGTTATTTGTCTATAAAGTATTTTACATTTTCAACAGGCCTACCCAGCATAGCTACAGAACCTTTAATCAAAATAGGTCTCTGAATGAGAGAAGGGTTTTCGGATAAAACCTTTATCCATTCTTCTTCTGAAAGGTTTTTACCAGCATATTTTTCAACATACAGCTTTTCATTTTTTCTGATGATATGAAAAACATTTTGATTGAGCTTTTTAAGAACGGCTTTAATTTCCTGCACGGTCAACGGTTCCTCAACAATATTAATGATTTCAAACGGAACCCCATTTTCATCAAGATACTCCAAAACCGCATTGGATTTTGAGCAATTTCCGTTGTGTAAGACTTTCACTAACATTTTTAATGATTTTAAATATATTCTGATTACAACAAATGTAGCAAGAATACTACCAGAACTATCTTAATTTAATAAATCTTTCTAAAACAGACCATAAAGCTCCGCCTCAATTTTTTCAAGGATAAAACCAAAATCTTCCGGCTTTTCTACGAAATCAAGATCATCTACTTCAATGACAAGCAGTTTTCCTTCCGTATAATTTGAGATCCACTTTTCGTATTTCTGGTTGAGCTTGGAAAGATATTCTATGCTGATTGATGCTTCATACTCCCTTCCTCTTTTATAAATCTTTTTTACCAGATTAGGCACATCAGACTTTAGGTAAATTAAAAGATCGGGCGCAGAAACAAATGATTTCATCAGATTAAATAAAGATGAATAATTATTAAAATCCCTGTCTGAAAGCAAATTCATATCGTTCAGGTTTTCTGCAAAAATATGGGCATCTTCATAAATCGTTCGATCCTGAATGATATTTTTTCCGCTTTCCCTTATTTCTTTCACCTGCTGAAAACGGCTACCTAAAAAATAGATCTGCAGCGCAAAACTCCACTTGCTCATGTCTGCATAGAAATCTTCAAGGTATGGATTGTGATCTACATCTTCAAATTGGGCATCCCATCCGTAATGTTTAGAAAGCATGGTGGTTAAAGTAGTTTTGCCTGCTCCGATGTTTCCTGTAACTGCAATATGCATATTTTCTCCTTAATATTTTTGATTTTTACCGACTAATTGCCGCCTGATTCCAGCGTTGAGATATCCTCTATCAACTTTTGCAAAGAGCTTTCGGAAGGATTTTTATCTTCAATTTCCTGAGTCTTTTTCTCCAGCTTTTCTTCCGGGCTTCCGGATTCTGCCGGCTTCTCTTCAGGCTGCTTCACCTCCTGCTCCGGTTCTCTCTGCTTCTCTTCCGGTTCCTGCTGCGGCTGAACCTCTTTTTCGAGGCTGTAAAGATAAAGTTTGTTGGTCTTGATTTCAAAATAAGAAAGGGTATTTTTATCCACAATCCGCGCTTCGGGATCCTGAAAAATTTTAACAATTTCTTTTTCCTGAATGTATTTTAAAATAGCATTATTGGTAATCACTAAAATATTTTCATTTTCCCTTCTGAAACGTTTCCCATTTTCTACCGGTGCTTCAAAGATTTTTTCAAACTTAAAAGTATATACCCGAAAAGCCTGTTTTGTTAATATGTAAATCTTATTCTCATACACCAGAAGATCCATAAGATCATCGAAACTCGCATCAAAAGGATAAGAATTAATAATGGTTTCGTTTCTGAAATTGTACTGGATGAGCCTTTTGGTACTTTCATCCAACAGCCAGAGCTGCTGAAGGTCTTCCGCATAGGCCATTTTTATAAACCCGAATTTTTGTTTAAAATCCACGCGCTGGATCTCATTCATATTCTGGTCAACAAATTTAAGTTCCTGCGCATTTTCCGAGAAAAGCGGCACACTCAGCGGATTCTGTACGCTCTGAACTTTGAAGGGCACCGTAAGCATCATCTGCCCTATCTGTTTTCCCAGCGAATCATATTTGGTGAGACTGAAATCTTTGTTTTTGTAGATATAGAGGTTTCCGTAATCATCAGCAAGCATATCTTTAGCTTCCTTCAGTTTCAGGGTATCCAAAGGAAGAGATTTCTGCGCTGAAAGAGAGCAGAAAACAAACACCAATATCAAATATAATATTCTCAAATTATTTTACTGAAGTAGCGCTCCAAAGGAACGCTACCAATTTACTATTTATTTTATTTAAAATTTAAAGCTTAATCAGAATTTTAAATATAATCATTACCTATTTAACAGCAACTTCATAAATTTTCGGCCAGTTTTTCCCTGTTACGAGCATATTTTCTCCTTTAAAAGCGATACCATTGAGTACATCATCACTTCCTTTGGTATTTTGTTTTGCAATATCCGTAAAATCAAATGTTCCTACAACTTCTCCATTCTGAGGATTAATTTTTAAAACAATAGGTTTCTGCCAGACATTAGCGTAAATAAATCCGTTGTGAAATTCCAGTTCGTTCAGCTGATCGTATGCTTGTGCGCTTCCTGCTACTGCGATATACTTTACCAGTTTTGAAGGATTGGCAGGATCAAGAAAGTAAAGAAGTTTGCTTCCGTCTGATGCAATAAGATTTTTTCCATCGTAAGTAAGTCCCCAACCTTCACCCAGCACATTAGGATAGGCGAATTCTGATAATAACTTCAGGGAGCTTTTATCGTAAATATATCCTTTCTTACTCTGCCATGTAAGCTGATAGACCTTATCTCCTACAATAGTACTTCCTTCAGAAAAATCTTCCTGCGGCTGTTTTGTTGAAGCAAGTGGTGTTGTGGTTCCCAATGTGTATTTTAATATCTGGGAAGAGCCGTTTTGTCCGTCACTTTCATAGACAGTGTTTCCCTCAACCTGGAAGCCTTGAACAAAATTCTTTGGATCATGAGGATATTCTGCTACGATTTCATAAGACATTTTTTCCTCCGGATTTTTAGCAAAAACATTTATGGTTGCATCCTGGGTAAGCGTTTCACCGCTTTTGGTTTTGATATTAAAGGTAACCGGATTATCGCCTAGTGTAAAAAATTTCGGATCAATTGTCAAACTGGAAGTTTCTTTATCCCCGAAACTAATGGATATACTTTCCGCTTCATCGGTAACTTCATTCGGCAGGATAAGTTTTTCCCCGAAGTGGTATCCTTTCTGCTCCATAGAGTTGTTGTAATCTGCCAATGCATCCAGAACTTTTCGATCATCCTTGCAGGCTGACAACAATAAGATTGCCGCAAGACCGGCTATAATATTTTTCTTCATTGATTTCTAAAAATTTTTTCAAAATTAGCAAAATTTATGGCACCCTGCTAATTTACTTATCAGGTTCACCAAATTGTAATATAATAAGTATGAAGATTAACTTTCAAGATACCGTTTCAGGCTTTGTTCTGTGATTTGTGTCCAGCCTTCCGTGAAAGCTTTTTCGGAAAAATTTTCACCGAGATTATGAAAAGCATTAATATTTTCATGAATCAGTCTGATGACAGTCTGCAGCCCCTCTGGATAAAGCTCCCAGGTTACCGTGGTTTTCTGGTCTGAAAATTCGGGATAAAACCAGGTGTGTTTCAGTTTTTTTTCCGGGATAACTTCCAGAATTTCTGCCTGATGATGATATTTTCTTTCGTCTCCCGGTTCATAAAAATTAAAAACGGTTCCTGGTTCAGGGATAAAATCAGGGATATCAAAATACCATATTTTCATTTCATCTATGTCCGTTAATGCTTTCCAAACCTTTTCTGCAGGCGCATTCACTTTCTGTTCTACAATGATCGGATGGCTCATATATTTGTTTATTGATTTTTAATGCAACTTTTCTGACATTGTCATCTTTTCTTCATTCTATTCATTATTAAATGTAATGTTTTTTTCAAAAAGAATGCTAAAAGAATTTCATTAGCCGTAAACAGACAGATGAAGGTTGGTAAAAATTAATTATAAAAATTCCCTGTTAATTCTTTGTGAAAGGAATATTGTTATAAAACCCGATCTGAATTTGCCCGCGATTCCTGTTCTCCTGAATCTGATTCATATATCCCGCTTCAATTCTCATATTTTTATTAATAACATATCCTAATGCTCCGTAAACCCTGTTCCTGTCGAAAACCGGACTGTTGAAATGCAGAAATATTTCGTTGTATGCAGATGCATAAAAAGTTTTCGGGACAAGCTCTTTGTTGTTGATGGGAATATTAAATCCTAAAAAATACCGGAACCTCATCCTGAAATCATCTTCAAGAAACCGTTCTTCCAGACGATAACGGTGCTGAAGGTAAAATCTTCCGAATTTTTGCTTCGTGATATACTGCTGGAAGATGCGGTGCTCAATATTTTCAGTTTTTTCACCGTTCGTATAAGGCTGACTTAGAATAAATCCGTACCCTAATAAAATATTGTTGTTGTTTTCAGTAAGGTCATATCCGATTCCCGTACGGATCAGAAGCTGCTCGAGATCTCCGCCTGCATCGAAATTCCTGTACTGAATTTCATTATGCCAGTTTAATTTTTTGCTGATTTTATTATTTCCAAAATACATATACCATGCGCCGAGATCGCTTTTTTGTGCATGAATTGAAGAAATACCAAACATAAGGAGTCCTGCCGCAAATAATCTTAAAATTTTCATTCTTTATTGTTTATTACTAAAATCTATTAAAATTTGAAGTTTAATATCATTTATCAATAATAAGCAAAATAATCAGTTTATAAAAATGATTTATGTCTGGTTTTAATTTAAAATAAAAAAACCGGCACTAATGCCGGTCTTCTTTACTCTTTACGGATGCTGCTGTGTTTTGGCAGGATCGTCATAATTTACCATCCAGTTGATTCCGAATTTATCGGTAAACATTCCGAAATACGCCCCCCAGAAAGTATCAGACATCGGCATGGTCACTTTTCCGTCTTCAGAAAGTCCGTTGAACAGTTTATCTGCTTCTTCCCTGGATTCTGCATTGATGGAAATCGAAAAATTGTTTCCTTCCTTATGATTTGAAGCCCATTCTCCGGCCGTATCGCTTCCCATAAGTATCGTCTCCTTGGAAATCGGAAGGCTGATATGCATAATTTTATTTTTATCTTCTTCAGGAGTTTCCTTACCTTCCATTGGAGGCATCTCGCCAAAAGTTCCTACGTAGGGAAACTCTCCCCCGAAAACAGATTTATAAAAGTCGAAAGCCTGCATGCAGTTTCCGTTGAATGTTAAATAAACATTTACTGTAGCCATAATAATATATTTTTTAGTTTATCTGTGCTGATCGATGAGGATCATGTTTCCGTCGGGATCTTTCAGGTAAATATGTTCCGGTCCGGAGGTATTTTCATCGGCCTCTTTTTCCAGCACCACACCTTTTTCCTTTAGTTGTTTCTGAATATCGCGGACATCATCAAAACGATCAATATTTTGGGCATTCTGGTCCCATCCCGGATTAAACGTAAGCATGTTACCATCAAACATCGCCTGAAAAAGACCGATGATGTGGTCTCCGTTTTTCATAATAAGATAATTATGATCCATATTTCCGCCCATCTGGCTGAATCCTAACTTTTCGTAAAAATCTTTAGACTTCTGAAGATCTTTTACACTTAAACTGATTGAAAAAGCTCCTAATTTCATATTTTGTTTTTAAGAATTATCTTTTTTAAGTTAAATTACTGACTGTTCTGTATGCGGGTTTTAAAATCCAGAGTCCCGTCATAGCTTTTCCAGTCACCGGTAAGCTCTATATATTGTTGTTCAACTTTTTCGCTGTTTTTATTCCACCGAAACGTGTATACAAATTTTCCTCTGAACATCCCGGAATGCTTTCCTTTGTATTCTTCGGCAAGTTCATATTCGCCATATACAGTTCCTTTTTTACCGGAGTCTCTGTATTTTTTGATTTTAAATTTACCTTCAAATTTGGTATAATTCTTATCCACCATCGTATAACCCGAAACAAAATATTCCTGATCATTTTTCCGGTCCTGTTCGGAGATATCAATTTTAAGTTTGATCTGCTGATCTTTGCTGCCGATTGTTCCTGTGTAAGTTTTACCATTATTTAACCAGACATTGGAGATATCAGGCATTTGTGAGAACAGAACATTTGAAATGAGAACGAGAAATAGTAATATTTTTTTCATGTGTTTTAGTTTAATTTAAATTATACTCCGAATTGCGCCAGGTGATGATTCAGATGTTTGGCAAACATATTATTCCATTCCCGGGCCTTCAGTTTACCGAATGAGAAGGATTCTTTACCGTCGAAAGCTGTTTCTCCCAGCTGCTGTGTTTTCTGGATAAAACCGATCAGTCTTTTCTTTTCCTCTTCGAAATTTTTCCTGTCGGCAATGATAAACTGAGGAGCTGTAGGGCTGTTTTTGGGATATCCTTTTTCACCTACAACTTTGGATTTCACGAATGTTTTTAAAATAAATTTCGCAATAGATCCCGGCTTTCTGTGTTTTTCCGGTTCGTACACCATTTCATAAGAAACATTACAATGAGCAAGCATCTGGTCTACCGACATTTTACCCCATAACGGCTGTGTTTCAGGAGTAAGCGTGTTGATCCTGTCAATGTAATTCTGAACAACTTTTACATCAAAAATGTTTTCCATAGTTTAGTAATGTTAAAAAACAAATATATCAGTTTTTTTCTGATCAGTTTTCATGAAATATTAAAAAGAATGCAACAAATTACTTATCCAAAATAAAACTATAACATGTTTTAAAAGATTGATTTTTTCATTTCATCATAAATATTAGAAAAAATTTAATTTAAATTAAATTTTACATCAATAAAACCCTAATAATATTATTTTGTCACAAAATGTTGAATAAAATATCAATTAATTTTCATATTTTCATCCACAATTAATATCAATATATTATTCAATCATTGTGTTTTGATTATTATTATTCAGCCTTTCCATTGACTCTACTGTAATTTCATGGTAAAATTATAATGAATCAGACCGAAGGATAATCCCTTTTTAAATGTAAACGCCATATAGGCTAATAACTATGATATGAAAATTTATACATTCTTACTTTTTACGCTGTTTTCCAGTCAGTTTTTTTCTCAAAATAATTTTGAATATGCAAGAACCTGGGGGACCTATTTTGGAGCAACCGGCGGTCAGATCGCAGGGGTATATATTAACAAAGGAATTCTGTTCGATTCTCAAAGGAATATGCATTTAAGAGGCAATATATGGAATTCTTCCAATTACGGACCTGCATATTTCAATCAGTTTTTAGTAGGCAGTGGAAATTCATATATCACTCAGCCGGGCATACATCTTTTTGAAACCCAAATTACACCTTCGGGAATGCTCTCGTATTATGGATATCCCAATAATCAGTTTTCAACACTTTTAGAAAAAATCGATCACCAGGACAACCGATATTATATTTCATACGCTGTTTCTCCGACCATTCAGCCAACAGCAGGAGTATATTTAAGTACCGATCCGCAACCTTCTTCACCTGCCAAAATTATCCTGGCAAAATATTCCCCTTCCGGAACACTTCTCTGGGCGAGCTATCTGCCTTCAACTCAAATGAATATTAATATTGAAATTGACGAGGCGGATAATCTGTATATTTACAGTACAACCACCTTAAGCACCAACTTATCTACACCGGGTGTATTGCAGGAAGACTATGATTTTATACCTACTCCCAACGGACAATTTGCTGCAAATGGTTATTTGCTGAAACTCTCTCCCACCGGACAAAGAATATGGGGAACCTACATGCCTTCCGGCATGGCACCGGCTATGAAGTATTACAATGGTTCTCTCTATATGATTTCCGGATCAAACACCAATCCTGCACTGAATACAATGGCTACTGCGGGAGCATTTCAGACCTCTCCTGCATCAAGCTCTATTACAAAAATGAATGCGATAAACGGAACAAGGCAATGGGGAACATATTACGGACCTGCCCCATCTACAGGTTTGGGCATTCTTGTAGATCTGGATGTCAATGAAACAGGAGTTTATATTGCCGGGACAGATTATAATTATGACGGCACAAGCTTCTTTGGAACCCCATCAAGCTACAAGCAGTATGTGACCGGAGGCTCGGATATCTTTCTCTCCAAATTTTCTTTGTCCGGAGATCGGGAATGGAGTACTTATTTTGGATCTTCAGCGGAAGATATGAATGAATTCGATAAGGTGATTGCGGTAAACGGAAATGACATCTATATTACTGGAAATACATATGGCATAGGGAATAATATTGCAACGCCGGGAGCTTACCAGGAAACACCCGAAATAAATGCCGCTAATTACTATAACTTTTATTTTGCAAAATTCAATTCTTCAGGAAATCTGGTATGGAGCTCTTATTATGGAGGGTCTACCATTCTTGCACAAATGATTGTACCTATTAATGTAGCTTTTAATAATAATACCCTCTATCTGTACGGAAGCACAAATTCGAACAATGGTTACAGCATGGAAGGCTCATGGATGCAGCTGCCTAATCCGGCCAACACCAATGATCTTACCTGCTTTATTGCAAGATTCGACAACAAAAATCTGTCAACATCTGAAAATGAAGTTTCATCAGATCTCGTTTTATTCAACAATCCTAATAATGGTAATTTCACACTCCGCGGAAAAGTTCTTGCAAAAACAGATTGCATCATGAAAATTTATGATATGTCCGGAAGAATGATCATCTCAAAAAAATTGAACAATGAAAATTCTCAATATTTTGAAATGCAAAACTTACTTAAAAAAGGAAATTATATTATTGAAATTTCTGCTCATCAAAAATTATTAAAAACATTTAAGATGACTGTCAGCTAACTTTTGAATAGACTTAAAAATAATAAAACTCCGCATATCTGTTGATTTGCGGAGTTTTTATGTTAAGATTAAAAGATGAATTTATTCGGAGATTTTTACTGTGTCTCCTTTTGAATGCGCATTCATCTGCGGCGCATAATAATTCTGGATCGTGGTAATTCCGTTTGAGAATTTTCCGGAAGCGTTCGCTACATAATCATATTCAAATACATATTTTCCTTTCGGCATATACTGAATATAGAAATTCGTGGAAGCATCCTTTGTGGATTGATAATAGCCTAAATTATTTTTCCACTGGTATCCGGATAGTACATCCAAAGGTTCAAAACCAGCTGCCCGCATGTCTTTGATATGAATAAATTCCATGGCACGGTCTGTATTTAAAATCATTCTTACCGTAACTTTATCTCCTACTTTCAACGGAGTTTCCGGTGTTATTTTCTGTAATTCTTCACCGTTGACTGTTTTGATTTTTCTGTACAATTCTTTTGTTACCGACAGATAATTTTCTGAAGATTTGATTTTGTCCAGATCTTCATAATATTGCCAGAATAAACCTCCCTGAACGATTCCCGGTCCCGGCTTGGTAATGGTAACCTCAGCAAGATTTTTATTAAGAACATCCGTTTTTATTGTAGATTTCACATAACCGCTTGCCTGGGTTTCCGGCTTCAGTTCTTTTCCACCCCAAATAATGGTTGCTTTATCACTTTCAGCAGAAGTCCATGATTTTCCTGAATTTAGGATCGTGAAAATTACTTCCGAAGTTGCTCTCGAGCTTCCCCATGAATTCACTTCTTTCTGTGTGATCAGCCAGATTTTCAAATCTTCAATAAATTTCTGATCGCTTGGCTTTAATGTATTAAATGCTTCCAACGCTCCGGCATGATTCACAACTTTTGAGCTGAACCAACCCCAGTCGTCAAGATTCTGTTTCCAGTAAACGCCCTGAGCTTTTGAGTCTACGGAAGTTTCTTTTAAATAATTCATTAATTTATCCGAAACATCTTTCAAACCGAAATCATTCATCAGTAAAGCAGTACGATGCAATCCGAAAAATGTGAAATCCGTGATTTTTGCTGTTTTTGCTTTTTGTTTTACCAGTGATTTTATTGTCTCGCTTTTTACTGTTAAAGGATATTGTTTTTCCCAGTAATTCCGGGTATCAAGATACTCCAGCGTCCAGTTGTTCAGGATATTTTCTTTATTTGATTTAAGCGAAGCCGAAGTACCATATTTAGCAATCTCGTTATCTACATACTGAATGAGTTTTTTAACCAAATCATTTTGTTCGGAGCTTTGATAATCATTTACATGATCTTTCAGCCAAATATTAATTTTTCCTAAGTTTTTCAGGATATACAATGATGTGGAATAGGAACTCGGATATCCCTGATACCAGGAGAATCCGCCATCAGGATTCTGCAGTTTTCTGAGATCATCCCAATCCTGATTAATTGAATTTTTCATTGAATTTACATCAAACAACAATGCCAGTTTAGCCATTTGCTCTTCTTCATTTTTACTTTCCAAAACCCACGGCGTTTCTTCCAGTAACAATTGTTTTAATTCCTGGTTTTTCTCCAGATTGGAGTTTAATAATCCTTTATTCTGATATTCTTCAAAAACAGCTTTCATCTTCGGATTAGCCCTGAAAATTTCTGAAGCCAAAACATCCGCAAACCATTTATTGAAGATCACATCGGCAGAATTATTCTGGTCATTTTTAAGGCTTGGAAGCGCAAACATGATTTCCCAGATCGGATTGGTCGTTAATTCCAGCGTATTGGAAACATTGGAAATTGATGTTGAAGTTGTATTTTTAAGATTTTCCAATGTAAATGTTTTGGTTACACCTTCTTTCACGAAAATCGGAACCGCATCTGTCACCAGCATTCTGTTTGGTAAAACAGCCACCGCTTTTTGTTCGCCATCGGAAAACTGACCGGCTTTGGCAACTACTTTCAAAATGATCGAAGAAACATTCTCCGGAACTTTTATGTTCCATGTTAACGCTGAATTTTCGTTTTCACTTAAATCAAAATTCTTGGCACTTGAATGTAATCCGAATTGAGACGAAATATCTTCATTAGTGATAGCATCCAGGATTTGTAAGCTTGCCGAACCGTTTAATTTTTTATTCGTTAAATTCGACAGTTTTGATTGTAAATTTAATTCGTCACCTTCTCTTAAAAATCGTGGATAATTGGGTGTTACCGAAAATTCTTTTTGGGTTATGACTTCTTTTTCCAAAGTTGCTGCCTTTGCATCTTTTGTGTGAGCCAGGAACATTAACTTCCATTTCGTCAACGCTTCCGGAGAATTAAACTCGAAGCTTACGTTTCCTTCGGAATCTGTTTTTAAATCAGGATAAAAGAAAGCAGTTTCATTAAGATTCTGGCGGACAGGGATATTTTCCAGGGGTTTGTCGTCTTTATCAAGAACTCCGTCATAATCAACATCGTCAGCAACAACTTCTGAAGCTGTTGCAGCTACTTTGCTGTAGCCCATTACAACCACCTCTTCAATATTTTTATTTGAAATACTATCTGCCATTGCTGCCGGATTGGCAGCGCTACGAATTCTAAGTCCAGATAAATTACCCTGCAGTGATCTAAAAAAGCTCCTATCAAACCAATTAAAAATAGGAACACCCACTTGTTTTTTCGCCATATATTCTAATCTTTTCTGATAATATTGCTGATTAAGGTATTTTCTGATGTCATAAGAAGTAACAATGGAAACCGGCGTATATAAACTGTACCAGTTGAATCTATGGATCACAAATTTATCCAGAGACATATCGTACATATTGGCTAGAACCTCAGCATTAAATTTCTCTTTTTCATTTCCAGACACTTTTACCGACCATTTTTCTTTTGAGTTCGGCTGAATTTTATCTCTGAAAGTAATGGTTTCAATTCTTAAAGGCTGCTCTGCATCTTTTATGGCAAGATTGACAGATTCTGTCTGAACATCATTAAAAGCTACCACCTGAAACTGCACATTCAACGTCTGAATATTTTTATCTTTCGGAATGTCTGCTGTATATTCTACCATTCCGTTTTTAAATTGCCGAACTTCTGAAACTGTTTTTCCAGAACCGTCCTGAACAAAAATATTCAGCCAGGCTTCAGGCACTGAAGAATAAACAGTAAAAACCGCTTTTTCGCCTCTTAAAAATTCTTTTTTAGGCTGTAGAACCGTAAGGAAGGTTTTTTGATTCGGCTTTAAAGATTTTTTATCCCAGACACTGAAATTCTGAGTCGTTTTTATCGTGTCTTTACCTTCGATATTGTATAATTCGAGATGATAATCTCCCGCTTCCAGTTTTCCAAGATCAAGCGATTCTTCATTTCTTTTTACATCATTAAGAATAACAGAAGCTGTTTTCCAGTTTTTCTTTTCATCATTTTTATCATAAAGATCATGAGGAAATTTGCTGATGAACTCTGCTTTTGAGTATTTCGGCATATCCTGAACTTCAGATGTAAAATTGTCCCTGAAAATTCTGTCCGGCGCCTGCAGCTTTGATAATTTTACCTGATACGATTTTTTAAGGTTCTGTTCATTATAATTTTTGGTTTCAACTTTCAGCTTTATATTTTCATCAGAGAATACATCTTTAATTTCCTCAGCCTGTATATAATGGGAAACTGACGCAACTTTCAACTGTGTATCCGCACTCTGTGTTTCCCCGTTGATATCCGTAACGGAAGCATTGATTTCATAGTTATCAATCTGGATACCTTCTACATTGTCATCTTTTTTAAGATCAAGCTTAATGGTAAATTCTCCTTTTTCATTGGTTTTTGCTTCTCCCAAAACAGAATTTTCATTATCATCATCCTGCGGATACCAGGAAAAATACCTCCAGCGGATATTGTGTTTTTTAATTTCGTACTGTACCATTGTATTGCTTAAAGCAACTCCGGAAAACATCATAGCTTTCCCTTTCAGCTCAATGGTTTGTCCGTATTTGTATTCGTCTTTTACGGGATCAAAGGTTACTTCAAACTTCGGTCGTTTATATTCTTCAACGCTGAAATCTTTATACCCTTCATTGGTATCGGTCTTTAAATAGAAAACTCCGTTTAATTTACCTTTCGGCAACATAAAACTTCCGTGATAAGAACCGAATTCATTGGTGGTGAATGTCTGCGAAGAAACTTCCTGCCCGTTTGCATCCGTTAATGTTATTTTTTGCTGTAGCCCTGAAATAACGGACTCTTTCTCTTTCTCTTTATCAAGACTGGTATTAATCACTTTAAAATAAACTGTTTGTCCGGGTCTGTAGATGGCCCTGTCCATAAAAATCTGGGCCTTGGTGGGCTTCGTTTCATTGTTTCGATCTACAACGGAGTCTCGGTTTCCATACACATCCATCATCTGAAAATTATTTGTTTTCGATTCTGAGATGAGGAAAGTTCTGTAATAATCTTTATTGATTGTTGTTGGAAATGTAAAAACACCTTTACCGTCGGTTTTACCTTGTATCGTATTGACGTTTTTATTTGAAACAAATTCATAAAACGTAAGACTCTCATTAGCAACAGGCTGTCCGTTTTCGCTGTTAACCAATTTTAATTCATTCTCTAACTGATTTCTGTCGGTCTTTGACTGGTAAATAACTCTGTTGTCTGAGACCAGAAAATAAAAATCTTTTTCAGCTTCGGCATCTTTGGCGCTGATTCCGTCAACAGTGTATTCTGCAAGATAAATTCCGGACGGAAGAGACTTTATTTCCAGAGATGTTTTGTGATTTTGGTAATCTTTTGGATCATTCAGCTGATATGCCTCTTTTCTAATAAGATTCTTTTTAACACTGCTGAACGTATTGGCATAAGGATTTTTGGCATATTTTAGAAATGATGTCAGATCCTCTTTCACCTCATAAATATTGATGGAAAAAGAACTCACATTTTTATATTCTGCAACAAAGTGAATCGGTTTATTGCTTTGAGTCTGCTGTTCGTATTTTATATTCAAAAACGGATTTAAAATCTGATTTTCTATATTTTTTATATTACCGATGAAAGGAGATTTCGGATATTGTTTTTTGGCCTGAGCGGCTATTTCCAGCGCTTCTTTTTGCTTTTTATCAGAAATCAGCTGATTCATGATATCCTCCATGATCAGGACTTTATAATCGCCTTCCGCGTCGGATTTCAAAAGATTACGAAGCTGCACCAACCTGTCTTTGCACTGATTGAAATTACAGTTTTGCTGCAATTTTTGGTGCATAAAATACAGTTTTGAATTGCCGGTATTCTGAGTGATTAATTCATCAAAGTTTGTACTAATTTTAATGCGGTTTTCTTCGAGCTCATTTTTAGTGAAAAAATCATTGTTGGCAAAAAAAATATTTTCCTGGATAAGATACCAGTCCCATAATGTTGGAAAATAAGTAATATAATCGCCATTTGAAAATGTGTTTTCAAACTTTTTCAAAGCAATTTTCTTCATTTTTTCTTTTTGCAGATCAAGCGTCTGATAGCTTTTATTTAAATAATTTTTAAAATCAAGCCTGCTCCAGGTTTCTATTTGTGACAGATCCTGCGAATTGATATTGGTACGCTGTCTTATTTCCCAGGAATGCTCATTATAATAATCAAGGAAAAAACTATTCAGTAAAACCTCAAATAGTACTTTGTCATCACCTTTCAGCTGTTTTTCTACATCCGTAAGTTTTTTGAAAAACTGACTTGCCATATTGTTTTTTTCATCATCCTGAATTCGGTTAATTATGATGAATTCCGCCTTTAAAGACTGAATTAGCTGTACGATATTATAGTCTTTCATCGCTTGTTTTTGTATTTCTGAAATGATGGGAAGATTTGATTTATAAGCTCCTTTCTGAGAATTTGCAGCTACTTTTTTCCATTGCTCATCATAATATTTCTGAGCAAAAACCACCGAAAAATTCAGCAGGAGCAGCAAAAGCATAAAAATCTTGGAAAATCTTTTCATATATGTTATTTTTGATAAATGAATTTCTTAAAAATACTGAAAAAATCCGTTATAGACAGCCAATTGTATGTTTCTTTAATGGGGACCCTTTTTGCAGTATTCTTCATGGAGGAGCAAAACACATTCCGTTATCCTACTGTTTTCCTGATTTTTATCACCTATTTCAGCGGATATCTTTACACCAAGTACCAGAAAACAAAACATTTCTTTAAAATACTGATTCTGAATATTGTCGCCGGGATGATTTGCGCTCTTTTAATTATTTATAATCATAATGAAATACGCCTGATAAAATGGGGCATCATTGTTTTTCTGGGACTTCTCTACAATAGTTTTTTTCTTGATCTTTACATCCGGAAAATCCCGTTGCTGAAAGTATTTTATGTCGGTCTGGTCTGGGCGCTGGTGAACTGCTGGCTTACGCTGCCGGAATTTAATATTCCTATATTCATGATCAGTTTTTTTCATTACCGCATTGGTACTTCCGTTTGACATCCGTGATATGAAAGTGGACACAGTAAAGACTTTTCCTGCACTTATCGGCGTTCAGAATACCAAATACATTGCTTATATCCTAGTATTTCTAAGCATGATGCTTGCTTCGCAATATCTTACTTTTAATTATTCGGTTTCTTTTTTTCTTTCAGGTATTATTACGTATATTTTTATTTATTTCTCTGAGAACGAAAGAGATGATGTCTATTTTTCTTTCGGAGTGGAAACGTGCTCTGCACTTCCTTTTTTATTTTCAGTAATAATGAAGTATTTTTGAAGAATGATTATCAAGAAACTTTCGTTGTATAATTTTAAGAACCATTCTGAAAAGAGATTTGAGTTTTCACCGCAGATCAACTGTTTTGTGGGAAATAACGGTGTCGGAAAAACCAATATCCTGGATGCGCTCCACTATCTTTCAGTAGGAAAAAGTTTCCTGGGAAACACTGATCTCAATAATATCAGGCATGAGGAAGATTTTTTCACAATTGATGCAGAAATTATGAATGAAGACAGTGAAGATGTCATTAAAATTTCTCAGCCGAAAGAAGCCAAGAAGATCATCAAAAAGAATGACAAAAGCTACGACCGGCTCGCGGATCATATCGGCTATCTGCCCAGCGTCATGATTTCCCCCTACGATTCCAACCTGATTTCAGATTCCGGAGAAAGCAGAAGGAAGTTTCTGGATTCCATGATCTCTCAGACCGATTCCGAATATCTGTTTGATCTCATCCAATATCAGAAAGCCATTCAGCAAAGAAATGCACTATTAAAATATTTTGCTAAAAACAGAATCTGGGACAAAGATTCCCTGGAAATCTATGATGATCCCATTACCAGAACCGGAACCAAGATTTTCATAAAACGCAGGGATTTTGTTGAAAAGCTGAATCCTATCGTTCAGAGTTTTTATCAGATTATTTCCGGGGGCATGGAACATGTTTCGGTAATTTATGAATCCCATCTTTTGGAAAACTCTTTCGAAGACCTGTTAAAAGAAAGCCTGGAGCGTGACAGAATGCTTACCTATACTTCAAAAGGCATTCATAAAGATGATCTTTTGTTTGAAATGGACTCTGTTTTAATTAAAAAAATAGGTTCACAAGGACAGCAAAAATCTTTCCTTATTTCCTTAAAGCTTGCACAGATGAGCCTTGTAAAAGAACTTACCAAAAAAACGCCGATTCTGCTGCTGGATGATATTTTTGATAAACTTGATGACAACAGGGTTTCTCAGCTGATTGAGCTGGTAAATCAGGAAAATTTCGGGCAGATTTTTATTACAGATACCCATCGGGAACGTACAGAAAGTGTGGTTAAAAAAATTAATGAGGAAAGTATCATTTTCGAATTATAATCCGTTTGATGTAACAGAATTTTATCATGAAGAAAAATAAAAAACGGGAATACCAGTCATCCGACCTTGTGAAATCTTTCGCAAGGATCTATGGTTTTGAAGATAAACTGATTGCCTTTGAGATCAAGGATTTCTTAGAGGAATATCTTGATGAAAGCCTTTTCCGGGAAATTAAAAGTGTAAATATTGAAGACAAAACCGTGATTATCAAAATCCATTCACCGCTATTGAAAAACGATTTTCAGATGCGTAAAAGTTTTTATCTGAAGAAATTCCAGGATAAGTTTGGTGCTGAGAAATTTAATGATCTTCAGATTTCGTAGTAATCCTGCTGTTCATAAGATCATCCGTTCTTTTATCAAGTCCGGAACGCAGCGGGATAAAAAACCTCAACGGATTTTTCAGAAAATATCTGAAAATCCCTTTATAGATTTCACTTACCTGTCCGAAATTAAGCTTTCTTGATCGGAATGCCAGAAACATAGATAAACTAAAGCTGACCGCAAAATTGAAAAACCCGATCAGGAAAACGGTAAATAGTGAGATGCAGAATGTATAAGAATCTATGGTGAAATCTTTTCCGTAAAGCCCCAGTGCAAAATTTCCTGCTGCAAAAGTAATATGCCTGATATCCAAGTCAAGACCTAAAAATAATCCTACCGGAGCCGTCGCTCCGAGAAATACCCCGAACCAGAAATTCGATACAATACCCGGCCAGTTTTTAGCATAATATTTTGATAAGCCTTTTGCAAAGTTCTTTCCAAATAATCTTCTGATGGAAAGGTTTTTTGATATTCTCTCCGGTATCTGATAAAACACGGAATTGTTGCCGATATTTCCAGATATAATGCCCGAAATAAAAAGGTAAAATCCTGCAATACATGCATGCAGTACCGCTTTGGATTTAAAAGGATCAAGATCTTTGAGGAGTTTATCAGACCTTTCAACAGCAAGATTCTGTGAGAAAAAAACGTCGAGGCCATAGATAATAATCAATGCGACAGGGAAAGATAAAAGAACATTTCCTACAAAAGCAATAAACTGGCTTCGGAACAGCTTTGAGACCAGGTGGGCAAATTCTTTGCTGTCTGTTTTTATATTCCCTTCTTCAGACAGAACTTTCGTCATGGTGGCGGCTGTCATCGCAGGCTGTTTTGTTGCCAGCGTAAAGCCCATCAGGTAAATCATCACAAAACCCATTGCATAGTTCATGGAATACAGGAATGCGTGTGAAAAATCACTTCCCGGAACATAGCCGTACAGCATTTTCAAAACACAAAGCGCTCCTACAATAATTCCGCCGCCGCTGGCTTTATAGAACATCGTCATATATTCTTTGCGTGTGGATGTAATATAGTGTGCTCCTGTTTCAGCCGTATGATTGGTAATGAGATGCGAAATCAGCCTTGTGCTGTCATTAATAAGCTCTGAAATATTATTCCTGTGTGATTTATAACTTAAAATATTAAATACCAATTGCTTTGAATTGATTAAAATATCTTTTTCATCATCAATTACCAACAGCTGTACCGTTTCATAAATTCTCTGAACCTGCTGGCGGATTTTCAGCAGAGACTGGTTGATTTTCCCGGAAATTCCGTATTTAGATGAGTTTTTAAATGAAATATTTACAAATTCGAGACATTGTTCGATGTAAATTTTTATCTGCTTATAGCGGCTGTCTTTAGAATGCAGCTGCAGTTCCGGATCTTTCTCAAATTCTGCAGCAAGCTCCTCAAGCTCATTCTGTAAAGCAAGAAAAGGATTATCAAAATTACGATATTGAGGCGCCATCCTTACTACCTCAACTTCCATTGCCGAGCCGGTAACGCGCCACGAAAGTATGTTCATTGAGAAAAGCAACTCTTTTTTTACTTGTGGCTTTATGATAAAATCCGATAATCCTAAAATTTTAAAGAATTCATCAATCTCATTCTCCGGCAGATTCTGAAGAAATTCAATATCTTTTTTCGGTGTAAAACTTACATTGTCGATCATGTACCAGATCGTCTGTTCATTGACAACGGGGGGCAGAATCTTATTAAGAATTCTTTTCTTAAGTTCAGGAACGAAAGCATTTTCTGAGAGAATATTCGCTTCTGTTAAAGACAGATTAAAGGTTTTATCCCTGAAAATATTATGAATATACTTTTTAAAATTTTCTGCGACTGGCGGATTATTTCTCAGGAAATTAATCACATCTGTAAAATCCGCACTTTTAGCACTTTCCAGAAATTCTGAAAAGGGTTCAAGAGAAGCTGTCTCATTCTTAAAGGAAAAATATTTTTTAAGAACAGACTCGAAATTGTTACCGGATTTAAAGAGTTTCATTAGTACAAAGATACTATTTCAAACTCACATTCCTCATTTGTCTCATGATCCAATTATGTTTCTTTCTTAAATAGGCTGAAGGATTTTTAGGATCATATTTTTTAGGATTGGGCAAAACGGCTGCTATCCAAGCTGCTTCGGATACAGTAAGGTCTTTTGAAGATTTCCCGAAATAATACTTTGAGGCGGCTTCAACTCCGAAAACGCCCTGTCCCATTTCGATGGAGTTGAGGTATCTTTCGAGGATAATGTCTTTGCTCCACACTTTTTCGATAATAAAAGTATAAACAGCTTCAAGCCCCTTTCTGAACCAGCTTCTTCCCTGCCACAAAAATATATTTTTTGCTGTCTGCTGGGAAATGGTGCTTCCTCCCCTGATTTTTTTACCTTTTTCATTGTGCTTCATCGCCTTTTCAATGGCAGTGTAATCGAAACCGTTATGTGAAAAGAATTTCTGGTCTTCGGAAGCGATAACTGCTTTTTTTACATTGTTCCCCATTTCCTCATACGAAACATAGTCTCTGTTCAATTTTCCGTATTTTAATAATCCTCCTATTTGTGTAATCGTTATAGGCGGGTTAAAAAATCTTCCCCAAACAATAAATACTACGTTCAGAATAAGAATGATGAATATGATGCGTTTAATCGTTTTCCACATAATTTAAAAAATGAAAAGTCAAAAATAAGCAAATAGTCCGAGTTATTGCAATTCTTTCATGTAGGTAAGCTGATAGCCCGGCAAAAGTTCAGGATGGAAAATTTTAATATAATCTTTTAACACAAGATCTGATCTTACCACACCGCTTTCGAAAAAATCATTGGCTTTGGCTTTTTCTTTTGCGGTAATTACATACACTTTCCCTTTATTAAAAACAGGCAATTTGTTGTAAACAGGGTTCATTGTCAGCATTTCTTTTTTCGAAGGATGGTTTCCTGCGTTGATCCAGTACTGAACCTGGCCTGCTTTTGCAAAAACCTCTTCAAAGCTCATTGTAACTGCTTTTTCTTCCGTATTATTTTTCAAAATATAATTGGCATTGGCGTCTGAAATAAAATGTGCCAGTGATGTTTTTCCGCCGGGAAGATACCAGATGTCGCCATACATTTCGTTTGCAAGAATAGTAGGTCTTTCTTTAGCTTTAGCAGCTAGCTGCTTTAGATCCTGATAGTTTTTAATAATTTCATCATATTTAGCCATTGCTGTGTCACTTTTCCCGAAAAGTTTCCCGAAAAGTTTAATATAGGCCGTTTTTTCAAGCGGATTCTGCTCAAGATATTCATCTAAAAATACAACCTGAATTCCATTATCTTTCAAAAGTTTATAGGTATTGTCGAAACTCGCGATATGATTGGTAAAAATAGCATCGGGTTTTAAAGAAATGATTTTTTCCACATCATATTTCTGTTCATTTCCGACGTTTTGAATTTTACCTTCTCTTACTAATTTTTGAATATTTTCGGAATAAATATACTCCGGGCTTGCAACGCCGATTATCATATTTTCAGCTCCCAGTTCGGTTATGTATCCCGCCATACTTGCATTCAGCAATATGATTTTTTTGAATGGAAGCTGATTTTCTTTAAAATTATAGCTAAACTTTCCCGACTGGATATTCAAAATTCCGTTTTCTTCGGTATACTGAACGTTGTTTGAAATTAAAACAGGTTCTGAAGTAGATTTTTTTTGTTCTCTTTTACAAGCCGTTAGCGTTAAAAACGCGATTAATAGTAAAATTCTTGGTTTCATCTTTCAAAGAAAGCAAAAAAGTGTTATATTTGCAAACCATTAAACAATGGCCTCGTGGCGCAACTGAATAGCGCATCTGATTACGGCTCAGAAGGTTACAGGTTTGAATCCTGTCGAGGTCACATATTTACCAAATGGCGCAAACTAAAGACAGTTTGCGCCATTTTGATTTTTTTAGTTTGGATATACTCAATATATCAGATTGCGCTTTTATTTTAGAATATTACATCTATTAGTATACTAATAAATTGAAACTTTTATTGCTAAAATCAGATAACATCATAGTCGTTTAAAGTTGTTACAAAATGATAATCTATAAAACTTTTAGAAGCCTTGCACAATTCCAACAATTCTTCATTGCTGTGGTATTCAAAATTAAAATCGTCAGGAACATCAATTGTATATTCCGTTATCACTTCTGTATCAAGAAGATCAATTGCCATCAGATCATTAAGCGAACTAAGCAGATTATTTTCTTTCAGAAGAGGCATTTTCTGCGTGAAAGAGTTTTTAAATTTATATAATATAATTGTTTTCATTTTTTATTTTTTGCTTTTTCGAAAGTAATGAGCTGCATTCTAATAGAGGAAAGATATTGCTTAAAGTCTTTCATTGTAATATTTTTCTCGTTCGGTGACATAAATAATGGAGTCTCATTTAATAGAAAATACAATTCAGGATATAAAGACTGGATTTTAGCCGTTACATTGAAGATCTGTCCGGTAAGATTCTGCAAATTATAAGTTGATTTCATATCTTTCTAGTTAAACGAAATATAATAATATCAGAATAAAAAAGGACGGGAACTAAAAAAGTACCCGTCCCCTTTTGTATTAAAACCCCTTTAAACATATTGAGCTGTTTACCGGAGTTATAATAAACTCATTATGAAAGTTGAGTGTTATTAAGAATCTTAATAACCTCTTCACGGCTTTTACTTAGTTTATTTTGCAATCTTCCTAGCAATTCATTTTCTTTTCCTTTTTCAAGCACCAAATCTGAATCTTTAAGTTGTGAAAACTTTTCTTTTAACTGTTTTGATTGTTCTTTCCAATCTCCTGTAATTTTAAAAGCCTCATGAGCTTTATTGTGATTTGTATTCATAATTCGAATTTTTGTGTAACAGAATTATTACAATCCAAAGGTGATCCATTTTAATCTTATCCCGCTACACATTTCAATACTAAATTTACATATATCACACTTTTTATAAGTCTTCTAAATTTTTCAGCCGTTTTTGCTTTAGCTGTTTGTAGAAAGAAGGAGAAAGTCCAGTTATTTTTTTAAACTGGTTGGAAAGATGCGCAACACTGCTGTAATTGAGTTTATAAGAGATTTCAGTAAGATTGAGTTCATCATACAAAAGGAGCTCTTTTACCCTTTCCACTTTATTGATGATGATAAAATGCTGTAAAGTCATTCCTTTCACTTCAGAAAATGTATTGGCAAGGTAAGTGTAATCGTAACCAAGCTTTTCACTGATATAATCTGAGAAATTTTCTTTCGGAAGAGATTCGGAATAATGGATCATTTCTGTAACCGCACTTTTTATTTTTTCGATCAGAATGCTTTTTTTATCATCAAGTAATTCAAGTCCGGTTTTGAGGAGATTTTCTTTTAAAAACTGTCGCTGTTCATCTGTAATATCATCCAATATTTCTACAAGTCCTAAATCTACTACGGCATTTCTGATATTCAGTTTTTCAAGCTCCTGATGAACCACCATCTTGCAGCGCAGGCTTACCATATATTTTATATATAACTTCATAATCCTTACCGTATTTCGTGTTTGTCAATCTATATGTTGACAGCCATCCTTTCAAAGTTAGTCCTTTAAATTTTAATTACTATGATTTATGTAACAAATTAATAGACTATTACAAACCTTTCTTTTTTTAATAGATGACCTTTACATATAATAAAAATATTTTAAAATGTCAAAAGAAAAGGATACAAAGAAAAAAACAGATAAAACACCTGCGGCAAAATCATTAAAAGAGAAGCGGGAAGCCAAACAAAACAAAAGGAAAGACAAAGAAAATGAAAGTCGCAACGCAACAACCTAAATGGTAGAAATAAAAAAAGAAGGAATTATACTTAGAAAAACCAATTTAAGTTTTGAAAACGAAGGGGTTTTGAATCCTGCTATTATTAAGGAAAATGGCAAAATACATGTATTTTACCGCGCTGTTGCCAAGGGTAATTTTTCAACTGTTGGGCATTGCATATTGTCAGATCCGCTTACGGTAGAAAAACGGTCAGATTCACCCATTATTGTTCCTGAATCTGAATACGAAAAACACGGTGTAGAAGATCCTCGAATTGTAAAAATAGATGATTTGTTTTATCTTACTTACACCAGTTATGATGGCATCAATGCTTTAGGAACATTAACGACTTCAAAAGATCTCAAATCCTGGAAAAATAAGGAAATTATTGTTCCAAAAATTTCTTATGAAGAGTTTAAGCTTTTATCAGAATCAGAGGATTTAATCCCGGATAAATATAGAAGATACAACGAATTTCAAACCAATCATCCTGACAGCGATCCTGTTTTTTTGTGGGATAAAAATCTGATTTTCTTCCCAAGAAAAATAAACGATAAATTTTATTTTCTTCACAGAATAAGGCCTGAAATTCAGATTGTCAGCATAAAAAATATTGAAGACTTGAATTCTGATTTCTGGCAGGATTACTTTTCACATTTTAAAGACCATGTTCTTTTATCTCCAAAATACGATCACGAATCAAGTTATATCGGAGGTGGATGTCCGCCAATAGAAACAGAATACGGCTGGTTGATGATTTATCACGGTGTTTATGACACCATTAACGGTTATGTTTACAACGCCTGTGCAGCTTTACTGAACCTTGAAAATCCAAAAAAAGAAATTTCCAGACTTCCTTATCCGCTTTTCAAACCCGAAAAAGAATGGGAACTCAAGGGTGAGGTTAACAATGTATGTTTCCCGACGGGAACCATTGTGGAAAATAACAAACTATATATTTATTATGGAGCCGCAGACGAAAGAATTGCTGTTGCCTCACTCAGTATTTCAAAGTTATTGAAAGAGCTTATGATGTACGCGGTATGAAAATTATTCGGCAAATTAAAAAAGAAATTAAAATGAATAAAAATAATAATTCAGACGTGGAGGATAAAGCAATTAGACAATCTTATAATGATAAAAAACACAAAATCTATAATAAAACCGAGATTGTCTTTGTAAGTACATTTCCTCCAAAGGTATGCGGAATTGCCACTTATACACAAGATCTGATAAAATCTCTTCAGTCGAAATTCGGAGAATCCTTCAAATCAATTATTTGTCCGATGGAAACAGAAGAGGAAAATTATGAATATCAAGAATTTACCGAGTATAAATTAAATATCTCGGACGCCGTTTCCTACTTGGAATTAGCCGCAAAAATCAACAAAAATGATGCTATTGAGTTAGTGATGCTTCAGCACGAATTCGGATTTTTTAATGAAACCCAAAATGGTTTGTTACTTTTTCTCAAGAACTTAAAAAAAGATATTATCATCACTTTTCACACTGTTTTGCCAAACCCTGATAAAGAGCTGAAGGAAAAAGTGAAAAAGATCGCAGATTATGCAAAATCTATTATCGTAATGACAAGTATTTCAGCGGACATTCTTTTGAACCATTATGACCTTTCTCCTGATAAAATTACGGTAATCCCTCACGGAACACACCTTTTGCCCTTCGTAGACAAAATTACTTTGAAAGAAAAGTATAATCTTAAAAATAAAAAAGTTCTTTCCACTTTCGGATTATTAGGCTCCGGAAAAAATATTGAAACGACACTGAAAGCCTTACCGGAAATCATTGCTAAAAACCCTGATGTCATTTTTTTAATTCTTGGCAAAACACATCCTGCATTAGTAAGGCATGAAGGCGAAAAATATCGTGACTTTTTGGAAGACCTTACCTGTACCCTTCATCTGGAAAACAACATCCGCTTTATAAATGATTATCTTCCACTTCAGGAATTACTAGAATATCTTCAGCTTACCGATGTTTATCTTTTCACCTCAAAAGACAGAAATCAGGCAGTAAGCGGTACATTTTCCTATGCAATCAGCAGCGGATCCGCCATTGTTTCTACTCCAATTCCGCATGCTATGGAAGTTTTAAAGGAAGATACAGGAATTATTATTGATTTTGAAGCTCCGGAGCAGTTGGCTGTTGCGGTAAACACATTATTAGAAAATGAAAGCAAACGAGAGGAGCTACGTCAGAAATCATTGGAAAAAATGGCTCCGACAGCGTGGGAAAATTCATCTATCTTACACGCTTTGTTATTTCAGAAATTTAAAAATAATAAAACAGAACTCAATTATACTCTACCGGAAATCAATCTTAGGCATATTCAAAATATGACAACCGATTTTGGGATGATTCAGTTTTCAAAGATAAGCAAACGGGATATCAATTCAGGATATACGCTGGATGATAATTCACGGGCGATGATCGCTATTTGCAAGCATTTTCAAATCAGTAGAAACAAAGCAGATCTGCAATTGATTTTAATTTATTTAAACTTTATTAAATTTTGCCAGCATAAAGACGGGAGTTTCCTGAACTATGTAAATGAACAAAAACAATTCACTAATCAAAACTATGAAACTAATCTGGATGACTCCAATGGAAGAGCAATCTGGGCTTTAGGTTATTTAATTTCATTAAAAGAAATTTTGCCACAGGAGTTGTCTGAGAATGCGGAAAAAATCATTCAGAAAAATCTTGTCTGGGCAGAAAAAATTCATTCTACAAGAGCAATGGCTTTTATTATTAAAGGATTGTATTATCAAAACTCAGAAAATAACCTTCCTTTATTAAAAGAATTAGCAAATCGTCTGGTGAAAATGTATCAACATGAAGCAAAATACGATTGGCATTGGTTTGAGAATTATCTGACCTACGGAAACAGCGTATTGCCGGAAGCTTTACTGTGTGCGTGGATTTCTACTAAGGATGAACTTTACAAGCAAATTGCTGAAGAGTCTTTCCAGTTTTTAATGTCTAAAATTATGATTAATGACAGCATAAAAGTGATTTCCAATAAAGGCTGGCTGCAAAAAGAAAATACTGAAAATGTACTCCCCATTGGTGGAGAGCAACCTATTGATGTTGCCTACACCCTTCTGGCTTTATCTTCATTTTATAAAACTTTTAAAGATGAAAAGTATCTGCAAATGATGAAGAATTCCTTCAACTGGTTTTTGGGGAAAAATCATTTGAATCAGATTGTTTATAACCCTGCAACGGGAGGTTGCTATGATGGGCTTGAGGAAAAAAATGTAAATCTCAATCAGGGTGCAGAATCTACCGTCAGTTATCTGATGGCAAGGCTTAGTCTGGAATTTTCAATAGAATAAATAACTGCCTGTGATGCTTAAAATGAAACATACACTTAATAAAAGGAAAACTAAATTTCGTCTGCTCAATAAAAAAAACAGCTTGAATAAAATCTCTCATACTGAATTTGTTTCATTGCTTTATATCAGAAATACCAATATCGCCTTAAATAAAGATCTGGAAGAAATTCTTCGTATACTAAAAGAGCTGCAAAAATCAAATAAAAAATCAAGACTGGTTTTTAAAACCAATTGTACACTGACTAAACATATTCTTTGGGAAACCATTATCAATGAGATAAAACAAAATCTTATGTATATCAAACTCCAAATTGAATATATAAAAGAAAATACTATACAAGCAAACTACTTTAATTATTCTCTGTTTTGGCAACAGAATAAAATTTTCATAAAAATAATAAAAGAAAATTACGCAAAACTGGAGCTATTAGGAAATCAAATTCTCCCAAAAGAAGTATTACAATACTGGAAAACAAATATTTGTAATATGCATGATGAGTTTTTTCATCTTATGATTTCATTTTTAAATATTTGCAAAATGGAACTAAACTTTATCAAAATCCATTCCCCTCATAATTTATCAGAGATCATACAGAACATTATTGTAAACATTCCGAAAATCAAAAATAGTGATAGACTTAATAGGTACGAACAAATATATATTGAGGCTTTAAAAAACTATAAAGAGGAATTCAGCGAAAAACTCAGTTTTTGGAATGTCGTATTAAAAGCTCTGACCATTAATAAAGATCAATCTCCTTCAGAACAAACAATGCTAGAAAGATGGATTGATGGCAAGGATAGAAGAAAGATTAATAGCATTTAAATATAAGATTCCGGATTGTTCCGAAAACTATTTCATATTGAAGTTAGTAAAATAATTTGTTCCATTATTCCCGATTGAACATTTATTTTCTAATTTAAATCCCTAATCATTAAAAATTAACATATGAATACTATACGATTATATAAATTTAAAGATTCAATCACCAGCAAAATACCTTTTTTGAATAAGGAATCTAATTTGGATATTTTAGATGACTCCAGGCAAATTACAACTTTAGACATTCAAATTGTTACGGAATATGTAATTAATATCCCCAGTGCCTTTATTTACGAAGATCTGTCGTACAAAGAATTGATACACTTATGCAGTTCTTCAAAACAAACTATAGAACATTATTTTATTAAAAACAACAATGGTTATGATCTAATCTAATATTTCTGAATGACAAAATTTACCTTTTATAAATTTATCGCCCTCCATAAATAAATGATGATTTCCTTCCTTTAGCATCAAATGGGCAATACGAAATTCTCTTTTTTAAAGGATTCTTGAAGGCAAACATATAAAATATTTTGATCTGAGAAATTTCTCACAATATTCTCGTCAATATCTATTATTTCTACCCAATCAAACCTTTAGTTTCAAAAATTACCGGTCACGGAATATTATATCTTCAAAGTTCTTCTCAATTTAAGTATTGTAGAAACTTCCTTTATGTGTTTTGGTACTAATCGAATAATTATCATTAACTAAAATCTGTTTATTGATATTTTATTTTGATTATCTTAAGTTTTTGTAAAAAAACCATCGTTTGAAAACCCATGTCCCATTCAAACCACTTCGTTGCATTATTAGGTCTTTGCGGATACTTATGATGATTATTATGATAGGCTTCGCCCCAGAAAATAAAATCAAATGGCAGAATATTTTTTGAAGTATTTGTTAACTTATAGTTTTCATAACCAAATTTATGCGCCCACCAATTTACGGCCATTCCCTGTAGAGAACCCATTATTACAGTCGCTGGTAAAAAAAGCCATTGCCACCAAGCTGTTGTCAATAAAGCATAAATAATTATATACACAGCAATCCAACAAAATCTTGTAATATAATTGTGTGCTATTTTATCAAACCTCTCCCATTCCGGAAGATTCTTTTTGTATTTTTCTGCGGCATCTGTTTTTCCGATATAAAGGTTAAAATAGTTATTTCGTGTTGCCCACATCATGACAAAAGGATTAGGATCGTTGTGAGGTGAATGTGGGTCTTCGGCTTTATCTGTATGTGCGTGATGCAAACGGTGCATTAGACCGTACGTGTAAGCGCTTATGTAAGAGGAACCCTGAGTAAAAAAACAGCCCAGGTAAAACATCTTTTCCCAAAATTTTGACATTGTAAAAAGATTGTGTGCAGCATAACGATGGTGAAAAACGGACTGAAAAAAAAGAGATGCATACCAATGGATGAGTATAAAAATGAATATTGCCATAAGTTTTAAATTAAGATGAATAATTATCGTAGAAGTATTACGGAAGGCAAAGAAAAAATTATGCTTAATTGATTAGCCACTATTCACACGAAAATTAATTTTCATTCTGCAATATCTTTTATAAGATACGACAATTTTGTAAACATGGTTTGATTTTCTTTCAAAGATTTATAAATAAATAGAAATAAAATGTTTTGTCTGTTTACTCATCAATATAAATTTACATTCTATCACTTTCAAACATTATTTATTTTGTAAATACGCTCGTATTGGTCACAAAACCGACATTTGAAGTTTTCACTCTCTTATGTCGGTTTTTTTTATTTCCTACTTTCTAATCAGATGATAAGATATACTATTTACACGAATTATATAAATAATTTCGATTGATACTGATTTCCTACGGTATTACAATTACATTATGGAATAGCCTATAGGCTTAAATGCGTAATTATTAGACATTTCAGCTGAACAAGCTGTCATACCAACAATAAGATCCATTGCTGCTTCAATAATTATATAATCTCCAGCTGCACTTTTGGGAGGAAGCACACTTATTTTACCAGTCTCACCATTAACTGCAACATTCATAAAAACGTTAAAGCAAATAGGAATGCTATCAGGTTCAATGCCAAATGGTTTTAGTGCTTCACAAAGATTGCCAAAACAGCCGCGGTGAGGATTTTCATCGCCGTATATAATGCGGAAGGTGTCGGCACTGCAGGGAGTTAACAGAAAGTCATGACGGCCCACGGTGTCCTCAGTAATATTAAACATAATATTACTTCTGTTTGAATAGAAGGGATTTCCTTTGGTCAGAAATATGGTTTCTGCATAATCAATTGTTCTTCCGGATGAAAGATATTCTTTGGTATCATTTAGATTAAAACATATAAAATCTGAAACCTGCTCTCCTTTGATATCGGTAATTTTAAGTTTTTCTCCTTTTCGTAGAATAAATGCGGTACCGCTTCGTGGTTGTATTGTATTCATTAATTTTTATATTTATAAGGGCATTCCCAATTTTTATCATATCTCATACCACTATACTGATACACTTCCGAATCATCACCAAAATCATGAAGCATCGGATTAATGGAGCCGCTAAGCGCAACATCCCTTTTACGCACAATATTTTTCATTTTGTCATACCTTTTTAATGATCTCAATTCTTCAAATTGCTCATGTGGATTAAAAACAATTGCCGGATAACGGAATCTTCTTGCATCCCTGCTGCTTCCCGGGGAAAGCCCAATAATAAAAAAAGCTTCTTCTTTCAGACTAAAACTAAACTGTGGAGATGACGGGTCTGAATCTACACGGGAATCATAGGGATATTTCTGTGCATCCAGATCAGACAATGCCTGCAACCTCTGCCAAAGAAGACTGTCAAACATCTCCTCATTGATAGAATGCGTTTCGGGAAAGATCACACAAACAGTGTGAAAATCGCTATCTGCAGCTCTGTACTCATCAATGAATTTATAAATGAAATCCAGGATTTCCTGATCATCTTTCGGACAAGCCAAATGACCGGCAACAAAAATATGCATATGATCTCTCGTAAGTGCAGCCTTAGCTGCTACACAAGGAAATAACTTGTCGTCAATAAATGACCTGAAAGCATCTTGTACTGCCAGGGCATGCTCTGTATTTTGTGAATTGTTGTTTGGTGTCATACCTTAATATACGCAAAGCGTATGCCACCGGAAAACATACCCGACTTTGAAATATCCTAAGAATTTCAGACAGCATTAACTCATAACTGATGTTAATAGATTGATGTAAAAACATATATGAATGACGGCAAAAGATATCTGACAAAGATCAACCTTCAAAAAAATTCCAGTAAGAAATAACGAATGAAAAGGCAGTTTCAATTACTATAAGTAAGGGTCGTATAGTAGATCGATTGCTATATTTAATTAAACGACTGCCTGAACTCCAAAGGTGAAAAATTAGTCTTGGTTTTAAAAAGTTTACTGAATGATTGCGAATGTTCAAAGCCCAGTTCATACGCAATTTCCGAAACGGAAAGATTCGTTGTCGATAACTTTTCTTTCGCTTTTTCTATAATTGTATTCTGAATAAACTGCTGTGTATTTTGTCCGGTCAGTGAACTCAGCAAATCACTTAGATAGCGTTGTGATAGCTTTAATTCGGAACTTATGTATTTAACTGACGGCAATCCGTTTTTCAGACTGTTGCCCTCCTCAAAATAACGGTTTAAGAGTTGGTCCAGAGAACTGACAATATCGTTGTTGACTGCTTTTCTGGTAATAAACTGCCTGCTGTAAAAACGGTTGCTGTAATTCAGTAACAATTCTAATTGTGACACCAAAACATCCTGGCTGAAGCTGTCAATATTATTCTCAAGTTCAACGGCAATTGAAGCAAATAAACCTGCGATGATCTCTTTTTCCTTAGCGGATAAAAATAATGCTTCTGACACATCATAAGAGAAAAAACCATATTGATGTATGGTCTTCCCCAAAGGATAGTTTCGGATAAAATCCGGATGAAAATAAAGCGCAATTCCTTCATAGCTTTCTATTTCTTCGGGAGGGAAAACGATTTGTCTTGGCTTCAGAAATGCCATTCCGCCTTCTTCAAAATCATAATATCCCTGTCCATATTTGATTTGTCCCGTAAATGCTGTTTTAAAGGAAATTTTGTAAAAATCAAGGCTTATTTTCTGTCCTCTGGGAAATGTCTCCATGGGTACCTTCCGATAATCAACCAATGCAATCATTGGATGCAACGGCGCAGGAAGCTCCAATAGACGCATCAATTGGGATATACTGTTGATATGAAAGATGTCAGATGATTTTTGCATTTCGTTACTAATTTAATCAATTTTGTTTTGACGGGCGAATTACCAGTTCACCAATTTCAACATCGTTTGGCTGGCTAACTGCATACATTACCGCATTGGCAATGGCTAAAGGATCTAAAGCCATTTGATCCATTTCTTTTTGAATGACCGTTCTCATTTTTTCGTTTTTGATGCTGCCAGCAAAATCTGTTTTTACAAACCCCGGCGATATTCCCGTAATGCGTATTTTTCCGTCTGATTCCTGACGAAAAGCTTCCGCAATGGTACGAATAGCATTTTTTGTTCCGGCATAAACGCCCATCATCGGGGTAATTTTTAAACCAGCTGTAGAAATAATGTTGACGATATGTCCCGCCTCCTGCATTTTAAAAACAGGAATTGCTGCGGCCATTCCATAGAGTACACCTTTAAGATTAATGTCGATCATTTCTTCCCAACCTTCAAGATCCAGATCGTCAATGCGGCTTAGCTGACTGATACCGGCATTGTTTACCATCACATCCAATTTCCCATATTGGTCAACAGCTTTATGAACCAGACGATCAAGATCAGCTTTATTCTTCACATCAGTTGTAATACAGGCAGCTTCGCCACCTGTACTTTTAATGTCTTCCACAAGCTGCAACAACTGTTCTGTACGTCTCGCACCTAAAATAACTTTTGCTCCGTTTTTAGCCAATTCAATGGCTATGGCTTTACCCATCCCGCTGCTTGCACCGGTAATGGCAACTACTTTTCCTTTAATATTATGCATTGCTTGTATTTTTATTTGTCAATTTGCTTTGCTAAAAACTCAGGATAACGGTCACCTGCAAGTGTAATTCCTTTCACCGTTATATCAATATTGGCAAGCTCATCCTGGGTTAAAATAATATTTGTACTGGCAATATTTTCTTCTAACCGATGCAGCTTTGTGGTTCCGGGAATCGGTGCAATCCACGACTTTTGGGCTAAAAGCCAAGCTAATGCCAATTGTCCTGTGGTCACATTTTTTTCTTGGGCGATCTCGGAAAGCGCCTTCACCAAAACCCAATTGGCCTTTATGTTTTCTTCCGTGAAACGTGGGAGAACATTCCTGCGATCAACAGCCTCTAATTTTGTATTGATGGCACCCGTGAGAAAACCTTTTCCCAAAGGACTGAACGGGACGAAGCCAATGCCTAACTCTTCCAGAGTTGGTATAATCTCATCTTCCGGTTCACGCCAGAATAATGAATATTCGCTTTGTAATGCTGACACAGGCTGAACTGAATGTGCTTTCCTTATCGTTTTAACGCCGGCTTCCGATAAACCAAAATATTTTACTTTACCTTCTTGTATGAGGTCTTTCACTGTTCCGGCAACCTCTTCTATCGGAACATAGGGATCAACCCTGTGCTGGTACAGCAAATCAATGTAATCTGTCTTTAATCTTTTGAGTGATGCTTCAGTTACTGCCCTTATCGTTTCTGGTCTGCTGTCCAAACCTACTGCAGGACTGGCATCTTTACACCCGAACTTTGTGGCGATCACAACGTCTTTTCTATAAGGTTTTAATCCCTCTCCAACAATCTCTTCATTGGTATAAGGTCCATAAGCTTCAGCAGTATCAAAAAAATTGACTCCTCTTTCAACGGCATTGCGCAGTAGCGTTATAGCCTCTTTCTTATCAAGCCCTTTGCCATCCAAAAAATTTAAACCCATACAGCCAAATCCCAATGCGGAAACTTCCAACCCGTTATTTCCTAACTTTCTTTTTTGCATAATTAATTTTTTTACTTGTTTTTAAAACTGACCTCAATTTTCAATTACAAAATTCCTTAATCTCACTCTATAAAAAGTAGTCCAATTGGTAATTGTTGTAGTCAATCAAAATAAAAAACAGTTACAAATCTTTATGAAAAATATTGGTAGTAGTATTGAGGCAAATAATAAAATTATAAGTTGAGCGGCATATATCAAACTATTTGTTGCAGCAACCCTGTAACCGCTTCTGATCAGTCTTTTCACTAAGGAAAGTCCCATTCCCTTGGAGACCCCCCGTTACAAACCATACTTTATCCGTATCCATATTCTGATTTTATTAATGACACAAAATTAGAGTAACAATGTACATCAGCGATAACCAAATTGAAACAATAGATTACAAAAATCAAACAACTGAAACCATTAAACCGATCAAAGTAAGAAAATCGGAAAATATAGCACTGATTGTTGCTTCCAACCATGAAAGCAATCTGAATAGGAACAATTCTTGTCATCATTTGATCAGTCAATAAAAATTATGGATAAAAAAGTTTCTAACAATACGGGCGACCACCTTGCCAATGAACGGACTTTTCTGGCTTGGGTTCGTACGGCAATCGCCATGATGGGATTCGGATTTATTTTGGTAAAATTTTCCATTTTCCTTAAACAGATATCTCTTGCATCAGAGAATCACCTTCTTTCGCACGTTCAGAATGGACAATCCGGTCTGACAGGTGTATTGCTGATTGGTGCAGGTGTAGTCGTATTAATCCTTTCGTACATCAATTATTTACGGATTAAGAAACAGATTAACAGCAATTCTTACTTGGGAAACAATATTATGCTGCTGATCCTTGCGGTCATGCTGATCTCCTTAAGCATCTTTCTTATTTATTATTTAATTGGCAACCTATAACAATGGACAATTGATAAAGTCTACTATCGTAATTACATAATAATTAAATATTATCATTTTGAGTTTAAAAATTTTGTACAGCGTTCTATAATTATAATTGCACTTTATTCAGCAGCATTAGCCATCACGGTTTTATTAATTACTATCTTGATAAACTACAGGAAGATTTATCCCAAACCTCATGGGAGAAACATCACTTACAGAACGCTTTATTTCCCTAATATCTTTTTCCTGTGATTGGCTCCCCAGTTATGCAATTCCTCAATAACTTTTTCTAAAGTAAAAACATAATCTGTTGCCGTATATTCCACCAATACAGGAGATTCATCATAAACTGTGCGTTTGATTAGCTGATGTTCCTCCAGATCTTTCAGTTCTTTAGCTAAAACTTTTGAGGATATTTTCGGAATGCTCCTTTCTATTTCCCTGAAGCGTTTATGACCGCTCATAATAGAAATAATAATAAGAATCTTCCATTTGCCGCTGATGACGTCAAGGGCATCACGCACGGTCAGCATTCTTGCCAAACATTCGTTTTTAGTACTTTCCGGAAATTGATCTGTCATATTGCTTACTTTAAGGTAACTGCTTACATTTAGGTAACTGCTTACAAAATGTAAGCAAATGTACGTAATTTTGTATCATTAAAAATGTAAATAAAATTTTCAACAATTAATCCTTAAAGAATGACAAAACAGATTGACTTCGTAAAAAATCCTGATAAAAAATCCAAACGTACCTATTGGATCATCACTAGCTTTACAATGGCATTGATTATCTTGCCATCCTATTTCGCACCAAGAGAGTACCTCATCCAGGCGGTAAAAAAGTTACAGTTTCCTGATTACTTTACTCTTGAACTGGATATCTTAAAAATCGTTGGAGCTATTGTTATCCTGGTTCCGCGTATCCCTACGATGTTCAAAGAATGGGCCTATGTTGGTTTCGGTATCCTGCTATTGTCGGCAAGTCTGGCGCACGGCATTGTCGATGGATTTGTAAAGGGTGTTGCACCGCTTGTTCCTTTTGTATTTCTTGCTGTATCCTACTATTATTTTCGAAAACTTAATTATGAAAATTAATTCATGACGGCCATCTTTTTATTACTTTCTCCATTGTGTGCAGTCAGAATAAGCATCAAAAATTAGTAAAAAAATATTCCCTCTTATTATAAATATCATTCGCAAAACTATAATCCATTAACGACAGAACATGTCGTTTCTTATATTAACATGATGAGAAAAATCAGGTAACCGTTGGAATGGGTATTAAAACTCCAATAAAAGGCTGTAGAAGGGTTTGACCAGTATGCGATCTCCAATTACGGAAGGCTGAAAAGTCTGGAACGGCAGGCGCCTTCACTATTCGGGATGGAAAGAATGCTTCCTGAAAAAATAATGAAGCTGATTTTTGTAAAGTCCTTTAATCAATATCTGCACAAAGAAAGTTATCAGGTTCACTGTACTTTATCCGCAGACGGTAAAAAATACCGTAAGGTCCGTAGCAAGGCTGGTATATTATCACTTTATTGAAAAGTTTGATTACAGCGATCGGGGTATTTCCATCATGTCCAAAGACGGGGACAACCTGCATGTACACCAGTCGAATGTACAAAAGGAAAGCAACATTTACGGGCAACCGGGCCAGGAACCGAAATGTTATTTATTAACAGGAAAGATTAAAGCAATTAGTTTTTCTCGGACTGATACATATTTTGTTTAACTGTTGGCATAAATTGAGATATAATACCGGTATTTTTCTGATAACAATACCCGATTATCATCATTATCAACGCAGGTAATAAAAGTATTAACCCCTCAGTTGCAAAGTATTTATGAAGCAATAAAGCCGCTAAAATGAGAATCCATCCCGATATGAAATAGTAATTTGCCAACCAGCAGCTTCGGTATTTCGGGTTTTTCTTTCGGTAAGGAATGATAATAAAGCTAACATGTGCAAGAATGGCTCCGGTTAAAATATCAATGACATGGTGCTGATAGGTAGTCAATGTTGAAACTCCTAAAAGAATCAGCCAAATCATTAGAAACATCCGCCACTTGGTAAGATCTTTAAATACCGACCAGAATATAAAAGCAAAAGCAATATGCAGCGAAGGTGACTGGTTAAAAGGTGAATCAAAAGTATGTAAAAAAGAAAAAGGAAGTTTCAGGATACTGTTGGATACCTCCGGTTTTGTCAATGAAAATCGTAAAGGAACCGTAATAAAAAATATTCCGGCGATAATAATTACAAAAAGCATCCTCCATGTTAATATTTTTAATTGATTTTTATTTTTACATGAAAAAAATACGAGACAGAAAAAAACTCCGCTTGCCATATACGGAACAATTGATAAAGGCACGAATGGAATTGATCTCTCAAAGTCAAAAGTAAATGATGGCAGATACCCTAAAGAAGTAGCATGCCACGTACACAGATTGTAAACAGCCATGAATATAACTGTACAGACGGATAATGCAAAAGCCTGCTGCCGGATTTTCAATTGCTTTTCAGTCATTGATCTTTTTAACATAATTATTTTAAGGAAATGATATAAAATGATGTACCAAAAATCCCTGATGCACAGGTTTCTCTATAAAAGCTATTTTTGTGGTACTTTATTATTACGCTCTTACAGCGTTCTGTCGTATGAAGGGCGTCGTCTTAAAAAAACAGCCGGAATTTCTTCCGGCCATGAGTTGATTAATTACTTCTTTTTCTTCTTTGACGATATAACGCTTATGGCAATAGCAGTAACGGCCGCCGTTGCAGCCATCTTCAGCAGAAAATTCTTTCTGTTGTATTTCCATTCTGCTCCCCAGCCACGCTCGGCAAAAATATTGGGCAAATGACCTTTTTTTAAGTCATCAATAATCCCTTCTAATGCACCGACGCGATCTGCCAATACCAGCGGAAGCCACCTGCCATAGCTGGATTCACTGTATTTAAAAGCAAATTTTCTGATTTCTCCGTTAAGACCTTCAGGCGGTGATGCCGTTCCAAAAGCAGCGGTTAAATTAGGCCGCTCTACTGACTTCAAAATTTCAACGTCTTCAGGTTGCTGTTCCGGTCTTTGCCAGGCATAACCTTCATGTTCTTCGTTGGTACGTTTCTTCATGGGATAAACGGGATCATTTTCAGGATCCGCATCAATTCCCCAGCCTTTTATATGAGTATAATCTGCCTGTTCACTTTTCTTAAAGTCGGAAGGCTTTGTTTCGTCTGTAATCATGTTGTACTATTTTGGGTTAAAAACTTTAAGCAGTTGGCGGAATAAGCACAGTCTTTATGCAACCGTCAAGCTTTCTTGAAAATATATGATACGCATCCGCTACTTCTTCCAACGGAACACGGTGCGTAATGATTTGTTTCGGATCAAGAATTCCGTTTTTTACGTGTTCGATAAGCTTAGGCAAGTGACGTTTCACCGCCGCCTGGTTAGCCCGAATCGTAATTCCTTTATTCACCACATTCCCTATCGGAACCAAAGCATCCGTAGGACCGTAAACCCCTACAATAGAAACAATTCCACCTTTTTTAACGGAATTAATAGCCCAATGAAGCGCCGTTGTAGAGCCACCCTGTAAAAGTAATTTTGTTCCCATGACGGTATTCATGAAATTTCCTTTCGCCTCGCAGCCCACGGCATCAATGCAGACATCGGCACCCAGAGAATCAGTCTGTGTTTTTATGAAGACCACAGGATCGCCGATACTGTTAAAATTATAAGCTTCGCATTGTGCATATTTGGCCACAAAATCAAGCCTGTATTCCAGCTCGTCGATGACAATTACCCGTCCTGCTCCAAAAAGCCATGCAGATTTAGCTGCCATAATACCAATCGGTCCGGCACCGAAAACCACTACCGTGTCGCCTTTCTGAATACCTGCCATTTCTGCCGCCTGATAACCTGTAGGAACTACGTCGGTAAGAAGCACGGCATCATCGGGATCCATCCAGTCGGGAATGACGGTTGGGCCTACATCTGCGTAAGGAACGCGGGCATATTCTGCCTGTCCGCCCTGATACCCTCCGGCAGTATGGGAATATCCAAAAATACCGCCTACTGCGGTGGCCATCGGATTAGATTCATGGCAATTGCCGTACAGCTCCTGCTTACAAAAGGCACATTTACCACAGGAAATATTAAAAGGGACCATAACCTTATCCCCTACTTTAAGGTTTTGTACAGAAGAGCCGATTTCAACGACTTCGCCAATAAACTCATGCCCAAAAGTAGTGCCAGTACGAGTATCGGGAACAAGGCCGTGATAAAGATGCAGATCCGAACCGCAGATGCAGGATCTTAATACCTTTACAATAGCGTCTTCCGGATGTTCTATTTGCGGCTCGGGCATATTGCGGTCTGCGCGCACGCGGAAAGGTCCGCGGAAATTCATTGCTAACATATGTATATATTTTGTTGGTGATGCCATAGGTAAAGCAAAACAGAGACCGCCATAACGAGCCTGAATATAATTTATGATTTTTTATAGCCAGTGTGGTATCTAAAGTTTTTTTGAAAAATTATGTGGTAATGAGCAGATTGTTAATAAAATATAAAAAATAGTTTATTTATTAAAAAGATGTCTGCAAATTGAAAAAGATTATAATTACAGCGATTAATCGGCCTTAACATTAATTTTTATATATCAAAATTGTAAAAAAAATCCCGGTCAAACCGGGATTTCAATTTCATATTCAAGCTTACTTAATCTCCACAGGAACCGAGATTTTATCCCAATCCATGGTGAATCCGTTTTTATTGATCTTGTCTACTAAATCTTTAAAGCTTTGTTCTTATATGTACTCATGTCCTGTGTAAAATTTAATACCTTTTGTTATATTCGGTAATATCGGAATAATACATGCGTTAGTTTAAGCAAGCACTGACAATTACAAATATCCTCTTTAAGCTGTTATTTACCATACTGCATCCATCTGCCATAGTCGTATCCATCTGATAACTCAATATGGTTAAAGCCGTTTTCGTGAATCATATCAAAATAGCCTAATGTTTCAAATTTTCGAAACCAAACATCATTAAAGAGAATGTAGGTCAATCTTATTTTTTTATTGTCTTTACCAAAAACTGTTACTTTAATATCTAAACCTTTGTCTAGCAATAAATCTCTAAGATTCTCTCCATATTTTAATCGCATTTGGGATTCTTCTAATGATGTCTTTTTATCTAAATCAGCAATCTGTTTTTTACCAATTTTATCTTTATTTTTAATTAATGAATCTTTGGTTTTCTCAATTCTTTTTGCAAATTCAGAACTTTTTGTTTTTTTAGCCAGTCCCGTAAATCTTATAATCTCAGTGTCTACAAAATACTTTTGAGATTTTAAGATTAGATATGCATTTTTGACTTCATCTGCTAAATTATTGACAGGAATTTCATGTTGAAGTAAGATTTCAACTTCAGTTGGTGTTAACCCCAATCTTTTTATATCATTTTCTCGTGCTAATTTTTCCGCTGAAATCTTATCTGATTTTTCCTTCCATTCTTTTTCAGCTGCTATTTCAGATTCTGTTTGATAAAAGAAATTAATGTAAAGCATAGAAATAAATATCATTGCTAGTCCTGAGATCAAAACTGTTTGCCTAATTTTTTCTGTTGATCTTAAATTTTCATTTTTAGTTTTATCTGGAAATTTGTTTGCTCTAAATCTTACTATCAGAAAATTGACAAAAAACGTAATAAATAAAAACACTAAAATTGTTGTAAGAGTTATCATTATAATAGATATTGGTTATTATTTTCAAATATAGATATAGCATATATGAAGAAATTGTGGAAAACCATAAATCTAAATATTATGACAATAAATGCTAATTCAAGTTTGTTAATTATCTTTAAAAATCATCAATAACAAACAAAAAATCCCGGCCAAAACCGGGATTTCAAATTTCATATTCAAGCTTACTTAATCTCCACAGGAACCGAGATTTTATCCCAATCCATGGTGAATCCGTTTTTGTTGATTTTGTACACCAACGCTTCCTGGGTGGTTGGTAACGCTTTTGTTTTTACATCTACGCGTAAAGCATCTTTCGCCTGATCGTATTTATAAGCGCCCCATTGTTTTGGCTCTTTGTTGAAGATGGCCGTCCACAAACCGCTGGCTTTAGGGATCAGGAAAAAGCTGTATTTTCCGGCCGGAAGTTTTTTACCCTGAACGGTAATGTCTTTACTCGTTTCAAAAGTGGTGGCTTCATTGGCACCTGCACGCCAAACTTTATCGTAAGGCTCCAGTCCGCCCCAGATCGTACGTCCTTTCACGGAAGGACTGCTGTAGTTGATGGTAATGTCGGCATCTTTAATTTTCCCTGTCGCAGTCATTGGAGGACTTGCCGGTTTTTTAGCTTCCTGTGCAAAGGCATTTACGGAAATCGTCATGGCCGCAACAAGAACGGTTGCAGATTTAAAAATTGTTTTCATAACACTTTATTTGTTTGTTTGTTGTCAAAGTATATTTTTCAGAATGATATTTTTTACCTGTTCTTAGGCTGATATTACCTTTATGCTAATAATACGCTCGCAGATCGGGCAGATTTAGCAGATTTTTTTGCGTAGATATCTGCGTCATCACCGTAATTTGCGTGAGCTTTGGTTTTCTGCCAAAATGTAAACAGGCTTTTTATATTATTCTTTTTTCGTTTACGAATGTACTGCTTTCGGCTTATAAAACAATAACCCAATTGCTGAAAATAAAATGACCGCCGCAGCGCCGATGACATTGAGCCACAGGAAAGAAACAATATCGAACTGATAAACGGCAATAACCGCAATTTCAGAAAGAATTGCAGAAATAAAAACGTTCTGACCGTTGATTTTTTTATAGTAAAAGGCGACCAGGAAAATCCCCAATATCGGACCGTAGAAAAGAGAGCCCAATACATTTACCGCTTCAATAAGAGAGCCCATCTGTGTGGCAAACATCGCTACGCCAATCGAGAAGATTCCCCAGGCTAACGTATGCAGTCGGCTGTACTTCAATTCGGTTTTCTCATCCGGAATTTCTTTTCTGAATATCAAATGAATATCTTTTACCGAGCAGGCTGCCAGAGAATTCAGCGCCGCCGAAATGGAACCCCAGCTCGCTAAGAAAATGACTGCAAACAATAACCCGATCATTCCGGCAGGCAGGGTATTTTTTACGAAATACAGAAAAATATAATTGGTATCTGTTTTTTCTGCGTTATAATTCGATGTATTGATTGCCTCCTCTACCCTTCCGTGAAGTGCTTTTACCTCAGCCTGCGTGTTTTTAAAATCCTGAATTGTTTTGTTAAGCTGAGGAGAATGTGTGTCTTTTAGCTTTAAAATTTCTTTCGATTCTGCATTAAATTTTGCCTGCAAATCCCGATGCTCTTTTTCGAATACCGCGGCCTGTTCAGGTTGTATCTCTTTCAGATTCTGATAAGAACGTTCATTAAAATAAATCGGAGCCGGCTTCAGGGAAAAGAAGGCGAAAAGCAAGGCACCGATGAGAAGAATTGAAAACTGCATCGGGATTTTAACCAATCCGTTCAGCAGCAAACCCATTTTTGCATTGGTATTGTCTTTTGCGGTAATATACCTTCCCACCTGACTCTGGTCTGTCCCAAAGTAAGAAAGTGCCAGAAAAAAACCGCCAATCAGTCCACTCCAGATATTGTATTTATCTTTCCAGTCGAATTCTGTGGTAATGACATTCAGCTTTCCGGATTTCCCGGCCAGATAAAGGGCGTCTTTAAAACCGATTCCGTTCGGCATATTTTCAATAAGCAGATAACCGGCGAAAGCCATGGTTCCCAGAATGATAAGGAACTGTAATTTTTGGGTATGGGCGATCGCTTTTGCGCCACCGACGTAGGTATAAATTAACAAAATCCCACCTGTTAAAACATTGGTCAGATAAATATTCCAGTTCAATACGCTGGATAAGATGATGCTCGGTGCATAAATGCTGATTCCTGTGGATAATCCTCTTGAAAAAAGGAAAAGCAGCGAAGTGAGCACTCTTGTTTTTTTATCAAAACGGTTTTCTAAATATTCGTAAGCCGTGTACACATTCAGACGCTGAAAAATCGGGATGAAGGTAATACAGATAACGATCATCGCCAAAGGCAGACCAAAGTAATACTGAACGAAACGCATACCATCAGTATAAGCCTGACCCGGCGCCGAAAGAAAAGTAATAGCACTTGCCTGAGTTGCCATAATCCCGATCAGCACTATATACCACGGCATTTTATTATCTGCTTTCAGGTAAGACTCGTTGCTTTTTTGGCCACGGCCTATATAAACCCCGTAAATCACCACTGCAACGAGGGTAAAGATGAGAACAGTCCAATCTATAGTACTCATGACCAGAATTTAGTAAAACAATAATAAAATACAATCTGAAAAACCAGCGCAGCTGCTAATAATATATACCAGAGATTCCAATTTTTAAGTTTTTTGTTCATCAGTTTTTCTGTGCAGATAAAAAGTTTAAAAATAATCTTGCGGCACCTGCGTTTCCGGCAGGCAGCTGTCTGAAAAATGCCAGCGGCGTATAAATAAAATTACCCTTTCCATATTTGGCATATAAAGTTGAGCCTTTCAGCGGCTCCTCGCCGGTGTCATGCATTTCGAAAAGCGGTTCATAAGCGGCATCCCATTGATCAGGAAAATAAGCGCCACGCTCCTGTACCCAGCCGTTGAAATCATTTTGAGTGATCTTATTCGGGAAGTTCAGTAATTTATGATTAGGGTTTAAGAATGTAACCTCAGCATTTTCTTCAGTTACCCGTTTATTGGCGATACGCAAATTATATATTCCCAGCTGGTCAACGGTTGTATCCTGGTTGGTGTTATACTGCATCACCAGATTTCCTCCGCCTTTCACATAAGACCATAAAAAAGGCATCCAGCGTCCCAGTTTTTTCTCTGTGTTGTTGGCACGAACTCCCAGTACGATAGCATCGTATTGCGACAGTTTGTTCTGAGTCCCGTTTCCAGATTCATTTACATTGCCGTAAAAATCTTCGTCTTTCAAAACATCTACCTGAATACCTGCAATGCGAAGAAACTCAGGAATGAAATCGCCGGCGCCTTCGATGTACCCTACTTTTTTAACATTCGCCCGGATATCACCTTTCATAACATTAACCAATGCCGGTGCAAAATATTGCAGGGAAGGTAAATGCGGATACTGGATTAATACCTGTTTTTTGTCATAAGCTATCCCATCTGCCAGAAAATTCGCCTCCAGTTGCAGGTGATCCGATTGTATTGAAGCCAGCTTCGTTTTTGGAATTATATAATCTACGGTAAAATATTTTCCATTAACCGATTGTAAATCACCACCGCCTAATCGTTCTCCATTATACATCAGATTTACTCTTCCATTGCTTAAAGGTTTATCGGAATTGACTTTAAAATTTAAACTTACCCGTAAATCTTCATTTTCTTTAACCAGATAAAGAGGTTGCGTAAATTTTACTTCTAATGCAGGAACAATGCGTAAAGGTTCGACGACATCGCCGCGTACAGGGTCCAATTTCTTAAATGATAAAGGAAGCTTTACCTGAAAATTTTCCGAACCTATTTTTAAAGTCAGTAAAACATTCAATGATGAATCTGTCTCGGGTAAACCGACCAAAGTATCATTCGGAACAGAGAAAGTCGCCGCATTTGCGGGTGGTTTTGCTAACCAGTAAGGCTCCGTAAGTGCTGCATCTGCAGGAATCTGAATATCTTGCTGAATGCTAATTAATGAATCTTTTGCCAGTTTTCTGTTGAACTTTTCTGACTGGGTTAACCATTTTATATGTTCTAAAACGACAGGGCTTTCAGCTCTTGAAATCATATTCAACCTGAAATTGTATTGATCGCCGGCAACAGCTTCAGCCCGGTTGGTAACGACTTCACCCATAAATCCTGCACAGCTTAAAATAATATGATCAAGAGATTTAATTTTATCCTTTTTCAGGTCTGAATCCTTTAATGCCATTACCTTTTTCCTCAAAACAACCAAAGCGGGCAAACTAAGGTCCGGATGATTGAAATTGAATGTAGAAATAATCTTATCCAAAGCCTGGTCAATATCGGGACTTCCTTCTTTAGTCCAGGTTTTACTGATTCCGTCAAAAAGACTTGTTTTTGCAGGCTCACCATCAACGTGTGAAAAATATTCGGTTTTAATTCCGGCTACAGACTGTGTTCCTGCGCCCTGACTTTTATGCAGACTTCGGCTTAATCCGGCCAGCTCACCGTAGCCCATTCCCAGTTGGGCATCATATTGCCCAACCGTGATTTTCAGTTGATTTTCAGCGGTTGTATTGACCGAACCAAACCTAAACGTATTCCACAATACGCGTTTTGGCTGCCATGCATTAACATATTTCAGCTGATTCGGGAAAGCCGTTTTATCGCCGGCGAGCTTAAAAGCTTTTTCTGCGACCACTGCCGAAGCCGCATGTTGTCCGTGACCTGCCGCAGCTGTAGGAGGAAAACGACAAATAATCACATCAGGACGGAATTTTCGGATTACCCAGACCACATCAGCTATAATACTGTTTTCATCCCATTGTTTAAAAGTATCCGTTGTATTTTTGGAAAACCCGAAATCAATGGCGCGGGTAAAAAACTGTTGGGCGCCGTCCAGCTTTCTTGCTTCTAAAAGCTCATGCGTTCTGATTAAACCCAATGCAGCACCCTGTTCGGTGCCTAATAAATTCTGACCGCCATCACCTCTGGTTAAAGACAAATATCCTGTTTCCACATTCCGGTCGTTTACCAGCCAGGAAAGTAGACCTGTATTTTCATCGTCGGGATGTGCTGCAAGGTATAAAACTTTAGGCAGGTTTTTGAGTGTTTTAAGTTCGCGGTAAATTTCAGAAGATTTTGCAGGCCGGACCTGTTGGGCCGAACAAAAAACCGTATAAGTGCTAAGAATAAATACAATGAAAACTTTTTTGAACATTTGAATTGGCTTTGCAGGGCAAATATAAGTAAATCGTTTTTCTTAAAATTAAACAATAAGTATATAGTATAAAAATGCAGTTATTATGATGAATCACTCTTTAAAGGTCTTAAAAAAACTAATGAAATTTATAAGTTAAGCGAAATAGTAAAACTTCTACATTATAATTCACCATTTTCAGGAAAATTTTCAATATCATGATTTTTTATTCCTTTTAAGGAACTGTTTGTGGTGGTTTCATCGTACATTTTAACGACACTAAGATCTCCATTTGCTTCAATAACCACAGCAAGTATTTCATCTATATTCTCTATACCTTTCTGGCGGATGGATGCCAGAATCTCTTCTTTGGTAACCGATTCCTTTTCCATACTGCTTTCAAGATAGATGCCCTTATAAAACAAAAGCTTCGGTGATGAATTGAGTAGCTTCTCCATAACTTTCGACTTGCGGGAAAGTTTTGCAAATAATAACTGCATGGAAATAATAAGGAATAATACAACGACACCTTCAGTAAGGCTCACTTGTGCAAGCATCATATAAGCCAGGACCGACCCGAGTGTTACCGTTACCACAAAATCGAATGCATTAAACTTGGCGAGTGTACGCTTTCCTGAGATTCTTATAAACAGAAAAAGTGTTACAAAAGAAATGACGGTAAGTAACGCAACATGCCCTACTTTAGTCCAGCTTTCAAAAAATATATTATCCATAGGAAGTGTTTTTAAATTAATCCTGACTTATTGATGTTTATCAAGTACATCTGCAAACATCCAACCATTAGATTTTTATAACATTTATCAGTTATTTAAATAAACAAAAGAAAATCATATGTTAAAAGCTTATTTTCAACATACTCTTTGAATTATTCTCATAATATAATATGTGCTTAAATCTATTGCAAATCGCACAGGATATTTTATTCTCATTTCAACTTAACCTATTAAAAGATAATCTAAATTTGTAAACAAAATAACAACAGTGAGTAAAATACTGGTCATCGACGATGAAGAGAAAATAAGAACACTTTTATCTAAAATTTTAAGTCTTGAAGGATATGAAGTTTTCCAGGCTTCAGATCTCAAAAATGCGATGAAAAGACTGGAGTTTAGCGATATAGACGTTGCAGTATGCGATGTAAAGCTTCCGGACGGCAGCGGAGTGGATTTTGTGAAAAAAATAAAAGAAAAATATCCCTCGCTGGAAATTATTCTCTTAACTGCTTACGGCAATATTCAGGATGGTGTTCAGGCGATTAAAAACGGAGCTTTTGATTATATTACAAAGGGCGACGACAATAATAAGATTATCCCACTGGTCTACAAGGCGCTGGAAAAAGTTTCTCTCAATAAAAGAATTTCCCAGCTCGAAAAACAGTTGGGTAACAAACATTCATTTGAATCGATTATAGGACATTCCAGAAAAATAAAATCTGCGATAGAATCTGCGAAAAAAGTAGCGACCACTGATGCAACAGTACTGCTTACCGGTGAAACGGGAACCGGAAAAGAAGTTTTTGCCAACGCTATTCATAATGCAAGCAACCGTACAAAGTATAATTTTATTGCCGTAAACTGCTCTGCCTTCACTAAAGAACTATTGGAGAATGAACTCTTCGGACATAAAGCGGGAGCCTTCACCGGAGCCGTAAAAGATTCGAAAGGAATTTTTGAAGAGGCCGATAAAGGAACCGTTTTCCTGGATGAGATCGGCGAAATGCCAATGGATCTTCAGGCTAAATTATTACGTGTTCTGGAATCCGGAGAGTTTTTAAAAGTAGGAGACAGTAAAACTACTAAGATAGACGTAAGAATTATTGCAGCGACCAATAGAAACCTCGAAAAAGAAATAGAAAACGGAAATTTCCGGGAAGACCTTTTTTACCGCATTAACATTTTTACCGTACAATTACCGCCTCTTCGGGAAAGAGTGAGTGATATCGAAGAGCTTACTTATAACTTTCTGAAGAACTTTTCTCTAAAAACCGGCAAAAAAATATCCGGCTTTTCAAAAGAGTACGGAGAAGCTCTAAAAAAACATCCCTGGAAAGGAAACATCCGTGAGCTACGGAATGTCATTGAAAGAAGCACTATTCTTACCGATGGAGAGGAGCTTCAGGTAGAATCGCTCCCTCAGGATTTTCAATATGATCAGGAAATCAATATAAAAGGTAAAATCCTTTCGGCTTTTGAGCTGGCAGGTGCCGAAAAAATTCATATCCAAAAAGTCCTGAACTATGCCAATGGAAACAAAACCAAAACGGCAGAACTTTTAGGCATCGCGCTTACAACATTATACAGGAAAATAGAAGAATATCAGATTAAGTAGAGAGAGAGAGGTAAGAGGTGAGAAGTAAGAAGTAAGAAGTAAAGTGAAATGGAAAACGTAATAAATATTGCAGCGAATTTCACCCTCTCACCTGTCACTTCTCACTTTTTACTTTCAATTACCAGTTCTCACTCAAATAAATCCTTTCATAATAACAGCATCAACCCTTTCATTTTGAAAGGGTTTTTTGTTGTTTAAAGTCTATATTAAATTTTAATATAATGAAATTCAGAATTTTATATCAAAAATTCTCAGCTGGACCAGCATTTGAAAAATAGTATGGCATAACAATAATCGTTCGCTATGCAAAAATGGAAAATCAGGATGTACAGGAAAACAAAGACCTGGCATTTATTAGCAATCTTCTATGGCCTTTTGGTCTGCTTCGCAATTACATACAGAATTTTTAATCAATAAAACATGACACTTTTATTAACCATCTCGGGTATTGTACTTTTTGTACTTTTTTTTCTAACCGTAAAATATTTTGAAAAAATATGACAGCATTATTCATCATCGCCATCGCCGTATTTGTTTACATAGGCTACGTGCTGATAAAACCGGAAAAATTTTAAAACCGGTAAAAAGTGAAACGTGAAAAGTAAGACGTCCTTCTGATGTTCTTTATTATAGCTAATCACCACTTACCTCTTATTTACAACATCTAACTATCTAAAAAATGAATACAGAAATTGCAGGAATTTTTCTTATGTATGCTCTCGTGGTTTTGTTTGCAATTCCGCTGGGAAGATATATGGGAAAGATCTTTACCAAAGAAAAAACCTGGCTGGATAAAATTTTCAATCCTATTGACCAATTATTTTACAAAATTTCCGGTGTAAATCCTGAAAAGGAAATGAACTGGAAACAACACCTTTCTGCTTTACTCACCATCAATATCGTTTGGTTTCTCATTTCCATGTTTGTGCTCACCAATATGGAGTGGTTACCGCTCAATCCGGACTATAACCCTTCAATGAGTGGAGATTTGGCATTCAATACAGCAGTGAGCTTCGTTACCAATACCAACCTTCAGCATTACTCGGGGGAATCCGGATTATCTTATTTAGGACAATTAACCTTAATGCTTTGGCAGTTTATCTCTGCAGCCTGCGGTATTGCTATTGCTGCCGTTGTTTTCCTTGCAATGAAAGAAAGAACTACAGATAAATTAGGGAACTTCTATTATTTATTCATCAGAACCTGTACAAGAGTTTTATTTCCAATTGCTGTAATGGTAGCTTCTTTATTGGCTTTCAGCGGAACTCCGATGACTTTTGAAGGGAAAGACACCATCACCACTTTACAGGGAGATCAAGTGGAAGTAAGCCGCGGCCCGGTAGCCGGATTTGTAGCCATCAAACAGCTGGGCACCAATGGAGGCGGATTTTTCGGTCCAAATTCTGCACATCCACTGGAAAATCCAAGTTATTTTACCAATATTGTAGAAACAGTATCGATAATGCTTATTCCGATTGCGATGGTATTCGCGATGGGTTATGTTTTAAAAAGAAAAAAACTGGCATGGACAATTTTCGGAGTGATGACTGTTGGATTCCTGTTGTTATTAACCCCAACGGTAATTAATGAAGTTAATGGAAACCCTGCTATTGAAAAAATGGGAATCACTCAGAATTTAGGAAGTATGGAAGGAAAAGAAGTTCGCTTCGGACCTGCTGCTTCAGCATACTGGGCCATTAACACCACCGTAACCAGTAATGGTTCTGTGAATGCGATGCATGATTCTCTGACTCCGCTTTCAGGAATGAATACCATGCTCGGAATGATGGTTAATGCCTTTTACGGAGGTGTGGGTGTAGGTTTTCTCAACTTTTACATCTTCATCATTCTTGCTGTTTTCATCAGTGGACTGATGGTAGGAAGGACCCCCGAATTTTTAGGCAAGAAAATCGAGGCCAGAGAAATGAAAATTGCAATGATTATTGCACTTCTCCACCCGTTGCTGATTCTTGCAGGAACTGCAATTGCAAGTTATATGGTGGCCCACAATCCCGCTGAATACGGCAAATGGCTAAATAATCCGGGCTTTCACGGCTTCAGTGAAATGCTGTACGAGTTTACCTCATCAAGTGCCAATAACGGAAGCGGCTTTGAAGGACTGGCAGACAACAATCCATTCTGGAATATCGCCTGCGGAATTGTAATGTTAATGGCGAGATATTTACCCATTATAGGTCCGGTAGCTATTGCAGGAAGCCTTGCTGCCAAAAAATATATTCCGGAAAGTGCAGGAACCTTAAAAACAGACACTGCGACATTCGGTTTAATGGTATTTGCAGTAATTGCTATCGTGGCAGCCCTGTCATTCTTCCCGGCTTTGGCTTTAGGACCTATCGCTGAGTATTTTAGTATGTGAGAAGTGAGAAATTAAAAGTAAGAAGCTAGCTGTTAAAGGTAATGCAACTCGTGCAAGACATCCCAATCCCTCTTACGTCTTACATCTCACATCACCTCTCATTTTTTACTTTTACATCTTACTATTACCCTACTCACTAAGCAATTTTCGCTTCAAACCATAAGTAAGTTTACCAATGGTTTCGAGTTTATGATTTAGCAAATTAAAATCTTCATCAGATAAAAATTCTAACTCTACTGAAATGATAAACAAGGTATCAAGTTCTGCAATAGAACCAATAGCAATATCAAGAAATCTTACAAATTCTTTCTTACTCGTTCTTGCAGCACCTTCAGCAATATTTAGAGAAATTGATAATGCAGCTCTTCGCATCTGCGAAGTAATGCCAAAAAGTTCTTCTTTAGGAAAAGATCTGGTAATCAGATATAAATCTTTTATTAACCAAATGCTGTCGCTCCAGGCTTTTAAGTTTCTATGAGGTTTCATCAAAAATGTTTTTTAAATAATAAATATATGTACAAATTCTGGAAGTTAATTAAAAGTAAAAAATTAGAAGTTCTAACAGTCAACTTTTTACATTTTACATCTTACTTCTCACATTTTACTTCTAAAAAATAAAAAAATGAAAGGAAATAACAATTTGTTTCAGGCAGAATTAGTTAATGAAGCGCTGAAACAATCATTTATAAAATTACACCCTTCAAAAATGTTCCGAAATCCGGTAATGTTTATGGTGTACATCGGGACTTTGGTTATGACCGGAGTATGTATCTGGATTGCCATGGGTGAACAAAGCCAGGGAGGCCTGGTTTATAATATCATTGTAACACTCATATTATTTATCACGCTTCTTTTCGCCAACTTTGCGGAAGCTATTGCCGAAGCAAGAGGTAAAGCACAGGCAGATTCTTTGAGAAAAACGAGAGAGGAAACGCCAGCCAAAAAGGTGAAAAATGAGATGTTAAGTGTGAAAAGTCTCTTCGCTCTGGAACCTTCTGACTTCTTACTAACAACTTCTAACTTATTGAAAAAAGGAGACATATTTGTTTGCGAAACCGGAGATATCATTCCATCTGACGGTGAAATCATTGAAGGATTGGCAACAATTGACGAAAGTGCCATCACCGGAGAATCTGCACCGGTAATCCGTGAAGCCGGCGGTGATAAAAGCAGTGTAACGGGAGGTACAAAAGTTCTTTCTGATAAAATAAAAGTGAAAGTAACAACGGAACCCGGCGAAAGCTTTCTTGATAAAATGATTGCCCTGGTAGAAGGTGCTTCCAGACAGAAAACACCAAATGAAATTGCTTTAACTATTTTGTTGGCAGGATTTACCTTGGTGTTCATCATCGTTACGGTTACTTTAAAACCATTCGGTGATTATGCCAATACACCGATCACTATTGCTGCATTTATCTCTTTATTTGTATGTCTTATTCCTACTACCATCGGAGGATTGTTATCAGCTATCGGTATTGCGGGGATGGACAGAGCTTTGAGAGCCAATGTGATTACTAAAAGTGGTAAAGCAGTAGAAACTGCGGGAGACATCGATGTTTTATTACTCGATAAAACCGGAACGATTACTATTGGAAACAGGAAAGCCACCCATTTCTATCCTGCGGATGGAATTAGTGAAAATACATTGATTAAAGCTGCGGTCTTAAGTTCAATGGCTGATGAAACACCCGAAGGAAAATCCATCATAGAACTTAGTGAAAAGTTAGATGTAAAAGGTATTGTGAAGGGAGAACTGGCACTTCTTACTTCTCACTTCTCACCTGTATACATCAATTTCACAGCAGAAACAAGAAGTTCCGGTATTGATTATGAGAATACACGAATCAGAAAAGGCGCAACTGATGCAATTAAAAATATTGTTACAAATTCGGGCAATATATTTCCGGCAGAAGTTGAACAGAAAGTCAGGGAAATCTCTCAAAACGGCGGAACGCCGCTCGTGGTTTCAGAAAATGAAAGAGCACTTGGGGTTATAGAACTTCAGGACATCATCAAGCCGGGAATCAAAGAGCGTTTTGACCGTCTGAGAAAAATGGGTATTAAAACGGTGATGGTAACCGGGGATAATCCTTTAACCGCAAAATTCATTGCTGAAAAAGCGGGTGTTGATGATTTTATTGCAGAAGCAAAACCTGAAGATAAAATGAATTACATCAAAAAAGAACAGGCAGAAGGAAGGCTGGTCGCCATGATGGGTGACGGAACCAATGACGCGCCGGCTCTTGCTCAGGCCGATGTGGGTGTAGCAATGAACAGCGGAACCCAGGCTGCAAAAGAGGCCGGAAACATGGTGGATCTTGATAACGACCCAACAAAACTGATTGAAGTTGTGGAAATCGGAAAACAGTTATTGATGACCCGTGGAACGCTTACAACCTTCAGTATTGCAAATGACGTAGCCAAATATTTTGCGATCGTTCCCGCTTTGTTTATTGCTTCAATTCCGGCTTTGCAAGGTCTTAACATTATGGGACTCCATTCACCTGAATCCGCGATTCTTTCAGCTGTAATTTTCAATGCAATTGTAATCCCGATGCTGATTCCGCTAGCTTTGAAAGGAGTGGCTTACAAACCCATCGGTGCAAGCGCATTGTTAAGAAGAAACCTTTTGATCTATGGTTTAGGAGGTGTTTTAATTCCATTCATCGGAATCAAAATTATAGATTTAATCGTATCAGTTTTTATTTAAAAAGTAAGAAGTAAGAAGTAAGAAGTAAGAAGTGAAAAGTAAGAGGTCAAATTTGTTTATAGAACTTTAGCCTTTGTTTTACCTATGCTTCTTACTCTCAATCGTATCCATATTTAATAACATTATTGTGAGAAGTGAAAAGTCAGATTTGTTTACGTTTTAACAGTTACTTCTTACCTCTAACTTCTTACCTCTCACTATTAAAACCAAACATTCAAAACTATGAAACAAAATATATTACCAGCCATCAGATTAACATTATTCTGTGCTGTGTTTTTTTCAGGAATTTATACCTTTTTAATCTACGGAATAGCTCAGGCAGCTCCGAATAACGGAAAAGGAGAAATCATTTTAAGTGAAAAATCAAATGTTAAAAGCAAGCAGTCCGGAAAAGCTTCTAACATCTCACCAAAAACTTCTTACTATTACGCCAATATAGGACAGAAATTCGATAAGGATGAATATTTCTGGTCCAGACCTTCCGCGGTAGATTATAACGCTGCAGGAGCGGGAGGAAGTAATAAAGGACCTTCTAACCCCGATTATCTTAAAGAAGTTGAAGGAAGAATTGATAATTTTCTGAAACACAACCCAACGGTTAAACGGTCTGAAATTTCTTCGGATATCGTTACACCAAGCGGTGCAGGTCTGGACCCGAACATTTCTGTACAGGCTGCCAGAGTTCAGACCCAAAGAATTGCCGACATCAGAAAAATCGACATCAATACGGTAAACACACTTATTGAAAAAAATATCGAGCCTCCTTTCCTTGGAATATTCGGAACTGAAAAAATCAATGTTTTAAAACTCAATATCGCATTAGACGGTTTGAAGTAATAAGTAAAAATAGTGAAAGGTAAGAAGTGAGAAGTATTTGAAAGCTTTTCATTGATTACTATCTTTTTACTTTTCACATTTTACTTCTAACCTCTTTTAATAAAATTTAAAATGAAAAGAAAATTATCATTACTTGCATTTGTAATGCTTGGTGCAGTTTCTACACTGCAAGCTCAGGAAGAAACTAAAAATCCTTTAAAAATCTCCGGTTATGCAGAAGTATATTACCAGTATGATTTCAATAATCCTGAGAACAATACAAGACCCGGATTCGTGTATAGTCACAACAGGAACAATGAGGTAAACCTTAATTTAGGATTTGTAAAAGCCAATTATGAAACTGAAAAGTTCAGAGCCAATATTGCTTTAGGCGCAGGAACTTATATGAATGCCAATTACGCAGCAGAACCCGGCGTTTTAAAAAATATTTATGAAGCGAACATAGGGGTAAAAATATCAAAAAACAAAAACCTATGGATTGATGCGGGTGTAATGCCATCACACATTGGTTTTGAAAGTGCGGTCAGCAAAGACTGCTTTACTTTGACAAGAAGTATTTTGGCAGATAACTCGCCTTATTTTGAAAGCGGTGCAAAAATCTCTTACACCAGTGACAGCGGAAAATGGTTTTTGAGCGGACTGGTTCTGAACGGATGGCAGAGGATCCAGCGTGTAGACGGAAATTCCACGGTTGCCTTCGGACATCAAATAACTTTTAAACCTAATGAAAAGATTACTTTAAACAGCAGCTCTTTCATAGGCAATGATAAACCTGACAGCATCAGACAAATGAGATATTTCCACAATCTTTACGGAAGTTTCCAGATCAGTCAAAAGTTTGCCTTTATCGCAGGTTTTGATATCGGTGCAGAACAGAAAGCTAAAGGAAGTGAGCAGTACAATGTTTGGTACTCTCCTGTCCTGATTGCCAAATATGCTCCAACACAAAAACTAAGCTTTGCTGTAAGAGGCGAATATTACAGCGACGAAAAAGGCGTTATCATTGCAACGGGAACAGAAAACGGATTCAAAACTTTCGGATATTCTTTCAATGCAGATTACTGGATTCTCCCTAATCTTGTCTGGAGAACAGAACTTAAGAATTTAAGCAGTAAAGATGACATCTTTTTGAACCGAGACAACATTCTGAAATCAAACAGCCCATCTGTAGCAACCTCATTGGCGGTAAGCTTTTAATGAAAAGTGAGAAGTAAGAAGTGAAAGGTAAAAGGTGAAAAAAATTACTAATTATTTCTTCTCACTTCTTACTTCTTACTTCTCACTTCTTACTCACTTTTCACAACTCTTAAATCATTACATTTGACACACATAATCCGTTATGAATAAAAATTCTGCACAGGATTTCCTTGACCTGATCAAAAAATCAAGACGGGGAAAATTTAAAATCTACATCGGAATGAGCGCCGGTGTAGGAAAAACCTATCGTATGCTGCAGGAGGCTCACGCTCTTCTGGAAAACGGAATTGATGTGAAAATCGGCTATATTGAAACCCATCATCGTAAAGAAACACATGCTTTATTAGAAGGATTGCCTATTATTCCAAGACGGAAATTATTTTACAGGGGTAAAGAGCTTGAAGAGCTTGATGTTCAGGCAGTTTTAAATCTCCGCCCCGAAGTAGTAATTGTAGACGAGCTTGCGCACACCAACATTGAAGGCAGCAAAAACGAAAAACGTTGGCAGGATGTCGTTGAGATTTTAGATGCGGGAATCAACGTGATTTCTGCGGTCAACATTCAGCATATTGAAAGCCTTAATGAAGAAGTAAAGGAGATCACCGATATCGAGGTAAAGGAAAGAATTCCTGATTCCATTCTTTCTCAGGCAGATGAGGTGGTAAATATCGATCTTACCGCTGAAGAACTCATCAACCGTCTGAAAGCAGGAAAAATTTATGACAAAACGAAAATTAACGCAGCATTAAATAATTTTTTCAGGGCAGAAAGTATTTTACAGCTTAGGGAACTTGCCTTAAAAGAAGTTGCATCACAGGTAACGAGAAAAGTAGAATCTGAAATAACGATTCATAAATCGTTGAAAAAGGAAAAATTTCTGGCCTGCATCAGCTCGAATGAAAAAACGGCAAAGAATGTGATCCGAAAAACAGCAAGACTGGCAAATTATTACAACAGCCAATGGTATCTTTTGTATGTTCAGGTTCCGAGTGAAAGTTCGGATAAAATTGCATTAGACAAGCAGCGGCATTTAATTAATAACTTTAAATTAGCCACAGAATTGGGTGCGGAAATTATAAAAGTGGAAGATACCAAAATAGCACATGCTGTCATGACACAGTGCGAAGAAAGAAATATCACCACAGTCTGTATCGGAAAACCTCATCTGAACCTCTGGAAGATTATTCTGGCAACCGATACTTTCAATACGCTGCTTAATAAACTTTCCCGGGAAAATATAGATTTAGTCATCTTGAGTTAGATGTAAAAAGTCAGAAGTTAAAAGTTAGAAGTTGAATGTAAAAAGTTAGAAGTAAAATGTAAAAAGTGTTATTCTTTCATTTTTTACTAAAACCTTTCATTATCCTATGAAAATTAAAACAAAACTCAATATCGGTGTTGGCGTTTTATTTGTGATGATTGTCGTGCTTTCTGTATTAAGCGTATGGAATATCACAAAACTGAAAAAAGACACCAATAATATTCTTGTTGCGAATTACAATACGCTGGAATATTCCCGGAATATGCTGCTGGCTCTGGAGGAAATCAATTCGGACCCGTTGGCTTTCGAGGTGTTTGAAAAGCATCTGGAAAAGCAGAAAAAAAACGTAACGGAGCCGGGAGAGAAAGAAACTACGGAGAAAATAATCACGCATTTTGCAAGCCTTAAAAATAATCCGGAAAATACCAGCCTGCAGTCTTCCATCAGGAAAGACCTTACGGAACTGATGCAGCTTAATATGTCTGCCATTCAGCACAAAAGCAGCGTTGCGGATGATACTGCCCGTGATGCCATTACCGTTATTTCCGTGGTGGGAATGATCTGCTTTTTACTGGCATTTATTTTAATGGTAAATCTTCCTTCCAATATTGCGGACCCTGTACGCCAGCTTACGGCAAGTATCAGACAAATTGCGAATCAGAATTATAAGGAAAGAGTACACTTTGAAGGCAGCAGCGAATTTAGTGAACTCGCAAATTCTTTCAATACCATGGCTGAAAAGCTTCAGGAATATTCCGAAAGCAGGCTGGATAAAATTTTAAAAGGTAAAAAACGTATTGAAACGCTGATCGATAATATGCAGGATCCTGTAATTGGTATTGATGAAAATAAAAGAGTGTTGTTTGTAAACAATGAGGCATTAAGCATTACCGGACTTCAGAAAGAAAGCTTCGTAGGACAATTGATTCAGGACGTGGCGATCAACAATGACCTGGTGCGAAATATCATCAAAGATCTCCTGTATCCTGATGAAAGCAGGGACCTTGAATCGATGAAAATCTATGCTCATGGAAAAGAAAGCTATTTTGAAAAGAACATCATCGATATTAATATTGTCCCAACCGGTGAACAGGACAGCCAGTTTATCGGGCAGGTAATTATGCTTCATAACATTACGCCTTTTAAAGAGCTGGATCTTGCAAAAACCAATTTTATAGGAACCGTTTCACATGAATTTAAAACACCTATTTCATCTATCAAAATGGGATTACAGCTTCTGGAAAATGAAAAAATAGGCAGCCTGAATGACGATCAGAAAAATCTTGTGAACGGGATCAATGAAGATACCAACAGGCTTCTGAAAATCACCGGAGAACTATTGAACATTGCCCAGGTTGAAAGCGGCTCGATGAAATTAAATATTGCTCCGTCCAAAATATCAGACATTATAAAATATGCTGTGGAAGCGAATAAGGCTGCAGCAGAGCAAAAAAATATCACTCTTAACATTAAAACCGACGAAGGACCTGAACTGGTAAAGGCCGACAGTGAAAAAACCTCATGGGTTCTTAATAATCTGATTTCTAATGCCATACGGTATTCTTATCAGAATTCAGAAATTATTATTAAAGTTCAGGAAGTGAATCATCATATTGTTTTTTCAGTGAAGGATACGGGACAAGGCATTGAACCAAAATATGTTAACAGGATATTTGACCGTTATTTCAGGATTCCGGGCAGTAAAAAAGAAGGTACGGGTTTGGGGCTAAGCATCAGTAAAGAGCTGATAGAATCTCAGGGCGGCAATATAGAAGTTGAGAGCGAATACGGCGCCGGAAGTACCTTCAGGTTTACGCTTGAAAAGATTTAAACAGAAAAGCAACTGTAAATTTTTATGACCATAATAATCCTGCGCCGCTTCTTCGAAGCGGCGCAGGATTTAAATAATTTATATAATTTGTAAGATACTGTTTACATAATTGATTATCAATATTATTCTTACCAGATCATGTCACAAGGCTGCAGGCGTTCTGCAATCACTCTCAATGAATTAGTGACATATAATCTAAGGAAGCAGCGTGATTCAATATTATACACTTTATTTCCCTGAATTCTTACTTCCATACCGTTTCCTGTATGGTCAAAATTATAAATGACAATTTGTTGTTTCGGATAGATTTCCCTCAGGTTTACGACCATCAGGTCTTTAGAATATTCACCAATAATATGGATCAACCTGTTTCTATCATTTAATTCCAGATATCCTGACTGGTCAATTTCGTATTCATGAGGATCTAATCTTATGGCGTATTCTGATTCATCATTGATAATTTCGTCCCTTAAATCTGCGATCTCACCATTAGGAATAAAAAGTGTATCCGGTCTTTCTTTATCCGATTTAAAATTATTTAAAGCTTTTACGGATCCTTTTACAACGAGTTTATCTTTGCCGTTAGATGGCATTCCCATTCCGAAAAGGCTGTATTTACATTCGAAATTCAGGCCATCAAAATTATCATAACCGGAGCCATAAAAATAGTATTCATTCTGTTTCGCAGCAAGAAGCCTTGTTGTCTGATTGTCGATAATCCCGGATTCTCCGCCAAAATAATTATCTGCCAGTACCAAACCTGTATTTTGGAGCACTGTAAATTCTTCATTCAGCTTTAATCCGTATTGATAAGCATAATTCCACTGCTGAATATTAGAAACTGTAAAATCTGCGGTAGTCCAGATCTGTACCCATGCAGTCCACCTTCCTCCCACCATCGTCCTTTGATACGTAATATTAGGAGTGTTTCCTGAACCGTATGAAGTAGCGGTTTGCTTTACCCAGGTACTGTCGTGGGTTTCAACTGCCACATACCACCATCCGCCGTTATTCATAGGTGCATTGGCCAATCCGGAACCTCTGTAAAAGCCTGTTTTAAAGTAGCTGTTTAAATCCGAACCGGGAATCATCACAGAGGTACCATCCGGAGTACTTAAAAAATTGTTCTGCAAATAGGCTTGTGTTGCCAATGCGATATAAGCCTGCGTTCCTCCATTATTAAAGTAGATGTAGGGATATTGCGAACCGTCTGCAGATGGATAATTACCTGATGAAAAACCTATTCCTGTAGCATTTTCCAGCGCATTGGCTTTCCCGTTCAGCTGATTTAAATTAACTGCATGAGCTCCTAAAGTACCGTTAGGAATTACCGGACTTTGAGCGAAAGTATTGGTATTGGTAAATGTCTGTACGCCTGCTAAAGTAGCATATCCTGAAAGCTGGGAATTTAAACCTGACTGGCTTATAAACCCATAGCCATTCATATAAGAACTAATATTTCCTGAATGAATAACGTCTTTCCAATCGCTCCATCCCTGATTTCCGGAACCGTAATAAGAACCTCTGAACTTCATTCCTCCGCCACCTCTTTCAATAGTCAGCTGTTGTCTTCCGTCCGAAGAGTTTAGGTTTAGAGTTGTTGTGAAACTATATCCGGAAGTAGGACCTTCCTGCCTGTAGATTCCTGATTCTGAAACATCTTCTAAAGCAGATACATGTCTTAAATTCTTAAAAGGATTATAATTTCCTTCATGCAATATCATCCAGGATTCAGACCCATCTACATTTTCTATCCTTGGATCTATGCCGTTGCTTCCTCTGTTAATATAGACTCCGCCACCTGCTTTTTTGTAGATCTTACCCCCTTCAAAAAAATTGATTCCGGAATTATCAAGATTAAAATTAATATTCCTGTCCAGATAAACTCCTTTTATATTAAATGTATAAATGCTGCCGGCTCCTTCATAATCAAAATGAACATTGGTATTGGTCTGTAATACCATATGCGGCAGCGATGGGTTACCCAGATAAAGAGTCTCTTTCTGAGGATTGAATACCTGTGCTCCAATTAAATTATCGCTATAAAAATATCCGTAATTAGATCTGAGGCCACCATTCTGATCTATTATTAATGATGCCGAATTACCTCCTGAACCCGGAACTTTTAATTGAATAAAATCACCATATGATCCATCCCACCCTCTTTTTAGAAGAACTCTCTGGATCCATGAACCGGCTCCTGCGGTAATTAAAGGATCAACAGATTCATTAAAATCAATCGTTTCATTTTTAGCATAGAATGTTTCTTTTATTCTGGAAAAGACAGAGCTGTTTACTTCATACACTTCAGCAAAAGCCAAAGTAAATTCCATTGCCGTATCCGGGCCATCAACATATACATGACCTCCATTTCCAAAACTGGTTCCTGTACCACATATAACAGCTCTTACATAGGTTTCCCATTTTCCCGTTCCGGATCTTGGAGTCAGCCAGCTAACTGAAGCATGATCGCCCATATAGTTTTCGGCATTGTTAAATGAATAGCCTATAGGCAGTTTAGCCATAAACTTCTGGATAAACACAGCATTGGCTCTGGCATTAAACCCTAATATAAATCCACCCAACCCCGGCGTAGCTCCATTACCATTATAATTAAACCTCAGCTGCATTCCTGACCTGTTTGGCAGATCAGATGCGGCTTCCCTGGTCATGGAAACTGTACCGTTGCCATAATTATTATAAACTCCTATTCCATTTGCGCCATATCTGAATTCTTCATCTCCATATAAAGGATAAGCTCCCTGCAATGCAAGATTAAGCAACGAAAAAGGCCCCATCTGCGGATTGGCTACCGATGATCTGTCCCATCCCGAATAGATGGTATTCTGAAAACCTATCGTTTTGGTGGCATCAATGGTTTGGGTAGTATTGGACGTAACATAACTTCCTAACTGAGAAGACAGTGCAAAATCCGAAATAGCCTTATGGCCTCCTCCTCCCAACAAGATTAATGAATTATCGGAATTGGCTTTTATAAATCCCTGAGAATAAACAGTACCCGGGAAATTTGTATTTCCGCTTTCATCAAGAAGGGTGGCTGTTCTTATGAGACTCGTAAAAAGGCCACCGTACTGACGTACATAAATCGGTTCGTTACCATCATCACCCGTTGCTATTTCCAGATAGCCCTGATTTGATCCTGCTGTATTGCCATACACCCGCCAGTAATCATTATCACCAACCTGCCCCATAATTCCGCCCACATTGTTTCCGAAATTGATCATGCCGGTCATTGTCCCGCCAGCATTTGGTAAGTAATCATTTAAGTTAGATGAGGTTAAAAAATCTGAAACCGCTTTGTGGCCGCCTCCGCCAAGGAGCACATAATTATTATCAGATCCGTCTTTTATATATCCTGCAGCCCTTACATAATCAAAATTATTTCCATTGATGTCCATAAAGTAAAAACCATTACCTCTGTAGCTTACTGTTGCGGCATACAGTCCGGGCTGATGGAATGATATTGTTGGATAAACCAAATTGGTATTGCCGTTTCCGTTCACCATTAAAGGAGCACCTGAATAGCCGTTACCATCTCCTCCGGCAAAAGTTTTCTTGGAAATTATGGTCTGTTCTGTATGAAGACTGACAAAATTACTGGAATTTGCCGCTACACTGTTCCATCTGTCAATTTCTGATTGTGTAAAATTTCCGGTATGCCAGTAGTCAACATATGACTTATATGGCGAAACTCCCTGCGGACTTCCCTGAAACTGTCTTATTCCAGGTCCTGCTTTGCTAAACATAATTAGGTTCTGATTTCCGCCGGAAGAATCCTGATATCCTCCAAAATGCAGGTAATCAGCATAATGACTAGCCTGATCGCCATTATTAAACCAGTTTGTAAAGCCCATCTGTAATTTTTGAGTTTCCAGATGTGCCGGCTGAATATTCCTGTTATCCAAGTATCCTCCAAAATCCCGCCAGTCATTGATTTCAGCAGAAGTGATTCCGTAAACGGGATGTGAGCTTGGGATATAGTTATTAGGATTAAAATTATTCGGAGTCCAGAAATCTGATAAAGACTTATGATCTCCGCCTCCTAAAAGAACCTTACCATTATCAGAACCATATTTATAGAATGCTCTTGCGGTAATATTTTCAAAGCCGCTGCCATTAACATCCGTAAAATAAAATCCCTGAGCATCACCTCTGTAACTAACAGTCCCGGCATACAAACCAGATTGATGAAAAGCAATTGTTGGGAATATCGTATTTGCAGGACCATTACCCCTCAGCTGCAGAGCGGCTCCCAGATAGTCATTTCCGGTAGCTCCGTTAAAGTCCTTTCTTGCATTAATAAGCTGTTCTTTATGAGTATTTACGACTCTCGAATCTCCATTAAAATTAGTACTTAATATTGTATATTGGAGAAGCAGTGGTGTAACATCGCCTCCCCAAACAACATCCCAGCTGGAAGACAAAAATGTGTCGTCTCCCCCATATGCCTGTACATCTGTAATTGCTATTCTGGAATAAGCAACCTCAATAATGGGTCTTATATAGAAAACCCCCGTAGCAGGATCTTTATAAAACTCTATTCTATCTATGTGTGCAGAATCACCTGCTTTCCAGGTAACCGTAGGCTCATAAACATCTCCTAAATAATTATAAATATTAACTTGAAACTCATAGAAAAAATGCGGATAATTATACAGTTTTACAGTAAAAGTCATCATATTTCCAGGCCTCGCTCCAATTTTAATCAAAGGATTCGACTGATATCCTCCATAAGAGCCTGCAAATGCGGATAAGGCAATATTATTGCTAATTATTGACCCGGAGTTTTGAAAGTGTCCTACATTTGAGATATTTTTAGAATTAAGATCGATGTTTTGTGAAGCCCCGTTAAAAGGCACATAATTACCTGTTAAATTATTTAATTGTGATGCAACCCAGCTTTTATACGCTATTTGTTCCCAACCGCTCCAGTTTCCGCCACTAATTGACTTTACAAACATCTGGTTTTCACTATTAAAGCCCAACAGGTTTCCATAGTCTCCATCATGTGATGCGATACTGAGTATTGAGTTTGAATTTAGTTTACTGGGAAATAAATTTGCCGAACTTTGATCAACCCGGGTAATAAATTTAAACTTATTATTTTCAAATAACCCGTGAACATCTGCCAGATATGATCCGTCTTTAAATAGATAATCATGCGTATGACTGTTTACGGAGAAGTCTGAAATTGATTTTTCTCCACCACCTCCCAAAAGAACTTTGCCATCATCGGAATTTGCTTTTCTGAATTCAGATGCAACGATGCCTTTATATCCTGTATCATTAAAATTTTTAAAATGAAAATATCCGTCAAAATTGATCTTTCCAGCATCCATTCCGGAGCTGTAGAACACAATTCCTGCTTTTGCGCCACCGGTTCCATAAGTCCACAATGTAGTATCTTCCGGATTGGAATTTCCGGAAACATAGAATACTTTCCTGCCACCGACGTCCTGTGAAGTATTGGTAGTCATGAGACTTAAATCAGAAACTATTTCTGCATGTGTCCTTTTGCTTATCTTTTTCGTTAGAGGGTTCCATACCAATACAAAACCTGTATCGTTCGGAACTCCTTTCACGATAATTTCGCCTTCTACAGCGATGTGATTGTTAAAATATTCCGGTGCGATCATTAATCTAATCTTGCAGTTAAAGTAATTCTGTATTCATTCGGGGAGAGAGGTGCCAAAACATCTATCTGTACATCATTTGCAGAGAGAGGCAGGAAGCTTACATTTATTCTTCTGTTATCTGTATTACGATAGCAGGTATAGTCGACATCCCAGGCATTCCAGCCGTGCGTGATAACAAAAGTTACCGAAGAGCCATCACCAATATACCATGTTTTAGATTTGATTTTCGAATCCAGGACCGCTCTTGTTGATCTGGGAGTCATTGCTTTAGTAGCGTTGCTTCCGGCAAGGGCTTCAGCATCCGTAGCGATCTGAATAAGTCCTTTTACCGAATCTGTAGCATCTACAATATCCGGAATTCCTTTTTCTATGATCTGATAATTGGCCGGTACATTTGACCCGCCATCCGTGTTGGCAATAAGATGGTCTCCCACAGAGACAGGATTATTTCCAACCCAGCCATTTGCCGTAATTACCCACACCATCCCGACTTTTATGCCGGCTGATGTAATGGGTGACGGAGCAGCCATGGAACCTTCAACAGCAGAAGGAACATACCCTCCCGGCTGATAAATCAATGCACCTGTAAGACTTTGTCCTAAAAGGTTTTCAACATACGTTTTGATTTTATTCGACGACCATGTAAACGTTCCCGACTGAACGGCATCATTCAGGAAAATGGAAACAATATCTGCGTTGGTAAGGTTTCTTCCTGCTACTTTAATAACATGTCCGGAACTGTTGGTAAGAATCTGACTTAACAAAAGAAGTCCGCTGGTCTGATCTGTCTGGAACGGATTATTGGTAAGAGGATAATCCGGATGCACATAATTATTTGCCAGATTAATCCATTGATTTCCATTCCATTGATGCAGCTCATTTTTGTAATCAATGATCCAGCCCGCGGGAACTCCGCTTGTGTCGGGAAGTGAATCAAAATACTGGAAACGTGTACGTAGGAGTTCTCCAAAAAAATTATCCTGATTTGCGTTGTTGCTTATTACTGCGTTTTTATTCATGGTATTTTATTTTTTTTATGGTTTAACTTTTAAAATGAGAATATTGATTGGGTTAACGATTTCGCCCAGCATATTAATCTCTATGGTCTGGTTGGTTGCATAATCGTCGATATTTATTTTTTTACCAGTAACACTATCGCGTGCCTGGATGATTACATTTTCCGTTTCAACAGGGTTAGAAAATACTGTACTTCCCGTTATCTGTACTAAGGCGCTTGTTGGGGTCTCCGAGATGACCAAAACCTTTTCGTAAATCTGCTGATTAAATTCCTGCTGGTTTTTAGGGCTTTTCAGCCAGCTGTAATCCAGTAAGAGCTTTACTTTATCTTCTTTTATTCCTTCCTGTGAAATCGCTTTTAATGCTTCAATATCAATACGGTTTTTCTTTATGAAATCAACTATTTCCTGAAGTTCATCAAGAGATAAATCGTTGGATAAGAGTAACTTTTTGATATTTTCTATTTCTGACTCCAGATTGGTATCCGCCACCTTCAATTCGTTAACAAAACCATCTGTTTGTATTTTAGTGTATACATTTACAATTCCCAGTTTATCTTTCCAGCTGTTAACATGAGCTGGCGTCAGATTACCTGCATTCAGTAAAGCCAGGTGCGCGGAATGAGCATCAGAATCACTCAGGTGTTCCTGAAACGCTTCTGCACCGGCAAATAATTGAGAAAGATCTTCAAGCCCTTCAATATTCTCAACCGGAATTGGGTAATCCTTATGATAAAACGATGAAAATGTTGCTTTGAACTGTGCTTCAGTAGGAAAATCTCCGCTTTGAAACCAGCTGAAAATTGTATTTAATGGTGTATTCATTTGATTGTTGAAATTAGTCTTGATATAAGTGAGAATAAGTGAGACATTAAAGCATTTTTAAAACTTACTTATTTCATTAAATGATTCTGATTTGTTTTTGGAGAATTAAGTTTTTGCACCGGGCAAAAGAAACTGTATGAAATTCAACCTGAATCATAAACCTGTCTGTTGAATTTAATGATTACCGTTATGCTGTACTCTTCAAATTTCATGTTTTTTCAGTTACCGGGAAAGCTTTTTAACTGGTATAGTCCGTAGCTGCAGTAAGTTTCCATTCAGGATCCTGATCATTTAATAATTGCAGAAGTACATTCTGTCTGTATAAAATTTGTCTGAATAATAGGTCATCATTAAAATAAATCAGCGCACAGGAATATCCATATACGCTGATAAATTATTGCTGAACGCAAACATTTTAAATCAAATGATTCACTTTGCGTTACATTTTTGCTAAGAAATATTAAGAAGCAACGCAGTTTCCTATATTCATTGTTTCCTGGATTATTCTTCCGTTGCTGTTCATGTAATACCTTGCGCTGCTTTTGGGAGGTATGGTAAAATTCACACTGGTATTGTTTACTATAAATTTTGCCTGATTTCCGCTAACGTTCATAACAGTAATTTCCTGATATTCAGGCATAAGACCAATTACTATTGATCCTCCGTCAAGAAGTGTCAATTTTACAACCCTGTTTTTGGTGGCGTATGAATTTGCAGTACCAGTAAATTCCTTATCATCCGGTCTGAGCCGGATATATTCATCTTCGCGGGCTATTTCGTGGGACAAACGGTATAAGCTCCCGTCTCCGCCATATACATCATTATTATTGCTGGATTCCGAATAAATACCATACGGAATTCTTATAGTTCCGTTAAAATAATGATTATGAGAATCTGTTGGTTCTACACCACCATAACCGATATGCCCGTTATTTAAATTAATAGCAACACCATCGTAACCTCCTGTTTTACAGCCAACTTTTACATAGTCTTTCTCTTTCGCGGCAATAAGGAGATCATTCTTTTTATCAAACAATCCTGCGATCCCAGCTGCACTGAGATTTAACAGCATAATTTCCCAACCCGGAAATGGTTCATTAAGCTTTACAAATCCGTCCGTTAAATTAATAAGCTGGGATACGTTTACCGCATGATTATCCAATGTCCCAGCGGGGATTACGGGGCTTTGAGTAAAAGTTTTAGTATCATTTATCGTTTCAACTCCATTTTTGCCCACAAATTGATTCAGAGCTTCGCTTTTTGTATAGTAATTGCTTAAAGCTGACTGCTGTACGGAGTTATTCCAATTGGTAATATTACTCTGATTGAAATCTATTTCAGACCACACTCTCAGCCAGCCACTAAAACTGATACCATCATAAATACGCTTCCAGGTTCTGCCATACTGTAAATCACTGTACTCCTGCACAATCCGGGTACTGGAAGTTTTATAAATATTTAAACAGCCGGCCAGACCAACCGGGTAATTTCTTGCTGAAGTAGCATTAGAGCTGGCATGCTGATAGTAAAAACCGGGCGTCAAAAATGTATTCAGGTCGGCAGTAGCAAGTAATGCGGCAAATTTAGGAACTGAACCGGTATTATTTTGATCTACCCATGTTCTTGTTGCAACAACTTCCGTAGCAATTGACAGAAGCTGAGTGTACGTTGAAACATCCGTTTCGATGGTTTGTGTCCATCCTTTAGACCAATCGAAGTTCGCTCCCTGATGAAAAGCTGCAACTCTTTCAACCTCTACTTTCAGATAGGTATTCCAGACCGTATTTGATTCCCCAATATTAATACAAACATTGCCGGAAGCATCAAATCCTACATTAATTACCGATGAAGGAAAATTATCAGAACATTCAATAATAGCTTTGTGATTGCTATTAAGTACAGTTGCGGAAAACTTATAAAAAGATACTCTTACGGTTCCTAATATCCTGGCATTCCATCCGAATATTTTGATTGTTACATCGAACATCGTTGCAAGTGAGGTAGCCTGTGGAAATTTAAAACTTAAAATTCCTGTTTGGGCACCAGCATAAAGTCTTTGGTACACTTTATTAAAAACCCGTGTGTTATTTTCAAATCGTGAAAGACTTCCTGTTGTGAAATTAATATTTTTATCAGCCATATTAATTTCTGTGCCTGCAGGAATATATGAGGCATTATCTACAGAGCCATCAGCTTTTAAAAACTGGGCCGCAGTACCGTTGACTACCCTATAGCCTTTCGCAGAAGTATAATATGCGTAATTAATATCCATTCTATAAATCTAAGTTGGTTACCACTACTGAAATTGGATTAGGAGGTGTAGAATCAAATTCTATTGCTACACTTGTTGTATCGATTGGTTTTATTCTTCCGTAAACTTTGTAAGAAGTAACCGTATCACGCATGGTAATCTCAACGTTCAGTGTGTTTAGGTTGTGAGCTAAAGTTGAAGTTCCTGTAATATTCGTAGTGTATGTTTTTGAAACATTGCTTCCGTCAGTAACCAAACCTTTCGCGTTTACGGTAACCCGGCTGTACGTTCCTGCAGTTACCCCTGAAGGCGCCAATGTTAATGCCGAAGTAACATTTGCCGAGCCATCGAAGGAAACATTCCACGTTCCGTCGCCAGAAGCGGCGATTGTTCTTGGGGTGGCTAATTTAGCTGCCGATCCGCTTGTATTGATGGATGCAGTCCCTGTTAACAATGTTGCAGGAACAGCAGTAACGGGAATGGCAACGTTTCCGGATCCGTCAATCGTTTGTGCCGTTGCGGTAACTCCAGAAAGTGTAATGGTTCTTGCGGCAGTCCATTTTGTAGCAGAAAGAACATTTTTCGCTGCATCCGCAGTATTATCGGCGTTGCTTAAGCCTACATGAGATTTGTTTAAAACGACAACTCCTGTTAAGCCATTTACAGAATCTACGGCTCCTGAAGTAATATAAACGAATGTTGTTCCCGTCCAACGGTATGTTTTGTTGGTATCAAGAGACACATAAATTTTACCGGTTTCGCCGGCAATAAGATTGGTATAAGCCGCTTCCTTATAGAACTTTCCGTCGGCAACTTTATAATATCCTTCCAGAACATCATCCACGTAAGAAGGCAACTGAGAAGCAGGAACCAACCCGGCACCATCAAGCACTGCAACACCGTTTGCCGCACCCTTTTGTGACAATGGGATGTAATTGGCAAGATCCGTTGTTGTAGGTACAGATCCCAAAGAAACCGTTATTCCGCTGGCGGTCTGGGTAATTCCCGTAACCACGTTCCCGGTTCCTGAAGTTGTAACCGGTAGAGAGAATGTAGTTCCTGTAAGGGTTAAACCATTACCTGCAGCATAAGTTGTATCCGTGGAATCTAATTTAATGGTATTTCCGGATTGACTGATAGACATATTGGCACCCGCAGCAAGCGTAATATCTCCGGATACTAAAGAGCCGGATGTACCTCCCTTCACACGGGTAACCGTATCCGGCGTTGTAAATGATCTGTTTGCCGAAAGGTCATAACTTGTTCCGTTAATTGTTAACGTTCTTGTCTTCGGAACATAGTCAGTCGGAGTAAAATTTCCGTCATGCCAGAAAGAGCTGATAGAGCGCGTTCCGCCGCCGGCTGTTAAGATGTCGTTGTCTGTTTTTCCTACGATTTTGTATCCAACAGAACTGTGATAATAAGCATATTTAATATCCATAATTATAATTTTTTAATTGTTAACTGAATCATATTTGGTGGTACTGAATCAAACAGTACATCAATGGTATTAGGATCAATTCTCCTTACTTTAATTGGTATTGAAAATAGGGTAACGGTATCGTATGCGTCTATTGCAAAACTTAATGTATTAAGGTCATGTTTTATCCTGGAATCATTCTGCACCTTCTCCTCATGTCTGATTTTTTCGGAGCCGCTATTTTCGATTTGCCGGATTTTGTCATACACTAAACTGTTAAACTGGCTTTGATAATTAATAGTTCCCCAGTTTGAATAACTTCCCACAAGGCTGATTTTATCATCCGAACTGCCTCCTGAAAAAAGATCGTTAAGCAATTCTATCTGTCTCCTGTTTTCTTTGATATAATGTACGATTTCGTAAAGTGTATCAAGATTTACATCATCGGAAGAAAGCTTACCGGTAATTTCCTGAATACGTTCAAGAAGATCATCATTCTTTTCGCGGAGTATATTTAAAATCTGTTCTGTCTGTGCTTTTGTATAGACATTTCCTGTATTTTCGTCACCATCTATGGTAGCTGTTAAATTGATTTGTAATTTTTCTTTCCATCCGTTGATATCGGCAGCAGTGAGGTTGGATGCGTTGAGTTTTGCAAGCACTGAAGTATGTGCGTTTTCATCTTCCAGGTGATTGTTGAAAATTGTGACAGGAAGTATATTCTGAACTGCTTCCTGTAAACCTGTGACTTCATCCATCCTGATTCTTTCATCTGTGTGACGGAATGAAGAAAAGGTTTGTTTAAATTGATATTCTGTAGGAGAATCGCCTTTTTCAAACCAGCTGAATATTGTTGTTAATGGTACTGCCATGTTTATTGAAAATTAAGTTTGAGTTCTTCTATGATCACATTTTTTTTATTTTTGATTATATTCGTATCTACATTTTTCATTGGCTTTAATTTCATTTTAAGTGATTATAAACTCGTTGAATTCAACTTTTCTTTCATTCGTTTTTAGGAATACAAAGACGGAAAAGCACAGTTCCTATTTCGAAAAAAACAGGTCGGCTTCCGCTTTTCTTCGCCTGATCAGTCCGTTCAGAACTTTACCTCCGGCGGTAATATATCTTGATGTAAACCAGTCTCTGATGGCTTCCGGATTTGCTTTTTTATTGATTAAAGAAAACAGGGTATCAGATCCTCCCGTATTGTAGGTATGGGATACCAGCGCATCAAACTGGTTTTGTGTAAGCGCAGTTTTAATTTTATTGCTGACTATTTTTTCATAAGCCGGTAAAACGGATGCGAATAATTCCGTTCCTTTTTCTTTGCTGATGGCGGGATCTTTCATGGTTACTTTTTTACCGCCCGGATAATAGGTGTTTCCATAGCCAATTGTAGGGATTCCTGCCGAATCCAGATAAGGTTTTGAACTGAAACCTTCAAATGATAAAATTAAATTGATTCCATTTTGTGATGTTTTCATCTTTTGAAATATTTATAGGTGAAAAACAAGAGAATCACAGTAATTCCGAAGACGGTGATGAAAATCCATGCTGCAATTCCAAAGCCTGTTACTTTTATTCTTTTTGTTTCCTGGGAAACGACCGATGCTGTTTCTTTTTCAGTTTTTTTGGAAACAGCATTCTTATTTGCCTTCAGGGAAATATTATTGAATACTTCTTTTTTATTTTCAGTCTTTTCGTTCGATGCTTTTGCATAATGATTGCGAATGGAATATTCTGCATTTCCCATAATGGAAATACTCTGAACAGTATCTTTCCCGACAACATTGTGGAAAACAAAAGGGCTGGAGACATCAGATTTCCCCGTAATTGAAAAATCCCCGGATATTTCGTTGATTTTTTCATTGACTGCAAGGTCTTTCGAGTTGCTTTGAATTGTTTCTGAACTTTGTAAATTCAGGGAATCAACTTTCACTGTTTCAGTTTCCCGGGTATTTTCCTTTGAAACGGTTGTAATTTTTTGTTTGCTTCTGCAGCAGCCAAGTATTAGGCCACTGAATATCATCAGCAGCAGGATTTTTGCTTTCATCAGCTTTATTTTTAGTAGTTAATTATATGATTGATTAGTTGGTTTAAAACCAGGAGAGCAAAGCTGCACCGTGTTCTCGATACATTTTCTTCACTTTGTTACGAAAACACTCGAACAGACGTGAGTTTAAACTGATGGGATTTTATGTGAAAATTTTATCTTCTTTTACATATTCTTTTCTGATGCTTTCCAGCAGCATATCGGGACTTACTTTATAATCAGGATCTCTTAATGCAATTGTTTTTAAACTTACATCCTGTATTATGTTCATAATATTAGACCCGGTAAGTTCATACCGTTCGGCAATTTCTTCCAGCTTAATTCCCTCGAGCTTCAGCTGTTCGGGTATATTATTCTTCCAGATACGCAGGCGTTCTTCGTATTTTGGATTACTAAATTTTATGCAGCTCTGGAAACGCCTTGTAAAAGCTTTGTCCATATTATTTTTAAAATTGGATGCCAGAATAATGAGCCCTGAAAATGTTTCTATCCGCTGGAGTAAATAAGAAACTTCCTGATTAGCATACTTATCATGGGCATCCCGCACATTGGTTCTTTTTCCGAAAATAGCATCAGCCTCATCAAAAAATAAGATCCAGTTTTTATTTTCTGCCTTATCAAATAGTTTTGCCAATTGTTTTTCTGTTTCGCCAATATATTTTGAAACCAGCATAGAAACATCCACCCTGAAAACGGGACGTTTTGTATATTTCCCTAAAAGACTTGCTGCCAGGGTCTTCCCTGTTCCCGGATCTCCGTAAAACAGAACTCTGAAACCGGGTTTTAATTTTTTCTGCATGTCCCAGTCTTCCATAAGAATCCTGCTGCTGTTGTACCAGGATTCAATACTCTGAATTTCATCGAGTGTATTCTGAGGAAGGATAAGGTCTGTCCAGGAACGGTGGGTGTGTATCTGTTCTGCCGGGAAGTCGTTGCTCATTTTCGGCAATAATTCTGATCCGAAAATAATAATATTAAAAGCCTCCTGATGAACACTTAACTGACTATTTTCAGCTCCATACTCCTTTCCTGAGCCGGAGAATGTAATAATCTCATCTTTAACCAACATAGAATCTGAAGCAAAATAATCCAGAGCTGTTAATCTTTCTGAAATATTCTGACCGCCCAAAATATACTGAACCGTCTGAACCGTAGGATAAAAGAGTCTTCCATTATCATTAACCGAACAAAAATCAAACAGCGGGCTGTTGGGAAAATCCAGGTAAATACGCTTCAGAAGTGCGGGATCTAATCTTGGCAATAAAGCCATTAAAAGAATGATAACTTCCTGATGCGCAAATTTTTTCTCTGAAATATAGTTTCCTAATGGAAAACCTGTATGGTCATCGGATATGAATCCCGGCGCTCCCATAAAATCTTCTGAAGAATTGTTGATACGCCAGGTTATCACCTCTTCCAAATGCGTAAATAGTTTCTGTATCTGTTCTGCCTCCATTGGTTTTTAGTCTTTTATTTTTGAAATCAAAACCATTACCTGTTTATCTTTCAAATAAATTTGCCTTATGCAATCGTTAAAGATTTTTGATGTTAAAAATGTTGGAAAAAAATGACCATCAGTAATATTAAATACTGTAACTCATAAAGGAAAGTCTTACCATAACTGCGTTAACAGTTTTTTTTGAAAGTCTTCTCATACCGGAATTCCTACTTTTTGATAATCAATTTCCGTTTCACGGATATTATTACCTGTCCCGGAAAGAAAATAAGAGATGTGATAATCTTCATTTTCCATTATGGATAAGATTCTGATTTATTCAAAAAAATTCCAATATTTCAGGGTAAAAAGGGTTCCTGTCAGGGAGCATCTTACTCGGGTTGTTAAAATATCATGCATTTACATCTCTGATGCTGCATTTTATTCTCTGATCTGTATTAACAAACCTCAGCCTTAAAGCTGCTCACAAATGAGTCTGAATAATTGTTGTAATACTCAGTTTTCATGGTCATTGTTTTTATATTTTATCTTTTTTTAATAATTTTTTCATCAATGTGCAATGTTTTAATAATGCTTTGATATGGTTGTTTTCAACCTATTTATATTCTGAATTTATTGTATTTTCAATGAGAATAACAATGGTTGTAAAAAAGGAGCCTCAACCGGAAAGCAGCTCACATTAGAGAATCTTACGCAACTGCCGCAGCAACTGTTTTTATAAAAGCTTCTCATCCAAAGGAGTTCCTACTTTTTAAAGAATCAATCTTACTTCTGAAAGAAAACAAGAGATTTTGCAACCTGTTATTTTACATCCCGGCAAGATTCTGACGTGCATCGGAAAATTCCGGTATTTCAAAAGTAAAAGGTTTCCAAGAAAGGAGAATCTTACCCAATTGAGGCTATCTTTTTTATTATTAATTTATAATATAATTAATCAGGTCCTTTTCATCGCGCCCCAAAAGGATTTTGATCGTGACAGGATTTGATCTGAATTTTGTTCCGTTCACCTCAATCTCCAAAAGCATCTGGATCAGAGAATAGGGTTTTCTGTGATGCACGGAATATCTGAATGAACCGGGTCTGCTGAAAGTACCTGCCGGATAAAACTCCTTGTAGTCTGCTCCAGGTCTGAAATAGTTTACAGGATTAATATCAAGTTTCATCTCGTTAGATGTTACAGGATATTCCGACTGCCTGCCCCAGGTTTTTGCATCTTCATTACATTCCTTGTAAAATCCGGGTGGCTTTAAATAACCACTGTAGAGCCTTTTTTTCTGTTTATAACGTTGGATGATGATTTTCGGCTTGTGTTTATCAATATCCAATTCGCCTGATAATTTCACGTTTAGGTATCTGTAGCCGAACCCCCTTGATAAAACATGATTGTACCCGTTTATATCCTGGGGCGGATTGCCCGTATCTTCAAGGGTGATGTGCCCTCTGTGTGAATTTTTGAGATCCTTGGCCACATAAAAATGATATTTTTTTGTCTCATACTCTCCTGCCGGTTTTACTTCGATTCCGAAATTAAACTCATTCAGATGGACATAATTATCTATAAACCTGCCAAACTGACCCTGTGTTGGATATTTACCCGTTTCAAAATAGGTTTTCAGTTCCTCTCTTTGGGTGAATTTATTTATTTCTTCCATAATATCTTAATGTTTTTATCTTATGTCCTTCGTATGATGCCATTTCAGCTGATGATTCCCTTTTAAAAGTATGTTTCAGCATTGAAGTTTTTTGTCTGAATTTTTTTAAAATGTATTTATGTATTAGAAATAACCCCCAACCGGAAAGTAGCCCAAATTTGTGAATCTTACCCAACTGCCGGGGCAGCTGTTTATGAAAGTTCCACCGTAAACGGAGTTCCTACTTTTTAAAGAAATCAATCTACTCCTGAAAAAAACAACAGATTCTATGATCGTTTCTGTCATTTTACTTCCCGGCGAGATTCTGATATAAACACCAGAAAATTCCGATATTTCGAGAGCAAAAGGTTTCCTGCGATTGAGGATCTTACCCGATTGAGGATTATTTTTATTATTGATTTTGTAATTGCTTACATTTCGCTGATTCTGCGATATCCAAATAATTTTTTATATTAATTGGAAGGCTTGTATTGCCTGAGAATTGAATTTCAAAATTGCAATTTTTCTTTTTATCTGACAAGTTTTTCGCCTTGTCTCTTCTGTAGCTGCAGTAACTCTTGTTCTGCATAAGCGACTGCTTTATTTTTATTTGACACTGCAAAGTTGATACTTATTTTCTTATTATAAAAGCTTTTTGCCCTGTCTTGTCTGTAGCTGCAGTAACTCTTATTTTTTAAAAGTGAATGACCTATTAGTTATTCTGAAAATACAAAGCTCTTTCTTTTTTTCCTATTATAAAAGCTTTTTACTTTATCTGTTCAGTAGTTGCAGAAGCTTTTATTTAGCTTTCATATTGGCATTCGATTCTGGCATTTCTTATGCCTGCCAGAGCACCTCCTGCAGAGACATTGATATTTTTCTGTCCTGGTATCAAAGAGGCTTTCATTAAAAGAGTATCATTATCTGCATCATAAATCCTGCATTCTATGGCTTTACTAACTTCGGTGAGATCCGCTCTGTAAAAACAAGCCAGAAAGTCTCCAAGGTCGTAATGATCTGTAACCATATCTTCGGAAACATACCTATTAGACCAGTAATTTCCGTATAAAGCGTATTCAATAAGTATTTCGGTTTTATTAACAAAAGTAAGATGTGTATGTAAATTACTTATTTTACGATCAAAATCCTCATTACTTATTCTTACAGAAATTTTTTTATTTTCTACTGTTCCCATTTCAAAATCCCCGGGAATAGGAGGCAGATTATTTCCGAAAAGCCTGCTCATTGTAGCGCCATCATCGATCTGGGTGTTCAGGTAGTAATATCTGTGCCCTTCTAATTGGTTTACCAGAAAGTCTTTTGTCCTGACTGTGTAAGGAGCGCTGCCCTGGAAATATCGTTTTTGTTCTTTGTTTTCGGTTTTGCCGATTGTAAAAATTTGGTCTTCGCCTTCTTTTGAATGTACAACAATCGCAAACTTCTCATTTTCAATATTACTGGTATTGTAAAGAATATATCCATTATCAAGAGCAGCCAGGTTGTTGGCGAGCGTAACCAGTTCTTTATTCGAAACGATATCATCTTTAAGGCTAAAAAAATCAATCAATTCTGCAAACTGACCCTCTGTGGGATATTTACCTGTTTCAAAATAGGTTTTTAATTTTTCTCTGGTGGTTATTTCGTTTGTTTCCATGTATTTTTAGTATTCTGTGCTGCTTTTGATTTACAGGTCAAAATTCATATTTTTTTTGTTTTTATAAAAGCTTTTTGCGGTGTAGGTTCTGTAGTTGCAGTGACTTGCTCTTTCTCAGGTGTGATGTTTATAACGATAATAGAATGTCGTTGGTTTTTGTGTATTCAAGAATAATGTGAAGTGAAATTCAAAATTCAAGTTTTTTTTGTTCTGCTGAAAGTTTTATGCTGTATGGATTCTGTAGTTGCAGGAAGTAGCTTAATGAGGTAAAACAGGAAGGAGATGCAGATGCAGAAAGTTATAATTCGGACTGTCTATAACTTCAGTCCAAACTTAGATCTCGCTTCAGATCAAAACAACAAAGGCTCAGATTAAATCCAAGCCTTTTATTTTCAGGTAATTGTTAAAAAATTATCTTCTGCTAATCAAGATTAAAAAAGAAAAAACGACTGCTGCCCAATCTTTTTTCACCCCTTTTGCATAGCCGATTGTTATGTGGCTTCTGTTTTCTACCGTTCCGTCGTCTTTAAGATAGCCTATCGTAACATGGCTTCTGTTTTCTATCGTTCCGTCTTTTTTAACGTATCCTACGGTAGAATGACTTTTGTTTTCGATGGTTCCATCACTTTTAATATAACCAATAGTTCCGTGGCTTTTGTTTTCAACAGTGCCGTCATTTTTAATGTATCCAACGGTCGCATGGCTTCTGTCTTCAATAGTACCGTCGCTTTTAATATATCCTGCCGTATTGTGGCTTTCGGATTCTATGGTTTGAGCGCTTATAATGGAAATATTTAACACAAGTAAAAAAAAGAATAGTATTTTTTTCATGATGGATAATTTTATCTGGTGATTGGTTTATTTTTCATTTTTATCAATACCAATATAAGACGAATTTCCCGAAATAAAAAAGCGAAATTCCGGCTGGAAATTTCGCTTTATTTTTACAATATATCATACTCAAAAACAAACATTTTCTCTGAATCATTGGGATCTAGTTCAGCTAAAAGCACTTGGTTTTCGTTTAGTTTTTCCAATCCCCAATACCGGCTGTTCTCTTTAGCCGGCCTTGTTTTTAGTACATTGCCTTCATAATCTAATACATACAACATATGCTGATAACACAGCACAATTTTATCTGCTACCAAACAACCTTTTATGTTACTGTAAGTTTTAGTGTTGTATTCATCAATTAAATTAGTATAAAAATTGACGCAATTTATGGGTTCTGGTGCCTGAAACTGAGCAATTTTTTTTTCATCGGCAGTTATATAAACTCCTATTTCATTTTCTGTTCCATTATAATGATAATGATATAATATCTCTTCGCTATCATTAGTAGAATATAGGATATTATAAGATATAAATAAAATATTACTATCCATTATTGAAAAAGGTCGCATGTACTTTGAAACTAAAATAGATAAATATTTGGTAAGTTGATAACTTTTTAAATTTAATAAGTAATAACCATAACTATCTCTTGCATTTATAATTAAATCTTCAGAGTTTAGATTTTTAAAAAGATAGTTAGTTCGTAGTTTTCTATTTTCATACCGGTCTTCAAACACAATATTTTTTATATTCAAATCATTTTCTAAACAATACAAATCTGCAGTTTGTAAATCAGTTATAAATATACGCCCATCTTTACTCCTAATATCGTAATTATCAATACTTTCTGTAAAATTATAATTTAATAGTTGTATAATTGAAGCATCTTCTAAACTCCATTTAATTATTTCTTTATTTGTTATTGTGATTGGGATATTGTTTAAAACACCTATTAACCCTTTAGCTGTATGTATCATTAATCTATTTTTTGTAGTAAAATTAAACTTTTTGCTTCATTAACATTCTTTAACTCTTTATTTATTTGAAAAATTACCAACTCTTTATCATCTTGATCATTTATATGGTAGTGCTCAACTTCCTTTAAGCTTTCTCTAGTAAGATCTAAAAGTTCCTTTGCATTATAAAACGAAACGCCCTTTAATCGATTCACCTCATTCATATTTTGTTTCAATGCTTCCAACTCGTTTATTCTCATGGTTCTTGAGATTTCTTTTTCGTCTAGAAGTTCCTGGGTTTCTTTAATAGCTGTTTTTAACTCCTGTTTAGCTATTTCTACATCTTTGTATCCAGAATCTTTCTCATCCTTGGATTCCACTGCCATAATGGCTTTAACAAGATCTTGTTTTATTTCCTGCAATTTATTCTTGCCATTCTGGGCTTTTTGTTTGTCTTTTGCATTCAGATAATTTATAGCATCATGATCTACAGCACTGTCTATCAGATCCTTTATTAAGCTTGTTATAGCTGAAGGATTTGTGGGTTTATTATGATTTACAGCTTCCATAAAGTCGGCCATTCTATCTTCCAATCTTGCTTTGGTAGCTCCAAACTTTTGTGAATTAAAATCACCCGCACTACTTCTCTGTTCCACTTTTTTAACAGTCATATGAAATTCGTCAGCATCAACAACATTTCCTGCTTTTGCAAAACTAGAAGACAATGAAGATTGACTATCAGTTAATGAAGCTAATGATCTAAAAGATTTCCCTAATCCCAAATTGAAAATATGATCTCCTCTTTTTGGTGCTTCATCAATTTTTCGATCAGATTTATCTCCATGTTTGTCAGGATTTACTTTACCATAAATATGCACCGTTTCTTTATTTGCATCAACTTTATCAGTAACTATTTTAAGCTCCTGCAAATCGTAACGGTCTTCTAAAACTTCAAGACGCCTTTGTATTTCTTTTTTATCAAGATTTTCGTTTTTTAGTAGTAGGGTTCCTTCTTTTACTCCTGCATTTAAATCTCTTTCTTTTTCAGCCATGGTACGTGTATCTACTCCTTTTTGCTCCTTTTTATTCTTTTTATCAGAACCTAGTTTCGCCCCTCCTATTTTCCCAAGCAATCCTTTAGCCTTCCCTTTCACAAAAGTCCAGAACTTCACAATGGCATTTTCAATACGCTGTCTAATTTTGCGAATTACGCCCAAAACCTTATCAGCCAATCCGCCAATTCCCAGTAATGAAGCCAAAAAGCCAATTAAAACAGGAACCGCTTTGCCTAAAGCGTTTTCTATGGATTTGGCCACAGCACCTACGTTTCCGCTGGCAATGGCTGCCACACTGTCGATGAAGGCCTTAATCAGCTCCATAATCTGTGCGGCACGCTGGATGAAGAATTTCACCACATCAATAATCGCCATGGCAGCTTTTATAAATGCTCCTACCGGAGTCAGCAAGCCCATAATCCATTTTATTCCCGCCTGGATTACCTGGGTCTGGATCATATCCATAATGGTATCCATGATCGTGGCTTTCAGGTCAGCAAACTGGTCTTTAAGATGTTCCCAGAGCCCGGCAACACCTTCTTTACGGACGATCTGCACCATTTCAAAACTGGTTTCCAGAACTTTCATGACCGGCTCTCCGATCACTCTTGCACCGATGGCTCTGATTCCGTTCCAGGTCAAACCAAGCACCTGTGTGGTGATAGAGAAAATTCCTTTAAGAGAAAATATATCTTCCGGCATGGTAAGGTCGATGCCTTTTGTTGCGCCGGTGAGCCAGGTGAAGAAGCCGGTTTTAAGATGCGTCCAGATATTGGCCCCGAAATTGGCAAATCCCTGCCCGACGCCTGCAATAAGATTTTTAAAGAAGCCTATCGGATCCGCTATAATTGCCATGACAACATCTGCAATACCGGATAATAAATTGGTAAGGGTGTTTTTAATTTCAATAATAATGGCAAATACACCGCTCAAAGCGTTGAGTGCTTTGTTTATGAAACCGCTGTTTTGGACTTTCAATTCTTCAATTCGGGCATCGATACTTGCTACGTTTTCGGCATATTTTTTAGCTAATACATCGATAAGTGCATCTTTTTTACTGTTCACGCTTTCTTCCAGCGCATTGAATTTATTCTGAATTTCAGCAATGGCCTCTTTGCCTATTTTACGCAGGCTTGGCGATAAGCTGTTGACATACGTCTGTACGTCTTTTTTACCTTTGGCAATTTTCGCTTTAGCAGCATTAAGCTGATCGGTAACATGGGTTGCAATTTTATCAATATGCTGATCCATGGTTTCAATATATAATGCTTTACCACTTACAAAATATTTATTGACCTCATCGGGAAGTCCGGTTGCTTTATCCCACAGCCATAATCCGGCAGTCGCTAAAGCGCCGTATTTGGCATAAGCATCACCGTAACGCTTCTTTTTGTATTCTTTCATTCCCTTATCTACGTGATCTTCAAATGCTTTTTTGGCAATCTTGCTACCGTAGTCGAACATCTCTGCAACTTTTTTATCAAGATTGTTTAAAATACCATCAACTTCTGTTTTAGAGCTGTTGTAGATACTATTGATATGATCGGCTATTTCTTTTCGTTTCTGGCTGTCTTTTGTTGCGGTATTCTTTTGTTCGCCGTGCGCATGATTCAATCCGCCTTTGCGTGCATTATGCATTCCGCCAATATGTTGAACAGCCTGTGATTGTGCCTGTTGCCGGGTTTTAGAGAGTTCGGTATTTTCTGTTTTCCTGAATTTCTGTGTGGCGGCGGTACTTTCTGTTTTAGCCTTATTTTTTTCGTCTAAGGCTTCCGTAAATGAAGGCTCGTTGGAGTTGGCGAGCATTTTATCCGTTACTCCATGGGTTTTCATTTCGCTGTCAATGGTATTGGTTTCTTCCTGAAGAGGCTTTTCCACGCTTGCAGCATCTCTTTTATTAGGCATTGCTTTTGCGGCATTTGGAACATTAGGAGCTTTTCCGGTATTAGGTGTTGGCATTTTGGCAACGGAGCGAACAGGTTGTGCCCCAATGTTAGGTTTTGCCGCGGTAGCTGAAGCAATATCGTTGGTTGCTGCATTTTTTTCATTCTTAACATCGGCAACTGCATTTTTATTGACCTGCTGTATGTTGTTGTTGTTTTCGAAATCATCAGCTTCAGCTTCATCTTTAGGAAGTCTGATTCCTTCAATTTTCTTCTTTAATAAAGCTTTAAAATCATCTTTGCTGAATGTTCCGGGTTTTTGCGCATCCATATGATCTACTTTGCCTGCCTGCGCCATACTTTCGCGTTCGTTTGCAGGTGAAGGAGCAGCGGCCTGTGCTGCATCGCTTGCTTTTTGTGCGGGTTCATGGCTTTTTTGAGAATGTGCTGTTGCGGCTATTTTACCACTTAACTGTGTAAATTCGGGATTGTTTTGGGCATTTGGAGAAGGTGCTGCTTCTACGCTTTGCTCTTCCGCTCTATCTTTAGTCCCGGCTGCAGGTTTCCCTTCTGCCTTATGCTCAGGTTTAACAGCTGTTTCCGTGTTTGTTGTTTTTCCTTCCTCAACTTTTTTGCCTTCCTGATACACTTCCTCCTGCTCCTGTAAGGTTTTTGGAGTATAGTTGCCGGATTTAAGATTTTGATAATCTTCTATCTGGTTAACATTCAGGGTGGCCATATAGTCTTTTTCCATCTCCTTGGTTTCGGGATGGTTGATATCGCCGGTCTTCTGTAAATTTTCCTGAAATCTGCCGTAAGAGATCTTTGAGCCCTGATCATAAATATTTTGCGAACCGTGAACGGCCGCCGGTGTACCATTGAGGCTCACCTTGCTATCATCTGATGTGGCGGATCCTGGATTGCTGACTTGATTACCAGATTTTTGGGTTTGTATAGTAGTCATCTCTACCTCTGACTGAGGCAGAACCACCGGATCTTTCTGCTTTTGCTTTTTATTTTGGTTCTGGTGGGCTTTGTTGTCTACTTCTACAGGTTTTGCTGCTTTCATGACTTAGTTTTTTTATTCATAGTTGATGGGTAAAAGACATACAAAACGCAATTGAAATGAATTGCGTTTTGTATACCTGTTGAATGTGAAAAATCAGCTCCGGGGCGGGTGATTTTTTTAAGAATTTAAGTAATCGGAAATGGCATTTTGCTTTTGTAATGAGAAACAGGTAATGATAAAGCCACTCCGTTTTTTTGTCTCCTGTGTTTTTTCGAGTTTTAAATTCTCTGGTTCAAAAATCTTATTTTTTGATGAGAATACCCTGTTTTTTGAGCGATGGATTCTGTAGTTGCAGTAAGTAAGGAAATGCTTTGAGGCTTGAAGCGTGATGAATGAAGCTGGAAGCTATTGCGTTTTAAAGCGATTATTCTGTAGAAAATCTAATATCCATTGTTTTACTGAATATAAAAGTAAGGTCCGGATTATAAAATCCAGACCTTTAAATATGTCTTAGTTGTTCTGTGAATAAATTTTGACTTTGATTATCCCCTAAAAAGGCGATTGATAATTTTTTGCATTTTTTCATCATTCGGCACAACACTTTTTAATAGATTCATTTCTCTTATAACGATTTCTAAATCTAAATCAGATCCATCATACATTTTTCTTGAACCAATTTCAATTCTTAACTCTATTAATTCATTTATTATATCCAAAGTGAAACTATAAAAAGGTTCCTTTCTTAAATCATTGGGAAAATCATGCAATAATACATCACATATGTTTAATAGTTGCATGTAATTTTTAATAGGATCACTCTCCTTAAATGATTTAAATTCTTTTGTCAAGCTTTCGATATTATTCATACAAACTACTTATAATTTTTTTATCCTAAAAAAACTGAACATATTATGCTATATTTCTGTATTTAAACAGTAGCTCTTTATTTGAGAATTATGTTTAACTTCTCAATTCAATAATTTCAGATACCACTGCTTTATACAGATCTTCTCTTAATGCACTGAGTTTTTCATTGGCTTCAACGTCAACTTTCTCGTCTTTAAATAGTACGAAATCGTTAAATGAGCCCATACCTCCATATATATTTTTTATATTTGAAAGTGCCTCTTCTCTATTAATCACATATAGATTTCCAAGCTGTATAAAAGCTTTGCTTTTTTCGTGATCTGCCTCTTCCAATAATTTACTTATTTGCAGGCAATAGTCTTTAATTGTCATATTTTCTTTATTTTAACGGATAACTTTCTAAAACTTCAACTCCACTGATTTTCCATGGCTCGGAGATAAAAATTTGTTTTGTACCTCCCAGATAAATTCCTCCCTGTCCGGCAATTTCTCCTTCATAAATAAAAGTTCCGGCCGGTATTTTAATTTTATATGCCATATTTATGATCGATTTATCTCCTGTTGGCCATACAGGAAGTATTGCTTTATCTATTCTAACCTGTAACACCCCAGCCGGAGGATCTTCAGAAAAATATTGACCAAGTGGCTTGCCAGATTCTCCGGCTCTGTAATAAATTTTGTCTTGCTTCAATTTAGAGCCTTTATATTTTCCAGCCATAAATGATGATGATTGAGTACCAGATAATTCAGGAGCACCATCCTCAAGAATAATTCTGTCCTCATAAATTACTACATTAGGATCTTTTTTAAGGTCTGAATTTTTATCAAATATACCATCTTTAGTTGTTTCAGCATCAAGATCATTGTTATTATCTATTTTTTTACTTCTATCCTTTAGTGGCTGCTCATGCATTCTGTCCGGAACGGTTTGCTCTTCAAAAGGAAGCTGATTTAAATTGCGGTTTTGAGGTGTCGTAGCTTTTTTCCTGAAAGGCTCAGTCACCCATTCCTGTGCTTTTTTATAAGCTGCTTTGAAATTCTGAGCCCATTTCATCCAGGTTTCTTTTTTGAAAACCGATGTTATCTTGCGAGGGATAGAAACAATTTTTGCTTTTAAACCGTTTTTTACATTAATAAACATCCGTTTACCAAAAGTTTTCGGATTTCTTTTGGCCAGATCTTTTATAGAAGCGCCCCCTTTTTGTGAGGCTTTCCCTCCGATTATTGCCAGAATAGCCATTCCTGAATTGGTAATATCACTTTTCAGCTCGCCGGAATTTTTAAATAAAACTTCAGCCGTTTTTGCCGTATGGATATCGTAAATATTTTTTATTCCGTTGAGTACATTCAGTCCCAGTGCAATAGCTCCGATCCAGAAGGTGATGGTACCCATCGTTATGGTTGCTCCTGCCAGCCAGGCCGCTAACGGGGCCAAACCACCCAAAGTGAAGATGGATCCTACCGTTGCCGCTAATGTTAAAACACCCAATATTCCGGTAATCACACCTGCAATAGCGAGTACTTTATTGGCTATTCCTGCAGCTTTCTGAAGAATCATTCCTACAGGATCCTGGGAGAATCCTTTCCAATTCGTCAGATCATCCCAAATTCCCTGTATTGAACCTGAAATGGTATGATACCACTCTTTAGGATTAATAATAGAGTTGATGAGTTTGCCCACATCAGACCAGGTTATCGAAGTAATATCATTCCAGATACCGGAAAAAGCAATGGTAATAGACATCCAGAGTCTTTTTAAACCGGTAATCCTGTTCAGGTTTTTGGTTACCAGATTTAACGGTTTCTGTAAAGCATCTTTTCGCTTATTATTAAAGTTTTCTATTTGGCTATTTCTGATAGTTTCTACATTCTCGCTGATGGAGTTTTGCTGTTCGGACTGATCATGATCATAATTGGCTGTTACCTGTTCAAATTTTTCTTTTAAAAGGTTTTGTTCATTTGGATTTAATCCTCTTACAAAAGCGACCTGATCATCCTGTGTTTTTAGTTGCGAAAAATCAATCAATAAACGTTCTGAAGGATCAAGCTCTTTGGGAGCCTGCTGAATTTTATCTTTTTCTTTTTGTGTTAGGCTATTTCGTCCCTCAACGGTAGCCATGTTTTTATAGTACGCATTCTGGGTTTTTATAACATCACGCTCAATACTATAAGAATCACGCAATAAAGCACTAGCTTCTTTGTCTAATTTTTTGCTTTCCGATTCAGCTGCCTTTAGTTTTGGGTTAAGTTTTGCCAGCTGTTTTTTAGCCTCATTATTCTGTTTGGTATCTGCCGCGAGTTTTGCTTTTGATTTCCGTATAGATTCTTTTGAAGATAAGGCTTCCTTGCGTATTGCCGTATTTTTAGCTTTAGCCTGCTGGGCTTCCTGAGTTAATTTCTGAACAGTATTTCCCGACTGTGAAACTGCCTGATCTATTGTAGCAGCGTTGCTGTTGAGCTCTCTTAATTTTTGAGTAAGCTTTCCGGAATCATCATTTTCAGGATCCTGATGTTTCTGCGATCCGCCGAGTAAATCAGTTGCTTCTTTATGCAAATCAGTTGATTTTGATTTATTCTTATGATACTCTTCCTGGTAAGTTCCAACTTCCTGCTCTACTTTCTGCTGCCTTTTCACGGAAGTTTCCAGTCCTCTTTCCAGTTGATTCACTAAAGTTTCCTTTGTCTGAATGCCGTCTTCCGATTTTTGCAGATCATCGTCTGACTGATGAATTGTTTTTTCAACCTCCCTGATTTTATTTTTTAATCCTTTTGCTGCCTCATTCTGTGATTTCACCTGGTTCCTTGCTTCAACTCCCTGATCTCTGAATTCCTGAGCTGCAGCAACAAGACCAAGAATATTAACGGTAGTTTGTGCATCCGGCTCTACTTCAGCCTGCTCACTGTCAACAGCTTTATCCATTCTTGGCATAAGAACAGGTTGAATATCATCAGGAACAACAACTTTTGCTTCTTCTTCTCCTTTGGTTTTTGTATTTAATTTTTTATTGTCGGATTTTTTCTCATCATTTCCTTTTCTTTTTTCAGATTGGAAATTTTCACTTTTATCTGCAGTCTTTTTTGAGCTGCCGGCATTGACATCAGATAAAACCGGTTTAATCTGAGGTTTTTTAATTTCAGCCAGCTTCTCCTTCGGCTTTTGATCTACAACAGGTTTTGGTACCTTAGGTGTAAGATCAGCGGCTTTTACGAGTTCTTTTTCTTCTGTTGTTTTTACTTTATTTTCAGGTTTTTTAAGCATCTGATGAACCACAGCCTGTTCCTGTAAAGTTTTTGGGGTATAATTTCCGGATTTAAGCTGATGATAATCCTGTACCTGACTGACATTCAGTGTCGTCATATATCCTTTTTCCACATCCTTCGTTTCCGGATGACTGATATTTCCGGTTTGTTGTAAACTTTCCCGAAGCTTTCCGTACATCACCTCCGAACCTTGGTCGTAAATGGTTTGCGAACCATGAACGGGCGTTACTTTGCCATTTGAAGCAACCGGGTTTTTATCTGCTTTTGTCAATCCTTGCTTACCGGCAGTGTCTACGGATTTTTGAGACTGCATCGCAGCAGCTTTCATTCCGGAAAAAAATTTTGCCAGCGGATTTTTCGGTTTTGGTTTTATATTTGGGTTATGATGGGCTTTTTTGACTGTTTCTACAGGTTTTGGTGCTTTCATGAATTAGTTTTTTTATTTCATAATTGGATGTAAAAAAGACATACAAAACGCAATTGAAATAATTGCGTTTTATATACCTGTTGAATGTGAAAATCGGACCCGGAGCGGGTGATTTTTAAAGAATGCAAGTAATCAGAAGTGGCGTCCGGCTATGTATGAGAAACAGGTAATGATTGAGCCACTCCAAGTTTTTTCCTGTTATCTGAGCTTTTAAATTCTATGTTTCAAAAATCATATTTTTCTGTCAGAATACCTTGTTTTTCGTACGATGAATTCTGTAGTTGCAGTAATGCATTTTTAAGTACTCAATTGCTTTGATTGATTTCACCTAAAGGCCTGCAGTTCATATTTACTTTTTCACCTGATCTTCAGGAAATCCTATTGCAGGTTCTTCCTTTTGATCAATTTGCTTTTCTGCTCTGATGCCGTATCGGGTTTCAATAAAAAGGTTTACTGCTTTTTCGATCCAGTTTGGCAGATTAGTGGTGATCATCTTTAAGAATTTATCATAACCGTAACCCAGTACAAATAATATCCCTGTCGAATACCATTTGTCGTGCAGTTCGGCCCTGTTCATGAGATAACTCATGGTAAACCCTACGATAATAACGATCATCAAGGTAATCAGGTGTTCCCACGGCTTTTTTTTCTTTATTCTGTATTGAAATTAAGACCCTTAATAATCCGCCTGAAAATGCAATGGCAGTTCCGATTAAAAGGGCTTTTATACTATCTAAATTCATCTTTTCTCTTAATATATATATTGATTCAAATTTTGATTTTGACGCACGGTCAGATGCATCATTTATTCCAGGTCGAGGATGTACATATCATCCAAAAACCTTTTGCTTTTCTGCATGTTTTTGTTTTCGTCCATATAGGCTAATTCATCGATAATATCATCAATGTTTTTTCTTGGATTTTTGTTTATTTCTCGGTTTTTCTTTATTTTTTTTCTTCTCTTTTTCATGGTTACTGAAGTTTTAAATTGAACACTTTTTTAATTAGTAATAATTCTTCTAAGGGCACAAGGTTCCTGCCTTAAGCTCATCATTAGCTTAAACAACAGAACTAAAAGCAAAAACCTTTTTACCTTAGTAATTACCTGTAAGATGAATTTATGAAAGACTTTAGGACAACCCTTTTTATGAATATGGTTTCGGATCGTTATTTGAGTTATGTAGTCCTGTTCTACATTATAAGATTATAATGCAGATTAAATTCATGGTTATTATCAGTTTTTAAAAGAAATATGAATAAGACCGGATGCAGATCTATGCCTGAAGAATGATATTGTATATTGTTCTTTCGGATAAAAAAAGCATCTCTGTGAGTTCGGTTACAATTACCTTCATCTGTTTATCCTGATTACGCTTTACATAATCAATGACAAAATCTTTTCTTTTTTCTACTAATTCTTTGCTACGTTTCATGTTTGGTTAAAGTTTTTATGTTAAAAGTTTTTTTTAAAAAGACACCTCAGCTTTCTTATTTATTGTTTAAATAAGACCATAAGAAACCCTAAAGACTTGTTTCAAGCCTTTGAAAGATGTTCATTACATTATTGTTTTTGATTTTTAGAAAAGCAGATCCGCCATTCTTAATCTTCATAACAGCATCCAGCCTTTCTGCTAAATATTACCTATCGTATTTTCCGTTGCTGCTATCAAATCAATGTTTTATAGGCGAGCCACTTCGTTTACCGACCAGTAATTCGTTTTAAAGAGCGCAACATTATATCTTATAAGATGATAAGTTTGTCTACAATGTGTATTAGCATGTGCAACAATCCTTACTGATAACTACAATTAATCGATATTTTATATGTTAACAGTTACAATATTTATATTTCGGCTTGCTTTTTTATTATTGGCAATAAGGAAATATTTAGGAAAGCAGTTTCATTTCTGCAATGAATAAAAAACAACCGCATTTCATTCACCATCACACACCACAACACGCATCAAACTCATTAAAACAAGTACAAAAAGCGCAATTTTTACATTTATAAAAACCAGAAATATTTTTTTTGTTCGTTTAAGCGCCAAACAAAACAAAAAGAGGAAATCTAATTTTTTAAAGTCCTTAAGTACAGAAAAAGCATTTAAACCATTGATTATAAATAGATATTTAATTCAAATAAAGTTTCTAAACTTCAAATAAAAATTAAATCATCAATATAATTTTGTATATTTGCAGTGTTCCATCTTAACTGTGAAACAAATATACGAACAATGTTCGCTTTTAAAAAAATAATTATGAATATTTTTCGTAATTTTTTTACACAATGACCATAAACACATCAAAATGAACTATTTAGAATTCAAAGAAATCAGGAAAAAGCTTAATATGAAGCAGGCCGAGATCGCAAAATCCATAGGAGTCGGCACCAGAGCCGTACAATACTGGGAAAAAGGCGAACGGAAAATACCTGAAACCACGGCTTATTTCATTACCAATCTCCTGTTGAACCAAGAGAAAAAACAAAATGAAGACAGTGCCTCGCCGCTTGCTTTTTCAGACCTGAAGATAATGAATGTCCCTCTGGCCAATCAATATGCACAAGCAGGATATCTCAGCAGATTTGCTGACGAAGAATATATAGAAAGTCTCCCTACAATTCCTTTTACCGACGATGTTGAGCACCGCGGTGAGTACATGTGTTTTGAAGTGAGAGGAGACAGTATGGACGACGGATCCTACGAAAGCTACCTGGAAGGTGATATCATTTTATGCAGGAGTATAAGACAAGATTACTGGATGAGTAAGCTGCATTATGATAAATGGGATTTTGTAATTGTTCATAAAGAAAAAGGCATTCTGGTAAAACGAATCATTAACCATGATGTTGAAAAAGGCATTATTACCCTGCACTCTCTTAATGAATATTACGATGATTTTGAAATCCATCTTCAGGATGTTGCCAAACTGTTCAACATCATCAGTACAAGACGTAAGAATAACAGAAGATAAAGAGATCTGACTTAATAAAATCCTCACAAACGGAGGATTTTATTAAGATATACTCAGATCATGCTTCTTATCAGGTTGCACAATTATATGATGTTGAAATACTGGTTATCAGGCCACTGGAAGGGTCTACATTATAAATTTTACTTCCGTTATAACTTCCGAACCTCACCCATCTGATCCCCCTGTCTTTAAAGCCACTGCTGGCTACACCCGTATCAAAGCTACCCAGGTTCGCCGGGATTGCCGGTGTAATACCATCGCTCAGGTAAATATAGCTTCCTTCCTGCGGAAAAGGTGTTGTAAGACTGATTGTTTTCTTCAAAACGCCTTCGCTCCAGCAAATACTTGCGCCGGACTCATTGCTATTGGTGGGATCTTTAAATTTCGCCGAAACACAGAAAGCATCCGCAAAAGTATAAGGTGCTTTTTTAATGACCCATCTTTTGGATTCAAACTGAAATACATTAGACCAGTCTGAAATTCCGGCTGGAGATAAGCAATGTTTTCTGGCCCTCATATAAAGAGATGTATTTTCAGGAATATTTCCGCCGTCCATATAAACATTTTCAAGCGGAGTGTAATCAAAATCTACCCTGAAGTGAATAACATCATTAAAGTCCGGATCTGTTGCTATCTGATATTCCGGTGTATCAAGATTTATATCATCCACCATGTAATCCATTACAATCTGCCCGTTTTCTCGTACCTCTACATTTTTTATAGCCGGTGTTTCGCAGACGGACGTTCCACAATTACCAATTTTGAAAGAACTTACTTTTCTGGTAACAACTCCTGAAGCTGTTAACTCTACTACCAATTCGTATTCCCCGGATTTTATAATTGCAGGAAGGATTACCAAACCTCCATTAGACGGTACCGGAGTGATATTGAACACCGTATATGGATCTGCCGAATCCTTTATTTTGTAGGACGCGACTGCACCCGTTATAGGAACGGAAGAGGTATAATGTACCTCAAATGAAATATTGCATGTTGCTATTGCCATTATATTATATTTTTTTATTTATCGGTATAAAAAGAGGTGTTTAAAAACTCTTAATAATTAAAACACCTCCTAATAAGATTATACAGAAATCTGTACTTTAATATTACCTGCACTCAAGAGTAAGATGATATATTACAGATCATTAGCTATCCTTCGAATACACTTACCTGCACAAGATCGGTAGCAAAAGCACCACTATGAGGATCAATAACCGTGAGCTTAAATTCGTAAGTGCCGATGATAAGGTTTTTCACTATTAAAGAAGGTTTATTAACATCCATAAGCGTTACTGCAGGACCCTGTGTCTGTATCCAAGAATAATACAATGTATCCGCTCCCGATCCGCTTCCTGTCAATACAAAGGAATTTTTAGATAAAGGGAACCTTTGGAAATCTCCTGCTTCAGCTCTGATAGTTGGCATTACGCCTTCGCAGCAATTTCCTTTTGGGAATGAAATATCATCAATGGTTGTAACGGGACCATTATACCAATTTCTGATCGTAATGATCTGAGTACAGCCGTTGCTATTTACATTCACGGTTATTACAGGAATTTCAGCCGGATTCAAATCGTAATAAATGTAGTTTACATTTCCTTCTCCATCAGGTTTCAGATTGACAAAATTACCATTCTGCAAGAAGTCCCAATTGTAATCATAGGTTGTAAATCCTGTTCCCGAAATTTTAAATTTCACTTTTGTCTCGTTGGAATCTCCCGACGGATAAATAACTGAAGCCACCTCAATATGTACATCAGATTCCTTATTCACCTTGATAGTGCAACTGGTAGGCTTTCCGTTAACCGTGAAAACGATGGCTTTTCCATATAATTGCGGGCTTACCCGAGAAGGATTAAAGACATATTGTCCGCCGGCTGATTGTTCTACGCCACCATCCAAGCCTGAAGTGACAACCGCTTTTACATCTCCGTTCATAGGATACACGGTAAATGGTATTGAGCCAGCTTTAGCACAAATAACCGTAGTTGGAAGTGTTAATTTAACATCAATTTTCGGGGTGCAGCAAATGTAAGGAAGTGAAAAATCTGCAAAAACCACCGGGTTTTCTGATGACTCGTACATAATAATAAAAGTGCCGCCTTTTTCCACTCCGCGCCTGTGCTCCAGTCCGGGATGTTTTTCTACATATTCATTGAAATATGCCTTAAACATGTCTTTATTATCTATAAGCTCTTCCAAAGACAACATCATCACATCAAATCCCAACTGTTTTTCATCCCTGATCTGGTTTAGCATATTGAAAGCTTTTTCATAATGCATTCCCTGATGTCCTTCTATATTATAAAATGAGTTTTTGTCTATATTAAACAGTAGAGGTTCCTGAATATGCACATCCGTCGACAACCAATTATTGAAGGCTAAATTATCTCTGTATGAACGATTGCCTGTTTTATCATAGTTCCAGGTTTTCAGGAATTCTTCACTGATTGTGTAGTAGAAAGGAACCGCTTTATTACTAAGGGGATTTAATTTCTGTGACGGAGTGATTTTAATCTGTGCACTGCCGTTATCAGCAACCGTAAAGTTTCTGAAATTCTGTACCTGCTGTGTAAAACGGCTGATCAGCAATTGTACTCTTGCAGAGTTTTTTTCATCATCCAAAACGGATGAATTGTAAAACCGGTGTCTTGAAAAATCCAGTTGCTTAACCGGAACCAGTTTTCCCAACATAATGTGTTTGGGAAAAGAATTCAGGTCCGGAAGATTTACCGTAAATGCTTTAGGAAGTAACTTTATAATTTCACTATAAGTATCTGATAAATCTTTGATCACATCATATGCATACTGAAAACCCGCATTTTGACCGAGAAAGCTTTCCAATGTGTTTTTAAATCCCTGATAATTAACAGCAGGAAGCCCTATTAGCTGAGCAATTGCATTGATTTTTTCGAAAATAACTTTACCATACTGATTGTTCTCCAAAACATCAGCATACAAACTTTTTATATCAGAAGATAAAAAAGATGCATTAACGCCCTGTTCTGCAATAAGTTTTTCTACAATAACACGCTCCTGCTTCCCATATTTAAGGATATCTTCTATAAATAACGGATGAGGCTGGATACGATCCATCGGAGCCGGTACAAGCGCTCCGCTATCCGGATCTTTTACAAGAACATTTTCTCCAAGAATATTGATAATACCTTCAGCGGTAGTAACCAATACTTTGAGATTCCGGATCTGCTGAACACCGTGATTGTCACAGTCTACTCCCCTGCAGGGTTTAATTTCCTTTTCGTAGCTTTCAAGATAAAGAAGGACATATTTATCCTCCAAACCGGCAAGATTACTGATGGGTTGAAAATCCGAATTTGCTTCCTTTGCCGTAGCCAGCTCCCAAAGTTCAATTTGATTGCCAAGTCCATTATTTTTACGAAATGGCTTATATTTCACTTTGAAATCCTCGTATACTTTAAAATGTGTGAAGTCTTTGTTTTGTATATCAATGGTTTTCAGTTCACTTACATATAAATCTTCACTAATCGCATTGGTATTGCTTAAAGTCAGCAAATCACCATCTGTCGTTACCGCTATTCCTTGCGAAAGGCGTATGCTGCTCAGGAGTTTATCGGCATAAATAAGATCCGGTTTGAAACCGCAAACAATACCCACCCCCTGAAGCATCACTCTGGATAAACGGTCCTGATCTTCAAAAAAGTCTAAAAACTCATTGAACTGGGGATGCTTTACATACTGTCCTTTACTGAATTTACGGTACTGGGTTGATATATTACTTAATTGATTATTCATTATTATTAATTTTTTAATGATTTATGAAAAAGCTTTATAAGCTTCTCAGGCAGAAAATTTTCTGCCCAAGAAGTATATCATCACGATAGAATATGATATTCTGATCATGTGATGTCTTTATCATATTAACCTCCACAACCATTTATAATTGCAGTTTGAATAGCACTTGCATTGTAGCTGGTGTTCCATGAACCTCCGGTTCCGTTGGCAAGCTCTTTCCAGATGTATTTTCCTTCTATCTGCTGCTCTACGCCAGCTCCCAGCACAATTACCTTGATGGACTTGGAAAGGCAAACTGTTTTCAGCCTGTTAATTTCTGTTACATCCAGTCCGTTTGCAGTATCATCATTACCTCCAGGTACAATATCTGTTATAATGATCACATATTTGGCCACGCCATTTCTGAATGCACCGGCGAAATCATGCTCTACCACTCTGCTTAATGCCATATCGGTAGGTTCCGGACCTCCCTCTCCCCATCCGAGGCTAAGGCCTCCGGTAGGATTATTAATTTTACCAAGCTGACTGGTAAATGTGGAAACATTATTTTCTGACATAACCTCCATTGCCGTAATCCACTGGTATTTTGAACCAATTCCCGTATTAACAAATCTCTGGGCTGCCGGCAGGCTTGTGTATGCCGCTGCTGAGCTATAGCCCGAATTTGTTCTGGAATTTGTTTCATCCGCCAGTACGATACCCAATCTGTATGGATTAGGAGACGACTGATTCTGTATTGTTGTTATAATACTACCCGCTCCGGTTTTAGCAGCCTCAATCTGACCTCCCATACTCGCCGTATAATCAAATATGAAAACTACATCCATACCTGAATTACATGGTGGCGGACCAATTCTGACAGTTACTGTTGCTATGTTACTGTCTAATTCGCCATCATTTATATGATAGGTAAAGGAATCTAAAAGAGTGTTTGATCCGTTATGAGTATATCTGATTTTGCCATCAGGTCTCAGTGTTGCTGTTCCGTAAGCCGGCTGAGTGTCTATAATAACGGATAACGGTGTATTTCCTAAATCGTAATCATTATCTTTAACAGCAATGTCCACATGTTCGTTATTTGCTACGGAAGCATGGTCGTTTACAGCTACCGGAGGAGATTTAACCGTAATAAATACCGTAGCAATATTACTATCATCTCTGCCGTCATTAACACAATACGTGAATGAGTCTTCAAGATTAGCAGAACCATCATGGGTATATTTGAATGTTCCATTGCTGTTCAATATTACTGATCCATGTGAAGGATTTGATTTTTTAATTACGGTGAGTGCATCATTATCCGCATCATAATCATTATCTAAAACAGGTATTGTTACAGATTGTCCGATCAGGCATGAAGCTTTGTCGTCTTTGGCAATTGGCGGAATATTAGGCTTTTCTTTTGAGCAGCACAGGTAAGGTAAAGAGAAATCTGCCAGAACCTGGTTGTTGGCTTCCGACCAGTACAGCAATACAAATGTACCTCCGTGTTCTACACCGGCAAGATGTTCCAAACCTGATTTTCGGTCTAAGAACTCACTTAAAAGTTCACTTACTACATCATCTTTTTTAGGATCCTGCCTTACTACAGTAACACCTTCTCCTTCTTTGGAAAACTCAGCTTTATTAAGCAGTTTTAATTTTTCATCCAGTTTTGAGATTGTGAGAAGGGTATTTCGCGAATCGCTTTTTTCCCTGCTGATATCGGAGGAAATTGATATTAGATGTTTTCTCAGGTCATCAATGGATACGGTTTCTTTATCCGGCTCAACGGGAGTTTCCCCTTTTTGCAAAACCAACGCGATTACATCAAAAGCCAATCCGTATTTTGTTTTGATATCATTGATGTTCTGCATCGCGGTTCTGTATGGCATTCCAATATGACCTTCGATTCTGTAGAAATCATTATCATCAATATTATAACTTAAAGGATCCTGAATAAAATCATCACCTGCAAGATTTCCCGTATGATAACTTAGGTTGTAAGTTTCCCTGTCGGTTTTAGTTTTTTCATAGTTCCATTTATTCAACAACAAGCTGTCGACATTATAATAGTACGGAATAGCTTTATCACCTAATCTGACATACTGATTGGAAGGAGTAATTTTAACAGGTCCGATATAAGACTGAAATCCATTGATTTTCTGCACAAAACGATTGGCAAGCATAATCACTCTTTCATAATTTTCATCCTCTGTTGTGGTTACCGGTGAGTGGTAGAAACTGTGACGGTAAAGGGTATCCTCCCCTAATTCCAGTGATGCTCCTACACGGCCCAGCAAAAGGTGTTTCGGAAATGAATTGATATCCGGGCAGCATTCTGCATCAAGATGCAAAATAAGCCCCTTTATTTCATTGTAAGTATCAATTAAATCTTTCAGCAGATCATAGCGGTACTGATAATCCTCCAGTCTTGGAGTTTCCGCAGGATATAATACGGAAGTCAGTTTATCAATAAGCGCCTGGCCACTGAAATTGAGATTTATATTGAAAACATCAGCAATTTTATTAAAACCGTCACTAAGCTGGGTAACGGTACTGAATGCGTTCTGGAACCTCATTTTAAGATCTGAAGGTCTTACAATGCTTTTATCAAGAATGACTCTTTTAGCCTCTAATTTAGGCAGCGTATCAAAAAGCAACTGATATGTATGATGAGCTTTATAAATAGTATCTTTTGCATCCCCCGAAGAGATCAGATTAAGCACCGCATCAGAGTCTGCCAAAAGCACTTTAAGATTAGAAACCTGCTCGGCACCGTTATTATCGCAATCTGCGTCCTGACATGGCGTTTCATCATTAGAATAGCTTTCCAGATACAGGATAATAACTTTGTTGTAAATGGTATTACCTAATTCTTTTACATTTCTGAAACCACCGCCATTAGGAATCAGATTATATTCTTCCTGTGTAATTAATTCTAAAAGAGGGATCTGCTTATTGCCGATACGGAAATGTTTATATTCTACTTCATCCGTATAACTTTTATAATATTTGTAGCTGTTAGCGTCAAAATTTATGGCAACCTCAGAAGAAGTGCTTCCTTTTTTACGCAATGTAATAATATCCCCGTCTGTGGTAACTCCTGCTCCTTGAGAAATCACAACGCTATCATAATCCACCAGATCCAGTTTCTGCATCTGAGGAAGTTCCTCCATGAGAATTTCAGAACCTGAAAGCGAAAGAGGACTGAGGTAAATAGATTCAAAGCCGCAAGCCAATCCAACTCCGCTCAAACGGGTTCTGGACATCCTGTCCTGATCCTCAAAATAATCTATAAATTCGTTTAGTTGCCCTTCAGTTAACGCCTGATTTTCGTTGAACTTTCTATATTGGGTTGTTACGTTATTTAATTTGGTATTCATTATTTATCAATTTTTATATGTTTGATTGTCCTAATATGATTTTTCCGTCCAGGCTGTCATTATCATCTTTTGCACAGTCCAGAAGTCTTCCCGGTCTGTAAATATTATTTAGATTGGTAAGAGCAATCAATAGCTGATAGATGCTGTTTCCTAAATTCAGCAGATTATTTTTAGATTTATCCGACAGGTACTGTTTAAAAGCAACTTCAAATTCTGAGAGGTCACTTTTAGCGGTCTGCGTTTCTGTGAAGCGGTCTCCCACCCAGCAGATTTTTGCTAAAACATGCGCCGGAATTTCCTGCCTGATAACAGTTTCAGCATAGCGTCTGAAATCAGGATCCTGGAAGCGGTATGCATAGCCCGGAAGAACAATGCTCACCCGGTAGGAATAAGGGTCAAAAACATCTGTTTCACAATCTTCTTCACAAGAATGCATGAAGGTTTCCGAATACTGCACAGGATCTGTGGCAGCCACATCTTCAAAGTCATACATTATTTTAAAAGTCTGTTCTATTTCCATGCATCCAATACCACCCATCTGCTTGTAATCTTTAACAGCGGGCTTCAATAACAGATGCTCTACCAGGAAAATACCTTCTTCTGTAAAATCATATTTGAAATACTTTACCGTTTCCCGGATTCCATTTTTCAATGCATTAAGATTCTGGTAAGGATTTGTTCTTTTATGAGTAGCAATCACATTCTTCTCCGGAGAATCATCAATTACATCAAAATAATAGTTACCACCACCGGAAAACCGGATATTCATGTTTCCGATGAAGCAATTATTGTCTTCGCACGGACCTAAATTCTCCAGTGCATTTTCAAGATCTTCTTCATCAATCTGGATAATCTGATAGATGGCTTCGTTCAGGATTTTAGTTGCGGCATATTCAATCTGATAATTTTTTATGGATGATAAAATAATATTGCCCGAAGCATCTTTTATTTTCCATGTAAAGTTGTCCTGGTTTCCATTTTGTGTTTTGGTGATTAACACCGGCGACTGGGATAAATTTCTTTGGCTATAATCCTTAATTCCCAATAAACGGGCGATCCTTTTTTGGGCACCGGAAATATTGTTGGTGTTCCAAAGGTCCGAATCTGCAAAAAGAGTATAGTTGTAGCCCAATCCGCGGTCTTTACTTATCGAAGCATATTCGCTAAGGAAATTTTGCTTGTTATTAAGGACAATTTCGTCTGCAGAGTTTCCATATAATGACTTCATCAGGAACGTATAGTCGCTGAAGGTTTCTGCAAAACGGGAAATCAAATGATCCAGGATTTCATTACGGCGTTCCACGCTGTTATCCAATTCTTCATACAAAGCATCAGTAAGTGCATCATCATTTCCGGTTGGATAATCAGAAACCAATTCGCCGAATCCTTTAATATTTTTCAGGGCCTGTGTGAAATAGGTTCTTTTCAGATTTCCGTTTACACTTAAAATTTCCTTTACTTTTTCAAGATGTTTAAAATAGCCCGCGAGAATCTGATCAAAAAACAACAGATACGCTTTCATTTGTTTTGCGAGCGCTTCTCTTCGCGGGGTGTGGTTTCCTATAATTCCGGAAATTCCTACGCCGTAGGTATCGGGAAATTCATTGAGAATGGTAGCATATTCCGCTACATTATAGGATGTTCCCTGCGGTAAAGCCAGTTCTTTATTCTGCCTCGCATCTTCTCTCAGCACCTCTTCTTCTTTTTTAAGAGTCTGGAGGTATTCCTGAACTTTTTTATCGTTAATATTTAATGGAAGCGATCCTTTACTGTAGCTGAAAGAGCTCAGTTCGCAAAGCTCCGGTTTTCTGCCTTTTTCTATGCAGATCAACCACTCGTTATTCTGTTTGATCACGCTATCACAGCCTGCGATAGAAATCTCATGAATTTCTTTTACACCGTCAATTTTCATGATTTCGCTTACGATATCCGAAAGGCGGACTTCTGTTCTCAGCTGACTGTTTTTCAGCTCTTCAGTATCAATAAAACCATTTTCCAAAAGCGGGCCTTCAAAGATCTGATCCGTTGTTAAACCTTTTTCCAGCATTTGTTTTAACGAGTAAAAATGAATCTCCGGAGACAGGTAATTGTTAATAGCTTTTAATACTTTGGCATGTACGAGTTCTTCATCGGCTTTATTTACCAACCCGATACGCGCGCAGACTGCCACTTTCTGGATTTCAACTTCTTTAATTTCAGCAAGATCTTCACAAAGGCTTCTGTTGGCATGATAACGTTCCAATATCTGAAGGTTGACACCAATTTTTCCGCACCCGCTGTTTTCTTCAGTAACATCATCGGAGTAGTCTACGTAAAGATCATACATCCCTTTTACATCAAAGCTTTGTACTTTATCTCCGATAGGCTTAAAATCCATGTTTCCTGTTTTGCAGTCAACATATAGTTTTTCATTGTGGGGGACCAGCCAGCAGTTTCTTATCGGTCTTTTATGACCTGCCGTAAAGCTGATGTCTATGAAAAGTTTTCTGTAATCGAGCTCCGTTAAAGGTCTTGAAGGCAGAATTTCCGTTGTTTTTAAAAATTGGGCATGGATATTTTTATCTTCATCTTCAGAGGTGAGAAGGTCCTCCATATTGAGGTTCATTCTCATCCCGAGATCTGTTATGGCATAGCTCAGAACTTCCAGCGTGGTAATTCCCGGATCGTGAGAGTTATAATCTGTCCAAAGTTTTCCTCCCAATTTCTCTATGTATTCAATACCGGTTCTGCGCAGAAAGTGAAAATCGGACTGATCCCCGGTTTCTACATTTTTCGGTATACTAATGTGCTTATTTTCTGACATGGTTATGTTTTATTCTTTTTATTATTAAATACATACTTGTTCTGCGATAGTAATTTGGTGCTGTTTTGCAGATACGAGAATGGATTTCGGATCTACTTCTATTAAAGATTTCTTTTGTATCACATCATTTACCAGTATTTTGATTTCATCAATATAATCTACGTAATACAGCTGCTCCAGGTAGTTGATGAGATGATTAACATTCAGTTCGACATTAAAATCAATGTCTTTAGAATCTGTGAAGGCCCATGGCGAAATGTATTTCTTTATGTCTTCGTCCAATTGTTTCATGTAGAATACTTCATCAAAATTTTCAAAGATCTTTACAGTAGCCTGTATTTTTGCTTCTTTATAATTAGGATTAATTACCTGAGCTTTAACGTGCATTGTATTTAATTCATTTACATATTTCTGAATTTTGTTGAGGCTGGCCCTGCTCACTCTTGGCTGGTAGACGTCGAAAGCATTTTTATTTCTGATATTCGGCACCACCATCAATGTAACATGTCCGGGGGCCATATATGATTTTTCAGAGGTATGGTTTAAACATTTCACTTTGAAAACTTCCGGAAACTCCTGCAATACAAGGTTTTCATAATCCCATTGTGTAATAGCCCTGTGTTTGTGTCTCAGACGCTCGCTTACTCTTCTGTAAAATTCAGAATCGGCTTCTTTGTACTTTCCGTCGAACGAATTGTATGGCTGGCTAACCGATTTTACCTGAGGAACCCTGGTTATTAGTTTCGAAATCGTGTCGGCCGGCAAACCGTTGGCCAAATGCGCCACATCGTTACCCTGATCTTGGAATGTTGCTAAAACTGCCTGTGTGTATATTCCCTGAATTTTACAAACAGCATCATAGCTTCTTTTTGATCTGGCCCTGATCCACACCAGTCCGTCTGTAAGCATTGTATGGCTGGTGTTGTTGTCTTTCGGGATCTTAAACTTTACGATACCGGATTCCAGGAATTTTCTTGTTTCGTTTTTCAGCATATTTTGTGAAAGGTCGATCCATGTATTGCCGGACAGAATATGCCATTCGATAAACTCTTTTTCCTCGAAAGTATCCACTAAAGGATTTTCACTTCCTTCCAGCATCTGGATCAACAGGGAAACAGTGGTTTGTTTTACAGCTTCAAGACCGATGTACAGCTCACCTCCATTTTCATGTACGGGGACGATGCTTTTCGTTTCAGTTTCTTTTTCATATTGCCCGAATACGTCTTCGTGGTACAACTGTACACCTTTGTTTTTGGCAGCTTTTCCATTGAAATCTTTATCTAGATAAGAATAAGCAATTTCTCTTGCACTGTAATTCAGTTCGATATCTTCCGCAAAAGGAATGTATGGTTCGTTCGGAACAAGCTTATTTTTAGCAGGATCGCTGGATAGTGCCAAAGTATATAATTTAGGGTACACATCCTGTAATGCCGACTGGTTTATTGTTAATCTGATAGCCTCGCTCGTTCCGGGATCGGTATTGGTGTTTTGGATGGAAAATTGTGTTTTATATCCGTTTTCCATTTTCCTGAACAGTTCAATATTATTGCCTTTCTCTCGCCATACTTCTTTTTCCAATAGCGCAGTATCTGCCGTGAAATAAGCATCCGAACGGACAATTGACGGACCTTCTAACGACTCAAATTGTTTTACACTGATATTTTGATTCGGCTGAATTACATACCCGCTGTATAAATTAGTTATTGAATCCGGTGTGTTTTTCCAATTGATGGTGATGTCTGCTTTTTCCCATTTTTTGGAAAACATTTCAGGACATTTGATGTAAAAATTAGATCCTTTAACAGGTTGTGCAGTGAACGGATAATAAGGTTTTTCTGCGTTCAGTATATTGCTGTCGTTTTCGATCTGAAGAGATTTTACGCCTTTTACCTCTACCGCTACTTCAACATTTTTCACCAGCTTTTCCGAAAGTGCCTCATAAAGCGTATAGTATTTTTCTCCTTCAATCACGAATCTTACCACAGGAAAATCAGTCTGGAACGTTTGCAGCAAAACATCCTTATTGTATTTTACCACGGCTGGAAAATCTTTGGTTAATGTAAAGGAAAGCACCAGCTGATCTGCACTTTTCCTTACACATTTCAAAGCCATTCCGGAGATCCATTCTTTTTGTCCGCTGCACAATACTTTGATATTATTTTCGATATCTCCGGCTGATAAATCCTGAAACTTCTGAGCAGAATTTTTAGTAAAATCAATTTTCACGGTAATGATTCTCTCGCCTTCTTCCAGATCAAATAATGATGATGCGATTGCAAAACCGAGTTTCGCTTTCGGGAGTTCCTTGTAAATGGATTTTTCGGAAACAGTTTCATCAGCATTATAACCGAAAGGCCACCAGTAATTGCTTTCCTCCGGGAGTTTATCTCCTAAACCATCTACCGAATTGGCAACCGGCGCCATCTTCAGCTCTCTTTTTTTAACATCATTGAGAAAGCTTTTAATCTCCACAACTTTTGCCTGGTTGGCAACAAGCTCTTCGCCTGTTTTGTAAACGCGTTTTTTTCCGTTGGCGTCTTTATCACCATCCAGCAATGTTCCGCCGGGAATCCTTTCCTGGATTGCTTTTTTGGCTAATTCAAAAATCACATAGACTTTATCAGGTCTTGCCTCATTTTTTTCAATCTGAAGAATTTCGTTATAATAGAAATCCAGATGTCTTTTGGTTAAATTATTAAAAGCTTTTTTTGAGAAATCCAATAATTTTAAAAAGCAGACAAACAGGGTGAGGTGGGGAGTCAGGTTGCTGTCCTGTTCAAACTGGGAAATAAGATCTGTAACCTGTTTTTTCATACTTTTATATTCAATGCTTTCCCTTCTCGGTACAGCATTGTCATCATCACCCAGGAAAAAGTTTCCCCAGTTTCCTTTGGGTGTTGTATTATCATCTTTATCGAAATAGTTTACACGCTGAGCAAAATTATTTGCGAATAATAGCCAGTCAAACAAATCGAAATCGTGTAATTCAAGATTGCCCGGATCTAATTCTGCTAAAAAGCGCTGCATTTGTGATTTTCCTTCACGATAATGTGAAAATGTATCTGTTTTTTTCATTTGTTTATATTTATCTTTCTATGTTCAGATGCAATACTTATGTAGTGTTTGGTAGTATTTAAAATGGCTACAGACATCCCGTAATTCATTATATTTCGGTAGCTTCTTCTTTGTAAAAAGGAAAAACCATATTGCTTCTTGTATTCGTATTTCTTACTTCGTAGTTAATTTCTATTAAAATTTCCCCTTCAATTTCGTCCTGAGCATTAATTTCAATACTTAAAATATTGATTCGAGGTTCGTGATATAAAATAGCACGCTCAACGATTCCTTTCATTTGTGTAATGAGCGTTAAGTCCAGTGGCTTAAATAGCATTTCCTGCAGGTCACATCCGTAATTCGGGAACATGACGCGTTCACCGGGACGTGTAGACAGGAGAATCATAAGGCTGTTATTGATGTCTTCCACATCTGATGTCATTGCCAGCTTTCCTTCAGTCTCATTAAATTCTGGCGGAAAGCTCCAGCCTGTTCCTAAAAAATCTGTATTTATTTTCATACGTTATTTATTATATTAATTGTAGATCTGCATCCGTAACATAGAGCTTTGGTTTTCATAACTGCTTGTTATTGATTTTTACGTTTCTATTGTAAGGAAGATACCATCTAAAAAATGCAGCTTATGATGAATTGAAAACTGCAAAAAAATATTATCCGCCTATTAAAACAGTAGCTTCACCTGCGGAGATCACTCCTCCGTGTGCCGTAGAATCTCCCATTCTTGCGGCCGGTTTTCCACCGATCATTACGCTTGAAGATCCTGATGCAATGGTATCTAAAGGACCTGTGCATACGGCTTTATCCCCTACTCTTGCGGCCGGTTTCCCGCCGATAAGTACTGTAGGTTCTCCCGCCGGAATGATGGGTCCGCCTACATGCGGAACATTTCCTGTAACCATAGGACAGGTATGCATGTCTGTAATTCTTGCTGCCGGTTTCATACGATTAATTGATTTTAACCTGAGAGCCTTTTACCACAGTTACCGCTCCCGATTTAAGTTCCGAACCAGAGCTTCCTTCCGCTTTTAGCTGCGCACTGGCTTTTACATTGATATTGACTCCTTCCATACTGATGTCACCTTTCGCTTTGATCTTGATATCTTTTGAACTATCCATGCTGATCCCGTCTTTGTTAAGTATAAACGTATTCGCATGTTCGTCTTCAATCTTAATGATATCCGCATCTTCGTCTACGATTATCTTTTTGCCTTTCGGGGTTTCCAGGGTATAGGAAATTTTGTCGTCATTGAAGATCATTTTCATTTCGCTCCGGGTTACAAATCCTTTTTCATGATTGTCATCAGAAGCTACAATAGGAGCCGGTTTTGTACTGCTGTTCAGCATTCCGAGAACTACGGCATCATTAGGATCATCATTAATAAATCCGATAATAACCTCATCGCCGATTTCAGGTCTGAAGAAAGACCCTCTGTTTTCTCCGGCGTCCAGAGTGGCTATTCTTGCCCAGATTCCTTCTTCTTCATTATTAATGATAGGAATCTGTACTAAAATCCGGTCTTCTCCATCCGGGTCAGATTCCAGTTGTGAAACGATTCCTACGTGCAGTCCGCTTATGGCAGGAATAATTCCTGAACCGGGCATTTCGCTTACGTCATAGGTTTCTGAGAACCACGTTGGAGAAAGTCCGAACTGAGCATCTACCAGCCAGTTTCCATCAATAATTTCATGACGGATTCCTGTTACATATATTTTTCCGTTAAACCTGTCTCCAACTCCCTGAAGGGTTAATGTAACACCTGGTTTTACCGATGGTATTCCCTGGAATTTTACTCTTCCCCTGGTTTTTGCCAATTGCTGGAAAGTGGCTTTAGCGTCTCCCCATTGCTGTAATTCATCCTGGGTAAGATTGCCGCCATGTTTCAGCTGCAGGTCTTCAATTCCAAAAACTTTGGCCAGATCACCGGAAGAAAGATTTCCGTTAAGACTGATGGCCGGATCCTGAGCTTCCACTTGCGTTAATTCCTGGTCTGTATAGCTCCATGTTTTAGCGGTAATTTTGCTGAACTGATCCCTTGCATCAATTTCACCGTCGAATTCGTGTACGGATGATCCAAAGACAACGGTTTCTACTGCTTCGCCGCTGAAATCAGGCTTGGCAACTTTTACGGTTCCGTCATCAACAAAACACAATTTTCCGTTGGTCTGCGCTCTGGTTAACATAAAATCCCAATCAGATGACTGAAACTGAACCAATTCCTTATGGGTATTTGAAGTAGCTTCCACATCGGCGGTAGTTCCGCTGTTGCCAATCAGTTCCTCGATGATATCACTGTCTTTGCTGTCATAGAAATATTTGCTTTTTCTTCCCAGTGTCATTTTTACTGCCTTATCCCTGCATTCGATGATGAGATAAGAAGATCCGTTTCTGACTTTAATATTATGCTTTACAACCACTCCCTTAAAAATCGTTTCTTCTTTAGAATGGTATCCGGCAGTGATTTCAATTTCTTTTCCGGGAATCAGTAATTCTTCATTGCTGAGTTTGAAATCCTGTTCCGGTACACTACCATCTAAAATAACAATGCGGGCATAAGGAATTCTGTTGACTTCTTTTTCTACGATAATGCTTTTCACACCATATTTCCCAGGCAATTCGGTACCTCCGGACATTACTTTAAAAGTAGTCAGATCCGGATTTTTTGCTGTTTGTATATATCCGCTATTGTTCATATTATGATCTTTTTTCTATTGGCGGAAAGTAGAGTTCACTCCCTGGTTTTAATTGCCTGAAATTAACGAGGCCATTTGCTTTGGCAACTTCCAGATAGTATTTGGAGTCTCCGTAAATTCTTTCGGTCATTAAAGGAAGGGTATCTCCATCTTGTACTGTTCTTTTGTGGGTGAGATCCGGAGACTGTTTATTTTCTTCTTTCGCAGCAAGTTCTTTGCTGATTGATTCACTGAATTTTGCTTTTCCTATAGCTCTTAATGCTTTTCCTTCATTGGTAAACATTTTATAGTCTATGGTAAATTCTGAGAGTATTCCTTTAAAGTGAAGGTCTCCCCAAGTGATAACGACATTATAGGGCTTGTGAATAGTTCCGTCAAGCTTACCGGTAGCATTATAGAAGTCTGTTATCTGTTGCTCAACAGCTTTCTTTATAAAAGCATCTTTTTTTCCTAATTTTTCAGCAATTGTATTTATTAGTTTATTGCCGGGATTTGCCTGTGTTACCCCTGTACCATCAAAAAGAAATTCCAGCTGCAAGTCTGAAGGAGGTGATGCGATATAACCTAAACTGGCTTTAGAACTGCCTTCTGCCTGATCGGTGTTATGTTTGGTTTTGTAAGTCATTGAGAAGCTTGTAGGATTGATAAAAGCTTCAAAAGCATCAGTGTTAATTTTGCTGCTGTTACTATAAGTATCATCCTTATAAGTGTCTATCTTTAATTTTGTAAGTGCTCCTCCCATTATCTTTCTTTTTTACGTTGTTGAATGTTTACTGCCTGCTCTACACTTTCACTCACGGCCCGCATGATCTTTGCCTCATCTACTGATGTAGCAGTGGTCTTAGCTGCTGTTTTCTCGTCCACATTTATTTTAATGTGAAGCTCTTTTATTTCTATTGGCATTTCGTTTGTTTTTAATTGATTTTTAATTTAAATATTTAAAAACCAATGATTTAACCTATATGTTTTAAAAAATCCAAGCACATAAAGAGTGCGTTCAGTCCTGTGATAGACTAATCTGTTGTTGTTTTCTGAAAAATAATTGTGCTAAAAGTTATCCTTAGACGAAGACACTTTCAGGTGCTCAGATTTGATTTTAGAAATTACAAGCCTAAGCTTGCTAACGATGAAGGTATCGTGAAATATCTGTATTTCAGTTCTATTGTTTCAATAGCCAATTTGCTTTCTTCCGCATTGAATTCCGAGACTTCCCATCTCACCGGGTAAGCTCCCACTACATTCCAGACCATCAAAGGTGCTGTAGACTGGAGTCCTCCTGAAAGGGTAACGATGAGGTTTCTGGGTTCAAATTCAAAGTTTTCCATCGCATTTCTGCACCAGCTTATCAATCCGGAACTTACCATTAAGCCACGCTTAAGAACTAAATTGGGATATTTTGGCCTTAAAGGAAGCTGATGGATAAATCTGTTTTCCCCTCCTTCGGCATATTCTTCAGCTTGAATGTCTGTGTATAAACCAGATATAGACTGAAATCTGGAGTCAATACCCTCTGTTGTTGAAATCCCATTAACAATAAAAGAGAAACTGGTTGGAGGATATAAAAGAGCCATGATTAGTTATTTTCAATAGTTAATCCTTCGTGCGCAATTTCAAGGGTTTCGATAGCGACCTCATTCCCATCTGCTTTCAAATCGCTGGAAAGCATTTTTACAGGGAAAGCATTTTTAACCTTCCAGGTTACTGCTGGATTTCCGTTCTCATCTAAAAGAGAAATAGTAATTGATCTTCTCTCAACCGTATTGAGCTGTACAGACCGGAACCACTCGAAAAATTCATTGTCTCCCTGGAAAGTCCCTCTTTTTAGAGTGATATTACTGAACACTTTCAATCCCGGCATCTTTGTTTTACTGAAATCGGGGCTTGCTCCATGTCTGTATTCAACTACAGCCGTTTCTAAATTCATTCCCGATGCTTCAGTAAACCCTAATTTTGTTCCGCCCCAATCTACTTCAAAGGCAAACTTTACTAATGGATATGTACTCATAATTGTATGTATATTTTAATTGTTATTTACTTTAAGTTTTATGCTTCCTGCAGCTTGTGAGAAAAACGAAGCACGATAAATTCTGCAGGACGTACTGCTGCCATACCGATCTCAATATTCATTCTTCCTTCCAGAATATCCTGTGCAGACATGGTTTTATTTAAGCCTACGCTTACATAATAGGCTTCTTCAGGCTTGCTTCCTGCCAAAGCGCCGTCCTGCCACTGCTGGTTCAGGAAATTTTCGATCATCGTCTGTACGCGAATCCATGTATTGGCCGTATTGGCTTCAAAAACGAAACGCTCGGTCGATTTTTTCACAGATTCTTCCACCATATTGAAGAAACGGCGTACTGAGATATATCTCCATTCGTTGCTGTTGCCGTCTAATGTTCTTGCTCCCCAAACCATAGGTCCTTTACCTGTAAAGGTTCTGATCGCATTGATGGATTTACCGGATGTAGGATCTACGTTAAGACCTTCCTGATCTTCGTGAGAAATTTTTTGGATTGGAGCCACTACATAGTTCAGTCCCACGTTTGCAGGCGCTTTAAACACTCCTGAAGTACTGTCTACTTTAGCATACACTCCTGCCATTGCTGATGATGGAGCCAATACTACCCTATGAGATTCCATAGCATTTTTTGCAAGGTTGTACAGTTCTGTATCATTTGTTTTCCAATGCTCCAGGGTATTGTTTCCTACAGTAATCGCAGGGTCATAGCTGTACGTAAGAACCGTTTCCAATTTTGGATAATACGCCGCTCCGTATTTTAAACGTTCTCCGCTTGGTCCGGATGTTACATTGCTTCTAAAATCAGAAACTGCAGTATTAGAGTCTCCAAGTACATCCATAATAACAAATCTGTCTTTCATAAGCTCTGCCTGATCTAAAGCTTTTTCGAATAAATCGTAAGCTGTGCTTAAATTAGCAGCATCCGGCAAAACGATAAGTGTTGGCTCATCTTCTTTTTCCAGCGTATCAAGCCCTGCAATCATATCATCAAAATCTACAGCAGCCGGAAAGCCTGTTGCCAAATCTCCTACTGAAACAATATAGCAAGGCCCGCCACCATTGGCGAAATACATTTGCATGGCATAATACATTTTGAAAGCACTTGGTGTTAAAGTAGCAGTTACTGTTCTCGGTGTATTTGCTGTTGCAGCGTTTACAACAATTGAGAATTCTTCATTTTTTGCTTTTCCGAAAAGTGTTTCATATTCCAGCAGGGAAGAAATTCTTGTTGGCTGGTTTTTCGGGCCTTTGGCAGTATATCCGATGAACGCCGGGATGGCTGTTTCTACTTGTGCTACAGACGGCGGGAATTTTGCAATTTCCTCTACGTAGACTCCTGGTGTTTTGTAATTCATTTTTTTTTAATTTTTAAAGTTAATATTCGTTATTTTCAATAGTTAATCCTTCGTGCGCAATTTCAAGGGTCTCGATAGCTACCTCATTCCCATCTGCTTTCAAATCGCTGGAAAGCATTTTTACAGGGAAAGCATTTTTAACCTTCCAGGTTACTGCTGGATTTCCGTTCTCATCTAAAAGAGAAATAGTAATTGATCTTCTCTCAACCGTATTGAGCTGTACAGACCGGAACCACTCGAAAAATTCATTGTCTCCCTGGAAAGTCCCTCTTTTTAAAGTGATATTACTGAACACTTTCAATCCCGGCATCTTTGTTTTACTGAAATCAGGGCTGGCTCCATGTCTGTATTCAACTACAGCCGTTTCTAAATTCATTCCCGATGCTTCAGTAAACCCTAATTTTGTTCCGCCCCAATCTACTTCAAAGGCAAACTTTACTAATGGATATGTACTCATAATTGTATGTATATTTTAATTGTTATTTACTTTAAGTTTTATGCTTCCTGCAGCTTGTGAGAAAAACGAAGCACGATAAATTCTGCAGGACGTACTGCTGCCATACCGATCTCAATATTCATTCTTCCTTCCAGAATATCCTGTGCAGACATGGTTTTATTTAAGCCTACGCTTACATAATAGGCTTCTTCAGGCTTGCTTCCTGCCAAAGCGCCGTCCTGCCACTGCTGGTTCAGGAAATTTTCGATCATCGTCTGTACGCGGATCCATGTATTGGCCGTATTGGCTTCAAAAACGAAACGCTCGGTCGATTTTTTCACAGATTCTTCCACCATATTGAAGAAACGGCGTACTGAGATGTATCTCCATTCGTTGCTGTTGCCGTCTAATGTTCTTGCTCCCCAAACCATAGGTCCTTTGCCTGTAAAGGTTCTGATCGCATTGATGGATTTACCGGATGTAGGATCTACGTTAAGACCTTCCTGCTGTCTATCAGAAATTTTTTCTGTTGGTGCTTCCACGAAATTCAAACCTACATTAGCCGGGGATTTCCATACTCCGGAAACGCTGTCTACTTTAGCATACACTCCCGCCATTGCTGATGATGGAGCCAATACAACCTGCTTAGATTCGATGGCTTTTTTAGCCTGATTATAGAAATCTGAGTTCGTTCCTTTTAATTGTTCTAAACTTGCAATCCCGAATGTACCTGTAACTAAAACATCAGCCTCATTATAATCGTAGCTTAATATTGTTTTCAGTTTTGGATGATAAGCAGCTCCGTATTTTAAACGTTCTCCACTTGGTCCTGATGTTACATTGCTTCTAAAATCGGAAACTGCAGTATCAGAGCCTCCAAGTACATCCATGATGACAAATCTGTCTTTCATAAGCTCTGCCTGATCTAAAGCACTGTTGTATACCGAGTAAGCAGCAGTAATATCCGCTGAATCTACACCTGCCAATTCAAGAGCATAAGCTTCTGCGTTCTGGGCAACAGTTGTAGCAGTAGTAAAGAAAGTATTATAAATACTTGCAGCAGCTTGCGCGGCCGTCTTCGCTCCTGCAGCATTAGCAGCATTCTGAACAGCTTTAGCAACAGCTTTCGCAGCCTCATTTTCGGTAATCTGACTAAGAGTACTTGAGCCAGAAACTGGATAAGTGGCAACTTTGGCATTGGCAGCTGTAATCGCAGCCTGAAGGTCTCCTCCACCATCAACCGCTGTAACAACAACGGCAACAACAGCACTGGCGGCAGCTTTGGCTTTCGAGGCTAATAACTCATTATCTTCTGCAACCTGAGCAGCAGCCTCAGCGGCATCAACTTCAGCAGCTACAGGAACCAAGCTTTGAATATCCGGGAATATGATAAGTGTTGGTTCGTCTTCTTTTTTAAGCAGTTCAAGACCGTATAATAAAGTTCCTGCGGCTGTAGAACTTCCAACGGTTACCTGATTTGTATAATCTCCTACGGAAACGATATAACAAGGCCCGCCGCCATTTGCGAAATACATCTGCATGGCATAATACATTTTAAAATTGCTTACTTTAGTCTGTGTTGCAGATGCAACGCCATCCTCAAAAGCTACTGCAAACGCTTCCGGATTTGCTTTTCCGAAAAGCTGCTCATACTCCAACATAGAGGTAATTCTTGTTGGCTTATTCTTCTGGCCTTCCGCAGTATATCCTATAAAAGCGGGAATAGCCGTTTCAACTTGCGCTACGGAAGGCGGAAATTTTTCATGCTCCTCCACGTAAACTCCAGGGGTTTTGTAATTCATTTGTTAAAAATTTTTAAATTAAGATTAATATACCTCGAAGTAAACTTCGAATGTTTTTATTGTGACTGATTCTATTTCAGATTTGTTATAATTGGTGTGAGAAATTCAATACGATAAATTCCGCAGGACGTACCAATGCTATTTTTACGGTTATATTCATTGTTCCTGCTTTAACGATATCACCTGAAACTTCAACATGATATGCTTCTTTTGCGGTACTTCCGGCTAATGCTCCATCCATCCATTGCTGGTTAAGGAAATTTTCGATCATTGTTTCAGCATGCAACCAGGTTTGGGAAATATTAGGTTCATTAATGAATTTTCCGTCTGTTAATGCTCTGTCTATTGAGAGTTTAATCATATCATAATAGCGACGTACGTTGATATATTTCCAGATATTTTCTTGGTCGTCTTCGGTTTTTTCTTTTGCATCCATCGTTCTTGCTCCCCAAACCAATGTTCCTTTTCCTGTGAAAGCTCTGATAGCATTTACTGATCCTGCATCATTGACATTCATATCTGATTGTTCATGATCCGAAACTTTTTCCGTGGGCCCCAGAACATAATTAAGGCTCACATTGGCCGGTGCCTTCCAGACCCCTCTGGTTGCGTCTATTCTGCCATAGACACCTGCCATTGCTGCGGACGGCGGCAGAACAACCTTTAACAATGAGATTTCTTTTTTAATCTGATGATAAAGTACCGAATTGGACGATTCTAAGTTTTTCAGGGTTTTCCCGTTTGCAGCGCCTACCTCATCTTTTACGGCAAGAATCGCGTCTATTAATGCATCAAACTCTCCACTGAAAACAGGAGTACCTGCTTCTAGATCATCCGGGATCACAAAATCATCTATTGTTCCATCATAGATAGCTTCCAGAACGGCTTTTGCTTCTTCAATAGCTTCTATTAAATCTGCTTTTGCATCTAAAGGCTGGCCGGAAGTTTCATCTGCAGTTTCATTAATTTCCTCTGCGATAGCGATAGCCTGGCTTAATAAATCAGCCAATACTAAAGCGTCAACCGATACGCTTTCTATTTCTTCGCTTGCCATGGCTTTTAATTCCTCTAAAGCTGCGATTTCACCGGCATAAAAAACGGCACTGGCCTGTCCTTCACTTTGTAAACCCGTATGCACAATAGGCGTATCGGTTTCATCAAAAGTATAATTTAAAATCGTGGTTAAATGAGGGAAATAAGCTGCAGCATGAGTTGTAAGTACTATATTATTTCTAAGATTAGCAATGGTATTACGATTATTGGATTGAGTTACAGAATTTCCGTAGTAGGTATCTATTATGACAAACCAGTTTTTTGCAGTGGATGTAATTTTGGCAATCGTCTGATTATAGATCGTATAAAAATCGGCTTCGGGTAATGATACGGCATCAGGGAAAACAATAAGTCTGGGTTCGTCTGAATGATTAACCCTATTCAGGCCTGCAATCAAATCAGCAAGCTCAACTGTTCCGGATGTATAATTTCCTGCTGACAGAATCTCACAAGGCCCGCCTCCGTTGGCAAAATACATTTGAAGGGAATAATACATTAAAAACTGTGCATCCGGTGTTATGATTTCTACACCTTTATCTTCTGTATCTCTAAGGAGGATACTTTCCTTTTTTGCTTTTCCAAAATGTTTTTCATATTCCAAAAGAGAACTGATATTCCTGGGACCGGTATGCTCTTCAGGAATCATTTCGGTATATCCAATAAATACCGGAATCGCTGTATCTATTAATGAAACCGAATTGGGAAGCCTGGTAATTTCTTCAACTGAAATACCTGGTGTAGTTGGATTTTGCATGTTTAAAAATTTAAGTTAAAGGTTATTAGTTTTTGGTTAGTTTTTTTTGCTGTGTTTATCGGTCATTATCCATAATATTTAGTTTAACATAGGTCACGCAATTTTTTTAATTATAAACATTACGGACAACCTATTGATTATTCTACTTTAATGCTTTTGATATTTACTTCGTCAATTAAATTAACATTCGTTTCTCCAATTGCTTCAATTTTTACAACGCTTACCTTGTACAATGCAGAGGGCATTACTTTTCCTCCCAACAATCCCCAAATATAACTCAGCTGTTCAAAAGGAATAGAGTGCAGTTCAATTCTGAACCTGAAATTTTTATTCACATTGGAATCCGTATATTCCAGCACATTATTGGTTTGAAATATTTCGATAACTTTTGAGATATCCGATAAAGATTTGTCATAAGCATTACGGTTGGCGGCAACCATAAGATACAGGTTCAGATAAGCCGGCGGGTTTTGCTTTTTCATATCATACAAAAGAGGATCTTCACTTACAGTGGTTCTCGTATACCATGATCTGTTTTTCAATGTTGATTCTTCTTCAACATTCAGGAGTGTGATCACTACTTTATCATCAAGACCCGAGGTATCATCTTCATGTTTTGCTATATCATCTACTACTGCAATATCTCCGCTGTTCTGACCGTCTTTTAAACCATTTACCGGATCATTGAGCTTATTTTTTAAAATTGTCAATACTTCTTTAATCATAATTTTGCTCTTTATTATTACGCTGCAAACATACAATCCCACTCTGTTAAAAGACAAATATTTTGAGGGGTCAAACCTGTCTTTGCAGTAAATATTTTTTTGATTTTTTCATTATTTTTTTAAAAACAACAAATATAAAGTATTAAAAATCAATATACTAAATATTTTAATTTAAAATAAAAAATGAAATAACAGATTGTCTAAATCCAGTTGCAGTGAAATTTTTTGATTTGATTTTCATCATTTCTTTGAAAGCAGAGTACATGAATTTCTATTAATCTTTTTTAACGCAGAATACACGAAGTTTTTTTAAAGAATATTTGTTTTTCAAGCTTTTCTTTTTACTGCAAAGACAGAACGGAGAGGTCCCAGAATTCGAAAAATGGGATTTCTTCTTCTAATTTTGACCCCAATAATCTAAAAACTTAAATCATATGAATATCAGAAAAATCTTTGGCAAGCGCAATGAAATCATTGGCGGCCATTTTAATGAATTGCGTGCAAAAATAGGCATGGCGAATCAGGATGAGGAAGCAATTTTTTCTTTACGGGAAGAAATATGCAATGCCTGCCCCTTAAAAAACGGCAACAACTGCAATGCCATGAAATGGATGAATCCAGAAACCCTTGAAGTTGCAGATGCTCCCAAAGACCATTTCATAAGAGGCTGCGGATGCCGGCTGAGCGCAAAACAAAGATCAAAGCTGAGCCTTTGCCCGGCAGGTTTCTGGGGTGGAGAATTTGACAGGAAATAAAGCGTTGAAAATTAAAACATGGCCTAATAAATCTATCGAAGTGAATCATAATCATATTATTCAGAAAGTTTTTATTGAAATTACCGTCAGCAATAAAGAAAAAGCACATTATATAAAAGATGATATCAACAGCTTTTTGTCTATTGATGTTTTCCCGGAAATAGAAAAATACATCAATGATTTAGAGGCTCAACTGCACGGTCATACAGTGCAGATTCCCCGGCTGAAACTGGATCTTGATGTAAAAAACAGTTCGCTTGATTCTGAATTAAAGAATAAAATTACAGAGCTTTTTAAAGAGCAACTTTCAGAAATAATTCGGCCAGGTGATGTATCTGATGAAAAAACAGAACATCGGTCCAAGCCATATTGGGTTAATAATGAAGAAAAGATACTGCAAACTTTTATCTATTTTTTAGAGAATGGATTGATGCCATGGTGGAATTCTGGGAAAGAAGGTATGGACTTACTGGAAACAACTGTTTTTGCCGATCTTATTGCTACTCCGGGTTTTCAAAAAAATATAATTCCTGTTTTGCCCAAACAATATGTACAGGAACGGATCATCAATCAGCTTTCGGATGAACAGATTGCTCAATTATGTTTAACCATTTTAGAAAACAAAGATTTACAGATTAATCTAGATATTATTGTGAAGAGCCATTATCTATCAAGTCTGAATCCCGCTGAAAGAACTTTTATATGGCGCCTGGTTTTCCTTGCATTGATAAAATATCTGCACTCCTCAGAGGCTTATCTCCGGGAATATCTTTCAGAGCATGTTTCAAAAGAAAATCCGGAATTGTTCAGGAAAAAAATAAGCCATAAAACCCGTAAAACTTTAGCCCAAATCTTTCCTTTTATTGAAGAAAATAAAATTTTTGAAGGGGGTCAAAATCAGGAAGACAACAAAAACACTGAAATTATTTCAAATACCCATAAAGATGATGAGGAAAATATCTTAAAAACACCCATCAGAACAAAAGATCAGAAGCCTAAAGAAATTGGTAATGACGGAATTCCAGATGACGGACAGTATGTGCAGAATGCAGGACTTGTCCTGATACACCCTTTCATTAAAACTTTCTTTGAACATTGTGATCTTCTGAACAAAGAAACCCAGAAACTCACTGATCCTGAATTGTGTGCACATTTGCTTCATTATGTTGCTACCGGAAATATCAACGCTCCTGAATACGAAATGATATTTGAAAAATTTTTATGCAATATACCGATGCATCAAAGTATCAACAGGCATATCAAACTTTCCAGGAAGCATAAAAATGAGGCCAAAAATGTTATTGAAAGTGTGCTTCACAACTGGAGTCCGATGAAAAAATCATCCCCGGCACTATTACAAAATGAGTTTTTTCAACGGCCGGGCAAACTTGTTGTTACCGAATATGATTACACGCTTACGGTAGAACGAAAAACTCAGGATATTTTGATGGACAAACTTAGCTGGGGAATTGGTTTTGTAAAATTACCGTGGAAGGAAAAATTTATGCTGGTAAATTGGTAATTTATATGTTCAAAAAGCTTTGACCTTTGGAGTTAAATTTTCCCACGGATCGCAAGGATCTTCACAGAGAAAATAACATATGAGTCACAGAGAATTTTTTGATAATCTTGAAAATATTTCAGAACATATTAGAAAAATCAAAGACTTTAAACTTTGTATACTTTTTTTTAACATCAACCATTTAACACCTTTACACAACATAAATGTCTTTTGCTGCTTTTGTGGTTAAAAATTAAACCACGGATTGACGCAGATTTTCACAGAAACGTTAACATATGAGTTACAGAGACTTTTTTTTGATAATCTTCTGTGGCTCATGTGTTCAAAGCTTTGACCTTTTTGCGGTTACATCTAAATTGGCCGAATAAACTTTTATATAAAACAGAATAGATTAAAAGAAAATAGCGAATATTCGGTTTAATTCTTAAATTAGTCTCATGAAAAGGAATCTTTATCTCATCATCATATCATTTTCTCTTGTCAGCTGCTATACCTATCAGGTAAAAAAACAACCTGATCCGATGGCAGCAAGTAAAGATGCGTCTAAAAACAACGGAAAGCAGGGAAACATGCCTCCTCAGAATATGACCTCGCAGCAACCGGCACCTCCGGCACCTGTAAATGTTCAGGAGAAACTGGCAGCCGGCAAAAATGTAAAAATAGATGTTGACGGCAAAAAATACAAAGTAATTGTGGACAAATGGGAAAGAGACAGCCTGGTCGCACATCCTGTTCATAATGCAAAAAAGACACTGAAATTCCATAAGAATCAGATTAATGCAGAAAAGATTGCAGAAAAACGTTTTTCACAACCGATCGCGGATATCATTACCGTAGTTGCTTATGCCGGAATTGGAGTTGCAATCTACTCTCTTCTGCAATAATGCAAAATATAATAATAACAACAGACCCATATTTTAATGGGTCTGTGTTGTTTTAAGGCTTATATAAAATTATGTTTTTTCGCAGAATGATATTGTGATCTCTGCATTGATACGAATCTTTCGGTTTTTGGCTTTACCTGCATCAATTAATTCTTCAATTTTTGCTTTGTCATTTTTTAATTTCGGGATTCGTTTCTGAGAATTCTCATCATCGACTCCAAATCTTTCCAAAGAACGCCAGTTGTTTAAATTGTGATAATTTATTTTGAAACTGTAAATCTTGGAAAGTATTTCTTTAGCATCTTCTGGAGAAAATACGCCCTTGATCAGAAAAAATGTATTGTCTGTTTTGATGTTTGTATTTTTAATAGTATTTGTTTTCATCTTATTTAGAATTGAAATTGTAATAAAAATTTTTAAATCAACAATAAAATCCTCAACTATCTCTGAGATGTTCTATATTACTGCCCCTGCGCTAAAGAATAAGCCACTTTCCCGTCAAAAGAATATAGATTTTCGGTTTTTATGACATCAATATCTTCCTCTATAGCTCTGGTGAGTAACGTGGCAATATCAATTTTACTGATTTCCAGGCTTTGCTGAGGCCTGAATCTGCAGCGCCAGTGATCGGTACAGAAAGTCTCTTTGAAACCATCCGGCCAGACTTTGATTCCCCTGTTAGTAATTACATTAAGTTTTATGCCTCCTATTTCCAGGCGCTGTAATTTACCGGCCAGCTCATTGGCATCCGTACCGTTCCAGTGTACAAAAAGATCCACTCCGTCCAGTACTTTTTTAGCTTTGGCTCTGCGTCTGTACTTCGGAAGGTTAAGGGTATAATTATTCAGGTGCTGAACGGATTTTAACACTGATGGTTTTTTACCAAGATTAAGCACAACCGCTTGTGCAAATTCCTGTGTTCCAACTTTTTTTATACTTACGCCTTCTTTAAATATATCAGCGGTATGAATTCCGTCTTCCAATGTTTTCAGCCATGCATTATGTACTTTTTCAGCCACCTGGTTTTGTCCGATGTGATTCAGCATCATAATCGCTGCCTGAATAAGTCCGGAAGGATTCGCTACATTCTGTCCGGCTATAGCAGGAGCAGACCCGTGAATCGCTTCAAACATGGCACATTCTTCTCCTATATTTGCTGAGCCTGCAAGACCGACTGAACCTGTAAGCTGTGCTGCAATATCACTTAAAACATCACCATACAGATTAGGCATTACCACCACATCAAACAGTTCCGGTGTATCTGCCATTTTCGCAGCTCCGATATCAATAATCCAATGTTCATTTTCTATTTCAGGGTATTCAGCCGCGATTTCATTAAAAACCTGGTGGAACAATCCGTCGGTCTGCTTCATAATATTATCTTTGGTGAAGCATGTTACTTTTTTTCTGTTCTGCTGTTTGGCATATTCAAAAGCATAACGGATGATTTTTTCGCATCCCGGCCTGCTTATCAGTTTTAAACATTGCACTACTTCATCCGTCTGCTGATGCTCAATTCCTGCATACAAATCTTCTTCGTTCTCTCTTACGATCACAATATCCATTACGGGATGTTTGGTTTGTATAAAGGGATAAAAGCTTGCACAAGGCCTTACATTGGCATACAAGCCCAGAAATTTTCTGGTGCTGACGTTAAGGCTCTTGTATCCGCCACCCTGAGGGGTTGTGATGGGTGCTTTCAGGAATATTTTATTACGCCTGATTATTTCCCAGGATTCATCGCTGATACCTGATGTGTGTCCTTCAAGGTAAATTTTTTCTCCGATTTCAATTTCATTAATTTCAATTCTCGCACCTGCTGCTAAAATGATCTTTAGCGTTGCATTCATAATTTCGGGACCGATGCCGTCACCTTTGGCTACTGTAATTGTTGTCATAATACTTTTTTTACATGACAAAGTTGTGCATTTTAATTCATTTATTTTTATTTATATTTGTAATTGATAACATAAAATAATTTTATGAATTATACGCTTAATCAGCTTCAGATTTTTTTAAAAGTTGTACAAACAGGAAGCGTAACCAAAGCGGCGGAAGCGTTATTTCTGACACAGCCTGCAGTTTCAATCCAGCTGAAAAATTTCCAGGATCAGTTTAATATTCCCTTAACGGAAGTTGTCGGCAGAAAGCTTTATGTAACCGACTTCGGTAAAGAGATTGCGCATGCAGCGGAAGAAATTGTGAACCAGATTCATTCCATCAACTATAAAACGTTGGCATATCAGGGACAGGTAACCGGAAGGCTGAAAATTTCGGTTGTTTCCACCGGGAAATATGTAATGCCTTATTTTCTTTCGGGTTTTATCCGTCAGCATCCCGGAATTGAACTTGTAATGGATGTTACCAATAAGGAAAAAGTGATTGAAAGCCTGGAAAACAATGAGGTAGATTTTGCCCTTGTATCAATCTTGCCAAGTGCATTAAATATTGAACGGATGGATCTCCTTCAGAATAAACTTTACCTTGTAGGGAATTCCCAAAACAGCGAGCAAACCATCACGCTGGAAGATTTTGAGAGCATTCCTTTAATTTTCAGGGAGAAAGGATCCGGAACGCGAACAACTATGGAAGGCTTTATCAAACATAAAAACATCTCTGTTTTAAAAAAAATGGAACTCACATCCAACGAGGCCGTAAAACAGGCATTACTGGCAGGATTGGGCTATTCTATCATGCCGCTTATCGGAATCAGAAATGAACTGTACAATCAGGAGCTGAAAATCATTCCTATCAAGGGTCTTCCCATAAAGACCATGTGGAGTCTGATCTGGATGCGTGGTAAAAAACATTCCCCGGTTTCTGAACTGTATTTACAGTATCTTCAAAAAGCCAAGGCAGAGATTATCGAAGAAAGGTTTAGCTGGTGTGAGCAGTATTAGGATGTTTGCAAGTTTCTTGAAAAAATACAAATCGGGCTGCCTTTTCAAGGCAGCCCGATTGTTTAATGTTGAATTGGTGTAACCTTTTCAGTATTACGATAATTTATTATTAATTCATTTCCTGAACATAAAAACTAATTGTATCCAGTTTAATATTAAATGCTCTTGATTCACCGGTTGTTGTAACAGCATTTTTTGCATTTAGAAAATATATACTGTCGTTTTTAATGATAAAAACTCGTTGGAGAATTTCCCATGAAATTTCAGATTCTTTTCCGCAAGAGGTTATTACAAAATACGGATTCGTTATTGCACCACCTTTTGATTCTACATTGCATTTACAATCTTTTTTCAAATTATAGCATTCTGCAAGCGGTGGTGAATACCAGTCAACAGTATCACCTTCTGCATTTACAACAGGTGGTGTTTTATAATGGTAAACATTCTCGAATTTATTTCTAACATCTAACGGAAGATCTTTATAGGTTATTCCTTTTTTTTCCGGCTGCGAGCAGCTGTAAAGAAAAAATAGCAAACATATTGTGAATAGTGGCTTCATACTTCTGTAAGTTTTTTTAACAATCAATGCTATATAAAAACTCCCTTACAAATGCAAGGGAGAAATATTTAATAAAAATTATTTTTAATATAATTTCTATTTGTTAACTTTTTTCGTTGCTTGTATAGCATCTCTTTCAAGTTCTTTTTTGTAAATAAATTTTTGAGAAAAATCATCTTTCATAACAAGATAATGTGACTGGAGTTCCCAAATATCTATTTCATTTTTATAGAAATCAAGGCTTTCAATATAAAAGTTATGCTCCGAATCAATTTTAAACCATTCAGTTACTGTTTTATCAGAATCATCATAGATATATAAAATATCAGAATTATTTTTAGAATTATTCCAAAATTTAATTATTCTTCGATAAATACTTTTGTCACTTTCTATAGTAAGCATAATCTTTTCTATTAATAATTTATCAAGATTAAGATATTCGTATGGATGTATATATCTTGGTGTAGATCCAAATAAGAAATCTTCATTATCATCAAAATAAAAATCGGGATCAAGTTCTACTGTAAAGGTAGTAGAATCACCATATAATGTATATTCTATATTAATTCGCATATCTCTATTGTTTTTTACCTAAATTTCCTCCAGTAGATCTGGTTTCAAATGCTTTATTAAATGATTTCATGAATTTTTGGGCAGTTGCTTTATTCACTGTACCTTTTTCAACTAATCCTCCCAAATGTTCAGTTAATTCACCTTTATTCCACGAAGGTAATGAACTTAGGTCAATTCCAGGAATTTTAGCATTAGCTAAGCCTGGATTTTTTGTAATATTTGATACAGGATTTCCAATCTTTTTTAATTGTGCAGAAAAAGTTTCTATATCATTTATATTATTAGCAAATAATTTTCTAATGAAATCACAATTATTATGTACTAAAACAGCCTGATCTGAAACAAAATAGTTATGATTATCTTTTACCTCAAAATTATACACTTCTTCATCCCTTACATATAATTCTGTTGATAGTATCTTTAATTTAGAACCATCTTTTAAAAATAAATGATCACCCTTTTTTATTTTGCTTGCTGCCACCCAATTTTTATTAATATAAAATGGATGAGTAGGTGTACATTCAATAATTACTCCATCTGCAGTAATCTTGATTATTTCAGATGTGTTATTATTAAATAGTGTTACAACTTCTTTTAGTTCATTTAATTGTTTAGTTTCATTATATGACCATACCCTATCTCCAACAACTACTTCTTCAATTGGTTTAAATCCTTTCTCAGTAGATATTAATGTACCTTTAACAAAACAAAAACTCTCTAAAGTTTTCATGCCCTTTACAATGCTTGAATAGTTAGTTCCTATTTTTGGAACAATTTCTTCTTCCATTTTTGATGCCATTTTCATTTCTCCTTGAGGTGCATGTATCGCAGCAACCGGATCCCATATCATAGATTGGTCAAATATAAAGAACTCTATATTTCCTAAAAATTTGTCCGAAGCTTTACCATTATTTAGAACTCTTGCGCCCATGGTGTAAGGAGCAGCTTTACGGGTAACATTATCGACAGCAATCAATACTTTTGCAAATTGCATTGCTAATTTTTCTTTATAGCTACTTTGGCTTCCCTTACTTTGTTTACCATTTGGATCTATATAAACGATAGGGTTTTGATACGTATAAATATAAGGATTCAAATTTCCCAAGTAGAAAACTCCACCGTTATGCTGACCATCTCCATAAAATTCACTTTCCATAGAAGGATTATAAACAGCCAAAGGATCAACACCATACCAAACACTTACTCTTGGATTATAATATCTTGCACCATAATAATAAAGTCCAGTTTCTGAATCTAATTCTTTAGCATTGAATTTATATGGATTATCATATACGCCGGACTGCTGCTCCATCATAGTCTCTCCGAATGGCAAATTCAGGAAAAATTGTGTTGTTTCAGAGTTATCATCTGTAACAAAGCTTGCTGTCCCCAAATGATCGGTATGAAGATAATATAATCCCGGCTGTCCTCCCATTCCTGGAGGCGCCTTTGCAGTTCCTAATTCGGACGAAACCGCTCCATCAATTTCCATTTTCTGTAAATAATTCCTGAAATCTTTCGCAGGATCAATTTCCTTCACATCTTTATTCGGAGCCTTTATGGTTGTTGGAATAAAGATATCATTATGAGGTTCGATACGGCTTGCAAAACGGGTTGTACCTTCAAAATAATTTTTGGTGTACTGTCCATCGGAAGTTACCACTACATAAGGGTTGGGATACAATTTGTAATGATCAATACCTATACTTCCCGGATCTACCAAGGCTCCGTTCTGATACAATTGTGAACCTCCGGTTAGACTGTATTTAATCGTTCTTTCCCCTTTATCGTCATACATATAATACTGGTAAAGCCCATTATCTGGATCTGATAAAGCTTTCAATCGGTCCTGCTCATCCCATGACATTTCATGTATTCTGTACTCATCCTTATGCATGATGGTATTTCCATTACTATCATACTTAAAATCCTGTGTATTGCCAAAATAGCTGTCACCGATCTTTTGAATCATGTGAGTACCATCAATATACTTATATTGGTTATAGTATGTATTTCTCTGGTTTACTACCTGGTCCACTGAATGTTCCTGGTTCTTTTCCAAAATACCTCCGGCATCATTATACTCCATATGCAGTTTGAATCCTGAATTACTTTGTGCATATGGTGAAGTACCTGGTGTGATTGGGTTTCCTGCCTTATCGACCAATCTGGAACTTCCTTCTGTCCCAATAAGCCGGTTTAAGGTATCATAATTATAATTGAATACATACTGTCCTCCCATTCCGTTTGGCGAAACGTCTGAATGATTTTCCAGCTTGGCAATATTACCTCTGTAATCATATCGGTAGCTATTGGACAAAAATCCAATTCCCGAAGCATTTGCAAGAGTAGAAAAATTTAATCTTCTGTTTGTAGGTACGTATCCAAATCTGTTCACCACTCCATTTCCGTACGTCACTTTTGTTTTCTGCTCATACAAGTCGTAGGTGATTTCTTTAATATAATCCTGATAATCATTTCTGACAGATTTTAAATTTCCTCCCATGTTATATCCATAGTATACATTTTCACCATCAGGATACGTAATTTGTTTAATACGGTTCCAGCTGTCATAATTAAAAAATGTCTGGAAGTTCATCGTTGGGATATTATACCCAAAAACAGTCCTATTTTCAGAAACGATCTCACCCATCTTTCCATAGCTATAAACGGTATATCCTGTACCATCACTCTTTGTATACATTCTTCCTGAGTTGTTTCCATAACCTCCATTTAAATATCCGTAATGAACATTATTTGGATTTGCAGAACCGTCAGGAAGATTTGGTAATTCAATATCCGTAATTCTGTTGTAATCATATACATAATGAATATAATGCGTACTGATATTAGGATCATTGGAAAGGTTAGGCGTTGAAAGTATGATAAGGTTACCAGCCTGATCATATTGATATTCGGTTTGCCCTTTATCTGGGTGATTCATTCCAATTCTTCTCCCTGCCATATCATAATCATAATATGTAGATATATCTTGCGGATCTGTTACCGTTACAAGCTCTCCCGAAGGGCTGTACTTGTATGATGTAGTTAGTGGAACATTACCCAAATAATCTATTTTATTAATAATTTGTCCTTCAATATTAGCAAGGGTTTCAGACTTCATTGTATCAAATTCTTCTATCGTTCTAAAGAAGCTTCCATATATTTGATAGCTTGTATATTGAACCTGATTATCTTCATCAATTACCTGAATTACTCTATCCTGATTATCATAAACACTCGTAGAAGAATACATTGCCAATGATAAATTGATATTGTTGTTGGTAGAACTGATGTTTTCCACAACAGGCTGGTATTGCCTGATCGTTCTTCCGAATTTGTCAAAAATAGGGCGTCCTGATACCGACCTCATTTCAACTCCATCTATTTCCACATCCTTTTTAACCTGAATAATTCTTCCCAACATATCTGCATAGGTTTCCGTTTTAATAGGATTGGTTGGTGTTTCTGCTACATAATGAGAAGTAGATGCTCTAAAAATCTTAACATTGGTATTGGTATTCGGAATACCAAAATTTTCATAATAATAATTGTAGTTAATCGTCGCATGATTTGTCCCATAATCGTACGGACTGGTCACACTGATTACTCGTCCACAGCCATCATAAGCATAAGTCATTGTATTACCCGTCATATCAATGCTCTTTTTAACAACATCAAACTGTGGAATGTATTCTGCAGTAGAAGTCAATCCAAAATTATTGGTAACGCTTGTTACATATTTTGCTGTCGCACTATAGTCATACTGATAATTTAAAGTGTATCGTTGTCCAAATTCATTGGGAGGGTATTGTACACTCAAGATATTTCCGTAAGAATCATACGCATAATCCGTCTGAATGTCATTCGTTCCGTCAAAAACAGAAACCGTACCTATCTTACCCGTATTAGCATTGATGTTTGAAGTCTTTCTTTGTCTTAATAAAGTGGAATTTCCTGTTCCTTCATAAACTAAAATTTCCTTAGGTATTTTCATAAGATTATTATTCAGCCCACTCCAATAATCTATTACAGAATTATACGCTCTTGTAGGGCTCGTGTACTGAAACTTCTTAAGATGCCCTTTTGTACTGTAGAACATTTCTTCAGTAGTCTGAATACTACCTCCTGTTTCGTATGCTATTTTATCTTTTTTAGCAAGAAGTACAGTTGCCATTCTTCTTCCTTCTTTTCCGCCCGTATCATACACGCTTGGATTCAAAATCGCATTATTAATATCAATCTCCGAAACACCGTTGATAAACTTGTAAAGCTTGTATGTATTGAAATGTTCAGAAAGTAAATTTCCTGATCCATCAAACTTTTGACTGCTTCTTAACAAACCGTTGAAAAAATAGCTGCTGTTGTAATACGTATCCACAGTTTTTCTGTACGCATTATTGGCATCAAGCATTTCTTCGGAAATTACCGTCTCAAACCCAAAATTATCTCTTTCACGTCTGTCATATCTGGAATTCTCAAAGGTGTACCTTGTCACCATGTCTTTAGATGCATCTGTATTGGTATAATTGGTGTCAAAAAGATCCGGATTCAGCACTTTTACCTCTTTTACTACCAGTTTTGCACGAGAATCCTGGTAATTCGGTGCGGTAAACTGATAATCTATTGTGTATTTTCCCTGCGTAATTTTGCTGGTTACCTGCTTCAGTTTATTGGTTCTTCCAATTCTTGAATAGTTTACCGTGAAAGCATTTCCGCCATTATCCATTACCAGATCGGCATAGCCGTCACCGTTCATATCTTTGAAGATCTTTTTCACCTCGGAAACATTGATCCCGAAATTGGCATTGGCCCCCGCTCCTGCTTTGATGTACAAGATCAGGATCGGAAGGATCGGAACAATGGTAATCGGCCCGATATTCACCATCAGATTCCCTCCGAAAGACAATGATCCGTTGTAAGACTGGTTCTCTTCTGTAAAGTCTATTGCGGAATTGGATCTTAACAAAGGTCTCGCAATATCAAATTTATTTCCTAAGTTATAACGTACTGCAGTCGTTTTATTTGTACTGTTAATTTCCAGGATATCAATAAGGCCGTCGCCGTTGATATCTTCATACAATACATCAGAAGATCCTTTCGATGCAGATGCTCCCGCACTTGCACTGATCCCGAATCCAAAACTTGACAAAGATTGCAGATTGGCAGAAAGTCCTCCTCCAATGGATACATTGACTCCACCTATAGGGTGAGATCTGTAAGAAATAAGATTTTCGAATTTATCATTTCCGGAGAAATTTTTACCTAAGTTCAGACTGTAAGTTATCCCGGAAGTCCCTCCGTTTCTTACTCTGTCCGGCAATCCGTCACCGTTGATATCCAGATAATATTCCTTGGCATAATCCGTAGAATTAAAATATTTATTAATTCCGGCACTTACTGAAATCCCCGCAGACCATGTCAATGACATATCCGGTTTCGCAGATGAGGTTGATGGCCCGAAAGCATCAATTCTTCCACCTACCGAGTAGGCGTTATAAGAGAATCCTACGGAATTCATTTCCTGTAAGCTGTAAGAATCTGTCGGATATCCGAAAACAGGGTTGCTTTCCGTATCTTTCAGTCCTCCCGTACTGTTGGTCATCTGTCTTGATTCCGCGTACACCATATCCGGGTATCCGTCACCATTCATATCCATGAAATCCTGTGTAACTACACTTCCCGGATAAAGAAGCTCTGTAATAGAGTTAGCAGAATTCGTATTGATTTGCGAAATAGCAACTCCGTCCGTAGTATTTCTTGACGTACTGCGTGTTTTCTTATCAATTGCCTTCATCGTAGTGTCCACAGAAATCTGTGCTGACCCCATTGATTGAATTGGCGCAGGTGAAGGATCCGGGTTAGGATTGTTAAAATAAGCAGGCTGTGTATCGTCATCTCTAAAAGACGTTTTACTGGCAAGCTGATTGGGTCCCGTACCGATCCATTTATACAGAAAACTGTTTCTCTGTCTTGTCACAGATGGTTTCATAGGGGAAATAACTACTGCTGTAGCATTTCCGTTGCTTGGATTCTGCATGCTATTCGCAATACACTCTGCCAAAAGCTGCTGTTGATTCTGATTCGGATATAGCTGTGAGCAGGTACTGTATAAAGGCTGCAAAGGCGGATTATCCGAAAGTGCTTCCGGAGTAATCATAGCACCGTAGTTATCTATTGTTCCCTGGATGGCAGGATAAGCCTGATCCTGATTGTATAAAAACTGGCCCCAGTTATTGAAAAATTTAACTTTCGAGCTGTACATCGCCGTGTTGATTGATGTATGCGGCGTATCGGTAAGTAAAATATCATTATCATAATAGATATTAAACGGTTTATTCTGGAAATAAGCCGAATATTTCTTATACAATGCATATTCAGCGTCTGTCTTACAATATACCTGAATCGTAACTAACCATGGGCTTAAAAATGTACTTGTTGTGCTTCCCGTATAGAACGTTGCCGGAGAAATTCCTGAAATAGGCTGATTGAGAATCATATCCTGCTCTTCCACAGAATTATTGGTATTGTCTACAATAACCTTTCTTTTGGCAACTATCTTATTTCCTCTTTTAATAATGTAATAAAAAGAACCCACTCCTAAAGTAGAAAAATTGGTAATGTTCTTTTTAATCTGTGCCTTATAATCATGCGTTCCGCTGAGGGCTATGTAATTCTTTACATTGAATTTCTCAGAAAACTGCGTAATTGCATAGGAAGGATATTGAGGTACTGTCAAAAATTCTACAAATGTTGTCGCCAAAGGATTGGCTGCTGTAGGTGTATTTGCTGTATACGTAACCCCAATTTTACCTTGCCAGTTGCTGCTGACGTTTCCTATATAAGAATCTGATTCTACAACGAATCTTAGATATACAGGCTCACCGGCATTTACTGTGAGAGATTGTGATATTGCACTCGTAACGAGACCGACATCACTTTGGTTGTAAGATGCAGAATAAATTTCATCCGTAGTATTGGCATTAATATTATCCTTATAGATTTTAAATTTAAAATCACTTACAGTATAAGGGAAACTCACAGATGCCACATCAATTTGAGCTGTACCCGGTGTATCCAGGTAAATCGGTGCTGTTTCGTTATTAAGTAAAAAGTTGTCAGAATAGCTTCCGTTATTTAAATAGAACAAATCCTGAGCAAGTTCAAAGGCATTAGGCACCTCATTTCCATTGGTATCTACATATGTAATCTTCGGATTTGAAGTAACTTCTGCATTAAAATCCTTATTTTTATGAAGCCTTACATATACTTTTTCGCCACTTTTTACATACAGACGGTTCGGATTATTGATTCCAAAGTGATCCACATTGTTAGGCAGCATGCCCTGGATCTGGGAATAGTAATCATTATACCTTTCAATACTAACTGTTGCAGTAGAAGGGCCATTGGGATCCAGCTCTGTCATATAGATTCTTCCGTGTTTTGTTACACCTGTAACATATGGATTAAGAATCTCAACAGAATATAATGTTTTAAATGGTGTTCCCAATGGGACTAATCCCAAACCTATCTGATCGGTAATTTTAATATATCCGTCTTTAGGTGCCACCCACACTTTTACTACATCCACAACAGGGGTCATTGGTTCCTGTAACGGTGGATCGGTTTTAGGATTAAACGGAGGATCAATGGCTTTCGCCTTTACGATCATGTTTTCCGTGTACTCACTATGCTTGGTCATTTCCGGTTTCCCCGTAGACGTATTAAACTTGTTAAACCAGACTTCACCGTTGTGAACAATATCCATCAAACCATCAGAATTTCCATCTGTAAGGTAAGTAGATGTTGTACTGGAAGCCTTAGAGGTGATCATACTTCTGCTCTTGATAAAAAGTCCCATGTCCCATCCGGAACTGCTGGTTTTACTTTTTGTAAAAGAGAAGTTGCTGTTGAAGTTCAATAACTCTGTAGGCTGTCCGAAAGATAATGCACCGTTGGAAAGTGATCCCTGGCTAAAATACAGTCCGGAATTGTTCTTATAGATCATATCCTGGATTCCGTCGCCATTGAAATCAATCAGCTGCTGCATGGTTTTAGCTTCCGTATCTGAAAATCCGAAAGGAAGACCGAACATGATATGTCCGTAAGCATCATTGGAAGGATAATATAAATTTAATCCCGCTGCAGCCCTGAAATTGAATCCTGTTTCCGTCGCACTGTTTCCACTGATTCTTGAAGGGGTTAATAATCCCTGAACCAAACCACCAAAAACATTGATTGAATTGTTAACAGGTACCGTTACGTTTCCTCCGAAGATAGAACCGTCTGCAACATCGTCATAATACTGGAAATCGTAATCTCCTAAAAGACTGTATTTACCCGGCGAATCTCCCCCGTCAAGATATAATCTTTTCAACCTTGTTTTAGAAAACTGTCCGGTTTCGTATTCCATACCATAAGTACGGATTAGCTGCCCCTGATAATTTACAGTAATATTTCTTAATAAATAAGGTTCTACTCTTTTTACTCCCTGCTTTGCATTGATGTTCAGATCAGTTCTGCTAAGTCCCGTTTCCGCATTAAAATTAACGGTATAGTCACCATTCTTCCCATAAGAAATCTGTCTGATATGAAAATAAACACCTCCATTCAGGTTACTATTATTATTATTGGTTCCGAAATTTACCTGAGAATAATAATAGGTGAAATTCATAGAATTCCCATGAACATCTTCAATTCTTCTCAACGCCCAATGCACAATCTGATTGGCAGAATTTTTAATCACGAACTGATCTCCGCCTCCGTAATAACTCTTCGTACCATCTGTTGAGGTAACTTTCCATGAATAATTGGTAGGATTATCTCCTATTCTTTCTATGATAGAAAAGTCATGGTTTTTTCTTAAGTAAAATTTCTTTACACCTGTAGTTCCCGGCGTTGCATAAGAAGCTCTCGGCTGTTTATCTGTTGTAAAAGCTGTATTGGTTTCGCTTACATCATTATGCCTGTGAGGAAGATAATTGTTAGGATACACCAACATTTCGCCATCCATTGAGTACAGTTCGGTTTCGGTAGCGCCGTCAAACTGCGGAGCTCCCCATCTTGTATCAATACTGATGGCAGAAAGTCCCTGCACATCCCATCCTTCACCCATCCAGCCATTGCTGCCTCCACTGCTGTAACCAATTGACAAAGAAGGCTGCAGACCGCCCAATCCTGATGGTACCGTAATCGGATAGTTCATATTGGCATCTCCTTTCTGACTAGCTGTCGGAGGACTCATCAGCTGAATGGCAGCCATAGGATCTCCTGCCTTTAGCCCGCTGATACTTGTTGGAGTAAAAGCATTCAGCTGCGGGGATTCCGGAGTGGAAATAACCCCATTGATATAATCCGTATCTCCGTCCCCTTCTACGGTAACCGTTTTGGCTTTGGTATCCACCACCGCAGATTTGTCCATCGCCCATTGCTTTTTAGCATAATCGAAATGGAAAATTTTGATGTCTTTCGGTGAGATCAGTCCTAAACGTTTTTCGTCGTAAGGAATCGTAATCTTTATTTTTTTGTTTAATTTCCCTGAGATTAAAGATATTCTGTACGCAGAATTATTTGCCGTAACATTTTTCAATCCCTGTGAAGTTGAAGGAAAATCTTTAGCTCTCAGTTTTAAAACCTCAAAATAGGCTGATTCCGAAGTTTCTTTTTCAATCTTAATATTGATTCCCTCATAATCTACACTAAATTCCTGATCTTTTGAAACAGAAATTCCTTTGGCATTATAATAGGAATTGTTTACTGTTCTGAAAGATGTAGTTTCTGCAGGAATTTTATAACTTCCGGTAGTTCCGTTTGCCGTAATTAAAAAGCTTCCTTTTGCTTTATCAGTTTCTGTTAGCTGAATTACTTTTTCAAATTCTCCGTTTTTAACAGAAACAGATTCATTATTAATCGTGGCAGATGCTCCGGTAATGTTATTTCCTTTTACATATAATTTATCTCCTGAAAGAACAGAACTTACCACCACATGGTCATAAGATCTCTTTTCTTTATCGAAAACGATTTTCAGGTTTTTAATTTTATATTTCACTCCGTCAGACGGCGAAGTAAATAAAATCGTATTCTGTCCGTTTTTAATAAGCGCAGCGCTCAGTACTTCTTTTTGATGGCTCCATTTTGCACTTGGCACAACAATGTCTCCCCCTATGGCTACGTTATTATTAATTGATCTTGATACAGACTGATGAGAAGCAAGTCCGAAAAGATCATATTCCAGATAAGCAATCGCACTTTTACTGTTGCCGGCAGGCACATCAATGGTGAAAAAGTTGTCTGAGATCCGGTCTTCCTCTTCTTCAGAAAAAGTACCAATGGTTCCTTCTCTTTCTTTTGAAGGATAAGAAATGACATCAGCCGAAACATTATTCATTTCAGATAATTCAGCATCTCTTGTTCCTGTAGTGAAAGGATTATTTTTTGATAAAATATCCGGAGAAATATTCTTCTCACGGTCTGTGGCTAAAGATTTTTCCGAAGATTTCTCACTGGAAGCTTCTTTGAGTGAATCGACGTCTTTTTTATCGGTCAGCTTACTCATCAAATCTTTTTTAAACGCCCGCACCTTCTGCCTGTCTTCCCTTGTAAAGCTTGCAAAAACAAACATACAAGCAAAAAAGAACACCAGAAGGCATGACTTCTTCGTAAGAGGAAGCCGTTTCATGTCTATTTTCATGGGTGTGGTTTTAATCGACGATTAGTTTAAAAGTTTTAATAATTTTTCCGTTCTGGGTAAGATTGATCAGATATGAACTCTGAACAGGCAGGTGATTGACATAAGATTTTGCCTTTTCATCTACTTTATCTAAAGTTACCAATCTGCCGCCGCCGTCATAAATAGAGATGATAAGATTCTCCATAGGCGGGAAGACAATGGTAAAGTTTTGATCTTTTTTCACCGGATTAGGGTACAATGAAATCTTTGTAAGGTCCAGAGAAATATCTTTTTCACTGATTGTATTTGATCTCGGGTCCTGATTTCCGGTTTCAGGTTTCGTATTCTTCAAAGGGCTTACGGCAAACGTGAAATGCGTGGTATTTCCCGTATCGAAAGGATCGATGAAATCAACTTTACTGAAAGTAACATAATTTCCGTTTTCAACCCCTGCAATCTTTTGAATTTCCCCGTTGTCTTTTTTCAGAAGCATCCAGTAAGAAAGCGGTAAAGCCTTTGGATTCACAGTTTCTTTAATAATTCTCACTTGGTAACCGGTCTTAGGAATTTTATTTCCGATAAAACCAATTTCCCAGTTTCTATCAAGCACATCCAGAATTCTGTCATTTTTTAAAGACATATCTTTGTTGTCATCAGACCACATGACAAAATTATTATTATCCAGAACGGTTGTATTTTCAGAATTTGTTCTGAAGATATTGTTCATTCCGATAGCTAAAAAAGGATCTGCCTGGTTGGAAGACTGTTTCTGATACAGTTCATTTCCATCATCTCTTCCCAGACCCGTTGGCCTGTAACTGTAATCTTTGTGTTGTTCAGGATCCCAGATTACTTTTCCATCGCTTCCGTAATATTTACCTTTTTCTAAAGATATTCCGTATTTAATAGAAAGATAGGAATGAATTTTATTAAGATCCGTTGTTTTTGCTTTTCTCGGCAGGAAAATCATTTCATAAAGATTCTGATCTTCAAATCTGATCTTTAAGCTGTCTGTTTTCTGCTTGTCCGGATCTGCAGTTCCGGTAAAGGAAAAAATACTCGGCTTTTTACCGATTTCTTTTGCCTCTTTACCTTTGTTGTAGACTGTATTTCCTAAAGAAACTTCTTTGTCCGGATTCATCCAGATCATTTCATCTTCTTTTGAAGCATGAACCAGACTGAGCGTATGGCTCTTGTTTTTACTGTACTTGATGTACTTTTTGAGAGATTTGTCCTTGATACCGCAATGGAAATTCAGCAGATTTTCATCCCGGCACCTGGTCGCTTCCCGCAGAGTAGGATTGGTTTTTTCCCAAAGCTGGACATCGGAGCCTACCAATTGGGCATAGGCCGAGAATGAGCACGACAGCATAAGCATCGTAACAATCCTCGATTGTCGAAGGTGTAGCATAAGTGGATTTTGTTTGTGAAAATTGAAAGTGTGTTATTAGTTTTTACCCTAAATTCGGTTGACGTATTTTAGATAAAATTGTATGTGTAGTATTTCTGATGTTTCAAAAAAATTGAAAACGTTTGAGTTGTCATGGTCATTAGTTTTTATAATTCACAAAACTAAGAAAAATATCATATCAATTATTAAATTTTCTAAACTTTAACATTTAAATGAAAATTTGTAACTTAATTTTAATATTAGACGAATAAATTATATAAATCACAATATCTTTCTTTAATCTGTACAGCAAAGATCACATGGAGAAACGACAAAACATGACGTTTGAAAAAATAATTTTTAATGAATTATCTTGAAGTAAATAAAAACCGCTTTTACAGGCATCAATTTCTTCAGTTTTAATTATAACAAAATTGTTCCCGAAGCCTAATTCCGGGAACAATTTGTGATGTTTATATTAATTAATAATTTAAATTGCCTGTCAAACTAATCAAAGGAAGCACGAAATTCCAGAGGCGAAAGATCAGTCTTTGTTTTGAACAGTTTGCTGAAAGACTGCGAATGTTCGAAACCCAGCTCGTAAGCAATTTCACTTATCGAAAGATTGGTAGTTGATAATTTTTCTTTGGCTTTTTCAATTAATTTTCCGTGAATATGTTGCTGTGTCCCCTGCCCGGTTAATGTTTTAAGCAAACCACTGAGATACTTGGGAGAAATATTTAAAGCATCTGCAACGTATTGTACGGTAGGCAGTTTTTTGGAGATTAAATCATCTGCAAAATATTCATTAAGCAAATTTTCCACCTTATCCAGAATCTGGTGATTCGCTTTTTCCCGGGTTATGAACTGGCGGCTGTAAAATCTCTCAGCATAACTTAGTAACGTTTCTATATGAGAAATGATGATTTTCCTGCTGTATTTATCGATGTTTGAATGATACTCTTCCCGGATGTTTTCCACTATTTCGTTAAGTATGTTTTCTTCTTTTTCAGAAAGAAATAAGGCTTCATTTACCGAATAATCAAAATATTCATAACGGCTGATGGTTTTTGCAAGTGATGTGTTCCAGAAAAAATCAGGATGTATAAGCAACATCCATCCTGAACGCTCCATCGTTGAATGATGATTGACGCGTATATTAAAAATCTGGTTCGGAGCAATAAAAAACATCACCCCATCATCAAAATCATAGTCCAGCTGTCCGTACTTAAATTTTCCATCAATTCCTTTTTTAACGGAAATCTGATAAAAATCAAACATCCAGCTTGTTTCTTCCATTTCAGGCTGGTGTTTTATAGAAGCATAATCTACAATACTAATGAGCGGATGTGCAGGTTTTGGCAAACCTCTGAACTGATGAAATTCGCTGATTGATTTTATCCTGATTATTTTTTTCTGCTCCATTAGACAAATTTAAAAATAATTCTGTTCGATATCTTCCAATAAGCTGATATGCATTGGCTCCCAGCCCAATTGTCTCTTTGTTTTAAGATTAGTTACGGGACAATCCATAGTAATAAAGTGGGCCAGCCATTCAAAATGTTTGTTTAAGTCTTCTCCGGACACAGCTTTCAGAGGGACATGTAATTTCTCACCGATCAGTGTTGCCAATTCTTTCAGTTCAATACTTTCATCCTCCACACCGTTATATAAAGCACCGCGCGCACCTTTTTCCAGCGCGAGACGGAATAATCGTGCGGCATCCAGTCGGTGTATTCCTGTCCATCGGTTATTTCCATTTCCGGGATATGCAGAAACACCATTTTCCTTTGCCTGCGAGATCATAAATGGGACAAAACCATAATCACCCACGTCGTGAACAGAAGGGGCTAACCTGATTACCGAAGTATTGATCCCTCTTTCTGCAAGCTTCAGTGCTGTTGTTTCAGAAGCCCGTAAAGAATTTTCGGCAACACTTTCTTCCGTTATCTTTCCGTTAATAAGAGGCAAACCCAGAAGTCCAGCAGTGACAATAAGTGGTTTATCAGTACCTATTAATACTTCACCCATTGTTTCAATAGCTATACGATCCATTTCTGCTGCTTTAGGAAACTGCGAAATATCCTTTGAAATCATAAAGTCATGAGAAAAGGCCGTGTGAATAATACCATCTGCATACAAAGCATGTTGTTTCAATATTTCCAGATCCGCAAGGCTGCCTTCCACAGCTTCTGCCCCTGCCTGCCTGATTTTTTCTGCTGATTTTTCCGAACGTGCCAAACCGGTCACCTGGTGTCCCGCATCAATTAATTCTCTTACAATTGCGGAACCTATAAATCCTGAAGCTCCTGTTACAAATACTTTCATTATCTTTTATTTTGTTGATACAAAGTTGCGTACATTCGGAAATATTAATGTATCCTAAAGTAAGATTGTTGTAGCCAAAAAGAACCGGAAATATTTGTACTGTCAACAAAAAAGGCTGCCGTTACAACGGCAGCCCTCCAATTAGAAGTTATTATAATTTATTTTGCTTTAAAATACACTCTTCTATTCGCTCTGTTTTTCCATTCAGGACATTTTGAAGCAGGATCACATTCAGGATATTTCAGGTCTGTTTTACCATTTCCCTGAGCATCAAGTTTTCCTGACTGCACACCATTCTGCATCAAATAATTTTTTACATTATTAGCTCTTCTTTCAGACAACATTTTGTTGTAAGCTTCAGTTCCTCTTGTATCAGTAGCCCCAACAACAGTATATGAACCGTCTGATGAATTGATATAGCTTACTGCGTTATTTAAGATCGGCGTGTTTGAGGGTAAGATTCTGTCTGAATTAAGGTCAAATTCAATACCTTCAAGTTTTGTTTCTGTTTCAGCAACAGCACCCTGTCCCTGAGTCTGATCCGGACATCCGTTATTTTCCACACTTCCCGGAACGGTTACACATTTGTCGTAAAGGTCGATTACTCCGTCAAGATCTACGTCTAAAGCAACTCCTGATCCGTCTACTCTTGCACCTGCAGGAGTATCAAGTTGTCTGTCCCAATCGTCACAAACACCGTCATTATCAGCATCTCCATTTTTACAAACTACTAAATCTGTAACTTTAGATTCCAAAACGCTAATTTTGTAATAAGCTTCCTGCAAAGGATCATGCCACATCAGGTGAGATTCATGCTTTCCTAAATTAACAGTAAGCCCTAAAGTTGTATTGATGAAATTATCAGAACTTTTATTATTTCTTCTGTTGATTGCACTGTACTGCTGGCCTCCACCATCAAATGCATCATCTGTCGTTACAACATACATTACTCTTCCTTCCAGATCAAGGCGGTTACTGATTTTATATTTCAAACCGGCACCAGCCTGTCCAAAAAATGAATCAAATCTAAATGGTTTGATCTCAGTCATTAACCTTTGTCCTGTTTCATCTTTTAGGTAAGCTCTGTATGCTAAAGTACCAATACCTGCATAACCGTGTAATGCCCATCTGAATGGTGATTTGTTATCAACTCTTCTTAAAAGATTAGAGAAATTAATATCTCCTAAAATAGAGATCGCATCATATTGTGTTCTTGCTCCATACTGATTATTAGCAGCAGCGTTTGCAGGTGCAGCATCTTTGGTATTAAAATACCCCTGTCTTGTTTCACCTCGGTCATATTGTAATTTTAATCCGAAAGCATGTGTAATGGCTTTATCTACACTCACATATGCAGAATAACCAAATAAATCTTTTCCGTAACCGTCTTTTGTTTTATAAGATACAAGATCAGCACTTTGTAGCCAAGGCACACCAGCACCAAAAGAGATTGACCAGTCATTGAATCTCTTTGCAGAGTTTGTAAATGGTTGCACATCTGCAGATCCTGAAGAGAAAGTATTCGGATACTGTGTGTTATTCATAACCTGTAATGAATCCTGGGCAAAAAGGCATGTGGGTAATGCTATTGCCAACGATAAGATTGATAGTTTTGATTTCATATGATTTTTTTTAATGTTTATTAACAAATAACCTGTCCTATTTTTAAAAACAGAACAAATTAAAATCAGAGGTTTCAGCTCGTGCTCTTCATTATTCAATTATTATACCATTTACACCATTAAAATGTTTGACAACGCGCTTCAGAAACAATAATTTAAAAATATGTGGTACCTAAACGAAGTTGCTTATCAGCTGTTTAAGGTATTTTATATGTATAGCATATATGTTTTTTATACGCTTTAATTTTTATAAAATTTAACATTAAAATTTAACTATGTCATACTTTATTTTAAAATTATTATTAACCAAAAAATATTTATGAATTAAAAAATTACTTATCAGATAAATAGTTTTTAGGGATAACAGCAACTTATTAAGCCGACGTTTTTTTTTCCAATATAATATTGATTCGTATTATAAAAATTTACAGTTTCCTGAAATTCAATATCAAACATTGAAGAATTAAACTTCATATCTGAATTTTTATATTAACTATATCTTAAATTTAATTACAATAACACAGATCCGTCATGTATTGCCGTTTTTACCGAGAAGCCGATGTGGATTTTTTTTTTTACATTTGCTTATATAATATCAATTGCTTCTGCATTCGATATTTAAATAATACCAAGTTTATAAAGCATTAAAAAATCAAGTAATGAGAAAAATTATTCTACTATTTGCATGTTTGTTAGGTTTTTCGGCTTTCTCACAAATCAAAGTGCTGAAAAATGAAACTGTGGTAGAAATCGGTAAAGATAATTCTGTTGGTTTATATAAAAAGGACAATAAATTTACCATAAATTATCAGGATCTGAATACTGCTAACCTAAATACATTCCGCTCTTTTTCCTTTGAAAATCTCAATAAAGATGTTTCAGGTTTATATGAGCTTATCAGCAATGGATTTATTGATATACCTGTTAGCAACATTGTCCTGGAACTTCCTAATGATATCATTGAACTTCATTTTGAGAAGAATTTCGGGCAGCCTACGGTTCAGTTTATTCAGTATATTAATAAAAACAGAAAGTACGTAGGAAAATCGCAATTTCTGAACAAAAAGCAGATTGATAAAATTTTCGGAAGACAAAACGGAAAATCTTCTCTTTATGAAAAGCCGGCTGCGGCTGCAATAGGAAATATCGGAAACAGGCCTGCGAATAATGTTACAGCATCAGAATCCGGAAATAAAGATAAGAAAACTAAGAAATAATCAATTATAGAAAATATTAACCAGGCTCATTCACCGGAATGAGCTTTTTTATTTTTATTTTTGCAAAAAGATCATTACGAGTATGTCTCTTCAGATAAATAATTTAACCAAGAAATTCGGTGAACAAACTGCACTGAACAACATCAATATTTCCATAGACAAAAATGAGATTATAGGGCTTTTAGGACCAAACGGCGCCGGGAAATCCACGTTAATGAAATCTATTGTAGGAGCTTTAAAAATTGATGAAGGAGAAATCATCTTCAACGGTAAAAATATTACCGAAAATGAGATAGAAAGCAAAAAAAAGATTGGCTTCCTTCCGGAAAACAATCCGCTTTATCTTGAGATGTTTGTAAAAGAATACCTTCAGTTCGTAGCTAATATTCATCACATCCCCTCTTCCAGATTAGATGAGGTTATAGAACTTGTAGGGATTACTCCTGAAAAGACAAAGAAAATCGGGCAACTTTCCAAAGGATATAAACAGAGGGTAGGTCTTGCCCAGGCCATTATCCATCAGCCGGATCTTTTAATCCTGGATGAGCCGACTAACGGACTTGATCCAAACCAGATTATTGAAATCAGAAACGTGGTGAAAGAAATCGGACAGCAAAAGACTGTATTGCTTTCCACCCACATCATGCAGGAAGTGGAAGCGTTATGTTCCCGCGTAATTCTTATTCATAAAGGTAATATTCTTCAGGATTGTCCTATTAATGAATTTAAAGGTAAATTCGGAAGTCTGGAGGAGGCTTTTGCAAGTTATACCCAGGCATCCGTTGTCTCTGAAATGAATCCTTAATTGGCTTTAAATTTGATAATTTTAAGACACTGACAAAATATTAAAATTATGATTAAATCAATTGTATGGGGAGCATTATGCATGATGAACATTAGCATATTTTCAGCTAAAGATCTGCAACAGCCTGTAATTCCGCAAAATGTTACGAAGCAGGTTTCACAGAAAATTCCAAAATCCGTAATCCTAAAAACGAAAAAATTTAAAATTAAAATTGATCAGCAGCCGGATGGAAAATATCTTTACCAATCATGGCCTGCCAATGGAAAAATCACTTCCAAGCCGAGCATGATTATCAGTGGCGGAGAATTGATTCCTGACGGAACCGGAGGAAGTTATTATTTTGAATTTGGTAATGAAGGATACACCTATCAGGTTTGGAGGAACTACCTCACCGATTCTCCTAAAAAAGCTCCTTATACACTCACCGTAGAAGATCAGGACGGAAAGACGATTGTAAAGCAGGATGCAGTAGTTGTAAAAAATTAAGAAAAAAAGCTCGCTTCAGTGAGCTTTTTTATGTTCCGGCTTTTTTTAACAGATAAAAATTACTTTCATTAAAGCTTTCCTTTGCGGCCTGGTACCCAATTTGAAATATTTTTTCGAGGCGGTCTTTTCTTCTTTCAAAAGTTCCGTATGTTGAGAGTTCCTGTGAGGAAATAAACCAGTCGCAATAATCAAATTTTATTTTCTCGATTCTGTAAGATAGAAGATCGTATGATCTTGAGACAATTGCTTTGATTGATTTAAGATCATTAATTTTAATATCATGAGGCGGGGAAACAAAAACCCCGATCAGTTTATCACATTCACCTCTGATGATATCTGCAGGGAAATTATTCAGCACACCTCCATCGCAGTACATTTCTTCGTTAATAATGTAAGGCGTTGTAATCCCCGGTATGGAACATGAAGCGATAATGGCGTCCACAACTTTAAAATTTTCATCAAAAATTTTTTCCGTTCCGCTTACCAGTTCTGTAGCTACAATTTTCACCTCTTTTCCGAGATCTTTCAGTTTCATATCTCCGAAAATGGGGTTCAGATAATTCCTGAAAATCACCGAAGAGACCAACCCCGGCTGATTGAATGCAAAATGTTTCCAGTTGAAAAAATATACCGAATTAAAGAATTCCAGAATTTCTTCCGGACTTTTTCCTACGGCATACATACATCCTACAATAGAGCCTGCACTACAGCAAGACAGAACATGAACATCAATATCTTTTTCTCTCAGGAATTTTAAAACTCCTGCGTGTGCAATTCCTTTTGTACCGCCGCCTGATAAAACAAGACCTACTTTTTCAATATTCATTGAATAAATGTAAGAAAATACCACAAAATAGAATGTCTGTTTTTACTAATTTTTTGTTAAATAGTAGTAGAGATAACCGGTGGGTAACAATTCATAAATACTTTTAAAAAAATCGTCATTAAAAAAACCCGACATTACTGGCTTTTAAAGTTTTATCGTATTAATTATTAATATATTTTTCGAAGATCTTTGAAAAGTCTTTCTGATTATACTTATCAAAGCTGGTAGTATTCCAGGCAAAAATGTATTCGTTAATGGTTCTTAATTCCTGACTTTTCGATACATTTTCCTGTTTTCCTGATGCTACGGTAGTGATCGCTTTTTGCAGACTGTCATTCGAAAAATTAAGCAATGACTGATTATGATGCACTGCCTGCTGAATCGCCAAAAGTGCTTTATAAAGATCTTTCAACTGATCAATCTGACTTTTTGTGACACTGATCATCAACGGAACATTCCCGATATTAAATGAAATTTCAACATCCAGGTCGATGGTTCCTGCCGTCTGCAAAGCAATATTTGAGAAAGGAAACTGATAATATTCATATCTTCTCAATACTCGTTTTTTATCCAGGGCACTTGCGCCGTCAATATGGATCAATGCTCTGTTGGTAAAGCAATATTCATCTCGTTTGGATTTGATGAGGAAGAAAATCTTTTCATTATCTTCCGATAAAATGTAATCATCAGAATCTACTTTATCATAATCGTGAGAAGGAATAATTTTACCAATATCTCCAAGTCCTAATGCTTCTGCAGCTAATTTTTTGAACATAATTTATTTTAATTTGTATTTTGTTTAGTGAATAAAATTAAGAAAATAACTGAGATAAAATCAAAAAAAATTATCCTAAAGCTCGTTTAAATTTGATTAATTATTCAAAAATTCATTCATTTTTTGACGCAAAGATTTAATTTAAAGACTTAATTACTTAAGTAAACAAAGGAGAATCAACAAGTTGATTTGATAAAGCTATTTCTTCAAGCTTTGTGAAGCAAATTTTATTTGCCTTTGCTTTCTAAAAGTAATGTGTAAAGTTGAATTAAATCTTCGCGTTTAAAAATAATAGAATTTAAAAACTTTAAATGTCAATTTAAACAGGCTCTTTCAAAAAGAAAAACCACAGACAAAATCTGTGGTTTACTATATTTATAATTTAATTATCAAATTAAATATGGATCACTTCTCCATAAGCAGCAGCAGCAGCTTCCATAATCGCTTCGGATACTGTTGGATGCGGATGGATCGATTTGATGATCTCATGACCGGTAGTTTCCAGTTTTCTGGCAACAACCGCTTCAGCAACCATATCCGTAACACCTTCTCCGATCATGTGACAACCTAACCATTCGCCATATTTAGCATCGAAAATCACTTTGATGAAACCATCCGTATTTCCGTTGGCAGTTGCTTTTCCACTTGCAGAAAGAGGGAATTTTCCAACTTTAATTTCATATCCTTTCTCTTTAGCCTGCTTTTCGGTAAGCCCCACAGAAGCAACTTCAGGATGGCAGTATGTACAACCCGGAATATTGCCGTAATCGATTTTCTCTACGTGCATTCCTTTGATTTTTTCAACGCAGGTAATTCCTTCTGCAGAAGCAACGTGTGCTAAAGCCTGAGTTGGAATGATATCACCAATCGCATAATATCCCGGAACTGAAGTTTCGTACCATTCGTTTACCAGCACTCTTCCTTTATCTGTCTGGATTCCTACTTCTTCAAGTCCGATATTTTCAATATTGGCAGCAATACCAACAGCAGACAATAAGATATCAGCTTCAAGCGTGATATTTCCTTTTGCTGTTTTTACATTAGCTTTTACGCCTTCTCCGGTGGTGTCCACACTTTCAACAGAAGCGTTGGTCATGATCTCAATCCCTGATTTTTTAAGGGATTTTTCTAAGTGTTTAGAGATTTCTTCGTCTTCTACAGGAACGATATTCGGCATAAATTCTACAACCGTTACTTTGGTTCCCATGGTATTATAGAAGTCGGCAAATTCTACCCCGATCGCTCCTGAACCTACTACGATCATCGATTTTGGCTGTTCAGGAAGAGACAATGCCTGTCTGTATCCGATTACTTTTTTACCATCCTGCGGCAGGTTTGGCAATTCTCTTGAACGTGCACCTGTAGCGATGATGATGTGCGTTCCTGTATATTCAGTTACTTTTCCTTCTTTATCAGTAACGGAAACTTTTTTACCTTTCTGAATTTTGGCAGTTCCCAGAATAACATCGATCTTGTTCTTTTTCATTAAGAATTCGATTCCTTTGCTCATTTTATTGGCAACACCACGGCTTCTCTGAATTACGTTCGGAAATTCAAAACTACCTTCCACTTTATTCAAGCCATAATCTTCAGCGTGATTGATATAATGAAAAACCTGAGCAGACTTCAGCAAAGCTTTCGTAGGAATACATCCCCAGTTAAGGCAGATACCTCCTAAGCTTTCTTTCTCGATAATTGCAGTTTTGAAACCCAATTGTGCCGCTCTGATTGCAGTAACATATCCACCGGGACCACTTCCGATGACAATAATATCGTAATTCATTAGTTTAAAATTTTATGCGAATTTAAGGAAAAATATTGGATGTTCAGTGTTTCTTGCTTTAACATAGAGGGGAATAAAACAGATTATTTGTCAATTAAAAACATAAAAAGGAAAACACTCAAGTGTTCTCCTTTTTTGATCCGGAAGTTAATTCCTTATTGTATTTAATTTATCTGGTAGCCCTTAACAGTCGTTTTTCATTTTGATATCGCAGATTCAGGGCTTTCAGCTGATCGCTCTTCATTTTTTTGGTAGCAAGCGGATGATTGAGAATCAATCTTTTTTCGGTATTGTATTTTTTATCCAGCTCTCTCGCCTTATTGTTGTACATCTCACTTCTTGAAGGGTGAGGCGGCGCAGGAGGACGTGGCGGATGTTTCTGTGCAAAAGCTTCTGCAGATAAACCCAAAAACAAAAGTGTGGTAATTAAAAACTTTTTCATGACTTTTTATTTTTGAATGATTGAACTTTAGCTCGCATATCATTCTGGTTTATCAAATATTTGCATATATCATACCACAATTAAATAGCAATTCCAAATTACTTTTTATTGTAAGAAACTCTCCATACAATTCCGCTTACATCATCCGCAACAAGTAAGGAACCATCGGCAATCTGCAGTACGCCTACCGGTCTTCCGTATACATCGCCTTTGGCTTCATTGGCAATAAATCCGGTAAGAAATGGCTGATACGGAGCTGAAGCTTTACCATTAGCAAAAGGAACGAATGCTACCTGATAACCGACCAGTGAAGACCGGTTCCAAGATCCATGCTGACCGATAAAAGCTCCGTTTTTATATTTCTCCGGAAACTGATTTCCAGTATAGAATGTTAATCCTAATGATGCGGTGTGACTTCCCAGCGGAACATCCGGAACAATAGTTTTTGCAACCAGATCAGGCTTTTCTCCTTTTCTCCTCGGGTCTTCATTTTTACCGAAATAAGCATAAGGCCAGCCATAAAAGGCATTCTGCTTTACACTGGTCAGATAATCCGGAACCAGCTCGTCCCCAAGCTCATCGCGCTCATTGACAACTGTCCACAGTTCACCGGTAACAGGGTTCCAGCTCATGCCTACGGGATTTCTTAAACCCGCAGCATAAATTTTTTCTCCCGTTCCATCAGGATTGACTTCAAGAATGTTGGCTCTCCGTACTTCATTTTCCATTCCGTTTTCGCCAATGTTACTTCCTGAACCTACGCTGATGTAAATTTTAGACTGGTCTTTATTGGCAATTAAATTCCTGGTCCAGTGATTATTGTATCCTCCTGCAGGAAGGTTGACGATCTTTTTACCAGGCTGGGTAATTTTTGTATCTCCAGACTTATAAGGATATACCCAAAGTCCGTCGGTATTGGCTACGTAAAATTTATCTTTAATGATAAGCATTCCGTAAGGCTGATTGAGCTTATCAAGAAATACGGAAGACGATTCGGGAATGCCATCCTTATTGGTATCACGATACAGGATGATCCTGTTGGCCGATTTGCCTCCGACCTCAGCATCACTTTTTCCGCTGATGTCATTTTTTATTTTTTCCGTTGTGGAACGTTCTGAATTGGAAAGGACAACAAAAATATCACCGTTTTCAGCCTGAATCATATTTCTCGGGCTTTTTATATTATCAGCAAAACGCGTCACAGTAAATCCTTCCGGTGCAACAGGAGTTTTTCCCTGCGGCCACCCGATGACATTGCTGAATTTATTTTTGGAGTTTTTCTCGTCGGGAGCGGGTAACTTCAATGTATCTGTTTCCGTGACAACCTCTTTTTCGATTGCTGTACTCTCCTTTTTATTTTCTTTACAGCTGAAAAAGATCAGCGCAAAAGCTGGTAGAAGATAATTTTTCATAGATTTTAGTGATTATGGTTGGTAACAGACTTGCAAAAACTATTCCTTAAGAATCAGCAGTTTTTCTGATGTTTAAGAATTTATTATTATAGAATGTTTAGGCTTGTCATGTATTTTTATACTAGAATTAAAGCTGTTTAAACTATTTTAAATTTAACCACAAAAGAGGCAAAAGGCTATTTTAAAGTTTTTATTAGAGAAAACAAAGTTCTCAAAAGAATAAAAATCAAAGATTTAATGTTATGAACTTTAATTAAAAGTATCCAAATCTTTTGCTTCTTTTGCGGTTAACAGAAAGTTTAAACAAGTAAATTAAGTTAAAGTCAGCTGACTACAAAAGCCTTCAATTCAGCTAACTTTCCGTCTTCAAATCTCCAGACGTCACAGTATTCATAATCGACCCATTCCGAATTCTCGTTTAGTAAACTGATGGTTCCCATAGCGGTCAGATAATTACCTTCTTCAATCATTAATGCAACTTCAAATTTTGGAGGTTCCTTGTATGCTTCATGCATATAGGCTCTTACCTCATCAATTCCTTTAAGCGTACGGTCACCAATAAAATCCCAATGGGTATCTTTTGTACAAAAGTTCAAAAATCCTTCGTGGTGGCCTGCTGCAATACAGGCATTAGCTTCCTGTAATATCGACTTTAAATCCATAATGTTTATTTTTCATGTAAAGTTGATTCTAATGCTGCTAAAAATGTACCGACGTATGTGATGTCTGCGATACACTTATGGCTTTAATTATCCGGAAATAACTCCACCTCAATATACTTATTAAAAATATTTTGAAGCTTGGAAAATTAAAATTGCTTATATTCTACTGATGTCGCACAATATGCGATTTAGGCCTGTATTTTTTATCAAGATCTTGTATCATGGCAATGGTCTGATCAGAAATTACATAGGCATCTTTAGTCCTCTTTGCTGACTTATTATACAGATATACAAAATTAAACGGATCCTCAATATGTTTGATCAATTGTTTCTTATACCCTGCCTTTTCAATAATATTAGCCATATAATATCCCGGGATGTGCCCGCTTGTATTCCATCCTTTAAACAGCTTATTTAATTTTAACTGTGATTTCTCCAAAGGTTTTACAGAAAGTAAGGAATCAATATTTTTTAACGTTTTGTAACCGTCAGATAGAAAACTCTCGGGATATCCGCGCTGAAATTCCAGCAAATTTTTAGCATCCTCTCCCTGATATCTTTTGTCTATAAGGTCAGCCGACCCTTCATTCAGAATTCTTTGTAGCATACTTACGATGACAAGATCATTTTGGTCAGCATCAAAATCCATTCTTGGCCGCAACACATGCTGAAACTCATGGCCACCCAATACCCCCATTTTATTATAGTCATTGAAATAAGCAGCCAGTAAAGTGTAAATCATCCAGCCATTTTCCACATGCGCATCATTATGAATAGGGATAATCGTAATTTTATATTCCGGAGCTTTTTTATGATCTTTTTTAGGCAGCATCTGATAACTATACTGATAAGAAAGATCAAGGTATTTTTCCGGCTGTTGTTCAATGTTCTTAAGATAAGCTTTCATCTTATCTTCATTAACCTTGTATTCATTGATGATGTAGGTCCACCAGTTATTATAAGGATCTTTGAGCCTTTGTTGGAGTTTTGCTTCATTTTTTGGCATGTAGACTGTTTCCATGATTTTCCTGTAATTATCGGTATAAATACTGTCGACTCCCTGATCTTTAAGATAAACCTGTATGGCTTCATTTTTCATGAGATGCTTCCATTCCAAAGGATCAACCGGCTGGTCTTTTTTTAATTTATCCGTAATCCTGAAATACTCCCAACATACAGAATCGTCAAATTTTTGTGAATATAAGAATTGAGATGCCTGTAAAATACAAATTATTAAAAGTAATCGTTTTATCATTATTTATAACCCTTATTAATGCAGCAAATATAATTAAATAAGCAAATACAATTTATTACTCCACCTCGATATTCTGTTTCAGCGGAAGGTTTTTTGAAGAATTCCCGACAAAAATCCGGTAGGTTCCCTTTTCAACAATCCAGTTCATTTTCTCGTCTAAAAACTGTAATTCTTTCACCGGAACTTCAATAGTTACCTGCTTAGATTCACCCGGTTTTAAATATACTTTTTGAAATCCTTTCAGTTCAATAATCGATCTTGAAACTGAAGCGAGTAAATCTTTCACATAAAGCTGTATAACCTCACTGCCCTCTTTTGAACCTGTATTCTTTACATTGACTGTAGCAGTAATCGTATCTTTTGTTGTAAACTGTAGTTTATTTAACTGTAAATCCGAAATTTCAAAAGTCGTATAGCTTAATCCGAAACCAAAAGGATACAGCGGTTCGCCACTCAGATCATAATAGTCATTTCCACGTCCGGTCGGATGATGATTGTAAGACAACGGGAGTTGCCCCTCTTCTACCGGAAAAGTAATTGGTAATTTCCCCGAAGGATTTTCAACCCCGAAAAGAACTTTGGCCACCGCATTTCCCCCCTCTTCTCCCGGATACCAGATGTCTAAAATAGCTCCGACCTTATCTTTCCAATCGGTTGTTTTAATTGCTGAGCCCCCCGCCAGCACTACTGTTACCGGTTTATTTAATTTTGAAATTTCATGAATAAATGATTCCTGGTTTCCGGGAAGACTGAGCGAAGACCGGTCCTGAAATTCCCCTTCGTGAATTCCTGCGGTTACAATGATATAATCTGCTTGCTGAGCGAGTTTTACAGCTTCATTAAAATCCTTTTGGTAGTCTGGCAAACCATAATTCCAGATCAGCTCAATATTCGCTTCTCCCCTGTTTTCATGAAATTCCACGGCAATGTCATATTGTTTTCCTTCCACAAAATCAAGTCCGATCGTTTGGGTTGAATAGCTTAACTTTTCCCAGTGGTCGATCAGCAGTTTTCCATTTAAAAATAATCTGAATCCATCATTTCCACGCAGTCCCAATTGGTATTTCCCTGAATTGGGTGCTTTCAGTTTTCCTGTCCAGCGCACGCTATAGTTATCAGGCTGCAATTTTTCAGGATCGGGGGAATACAATGTCCATTTAAAATTCAAGTCTTCGTCTTGTTTTTCAAAAGCGGGATTGCCTTTTAATTCAGGATTAGAGAAATACATTCCTTTTAATCCTTTCTCATTTTCAGAAGATAAAAACTCACCAGGAACAGTCACAAACTTCTTCAGATTCCAGTCGATTCCTTTTGAATAAGTAATTTCGATATTTTTATTTTTAACGAAATCTTTAATTCCGTCCAGAATGCTGACCTTCTTATTTCCGGGACCTGAATAACCGCCCAATCTTGCATCCACCGCATCAGTCCCGACAATCAGAATCTTTTTCATCGTTTCTGGAACCGGAAGTGTTTTATTGGTATTCTGAAGGAGAACAAAAGATTCAACGGCTGCTTTTTCGGCTAGAGCTTTATGGTTGATTTTCTTTAATTCCTGAATTTGTTGATCCGAAACGTAAGGACTTTCGAACAAGCCTAATTCAAATTTTGCCTTTAAAACCCTTGCTACCGCATCGTCAATTCTCTGCTGAGAAATCCTTCCGTCCAGAAACGGCGGGATGAAAAGTTTGTAATGCTTATATTCAGTCTGAAAGATAACGTCTAAGCCTGCATTCATCGCCTGTGCAGAAGCATCTTCATAATCTTTCGCGGTAAAATGCAGTACATTGGCACCGCCTACTGCACTCGCATCACTGATGACGAAGCCCGTAAAATTCCATTCTTTTTTTAATTTTTCTGTCAACAACCAATGATTGGCTGTCGAAGGTCTTCCATCCAGCAGATTATAAGAGGTCATTACCGAGCGGCTTTTTCCCTGATGAAAGGCTTTTTCAAATGGAATTAAATGAGTTTCCTCCAGATATCTTTTGCTCCAGTGAATCGGATACGAATCTCTTCCTCCTTCTCCGACATTGGCCAGAAAATGTTTGGGAGTCGTAATAATTCCGTTGTTTTCAAAAGAGCTGACAAAATTGACACCCATCACAGAAGTCAGGAACGGATCTTCACCATACGTTTCTTCGGTTCTTCCCCAACGGACATCGCTTGCCAGGTTTACAACCGGTGTTAAAATCTGGCGGATTCCTCTCAGTTTTGATTCTTTGGCAATGGCTGTAGAAACTTCTTTCATCAGGTCAGGATTAAAGGTTGCTGCGAGCCCTATAGCCTGTGGAAAAGCCGTAGCACCCTCACGCATCAATCCGTGCAAAGCTTCATCAAAAGGGATGATCGGGATTCCCAATCTTGATTCTTGAACAAAATATTTCTGGATAGCATTGATTTTCCTGGCCAGTTTTTCTGCATCTTCATTGGCATTATACGTTAACAGCTGACCTGCCGCTCCGCCTCCCTGATTTCCCGCGCTGACCTGCAGCCCAAAAATTCCGTGTGCATATTGATCTTTAGGTACATGATCCAAATCTCCGGGAATCATAAAGCATTGCCAGAATTTTTCTTCGGGTGTCATTCTTTTTAATAAGTCCTGAACCCTCGCTTCAACAGGCTGCTTCGGGTCTTTGTATAATGGTTTTTGAGCAAAAGTAATTACAGTACCCAATAAGAATATTCCTATAATTTTAAAACGAAGTTTACAACGCATCACGAAAATAATTTAGTTTAAATAAGTTCTTTTGTCTTAAAACAAAAGAACCAAAAGTTCAAGACCTGGAACTCTTCGCTAAAAATAAAATCTGTTCTCTAAAAATTCTAAAACTCGCGCGAATTTAATATTTGTTCTTCGGTTCAATATTGTTAACGCGCTCAAACAGTAGAATTTTCTTAACGTTCACATATTTTCATTTTCTTAACGCTCCGATTTCTTAGGTCGTTTTGATATCAAATAGTCTACAATTTGAACTATTGTGTAATTTGAATTACGGTTGAATATTTCAATTGATTTCTTTTTTCCGGCAAATCAACTTTAATTACATTTCCTGATTGTTTCCATTGAATTTTATTTTTTAATCCTAAAACTTTCAGTGATTTTGGTTTAAAATTCTCCGGAATGGTAAAATCTAATGTTGATGGAGATTTATAATTTGTTTTTTCGTCCAGGTGAAAAATATTCATTGTTTTTCCGTCTTTGCTTTGGGTGTAGTAAAAGTTTCCGTCGTGATAAGGCGCTACACTTCTTGTCGCAAAAACGGCAGACTGGTTTTGATCCATCCAGCCGGAAATCTCTTTTAATCTTTCGTAAACAATTGGATCATAATCTCCGGTTGGCCCGGGAGCAATATTCATCAGGTAATTTCCTCCTCGTGAAATAATTTTCACCAATGTTTCAATAATTTTCTGCGAAGATTTGTAGTTATCGTTCGGGACATACGAAAAAGAATCTCCCATCGTAATGCAGCTTTCCCAGGGAATCGAGAGCGGTTTTTCCGGAACGGCCTGCTCCGGCGTTACATAATTTTCCCATTTTCCGGGAACCGTACGGTCTACGATGATGATTCCGGGTTGATTTTTCCGGGCCATCGTCCCTATTTTATCCATATCAATATCCTGTTCTACTTTGATGGTTCGTTGCCATTCGACGTTGGGATCAATGGTATTGAATGGGCGCACCCAGCCTCCGTCCAGCCAGAGAATATCAATTTTTCCGTAATTGGAAGTAATTTCATTCAACTGATTAAAAGTAAAATTCTTAAAACTGTTCCATTTCTCAGGATATTTTTTCGGATCATAATTCACATTACGGTCTTTTGGCGGAAAGTAGGACCACCAATAATCGTCGGAATGCCAGTCGGGTTTTGAAAAATAGGCCCCGATCTTAAATCCTTCTTTGCGGAAAGTATTGAAAATCTCTTTGGTAACGTCTGCTTTCGGATTTTTGGAAAAAGGTGTTTTCGGAGAGGTTATTTTGTAATCCGACTGTTGTGTATCGAACATGGCGAAGCCATCATGATGTTTTGTTGTGAACACCACATATTTCATTCCTGCTTTTTTTACAGCATCCGCCCATTTTTGCGGATTAAACTGTACCGGGTTGAAAGTAGTCTGGAGGTTTTCGTAGTTTTTCAGGTATTCATAGTATGATGTTCCGTGTTCGGGTTTTCTTTGGGTCCAGGATTCATCTTCCGGGCAAAGGCTCCAGCTTTCGACAATTCCCCACTGGCTGTATGTTCCCCAATGCATGAACAGTCCGAATTTCAGATCCTGCCAGTTTTCAAGATTTTTCTCAACCAAAGGATCGTCCGGTTTCTGATATCCTTCTGAAACATTGTGTGCCTGTGATAAAAATATCGATGAGGTGAGTAAAGCGGAGAGAAATACGGTTTTCGTTTTTAGCCTGATGAACATGAAGTTTTCGTTTTTTGCTAAATTAATATTTAGCAAGAAAATTTTAACAAAAAAGATATAAAAGTTTGAAATTTTCCTTTTGCTGAATTAATCACGTATCAACTAAAATAGTTTTCTGTTTTAGTTTAATCCGACGGTTTAGACTGAAATAATTTTCTGTTTTTATCTAATCCGGCAGTTTAAACTTAAATAATTTTGTGTTTTAGTTTAATCCGATAGTTTAGACTTAAATAGTTTTGTGTTTTTGTTTAATCCGACAGTTTAGACTGAAAGAGTTTTCTGTTTTTGTCTAATCCGGCAGTTTAAACTTAAATGTAATACTATTAGGATTCCATCTGATCATTTATTTTAACATGGGAATCTTGAAAATGTAAATTAATATATTAAATTCTCAAATGCTTTTTCAACCTGAGGATATTTGAATTCAAAACCATTCAATATTAGTTTTTCGGGATAGACATTTCTGCTTTTCAGTAATAATTCGGTTTGTGTTTTTAGAAATACGGACGCTATTTCCAATTGCCAGACCGGCGCGTTTAAACCAAACGGCACCTTCATTGCTTTTCTTAATTTCATCATGAATTCTTCGTTGGATAATGGTTCCGGAGCGGTTATGTTGATTGGACCGGAAAGATTTTCATGCTCCAAAATAAACTCAACAGCTTTGCAAAAATCATCAATGTGAACCCAGCTTACGTTCTGGTCTCCTCTTCCCTGTTTCCCGCCCAGCCCGAGTTTTGTTAACATTTTTAATTTAGGAAAAGCGCCTCCATAATTTCCTAAGACAATAGAAGTTCGTAAAGCAACTTTTCGTACATTTTCTGTTTTTACTTTAAAAAATTCGCTTTCCCAGCTTCTGCAGATATTCATTGAAAAATCATCACCGATTACTCCGTTTTCCTCTGTATTTAAATGTGTTTCTGAATGAATATAAATTGTTGCTGAACTTGCATTCAGCCAGACTTTAGGCTTACTGATACATTCATTAACTGCCTGCTGAAGAACTTTTGTACTTTCTATCCTGGATGAATAAATTTCCTTTTTGTTTTTGTCTGTGTAACGGCAATCGACTGATTTTCCTGCAAGGTTGATGATGACATCAGCATTTTCAAGGATCCTTTTCCATTCGCCCAACGTTTTTGCATCCCAATAGATTTCATTTTTATGCTTTTGATTCCGGGTTAAAACATACACCTGATGACCTTTTCCGGTAAAGTAATTTTTAAGGTTTTTGCCGAGAAACCCCGTTCCGGCTGCAATGATTATTTTCATTTTATGGTTGGTTTTTGATGGTAATTTGTTTATTGTTTAACAGGATTTATCCTGTTTTCTTCCAAGATGCTACTTAACTACGCCAGATTCTGACAACTTTTAATATTATACAGATCATTAGTAGCGTAGTAATTATGCATTCTATAATTACAATTGTGATAAAATAACCTGGTAAAATTTTTATAATATTTTGCTGGAATAATAAAAAAGCCGAGATAAAAAATAGATTTAAAATGTATCTGAAAAATAATTTCATTTGAGATTTTTCAAAAATCATATTAATAACAATCAAGACAACTGTTGGAAAAACAATTGATGAAATTATAAGTAAGAAAATAACCAAACCTAAATCAATGGGATATCCAATCATATTATCATTTTAAGCTAAATATTGTTTTGAGTTTATATTTCCACTACTAACTGTTTTGACGCTCGCTTCGCTCGCGCTCAGATCGTTTCTCTGCAGTTGATTTAATCAATTGATTTCTTTTCAAAAGAAATTTCTTCATATAGTTTTTAAGAAAAATCCTGTCAAATATCTTCCCGATAAATCCGAAAGGTGATTGAAATTCGAAAATATCGATCATGATTGTGTTTTTACCTTCCTGCCTGAAAATATGCTGATGTTTCATAGATTTAAAAGCACCTTTTTGCATAACGTCTGTGAAATAAAAAGGCTTTTCCATACTTGTAATTTTAACCGTTAATGTCTGATAAATTCCCAGATGTTTTGCTTTCCATGTTACCGTTTCTCCTTCTTCGATGAGTCCGAAAGTTCTACCTGCGATGGCTTTTTCGTTTGTTTCTGAGACTGATTTCTGATGGAAATCAATATTTCTTGACAAATCAAAAACCTTCTGAAGGTCAGATTTTATCACAGTTTTCAATTGAATTTCAGGCATAATCTGCTATTTTACCATTTTCTTTATCATAAAAACTGATAACAAGGGACTGAATCATAAGAACAGGTGATAGTACGATCCAGGATACAAGAATCCATTCAAGAAAACCATAATGAAAGTCTATTTCAATATACCAGCAAATAATAAAAATTAAGAATGTGACAACCACATATGTTGAAACCAAAATATATAACTTTCTCGAATCTTTTTTTGAGTATTCTTTAGACAAAAACTTGATCATATTTAAAGAATATTGAATAAAAGCAATGAGAAAGAATTCTACAAAGATGCTGATGTATAAAAATTCCTTATGCATCACGGCTGTTGCAATAATTGTGGCAAGAAACAGGATAAGTAATGTCTGCTGAATCCTGAGATCATAGGTTAATAAAGTTTTCATGGGTATTAATTTTAAAGGTTTAAAAAATCTCCTCTTGTTCTTTTGTTTTGCATTTTGAATGTAAAATACATCCAGATTTTAAAGATGAATGTTTTCATTTTTAGTGATTTTATTTTTGTTCATAGCGTGTTTACGGCCTTTCAGGAAGAGAAGGAGATTAAGGAGCATCATGATTCCGAGGTAAATAGAAAATTTACCGATTTTCTCGCTCATATTTACCACCAGGCTTTCCACTGTTTCTATTCTGTAAAACTCGATGATGCATAAGGCAAAACCAACATTCAGAAGGTAAAATCCGATTTTGAAAAGGGAATTCGTGGCCATGGCGATATCTTCTTTCTGGTGAAAAATATCAATCATAAAAGTCTTTGAGTTTTTGAACAGAAATTGTGAAACAAAAACAGTAAGTGCAATTACAATAGGCAAATAGATCATGTACGCTGAAAAATTGTACGTTGCTGCGGTAAGGATTGTTGCTGTCATAATAGTTTATTTTATGGTTAAATTTTTTCTTAGAAGATAAAGCGTAAAAATATTGATGTAGTGTAATACGCAAAGAATCAGCATAATATTCCCGATGCGTATTGCTGTTATTGCAAATACCTGCTCCAGGGAGGAAATCCTGTCCCAGGTTGTAATACTGATGGCAATATATCCGAGGTTAATCAGATAATAACAGCCTAAAAGTATCCTGTTGATCGTAAGGCAAAGATGCTTGTCGTGGATTAGGTATTCCAGATAGAATTTGCCTGCCTGATAGCATCTTCTTCCTACATCAATGGTAATGAATGAAGCGGCTGCGAGAAAAATCAGATATGAGACAACATTAAACATTTCGTAGTTTTTATATTTTCAATAATTTTTGAAAGTTAATTTTAAATAAAAAAGGAATAACTCCTTTTTATCTTTCTTTAAGATTCTTCACCCGTGATCCAGCGTTCAGAATGGCATATTTTATTTCAACAAATTCGTGATTTTCCCAACCAGCCAATGATCATCACTTTTTATCGCAAGATCCATGATATTGTTGATTTTACCTGTTACTGAGCTGAAGTCTTCCATTAATTTTATGAATTCTTTTGCCTCTTCAGAATCTTTATCTTCAATATTTTTTAATTCTTCCAGAAAAGAAATCACCGGTTCTATTTCTCTTTTTCTTCTTTCTTTCGTAATCTGTTTAAATAAAAACCATACATCTTTTTCAGCAACAAAATATTCTTTACGATCACCTTTTATGAATTCCTTTCTTACAATTCCCCAGTCCATCAAAGCACGGAGATTCATATTGGCATTTCCTCTTGAAATTTCAAGCTGCTCCATCACCTCATCGGTAGAAAGCGGTTTCCCGGTTGCCAAAAGCAAGGCATGAACCTGCGCCATTGTACGGTTGATTCCCCAATTGGTAGCAAATGTTCCCCAGGTCTGAATGTATTTTTCTTTTGCTTCTGAAAGTTTCATCTTTAATTCATTTCTTTTACAAATGTAATTATATTTATTGAATTTTCAATAATTTTTGAAAATTAATTTAAATAAAAAACAGACATCCCTTAAGAATGCCTGTCAGCACTAATTTTAATTACACTTTTATTATGAAATATTTATATGGTATTCTGTCAAAGTCCTAAGATCACTTTATTTTTTAATGAATTTACCTTAAATGAAAACTCTGTTTTCTTTGTTTCATTGGCATTTAAAACCATATCCCAAATCAGTTCTCCTGTCTCTTCATTGTAAGATGCACCCCCTTTATTTACGAGCGTTATAATGATCTGCTTATCCTGCGATACCGGAATTCTATCTATAATTCTGAGTTTTATCTTTTCACTTTTGTTATTTCGAATCGTAAACTGGTAGGCAAACTGCTGTTCCTTGTTGGACGAAGAGATACTCTTTTCCATTGTTTTATCCTTAATAACTTCTCTTTTCACACTGATCCTTTTGTCATCGCCAAGTGTGAGCAGAAGCTTACTGTCGGTACTTTCTGCATTGAGCATTGTCTTTCCTACATTGGTATTTTCGAAAATGATATTTGCTTCAGCATTAATAAGATTATATTTATCAAGATTATCAAGTTCTGCAATCAGGTAAACGGTTCTGTCTACTTTCGGAACGGTGTAATAAGTATAAGTGGCAGGAATTTCCGTACGATCAAGGTTAATACTGTTGTCCTGATTATTGGACAAAATAGTGTAAAGATCTTTCAGGTCGTAGGCTACATTCAGTTGATTTCTGGAAATACTGGAACCTACAACCGCAACTTCCGCAATACTTACTTCCTTTACAGCAGACTGTGACCGTACGGAAGCATAATTTTCAACACGATCTGTCTGCACTCCCGGAATAACAGCCGCCACAGGCTCCTGATAGAATAAACTCCATGAAGATAAGGAAGGAATCTGCTTTCTCACGTTTGGGTATCCGGAAACCAGGTGAAGTTCGACGTTTTTCCAATCCAGTCCGGAATTTTGTCTTACCATTGCCTTGTAAAGCAACTGGGCTTTAGAATTTATATCCGGAATAACAACGTCATAATAAGGCCTCCAAAACGCTTCGCGAATACCATATTTAATATCCAGATTGACATCTTCCGAACCATCGCTGGAAATCTGCAGCACCAATTTTCCCTTAGGATATTTTTCTAATTCCTGATTATTGAGATCAAACTTGGTACGCAATTTATCCAGTTTCTCTGCCAAAAGAGCAGATGATGTTTCAGCTTTATCAAGCTCAATACTTAGTTCGGTTCTCTTTTTCTGATAGTAATCAATCAGTTTTTGCAATTCTTTGGAATAAGAAGCGGAACCGGAATTAATCGTCTGATTTTTATCTAAAATAACAATACTGTTTGCTAATGCAGTTCTTTGGAAATCAAGATCTTTAATTTTTTTCTCTAAAAGAGAGATGCTGTCCAAGACAACTTTATGTTGAGGATTCTTCTTATCCAGTTCTACTTTATAAAAATTTTCATCTGTAGTAAAACGGTAGGTTAATACTGAAACTTTAGATTTAGAGCCTATTTTTATACTGCTTTCATCAATGTTTTGTGCAATATTGGTGATCACAACTTCAGAACTTCCTTTCGGAATTTTAAATGAAGCATTGCTGTAAAGTTCCGCAGACTGTTCGTACAATGTGACCGACTTCAATTTTGCTTCTGCAAAGACAGGTTTCTGCCCCAGAATAATGATTGAGAAATTGCATAAAGCAATGATGATGAGTTTCTTCATATTTTTTTAACGTTTAGCTATTTTTATCTTTTTATAATTCCGGATCATTTCTATGAATCCGCTTCTGTAACCGTCTTTATCCTGCCCTTTATTTTCTTTCGCCAATTTTTCGATGGCATCTAAATCTCTTATGGTAATGAATTCAGAATCTCTTAAAACTAACCCGAACCAGGCTACCGAAGAAGCAAATCTGAAATCTGTACCGGACTGCTGAGCTGAAGAATTCTTTATTATATGAACAATTTCAGAACTTTTTGATCCCTGAGGTTTTTTATATCTGAATTTTACAGTCCCTAATTCATTTCCGAAATTCTTACTTGCGGAATTTGAAGTATATTTAAGCTTATTATGTTTCGGTAAAAATTTAGAATTAACGTTGGCAGGAATTATTTCATATAAAGCTGTTACGGTATGTCCGCTTCCTAATTCTCCGGCATCGATTTTATCGTTTGTAAAATCTTCATTTCTCAGTTTTCTGTTTTCGTATCCTATCAATCTGTATGATTTGACGAATTTAGGATTAAACTCGATCTGAATTTTTACATCTTTCGCAATAGTATAGATATTTCCGGCAAATTCTCTTCCTAAAAACTTATTGGCTTCCTGAAGATTATCGATGTAAGCATAGTTTCCGTTTCCTTTATCTGCAAGAGTTTCCATTTTGTTGTCTTTATAATTTCCCATCCCATACCCCAGACAGGTAAGAAAAACGCCGGATTTTCTTTTTTCTTCAATCAGGTTCTCAAGGTCTGCTTCAGAAGAAATGCCTACATTAAAATCTCCGTCCGTTGCCAAAATCACACGATTGTTTCCGCCTTTTATAAAGCTTTTCTGTGCGAGTTTGTAAGCAAGCTCAATTCCTGCGCCACCCGCTGTGCTTCCACCCGCCTGAAGTTTTTCCAGAGCTTCTGTAATTTTTCTTTTCTCTGCCACTGAAGTCGAAGGCAATACAACACCTGCACTTCCGGCATATACCACTATTGCTACTTTGTCTACTGGTCTCAGCTGATCCAATAATATCTTTAAAGAGGATATCAGCAGCGGCAGTTTGTTTTCGTAAGCCATAGAACCTGAAGTATCAATCAGGAATACCATATTGGATGGCGGAAGATTATTCATCGGGATGTTTTTTCCTTTCAGACCGATTTTAAGCAATTGATGATCAGGATTCCACGGACTTTTCCCTATTTCCGTATTAATAGAAAAAGGCTGATTATTTTTGGGCTGAGGATAATCATATTTAAAATAATTGATCATTTCCTCCACTCTCACAGCATTTTTATCGACCCCGCCGTATTCTATCATTCTTCTTACATTGGAATAGGAAGCATTATCGGTATCGATAGAAAAAGTTGAAAGCGGTTGGTTTTTCGTTAACTCAAATGGATTTTCAACTAAAGCATTGTATTCTTCATTGTAATAATTTCCCTTTATTATTTTCTTATTTTTATTGTTTCCAACATGATTGTTATAAACTTTTCCTTGTTGATATGAGCTTTCAAGCGCATAAGAATTTCGGGGTGAATAAGAAATTTCCTCTGCAACAACCGCTTTCGGTTTTGGGCAGCCATTATATTCCGGCATTCCGGGAACGGTAGGACACGCATCATCTTTATCCAGAATTCCGTCGCCATCGGTATCCGGCCAGGGACAGCCGTTATTTTCTGCCGGTCCGGCAACCGTAGGACAAGCATCGTCTTTATCGATTACTTCATCTCCATCGGTATTAGGAAAAGGACAACCCTTATTTTCCACCGGTCCCGAAACATCTTTACACTGATCATCTTTATCCGGAATACCATCTTGATCCAGATCCGGCCACGGACAGCCTTTATTTTCCTCCGGTCCGGCAATTTCAGGACATTGATCTTTCCTGTTGCTAATGCCGTCCTGATCTTTATCTTTTTTAATGCTTATTTTCCCCGAATCTTTCTCCTGATCTGTTGCTGTTTTGGTTTTACAAGCCATCAATAAGCCTATAGCAAGTATTGTAGTTCCTATTCTTTTCATGTTTATCATTTAAATTGTAACTTCTTTATTGTACTTTATATGAAGATTCAGTTTTATTAAAAAGTTGCAGTAAAAAATCCAAAAAAAGAAAAGGAAATCTTTGAGGAAATTTCCTTTTTCTGATGTATGATAAAATGGTTATTGGTTTTCAATATTTTAGGTTATTTTCCAGGAGCTTTTTCCTGAAGCATTTTTTTTAGTCTTTGTTTTTCCGATTTAGAAATATCTTTTGTGATGACTACGATTAAGCCATTCTTTGCTTTGCCGCCAAACAAACCGCCGGCTTTTTCTTTACTGATTACAGAAATATTGTCAATTTTTACAGGATCCAGTTTTTTTAGGGTTTCTACATCAGACACAGCTCCGTTGATAACAACCAGCGGTTCGGCTCCCGGCTGAGAATTTGACAGATATCCCACTGAAATATCCAATCTCCCTGATCCTGCCGCTCCCGAAATAGAATTTATGCTGAGGCCCGGCGCAAATCCATTCAGAGAAGTTACAGCCTGTTTTTCACCCAGTAAAGTTCTTTTCCCACCATTTAATGCAAGAGGCGTATACTCTTTTGTGGAAGATCTTTTATAAAGTATTTCCGGTTCCTTCTGTTTTTCCAGACGACCGAATCTTACATCCGGATAATCATAATCTGCAGTATCGGCAATGGTGCTGAGCTCAGAAATTTTCTTGTTAGAAGCCATTGCATTCATTGAAGCTTTTTCTTTTTTTATTCCCATTGCAATAACTTCTTCTATATTATGCCGTTGTATACTGTCCATAATCGCATGTTCTTCAGCAATCTTGGTTATCTCCTTATCAGAAGACGGCGGAGATATAACTTCGTAAGCCGGAGGCGTTAATGAAGGGGTATAAATTTTTGGTATTTCGTTTCGGGCTAATTTTACAGCAGCAGATGGTATAATTGTTTTTTGAATATTGGCTTTTACAACACTGTCTGTCTTTTGGATACGTTCAGAAATCTGTGGAGCGTAGGTTTTTTGAATTTTATTGTTGTCTGCAATAACCGGCTGGCTAATCTTCGCAGTATCTGCTGTTGAGGTAAAATAAAAAATTCCGGAAGCCATGATCAGACTGGCGGCAATTCCGTACGGAAGCCATGCAGGGATTTTTCTCTGTTTCTTTTCTTCTTTTTGATCCAGCTTTTCTTCTACTCTGCTCCAAACCTTATCAAACCCCGGAAAAGTTACAGGTTCTTCTAAAGACTGAGAAGCCTCGTTGAAAGTTTTATCGATATCGTGATTATTTTCCATTGTTGTAAAGTTTAAACATTTTGATTCACCAGAAGTTCCTGAAGTTTTTTTCTTGCAAAATTGAGCTGAGATTTTGACGTTCCCTCACTTATGGAGAGCATAGCCGCTATTTCCTTGTGAGGATAGCCCTCAATGGCAAAAAGATTAAATATCGCTCTGCAGCCTTCCGGAAGAAAGTTGAGGAGATGCAGAATATCTTTTTCAAAAGAAACACTTTCACCTGATGCATCAGAACTGATGACATGATTTTCTTCCAGTGAAATATGCAGACACTTCGCTGTTCTGAGCTTTTGAAGGCATTCGTTAACCGTTATTTTTTTGGCCCAGACTTCAAAAATATCAGGATTGTGAAGCTGGTCTATTTTGGTAAAAATCTTATAAAATGTATCTGCCAGTGCTTCTTCGATATCTTCATCATTTTTAAGATATCTTCTGCAAACCGAATATAATTTCCCTGCCATTTTTTCATAGACTTTCCGCTGCGCATTGCGGTCGTTCCGCTGACATTGTAATAGTAACTCTCGTTCCATAATCAGGCTTTATATATATACAGATGCAGAAAGTTTCAAAAAGGTTGGAAACATGATAAACTTTTTTTGAAAAGTAATGAAATCTAATGAGGGCGACAAATGAAAGCACAAAGTAAACGGAGAATTTATTACAATTTTCCCGCTGATCACAAAGATTTACACAGAATTCCTTATGTAAAGCTGATACAAATTTATGATGTAGGAAGGCATTAAACTAAATTATAATCTCTCAATTTGATTATTGTTACCACGGATTTTCGCGAATTTTCACAGATTTATGAATGTTTATAATGATAAAATATACCAGGTATTGTTGAAAGTTGTAATGGAAGACTCTACCTTAGCCGTGATTGAGCGGTCTGTCTGAGCTCTTTTTCTGTTTTCGGCGGCGGCTTTGCCGCCGCCGAAAACAGAAAAAGCGAGTAGCGAAAGCGCGAAAAAGCTCCTGATAAAAAAAATTCATAGGAAACTGAAGATTCGGTTTAACCTTTGTCTTTGTAACAAATCTTTATTATGAACGACTATTCGTATAAATAATCTTTTATAGTAATGAAAAATACCAAATTTATATCATTACTTTTTGTTTTGTCTGCAGGAAGTATGATGTTTGCTCAGGATGACTTAATCAACAAGTTAAAAAACAATCAGTCTCAAAATGCCAATTTCCAGTTTACCACGCTGAAAGACGTTGGGGCAACTTCGGTAAAAAACCAGGGTTCTTCGGGAACATGCTGGAGCTATTCAGGAAATTCTTTCTTGGAGTCTGAAATGCAGAGAATGGGTAAAAAGCCTGTTGATCTTGCAGAAATCTTCACGGCAAGAAATTCTTACCATGACAAAGCAAAATTATATGTGCTGAACAACGGGGCAATAAGCTGGGGCGACGGCGGAGAGCTGCATGATGTCATCAACATGTACAAAAAATACGGAGCTGTTCCGCAGGACGTTTACACAGGGCTTAGACAGGGACAGACGCTAAATAATTTCTCTGAAATGCAGGGTAAACTGAAACCTGTTCTTGACAGTCTTGTACAGGCATCATCTAAAGGAAAGCTATCTGATAACTGGATGTCTTCCGTAGATGCTATTCTGGATCAGTACTTAGGAAAAGTTCCTTCCAATTTTACGTATGAAGGAAAATCTTACACGCCACAGACTTTTGCCAAAGAAGTGGTAGGCATTAATACTGAAGATTATGTTGAAATTTCTTCATACAAGGATTATCCTTACTTCCAGAAATTTGTTGTTCCGATTCCGGACAACTGGAGCCACGATTCCGACTGGAATGTTCCGATGAAAGATCTAACGGCAATTATTGATAATGCCGTAAACAAAGGCTATTCCGTAGGTTGGGCAACGGATGTTTCCGAACCTTATTTTTCTTATAAAAACGGGGTGGCGTATGTTCCGGATATGAATCTTGACCAAATCAATAATGAGAACAAGGGAACTTTATTTACCGAACCTAAAAAAGATAAAACCATTACGGAAGATATGCGTCAGCAGGCTCTGAATAACCTGTCCACAACCGATGACCACGGCATGCATATCGTAGGGCTTGCAAAAGACCAGAGCGGAAAAGAATACTATATGGTAAAAAATTCCTGGGGTGTAACAAATGATTTTGAAGGATATATTTATGTGACAAGACCGTATGTGGAGTACAAATCTACCGCAATCCTTGTTCACAAAGATGCGCTTCCGAAAAGCATCAGAAAACAGCTAAAGCCCAACAAAAGTATCGGTTTGTAAACGATCACGTTGTCAGAATTAGTCTGACATTTTAGATATTTAAATCTGTTAAAAACCACTTTCTTATCCGGAAAGTGGTTTTGCTTTTGAAAAAAACCGCCTTTGAAATATTCTCAGGCGGTTTTGGAAAAAAATTTAAATAGGTAATCAAGATATGGTAAAATCATCAACAGTGAATTTTACTTCGTTAGTGAATAGCAATTGCCCGTTCAGAAAAGTTGTAAAAATCAAACGGGCAGCAAAGCAGAACCACTATTGACAATTAAACTTTAGTATAATACGCCGAGGCTTTCTGCTGAAAAGTCAAGAAGTGCTTCGGTATTTTGTTCTTTTACTTTTTTAGCCCATTCCGGATCCTGAAGCAATGCACGTCCAACGGCAACCAAATCGAAATCTCCTCTTTCCAGTCTTTTCGTTAGTTCCGTTAAATCTGCTTTTTCCGTTCCCTGTCCTCCGAAAGCAGCCATAAAATCGCCTTCCAGTCCTACAGATCCTACGGTAATGGTTGGCTGACCGGTAATTTTCTTCGCCCAGCCTGCAAAGTTGAGGTCGGAACCTTCAAATTCCGGTTCCCAGAATCGTCTTTGTGAACAGTGGAAAATATCGACTCCCGCATCTTTTAACGGCAACAGCCATTCTTCCATTTCTTCAGGAGTGTGGGCTAATTTTACCGAATAATCCTGTTGTTTCCATTGGGAAAGACGAATGATAATCGTGAAATCTTCACCTACTGCAGCTCTTATGGCTTTTACAACATCCACTGCAAAACGGCTTCTTTCTTTAATGGTTTTTCCGCCATATTCATCGGTTCTGGTATTGGTTCCTTCCCAGAAAAACTGGTCAATCAGATAGCCGTGAGCGCCATGAATTTCCAATACATCAAATCCAAGATCTTTAGCCGATTTTGCAGATGCTGCAAATTGCTCAATCGTATCCTGAATATCTTCCAATGTCATTGTTGAAGCTTTTTCCATATCCTCCAAAGGATAATCCGGTGTACTTCTGGTATCTCCAACGTGCCAGATCTGAGGTCCCATTTTTCCGCCGTTATGGTGTACAGCATCAATTACGTTTTTCCATCCGTTTAAGGCTTCTGTTCTGTAGAAATCAGGGATATTCTGCATATTTTTCGAAGCCGGGCGGTTGATTACCGTTCCTTCAGAAAGAATTAATCCTACTTCTGCAGCTGCTCTTCTGGCGTAGTAATCAGCGATCTGCTGTGTGGGTACTCCGTTGTCCGATTGTGCTCTTGTCATCGGAGCCATGACAATTCTATTTTTTAGTTCTAAATTTTTGTACTTGAAAGGTGTAAATAATGATTCTGTGCTCATTTTAGATTTACTTTTTATATTTGTTACACAAAGTAACTAATAATAGTTCAGATTTGTATCTTACGAAGAAAAAAAGTAGTAACTTTGTGGTAACTTACATTAGTAACTTTGAAGTAACGTTTAAGGCTCTCATCTAAGTTATTTTTTACCACAAAAGGCACAAAAGATGATTATACATTATTTTAAGTTGTTTATAAAAACGCGGATAAGACACATAAGTTTAAAAATCTTGTGCTCTCATGTAAGTAGAGTGGCTTTGTGAAACTAAAAAGGTAATCAGGTAAAAATTCTTGTGAACTTCGTGTTTACAAAAGATTAATAAGTCAAATTAGAAATAAAACCTTATGAAAAAGAACGAATTAATGCAGTACAGCTGTCCTCTTGGTAAAGCGATGTCTGCTTTGGGAAGCAAGTGGAAACCGATTATTGTTCTGGTAATAAAAGACCGGAAACTGCGGTTCGGGGAACTTGCGGTGCGCATTAATGTTATTTCCAGAAAAGTGCTTACCGACCAGCTTCGGGAAATGGAATCGGACGGACTGGTGATTCGTGAAGAGTTTAAAGAAATTCCGCCGAGGGTTGAATATTCTTTGACGGAGAAAGGCTTAGCATTGCTTCCTATTTTGTACCAGCTTGAGGAATGGGAAACGAAATATCATGTGTACGATCCGGAAAAAGAGAAGGATTGTAAAATGATTTTGGAAGGAAAGAAGGTGCAGAAGAGTGCTGTTTAAATGGTATTTTAATTTTCAAGAATATTTTTAATTTGAAATTCTAAATCCTGAATACCATCAAACTTATTAAGTATAATCTGTTTATTTAATAAATTCAATTCTGAAATAATTTCTAAAATTAAATCCAAAGGTTCAATTTCATAGCCAAAAAGATTTTTATCGAAATTTGTCCCGATTATTAATCGATCATTACTCATTCCGACACACCAATTTTCTAAAAATTCCGATAAACTTAATTCACTAATTTCATATTCATTCCATTCATTTTCTATACATGATTTTGCGATAGAAATATCTGACCAAAAGCAAATTATTTCAATTGGATTACCCTCTTCATCTTTTACTTTATTTGATGAGGAGGTCGCATATCCTTCATTATTTTTTAAGGCATAGACAATTTCTTTCTCTGAAATTTTCTTTACGAAATTTCTATGACGTGTTTTTAAAGTTATTTGATCTTGTAGCATAATATTTATAATCTATGAATTCTCCTATTCAACAAAACCGCTCCCAAAAGAAGCGGTTTCAAAAATTTATCTAAAATCTCAATTAAAATATTGCTGGATATTTTTGAGGATTTGTTTCATTAAACATGGCGTAGATTTTCTCTACCATATCGTCTGCAGATGGCTTAGAGAAATAATCTCCGTCACTTGCATATGCCGGTCTGTGATCATTGGCAGAGATTGTCAACGGATCAGAATCCAGGAATCTGAAGGCTTTCTGTTTTTCTAAAATCTGCTGTAAAATAAACGCTGAAGTTCCGCCTTCCACATCTTCGTCGATTACCACCAATCGGTTGGTTTTCTTCACCGATTCAGCAATTTCGTGAGTTAGATCGAAAGGAATCAATGACTGAACGTCAATCACTTCCGCAGAAATCCCTAATTTTTCAAGCTCTTCCACTGCTTCCATAACAATTCTCCACGTAGAACCGTATGTTACTAACGTCACATCATTTCCTTCTTTGGTAACTTCAATTTTCCCTACAGGAACAGTGAATTCTCCTAAGTTATCCGGTTGTTTTTCTTTTAATCGGTATCCGTTCAGGCATTCAACAATTACAGCAGGATCATCGCTCTGAAGCATGGTATTATAGAATCCGGCAGCTTTTGTAAGGTTTCTTGGAACCAAAACTAAAATTCCTTTGGAAAGATTAAGAATACCCGCCATCGGAGAGCCTGAATGCCAAACCCCTTCCAGCCTGTGGCCTCTTGTTCTGATGATTACCGGAGCTTTCTGACCACCTTTTGTTCTGTACTGGACGGTAGCAAGATCATCGCTCATTCCCTGTAAACAGTACAAAATATAATCTAAATACTGAATTTCAGCGATTGGTCTGAGACCTCTCATCGCCATACCGATTCCCTGTCCGAGAATCGTAGCTTCACGGATTCCGGTATCTGCTACACGAACTTCGCCGTATTTTTCCTGCATTCCTTCGAGTCCCTGGTTTACGTCACCGATATTTCCGGCATCTTCACCAAATACTAAAGTTTCAGGATATTTTTCAAAAATCTTGTCAAAATTATTTCGTACCACTACTCTTCCGTCAACGTCTTCGGAGTTTTCAGAGTAAACAGGTTTAATTTCTTTTACATTTTCCGCTTTCCACTGAGACTGAGAATATAAGTGAGACGAATAATTGTCTTTTTCCACCTCAAAAATCTCATTGTATTTCTGCATCAGCTGATTTCTTTCTGCAGAATTCGTTCCTCTTGTTGCCAATAAAGATTTTCTTACCAAATGGAAGACATCTTTTTTCGCTTTGGAAACCAGTTTATTAAACTGACTGATATAGTTTTCAATTTCGGAATTCTGACCTTTCAGATTTTCAACAAAAGGTAACACCGAATGAATTAAATCCGTAATGGTTTTCTGGTAATTTTCCCAGGCTGCCTTCTGCCCGGCTTTTACCGTTTTTTTAGCTTCTTCATCAATAGCATCCAATTCTTCAGCCGTTGCCAGAACTTCTTCTTTTCCATCGATTTCGATTGAATAATTCAAAATCCATTCTTTGAATTTCACCAAACCGTCGAATTGAGATTCCCAGGCAAGACGCTCTTCGTTCTTATATCTTTCGTGAGATCCTGAAGTGGAGTGTCCCTGAGGCTGTGTCACTTCTATAACGTGTACTACCACGGGAATGCTTTCCATCCTTGCAAACTGTTCTGCTCTGGCATAGGCATCCAGCAATGAAGGATAATCCCATGCTTTCACTTGAATGATTTCACATCCCTGGAATTCACCCTCTTTTCTCTGGAAACCGCTCAGCATTTCAGCAATATCTGCTTTTGCTCTCTGCTTCATGGTAGGAACAGAAATCCCGTAGCCGTCGTCCCAGATTGAAACAATCATCGGAACCTGAAGTGCACAAGCAGCATTCAGCGTTTCCCAAAAATGGCCTTCTGCCGTAGAAGCATCACCAATTGTACCGAAAGCAATCTCGTTCCCGTCTTTTGAGAATTTCTCAGAACCTTCAAATTTTACTGATTTATATATTTTGGAAGCCTGCGCCAATCCTAATAATCTTGGCATTTGTCCGGCAGTGGGAGAAATATCGGATGAAATATTTTTCTGAGCTGTTAAATCTTTCCAGCTTCCATCTTCATTAAGACTTCGTGTAGCAAAATGCCCATTCATCTGTCTTCCTGCAGAGGCTGGCTCTCTTTCAACGCTGGTATCTGCATACAGCTGTGCAAAGAAACTTTCAACAGTCAGCGCATCAACAGCCAAAGCAAAGGTCTGATCTCTGTAGTATCCTGAACGGAAGTCTCCATCTTTGAAAACTTTCGCCATTGCAAGCTGAGGAAGCTCTTTTCCATCCCCAAAAATACCAAATTTAGCTTTTCCCGTAAGAACTTCTCTTCTGCCCAGATATGACATTTCGCGAGAAATCCTTCCTAACTTATAATCTTCAAGTATCTGATTTTTAAAGTCTTGAAAGGAAATTTGCTGTGTTTCAATATAGGTTGTCTGCATAGCCCGATAAAAAATTTTATAATTCTTGAAGTATTTTGCTAATATACACTTTTTAAATTAATTTTAATTTTTAATAATCTTTTTTAAATATTTGATAATAAAAAAAATTGTATTTATATTAGAAAAAAATTGTAAAGATGGAGAAGAAATCCACCCATATTCTGAATGCTTCGAGTAATCTGCTGGGCTTTTCACTGGTGATCATCACGTCTCTGAAGATTACTAAAATGAGTCCCAGCACTCATTTGGACGAATTTGCGGGTGTAGCCTGCCTGTTTTTCGCATTCAGTTGTTTCTTTTCCTTTCTTGCGATAAGATCTACGCATGAAAAGCGTGGACACAGATTTGAAACTATTGCGGATTATTTATTTTTAACAGCTTTATTTTGCATAGTTTTAGCCGTTATTATTGTAACGATGAAAATAATTTAATTTAAAATTTTCGCTCAATTACGTAATCCAGCATAATATGTAAAGATTTTCTGGCTTCGGAATCGGGAAATTCGTTAAGAATATCCTTGGCTTTTTGTTGAAAATCTTTCATTATTGAAATGGCATAATCCAGCCCACCGGAACTTTTTACAAAGCTGATCAGCTCTTTTACACGTTTCTGATCGTTATTATACCGTTTAATAGTATTAAAATAGTACTTTTTGTCTTTTTCGTTGGCGTTTCTCAGGGTAAAAATCAATGGCAATGTCATCTTTTGCTCCTTGATATCGATTCCTACGGGTTTTCCGATGACATTAGAAGTCAGGTAATCAAATAGATCATCTTTAATCTGAAAAGCCATTCCGGTATAAGTTCCGAAATCCATCATTTTTTTTGCCAAATTTGCATCAGCATTATTCGACAAAACTCCGATTTCACAACAGGCTGCAATAAGGGTAGCGGTTTTCTGACGGATAATTTCGTAGTACACTTCTTCTGTAATATCCAGTTTCCTGGCTTTTTCCAATTGGAGAAGTTCTCCCTCAGACATTTCACGGATTGTTCTGGAAATAACTCCCAGTAAATCGTAATCTTTGTGATCCGTTGAAAGTAAAACCGATTTTGACAAAAGGTAATCTCCTACTAAAACAGCGATTTTATTTTTCCACAACGCATTGATCGAAAAAAAGTTGCGTCGCTTAAAACTTTCATCCACCACATCATCGTGTACCAGCGTTGCAGTATGAATGAGCTCAATCATGGAAGCACCACGGTAGGTCTTTTCATTAACGTCTCCCACAAGCTTGGCACAAAGAAAAACGAACATCGGCCGCATCTGCTTCCCTTTTGTAGTAACAATAAAACGTGTGACTTTATCTAATAAAGGTACTTTACTCTGCATGGATTCATAAAACTTCTGCTCGAAAAGTTTCATTTCCTCATTGATCGGTCGCTTGATTTCTTCTACAGTGTTCGCCACAATCTTTGATGATGGATAAATTATTAATTACCACAAAGATAATTTTTTTCAGTCAATTTTAAGGTAATTTAATACGAATATCATTTTTTTAGTTTTAACGCAAAGTCGCAGAGAATTGTATAATTATTTGAATATTTTTACGCCCACAAAGGCGCTTAGCTCAGCAAGTGACACAAATGTTTAAATTATTAATCTTTGAGCTTGTCAGTTGGAATAAAATACAGACTCTGCTTTGCAGTTCCCAAAGGTGAATGAAATTTTTCTCCGGAAATATAAATGCCGGTTTCATCTACAGCAATGCCTTCAATCTGTCCTATTGACAGTGCGCTTCCTAAATAATATCTATCCGGAGTTCCGTTGAAAAAAATCCCCGGTTCTGTTTCCCTGAAAATATTCAAAAAAACTTCCGTTTTCTTTGTATAGCCGATGAGGTATAACTTTTTATTGTAATAAGAAGCATCCGTAACCAAAAAATTTATTTTAAAAGATTCTGTTTGCTGCGCCTGCTGCTTTCCTGAAATTTCAGGATCAATGCTGTAATGCACGGTGGATTTCGTGTCCCAATCTTTCGTAAAAAGGTGAATTTTCCCGTTGAGATAAATCATTGCTTCAGCATCAAAATCCGTTGAAGAATACTTCGGGGTAAAGTCTTTTTGTTCCGGATATTCAAATGAGATCAACCGAACCGAATCATTTGTGAAAGAATTGTTTCCAGATGATACTTTATAAATTTCAAGGTCTCTTCTCGTCCCTCCGTTATTTCCGAAATCGCCGATGTAAAAATTACTTCCGTCATGAGTTAAAGCTTCCCAGTCTTTATTTTTAGCATTAATCGGTAGGATATTGATGATTGATCCTGTTGTTTTATCCAGTTCAAAAATTTCCGGTGAATTTCCACTATCGTTAAATGTGTACAATTTCCCGTTCATTAAGCTTAACCCTGATGTTTCTTCAATCTTTTCATCCAGATAAGCAATTCTGAATTTTCTGATCTTTAATGTTTCAGATTGTTGGGAAGAATACAACGTAGAAATCAGAATGGCTAAAACAGGAAATAATTTTTTCATTTTGTAAAAATATTATAAATGACAGTAATTGCAATCTTTTTAGCGCAATGGACGCAATTTTTTTTAAAATAACTGTATTTATTTTTCGTTCGCAAAGGCGTTAGTACTCAGCAAATGATAGCAAATCTGATATTAATATAATTTGAGTTTTTTTGATACTATTGTTCCACTCAGCCAAGTCTAAATGAAAATTAAAAAATCTAATAAAAAAGACGGACCAAGCCGCTTGAATTGATTATATAGAGATATTGAAAATTATTTAGAACGGAGAAAATTTACGCTGTTTTTTTATGTGATTCCGGTTTTTTCTTATTCTTCTTTGTCCAGTAATCTTTCTGATATTGCCGTACTGTTTTTCCGGTTCCGTCATGTCGCCATCCGGGAGAATTAAAAATATAATTAATTCTGTCTGAGAATTTTAACCCCGGTTGTTTAATGTCTTTCCATATTTTTCGCCATTCATATAAAAGAACTGTATCAGGCTTATTGTCGGGCATTTTAGGATATATACCATATTTTACGGGCACATTGGGATCTTCTTTTTCAAAGGTGCCGAAAATTTTATCCCAGATAATAAGACACATTCCCATATTTCTGTCCAGATATTTAATATTACAGGCATGATGCACCCGGTGATGAGAGGGAGTAACGAGAATATATTCCAGAATACCCATACTTTTTACGGTCTGTGTATGCACCCAGGTTCCGTACACCTGGCCTATCGCATATGCCACCATAATATGCCACGGATTAAAACCTAAAAAAGCGAGCGGTGAAAAATAAAGATACCGGTACAGCGGCTGTAGAACCGGACTCCTAAAACCGGTTGTCAGATTGAAGAATTCCGAGCTATGATGGGTAATATGTACCGCCCAAAACGCCCTGGAATGATGATCTACATAATGAAGGACATAATAATCGAAATCCGTAATAATGAAGCAAAGCAATCCGTACCATACTGTATATTCCCATGAAAAAAGCCTGTGGTTGAAGAAGAAAAACATTACTCCCATGGCAAAAGCTTTCATCAGAAGATCCAACCCAAAATTGAGTAGCGCAAGATAAATATTTGTTGCAAGATCTTTTCCGTTATAAAGCCTGGCTTCGGCAACATGACTGTAAATCATTTCTGCCAGAATGATTGTTGCATGTACCGGGATCGACCATGCATAAATATTTTCAAGACCATCTTTACCAAAAAAGTAATCTACCATTGTCACTTTTATTTGGTACAAAGGTAAGATTTTAAGAAACGTTAAGAATATTTCATGATTTTTTTAATGAAATTTTAATCAGCTGTTTTGTTGGCTAATTGTCCGCAGGCTGCATCAATATCGCCTCCCCGGCTTTTTCTTATTACACAAACAATTCCTGCATTTTCAAGCTGACGGATATAATTTTCTTCTGCCTGCTTATTACATTGATCATATTTCCCGTCTCCAATTGGGTTGTATTGGATTAAATTAACTTTTGAAGGAACCTGTTTACAGTATTTAATAAGCGCTTTAATATCTTCATCTCCGTCATTGATCCCTTTCCATACGCAGTATTCGAAAGTAATGACAGAAGCTGTTTTCTGATACCAGTATTGAAGCGCTTCCATAATTTCCGTTAAAGGAAATTTTTCGGAAAAGGGCATGATCTCATTACGTTTTGATTCGATAGCGGAGTGAAGTGATAAGGCGAGCTTTACTCTCAAATCGTCATCAGCAAGCATTTTGATCATCTTGGGAATTCCTGATGTAGAAACGGTAATTCTTCTCGGCGACATCCCTAAACCTTCCGGTTGTGTGATTTTCCTGATGGCTTCCACTACATTTTTATAGTTCATCATCGGCTCTCCCATTCCCATAAAAACAATATTGGAAAGTGGCCTGTTAAAATACATTTTGCTCTGGCTGTCGATTAAAGCAACCTGATCTACAATTTCCGCCACTTCCAGATTTCTCATTCTTTTGAGTCTAGCTGTTGCACAGAATTCACAATTTAATGAGCATCCTACCTGAGAAGAGACACAAGCTGTAGTTCTTGTTTCGGTAGGTATCAAAACAGACTCTACCAATAAACCGTCGTGTAATTTGACTCCGTTTTTGATGGTTCCGTCGGTACTTTTCTGGAGCTGATCAACAGAAACCGGATTGATGGTGTATTCTTCGGAAATTCTTTCACGAAGAGACTTTGAAAGATTCGTCATCTCATCAATCGAATGAAGGTTTTTGCTCCACAGCCAATCGTACACCTGTTTCGCTCGGAAAGGCTTTTCTCCTAAAGACGTAAAATACTCTTTAAGCTGGTCGAGTGATAAAGTTCTGATATCTTTCATATAGGTAAGAGCCAAGTTAAAAGTAAAAATTGAAAAGTTTTTACAACTTTGTGTTGTTAACTATTGTTGCTAAAATATTTTTTAATTCAGCGCTTTCATTTAATAATACTTGAAATTCTTCTGAATTATAACCGTCTAAATTTTTTAAAATCCGAAGCCAGAAATTGCTTTCCCGAGCTTCTCTTAAGGCAATTTTCACCTTATTTTTAAAATCTGCTTTTGAAGACCCGGCTTGTGATTCTTCATAATTCGCCCCTATCGAAGTGGCTGATTTTCCAAGTTGAAACCTAATTAACTTACTTTCAGGATCATTTGGAAGTGTTCTTAAAAACTTAAGACAATTCACGCCAAACATAAAAGTTCTTGCAAGTAAATCGTTTTGTTTCATTTTGTGTTCTTTAACTTTTTACTTTTAACTTGGCTCTTTTTACTTTTTTATAAAATTAGCATCGCATCTCCGTACGAGTAGAATTTGTATTTCTCTTTTACAGCTTCTTCATACGCGTGCATTACGAAGTCTCTTCCTGCAAACGCTGCAATCATCATGATTAACGTAGATTTCGGCGTGTGGAAATTCGTGATCATACAGTTGGCAACCCCGAATTCATGAGGAGGATAAATAAATTTATTTGTCCATCCGTGGAATGCGGAAATTTTCTTATTTGAAGATACTGAAGTTTCCAGTGTTCTCATTGTTGTAGTTCCTACAGCACACACTCTCTTATTAGCTTCAACGGCATTGTTGATGATCTGAGCATTTTTTTCATCGATGAAAATCTCTTCAGATTCCATTTTGTGTTTGGAAAGATCTTCCACTTCGATCGGGTTAAATGTTCCTAATCCAACATGAAGGGTAACTTCTGCGAAATCAATTCCTTTGATTTCCAGTCTTTTCATCAGATGTTTTGAGAAGTGAAGCCCAGCCGTAGGTGCAGCAACCGCTCCTTCCACTTTTGCGTAGATTGTCTGGTATCTTTCTGCATCTTCCGGTTCTACGTCTCTTTTAATATATTTTGGAAGCGGTGTTTCTCCAAGCTCCTTTAATTTAGCTCTGAATTCTTCGTAAGAACCATCGAACAAGAATCTTAATGTTCTCCCTCTTGAAGTTGTGTTATCGATAACTTCCGCTACCAGAGATTCGTCTTCCGTGAAGAATAATTTATTTCCAATTCTGATTTTTCTTGCAGGATCTACCAATACATCCCAAACGCGGGTTTCTTTATCAAGTTCTCTCAAAAGGAAAACTTCGATTTTTGCTCCTGTCTTTTCTTTATTTCCATAAAGACGTGCCGGGAAAACCTTGGTATTGTTAAAGATGAAAAGATCTCCTTCATCAAAATAATCAACCACATCCTTGAACAATTTGTGTTCAATAGTTTCGGTTTTTCTGTCCAAAACCATTAGCCTTGCTTCGTCTCTGTGCTCGGATGGGTGTTCTGCTAATAATTCTGCAGGAAGATCAAAATTAAAATCTGATGTTTTCATTTTTTAAATTACGGTTTAAAAATTATCAAATTACAAGATGTAATTTTCGGACTGCAAATATACGACATTCGGTACCCCTTTGTCAAGTATTATTTACAATCAGGCAAAAAACCGTGATTTTACGGCGAATATTACGTCTGAAAATTTGTATTTTGCAGTTTAAATGTACACTTATGAGCAAATATTCAATTGAATCTTTCGTCAACGAAACAAAAGAAAAACCCGAAAACAGAGATTACTTCGAACTTGAAAAGCCAGCGCTTCTGGAAATTAACCTGAACAATCAGGCAGTATGGACAAAGACCGGAAGTATGGTAAGTTATATAGGAAACATCAATTTTGAAAGACAGGGAATGCTTTCGAGCGGTTTGGGAAATCTGCTTAAAAAAGCAATCAGCGGTGAAGGAGCAAGACTGATGAAAGCCGAAGGAACCGGAAAATTATATGTGGCCGATGAAGGAAAGAAGGTACGCATTCTTTACCTTAACAATGAAGCAGTTTGTGTAAACGGAAACGACGTATTAGCTCACGAACAAAGCGTAAAAAGTGATATTACGATGCTGAAAAGCATTGCAGGCGTTATGTCCGGCGGACTTTTCCAGGTAAGGCTATCCGGAACAGGACACATTGCAGTTACTACGCACGGTGAGCCATTGACTTTGCTGGTAACTCCTGATGCACCTGTTTTTACAGATCCTAATGCTACGGTAGCATGGTCCGGAAACCTAACTCCTGAATTAAAGACCAATGTTTCTTTTAAAAGTCTTATCGGAAGAGGGAGCGGCGAAGAATTTCAGATGAAATTCTCCGGGAACGGATGGGTTTTAATACAGCCTTATGAGGAAGTGTATAGGATTGATAAATAGTAAAATACCCATAAAAACAGTAAAGTTTGCAAATTGCTCACTTTGCTGTTTTAGTTTTGAAATTTTAGTTGATCAGGATTAATTTTTATATCAAAATTTTGAGGCTCAATACTATCTAATGACAATACAATTTCAAGATTTTCAGATTTTGCTGATGCTGATTTTACTATATAATTTTTTTCAAATTTAACTTTATTATAGATTTCATAATAATCGAATAAAAACTGTAATCCAATATATGATAAATCGTCCTGAAAGTCTGCAAAAATAACTTCTGCTGAAACTCTCGGCTTTTTCATCTTTCCATTTGTATATTCGTTGATTAAATATCGTGACAAGCCGTCATTTTGTTTTCCAACAAACTCAGATCTAAAGAACCTTCTTTTTGACTCATCTTCAAGTTGTTTTTTAGCAGAAGGAATTCTTTTTGAATATTTATAGTCAAAATTCAGCTTACTTAAAGGAAACGTGGTATTCGTTACATGAAAATAATGTTGTAAATTATTTTTCAAGTCAGTTATTGTTGCTGTCATTGTATCTCTACTTTCAGCTCTGAAATTAATCTGATAAGAATAGTCTTTTGAATTTACAATACTCAGAAATTCAAAATTCTCTGTTCGCTTTTCTTTTTTTTGTTTTGATTGGAATTTATATTTAACAAAATAATCAAAATGATATTCCTGGGAAAAAGCATTCGTAAAACTTAAAATAAGCAATAATAGGATGAATTTTTTCATAGATATTGTTTTACCTTCTTCCATTCTTCTAGTTTCTTCTCAAAAGACACGGTGTGGAGAGGACTGGTAGAAGGCAGTAAAAATACCGGAATTTTATAATTCTTGCCTAAAATTTTCTGTACATTTTTATATGATTTTCCGCCGTTGCAAAATATGGCTTTAATATTAGGATGATCTTCCAGCAATTCACCGATCTCATTGGCTTCTTCGTTTTTAATTTCCGAATCCAGGCTTCCTTTTCTTTCGCAGGAATCGATAACATCCCAAAGCGCAATATGATTTTTCTTTAAGATCTGAATTCTTTGGTCGTAATCTTCCGTAAATTCTTCATTCAGCAATTCAAAAATGATCTTCCAGAATTTATTTTGCGGATGACCGTAATATTGTTGCTTTTCCAAGGATTTAACACCCGGAATTGAGCCTAAAATTATAATTTCAGAATGATCATCAATAATTGGAGGAAAAGAGAAGATTCTGTTTTGCATAATTGGATTTTATATTTTGGCTAAAGCCTTTTCATTTTCAAAAAACAAAAAGCGGGCTAAAGCCCGCTCCTATTGATATTTTATAATGTTTCTTTCAGCCAGTCGAAGAATTCTCTCTGCCAAACGAGACCATTCTGAGGGTGAAGCACCCAGTGGTTTTCATTCGGGAAGTACACCAGTTTGGATTTTAACCCTCTGAGCTGTGCTGCCTGGAAAGCTTCCTGACCCTGCTCGTAAGGAACCCTGTAGTCGATTCCACCCTGAACAATCATAATCGGCTTGTTCCATTTATCCACAAAATTGCTTGGATTAAATTCTGTGTACGCTTTAGGAAGTGGCTTTTCCCAAGGCGAACCGAGATCCCAGTTGGCAAACCAAAGCTCTTCTGTGGTAAGATACCAGGATTTCATATCAAACAATCCATCATGGGCAATAAACGTTTTGAATCTGTTTTCGTGGATTCCGGCTAACATGAATACACTGTATCCTCCGTAACTTGCTCCAACAGCTGCTACTCTTTCACCATCCACGTAAGGTAATGTTTTGGCAAAGTCTGTTGCGGCAAGATAATCTCTCATCGGCTGACCGCCCCAGTCTTTGGAAATTTCTTCATTCCATTTTGTTCCCCAGCCCGGCATTCCTCTTCTGTTTGGTGCCACAACAATATATCCGTTGGCAGCCATTAAGGCGAAATTCCATCTTGTACTAAAGAATTGAGTTAAAGCCGACTGTGGCCCGCCCTGGCAATACACCAGTGTAGGATATTTTTTATTAGGATCGAAATTTGGAGGGTAATGGAACCATACGCCCATTTCTTTGCCATCCGAAGTTTTCACCATTTTAAGTTCAGATTTTCCCTGAGAGAGGCTTGCGTACGTGTCTTTATTGACTTCGGTTACCTGCTGCATTTCTCCGTTTTTGATATTCACCGAAAACAGGTCTGTTGCATGGTTGATGTCTGTTCTTCCTACCAGTAACGATTTTTTCTGATCTGCAAAGATTTCATTCACATCAAAATCACCTTTTGTGATCTGCTGAACTTTAGCATTTTTCGGGTCTAATGAAAACAGCTGTTTTATTCCTCTGAATGCAGCCGTAAAATAAATTGTTTTTGAATCTGCACTCCAGAAGACATCTCCCGAAACGCTTTCGTCCCATCCTGCAGTAAGATTTGTTACTTTAGCCGTTTTCCAGTCCATGATTTTCACATCATTTTTGTCCGCTTCATAACCGTCTCTGGCCATACTCTGCCAAATTAACGACTTTCCGTCCGGACTGAATTTAGGATTCACATCATAGCCTTTATTAGATTCCGTCAGATTTTTGGTGGTTCCTGTTGCAATATCATAAGCGAAGATATCAGTATTTGTGCTGGTGGAATACTCTTTTCCGGTCTTAGGCTTTGTTACATAAAGAAGCTGTGAGGAATCCGGGCTCCAGATAAAATCTTCAGCTCCCCCGAATGGTCTTTGTGGAGAATCCCACATCTTTCCTTCCAGAAGATCTTTTGCAGCATCTGCTTTATCCGAAACATTTACTACAAAAATATGGTTGTATTTTCCTTCGTTGAAATAATCCCAGTGTCTGTGGTTGAGGTCGGTATAAACCTGTGCCGTGGTTTTCGGGGTGTCGGAATATTTATCTTTCCCCATTACTTTTTCCACAAGAACCTGTCTGCTGAATGCTATTTTTTTGCCATCGGGAGAAATGACAATATTATCCGCTTCACCTATTGTATAAAATTCCGTCCAGGTTTTTGCATTGTCTTTAGAAACAAAAATTTTGTCACCTTCCTGGGCATAAATTCCGTTTTTATCCCATTGGATAAGGGCTTTTTTGCCCAAATCCATTTTTGCGGACTGGTTATTCAGAACATTCAGGAAATAGCTTTCGTTTTTGGTTTTTTCTGTTTTAAGATCCACCTGTCCCACTTTATATATAAGCGAAGAATGATCTGGTGAAACTGCCTGTACCCCGACTTTCTTTAAAGTCCAGAGGATTTCCGGCGTCATTACTTTCTGTGCATTCATTAAGAGCGGCGCTGCCAAAGCCAGCAGACTGTACTTAAATTTCATATTGTTGATCAAATTTTTTGATTATGATATAAAGCTCATAATCCTGTTTATTTCAAAGTTTTCAAAGTTACTTATTTTTACCATACAGCAAGAGAATATTCAGAGATAAAATTTAAGCAAAATTGTGTATTGTCTACATAAAAAAGAGTGAACCGAAGCCCACTCATTATCAACCTTTGAAATGTTTATGATTTAATCTCTGTCTGAAAACATGGAGTTTGCCAGAGAAGTTATCAGGGAGAGAAGAATACTGAAAATCAGTGCCCACCAGAAACCGTCGACGACCATACTGTCTATAAAATAATCTGCAATAAGAATGATGATCGCGTTTATAACAAGGGCAAATAAACCTAAAGTAATAATTGTTAAAGGTAATCCCAAAAGATTAAGGATCGGTTTTACAATCAGGTTTAAAATTCCCAATACAATGGAAAAGATAATGGCCCCACCGAATCCGGAAAAATGTACTCCCGGTAAGATCATGGTAAGCAGGTAGGCAACAATTGCCGTTACCAGCAGACGAATAATTAAGTTCATATTTTTATTTTTTTAGTTCAGTCACTTATTCAGAAATTGTTATATTAAATATAGCATAAATTTCCGAAAAGATTTACTTTATTTTCATCATGGTTACCAAAGAAGTGGCAACATGGCTTTCCGAATCATTGTTTTCATCAACAGTATAGATTTCCGTACGGATGACACTGATCTTTGCTCCGCCCTTGATGACATACGATTTTGAAACGAGTGCATCGCCGATTGCCGGACGCAGATAATTCACCTTCAATTCTACGGTTACTACATAGCAATCTTCTTCATAATGACTTACCGCGGCGTATCCTGAAGAAACATCCACTAAAGAAGCAATCATTGCTCCGTTGAACATTCCGGCTTTCCTGGTCATCAGATCCATTTTAGGGATTTTCATAGAGATAAAATCGGTTTCAACTTCCAGGAGTTCTGCTTTATAGAATTTCAATGTTTCGGAACGGTGAAAGCTGTCGGTGATGAGCTGTTTTTTTTCGGGTGTCATGTAATGATTTTAAAATGTAAATGTAAAGACAAATTTCAAAAACAATGCAAATATGGTTCTGACCTTAAATTAATTTAAGCAGATCCGATTGCATTAAGTTTTGGCCAAAGCCATTTTGAGGTTTTTATTATTAGAAAGCAGACTAAAGTCCGCCCCTATTGATATCTTTTGAATTATTATTTTGAACAGATGCTTCGACGAGCTCAGCATGACATTGCGAATGCTAACAGTTTATTAAACATGATTTTGCAGCAGTGTCATTTTGTACAGAGGTGAAGCATTTTATGCATACCTAGTTTAAAACAATCTGAAAATTGTCATCCAAAGACAAAACACCTTCTGTCAGGCTTTCAGGATGTGCCGTAAAACCTTTTAGTTTTGAAGTTTTCCCTTTTAGAACGAGATCCATCAGCTGCTTGTCTGATATTTTTTTACCAAAAATTTCAAACAAAACTTTAAAGCCACAGTTTTTGAAATCTGAACACCCTACCGCTGTCTTTCCTTTCATAAGATGATGTTCTTTGCATTTCGGACATTTTGTTTCTTCCCAGGACTGCAGTTCTTTTTTTACGGCTGGTTCACGTTTCTTTTTTTCTTTCACTACCTTCTCTTCTTCCAGATTGATTACTTTTCCTTTTCCGTAGACTACCTTTTCGGTAAGCTCAGTAACCATCTGAATCAATTCTTCCTTGAAATGATTGGCTTCATACTCTCCTTTTTCAATTTTCCGGAGTTTAAGTTCCCATTCACCGGTAAGTTCCGGGCTTTTAAGGAGTTCATCTTCAATGGTATCGATCAGCTGAATTCCCGTTTGGGTAGCGATGAGATTTTTCCTTTTCTTTTCAATATACTTTCTTTTGAAAAGAGTTTCGATAATGTTAGCGCGGGTTGATGGCCTTCCGATCCCGTTATTTTTGAGCAATTCTCGGAGCTCATCATCTTCCACCTGTTTTCCGGCTGTTTCCATGGCACGAAGAAGCGTTGCCTCGGTGTAAGGTTTTGGCGGCGAAGTTTTACCCTGATGGATCATCGGATCATGAGGTCCGGTTTCCCCTACGGTAAATTCCGGAATGGTCTGTTCTTCCTCTTTATCTTTTTCTTTCTCCGACTCATCTTTCGGCTCTTTTGCATAAACGGCTCTCCATCCCGGTTCGAGAATCTGTTTTCCGCTGGTTTTGAAAGGAATGGTTCCCACTTTCCCCTCTACCAAAGTATTAGAGATTTTACATTCGGGATAGAAGACGGAAATAAAACGTTTCGCAATTAAATCATACACCAGTTTTTCCTCCCTGCTCAGATTTTGGGAAGGCGGAACTTCGGTAGGAATAATGGCGTGGTGATCTGTGACTTTTGTATCATCAAAAACCGTTTTGGATTTCGGAATCGGGGCTTCCAGCAAAGGTGCCACAAGTTCCTGATAAAAGTACATTTTTCTCAGAATTCCTTCTATTTTCGGATATAAACTTTCAGATAAATAGGTCGTATCTACACGAGGATAGGTCACATGCTTTTTTTCGTAAAGACTTTGGATATAATTCAGCGTATTTTCTGCGGAATAACCATATTTTCTGTTGGCTTCCACCTGAAGTCCGGTAAGGTCAAACAGCCTCGGATTCTTTTCTTTACCTTCTTTAATTTCAAAAGAAACGATCTCGAATAAGTTTTCTTTTAGATATTCTAAGCCTTTTTCGGCCCGTTCTAATGTTTTTAAACGGTCGATAGCGGCATTGAAAACAACATCTCTGTATCGCGTTTTCAGTTCCCAGTATTCTTCTACAGTAAAGGCATCAATTTCCTTTTGGCGCTGAACCAGCATCGCCAATGTTGGCGTCTGAACCCTTCCGATAGAAAGCACGGCTTTATTTCCCCCGAATTTTTTGGTGAAAAGCCTGGTTGCGTTGATCCCCAAAAGCCAGTCGCCGATAGCCCTTGCATTTCCTGCGAGATATAAATTTTTGTAATCTTCGGCAGGTTTTAAGCTTGCAAAACCTTCTTTGATGGCTTCTTCGGTAAGGGACGAGATCCACAAACGCTGAATCGGTTTGTTGCATTTTGCTTTCTGCAGCACCCATCTCTGGATGAGTTCTCCCTCCTGTCCGGCATCCCCGCAGTTGATGACCTCATCACATTCGGATACTAATCTTTCAATCACTTTAAACTGGTTTTCAACGCCTTTATTCGGAATTAATTTGATCCCGAAATTATGAGGAATGATGGGCAGCAGAAAAAGATTCCAGGATTTGTACTGCGGACCGTAATCGTGAGGTTCTTTGAGGGTGCAGAGATGCCCGAAAGTCCATGTCACACAATAGCCGTTTCCTTCCATATATCCCTGTTTGGGAGTGGTGGCCCCCAATACTTTGGCGATATCTCTGGCAACACTGGGTTTTTCGGCAATACAAAGTTTCATGAATTTTTCGGAGTTTTGAAGAGGGGCAAAAATCGGGATTTTTTTTGGATTTTGCTAATTTGTTGATGGCGGATGGTGAAGCGTTGTTTGTTGATGGTTGAGCGTGTGGGTGATATCTTTTGCAATTAAGCTCATTGGTAAGAAAAGTGTTTCCTATATCGTGTATTATAAATAATGTTGGGAATTCCGGATGTATTAATGCAGGAAGTATTTCTGCGGGCGTTCATATTGCATTTGCAGTAATCACCATATGGTTTACAGTAGCAAGAATATTATTTACAGGGACTTCAATTACCATTGCAGTAGCAAGAATATTATTTACAGGAACTGAAATATAGTTTGCAGGCATAAAAATATAATCTGAAGTAAACAGAAGTATGTTTGCAGTGTGTATAAGTATTGGAGAATATAGATTAAACTTGTTGTTAAAAGAATTTTTTTTCGCAAAGTTGAAATTATAATCCAGCATATTTAAGGAGCAAATAATTAATCAACGAGTTGATTCGATGAAGCTTATTATTTTAACTGCATAAGAAATTTAGACTATTAAGATTAATTAATTCAAAAAAAGCTCCCTTAAAAAAGAGAGCTCACCAACAATACTTATGAACCAGGTTCATGAATTTAATTTCTATTACATGGTCATCGGAACGTCCATGAGAAGAATTTCCGTGTTTTCGGATGTCGCTTTGATGTGAAGCTCATTAATATTCCAAACTCCGAAGCCATCTCTTTCTTCCAGCTTTTGGCCTTCGATTTCCGCACTTCCTTTAATGATAAAAGCATAAACACCGTTTCCTTTTTTCTTAACCTGATAATCGGTTTCGGTATTGGTTTCAAAGTTCCCCAAATGAAACCATGCATCCTGATGAATCCACACTCCTTCGTCATCGGCATTTGGAGAAAGGATTTGCTGGAATTTATTTTTGCTTTTCGTTTTGTCTAATGTAATCTGGTCATATCTCGGGGTAACGTTTCTTTTATTCGGATATACCCAGATCTGGAGGAATTTTACCAGCTGATCCTGGTTTTTGTTGAATTCACTGTGCATAATTCCGGTTCCCGCACTCATTACCTGAATATCACCACTTCTGATGATGGCTGAATTTCCCATGCTGTCTTTATGTTCAAGGTCGCCTTCTAATGGAATGCTGATAATCTCCATATTGTCGTGAGGATGTGTTCCGAAGCCTCTTCCCGCCTCCACTTTATCATCATTTAAAACTCTTAATACCCCGAAATGCATTCTTTCCGGATTATGGTAATTGGCAAAACTAAAGGTATGATTGCTCACCAGCCAGCCATGGTCTGCCTTTCCTCTGGTATCCGCTTTATGAATAACAGAGTTGTCTTTTATTTTTGAATCTGGATTGGGAAGATGGTTGTAGCCAATCGGTTCCAACGGTTCGATCTCATCGATCTCATTTTTCATGGTATTGCCCAATGATGCTGATGCCACGAACATTCCCGTTCCCAATAATCCTTTTTTTAAAAAATCTTTTCTGTCCATATCTGGTGTGTATTTATTTGTTTTGATAGGACAAAGTTAGGTTGGTGGGTTTTGCTGTGCATTTAACTAGTTTAATAAATGTGATTATTTTCTTTTGTCTTAAAACAAAAGAAACAAAAATTCAAGACTGGAACCTGAATACTAAAAAATATTTTTATTCTCTAAAAATCCCAAAACTCGTGCGAGTTCACTATTGGTTCTTCGGTTTATTATTGCTGTCGCACTCAGACAGTGGGATTTTCTTTACGTTCATAAAATTATTTTTCTTTACGCTTCAGGTTCCTAGGTCGATTGATAGTGTGATATTTGGAGATTCTTCGCGGCTTCGCGCTCAGAATGACAGAGTGTATTACATGAATTTGTCATTCTGAAAGAATCTTAAACTACATTTGATATATTTTCTTTTGTCTTGAAATCGAAGATTCGACGTAGTCAAACAAAAGAAAAAAAGTTCAAGACTGGAACCTTACGCTAAAAATTCCTTCTGCTCTCTAAAAATCCCAAAACTCATGCAAAGTTACTATTGGTTCTTCGGTTTATTATTGCTCTTGCACTCAGACAGTGGGATTTCTTTACGTTCGCAAAAGTAATTTTCTTTACGCTTCAGTTTCCCAGGTCGGTTGATAGTGTGATGTTTGGAGATTCTTCGTTGCTTCGCGCTCAGAATGACAGAGTGTCAAACCATTAACCATGAAAAGAAATTGGGTGATAAAACCACCCGTCAAAAATTCTGCAAATTTTTGCCACCCCTCCTTAGGAGGGGAATTGTGCGGATCTTGATTTTGAAAATTATTTTTGCTTGGAAGCGAGGCGTTTTCGGATGGTGCTTACGAATTCTTTGGAAACGCCGAGATAGGAAGCGATATAGTATTGTGCCACTCTTTGCGGAATGGACGGATAAACTTTTATAAATTCCAGGTACCGGTCTGAAGCACTTTTGGAAATAGTATTGACCAGACGGTGCTGGAGCGTGGAAAGATTTCTTTGCACAAGCATTCTGAAAACCCTTTCAAATTTTGGGATTTCGGATAATAGTTTTTCTTTAGCTGCCGGATTCAGCATATAAATTTCCGAATCTTCCAGGGTTTCTATGTATAAATTAGATGGTTTCTGATCCTGAAAGGAAGCAATATCACTGATCCACCAGTCTTCTATGGCAAACAGGATGGTCACTTCAAAGCCATTGTCATCAAGATAATATACTCTTACACACCCTTTCTGGATGTATCCCTCAAATTGACAGATTTCTCCTTCACGAAGCAGGATTGTCTTTTTGGGAAAGGTCTGCAGGGTAAGCAAACCGGTGAAAAATTGTTCCTCTTTAGGCTCAAGGTTAATGAATCTTGTTACATTTCCGATGATGTTTTCAGACATAGTTGCAGTTTATGGCTGCAAATTAGGAAAAACTGTGTAAACTTCGTTCTTTAATAATCCGCTTCCTCCACCATAATGCTCAATAACTTTTACTTTTTTATCCAGATTTTCACAAAAGGTATTGATGTCTTTTTCAAACTGTTCTTCCAGTCCGGAACTCAGCAGTACAATATCTATATTGGTATTTCTGATGGTATCATAGCATGTATTCTCATCCATTTGGATGGTTGCTTTCCAGCCTTCATTGTTTTCAATGACTCTTTTCAGGGTATCAAGGATCTCCTGATTTTTACCGATGACTAAGAAGTGTAAGGTATTCATTTTTGATTGTTTATTTTATGTTGGTTTGAACACTAAGGGACTAAGATTCTTTTTAATATTTTCTGTTTAAGATTCACAAAGCCGTTCACTTATAAGAGCACAGGGAGATCCGCTACAATATTGTCAGACTGAAGTTATAGGATCTTCTTAATCTAAACCTTAACCTCAACCTTCGATTTACTCTACAAATGCTTGCTTCCCGTGATCTTTAATTCATTTAAATCCAACTGTGACTCTGCTTTCCGGATTTCATCATCACTGTATAGCTTTTCTCTTTTCATAGTAAACAGCTCTTTCCGTTGCAGTGCAAAAATATCCAGCATGATTTCATGATATTCTCTAAGATCATTCTGCCTGTTGGTGCACATTTCAATGGAACTTAAATGATTCTTATGGAGCTTAATGTCATTTTCTATGGTATTTTTAAAGTTTTCAACAAGATTGTTTCGATTAATATTCTTTTGATATTTTTCGTGAAGTGTGTTAAGCGCCAGTTTATCAAGCCTGATCTGAATTCCCGCCTGTTGCTCATGGGAGGGCTGAATGAGATCTATTTCTTCAATTCTAATCAGCCTGATAATTAAAGGAAGCGTAAGCCCCTGAAACACCAGTGTCACAAAAATGACAACAAATGTGATGAAAAGAATCAGATTTCTCATGGGAAATTCCGACTGTCCATTCATCATTACCGGAATTGAAAGTGCTGTTGCCAGCGAAACAACGCCACGCATTCCTGCCCAACCGATAATCAGCGGATTTTTCCAGCCCGGCGTCGGATCTTTTCGTATATTTTTACTGAGCCATCTCGGGATATGGGCTACGGGATAGATCCATAGCATTCTTACCACAATAACAATAGCACTGATGATGAGACCGTATTTTATGCCTTCCGCTAAAGAGGTTTCTCCCAATCCGTGGATGATATCCGGCAGCTCAAGACCTATCAGAACAAACACCAATGCATTCATCACGAAAATAAGGGTATTCCAGACTCCCAGCATGTTGACTCTGGTTGTTCCGGTTTTAAATATTTCATGGGCACGGAACGACATGAATAATCCGCCGCTCACCACCGCCATAACACCTGAAAAATGAAAATGTTCTGCAGAAAGAAATAAAATATAGGGCGTAATTACCGTTAGCGCCGCATCAATAGCAGGAGTTGTAGGCAGAAACCGATGAATGGCATAGAAAACATGCGCCCCGGCAATTCCTACCACTACGCCCATTCCTGCTACAAGAAAAAACTGCCCGGTCGCTTCCTGCATAGAAAATACACCCGTCATAACCGCAGCGAGGGCAAACCTGAAAACAATAAGTGACGAAGCATCATTAATAAGACTTTCTCCTTCCAATATGGCAATGGTGCGTTTGGGAACCTTCAGTCCTTTTAAAACAGTAGTTGCCGCAACGGCATCCGGAGGAGAAACAATACCGCCCAATAAGAAACCCAATGCCAGGGTAAAACCCGGAATTAAAGCCTGTGAAGCAAATGCCACAACCAGTGATGTTAAAAAAACCAAACCGAAAGCTAACAGTCCGATCGTTCTTTTCCATTTCCAGAAGTCGTTCCATGAAGTGTACCAGGCTGCTTCATACAGAAGCGGCGGAAGGAAAATCAGGAATATGATTTCCGGATCCAGCCTTAGCACAGGAACGCCGGGAATAAAGCTGATGCCCAATCCTGCCAATACCAGAAATATGGGATAGGCAATTTTTATACGTTGCGCCAGCATCACGAGGAGCATGACGATTAGGAGTAGGCCTAGTATAAGGAGTAGTTGTTCGTGCATGGTTTTTATTTTTCTATATATTAATTTCTTTTGTTTTAAAACAAAAGAAACAAAAGTTCAAGACTGGAACCTTACGCTAAAAATTTCTTTTACTCTCTAAAAAGTCTAAAACTTGCGCGAGTTCACTATTGGTTCTTCGGTTTTATATTTTTGTCGCGCTTCGGACAGTAGAATTTTCTTTACGTTCGCAAAAGTAATTTTCTTTACGCTTCAGCTTCCTAGGTCGTTTTTTATATTATTGTGAATAAAGATCCTTCGACTGCTTCGTGTTCAGGATGACAGAGTGTATTATGTGACTGTGTCATCCTGAAAGAATCTCAACTTCTTTTAATTACATTTCTTTTGTCTTGAAACAAAAGAAACAAAAGTTCAAGACTGGAACCTTACGCTAAAAATTTCTTTTACTCTCTAAAAATTCTAAAACTTGCGCGAGTTCACTATTGGTTCTTCGGTTCTATATTTTTGTCGCGCTTCGGACAGTAGAATTTTCTTTACGTTCGCAAAAGTAATTTTCTTTACGCTTCAGTTTCCTCGGTCGTTTTTATATTATTGTGAATAAAAATCTTTCGACTGGTTCGCGTTCAGGATGACAGAGTGTATTATGTGACTGTGTCATCCTGAAAGAATCTCAACTTCTTTTTATTACATTTTCTTTTGTCTTGAAACAAAAGAAACAAAAGTTCAAGACTGGAACCTTCCGCTAAAAATTCCTTCTGCTCTCTAAAAATTCTAAAACTTGCGCGAGTTCACTATTGGTTCTTCGGTTTTATATTTTTGTCGCGCTTCGGACAGTAGAATTTTCTTTACGTTCGCAAAAGTAATTTTCTTTACGCTCCAGTTTCCTAGGTCGTTTTTTATATTATTGTGAATAAAGATCCTTCGACTGCTTCGTGTTCAGGATGACAGAGTGTATTATGTGACTGTGTCATTCTGAAAGAATCTCAACTTCTTTTAATTACATTTCTTTGTCTTGAAACAAAGAATTATTATCTGTTATTTTTTCTTTTGTCTTAAAACAAAAGAAACAAAAGTTCAAGACTGGAATCTTCCGCTAAAAATTCCTTTTGCTCTCTAAAAATTCTAAAACTTGCGCGAGTTCACTATTGCTCTATATTTTGTCGCGCTTCGGACAGTAGAATTTTCTTTACGTTCGCAAAAGTAATTTTCTTTACGCTTCAGCTTCCTAAGTCATTTCTAAAAGAACCTTCAATTGCTTTGCTTACAGTTTCACAGATTGTATTATCTAACTGTCTCATTCTGGAAGAATTTCAACATATTTTAAACAATTTTTCTTTTATCCTCTATCCGTCTATTATCTTACGGTCTTTTTCTTACAAATGTATGAATAATGACGTTCTTTCCTTCTTTTCCAGGTTTCTGGTTTTATGACCTTTTCCGACTGTGTCTTCTACCAGGAGGATTTCGCCGGTCTGAAACTGACGAAGCTCTCCGAGTGAGGTTTCTATTTCAACACCTCCATTCAAAAGCACAATGAATTGCTTCTGCGGAGCATGATGGAAATCGTAATCGTAATCTGCAGAAACTTTTCTGAACTGTAATCTTTTAACTTCAAAATTCTCGGATAAATATCCTATTTCACCTTGGTCAATTAAAGGAATTTCAAGATCTTCAAAATGAGATTCTCCTTCTTCATCACTAAATATTCTTGTGATTTTCATGATGTTTCAATTTAAAATAAAAGAGTATAATAGCTTTATCTTTATTTAAACAAAAATCAATGAATTTGCCAGTTCAATTTCTTCCTGATTGATAGAATGTCCAAAATTCTGATAGACTTTTTCGGTAACATCAGCATTCATTTCCCGGAGAATATTAGCCGTTGCATATACCCTTTCTACCGGTACATGAAAATCCGGATTGCTGGTTGCTAACAAAACAGGTGTTTGTGCAAAATCTCCTTTGTAATTTTCTCTGTTGATCTTTTCACCAATTACTCCACCGATAATGGCTGCCGCCCCTCCGAATTTCTGTGCATTTCTTGCTAAAAACTCCAGCGTAAGACAGGCTCCCTGTGAAAATCCGAAGAAGTAGATATTTTCCGGCTCTATACCCTCAGCTAAAGCTTTTTCTACGGTTTTGCCTATGTTTTCAATGGCTGAAGAGAGCCACGGCTCATTCTGTTCCACCGGAGCGATGAAGGAAAACGGATACCAGCTTCCTTTTGTGGCCTGAGGAGCCAGTAATGCATAATCTTTCACATTTAAATATTGCGACAAGCTTAAAATATCCTGTGCGCTTCCACCTCTTCCATGCACCATAATCAGAACTTTTTCTGCTTCATTCAATGGTTTTCCTGCTGTTTTTATATCTAAAATATGAGCCATGACTTATCTGTATTTTTCTGTTGGATAATTAAATTTCGGAAGAACTTCTACTAAATGTTCTCTTTTTTCTTCAAACTGTTGAGGAAGATTGAGATGCTCACCCAATGAAGCGAGTTCCTCATCCACATCAAATCCCGGACCTGAAGTAGCAATTTCAAACAAAACACCACCCGGTTCTTTGAAATATACGGAAGTGAAATATTTACGGTCTTTCACTTCAGTATGTTCCAATCCGAATGTATTGAGTTTTTCAATCATCTCAAGCTGGGTTTGTGCATCTGGTGTAGCGAAGGCAACGTGATGAACCGTTCCTCTTCCGGCAAGTCCTTTCAAAGCATTCGGGGTGCATACAAGATCTACATATTTTCCCGGAGCATCTTCCGCGGCGTATCTGAACCTGTCTGAACTTTCCGCAATAAGCTGATGATTCATCTGGGTTGTGAGCAGCGCTGCAGTTCTTTCATAAGCATCCAGCCATATTTCCACATGGTGAATTCCTTTAATGGCAAAATCTTTTGGGATAAAATGATTGTAGTATCCTTTACGATCATCCTTATCATTAAAAACCAATTCCAGTCCGAGTCCATCAAAATCTTCAAGATAAATAAATACTTCACCTGAGAATCTTTGCTGAGGCTGCTTGAAAGGGATATTAAACTGATTCAGGCGATTCATCCAGTAATCCAGTGCATCCATGGATATGGAAAACGCTGTTGTATTCAGCATACCTTTTCCGTGCCTTCCATTTACCAGTCCTTTTCCGTAGGGAAAAGTCGTCATAATCGTTCCCGGAGTTCCGAATTCGTCCCCGAAATAAAAATGGTATACATCGGAATAATCGAAATTAACCGTTGTTTTAACCAGCCGAAGTCCTAATACTCCGGTATAAAAGTCTATATTTTCTTGTGTGTCGCCTGTGATGGCTGTAACGTGATGAAGTCCTGTGATCAGTTTCATGGTTGTTGAGATTAAGGTTAAGGTTAATAATTATTCTTCTTTTAGCCAGACATCGTTGTACAATTCCGGATTTCTTTTGAACTGGGCATGAACATACGGACACAACGGTACGATTTTAAGATCATTTTCTCTTGCATACGAAACCAGCTTATCCAATAATATTTTGGCAAAACCCTTTCCTGCATATTCTTCGCTGACTTCAGTGTGATAAACGGTCAATTTGTTTCCCATTACTGAAATATCCATTTTTCCGGCTTTGTTTTCGTCTGAAAAAAGCTGTATTTCTCCTCTTACGTTTCCTAAAACTACTTTCGTTGTTTCCATAATGTTTGTTGGTTGTTGGTTGTTGGTTAATTGCTAATTGCTAAATTACTGTGTTTGCTGAAAATGGCTGATGACCTATGATAACTTCGGCAATGCCTCTTCTATTTTTTCACGTAAACCCTCGTGCTGTTTCGGAAGTTTTAAGCTTGTTCCCAACTCGTTTAAAGGTTCATCTACGGTGAATCCAGGATTATCGGTAGCAATTTCGAATAAAACACCGCCCGGTTCACGGAAATACAGTGAATAAAAATAATCTCTGTCGATTTTCGGAGTGATATTCAAACCTGCGGAAAGGACTTTTTCACGGAATTCCATCAACACATTATCATCTTTCACTCTGAAAGCAACATGGTGATTGGTTCCTGCCGCATTCCTTCCCAATAACAATTTATCATTTTCAATAATATCAACCCGGTTGGCAGTTTCAACTGCATCTGTAGCAAAACGGTATCTTTCACCTTCCTGTTTCTGGAGATCATATCCGAAGATATCCGTTAAAACTTTTATGGTGGGTTCTGCTTTTTTTAATGAAAGCGTTACATTGTGAAATCCTTTCAAAGCATTTTCTTCTTTGATGTCTTCTGTTGTCCAGACTTTTCTTTCATCTGTGGAAGATTCGATAAACTGCAGCTGTAAACCATCCGGATCTTTAAATGAAATCAGTTTTTCACCGAATATTTCTCCCTCTTCCGCATTTACATTAAACTGCTGCAGTCTGTTTTTCCAGAAATCAATACTTCCTTTGGGAATTGAATAGCCGATGTGCGTGGCCAATCCCGCTCCGTTTGTTCCTTTTCCTATTCCTTCCCACGGGAAGAAGGTCAGAATAGTTCCGGGTGTTCCTTCTTCATTTCCGAAATAAAAGTGGTAGGTTCCGGGATCATCAAAATTGACAGTTTTCTTAACCAGTCTTACCCCCAATACCTGAGTATAAAAATCTAAATTTCTTTTGGCGTTGTCTGCGATCGCAGTGATATGGTGCAGCCCTAAAATTCTATTGTTCATGTTGTTTAATTTTATATGACAAATGTATGAGCTTATAAAATCCTGCACATTTAACTAGTTTAATAAATGATATTATCCTAAATATCATTTTAAGTTATTATTTTAAATTAATTAGAGGGCTAAATTTAGCTTAGTAAAAATAAACCATTAAAAATCAATATATTAAAATTCGATTAAAAAATATTTTGTAAAAACCCTACTTTTTTAGTAGACTATTGAAAATTTATGTTTTATATTTGCAACCGTAATCAGAAGATAAAAACAATGAATACAGGTTTGAAAAATATTTTCATCATCAAGCATACCATCAGAATAATGATGAAGTATTGCTGTATGCCTGAAATAGAGCATTGTGGTGACTGACCTTACTTTTATATGACATATTTTAAAGGCTTTACCACGTTGTAGAGCCTTTTTTTGTTTAATGAAGCATCGTAATTATGATAGAGATAAAAAATATATCAAAAACCTTCCATCAGAAAAATCAGTCTTTTAAGGCACTGGACCAAATCAGCCTGAATATAGAAAAGGGCGATATTGTAGGAATTATAGGGTTTTCCGGAGCGGGGAAAAGCACTCTGATCAGAACGGTAAATCTGCTTGAAAAACCGGATAAAGGTGCAATCATCATTAACGGAAAAGATTTTACCAGACTAAAATCCAGAGAGCTGGCAAAGGAAAGAAAAAAAATAGGAATGATTTTCCAGCATTTCAACCTTCTTTCATCAAGAACTGTTTCTGAAAATATTGCTTTACCGCTAGAACTTGATGGCGTAAAAAAAGAAGCAATCAGTAAAAAAGTTAATGAGCTTCTAAGTATTGTAGGACTTGAAGATAAGGCCAATGATTATCCTAAAAGCCTTTCAGGAGGTCAGAAACAAAGAGTAGCTATTGCCAGAGCACTTGCCAACGATCCTTATCTCCTGCTCTGTGATGAAGCGACCAGTGCACTGGATCCCGCAACAACATGGTCAATCTTGCAGCTGCTAAGAGATATTAATCAGAGGCTCGGCATTACCATTCTCTTGATTACCCACGAAATGGAAGTCATACGGACGATTTGCGACCATGTTGCTGTTATAGACAAAGGAAAACTTATTACAAAAGGAACTTTAGGTGAAATTATTACACAAAAAGATCAACCCATCATCAAAAAATTTTTAAACTCAGGTGTTATGAATATACCGCAGGAACTCAGTAAAAAATTGCAAAAAGAACCGCAGGAAGGGCTTTTTCCCCTTATAGAAGTAGAAGTGAATGAAGATATTTCCGTTGAAGCACTTCTTTCCATTGTATACGATAAATATAAGATTCCTTATAAAGTTTTAAAGGCAGACGTAGAATATCTGGGAGACACAAATTTTGGTAGACTTCTTCTACAACTCCAGGGTGATGAAGAAGAAAATCAGCAGGCCATTTATTATTTAAACCAGAATAAAATCCAAAACAGAGTAAGAGGTTATGCTTAGTGACACGATAATTACGCTCCTTTCAAAAGGAGTTTGGGAGACGGTTTTCATGACATTTGTTTCCGGATTTTTTGGGTTTGTTTTGGGACTGCCGGTTGGGATTTTATTATTTCTGACTAGAAAAGGACAGCTTTTGGAAAACAGGATTTATAACAAAATCTTATCGGTGCTGGTCAATATCTTCCGTTCAATCCCCTTTATTATTCTGATTGTCTGGATGATTCCTTTCACCAGGAGCCTGGTAGGAACATCTATTGGTGTTAATGCAGCATTGGTTCCGCTGAGTATCGGGGCAGCACCATTTATTGCAAGACTGGTTGAAAACAGCCTGCTGGAAGTTCCTGCCGGATTAATAGAAACCGCCAGAGCATTGGGAGCCAGCCCGTTTCAGATCATCAGGAAAATTCTCCTCCCGGAAGCACTGCCTTCTTTAATCAACAACGCAACAATCACTTTGATAACGTTAGTGGGTTATTCTGCAATGGGTGGAGCGGTGGGAGCCGGAGGACTCGGACAGATCGGCTATCAGTACGGCTATATCGGCTATGATGCGGTCATTATGAACCTTGTACTTGCCTTATTGGTAGCGATTGTATTTATCATCCAATTTTCTGGTGACCGACTGGCTAAACGGTTTGATCATCGATAAAAGGATAATAATTGTCCTTCAAATTTAAGATAATATAATGTGAATGTGAAATAGTGTGGTGGCATTGCAAAACTTTGTCACTGATGGTAAAAGGCGAATTTCCGGGGCATCCTGAGATTAATACCGTTCCGTGATTTTCGCTTTCTTACCATTTAAAAAAGAAAATAATTTACAATGAAAAAAATAAAGATTTTAGGACTGATAACTGTTGGATTATTACTGTCAGCCTGCAATTCCGGGAAAGACAATCCCAATTCGATTAAAGTAGGTATTACCTCCGGACCGGAAAAGGAAATTGCGGAAACTGCCAGAAAAGTGGCCAAAGAAAAATACAACCTTGATGTGGAGCTGGTTGCCTTCAACGATTATGTCATTCCCAATGAAGCCCTGAACAACGGGGATATCGACGCCAATGCTTTTCAGCATGTCCCGTATCTGAGTGAGCAGTCCAAACAGAGAGGGTATAAACTTGCCGTAGTGGGAAATACATTTGTCTACCCGATCGTTGCCTATTCCAAAAAAATAAAAAACATCAGCGAGCTGCAGAATGGAAGTACGGTTGTTATTCCGAACGATCCAACCAACGGCGGCCGCTCTTTATTGCTGTTACAAAAAAATGGTTTGCTAAAACTGAGAGACGGAATCGGTTTATTACCAAAAGTCACTGATATTACTGATAATCCGAAGCAGTTGAAAATTATCGAAATTGAAGCACCACAGCTACCGAGAGTATTGGATGATAAGGAAGTTGTACTGGCGATCATTAACAATAATTTTGCAGCACAGGCCGGACTGGATGCAGAAAAGCAGGGAATTTTAAAGGAAGATAAAAATTCGCCTTATGTGAATGTGATTGTTTCACGAGAGGATAATAAAAATTCTGAAAAAGTGAAGAAGTTTGTAAAAGCTTACGAATCTGATGAGGTAGAAAAAAAAGCAGAAGAAATTTTTAAAGGTGGTGCCGTTAAAGGCTGGAACTAAATATGATAAAAGTTTAATATTAATGCATTTCACAGAAATTAGTTATTGCTAAGAGATTTTTGTTATTTATATATTTTTGCGGCATCATTCTATACAACGGAATGATGCTTTTTTGTTCTCTTTAAGTGAATGGTGAGAAATAACCAATTTCACGAAATTACATTTTCTCAATTTGAGATAATAAAAAAAATTCCTATTTTTGTTTTTAATCTAAAAAGGCTTTTTATGTTAAAGAAAACCGCCATTGTAAGTTTATTTACTTTTATTTCTGCTTCGTATATGGCTCAAAATAATACCATTCCCGTTTATTTAGACGAATCGAAACCTGTTGAACAGCGTATTCAGGATGCTCTGTCCAAAATGACGCTTGAAGAAAAAATTGCGATGCTTCATGCACAGTCCAAGTTCAGCTCTCCCGGAGTACCAAGACTGGGAATTCCTGAATTCTGGACAACCGACGGCCCTCATGGAGTACGTTCTGAAGTAAAATGGGACGAGTGGGATCAGGCCGGCTGGACCAATGATTCAATCATCGCCTACCCTGCCTTAACAGCACTTTCCGCAACGTGGAACAAAAACATGTCGTGGAATTACGGTAAAGCATTGGGTGAAGAAGCCCGCTATAGAAAAAAAGACATTCTTCTGGGACCTGGTGTCAACATTTACAGAACGCCACTCAACGGAAGAAATTTCGAGTATATGGGAGAAGATCCTTTTTTAACCTCAAAAATGGTGGTGCCTTATATTAAAGGTGTGCAGTCGAACGGTGTAGCAACTTCCGTGAAGCATTACGCCCTGAACAATCAGGAAATGTTCCGTCATACCAGCAATGTGATCATAGATGACAGGACATTATATGAAATTTATCTACCCCCTTTTAAAGCAGCTGTAACCGAAGGAGACTCCTGGACAATTATGGGAGCTTATGATATGTACAAAGGACAGTACGCCAGCCAAAACCAATATCTTCTGAATGACATCCTTAAAAAAGAATGGAATTATAAAGGTGTGGTTGTTTCAGACTGGGGTGCGGTAAACAATACCGAACAGGCGATTCACAACGGCCTTGACCTGGAGTTTGGAAGCTGGACCAACGGTTTATCGGACGGGCATTCCAATGCTTATGATAATTATTATCTGGCCCAGCCTTATTTAAAATTGATTAAAGAAGGAAAAGTTGGAACTAAAGAGCTTGACGATAAAGTGACCAGACTTTTACGTCTTGCCTATAAAACCACCATGAACAGGAATAAACCTTTCGGGAATATTGCTTCTGAAGAACATAAAGCCGTTGCTAAAGAAATCGGTGAAGAGGGAATTGTATTGCTTAAAAATCAGGGAAATGTTCTTCCGATTGACATCAATAAAGCTAAAAAAATTGCCGTTATTGGTGAAAATGCCATCAAGATAATGACCGTAGGAGGAGGTTCATCTTCCCTGAAAGTAAAATATGAAACGCTTCCTTTGGAAGGAATTAAAGCGAGATTCGGGAAACAGGCAGATGTGCAGTATGCAAGAGGCTATGTAGGAGATATCGGCGGTGAATACAACGGGGTAAAGTCCGGACAAAACCTGAAGGAAGACAGGTCTCCAGAAGCTCTTCTGGAAGAAGCTGTAGCACTGGCAAAATCTTCTGATTACGTAATTTTCGTTGGCGGACTGAATAAAGCTGATTTCCAAGACAGTGAAGGAAATGACAGAAAAAGCTACGGACTGCCATACAATCAGGATCAAGTCATTTCTGCGCTGGCAAAAGCCAATAAAAACCTTGCCGTAGTTCTGGTTTCCGGAAATGCCGTGGCAATGCCGTGGGTAAAGGATGTTCCGACAATTGTTCAGGCGTGGTATCTTGGTTCTGAAGCCGGAAATTCTTTAGCCGCAATTTTGGCTGGTGATGCGAACCCTTCCGGAAAACTGCCGTTTACATTTCCTGTAAAACTTGAAGATAATGCAGCACATCAGATGGGAGAATATCCGGGGAATAAGGAAGAATTGGCTGCAGGAAAAGGAAAAGACCAGAAAAACCCGATCAATATCAAATACAACGAAGGTATTCTGGTAGGATACAGATGGCACGATACGAAAAAAATCAAACCTTTATTCAGTTTCGGACATGGCTTAAGCTACACGACTTTTGAATTCGGAAAAGCAAAAGCGGATAAAAAAACAATGGCACAGGATGACAAAATTACTTTTACAGTAACGGTTAAAAATACAGGAAAAAAAGCGGGTGCCGAAGTGGCACAGTTGTATATCAGCGATCTGAAATCATCTGTTCAGCGTCCTGCTAAAGAACTGAAAGGTTTTGAAAAAGTATTCCTGAACCCTAGAGAGGAAAAAGAAGTAACCTTTACCATCGACAAAACAGCATTAAGCTTCTTCGATGCCGATAAACACGACTGGGTAGCAGAACCGGGAGATTTTGAGGCTTTAATCGGTAATGCTTCCGATGCTATTAAAACCAAAGTGAAGTTTACTTTAAAGTAGTTTTACCTTATTTATATTTCTAAAACGTGAATGCCCGGAATTTATCCGGGCATTTTTATTATTTAATAGTATCAAATGAGATTATCAAAGATACTTTTAATTAAAATTTTAAACTTCTATAATCAGTTCCTTCTCGTATCCGTTGTACTTTTCCGTGATATAACCGTGTGGATTACAAATAACCTCGGTTTCTCCTATTTTATACCTGCAGGGCATATGAATATGCCCATGGATCCAGTATAAAGGTTGATATTCTAGAATTAAACGCTCAAGATCCGAAGCATAGGCAGAAGTTAGAGGATCCTTTTTAAAATGTTCAGGCACCGATTGAAGGCTTGGAGCATGGTGGGTAATGACTATATTTTGTAATTTTTTAGAATTTTCCAGACTTTCTTTCAGCCATGCTTTTGAAAACTGATGGATTTTATAAATATCAATTGATCTTATTTTTGAATAAGAAGGATCTCGACGGATCATTTTATAGTCGTTCATTCCGTTCTGACAAAGAAAACCGTAATATCTGGGATCTCCGAATACTGAAAAATCTGTCCATAAAGTTGCTCCGTGAAAACGAATACCCTCAATATCAATACTTTCATCTTCCAAGACAAAAATATTGGATTTCGCGGCCGCTTCTTTTATTTTATTTAAAGTTTTAGGATGGGATCCTTTGTAATATTCATGATTTCCGAGCACGTAGATTACAGGCATGTCACGAATGTAGCTTTTAATCCAATCAATTCCTTTGGTTCCCAGATTTACATCTCCCGCCAGTATTACTACATCGCAATTATCAAAAGATAAATCGGTTACTCCAAATTCCTGATGCAGATCACTGATGATTTGTATTTTCATTCTGCTAAAATAAAAAAGAACCGGCATTTTTTGCACCGATTCTTTATTTTATTAAATGTGATCATCAAGATTTTAATGAAGAATTTGCATCATAATGGCTCATTCAGAAAGCTATTCTACAATTATTTCAACCTCTTTTATTTTTATATTTCTGAAAATAAAATATAACAATACTCCCAATGCAGATAAAGCGTATATCATCAGAATAATTAAACTCAAGTTTCCCACTGCCCATTCTGAAGGAAAGATCTGGCTCATTAAAGTCATGAATGACAGTCCGATCCCCGCACCTAAGAAATAACTTGTAGACCCCACACTTGAGGCTACTCCATAATCTGAAGACGCAATATCCTGAACCCCTAACACTGACTGGGCGGTAAAACAGAATGTCATGCCTATCCCCGAAATACAGGCTGCGCCCATTAAAACCAAAGGCAAAAGATGTCCGGTAAATACTGAAATCAGCAGCAATAAAGCGCCTGCTAACATAAAGCTCCACCCGAAAATAGCCATCTGAGCAGAATCCAGCCTTTTTGAAATATGCGGCAAAGCAAATTTGGCAACCAGCGCAGACATGATACTAAATGGAACCAACATTAATCCTGCAGAAGCAGCACTATGATTCATATCTTTCTGGAGCATCAGTGAAATAAGGAACAAAAAGCCTATGAAAAACGCTCCCAACGCAACAAAACCAAGTCCGGATACTTTTAATGATCTGTGTTTCATCAGTGATAAATCAATCAACGGCTGTGATGCTGATCTTAAACGGTAAAATAAGATTGTTAATAATGAAAACGCCATTAAAAAAGAGGAAACAACAGTTACGGTCTGTTCTTGAATATGAATAAGTTCATGTGTTCCGTAGGTAAGACTCAGAAGTCCCAACACCAATAAAACTCCAGATAAAGTGTCTGTTTTTTTTGATTTTTCAATAATGGTATCTTTCGGAAGATAGTAATAAGCAAGTATAAGCGTGACCGCCAAAACCGGAACATTAATAAGGAAAACCCAGTGCCAACTGAGATAAGTACTGATAATTCCGCCTAATGAAAGTCCGCTTCCGGAACCTATGGCAGCAAATGAACTGAAGATCCCCACCGCACGGTTTCTTTCCTGATCCCCCGTAAACGTATTGGTAACGACAGACATCGCAGAAGGCATGATGAATGCAGCACCCAACCCCTGCAAAGCCCGAAAAACAGCCAGCATTTCAAAACCGGATGATAATCCTGCGCCTAAGGAAGTCAGCATAAAAATTAATGAACCCACAAGAAAAATTCTCTTTCGTCCGATTTGATCAGAAAGTTTTCCGCCGATAATGAGAAATCCTCCGAAAAACAGCACATACAATGTTTGAAGCCATTGTACGGTTTCGGTACCGATGCCAAACTGTTCCTGGATAGAAGGAATTGAGAGGTTAACAATCGCGATATCCAGAGCTTCTACAAATGTTCCTGCCGATGCTACCATCAAGATGATCTTTTTTCTGTCCATATAGTTCATTTATGCTGCAAAATTACCATTTGTAGGACATACATTAAAATTTAAACACAAATTAAGAACAAATAATAAAAAATAAATACATTTAAAGAACAATTATTCTTATATTTGATTTTTAATGATATAAAACAGAACATATGGCAACAGAAAATTACATTCCGGACGAAAAAGATTTTGCAATCCTGAGAATTCTTCAGAAAGACGCCAAACTGAGTGTTCGGGATATTGCAGGAAAAATCAACCTGAGTCCTACCCCGACACACGAGCGTATTAAAAGAATGGAAAAATCAGGCATCATTAAAGAATATACAACCGTTGTAGACCGTAAAAAAGTGAATAAAGGCATGATGGTGATCTGCATGATCGCGCTTAATATTCATAATAAAAAAACAGCAGGAAAATTTATAGAAGAGGTTGGTAAACTGAAAGAAGTCGTTGAATTTTATAATATCAGCGGAGATTTTGATTTTATGCTGAAGATTCTGGCTCCAAATATGGATGAATTTCATGAATTTTTCGTGAATAAGCTCTCGGAAATTGAAGGCATCGGACAAACAAAAAGCATTTTTGTGATGAACAGCATTAAAGAAAGTGTACAGATTCTTTAATCATTCTGAAGAATAAATATTATTATCCAAAAATTCTCTACACAAATCCCAAGATATACACGATTTAGAAAAAATATTAATATATTTGAATTGTAAACATGATGAAAACTGCATCAATGGAGACCAACAAAAGAAAAGTTTTAATTATTGACGATCATAGTATTGTGAGGCAGGGCGTTTATCTGCTCATCAGAAAGCATTTCACCAATACCGAGATATTTGAAGCTTCAACATTAAATGACGGTAAATCGATCATTAAAAAGGAGAATATAAACTTCATTATACTTGATATTAATTTTCCTGAAGGCAACAGTTTAAATTTTGTTGAAAATCTTTCCATTGAATACGGCGACAGCATCAAAATACTCATTTTTTCCGCTCTTGAAGAAACAATTTTTGCTTTTAATTTTATTAAAGCCGGTGCACATGGTTTTTTAAGCAAACTTTCTGAACAGGAAGAAATCGTTAGGGCTTTCAGCAAGTTTTTTGAGACAGGTAAATACTTAAGTGACGAACTTAAAGAAAGACTGCTTGATAATATGATCCGGAAAAGCAATGCATCTCCTATTGAAATGCTGTCCATCCGCGAGCTTGAAATTGCAAGACTTCTTGTTGCCGGATTATCCAATAATGAGATTGCTTCCAAACTTTATATTCACAAATCTACTGTAAGCACCTATAAAACAAGGATTTTCGAAAAACTGGGAGTCAACAACATTCCTGCTCTTCTCAACCTTTTCAATCTGAACTGATTACCCGGTAAATGTTAAAATCATTTTTGTTCCTTCCCCTTTTTTACTTTCAATATTAAAGGATACATCAATAAACGGTAAAAGTTCTTTTACGATCTTCATTCCTAATCTGGAACCCGAGAAATCTTCAGCCTGTTTTAGTTTTGAAATCTCTTCTTCCGACATTCCCAACCCTGTATCTTCAATTACCAGGTGATAACGGCACTCGTTGGTAATACCATAAATATAGATAAAACCCTGGTCTGTATATTTAATGGCGTTATCAAGTATATTATGAATGATAATACTCAGAACATCCGGATTACTTATCAGAACATCATTTTTGCCTATATTATTCTGTATTTGTATAGACTTAAATTCAGCAGTATTCGCAAACAGCCGCATCCTTTGGAAAACGAAATCACGCAGCATGATATTTTCCCTGGTTTTATGATTATCGTAAATAAAAATTTTATTGTAATTAATGGTGGAATCTATAAATTCAAGTATCTGCGCGGAAGATTCTTTGATAGAACCGATCACTTTTTTTCATAGCAGTCATCATCAGTATTATCCATAAGAATCTCGGTACTCATATTGATAAATTTGAGAGGGCTTTTGATATCATGGCTTATTGCTGCCACAAGTTTTTTTTGCCTGTAAAGCTGAGCGTAAAGTTCTTCCCGGGTTTTAGACAATGAACCTATGGTTTCTTTCAGTTCTCTGGTACGTTCATCAATTTTAGTATTAAGAATGAGAGACTCTTTTTCTATTTGTTTCAGCCTTATTTTGTAAAACGAGTAAAAAATCAAAAGCAATAGTACAATTGCGGATAATCTGAATAAGACAGTTTCCCAAAAGGCAGGCTTTACAAAGACATGTAATGTTTTGTAATTATAATCGGAAGAAAAATCTTTCAGTTTTCTTACATGAATCTCATGATTTCCGTTAGTAAGTGAGTTAATGCTTATTACCCTGCTATCGGACAATGGCTGCCACTTGTTATCATCAATTCGATATTCGATGTAGTCATTCCCCTGATTACCAAAATTCGTGTAGTCGACGAAAATTTTCACGTAACCGAAATTATTTTCAAGATTTAAAATACCGGAAATATTTTTTTCTTTTTCGTTGATGGCAATTCTGTCTAAGTAATAATCTTTACCAGGCGTAACAGGAAAAGCATTTCTTGCATTAATATATACCATTCCATTCATAGAAGGAAATATGATAGAGCCATTATGCATCAATCCGTTGATATTTGCACCACCGTTGAACTCCAAAGTCAGCAGACCGTCTGTACGGCTGTATTTATGAATATATACAGCGGTATTTCCATGGAGATAATAGTTTAGAAAGTTCTCTTTTTTAACCTGAAACAGGCCTTTATTTGATGAAAGCCAGTAATATCCTATTCCGTCGTCAATTACGCTATGTACCGCTGAAAGTACACTATTTTTTTGTGGTGGTTCGTATATTTTTCCGTCTTTATAAAGATAAAGGCCTTTTCCATAGGTTTGTATCCAGAAAAAATGATCCCCATTGTTGTTAATACTTCTGAAAGTTATATTTTTGATAAGTGTTTTTCGTGTGCTTTTCTTTTCATTGAAAAGGTAAAGTCCGTTGTGTGCGGCAAGAAGCAATTCATCATTATTGACTTGTGTGATTCCTCTTACCGGAACATTGATCGCATAAAATTTTTCTTTTATAATTTTTTGGTTTTCAATGATTATGTAGCCTATAAGGTCTTTATCTGATGCAAGAGAAACCCATATTTTATTTCCTATCGTACTGCTTATACCCCGAACTACCGTATTTTTACCGAAATTCCGGATCGTTTTAGCTTGACCCTGAGCGTAAAGAATGAGACTATGTTCACTTTTCAGGAGAAATTCGGGTTTATTTTTAAGCGGAAGAATTCCGTACGGATCTTTATTCGGAAAAGGAAAAGTTTTCACATATCCGTTGCAATTAAAGATATCGCCATCACCTGTAATCACCTCCTTATTATTATATGGAGTTATAGCATGAAAAATCGTTTTATCAGGAGTGTTATAGGCATTGATAAAATTTTCTCTAACTACTAAAAAGCCTTGTGAAACTGTTCCCAGGATAAGCGTTCTGGTACTATGATCATAATACATACATGTGATCGCAACGTTTTTAACCGTTTTACTGTCGCAGATCTCAGTTGATAATATCGTATTATTCTTATGTTCAATCACATAAACTTTGTTATCATTCCTTATCAGAAGCTGTTTATTAGCTGTATTAATGAAGAACTCAAAATCTTCTTTTTCTGTAATTCCTGTCTGACATTCTTTTATTTCTCCTGTTTTCTCTATTTTTTCGATTAAAGAAGGCTTCCTCATATAAAACAACTGATCTCCCAGAATGAAAAACCGAAAGTAAGTATAACCATTCAAATCTCTAATGAATCGGCTTTTGCCGTCCTTTTGGTAAAAAAGTCTGTAATTGTCGATATAATAAAATTCCTTTTTTGTAATAAAAAAATAATATTTCCCTTTTTTTATTTTTTCAGACGTTTCTTTTAATATTTTCCAGAGGCTCTCTGCACCATGAGGCTTCAATTGCTTAAAAGAAGATGAATTCGTATCAGAGATTACCGAAAATCCCCTGCGGCTGATCAAAGCCGGAATATCTCCCGAATTGTAGAATGTAAACAGCCAGTCGTCATCCGCAGAGCCTTCTATCAGTAGAGTTCTGTTTTCAACCGATGGTAAATTCACATCATATGTCAGAAAATTCTTTCCGTCAAACCGTGCGATACCGTTATCAGTAGAGAGCCATATAAAGCCATATTTATCTTTTACAATTGATTTTATGGTATTTTGGGGAAGCTTACATTCATCAGCATTGTACCATTTTTCAAAATAATTATCCTGTTGTGCGGAGATCCGAACGAATACGAGAACAAGGAACAGTACGCAAAGATATTTCATATTGTGTTATAATAAGACAGTTAATATTTTGTAATACTAATACTACAACAAGTCATACAAATACTTATTAAAATTTAAAATAGTATTACAACTTCTATCTTTTCATAAAAATAACTTTGTGTTTGTAGTTTTACAGTTAACAATAATAGATGTCAACTGTAAAATGTATATCAAAAATACATTTTTTTATGATATTTCACATATTATTTTACCATAATATGCAATTAGTAAAACAATTTAATGAATCAGATATAAAAAATTAAAAACAAAAACCTTGAAAAGCCTAAAAAGCAAATAATGAGAAAAAATTCGGATTCCTGATCATCACATGGCCTGTTGGGCAATTAGATTACTGATAGGCCATTGTTGAAACGGAATAAGAAAAATAAAATCCGGAAGGATTTTTGAAGATGACACCTAAACCCAATGAAAATATTATATGATTTAAGAAGAAACATTTTGATTTTTACCGTTTCCTTATCAAAACTCTACGGCAATCACCAGAATGATTCTTTAAAATCTCAGAGAAAGAAAGTACGATATAAAAAAAGAAAGCATAAATAATAGAAATTTATTGCTGCGAGAAATAAGAAAACATTTCCTTATAAGATTCTAAAACACATAATGATTAATTAAGTATTCAGATATTGCAGAGACTTTTACTCTGCATTTCTGAAACTTAGATGAAAAAACACAAATTCATTAACACATGCATTTTAAGATGAAGATAAAATTATTCCCATACATTAAAAGTTTTCTTAAAGGTTTGAGCATACGTGAGATTCCAGACGATTTCAAAATAAAGGAATTCATTGCGGAACGATAAATTGGATGATCTTACGTTCGTTCCGCAGCTCATAACATATTTATGGTTTACATCATTGTTTTGAAAACTTTCTATAAAGCATATTCATAACATTCTCAATTGAAAAAAACATTAAATGAACCAACTATTTTCTTTAACAGCTAACAGAATATCCACAGTGATTAACTAAAATTAAATTGTAAGCATTGAGTTCATTTAGAAAACAAAAAAGAATTTAAAACTTTAAAAATCACGATAACGAAATGGCTTATAATTTCCTGTACGGCCTGTATAAGAAGCCTTAGCAATATATTAAAAACTTTATGGAAAGATCTGTACCTAATTATAAAAAAATCTTCGAAGATATTATCAGCAAAAAATGTCCTGAAAAATATACTTTGTGCGAACACATACTGAATAAACGCGAAATATCAGCAATGGATGTTCTGCGGCTGAATGATATTATTTTTGATAAAAAAACAGCATCTGATGTTACTAATCAAAAGCACAAAAGCTACGACAGCTGCACCATTACTGAAATTCTGAATTATCAAAAGGAAAATAATCTCAGTAATGTAGCAGTATCCAGACATTTTAATTTAAGCCGGAGTACAGTAAGTAAGTGGAAAAAGACATTCTCTTTACCACAGAATAATAATTTTTTGTAATTCCATTCTATCGAATTACACTGAAAAATATAATAACAGCCTTTTCAGAGCAGTTTCTTTACTGTAAAATGTTTCCAAGTACAATCAGAGTTTCAGCGATGTACACTAGAGATAGTAGAGATATAAAATACCAATATGTATTTTACCCGGAAATAAATTTTGGTTGATAGTTTTGATTTTTCCTGCTGCTCTGGAAGGCTTTACTCATATTATCACAAATTTCTCAAAGAATCGATTGTACAAATGTTAAAGAGATAGTTTCTCATACCAAAGACGAAATCTTTTTGTATACCATTCTACTTTATTTTCATTGAAAAAAACATATAATAGCGTTTTTTCTCCATACCATGTTTTTTTAAGCTGAAATATCAAAATATCATCATTGTCAAGTACTCTTGTATAAGATTCCAATGTCGCCAACACTTCTTCTTTCTTCATATGCTGAAGATTGGGAATGAAATTGTTTTCCCCACTTTGCTTGGATTTCTTTTTCATTTCAGGTTATGTTTTTATATTAATCACAATATATATATTTCAAAAAATTACGGTTATGTTCAAGAAATCTCCAATTAGGGACGTTTATTTACAACGACAAAGTTGTTATAAAAAATTTATATTCCCTATTTAATGATACTGTAGCAAGAATCTATATATATAAAGTTATTCAAGTTGTAAAAAAAAGATTGTAAAACTTTATCGGCTTTACATACATACTTAACCTACAACATGTAATATTAGTACTATTAAGATTATTTGATTACTTACATATTATTTTCCCTAGTTTGCTTCGATTCGCTACATTATAGAGTATGGCAATCCAGATCGTGGAGAGCAAAAGTGAAAGACAGGTAATTCCAAGACCGGATTTATAAAGGCTGTACTCTATAATTCCTGATTTATATGCTACAGACAATGCCAGAATTCCAAACTCTCCCGTTTGTGAAAGTAAGGCTCCGCCATACCAGCTTTCCCTCCACCCGAATTTCAACAGACGGAACGTTATTGCAGACATGATACTGTTACTGGCTAACACAAAAAAAGTTCCCAGAAGAATTATGCTAAAATTGGAAAAAAGGTAAGGAATATCAAGCCTTAATCCTATCGACACAAAAAAGAATGTAACGAAAAATACTTTAAAAGGAGCCAATGAATGCTCCAGCCAGCTGAATGTTGTTACCCTTCCTACTACAACACCAGCCATAAAACTTCCAAAAGCACTGCTTATTCCCGCTGCCTCAGCCAATAATCCGGAAATAAGACATATAAATAATCCGAAAAATACCTGCAGATCATGATCTTTTTCAATTGAGGCGAAGAATTTCGGGAGTTTTATTTCCCGGAAAGTCCTGATTCTTTTAAGGATGAGGAAAATAACACCACACAATACAACCGGAAAAATGATAGTAAAGCTATGAAAATCCTGTTTATTCCAAGCTTTCAACAAAGTAAGTACAGGAGCTAGAAGCAGATCCTGAAATATGAGTATATTTAAAATCATAATACCGAAAGTTGTTTTTAAAGTCTGATGTTTGTTTAAAAACTCACTGACCACCGCGGTACTGTTGAAAATGAATAAAATAGCAATAAGCAAGATACTGTTCATGGGAAGACCTGCAAAATATCCCACCAGAAATGCACAACCAATACTCAGAAGAATTTTAATAAGCTGTGCAACTATTGGTTTTATAAGCAGGCTTCTGTTGTCCGGTACATTGATTTCCATTCCCAGGAAAAACATAAGCAGCAAAATTCCTATTTCTCCTATCGTTTCCGTTTGCTCAGGATCTGTGAAAACTCCTGAAATGTGTGGCCCGAGAATAATTCCCACCAATATATAAGCAATAAGATAAGGCTGATTAAATTTTTTCAGAACAAACATAATCCCCAATGTGGTAAGGCACAAAATTGAGATCGACCAAAGTAATCCGTTCATAGCTTATTGTTTTAGAGTACAAATGAAACAGGTACGACAAAAATTGGTTTTCCAAAAGGAAAACCAATGTATAAACTGATTAATAACTAATTATTGAACTTCTATAAGGCGAGGCGCCTGTTTTTTGGCTTTTTCCGATTTCGGAATGGTAAGTTTCAGAACACCGTTTTCGTATTTTGCTTCAATGTGTTCTTCATCAACCACATTTTCAGCCAGTTCAATACTTCTTCGGAATGACTGATAGCTGAACTCTCTTCGGATATAGTTCTCATCTTTTTCTTCTTTCTGATTTTTTCGTGAAGAAGAAATCGTGAGTACATTTCCTTCCAGCGTAATTTCAAAATCCTGTTTCTCCATTCCCGGAGCAGCCACTTCCACTTCAAAATTTTCGGTATTTTCACGAATGTTCACCGAAGGAAGTGTAGTCAGTGTTGACGAAAAATTGTTGTTGCCCCAGTTAAAAAGTTCGCGGCTAAAAAAGTCATCGAACAGTGTACGTGGATTTGCAGGGAGCAAACTGCCATTGTTTCTCTTAACGATTGACATAATTTACGAGTTTTTAAAGGTTAAACAATATATTTAATGATCGTAACCTATTCATTACAAACAATATACCATCGAAAAATTCTGAAATTTTGTCATTTTTAAACTGAAAAATTGACAGTCAGTATGAAAAAATTTCATCCTGAAATCACTTAAAGCTGCCAAAGAAGTCCAGCATTGATTGTAAAGCTGTTTCAGAATGCATGATTTCTCCATTTTTAACAGATTCTTCTGCAGCTGAAGAAGCCCTTTTTCTCATTTCCGATTCATAGCCGGCAATAGCTTCCTTTATTGTCGAATAGTTTTCGGATGTTAAACATTCACTCAGGTGCAACGCATCTTTCATCGCCATATTCGCTCCTTCTCCCGCAAATGGAGGCATAACATGTGCCGCATCGCCAATAATGGTGACATTTTCTAAAGGTTTCCAGTACTGATCAAACGGCATACAGTAAATAGGACGAGGAATAAACGGTATTTCCGCACTTTCAAACAATTTAAGCCAGATGCTGTTCCATCCTGGATACATCTTTTTATACCATTGGATAATTTCAGACTTATCGGAATAGTTCAATCCGCTTGTGGATGACCAGTCTTCATCGGCTTTAAAACTGGCATAAAAACCGATTGCCCCTTTTTCTTTCTGTCCCATCAGCAGGTTTTTTTGATTTCCGAAAGCCATAATTTTTCCGCCTCTCAAAATTGTATTAATTTCAGGAGCATTCACATCAGCATCCGGAATATTTCCCTCCAACATTACAATTCCCGTATAAAAAGGCTTGATTTCCGTTATATAAGGCCGAATTTTTGAATTTGCTCCGTCACATCCGATCACGATATCAGCATATACTGCAGGCTGATTTTTAAAATACAACATCCAGCCTTCATTTTCTTTCTCCATCGACAGAAAATGACTGTTCCACACTATTGTATTTTCATTTAAAGAATTCAGCAGAATTTTTCTTAAAGTCCCGCGGTCAATTTCCGGCCGGAAGTGTTCTTCTTCGAAATTTTCATCAGATTTAGCATCATGATCGCTAAACCAAACCTTTCCATCTTCATCCATGATCTTAGTTTTATCTGCACCGGTCATAAAGTTTTCTTTAAATACTTCCAGCAGACCTGCAGCACGGATAGCAGCCAGTCCTGAATTCTGATGCATATCAAGCAGGGAACCCTGAACACGGGAATTTTTATCAAAATCCCTTTCGTATACTTTTACCTGTACTCCTTTCATCTGTAAAAGTCTTGCCAGAGTCAGTCCTCCGGGGCCGCCGCCGATAATGGCAACGGATTTGTTTTTTATCAGCATAGTTTTAAATTATGCTGCAAAGTTATTTCTTAGGAAAAACTAAAAATTGTAAAAATCGGTCATTATCATTTTTAAAAAGTTCTTTTGGCGAAACACCCGAAAGTTTTTTAACGTCTTTTATAAAATGTGACTGATCCGAAAAATTAAGCTGGGGAAAAAGAATCCCGTCTTTGATGTATTCCAATGATTTTTGAAAACGAAGTATTTTGCAGTACATTTTTAAGGTAACGCCCAAATATTTTGTGAAATACCGGTTAATCTGCCTTTCACTCCAGTGTATGGTTTGTGATAATTCTTTAATGCTGATCTCACCGTTCGCCTCAAAAATCAGCCGGAATAAATTTCGTTTTCGTTCATCAATTGAATTACTGAGATGTTTTTTTATTGCATGGGAGGCTTTGTCACAAAAATCTTCAAAATTATTGAGATCCTCTTCCCGGAAACCCCAGAAATTTTCAGGCAGTTCTTTTCCGTTGTTGATAAGTTCAGCAATCGATTCATTGAGAATATATTCCAGCGCCAACGGATTAAAACTGATGGAAAAAAACATGGCAATATTCTGCTGCGGCATTGTTTTAGGTTTTGTCTCAAGGCCCATCAATACTGTGAAAAACCGTCCGTCTGTTGTCCGGCACAGGAGAAGATCAATTCTGCCGTTAGGAATGATGATCCCTTCTTTGCACTCAGAAATATTGCTTAATGAAGAAAATCCATATACAAAATCAGCAAGCTTTTCTGCTGGCTTTTTAAAATGATATTGTAGAGGCGAAGACATTCTTAGGACAATTTCTACAATAAGTTATATTTATGTGTTATTTCCCGATACAAAAATAGTTAATACTAATTATCAATTAGTTATAAAAAATAGGAACAATATAGCATCAAATAATTAAAAATAACATTATTTTCACCAATTACAGCTCGCTAGTAACAAAGATAGCTAAGACCTAAAATAATGTCCGTTACTCTCAAAATAATCATGCATTATACTCCTTGCCGTAGCTTCCCAATCAATAACAACCCAATTAGGAATATTAAAGGTATCATCTTCATATAAGTATTGTACAAAATCTTCGTCCGAATTAAATTCGCCGTAATAAAAATTGTTTACATATTCATATAAGCTTTGAAACTCCATTTTACCTAAACAATCCAAACACGCTTCGTAAACTTCTAGGTCATGACCTGAATCGTTGATTTGTTCTATTATTTCGTAAATATCTTTAGATATGTGACATTCACTTAACAACCCCATTTTTTCAAGAAAAGGACACTCATAATCCTGAAACATAAATTCAGGGTCGGATTCGTCACTGTGTAAATCATACATTGCGGTGAGTAGTGAATCATAGTCGGAATAATCCGAAAGGTTTAACCATTTCCCAAATAATGAGCCGTTGTTGTACTTAGCGTACGTTGATACATAGATACTAGAAGTATCAAGACAATTTTGTAAATTTGTCATGTTGATAAGTTTTAAGCGTGATTTAAAATTTATTGATTCGCCTAGCAGTACGCCAATACTTCTAGGCATTTTTTTGTGAAAAAGTCGCTCACAAAAGCAGTATAAATATACAACAAAATGCCGATAAACACAAGTGTTTAAAGCAGTTTTTAACTAAAATATCAACGTCTGTTAAAAACTTTTTAATCACTCGGAGCGCACGAAAGTAAAACAGCCGCCAAAAAACAAAGAATCTTTGGCAGGGGTGTAACAAAAAAAACACTCTTATGAGTTATGAAATCCGTATAGTGGGTACAGACCCGATGCGTCTATGAAAATTTTGAAATTTGGGCATAGGGGTACATTTTTAAAGTAAAATTTGACGGGTTGGTGTAAATAGTAAGCTAAGTCTTATACATTCCCATTATATATCAATAATCGAATTAGGTATTGAACCACAACATCACAAACCGTCTACCATAGTTTCCTAAAATGTTGGTTTAAAATTATTAGAAGTGAGTTAGAGAGTTTATATTATCAACTCTCAAAACACTTTTATTACAGTTTGTAGAGATTGTACAGTGAGGTTACACTAACCTATAAAAAGTAATAAATTTTTCATCATTTACGCTTTTGAGTCTTTCGTTTATCGAGAGACTTTTCTCGTTTTGGGGTAATTCGGTAGATATATATTGAATAACTATACATCTTAAATAATTGTATAAATAACTTAGGAATCTTTAAGAGATTTTATATCATTATGTAAAACTTTAAACATTTTTTTTATCATTTCAAAATCATTGCTGGGTATTTCCAACTCTTTAGTGTTAACACTTCCAGCAAATTCCCATATCTCTAGAATGTCTTTCCATTCAATCTCATAAGGTTCATAGAAAACATTGTCAGAACTTACAAAAGTACCAGAATTATTAAGTTTACCAAACCTCTTGTAAACTATACCGTCTCTAGTGACAAACATATAGCTTTTGCCTTTTTTTAAATAATCTTTACTTTCAATGTATTTTCCAATAATGTATGTACCGTCATTATAAGGAGGCATAGAATCTCCTTCAACAGGAAAAGCTCTGTACTTCCCATTTCTTAAAAAAGGAAGGGACATGTGTTGTAAAGCTTCAATGTATTCAGGGTCATTGTAGCCAGTAAGATAGCCCATCTTTCCCTTATGGGGAACAATCTCAATTTTATTTTCACCTGTCTTCCCAACTTTGATAGGCAAGACAATTCTATTATCAGGTAGATTTAAAATGTCATCGATTGAATATTTTTTTAAATCAACAGTTAGCAATAAATCTATACTAACTTTATAATATCTTGAAATACTAACTAAAATTTCAGGGGATGGACTGTTAGCATCATCCTCATATTTGGCATATCTCCCACGAGTAATGTTAATACTATCAGCAACACTTTGTTGTGATACCCCAAGCTTACTTCTTAAATACCTTATGTTTTCTGAAAAAATTGACATTGCTATAAATTGTAGCAACAAATTTACATTTTTTTGATATAAAACATACTAATTTTGTCTCATGAAACGGAGTATAGTACACATGGATTTGGATACTTTCTTTGTCTCCTGTGAAAGGCTTAAAAACTCAGAACTTGTTGGGAAGCCAGTGATTATAGGGGGCGGAGATAGAGGTGTTGTTGCTTCATGCTCCTATGAAACAAGATTTTTTGGAGTAAGAAGTGCGATGCCTATAAAAATGGCTTTAAGGCTTTGCCCTGAAGCAAGAGTCATAAAAGGAGATATGGAAATGTACTCTAACCTATCACATACCGTAACAGAAATTATTCAGGAAAAAGTGCCTGTCTTGGAGAAAGCCAGTGTTGATGAATTTTATTTAGATTTATCAGGAATGGATAAGTTTTTCGGATGTTACAAATGGACGACTGAAATTGCAGCCAGTGTAACAAAAGAAACAGGGTTACCAATAAGCTTTGCATTGTCAACTAATAAAACTGTTTCCAAGATTGGAACAGGAGAATCAAAACCAGTTGGTAGATTACAATTACATGAGGAGTTGGTAAAACCATTTCTAAATCCTCTTTCCGTAAAAAAAATTCCAATGGTAGGAAATCAGACCTTCCAGCTATTATCGAGGATTGGTGTAAGAACTATTAAAACTCTTTCTGAAATGCCAGTTGAGGTACTACATCAACTAATAGGAAAGAATGGAATTGAGCTGTCAAAAAAAGCAAATGGAATTGATGAAACACCAGTAATTCCTTATAGTGAAAGAAAATCTATTTCTACAGAAAATACTTTCGCACAAGACACAATAGACATTCAGGGAATTAAAAGTATTATATCTGGTATGATTGAACAATTAGGATTTCAATTAAGAAAAGAAAAGTGGCTGACTTCAACTGTAGTTATAAAAATAAGATATAGTAATTTCGATACTGAAACTAAGCAATGCAGAATTCCATATACATCATCCGACCATACTTTGTTAAAGTATGCATTAGAACTTTTCAATAAACTCTACACAAGAAGAATTAGGATAAGATTGATTGGAGTCAAATTTACAGGCTTAGTACATGGTTGTCATCAAATGAATTTATTTGAAGACACTGAAGAACTTATGTCATTATATCAAACTATGGATTATTTGAAACATAGATTTGGTAGTGATAGTGTAATGAAGGCATCAGGATTTTTAAAATAAATAATATGTTTATAAACTGTCATTCCTATCATAGTTTACGATACGGAACCATCTCGATTGAAGAATTAGTTCAACAGGCTGTTGAATCGGAAACTAAAGTTTTGGCTCTAACGGATATTAATACAATTACTGGAATTTATGATTTTTACAAGCTTTGTAAAGAGTATGGAATCAAACCAGTTGTTGGAGTTGAGGTAAGAGTTGAGAATGAACTGTATTATATCTGTTTAGCTAAGAATAGAAGTAGCATAGGTGAAGTAAATCGAATTTTAACAAACTATAATTGTGATGGAATTGAAATCCCTAAAACTAATCCTAAGCTGATAGATTCTTATATTATTTATCCCCTTAGCAATCTTCCTGAAGTATTATTTGAGAACGAGTTTATAGGTGTAAAGCCAGAAGAATTAAATCTTTTAATTAAACCCGAGTTAAAGAAATTAATTAGTAAAATGGTTGTTCTACAATCAGTAACATTTCAAACCAAAAGAGAATATAATTTGCATAAGATATTACGAGCAATTGATAAAAACACTTTACTGACTAAACTTTCAGCAGATGATTATTGTGGAGAGAATGAAAAGTTTATTAGTATTTCAGACCTCTCAAAAAAGTATGAACATTATCCAGAAATAATAGAAAATACAAAAAGAATTCTGAATGATTGTGAAATTGAATTTGATTTCTCAACTCCAAAGAATAAGAAGCACTATACAGATAGTAAAGAGAATGATTTTAAGTTACTAAAACAACTTGCCTATAAGGGACTACAACAGAGATATCCTAATGATAAAGGTATTGCATTGGCAAGAGTAGAAAAAGAGCTTGAAGTTATAGACCAGCTAAACTTTTGCGGGTATTTTCTTATCACTTGGGATATTATTCAATATAGTAATAAAATGGGATTTATGCATGTTGGAAGAGGAAGTGGAGCAAACAGTATTGTAAGTTTTTGTTTGGGAATTACTGACATCTGTCCGTTAGAATTAGATTTGTACTTTGAAAGATTTCTTAATCTAAATAGAAAAACACCTCCAGACTTTGACATCGATTGGGGATGGGAAAACCGAGATACTATATTAAGATATATCTTTAATAAATATGGAAAAGACCATGTAGCATTTTGTGGAACTAATGTTGAGTTTAAGTACAAATCTATTTTTAGGGAAGTAGGAAAAGCTTTTGGATTGCCAAAAGAAGAACTTGATATTTTGGCAACAAAATCAATAAATGAACATGATGATAACTCTGTGTTCCGTTCTGTTCATAAATATGGAAAGCTTTTAGAAAAATTTCCTAATCAAAGAAGTATGCATGCTTGTGGAATCTTAATTGCTGAAGAGCCAATTACGAATTTTACAGCATTAGAAATGCCACCAAAAGGATTTCCTATTGTTCAATTTGATATGCACATTGCAGAGGATATAGGCTTTGAGAAGTTTGATATTTTATCTCAAAGAGGATTGGGAACAATAAATGATACTGTTAAGTTAATCGAAGAAAAAAGAGGTATAAAAGTAGATATCAGAAATACAGCAATTTCTAAAGATGAGGTAAGAGCGAATGAATTTTTAAGTAAAGGGAAAACCATTGGATGTTTTTATATAGAAAGCCCCGCAATGAGAGGCCTGCTAAGGAGACTTAAATGTGAAAATTATAAAGTTTTGGTTGCTGCATCATCTATCATCAGACCTGGAGTTGCTCAAAGTGGAATGATGAAAGAATATATTTTTAGACATAATAATCCAGATAAATTTGAATATTTTCATGAAGTTTTTGAAAAAGAATTGGGAGAAACCTATGGCATCATGGTTTATCAAGAGGATGTGATAAAGATTGCTTTGCATTTTGGAGGCTTATCAGCTCCTGATGGTGATATCTTGAGAAGAGCTATGAGTGGTAAAGGAAGGTCACTATCAGCACTACAGAAAGTAAAAGACCATTTTTTTGAATCCTGTAAACAAATAGGTCATTCAGAGCAACTATCAAAAGAAGTTTATAGGCAGATTGAATCCTTTGCAGGTTATTCATTTTGTAAAGCGCATTCGGCTTCTTATGCAGTAGAAAGTTATCAAAGTTTATATTTAAAGGTTTATTATCCTCTTGAATTTATGGTGTCTGTAATAAACAATCAGGGAGGCTTTTATAGAACAGAAGTTTACATTCATGAAGCAAGAATGTCTGGTGCTAAAATTATGAATCCCTGTGTAAACAAAAGTGAATATAAAACAACCTTATACGATGATGAGGTTTATCTCGGACTCATGCATTTGGAAAAACTAGAAATTAGATTGGGGCATTTTATTCCAGAGGAAAGAAAAAAAAATGGAGATTTTAAATCTTTAGAAGACTTTGTGAAAAGAGTTCCTGTAGGAGTTGAGACTATACAAATATTAATTTTTATTGGAGCATTTAGATTTACAGGTAAACAAAAACATGAACTACTTATTGAAGTAAGATTTTTATTATCTGAGAACAAATTTGACTTTAGATACTTGACATTACTGGAAGAACCCCCAAAGAATTATAAACTACCAAAGGTTGACAGACATAAATATGAAGATGCATTTGATGAAATAGAGATTTTAGGTTTTCCAGTTTCTTATAGTCCTTTTGATATTCTGCAAACAAAGTACAGAGGTAGTGTCATGGCTAAAGACTTAATAAAACACCATAAACAAGAAGTGAAAATGTTAGCTTATCTGATTTCAAGAAAGCATGTACCAACCAAGAGAGGAACTATGTTTTTTGGTACTTGGATTGATGCAGAAGGCGAATACTTTGATACAGCTCATTTTTCTGATTGCTTGGAAAAGTATCCATTTCAAGGTGGAGGCTGTTATTTGTTACTTGGAACTGTTGAAGTTGACTTTCATTTTCCAACAATTACAATTACCAAAATGGCAAAGATGCCTTTCATCCCAGACCCTCGATATTCCCTTGACAAAGAAATGGCTCAAAAAGCTCAAGCAAATATTAGGGAGGATGTTAGTATGACGTTTAGAAAACCATACCCACAAGAGCAAGAAATTGGGTTACCTAGACATAAAATGACTTAACAATGGTTAAAAAAGAATTAAGAAAATTTTTCAAAATTTATATAAATATATAGCTTTGTATATAAATATCCAATTAAATAGGTGAGCTATAAATATGTGACTTTGTTTTTGTAAGTCCATTAGAAAAAGATGAATATCTTTGCAATTAAAAATCTTGCTTATTAATGACAGCTTCATATTTTGCTTTTTTAAGCACTTCAATATAGTCTTTGTTAATCTCCATCATAAAATTAACATATTCATCCACCCCTAATAAATCATAAATGAAATTATTCCCTTGATATGCATTAGGATCATTTGTAGCCAAATATTCAATATATTTTGGATGTTCCGCAAGTAATATTTTAGCATTTTTATTAACTTTTTCCATCGCTGTTGTTACTTCCTGAAATGAAGAATCTGTATAACGAATATAATAGAGACAGTCATCGAAGTCGTTATGCTTATGATAACCTAATGGCTGGCTGTGTCCAACCCATTTATGGAGTTTAATAGAAAATAAATCAGAACCAACATTGATAGGAAAATTTAATCCGTCAGCATCATCATATAATAATACATTTTCATTTTTATAGTATAGATTTAATATAAAAAGAGCAGACATGATGTCAAAAAGATATTTAATACTACCAAAACCTAATGAATTTGCCCTATCATGTTTTAAATTTTGATAAGAATTATTCCAGCTGTATGTCTGTTTTCCATGAATAGTACTAATTTCATTCTGAATAAATGGAGTAAGCTCCTTATTGGTCTGAAAGCAATTAGAAGAACTAATTAGAACTATTTTTGATTCTAATCTCCATAAAGGGATTAAATGAGCAAGTGCATCAGTGTCATATTTAATATTCGTTGTTTTAGTGCCACCATTTTGTTTATACAATTCTTTTGAAATAGATTCAATCTCTGCCGAAGCACGTAATATAAGATCAGAGATTTGCGAAGAATATACATTAAGTTGGTTATCATCAATATGAATAGAATAACTGAGGTCTAAAACTCCTCTTTCTAGATTTTTATAAACAGGCCAGTAAATGTTTGACATACTCTTATTCAAATTTTAAGGTTAATAGTTGTTTTTAATTTTTTAACTTGAGTTTAATACATAGTAATATATATAATTATTTTATTCGTATTGTTTCTTTTACTCTGGAAAATACCAAAGTTCAGAAGGCTTTTTCCTAAGATTTCTTTTTTCAGGATTATTTACACCATCAAGCACTAGAAATAAGTCATTTAGCAGTAGCTTAGTATCGAAGATATAACTATGAGTATCAGGACTAATCACATTTGATGCATCAATAGTATATAAGTCGGTACTTGTGAAAGCATACTTTCCACCTTGTCCTAAACGAGTTAAATCCCTTAGTGTTTCAGATGTTTTTAAAGCAAAATCCTTGTCAGATACATACATTGTTCTGTTTTTACCGACACTTTTAAAAACAGGTAGAATTTCCTTTTTAAAAACATTTTGGTCAATATCAGGTGCTGCAAGAATAATTTGGTCTATTTTCCTTATTACTTCATCATATTTTTCATTACGAGCAAGCTCTTTTAGCGTAGATGTTACAAGCATATTACCCATGCTATGTGCTATTATATGAAGTTTATCTATATCTGTTTTTTTAACGATTGAGTGAATGAAATCAGCAAGAGAAGTTATGCTAGCACTCGCCATATCCATATCTCTAACATATCCCAAGGTCTTACCTGCAGATGGCCAGCTAAAAAAACCTGTAACACCTTTAAAGTTTAGGTCATAAGCAATTTGTCCAGTTCTCCATGCAGTTTCGGCAAATGTGTTATTATAGCCATGCACAAAAAGTAAAAATGAATTTTCATCATTCTTCTTTAGATTGTCGATCATTTCATTATAAAATTTATCTCCATCTAATTCTTGGATAGCATCTAATAATATATGTTTACTTTTTTTTTCTCTAAGAGACCAAAATAAAATTTTTCCAGGTCTTTCAATTCTTCCTACTTTATGACTTTTTGGTATACTAATAATGCATCTTCCAAGATTTAAACATTCGTCTTCTTCTATGTTATTACCAAAGTAGTCGTTAAAATCATTTTTACCAGTTTTTTTTCTATTAGTCCCATAGAATATATTTACGGTATGCTCAAGAACTTTTTCTTCAGATTTTACTATATTTTCTTGAATGTAATCACCATTTAGTTCCGAACCTAAAACTTCCTTCTCCATATTATCGTAATTAAAAAACGAGTTATCAAATATATTATCTAGATTGTTTGGTAATTGTTTGTTTTGAGAAAATATTTTAGATAGAGATGTTTGAAGTTTTTCTTTAAATCTATTATTTATAACGTATACAAATGTACTGGAAGATAGTTTACTATTGAATTTTAATGTTTCAATATTCTCATTCTGGTATAAAAATCGAATAGTTCCAGATAAATTTTCTTTATTTTTTTTAACAATACCTGTAAGTTTTAATTCTAATTGAGCATTAAACTCAAATTGTAAATAATAAAAATTTAAATTATTATTAAATGAAAATCGTTTTTCTTTATTGTTTATTAATAAGCATAACCTACTAACATTAGAATTAAGTTCAATGATACATGTTATCTTATTCTGGAAAAAATTAACAGAGTCCATAATTAAAGTTTGTCATAGTTAGTTTGTTCTAAATTTACGATTTTTTTTAATTAATGAATTATTTTTTCCTTCTCCCTATTTAATAAGCTATGGATACTCAACATAAATTAAGAAATACCTAATTATCTGCTTATATAAAATTTATATCAATAAGAAAATCAACTACCCCACAAACAAAATAATTAAATTCAGATGATTCGTATTTTTTTTTATTTTTGTATTTGAATTTTATCGAAAAAATATAAAGCGTTAGCTTTTATTCTGTTAATAGGAAATCTCGCAAATTAACTAAAGTTACACAGGATAAACAGTTGATGCCTCCACCTATGGCGTGGAGGCTATTCTTGTTTGTGTAACACGGTTTCGCGAGAACCTCCTATTTACAAATTAAGTTTAGTCCTTCACGCTTTTTGCATTTACAAACCTTTCACTTTAGGGGCTGAGTGATATAATAAATCGCATATGAAAAAGTTTATTCTTTCCGCATCTTTATTAATCGGAACTTTTTGTTTTTCTCAATCAGTTACTAAAAAGTACAATTCATTTTATGATAGATATGAGTACTTTGACCCAAACGGGAATATGATTAGCTATGAAAAGTATAACAGCTTAGCTAAACAATGGGAGATGTACAATGTTGACGGCTCAAACATTTCAAGTAATTCCAGACAACCCACACAATATCGTGCCCCACAACAATTAAGCATTTCAGGATTAGGAAATGCAATGACAGCAAAGCAAAATAGATATGACAATAATGTTCAGCAAGTTCAAAGTACCGTAAATTCAATCTCTAATCAAATCAATAATTTAAATGTAACGGACGAACAAAGGCAACTTATACACGATACTTTTCAAAAAAGCTGTGTTAATGAAGTAAATCGAACAAGAATTAATTACTCATCAGCCAATGAAACCAACCGTGTTATACAATGGCTGTATGATTCTATAAATACCATTATTAAAAATGTAACAGCTTCTTCCATTGTCAGCTCTAATAACAGTACTAATTACCAAAACAATCCTTCAAATGATTATAGTAGTGACGGCAAGATAAAAGCTAATTATGGTAGAACCTTACCTGTCTATAATATTGCCATTTTTGATAAGAATAATCGCAGACTAAAAGACGAAACAATTATTAGTGATTCTTATGTAATTATAAATGAAAATCGAATTGATTTTAAAAGGGCTGATGGATTTGTCACTTATAGAGATTTATATAATAAGGTTTATAATGAGCAAAAAAAAGGTTATACATATTTATCAACTACAGGCGCTGTATTTATACATGATGATTTAAAATATATTGAATTTTTCACTAATAATTTAGGAGAGGGAGAAAATTACACTTATTACATTACACCATCGGGGAATAGATAGACGCAATGAATATAATCAAAGATACGATTAACGTGATCAATTCTGAATTTCCCATTCGGTATGTATTAAGATTGATAGCTATTGTGATATTGCAACGCGTCTATAAGTTGCATGATATGGGACAGGCTAGAGATTACGAAGCCGTTTGAGACGCAACTAGATATATTAACATAAAACCATAACATTATTATGAAAAGACTTTTTTTCAAAGCTATAACGATAGCATTATCGCTAACAGCTACAATATTAATTACAAATTGCTCGGGCAACAATGACGATGATAACATCCCAACCAATCAACAACTTTTTACAACTCAATATTTCACCCACCAACATGGATTCAAGGCACTTGGGGCGTCACCAATGGAACAACTTCTAACAAACTTTATAAGTCTACAGCAGATGATTTTATCTTACTGACAAATGTAAGCGAACAGAGTATGACGGGAACAATTAAATCAAGTCCGAACGGTGGCAGTGTTGACGAGACTGTTAACAACAGTACACAATATAACTTTATCATAAAATATAACATTACAACCACAACACAAAGTTTCGAGTTCAGAAAAGTTTCAACAACTCAGATTCAGTGGAAAGATAATAATACGGAACATGGTTTGACTTGGTAAAAATGTAGTAATTAAACCTTATGAGCTGAGTTTTTACAGAAAATACCAATATTATCAATAGAGTCCATCTCACAACTAGTGAAGACGGACTTTTTTATGACTTTTCTCGACCTTCTTTCGGAGAATAATTTTTACACGGTTGATTCTCCCAGTTCCCACATTATTTAGTTTTGACAATGACTCTTCTTATTTAGAATATTAAATTAAAAAATCAGGGAAAACACCTATTTATAAAATAGAGATTTTAACGATATTGTTACCTCAAATTTATTAGTATTTAAACATTTATATAAAAATAACATGAAAAACTTAACAGACGCAAGAAATAAAATAATAAATCTAAAAGAGTCTAAAACATTAACACTTGTTTCTGATTCCCACTATCTAAACGATAATACTTTTTTTCTAGAAAAAGATAATTCTAAATATACATTTGTTACAAAATCAGACGTTATTCCAGGGGTGCAAAACCACAAAGAATTACATTTTGAAAAAGGTAAAGAATATACTTTAACAAATGAGACTGAAAATTATTATTTTGATGGGAGTAATATTTTTTTAACAAATATAGATTATACTGACGACAATAAAAAAATAGTCAAAGGAGTAATCAATGCACTGTCAACTGTAAAGGATATTGAACGGAAAAAAAAATTATTTAAAAGATTTATTCTTCCATTAGAGGAAAAAAAATTACAATTAAATGATTTCGAAAAATCATCTTTCACAGCAGCTATTAATGAAAAAACTTTATACAAGCACTATATTAAAATTAGTGCTTTAAACTATAATTTTGAAGTTTATGAGATAAAACTAGAATTATCAAATTATATATTTATTGATTGTGATGCAGAGATAGAAGAAAAGGTATTTCAAAAAATATGTTTTAACATTTTATTAGCTATTGCATTTATTAAAGGTAATCTTTATCACAATGAAGCATATATATTCGGTTATGAAGAAAATAAACTAGAGAATGCTGTAGAAATTTCTTATTATTCCATGAATGTAGAAATTGAAAGTAATATTCCAATTTTTACAACTAACATGTACAATGTCTATAGAGAAGAATTCAATGCTATGAACGATGATGAAAAAGATACAACTTTTAAAAAATCGTACCAATCTGATGTATATAATTTTGATTCAGGGATATTATCTAATCTTATTAATTTGCTCTGTGAAGAAGAAAAAGTTCAAAGAACTGCCATTTTATTTTTATATGCTCATATAGCATCACTTGAAGTAAGATTACCGAATTATTTTGTTGCATTGGAAGCCATAACAAGTTATGTTGTAAAAACTAAAAAGAAGGATAACAAGAGATTAAATCCTATTAAAGACAACGAAATTGCTCAAACTCTTATTTCAGATATAATAGGACACATAGAGAAATATACCAATGAAAATAATTTAACATCAGATGATATAAATATTGAGATTCTGAAAAGAAAATTAGATTCATTAAATTCACCACCTAATGCCGACAAACTATCAGAACCTTTTGCATTAGTAGGATACAATTTAACTGATGAACAAAGTAGAATATTAAAGCAACGTAATTCTTTCCTTCATGGAAGTTTTGTTAAATTTATTGATGATGATGCAGCTTTTAAAGAAGCTCTTTATGTAGGATTAAGAGTGCAATTTTTAATCTCTGTCTTAGTACTTAAATCTGCGAATTTTTCAGGAAAAATAATCAATTATGCAAAACTTTGGGATTATATGACTGATAAAAAAGTCAATGAAGACAAATTAATAAAAGTTTAATTACTTTGCTGTTTTCTAATATGCGATTTTTAGAACCATGTCATTTCGAAAACTAAATAGCAATGATGCAAACTCCTTTGTTATTTGCTTATTCTTTAACAGAAAATTGAGTTCTTTATTGATAAAGAACTCAATTATTTTTTTTATACTTTTTAAAGTGTATATACTTGTAGGAATAGTTTCTTTAATAGCTTTAATAATTGCAGTACAGTAAATTGCATTAAAATAGTCAATATCTTCTTTGCTCAGAGTTCCATAATTATCCCTAGCCCCGTTTTCAACTTCATTTCTTAATTGTTCCATCGAACTCAATATATTTCCGAATCCTAAAATTTCTTTATGAGTATTCAATCTCGTGACAAATTGATTTGAATTACAGCTTAGTAGAATTACTTTTTTCTCTTTGAATAAGACATTTCCAGATTCTGAATCAATGAAAATATTCTGAGGAAAATCAATACCTTCTGGACCATATAAGCCTGTTGAATGACCATGTCCAAGAAATAATATCAAGCTATTATCTGGTATAGATTTTAATAACTCTAATATTTCCTTTTTAGAAATTTCCGCTGGAAGAAACACATGATAATTTTGAGGAAATTCGGATTTAAAAACCTCCAAAAATGATGTTGTTTCATCTAAAGCATGAATTATATAAAAGTCATCCATTTAATTCCGTATAATTTGCAATTGACATTTCAATAAACTCTCTGATGAATTTTAATCCGAGATTATTATTCTCTGAAATTAAATCTATTAATTCTCCTATTTTTTTTCCGTCAAAAAAATCATTTCCAGTATTATGGAAAGTATTACTATCAAAGCTTGATAGTGTATTTAATACAATTAATGAAATTGTTTTGTTATTATATATTAAAGTATTGATTTCACTAAATCTTGCTGCTCTTGTACAAAACTTCAGTTTCATTTCCAACAACATACTCAAGAGTTGTTTTGAATTTATTGGGTCTTGTGGATTTTCTTCTATTTCCTTTTTAATTTCTCCAATTAATACCTCACTAACTTCCTTTGACTTTCCTGAATATATTAAATATTGTATCTTTTTAAACTTTTCATGTTTATTAACCAATATTTTAATTATTTCAAGAGCATTTATTTCATTGTAATTATCAGTTTTTGGCAACATATTCCAATCTGATGCAATTAGATTAATTTGTAATCCTCTTGTTTTTTCATCAATCATGCTCTCAAATTCTGTAATTTTAAAATTATTAGTCGCAACATCTAAAAAATCAGTTGGATTAATAAAAATCAAATTACAATCAACCCCAGCAACGCTGACATTTGATTTGTTCTGTTGTAATTCGTCAGATTCATCATCAAAAACAATGTAGTTCAACGGAATTTTATTACTTGAAGCCATATTAAATAATAATTTTAAAAGCAGCCCCTTTGAGCTTTTGGTTATTACCTATGAATTCTATTTTTCCATTTGAATTCGCAACACGATTAAAAACATCATACATGCCAATACCAGAACCTTTTTCCGTTGATTCTCTAACACCTAATTGAAATATTGATTCAGGATTTTTTACTAATTTTTCTGGCACACCTTGACCATCATCAAAAAAGAATATTACTAACTTTTCTTCTGATTTCTCAAATTCTATAAGAACATTTTTTGCTTTTGCTTTTATAGAGTTTGATATTAAATTATCCAAAATTATATCTATATCAATAGGATTTAAAAGTAGATATTTATCAAATATATTTTGGATTGCTACCGTTATCTTTTTTTGAGTAAGTGGATACATATCCATCAAATACTCATTTATATAAACAGGAAGATTTACTCTTTGTTTTGTATGCTTATAATCGAAATTAGACTTAATAATATTACTAGAAACCTTAAGAGCCTTATCAACATTGTTTTTTATCGCATAAATTTTTAGATGAGCTTCTTTTCCTAAATCATAATCAAGAAGTTCAGTAACATACGTCGATGCATTACCTACATATAAATCAATTGTATGAACCAATTGTTCCGCATCATCACTCAAAGTTTTTCTAGTAGCATTTAAATATTGATTTTTTTTAGTTTCAATGCTAAGCTTATCTGATAAATCTATATTCTCAGTTTCCTTTTCCTTAACTTTTTGTTCTGCCTTTATTTTTGCAAGTTCTGCTAAAGCTCTTTCTTTTTCCTTTTTTTCAGCAGCCAATTCAGCATTTTTCCTTTTTAGTTCCTCTTCTTGTTGTTTCCTTTCAGCATTTTCACGTTTCTCTCTCTCTTCTTCCGCTTTTTTTCGGCTACAATCCTTCTTTTTCTTTCTTCTTCTTCTCTTTTTTGAGCTTCTTCTTTTTCCCGAATGATTTTATTAACGTTTGCTTCTGTTAATTTAACTTGATTCAATAATTTTTCATCATTAGTTTTCTCAGCAATTTTTTCTAAATCTAAGATAAATTTAGGCTGAACTATATCCAACTTTTCATTAATTAGATTGACAAAATCTTTATTATAATCAATTATTTTTATATCGGTGTCATCGCTTAGACTTTTAATTAGATTTACAAAGTCGATTTTACTTCCTAAATTGCCAAGAGCATCTTCATAGGTATCTTTATCTTTATCATTCGCTAGTTCTTGACGAAACTTTAGTGCAGTATTTGAATCAAGAAAATAATTCTTTCTACTAAATGCTTCTCCCCAAAGCACTCCTACAACATATCTCTCTAATCTCTTAAATGCCTTATCATAAAAAATTTCAAAGAGCATTTTTTTTCCTAGTGATTCAACTAAACCTCCATCACGACTAGAAACTTCTTTAAATTCATCAAATCTTTCAGTAATTATATCTACTTTTCCAAATAAATCACGAGTTCCTAAAAACCTATTATATCCTTGTTGCTTTCTATTATCAAGTCTCCAACTATCATCACCAATATTACCATAAGGTTGTACTCGGAATCCATTTTTAAATAGAAATATGTTCCCATAATTAATGGGTTCAATATCCATTAATTTACTAAAATTTATTTTTGCGCTTCTGTTTAGAAAATATAAATTAATTTCTAGGTCATCAATGACAGATTTATATTCATTGGGTTCTTCAATATGATAAATTAGATTTCCTCTATCTAAAATCTTTGTAGAAATTAAATTATTTTTTAATTTTAATTCTATTTGGGTAGTCTTTAAATCTAATATTTTAAGAATAGTATTATCTATTACTCCGTTTACTTTAGAGTATTTTTTAGTCAAAATTTCTTTTGCCTCAATTTCAATAGAAAAGTCATTTTCTTTTGAAAATGGGTTAATTAATTTCTCTAGTGAACGTCTTAATTCTATTAGCTTTTCTTCATCCCATGTTGAATTTAAATTTTTTATTCTTAAAATAGTCCCATGCTTAGATTTTTGAGGAAAATCAGCATTATTTTCAATCTCCTCAAAAGGAATTTTTATTGAATTAAAACTTTCCTTCGAATCTTTATCAAATTCTTCCCAATCTATATTTAATTTATAAGTATTGTTTGCATTAATTTTAGCTGTTATTAACTCTAGTCTATTCCCTAATCTATCACAAGAAAATCTACCTACTCCTTTAGCCCCTGCATAAAATCTTCTTGATTTTAGATTGCTTAAGTGAGAGTTTCGTTTAATATCATCATCTTCAGTCCCGTCCTTTTTGGCAGAATATGCAACAGCGAACCATTTATTCTCCAAATCATCTTTAGACATACCTTTACCATTGTCTGCAATAATTATTTCATTTTTGCCAAATGTGATCTTAACATAATCAGCATATGCATCATATGAATTTTTTACTAACTCATATATTGCAATGAAATCATCAGTAATCAAGTCTCTACCAATGATATTTTTCATACCAGTTTTAATATCAAATCTAAGTAATCCCTTATCCATATAACATTGATTTTAAAATTTCACCAGCTTGTTCAGCAAACAAGGGAGGAATAGCATTTCCGATTTGAGAATATCTAGGTACTTCATATTTACGTAATTTACCTCCCGTCGTATATTTACCTTGAAATGTATACCAATCTGGAAATGATTGGAGCCTAGCATACTCTCTTACTGTTAATATTCTAGGTTCGCAATAATGAATATAATCATCTGGAAGAGTTGTGATTGTAGGACTTCTTTCGTCTTTAGATAAAGGAATTATGGTATGCTTTTTAATATTATAATGTAATCTAATATCACTCGAAATATCATAATTACGTCTATTTTCTGTAAGCTCTAGAATATTTTTAAATTTTGATATTGTGGTATTTTGATGCTTTGCAAATCTATGACTATCAGGAATTAAAAATTTGTTGTATTTCCGAAGATATTTTTGATATTTCGATTCAGCTTCTATATATGGAGATGATTTAAATCCAGGAGAATCGGGACATTCTATTTGACCATTTATTTGACGTAAGTCAGAAATCGCATCCTCTACAGAATTCTTTAAATTAATTTTTTTTGATTTTAAAAAGTTAAATTTATTGTTTTCCAATTCAGAAAAAAAGCTACTAACAAATTCTTGAGACGATTGTTTTAGCTCTTTCTTTACTCCCACTAAAATAAATCTAGTCCGTTTTTGTGGAACTCCAAAGTCAGCAAAATCAATTAGCTTACCTTGAACATAATATCCGAGATTATCTAAACTATTTAAAACTAATTTAGAATATGCAATACCTTTTTCCTGATTCTTTTTAAACTCAATCGTAAATCCTCTTACATTTTCAAAAAAAATCAAATCTGGTTTAACTAATTCTACAAACTTTATATATGAATTAATTAAATTATTTCTCTCATCAGACTCATCTCTTCTACCAGCCATAGAAAAACCTTGACAAGGAGGCCCCCCTGCAATTAAATTAATTTTTCCTCTAAGCCTAATTAATTCATCGGAATAGGTTTCAATTAATGAATTTATATCATGTTCATTAACAGGCAACCACTCTGGCCAATTAAAATGATTTTTATTTTTAATTAAATTATAGTGTAATGTTTTGAAAGCATCTTTATTTTTTTCAATAGCAAAAACTCCATTCCACCCTGCATTATGTAGTCCCAAAGATAAACCACCGCAGCCTGAAAATAAATCTATATAGTTTAGTTTGCCCATAATATACAAAATAAATAAAAGTAACGTCACAAAGATAAATTAATCTAGCAACAATAACTAATTTAACTTTTAATCACTGTTTTTAGAATTAAAAATTATTTATAAAGTATTTATTTTCCAGCTTCGGATTTTATTACTATTAAACAGTGATTGATAAATTATAGTTTGTGCATATAATGAGTATATAAATTTTAACAGAGAATAAAAAGTTTTAATTGAATGATTGGTTACCTTAATTTGCGGTAAACCAATCATTTTTAGGTAAGGGTTTTTAAGTTTACACTTATTATTAGATAAGATATTATTTTACGTTCACTTATACAATGTCCGTAAACTAATTATCCAATAGTTCTATAAACTTACTATCCATAAGCTTTAAGAGGGTATTTTTATGTTCCGTCAAATTATTTTTTTCAAGATAAGGATAAACTTTTTTTGATTCAAGTTTGAACTTATCTCTATCTAATTCTCCCCAGAATTTATGAGAACTATATTTGTAAAGTTTATTTTTTTTGTAGTTGGAAAACTGTCTATGTTCAATATTATCAATACACATTAATTTAAAGTTCATGAGGGTGTTTAATTTATTATAGAAAAAGATGAGATTATCTTTATTATCTAAATCGCTCAAAACATAAATATTATTTTTATTGAAATCTCGCTTGTCTAAAAACTTAACTTCAACTCTCAGAATGTTTTCTCCGTGACATTGCTGCCTGCCTTTATGATATATTTTAAGCCTATAGTTACCTTTCTCAAATTCTTTATAAACCAATTCATCATTTGGCGGTGGCACTTTTGATGCTTGACAAAAATCGTACAGTACACATTCATTTAAAATAAAATTATCTAAATCAAAAGGCATCTTTAGATTTAATCCAAACTCCAAACCTTGTGAAAGTTGTAATTTTTTAGCGGGGAATTTAATTTGTTCTTCTAAAAAACCGATAGAACTAATGATTGAAGAATGGCTGAAATCATTATAATTCCCATGAACTCCAAGTAACATCTTATTGTAAAAATGATGTAAAGAATTATGTATATATGCTCCTTGGTTAGTAATTTTAAGCTGCATATTTTCAAAATCTTTCTTATAAGTCTCATATAAAACATCTGTGTCTTTATTTTTATCAAATCGGGAATAACTGATTTTTTCGAGATTGTAATTTTCTTGCATAATTTCAAAAATTTTATTCTTGTCAGGAAAATATGCTTTAATGTAATCTATCATGTCGTAAGGATTAAGATTAAACATATTTTCTATTATCAAATCCACGATTGACTTCAGCATTAATCATTGAAATTGATTTATATTGAGTTCCTGAAGTAATCTCTTTAATTAATTCTTGCTTTAATACAAGAAACTTATTAGTAATCTTACATTTATAAGCAGGAATTAATCCTGAATTAATCTTTTGAACTATTACTCGTTCATTCATGTCAAGAAGTTCTGCAACATCTTTGACTGTTAGAATAGCTTTTGAATCAGCTATTTCAATCATTCTTTCCAGTTCTGTTGTATAAGCAGAGAAATATTCACTTACTTGTCTCTGTACCAATTTTTCGATTATAGAGTCGAAATTTTCGTTATGGCTGGTTTTCGCCGTCATGATTTTATCTGTCATGCAACGGTTACATCAATAACTTAGCGACTGTGCCAAAAACAAAAAAACTCCCACCACACAGTAAGAGTTTTTATTTGTTGATTTTCAATAACTTGAATTATACATTACTCGAGAAATAATGTATTTATGCTATAGGATATGGTAAGAATTTAAAAAAGTGTGAAAAATTTTTAGAGGTGGAGTGTAGTTTTAAGTCGTGACAAAGTGACAATAATAGTTCAGTCAAATTGTTAGATAAATTTTCTCCTTAAAGATAATGAATAATTTGAAGATTTATATTTTAAATTATAATAATATGTCTTATATCTGTCTTGTTTTAGTTGTTAATTTCATTCGAATATCAAGCTTATGCAACAATCTTTTTTAAAAAACTAAAAATATCTCTAAGTTCATCTACCATATTTAGATTCGTCGACCTTTTTTTACCTTTAAGTTCATCTTTGGTTATTTCAGAATCCTTTGTTAAAATGAAATAATCTGATAAAATTTTCCAGTGTTCCCCCTCCGAATCCTGTATAATTTTGTCTTCTTCCATCACTTTGTAAAATGTATGTAAAGCTGTTACATTCTTCAGCCAAATGATTTTATGCAATTCTCTTCTTTTATTATTAAAAAGGTCATTAATTTGTTCATAGGTAGTCGTATCTGCAATAAATCCCCTGTCAATTAGACTCCTTTGAATTGATGATATAATCTGAAATCTTGCATCCATATCCTTGAGATTCCTATAGTTATTCCTTGTTGCCAATTTAAATGATTGAACCTCTTTTTTGGACGGATATACAAGCTTTTTTAAAATCTCAAAATTTTCATTTGATAAATAATCCGCAAAGTTTGAATAAAAATCCCTAAAAATTTGTAAATAAACTTCTTTTATAACAATTCCATACTTGGCAAAAACATTTTTCTCTTTTCTTATCGCATCATCTAAATCATAATAATCATCTATCAACAACTGAGTTAGTTTATTTGTGTAAGAATGTTTGTTTTTTAACAAGATATACTCGTGCCTTAATAATATTTGACATCTATTTTTTTCCTCAATCAAAGCATTGTATAAAGGTTCAAAAAAGGAAATTGTTTTTAAACTACCATTAAGTTCAATTTTCATTCTTCCTTCAACTTTATACTCAAAACCATAATCTTTAACATGATTAAAATATTGATAAGCTATAAGGTAGAAATAATCTCCTCTTGTGAATATATTTTTGAACATATCGAATCTTTCAATCTGAGTTTCATCTATTTGTAAAAAAGCTGGCAATCTTTTTTTCTCCCAAAAGAAATATCTAAAACGAGAAAACGGGTATTGTGTAAAGTTAACATCATTACCACTATACATATCTGCCGTAGAATAATGTACAAATAATGGTGAAAAGTCAAAATCATCATAGATAACAGGTAAAAAATTTATCATAATCCTAAAATAATATTATTAATTGTACTTACTTTTCTTTTATCAACAATTTTTGCGTAAATCTCAGTCGTACTTACATTTTTATGTCCCAACATTTTTGAAATTAGATAAATATCTGCACCTGCTTCTAATTGTGCTACAGCATAGGAAGTTCTGAAATTGTGAAACGTAACTTTCTTCTCAATTTCTGCTTTTAAAAGCCATTTTCTTAGATTATCATTTAGCGAATAATAAGCAATTCTTTCGAAAACAAAGTCAGTCCTATTTTGTTTATCTCCCATAAGGTTTATTGCTTCTTGAGATATAGGATGATATTGAAATGCGGAAGTTTTCTTCATTCTAAAATCTATAAAATCTGTATCATGTCTTTTGACAACATCACCCCATTTCAGATTTGATATATCTGAATAGCGCAAACCTGTTAAAAGTGCAAATACACAATATTTTCTCAAAACTCTATCAGGAAATTCGGTAGCAAATAGAAGTTTACATTCATCGATTGTTAGAAAATTTTTCATCACTTCTTCCTCATCGATCCATTCTATTTTTCCTTTGAAATTCTCAGATAGATAATTTTCTTCGTAAGCCATTTCTAAGACTTGTATAAATCTGATAAAATAACTTGCTGCTGAATTTCTTTTTAGCTTATGTTTTTTACTTCTCAATTGGAAAGAATTAAGTAGCTTATTTTTATAATCTTCGATTAATGCTTTATCGATGTCACTAAAAAGTATATTACCATAATATTTGGAAAAATATCCGTAACTAGCATTCCATGCTCCTGAAGATTTTGTTGCATTCCTTGCTTTATCTTTAAAATATTCTGTAAATATTTTCTTTTTATTTTCAGTTAATTGTAAGGCATTTAACTCAGTTTCTGTATATAGGTCGGGATTTATTACTTCTCTAAATCTTTTAGCTCTATATAGCTCAATCATTTCATTAGTCTCCTTGTTATGTTGCTTTTGGGCGGGTGTAAGAGTTAATTTCTTAGGCTTCCCACTTTTATCCATAACTTTTTCGACTCTTGATTGTTTCTTTCCATTTACATCTGTATAGTACACAATCTCACTTTGAAATTCATTATAAATAAAATAACTCGTTTTTTCGTAACGGGTCTTTTTTCCAGTTTTTCTATTATAAATAGGAGGATAGAAATTTAGTGAAAGGTTACTTTTATTTCCTTTTACAAGTTTTTTCAGTACAGTTACTTTCTTACTCATTATTGAAAATTGTATTTACTAAGTTTTTGGGAACATATACATTTTTACCTTTAGGGATTTTGGGCACATTATGTTTGTTACACAAATGATAAAATGAACCAGAACTCACTTTAAATACGTCTAAGACTTCATTAATCGTGTAATAATTATCATCGCAGAAATATGGTAAATTATATTGCTTTTCTTCGTTATTTTCGACTTTCTGTTTAAAGAGTAAATCTAAGTCAACCTTTCTAATTCTAACCGATTTAAAGCCTTCTAATTTACTTAATCGACCATCCTTTAACATTCGATAAATTGATGTTCTACTAATGTTAAGTAAAAGCATAACTTCTTTGATTGATAAGTAATCTTTCTTTTGAATTTCTTCAATATCATAACCTTTAATTTGCACTTCCAGGCCCTTATCACTCGCTTGAATCTTTTCATCACGCTTTCTCTTTTTGTAGAATTTCTTAGCGCAGTCATCAGAGCAACATTGAGTAGTTGTTCTTTTGGCTACAAATCTATTTCCGCAGAATTGACAAATTTTATTGACTTCCATAACAATTAAATTCTCCTCAAAAATGTTTCACATTGTTTCTCCATGTTTCCCATTGTTTCAAAATGTAACATTTTTCAACGATGAAATTACAAAATTAATTTCAAACTAAGTTTATAGAAGCGAAATAGAAACTGATAAAATGTATATATTCTGCAATATTAAATTTTGAAACAAGACAGGAAGCAAATAAAAACCCCTTAAATACTACATTTAAAGGGTTTTTTGTATTATTGTGATTGCAATCTATATACAATCTAAAACACCGTCTACTTTCCGATACAAAACTTAGAAAAAATATTCCCCAGCACTTCATCATTCGTTACCTCACCGGAAATTTCGCCGAGATGCTCCAGAGCGTTTCTTAACTCGTAGGCAAGAAGCTCGGTAGAGATCCTGAAAGTGATGGCTTCGTTGACTTTATGTACGGCGTTCAGGGATTTCTGCAACGCTTCGAAGTGTCGCTGGTTGGTAATCACCACATTATTTTCAGAAGCCTTTAACTGCTCAACGTATGAAGACAGCTCGTTTTTCAGATCCTGGACGTTCTGGTTTTCTACTGCAGAAATGGTAATAAAATCGAACTCGTGAGCAATCTCTTTTCTGAAAACATCTTCTGCTTTTTCATATTGAGTCGGAACGACTTCATCAATTTTTGTAGCGCAGATGATCAGCTTCAGGTCGTCTCTCAGCAAAGACTTGATCATTTCAATATCTTCTGAGAAATCTTCTGTTCCGGCGTCTGTAAGATAAACAAGAATATTCGCGTTTTCTACCTTTTCTTTTGCTTTTTTAACGCCGATGGCTTCAATTTCGTCGACCGTTTCCCGAAGTCCCGCAGTATCAATAAGACGGAATGCATGGCCTTTAATGTGCAGGATTTCCTCAATCGTATCCCGGGTTGTTCCGGCAATATTGCTGACAATGGCGCGCTCTTCCTTCAATAAAGCATTCAGAAGCGTAGATTTTCCTGCATTGGGTTTCCCGATGATAGCAACTGCAGTTCCATTTTTAATGGCATTTCCGTACTGGAAGCTTTCAATCAGAGAATGAAGTTTCACTTCAATTTTATTCAGCAGCTGCGTCAGTGCTGTCCGGTCTGCAAACTCAACATCTTCTTCTGCGAAGTCCAGTTCCAGTTCAATGAGGGAAACGAAATTAAGAAGATCGGTTCGCAACAGAGAAATTTCATTCGTTATTCCACCTTTCAGCTGACTGATTGCCACTTTTCTCGAAGCTTCATTCTCAGAAGCAATAACGTCGGCAATAGCTTCGGCCTGAGAAAGGTCAATTCTCCCATTCATAAAGGCACGCAGGGTAAATTCCCCGGCTTTGGCCATTCTTGCACCATTTTTAATCAGCGTTTCCAGAATACGTTTACCAATGTGCGGAGATCCGTGGAAAGCGATTTCCACTGAGTTTTCCGTTGTAAAACTTTTGGGTGCCAGAAAAATAGAAAGCATCACCTCATCAATCGTTTCCTCACCCTCCATAAAATACCCGTAATGGATCGTATGCGATTTTTGTTTTGACAGATTTTTCCCCGGAAAACTCTTCTGAACGACTGGTATAGCATCATTTCCGGAAACCCGGATGATTCCCAAAGCTCCTACTCCGTTGGCCGTAGCCAGTGCACAAATGGTATCGTTATTCATGGTGCAAATTTACGTTTTTTCGCCTCAAACAAAAATATCCTTTATCTATTGAGATCATTCACGAAACTCAAACCCTAAAATTCTATAACTATCACACGCTCTATCCCTCAAACCGAATCAGGAGCTTTTCCGGCTTTCCGCACTCGCTATTTTTTATTTTTCGGGCGGCGGAGCCGCCGCAACCGAAAAATAAAAAATGAGCTCAGACAATTGCTGCAATCCGGGCTATGATGGAAGACATTACTTGAATCAGCACGATAATTCAACATCTCTTTTTAATAGTTTACCAATAAAAAACCACTTCAGGGACTGAAGTGATTACTGCTTTGAATTTACTAAGTTATATGAAGATGAATGATGTTTCATTTTCTGTTACAAAGATAAAGCAGATCATTTTCCGAATCCTCAGGATAAACCCTAAAAAAAATACCGTAAAAATACGGTTGCATATAATTAACCCCGCCCGGCAGGAACTGCCGGGCGGGGTTAATATTCTTATACTTCTGAAATCAATACTACTATTAAAGCGGACTTACCAATTCATTGAACCACTCTTTCACCTCTCCTTCCAGATGAGGTCCTAATTTTTCAGCGCAGGTTTGATGATAGGCATTAAACCATGTAATTTCCTCTTCAGAAAGAATTTCTTTTACAATCGTATTTTTAAAGAACGGACAGAACGTTAACGTTTCAAACTCGTAGAAAGTTCCCGAATCTGTTGTTTCAGAATCCCGTACTGCGATCAGATTTTCGTGACGGATGCCGTACTCCCCTTCCACATAGTAGCCAGGTTCATTAGAGCATACCATTCCCGGTAACAGTTCCTGCGGATTCATATCTTTTCGGATATTCTGGGGACCTTCGTGAACGTTCATAAAACTTCCCACTCCATGCCCCGTTCCGTGGTTAAAATCTTTTCCATCCATCCAAAGCGGAAGCCTGGCAATCGCATCCAGCTGTACTCCTCTTGTTCCTCTTGGAAATTTCACCATAGAAAGGCGGATCATTCCCTGTAAAACCAACGTAGAGTTTCTTTTAAACTCATCGGAAACAGCTCCCAATGCGAAAGTTCTTGTAATATCAGTAGTTCCTTCAAGATATTGGCCTCCGGAATCCACCAGGATACTCGCATCATTGGTTACCTCTTTGCTGCCCTCACTCTTTGCAGAATAATGCATGATGGCGCCGTTATCTTTATATCCTACAATACTTCCGAAACTTTCTCCTACAAAATTTTCTCCTTCAGCACGGAAGCCACGCAGCTTTTCCCCGATAGAATATTCCGTCATCGGCTCTTTTCCTGCATTATGGGTAAGCCAGTACAGAAATTTCACCATGGCAACACCATCTCTTATCATTACTTTTCTGAAGCCTTCAAGTTCCGTGTCGTTTTTCTGGGCTTTCATTAAATTCCCCGGAACCGGAGCCTTGATCATGTTATTTTCAGATTTTAATACTTCAAAAATAGACTGGTTGCTGTTTGGGGAAACCAATACTTTTTCATCTTTAAATTCTTTCAGACAATTATAAAATTCTTCATAAGGCATCATTTTCACCCAGGCTTCATCCAGCTGTTTTCTGGCTTCCACTTCAAGCTTTTCAAGATCGGTGAACAATTTTGCATCATTTTTCGTAATAACAATATATCCAAGGAAAACCGGATTGCTTTGTACATCGCTTCCTCTTAGATTCAGAGTCCAGGCCACATCGTCAAGACTTGAAATAACATGTACCGTTGCTTCCATTGATTCCATTTTTTGTCGGATTGCAGCAATTTTTTCAACAACCGATTTTCCGGCTCTTTCAACAGGATGAACAAAGATCGGGTTTTTAGAAGGCGTACCCCTTTCTTTCCAGACATTGTCCAATAGCGGAAGATCCACTAACATAATATTTTTAGCATTCAACTTTTCTGTAAGCAGTTCCCAATTGGCATGGGATGTTGCCAATGCATTGACCCCTACCCTTCCTTCTGCAGGAATTTCAGAAATAATCCAGTCGATATAGTTCGGTGTTCCTTCCAATCCCTCTTTAAAAAGATCAATCCCTGATCCTTCCAACTCTATTGCAGCTTGGGTAAAATATCTTCCGTCCGTCCACAATCCTGCTTTATCTTTGGTAACCACCACGAAACCGGCAGATCCCAAAAAACCTGATAGCCAGGCCCTTTCCTGCCATTCTTCAGGTAAATATTCACTCATATGCGGATCTGCAGAATATACGATAAATGCATCAACATTATTTTCCTGCATTTCTCCGCGAAGTGCAGCTATTTTTTGCTTTGAAGTCATTTTTTGAATAATTTTTAAAGATGTGAAGTTACGAATTTAAAGGTTATCTGGCAGGATTAACTCTCAAATAAATACCATCTTAATAATTTAGGTAACCTTAAGTAAGGTCATCACCTTTTTTCACTTTCCAACGATTACTTTCCTGTGTTCTGTTCCCCAATCAGCCAATGTATCGATAATTTTTTTTAAAGTCAAACCGTACTCTGTCAGCTGATATTGTACGGTTACAGGTTGCGTATCAAGTACTGTCCGTTTTACGAGTTGGTTCATTTCGAGTTCTTTTAGTTCTTTGCTGAGCATTTTATTGGAAATACCTTTGACATCGTTCAAAATATCAGAAAAACGCCGTTTGTTGTAATAGCACACTGACGAAATTATTGAGATTTTCCATTTGCCATTCAACACGTCCATTGCATCATGAACAGCCATAATCTGTTTTTTGTTGGTGTCGTTATCCGAACATTTTATTTCCTCCATAAGTTACCTTGTTACTCAAAAGTTACTGTTACTTTTAGTTACAAAGTTACTAAAATAAATTTATTCGTTTTAAATTTGCATCGTTAAAGAAATCGATTTCAAAACAAATAAATTCAAAAGTCTTAGAGCCTATTTAAATTTGATTAAATGCTACAAAATCATCATTTATTTTTTTGACTCAAAGATTTTATTTGAAGATTTAATCATTTAAGTGAGCATAGAAGAATTAACGAGTTAATTTGATGAAGCTGTTTTTCAAGCTTCGCAAAGCAAATTTTATTTGCCTTTGCTTTCTAAAAGAAATAGGTAAAGTTGAATTAAAACTTTGCGTTATAAAAACTTAAAAACAGGCTCTTGGAGTAAAAATTAATTTTCATCATTTAAAATTTAAAAAATGAATTTCACAGATAAAAATGTAATCATTACCGGCGGAAGTGCAGGAATTGGATTAGCGACCGCAAAAAAGTTTATTGCCAAAGAAGCAAACGTTCTGGTAACAGGGAGAAATACTGACAGTTTAGATAAAGCATCAGTAACAATTAACAGTCCGAAATTTAAAACCTTAGCTTCTGATATTTCTAAATTGGCAGACATTGCAGCATTGGAGAAAGAAGTGTCAGAAAGTGGAAAAAAAGTCGATGTGTTGGTGTTGAATGCAGGAATTGCAAAACAATTTTCAATAGAAGAAACCACAGAAGAAGTGTTTGATGATCTGTTCAACATCAATGTGAAAGGACTGTTCTTCACATTGCAAAAACTGATTCCTCATTTAGCAGAAGGAGCTTCTGTTATCCTTATTTCGTCCGGAGTTTCAGTGAGCGGATATGCACAAATGGGAGCTTATGCTGCAACAAAAAGTGCAGTTGATGCAATAGCACGGACGGCAGCAATAGAGTTGGCAGACCGAAAAATTCGGGTAAATACCGTTGCTCCCGGATTAACGGATACTCCCATGAATCAACAGACGCCGGAAGATATTAAAAATGCTATCGCTGCAGCGGTTCCGCTGAAACGAATCGGGGAAGCGGAAGAAATAGCAAATGCTATTGTTTTCCTTGCTTCAAACGAGGCTTCTTATATTTCAGGTTCATACCTGTCGGTTGATGGAGGAGTAACGATCCGCAGATAATATTTTAAAATTTATTTCGCTTTTGCGTTCTGCGTTGTTAGGTCTTTGATATGAAACTTAACAACGCTTTTTTCAATAAAATTTAATTCACAACAATTTATTGCGATGCACAATTCGTTAGGCTGTTGTTGTGCTTTATTTATTTTCTGTAGATAATTGATGATTTCTTGTTTTCATATAATTCCAGATCAGATACAGCATAAATAGACCGATCCAAACACTCAGGACGACGATCATAAAAATAATCTGTATTGACGGATGAAGATAATTAGGTTTATAAAACAGGCGTTCAAGTGTAATAAATCTTTCTTTCAACCTAGCCCGATCAAAAGTATTCCGAATCTCATTGAGAGGTTCCCGGTTGTGATCACGGAAATAAAAGACATCATGACTCAAATCTTTAGGAACGATCTGTGATTCTATCTTATACTTCTTAAACAAAGTGTCCAGACGCTGGAACGAATGAAGCATTGAATCCTGATTATATTTGTAAAGCAATTTATATCTCGTTACGGCATTCTGATATTGTTGTGTAGTTTCAGAAACGTTATGGATTGGGCTATATAAAATCTTATTTTCCAAAAAGATACAGATATCTTCATCATACTCCGGGTTGACCTCATTACCTTTGAATACAATCTCCGTACTGTCTCCGATCGCTTTTTTAGAAATAATTCTTTTTGAAAACTCTTTAGGTTCAAGTCCCAGATCAACCATTCCTGAAATTACTTTAGAACTTATATTTTTATAATCAGAACTTAGTACTTTCAACGTATCTATACTATAATAGCTTGTTTCAACGGAATAATTTTCTCGATTGTCCGGCTCATAATAAATGGTATCTTTTTCCGCTATCACCGGATAAGGTTTAGGATATAAAATATTTTCAGGATTAAATAATTTCTCAGAACTATAGGAAGTATAATTGTATAAAAATGGGTATAATACATTCAGCAAAGTTTTGTCTTTATTAAAATCCTTTTCAGGAAGCTCCTGTCTCATTTTGGCATTCAACCCAAAACTGTAGCTTATGAAAAAAGTCAGCGAGAGAAAGGAAATAATCAGTAATGAAGCACCAATTTTTACAGTATTAGTGACACTATATTTCTTTTTGGAATGATTTCTCAATAACAAAACAAGAAAGCAAAACAGAAATAGACTGGTAATAAAAAAGTGGGAAATAGAAACATCATCGTAAAATTTGAATCTGTAAAACTCTGTATAAATATCGATTTTATTGATCCCATCAAACTTGAAATATCCATAGATAAAATAGCCCAAATGTATTACGCTTAAAACAACAACAGATTTGATTAGAAATTTTTTTAATTGTTTGTCCATAATTGCAATAATATATTCTTTAAAGTACGGATTTTTTTTAAATAAAACGTAATTAATCAGATCCTGACATAATTCTAAAATGTTTAATAAAGCTCTATGGAATTATTGTTTTCCTTAAAACTCTCCTGTATTTTCTTAGTTTTCATTTTTTCATATTCAGCATCTGAGTATGAAGTCCCATCAGGTGAAGTTGAAGTAAAACTGGTAATTCCGTATCTTCGCTTAAGCTCTCTCATTCTGTTCATCGGATCTCTGATGTAATCTTCAACGGCTTTTTTATATTGGCTTTCCGTCACAGGAATATAGGCAGACAAATTAAGTTTTATATGTCTGAACTTTTCAATTCCTTTTAATTCCCAGATATGTTGTTTTTTTGTGTCTTCGATCTTGACGATTAATCCCGGAAGTCCGCCAAATTTATATGGCCCTTCAGAAATAGGAATTTCGTTAGTAAACCAAGCGTTATACTTTCTGCCTTTATATTCTACCGTTGCCAGTTGGCATTTCTTACCTTGTATCAGGGCAGTTTCTGTTTCGATGTGCCAATTGAAGGTAATCTGCTGAATGATTTTAAATCGATCAGTGTTCACAGACAGGTAAGATATTACTTCATTGGATCGCCATTCTTTTTGAATTATGCCACGAACTTTTTCTTGTGGAAAGGTATTTAATGAAACAGGCCTATTTGAGGGCATTCCATCTGAATTCATGTTCTGCGCGATTGCAGAATCTCTTTTTACTTTTGCCAGGCTGAAGTAAGTGGAACCGTTTTTATCGATAAAAAGCCCCATTAGTTCGGTTTCTGTTTTCTCTAAATGTAATGAGTCGGGCTTAAAGGTGTACTGATAAGTAAAATTATATTTTTGACTAAAACTCAACAATGAAATCAAAATAGTGAATATAAATATTATTTTCCTGATCATTTTATACAGATATTTAAAGTGTTAATATACTTAAATATAGTAATATACATCAGAATTAATTTCAGATTTTACTAAAGCACTTATTGAACAACATATTAACTCTTAATTCACTATTCCCTTAGTCTCAAAATTAAGTTCAGATCAGAAATTAAAGATTTTGGAAAGATTATTGCAATATACGAGAAATGGAAAGTCAGAATTATAAAAATCACGTACGATTTTATGCTCCTCATCATTTCGTTTTTCTTCCGCTATTAATCATTTTAGAAGGAATCGGAATATATAAGATTTTCAGTGATGAACAAAATCAACTTTCATGGATTTTGTTTTCTGTAATTATTTTTCTGATTTTTTATTTAGCCATTATGGTCCGCCAGCATTATGCATTGGTTCTTCAGAATCGGATTGTGAGGCTTGAATTCAGGCAGAGATACTTTGAAATTTTCGGATTGAGATCTGATGACGTTGAGGAAAAACTTACATTCGGGCAAATTGCTGCATTACGTTTTGCTTACGATGATGAATTTAAGATATTTCTTGAGAAAGCACTAAAAGAAAAAATAAAAGGTGATGAGATTAAAAAATCCATAACAAAATGGAGACCTGATCACCAAAGAGTCTGAAATAATAAACACTAAAATAATATTATCATGAAAAAATGGAGCTTTTACAGTTTTGCAATATTAACATTACTGACACTTACAAGCTGCGAAGCAGTAGAAACGATCTTCAAAGCAGGAATGTGGTGGGGAATCATATTAGTAGTTGGCGTAATAGCTATTATCTTATGGCTATTTTCAAGGGGTAGGAACTCTTAACCAGATTTTATGGAAAATTCAGACTTAGAAATCATTTCCCATCTGAAGCCTGCAAAGATTGTCAAAATTATGAAAGATCCGGTGGCATCTGCAAAGGCGGTACATCTTATTTATACCTCCGATGCAGAGACAGCCGGTATTACACGAAAAAAAAACGGAAAAAAATATTCCTATTATAAAGACGGCGAAAAAATCAGGGATAAAGATGAAATTTCAAGAATCAACAAGCTGGTAATCCCTCCGGCTTGGGAAAACGTATGGATCTGCGCGCTTGATAACGGTCATCTTCAGGCCACAGGATTTGATGTAAAGAAAAGAAAACAGTATCGCTATCATCCTTTATGGAGCGCCCTTCGAAACCATACAAAATTTTACAGGATGCTGCAGTTTGGGTATGCATTGCCCGATATCCGGCTTCAGGTAGAAAAAGATTTAGCATTAAGAAATTTCGACAAAAGAAAGATTCTCGCATTAATTGTGAGCCTGATGCAAAAAACCAATATAAGGATCGGAAATAATGCTTACGAAAAACTGTACGGTTCTTTTGGACTCACTACCTTGAAAGGAAAACATGTAAAAGTCCAGGGACAGAAGATTTCCTTTCATTTTAAAGGAAAAAAAGGCGTTATGCATGACATTGATCTTAAAAGCAGACGACTTTCAAAATTAATTCAGAAATGCAAAGATATTCCCGGTAAAGAATTATTCCAATATATTGATGATGAAGGCAACCGCCATACTGTAGATTCCGGTATGGTCAACGATTATATTAAAGAAATAAGCGGTGAGGATTTTACAGCAAAGGATTTCAGAACTTGGTCGGGAACGGTAAGTGCATTAATCGCGTTTAAAGAGATCGGATACGCAGAAACCCATACGGAATATAAGAAAAAAGTAAAAGAAGCACTTGAAATGGTTGCTTCACATCTCGGAAATACAAGTACTGTATGTCGGAAATATTATGTTCATCCATTAGTTATTAATTTATACGAAAATAATACCATCAAAAAATACCTTGATGAACTCGAACAAATTGAAAAGAATGATGGTAAAGCCGGACTTACCCATGAAGAAAAGCTGGTTTTAAAAATTCTGGAAAACGAAAAGATGTGATGGGGAATGGTGAATTGTCAATCCTTAGCGCTTGTCAATTTAATCATGCCTGAAAAATTTACTATTCACTTGCGAAGTAAAATTGACCATTCACATATTATAATCCCCCCGAATAAATGTTGTAAATTTGTATCATTAGCAAATAAAAAATATACAACTATATGTCTAAAGCAATTTCGCAAGTACCATTTGCGGTAAATGAACCGGTAAATTCTTATGCACCGGGAACTCCGGAAGTAAAAAGCCTTATCGCTCAATATAAAAAAATGTGGGCTGAAAAGATAGAAATCCCAATGATCATCAATGGTAAAGAAGTAAAAACCGACGATAAGGTTCAGCTTCAGTCACCTCAGGATCATGCCCATGACTTTGGATTTTATCACAGAGGAACCATGCAGCATGTTGACGATGCAATTAATGCAGCACTGGCTGCAAAAAAGCAATGGAACGAACTGGGCTGGGAACATCGTGCAGCAATTTTCTTAAAAGCTGCTGATCTTTTAGCAGGACCTTACAGAGACGTTATCAACGCTGCAACCATGATCGGGCAGTCTAAGAATGTTCACCAGGCTGAAATTGATGCTGCTTGCGAATTTATCGACTTTTTAAGATTTAACGTAGAGTTCATGACAGAAATGTATTCTGAACAGCCGGTTTCCGATGCAGGAATCTGGAACAGAGTAGAATACAGACCATTAGAAGGATTTTGTTTTGCGGTAACTCCTTTTAACTTTACAGCTATTTCAGGAAATTTACCAACGTGTATGGCAATGCTTGGAAACGTAGTGGTTTGGAAACCGTCTGATAAACAGATCTATTCTGCAAAAGTAATCATGGATGTTTTAACTGAAGCAGGCCTTCCTGCCGGAGTAATTAACATGATTTTCACAGACGGAAAAGAAACCGCAGAAAAAGTATTGGCGCACAGAGATTTTGCAGGACTTCACTTTACAGGTTCTACCAAAGTTTTCCAGGGAATGTGGAAAATGATAGGGGATAATATTCACAATTACAGAACATACCCGAGAATCGTAGGGGAAACAGGAGGAAAAGACTTTGTCATTGCGCATCCTTCAGCTAATGTTGAAGCTGTGGCAACGGCTTTGGTGAGAGGAGCTTTCGAATATCAGGGACAAAAATGTTCCGCAGCATCCAGGGCGTATATTCCTCAGTCACTTTGGGCTGATGTGAAAAAAGTAATGGAAAATCAAATCAATTCTATTAAAATTGGTTCTCCTGAAGATCCTTCCAACTTTGTAAATGCGGTAATTGATAAAAATTCTTTTGAAAAATGTAAAGGATATATTGACAGAGCCAATTCTTCAAACGAAGCAAACGTAGTGATCGGAGGAACATGTGATGATGCTAAAGGATGGTTTGTACATCCCACAGTGATCGAAACGACAAACCCTCAATACGAAAGTATGGTGGAAGAAATCTTCGGACCTATCTTATCCGTGTTTGTTTATGAAGATGCCAAATGGGCTGAAACACTGGAACTTGTTGACTCCTCATCTCCTTATTCATTAACCGGTTCTGTTTTTGCACAAGACAGATATGCGATTAATGAAGCATTTAAAGCATTGGAAAATGCTTCCGGAAACTTCTATATCAACGACAAACCAACCGGTGCTGTTGTTGGCCAGCAGCCTTTTGGTGGCGGCAGAGCTTCCGGAACAAATGATAAAGCAGGTTCGAAAATGAACTTATTGAGATGGACATCCGTAAGATCAGTAAAAGAAACCTTCGTTTCTCCAAAAGATTACAAATATCCGTATTTAGGATAAATTATGAGTAATGCATCATTAATAGATACAGCTTCGGATATATTCCGGAGCTTTTTTATTAATTAATATTAATTTTTTTATTAAAATACAATTCATTCTGATTTCGGAATAATTATTGCTAGCTCTAATTCCAATACCAAAAAAATAAAGTATTATGAAAAAATTAATGTTAATCGCAGCACTAGGAGTAATAGCAGTAAGTTGCGGAACAAAGGAATCTTCAATGTCAAACAGCAGTACCGATTCAACAGCAGTAGACAATACCACACAGAGTATGACTCCTGCTACAACGGATACGATGTCTACTACGACAACCACTCCTGACAGCTCAGCAATGAAAATGGATTCAGCAACTACTGTTAAATAATAATAGTTTAACTTGCAATGAACAGTCCTCAGATAATTCTGGGGATTTCTTGTTTAAATTTAAAGCCATTTTTATGACACCTTTTTCAATTTAACATTAAGATTTAAGAAGAATTCGAATTTGAAATTTCAAAGGTTTATTATCTTTTATCTTTTATCTTTTATCTTTAATAACTATATTTGATTATACTTAAACATTAAAAAATATTTCTATGACAAAATTATTTACAGCAGCAGTTTTTGCAATACTGTTTTTAGGAAGCTGCGCACAAAAAAAAGAAGACCGAGAGGAGTTCAAAGAAGAAAGAAACAAAGAATATATGAGAAACAGCATGGGTGAAAGTGCCGCTGCAAATTCCGAAATGGATTCTGCAAACACTGTAAAAACGAAATCGGATTCATCATCTACAAAATAATATTTCCGCAGAAAATTCTGCGGATTTTTTATTAAAAAAAACTTACTGTAATAAACCTATTTTAATAGTAAGATCACTTAAAAAACTTAACCTTAACCAAAGAAAATAATCCAAGAAATGCTGTAACAATTTTTATGTATTACAGACTGATTTCTTAACATAATTATTACATTTGCAATCAATAAAAAGTATTATGAAAAAATTAACAATATTCTCAGCTCTTTTCATAGGAGCACTGGCTTTTGCACAGGGAATTAAATTTGAAGACTCCAACTTCAGCACCATTCTAGCAAAAGCGAAAAAAGAAAATAAACTGATATTTATCGATGCGTATGCTTCATGGTGTGGCCCTTGTAAGCTTATGGTGAAAAATGTTTTTCCACAGAAAAGCGTAGGCGACTATTACAACTCCCATTTTGTGAATGCAAAAATCGATATGGAAAAAGGGGAAGGAATAGAACTTGCCAAAAAATACAATGTAAAAGCATTTCCTACCTATCTTTTCGTAGACGGAAACGGTGAAGTAGTACATAGAACACTGGGATATGTTGAAGAGAATGATTTCATCCAGTTTGCAAAAGATGCAGGAGATCCCAATAAAAGACTGATTGCTTTAAAACAGAAATTCGAAAACGGAGAAAAAGATCCCGAATTCCTGAAAAATCTTGCCGGACTTACCATGTACAATGATGCTGAATTTGCAGCAAGAGTACTGGACCGGTATTTCAGCGAAAAGCCCGAGTTTGACAGAGATGACGTACAAATGCTGCTTTCTGCAACGCAAAGTACGGAAAGTCCATTATACAAAACGTTTGTAGCTAAAAAAGCGGAGATTACCAAAATTCTTCCTGCAGAAAGATATGAAGCTTTTGATAAAAATATAAAAGTAAATACCGCCATCAGAAAAGCGTATAACGCTGATACAAAAAAATGGAACGACAACTCATTCATGGCAGAAACCCAGAAGTTTTTAACAAAAGACGAAGCCGAACGAATCCTGAAAAGAGCAAAAGCCAGCAGAGCTCTTAAAGATAAGGATATTGACACCTACGAAAAAACAACTATTGAACTGTACAAAGATCCATCAGCTTCTTCATCAGAAGAACTGAATTCTATTGCCTGGAATTTCTTTGAAAATGTAACCAATAAGACATCCCTTGCAAAAGCAGTGACTTGGGCGCAGGAATCCGTAAAGAAAAATGAAAATTATGCCAATACTGATACCTTAGCCAATCTTTATAATAAGATCGGAGACAAGAAAAATGCAAGGCTTTGGGCTGAAAAGTCTATCGAGCTCGCAAAAAAATCAGGTGAAGATTATACTGACACTGAAAAATTACTGAACAGTCTTTAATAAATTTAAACATATAAAAACGGCGCGGAAAATAAATTTTCCGCGCCGTTTTTTATACTTCCATTTCTTCTTAATATTCAAACAAAACACTTCCCCACGTAAAGCCGCTTCCGAAAGCAGAAAGAAGTACCAAATCACCTCTTTTGATCTTTCCTTCTTCAATCGCTTCGCTTAAAGCAATAGGAATTGAGGCCGCAGTAGTATTTCCGTATTTCTGGATATTATTATGGATCTTCTCATCCGGAAGTCCGAATTTCTGCTGTACAAACTGAGCAATTCTCAGATTAGCCTGGTGCGGAATAAACATGTCCAGATCATCAATTGTCTTTCCGGCTTTGTCAAGTGCTTCCTGCATGGTTTCAGGAAATCTTGTAACCGCATGTTTAAAAACAAAATTTCCGTTCATGATCGGATACACTTCCTTATTGGTAACATTTTCCGGTTCCTTTCTCATTCTGTCGCTCCACCCGAATTTCGATCCCGGAAACTGTGTGCAGAGTTCATCGGCAAATTTCCCTTCAGAATGCATATTCACGGCTAAAATATCACCAGCATTTTCATCTTCCGATGCAGAAAGTACAACCGCTCCTGCTCCATCACCGAAAATTACGGAAACTCCTCTTCCTTCATCCGAAAAATCAAGTCCGAAAGAGTGTATTTCGGCCCCTACCACCAGAATATTTTTATAATTTCCCGCTTTAATAAAAGCATTGGCAACACTCATTGCATATACAAATCCGGAACACTGATTTCTTACATCCAACGCTCCGATGGTATCACACCCCAGCATTTCCTGCAGCAAAACACCACATCCAGGAAAATAATAATCCGGAGAAAGCGTTGCAAAAACAATATAGTCAATATCTTTTGAAGTAAGCCCTGCATTAGCGATCGCCTTTTCAGAGGCTTTGAAACCAAGATAAGCAGTGGTTTCCTGGGAATCATTTCTGTTTTCTCTGTGTCTCCTTTCTTTTATGCCGGTTCTTTCTGTAATCCATTCATCATTGGTCGTCATTAATTTTGCTAGATCATCATTCGTAACAATGTTATCCGGAACATGGAATCCGATTCCCTTTATTGTACTTTTAATCATATAGTTTTTTAATTTTGGTAAAGATAAAACTTATTTAACACATAGTTTTTCAAAATATTACTATTTTTACTATATGCCAATTGAGACTATTTACAGAGACTCCCAGTGCGAATGGGTAGATGTGGAAGCTCCGTCTGCGGAGGACCTGAAATTTTTACATGAAAGATATGAGATCAACAACCTCCTGCTTGAAGATACACAGGACCCTAATCACCTCCCAAAATACGAAGAAGATGGCGACGTGAAATTTTTCCTGTTGCGGGAAAGTACAGAACTGGAACGTAAAAATCTCAACACCATCAGTGACATCAGCACCAAAATCGGGATTTTCCTGCTCGGCAGGACGATCATAACGGTTCACCGTCTGAAAACCAAAAGCCTTTCCGAAACCAGGAAACAACTTTCCGCACTTACGGCAGAAGCCACTTCGGATCAGATTGCACTGAAAATTGCACTGCTTATCATGAAAAGTTTTGATGATGAATCCGTAAGCCTGTTTGAAACCATGGATAATATCGAAAGTGAAATTTTCCTTAAAAATACCAATCATACGAATCAGATTAAAAGATTATACAAACTCAAAAGAAAATCGGGTCTTAATTCCAGGGTTCTCACCATTTCAGCCGATGCTATTGATAAATTTAAGCTCTTAGACCTTCAGGATTCGGAAACATATGATTTGAAAGATAAACATAAAGATGTGGTGGCAGATTTTGAGCATCTCAATATTCAGATTACCAACCTGATCTCTATGTTTCTGGCTCTGTCTGACCAGAAAGCCAACCAGGTCATGAAAGTACTGGCCATTTATTCGGTTTATTTTTTACCCATCACATTTATTGCAGGGGTTTACGGAATGAACTTCGACAATATGCCCGAACTCCACACCAAGCACGGCTATTTTTTCACACTCGGACTGATGGCTTTGGTGGTGATCTGTACCTTCATCTATGCAAGAAGAAAGCAGTGGTAATTTACAGTTGTAGTTATCGTGAAAATACGGAGCGAAGATATTTCGATTATTACTAATTTTAACATCATCTGCGAAAGTAGCATACTTTAAACCAACCCAATCACAAACACCATGAAACCTGAAATCCTGAAAAAAATATTGGAAGAAGATCTTCTTTCAGAAGAATCCAAAAAAAAGCTGGCTGCATTGCACGACCGTATTTCGGCTAAGGAATTCTCTGATCTTTTAGATGCCGGGGGAAATCAATATGTAGAATTTGTACAGGAAGGAGGCGGTGTCTGGGGAAGTGCTCTCGTAGGTTATCTTTATGGACTTGAAATCTTCGGAATCCGTTTTCTTAAAATTGCAGGTACAAGCGCAGGAGCCATCAACACAATACTGATTGCCGCATGCAAAACTAAGGAAGATGCCAAAAGCGAAGACATTAAAAATATTCTGTTCAACTGGAACTTTGCCGATTTTATGGATGGGAAACCCTATGTAAGAAAAACGATTCATGCGATGCTGAACAATAAAAATTTCCTGAAGATCAATGCCTTTCTTGCTATAGGAACTCTTCTCTTTTTCGGGATACTGGCATTTGTATTTCCAACAGACAAAATATGGCAAACAAAAATCCTTTTTTCAATTCCCATGTTTTTAGTAATTATGGGAGTTTTATTTTTATTAAAACTTTATTCTGATCTGAAAAAAAGGAATTCGGGACTGAATCCCGGAAATACTTTTTTAACGGCCATGAAAGACGCATTAAATAAATTTGATATTAAAACAGTGGCTGATCTTAATGAAAAGTTTGTCAAAACAGGAAAAAATCTTAACCTCAGCTACCGTTACGGAAATGAAATGCAGTATTATAACAAAGCACTGGAAAGCATTGAGGAGATCAGGATTAATAATCAGGAGCATATCGATAAGATCCGGTATAAAATTTTCTATGACAGTACGGTAAACAATGAATACTATAAAAAAGATCCTTTTTATCTCCTGAAATCGGAATATATTGTGATCACTACCGACATTAACGCTAAAATAAAGGTGGAACTTCCTACAATGGCTAATCTATACTGGTCTGAAGAGGAACTGAAGCACATCAGTCCGGCAGAGTTTGTACGGGCTTCCATGTCGGTCCCTTTCTTTTTTGAGCCGATGCAGAAAGCAATCAATAAAAATGATGATTCTGTAAAATATGCCTGGAAATTCTGGATGAATACTACCCCGGAAAATATTAATCCTGCCGGTGTTTTCATTGATGGCGGAAGTATTTCCAATTTCCCGATTGACCTTTTCCATTCCTCAGATATTTTTTATCCGAGAATGCCTTTATTCGGAGTACAGCTTACCAGCGATTCTGATCTTCTTTCAGAAAAAGGAAAAACGGCAGCAGAGGTACTGAAATCTCCCCTCACCTATTCCGGAAATATCATCAGCACTTTAAAAGGGTTTAATGATAAAACATTTCTTACCAAACATACGTTCTATCATCTGTTCAGCATCCAGACCGTGAACTGCGGAAGCAGCAGCTGGCTGAATTTCTTTATGAAAAAGGAGGAAAAAGAAGAGCTTTTTAACCGCGGTTTTCAGGCTGCCCTCGATTTTCTAAGCAATTTCGACTGGAACACCTACAAATGCGAACGCATGATGCTTTCCATGAAAGAAAAAAAGATTCTGAAGGAAGAGGATACAAAAACGGTGGGGTAAAATAATAGAAATAAATTGAGAAGAATTCCGTTGCTATTAGTTTGATCTAAAAGACCGCTAAAATGGAATCTCAAATAAAATAAAAATCATGAAATACATTTGTCAATGCTGTGGCGAAGAAAAGGAGGACTGGCCTGCCATAGCGTATTCAGTACCTTATCCTTATTTTAATTTATCTGATGATGAAGTAGCAAATTCAGAATTATCTGCAGATTTATGTATCATCAGATATTCCGATGAGACCTGTTATTTTATAAGAGCAGTACTTGTTCAGGAGGTAAATGAAAACTGCCAGGATCTTGAGTACGGAGTATGGGTTTCCTTAAGTGAGAAAAGCTATAATGAATATGCTGAGAATTATCATAATGAAGAATTTGAAAGCGGCTTTTTTGGCTGGCTTTCCAATAATCTGCCGGATTATTCATTTGAGGAACCCATTCCAACAGATGTTATTGTAAATAATAAAATAGGACGACCGTTTGTATACCCGCATGAAAGTCATAATCATCCTTTTGTAAATGATTTCTATCTTGGAATTTCAAAAGAAGAAGCTGAAAAGAGAATTGATTTTGTATTAAATCAGTGATAAAATTAAAGTAATTTTGTGTTCATAAAATTCCCGATAATGCTTAATAAAACAGACCTTAGAGAAAACTTATCAATTCCAGCATCAGACGATACAGGCCCAATTGAAGTATTTCAGAATCAAATCTTACGCCCTGTCCTGAAATTACAGAATGAAATTTTTCTTATGCTGTTTCAGGATTATGCGGGGTCCAAAATACCAGATTTTAATTCTTTAACAACAGATAAGAAAATAAATTTCATTGAACAGAGTCTCCGGAAGGATCACGCATTGAGAAATATTTTCATCGGAATGACCATCGGAATGTTTACTGCTGACGAGATGAAAACCTATATTCCAGACAAGAATGTTTTTAACAAAAGAATTATCACGATGCTCACCGAACGGCTGAAAAGTCAAATGAAATTGATGTAACGTCAGTTCGAGTGTTTTTCGCAGCGCAGCGGAGAAAAATGTATCGAGAACCTCGGATTGGTTCTTTAATTTCTCGATATGCTTTTTTCAAAAGCTACTCGAAACGACGTTACGCAAACATTTATTTAAACCATTAAGGTTTTATGAAGAAGTTAAATTCTCATTCCAGCCACTTCGGATTTTGCTGTAGTACTTTTTCATAAACCGGACATTCTTCCGTGTGAGAACCTTTTAAATACCCAATACTCATCAAGAATTCATTCACAATTTCACCACCTGTAAATTTGAAGGTTTTCTTGAAAAGCTTCATCCATTCCGGCAGTGTTTTCGGGTGATGATGTTCCAGCCAATTTTCAAATGAGCCAAATTCTTTTTGCAATTCGATAATGGTTTTTGCGTTTTCTATCGCGGCATTGACCTTTAATTTATTTCGGATAATTCCGGGGTCATTCAAGAGTTTTTCACGATCTTCTTCTGTATATGCCGCTACTTTTTGAATATTAAAATTATCATACGCCTTCCTGAAGCCTTCTTCTTTTTTCAGGATCGTTTCCCAGCTCAGTCCTGCCTGGTTAATTTCCATCACCAGTCTTCCGAACAATTCATTGTCATCATGAATCGGGAAACCATAATGGTTATCGTGATATTTTTTATGCAGTTCCTTCCTGCTTTCGGGCTGCATTCTGTCTATGGCTGCGCAATAACTCATTTACAAATAATTTCGTTTGGTTAAAATTCTATTTACTCTGTAAATATACAACCTGACTGTGACAGATGCGTGTCAGGAGACGTTATTTATTACTTCAAACCTTTCAACACAAATTGAAATACGCTTAAGATATATTTTTATACGCCTAACTGTTATATTTATACGCTTTAATATTATAGATATACGCATAAAATATATAGAGATGTGTTTTAGATTAATATATATACATATAAGGTATATAATTATACACATAAGACGTCAAATCATATGTCTTAAATATATAAATACCTATCCGGAACGTGAACAGAGCTATCTGCCGGAGATCTTTCGGGGTGAAATAAGCTTCAGTACTGTAAACAATGCAGAGGATCTCATTATAACCGACAATATACCGCTGCAAAACCCGGCCGGATATGAAAAAACCTCCGCGAAGGAGGTTTTTATAAGGTATATACTTAATGCATGGCTTCACTCAGATCAATCTTCTGTTTGCTTTTCCTTTCTTTAATGAAAAGAATAAACGGAATACAGATTAGGAAAATCACACCCAGATAGAGGAATACATCCATATAGGAGAGAACCGTAGCCTGTTTTGTTACTGAAAGATCAAGCATTTTGTAGGCGGCATTCATGGCGGCATCAGGCGTCATTCCTTTTGCCATGAAACTTCCTTTCAGAGCCTGGAGTCGTTGCTGAACAGCAAAATCATTTTCATCAAGATGCGAAATCAGGTTCAGTCTGTATTTTTGTCCGGCATTGGCAATGAAAGTCGTTATCGCTGCAATCCCGAATGATCCTCCGAGCTGCCTCATCATCCCGGTAAAAGCTGCTCCCTGCCCGATTTCCTGTCCTTTCAGTGTACTTAGAGAGAGCGATGTAATCGGGATAAATAATAATCCCAGACCGGCTCCTCTTACGATCAGCATCCAGAAAAAGGCGTCTTTACTGGTATCCGGTGTTAATATTTTATAGCCCCAGAAGCTGTAGATAAAAAAGATAAACAATCCTAAAGAAACCAAGATCTGCTGTTTTGCCCCTTTAGACAATAATCTTCCGATAATCGGCATCATGAAAGCGGTAGTCAATGCTGCAGGAATCATTAATGCCCCCGACTGAAGTGCTGTCCACCCCAGGATACTTTGTGTATACAGTGGAACAATAAAGGTGGAGCCATATAACCCGAATCCTAAAACAAAAGACATAATGGTTCCAATCCTCAGATTTCCGTTTTTCAGAACCCGAAGTTCTACAATAGGATATTTAAAAGTAAGTTCTCTCCATAAGAAAAGTATAAATCCGAGAACGGCCGAGATGGTGAATGTAACGATCATTCCACTTTCAAACCAGTCTTCTTCATGACCTCTTTCAAGGATAAACTGTAAAGAACCTACGGTAATTGCCAGTAAAGCGATCCCGATCCAGTCAACATCCGAAACTTTTCTTTTTTCGGCATATTTCGGACTTCTTACAAACTGCAGGGTCATTAATGTTGCTGCAATCCCGATTGGAATATTGATATAAAAAATATAAGGCCAGCTGAAGTTATCTACAATATATCCTCCAAGCGGTGGTCCCAGTGTAGGACCGATGATGACTCCCAGACCGTAAATTGCCTGTGCCATACTTCTTTTTTCGATGGGATAAGATTCCGTGATGATGGTTTGTGAAGTTACCAGCAAAGCGCCTCCTCCGATTCCCTGCATCAGCCTGAAGAATACCAGTTCCCAAATGTTGGTGGCATTTCCGCACAGGAATGAGAATACGGTAAATATAATAATGGATGCCGCAAAGTAATTTCTTCGTCCGAACTGCTGCGAAAGCCAGCTCGTCATCGGTACAATGATCACGTTCCCGATCGCATATGCCGTAATGACCCATCCTACCTCAGAAAGTGTGGCTCCGAGGTTACCCTTCATCTCGTTGAGGGCTACATTTACAATCGTGGAGTCCACAATTTCAAGCAAAGCACAAAGAATAGCTGTAATCGTGATGATTACTCTTCGGGCTCCATATTCTACTAATGAATCTTGCATGTTTGTTTTAATAGTATTAAAAAAGAGATTATGAGATCCAGAAACTTTATTGAAATCAGAACAAGTTTTAACGAACTAACTTTATTCTTTATTATTAATTTCCGGTTTAATGAAAAAAAATCATCCTTCATTAAACATAATTCTGAATCCCAAAAAATCTTAATTTAAAAAGTGAATTGTCAATAATCTTCTTCATTGTTGTCTGGTGTACAGCTTCATTTCAGCATTCATGTTGATCTTCGTCATACATTGCCACTTCATCATCAGCCTGATTTACATTTCCACAAGGTGGCTGATTTTCATCTTCAAACTTTCACCAGCATGATGATCAAACCTCTTCCTATCTTCCTCATCACCAACTGCTCCTGAATACATTGACAATTCTCTTATATTATTTTTTGAAAAGTGAATTGTCAATTGCCTGTCGTCATTATCGCCTTCGCCTTAATTTCTGCATCATAGTCGATCACCTCTACATATACTTTCTTCATTGTGATCGGCAACGTCTTCATTTCCTCTGCATATAAGCTGCTTCTGCAATTATTGACAATCCACTTTATATTTTTATTTCAGTGAAACTTCTGCTTTTACGTTCATTCCCGTTCTTAATCTTTTGGCAACATCTTTATCAAGATTTACAAAATCAATTTTTACAGGAAGCCTCTGCACTACTTTTACGAAGTTACCGCTTGCATTATCCGGAGGAAGGATAGAGAATGTAGCACCGGTGGCTGGAGAGAAAGAGCTTACTACCCCTTCAAATTCCCTGTCCGGGAAGGCATCAATTTCAATTTTCACTTTCTGCCCTTCTACCATTTTATCAACCTGGGTTTCTTTGAAGTTAGCCACTACCCATTTCTGATCATTTTTAACCAAAGCAAACAACTGTGATCCGGCCTGTAAATATTGCCCTGCCTGAATAGGAACTTTACCTACATATCCGTTTTCAGGAGCTACAATTACCGTATAGGAGAGGTTTAATCTGGCATTTTCCACATCTACTTCTCTTTGTTTGGCAACAGAACCTGCCACGCTGATCTGCTGGGAGCTTGCTGCTGTCTGGGAAGAAGCGATATTGGTTTGCTGTGCAATCTGGTTTCTCTGATCGATGAGTACCTGCAACTGTTTGTCGGCAGTTTGTTTTGCTGCCAAAGCCTGCTCGTATTGCTGTTCTGTAATAGAATGGTCTTTTACAAGATTCGCGTATCTTTTTAGATCCTGGGTAGTTTTCCAGACGTTTACTTTTGCAGCTTCAATCTGTGCATTGGCTGTAGTAACCGCTGCTTGAGAAGAGCCAATATTTTTAGAGGTGGCTGTAGTGGATGCCTGCGCATTTGAAATATTACTTTTTGCCGTAGCCAAAGCTGCTTCTGCCTGTTCAAGCGCCATTTTCTGATCTCTGTTATCCAAAATAACCAGAGTATCCCCTTTTTTTACGAACTGGTTATCCTTTACTTTTACATCCGCTACATATCCAGAAATTTTTGAAATTACGGGAGCCATGTTGGAAGCAATCTGTGCATCATCTGTCTCTTCGTGCACCTGTCCGTATGAATAAGTTCTGTATCCATAGATTCCGCCGCCGATTAAAACAACTGCTAAGATAATAGGGAATACTAAACTTTTTTTCTTTTTAGTTTCGGTTACTTGTGTAGTATTATTTTCCATTTTCGGTATCGCTCTTAATTTATTTTGTTGTTAAAGTTCCTGTAGTTTGTAATAGTTTTCTGTAAGCCAGTGCCGCATCTGCCTTTGCATTGATAACGCCTACATTGGCTGCAATCTGGGCTGCATCAGCATCAAGAAGTTCGGTCATCGTGGCAAGACCGTTGTCGTATTTATTTTTTGTTATTCTGTAGTTTTCATTCGCCTGTTCAGCAGATTTTTCAAATACCGCGATTCTTTTTTTGGAATAATCTGTGTTCTGATATTCTCTGTTGACATCCAGTTTGATGTTATCATTCAATAACTCATTGGTGGCTGTAAGCTGCATTTCTCTTGCTCTGGACTGTTTCAGTGAAGAGTTTTCTTTCCAGAGATTTGATAAATTATAGGAAATCCCGACTCCGACATTCACTGCATTATAAATCGTTAAAAACTTAGGAATATCCGCAGCAACATATCCGCCTGTAAAAGCAATAGAAGGAAGGTTTTCCGCTTTTGCCGCCTTCGTTCCCAATGCTGCAGCCTGTCTCTGCTTATCCAGCGCCTGAAGATCTTTACGGTTTTCTCTTGCCGTGTTGATATAATAATCTACTGTTCTTATGTCCTCTCCTTCTTCAATATAGTTTTCATCCACTTCAATTTCCGTTGTTTCCGGAATACCGAGCAAAAGATCCATGTTGATATTGGCGATATTGTAATTATTTTTGGCTTCAAGGAGCTGCAGTTCTATGTTTGAGGTCTGAAGATTGGCTTTTAACCTGTCATTTCTTGCGATAAGGCCATTGTTTTCCATTTTAAGGAAAGTTTCATCCCTTTTTTGGGAAGCAGAAAGATTTTCTTCCAATACTTTAATCGACTGATTGGCCTTGAAAAGATTATTGTAAGCCTGTGCAACATTGTAGGCAATGGCTACTTTATCATTTTCAGTGCTTAATTTTGATGCTTCCACCAGATATTTTGCAGATTCGATACCATATTTTATTCTTCCGCCACTGTAGATAGGAACGCTGAGGTTGGCAGATCCGTAAGCCACCTGATGTACTTCAGGGCCGCCATCTCCGGAAACTCCCGGAAGTTTGATGTTGATATTAGGTTTTAGCGGAAGGTACATATAGCTTCCGGAAACTTTCAGCTCCGGTAACTGTCTGTTTTTTGCTTCCAGAAGGTCTGCCGTGGCCTCTTCGATCTTAGCGGCATCAATCTTCAGATTTTTGCTGTTCTGAATACCCAACTGCACAGCTTCATCAAGAGTGAGTGTTCTTTTCTCCTGTGCATTTGCCTGTGCAATTCCTATGAATAATGCCAGTGCAACAACTGAGTTATTTATTTTCTTCATACCCTAGAAGGTCTTTTAATAAGTATTTTATATGTGTATTAAGCTCTGTGTAATATGTATCGTCAAAAATTTCTTCTTCATCCGTATTATTCAGGAATTCTTTGTACATTTCCTTTGCATTGGATGCATAAAATAAAGTCCCGCTCACCGTGGAATGGAGAAGATAAATTGGCGGATTCTTTGTAAAAATTCCTTTCTTCAGCCCGCTTTCCAATATTTTTGAATACATGGAAATAAATCCCATTTTTGTCTGTTTCAGGAAATCCACAATATGAGGATTCTGCGTATGCAACTGCTCTCTCTGCATGATTCTATAGAAACATTTCTGATGTCTTACTTTTCCTGCAAACTGGTCTACAATCTTTTCTATTTTCTCCCAATCATTAATATCGGTTCTTTCCAGAATATCTTTTGAAAAAAACTGTCCTTCATTCATCCTGTATTCCACAAGTTTTTCGTACAGCTTTTCTTTTGAACCGAAATAATAAGAGATCATCGAAATATTCACATTGGCTGCTTTGGCAATCTCCCGGATGGAAGTTCCCTCGAATCCTTTTTCAGCGAAAAGCTTCTCGGCAGCAAACAGTATATTTTCTTCTTTTGAAATCATTCTTATGTTCTCATTTTGATGGTGCAAATGTACGACCGTTTTTTAATAAATCAAACGATTGATTGATTTTTATGTTAAATTTAATTTATTTTTAATATTGGTTAATCTAACATGTTGAATTTAGACTTGTTTAGGATAAATAAATAGTCCGTCTCACAATAGTGAAACGGACTATTTTATCCTTTTACCGACCTCAGATCTGAGGCCAATTCTTCTTATTTGTCTTTTTTAAAGAGCATTATTAGCAATATTATTATCCATATTGTTAATATGCAATATCTGAAATAGCCAATATATTTTGTTGATTCATCGATAACAATAGAATTATTTAAAATTAAAAATATAATTAACAGTAGAGAAAAAACTACAATAATTATCATGATCATCTTAAACCATCTATTATTCTTATCTATTTCATTATGCTTTTTCTTTTTTCTGAATAATAATAAAAATGTTATTAATGCTAAAACTGTTTGTAAGTATATTAAATATTTTTCCATTTTTACATCTTACCGCCGTAGTAATAGTTGCTGTGAGAGATAATTATTTACAATTTCCTATTAACCTTTATGAATATAGCGTGATAATTTTATTCCCAGATCGGTCCACACGATTTTCGGGTTTCCGTTTCTGGTGAGATGGAGATCGGCAGTACTGATTTCTTCAAGAATGCTTTCGATATTGGCTCCGCTGATGAATTTTGAAAACCCGAGCCAGTTGAATCCATTGGCATCAATTTTTTTATAAACCAGATCTTCCGACTGGTAATTCTGCAACAGGGCAAGCCTGAAAATTTCTGAACAGTAATTGAGGAAGTTTTTTTGCTTTTCCCGGTTCCAGCCGGCAATTTCCCTTGCCCACAAAATAATGCTTTTCAGGAACTCCGGTTTTTTCTTAACCATAAAAGCGTCCCTCACCCACTGAATAAAAAGCTTTTCAAATTCATCGCTTTTATTCCCCGATTGCATCAGCTTCAGAGCAGCATTAAGATCTCCTTGTGCCTGATGGATAATCTCTCCTGTTTTATCCTGAGAAATATTGAAATTCTTTTTCAGATATGCTTCGAGATCTTCATCGTTGATTCTCGGAACTTCCACAATCTGGGTTCTGGAAAGAATGGTAGGAAGAATATCGTTGGTACTTTCTGCGGTAAGAATAATAACGGTTTTTGCAGGAGGTTCTTCTAAAAACTTCAGGAATTTGTTGGCTGCTGCAATGTTCATTTTATCGGCACGCCAAACGATGAGGATTTTGGTTCCTCCTTCAAAACTTTTTAACGAAAATTTCTGGTTTTGGTCATCAACTTCATCGGCAGAAATAAAAAGCTGCTTATTTTCTGATTCCAGAAAGGCAGTCCAGTCATCATAGCTCGAATACGGAGAATTGATAATCATCTCCCGGAATTCTTCAAATTTGTTTTTGCTTAAAGAATTTCTGTTATCGGTAAAAACCGGAAAGCTGAAATGAAGATCAAGGTGGTTGAGATGTTCTACTTTTGAAGCAGCATGCTCATTTTCACTGCTTAAAATTTCTTTTGCATATGCCAAAGCCATAGGCAAGGTTCCGTACCCCTCTTTCCCTACAAAAAGCTGGGCATGACTCACTCTGTTTTCGGCAATACTTTCTCTCAGAAGTTTTTTCAGATTTTCCTGTCCGGCAATGTTCTCCCAATTCATGGCTCAAAGATAAAGAAATTTGTAATTTGTAGAATGTGAATTTTTACTTCGTAAGCGAATTTTGCGTCGCAAATCAATTGTGAATTTTTATCATGTATATATAAATAATGTACAAAAATCATAAGCAAAGCGAATTCACGATTGACCATTAACCATAATTATGTCTATTAATCGTCCTTAACAAACTTTAACCTCTTATAATTTTTACAATTCATTAATATTTAAGATATTTGCGCATTGTTTTAAAAATAAAGAATGAAAAAAATCTTTGTACTATCATTAATATCAGTCGGATACTTCCTAAACGCGCAGAATCTGAGTAATTCACCTTATGCGACCTACGGAATCGGTGATATTAAATATGATAATACGATCGAAACTTCCTCAATGGGAGGTATATCTACAGCTTTTATAAGCGATTTTACCAGTAATTTCAACTTTGCAAACCCTGCAAACAATGCTAATTTCGAGCTTACAAGTATTAAGCTGGAAGCTACCAACGAAAATAATTACTTTAAAACAGATTATAACAATACGAAGTCTACCAAACATTCTACGTATTTATCCAATATTTCCCTGGCTTTTCCATTATCTCCGAAACTGAAAATGGGGCTTTCTTATCAGCCTTACAGTTCCAAGAGCTATGAAATTGTTCATATCGATGACATTACAGACGAAAATGGTGTAGTATACGATAAAAGAGCCAACAGATTTAAAGGAAGCGGAACATTAAATACCGCTCAGATTGCATTAGGCTATAAAGTTAATGATAAATTTGCCGTTGGAGCGAGAGCCAACTACTATTTTGGTAACCTTTATGACCTGAATGAGCTTACTTATGCCAGCGCAGAGCTTATTAACGGTTATGAAACAAAAAACAGCATCAAAAATTTTAACTTTACGCTGGGAGCAAGCTACCAGAACCTAAATACAAGTACCGACAGAAAACTTACGATTGGTGCAACCACTACTTTTGGTAATACCAGTAACATGGCCACTGATTATGTAAACAGTACTTATTTCTATTCTGATGCCGGGCAAACTATAAAAGCCAATGAAAGTATTATTGAGAAAAGAAGTACGGATTCTAAAAATCTTATGCCATTACAAGCCTCTTTAGGAGTAGGATACGGAGAAGAAAACAAATGGTTCTTATCCCTTCAGGGAGATTATAAAAAGGGAGAAAGCATTGCTTATTTCGGACAGTCCTTGGATCTTCAGGATTCTTACAGAATTTCTGCCGGAGGTTGGTATTTGCCGAATTACAATAACTTCAGAAGTTATTTTTCCAGAATCGTATACCGTTACGGAGCTTTTTATGAAAAGGGAAGCTTACAGATTGCTGGACAAAATATCAATAAATTCGGGGTTTCCGGAGGAGTTCTTCTGCCATTTAAGAACAGCAGCATTACAAGGATGAGCGGTCTTGAACTGGGCCTTGAAGTCGGAAAAAGAGGAACACTTAAAAATAATCTCATCAACCAAAACTATATTAACCTGAGAGTCGGTTTTAATTTTGCAGATAAGTGGTTCAGAAAGACTCTATACAACTAAAATGAAGTTCTTCAGAAACATATCATATAAAAAAAATATAGCATACCTTTTTAGTTGTGCTATATTTTTTATGGTAACATCCTGTGAGGAAGACCTTACCAATAACAAAGGTAAAAACAATAAAAACTTTGCTTCACAGATTATCAATAACGCCAATATTATTCAGCGGGATTCCGGTTTTGTAACGATGCGGGCCAAAGCTCCCATTATTGAAAAATATGAGCTTATCGACAGTCCTTATACCGTGGCAAGAAAAGGAGTGAATATTCTTTTTTTCGATAAAAAAAAGCCAAAAGTACCCGGAACCATAAAAGCAAAATATGCAAAATTCTACGATTACAAGCAATTTTACGAAGCCAGAGGTGATGTAAGAATTACAACGAATGAAAATGAAAGGTTTGCCATGCAGACCGTTTTCTGGGATCAGCGAAAGAAAAGAATCTATACCCGTGATACGGTATATGTAACGATGAAAGACGGATCAACACTGATCGGGGCACACGGAATGACCGCTAAGGATGATTTTTCCGAATATGTTTTTTACCAGAATTCGGGAGATTTTACTACCGACAAACTATCTGAAAAACAAAAATAGCATTATGACTTTCCATGCGATAGGACTGATGTCCGGAACGAGTTTAGATGGTCTGGATATTTGTTTTGTAAAATTTGAAAAAGTTCATTCATGGAGTTTCGAAATTATAAAAGCTGAAACGGTTTCTTATTCTGAAAATCTTTACAATGACTTAAAGCATGCGATAGATCTTTCCGCAGAAAAACTGCTGGAATTGAACTCTGCATACGGATTTTTTTTAGGAAAAACCGTAAAAAGCTTTATTGAAAAGCATGGGCTTAAAAACATAGATCTTATCGCTTCTCACGGCCACACGGTTTACCATCAGCCTCAAAAAAAATTTACCCTTCAGATCGGTGACGGCCGTGCTATCAGGCTGGAAACAGGTATTCCTGTTGTTTATGATTTCCGGAGCCAGGATGTTTTAATGGGTGGTAACGGAGCTCCATTGGTGCCAATTGGTGACAAACTTCTTTTTTCTGAATATCATGCATGCCTTAATCTCGGAGGTTTTTCCAATATTTCATTACAGTCTGAAGGCAGGAGAATTGCTTTTGATATTGCCCCAGTAAATATTGTTCTCAATAAACTGGCTCAATATTTAGGTAAAGATTTTGATGAAAACGGAGATTTGGCAAAAAAAGGAACTATTCATGCAAGCCTTCTTTCATCATTAAATTCATTAGAATTTTACCATCAGCCCCATCCTAAATCTTTAGGAATTGAATGGTGTAATGAAAATATATTTCCATTATTTGAAAACGTGGACCATATTGATGCTATAGCGACATTTACCGAACATACTGCTCACCAGATTGCAAAGGTGATTAATAAAAATCATCTTAAAAATGTCCTTTTTACAGGCGGTGGAACGTACAATCACTATTTAATTGAAAAAATCCGGGATAAAACACAGGCTGAAATTATCATTCCTGAAAAAGAAATTATCGATTATAAAGAAGCCCTGATTTTTGCTTTGATGGGAATTTTAAGGTTGAATAATGAAATTAACGTACTTGCTTCCGCAACGGGAAGCCCGAATGATCACAGTTCCGGAATTATTGCATAAAAAAACCTCCGTTTGCGGAGGTACTGTTATTTATAAGCTTCGATCTTATCGGTAAGGGTGTTGATAAAGTTCTGAAGAGGTTTTTCCACCATCATTTTAATAAACGGATTAAACTTTCCTTCAAACAACATCTGTACTTCTGTCTGGTTTTCATTAACAGGATTCAAAGCTGCTGTCAGTGAAAAATCAAGACTGGAGCTTGCCGATTTCAAGACTGCTTTATCACTGGTGACTTCATCTATTTTAAGAGCAATTTCCGGCATGCCCTGCAGCCCGAATTTAAATCCGTCTTCTCTCGTTTCAAACTTCTGTAAACCATCCGGCATGAAATCTTTGTAATTTTCAGGAGATTTCAGGATTTCTACCAGGTCTTTAGATGATTTATTCACAATAATCTTTCGTCCTTCTAAATTCATTTTTTATTTTTGTATTAAATTCTTAATTCTTACAAATATATGTATAAAGTTTTTGTGAACGAAAAAAAATTACTGTTGTCTAAGCAATCTGAAAACTTAGAAAAAACGCTTGGATACGAAAACGTCACAAGCCTGGAGATCGCTCTTGATCTTCTTGAAAATACATCTGTAAAGGAATTAAACGTTTTCGGGGAAAATATCGATGAGATCTGGTCAGAATTTCAGAAACTTTTCAGGATAATAGAAGCTGCAGGCGGTATTGTGAGTAATCCTGAAGGAGATATCCTTTTTATCAAAAGACTTGGAAAATGGGATCTGCCGAAGGGAAAAATGGAAAAGGGAGAATCCCGTGAAGAATCTGCGGTAAGGGAAATTGAAGAAGAAACAGGATTGCAGAATGTGGAACTGCTAAGCTTCATCAACACTACTTATCATATTTATATTGAAAGAAACGGTGATAAAGTACTGAAATGCACGCATTGGTTTGAAATGAACTTTGATGGTGAAGATACTTCAAAACCTCAGATTGAAGAAGGCATTACTGAAGTTGCCTGGAAAAATACCCTCCAGATCGAAGAAGAAGTTTTCCCAAGCACATTTAAAAATATCAGACTTATTATCAGAGAATTTTGGAATACAAAGATTAAATAAACTCTATTGCTTTTTCCAGAGCGATACCTCTTGAGCCTTTCAGTAAAATATTTTTCGAGGTAATTATATTCTTTTTCAGGTATTCCGTTAAAGATGATGTTTCTTCAAAACTTAATGGCGAATGATTGACCGTTCTGAAAATTTTGCCTACCGTGATGATTTCATCAAATCCCAGATCCTGGGCAAGTTTCAAAATTGCCAGATGTTCTCTTTCACTTTCGTCTCCCAGCTCAAGCATATCCCCTATGATGATTGTTTTTGAGCCTTCGAAAGTAATAAAGTTTTTAAGGGAAGCAGCCATCGAACTCGGATTAGCATTATAAGTATCTAAAACCAGAGTTTTATTTCCTTTTTCAACAACCTGAGAACGCATATTGGTAGGAGTATAATTTTCAATAGCATGAATGACTTTATCAAAGTCAATTCCAAAATAAAGCCCCAGACTTGCCGCTGCACATAAATTGGTAAAATTATATTCCCCCGTAAGTTTTGAAACAGCTTTTTGGTTTTTATATATTAAACCTACAAAATTCTGTTCTGAAACCAATTCAAACTGATAATCCGATTCTGCATTTCCGAATGTAATTTTTCCTGAATACTCTTTTGTTTTCTCAACCTGGATGGGATCATTATCATTCACAAGAATTGTTTTGCAGTTATTTTTAAGATAGTCGTATAGTTCAGATTTCCCTTTAATTACACCCTCAACTCCTCCGAATCCTTCCAGATGTGCCTTCCCGAAATTGGTAATATACCCGAAATCAGGCATTGAGATTGTACATAAAAAATCAATCTCTTTCTGATGATTGGCTCCCATTTCTACTACCGCCATTTTATGCTCAGGTTTAATTGAAAGAATGGTTAAAGGAACGCCAATATGATTGTTTAAATTTCCACGGGTATACTGCACGTTGAATTTTTCGGAAAGTACGGCATGGATAATTTCTTTTGTTGTGGTCTTCCCATTGCTTCCCGTTAACCCGATTACAGGAATCTGAAGTTTTTTTCTATGGTATCTTGCAAGCTCCTGTAAAAACTCTAAGGTTGAAGGAACATAAAAGATATTCTTTTCAGGGTTTTCGTAATCCTGCCGCTCTACAATAACAGCCAATGCCCCTTTGTTGACGGCCTCTTCGGCTAATGTGGCTGCATTGAAATTTTCTCCCGAAAAGGCAAAGAAAATATCATTTTTTTCAATTTTTCTGCTGTCGATTACAACATGTGCAGCTTTTAAAAACAAAGGATAAAACTGTTCTGTATTCATGGTTCAAAAATAAAAAACCTTCCAGAATTCCGGAAGGTTTTTTGAAAATTATTTTGATAAATATTATCTTCTTGTTCTACTCTTATCGTTTGCTCTTGCATCCTGAGCAACACGGAATCCAATCCATCCGTATGCTTTGTTTTGATCTTTATATCTTCTTTGTCCCGGATCCAACCAGTATGCTGTATCCTGCCAAGAACCACCTTTTACAACTCTGACATCATTTGAAACTCCAGAAGTTCTTTCTTTTCTGTCTTTCTGTAATACTACTCTACCGTTCCCATCTACAATAAATCTTGATTTAGGAGAGTTGTACATATCGTATGTTGAAGCAGAATCAGAAGCATTTCTGTAGTCTAAAGAAGACATTCTGTCGCCATCTCTGTAGTTTCTGTAATCAGCAATCGTTTCTCTTTCAAAATGACCCGGAAGGTTTTTGTAAACCAATCTTCCGTCTGCCAAAGTATCATACTTGATGCTGTTTTCATCTACCATCTTGTAAGTACCGTCTCCGTTTCTTACAATAGCCTGAGGCATATTTCCTCTGTAATAGTTGAAGTCGCTGAAGTCTTCGTCAATAATTGGTCTGTATACATCTGCTGTCCATTCTGCAACGTTTCCGTACATACCATAGATCCCTAAATCATTGGAAGGGAATTGTCTAACATCAGAAGTCTGTGCAGAGCCGTCGTTTTTCCAACCTGCGATACCGGAGTAATCACCAGCACCCATTTTGAAGTTTTCAAGGAACATACCTCTTTCTCTTCCTTTGGTACCTCTTAGTTTTTCAATCTGAGGTGTTTTACCCATGTATTGGTTATACTCTCTGTTTTTAGCCATTCCCAAAGCTGCATATTCCCATTCTACTTCTGTAGGAAGTCTGAATTTTGTTACCATCGCAGCGTTCGGAGCTCTGTTGGCAGCAAGCAATCTTTGGTTTGTTGTTTTCAAACCTGTTTTCTGCTGCATTCTTTTTTCGTTGATATAGCCCTGCATTTCAGGATCATTCGATTTGAATTTATCCATATTGAATGCAGTTCCGCCTTGGTTATTAGATTCGTTGATATACAAATCTTTTGCGATAATACCTGCCTGCATCAAAGCTTTTTCATTAGCTCTGTCTGACAACCATTCACAATATCTGTTTGCCTGAGTCCAAGATACTCCCACTACAGGATAGTAATCAAACTCCGGAGAACGGAAATACGTCTCGTTGTAATCATTTCTAGATAATTTGTTGTCCCACAATAAGGTATCCGGCAAAGCACCGTTGTAGATTTCCTTAAAGCTTGGATCGCTTGGAGGGAATACATACTTCAACCATGTAAGGTATTCGCGGTATTCGTAGTTAGTAATTTCAGTTTCCCCGATAAAGAAGGAACTTACCTGCATTCTGCGCGGTGAGTTATTCCAATCGTGCATAACATCATCTTTCACTAATCCCATTGTAAAAGTTCCACCTTCTACATATACCATTCCCGGCCAACCCTTTTGTTTTTGTTGCTTTCCTGCAAAAAACCAACCTTGTTTCTCGTTTGGTTTCCAACCTGTTTTGCTGACAAATTTTTTAGTACCGCCGCCATTATTAGATCCTCCGCAACTGGTTAATGCAAGTGTAGAACTTAATGCTATTAATGAAAACAACTTTAGTTTTTTCATAGTCGATATAAATATTTTCAAAGTACAAAGAAAAAATAAATTATTCAATAAATCAAGTAAAGAGTTGATTTTTTTGAAAAACGTTAACAAATTAATTTTATTGTATCACAATTTAATTATAAAATTTTCATTTATTTTGTAATTCAGAAATTTCAACAATAAACATGAAACAAAAAATTTCGCTTTTATTTTTATTAGGCTTCGTATCAACATTCTGGGCTCAGAGAATCTCCATAGAATGGGATGGCTCTAAAATCCGGGATTATGGTGATACCAAACTCAATCTTCCCAATTTTAAAAATCAGGGATTTTCATTCAGCCAAAATAACATTTTTATAACAACCAGACAACAGGTTGGTGAAAAGCAGTTAAAAGTTTCCAATCCTGTATGGGAAAATATCCCTGCAAAAGATTTATATGAGATAAGCAAAGATCTTCTTCCTGATTATGAAATTAAAGACGTTGCCTATTATAATTCTGAAGGAGAGCGTTATGCAAATATTAACGTAGCATTATTTAAAAGAGAAAAAGGACAGGTAAAACGTTTGTCTTCATTTGAAATTTCAGAAACAAGTGCCTCAAACAGCCTCGGAAACACTTTAAAAGTAGGAACCACTACCAACCCTTTATCAACCGGAAATTTTTATAAGATTAAGGTTGACAAATCCGGGATTTTTAAAATTACAAAACAGTTTCTGCAGGACAACGGCATCAATCCGTCTTCTGTAAATCCTAAAAACTTCAGAATCTACGGAAACGGAGGCATCATGCTTCCCGAATTTAATCAGAATGTGAAATACAGTGCGCTTCAGGAAAATGCCATCCAGGTTGTGGGAGAAGATGATGGTGTGTGGCATGATAGTGATTATGCATTGTTCTATGCACAAGGACCGGATGGGTATAATCTTTACAATACTTCCAACGGAAACGGATTTAAAAGAACAGATACCAGAAGTGACAGAAGTGAGAATGTGAAAAACATTTATGAAGATTATTCTTATTATTATATCAATTTTGATAAAGGTCCGGGAAAAAGGGTTCAGAATGTAGACGTTAACCTTCCTGCTACTCCACTTATTACAAGATTTGATAATTATCAGGTAGTAAATAAAGACCAGAAAAATCTGATGAAAGTAGGGAGATTATGGGTTGAAGACACTCCGTTTACAACCGATAAAGCAGTAACTTTTACTACAGCCTCAGCCATTCAGGGTGGTGATGAGATACGATACAGAGTGCAGGTAATCGGATATAAATCACAGCAAAACAGCATATCATTTGATATTAATACGCAAAATCCTTTAAACACGGTTATCCCATCTGCAAACTCCGGAGGAACCAATGAGTTTTTCCCATTGAGATATTCCGGGCTAATAACAGGACTGAGCGGAAATCAGATCACATTTAACCTAAAACCGAACATTACGGTAAATCCCAACGGAAATTTTTATGTAGATTATCTTGAAGTACAATATAAGGATAACCTTAGCTTCAACGGTACACAAATGAATTTCAGGGATTTCTCTTTGGTAAGCGGCAGCAATACCACTTATGGTTTCAGCTTATCCAATGCCTCTTCTGCAGAACAGATATGGGACGTTACAGACATCACCAATGCCAACAGAAGAGTGAATAAAGCAGCAGGAAATACAACATTTAATTTTGCTTATACTGCGGCAGACCAAAATTTTAATAATGAATTTGTAGCTTTTAAAGCAGATGCTGCCTATTCTCCACAATTTGTAGGACGTATCAATAACCAGAATCTTTCTGCACTTCAGAATATAGATTATCTGATCATTACCGTTCCGGAAATGATGGGACAGGCGCAGAGACTTGCTAATTATCATCAGACCAAAAACAATTATAATGTACAGATTGTTGATACGGACAAAATATATAATGAATTCGGGAGTGGAAGCAGAGATCTTACGGCAATCAGGGACTTTGTAACAAAGCTGAACACGCCTTTAGGAACCTTAAAATATGTATTTATTTTAGGAGACACTTCATATGATTTTAAAAACAGAGTCTCCAATAATTCCAATGTTGTGACAAGTTATCAAAGTGAAGAATCTTCCGATGTGATAAGATCTTTCGTTACAGATGATTATATTGTAATGACGAAGCCACAAACAACCGAATTTATTACCAACAGTCTGCCAGATCTCCCTGTTGGAAGACTTCCTGCTGCTAATGTGACGGAGGCTGCCAATATGATGGATAAAACCCTGGCTTATTACAACAATTTATCAGGACAGTCTACTCCATTCGGAGAATGGAAAATGAAGCTCGACTTTATCGTAGATGATGATAATGACGGCGGAACACCTTTCCATACCGTTATGAATAATTCTTTGGCCACGGTTTTTGAGCAGCCAACGCAGGTACTCAAAGAATACAATGTAAGGAAATTATATCTTGATGCTTTTCAGGCACAGAGTACCGCAGGAGGACAAAGATATCCTCAGGTAAACCAGGCTATCTCAAATGACATAGGAAACAGTCTGTATATGTTCTATTTCGGACATGGAGGAATCAACGGATGGGCACAGGAAAGAGTTTTAACCTTATCTGAAATTCAGAATGCCAACAATTTTTCTAATGTGTACAGCAGATTTCCTTTTGTCTCAACCATTACCTGTGAGTTTACGCTTTGGGATGAGCCTGATACCTCTTCGGCAGGTGAACAGTTCCTTAAAATGAAACAGGGCGGTCCTGCCGCTATGATTACTTCAAGCCGTGCCATTGATGTAGGATACGGAGTGGATTTTACCAATCTGTACACCCAGAATATTTTTAAACTGAATAATGATGATTTTCAGACACTCGGAATTGCACACCTGAATGCCAAAAAGCAAAAAGGTTCAGCAACAGACCACCTGAAAGTTAATTTTCTGGGAGATCCTGCGATGAAACTGAGCAGACCACAACGATTACTTGTCATTGATAATATTGACACTCCGGTTCCGGGACTTATCAGAGGTTTGGATTTTGTTAAAGTAACAGGACACATCAATAATCCGAACGGAACGATTAATACAACTTTCAACGGACGTGTGGTCATTAATATTTTTGACAAAAGATTAAATAAAACCACATTGAATAACGACGGCGGCCTAACCCCTGTTTTACAATATACAGAAGAAGGAAGTGCTATTGTAAAAGCTTCGGGAACTGCCGTAAACGGAGTATTCACGGTAGAATTTTATGTACCTAAAGATATTAACTATGCTGTGGGACAAGGAAGAATTCTTGGGTATGCAGATAATAAAGCAAGCGATGTATTCAATAATCAGGCAGTACAGGTAGGAGATATCAATCCAAACGGGATTAATGACAATGAGCCGCCGAAAGTGAAACTTTATATGAATAACACCAACTTTGCCGATGGTGGTATTACAGATCAAAACCCAATGCTGCTTGCATGTATTACGGATGACAAGGGAATTAATTCTACAGGGTCTGGTATCGGTCACGATATTACTGTATATTTGGACGGCCAAATTATCAATACCGTTGTATTAAATGATTTTTTTGCTTCCGGCGAAGGAAACGGATGCCTCAATCCAAGTCTGGCAGACTATCAGAAAGGGAATGTTACCTATCCTTTCAGGAATCTTTCCACAGGGCAGCATCAATTGACATTTAAAGTTTGGGATATAAACAATAATTCTACAACTGCAACGTTAAATTTTGAAGTTAAGGATGAAGCAGACCAGCATCTGGTGATTAACAGACCGTTAAACTGGCCGAATCCTTTTACCAACAAGACATACATTCAGTTTGAACATAACTGTGATGATATGCTGGATGTAAATGTTCAGATATATACCATTACCGGAAAATTGGTAAGAACTTTATCTCAGCCGGTAGTTGCAGAACCGTTCCTACAGGGCTTTAGAACGCCGCGTCAGGCTATAGAATGGGACGGAAGAGATGATTTTGGTGCCACAGTAGCAAAAGGTACGTATATTTTTAAGATATTTGCAAAAAGTCAAAATCAAGAAAAATGCAAAGGAAGTGCTACAGCTGTAGAAAAAATGGTACTTTTGAAATAATTTTAAAACAATAACAATAATAATATCAATAAAAAACTGATAATATATAAAAGACAACATATGAATTTAACTACTAAACTGCTTTTAGGAATTGGGTTAAGTGCTGGCTTTTTAGGCTATTCTCAAGATTTAAGCCTTGTAAGACCTGTATTAACCGGAGCTCCTTTCTTAAGAATCGCGCCAGATGCAAGAGCTGGAGGTATGGGGGATCAGGGTGTCGTTACCTCTCCGGATGCTTTTTCTCAATTCTGGAATGCTGCAAAATATCCTTTCAGCAGAACAAGTTCTTCTGTGGGACTAAATTACACTCCGTACATGGGAAAACTTACCAATGATGTGTTTTTATTGTATGGAGCGTTCCATAAATTTTTAGGGCAGGAAGAGCGATCTACCATTTCAGCAAGTATTTATTACTTTAATATGGGTGAAGTGGATCTTACTCAGTTAGTAGGAAATGAAGTAACTTCATTGGGTACTTCCAAGCCAAACGAATTTTCCATTGACGTAGCGTATGGCCTTAAACTTTCAGATTCTTACTCTATGGCCGTTACCGGTAGATTCATCCGTTCAGACTTAGCCGGAGGATTTAATACGGATACAACACTAAAACCTGCAAATTCCTTTGCAGTAGACGTGTCAGGATATTATACTTCTCCAAGATTTTCAAGTTTCGGAGGTATGGATGGAAAAGTGAATGCAGGTTTCGCGGTACAGAACCTTGGACCTAAATTAGATTATACCGGAAATGAAGAATCAAGATCTTATTTGCCTACTATGGCAAGATTAGGACTTGGTTACGACATGTACCTTGATGATATGAACAGAGTGGGCATTAGTTTTGAAGGTTCTAAAATCCTGGTTCCGGGTTCAGAATTTGTAGGAACAGATCCTAACACAAGACAGCCGATCTATGAAGTTCCAAATGTTGGCGTAATGGCGGGTATCGGAAAATCCTTTAAAAATCCGAATTCTATCATGATGAGTGGAGCCTTGGAATATTCTTATGACAATGCATTTTCAGTAAGAACAGGTTATTTCCACGAAAGTGAAGAGCAGGGAGCAAGACAATTTGCTACTGCAGGTATCGGATTAAAATACCGTTCTTTCGGTCTTGATATTTCCTACCTTATCAATATGTCGAAAATTAATACTGCATTGGACAACACCCTGCGTTTCGGACTTACCTGGAACATCGGTGAAGAAACATCAAATGTAGATTATTAAGAAATACCATATATCAAACAAAAGTCTCATATTTTTATGGGACTTTTTTATTTTCAGAAGCTTTTGACTTCGTCGAATTTGGTAATTTATTATTTTTTAAGGAGCAATTGATTACATCGAAAAGCACACACTTCTCATTGGAAGCTTTTTGACTTCGTCGAATTGTAATTAATATTTTCAAGGAGCAATTTGATTACATCGAAAAGCAATATATATTTTATTGGAAGCTTTTTCCCGCTCTCCGCACTCGCTATTTTATGTTTCGGATTGCGGCGGCTTCGCCGCCGCAATCCGAAACATAAAATGAGCTCAAACAATTGCTGCGATCGGGGCTATATTGCAGGACTGGTGACTTCGAGATCCTCAATCACCATTGAAAATTCAGACTTTCTTAGTCAGCAATGAGCATTAAAATGTTGAAGCTGTAAATTCTATAGGTTTTTCATAGGTTTACACTTCTTAAAAATTTATTAGATGGTTTAAAATTTGCTGATGAATTTCTCAATATAAAAGAACAGTCATTATACCTATTAATATCTGAGCCGTATGATGAATAAGATCTAAAAAAATTCATATTTACCTTACCAACTAAAACCTGCAATTCACATTTAACTCTTATTTTTGTAGTATGAACTATTCTGCGGAACTCAAAAAATTTGTTACCAGTCAATATGTATATTCTGCCATCAGGATTACGCTGGCTACTGTGCTTCCGTGTCTTGTTCTCGCCCATTTCGGCATTCTTAAAGAATACTTTCTCTTCCCTTTAGGAACAAGCTTTGTAGCACTTACAGATCAGCCGGGCCCTTTTATAAGAAGAAGAAACGCCTTAACATTTGCCATCATTTGCTTTGTATTTGTAGCATTGATAGCAAGTCTTGTGATGAATATCAAAATTCTGGTTTTTGCAGAAATTATAGTTTTCGGAATATTCTTTTCACTTATTGGCGTATACGGACAGAGACTTGCGGCAGTCGGTTCATTATCACTGGTTGTTCTTGCCATCTTTATTGACGGACATTTAACCGGTGCCAACATTCTTAAAAGCCTTTTGATTTTTGCATCAGGATGCATCTGGTTTTTACTGATTTTTTTAATTGTAACAACCATTCAGCCGTATAAGCTGGCCAGCCAGATGATCGGGGAAAATTATCTTCAGCTGGCAGAATTTTTAAAAATCAAGGCCAATTATTATCAGAAAAACCCGGATTTCGATAAACTGACAACACAGGTTATTGCCAAGCAGATTGAAATAAAAAATCTTCAGGAAGAAACCCGTGAAACCGTTTTTAAAACAAGAACTATTGTTAACGAATCTACTACGACGAGTCGGCTGTTAATGCTGATGTTCCTCAATTCCATGGATCTTCATGAAAAGCTGATGACTTCGGAAAGTAACTATCAGAAATTGCAGCAAAGTTTCGAAGACACTACGATTTTAGTAAAGATTCATGATTACCTCAACCTTCTTTCCGAGGAGATTACCAATATAGGGATATCGCTTCAGATTGGCACGAGGGCAAGACCTATTTCCAATCTTGAAGAAGAATTAAAATATCTGAATAATGACTATTTCGAACTGAGAAACAAGCGGATCTCCCCTGAAAACTTTGAAAACTTCATGGTTCTCAGACAGATCCTGATGCGCATTAATGAAATTACCAAAGAAATCAATGAAATTTATAAAGTTTTTTCCCAGAACGTTAAACTGGCCAAGAGTCTTTCTACAGGATTAGACCTCAAAAAGTTTATGCCTAATGAGGAAAAACTCAATATTAAAGTTTTAAAAAATAATATTTCATTCTCTTCATCTCATTTCAGACATGCCCTCAGGATTACGATTGCTTTGTTGATCGGATATCTGTTTTCTCTCTTTCAGCTATTAGGAATCGGGCATACCTACTGGATTTTGATTACTATTGTGGCAATTTTAAAACCGGCCTACTCTATTACCAAGAAAAGAAACCTGCTGAGATTGTACGGTACTATTGCCGGCGCAGTGATTGCTTATGCCATTCTGCATTATATCCAGGTGAACGAATTTCTTTTTGCCATTCTTTTAATGAGCATGATTATGTGCTTCAGCTTCCTGAAAGGTAAGTATTTCTGGGCTGTTTTATTTATGACGATTTATGTGTTCCTGAGCTTCAACTTCCTGAGCCCGGGCAATGTTAATATTATTTTCAGGGACAGGATTGTTGACACCATTGTTGCAGCGGTCATTACTTCACTAGTTGCTTATGTCGTACTTCCGGTATGGGAACATACCCAGAATCTGGATTTAATGAAAAAATCCGCAGAATGTAATCTGATTTATTTCCAAAGCGTAATTTCAAAATTCCTTGAAGAAGGTTTTGATATTCAGGATTATAAAGTAAAACGAAAAAATGCGATTATTTCGCTCGCCAATCTCTCTGATAATTTCCAGAGAATGATTTCCGAACCCAAAAACCAGCAGAAAAAACTGGAAGTTGTCCATCAGTTTGTTGCGACTTCCCATCTTATCACAGCCTACACAGCCTCCCTTTCTCAATATGTAAAGGATGATGAAAAATATCCTGAAATCGATGCCGAAGGATGGAGCCGTAAAATTGAAGCGGAAATGCAGAAAGTCTGCAACCTTTTAAACGGCGATACAATAACGGAAATCCTGAAGATGGAGAGTAGAATCGAACCGGAAGATTCTTCTCTTGATGATCTTATTATGAAAAGAAAAACACAGCTCATAGAAAATGAAACCTATGATCTGAGGGATCCTGATAAGATTTCGCATCTTACAGAGCTTAAAAATATTCATGATATTCTTGAACTGATTTTTGATGTTGCCAAAGAACAGCGAAAAGTAATTGAGAAATATAAGAATGAGACTGAAAATAAAGAAACGCGTAAGATTATTCCTCAACAATCGTAAAGCAATATTCATCGAAAAATTCTACTCTGGCCTTCAACTCATCAGACATTGTATCATCATGCACTCTGCATTTGATATTATGGAGATGCTTCAGTTCAAAAGGTTTTACTTCATAATGCTTTTTTAGTGACCAGTGCTTGGAATGATGGATTTTATACATGCTTTCCTTTACGCTCCAGATAATGGTATAAAACGTTACTTCATTATCAAAAGGAATAAACCCTCTTTCATTTTCATAGGTGAATTTATCAATTACCCTGAGAATTTTAGGATTGAATTTCTCAATATCAATTCCTATTTTATTTTTGGAAATGGCTATAGCTGCAAACGGAAAAGAATGGGTAATGGAGATTTCAGCATCCTTCGGAGAAAGAAACGGTTCTCTTTCCTTATATAAAATTTTAGAGTTGGGTTTAAGGCCTTTCAGGAGTTTTCGGACCATTAAAACTTCTAGCAGTTTTTTGGGATGATAGTCTTTTACTTTCTCTGCATTTTCAGGTTCCAGAAGTTTATGAATATCAAGATCCTCTGTTTCATCATATTTCCATACGAGAATTGTAGCATTATCATCAGAAAAGTCGCGGTAAAGTGGCATTGATTAATTTATTCGTGTAAAATTAATGAAAATTTCTACGCTGAAATACCCTATAATGAATTTCAAAACAAATATGATATTTAGCACTTATTTCAAGTTCGGAAGATGCCGTTTTTATATATTAATTATTAGTTGTAATTTTGCATATTATTATTGAATTAAAACTTATTCATTTACATATGAGTACTACAACACAATATCTTCCTTACAAAGTTAAGGATATCTCCCTGGCAGAATGGGGAAGAAAAGAAATAAATCTTGCAGAAGCTGAAATGCCCGGTCTTATGGCAATCCGTGAAGAATACGGACCCTCTCAGCCGCTAAAAGGAGCAAGAATTGCAGGATGTCTTCACATGACCATCCAGACCGCTGTGCTTATTGAGACACTGGTTGCTTTAGGAGCTGAAGTTACCTGGTCTTCTTGTAATATTTTTTCTACTCAGGATCACGCTGCTGCGGCTATCGCTGCTGCCGGAATTCCTGTATATGCATGGAAAGGTATGAATGCAGAAGAATTCGACTGGTGTATTGAGCAGACTATATTCTTCGGCGAAGACAGAAAGCCATTGAATATGATCCTTGATGACGGTGGAGATTTAACAAATATGGTTTTTGATAAATATCCTGAATTAACCAAAGAAATCAAAGGTCTTTCCGAAGAAACCACAACAGGTGTTCACAGACTTTACGAGAGAATGAAGAACGGAACATTAGTAATGCCTGCGATCAACGTAAATGATTCTGTAACGAAATCTAAATTTGACAACAAATACGGATGTAAAGAATCTGCAGTAGATGCTGTAAGAAGAGCTACAGATATTATGCTGGCTGGTAAGAGAGTTGTAGTTTGCGGATACGGAGACGTTGGAAAAGGTACTGCCGCATCTTTCAGAGGAGCAGGATCTATCGTTACTGTAACTGAAATCGACCCGATCTGTGCGCTTCAGGCTGCAATGGACGGATATGAAGTTAAAAGACTGGATACGGTAGTGGATAACGCAGATATCGTAATCACTACTACAGGTAACTTTAACATTGTAAGAAAAGAACATTTCTTAAAATTAAAGGATAAAGCAATCGTTTGTAACATCGGCCACTTCGATAACGAAATCGATATGGCTTGGCTGAACGAAAACTATGGTCACACAAAATCTGAAGTAAAACCACAGGTGGATATTTATACCATTGAAGGTAAAGAAGTAATCATTCTTGCGGAAGGAAGACTTGTAAATCTAGGATGTGCTACAGGACACCCAAGCTTTGTAATGTCCAATTCTTTCTCAAACCAGACACTGGCTCAGATCGAGCTTTGGAACAATTCTGCAGCATACAAAAATGAAGTATACATGCTTCCAAAACATCTTGATGAAAAAGTAGCCGCCCTTCACCTTAAGAAATTAAGTGTTGAGCTTGAAACTCTTTCCCAGGAACAGGCTGATTATATCGGGGTAAATGTTGAAGGACCTTTCAAACCGGAATATTACAGATATTAATAAGCTCATCGCTTTTAGATATAAAACTCTCCTTTTCAGGAGAGTTTTTTGTTTCAGCGGCGGCTTCGCCGCCGCTGAAACAAAAAACTCTATAAGTCAGACCGTTCTTCTTTTTATCATTTTAAACAATAAAATTTCAGAAATTAAGTTATGGTTTGCATTAAATTTAAATTAATATCTTTAGCCTTCTATTAAAACATTAACATGAAAAAACAAAAAGTATCGACTGCATTTGTAGCAGCGTCGTGGATCGCCTTGGGAGCAGGAATGATCGGATTTATTACGGGGCTTGTCAGAGCAGAAATGGAACTTAATGAGAAAGGATATTATTTCACCATTCTTTTGTACGGATTATTTGCTGTAGTTTCTTTACAGAAAGCTGTTAGAGACCGATTGGAAAACATCAGGGTGACAGATCTTTATTACGGCATTTGCTGGTTTGCCACCCTTTCTTCGCTTGTTTTACTGGCTATCGGACTTTGGAACGCTACCATTCTTCCGAGTGAAAAAGGATTTTATGCATTTGCATTTTTATTGGCGCTGTTCGGTGCCATTGCCGTACAAAAAAATACACGGGACAATATGATAGAAGATTAATCAGATTAATCAGTTTAACCATTCAATCATACAATGCTCATCAAATTTGATGAGCATTTTTATTTTACAGTATTTAATTCACAAATTAAAGATATTTATAGAAAAACACTATATTTGCTTTTAATAAGAAATATTCAATAATAACACATTAATTTTAAAAATAAATCAACAATATTTATCCAAATATTTAGATTAATAAAATTATACTTCGTTATTTCTCACTCCAAACTATATAACTATGAAAAAACTATTACTCATTACAATTTGTATTTTTTTCTTTCAGATTACGAAAGCACAGAATGAGTTTATTACTATTTGGCAGCCTGGCCTTGTTTCAAATCCCAGTGTTACTGTAGACGCTCCTTTTCAGGCAAATTCAAATCAAATCTGGTTTCCCGGCAATGGTGAAAATTATACAATTGAGTGGGAAGAAATTGGTTATCCGCTTCACAACGGAATTATGACGAACGTAACCTCTGCCAATCAGGTTTTAATTGATTTCGGAACATCAAGCGGAGATTCTTCCGGTGCCACTTACAGAGTAAAAGTCTCCAATGGAAACGGTGTTTTCAGACAAATAAAATTTGGAACAGCACAATTATTTAATGCTGCAGAATTGGTTATACCAATCTGGCAGATGTTTGGCAGCGCTGATAAAATAACAGAAATAGAGCAATGGGGAAACATCTCATGGATCTCTATGAATTCTGCTTTTACCAATTGTCTATCCCTACAGCTTACTGCAACGGACAGCCCGAACCTTAACGCTGTTACAGATGTATCTTTTATGTTTTTTGGAACTCCGCAATTTACAGGAGCCCCTTCTATGCAAAACTGGAATACTTCTAAAGTTAAGAACTTCAGCTTTATGTTTTCTTGTCTTACAAGCACTTCTACTATTCCTCACCAGTTCAATTCACCTTTTATAGGAAACTGGAATACTTCTTCAGCTACAGATATGAGTTATATGCTGGCCGGAAGAACAGCATTCAATCAAAGTGTAAACAATTGGGACGTTTCAAAAGTTACCAATATGGCCTGGATGTTTGGTCAATGTGTAAGCTTCAATCAGCGATTGGACAATTGGAACACTTCAAGTCTTCAGGATATGCATTTCATGTTTCATATGATTCCTGTATTCAATCAGCCTTTAAATATGTGGAACACATCCAATGTTACAAATATGGCACACGTATTTCATGGCTGTACTTCATTCAATCAAAACTTAAACTCCTGGAATGTAAGTAACGTTACAACGATAAATACTTTTTTAACAGAGGCATCAAGCTATAATCAATCATTCGAAAACTGGACTTTAGCATCAGTGAGCGATGCTTCAAGTATGATTGTAAATACTGCTATTGATTGCAACAATTACAGTAAAACACTTGTAGCCTGGGCAAACAATACCAATACGGCAAACAATGTCAATCTGGGGTCTACAACGCCGGCAAAATACGCCTCCAATATTGTCAATGAAAGAGACTTTCTCATTAATAACAAAAACTGGATTATTTCAGGAGACTCAGTTGGAAGCTGTTTTCTTGCAACTTCTGAAATTAAAACCACAAAAGCAGCTTCAATTTATCCTAATCCCGCGAAAGATAATATCCATACAGAACACTTACATGGCGCTGAAAAATACAGAATTGTTGATGCATCCGGAAGACTACTAAAGGAAGGAAAGATAGAAAATGAAATCATCAACATCAGCACTTTATCAAAAGGAAATTACATTTTACAGATCGTAACAAAAGATAAAGTTCAAACTCATAAATTCATTAAAGAATAAAGAACATTGAAAATATTGCTCATGTTAAGATATATCGTAACTTTTTTATGCCTGATTTTTTGTCAAACATTAGAAGCCCAGAATGAGTTTATCACCATCTGGAAACCCAGCAACCAAAGTACTACTGTTTTTTCGGGATCCGGTTCTACGGTTAATCAGATCTGGTTTCCCGGATCTGGAAATAATTTTAATGTATCTTGGGAAGAAATAGGATTTCCTAACCATAACAGTAGCTTTACCGTAACTTCCGCAGATCATTTTCTCATCGATTTCGGAGCTCCTCTTAATCCAAACCCGGGTAGTGCCACTTATAAAGTTAAAATAAGCAATGGCAACGGAAATTTCCAGGCTGTAAAATTCCCTAATGAGGCATTCATTTCTCCAAGCCTTCGTATCCCCACCATTACTTCTTTCAATGGAGATACAAAAAAAATATTAGAAGTTTCGCAATGGGGAAATATCCAGTGGGCCAATATGGAATGGGCATTTTCAGAGTGTACAAATCTTGATGTAACAGCAACCGACATTCCGGATTTATCCTCTGTAAACAGCATGGTAGCCATGTTCTACAATTGCTCATCCCTTCTCGGAAATCCTACGTTCAATCTTTGGAACACCTCTTCCGTAAACAATATGAGCCACTTATTTGCCAGCGCAGGAAATTTCAACCAGCCAATTGGAAACTGGAATGTTTCGAATGTAACCAATATGGACTGGATGTTCCACTATCTCCCTAAATTTAATCAGCCTATCGGAAACTGGAATACTTCAAAGGTTACCAGCATGACGCATATGCTTCATATTTGTCTGGAATTCAACCAGGATATTACGGATTGGGATACTTCAAAAGTTACGGATATGAGATCTATATTAGAACAGGCCTTTGCCTTTAACTATAGCTTGGGAAAATGGAATTTAAGCGTACTCTCCATGGCTGCAAGAATGATTGCCAGTTCGGGAATAGATTGTACCAACTACGGAAATACTCTGGAAGGATGGGCCAATAACCCTGCTACTCCTTCGGGAATTAATTTATACAGTGTGGCGCCGCTTGTGTACAGTTCATCGGCATCTTTGGCCGCCAGGGATTTTTTAATAAATAATAAAGGTTGGTTAATATCAGGAGATAATTATATCATGGAATGCGAAGGTTTGCTATCTGCTTCAGAAAATCCTTTAAAAAATCAGATCAGTATTTATCCGAATCCTGCAACAGATTTTATTTATCTTAAAAATGAAAAAAATGCTACAGGATATACCATTGTGGATGCATCAGGAAGAATCGTTCTTCAGAATACTTTGCGTGATCATAAAATAGATATCAGCTCTCTGACAAAGGGAAATTATGTTTTACAATTCATGGTAAAAAATCAACTTTTGAATTTCAAATTCATTAAAAAATAAAGATGCTGAAAAAACTATCTTTTTTAATTCTTTTGATAAGTTTAGCCCAATTCCTAAAGGCTCAGAATGAATTTATTACGGTATGGAAGCCGTCTAATATCCAGACTTCTGCTTTACAAACCGGAGTTGTTTCTACAGATACTCAGATTTTCTTTCCAATGAGAGGAACTAATTTCGATGTTGCATGGGAAGAAATCGGATATCCGTCTCATAATGGAAACTTAACCAGCCTTTCTTCGAATCTTGATATCCTGATCGACTTCGGAATGCCATTAAATCCTAATCCGGCTAATGCAACCTACAGATTAAAGGTAACGGGAAGCTACAGCAATATCAGATTTGCCGATACAGATTTATTTCCTCAGACACCTGCAGTTGTAGGCGACACTCAAAAAATCATTAGTGTAGAACAGTGGGGAAATAATCAATGGACAACAATGAAGGAAGCCTTTACTGTATGCAGCAACCTGGATGTTCCGGCAACTGACATCCCGGATTTGTCGAATGTTAACAGTATGGCTAAAATGTTTTCTCAATGTTTTAATTTACTGTTAAATCCAACCATCAATAACTGGAATATCTCTCATGTTACAGATATTTCAAATGCATTTTTCGCCTGTTATATATTCAACCGCTGCGTTGAAAACTGGGATACTTCCAATGTCACCAAAATGGAAGGTACTTTTGGGTTTTGCAATCTTTTCAATCAGCCTCTTGCAAACTGGGATACCTCTAAAGTAACAACCACATCAAGCATGTTTCAGCATGCAACAAACTTCAATCAGCCAATCGGAAACTGGGATATGTCAAAAAATACGGATATGGAATTTATGTTTTTATGGCTGACTCCTTCAACCAGCCTATCGGAAACTGGGATACTTCCAATGTAATTACCTGTCATTTCATGTTCTTTAGTGCAATAAATTTTAATCAGGACATCGGAAACTGGGATATGGGCAAGATAATACGTACGGAATCGATGTTTCAAAATGCAACCAGCTTTAACCAGGATCTTGGAAACTGGAACCTTCAGGCTTTGGTGATGGCATCTTCCATGCTTAACAATTCCGGTTTAAACTGTGTCAATTACAGCAAGACATTAAAAGGCTGGGGAATGAACAACAACACGGCAAATAATGTAAATATAGGCTCTGTTGCACCTCTGTCCTACTCTTCAGATATAATTAGTTATAGAAGCGCTCTTATTGCCAAAGGATGGCAAATTACCGGAGATAATCTCGGAGAATGCAGAATTCTGGCAACTTCAGAAGCATCTCTTAACAATACTTTTTCTATTTATCCGAATCCGACAAAAGATATTATTTACCTTAAGAATATCAAAGGGATTAAGTGTATCATTTTCGATGCATCAGGAAGAATTGTTCTCCGGCAAGAGTTAAATGACAATAAAATTGATGTTAAATATTTAGCAACAGGAAATTACACAATACAAATTATCACTAAAGATAAAAGGCATCATTTCAAATTTATCAAGCAATAATCATTTGGGGCTCACGATAATCGTGAGCCCCAAATGATTTATCTACCGTATTTTACTGGTCAAAATGATTAGGATGCTTTGCTTTAATATCATCAACTGTTCCCAAAACTTTATCTTTAAGTGCGTCCTGATATTTCTGAAGATTTTCAGCCACCAGATGGTCTGAAGCCGCAATAATTTTTGCTGCTAAGATTCCTGCGTTCAAAGCACCATTCAAAGCAACAGTTGCCACAGGAATTCCTCCGGGCATCTGAAGAATTGACAAGACAGAATCCCATCCATCGATAGAATTACTTGATAAAATAGGAACTCCAATCACGGGTAATGTTGTACAGCTTGCAACCATTCCCGGAAGATGTGCTGCTCCGCCTGCTCCGGCTACAATTACTTTCAGGCCTCTTTCCCTGGCTGTTTTAGCATAATCGAACATCCTTTCCGGCGTTCTGTGTGCGGAAACTACCGTCAGCTCATACGGAATATCCAAAGATTTTAAAAAATTTGCAGCCTGTTCCATGATCGGCAAGTCGCTCTGACTTCCCATAATAATTCCTACCATTCTTCTGTTTATTAGATCCTCAAAGATAAAAAATTAATAAGCTCCGTGCAAAAAGGCGCAAAAGTTGTTCCTATCAACGGCATGCGCTGTCTTTAGACGACATTCAATTTTAAATTAAGTATTTTTGCTAACCATACAACCACATTTTGAAAGATTATAAACTTACGCTCGCAATCCTGACTGTTGCTATTGTCTGGGGAACTACTTTTTTATCCATCCGGGTTGCTGTTGAAACTATCCCTGCCTGGTTTGTAGCGGGAATCCGTCAGTTTCTGGCTTCCATCATCATGCTTATGATCATTTTATACAGAAGACAATTTCAGTGGATCGGCTGGAAAAATCTGGGCTATCAGCTTGTTTTTTCATCATTGATGCTGATTGTTGCCAACGGATTAACAACGGTTGCAGAAGAAACACTTACCAGCAGCCTTACATCTTTAATCAGTGCAACATCACCCATTATTGTATTTCTTGGAAGCGTGGCACTAGGTTTACAGAAGTTTACTTTCAGAGCACTTATCGGCGTATCATTATGTTTCGGAGGAATAACATTTATTTTCTGGGACGGCATCCATGATCTTGCGATTCCGGAGTATAGATTTGGGATTTTCCTTCTGTTTTGTGGTATTCTGGGTTGGGCCTCCGGAACTATTTTCACAAAAAAGATGAATATTCAGAGTAAAAATATTTCATTAAACCTTTTCTACCAGTTTGCTTTTGCCGGAATTATTCAGATCATCTTCGCATTTTTATTCACCAAAGATTATAACTTCGGGAACTGGTCGCTGAAAAGTGTTTCGGCCATGTTATATTTATCCCTGTTCGGTTCCGTAGCAGCTTTTTTTGCTTATCATTATGCCTTAACAAGAGTTTCACCGGTTCAGGTTTCCATTCTGGCATATGTGAATACTATTATTTCCATATTCTTAAGCTGGTTGCTTCTTAAAGAAGACATTTCTGCTAAATTTATCATTGCTGCAGGTCTGATCATCCTTGGAGTGTTCGTCATCAATTACAACCGGGAAATGTTTAAAAGGCACAAATTGGTTAAATAAAGACTAATGATAAAGATCCCGACGAGTATTTTGAACCTTTAGAATTTCTTATTATCATCATTTTTTATTATATTGTTTAATCCAAAATTACAATATGCTTAAAAACGTACTATTTATTATCATTACGATTTCATTTCTTTTAGTTGCCTGTGACGATAAAAAAAAGGAAACTGATCTTATGATGAGAGAAAAACAGCTGCTGGAAAAAGAGAAGATATTTGCTCAGAAAGAATCTGAATATCAATCTCTTTTAAAGATGAGAGACAGTATTTTCTCAAAGAAAGATTCCATAAAAATTACAGTCTGGCCAAAAGAGGTTGCCGGCGCATGGACAGGAAAAGTAATTTGCACAGAATCCAACTGTAACGATTATGTGGTTGGAGATCAGCGTACCGATACCTGGGAATTCGACAGCGATTCTTTACAGCTTTCAACGAAAATTATCAATAATAACAATCTGGTGAGGGTATACTCCGGGAAATTTGAAAACAACGAGATCAAACTCAATTACAAAACAGATTCCACATCAAAAAAACGGGTGGAAATGAATGTCTTGCTGAATGAAATTTCACCAAACAAAATCAGAGGTACAAGAACAATAGCTGTAGATAACTGTATGGCAAAATTCTCTGTAGAACTTATCCGTTCAACCAAATAAACACTTATGAACTTACTGAGCATACATAATCTGAGTTTCCCCATCGAAGATCCGGTGCTGAAGTTTCTTCTTGTGCTGATTATCATTCTGGCAGCTCCCCTTCTTCTGAATAAAATAAAAGTCCCGCATCTTCTGGGCCTCATTATTGCCGGCGCCGTAATCGGCCCGAATGGTTTCAATATTCTGGCAAGAGACAGCAGCATTGTGGTTACCGGAACTACCGGACTTTTATACATTATGTTTCTGGCAGGCCTGGAAATTGATATGGGAGATTTCAAAAAAAACAAGTGGAAAAGCCTTACATTCGGCATTTATACCTTTACGGTTCCTTTTGTATTAGGATATTTAGGTGCTTTCTATATTCTTGGTTTTTCCATGCTCACCTCAATACTTTTTGCCAGCTTGTTTTCATCACATACACTTATTGCCTATCCTCTAGTGAGCAAACTGGGAATTGCAAAAAATCCTGCTGTAAACATTACCGTTGGCGGGACCATGATTACAGATATTCTTGCCTTATTGGTCCTTGCTGTTATCGTTGGCATGTCGCAGGGTGAGGTAGGAACTGAATTCTGGGTAAAACTTTCGGTTTCATTTATTATTTTCGGACTGATTGTATTGTTTGTTTTCCCAATAATCGGACGATGGTTTTTCAAAAAGGTTGATGATAAAATTTCACAGTATATTTTTGTACTGGTTATGATATATCTTGCAGCCTTACTTGCTGAATTAGCAGGTGTTGAAGCCATTATCGGTGCTTTTTTTGCAGGTCTAGCCTTAAACAGATTAATCCCGCACACTTCTTCTCTTATGAACCGAGTAGAATTTGTAGGAAATGCCATTTTTATTCCTTTCTTTTTGATAAGTGTAGGTATGCTGATTGATTTTAAAGTCTTTTTTAAAAGTTGGGAAACGCTGGAAGTTGCAGGAATTATGCTCGTTGCATCCATAGGTGGAAAATATCTTTCGGCAGTTGCTACCCAAAAAACTTTCAGACTTTCCGGTGAAGAAGGGAAACTCATTTTTGGTTTAAGCTCAGCCTCCGCAGCGGCAACATTAGCTTCTGTTATGGTGGGATATAATATTATTCTCTCCGAAACTGAAACCGGTGAACCTGTTCGTTTACTCAATGAACATGTTTTGAACGGAAGTATTCTGCTGATTCTTATTTCCTGTACGATCTCTTCCTTTATCTCTATGTCGAGTGCACAAAAAATTGCCGAGCAAGACAATGAGGATACGGTTTCCGGTAAAAATCATGAAGAAGAAAATATTCTTTTGGCTTTAAATTACGAAGCAACGGTGGAAAGAATGGTAAACTTGGGCATCATGATCAAAGCACACTCCAATACAGAAGATTTATTTGCTTTAAATGTCATTAATGAAGATAAAAATGAATCTTCGGTAAAGAATGCAGAAAAGCTTCTTCACCAGGCGGCAGATACGGCAGCGGCTTCAGACGTGAAAATGCAGACACTAAAGAGATATGATAATGATGTGGTAAACGGAATTAATAATGTCATTAAGGAACAGAATATCACGGATCTTATTATCGGGTTGGAGGATGAAAAAGGCTTCTCCCCTGCTTTTGTGTATAACCTTTATAATGGCTATCTTCAAAACGACGATGTCAATGTGCTTGTTTACCACGCGGCACAACCTTTGTCAACCATTAAGAAATACGCCGTAATGATTCCTGAAAATGCCCACAAGGAAGCCGGCTTTTTCCATGCACTTTTAAGAGTCTGGAATATTGCCAGAAATTCAGGGGCAACTGTTGTTTTTTATGCTGCCGAAAATATTCTGAACATCCTCCAGAGAATTCTTAAAAAAGCTAATATTGAGGCCGAATTTATCATTATGAAAACCTGGAAAGACGGCGAAGAAACCGCTTCACAGCTGAAGGAAGATGAGGCATTAATACTTTTTATGGCAAAACGCGGAATGCATTCTTATATTCCGAGAATGAGATTAATTCCGGAGCTGCTGAACAAAAACCTGCCGGATAAAAATTATTTGCTGATTTTCCCTTATTCCGAATTTAATGAAAATAACTCTGAAAAAAGATCGGTAGGGAATCATGATGATTTTATGGAAATCGGGAATATTATTAAAAAGATTTTTAAGTAGATGCTGCAAAGCCCTGACAGAGTTTGGAACTCTGTCAGGGCTCTACATAGCATTATTCTGCAATCACCCTTACCATTCCTTTTACCATTACCAGCTTTTCCATCAGCTCTTCTCGGGACTCTGCCAGAACATTGATATGTCCCATTTTTCTTCCGGGTTTGGTTTCGGTTTTTCCGTACAGATGAATATAGGTTTCAGGCAATCTCAAGACTTCTTCCATTCCTTCATAGATTACTTTTCCGGAATAACCTTCCGCACCAACAAGATTCAGCATTCCGCTGTAGATGATGGCGTCGGTATCTGCCAAAGGCAAATTTTTCACAACACGATACATTTGCTCAAACTGCGAATTGGCATTTCCTTCCTGGCTTTGATGACCCGAATTATGTAATCTGGGAGCCGTTTCATTTACCCATACTTTTCCTTCTTTATCCAAAAATAACTCAATAGCGAAAAGCCCCGGAGAATTGATGGCATTTAAAAATTTTTCTGTGATGAAATTGATCTGCTCTTCAATATCATCTGATAAAACAACAGGACAAATATTGAAATCAAGAAGATTCAGTTTGGGATCTGCCACCATTTCCGTTACAGGAAAAGTTTTGGTTTCGCCGTTTTCATTTCTGGCTACAATAACGGAAAGTTCTTTATCGATATCCACCAGCTTTTCAATTACTGAATCCTGTGTCCACAGATTTTTCATATCTTCTGCAGTGCGGATTACCTGTACTCCCTTCCCGTCGTAGCCGCCTGTATTCATTTTCTGTACGAAAGGCAGCGGCATTTTTATTTCGTCGGAACTTCCGTCCATCACTTCAAATTCCGGGCTCGGAATATCGTGGGCTTTATAGAATTGTTTCTGAAGAATTTTCTGCTGAATGGTTTTAATGATATTGGAATTTGGAACTACTTTTATTCCCTGGTTTTCCAGTTCGGACAGTGCATCTGCATTCACATGCTCGATTTCAATAGTCACCACGTCTTTATCCTTACCAAAATTCAGAACCGTTTCGTAATCGTTGAAATTCCCTTGTGTAAAGTAAGAAATATTGTGGCATGGCGCATCGGGAGCCGGATCAAGTGTATAAAATTCATCGTCGTATTTTAACGCTTCCTGAATCAGCATTCTTCCAAGCTGTCCGCCACCTAAAATTCCTATTTTCATTTTTACCTTTTATTTTTTCTGTTATATTTTATTTTATTGAATATTTTAAATAAAGCCCGAAAACTTTCATTTAAAAATATATTATTTACTGGACTTTATCGATCTTCAGATAGCCCAGACTTACGAAATTTTCCTGATTTTCAGCATCTGATCTTACCAGGGAAATTGCATATTTCTGCTTCATTTCCGAAGGAAGAATTTCTTTTACCGGGAAAATATCATCGATATCCACCCCGAGTTTTTCATCAATATGGCTGGTTGCTCCTTTGAAACCCATAGTTTTGTAAAACTCCGTTGCTTTTGCTCTTTTTACAGCTTCTGCCATTGACGTTCCCACTACAAGATGCTGCTCATGAAACTCTTCAAAAAATCCTCTTTTGTAGCCTCCGAGATTGATGAAATAGAGCTGCTCTTCGGAAGTTTCCTGCCCTCTTTCAACAATCTTCACTTCATATCCGTCTACAAATTTCACTTCCTGATAACAGTCGATATGAATTTTCCCTTTTGCTTCTTTCCAGAAAGCTTTCATATCTTCCACAAGATCTTTCAGGTTCTCTGCGATTCCGAAAAACACATCGTGCTGCTCAATATTTCTTCCGGGTGGTGTCGCTCCGAGAATGACATAAAAAAGTTTCATATTTCAATTTTTGTTTAGGCAAAAATACATCAAATTTATCTTTTTTAAACGTTTGGCAGACTAACGCAATAGTTTTATATTTGTAGCATGTCAGAAATCATTATTCTCTTCCTTGGAGCAATTTCGGCAGGACTTCTTGGGTCACTGACCGGCTTGGGAGGAGGAGTTATTATTATTCCTTTGTTAACACTGGGTTTTGGTGTTCCTATGCATTATGCTATCGGTGCTTCTCTTATTTCTGTGATCGGAACTTCCTCCGGTGCTGCAGTTGCTTTTGTGAAAGAAGGTTTCACCAATATGCGGATCGGGATGTTTCTGGAAATTGCCACAACTGCAGGAGCAATCGTTGGAGCACTGGTTTCCGGAATGCTGAATCCCAATACCATCGGAATCATTTTCGCAAGCATCCTTCTTTTAACGGTTATTTTAAATTTAAAAGGCAAGCCTGACCATCAGGAACCCGTAATTAAGGGAAGCCTTGAAGAAAAACTGAAACTGTACGGAACGTTTCCTGATAAAGGTATTTTGAAAAGCTATTCTGCAAGAAATACGGTTCCGGGATTTTTTATGATGATGTTTGCCGGTGCTATGTCCGGACTTTTAGGAATCGGATCCGGTGCTTTGAAAGTTCTGGCGATGGATAATATGATGAAACTGCCTTTTAAAGTTTCAACCACCACAAGTAATTTTATGATTGGTGTGACTGCGGTGGCAAGTGCACTGATTTATTTCCAGAGAGGAGAAATTGTTCCTGTGATTGTAGCTCCGGTTTTGATCGGGGTTGTGGTAGGCAGCTTTATCGGTTCTAAAACACTGATGGTTTCAAAAACAAAAAAGTTAAAGGTATTTTTTGCGATTGTGATTACAATCCTTTCTGTATATATGATGTATAACGGTATCAATAAAAGCTTCAGATAATGAAAAAGAACTTCACAGATGTTGATCTGAACCGTTCGGTGGGAAATTTGCTGAGATTAGGCGTTATTCTTTCTGTTATTACATCATTGATCGGTTTTGTAAAGCTTTTTACAGAGGGTTTTAAAATGCCTAAAAAATACACTTCACTCGATATGGGAAGTTCCTCGGAAAAAGTATGGGGACATTTTTGGAATTCGCTTTGCAAAGGCGAAGGAATGGCCATCATTCAGCTGGGGATTTTGCTTCTGATCTTCACCCCTTTAATGAGGATTATTTTTGCACTGATCGGGTATTTAAAAGAAAAAGACTACGTTTATGTAGTCATTTCTTCCATCGTTCTGGCTATCATGGCGATCAGCTTCTTTACAGGTTATGCCCATTAAGCTCTTCTGATTTTTTTTCAAGATAATCTTTCTCCAGCTCATCAAGCTGATCAAAATATTCTTTTTTGTTCATAAATGCGCCCGGATTGTAAGGATCTTTCGGCTTACGTTTTTCATGAAGGTCAAACTGGCTTGCGTGGGAAGCTACCCAAATATCGAAATTCAGCTTTCTCATTTGCTGTAAAGTGTATTGATAATCTTTTTCAATAGAAGGATAAGCAGCAACTTCCGAGAATTTTTTATCAATAATAATGGTCGGCATATTGGCAATTAAAACCTTATAACTTCTTTTGTTATCTTTAGTTTCAAATATAAAACTGCAGGAACCTTTTGTATGTCCGGGATGATGAAGCATGGTGAGGGTGGTGTTTCCAAGCTTTACAATGTCTTTATCTTTTAAAATATAATCCGGGGTAACCGGTTTAAACGTTACGCCATATTTTCCCATTTCATAATCCGTTTTCCCTCCGCTTTTTAAGACTCCAGCATCTGCGGCATCAACATATAATCTTGCTCCTGTTTCTTTTTTAATAGCTGCCATTGCTCCTAAATGATCGTAATGCGCCTGTGTAAGCAGCAATACCTTGATATCATTATATGTAAAACCCAGCTTTTTAATATTGTTCTTAATTACCGGAAGTGAATCTGCCAATCCTGTGTTAATAAGGATATTTCCTTTATCCGTCACAATGAGATAAGAGGCTAAATCATATGTTCCTACATAATAAAGATTTCCGGCAATCCGGAAGGGCTCATAAGATTGCGACCATTCTTTAGGATGGTTTTTGGGTTCATGGACAATCTGTGCACTATACTGAACTATCATTAGCAGTCCTAAAATGATTACATATTTTTTCATGGTAAATTTTTAAACTTCATAGAATTCTAATGGCAATTGGTCCGGATCCTGGGTAAAGAAGAATGCTTTCTCCGTAAATTCATCAATCCTGATTTCTTCACAATTTAGCCCTTTTTGAATTAATTCTTCCCTTTTTTCATTAACATTTTCTACCAAAAAAGCCAGATGTCTCAGCCCACATGCTTCAGGCCTGGAAGGCCTTGCCGGAGGGTCGGGAAATGAAAAAAGTTCAATCATATAATGGTCTCCTATGGCAAGATCCAGCTTAAAAGACTGTCTTTCTTCACGGTATACTTCACGGATGATATTTAATCCTAAAACTTCAGTATAGAATTTTTTTGAAATTTCATAATCTGAACAGATGATGGCGATATGGTGGATTTTCATTTAAAAGTTTATTTTATTTCCTTACAGTTGTCTTTTCTTCTTGTATCAATTAAATACTGGATTTTCCACTCCCCGCTCTGTTGTTTTACCAGTTGAAAGCTGTTTGCTCCGCAATGGGAAAATTTGCCTTTAAAATAAAAAGAATAGGGTGTAAAAACACTCGCCAGGTTTCCGTCGGTATGGATAGCTTCAATAATGATTCTTTCATCAAGATCATTTTTCTGCATCTTTGAAACGGAGGCTATAAAATCATTGATGTCTTCATTTTTCACACCGTCTTTGGTGATGGTCTGCAGAACAGCTGTTTCAGAAAAAACGGATTTCAGCAGCTCGGCATCTGCATTTTTCATCGCAGTAAATAAAGTCCTTACAGGCTGTTCAATTTCCTGACTTTGCCCGAAACATAAACTTCCTGAAAGAAAGAGGAATGCAAAAATTTTGTTCATGGTAAAATGTATTTCGAAAGCTTTAATTGTTGTTAAGAATATGCTTTAAAGATAATTTGATTTGAGCAATAATAAAAAATAAATTAAATTTATAGAATTATTTTAATATATGTGGACAGCTTATCTGATTCTGACTGTATTGTTGTTAATTGTAACCATACTGCCAAAAATTCAACATTCTCACTGGATATTCCGGGTTCCGGAATTTGGTAAAATACAGATCACGGTATTTATACTTTTGACTATTATTCTCGGCTTCGCCGCTCCCGGTAAATCTGAATATTTCTGTTATTATCAGGGACTTTTATTAGTTATGCTCATCCATCACAGCATCATTCTCATTAAATATACTCCGCTGTACCCTGTTAAAAAGTACACGCAAAAATACCAGTCTTCTAATAAACTGCATTTTATCTCTGCCAATGTTTATCAGTTTAATAAAGAATATGAACGCTTTATTCAATTGGTTAAAAAATATAAGCCTGATATGTTTCTTACGATGGAAAGTAACGGCGACTGGGAACAGGCGTTGAAACCTTTGGAAAAAGACTATCCGTATCATCATAAAGTAACGCTGGAAAACACCTACGGAATGCATTTTTATTCGAAAATTAAAATTGAAAGTTCCAGAACGCATTATTTTGTGGCAGATGATATTCCCAGCATTGAAGCACATTTAAAAACCGAAGACGGATTTTCTTTTGTATTTTTCGGAGTTCATCCTCCACCGCCAAGTCCAACCGAAGAAGAAACCTCGAAAGAACGTGACGGCGACCTGCTAAGTACCGCAAAAAGAGTAAGAGAAATAAAAAAACCTCTTATTGTTGTCGGTGATTTTAATAATGTAGCATGGTCCAAATCCTCCATATTATTTAGAAAAACCAGTCACCTCATCGATCCCAGGATCGGACGCTCATTTGTCTCAACTTTTCACGCAAAATACCGTCTGCTGAGATTCCCGATTGACCTGATGTTCCACAGTGAAGAAATCTTTATTGAAGACCTGAAAACCCTTGAAAATTTTGGTTCCGACCATCTTCCGGTATACTGTGAATTTTTTATTGATCACGAGCAGGATAAAAAGCAGGAAGAACGCATCGACCATGCTACAAAAGAAGAAAAAGAAGAAGCCGAAGAAATGATTGAAGAAGGAAAAGAGGAAGACGGAAACAGAGATGCCATAGTTACGGAAGGGTAACGAATACAGGATTTAATTTTACTTATAAAATCCTGTAAGCTGTGTGATAATTTCCGATATAATTTTCCAGTGGTTTCGGGAAAGATTTTTGGTGAGAGCTTTCATAATCACTGATCATATAATCATTTTCGGCGATAAAATTATTCCAGGCCTCTTCCGAATCCACTTCGACATTGTAAATTTCAATGCTGAGGTTTTTATGCGTCAGTTTATGATGCACTGTTTTTACACTTTTAATAAAAGGTAATAGTTCATCGGAAATCTGAGGAGGAAATTCAAACAGTTTTTTCCATATAAAATCGTCTTTTCTCTGCTGAATTAAAAATTCTCCGTTCCGGTGTACGAAGTAATATTTCAACTCGAGACCTTCTGCTTTTACTTTTTTTGTTTTAACAGGAAAATTATAGATTTTATTGGTTAAAAAAGCGATACAATCCTGATTTAAAGGACATTCTCCGCAAAGAGGATTTTTAGGTTTACAGACTTCCGAACCCAAATCCATCATGGCCTGATTAAAATCCCCCACATTGTCAGGTAAGATTAAATGAGCTAGATCGGAGAAATAATTAAACGCCCTGGAACTGGAAACATCAAAATCATCCGCAAAAACACGGCTTAAAACCCGGTAAAAATTACCGTCAACTGCAGGAATCTTTCCATTGAAACAGATGCTTGAAACTGCCGCCGCCGTATATTTCCCCACTCCTTTCAGCTTTAGGATTTCCTCATATTCGCCAGGAAATATTCCATCATAATCGTTCATGATCTGCTGTGCCGCCTTGTGAACATTGATTGCTCTTGAATAATACCCCAATCCTTTCCAGTAAAGTAAAACTTCATTTTCATCGGCTTCTGCGAGTGTTTTTACGTCGGGAAACCGTTCAGTAAAATTGGTATAATGACCGAGCCCCTGACTGATTCTTGTCTGCTGAAAAACAATTTCGCAGATCCATATTTTATACGGATCTTTTGTCTGTCGGAAAGGAAGATCTCTGGCGTTTTTTCCGTACCAGATCAGAAGTTTGCCACCAATGTGTTTGAAGTCTGGAGTGACCGTATTTTTCAAACTTTTATTATTTATTTTAATTAAACCTTCAGGATTGTATATTTGGCAAAGGTAAAATTATTTATCCGCTTTTACAGAATAAACCGGCGCCGCTTTCAGCCATTGATATTTTAACTTCATATCCTTTGCGATAAAACGGTAACCTTCCAGTTTTTTAAGATAAATATATGACAAAGAATCTTTCTTAAATGCAAGCTGTTGGTCAGAAAGAAACTGAAAAGGGAAATTCACTATTGAATCTCTTGTTGTCTTCAGCACTTCGCCCGAAGTAACCCTGTAAATAAAAATAGATTTTCCGCGTCCTGACGACTGATCTATCAGCTTCACATTTCCGGAAGAAACTACCATATCACTTTCATCAAAACATTCCTGAGGCTTCATGACATACGCTTTTCCTTCCTGTCTTTCATCTGCGAAAAGATCAACTGCCTGCTTACCCTTAATCTGTTTTTCTTCACAGCTTAAAAACAAAAAAATCAATGGCAAAAATAATAATCTGCCTTTCATAATAAATATTTTACTGATTTTGATAAAAAAAACCGATGAACAAGCACCGGTTTTATCTTAATATTTTTACTCCTGGGCGTATTCTGCATCCCACTCATTTCCGTCATCTCCTTTATGACCGTCCAATTTGATTACAAAACTTTTCGTAGGGAAATACGGTGTTAGGCGGATGTCCAGCCAAACCCGGTCTTTATTAACCCTGTCCTGTTCAAAACGAACGATTTTAAATTTTTCAATCAACTTATCCGGGCCTTTGATATTATCCAGGAACTGAACAATTTGTCTTCTCAGATCATCTTCATTCTTGGCATTCCAGTTTTCAAAAGCTCTTCTGTTGAGGAAGTCCAATAAAACTTTGGTTACATAGTCGAATACACGAACTACAGAATACGTCTGTAATCCGATATTATCTCCCGTGAAAAGGGTTTTTGCGGAGAATGCCATGATCTTTCCATATTCATTGACCATCGGAACAAGCCCCATTTTTTCAAGCTGTGAAATCTCGCTTTTCTTCAATTCAAATTTTACGGCATCCACTTCGTTGATATTTCCGTGTTTTTTTCCTGCTGCCACCTGAGACATGAGGGTTTTGTGGATCTTTCCTGCGAGTGAAGTGGACGGTGGAAGTTCTACATTTTCTTCCTCTCCTACTTCTTCAGCTTTGCCACGGCCAACCAACCAGTTACACGTCATAATGACATTACTTCTGTGCAGTTCTCCACCGGTAAGATTTGCGGAATGAAAAAGATCTACCACATCATCCGGCTTGTCGAGGTTGGCAAAATCGGTAACCATCATGACTTTATTTTCATTACATATTTTCGCCCATTTTTCGATTACTTTATTGGATCCCAGATATCCTGGAATTGCCAAAATCGAATAGTTGTCGCGAAGATCCAGACGGTCATAATAATTCTTGAACTCTTCTGCAATAGCATCGATGAATAAAGGATTATCAAGATCTGAAACCTGGTCTAAACTGGCATTAACAATACTTACATTGTCTACTTTATCAAGTTCCGTATTTTTATAAAACTGAGCGACTGTTCTGTAGTTCGTTTCCAGCTGGCGTACGGCATCAAGTGTATTTTTCAGGTTTGATTTTAAACTCTGATCCGCAGACTGCGCTTTTGATTTGCAGGTTTCAGCCATTTTATCAGCTGAATCGTTGCTTTCAAGAAGATTCACCCATAGGTTTATTTTCTGAAGAAGCTCTTTTCGTTCTTCTTCTTTGTTGCTGTCATTAAGGAATATTTCTTTCCTTGCTTTTCTTGTAGGGTTCATGTTGGCAATACCGTCTACAACGGATTCTACAAAACCGAAACCTCCTATTTTATTAAGTTCGGCAAGCGGATTACCTTTCGGCTGACCTGCATGTTGCTGCTGCCCCTGGTGTTGGTTTTCAGCTGGCTGTAATTTACTATCCATGATACGTGTAAAGTCTTTAGATTATTTTTCAAGTTCCTGTGCCACTTCCTTCAATACCTCGATAAACGCAGCTCTGGTCTGATCGTTTTCCAGCATATTGCGCAGAATTTTATTGGTTTTCAGCTGGCGTACAATTTTGTTGTATTGCTCCTGCTCCATGCTTAGTTGCTGGAGGTATGCTGATTTCTGGGTAAGGTTTTTGGGGGTAAAATCTGCAAGATTCTGAAAACGGAATTCTTCTTCTACTACAGTGCCATCTTCTGTCTCGTGCTGCACGTTTACAGAAGGCTGGAAATGCCTGAAGACGTCTTCCACTGTTTTTAATCCTGTTACAATTTCAGGAACATAAGACTCTTCTGAAGTAAGCTGGCTCACAATCAATGACTTATTCTCCTGTATGTTCTGGATAGCTTCATTGGCATCCACTTTCACTTCGTTTCCGCCAACGCCATAATTAAACATTGCCATATTATTGTTATTTTGAGATTTTTTATTTTGGTGTGAATCGTATTTATCAGCATCAAATAGCTGACCAATCCAATGTTTAAATTTAAAAAAAAACTGTAACATACAAAATTTTGTTAAGAATTTTCTTTAATATTTGACTTAAACAATTAAATATTAATCAAAAATCAACATTTTACGATATCACTAAGCTATGAAAAAATAAATAAAAAAACGCATCATTTCTGATGCGTTTCTCTTTTCTAACAATTTTTGGCTGTTTACCAAATTTTTATTCTTTCTTCCGGAGCTTTATACATTTTGTCGCCCGGTTTGATATCAAAAGCTTTAATGAATGCATCCTGATTTACCAACGGACCAAAAGCCCTGAAAACACCCGGAGAATGCGGATCCGTTTTTACCTGATTGATCATATACTGATCAGTAGATTTTGTTCTCCATACTGTTGCCCAGCTCATAAAAAACCGCTGATCCTGTGTGAAACCGCTGATCAGTCCCGGATTTCCATGATCTTTAAGGTACATCTGAAGCGCATCATAAGCAACTGCCACGCCTCCAAGATCTCCGATATTTTCGCCGCTTGTAAATTTACCGTTTACAAAACTTCCTTTCACCGGTTCGTAGGCACTGTACTGTGCACCAAGCTGTGCCACTTTCGCATCAAAGTTTTTACGGTCTTCATCTGTCCACCAGTTGTTAAGATTCCCGTCACCGTCAAATCTTGAACCGCTGTCATCGAATCCGTGGGAAATCTCATGACCGATTACGGCTCCGATTCCGCCGAAGTTTACTGCCGGATCGGCCTTCGGGTTATAGAAAGGAGGCTGAAGAATTGCTGCCGGGAAAACAATTTCGTTATTAGAACCGCTGTAATAGGCATTTACCGTTTGCGGAGTCATTCCCCATTCTGTTTTATCAACCGGTTTCCCGATTTTATCAAGACTTCTTTGATATTGCCATGCAGAAACATTCTGAAGATTAGAATATAGTGTAGCACCGGCTTTTGGAGATTCTACTTTCATTTGAGAATAATCTTTCCATTTATCCGGATAAGCAATTTTCACTGTGAATTTAGACAGTTTTTCCTGTGCTTTTACTTTTGTAGCCGGAGACATCCAGTCCATATCATTGATGTGTTGCTTGAAGGATTTCAGGATATAATCAATGTATGTTTCCATCTGAGCTTTGGATTCCGGGGTGAAATATTTTTCAACATACAATTTTCCAAAGGCTTCGCCTAAAACCCCATTCACTAGGGAAAGGCCGCGCTTATTCATCGGGCGCTGTTCTTTTTGTCCCTGAAGATATTTTGAATAAAAATCAAATCTGATCTGTTCCAGATTTTCATCCAAATTGCTTGCATTTCCATTAATCAGATGATATTTCAGATAATCTTTTAACAGTGGAAGATTTTTCTGGGTAAGAAAAGAATCCATATTCTGATAATATTTCAGCTCTCCGATGATGACTCTGTCTGTGTTGACACCTGCATTCTTAAGATAGCTCTGAAGATTTACGTTTTTAACAAGAGCCGGAAGCTCGGAAACATTTTTCGGATTGTATCTTAGATTGGCATCTCTGTTCTGCTCCAGGGTTAATAAATAATTAGCCAGCTGTTTTTCAAAATCAACTACATTTTTTGCAGCTCCCTCAGAATTTTTATAACCTAAAACGCCGAACAATTTACCTACATAAGATTGATATTCTGCCAGTGTTTTGGTGTTGGCCTCATTTACTTTTTGATAATAATCTCTTCCCAGCCCAAGATCCGGACCGCCAAGATACACGGCATTCATTTTAGAATTTTTCAGATCTGCACCTACTCTCCAGCCATAAAATGAGTTATCACCCAACTTTGTGGCTTCAAGAAGATATTTCTGAAGATCATTCAGGTTTTTGATGGCATCAATTTTAGCCAGATCCCCTTTTATGGGAGCCAGCCCTTCTGCATTTTTTTTATCCGTATCCATAAAAGAAGCATATAGATTCTGGATTTTTTCACCTTCTGAACCTGCAGAGTATGATTCTGATAAGATTTTATTTAAAATATCTAAAGAAGCATCATCTACATTTTCTCTCAGTGCATTGAAAGATCCCCAGCTCGCTTTATCTGAAGGAATCTGAGTGGTTTTCACCCAGTTTCCGTTTACGTAGCTAAAAAAATCATCCTGCGGACGCACCGACTTGTCCATGTATGCTAAATTGATTCCTTCTTCTTTCATCTCCTCTTTTTTCACCGGTTCTGCAGCAACCTCTCTCACTGTTTCGGGTTTCTGAGTATCTGCTGTTTTAGCCGTACCACACGAATTTAAAAATACAAACCCAGAAAAGGCAAGTATTCCGATATTTAGCTTTTTCATTAAAAATATTTTTTGATTGTACACAAACTTACCAAATATACATAATTTATTCATAAATGTTTATGGTTTGAAATGCAAAGTTGGTGAGAAGTAAAAATGTAAGAAGTGAGAAGTGAAAAGTGAGAAGTAAGAGGTGAGAGGTGAGAAGAGAGTTCTTTAATAAAAAAACCGCTCATTGCTGAGCGGTTTCTATTTGAATAAAATATTTATTACCAGATTTTGATTCTTTCTTCCGGTTTTTTGTAAAGCTTGTCGCCTTCTTTCACGTCGAATGCTTTGTAGAATGCATCAACATTGGTAAGAGGTCCGAAACTTCTGAAATATCCAGGAGAGTGCGGGTCTGTTTTCACCTGATTGATCATGTATTTCTCGCTTGATAATGTTCTCCAAACGGTTGCCCAGCTCAGGAAGAATCTCTGATCCTGTGTGTAACCACTGATAGGTCCAGGATTTCCTTTGTCTTTCAGATACATTTGTAATGCATCATAAGCAATATTTACCCCACCTAAGTCGGCGATGTTTTCACCATTGGTAAAGGTTCCGTTTACGAACGTTCCTTTTACCGGCTCATATTTATCGTATTGTGCAGCAAGAGCTTTTGTTGCTTTTTCAAAATTAGCTTTATCCTCCGGAGTCCACCAGTCTACAAGATTTCCGTCTGCATCGAACTGTGCTCCCGAGTCATCAAATCCGTGGCTCATTTCGTGACCGATCACAGCTCCAATTCCACCAAAATTAACAGCTGCATCTGCATTAGGATTAAAGAAAGGTGGCTGAAGAATGGCTGCCGGGAATACAATCTCGTTGTTTACAGGGTTGTAATAAGCATTCACCGTCTGTGGAGTCATTCCCCATTCTGATTTGTCAACAGGTTTTCCGATTTTAGCTAAATCTTTATTATACTGCCATTCTGTAATATTCTGAAGGTTTGAATATAAATTTCCTCCTTTAGATTCCGGAATGATTGTTAACTTAGAATAGTCTTTCCATTTATCCGGATAAGCAACTTTTACCGTAAATTTGTTTAATTTCTGCATTGCCTTTTCCTTTGTAGTAGAAGACATCCATGCTAAATTATTGATGTGTACGGCAAAACTTTTCTTCAGATAATCGATCAGTTCCACCATCTGGGCTTTAGCTTCTGCAGGGAAATATTTTTCAACATATAATTTCCCGAAAGCTTCTCCTAAAGTTCCGTTAATCAACTCATATCCTCTTTTGTTTAAAGCTCTCTGCTCCTGCTGACCTCTTAAGTATTTACCATAGAAAGCAAACCTCATGTCTCCCAGTTTTTCACTTAAATAAGAAGCGCTTCCGTTGATCATGTGGAATTTAAGATAATCTTTTATTAGAGGAAGATTTTTCTCATTTACCAATTTATCGAAATCTTTATAATAACCGATTTCTCCGATGATTACTTTATCCGTATTTACGCCCACCGCTTTAAGATAAGCAGGAAGATCAACCCCTTTTACCAATGTCTTCAATTCAGCCATTGTTCTTGGGTTGTACTGTAGCGTATTGTCACGGCTCTGCTCATTGGTAAGATAGGTTTTAGCAATGCTTTTTTCGTATTCTACAATACCTTTTGCAGCTGCATCAGCATTTTTGTATCCTAATTCTTTCAACATAGAAGCTACATATTTTGTGTATTCTGCAAGAGCTTCCGTGTTTTTGTCATTCACTTTCTGATAGTAGTCTCTACCTAATCCAAGTGATGCATTTCCTAAATAAACGGCATTCATTTTAGAATCTTTCAGATCTGCATCCACTCCCCAACCGTACATAGTATTTTCACCTTCTTTCGTTACGGAAGTTAAATAATTTTGAAGATCTTTAAGATTTTTAATCGCGTCGATTTTGTTAATATTAGCCTGGATTGGCTTGATTCCGTCTGCATTTCTTTTCTGGATATTCATATAAGTTGCATACAGATCCTGGATTTTTCTACCTTCTGTTCCATCTGCAAATTTATCTTTCAAAAGAGAATTCAGAATAGTCATTGAATTATTGTCGGTATCTTCCGCCAGCTTGTTGAAACTTCCCCAAGTCGGCTTATCGGAAGGAATTTTAGCGGTTTTCATCCATGTTCCGCTCACATAGCTGTAAAAATCGTCCTGAGGACGTACTGATTTATCCATCAGGCTAAGGTCTAAGCCTTTATCTGTCGCCTGAGCGTTCACCATTTGTGAACATATTCCTCCTAATAAAAGCAGAGAAAGCGTTAATTTTTTCATTATAATTACAATTTATACAATAGGTATATTTTATTTACAATTTGTTACTTAAAAATTTACTATTTTTAATAGTCCCGATTTATTTTTTAGAGCTTATTTTTCTGAAATTAAGATTGCTACCACATCCTGAATAACTTTCTGTGAAACGAAATGCATAAAATCAAGTCTTTCGAGATGCGGCATGTATAATTTTGAAGTAACCGCCTGATTTCCTACTCTAATGGTGTAAAAAACTGTTCCCACTTCTTTTCCGTCCTCGCCTTTTCCAGGCCCGGCCACACCGGTTGTTGATAAAGCAATATCCGTATTGAATAATTTCTGACAACCTGCTGCCATTTCACCGGCAACCTGCTCGCTTACCACTGTAAATTCTTCTACCGTTTCTGATTTAACTTTCAAAATATCAATCTTTTTCTCCGTTGCATAAGAAACAATTCCACCCGGAAAATACGCTGAACTTCCCGAAACAGAAGTAATCATTTTGGCCAATTCTCCACCGGTGCAGCTTTCTGCTGTTGAAATTGTCAGTTTTCGTTCCGTTAAAATTTCCGCAAGAATTTTTTCAATTTTATCTTCGGAAGTTGCAATAACATGATCTTTAATCAAAGGCAACAATTTCTGTATTTCATCTTCCAACTGCTGCTGAAGAAATGTCTCATTTTCTCCGGTTGCAGTCAGCCTCAACTTTACCCTAGTCCCGACAGGGAGATAAGATAATGCTAAATTTCCAGGTAAAGCCAGTTCCCAGTCTTCTATCATATCTGCTAAGATACTTTCGGGAATTCCAACTACAGAAACAATTCTTGTGGTGATATAATTCAGGCTGAATTTTTCATGCAGATACGGTACAATCTGGTCTTTGATCAATGGTTTTACTTCATAAGGAACGCCGGGAAGACTAAAAAGCAGTTTGCCGTTTTCTTCCATCATCATACAGGGCGCAGTTCCGTAATGGTTCTGAAAAACTTTTGATTTGGTGGGAACAAATGCCTGCTCTCGATTTCTTTCAAGAATTTCCAGTCGGCCCCGCCTTTCCATATATGCTTTCAGATGATTAAATGTCACCTCATCCAGCGCAATTTCGTCATTAAAAAATTCTGCAATAGCCTTTTTGGTTTTATCATCCCGGGTTGGTCCCAAACCTCCTGTGGTAATGATAAGATCCCCGATTTGAAAAGCAGAATCAATGGCCTTTTTAATGGTTTCAATCTCATCTGAAATGGTAAGAATCTGAGAGACTTTAATCCCTATATTTTTAAGTTCGGTTGCTATGAAATTAGAATTGGTGTCTACGGTGTTTCCGGATAGGATTTCGTCACCAATGGTAATCAGAACGGCATTTTTCATAAAATAATTGTCGAAAAAATTTCTACGCAAATGACGGAAAATTCTCTCTTCCGGGCAATATAAATTGATTTTTTCTATTTTTGACTGAAATTGTTTAAAACTATAATTAATAAATATGTCTAAATATGACGATGCTTCATGGCATTACGGCGGCGATTTCCCCGAAGGGCTTCCTGAGAAAAACGGAGCCACCCACACCGGAATGTTCCTGAACTGGTGTATTCACAAGGATCTTATTTCTGATGAACTGAAAGAAGGCGCTGCTGAAGAAATTAAAAAATTGAAACGCCGAGAAATTACGGGAGCAGAATTTCTTATGGAGGTAATGGATGGAAAATTCTCAGAATATGACCTGAATGCTATGGGAAATGCTTTTGCACAGGACTATTATAAAGATGAAACTGATTTTGGCAACCGTTTCAGCTCATTTGCTGATGATTACGTTAATCTTTTTGACACCAAAGCAGAAGAAAATGATTATGAATATGAAACATTCTATCATATTGAAGATACTTACGAAAACTATGATCTGATGAAACAGATTGTTGATTACCGCTTTGATGAATGGAAGGAGTATAAAAATCTGAATTAATAAAAAACCTCACAGGTTTGAAACCTGTGAGGTTTATATTTTAAATTTATCATAATTAATTGTGCTTAACCCAGATTAATTCATCGGTCTTATAGCCTACTCTTTTTGCTTTTTCCAGGAATCGCTGTCTTATACTTTCCGGAAGTTCTTTGGTGCGGGAAAGAATCCAGAGATATTTTAAATTATTCCCCATGACTAAAGCATACTGGTAATTATCATCAATATCTACCACGTTGTAACCTGCCCAAATGGGTTTAAAGAAAGAAACTTTTAAACGGGCTTCCGTTTCTTTATTCACGAATCGGGCTTCTCCCACAGACTGTTTCCATTCTTTTTTCACGTAATTGTAGCCTTTATTGTCTACTTTAATCGTTCCGTCCGGATTTTTGGAATAGGTTGCAGTAACATTATCCATATCCTTCTCAAATTTATAATCGAAACGGGCTATTTCGTACCAGGTTCCAAGATATCTGTCGGCATTGAAATTCTGAACTGCTGTGGCGCCTTTCGGAATTCCCACAGAGCATGAACTTAAAACAAGAAGTCCTAAAACACCTAAAGAAAAGGGGATTGCAATTTTCTGAAAAGTCTTCATAATAGATTTTTTTGTGGTATCCTAAATTCTTCAAAAATGATGCCTGAACGAGATTAATTCCTCCCGGAAATTGTACTTATGCCATAGATTGTTGCAGCCCGACTTGAGCGGAGCTCTTTTTGTGAAACAAAAAAGCGGGAGCGGAAGGCGGAAAAAGCTGCCCAAAAATTAAGAAAAGACTTTCAGGAAATTATCTTTAAAACTTCCGGAAATTTCAATTTCGGTATTGTCGGAAAGTGTTGCTGTACCGCTTTTGTGATAAGATTTCACGAAATTGATATTGATAATATGGGAACGGTGAACCCTTACAAAAGGATGTTCCAATAGATCATCGAAATGCTTCAGAAACCGGCACACCATTTTTTTGGAGCCATCCGTAAGAAACACCTGCGTAAAATTTCCATCTGCCTGAAGCCTTAGAATATCCTCCGTTTTCACCACATCAAATCCCTGCAATGTCGGGAGAATCAGCTGTTGCTTTTCGGGTTTTAACTTTAAGTTTTCAAGGAGAATTTTATTCCGGTTGAAATCTTCTTTCTTCTCAATGCTTTCTGCCACTTTGTTGACTGCCAGAATTAACTCCTGAATATCGATCGGTTTTAAAATATAATAACTCGCCGATTTATTAAGTGCCTGCAGCGAGTATTGTGAAAAAGCTGTGATGAAAATTGTCTCGTAGGAAAAATCTTTCGTTGCTTCCAACACATCAAAAGCATTTCCGAAAGGCATTTCCACATCCAGGAAAACAAGTTGCGGCTGCTTTTCGGCAATCAGCGGAACCGCTTCCTTAATATTCTCCGCCTCGCCCAAAATCTCTACCTGCGGACAATATTTGTTGAGGTAATTCCTCAAAACTTCTCTTGCGATCACTTCATCGTCTACGATGACGGCTTTTATTTTCATTTGTTCACCAATTTATATCTTATTTCCACAAGAACGCCCTGTGTATTTTGTTTATCTGTAATATTGCACTGAATTTCCTGATGATAGAGATCATTCAGCAGAGCAATTCTTTCCAGGGTATTTTTCATTCCGCGGCCTTTTCTTGCTTTCTGATGTTCTGTTTTTTGTTTTTTGCTTTCTTCGATCCCGATGCCATTGTCTTCAACAGTAATTTTTAAATATTGATTGTCTTTTTCAAAATACAGCTTTAAAAATCCTTTTGTGGTTCTGTAACGAAGTCCGTGCCAGATGGCATTCTCAAGAAACGGCTGCACCAGCATTCCGGGAACTTTCAGGCTTTGGGTATTGAGGCTTTCATCCACTTCAATTTCATAATCGAATTTATCTGAAAAACGTGTTTTTTCCAACGCAAGATAGTTCTGAAGCAGATCCAGTTCCTGCTGAAACGGGATAAAATCTTCGGTGGAATTTTCCATCACGCCGCGCATCAGTTTTGAGAATTTGGTTAAATATTGATTGGCTTCCAGTTCATTGTTTGTGGCAATGAAATGATTAACCGAATTTAAGCTGTTAAAAATAAAATGCGGATTCATCTCACGGCGCAGCGATTGCAATGCAATTTTTTTATTTTTTATCTGAACTTTTTTTAGGGTCCTGAAAATAAAGATGATGAGTGCGGATAAAACCAGTAAAACTCCGATTAAACTGTAATTGAACACATTTTTCTTGCGAATAAGTTCATCTTTCAGCTGTTTTTCTTTTTCCAGCTGGGCAATCCGCTGTTCTGTGTCTTCCAGGATTTTTTCATCAGCCAGGCTTTTATCTTTTGACACCAGATCCGGCAGTTTTCCTAAAAAATCTCTGTAGAGCCGTACAGAAGCATCGGTATTTTCAGACATATTGTAGAGGCTGTCGAGTTTTTTCACACTTTTCTGTGCTTCAAGCGTATGCCCTTTTTCTAAAGCGATTCCGTACGATTTTTTTAACAGACTGATGGCTTCCCCGATATCATCTTTTTTAATATAAATATCGGCAAGCTCCTGAATCTGCTCCACTTCCTTTTTAGAATTATCTTTAACAAAATCCTCTTTTAAAACGGTCTTTTTAGCTTCGATGGCTTTATCGTAGTTTTTATTTTCAACATAAAAGTCCGTTAATTTCTGATTAATTTCCAATGCCTGTTGCGGCGCTTCCTTTTTAGAAATTTTATAAGCATTTTTAAGATTTGCTTCCGCTTTAGGAATATCATTCTGTTGAATATTCACATCTGCCATCTGGCTGTAACTTGCAGCCAGATCCCCTTTATCTTTATCCTTCTCATTAAGCTGAATATTGTTCTGAATCGCCTCTTCCTTCGCTTCGGGAGAATTTACCGATAGCCTGGTGACATCATTGGTATTAAGCGCGCGGCTTTTTGACGGAGCAACTTCTGCAGCCCGGCTGTAATTGCTGATTGCCGGAGTTATTTTATTCTGCTTTTCCTGGGACTGGGCCAGTTTCCGGCTGGCTTTTTCAATATTCGGTTTATCATTCAGTTTTTCGTAGATGTTTTTTGCTTTGGTGTAATATTCTTCGCTTTTCCTGAAGTTTCCGTCATTAAAAAAAGTCTCACCGATATTGTAATAAGAATCTGCCTGCGCGGATTCATCTTTTGTATCCACCGCTTTTTTTAGCCTTTTGCTCTGCACCTGAACATCTTCCACAACCCTGCTCTGGGAATATGCCGTATTCCCGAAAGCCATTACAAAAAAAAGCACAAAAAGCTTTATCATTTTCATAAAACAAAGATATACATATATATAGTCCGGCAAAAACTATTCACCAAGTGAAATTCGCTATTCACCAAGTTTAGTATTTTCTGCAGAGTTTGCAGGATTAAGTTTGCAGTATAATTCAAATATAAACATCATGAAAAATTTATCCATCTTCAACAAAAGCACCCTAATTTACCTTTTCTCTTCGATATTTATCTTTAATATCTCAAAAGCGCAGTTCGGAGTTTCGTCAGGTTCTGTTTCACACACCGTAAGCAACGGACTTTCGAGTACAAATGAGCGTGGATTTCTTAATGAAAACACGATAATCGTGGAAGATTTTATGAACTACCACAAACATCAGATTAAAATTCCAAAGAAAAATGAAGTGGCATTGAGCATTGATTATGACAATACCATTCTTAACTCAGACGACTGTTTTTTACTTCAAATCGGTCTTGCAACACAGAATGTTTCAGACAGGCAACATTCAAACAAAGTAAATGTTTCTCTGGTTATCGACAATAGCGGCTCTATGGGTGGCGGTAAACTTGATAAAGTAAAAAATGCACTTAAAGTTTTTGTAAAAGGATTAAAACCTGAAGATATCATTTCAATTATAAAATTTGATGATACGGCCAATCTGGTTTTAAAATCATCAAAAATAAAAGATGTTGCCGGAAATCTGGACCCGATTATCGAAAGTATTTATCCGGCAGGCTCCACCAATATTCATTCGGGGATGATGATGGGATATTCGGAAGCACAAAAACACAATACCAAAGACTACAATAGTAAGGTAATTCTTCTTACCGACGGAATGACGAATTCAGGAATTACAGATCCTGAGACGATTTTAAGACAATCAAAAGAATTCAACGATAAAGGAATTGACATCAGCACCATCGGAGTCGGACAGCAGCTGGATTTTGATTTATTACGGAGAATTGCAACGTACGGAAGAGGTTCCAATTATTTTATAGGAGATGCTGAAAAAGACATTCAAAAAACATTTAAGGACGAATTAGAAAGCCTTTTATATAATATTGGGAAAAAGCCGAAACTAACGATCAACCTTCCTGAAGGCATGAGAATCAATAAATTTTACGGATATCAGCCTACTTATATTTCCAATCATCAGATTGAAGTAGAACTTGAAAATCTGGATTGCGGACAAACCCAAATTTTCCTGATGGAAGTTGAAAAAAATGACTTGGAAAGCTCTTCAATTTCAGCTTCATTGGTTTATGAAAAGAATGATAAAATAAAAAATATTTCGTCAAAAAAAGAATATGATGCAATGACGGAAACAACGCAACAGGAGTTAAAGAAAAATTTTCAGATTGCTAAAATGGCTACGGAACTCAAAAAAGCAGCGAAGGATTTTTCACAGACGAATATCGGAAATACCAGAAAATCCATGCAGGACATCATCAATTATTATCAGTCGTTCTGCGATAAAAAAGACGAAGACTTGAGGAGAATTTATGATATTGCCTTAAAATATTCACCAAGACAAAATACAAGGTCTTATGAGTAAACTTTTCAATTCTTTATCACATTTTATATGAAAAAATGGTAACATGAAAATTGAAATTCCGTTAACAGTCAACCATTTAGCATTTATTACATTTGTTAAAACCAAACATAACTATGAAAAAACAGCTTTACATTTTTCTTTTGCCTGTATTATTCCTGCAGAGTTGTTCGTTTCTTGAACAAAACAACTTCATTGAAACCAAGATCATTTCCAGCGATCTCAATGAAAAAATTGTGTACAAGTTTTATCAGACCGGGCTTCATGATTACAAAGTAGATTTTTACTCGGTGGATCAGTCCGGTTCTACCAAACTTTTTGAACATGATCTCGACGATGCGTTTACAACTTCCGAAACGTATACTATTTCAGAAAATGACGATGAACTCATTATCCGCACCAAACTTTTTTGTGAAGTAAAAAAACTCGTCACCCGAAACGGAAAATCAATTGTTCTTACCAACAGATAAACAGTTCTTCTCAGGACTGTTTTTTATTTGAAGCTAATCCCGATTGCAACGACATCCTTTTTGGTTACGGCTTCCGCTTCGCTCCAGCCGCAACCAAAAAGGATGTCGTTGCAATCGGGGCTAGAGTTACAGTCATTCATTTTAAACAAATTCCCCAACTCACCAAGTCAAACCTTCATTTCACCAAGTCTCGCGATTTTCGGTTTTAAATCTGGGTAATTTTACTTCAGAAGTTTAAAATTAAAAAAAAGAAATTATGAAACTGAGACATTTTTTACTGATCGGGTTATTCTTTATAGCAGGACTGATCAACGCACAGGAAACAAAGAAAAATTTCATTGAAGTAACCGGAATTGCAGAAATGGAAGTGGAGCCGGATGAAATTATTTTCAATGTAGGAATTAAAGGCGATAACAAAAACCAGCTTGCCGACAATGAAAAACAGCTGTTTGAAATTCTTAAAAACAATGGGGTAAAAAACGAAGACATCAAATTCAAATCGATGTACCAGAATATCTATTCCAAAACGAAAATTTTCACCAAAAATCTTCAGTTTAAAGTAACCAAGAAAACCGATATGGCAAATCTTTTTGAAAACCTCAACCAAAAATGGATTACCAGCATCAATATCGACGAGATCAGGAATACAAAAATTGCAGATTACAGAAAAACCGTTAAAATAAACGCTTTAAAAGCTGCGAAAGAAAAAGCAGACTACCTGTTGGAGAGCATGGCAAAAAAAACAGGAAATCCTCTTGAGATCGTGGAAATCGAAGACTACACCAGCGATACGGTATTGCCGATGAATTTCAGAGCGAAAACGGCAAATATCCAGCTGGAAGCTGCCGATGCCAATGTTGATTATTCATTCGACAATATTGATAATATCAAGCTGAAATACAGCATTAAAACAAAATACGAAATTCTTTAAAAACAGAAAATCATGACAACTTTCAAAATTTTAACACTGACGATAGGAACTTTAACTCTTTTGAGTGCACAGAATTCCGGGGAGTACTTAATGTGCAGCAAAGGCAGACGGGTTGCTCCTACTGAAAAAAGATTGGCTGTAATTAAGCCTTCAAAAATTGCAGCTAAGGAAAATAAAATTCAGGTAGCTCTTCTTCTGGACACTTCCAACAGTATGGACGGACTGATTGACCAAGCAAAATCAAGGCTCTGGAATATCGTGAATACATTAACGACTTTAAAGTACAATGGAAAAGCGCCGGAAGTGGAAATCGCATTGTACGAATATGGAAATGACGGAATCACTGATGAAAATTACATCCGTCAGGTCACTCCTCTCACCCAGGACCTGGATCTGGTTTCTGAAAAGCTTTTTGCCTTGAGAACCAACGGCGGAAATGAATTTTGCGGAGCGGTAATCCGGGATGCTTCGATGAATCTGAGATGGGACAGCAATGAAAAAAGCATGAAGCTGATCTATATCGCCGGAAACGAACCGTTCGATCAGGGAAAAGTCAGCTATAAAAATGTAATTCCGGATGCAAAAAGGAAAAATATTTACACCAACACTATTTTTTGTGGAAACCGAGATGAAGGAATCCGTACTTTCTGGCAAAACGGAGCATCACTGGGAGACGGCAAATATTTCAATATCGACAGCGATCAGAAGGTCATTTATATTGAAACTCCTTATGACGTAAGAATTTCTGAGTGCAATGCAAAACTGAATGATACCTATATCTATTACGGAAGCCACGGTTCAGAATTCAAGAGCAAACAGATGCTTCAGGATAAAAATGCGGAAATACAGTCCGCTTCAAATGCAGTAGAAAGAACAGTGGCCAAGTCTAAGAAAAACGCTTACAAAAATGATCATTGGGATTTGGTAGACCGCGTGGAAAAAGACAAAGATTTTATATCAGAAGTAAAAGAATCTGAGCTCCCGGCAGAACTGAAAGGAAAAAGTAAGGAAGAAGTTAAAAAAGCAGTTGTTCAAAAGTCTGCTGAACGGGAAAAAATTCAGAAAGAGATTGAAGCACTTTCAAAGAAACGTCAGGAATATATTGACAAAGAAATGAAAAAACGTGGAAATGCTGATGCCGACGATTTAGGGAAAGCAATTGAAAGTTCCGTTATAGCACTGGCAAAGAAAAACGGATATCGCATTTAATGAATTTTATTTTCCTGTAAAATTCCAAAGATCTTAATATCCAAAGTGATAATCAACAATATGAATCATAGTTCGTAAGATGTGACGAATGAAAGTCGCAGTATATTTTGTGTGAGGCCGCGGCCTTTTGTTTTTTCCGGCGGCGAAGCCGCCGGAAAAACATCTTAAGATGTAAATTAAACTTTAAACAATTAAATGCTTTATTAACCCAATATTAAATATTGGTTTACTTTTTGTTATCAACCTAAAACTAAACCACAATAAATATTACAATATGATAACGATTATTCCAGAAGCTCCGGAGAATGTTGCGGCTTTCAATGCAACGGGAGAAGTAACAAAAGAAGATTTTGAAAACCTGGTAATCCCAAGAGTAAAGCAAAAGGTCGATCAATTTAATGAACTGAATTACCTATTGTACCTGGATACAGATCTGGATAATTTTACCATGGGAGCCTGGCTGCAGGATGCGCTTTTAGGATTAAAAAACTTAACAAAGTGGAACAGAACCGCTATTGTTACGGACAAAGAAGGAGTGCAGAATTTCACGGACATTTTCAGTGTATTGATGCCGGGAGAGTTTAAATCTTTCCCTAAAGGAAACCTTTACAATGCCCTTTACTGGTGTAAAAACGGTAATGAAGTCGAAGCGTAATAAGCTTATTATAAAAACAACAGAAAGACCATCTTTTTAAGATGGTCTTTTTATTTATTATTTTTCACACGAAACACAATCCGCTACTGTTTGCTGATCTTCTGATGCATAAAGATATTTGTACCGTACACTAATGATAAGTCCTATCAGCGTCATCCCAACTCCCACCAATGAAGGATAATTGAATGCATAGCCTTTTTCCAAAGGAATCCCTCCAAGAAATGCTCCCATGGCATTGGCAATATTGAAGGCCGCCTGCATAAATGCGGCTGCCATCATTTCACTTTTCGGTGCGGCTTTCATCATCATGATATTAATCGGTGCTGCTACAGACATAGACAATGCTCCGCATATAAAAGTAAGAGTAAGCGAAATGTTACGGTATTCCGATAAGAAAAATACACCGGCCAAAGAAATCATCATTAAAAACAACAGCAAAGAACATGTTTTTTCGGGACTTAACCTATCGGATAAATATCCTCCGGCCAGATTTCCGACCACCATCCCGGCTCCGGCCAAAATCATTACGTAAGCCATATAACCTTCCGGTATTCCTGAAACAATCGTCATAAGCGGCGTAATATAGCTGAACCATGTAAACAGTCCGCCAAAACCAATCGCCGTAATCATTAAAACCAGCCATGCTTGTCTTTTTTTAAGGAACTTTAATTCTTCCATAAAATGGGTCTCCTTATCAGACTTTACGTCCGGAAGCCATAGTTTCAGAAACAAAAGAGCCAGCAAACCAATTACCGAAACAATGGCAAAATACCATCTCCAGTGAAAGCTATGGCCAATATAGGTTACAAGGGGCACCATAGCAAGATTGGCAATGGTGAGTCCTGTAAACATCAATGAAATATTGAATGCCTCTTTCCCTTTTTCAGCCATTCTTGCTGCAACTACTGTTCCCACTCCGAAAAACGCTCCGTGAGGAAGTCCTGAAAGAAAACGGATGATCATCATCGTCATATAGTCGGGCGCCATAGCAGAAAGAGCATTAAACAAAGTAAAAATCACCATTAATGCCATCAATACTTTTTTAGGCGAAAACTTTACTGAATATCCGATCAGGATGGGTGCACCAACCACTACTCCAAATGCATAAGCAGAAATGAGATGCCCTGCTTCAGGAATACTGATCTGTAAGCTTTTTGCCATATCCGGAAGCAGTCCCATAATCGTAAACTCCGTTGTCCCGATTCCCAGTCCTCCAATGGCGAGAGGTATTATTTTTTTATCTAATTTCATTATATTTATTGTAAGCGTGCAAAATTCGGCACAAATAATCATTTATGCATTAACCAAAATGACATAAAGTTCTTCTATATTAACCTATTGATATCAAATACTAAATATGATTTTTTTATAAGAATAAAGTTGATTCCGAATTAATCTTAATTATTCCGGGGAATCCTTTTTAATTGTACACCGTTTAAGCTTAGTTATTGAAGATATATGTATTGCTGAAAAATTGAATTATAAGCAGGAATAATAAATGGTCAAAAAAATCGCTTCAAAACTGAAGCGATATATGTTTAATGAATGTGTTTTTCTGCGTGATAAGAACTTCTCACCAACGGTGAACTTTCCACATGCCTGAATCCTAAGCTTCTTGCAAAATCTCCAAATTCATCAAACTCTTCAGGAGTAATGAATTTTTTTACAGGAAGATGTTTCTTGGTCGGCTGCAGATATTGTCCTAATGTAATGACATCTACATTTGCATTTCTGATGTCTTCAATCGTCTGGAAAACCTCATCTTTGGTCTCTCCCAAACCGAGCATTACTCCTGTTTTGGTTCTTCTTTGCCCTGCTTCTTTAAGATATCTCAGCACATCAAGGCTTCTTTCGTATTTTGCCTGGATTCTCACTTCTCTGGTAAGACGCTTTACGGTTTCCATATTATGAGAAATTACTTCAGGTGCCACATCTACCAAACGGTCAATATGTTTCGTGATCCCCTGAAAATCCGGAATCAGCGTTTCCATAGTAGTTCCCGGAGAAATTCTTCTTACGGCATTTACAGTTTCCGCCCAAAGAATTGATCCCATATCTTTCAGATCATCGCGGTCTACCGAAGTAAGAACGGCATGCTTTATCTTCATTAATTTGATAGAACGGGCAACTTTTTCAGGTTCGTCCCAGTTTACATCAAGCGGTTTCCCGGTTTTCACTCCGCAAAATCCGCAGCTTCTGGTGCAGATATTCCCAAGGATCATGAAGGTTGCCGTACCTTCGCCCCAACATTCGCCCATATTCGGGCAGCTTCCGCTTTGGCAGATTGTATTTAATTTATATTTATCAACCAAAGTTCTCAGTTCTCTGTAATTCTTACCGGTAGGAAGTTTTACACGGATCCATTTTGGTTTCTGAACGGTTGTATTTTGAATTAAATCCTCCATGTACATCTCAAATTGAGGGTCAAAGTTAGTGATTTTTTTATCGAAACAATCAAAGACAGAGATTGATGAAACACATAATTTTGTATTTTTAGATATAATTATCATCTCATGAAATCTATCTTATGTTTTTTAACCGTTACATTGAATATATTGTGCTTTGCTCAGAAAGAATTTCAGCCGCAAGGTGCTACAGTTATTGAAACGGTTGACGGAGACCTTGATGGTGACCATATTCCTGAAAAAGTGATTGTTTACAATACAAAAGATACCACTGATTTTGGCAACTTCCGTGAAATCCAGATATTAAAGAGAGTAAATCAAAAATGGACAATCCTAGAAAAGTCAAGGAATGCTATTCTAAAAAGTAAGGATGGCGGTATGATGGGCGATCCCTATCAGAGCACCGAAATTAAAAATGGAATTTTAATGATTACCCAGGCCGGAGGAAGCAGCTGGAAATGGGGCTATACGGATAAATACAGATTTCAGAACGGACATTTTGAATTGATCGGATATTCATCCGACAGTGGAAAGCCTGAAGAATACTGGATCGACGTTGACTTTAACCTGTCCACAGGACAACTTATTTTTGAAAAAGAAGTTGAAAATACAGAAGAATACGGAAATTCTAAAAGAGAAGTTTTCATTAAAAAAGGGATGAAAATTAATCTGCAAAACAGGAATCAGGAAAAACAAAGAGAAATTTTACTTCCAAAGACAAAAGAGAAAGTTTATTTGTGATTATGAAAATGGAATTATTAGATTTTGAGGTTAAGCATTATTTAGATTCTACAGATGACAGTCTGAACGAATAATTTTATATCGTTAATTATCTTCAAATTCATTGTTTTTTAACAATTCGGCCAATACTTTTTTCGCGCGCATTACCCGGACCTTGGTATTGGCAACAGATATACCGAGTTCCTCTGCTATTTCTTTAATGCTTTTTTCCTCAAAAAACCGCAGCTTGATGATATCCTGGTAATTGGCATCCAGCGATTCAATAGTCTTAATGATTTTTTTCTGTTCTTCTTCAGAGATCATCAACTCTTCCGGAGATTTTGCATATTGATTTTTTACTTCTTCAAGATTTTCGGTAGGATCCTGATTTTCCCTGCTTTTTCTTCTCCAGAAATCGATGATGGTATTCTGGGCAATGGTAAGCACCCATGTTTTAAACTGAAAGTGAGGATCATACATATCAAGCTTTGACAATACTTTTGAAAAAACATTAACTGTTATTTCGTCTGCATCGTTTTCATCATGAACTTTTTTCATTACAAAAGAAAAAACATCAACCCAGAAAATGTTGATGAGCCTGGTCTGCGCCTTCTGGTCTTTTTCCTTTGCTTTTGTAATAAGCTGGAATAATTGTTCTTCGTTCATTATAAACAAATATACCGATTTTGGCTAAAAATACAAAGCACGGCATCCATGAATTTCGTTCCAGTAATTGTATTTCCGACTGGAGTCTAGCCCTGATCGCAGCAATTGTCTGAGCTCATTTTTTTCTTTTGGCGCGGCAGCTTCGCTGCCGCGCCAAAAGAAAAAATAGCGAGTGCGGAGAGCAGGAAAAAGCTCCTAAAAAAGAAATTAAAAGTTTAGATAATTATAAATGACAAATTCTTCCCTTCGCCTTATTTCCCTGAAATGATTATCTTTGCACCTAAATTTTAAAGTTAAAAATAATGAACTCTTTTATTGAAGAATTGAAATGGCGCGGTCTTTTTGCAGACATGATGCCCGGAACGGATGAACAACTGAATAAGGAAATGACAACAGCCTATATCGGTTTTGATCCTACTGCAGATTCTTTACATATTGGAAGTCTTATTCAGATAAAAATTCTTGCCCACTTTCAACAGCACGGTCATAAGCCCATTGCTTTGGTAGGAGGTGCTACAGGAATGATTGGAGATCCTTCGGGAAAATCTTCAGAAAGAAATCTTTTGGATGAGGAAACACTTCTTCATTATGTAGACTGCCTGAAAAATCAGCTGTCAAGATTTCTTGACTTCTCAGGAAGTGAGCCTAATAAAGCTGAGCTTGTCAATAATTATGACTGGATGAAGAATATTTCTTTCCTTGATTTTGCAAAAAATGTGGGAAAAAATATTACCGTCAATTATATGATGGCCAAAGATTCCGTGAAAAAAAGATTTTCGGGGGAAGCCGGAGCAGAAGGAATGAGTTTTACGGAATTTACGTACCAGCTGATCCAGGGGTATGATTTTCTGCATTTGTACCAGAATAATAATGTGAAACTTCAGATGGGAGGTTCCGACCAGTGGGGAAATATCACTACCGGAACGGAACTGATCCGCAGAAAAGCACAGGGCGAAGCGTTTGCATTAACAGTTCCTTTGATCACCAAAGCCGACGGTTCCAAATTCGGTAAATCCGAAAGCGGAGAAAACTACTGGCTGGATAAAAAGAAGACTTCTCCTTACAAATTTTACCAGTTCTGGCTGAATGCGACGGATGATGATGCTGAACGATTCATTAAATTCTATACATTCCTGGGAAAAGAGGAAATAGAAAACTTAGTTGAAGAACATAAAACAGCTCCTAATGAAAGAAAACTTCAGAAAAAACTGGCTGAAGAGGTGACGGTTTGGGTTCACGGGAGAGAAGAATATGAAAAAGCATTAAAGGCTTCTGAAATTCTTTTCGGACGTTCCACCGCCGAGGACATGGTAAGTCTGGATGAAGCGACTTTTCTTGAACTTTTCGACGGCGTACCACAAAAAGAAATCGCAAAATCTGATGCTTTAGGAATTAACATTATTGATCTTCTTTCGGAAAAATCGGGTTTTCTGAAATCTAAAAGTGAAGCCTCTAGAGAAATTAAGGGCAATGCAATTTCCGTCAACAAGCAAAAAGTAAATGATACTTTTATGGCAAATGAAAGTGATCTTATCGACGGTAAATTCCTCTTGCTTCAAAAAGGAAAGAAAAATTATTTTATTGTAAAAGCGATTTAATTTATTTCTTATAAAAAGATTCGGGCGCGGGATTTTCAATCCCGCGCCCGAATCTTTTTTATATCAAGCTTGATATTCAGATTTACTCACAAAAAAAGACCGCCTAAGCAGTCTTATATATTATTAATATTGTATTCTTATAATTCTAAAAAGCTGTAATAAGTAGAAGCATTTTTCTCTCCAGATCCTACTACTTTTTTCGTTTTTGCAAGTTCTCCGTCAACGTAGATATTCACGATTAATTCTGAATCTGCATAAGGAAGAACTGCATTAGCTGCAATGCTTACCTGAGACTGACTTGAGCTTACAAATTGGTCTCCTGATGACCAGACTAATCCTGTTGGGTTAAAAGTTGTCTGAGGACTTGTTCCTATCTGGGTAACAACCGCTTTAAAATTCACAGTAGGAGGTGTTGTAGGCGGAGGAGTTGGGCCTTTTACATTTATTTTTGCCTCAAGCTGAATAATATGATCCGTGAACTCGTCTTCGTCATCATCTTTACAAGAGTTAAGAACAGAAATTACCGAAAATAGTACGGCGAATAAAAAAGAAAGCTTTAGTAAACTTTTTGATTTGTAAAATTGCTTCATTTTTTCCAAATAGATTTTTAATGTTTCAAATATAGGTTTTTTATCAATATAAAAATAGGTTTCGTGAAAATTTTCCAATAAAAATTTCTAAAAAATATCGATTTAATAAATCTTATTTGTAATATAAAGACAGTTTGTCATTCCATTTAAGATGGTCTCATTTTTACTTTATGAAATGATCATTAAACCTTTATTAATTATCTTTGCCCAATGAATTTAGATTATATTGTAAGAGAGCCGGAACATATCACTTCAGAAACAACGATCCTTTTTATGCTTCACGGATACGGAAGCAATGAACAGGATCTCTTCAGCTTTCGGGAAACCCTTCCAGCAGACTGGATTATCGTAAGCTTCAGAGCTCCTAAACCAACACAGTTTGAGGGATATTCATGGTATGATATCGATTTTAATAATCCTGAACACTTTGTAGATGTTCAACAGGCAACAGAATCCCTAAACAGTATTTTGGAAAGCATTCTGAATATCATCAACCGTTACGGCATTACGAACGGAAAAACACACCTCTGCGGTTTTAGTCAGGGTGGGATTCTATGCTATGCACTTGCCCTGAAATATCCTGAAATGTTTAATCTGATTGCATGCTTAAGCAGTTATCCTGAAGAAAAACTGCTGGATAATATTGTGAAAGACAAGAAAAAACTTGAAAAACTTCGCTTCTTTATTTCTCATGGAACAGACGATGCTATCATTCCGCTGGATTGGGGAAGAAAGGCTGCCGATCTACTGTATGACCTCGGATGCTACTTTTCGTTCAGGGAATATATGAGCGGTCACGGAGTAAACCAGAAAAACTATATGGATCTTATGGACTTTTTCTCGAAATAATTTTACAATTATTCATCCTTTTTTTTAATTGTTTAAAAATATTCAGGCGTTCTCTTCTATTGAGAATGCTTTTTTTATTAAAATTCAGATAAAATGATTAAATTCAATACATGAAACTGATTTACTTTTTCTGGATTTTTTTCTTAAGTATTTTTATCAATGCCCAGAATTCTTTTGAACTCAGGGATGCAAAAAAAACAGTTATTCCATTTAAATTTATCAACAATCTTATATTCATCCCGGTTAATATTAACGGTGCAGAGCTTACATTTTTGCTTGATACAGGAGTCGCTGAAACATCCATTTTCAGTCTGGAAAATAAAGAGCTAAAACTTATAAACGTTGAAAAAATAAAGTTTTCGGGATTAGGGGGTGAAAGAAGCATTGACGGATTCCGGTCGGAGAATAACTTTGGGAAAATCGGAAAAAATTTCGTGAATGATTCCATGACCGTATATATCATCACAGATCAGGATTTCAATATTTCTTCCCATGTAGGAATTCCTGTGAACGGAATCATCGGTTATCATTTTTTTAAGAATCATCCGGTGGTTATTGACTATATGTCTAAAAAGCTTACCATTTATAATGATACAGATCTGTTCAGAAAAAAAATAAAAAACTTCAGTGAATCAGATATAAGTATTGAAAAAAATAAACCTTACATTTTTGCTGATGTGGAAATGACCAGGGAAAAGAAAAGTTCAAAACTTCTTATTGATCTGGGAAACAGTGATCCGATATGGCTTTTCCCCAAACTCATAAAAGATTTTGTGTATAACAGACCCAATATTGACGATTTTTTGGGAAGAGGTTTTAATGGTGACATCTATGGAAAAAGAAGCCGTATTCATAATCTCTATTTAGGCAAATTTAAATTTGAAAAACCGCTTACGGCAATGCCCGACGAATATTCCATACAACACGTAAGCCTTGTTGAAAACAGGAAAGGTTCTATAGGTGGAGATATTATGAGACGTTTTACCGTAGCCCTGGACTATCCCCATGAGAAAATATACCTCAAAAAAAACCGCAATTTTTATGATCCTTTTCATTTCAATATGAGCGGTCTGGATTTCAGGCAAGACGGAATGGAATGGACAAAAGATGTTGTAAATCTACCCACTAAAAAAGAAGTTGATATTTCAACAGGCACTGAAGTTTTCAACAGCACTTTACAGTATAATTTCATTCTTAAACCCATCTTCTCAATTGCGGGGGTGCGAAAAGATTCTCCCGGAGCAAAAGCAGGATTACAGAAAGACGACCGGGTCATTACCATAAATGGCAAGAAAACTGCAGATATGACTTTACAAAAGATTTTAGAACTCTTGAAGTCCGAAGAAGGCCGTACCATAGAAATGGTTATTGAACGAAAAAGCAGAAAAATGTCTCTTCGTTTTACTTTGGAAGACCCTATACCTTATCAAGAATAATATGAAAACAGAAGAAACAACCATAGACAAAATAAGAACCAGACCGCGTTTTAAGATGTTTACTGATCTTACTAAAGAGGAATATGCAGAAAATCTTAAAAAATATCTGGCAGAACATACAGACGAATTTTCCGGGAATATCAACAAAGAAGTAGCGACAATTTGTGTAAAAACCGAAGATGAGGGCTATTGGAAACCCAGATTATCGCTACGGATAGAAATTGAGGACGATGAAACGACAATACGTGGTATCTTTGGCCCAAGTTCGGCGGTCTGGACGTTTTTTATGTTCCTCTATTTTTCTTTTTCGATTCTTTGGATGGTCTTTTTTTCCATGTATTATGTAGAAAAGCAAATTAACAGCCATGATTTTCCGTGGGCGCTTAACGCTTCATTTGTAATGCTGATATTTATTGCTATTACGTATGCCGCAGCAAGGTTCGGGCAACATAAAGCTAAAGATGAAATGCTGAAACTCAGAAGATTTGCCGAAGAATCTACTTTACAATTTGAAAAAATAAATTAAAAGCAAAACCGAAAATCAGAAATAAAGTTAAACCTTATAAAAACACTGTTTCCGGCATCCTTTAAAAAAGCTGCGCAGGTTTTAGGTGAAAGGTCCTTAGCTTTTGATTAAAAGGTGCGCAGGTTTAATGTAAAACCTGCGCACCTTTTGTAATACTTCAAAGCATCAGCTTCTTGTATTGAAAATATTTGAGTAAAAATTTAATCCGAGTTATCTAAGGTTCAACAGTTTTTGTGGTTTGTGGCATTTGTTCCAAAACCGCTTTTGCCGCTTTTATTGAATCTACTACCCTTTCCCTATTGTCCTGTTCTTTGAGTATTTTTTCAATATTGGGTTCGATCATTTTTGTCATTTCTTCAACAGAAATATTATTGGAATTTGGGTCATTAAGCAATTTTCTCCATGGCTTACGTTTTCCCCACGGGTAATCTCCATACACAAGAACTGCCGTTCCTTTTGCTTTGGTTGTTGCTCCTCCCGGATTGAGTACCCAGGTGTCTGCATAATTGTACAGCCATTTTGCATCATTCATCAATAATCGTAAACAGGAGTGTGACGCAGGATATCCTGGCAGATCATACTGATGCCACCCGATTCCGTCCAAATTAAAGATATTAAAATTATAAGGAAGTTTCCATTCGCTGCTTACGGTGGAAATAGCCAATTTTTTCTTCCAGTTGGCAAACGTAAGTCCCGTTTTTGTTTTAGCTGCCTTTTTTCCCATACTTGTCGGACCCCATTTTACCAGACTTCCGTTGGAATAAACACCGTATGCCTGAATCGGGTACGAGAAGACAACAAATTTTTTCACCGGACTTAAAACATCCAGCTGCATGGGAAACGGAGAATATTCCATTAACGTAGTATCAACCTTAGCAGGGACTACCAATGTATCTGCATTCCACTTATTTTTTGAATCAAGTCTGTTTAAAGCGAGAATGGCGTAACGTTCTTTTTCCGTAAATTTTTTATTAAATAAAGCAAAAAGAGAGTCTCTTACTTTTTTATCTTTAGGAAAAATATAGGCATTATAAAAACCATATTCCTGCATTGCAGGAGGTAATGATTGTTTCTGTACAACAGAATCTTTTTTTGCTGTCGATGAATCTTCTTTTTTAGAATCTCCACTGATGGATGAAGATGCATCATTGACTTTGTCGTTAATTTTTTCGATTTCCTTTTTACAGGAAACTACCGTTAAAGCTATAAGTAATGTGAAAAGAAATGATTTTTTTTTCAATATGTTTTTCATAAATAAGTACCCAAATCGTTTTGCAATTCAGTACAAATATCAGACCTAAATCCGAATATTAAAAATCAGAATTTAAAATACCGTAAAAATACGGGGCAGCTGTAAGACATTTTTAAATTCTTGATGATTCCAGGAAAGGATTGAATTCTTTAAGAATCTTCCAGCATTCTTCATTACTTGTAAAGCGATGGCCTTTTTTCTGATTAAACTTTGCAATTTTATACATGAAATTCCAGTGTCTCATGATTTCTTTAACGGCAAAAAAATAAGAGTGTTGCGGATCATAGATAAAAGTGGGTTCTGATGCAGCGCCGTTTAATTCTATAATTTTAAAGTTTTCTCTGTTTTCAAGCTCTTCCCAGGTATTAAATTTTACATCAAACCGCCCATAATAAAAACCTTTTACTGAAGAACAGATATCGTTAAATAAGTCAGTGAGCTTTACTGAAGTTTTATATGAAACATCATAAAATGTTGCTCCCCGTGCATGATTTCCAATAGTACTTAAGAGTATTTGTTCATTTTCATTGGGAATATAGTTGATTTTGTGGTGGTCATCATGAAAAATTTTTAAGTAAAACGAATGATACCGAAGATCGTATTGTATAAGTTCGCCTAAACTCTGTTTGCCATCTCCCGTAACTATAATGCCTTTCTTTTCTACAATGCCAGTGATGAAACCCTTATCCTCATTCGGGAATCTGATATAGAATACGCCTATTTCATTCGGGTAATTAATATATTCTTCCAGAAGTAAATCCTCATTTCCGTGATTTTCAAGATATGTTTTTACATGTTCCCGATTTCTTATCAATTCTACATTCCTGCCTCTGCAACCATTATTTGGCTTTAAAATAACAGGATATTTCAGTCCGTTTTCCCGGATTATATTTTCAATTCCCTCAGTCTTTGTTTCGATCTTTACAAGGAAAGATTTTGGTCTGTATCTTTGTGGTAAAAGCTGATTGACGAAATTTTTATCCTCCAGCGTCATTCCTCCATGAACGATTGCCGGATTCACCGCTCTAAAGAAGCCAAAAGAACGTGATTTCATGCTAATCCAAAAGTAATAGAAAATACATGGAAGATAAACAGCCCACATAGGCCAAAACTCCCAATGGATTAAACGGTGCCATTGGTATCGCAGTTTAAACAAGAATTCTTTTCTCAATTTTTTTTGTTTGTATTGTGTTTTCTGTAAGATCGTAATACGTAAAACTAATATTCTTTTTTTCAATAACAAGCTGGGTAATGCTTACCGTAATATATTCCTCTTTTATTATCCAGTCAATTGCCGGTTCTTTTTCTATTTGGTGTTTTTTATGAAAATTGAGTATTTCATGAGCTTCAGTATCTTTACTACTCCGAAATCTTCTGAAATCTTTTTCCCTTTCATTTTCAATATGATCGTTGTATAAGGTTTTAGAAGAAAGCAGATGGCTTTCATTTTCATCTAAAAAAAATTCATGTTTGTCTTTCCCGTCCCAAAGCAGTCTCATTAATTTTTCATCGTAAAAAACCAATAACTGAAAGGGTTCTATCCCCGACAAGTCATATCCCTGGAAAGTCTGCAAAAAATTCCCGTTTTTAACAATATCCAAAAGCACAATTCCTCTGCTTTTTTTATAAGGCGGATTGCTTGTATGCTTTTGAAAAGCCCCATTCAAAAGAATCGCTGCATTACCTTTGTTATCAATCACAAACCAGGTTCCGGATGCTTTTTTATCTTTAGGAAAATACAATCTATGATCATTCAGCTCCAAAATATTTGGAAAAACCGCTTTCTCTCTGTTTCTTTTTTCATCCCGGTTTGACGTAATGATAACGGCATCGTTTGTTTTAAAATAACTTACCGTGCACATGCAAGTCTAAATTTTACAGTTGAGGGGGCCACTCCGAAATTCTCAGGGATATTTTTCCATTCAAATTCTTTAAGTGCTACTTTTATTAATGCCTGATGATGAATTCCGTGTTCAAAACAATACAGCAATTCCCGAAAATAGGTTGTTTTAAGTTCCTGCTCATTGTTTAAATGATCATGCAGAACGCAGATCATCTCTCTATCTTTTTTATTGATTTCGGCCACTAATCTTTCGATGGTGTATAACATTTCTTTCACATTCTCTTCAAGAATCCGGCTTCTTTTTCTGTTTTCAAATGAAAATTTTCCGGAAGAATAACCAGCCAGCAATACATCATAGATTTCCAGAATATGCCTGACATGTTGCCCGATTGAACTTCCGAACAAATATTTACTTTTCTTAGTATACAACTCATCGGAAATGGAACCTACTGTATGTGATAATTCCCTAAGATTATTTTCAACACTTTTTATCATTTTGCGACAGCCTTTTTATTTTTAGAGAATACTGATAAAATCTGTTTTCGGTTTATAACAATTAATAATATACAAAATACAGCTACTGTTACCGCCAGATAAAAAAGTTTTCCGCCGTCATTCTGCACATCAACACCCAGTTCCGTTACATGAAATTGGATAGCACCCAGCATAAGCCCTAAACCTAAAACGGCTCCGTATAAAGTTGTTCTAGGTATTAAAATAAGAATTGAGGCAATCAATTCCAGAATACCGATTCCAATTCTCCCGTAAGGTTCCATACCTATTTTTGAAAAAATATATACAGATTCCGGTGCGGCGGAAAATTTGAAATACAGGGTTTGCAACATAATGACTACAGGAACAAGTCGGATAATCCAGTTTACAATTTTTTTCATATTTATTTTTTTTGGAGTAATGCGTAAGAGAATAAATGATTGTATTGCTGACAGTGTACTACAGCATATTTATAAGTATCCAAATCCGGTTTTGTTGCAAAAGTGTAAATTTGTCCTCCGTTAACGGACTTTAATTTTCCCAATGAGATGAAATTGTCCGGCTGCTGCTCCGTACTCACATATACATAAAGATCCGGCCCATTGCTTACTGAAAAGTCCTTATCAAAAGCAAGTGTATAAATACCGTTTTTTTCGTAAATCTCTGCTTTACCGCCAATATTGTTTCCGTAAGGTCCCTTCATAAAATTGCCGAAGGAAATAAGCTTGGCGTTTTCCGGTGCCATTTCCATTAAATCTTCGGTGGAAGTGTTTTCTCTTATGCAGCTTTGAAGAAAAAAACCTGCTGCAAGAATTAGGATTAAGTTTTTCATCATTTATTTATTTGCTGTTAATTTTTTCCAGTTCATATCTGCTTTAATGGTGAGATTATGCTCATCTTTGTTCCAACTGGTAAGGGTGTTGGTTAAAAATTTATTGTAAAACAGATACAGTTTTCCGTCCGTTATTTTGTAGGTTTTGGGATCTACCTGTACTTTCTTGCCATAATCTCCCATTGCAAAAGCACAATAGCCACCATATTGCGGAAGATACTTTACCGGTTCTTTCTGGAATCTGGATTTATTTTCAGGATTTATAAAATAGTAATCTGCTCCCTGATATTTAACAGTATTTTTTGCCGAACCCGGCTGCGGTTTTCCTGAAAAATAGCTCACCACATCATAGCCGTAATTGGCGACCCCATTTTCCTTGTTAATATTTGAATTTTGCGAAAAGAGAATACTGCTCATCAATAACAGAAAGGGAATGAAGAATTTTGTTTTCATTGCTTTTTTAAATTTTAAGCTTAGACGACACAAAATTTTATTCCTTACAAAAATTTTACATTTTTTGTAAATTTTCTTTTATCCTTTTCTTTAATGCATCAGAAGCTTTTGTTTCCTGATCCGGAAAATTTTCATGAAAGTGATGCTGTAATACTCTGTCTATTGCTTTAGTCTGCTTATTGAAATTCCTGCAGCACTTGCAAAAAGCAATGTGAAATTTCATCTTCAGCCATACGGAAACAGACAAAGACGTTTCTTCGGATTTAATGATGTTCAGAGAGGTATCTTCGCAGTTGTGTAAAAGGTTGTTAATAAATTTCATACGTTACAGTGTGATTTCATTTTTTTCAAGACAGCTTCTCAAGAGTGTTTTAGCCCGAAAAAGAAGCACCCAGTAATTAGACGAAGTAATATTAAATTCCTTACAAATTTTTTCAGCATCTTCATCCAGCATATATTTTGCCACGAAAACAGGCTTTAGTTTTGAAGGTAATTTTTGAAGGCAGAATTCCATGATTTTATAAAACTCTTTGCTTAGAATATAATCATCCGTGCTCTCGGAAAGGTAATTTTTGTCGATATCATTTTTCCATCTGCCAAAGTGATTCTGATTGAAAAAAGCATTTTCGAATGATGCTCCCGTTTCATCAAGATAATCTTCATAGCTTTTGCTATTCTGACTTTTCTTTCTGTAATAATCAATGATTTTATTTTTGAGAATGCTGGTAAGCCATGTTTTTACAGATGATCTTTCTTCAAATGTACCTGCATTTTTAAAAGCTGCCAAAAAGGTATCCTGCACTATATCTTCCGCATCTTCTCTAGAATTTACTCTGGTTATGGCGAAACTGAATAGAAAATCAGCAAATGCATCTACCCATTGTTCGGGAGCTAAACCTGAATCATTATTTTTCATCACTGTTCTGTTTAGATATGACAAATATAATAGAAAAAGATATTTCTTCAGAAGGAATTTGATGCATCGCAGAACAACCTGTTCCGATATATAGGTAATAAACTATTTTGCTTTAAAAACACTTCACATTTTCATTATGTGGGAATCCAGTTTAAAATAAAAAAGTCATCAAAATTAATTGATGACTTTATAATTGCTGCGATCCGGACGGGACTCGAACCCGCGACCTCCGCCGTGACAGGGCGGCATTCTAACCAGCTGAACTACCGGATCAATTTTTTAAAGAAACTGATAAAACTTCTGCGATCCGGACGGGACTCGAACCCGCGACCTCCGCCGTGACAGGGCGGCATTCTAACCAACTGAACTACCGGATCAATTTTTTAAAGAAATTGATAAAACTTCTGCGATCCGGACGGGACTCGAACCCGCGACCTCCGCCGTGACAGGGCGGCATTCTAACCAGCTGAACTACCGGATCATTTTTTAAAGAACGTTGTTTCTTTTTTGTGATTGCAAAACTACAACTTTTTTCCTTTCCTGCAAATTATTTTTGAAAAAAAAGCCTTCCAAAAGTGGAAGGCATTCATTATCAAACTTATTATTTTACAAGTGTGCGCTTAATTTTTGAGCGATCACATCCTTTGGAGCTACACCAACTAATTTGTCAACAACTTCACCATTCTTAAAAATAAGTACTGTTGGAATATTTCTAATCCCATACTGCATTGAGATTTCCTGGTTGTTGTCTACATCTACTTTTCCCACTACCGCTTTCCCTTCGAAATCTGTTGCAACCTCTTCGATAATTGGTCCCAACGTTCTACAAGGTCCGCACCATACTGCCCAAAAGTCTACCAATACAGGCTTATCTGATTTTAAAACTGTTTCCTGAAATGAGCTGTCTGTAATTTCTAAAGCCATTTTTAATTTCTTTTATTTAATTAATATTATATTCTTGTTTACTTATAAACTATCACCAAAATTACGCCATTTGAGTAATAGAGTTATCTATGCTCAACATTTGTATTTTCTATAACAAAATCTCTGGAAATTTCATGCAAAGCATCCGCTAAGGCATCAATATCTTCGGTAGTAGTCATATGGCTAAATGAGATCCGTAAAGGAGTACAGTGGTCCATTTCATCTTCAGAAAGTACCATCATCATTACCATAGATGGTTTGGATGCTCCTGAAGAACATGCGCTTCCCTGAGAAATTGCTATTCCCTTCATATCCAGCTGAAGACCGATTAAAGGATTTTTATATGGTAATAATGCGCTTAAAACAGTATAAAGACTGGTATCTTTTTCTGCGCTTCTTCCATTAAATTTAATTCCGGGAACGGTTTGTGTAAGCTTTTCTACAGCATATGCTTTAATATTCTCCATATGAGCTGCATATTCTTCCAAGTGATTCAGAGAAAGTTCCAATGCTTTTCCCAATCCTACAATTCCGGCTACGTTTTCTGTTCCGGCTCTCAGGCTTCTTTCCTGCGGACCTCCGGTAATAATTCCTTTTAATCCGCTTGATTTTCTGATAAAGGCAAAACCTATTCCTTTCGGCCCATGAAATTTATGCGCACTGCATGATGCAAAATCTACCTGAATATCAGAAAAGTCAAGCTGCATATGTGCCATGGTCTGTACCGTATCCGAATGGAAAAGTGCATTATTGGCTTTACAAAGTTCTGCCACCTTTTTAATATCGGTAAGATTTCCGATTTCGTTGTTGGCATGCATCAGGCTTACCAATGTTTTTTTATCTGAAGATTTCAGTAATGCTTCCAGCTTTGTAAGATCAATGTCTCCTTTCTCATCAGGACGGATGTAGTTTACTTCTACCCCTTTTCTGTTTTTCATATCCAGGATACTCTCGGAAACACATTTGTGTTCCAGAGGAGAACTGATAATTCTCTGTACTCCAAGATGATCAACGGCAGATTTGATAATCATATTATTTGATTCCGTCCCGCAGGATGTGAATATGATTTCGGCCGGAGTAACATGAAGATAATCTGCAACCTGCCTTCTTACGTTTTCGATAAGAATTTTTGCTTCCTGTCCGAAACTGTGTGTTGAAGACGGGTTTCCAAAATTCATTTTCATGGTATCTACCATTGCATCGATAACTTCTTCTGCAAGAGGTGTTGTAGCAGCGTTATCTAAGTATATTTTATTCATTTTACTTTGAAGATTTTATTTCTACGGAATCAGTTTATTACCGAAAACAGCAGGTTAAGGATTTATTTTTCAGCTTTAAAGCTTAATCCTCATGCTGAATTTCATTTCCCAAAATTAGTGAAAAAATTGATAATGTCCTTCATTTGCCCATTGAAGCATCTGCCTGTCTCCTGAGGTATCTCCGAAAGCAATGATTTTATCATATTTACGGTTGGTAATTTCCGCCTGTATGCGAATAAGTTTTTCTTTCCCGTTACAGTTTTTTCCTATAAAATTACCCGTGAAAACTCCGTTTTTAAATTCTGCTCTTGTTGCTACAAGCTCCATCTGGAAAGCATCTGCAAAGGGTTTTGCCCAGATATCCAATGAAGCGGTTACCAAAAGACTGTGTGTATGCTCACGATCAATATTGCTGATAAAATCCAAGGCATTTTCGCGAATAATTTTCGGGTAGTAATGCTCAAAAAACTGGTTGGATTTTTTTTCTATTTTTTCCTGCGTCTGGCCTTTAAGAATAGAACCTATAAAACTTTTTTTCACCTTTTCGGTATCAGCAAGTTTTAATTTAAGTAAAACAAATAGCGGAATATGTTTCAGAAACTGCAATCTGAATTTTACAGGATCATAAAACCGCAGGTACATAAACATGGTGTCTTTGTAGGTAAGCGTCCCGTCGAAATCAAAACAATACAATTTCTTCATTGAATTTTCTTTAATGTATCTTAACGCAAATGTCGGAAAGATATTTTTAACTGTACATAATTTAGAGCTTAAGCTTTTTAAATATAAATTCCGGAATATTCCTGATGATGAGCATAATCACTCCCCACACCGGCAAAACGTACATTATATTTTTTCTTTTTTTATAGGCTTTGAAAATATATTCAGCGGCCTGATCAGGGCTTGCTGTAAGTGCGGGATTCAGGGGAAGCCCTTCGGTCATTTTAGTAGCCATAAATCCGGGTTTCACAGTCATCACGTGTACTTTTTTATCTGAAAGATAATTCCTGAGACCGCTCAGGTAAGCTGTAAAAGCTGCTTTTGCGCTGCCGTAAATAAAGTTGCTTTGTCTTCCACGATCACCGGCCACCGATGAAAGCCCGATAATTGTTCCGGATCTTCTGCTTTCAAATTTCTGTACAAAATAATTAAGTACCGGAACAAGTTTCGCATAGTTGATGTCGATGATTTTTCCCGTATTCTTATTATCGTATAATCCCTCTTCGGTTCCTTCGCCCAAATATCCTACGGCACAAAACAAAAGACTGGAATTGATCTGTTCAAATGCATTGTAATCTGCTTCTTTCATCAGATCCATCCCGATTACTTCCGCCTGCTGAAGAAATTTCACATCAATATGCCTTGCAAATCTTTCTGCGGTTTCCACATTTGAGGTAATAAGATAAATTTTTTCAAACTTTTCTCCCTGTTTCAGGGCTTCTTCCACAAATGCCTGTGCTACTTCCGATGTACTTCCTAAAACGATCATCTGTGTTAACTATTATTTATGATTCTTTTGTGCTGTAAAGACACAAATTTTGAACTCTGAACATTCTTAAGGTAATTAGTAAGCGATGATCTGCTCATGCTATCTTTCGTAAGATAAATCTTTCCATGATATTCTTCCACGATATCATCCAGCCTGTCGATTAACTTTCTTAGTTTTGAATTTACTTTAAAATCTAATGCTAATGAATAGCCTTCAAAAGGAAAGGAATTATAAGCCTGTGGATTTTCTTTCCCGTACAGCTTTAACACTGCCAGAAATGAGCCGTTTCCGCTATTGGCAATTGTTTCAAGGATTTTCCTCATCCCCTCTTTACCTTTTTCTTTGGGAATCATCATCTGGTATTGAATAAACCCCGATTTTCCATAGATCCTGTTCCAGTCTTTTACAAAATCAAGAGGATAAAAAAATGTTTCGTAATCAATAAAGTCTGTTATTTCTTTTTTAGATTGCTTTTTAAAGTAAAAATAATTAAAGATCTTTACGGTAAAAGCATTTAAAACAAATCCCGGAAAATAAAAAGGGACTTTGGGTTCAAACTTTTTTTTAAGCCTTAGAGGCTGATCTCTGAATTTTTGAGGCAGTTCATGCTGAAAGGCGTGTTCTCCTCTCATCAAAATACTTCTTCCAATATTTTTACCTTTTTGAAGACAGTCGATCCATGCTACATTATAGGTCCAGCTTTCACTTTCTTCGAAGAGTCTGAAAATTTCATCAAGATTTTCCGCTTTAATACTTTCCTGACGAATATATGCCGTCTGAATATTTTTAAGCCTGAATTTTGCAGTAAGAATAATTCCAGTAAGTCCCATGCCTCCAATGGTAGACCAGAATTTTTCAGAGTTTTCCTCTCTCGAACAGGTAATAATATCGCCATTTTCAATCATTAATTTAAACTCAATGACGTATTCTGAAAAACATCCTTCGCTATGATGATTTTTACCATGAACATCTGATGCAATGGCTCCTCCTACCGACACGAATTTTGTTCCCGGAGTAACATAGAGGAAATATCCCTGTGGTACGGCAATTTCCAGGACATCAGAAAGCAAAACTCCGGATTCGCATTCGATAATTCCGTTTAACCGGTCAAAGCTTATGAATTTATTGAGCTTTTTTGTTGAAAATATATATTCTCCCAGTGAAGCATCTCCGTAGCATCTTCCGTTGCCTCTTGCGATCACTTCATTATGGGTAAGCACAAACTCTTTTATTTTCTGGAAAGTGTCTTCAGACCTCATTTCCTTTTCCACAATGGGGTAATTTCCCCAGTTGGTTACTTTCTGTACAAAATCCGGCTTCATTTTTTAAAATATATTTGAATTAAAAATGCAGCTACCCACAATAATAAAGTAACCTGAATATATCTGTCACGATACACAATTTTGGTGGGAGATTCTGTTCTGTTGTAAACCAGCGTCTGCTGTAAATATCTTAAAAAAGCAAAAACAACGAAAATTACTGTAAAAAAAACGCGCTGATGAAATTTTGCCTGCACTTCCGGTGAAAGCGTAAACATCAGATAACATACTATAGCAAGCGTTACAGAAATAGAAAGTGCAATATCTGCAAACTGAACATTATATCCGTCCAAAGCTTTTCTTGTTTTACCCGAGATCTGTGCATTGATGAGTTCCCCTCTTCTTTTACCTATAGCCAATACAAGGGCAAGTACGAAAGTCAGTAAAATAGCCCACTGAGAAATACTGATCCCGGTAATATATCCTCCTGCTAAAACCCTAAGCACAAATCCCAGAGCAATAATGGAAATATCAATAATAGGAACGTGCTTCAGCCTGAATGTATAAGCAAGATTCATCAAAAAATAAGAAGCGATGATGGTAGCAAATTTCCATAGATTTTGTTGAAAATAAGCCTGCGAAAAAAACACCAACGCAATATCTGCTGCAATAAGCCCAATAAAAATTGCTATTGCCTGAGATTTTGAAATGGCCCCGCTGGCCAAAGGTCTTCTTCTCTTTTCGGGGTGTTTTTTATCTGCTTCGATATCATTATAATCATTCAGGATATAAACGGCACTTGCTGCCAGAGAGAAAATAATGAAAGCGAAAATACTTTTGGAAAGCAGATCGATATTTTTAATATTACCGGAAAAAAATAGCGGAACAAAAACAAACAGGTTTTTTACCCATTGCTCTACACGGAGCAGTTTAAAATATTTCTTCATTTATGTTATTTCAAATACAAAAATAATAATTTTAAAGAAAGCCAGCATAAAAATACAAAAATAACCGCAAAAGCGGTTATTTAAGAAAATATTTATATGTGATTACTATTGTCCGTTCTGTGCATCATTGATCATCTTTTCATTCGCTGTGATCGCAAATTCAACCCTTCTGTTTTTTGCTCTTCCTGCATCCGTATCATTAGAAGCTACCGGCATTGCTTCACCTTCTCCTTTAGCAAATAATCTGCTGGAAGCAATTCCTTTTCCCATCAAATAAGATTTTACGGAGCCTGCTCTTCTTTCTGAAAGTGACATATTATAGGAATCCGATCCTTTGCTGTCCGTGTGTCCATAAATATTGATGTTAGTATCCGGGTTATTAACAAGGACCTGTGCCAGCTTATCAAGATTGGTTTTAGCAGTAGTTGTGAGGGCAGATGAGTCAAAATCAAAATTAACAATACTTTCATTTAAAGTAATTTTGATACCGTCTCCCACTCGTTCAACCTCGGCTCCAGGTAAAGTTTCTTTAATTTCTCTTGCCTGCTTATCCATTTTAGAACCGATTACATTACCGGCTACACCGCCAATAACACCTCCTAAAACAGCACCGATAGCTCCATTTCCTCCTCTTCCTACATTGTTACCGAGAATACCTCCGATTACAGCTCCTGATGCTACACCTACTGCAGTACCTCTCTGCTGATGGTTAGAATTCTTTACAGCTTCACAACTTGTAAGCAATAAAGCTGAAGATAAAAAAAGGCCCCCTATATATGTTTTTGTAAATTTCATTTCTCTTTATTTTAATGTTAATATTAATTCGGCAGTACCTATTATTTCATTCCTGTTCTTTCGAAGTTATATACAATCCTTACATTTTCTCCGTCTGATGGAATATTCTGTTCCAGTGAAAACTGATCTGTGGTTTGGCTTGTAAGTGTAAGGGTATATCCGGCCGTATTTTGTTTGGCTTTCGTACCTTCGGCAATTTTTTTAAAGCTAAAAGTATTCCCGTTTGCCACATCAATTTTAATCGGCTGTGTAAAACCTGCTCCACAAGTTCCGCCCCCATTAACGGTGTAAGCACCAGTCCAATTGTTAGGAATCAATCTCCAGTGGCTTCCTACAAAACATTGTGCATCAATTCCATCATCAAACGGCTTTACTTTGAACTGTTTATCATAATTTACACTGACAATTTGCCAGTCTCCTTTCATTTTAAGAAATTCTGATCTTTGGTTTTGAGCCGTTTTCGCATTTTTAACCCCGGAACAAGATACTGCAAAAACTGAAGCTCCCAGCATCGCTGTAAATAGTAACTTTTTCATATTGTAGTTTATTATTTTTTGTTAAAATAAAATTACAAAAAACCGTGCCAAAAATATAAAATAGCAATAAAAAAAGTCCGAAAATTTCGGACTTTATATGAATTAAGGCTTAATATAAGCAGATAAACTATTTTTTAACAGTCTTTTTTATGGATTTTGTAGCCTTTTTAGATGAACCGGATTTCCCGTTATAGAAATTGGTATATGCATATTCCGCAGCTTTTTTCAGGTCGATAACTCCACCGGCTTCAGAATAGGTACCAAACTCATTTGCCGTGCTCGGATTGCTTGATTTAACTAAAGATTCAATAACCTGAGCCGGTGTAAGACCAGGCATATAAGCTAACAGAACAGCTGCTGCACCTGCTACTACCGGAGAAGCCATTGATGTTCCCTGAAGATATTTATATTCGCTGTGAGGAACGGTAGAATAAATTTCCTGCCCCGGTGCAAATACATTTACCATTTTTTTATTGTAATTGGAAAAACTTGCTCTTAACGCATTATTGTCGTTGGTACTTGCTCCTACTACCAAAACGTTATTTACAAACGGCTTATCATCTGTTACATTTTTGAAATTTGTAGGATAAGCAAGATGTTCTGCAACGTCTTCATTTTCATTACCGGCTGCTTTCACTAATAAAACGCCTTTATCCTGAGCATATTTGAATGCATCCCAAACTACATTTTTACCGGGAGAAACCGGTTTTCCGAAGCTCATATTTAATACTTTCGCTCCGTTGTCTACAGCATACCGAATCGCATTGGCTACATCTTTATCCCTCTCATCACCATTAGGAACGGTTCTTACAGACATGATTTTGGCAACTTTTGAAGCTACTCCATACTGTGTTTCATTTCCGTTTGGCAATCCTGCAATAATTCCGGCAACGTGTGTTCCGTGTTCTGCATCAGGACCTTCGTAATGATTGTTTCCATATTTTTTTTCGGAATAATCATCATAATTATCGCCTACGATTTCTTTTCTCGGATCGTAATCAAGATTATACTGCTTTTCCTGTGGACCGAAATAATCTAATGCTTCTTTAATTTGTCCGCTCATCGCCTTTTCGAATTCTGCGGCAGATTTGCCTTTAAATTCCGGGCTTTGTGCTACCTGAGCCAAGACCTGTGCAGCCATTGCTTCTTTTTGATCAGCAGGTTTTATTGTCGCCACATTTTCAGGAGTAACAGGTTTTCCATTCAACAGCTTTACCATTGTAGGAATTGCTTCATTGATCATTGTATAAGTTTGGAAACCTTGTCTTGCCTCCATACTTTTTTTGGTGAAGATATCCTTCGATTTCATATACATCGCAAATTCTTCCGGCATTTTTGCCTGGTTTGCTTTGTTTTTGGCAGAATCCTCACCTTCGAAAACAGGTTTGTATTTAGCAACAACGCGTGTTACTTCCATATTGTCGATATCAATATCTCCGTTTTTTCCACCGATGAAATTCCATCCGTGAACATCGTCAATGTATCCGTTTCCGTCATCATCTTTACCGTTACCAGGAACTTCATTCGGGTTGCTCCATACATTTTTAACAAGCCCGGGATGGTCTACTTGGACACCGCTATCTAAAACACCTACAACAACGGTTTTAGGTTTAAGCCCTTTGGATTCTAAATATTTATAAGCATTGTCTGTGTTAACTCCATAAATTTTTGTAGTAGCAAAATCTTTATGATACCATGTCATAAGATCCTTATCTTTCATCGGATCAGAGTCCGCTTTGGCTTCCTGCGCGTGCGAGAAACCGAATCCCACTAAAAAAATAGCGGCTAATAATACCTTTTTCATGTTAGTATGATTGTTTAATATTTTTAATATAAGTAAGAGATTCGGGTCCTTTGTTACAAATAAGATCTAAAATTGATAAATCTTTTAAGAATCCTGATTTATCGGAAAATGTCTGATAATATTCTTCCATCTCAAATTCTGAATTTTTTTTTGCTGAAAATTTTTCCCTGAAATTTAGTTCTTGAGGATTTTTGATGTATTCTACATTCAAAGAGTATGCCTTTTCGGTTTTAAGAATCTGTTGAATGATTTCAAGTGCTTTCAGATTAAAGTCCAGCAGGTTTTTTTCTTTAATTTCAAAAATTTTCCTAAGCTTATCTTCATAGAACTCGAAATACGGAGAACTTTGATACGCTGTTTTAATAGACTTCCAGTGGAGGTTTTGCCAATCTTCCCGGTACGAAATTTCAATATCTTTATATTCTCTTTTCCCGTTATGGGAAATAGGTATAATTAAAGATAGTTTACCATTTGCTCCGTATATATTGGCTCTGTTTCTGTAGGTCTGCTTCGGAAAGCTTTCAAACTGTTCAAATATAATTTCATTTTCAGAATTCAGAAAAGCTGAAAACCATGAGATAGGTGGTAAATAAAATACCGGTAATAATATTGTGTTCATAATTTTAATTTTTAGGATAAATAACGCTTCCCGTTATTTCACTTTCATCAACAAATCCAATAAACCTTGAATCCAGACTTGCATTTCTATTATCTCCAAGAAAAAACACTTTTCCCGGAGGAATCGTAACCGGTCCGAAATTATCTGCCGTCCAATCTTTATGGTAAATTTTCACAATATCCTTATCTTGATTGGGATTTATGAACCTTTCGTAAAAGAAGTGGTCACTAAGTTGATTTTCGCTTAGATTAGTCAGGAAGTAGTTATAATCGATCTGGTAGAATTCATTTTCAGAAACTCCTTTTAACATTAAATCATTAACAAAAGCTCTGTCAATTTTATATAAATGTTTTAAACGAATTCCCTTATCAGCCAATCCGTTATTTACAAATAGATTACCATTTTTAATCTGGATCTTATCTCCCTCTGTACCTACTAGTCTTTGAATATAGACACCTTTACCAAATTTTTCTGAGTTTTGATTATACGTCAATAATTTAAATTTTTCATAAGGAAGGATATTGGTAACAATCACAAATGAACCTTTTTTTATGTTTGGTTCACAACCAGCCTGGGGTACATAAGCATATTGCAAAACTCCGGAGAGTTTTGCAATAATTAAAAGCGTAATAATAAAGCTTCCTGCAAGGAGAACTATATTGTAAATTTTATTTTTAAACATCAGATTTATTCGTCGTCTGTTTTTTTCTTTCTGAATAATTTCACAAAATATTCCCATCCGAAGAATAAGATAAGAATCATTGCTGCGATCCACCAGTAAGAAGTTTTGTTAGCTTCTCCGGTGTTTGTTGCTTTAAACATTCTGTCCCAACGAATTGTTTTTCCAAAGAACCATCCTTTATTTGCCTGATAGGAAGAACTCGCATCAGAGAAAGCTCCCTCTATACTTAACCATGTAAACATCGGTTTTCCGACAATATTTTCTTCAGGAACAAAACCGAAGAACCTTGCATCTAACGATGCATCTCTGTTGTCTCCCACCATCATATAGTAATCCTGTTTGATGGTGTACTGATTGGTTTCTTTCCCGTTGATAAAAATTTTACCATTTTTATTTTCTAAACTATTGTGTTCGTACTCGGAAATGATCCACTGATATTCCGGCAGTGTTTCCTGATTTAAAGTAACCACATCGCCTTTTTTAGGAATCCTCAAAGGACCGTACCAATCCTGATTCCATGGTTTATTGATCGGGAAAATAGATTGAGTAGTATCAATACTTTTTGTATAAGCGCTTTTATCAGCATTAAGTTTATAAGAAATTGTTGCCGAATCTTTAGGATTAATATTTTCTTCAATACTAATCACATTAGGCAAAGCTTTAATATCTTTAGCCGTTTGATCCGTAAGCCCCTGAAACATGTAGGTAAATCCGCCTTTTTCATTCTGCATTTCTCTTACAGGCAAAAATCCGTAAGTATTATACATACCCGGAATATCAAGCTGGGTTCCTGTGTTTACTGTATAAGCATGCTGAATTTCCTGATCTCCTAAAATCGTCTCCGGTTTTCCGTTGACATATAATCTTCCGCCTCTCATTTCAAAAGTATCGCCTGCAACAGCTACACATCTTTTTACGTAAGGATCTTTTCTGTCGATCGCCGTGTGTACTGAATCCTGAGGATAATTGAAAACGACCACATCATGTTTCTGCGGTTTATTAAACTGCAATATTCTTTCGTAAGGTAACTTTACTCCATCAACGTATGACTTTGGATCGTCTTTAGGATTCCCTTTTTCACCGGCATCGAAAATTGTTCCCTGAAGAAAAGGTATGGCCAATGGACGCATCGGAAGTCTGTATCCGTAGCTCCATTTATTAACGAAAAGGAAATCTCCCACGAGTAAAGTTCTTTCCATAGATCCTGTAGGAATCCCGAAAGGCTGGGTAACGAAAACGTGGATGATCGTTGCAAAAACCACTGCAAAAGTCACCGACCCCAGGAAAGAGTCTTTCTTCTTTGCTTCTTTCTCTTCATCTGTAAGAAACAATTCATTTTCATCTTCCAACTCTACATCTTTACCATAATTAACGGTTGCCATGTATATAAAAGGAAGGATTACCGTAAGAAGCTGATCCTTGAAAAGCGTTTTCCCGAACTTTTTCATCAGGTATAAATGAAACACTGACATCATAATCGGTCCTACGATCGGTAAATACGACAGTATAGCCCACCATTTCGGGTGTTTGGTTTCCTTTAAAATAATAAAATAGTTGTAGAAAGGAATAAAAGCGAAGAGTGGATTATACCCGAGCTTTTTGAACAGTTTCCATGTTGAAATCCCCATCAATACAGATAAAATGAGAACGTAAACTGTATAAGTTAAAAAATAATTCATAAATTTTTGTGCCTAATCTATAATATAAGTAATGTGTAATGCGCAATGAGTAATTTTTATTGCTGATCATTACTACTAATTAGTTTGCAATGTAGGAATTTTGTTACAAATTAATTTGATTATCCGTTATTAATCATCATACTTTATTTAACGAAAAGCTCGCATTTTTTTAAATGCTAATCTTTTTTAAGTTCGCAAAGCCGTTTCACTCATCTAAGACCACAATAGCTTTTTCAATTATGACAAATTACGGACATTCACTCAAATTAAAGCCCCAAAACATCTTTCATCGTGAAATTTCCTTTTTTATCCTTAATCCATTCTGCAGCAACCACGGCTCCGAGAGCGAAACCATCTCTATTAAAAGCGGTATGCTTGATCTCAATTTCATCTACCTCACTTCTGTAAAATACGCTGTGTGTTCCCGGAACTTCGTCTTCGCGAATTGCAAAGATTCCCAACTGATTTCCCTGGGTTTCTTCCAGCTTCCAGGAATTGAATTTCGGATTATTTTTGAAAATGCCTTCCGCAATGGAAATAGCTGTTCCGCTGGGTGCATCTTTTTTATGGACATGATGAATTTCTTCCAGCTGACAGGAATATTCATCAACGTTTTTCATTAAATCTGCCAGTTTTTCATTTAAGGCAAAAAATAAATTCACGCCCAGACTAAAATTTGAACCATATAAAAACGCCGCATTATTCTCAACAGCCAGCTGCTCAATTTCAGGCTTTTTCTCAAGCCATCCTGTTGTTCCGCAGATTACGGGAATTTTATTCTTAAGACATTCTTTGATATTTTCGTAAGCTACTTCAGGCAAAGAAAATTCAATAACCACATCCGGATTATTAAGATTTTCAGCAGTTGGAGTTTCTTTAAGTCTGGCAACAACTTCATGACCTCTTTTAGTAGCTATTTCATCAATGATTTTACCCATTTTGCCGTATCCAACAAGTGCTATTTTCATATTTTATTTGTTTTGCTGCTTGTATTTTTAACGCAAAGATCGCAAAGTTTTTGTTCAAAAATCGTTCTTTATATTTCGTTCGCAAAGGCGTTTCACTCAGCAAAGGCGTATTTAATTAAAGCAGTTTTATATTTTTGTTAAAATTTATAACTTAAACTGATCCCTGTTTTGGGAGGTGCGATTCCGTACTGATCCTGGATTACAGAAGGAGCAAATGAAAGATCCGGATCTTTTCGGCTTTCATAGAGATGTGCATCTACTACGGCATCTACAATATTCAGAATATAAATTAATGCTGTTCCGGCAATAGCATAATCTCGCTGTCTTTTGGCGCGATCCTGTGCATTTCCCAACGCTACTTTATCCAGCCATGGATGAGAATCAACAAACTCATTGGGTGTACCATTGAGTTTTGCGATATAATATTCCCGGTATTTCCGGTATTGATTATCGTTCCAGACGGCAATTCCTACCCCGGCGCCAACAGCTCCCCAAACGATGGGAACTTTCCAGTATTTTTTGTTGTAGAATTGTCCTAACCCGGGAAAAACGGCAGAATAAAGCCCCGCTCTTGTAGGATTAAGCTTAAGCGTATTATTAGTCGGTCCGTTTGCTTTTTCAAGATCCGAAACAACATTTTCTTCTGTCTTGGTATTGTTGTTTTCTATGGAGATACTGTCTTTCGGGTGATATTCTACCCTGATGGTATCATTAGGATTAACCTGAGAAAAGGCAATTACGGAAAGACACAGAAAAAAGGTGAAAAGTATTTTTTTCATTATTTAATATGAGATAAAATATATTCAAGCTCATCTTCATTTTTGAAGTCAAGAACAATTTTACCTTTTTTACCGTTTCCGGAGGTTTTAATTTCCACTTTTACATCCAGTATATCCGCGATCGTTTTCTGAGCCCTCTTGTAATTATTGGAAAGCTCTGCCTTTGCTCTTTTTGCGGCAGGAGATATTGGATTTTTTAAAGCTGTAGCAGCCTGTTCAGCCTGGCGAACATTAAGTTTTTCTTTAATAATAAGATCAAAAAGAATCTGCTGATGTTCTTCATTTTCAAGACTGATAATTGCCCTTCCGTGCCCTGCAGAAATTTCTCCGCTTCTGATGGCATTCTGAATATCCGGATTTAACCTTAATAACCTGATGGAGTTGGTAATTGTACTTCTGTCTTTCCCCACTCTCTGGCTGAGATTCTCCTGCGTAAGACCGATCTCATCCATTAATCTTTGATAGGTTAATGCAATTTCTATAGCATCAAGATCTTCCCTCTGGATGTTTTCAACAAGAGCCATTTCCAGGAGTTCCTGATCATTTACCAGACGAATATAGGCAGGAATTGTTTCCAGACCGGCTAATTTACTGGCTCTGTAACGTCTTTCTCCCGATATGATTTCAAACTTCTCTCCATCTTTTCTCAACGTAATCGGCTGGATTACACCTAAGTTTTTGATAGACTGGGCAAGTTCGTTTAATGCCTTTTCGTCAAAATATGTTCTTGGTTGGGTCGCGTTCGGATAAATATCTTCTATTGAAATTTCAACGATATTTCCTACAAACTTATCTGCTCCTTCATCGGTTGCAGAATTGATCGTTGCCTTGGATTCTGCACTAAGAATAGCGCCCAATCCGCGTCCCATCGCTCTTTTTTTATCCTTCATATGTTCTTAGCTTTTAGCTTTTTTGGCTATTGGCCTTTTAATTCTTTACTAATTTTTCATTTTTCAACAGCACTTCTTCTGCAAGCTGGATGTACTGAACCGCTCCTTTACTTTCGGCATCATAATTCAGGATACTTTCCCCGAAACTTGGCGCTTCGCTTAAACGTACGTTTCTGCTGATAATGGTTTCAAAAACCATTTCCGGGAAGTGTGCATTCACTTCTTCCACCACCTGATTGGATAATCTCAATCTGCTGTCATACATCGTAAGCAGTAAACCTTCGATATCAAGGTCTTTATTGTGAATTTTCTGTACATTTTTAATGGTGTTGAGGAGCTTCCCTAAACCCTCCAATGCGAAATATTCACACTGGATCGGAATAATTACAGAGTCAGCAGCCGTAAGAGCATTTACGGTGATCAGACCCAAACTTGGTGCACAGTCAATGATGATATAGTCATAATTGTCTCTGACACTCTGCAGGGCTTTTTTCAGCATGTATTCTCTGTCTTCCTTGTCTACCAGCTCAATTTCTGCTGCTACAAGATCGATGTGTGAAGGCACGATGTCGAGATTTGGTGTTGCCGTCTGCTTGATGCATTTTTCTGTTTCAACACTGTGCTCCAATAAGTTGTATGTAGAATACTGAACATCATCCACTCCTAAACCGGAAGTTGCATTGGCCTGAGGATCAGCATCAATGATTAATATTTTCTTTTCCAATACCCCTAATGCCGCGGCTAAATTAACAGCTGTTGTTGTTTTTCCAACACCTCCTTTCTGATTAGCGATACCTATGATTTTTGCCATTCTTAGAACTTTAAGTTTCAAAAATACACATTTTTCCGTGCTCTGAATGAACCGATAAAACGGAAAATGAGTTAAAATATTGTTAATAAGCCTTTTAACCCTAAAAAAAATTATCCACAAAAAAAAATATTTGTGGATAACTGTTCAAGATCTGTTGTTATTTTTAATTATCGAACTTCATGGAAATCGGGAATTTAAAGTAGCTTCTTACAGGTTGTCCGTTTACTTTCGCAGGCACCCATTTCCCTTTAATGCTTTTAATAGTTCTCATCGCTTCACTATTAAAATCCACATCTTTTCCATCAGCTTTGATTCCCGAAATAGTACCATCTTTCTCTACAATAAAAGTAACCATCGTCTTCATTACTTCACCGGAATCAAATCCTGATCCGTCAAAGTTATTCATTACTTTATTTCTAAAAGAATCCAGACCGCCTACAAAACTTGCTTCTACGTCGACAACTGTTTTAGGAGAATTATCTTCCTTTGGCTGCACTTTAGGTTGCACTACCTGTTGTGTATTTTCTCCACTAGTAATAGGAGGTGCTATTGGCACATATTTTATAGTAGGAACTTCTTTTCCTTCTGATGTCTGTATACCTGCAGCTGCATTTTGCTCATCCTTAAGAGTTATTAATTTTTTCTCATTAGTAACAATTGCTTTTGGTTCAGGAACAGTTTTATCAACCGTTTTTATTTTCTCAGGAACAGGTTGAGGTTTTACTGGTGCAGGCGGATCTTTTTCAGGGGTTATAACCGGTTTAAAAATATGCCCTCCATCGTAAATAGGTTCCTTAATAGGTTCGGATTTAAAAGCATTTGCAATTAAAGGTGTCAAAGAAATCGCCGCTAAAATGCTCACTCCTATAAAAAGTGCTTTCGTTAAAATTCTGTCTGATTCATTTCTTAAGACATAGGCACCGTATTGCTTGTTGCGGTGCTCGAAAAGAACTTCGTTGAAACGAAATTCCTGATTCTGATGCATGTGTTTCATCCTTTTTGATATTAAATTGTTAAATTGAGATTATCAGGTTGTCACCTTTAATCCATGGTTATTATTTCAATATCAAAATTTCTGCCATTTTATTGTTAAAAATACACCATTTTTAAAAATTAACTGCCATTTTTAAAATTTAACTATGCTTTAAATAACAATCACCTACTAATTGCAATTACAATTTTTTGATTTTCAGTTATTTAGAATAAATAAAAAAAGACCATCTTCCGACAGTCTTTTTCATTATGATAATATAAATATTTTAGAATAATTCTTTTCTGATAATGTTCTGACTTCTTTCAGGACCTACAGAAACCAAATAAACGTTGATTCCTAAATACTTTTCTATAAACTCTATATATTCCTGAGCCGTTTGCGGAAGTTCATCATAGCTTCTTGCTTTCGTGATATCTTCTTTCCAACCCGGAAGGTCCTGGTAAATTGGTTCGTAGTTGTATAATTTCTCTGTTGAAGAAGTGAAATAATCGATGATTTTGCCGTCTTCCGTTTTATAATGCGTTACTACTTTCAGATTTTCAATCCCCGTAAGAACATCCAGTTTGGTAATTACTAAGTTATTGATTCCATTGATCATACAAGCATGTTTCAACGAAACAAGGTCTAACCAACCCGTTCTTCTTGGTCTACCTGTTGTTGCTCCGAATTCACCCCCAATCTGTCTGATGCTTTCTCCTAATTCATTGTCCAATTCTGATGGAAAAGGCCCATTACCCACTCTTGTACAGTATGCCTTAGCAACACCGATTAAGTTTTGAAGAGAAGTTGGCGGAACTCCCGCTCCCGAACAAACACCTCCTGTAGATGGAGAAGAGGATGTTACATACGGATATGTTCCGAAGTCAATGTCAAGCATTAAAGCCTGCGCTCCTTCGAATAAAACATTTTTACCGTCTCTGATGGCTTCATTCAGTTCCAGTTCCGTATCTACGATTCTGTCCTGAAGTTGTTTTCCGATTTCTAAATATTCGTTGTAAATTTCTTCAACGTCCAGTGTAGGTTTATCGAAATATTTTTCAAAAAGAGAATTTTTGATTTTTAAGTTTTTCTCGATTTTGTCTCTTAAAATCTCAGGGTTCAGAAGATCGATCATTCTGATTCCCACTCTGGCAATTTTGTCTTCGTAGCAAGGTCCGATCCCTTTTTTAGTGGTTCCGATCTGCGTTCCTCCGTGCTCTTCTTCACGGTACGTATCCAAAAGAATGTGATAAGGCATGATGACATGCGCTCTTCTGCTGATGAAAATATGATCCGTTCTCAAGCCTTTGCTTTCGATCTGATTCACCTCCTTAATGAAAGATTTAGGGTTTACCACTACTCCGTTGGCAATGATACATTTCCCTTTGCACTGAAGAACTCCCGACGGAAGAAGGTGCAATACGAATTTTTCATCGCCTACATATACGGTATGACCTGCGTTGTCTCCCCCCTGGAAGCGCACCACATAATCCGATTTTGCCGATAAAACATCCGTGATTTTTCCTTTCCCTTCATCTCCGTACTGAAGACCTACAACTACGTAAGTTGACATATTTTACTTTTATTTTAGATTCATGCAAAATTACTTTTAAAAAATTGGGTGGGCAAATTTGAGGGGAATTTATTTTTGGGTGGGGTGGAAATCATGTGGTTGCATTAGATTAATTATATTTGCTTACTTAAATAAGCGGAATCTTTATAGGCTCATTAGTAAGGATATATTTACAAATATTTTTAATAAGCTATCATTCCAAATAATTATATCTTTACATTCATATGAAAATAAATATAATCAACGAATTAAAAAAAGGTGAAAAATCAGGATTTATTAAGAATTTTAATCTTAAAGAATTTCTGGAAAAGCTACACCAAAAATATCCAAATAAACAATATTTCTTTTAAGAATAAACCCTCATTCCATTTTACAAAATCGATCTCAACAATAAAGAAATTAAAATCATGAGACTTCTTCATCAGACGGATATTCCTTCAAGATCAAATGACTAAATTTCAACTAATAAAATTAATCATGTATAAACAATTAAAATCACTAATTTTCCTTTTACTACCCTTCTTCTCGTTAACTGCACAAAATAAGGTAACAGAATATCTAAACATTCCGGGCCCCATCACCATCGATTCCAAAACATATCATTTAGCATGGAGTTCACACCCGAATAGCAATTATTACAAACAGGAATATTTAGGTCCCAATGACAATATAGAAAAATACAATACGCTTATCATGATCGATTTTGTAAAAGGAGATTTTAAACTGGAAGATGCTATTAATCAAAAAATCAGTGAACTTGAGAAGATGAAGCAGTCAAATCCTGTTATCAACTATACGACGTACGAAAACAAGGGAGAGTATATTCTGGACTTCATTATCAGCAAAAATTCAGCTAACGGAAAAGAAATCTTAATTGCTGAAAGAAATGTTTACCGCTATAAATTAATCTCCGATAAAAATAATAGTGGGATTTTACTTTTTGGCGTAAGTGAAAGGGGCTATCAAGAAGATATTGATGCCTTTTTCAAAAATCTTAAGGAAAACTCTACAAAGATGGTTGAAGTTGTCGGAAACTACCAATTACCTGAGATCAAATTAAAATAATCATCAGGAAATCGATATTAGATTCCAATCCATGAAAACAACTATTAAACTCATTTTCTTATTGCTGTTCATTAATGTATCGGCAATTGCACAAAATAATAAACTCAAAAAAAATCAATATCAATTAACAGGAAAGATTGTCAATGATTTTAAGCTACCGGGTAATTGTGGTTATGTTGCGTATGCTTTTGTTTTAGAGTTTGAAATCATTGATACATCTCTGAAGAATTATGAGAATAAGCAAATTCCGATTATTGTAAGATGTCCCAAATTTTTCGGAGAAAACTTTTTTGAAAAGAATAAAACATATACATTGACTTTTACTGATCAATATAAAAAAGATTTTGGCTGGACCATTCCTAATATAAATGTTTTAAAAAAATATAATCTTAAAAAACAGTATTGGTTAATAGATATTAAATAAAAGACCTTGAAGGTTTTAGCCTACATATGAACTACAGATTTATTCAAACCTCACAGGTTTTGAAAACCTGTGAGGTTAATAACTCTACTAATTCTTAAAAACAGTATTGATTAGTGGATATTAAAAACTTTGTCAGAAAGACTTCTGTAGAATGACAAACTACATTAATATTATTACAACTCCAGCAACACCGCACTCACAATCCCAATCTCCTCCAAAAACACCCCATCATGCGAAATCACCACCAACGTTCCATGATAATCCTTAATAGAATTCGTCAGAATTTCCACATTTTGGAGGTCTAAATTATTCGTCGGTTCATCAAGAATAATCATATCGGGAGCATTATTGCTGATGGAAAGTCCGCACAGCAAAAGCCGAAGACGTTCGCCGCCGCTTAACACATCACATTTTTTATCCCAGGTTTCCTTTCCGAATAAAAATCTTGACAATAAGGTTTTCACTTCCGATTCCTGCATCGCGTGATCGTTGAACTGTTGGGCAAATTCATACACGGTCGTCGTTTTATTGAGTAAAGAATATTCCTGATCAATATAAATCGTATTGAAATCCGACCTCGAAACACTCCCGGAAGCAGGCAGCAGATCTCCCAATAGCAATTTAATCAAAGTCGTTTTTCCGGAACCGTTCGAACCTTTAATGGCGATCCGGTCACCGCTTCGGATTTCAAGATGGAGATTTTCTTTCCAAAGATTTTTATCATGATATCTAAAATTCATATCCTCAACTGAAATCAGAATTTTCCCGGAATGCAAATCCGAATCATTAAAGTTCACCTTCATCTGATCCAAATTTCTCACTGACGAACGCAAATCCCGCAAATCCCCGGAAATATCATTAATTTTCCCGGCATGAACCGCTTTCAACTTCGAAGAATTTTTCTCGGCATTATTTCGCAGCGTATTCATCATAATCCTGGCAACACCTGATTTTTCCTGCTTTCCTCTTCCTCTCGTATCAAGCTTCTGCTTTCGTTCCAGCGTTTCGCGTTCCTTTTCTTTGGCCTTTTTCAACGCTCTTTCTTTAGCATGAATATCATTCTGCAGAGCCTCATTTTCAATCGCTTTCTGTTCAGCATAAAAGTCATAATTGCCGCCATAGCTGGAAATCCCCTGGTTGCTGAGTTCAAAAATTGTATCTGCGAGATTCAGCAAAGTTCGGTCGTGACTGACCATAACAATTGTTGCATTTGATTTCTCAATAAAATCATACAGCAGATTCCTGCCTTCCAGATCAAGATGATTGGTCGGTTCGTCCAGCAAGATAATTTCGGGTTGATTAATCTGAATTCCCGCCAGGAAAACTTTTGTTTTTTGTCCGCCGCTCAAGTTTTCCAGTTTTTGATTGAGATCTAAATTTTCAAGCTTCCAAGAATGCAAAGCCTGTTGACAACGTTCTTCGATATCCCAATCGTCGTTCAACGTTTCAAAATAAATTTCATCTATTTCCCCATTTGTAATTTTTTGAAGGGCCTTAAGTTTTTTATCAATTTTAAGACATTGCGCAATGGTTAGTTTATTAAAGTTTCCGAACATTTGCGGAACATAAAACAGTTCTCCTTCTGCATTGATATTTCCCTGCAAAGGTTCCATTTCTTTTGCCATAATCTTCAGAAGTGTGGATTTCCCCATGCCGTTGCTTCCCACCAAAGCGGATTTTGATTGAGATGGTATCGTTAAAGTAATAGAATTAAACAGCAGATCTCCTGCGGGAAACCCAAAAGTTATATCGTGTAAAAAAATCATGATTTCTTTCTTTATTAAAGTTGAAAATGCAATAACGCATCTGTTATTGTCGATTAAATCTGAAAGAAACTGTATCCTACATCCTGATATTATGGGTTTTGTGAGTGGCAAAGATAAGGAAAATATTTCGTCGCCAGGCTTTCAAGGTTTTAAAAACCACGAAGGTTCAATGTCATCATAAAACCAATCACTCTTCCACCCATTGAAAACTTTCATCAAAAATCATTAACTTTGCAGCCTACTAAAATTTTTATGGAAAGTATTAAAGTTCACGACAAAACTTTCGTTCCTTATCTGGAGGACGCCGAAATTCAGGAAATTGTAAAAGCAACCGCTTTAAAAATTTATGAAGATCACAAGGATGAAGTTCCTGTTTTCATCGGAGTATTGAACGGGGTGATCATGTTCTTCTCGGATCTGCTGAAGCATTACCCGGGTCCTTGCGAAATTGCTTTTATCCAGATGAGCTCTTATGTAGGAACGGAATCTACGGGAATCGTTTACCAGAAAATGGAATTGACGAAAGACGTGAAAGACCGTCATATCATTTTGGTGGAAGATATTGTGGATACCGGAAATACAGTGGAAAGCCTTTTCAAATACTTCAAGGAAACACAACGCCCGAAATCGGTAAAGCTGGCCTCATTCCTTCTGAAACCGGAAGTGTATAAAAAAGATTTCAAGCTGGATTATATCGGAAAAGAGATTCCAAACAAATTTGTTCTCGGCTACGGACTGGATTACGATGAATTGGGAAGAAATTTACCAAATCTGTATCAACTGGAAGAAGGACAAATCAACCACTAAATTGCTATTAGCTTCTAGCTTTTGGCTATTAGCTTTTAAAAATTATATCTAAATAAAAAGTAATTATTAATTTAAAAATGCTAAGAGCAAGAAGCCAACGCCAATTGCCAACAGCGAAACCACATTATGATAAACATTGTTCTGTTCGGCCCTCCGGGAAGTGGAAAAGGAACTCAGGCTCAGAACCTGATTAAGAAATTCAATTTAAAACAGATCTCAACAGGTGACCTTTTCAGATTCAATATGAAAAATGATACCGAGCTTGGGAAACTGGCAAAATCTTATATTGACAAAGGAGAACTGGTTCCGGATCAGGTAACAACAGATATGCTGATTGACGAGATCAGAAAACCTACCGATGCGGCAGGATTCATTTTCGACGGATATCCGAGAACTGCCGTGCAGACGGAAGCCCTGGAAAAAATTGTAAAAGAAGAATTAAACGATGAGATCGATGTTTGTCTTTCATTGGTAGTTGAAGATAAAATTTTGGTTGAAAGACTTTTAAAGAGAGGTGAAATCAGCGGAAGATCAGACGATAGCAATGTAGAAATCATCGAAAACAGAATAAAAGAATACTACGCAAAAACAGCAGAAGTTGCCGAACTGTACAAGCAGCAGGGCAAATATGTGGAGATCAACGGTGTCGGAGATATCGACGAGATTTCTGAGAAACTTTTTGCTGAAGTAGAAAAGGTTCAAAAATAAAAATTTTTGATTCAAGGTTCAAAGTTCCAAATTCAAGGTTAAAACTTTGAACCTTCAACATAAAACCTTGAATTAAAATTATGTCAAATTTTGTAGATTACGTAAAGATTCATTGTAAAAGCGGCCACGGAGGTGCAGGTTCTGCGCATCTTCGCCGTGAGAAATATATTCCAAAAGGTGGTCCTGACGGAGGTGACGGAGGTCGCGGAGGCCACGTTATCATGAAAGGAAATGCCAACGAATGGACTTTACTGCCTCTTCGATACACCCGTCACGTAAAAGCAGAACGCGGTGAAAACGGAGGAAAAAATCAACTTACAGGTGCTTACGGAGCCGATGTATACATCGAAGTTCCGATCGGGACGATTGCGAAGAATGAAGACGGCGAAATCATCGGGGAAATTCTGGAAGACGGACAGGAAATCATCCTGATGGAAGGCGGAATGGGCGGAAAAGGAAACGAGCATTTCAAATCATCCACCAACCAGACGCCAAGATTTGCTCAACCGGGAATGGACGGCCAGGAAGGCTATGTAACTTTTGAGCTTAAAATTCTTGCCGATGTAGGGCTTGTAGGATTCCCGAATGCCGGAAAATCTACTCTTTTGGCTTCTGTTTCTGCAGCCAAACCAAAAATTGCAGATTATGCCTTCACAACCCTGACTCCTAATCTGGGAATTGTAGATTACAGAAATTACAAGTCTTTTGTAATGGCGGATATTCCGGGAATTATTGAAGGCGCTGCGGAAGGTAAAGGTTTGGGACACCGATTTTTAAGGCATATTGAAAGAAATTCAATCTTATTATTTTTAATTCCTGCCGATTCTGAAGATCATTTTCAGGAGTTTAAAATACTGGAAAATGAATTAAAGGAATATAATCCCGAACTGCTGGATAAAGATTTTATTGTTTCTATTTCAAAGTCAGACCTTCTGGATGATGAGCTGAAAAAGGAAATCTCGGCAGAATTCCCCGAAAACAAACAGCCATTATTTTTCTCCGGTGTTACGGGAGAAGGCCTTACAGAGCTGAAAGATGCGATCTGGAAACAGCTTCATGGATAAGAAATTTTTTAATACTTCATCGGTATTTTCAGAATAAAAGAACCTTGGGAATTAACCCGAGGTTCAGCTTTTTAGAATATAAGTGCCAATTAAATCTTATTCGATGGGTTATATTTAAATAAATTTAATTCTGAATATTTTTCTTTGTTAAATTTATGTTATCGCCTTTCAATACTTGTTTTTCGGAATAATTATTGAATAATTCAATCCAAATTTTAAAATTATGAAATATATATTCGGTCTTTTTGCTTTTATCGTTTTATTTTCATGCAATTCCCAGAAAATGAATTCAAAATATTCTACTATTGAATATGAAGCAACGCCCTGCTTTGGGTTTTGCCCGGTTTTTAAGATGACCATCAATGCCGACCGAACGGCTGTTTTTGAAGCGGAACATTTTAATTTCAGCGACAGGCCTTCAAAAGATGAATTCTCGAAACCGCGCGAAGGAACATTCAAAGGAACGATTAAGCAGGAAGATTACAATAAGCTTATCTCTATGCTTGACGGATTGGATGTAAAAAACCTGAATGATAATTATGGTGAAAAGAATGTAACGGATCTTCCCTCTTCCCATCTGAGAATAAAATTTGCGGACGGAACTTCAAAACATGTGGAAGATTATGGTAAACACGGAAGTGAAAAACTATCTGAACTGTACAAATTTTTTGAGGATCTGAGAAAGAACCAACAGTGGACGAAAGTGAATTAATACCATTAAAAATATTTAAACTACCTTTGCAAAATATAATTCCTTCAAAATGAAGGAATTTTTATTGTAATTATAAAAAAAACAATTCATTTGAATTTTACAGATCTAAATTTAATAGAACCTATTGCCAAAGCAATTCAGGAACAAGGATATACCAACCCTACCCCAATCCAGGAAAAATCAATTCCGGAAATTACGAAAGGAAGGGATTTTTTAGGATGCGCACAGACAGGAACAGGAAAAACGGCTGCTTTTGCCATTCCTATTCTTCAGAATCTTTCTCAGAATAAATTTCCAAATAAACATATCAAGGCTTTAATTTTAACGCCCACAAGAGAGCTGGCTATCCAGATTGAAGAAAACATCAAGGCTTACGGAAAATATTTACCGCTGAAGCATCTTGTTATTTTCGGAGGTGTAAAACAGGGAAACCAGGAAACTGCTCTGAAAAAAGGAGTTGACATTCTTGTTGCTACTCCGGGAAGATTGCTGGACTTTATTGCCCAGGGAATCATCAGCTTAAAAAACCTTGAAATCTTTGTATTGGACGAAGCCGACAGAATGCTGGACATGGGCTTTGTACACGATGTAAAAAGAATCATTAAACTATTACCACAAAAAAGGCAAACCTTATTTTTTTCTGCCACCATGCCTGCAGAGATACAGAAACTGGCAGATTCTATCCTGAACAATCCTGTAAAAGTGGAGGTAACGCCTGTTTCATCAACTGCAGATACCATAAAGCAGTCGGTTTATTTTGTGGAAAAGGACAATAAGCTGAATCTTTTAACGCATATTCTGAAGAATGATATTTCCGATTCTGTTCTTGTTTTTTCGAGAACAAAACACGGGGCCGATAAAATTGCAAGAAAACTTCAGAAAGATCAGATCACGACAGAAGCAATTCATGGTAATAAGTCGCAGAATGCACGTCAGAACGCATTAAATAATTTTAAATCCGGTAAAACAAGGGTTTTAGTGGCGACTGATATTGCGGCGAGGGGAATTGATATTGATGAGCTTAAATTTGTGATTAATTTCGAGCTTTCCGATGTTTCTGAAACGTATGTTCACCGAATCGGAAGAACGGGAAGAGCCGGTGCAGAAGGAACTTCCATATCTTTTGTAGACGGCCTGGATTTATTAAACCTGAAAAACACAGAAAAGCTGATCGGAAAGAAGATCCCTGTCATCAAAGACCATCCTTTTCATACCGATGATCTAGTGGTTCAGAAAAGGGATTCTAACAACAAACCTTTTAACCCCGGTTCCGACAAGCCAAAACCTGCAAGATCCGGCAGCGGTGCTCCAAGGTCGAAAAACAGGAATAAACCTGATTCTCCAGCTGCTCCTACGGGATTTAAAAAGCCAAAAAATAAGAATTTTACAAGGAAAAAATAATAGGAAAGCCTTCCGGAAGTGGAAGGCTTTTTTATGGCTTGCTGATATTAAACTTGTTTAAATAATATCTTTGCATTCTCCGTCGTAATCCTGTCAATCTCCGAAAAATCAGATTTATAAATATCCACCAGTTTTCCGGCGACAAGGTCAAGATACGAACTTTCATTTCGTTTCCCACGGTGCGGAACGGGTGCGAGGTAGGGAGAATCTGTTTCAAGAACGATTTTATCTAAAGGAATTTCATTCAGGAACTGATCTATTTTTCCGTTTTTAAAGGTCACTACTCCACCAATTCCCAAGATAAAATTCAGATCTATGGCATGTTTTGCCTGCTCCAGGTTTCCTGAAAAACAATGGAAAATTCCCCTCAGTTTCGGGTGTTTTTTTCTTTCCAGAACTTCAAATGTTTCATCAAAGCTTTCGCGTGTATGAATTACGATCGGCAGATCTTTTTCGATGGCCCAGTCAATCTGCTGTTCAAAAGCTTTAATTTGAATATCGAGCGTTGTTTTATCCCAGTACAGATCAATGCCAATTTCTCCGATAGCGGGAAAATTTCTTTTATCCAGATAATTTTTAACGATTTCCAATTCTTTTTCCCAGGTTTCAGGTTTCACATAACATGGATGGAGGCCCATCATGGAAAAAATCCGGTTCGGATATTCTGTTTCCAGCTGAAGCATTTTTTCGTGCGATTCTGAGTCGATGGCAGGAAGATAGAATTCGGTTATTCCTTTATCTACCGCTCTTTGAATTGTTTCTTTTCTGTCTTCATCAAATTCTTCTGCGTATAAATGGGTATGGGTATCAATCATTTTTCTTTATAATTTTAACAGGTCCTCATAAGGATTTTCAAGTCCCAGAAGCATCCCAAAAGCCGGTTCCGTCTTCATTCCCTGCTGTTTTAACTGTATTATTTTTTGTTTAAAATCTTCTCCTTTTTCCTGAAGTATTTTGTATTCCGAAATCATATGCCGGTAAGCATTCTGCATTGTTGAAGGTCTATTCTGTCCGAAAATTTCGATAGGAAATTCTTCCAATCCAAAATTTACAGTAATACATTTCTCACCATTAAGAACAGGATATTCCACCTTAATTTCCGCATCGTGAGGAATACAGCTCAATACATCATTCAAAAAATTTTCTTCAAATTTAAGATCAACTTTACAGATTATATCAAGATCACTACCTTCAATATCAATTTCAATAGGAATTGTTCCGGCTAAAATTGGGGAATATGCTTTTAATTTCTCAAAGAAGCAATGTTTTGAAAGAAGCTGATAGGCTTTTTGCTGTCTTTCATTTCCTGATTTCAGATATTCAATTGTGGTAAAATCAGGCATCTGAAAAGATTTTATGTTTTACTTTTTGTCGTTGTACTTCAATTTTTTGATTTAATTTTTCTTTAAATTCGATATATTTAGGATCTTTTTCGTCGCCGGTTCTGTGTTCCAGTGCTTTATTGATCTTAAAATTTTCTTTGATAAATTCTTTGGTTTCATCAGCAAAATAAGCATTCCCGAATTTCTCAAAGATATAATTTACCGCCTGAGTATTCGGATGTATCATGTCTTCTTTGTAAAAACGGTAATCCCTCAAATCGTCCATCAGGATTTCATAGACCGGAAGGTAATGGCAGTTTTCAAACTGCTGAATAGCCTCATGAACGGCCGTAACCAGTTTTGATTTACTCAGCTGATTTTCAATCATTCCGTCTTTTGTATGCCGAACGGGTGACACTGTAAAAAGGATCTGAACGTCATCCTTACAAATATCATTGAGATTTAATATCGTGTTATAAATGGCATCTGTAATTTCGTGATGGCTCAGCAATTTTTTTTCGAAGAATTTCTGCGGAATTTTGTGACAGTTGGCGACCAGTTTCTGTTTGGGAAGAAATTCGTAGATGAAAGACGTTCCGTAGGTAATGATTACCCAATCGGTTTCCTGAAGAAAAGAATTTCCTTCTTCTAGTTTAGCATTAATTTTATTTAGTGTCTGATGGATATATCTTGTATCAAAACCGGTATGGTGATCAAGAGAAATAAATTCGTCATTAAACGTGATTAATTCTTCCTCATGATAAAACTCCGCATCGTGAAGCCTTTTTACCGAATTGCTGATTGAAAAGGGGTTAAAAACAGTTCCGAAAGGATTATTCAGTGCCTGAAGCTGCCCCTGGGAAAACAGATCCGACATTTCAGAAGCAAAGCAAGAACCGATTGAAAATATTCTATCTTCAAGCGTGATCTTATTCTTCGATTCTATGATATCAACTTCTGTCCTGAACTTCATTGCATTCGAAATTTGGAAATTTGAAAATGAAACAATTTAGAATTTTAAAATTATCTCATTTTCAAATTAGCACATTAACTTTCTCTTCTTAATAAGTAATTGGCCAATTCTGCGAATGGCTTTTTCTTTTCATCCGGAATATCAATTTTCTGGAGATAGCTCTGCCCGATTTCGTTGTGCTTTTCGATCAGTCGTAACGCTTTTTCGTCTACTTTTGTTCTTCTGAAAATTTTCTCTACTCCGTAGACTTTATCGATATTGTCCGTTTTTTTAGAATACCAGTAATCCAGTTCTTTTCTTTCTTCTTCTGTTGCGTGCTCTCTTGCCATCAGATAAAGAACCGTCTTTTTATTTTCGTAAATATCTCCGGCATGTTTTTTTCCGAATTGTGCCTGGTCTCCGAATACATCGAGATAATCATCCATGATCTGGAAGGCAATCCCAATATGTTTTCCGAAATTGAAAATTGCTTTGGCATCTTTAAAGTTGGCCTTGGCAATCAATGCTCCGATCTCAAAAGAAGAAGCACTCAAAACACCGGTTTTATAGGTAATCATTCTGATATAGTCATCAAAAGTTACATTTTCCTGGGTTTCAAAATTAATATCATATTGCTGACCTTCGCACAAAAGCAGCCCTGTATGTGTGAATATTCTGATACATGCTTTGAATGTTTCAGGTTCCAGGTCTTCAAAGAATTTGTAGGCCTTTAACATGAGTCCGTCTCCTGAAAGAATACCTACATTGATTCCGTGTAATGTGTGAATCGTTGGTTTATTTCTTCTTAGCGGGGCTTCGTCCATGATATCATCATGAATCAAGGTGAAATTATGGAAAAATTCAATGGCAAGAGCAGGTTTGATTGCTTCAGTCAGATTACCGCCAAAAAGGTCGCAAGCCATAAGAACCATAATGGGGCGAAGTCTTTTCCCGCCGTGTGAAATGATATAGTTCATCGGTTCGTACAACTCCGTCGGCTTGTCCTTAAAAGTATATTTGGCAATAGCATCTGCAACAATCTGCTGGTATTTGTCTAAAAATTCCATAAATTCTAATAGTTTGAACAAAAATACAATTTTTCCGGGGCTTTTTAAAGTAAAAATCCTTACTGTTTACTGGTGAAGATTTAATTTTCCGGAATAATAACCTTGTGTGCCTAATTCCTGATATTTAAATAAGAGGCTGCCGCCTAGCCCTGATTGAAGCATCTGTCTGAGCTCATTTTCATGTTTCGGCGGCGCGGCTTCGCCGCGCCGCCGAAACATGAAAATAGCGAGTGCGGAAAGCAGGAAATTGCTCCTTAAAAAATATTAATTACAATTCGACGAAGTCAAAAAGCTTCCACTAAAATATACATATTGCTTTTCGATGCCATAACTCCAAATGTTTAGCCCATTATACACAAAAAACTTTGCCTGTATGAGCAAAGTTTTTTGTAATATATAAAATTGTTTTTTATGACAAGAATGTAACCACAAGATACATAATTCCCGCAACAATTGCAGAGATCGGGATGGTAAGAACCCATGCCCAAAGAAGGCTTACGGTGATCCCCCAGCGTACGGCAGACACTCTTTTTGTAAGACCAACTCCGATGATGGACCCTGTTATGGTGTGTGTTGTAGAAACAGGAATTCCGAAGTGATCCGTAATAAACAGAGTAATCGCACCTGCAGTTTCTGCGCTCACCCCTTCAAGGGAAGTTACTTTTGTAATTTTGGTTCCCATTGTTTTGATGATCTTCCAGCCTCCACTCATGGTTCCCAAACCAATTGCCAAGAATGACACCAACGGAACCCAGATATAATGTTCAGCGAAATAATCAAAACGTCCGGCAGCAGGAATAGCGAGATAGACCGGATCCTGAAGCATCTCCACATGATAGTAAATCAATGCGGCTCCGATGATTCCCATTACTTTCTGCGCATCATTCAGGCCATGGCCTAAGCTGAAAAGTGCTGAAGAAGCCAGCTGTAATCTTTTGAACGACTGATCTGCTTTATGCGGATTTGATTTTTTATAAAGATGAACGATAATTAAAGTAATAATGATAGAGATAATCATCCCGATAATCGGAGCCATGAAAATGAACAGGAAAATAGGAATTACCTTATCAAATTTCACAACACTCTGCTGCGTTACCTGGCTTGCCGCTTCTTTAATCGTATCCCACATCCCCAATTCCGGATGGGCTGCGACAACACTATGATAATCCATCATGAAAGCATGCATTAAGGCTGCCCCCAGAAATCCTCCGATCAGTGTGTGAGAAGAAGAAGATGGGATCCCGAACCACCATGTAAGGAGATTCCATGCGATGGCGGCTACAAGCCCGGAAAATATTACTTCGAGGGTGATAAAATTTTCATTAACAGTTTTGGCAATCGTGTTACCGATTTTAAATTCGCCAATAATATAAGCAGCGATAAAGAACGCCGCGAAATTCCAAAGAGCTGCCCAAAGTACAGCCTGGAAAGGTGTTAAAACTTTTGTAGAAACAATAGTCGCGATTGAGTTGGCTGCATCATGAAAACCATTAATGTAATCGAAAATCAGAGCCAAAGCAATAATAACTATAAGTAAAATCGGAAATTCCATTGTTTAATTATAATTATTAATTAAGCGTATTTAATCATGATGTTCTCAATGGTATTGGCAACATCTTCTGCTTTGTCGGTCACGACTTCAAGATAATTAAGTACAGATGAAACTTTGATGATGTTAATGGCATCATTCGTTTCGAATAATTCCACCATTGAATTGGAAAGAAGGTCGTCTGCTATATTTTCAATAGAGTTCACTTTAATACAAGCTTCTTTTACCTGTTCCATATTTTTGAAGCCTTTAAGATTCTTCATAGCATTCTGGATTTCAAGACATGCTTTGTGAATCAATAATGAGAAATCGGAATATGCCTTCATCTCAGGAGATTTATACAGGAAAATGTACTTTGTTGAGGCATAAATATAATCTGCAATATCATCCAGCCCTGTTGCAAGGGTATGAATATCTTCTCTGTCGAAAGGTGTAATGAAGTTTTTTCCCAGTTCTACAAAGATCTCATGAGTAAGTTCATCATTTTTATGTTCGAAGTCGCTCATTTTTTTCAGCATGGAATCATCATTAAGATCAAAATCTTTAATTCCTGCATTGAATTCCTCAGACATTGCTACAAGGTTTTCAGTTACTTTTTCGAACAGTACGAAGAAGATTTTATCTTTTGGTTGAAAAGCGTGGAAAATATTACCAATTCCCATTTTTAAGTATTTATAATTCGTGTGCAAATTTCTTAAAAAACGCCCTTACCTGAAACAATACAACATTAAGTTTTGTTAACATTGCATTACAGATTGATTATCAAATAAAAAAACCGGCCATGCAGCCGGTTTTCAGTATGTTTTAAGGAGTTTAGTTGGCTACTTCAGCCCTCATTTCCTTTCCTTTGAATTTCATGGATCCGATGTTGCTCAAAACATTGTCTTTGAATGATTTTTCAACTTCGAAGAATGAGAATTTCTCAAGAATTTCGATATCCCCGATTTCAGCTCTTTTCTTGCTTTTTCCGGAAGTCGCTTTGTTGATAATATCCAATACATCCAATTTCTTCAGCTGATCTTTTTTACCCAGATTAAAGAAGAATCTTACCATATCTTCATTTTTTCTTCTTGGTTTTCCGCTACGCTCGCTTCTTTCGCCTCTGTCACGATCTCTTCCTCTGTCTCTGTCGCGGTCTCTTCTGTCCCTTCTGGAGCCTCCGTCATCATCTCTGCTGCTCAGTTTCTGATCAATAAGATCATGTCTGTCTTTATAATACATTGCAAGATCTTTCAGCTGAAACTGAAGGAGTTTGTGAGCAAGTTCTTCTTTTGTGAATGCCGATAAATCGGGAATCAGGGAGTCATCAAATTCAAAGAAATCTTCGTGAATTTCAAAAAGACTTTCAAAAACACCTCCCACCTGAGCCTTGATAATATCTTCTCCGGTAGGAATTTTACCTTCTTGCATTTCAATTTTAGTCACCGATTTAATCTGCTTCAGCTTTCTGCTTTCTTCAGGCTTGATCAGGGCAATAGAAATACCGTCTTTTCCTGCTCTACCCGTTCTTCCGCTTCGGTGAACGAAAACTTCAGGATCATCCGGAAGAGAATAATGGATAACGTGAGTCAGGGAATTTACGTCTAATCCTCTTGCGGCAACGTCTGTAGCCACAAGAATATCGATATTTTTAAGCCTGAATTTCTTCATTACCGTATCTCTCTGTGCCTGCGAAAGATCACCGTGAAGCGCATCTGCGGCGTATCCGTTCTGCATAAGGAAATCTGCAACCTCCTGGGTTTCCATTCTCGTTCTGCAGAAAATAATAGAATACTGATTCGGATTGGAATCGATAAGACGCTTTAAAGCTTCTTTTTTCTGGCGATAACCGATCACATAATATTCATGCTTGATGTTTTTCTTAACCTCATTGATAGAACCTACAGAAATTCTGTGCGGTTTTGTGAGGTAGCTTTTAGAAATTCTTTCCACTTCCTTGCTCATTGTTGCCGAGAAAAGGAAAGTTTGTTTCGTCTCAGGAGTTTCACTCAAAATTGTTTCCAACTCATCTTTGAAACCCATTGAAAGCATCTCATCTGCTTCATCCAGCACAAGCCAGTGAATCGCAGAAAAATCCAGTGCTTTTCTGTTAATAAGGTCAATTACTCTTCCCGGAGTTCCCACAATAATCTGCGGTTTGTCCTTAAGAGATCTGATCTGATCCATAATACTGCTTCCACCATAAACGGCTGTCGTTTTGATGTCTTTCATGTATTTGGAGTAGTTTTTAATGTCTTTCGTAATCTGAAGACATAATTCCCGTGTCGGACAAAGGACCAATAATTGGATTTTGCGACTCGTATCGTCAATCATATCCAAAATCGGAAGCGAAAACGCTGCTGTTTTGCCTGTCCCTGTCTGCGCAAGTGCGATCAAGTCGCGAATATCTGAAAGAATAAAAGGGATAGTCTGTTTTTGGATTTCTGTCGGGCTTTCGTAACCCAGTTCGCCAATAGCCTTAAGAATATCAGGACTTAAATTGGTTTCCGTAAATAAATTCATTAAATATTTTAAAATTTTTGCAAAGATACAATTATTATTTGAATTACATTTTAACTATTATTACAGAAACAATAATTTAATATTTAAAAGTGATAATGCTTTTATAATTTCCGCAGAAAAACTGCCATATTTTTAATTTTAATTTAAATAACATTTATGATATGGACTCTGTCGTAGGCAGGAAAAATGTATTTCCGGTATTGCCCGAATTTGATTAATTTTGGTTGAAAATAAAAAAATATGCCAGCAGCAGTTTCACCAAAAGTTTTTGATTTTTTAAGACAACTTGCCGAAAATAACAACCGTGAATGGTTTACAGAGAATAAAAATCTCTATACCGAATCTCAGGAAAATATTGTAGCATTTCTTGAAGACCTGATTGCAGAGATGTCTGAATTTGATTCTGAGTTGGGAAAAATTGATGCTAAAAAATCCCTGTTCAGAATTTACAGGGACACTCGTTTTTCAAAAGATAAAACACCTTATAAAACCAACATCGGCGCATCTCTTGGAATGGGGAAAGGCAGCCAGAAAGGCGGATATTATCTGCACCTGGAGCCGGGAAAATCTTTTATTGCCGGAGGAATCTACATGCCGGAATCTTCAGTTCTGAAAACCTTGAGAAAAGAAATTTCACTGTATGGAAAGGAATTTTTAAACATTTTAAACAATAAAGAATTTAAAAAATATTTTCCGGAGCTGGATCAGGATGACAAACTGAAAAAAGTGCCGCAGGGATTTGAAAAAGAAGATCCTATGGCTGAGTACCTGAAACTGAAAAGCTTCATCGTAGTATATAATCTTTCGGATAAGGAAATTTCGGATAAAAGCGCTTCAAAAAACCTGGCAAAAATCTTTAAAGTGATGAAGCCCCTGAATGATTTTCTGAATGCACCCTTTTTATAGTTTTAAATTATATTCGTTGATAGCCAGAGACTTATAATTTGACTGTTTTAACATTAATTTAACATTTTTGCGTATATTTGCTCGTGTCAAAAGCAAAAGCATGTCTATATACCAAAGAATTGCTGAAAATCTGCAATATATAAGTCCCGGTTTTTACAAGAAAAGATTTTTTAAAAATTTAAACAATCTCAGTAAAGATAATTTCTCTGCAAGAAACGTAGAACCCGAATTGGTATGGATTAAAGAATTTCTCCCTAAAAAAGCCGTTATTTTTGATATAGGTGCCAATGTAGGCACATTTTTATACCAGCTGGAAAATAAGCTGGATCATGAACAGATCTATGCTTTTGAACCCAATAAAAAATTGTACAGAAGGCTTAAAAGACTATTTCCGCAAATGCGCATTTTTCCGTTGGCTCTTTCGGATGAAAACACGACAGCCGAATTTAAAGTACCCATAATCAACGGTAAAACAATTGCTTCCAGGGGAACCCTAAACACCTCTTACAAAGAAAAAGGTGAGGAAAGAAGCTATACCGAAAAGGTAAAGGTTATACGTCTTGATGACTGGGCTGCCATTGAAAGTATTCACAGGCTGGATTTTATCAAAATAGATGTTGAGGGGAATGAAATGAAAACACTTTACGGAGCCCGTGAAGTAATCTGTAAGTTTTTGCCGGTACTGATGGTGGAAATGGAGCAAAGACACCATGACCTCCCGATCTGGAAAGAAATCTCTGAAGTAGAATCCTGGGGTTATGATGCCCATTATCTTAACAGAAATACTTTCGGGCTGGAAAAATTATCGGAAGACATTCTACTGAAAAATATAAGCGACGAAAAAAATAAAAAAGAATACATCAACAACATTATCTTTATTCCTAAAAGTCAATAAAAATGAGTGTAGTTGCGAGACAAGGGTTTAAGTATTCTATTATTGGCTATGTAGGTTTTCTCCTGGGTACCGTTTCCGCGATTTTCATTTTCCCAAATGATTTTGAATTTTACGGAAAACTGAGATACAGCATGCAGACCGCAGAGATGCTGGTTCCTTTCGTAGTTTTCGGGATTTCATATGCGAATGTGAAATTTTTTCACAGCGTGCAGCAAGACGGAAAAAACCAGAATATGCTTTCCCTGTCACTGCTTATCATCTTCATCAATTTCCTGATTTTCTGCGGAGTATTTTTTATACTTCCCTATTTTTATCCTCAGTTTTTAAAGACTCAGGCGTGGAACATCAAAGGAATTATTCTTCCTTTGATTTTGGTTTTGTCGCTGTGTGCCCTATTCAATAAATACACATCCAACTATAAAAGAATTGTTGTTTCCAATATTTTTGACAATCTTTTTCCTAAAATTGCCAACCTCGGTGCATTCTGTCTTTTTTTTTACTTTGCATTTTCGCAGAAGACGGCATTGGCATTTTTCTTCGGAATTTTTGCGCTGATGCTGTTCGGTTATATTTACTATACGAACAAACTGGATAAAATCAACTTCGACTTCAGTACCGATTATTTTAAAAAAGACGGGTTCTGGAAGGAGTTTATGAATTATAGTTTTTTCGGTTTTCTGGGGACTTTCGGGAATTATCTTGCGATCAACAGTTTTATGATCGGCGAATATATGGGAATGGAGGAAAACGGGATTTATTCTACATTGTATGCATTGATTTCCCTCATTTCGATTCCGCAGCTGGGATTATTTAATATTTCAGCCCCGATAATCAGTAAAAATCTTGCAGACGGAGATATGGAAGGACTGGATAAGTTTCATAAGAAAACTTCGCTCACCCTCTATTTTTTAGGTGCCGTTTTGTTTTCCTGCATTATGGTAGGATTCCCTTATCTGACTTATTTTATGCCTAAAAACGGGGTTTTGCTGAGAGAATACGAACCGGTAGTCTGGATCTGGGGATCAGCAGTGTTAATTGACCTTGCCACAGGTTTTAACGGAAATATTATTTCACTTTCAAAATACTACAAATTCAATATTCTCGTAATGCTGCTGCTTGCAGGCCTCACTATTTTCCTGAATTTATATTTCCTGAAAAATACGGATTTGAAACTGATCGGTATTGCGTTATCAACAGCCATCTCGCTGATTACCTACAATGTAGTGAAGATCGTATTTAATTATTTTGTATTTAAAGTTTCCCCACTTACTATTGAAATGATTTTCGTCTCAATTATCTGCACACTGGCCATAACCGTGGCAATTGTCCTTCCGAATTTCAGCAACAATTTCATCAATCTGGTTTACAAACCTGCTGTGGTCCTGCTTTTGATTTTCATCGGAAATTATTTCACGAAGGTTTTTCCGATTGAAGATTATTTAAACAAAAACTTTATTAAAAGTATCTTTAAATTCAAGTAGCCATTAAACTGTTCAAAAGATTTTCGAGCTTTTGTCTGACTGCTTTTTTGTTGTATTCCTTCTGAAAATCGAATTTCAGATCTTTAAGCTCTTCAAACTGCTGGGTGAGATCAGATTGTTCCGGAAGAATAAAATCCAGCGACGATTGATAATTCTTTGGGAATACAGCAAGCTTCCCGAATTTTATGGAATCCCCAATATTTCCGGTCATCTTTGTTTTTCCATATATTTCTTTCTGGCTGAAAAACTCTGTTTCCTCCTGAATCGGACACCACAAAACATCTGCTTTCCGCATCCAATTCTCAAAATTTTCCGGCGGAACCCTCTCCGAAAAATAAGTAATGTTAACATGCTGTAAAGAATGTTGCAGATCAGTAAGCTGCTTCAGTACAGCATGATCAGCCTTACCTAGAAAAACAAATTCTATCAGTACTTTCTTAAAATCGGGATGATGATATAAGTCTTCAATTTTTTTTATTTCTGAAAATACTTTTTTATAATCCCTTCTTTTTTGAGAAACACCGCCCGGAATAACAACTGTAAGAATTTCATTCTGAGCTTTTTCTGAATATTTTGTATAAAAAATAGGTAAAAAACTAAAGCATTCTGAAATCAATGCTTCATCCAGAACCAAAAGTTTTCTGGCTTTCCGGTAAATTTTTGAAGAACCCAGTAATCCTTCTTTCCATAAAAGTTTTAACCGGTAAATTCTATCTTTTTTGAATATACTTTTAAGAAGACTGAAATTTGAAGTCCTGATAAAGTTGATATTGTGAACAATAACTGCCGTATTATATTTTTCGGCAATCGTGAAAAATGTATTGAAATACCGATGAACAGTTCCGATAAGAACAAGGTCATACTTTTTTAACGTCAACTGATCCAAGATCATGGAACTGTCTGAGAGAAATATGTTTTCCCCATTTTCAGCAACGTGATCTTTAACCCTTTTTGAAAAATAATAGTCCACTGAAAAAGAACCCGTTTCATTCATAATATCCATGAAAGACTGGGCAATTTCAGCGTGGGTATCAATTTCTATGTAAGCAATTCTTTTCAAGTTTTAAATTTAAACTAAGAGTATTTCTTGTTTATTTGTTAAAGGTAAAGATATTATGTGAATGCAAATTACATTTTCAGCCATTTTCTTTTAAGCATTTCCCAACGTTGCCGGTTGATGATTTCCCGCTCATTCTCAGATATTTTTAATTCCAGTTTACGATTACGACAGTTTTCATAAGAGCCGATAATTTTAAAAAAGAAAGATATTGATCTGCTTTTCACCGCTTCTTTACAAGATGCCACATATGCCAGAAATCTGTTTAATCCTAAAAAATAGAAATATTTACCGTAATATTCGGCTGGTTTAATGGTATAATCTGCTCCTTTTACTTTAATTAAACGAACGTGCAGCTCCGGAATAACGACTTCTTTCCATCCTAGATTCTGAAGAAGGATTGCATCAATATTATCCCAACCTAAAGTTTCCCTGATGCCATTCATCTGCATAAAACTTTCTTTTCGGTAGGCTTTTACTGGTCCCCGTACATGATGTTTATTAGAATTTCCTTCATATACCCAATCTCCGTTTTTCTCAATATATAAAAGGCCGCCAACAAGTCCGTAATCAGGATGTTTCTTAAACGTTGCTCCGATTTTTTCAAGGTAATTTTCAGGAAATATGACATCAGAATCAAATTTACAAATGACGTCAAAAGCATCTACGTCCTGAGTTTCAAGTCCTTTTTTAAAAGCATAAACCACCTTTGATCCGGGCTGATGTAAAGATTTCTGCAGATCCACGGTTTCAAACCTGACATCCAGATCAGTGTATTTCCTGATTACTTCCGCCGTATTATCCGTAGAACCGTCGTTTACGATTACTGTTTTAAAGTCCTTAAAGCTTTGCCGCTGTAAAGAATCCAGTGTGAAAGAAAGATTATTCTCTTCGTTATGCGCAGGAATTATAATTAAAAACCTCACGTTAATGTATAAATGATGAATGATAAGTGATAAGGAAACCAATAAGACAGACTATCTTCAATACGCTTTATCACTTATCAATTGTTGTTTATTATTTGTTATGCGGCTTCAGCATGTTTCTCGGATCAAGGATTTCATCCAACTTTTCCTGGGAAAGAATGCCTTTCTCCAATACGAGATTATAAACACTTTTTCCGGTTTCCAGCGCTTCTTTTGCAATTTCCGTAGAATGTTTGTAGCCTATGTATGGATTCAGTGCGGTTACAATTCCGATGCTGTGTTTTACCATATTGAGGCACACTTCACGGTTTGCCGTAATTCCTACGACACATTTTTCACGAAGCGTATCCAAGGCATTACAAAGAAAATGAATATTTTCCATAATAGCGTGTGAAAGTACCGGTTCCATTACATTAAGCTGTAGCTGTCCTGCTTCCGCAGCAAACGTTACGGTAAGATCATTTCCGAACACTTTAAAGCACACCTGATTCACAACTTCCGGAATTACCGGATTTACTTTGCCGGGCATAATAGAAGATCCGGGTTGCATCGGCGGAAGATTAATCTCAAAAAGTCCGGCCCTTGGCCCTGAAGAAAGCAGCCTCAAATCATTACAGATTTTTGAAAGCTTTACGGCAAGCCGCTTCATTGCAGACGAATAAATAACGTACGATCCTGTATCCGGTGTTGCTTCTACCAAATCGGGCGCTGAAACTACCGGGAAACCCGTAATTTGAGCGAGGTTTTTTGCACATAATGTGGCATAACCGACCGGAGCATTTAATCCTGTTCCGATAGCAGTAGCTCCCATATTCACCTCCACGAAAAGGTCGGCATTGTTATTTAATTTTGAAATATCTTCTTCCAGAGTTGCGGCAAATGCTTCAAATTCCTGTCCCAGTGTCATTGGAACAGCATCCTGAAGCTGTGTACGTCCCATTTTAATAACATCATGGAATTCTTTCCCTTTTTCCCTGAATGCCTCAACAATTTTTCCAAGCTTTTCAACAAGAATTGCATTCATCTGCAGCAATCCCATTTTGATAGCGGTTGGATAAGCATCGTTGGTTGACTGCGAAAGATTAACATGATCATTCGGCGAACAAAACTGATACTCTCCTTTATTTTTTCCTAATTTTTCTAAAACCCGGTTGGCAATAACTTCATTGGCGTTCATATTGATGGACGTGCCTGCCCCACCCTGGATCATATCCACAGGAAACTGTTCGTGGAGCTCCCCATTGATAATTTCATCACAAACTTCAGCGATACTGAAGTACAATTTTTCATCAAGAAGCCCAAGCTCATAATTCGTTTTTGCAGCTGCTTTCTTTACGTAAGCCAAACCTCTGATGAACTGAGGATAAGAAGACAGCAGCTGTCCTGAAATTTTAAAATTATTAATGGCTCTCTGCGTCTGTACTCCATAATAAGCATTGATCGGGACGTTTAATTCCCCCAATAGATCGCTTTCTTTTCTGAAATTTTCCATAATTTATAATTGATATAACAATTTATCAATGTAACAGTGTACCAATATAGTAATAGAATTTAGACATTGTTATTTTGATAAATTGCTACATTGTACATTTATTTTAACGGATATTTTAATACTAAAGCCTGTAATATTGCATATGTTTCAGGATCCATGATTCCGTCATAATTCTGCGGTCTGAAGTGATACTGGAAAGCTTCTATTGTTTTCTTGGTAGCATCATCCCATTTTCCGCTCAGATCCAGCGCGTACCCGAATTTCTGTAACTGTGTCTGAACATTAAAAATAAATGTTGAATCATTATATTTCGATGGGAAATCCGTAGAAACGGCAAGGTCATAGTAATTTTGTTTAGCAGCATCATCATACCACATCCCGATCTGATATTCATCATACAATCTTTTCCACGGAAACAAAGGTCCCGGATCCTGTTTTCTTGTAGGTGCAATATCGGAGTGCGCAAGAATATTTGTTGCCGGAATCTGATATCGGGTTGCAATATCTTTTACCAAAGCGGCTACTTTTTTTATCTGTGCTTCATCAAAAGGAGCAAAAACTCTTTTTCCGGAAGCGTCGGTTATATATCCTGTATTTACGATTTCAATCCCGATTGAAGTATCGTTAAGGTTTTTATCCGTTCTCCATGCACTTATTCCGGCGTGATAAGCACGTTTATTTTCGTCTACCAACTGGTAAATTTCATTATCTCCTGTATTGTTTACAAGATAATGTGCACTCACGGCCTGCTGTGTAAGGACAGTAATAGATTTATCATCCGGCAATGCCGTGTAGTGAAGGATAAGATATCTTTGTCTGAAATTCTGTGCAATGGCCGGAAAATAGTCTTTTACCACTTTATAGCCGACAGGTTTTGCAGAAACAATGGATCCGTAACTTGCGGTATTATCATTTTTTGTTGCATCGGCGATATTGGTTGTGAAAAAATCGACACCATGCTCTGTGGAAACCTTTGGTTTTGGCTTCTCATCCGTTGTTTTAGCAGTCGTTTTCGGCTGTACTGACGGGGTTTTCGGGATATACTGCCTTTTTTTTGCATTTCGTTGTGAAGTACAGGAAAAAACAGCAACGCTTAATCCGATGATATATAATGTTTTACGCATTTGTTTATTTTTTTTACCAGTTTATTACCTCAAAAATACGCAAATATTTCTTGAAAAATATTTGGTAAATAAAGAAATCTATTCTATATTTGCACTCGCAATAAAGGAACAACGATCATTAAAAAACGAAGATAAACAGGAGGGTTGCCGGAGTGGTTAACGGAGCAGTTTGCTAAACTGTCGACGCGAAAGTGTCGCAAGGGTTCGAATCCCTTACCCTCCGCTTTTCTATATATCTTTTTCGGGGCGTAGCGTAGTCCGGTCATCGCGCCTGGTTTGGGACCAGGAGGTCGCAGGTTCGAATCCTGCCGCCCCGACTTTTTTAAATGCTTAAGGATCATTAAGCAAGAATCAACTTTTAATGGGTGCGTAGCTCAGCTGGATAGAGCATCTGCCTTCTAAGCAGACGGTCAAAGGTTCGAATCCTTTCGCGCTCACAGAAACCTCATAGCTTTTGTTATGAGGTTTTTTGTTATATTAGCTCCATTTGTTATTGCTACATACTCTTTTTTCAATCGCTAAATAAATATTATATAGGGCATTCTTGTGGAGACTTACAAGAAAGATTACGAAAACATCTTTCCAATCATAGAGGATTTACTTCTAAAGTAAAAGACTAGATTATTGTTTACATTGAAAATTATGATTCTAAAATACAAGCGTATCAAAGAGAACGAGAAATAAAATCATGGAAAAGCAAATTTAAAATTAAAAAACTTATTGAAAGCTCAGCCGGATAGAGCATCCCGATTATCGAGACGTTCAAAGGTTCGAATCCTTTCGCGCTCACAGAAACCTCATAGCTTTTGTTATGAGGTTTTTTGTTATAAATTCTTGATCTTTATTTAATTAGTTGCAAGTTTGAAATCCTGTAATGCTGAATACTGATGTAACAAAATTATAATCTACATCTATTCTCAGGCATTTTTTATCATTACTGATGTTAACAGCTTTATTCTGAAAGAAATATACATAATCTCTCCTTACCTCTAATTTGCAATTATGCATACCCATTTTAAGTAATTCATGCTGCAGATTTTCGCCGATATTTTCAAGTCCGTGTGTATAAAAATTGATATTAGAATGATGTTCTAAATATTGCAAGTTTTCTGGTTCTATTTCCGAAAATGCAGTGCTAAGCTTTTTCTCGATATAATAATTAAAAGCGACTGAAATTATTATTAATGAAAATAATAAAAGTAAAATTTTTTTGATCATAAGTTTTTATAAAACAATGATTATTAATCGGGTAAATTTAATTAAATATTATTGTTAAAAAATTATTAGCGTTTTATTTTTATAATTCAAAAAAAGTATCTATATTTGCACCCACAAAAAACAAGGTAATTCTTGTTAAAGATGACCTCTTCGGGGCGTAGCGTAGTCCGGTCATCGCGCCTGGTTTGGGACCAGGAGGTCGCAGGTTCGAATCCTGCCGCCCCGACTTAAATTTTATTTTTAGGGTGCGTAGCTCAGCTGGATAGAGCATCTGCCTTCTAAGCAGACGGTCAAAGGTTCGAATCCTTTCGCGCTCACAGAACCTTACAACTTTGTTGTGAGGTTTTTTGTTTATACCTAAAATGACATCACCCAAACCCGGAACTCCATTGCCAATCGTTCAACATGATTTCATTAATAATAAAATCATCTGGATAATTATTAAATCCATCTTTTTGTTTAAGAAACTCAACAACATTCTTTGCCATTTTTTCATCAGAAAATACCTCTATTTCTCTTTCATCATCCAAAAATGTATGAATTGTATAAATATGACTTACCTTAAAAACCGTCTTTAACTTCAGTTTTTTAATTATTTGGCCATAATCAGGAATATAATCATCTTCCGGCAAATAATCTCTTCCTATTTCACCTACAACTTCTGTAAAGCCGTTTTGCCAATGTATTTTATTTAATCCAACTTTTTTCAAATAGAAATCATTCGGGTAATCTGAAAACCCATTAAAAAGCAACAATCTCTGCTTTTCCTTTTCCGCTTCGTCAGGATCGTCAAAATATCCTAAAAACTTACTATCACGGTGAGATTCGTCTGTATAAATATGCTCAAGAGCATAAACAAAATAGTCCATATTAGTTTAAATATAAATTTCTTCCGGTCTGTTTAAATATAAATCCACAAACTCTGTAAAATTATTAGCTATAAGTCTAAAATTCTCTCCACAAAGAATAAAAACGCTGGTTTCAGACGAAAGATTTTGATGCAATTTAATTCCAAAAGCGTAAAGATTAAATTCATATGCTCCAAAAACGAAAACATTTTCCATTCCGGTAAAATTTAATTTGCTATAATCCGGAATTCCTTTCCAATTAATTAATTCCTCATGAATTTTCTTGGTACGATGAATGCTGTAAAATTCGTACAGATTATTCAGGGTTTCATTTCCGCTACCGTTTATATCTAAATAGTAATCCTGTAAATCCTTTGGAACTTCAACATTATATTTCTTTTGAAATATTTTGATTTCCTCAATATTAGAAGGAGTAACATTTACACTATTTTCCACGAAATTCTTTTTCAATAATTCTAATTTCATTTAAAACCACAAATTGATAAAATACTCAGCAAAAATTTTTAATCCCCATTCTACTTTTTCATTAACTTCTTTAAGCTCTAAATGTTCAAAATTTTCGGGATAAACATGATATTCAAAAGGAATGATCATCTCGCTCAGTAACTCATTCCAATATTTCTCTTTTTCCTCAAAAGGAGTATCTTTAGAAAAGTGTTCAATATTGGAAAAATCCGGTATTGATGGTGCATTTTTACCATCCACTTTATCTTTAAACTCTTTCAATCTTGGATAAATAAAATCTGAAAGTGTATATTTCAAATCATAAAGCTCTGCTTTTGTCATCATTATAAAATTAAAACCACCGTAAATATACAGTGGTTTTCATATTTATTATTAAAAATTTTTATTTCAACTTATAAGAACTTCTATTCCACAGATAAGTTTTTAAAGCTTTTTTCTTCTTTTCGCGATCTTTGTCGTCCTTTTCCATTTCTTCCATTTTTAAAATAAACGCATTGGGAATTCCACCTTTATCGTTCGGGAAAATAAATTCTTCGGAATGATAATAAACATCAGCATCTCCTACATTCATTAATTGTGGAAGAGCAATCAGTTTTTTATCTTTAAATAAAACATACTGATCATAACCTGCAATTCCGCAAGCCTCGCCAGAAACGGTTGCTTTTAAGGTTAATTCCACGTTTTGAAGTTTGTGGTTACTTTCAATCGTAAACGTTCCGTAACTTAAACTTTCACCGGAACCCGTTTCAAAAGAAACCTCATCAATTAAAGCATTTCCTTCTACAACCTTTACGGCTGCAATATTTTGTTGAACAGTAATTTCAGGATATTGCTTATCTTTTTTATTGATCGTTTTCGTTAAGCCAAAAAGAAAATCATAGCCGTTTTTATTCCGATATCCCACTGCTAAATTTCCGCCCCAAACGTAACCTTCCGCAGTTTTACCACTTTTCTGATATGATATTTTGTACCAATTGGCTCTTCTTTCGCCCAATTTCAGGATCGTTTCATCTTTTTTAAGGATTAAAACCTGCCAGTTCGTCTGTAAAGAATCTAAAATCTGAGCATTAACGTTGGGAGATTGCCGGATTCTCGTCCCATCGGTAAATATTTTCTGTGTTTTGTTTTCTTCAAACTGAAAAACTCCGTTTGCATAATCATAATCACCTTCCTGCGCAGAAAAAATCTGAACAGTGAATAGAAATAAAATTGGGAGTAAGGTTTTCATATTAATATTTTGCGGTGTTTATTTTTCAAGCAATAAACTTACCCATTCTTCGCGCTGAAGCTGTTTTTTAAGCTCTAAACCGTTTTCTCTGCAAACCTCCAGAATGTCATCCACATCAAAGAAACACAATCCGGAAAGCAGCAGTTTTCCGCCTTCATTCAATACCGAAACATACGTCGGGATATCTGAAATTAGGATATTCCTGTTAATATTCGCCAAAATAATATCGTAATGTTCTTTACCTAAATTTTCAGCCGTTCCCAGTTCTATATCCAGTTCCACATTATTTCTTAATGCATTTTCTTTGGAGTTTTCAACGGACCATTCGTCGATATCAATAGCTTTTGTATCTCCCGCTCCGATCTGTTTTGCATAAATAGCCAGAACCGAAGTTCCGCATCCCATATCCAGAACTTTCTTATCCTTGAAATCCATATCCATCATCTGCTGAATCATGAGATGTGTTGTTGGATGATGCCCCGTTCCGAAAGACATTTTCGGCTGGATAACAATTTCATGCATTCCCGCGACTGATTTGTGAAATTCTGCACGGATCAGCACTTTATCATCAATATTGATAGGCTCAAAGTTTTTCTCCCATTCTTCATTCCAGTTGATATTCGGCATTTCTTTGAAGGTATACTCGATTTTTACCTCCTCATTCTGAAAAAGCGGAAGCGTTTTTAAATCTTCTTCTTTAAATAAATCTTTTTGAATATATCCCAAAATACCGTCTATTTCTTCTGTGAAGCTGTCGAAACCGATTTCAATAAGCTCTGCCATTAATATTTCATTCCAGGGCTGAAGCGGAGAAATTTTGAAATTAAATTCTAAATAATTTTGCATGTGAATAATTTGTTGCAAAAATAAAGAATTAACAGTAAAATCTTCGCTGTTAGTATTAGCAATGTCACACTGAGCCTTTCGAAGTGTTTTTAACGCAAAGAGCACAAAGTTTTCTTTAAAATTATTGAACATATTTTTCGTTCGCAAAGACGTTTCACTCAGCAAAGATTGATCATTTGTCATTGCGAGGAGAAGCCATTTTTTTTGAGATTGCTTCGTTGTTTCTCTCCTCACAATGACAATTATGCATAAAAAAAACGAACCTAAGTCCGCTCTTGTTGATTATGTTTCATGTCTAAAAACATTAGACTCTGAACATTAAACTTAAACCGTTTAAGGATTTGTAGAGAAAATTGAGGCATTTGCAATCAATGCTCTTCTGTTCATTTTTAAAATATCTCTTACCCATTCTGCAAAATCTTCCGGCTGAAGTACTTTTTCAGGGTTTCCGTCCGTAAGACCTCCCTGAATCGACATATCCGAAGCAATCGTACTTGGCGTAAGGGTGATTACTCTGATATTCTGTTTTCTCCATTCTGCCATCATGGACTGTGAAAGGGAAACAACCGCTGCTTTTGAAGCTGCATAAGCTGACATATTCGGTCCGCCTTTTAAACCCGCAGTTGATGCGACGTTAATAATATCGCCCTCTCCTTTCAACTTCATAAAAGGATGTACTGCTTTTGCTGCATAATACACTCCGAAAAGATTGGTTTTAATAACCTGTTCCCAGGTTTCGGAAGGCATATCCTCAATGGAACCGAAGTCACCGATTCCTGCATTGTTGATCAGGATATCGATTCCTCCCAACTGTTCTGCCAATGATTCGATACCTGCTTTTAAATGAATTTCGTTGTCGATGCTGAAGACAGCATATCCCGCGTTTACTCCAAATTTACGGATTTCATCGACCGTCATTTTCAGGTTTTCTTCGTTTCTTCCTGTAATTCCGATATGTACTCCTTCTGCGGCCAAAGCAAGTGCAACTGCTTTACCCAGACCTCTTCCTCCACCGGTAATGATGGCATTTTTTCCGTTGATATTCATTTTTTTTAGAATTTATTTTATTCGCTGATGCAAATTTACGAAAGATGATTTGGAAAGAGAACTATAAAGTGTTATTGTGATCATTGATATAATGAATGTTTCATATTAAATTTTATAAGATTATAAACTTTGAAGATTAGATTAAGGTTAAGATTATTTAAAAAAATAAAACCGACCCAAAGCGGGCCGGTTTCTTTGAAAGTATAGTAATAAATGAAAATTAAGGTATAAGAATCTGATTTTGAACTTCAAATTCTTCTGAAGCTGAGAACTGATTTCCATACATATCCGTAGCTCTTACCTCAACCTTATGTTTTCCCAGCGAGAGTTTTTTAGAAAAATCTCCCGTCCAGATATGTTTTGATATTTCGGGGTTTGAAGGCCTTCTTCCCGGGAAAAGATTCTTCGTAGTATCCCATTTGAAAACCGACATCGCAAAACTTGGATCCACCGTTTCGTCGTACTGCATTTCTTCCCACCTTTCTCCGTCTATTCTGTATTCCACTTTATCTTTTTTGCTTCCCATAAAGAAATTGGCCAATACTTTTGCGGATGTTTTTGAAGGAAAAGGAATGACTTTAGGAACATATAAATTGATCTGATAATCTTCCGGCTTACCTGCAGTTTTATATTTAACCTTGTATTCATTATCGTTAAAGCTGATGAAAGAATAGCCTTTCGCCGTTCCGTCTCTCATGGTAGAAGTCGGCAGTCCGAGATCGTCTGATGTACCGGACCACCAGTCGCCGCAGGTAGTTCCTACATTATATTCGTGGAGGTCTTTAGAACCATTCCATCCTGCTTCTTTTCCATAGAAAAGCTGCTGCTGAATATGAGTATGAGCCGATAAAATCAACGCATTTTTAAATGGTGCTAAAAAGTCAAACAATTTCTGACGATCAGAATTCCTGAAGTTATCTTCATTTTTGTGTTCTAACGGAATATGGAAAGAAACAACGATAAGTTTGTTTTTATCCACAAGTTTAAGATCATTTTCGATGAATTTCATCTGATCTTCACGGAAGCCACCCCAGTATCCTTTTCCATCTCTAGGATCCGGATACAGGATATCATCCAGGATAATGAAGTGAACATTTCCGTAGTTAAATGAGTAATTCGCCGGTCCGAAATTAGATTCGAAAGTTTCATCAGAAAGCAAATCTTCTTTGGCTTCATAATTCATATCATGGTTCCCCATCACATTATACCAAGGTAATCCTACCTCCTTCATTACATCGGCATAAGGTTTCTGCAGACTGAGGTTATCTCCTACCAAATCTCCGAGACTGATTCCCAGAACTGCATTCTTCTTGGTATTTTTCACTTCGTTTACAATGGCTCTTTTAAAATAATCCAATTGCTTTTCAGTGTAAGGCTGCGGATCTCCGAAAACCAGGATATCAAAATTTTTGCTTTCGTTTTGTTTGTTCAGTGCAAAATTGATCTCTTTCGGAAGTTCTCCTGTTGGCGCAGATCCTTTGTATTTAAAATCTGCAGGTGAACCTTTCGGTTTGTACTGATAATAATATTGGGGTAAGTTATTCCCGTTTACCGGCGTCATATATCCTGAAGGCTTGATTACAAAAACCGACTGCCCTTCCTGGATGGGAAGACTGTATCTTCCGTTTTTATCTGTAAGAATTACTTGGATTCCGTTTGAAACAGCTACTCCTTCAATCCCTTTTTCTCTGTTTTCTTTTTTCTGATTTCTGTTGCTGTCTTCATATACATACCCCGAAACAGAAGCCTGTGAAAAAGCCATTGCTGAAATAAGCAGACACGGCATTAAAAATTTTATATTCATTGTATTAATATTTAATTAAGTTTTGGCTTAAGCCAATTTGACTATTTTTCTAGTAAGTAAGCTAAATCCCGATCTTTATTGATGAGTGTTAAGGTTTATTCCACCATACTTTTACATTGATATTATCACCGCCCATCTGCTGAACCGCCGACTGGTAATTTGTAGTATTTAATATTCTCGGATTTGGCGGGTACATCAACCTTGAAGGCATAACGCCGTTATTAAGCAACCCTCCGTTGTTCGGAAGTACAGGGAAGCCTGTTCTTCTTTTTTCAAACCACTGTTGCTGATCTACAAAGAACAGGGCAACATATTTCTGCAGCATGATTCTTTCTAAAGTCCCATTGTAAGCTACATTTGTATTAGCAAAATAATTGGCAGGCACAGTTGCTCCCCACTGTTCAATCGCTGCTTTTACTCCATTCTCGTAATAGGTTTGTGCATTTCCGGGAATAACTCCTTTAAAAGCCAGTTCGGCAAGAGTAAACTGCAACTCGGCATACGGATATATCAAAATATTCAGCGGTGCTTTCGCAAGGTTCTGGTTCATATTGGAAGGCTGATAATCGAAAGCTGTCCCGTAAGCATATCCTGACGGCGCACCTTTATACCCGATGTTTGCATTTCCGGGAATACTTTTAGCCTGTCCGAAAAACATGGCCATTCTGGGGTCATTGTTTGCTTTCAGGGTTTCAACAAAAAATGCTGAAGCTGCTCTACCGGTGGTAAAATCCTGCGGTCTGGTAATCGGAGGAAGAACCGGCGCAACACCTGTCACATTTATTTTTGCCGTTTCATTATTATTTTGAAAAACGGGATATTTAACAGGATCACTGATAATTTCCTGAATCCTCTCATTGACATTTACCTCACCATTTTTGCTTAAAATCCTTGTTAACAGACGCAATGAAAGAGAATTACAGAATTTCTTCCAGTTTACAATTCCGTTGGCATCGCTTTCCGCCTTGTAGAAAATATCAGGACCGGTAAGCGGTTTTGTGGTAACGAAAAGTGAATTTGCCGTTTTTAGCTCGTCCAGCAGTTTTACATAAATATCTTTCTGCTTATCAAACTTTGGCTGTGAATTGCCTTCATCCTGGTTGGAAGCTTCGGAAAACGGAACATCACCATACGTATCCGTAAGATTAGAATAGATCCAGGCATTAAGAACCATTGCAATGGCAACGTAATTCGGATCATTATCTTTTTCAGCAGCCATTCTCATGTCTTTTACCTGTTTAAGCCATTTATAGCTATTGTTCCAGAAGCCTGCTCCCGTATTTTCGGTAATATTATATCTGCTGAGCGTATTTCCTTCATTCGGAAAGTCCAGGGAGACCTGCATCAGATCGAATGTAAAATCATTAGCTCTCATATAATTAACAGCTGCCATATTATATTCAACAGGAACGAGTAATTTTGAGGCTGCAGGTTCGCTGATCCTGCTGTTGTCTGTGTTTACTTCATCAAGGCTTCTGCTGCACGCTACCGGAACAGAACCGATGGCTGCAATTAATAATGTATTTACAAGTAATTTTTTCATGTTTTCAGATTTTAAAATTTAACATTAAGCTGAACACCTACCGTTCTTGCTGTCGGCAATTGTCCCATTTCTACACCCGGAGTGATCTGATTATCATTCAATGTTGCGGCTTCAGGATCAAACAGTGGGAATTTCGTCCACATCCACAGGTTTCTTCCGAAAACCGCGAGGGTAAGCTCGGTTATTTTGAGCTGATCGGTAACATTTTTAGAGAAGGTGTAAGCAATTCTTGCGTCTCTAAGTTTGATGAAAGAAGTATCGAAAGTATTCGTCTCAACATTGGCTCTTCTGTAATAATCGGCGTAATAAGACGACAATAAAATTGGTTTTGTATTCGGAGAGAATGATCCGTCTGCGTTCTGCACTACACCTTCACCCACAATCATTCCTCCCGGATTTTCCCTTCCGAATAAAGTGTGTTCCAACTTCCCTTGTTCTGTCATTTTGTGGTGCGACTGAGAATAAGCCATTCCTTTATACTGTCCGTCAAATGAGAAACTTACGGTAATTCCTTTATATCTGAATTCATTCTGGATTCCTGCCCTCCATTTCGGATAAGCATTTCCAATTTTCTTCATCTGTGTAGGTTTCGCGGTAAGACCATCCGTTGCATTATAAATAACCTGTCCGTCCGGAGCATACATGAGTCCGTAACCATACATATCTCCCAGTGAGCCGCCTACGAAAGCATTAAAGTAAACTACTCCGCCAACGCTTCCCATGGTATAAGGTTCCCCATTGAACTCTTCAGGCAGCGAAAGAATTTTGTTCCTGTTCATAGACCAGTTGGCATTAATGCTCCATGAGAATTTTTTATTTTTTACAGCAAAAGCATTCAGTGTCATTTCAAGACCTCTGTTTCTTACTTCACCGGCGTTGATTACTTTAGTGCTGTATCCTGTTTCCCATAAAGTAGGAATCCTGATAATCTGGTCTTTAGAATTGTTCTGATACGCTGTAATGGTATAATTAATTCTGTTTTTAAGAATTGTAAAATCCATCCCGCCTTCAATATTGGTGATCATATTCGGTCTAAGGTTTGGATTAGGGTATAAGGACGGAGACTCCACAGATCCTACGAAATCACTGTTGTTGTAGTATTTGATAAGCTGATAAGGATCCGTATCATTACCCACTTTAGACCAGGATGCTCTTAATTTCCAGTAATTAAAATGATCTGAAGACAGATTAAAAATATCTGAAAGAATAAACGATGTTGCGGCCGACGGATAGAAATAAGAACGGTTTTCTTTCGGCAGCGTACTGCTCCAGTCATTTCTCGCGGTAAGATCCAAAAATATTTTGTTTTTGTAGCTTAGTGTTGCCAAAGCGTAGGCACTATTGACCTGCTTATCATTCGGTCTTGCGAATTTTGATATGTTTGAAATACCATTCGGCAGCGTATACACTCCAGGCTTCAGAAGACCTTCCGCGATATAATCATTCATTGTGTATTCCGTATAACGGATATTCCCACCGGCAGATGCACTAAAATCGAATTCACCGAATGAATTTCTGTAGGTGAATAAAATATCATTATTCAAATCCATCAATCTTATATGCTGTTCCCTATACATTCCCTGAAGATAGTTGGCAGAACTCCAAGGTCTTTTTTGGGTACGAAGCTCGTTGTTCAACTCCATTCCCGACCTCACCATTACGTCTAAGTTTTTGGTGATTTTATAGTTAAGATTTACATTTCCGGTAAGGAAATTTTTATCGACCCCATTCAGCATTTCATAAGCGATGAGGTACGGATTATCAATAAATGAGCTGAACGGATGGATCTGGTCAACCTGCTCTTTTCCACTTTTCCATATTGGTCTGTACCAGGAAAGATCAACATTTGGATTCTGGAAAATCATGAAATAAGAAATCGACTGATTGCTGTAACCGGTAGCCGGAAGATTGTCACTTTTTGTTTTATTGTAATTTACTTTGATTCCGATTTTTAATTTTTCACTCAGTTTATGGTCAACCGAAAAAGCGGCGTTGAACCTGTCGAAACCGGTGTTCGGCATCATCCATTCATTTTTTAAATAGGTTAAAGATGATCTGAATGATGTATTCTCATTGGATGCTTCTACCGAAATGTTATTTGAAAAGGTAGTTCCTGTTTCCCAAAACCCTTTGATATTATCTTTGTAAGGCTGCCAGAGTTTTCTTTCGGTACTTTGTCCTTCCAGATCAGGATCATACTGGAAGTAATACTGTCCTGCAAACTTTGGCCCGAACGCGCTGCTGGTAGAACCGGTGTTGATTCCGTCTGCAGATGCTCCGTAAGAATAGAAAAAATTTCCCTGCGTATCTTTCTGAAGCGTTCCCTGTCCATATTCGTACTGGTAATCCGGCCATTTCAGAACCGTATCGTAACTAGAATATGAATTTAAACTTACCTGAACTTTTCCTTTTTTGCTTTTCCCGGATTTTGTAGTGATCATGATGGCACCACCGGCACCTCTTGAGCCGTATAAAGCAGATGCTGTAGATCCTTTGAGAACAGTAATAGACTCGATATCATCAGGATTAATGGTATTGATCCCGTTTCCGTAATCAATAGGTAAATCTGCCTTGGCTCCCGCACCGTATGCCGAGAATCCTGTTCCTGTAGTATTATTGTTCAGAGGAACACCGTCTACTACGATCAGGGCATTGTTCTGATCAGGGTTCATAGAAATATCTCCTCTTAATTTGATAATGGAACTTCCCAGCGGTCCGGCTCCGGCTGTCTGTATTTTAAGACCTGCCACTTTACCTTCAAGTGCCTGCGACCAGTTGTTGTTCTGAGTTTTTAATATTTCTTCAGATTTAATAGTCTCCGCAACATATCCTAAAGATCTGTCCTGTCTTTTGATTCCCAATGCTGTTACGACAACTTCATCAATACTTTTAATCGTATCCCTTTTTGCATTTTCCTGGGCCATCACATTTACACTGACCAAACCTAATAATGATAATAGCAGTACTTTTTGTGTCTCTTTACGCATATCCTTTTTGTTTGCGCAAAATTAGTCCTACAATATGGTTAAGGTTTTAACTTCATTTTAACATTTATTAAAGAATTATTAAACTCTATATTAATTTATGTTTAACGAATATCTATACCAGTATGGTTCACAACTGTTTAAATTCATTAAGGATTTTTAATACCTTTTTTAGAAGACATATCCCTACCTTTATTGGCTTTTTCGGTGAAAACAAAACACACCACACAGGTACCACAAATAATAAATTATTGCGAAATAGTCCCCTCAGCAGAAAATAAAAAAGTCTGCCTCAGGAGACAGACTTATCATTAAATTTTAAGCTATTTATTTCAGCTGATCCGGAATATTGGTCGTAATAAATCCAATACCTTGTTTTTTCAGTTCGTCTGAAACGGCAATATCATTTACCGTCCAGGCATTGGTTATTAAACCCAATGTTTTTGCTTCGGAGATCCATGTTGGATTTTTCTGGAAAACACTGTAATGATAGTCCAGCCCGTCCAGTCCTTCTTCTTTGATCTGCTGTGGAGAAAGCTCTCCTTTCAGATACTGAACTTTAAATTTCGATTCCAGCTTTTTGATTTCTTTGCAGATATTCAGGCTGAAGGAGATAAATTCACACTGTGTATCCAGCTTCATATCTTTGATCATTTTAATAGTCTTTGCCGTGAGCTCATCTTCCTTTTCTTTTGTTTTATCCGGTTTTATTTCAACGACAAGCTTCAAGGCTTTATCTTTTTTTCCCTGCTTCAGATAATCTTTTAATGTAGGAAAAGGCTCACCGTTGGAAAGCTTTATTTTTTTGAGCTCTTTAAAATCCGTTTCGGAAATTTCCATTTTTGCATGATGCTCATCATGATTTACCACCAGCACACCGTCTTTCGTCATGCGTACATCGAATTCGGAACCATAAATTTTTAGGTTCTGGGCATTTTCAAGTGATTTCAGAGAATTTTCCGTGGTTGGCGGCTGTGTCTGCCAATATCCTCTGTGTGCGATAATCCGGGTTTGTGCCTTCATGAAAACGGTGCTTACAACTGCTAACCCTAAGATAACTTTTTTCATAATACAAATAATTATTCTTTATTGAAATTCCGCCAATCCTATCATTCTAAGAAAAAGCGGATAAATGAATGAACAAATTTAGAAAGACATTTGTGATAATGCTTTACATCGAATATAAAATTAATATTAATTCTAATCATCAAAATCTCCCCAATACTTATTATTTTTGCTGGAAAGACAGAATCTCATGCCCGACAATATCGAAACCATACAGCAAAGAATAGAAGATCTTAGAAAAGAACTTCACCAGCACAACGAAAACTATTATCTTCTTGACACGCCTACGATCACAGATTATAATTTCGATATGCTTCTTGAAGAGCTCAGGGATCTGGAAGCAAAATATCCTGAATTCTATGATGAAAACTCTCCTACGATGAGAGTAGGAGGTGGAATTACAAAAGTATTTCCAACCGTTCAGCATAAATACAGAATGTATTCCCTTGATAATTCTTATGATTTCGACGATTTGGAAGACTGGGAAAAAAGGATCATTAAAGCGATAGATGAACCTGTAGAATTTGTAGCCGAGCTGAAATATGATGGAGCCTCTATTTCTATTTTGTATGAAAATGGAAAGCTTGTTCAGGCTGTAACACGGGGCGACGGCTTTCAGGGAGATGAAATCACAGCGAATGTGCGCACTATTTCCGATGTTCCGCTAAAGCTGAAAGGTGATTTTCCTGCTCATTTTTTTATGCGCGGCGAAATTTATTTAACCCGAAAAAATTTCGATAAAATAAACAAACAGCGTGAAGAAGATGGCCTGGATCCATTCATGAACCCTAGAAATACCGCCAGCGGAAGCCTTAAAATGCAGGACAGCGGCGAAGTAAGAAAACGCGGACTATCATCAGTTTTATATCAATATATTTCCGAAGAAATTCCTGCAGAGTCTCATTGGGAACTTTTAGAAAAAGCAAAATCCTGGGGTTTCAAAACATCTCAACAGGCAAAGCTTTGCAAAACACTTGCTGAAGTAAAAGAATTTATTACATACTGGGACATCGAAAGACATAATCTTCCTTTTGAAATTGACGGGATCGTTTTAAAAGTCAATTCCTTAAAACAACAACGACAGCTTGGCTATACGGCAAAATCCCCACGTTGGGCGATGGCTTATAAATTCAAGGCCGAAAAAGTGGAAACCGAACTCCAGACCGTTACGTATCAGGTGGGAAGAACCGGCGCCATTACTCCCGTTGCCAATCTTAAGCCCGTATTGTTGGCAGGGACAATTGTTAAAAGAGCTTCTCTCCACAATGAAGATATCATTAAAAAGCTGGATCTGCATGAACATGATTTCGTGTATGTAGAAAAAGGAGGTGAAATTATTCCTAAAATCGTAGGTGTAAATAAAGAAAAAAGAACTGCCGAAAGCAAAGAAATAGAATATATCAGACATTGCCCGGAATGCGGAACGGAGCTGGTGAAAATTGAAGATCAGGCCATTCATTTCTGCCCGAATGAACTGCACTGTCCGCCACAGGTGGTAGGAAGAATGATCCATTATGTTTCTAGGAAAGCTTTAAATATTGATAATCTCGGCAGCGAAACCATTGAACAGCTATACAGAGAAAGACTCATTGAAAACCCTGCTGATTTTTATGTTTTGAAAAAAGAACAGCTGCTGCCATTGGAAAGAATGGCGGAAAAATCTGCACAGAATATCATCTCCGGAATCGAAAAATCCAAGGAAATTCCTTTTGAAAAAGTATTGTATGGAATCGGGATAAAACACGTGGGAGAAACGGTTGCCAAGAAGCTGGTTAAGAATTTCCCTTCCATAGAAGAGCTCAAAAATGCCACAGTGGAAGAGCTTTGCCAGGTAGAAGATATCGGAACCAAAATCGCAGTAAGTATTGCCGATTTTTTTGCCAATCCGGAAAATATCCTGATGATTGAAAGACTGAAATCGTATGGTGTTCAGCTTGAAAAAGGAGAAAGTACCAATGAAGTTTTATCGAATGTCCTGGACGGAAAAACCTTCCTTTTCACCGGAAAATTATCCTTATTCACAAGAGAAGCAGCGGAAGAAATGGTGGAAAAACACGGCGGAAAGAATATTTCAGCAGTCTCTAAAAACCTGAATTATCTGGTGGTAGGTGAGAAAGCCGGCAGCAAGCTGAAAAAAGCCCAGGATATCGGAACCATTGAAATTCTTGATGAACAGCAGTTTCTGGATCTTATAGAGAAAAAGTAAATTACCATGGCTGTCTTCGGACAGCTTTTTTTTATAAAATGATTTCATTCATATTCTGTAAAAAATATTTTATCTAATTTTATTCTGGCTATTAAATTATTACGCATGGAATTTCTAAAAGATCACTCTATCCAGAATGAATTGCTGCTGATTTTTATTTCAGTGGTCCTTGGAATAATGATTGGTGCAGAACGCGAATACCGTAATAAATCTGCCGGACTGCGCACTTTCATTCTGATTTGCTTCGGGTCCTGTCTCTTTACCATTCTTTCCATAAAAATCGGGGTGGATGATCCTGACCGTATTGCTGCCAATATCATTACAGGAATCGGCTTCCTTGGAGCCGGGGTTATTTTCAAAGGGGATAATAAAATAGACGGAATTACAACAGCCACTACAATATGGGCAACTGCTTCCATCGGGATGGCCGTTGGATCAGGATACGTTTATCTCGCAGTTTTAGGAACCGTTTTAATACTTCTGATACTCAGTTCGCTCACCAGTTTAGAAAAGCTGATCGACAAAGAACATAAGATCAGGGAATACAAAATTGCCGTCAATAACTATCATGACATACCGTATTGTGAAGAGCTTTTCAGAAAACATAACCTGAAATATTCCGTTTCAAAGCAGCAGTATACGCAGGGAAATCTTTCTACCTCATGGATTATTACCGGAAAAAATATTAATCATGAAGCTTTAATGAAAAGCCTGATGGAGGATGATCACATTATCGCCTATCAGTTTTAGCAATAAACTGTTTCAAACTTTTTTATTTAACCACAAAGGAACAATAGCATTTTGACACATGAGACACATTAGATAAAGGATAAAGCCTCACGATTATTTTAGAAGATATTAGTTCTTCAAAATCTTTGATTTTTTATTCTTTCGAAAGCTTTAATTACTTCATGAAAAATCTAATAGTATATCTTTTGACTCTTTTGTGGCTAAATTAGATTGCTTAAAAAAAGTAGTGTATTTTTTTCTCAATTTTAAATTTTTCAGTGAAAATTTTTATCTCAACATCATCAACATTGTACGGAATAGCTATTAGCAAAAATCTATAAATCACTCATTTTCAAAATAAAAACAGACAACATACCGCAAAATTTCAAACTCATAATTTCTTCGTAAATTGGAGCAAAATTTTGATTATGACGAAAAAGATAGTTTTATCCGTATTTCTTTTGCCGGCTGTAATGACATTTGCACAGCAATACGGAGGAATGTGGATTCCGACAGAGCTGAATGAAAAGGAAATGAAAGATCTGGGAATGAAAATCTCTGCAAAAGACATCTTCAACCCGCAGAAAGCAAGCATTAAGGATGCGGTAGTGCAGTTCAACGGCGGGTGTACCGCAGAAATAATTTCTCCAAAAGGCCTTCTGCTTACCAATCATCACTGCGGTTACGGACAGATTCAGGCACATTCAACGGTTCAGAATGATTTATTATCAAACGGGTTCTGGGCTAAAAATACTGAAGGTGAACTTCCGAATCCCGGTGTAACCGTTGATTTTATAGTTGATATCAAAGAAGTTACCGGTCAGATTTTACAGGGTACAGACCACCTTACAGAACCTGAACTCTCTAAACAGATTGCCAAAAATATTGAGATTTACAAAAACTCTCAGAAAACCGAACCTTACCAGTCTATTTCCGTAAAATCAATGTATTACGGAAATAAATTTTATGCCTATACTATTGAAACGTATAAGGATATCCGTTTGGTAGGCGCACCGCCGCAAAGCATTGGGAAATTCGGTTCCGATACTGATAACTGGGTTTGGCCGAGACATACGGGAGATTTTTCAATGTTCAGGATTTATGCTGATAAAAACAATAAACCTGCGGAATATTCCAAAGATAATGTTCCTTATGTTCCCAAACATTACCTTCCGGTTTCCATTAAAGACAAAAATGAAAATGATTTCACCTTCGTTTTCGGATTCCCGGGAAGAACCACGGAGTATCTTCCGGCCATTGCCGTTGAAAAAATCATGAAGGAGATCGACCCGGCAAGAATTGCGGTGAGAGATATCGCATTGAAAACATTAGATGAAAAAATGCGTACCGATGATGCCACTCGTATTCAGTATGCTTCAAAATATGCTTCGGTAGCCAATTACTGGAAAAAATGGATCGGCGAAGTAGAAGGTTTGAAAAAATCGAATGCCGTAGAGAAAAAAATGAAGTATGAGGCTTCGTTGGCTGCTAAAAATCCTGAAATTAAAACAACCCTGGATCAACTCACCAAGCTCTATAACGATCAGGCTCCTTTTGCGCTAAACAATGCTTATTATTCTGAAACCATCAGAAATGCAGAAACGCTGATGCTTGCTAACCTTTATTACAGTTATATCTCTGCCGTGGAAGCAGGAAGAATGGATGAAAAAGGTACCGCAGCTTTAAAAAACAGATTAACTTCTTTTTATAAGGATTACAATGCCGAACTTGATGCAAAAGTTACAGCAAAACTGCTTGCTTTGTATGCCAATAAAACAGATGCTCAGTTTTTACCTGCCGGATTCGAGAAGTATAAAAATGAAACTCAAAACATTCAGGTTATTGAAGATGCCTCTAAAAATTCTATCATTACAGGAAGAAGTGATGTGAACGGTGCTTCTTTAAGCAAGGATATTGATAAAGCATTTTCCAATCAGGATAAATTAATCAAAACCCTTAAAAAAGACCCTGTTTTCCAGATTTATTTAGCACTTAGAGACACTTATATGACCAAAGCGGATCCTCAGTTTATGGCACTTCAGACAAAGATTGATGCGCTGCAGAAAACCTATATGGCTCAGCAGATGGCAACGGATAAAGACCGAAAATTCTTCCCGGATGCCAACTCTACCCTTCGGGTAACCTATGGAAAAGTAAAAGGTTCTTCGCCAAGAGATGCCGTTTCTTATAATTATCAGACCCACTTAGCCGGCGTAATGGAAAAATATGTTCCGGGAGATTATGAGTTTGATGTGCCTAAAAAACTAATCGATCTTTATGATAAAAAAGATTTTGGACAATATAAAGATAAAACAGGAGATGTTCCCGTAGGATTTACTGCAACCAACCACACAACAGGAGGAAACTCAGGAAGCCCGGCACTTGATGCCTACGGAAATCTTGTAGGATTAAACTTCGACCGACAGTGGGAAGGAACAATGAGTGATATTAACTATGATCCGCGTTTCAGCAGAAACATCATGGTGGATACGAAATATATTCTTTTCATCATTGATAAATTTGCCGATTCCAAATGGCTGATTAATGAAATGAAAGTTGTAAAATAGTTTTTAATAAAGTAATCAAAGTCCCGAAAGTTTTTTCGGGATTTTTTGTTTGAAATAAATTATAAACATATATCAAGAATTTTATATAAATCAAAAAGCGTAAAATATTACAATCCTGCACTTTAGTCAAATAACACACCGCTGCCGCGCGATTGTATCGCGCGAAATAAATAAACCTAAATATTAAACATTCTGAAAACAACTATATCCTCCAAAAGCCCTTTCTCGTCGGCATAATCTATAGCACTACTGTATCGGTACTCTTCCGCATTTGTTACAAGTCCTGCTTTTACAGGATTTTTATGGGTATAATTAATCTTTTGCCAGATTACTCTGTTGCTCCATAACTCAATTGGATGATTATCATGTCTCCAAAATTGATACTGATTGACGTTAGATGTTTTTAAACCTTCTTTCAGGAAAAAGTTTAATAAGAATTTGTTTCTGGGTTCTTTTGCGTTTTCTTTTATTGCTGAAACAACGGCCTTGCTGGTAAACCTTTTGAAATCGCCTAATAAAAGCTCCGGTTTTTGACCATTCACACTTCGGAAAACCAAATGTACATGATTGGGCATAATACACCAGGCATGTATTTCCATTCCTTTATTTTTCTGACAGAATCTTAAACTCTTCAACAGCAGCTCTATATATTCATCTTTTATAAAGACATTCAGCCAGCCGACAACAGCAAAGCTTACGAAATACAGCCCTTCGGGATTATGGAATTTGTAATTTCTACTCATCAATGTATGTTTTGATAAAGATAAAAATTTATAAAAGATAAATAAAAACAAAAAGCCACGCGATGGAATCGCGCGGCAGCTTATGATTATTTTATTAAATTTTAATGTCCAAAAATATCTTTTAATGTTACTTCTTTAAAAGTTCCCATCTGAGAAACAGCGTTCATATTCAGGTTTTCTTTTTTCCCGATAATAGCTGTATTAAAATGGACCGATTTAATGTAATTATTATAAAATTCCTTAACATCTTCAAAAGTCAGTTTTTCAATCTGCTGATAAATATCTTTTCTGAAATCATGATAAATATTAAGTTTTTTGAGTCGTAACGTATTAAAGAAAATATTCGTTCTGGTAACTCTCGCGGAAGCAATCTGCTTTAAGGCTGCATTTCTGGCGTTTTCAAACTGTGCCGGAACTTCAGGAAGTTCATTCATCAGTTCGGTAAGAGTATCTACGGCAATCTGCAGTTTATCCGGCTGTGTTCCGATATACGTTGTGATATAATCAGGATGATGGAGTTCCGAATTGGCAGCGTAAGAAACATACGCAGAATAAGCAAGACTTTTACTTTCACGGATTTCCTGGAAAACAATCGAAGATAAACCTCTTCCGAAATATTCATTGAATACATTAATTTTTCCGAAATTTCCTGTATCCACCATTTGTCCTTTTCCGATTCTGCTCATTTCCATCTGTACCATGTCGTAGTTTGTGAAATAAACATTTCCCGTAGTTTCCGGCTCCGGATATTTTTTAGGTTCGGGAATAGCCAGGCTTTCCGTTTCGATATATTTTCCGATATATTCTTTAAAACCTTCAAAGTTTCTTCCGTAAAAAAAGATCTGATATGGAAACCTGAATAAATTCTTCATTCTTTCCGTAAAAACTTCAACATTGGTGTTTTCAAGCTCTTCTTTTGAAATAATATCCGTAAACCTTGAAAACGAGCCGAGTTTGGTATAATTCGTTAAAGCCGTCATGATACGGGCTTTGTCTTTTTTTACTGCTGCACGGTTTTCAAGCACTGTTTCTACAAACTGGTTATAAATTTCCTGATCCGGCTGTACTTCTTTCATCCAGTGCTGGAGAAGCTCGATCCCTTTAGGAATATTTTCTTCAAGTCCCGCCAGTGAAATCGTAAGCTGATCATTAGCCGTTTTAAAATCATTGGTAATTCCGATCTTAAAAAATTCCTTCTTAAGATCATCCGGTGAAAACTTTTCCGTACCTAAATATTGAAGAACCTGAGTGGAAATACCAAGATCCCGGTCATGATCGCTCCCAAAAGGAAAAATAAAATGCACCTGGGCAATATCATTGCTTTTATTTTTTACAAAACTCAGTTTTTTATCTTTAATACTATCCGTGAGAATCTCTTTCTGATAATCGATAAACTCAGGCTGAATATCTTCCGTTTTTTCAGCTAAAATCTCCCGGAGGAATTCAGATTGAGCTTCACGGTTGATCTTTACCGGTGTGATTCCGGGATTTTCCACACGAATCAGCTTATCATTGGTTCCTTTTTCTTTTTTAACAATGACGTAGTTGTCTTTGAAAAATTGGTTGGCAAAATTTACTACCTCATCCTTTGTAATTGCTGCATATTCATCCATTTCATTCAGTTCCTGTTCCCAGGTTCTGCCTTTGATGTAGGTATCGTAAAGGTTGGTAGCCAAGCCGTCTGCTGTTTCCAGCCCCTTCATTCTCTGCACTTTAAAATCATTAATGATGGCCTTTAGCGTCCAGTCCGGGAAGTTTCCTTTTTTTACCAGTTCAACCTGTTCCAGCACAAGATTTTTTGCTTCATCCAATGTCTGTGTTTCTTTAGGAACCGCAACAATGGAGAAATATCCGTACTGTTTTAACCCTACTGAAAATGCCTGTCCCCAAAGCAGTTTCTGGGTCTGATTGATATTCAGGTCTATCAATCCCGCCTCTCCCCTGTTGCTCAAAATATTGGCTACAATATCAGCAAGCATGGCTTCCTTTGTTCCGTAGCTTTCGGTTCTCCAGGCGAGCTGAACTCTTGGTGTGGTAGGACTTTTCACGGTTCTTTCTATAATTTCCGTGATAGGCTTTTCTGTAACAGCAGTTTTTTTAGGCAATTCCCGGTAAGGAATTGTTCCGAAATACTGATCTACAAGTTTAATAGTATCATCAAAATCAAGATCTCCTACCAAAACCATTGCATAATTATTCGGGACGTAATATTCATCAAAATATTTATGAATCGCTTTCATGGAAGGATTTTTCAGATGTTCCGCCTTTCCCAGGGTGGTTTGCTGCCCGTTGGGATGATTGGGAAAAAGTGCGTCCATCAGTTCGTATTGAACCAGCCTGGAGTCATTATCCTGTGCCCTGTTGAATTCTTCATACACCGATTCAAGCTCAGTATGGAAAAGTCTCAACACCAGCTCCGAAAATCTTTCTTTTTCAATTTTCAGCCACTTTTCCAGTTCATTATTGGGAATATTATTTTTATAAACGGTTTCATCAAACCAGGTGTGAGCATTGGTTCCCGTAGCGCCTAATGAAGAAATTGCCTTGTCATATTCATTTGCAATAGCATATTGGCTTGCTTCCTGAGAAAGTTCATCTATCTTCCGGTAAATGGTTTTCTTCTTTTCCGGATCAGCCGTTGCCTTATGTTCTTCAAACAAATCCGAAATCCGGCTCAGCAACTCATTTTCTTTTTCCCAATCCTGTGTACCGAGTTTTGAAGTCCCTTTAAACATCATATGCTCAAGATAATGGGCAAGCCCGGTATTATCGGCCGGATCATTATTGCTTCCCGTGCGTACCGGAATATAAGTCTGGATTCTCGGAGCGTCAAAATTCTGGGCAATAAATACCTTCAGTCCGTTTTTTAAAGTATAAATTCTTACGTTATTTTCATCATTGGAAACGGTAATATATTCGTAATTTCCATCTTTATGAATCGTTTCACTGTATTTTTTATCTGTCATATCAATCATTTTCATTCTTACATCAGAATGCCATACAAATGTAAGGAATAGAAAATGAACTGTGTATGTTTTGTCAGGATTAGCGTACCTTACTAAAATTGTAAATTCCTGAATACTGTTTGTTCATTTGATTAAATTAAATGCCTAGGAGATTTAAAATAAAAATAAATTAAGTCTGATCTGAAGATTTTATTTCATCTTCGAGACTAAAAAGACTCCATGATGAGCAAAAAAGCTCGCCCACGAATCTAAAAGACTGAAAAACCAGTCTAAAAGGCTCATCGACGAAGCAAAAAGACTCAACGATGAGCCTAAAAGGATCAAAAACCAGCCTAAAAGGCTCAATGACGAGGCAAAAACACTCAACGGCGAGCCTAAAAGGTTCAACAACCAGCCTTGGAGGTTCAAAATTGAAGCAAAAAGGGTGGTTTTAAAACGATCATGTTAAAAAATTACCCATAACACCTCCGGTTAATCCTTTCCACATTTCCCTATTAAAAGAACTCTTTTTCTTATATTTGTTTTTTATGGACAATATGGACGCAACACAAGATAAAAGATTATTCCTGATCGATGCTTATGCAATGATTTTCAGAGGATATTATGCTCTGATCAGAAATCCGAGACTCACCAGCAAAGGCCTGGATACTTCAGCCATTTTCGGATTTACCAATTCCCTGATTGAATTGATCAGAAGGGAAAAGCCTACTCATCTTGCGGTGGTTTTTGATGTGGGTGAAGCCAGCATTAGAACGGGAGATTTTTCAGAATATAAAGCCAACAGGAGTGAAACACCGGAAGCCATCCAAAATGCGATTCCATACATCCACAGAATTCTGCAGGCCATGCATATTCCTATCCTGGGTGTTCCCGGTTATGAAGCGGATGATGTGATCGGAACCATTGCATGTAAAGCTGAAAAAGAAGGCTATACAACATTTATGGTAACTCCGGACAAAGATTTTGCACAGCTGGTTACCGATAAAATTAAAATTTACAAACCCGGATTAAAGGGCGGAGATATCGAAATTTTAGGCGTAGACGAAGTGAAAGCCAAATATGAAATTGAAGATCCTAAACAAGTCATAGATTTCCTGGCGATGATGGGAGATTCAGTCGATAATATTCCGGGACTTGATGGTGTGGGTGAAAAAACTGCGATGAAATTCCTGAAAGAGTTCGGAAATATTGAAACTCTTTTAGCCAACACCGACAAATTAAAAGGTAAATTAAAAGAAAAAGTAGAGGCTTCCGCCGAGCGTGGAATTTTGTCTAAAAAACTGGCCACCATTATCTGCGATGCCCCTGTGGAATTCCATCAGGAACAATATGATCTGGAGACTCCGGATTTTGAAAAGGTAAAAGAAGTTTTTGACGAAATAGAATTCAGAAGGCTGTATGAAAATCTTTACCGAGCCTTTTCTCCGGCCGCCACAGGAACTGTTGTGGTTGCAGAAATAGACGTTACCATTGCCGAAACTCCGCAGCAAAAAGTGGCACAGGCAGTGGGACAGCTTGATCTGTTTGCCACGTATGAAGAGCTGGATCAGGCCACATCTACCAAGTCTACCATCGAACAGAACGATCATCTGTATCAGTTTATCGATAATCCGAAAGCACAGAAAATCCTTGTCGACAATTTACTAAAACAACGGGTAGTCTGCTTTGATACCGAAACCACTTCTCTTAACGAACTTGAAGCCGAGCTGGTGGGGATGAGTTTCAGCTACAAAAAAGGTTTGGCCTATTATATTCCTCTTTCTGAAGATCAGGGTGAAGTATTGCAGACGCTTGAGATTTTCAGGCCGTTTTTCGAAAAGGAAGATCTGATTAAAGTAGCACATAATTTAAAATTCGATTATAAAATCCTGAAAAGATATAATATCACCGTGAAGGGCGCAATGTTCGACACGATGATCGCACATTATCTCCTGAATCCTGACGGAAGACACGGAATGGATTATCTTTCTGAAATATACCTGGGGTATAAACCTGTTTCCATTGAAACCATTATCGGTAAAAAGGGAAAAAAACAGGGAAATTTCAGGGATGCAGATCTCAGGACACAGACCGATTATGCGGCAGAAGATGCCGATGTCACTTTCCAGCTTTACGAACTTTTCGCCCCACAGCTTAAAAAGGAAAATTTAGAAGATCTTTTTTTCAAGATAGAAATGCCGCTGATGGAGGTTTTGGCTAAAATGGAGCTGGCCGGAATTTCCCTTGATGAAAAATGGCTTGCCCAGGAAAGTGTAGATCTGGAAAACGATCTGAAGCAGCTGGAAGCCAAAATTTTTGAACTTTCAGGAGAAGAATTCAACGTCAACTCTCCGAAACAGCTGGGAGATATCCTTTTCGAAAAGCTGCAGCTGGACCCGAAAGCCAAGAAAACGAAAACCGGACAATACGCGACTTCGGAAGATATCCTGCAGAAGCTTGCGTCCAAACATGAGATTATTCAGCATATCCTTGAATACAGAACGTATCAGAAATTAAAATCAACTTACGTTGATGCATTACCGTCACAGATTGAAAAATCGGACAACCGCGTTCATACGAATTTCTCACAGACTACTGCCGCAACGGGCCGTCTGGCGAGTGTCAATCCGAATCTTCAGAACATTCCGATCAGAACGTTGAGAGGCCAGCAGATCCGTGGTGCTTTTGTGGCGGGAGAAGGTAAAAAAATTATTTCTGCCGATTATTCACAGATCGAGCTTCGTCTTATTGCTGAAATTTCCGGAGAAGATAATATGATTAAGGCTTTCCAGAACGGAGAAGATATTCACGCTTCCACAGCGGCAAGGCTGTTTAATATTCCGCTTGAGGAGGTTTCAAAAATCCAGAGAAGCCAGGCGAAGACCGTCAACTTCGGGATTTTGTACGGACAGGGCGCTTTCGCTCTTGCAGAGCAGACCGGATTGTCCAGAAGTGAGGCGAAACAGATGATCGATGCGTATTATGCTACTTATCCGAAACTGAAAGAGTATATGGCAGAGCAGGTGAAAAGAGCCCGTGAAATCGGTTATGTGGAAACCATTCTGGGAAGAAAGCGTCATTTGAAAGATATCAATTCCAATAATTTTGTGGTTCGCGGACACGCCGAGAGAAATGCCGTAAATGCCCCGATTCAGGGAAGTGCCGCCGATGTGGTGAAGATGGCGATGATTAAAATTCAGAAAGAACTTGAAAAAGAAAAATTAAAAACCAAAATGCTGCTGCAGGTACATGACGAATTGGTTTTTGAAGCTCCGGCTGATGAAATCGATGTAGCCACCAACATCATTAAAATGGAAATGGAAAATGCTATTGAAACACAGGTTCCATTGCTGGTGGAAGTAGGTGTTGGGAATAATTGGCTGGAAGCGCATTGATTAACCATATAGATGCTTCGACAGGTTCAGCATGACAATGCTAATATTAACTAACTGTTTAAACGGTGAATTTTTAGTAATGTTATATTGAGCCAGTCGAAGCATTTTTCATTATCTGTTGTAAGAATTCGGCAGGTTTATTTGTTCAAATTTTCAATTTCCTTATTCATTTTTTCTTCCCAACCTTTTCCGTTTCTTTTATCAAGATAAGGCTTTACTGTTTCTTCATATTTTTGTTGTCCTTCACCATCAATTATATCAACAATACAACCTGTATTGAAATAGCTTATCCCGAATTTTTTCCGGATACTGTCTATTTTATTCTGCGTTTTGGTATCATATTCCGGAATAGGAAGTCCACATGCAAACCGGTACATAATTTTATCTTTTTTGATATCTTCTTTTGCCTGCTGAATATATTCATTTTCAGATTCTTTAATGGCTTTTCGGGTTGATATGTAAGTAGCTGCATCAAAATATATAACATAGCTTAACAATATACCACAGAATACGGTAAATACTAAAAGAAATTTATTTTTCGGATTTAAATTTTTAATTCTCAAATGACTAATCAGCCAGGCAATCAAAGCAAATATAGCCAAAGCGATCAAAAGATATTGCGGCCTGCTTTCCGATATAATTGTCCGAACATCAGATTTTCCCGGATATATAAGAAGATAGCCACCTAAAGTATGTACTGCAATAAACAACAGTACAACAACAATATTAATTGTGAGCAGCTTTCTGGAAACCATGATTTAATTTATGATAAAGCTAAGGTAAAAAATGCGGCAAACATGATCCCGCTAATCAGCAAAATAAAAATGGCAAACTTCTTAATATCTTCCAGTTCTCTGCCATATTTCAGAATAAGCTTTCTGAATCCTCCGGAAATGAGCGTCATTAAAGCAGTAAGGAAAAGCAAACCCAGTGCGGTGCAGATTCCAAATCCAAAGGGTCCGCCGGATCTTTTCTGTAAGAAAAAAGGCAGAATATCATACAAAAGAAGAATATTCCAAAGGAGAATAAATACCACCGGAAAAAACGGCTTCAATGGAAATCCGCCCTGTCTCTGCTGACGGATGATCTGCTGATCTTTTTCGGTAAGAGGAAAATTGGCTTTCTCCAAAAATCCGGTCTGTTTAATCTGGCTGATCACAAATTCAGGATCTTTCATGGTCCAGAAAATCACGTTCTGATTATAATTTTCTACTCTGTGTAAAATTTTAATTCCCTGTCCGATAAGAGGAATAGCCATATAAGGTTTAATCGAAATAATATCCTGCGGCTGGAAAATAACATTTCCGGCAAGTGAGGCATCTATTTTGAGCGTATTTTCGTCAGCATAAAGGTTGGCAAAAGGATAACTTGCATTTACTCTTCCAATTCTCGCACCGCCTGTAAGTTTAAATTGTTTCATGGTTTAGTTTATTTTGTCATTCTGGTAATGGCCAGATCATTGGTAGGTTTAATTCATAACTAATAAGGATAGTTCCATTTGATCCTATCGAGTTCTTTGTCAAGCTCATGTCGCAGAATTTCATTTTTTATCTGCCACTCATTATAATTTGATAGTGTGAAGCTTTGATATATTTTTAAAAGTTTAATTAAATCTTCCTTAAACAGGCGAAAACCTTCATAGGGACCATCAAGATCATACATTGAATATTCTGAAAATCCGTAAAGCAGATACTGCTCATCTTTCGTAAGTCTTTCTTCATAAGAAATTTCACAGATTATCTTAAGCGCTTTTTTAAATTCCAAAGATTTTGTATTTAACAAATGATAAAGAATTCCGAGTATTGCCCTGCAAACAATTTCCATATCAGCATTTTGAGAATTCCTGTCTAATAAGGTAATTAAATCATGAGTAGAATTTGTTGTGGAGATTTCAATAAACTCATATTCGGATGTTTTTTCTGAGGACAGAATTTCATCCGACCAACCTGTTATAAAATCATTTGTAATGATACCGTACTTTCTTAATTCGGCAAAAACTTTTAATAAATTTTTGTAACTTTTTATATTCTCTGCCATGAAAATCCTATTTCTGAATTTAATTCCACTTATCTATTTACCGACTGTTCGAGCCGTTATAGTGCCAATGATATACTTATTAATCCTGATAACAGCGAGATCGTCAGTAGGCTTCAATCCGTAATAATGTTCTAGTTTTTTTAATTTTTGGGAAAGCATTTCTTCGGAATCAATATTATCTGTATCTATCAGGAGATAATTAATCGGATCAATTTTCTCATTGTGACTGGTCTTTTTAACAGCTGTAAAAGAAGAAATTCCATCTGTCGCAATGGAAACGTTTTTCATCTGATTGAAAAATATTTTCTGAGTCTGATTGTTGTACCAGTCATCAAAATTTTCCTTCAGATGATAAGCAAGATAATCAGGTTTATTATCTCTTTCAAATTCAGTGATTTTTCCATCGATACAAATCAAACCATCACCGATGCTTAGAATGATTCCTTTATCCGTTTTCATATCATAAAGAAGAAGAATTACCGTCGTAAGCAGCTCTTTTTCATCGAGCATGAGATGATTTTTGAGAACAATGATTTCTTTAAAGAGCTCTTTTAATACAGCTTTCAACTCGTCTTCAAGACTATCTACATGGCTGGTTTCGTATAATTCTTCATATCCTTTTTCAATACTTATTTTCCGCAAAATTTTGCCAAATAAGGCAGATGCAAACTGACTTTCCATGGCTGTTGAGCATCCGTCCATCACAGCACACAAGATTTTATTGCTTCCTATTTTCTTTGTAATCAAAAAATCTTCGCAATGATTGATATGGTATTCACCGATCTGCAGAACGGAATATATCTTCATGGTTCGGTATAAAAAATTATAAGTTTAAATGCCTTATGCACTAAATTCAATGCCGCCAACATACGTCAGAGAGAAAAAATCGTTCTCAACGGAAACGGGCTTCGGAACCTGTCCTTTATTAAGGAAGATGATGGCATTCACTTCAAATTTCAGATTGATCTCATTAAGCCTGTTCACCAATATCGGGAGCCACTGTTCGGCAAAAGAATACGCGGCGAATTTTTCATAGATGGTTTTGTTTCCATCTTCATAGCCGTACTCTACAAAATCATGATCAAGCCACACCACATTCTGTGAAGCGGCAAATTTTGAAATATGGATGTCATCAGATTCTTCAAGGAGATAATAGTTTTCATCTTCTTCCACAAAATCATAAAAATCTTCTTCACTGTTAAAATTTCCTACCCAAAAATCTAATGTATCTGTATGCATTGTTAATTTTCTTGTTTATGGCTTCAAAGTTAGGATATATTTAGTCAAAATAAGGTTTCAATTCCTGTAAAAATTTGATTTGTTCGGTAATGTGCTTAACGCTCAATTCAGGATTTATAATGACCTGATCCAAGCTTTTTAAATATTTTTCAGAACTTCCTTTGCCTTCTTGCTGTTCAATTATTTTAGCAATCTGAATATTTCTTACTTTGGAAATTTCACCTTGTTCAATCAGCATCTTGTTCCATAGTTTCAAGTATTTAGAAAGGTTATTTGTTTTATTGATAATGTCAAGATAAGCTACAGCTTCCAATACAGCTTGCTGATCAAAGTCAAGCTCAGGTTTTTGCAAATAATATTCTAAATATTGATGAAGATATTCTATTGTTTCAGGAGTATTATGATAAGCAAGAACCAGAGCATATAAATCTCCCGCATAGCACACTTCACTTTTGAGTAAATGAACACCAATGATGGGTATTTGACTTTCATAATTTTTCAATACAGACAGATAAGCTCCAACTGTTCTGGTTCTCCAATTAAAATCTCCTAAGAGCGCTAAAGTTACATCTTCGGTCAATTCATTTTTCAATTCCAGAAGATAATCTACCCACGAAAGGTCATGGGTATTTCTTATTTTCATATATAATGGAAGAACCCATTTATCGGTAAACTCTTTACTTAACTGAAAATTATTCTGATGACTTTCTAACTGGTTAAAAACAGAAGCATGCCTTATTATTGCTCCTGCTGAATGTAAATTTAATTCTTCCTGAAACTCGTTATTCATGTTAAAATAATGATTAGTCTTAATACAATTTAAATGATAAAATAAACATACTTAAAAAATAATACAGCATTGAAGCACTGAGAAATAAAGTACAGAATATTACATTAAAGCTAAAATATCCACGTATAATAGGGATATTTTCCAATATGGAATTGATTCCGTAAAGCATTAAAAAATATCCTGGAATTAAAAAATTCATCAATACCAAAAAGAAGCAGTTTTGTAATACTTCATCGTAGAAAAATCCGGGAGTTATTGCAATGATGTACAGACTTGAAATAATTGAAACAGCAAAAATTATGGTTACATATATCTTTAACTTCAATTGCTTATTTTCCCTCCTAAAAAACAGAAAATAATGGAAATTTGATATTCCCAATAAAATTGTTATAAAAATTAAAAATTCCTGCATCTTATAAAATTCTCTTTCCCGCTTCACTTTCCTGAATCGTCTTTTCCAATCTTGACAATCTGGTTTTTTCCTGTTTCGCCCGCATGATCCAGTGCAGCATTACTTTTTTATAAGAAGGCGCCTGATTGTTGAAAAATGCCCAGGCTTTTTTGTTGTCCTTAAATTGTTTTTCAAAGTCCGGACTCAATGCAGCGGTTTCATTTTCGTGAGAGTATATTGCTGATTTCTCTTCCTTTCTAAGCTGAAAAGCCTTTTCTCCGGCCTCTGTCATGAGACCTGCATTTGTAAGTTCTTCCATTTTCCTGATATTAACGGCACTCCAGATGCTTGTCGGTTTTCTCGGTGTAAAACGGATGCTGTAACTTTCTTCATCAACAGATCTCCGCACGCCGTCTATCCATCCGAAACATAAAGCCTGATCTACAGATTCCGGCCAAGTTATGGAAGGTTTCCCGGTTCCGACTTTGTAAAATCCGACCAGCAGTTCTTTTTCTGACTGATGGTTTTCTTCAAGCCATTTTCTGAATTTCTGCGGTGTAGAAAAAAAGGTTGGTTTCATGGTTTCAAACTTTCGTCTAAAATACTTATTTTTCTTTACAAGGTCTTGAAGGATTTCGGGGGCGGGAGCTTTGCTCCCGCCCCCGAAATCCTCTATCATTTAATTTTTTATATATAATACAAAAGACCTCATCGAGGTCTTTGTTTTTTAATCTATTTCTGCTTTCAGGAAAAGATCCTGAATCTGTATTTCATCTTCACAGGTTTTTTTAAAGTCTGTTACAAATTCTTTTAAGCGTTCCGGATTGTTGGAATAGGCACAAAACATGTCGGCTTCCGGATCAAATTTAATTTCATCTGCAAGATCGGGCCTTTTTTCTTCTACAAAAACTTTCGCAAGTGAAGCCCAATCGTATCCATTGCCTTCGAAACCTTCATCTTTGCGCCACTCGAAAATTTCGGGTTTGTAGGTTCCTGCATTTAAACATACTGAAAAAGTCTTTTCTGAGGCTACCCAAAAAAAGGGTTTGATTGCCGTTTCAAAATTGTACGCTTCCATACTTTATTATTTTTAAATGATATTAAAGATAATAAATTTTGAACATGGATGCTATTTTATAACATTTATTAACTTTTGGGACCATTTTTATCTTCTTCAGAAAAGAAAAAACAGAATAGCTACTCCTACGAGCTGAGCTATTCTGTAACCAATTTTATTTTTACTAAGATGATTGTAGGTATTAGTTACCGCTGCTTGGCCAAAGACCCTCGTATTTAGAATTTCCGTAGTCGATTGTTTCGGCACTTACAATGAAACTGATCAGCATGCTGTTTTCGTCTACAGCGTCAAAATCTACTTCATGCTGAATTACATATCCGTTTTCCCAGTTTAATGTGATCAATGTGCCTTCTTCGTGGGATTTGTTAAATGTAATTTCACCTGTTGTAGGTTTGTATTTTCCGTTCAGTAAACTTTCCAGGATATCTGATTTTTCAGTGGCTTCTACTGTAACTTTAATTAATGCGTTTGATGGGTCTGAAGCTACTCTCCCAGATACGTCCGTTGATCTTGACACACTGTAATTCAGCTTTAATAATTTTTGACCTTCTCCTCCGTTGAATTTTAAAATTCCTCTTGAATTTGTTGCCATGATTTGTAAATTTTAATCGTTAATAATATTTTGTGATTTGGTTGGTTTCGTTGATTTGTTGATTCAAAGATAGATCACAAATTTTAATTCCGAAAATTTTGTAATATTAATTTTATTTTTTGTCGTAATTCTACGATTTGATGTCGTAATTCTACTACAAATGAAATAAAAAATTACATAATAATCTACAAATCATATATTTAAAATTTAAATAAAATTAATACTGATAAATATCATTACACAATAAAGGGAAATATTAAGATTTATTTAAGGTGATTTTAAAATTGTTTTAACGTATAAAAATAAAGATCCGGCAGTGAATTAGCCTGCCGGATTTTATGATATGTTAGTTTATTTTGAGATTTTGGAGCTTCGAATTATCAATATGATTCTTTAAAAGTAAGATCACTTTGATAAATTCTTGTGCTGTCTACAGGAATCTTCTGTTCGTTGACCATGATTTCCATATTGCTGTTGTCCGGCGCTACTTTAATGTTAAGTTTAAAATCTTTTCCTGCTTTCTCCAGCAACTCGTTTGCGTTTTCCCAGTTTAAAAAAACACGGCCTTCATAAGCCTGTCCTTTCCCGGTTTCCCAAAAGAAAGTGATTTCTTTCGGAACAGCCCTTTCTTTCATTGGTGGTTTCATTACCCACGGACGGAGCATAATTTCTCTTTCTCCATTATAATATTCCGATTGTATTTTAAATAAACGAAACCCTTTATTTTCTGAGGTGATATAAGGAGTCCATAAATATCTTTTCTGATAATTTTTCCATTCTTTGGGTGATGCGTCGGGGATAAACATATTTTTTTTGATCTCTTCCCGTGTCTGCGAAATTTTTGAAAACAGCTTATCAGCGTATTTTTTATCGTCTTTTACCACCTCAGCCTGAAATTCACCCAGCTGCACGGAAACATATCCGAATTTAAGCCAGACAACAACCATACCTTTCGGAGCAAATCCAAATACAAGTGTTCCGAATTTATAGTAAGCCATTCCTGCTTTATTATATTTTTCGTAATAATCGGATTCCTGTTTAATATTGATAAACTCTTTCATCGGTTCATCTGAAGAGTCTGATTCATTGTTGGCATAAGCGCGATCAAGAAGTTCCGTTACCTTATCTTTCGGGAAATCTGCTTTAAGATGATAAAAAGTGTCTTCATATCTGGAAAAGTACACAATATCTGCTCCAACAGGCGTTCCCGACTGCTCTGTAAAACCTTTCCCCGAATCTCCCCATGTTCCCGATGAGCTTCCGTACGGCAAACCGGCAGGAACCCCTTCCAATGTTATAATCTTGTCTTCCACAGGAGTGATAAGATAGTTGTTCCACGGGTGTGAAATCTGTACGTCATATGTTGGCATAGGCATATCATCTTTTTTCTTCATATCCTGACAGTTCATAAGCTGGAGCATTCCCAGAGCAATAATAAGAGTTTTCCATTTATCCATTTAATATATATCTTTTGCGTTCTGCTGCTGTTTTCGGTCCCGAAAATCTAGGTCCCATACCGAATGAATCTTTATTGGCAGACCAATGTAAATACACATTCCTCAGTTTTTTAATATCTATTCCGGAATTAAGGTAAGAATAACTTCCTGCACGGCTTATATATTCACCTGCCGAAGGATGCTTTCCTGCATTATATTCTTTCACATACTGATTCCTCAGATTATTACAGGAAGCGATATATTTTGCAGTGAGCTTGTTGCTGACATCTGCGATAAAACCATCTTTAATCTGATGATCCGCCACCAGGCCTTCATTATATTTTACCTCAAACTGTTTTGAGTAGTAAAACATGTTATGCAGTGATACCTTGTCGTATTCATTCGATACTTTTTTTCTTCTTCCCCAAAGCTTATATTTTATGGCCGCTGTTCGCGAGGGAACTATGCTCGATTCAATAGTGATCTCTTGCGGATTGTACCATCCTTCCTCAATCAGTATATTCCTGAATCTTTCACATTCTCTGCTGGAATTTATTTCCTCATGCAGCAAAACATCTTCTTTATCATTATTTACATAACCACCGCCGATATCTGAGTGTACTCCCGGCAAAGTAAGCTGCAATCCCCTGATTCCTGCGCTGTCTATATTGGTAAGGCTGAAATTGTCACGATACTCGTCTGATGAGGCTAGCTGCAACACAAATGATGCGTTTCTCACTGCATTTAGCCCAAGCTGTTTGGAATCATCATCAATAATGCTGAATCCGAATAATGAAGTACCCTTATGATTAACTCCAAATGAAGCAACGGTGTCATAAAGCCCAACAAAATTAAATCGTACCGTCTTAACCTTAAGTTTCTGTTGAATAAGACAGGCTCCGAAATATCCATATTTAAGCAGTGGAAAATCGGGTTCGTTAACAATAACATATTGATTGGGTTTCGGTTCGGCATCCGATTTTTCATAATCTTCGGGCGGATATACAAGGATTTGTTTATCTGAAATCTTCTGTGAATTGACGGCTGTACCGGCAATATGCAAAAAATGACGCGCTGCGGCAGCACCCCTGCTGAATCCGTAAACATTCACTGTGAGGACATCAATCTTTTTCCCCTGGAATTTTTTCTGAACTGCTTCTGCACCTTTTACACAGCCTTTTGTCGCCTTAGCTTGTACTCCTCTTGCACTTATTCCCATCCCTGCACCTTTAGCCGGGAACAGCCATAAGGTATCGTTATCAGATTTATTATCTACCGTACCGATTCCTTCAACATAATAGGCAACCTGATTTTGTGCATTCGGATCAATGCAATCATAGCCTCTTGCCACGTTACTGAAGTCATTGGCATAGCTTCCTTTTGGCTTATTCTGTTTTGCGCCGGCCTGTGTATTTGTTTTGTTGTTAAGTGTTCCGTCAAAAAAAAGATTTAACGTTACATCAATGGTATTAACAGGCTTGTCATGAGGATTAATCTTCTGGGCTGGATTGTAGGTTACACCGGTCTGATTTCCTTTCTGTTCCACCGAAACTGCGCTGCTGTGGCTGATGCCTTCTTTAGCGTAGGCTCTGTAATTACCGCCTGTCTGGGTAACTGTTTTGCCTTCTACAAAATATTCGATGCTCATGATTAATAATTTTTAGATTTCTCTCCGCTATTATTCTGAACTTCTTTTTCCGAATGATGTTCTACTTTCCCTTCGCTGCTAACCTGAATACCTTTCATCGAAGTAAGCTTATGTTCTTTCTCTCCGTAAACTTCCATGTCTCCTTTTACGTAATGGCTCATTTTCCCAACGACATTCGTCATGAAATCCGCACCGGTAGAAAGATATTTCATGGATCCCACACTTTCGGTATGATTCACCATAATCGTATCAGATTTATTCATTCCGACGTTGGTGGTCATATTCATTCCGACATTAATATTCATATTCTTACAGTTCAGGGTCATCGTTTCCGGAGCCGTGATGGTGATATTGCTTCCCGTTGTATCCAGATGAATTTCATTTCCTGATTTATCGGTGATAACAATGCTTTCATCTTCCGTGAAAACAATTCTGTGCCCGCTTCTGGTCTGAATGGATTTTACCCTGTTGTCTGCACCTCCACCAAGTCCGACACCGCCGTGAAACATTCCTCCCATCACGAAAGGTCTGTCAGGATGACTGTGTACAAAGTTCACCATAACCTGATCCCCAACTTCCGGAATAGCCACATAGCCTCTGTTCTGGGTAATTTTATCTGTTCCTCCTGCATCCGGACTCATCATCCGGATAAAATGGGTAGTATCATTAGCCTGCCAGTCGAATCTCACCTGCACCCGTCCTTGCCCTTCCGGATCCGCATTTGAAATTACGGTTGCAATCTGTGGCTCTGCTTTTGGAGTTTTAAATTCAGGTTTGGGTAAAAAGCCGGTATCAGAAGCAATCCCTTCAAAGCTTCCGGTATAATGTCCTCTTGTATCCACTTCATGAGAAACTTCCGTGACCATGATTCTTGTAAAATAGGCAGATTCATTGGTATCTATTTTACGCATCTGAACATCAACCACACAGCCCGGGTGTAAAAAAGGAACGGTTGTATTTCCTGATAAAGAAAATACATTAACCGCCTGACTTCCGGATGTGCTTTTCTGTGAATATTCCACATCAAGATGTGTTGCTGCTTTAATAGGAGCAACCTGAAGAGCAGGAGTTTTATATATTTTTTCATTATGGGCATACGCTGTTTTAGCCAAATCTCCTACATGCTGAACAGGCGTATCCCCCGATTTCAGCTTTTCATTCTTACTGCTGTTATAGCCGTAAAACTGAGGTTTTGTATGAACTGCTTTTAATTCAACGCGAATGTCATTGGCGCTGCTCCCATACGTTAATTTGATCGGTTTATTCTGAGGCGGCAGTTTGCCGAAATGAAGTACTTCGCCGTCATAATAAAACTGTTCGCCGTAGGCTTCAGCCATTCTCGCCAGATAATTGTAATGCGTTTCGTCGTACTGGCTGCTGTAAATAATCTGGGAATAGTCGTTGGTATCAACTCTCACATCAAAACGGCTGGAATCAATTCCCTGTTTGATGACCTCATTCGCAATAATTCCCATATTCACTGGAGACGCTCCTCCAAAACTTTGAACATGCGGTGCACCGTCCAATAAAATCGTAGGACTGTAACCTGTTAAAACAATATTTCCAAGGCTCATTCTTTCCTGGCTAAAGCCGACACCGGTAATAACTCCCACAAATGTTCTTTCGGGGCTTTTATCAATGTCTTTGTAAGAAATAACGACGGTAAGCCGTTTACCCAGAAATTTGTTGGCTTCTTCAAGCGTATGTGTCTGTCGGTCGCCGAGTGCGTCATGAGCAAGCGTAAGACTAAACTCATGGTGCCTTCTCGTACTTTGTGTAAGTTTAAAATGTTTGTAATATTTAATAACTTTTCCTTCGATAACAAGAGAAAGTTTCACCAGTCTGTTGATCCCTGCATGATGATTCTCCGAAATTCCGTCGGCATTCTGAGATGGCCGGAACGAAGGGCTTTTAAGTATATTTTCAGATTCTGTTTTCATAGTACCTGTGATTTGTAAGGTTAAACATTATCGTGTGTGTTCTTACTGTTTGGTGTGGGGTGTATAAGTTTCTTTTATTGATCTCGAGAGAATTTTAGTTTTCTTTAATAAAAAATCCGGCATGATATCTTTCGGCAGATAAAGAGTTCCTTCTCCTTTATTCTGAAGATCTTCGGAAATCCCGGGATTCCAGGTGAGAAGCCTGTTAACGTCCAGATCCAGTTCATCTGCTATAACATTTAAATTAAATCCGGCATTAATATCTGTCTCTGCCATCTGCTCATTATTTTTTCTGCTTCCACCATTCACAAAAAATACCGTATTCATTCTGGAAGAATTATAATTACTCAATACACTTTGTAGTTCGCCGGTAGCGTAGCACGCATTGAGGTATTTTTTTACGTGGTTGATGGTTTCTTCCGGTAAAAATTTATAAAATACATGATATTGTGATGAGTTGGCTGCAGTCATCGCCTTTGCAATATTTCCCTCACCACAATTATATGCAGCAACTACCGTTATCCAGTTGTTGTATTTTTTATATAAATTGGTAAGAGAAACGACTGCGGTTTTCGTGCTTTTGTAAAGATCATTCCTGTTTTGCTGGGTAAGACCATATTGGTTGGCATGAGAAGTCATAAACTGCCATACGCCTACCGCCCCTGCTCCAGAGGTAATATTCCTATTGAAATGGGATTCAATTAAAGCAAGATTCCTGAGGTGTTTCGGGAGACCTTTCTGAACAAGAGAATATTCTATAAATTCAACGATTTCCTTATTGGAACTGATAATACTCTTATATTTTCTCACGCTGTTCTCAGAGGTATCTGAAGCAGCAAGAAACTGTGCATTCATGATGTTTGAACACAACAGTAGTATTCCTGTGAGGATAATATTTTTGAGATTTGGTTTCATATACTTATTTAACGCAAATAAGGAATTTAACGTATATTTTTTTGTTAATCTACTTTCCAGGTTAATTTTTCCTCTTCTGTATTCCAGTCTAAGTGAATTGTCTGCCCCGCTTTTACTTCTTCCCGAACGATCATTTTAGAAATAGGCCTTGCAAGCTGAGATCTTATAACTCCCGAGATTTGTCTTGCTCCATATTTGCTGCTGAATCCGCCTAATGCAAGATTTTTCACGGCTTCATCTGAAATTTTCAAGGTCATTCCCAATCTTGTTAATGATGCATGAAGTGATTTTAATTGAATATTAAAAATTCGTTCAGCAATCGATTCGGTAATTGGTGCAAAAGGAATAATTTCTGTAATTCTTGCCAGAAACTCCGGTCTGAAACGTCCCGAATTAGACATAATCTGCATTAGAGAAGATGATTCCGGAACTTTGCCTTCTTCAAACTGCTTTACAATTTCTTCACTTCCGATATTTGATGTAAATAATATCAAAGCATTGCTAAAATCCCCTTCTTTTCCAAGCTTATCATGCACTTTTCCTTCATCCATAATTTGTAAAAACACATCAAATACCGAATGATGCGCTTTTTCAATTTCATCAAACAAAACCACGGTGTAAGGCTGTTGTCTGATTTTATTAACCAACATACCGCCTTCTTCGTAGCCCACATATCCCGGAGGCGCACCGTAAAGAAGCGCTGCAGAATGTTCTTCTTTAAATTCTGACATATCAAAACGAACCATCGCTTTTTCGTCGTTGAAAAGCAATTCGGCCATGGATTTTGCCAGCTCTGTCTTTCCGGTTCCTGTAGGTCCGAGAAGGAAGAAAGATCCAATCGGTTGTCCCGGTTTATTCAATCCGCTTCGGTTTTCCACAATAGCATCAGAAAGGATTTTCAGTGCATGATCCTGTCCCACAACCCTGTTCATCAGCAACGATTCCATATTCAGAAGCTTTTCTTTTTCCTGTGCCTGAATTTTTCCGATCGGAATATTGGTTTTCGCTGCCATTACTGCTGCAAGCTCAAGACGATCTACTTTTTCTCTTTTCCTGGCGGCGTGCTGCAAGAGTTCCGCATAGGTGTCTTCAATGGTTTTCCGGATCTGCTCTACCGGCATTGAGTTGTCTATCTGCGGCTGTTCGCTGAGCGATCCCCATAAAATCGGACTGATTTTATCCCTCAGCAAATTATAGGTCCAGATCAGCTCATCAGCTTTATCTTTTTCATCGAAATATTCTTCTTTTAGAATTTCATCATAGCTGTTTTTCCAGCTTTCCAGTTCTTTTTCAGAAAGTTCGTCCAACATTTTGATCGCGGCCATTGTCCTGTCTAACAAATCAATAGCAGCATCCGGTAATTTTTTACCTTTAGCATAACGTTTAGCAAGGCGCACACATTCGGGCAGAGCCGTTTTTTCCACCTCTATACCATGATGTTTTTTATAACCTTCGAGAAGAACGTCGATCATTTTAACACAGGTTTTCTCGTCCGGTTCATGTACAGTAAGTACTTCGAACCTTCTGTTAAAAGCCTGTTCAGGTTCTATAATTTTCCTGTATTCTTCCTGTGTCGTCGCTCCGATTACGGTGATTTCACCTCTTGCGAGTTCCGGTTTCAGTAAATTGGCTACATTTCCGATACTGCCTTTAGGATCAAGAAGTGTATGAATTTCATCGATGAAAAGAATGGCTTTCTCTATCTTTTTGCATTCATTGATTACTTTTTTAAGGCGGTCTTCAATTTCGCCTTTGTATGAAGTCCCTGCTAATAAAGCCCCGGTATCCAGTTCAAGCAAAGTTCCATTTTTAAGCATTTCCGGAACATTTCCTTTGATAATTTCGATGGCAAATCCTTCTACAAGTGCGGTTTTTCCTACTCCGGGTTCACCAATGATAATAACATTCGGCTTGCTTCTCCTGCAGAGAATTTCCACCAGCATTCTAAGTTCCTTATCTCTTCCGATGATATTTTCAATTTCTCCTTTTCTGGCCTGCGCTGTGCGGTCGACACAATAATTTTTAATAGAAGGAAATGAATTATCGGAATAATCTGATCCGTTTGAAAACAAAGAAGAGAATTCCTGATTTCCTGAATTTTCATATGGCGTATCTTTCCTGTACAGGTTGAAAATTTCGTGTTCGCGAAGCGGCAGTGATTTCAGCTGCTGCAGTGAAAAAGCCACCTGCGGTTTTACAATTGCTGTCAGAATGCAAATCGGAGTGATCTCATCCAAACCAAGCTTTAAACGAATATCATCAGCTTCTTCTACGATCGTATCTACTGATTCATCTTCTTTTACCTCATCAGGAAGATGAGTTGTCTTGGGATAATCTTCGATTCGTACATCTGCCCATTCATAGAAATATCCGGGATCTTTATCGATGCTTTTCAGAAAATCCGAAATGCCGATGTCTTTATGCATTAATGCCTGAAGAATATGCGGTCCGCCGAACGTTCCGTTATAATTCTCTTTCGCGATAGACTGTGCGATATGAAATAGCTGTTTTACTGTATCATTGGTTACTAGTACTCCCATTGCGATTTTTTTCTCAGATTAATATTTTTTGTGGTGTGGTAATTTTCACCGGTCATATTTCGCTAAACAGCAGCAAAAATTAATCCATAACCTCCTGAAAATTTTACCTTTCTACTAATATATCAGTTTTTTTTGAGAGTAGAAAACATATGTTTTTTTTGAAACAGCAGCAGTAATAATTTAAATATAATAAACAGCTGCTGATAATGGTAAAAAAAGACCGCCTCGTGATGACAGTCTTTCCCTTATGAATATTAAATTACGTCTGGTTTTAGCTTGAAGGCCAAAGTCCTTCATACTTAGAATTTCCGTAATCAATTGTTTCTGCACTGATGATAAAGCTGATCAGCATGCTGTTTTCGTCTACGGCATCAAAATCTACTTCGTGCTGGATTACATATCCGTTTTCCCAGTTTAATGTGATCAATGTGCCTTCTTCGTGGGATTTGTTGAAAGTGATTTCACCTGTTGTAGGCTTGTATTTTCCGTTGAGTAAACTTTCCAGAATATCTGATTTTTCAGTTGCTTCTACAGTTACTTTGATGATTGCGTTGGAAGGATCTGAAGCTACTCTGCCCGATACATCTGTTGATCTTGACACACTGTAGTTCAGCTTTAATAGTTTTTGACCTTCTCCTCCATTGAATTTAAGAATTCCTCTTGAATTTGCTGCCATGATGGTAAATTTTAATCGTTAATAATATTTTGTGATTCGGTGATTGTGTAACAAAGATAGGAGGGCAAAATTTCTTAGAAAAGTTTTTTCACCACTATCTGATATTTTGTAGTAATACTACGATTTGATGTCGTAATTCTACGACAAATGATTTAACATACATTTAACATATCCCTGTTTATGAGGCTTAGGACAATTCTGACACAGTAAAGAAACTGGAGTTTTTAAACCCAAATTGAAAGACAGTATAATGCAGGTCTATATTTTTAATCAATCCTGTTTTTGTATACAATGTATATTTTCCGGAAAATTCTATATCACTTTCGGAGTATTGAGGATTCTGAAGTATTACAATTTCATTATTGTATTCCGGATTTTCAATTTTCTGCTGAAGCGTAATGTCCGTATTCTCTTCCCCCACAGACTGCTGAAAAAAAGATTTTCCATTTGCAAACGGATTCCTTAATGATGCAAAATAGTTTTTAATAAAGACATCATTTTTCATTCTTGAATTAAAAATACTCCTTTTCCGAACAGCTCTTTCAAATTCATCGAGATAAATTTCCGCGTATTTATCAGGGAAAAGATCCGACAAACGTTTCATGATCTTTTCAAAATGATCCATCGTCTGCTGGGTAAGCTGTATGCTCACCAGATTTCCTTTGAGATCTGTTTTAATTTCCAGTGGATTAAGCGAGCGGATGGATTCTGAAGCCAGATCTGTCATCATATTTCCCTGTCCGTCTGAAAAATTATTTTTAAAAAGATGAAAAATATGAAAGCCGTTTTCGTTTCGCATCCATTTTAAAGAAACCGTATAGGTAAGAACAGCATGTCGTTTTTCAAGCTCATTTTCATATAGTTCTTTATTAACCACAGCATATATTCTGCTGAAATTTTCCGGACTGAAGGGAATTTCAGGGTTGAGTTTGGGATTTTTAAAGGGAGCATCATTAAGGCTGTTGTATTCTCGTACTTTATTTATGCCGGGAATAATCAGTTTTTTTCCGGGAATGAGTGTATCCTGTATAATATCTTCCCTTGCACAATGGGTATTGTGAAATTCTTTCAGGTATTTCGGATTTTCAAGATGAATTTCTTCAGATATGCTTTCCAGCGTTTCCCCGGAAAGTATAAAATGAACGATCATATATTCTGTTTTTGACTTACCACAATTTAGTGTAAAATTTTTATTTTACAAATATTTTTTTGAGGTGATTGCTGTAATAATTGCTGTAATAAGAGTAATGGAAGTGTTATTTTATCCTGTTGAATTCAAGATATTTGTCACCACACTGCGTAAAATGATCAAATTCATTCATAGAGTTGCCATAGTTCTGGATAATAATCTTATCGCCCTGATAAAGACCGCCGATTTCGCCCATTTCAAGATTGGTTATTTCTCCCGTTTTTTCATCGGTTTCCGCCGATACATTTCCTGCTGCAATGATTTTCTTTTTATCAAATATTTTGAATGTGGATTGTCCGCCTGTATTTTTAAATTCTATTGAAAATCTTCCGCCGTCACAGTTACTGGCTACGAAAGTTCCATCTACAGTTTTTTTAGACACCGCTATTGTTGCATCGTCCTTATGCTCATCTTCTCCTGCAGAAGAATCTGTCTTTTCCGTTTTCTGATCCTGAACCGGCTTTTGATCTTCTTTCATCACCTCGGAAACAACTGAAGAATCTTTAGTGTTCTTTGTGTGCCGGTTCTCATTTTTATTACATGAAACCAAAGAAAACCCAGCAACAAGACATATAACGGAAAAGTTTTTACTGATCATAAAAGTTTTATTTTATGTGATTGATAAATCAAAAATACATATTTTTCTGTATGAAAATATTTTATTTGAATTTGAACGCAAATTTCTTTAATTAATCCTAATCAGCATCATTCTAACAATCTGAATAAAAGCTTTTTAATTACAATTATTCGAACATTAGATTATATAATATTTAAAATCATTAAGTAAAATATCAGGATATTTTGTAATAGGTAACACTTAATTTATTCTTCAAAGCTTTCCAAAATAAAAAAAGGCCTTACATAATGCAGACCTCTTTTACTTTCTTTAATATAAAAATTATTTAATTTTTTTGTCTAAACATAAATAACTTCCTTCTGTTCTTAAATTTGGCAATGCCTTGGAATATCCTGCAATTTTATCTTTTTTAAATTTCAGCACAAGATCTTTATCTTTCAGTGCAACGTTGATAAAATCTTTCATATCCGTATTTTCTGAATTGGCTCTCGGCTCTTTTACATAAAATTTGTCTACGAGATCTTCACCATCCAGAACTACTACATAATACCATGCTGTACCGATATCTGCCTGTCCTTCAATGATAATAACCTCCATATTTTTATTGGCTGAAGATTGATAAGAATAGATGGTGTAACCCGGTCCTTCGTAATTAATATCTGAAAAGTCTATATCCGTAATCGCAAAATCTTTTTTTGTAAGCATAAAGCTGTTGTCAGTTTTATGGATAAGCCTTGTAGCTCCATGAACGTAACAGTTTTCATAATCATCTTTCCTGAAGGGATCTACAATATCGAAAGAAATTTCGCGATCTGCATTTTCCTTTACTTTTTTGCTGCTTTCCGCAACATTGAGATTAGCAGCCTGAACAACAGATGTTGCTGCTACCTGTTTCTGCTCTGCTGTGGTTTGTCTGTTTTCTTTACAGCTGAACAGGGTAAACCCGAACAGTAAAAGTGATATTTTAAAAAGCGATTTGTACATACATTTTTTCTTTACATTAAGATCTTGCTTCCTTTACAGTCTGTTGCGCCGGCTGATCGATTGCTGTAAGCCTTACAAAATAAGCAGGGTTGTACCGGTTCTGAAGGCCTGTTCCGTTCCCGGTAGCATTCATGGCAACTTCAAAGTGCAGATGCGGATTCGGAACCCCGCTTGCATTCCCGGAATCACCTGAATAACAGATAGTTTCACCAGCCGTTACTTCTCCACTTGTTTTAACTGCCGATTTTAAATGGGCATAACGAAGATAAAATTTATCAGCATTAATATCAAAACCTGATCCACTTTCTACCTCTGCGGTAAATTCGTGCGTATAATTTCTTTTGGCTTTTCTTAAATCTTCCCCGCTGACTTCCAGAACGAGCACATTTCCATAGCCTGCACTTCCTTCATTCATGTAGCTCACAATGGTTCCGTCCAGACAGGCTTTGCACGGCGTATCTATATCTGCAAAGATGTCAAGCCCCTGATGATTTTTCGGAACAGCCTGTCCGTTCACTATTTTTGTTCTCACCGGTCCGAAAGCTCCGTTTTGCTCTTTATGGGCACCGCTGGAATTATAATACGTCCTTTGCGGATTGTCTATCGGGTCATGCCATGCAGAATCACCTCCTTCAACAGGAGAACATGAATTTACTTTAAATACATTGATTCCTTTGTCGAAATATGATTTGGCATCTCCTAATCCTGCCAATCCCGGATTAACAAGTTTTCTCACCTTCTTCACATTATCCAGCGTAGAAACTTTTACGGTGTCTGCCGTTTTCCAGATTTCGTGTTTTTCCCAGAAAGCAATTGCCGTTAAAACTGCATACTTGGCTTCTTTTACCTTATCAGGATCTGCTTCGAGATCTGTGTATTCATCAGGAAAAATTTCCTTGATATAGTTGGCTGCACTTCTGTAATTTCCGCGGCCTGTAAGCTGTTTTAGCCCTCTACCTCTGAACAGGTAACCGTCGCCACTGGCTTCGTTTCCGTTTCCGTTTCCAAAGCCGTTTTCTGCAGCATACATATAATTCATCAGTCTTTTCTGCGGATTTTCGCTGCAATAGGTTTCCAGAAGGCCTGCGGCGTTGAGGTTGGCTGCTCTTTGCCCGAAAATACTCAAACTTCTTGATTTAGAATAGCGGAATTTATCTGTTTCTACCATCCAGTCCGGGTTGATTCCTAATGTTTCAGCACCTACCTGCGCAAAGAAATGAGCTTTTCTGAGACAGGTATTGATATGAATTTCTTTGCCTGAATCAAAAATATATTTGTTCAGATTATCTACCACTTCCTGTCTGAAAGCTTTATGCGCCGGTAAAGCGCCATACAGCTCTTCAATTTGCTCAATGGTAATTTTCTCCGTACATCTCGGGCATTTTTTCCCGATCTCGAAATAGGCTCCGTCTTTTTTCAGAAATTCGCCTTCATGTTTCTGTAAATTTCCTGTGCATTCGGCTTTTAGCCACAAATATTCGGTTACGTTTTTATAAACATCAAAAGTAATTTGCTCGTCTTTATTGTAAACTTCTTTGGTAAATGCCTGTTCAATAGCCTCACTCTTCGCAAATTTTTTCTGTTCTGCCAGTTCGGCTTTTATTTTGTTAATAATAATTCCTGCAATTTTTTTCTTTTGCTGTGTCGTTGCTGTAGCATTGCCGTTCCCCCCGAATGTATAGGTGTGGGTTCCATCTTTTATTCCCGTTAATTTTTCCTTCCATTCTTTCAGCGTATCATCGGATTTTGGACGGAGTTTTATTTTAACTTTAGCAATTCCGTTTTGTGCGACCGCTTTAAGAGTTGTTATTTCGGCACCGTTCTCTTTGGCTTCCAATACGGGAAGACTGGCGTCCTTTTCGATTAATACAGGTTCTTTTTCTTTAATATTTATGCTTACTTCCTTACCGTCAAGAAGCATGGTAGTTGCCACTACATATACTTCTTCTTCCAGCGGTGCATTATTTATTTTTACAAATACAGGACCCAGTTTATGTAAAGCAAAAGAAATAGTTTCCCCTTTCGCATAAGAAGTTTTTGTGAGTGCGTTCTTTATAGTCTCAAATTTCGCGTATTTTTTATCCTTTTTTATGGCAGGGTCTACTTTGCCTTTAATAATCTGCGCAACAGTATCTTTATTGATATTATTGTTGTTTGATGCAAATGTGTAAGTGTAATTGCCATCTGTTTCATCGGTTTCCTTTGTAAATTCTTCCTTTGCAAAATAGGCATCGAGCAGACTTTCAGCTTTGGGTTCCTGTACAACACTTGTCGTTTTTCCTTCCGTTTGTTGAGGAGTTGGCTGCTGTTCCGGCTCTATGGTTCCATTGGTTTGATTGGAGGCGTCAGGTTGGGTTGGCTGATCTGCTTCTTCACTTTGTTGTGTTTTTGAAACCGGCTGTTGCTGAGAAGGCTGCGGATTTCCGGAATTTTGCTGCGACGAACCCGATTGCTGCGTCTGCTGTGCCGGTTCTTTATATTCCGGATTCTGAACTGCAACATTATTGGTAGCATGTTTTCTGTTGCTGTAATATTCTACGGTAACATAAAATTCAAGTTTCTGTGGATCTGTTTCACCCTGAGCTGCTTTCTGCATTAAAGCTTTTGTTAAAACAAATTCAGCAGCGGCAGTTCCGGTTCTGTCTACAATAGCTTCGCGGCTGTCTACAAAGAGATTTCCGGAATTATGGCCGTTTCCTGCTGCATCATCTTCCCAAAGCGTAAATACCAGTTTTTTCCCCGTAAGATTTACGCAGAGCGCTTTAGCAATAAGTTTATCGGTATAGCTGAAAACAGTTCCCGGCGTATCATCGGCGTACCGGAGCTCTACTTTGGTAATTTCCGGCGTTCCTGCAGGCTGTGGAGTAATATCGATGGTTGTTGGGCCGCTGCCTTCCGGTTCATGGAGATAAGCTTCCAGACGATAGGTATTTTTTGCCGCAACTTCGCCAAACGTAAAGCTTCCGTCTCCCTTTTTCTTGATATTGGTTGAAGTAAAACTTCCGTTAGCTCTTTTTTTAAAAAGCTCCCAGGTTATTGCGGCAGGATTTCTTTCCCCGGCAGGTGTTGAAGGATACCAGTCTGTAACGATATAGGTGGTTTTTTCCCCAATGGTCGGCGTTGGATTTCCTGAAATTTTTGAAACTCCTTTTTTAGACATAGAAAATGTTTTTGTAAGGATGAATTAATAAGCGTCAATTTCACTTTCCAGGACCGTTTCTTTATAGTCCTGCATATTTACAAGCGGATTAATATGCTGTACCGTTTTATTATCGGCATTCTTTACATTCTTTTTGCTCATCTGCCCTCTCTGGCCATGATCTTTAATGGTGATTTTTCCTCCCACTACACATTGCAGTTCCGATACTTCCGTAACGATTTTTTTATCCATAATCTTTACTTTGCCATAGGTTTTCTGCCATTTTCCGGCCGGAGCATAAGAACAAGGCAGATTTCCGCCGGAGCTGGGTTTCAGCTTGCATTTTCCAAAACTTGGACCGGAAGGATTAAACTGGAGATCATCTTCTGTAACGGCCAGAAAATCATTATTACCATCAGAGTCATTCCAGAAATGTTTCTGATGAGAAGTTACTTTATGCTGTGGAAACTGATCACCCTGATTGCACTGGGCTTTACCTTTCTGAATGACGAAATGCTTTCCGTCATGAGGAGATGATTGCTGTGACATAATATTTATGATTTGGGTAGCATCAAAGATAAAAAAATTTACATTAAAAAAATAAAAAAGCAGAATTAAATTCCGTTTTTTAATATTATAAGTTATTAATGTTTAGTATATTCAGGCTGTTCGGTGGGCTGCATAGTCGGCATAAAATATTCATTAAGCCAATAAAAAGTCTGTCCGTTTTGCTGGATCTTCACAGCCGGGTCGTTTCTGTGCGAAAGCATTCTTTCTGCCAGATCTTTATAATGGCGGAAATAGTTTCGGGCCGTTTCGTTAGTGACAATTTTAGATTTTTTCCAGCCTTTCAGCATGTATTTTGTCATTAACTCTTCCTCGGAATTATCAAAACCTGTACTTACCCCTACAGAATATGACATGGGCTGTTTATAAAGATCGCCTTTATCAAGGAATTTTGATGTAGGATTATACTTTTTTAACAGTTTTATATATTCCCTTACAGCTCTTGCCTGACTGAAATCCGCTCTCTCTGCTCCTGTTTTCTGATATACTTCGGTATAGAATGATTTTAAATTATCGTATTCCGCTTCAGAAATAAGAATTCCCTTTTCAAGGCCGGGCTTAAAATCTTTAAGTTCTTTCGGAATATATCCTTTTACCAGGAACGGGTTTCCGTAATTAATAAGCTGTGCTGCAATACCTGCAGGAACCGGATTTGTAAGTCCCGGATAGAGATATTTATATTTCAGATCTACATCTGTTCTTCCTGCGCCAACTGATGAATGAAAATAATCATTTAAAGATTTATCCAACGTTGCATTATCCAAAGTAACCTGAGCAATAAGGCTGTCTACGGATTTTTTCAGATATCCCGGCGTTGCGATGTCTCCCTTTTTAGGAAAGATCACAAATCCCTGAGCCATACTTTGTTTAGGATAATCTAAAGAAAAGAAACCCTCATCTCCTTCTACCAGATTAAAATTATTTTTTGTTAAAACATCATTCTGATTAATAATTTTCTGCTTCTTCAGTTCCGCAATATTTTTGGCCGTATTCGTGACTACATTCTCTGACATTAAAACAAAATCATTGTACGTATCTGATGATCGTGCGCTTGTCTGGAACATGATCAGTCTTGCCTGGGCCTGCGTAAGAGAATTAATCACTCCGTACATGTTTCCGCTTTGCGCGGCTGAGGTTCCTACGGTAACAACAATATTGGTTTCGTCCGGGAAATTTGAAAGAAGATCTCCCGCTGCCATTAATCCTTCATTTACCGGCTGGTATCCGCTGTTGCTGATACAGTTCATTTCATTGCTTTTCTGATCAATGAATGTTGTGATCTTACTGTAATCCGTGTTTAATGGAGACACCGCTACATTATCTCCGCAAGAATTATTTTTATACAAAACCACACCATAACGCACCTGATTAAAATAAGAAGGTTTTTCAAATCTCAACTGTAAATCCTGTAAAAGAGATTTTACAATTGGAGCATATGGCGCGTTCGGAGCACTGATATCAAGGGTAAATACAATATTTATTTTTTTATTTTTCTCTGTGATTTCTCTATACCGGTCGAAATAAATGGGTTCTCCTAATACATTGAATACATAATTTTTGCTATAATCCAGAATATTCGTAAAATATTTAGTTTTGGAATCCGGAGCCGGCGGTTCATTAAGCGGTAAAGTTACCGGAAAAATATTCTCAAGAGGCGTTCTTTTATTAACATCGGTCAGCAGAACAGCCACTCTGTTTTCCGAATCATTTCCTCCAGGAGATCCTTCATGAATCCCTAAGGTAGTCTCTGTAATTCCGGTTGTATTTTTCATTTTAACGGCAGAGCGCTCACCCCAGCTGGAAATAACGTTCGAACTTACCCATCCGTAGAGACTTTTCCCAATACTGTCGATATCAATACTCGGCTTTTTTCCTACCAGAAATCGTTTATTATTTTCTGCCTGTTTGTAGACATATACCATCTGTCCATTTGGAATTTTCACATTTGCCTGCTCGATAAGGCTTGGCGAACTGAACACCATAATGGAGTCATTTTTATAATATCTTTCAGAATTTTTGATAACTTCAGTGTTATTGGGTACTACTGCAACCTTTACCGGAAAACCTGTTTTTTCGCTTTTCAGCGAACTGCTCCATAAAAGAAGATCAGATTCCGGAATCCAGCCATAGGTTTTTACTTGTTTGGATGATACTTTTTTCATTAAAGCATCAGGAATATATTCTGCTACTTTTACCATACCATCCCTATGTTTAAGCACCATTAGAGGTTCCAGAAACTTAACTTCTTTGTATGATTTTTCATCATTTTTGTCCAGATATGCCGTGTTTCTGGAGCGGTCTGAAATAGCAATCCACGGAACGGCCTTTTTAGGAAAACCGTTAATTACCGTAGCGTTATCTATCTGCCCGTATTGTGAAGGTTCAGGTGTTCTTTTTGACGGTAGTTTTACCTGACAGGCTGTCAGCAATACCGATAATCCGATATAATATGCTGCTAGAGGAAGTTTATTTTTCATCCTTTTATATATTTTACGATTGGTGTGATGTCCCGGAAGGACGTGGTTATTTGCTTTGGTTAATGTCTACTTTCGTAACGCAGTTCTGTGCATCGTCAAAATTTACTTTAACGGTCTGTATGATATTATTTTTATCAAACTGAAGCCCTGCACAATACATATAGAAATTATTGACTTTGCTGTCATTTACCTTTACTACTGTATTTTCATTGTTACACAGGTAGGTTCTCAACAGATAATTATAATGCATGTTGAAACTGTTTCCGTACGCTATCTGCTGAAGATGATATTTAAAATCGTTATCAATTTTAGCATAGCTGTCTTCCACGCTTACTTCTTCTTCTAAGGCATCGTAAGCAGGTAAAATTTTAATCTGGTGAAGCACGGGCTCTACTGTTTCATCCGTGATCAGGCTCACCACATAATTGCCCGGTTTTTGATAAGAATAGATCGCCAATTTATCTTTAGAATCAATTCTTCCGGTTTCTCCGAATTTCCAGGTAAATTGTTTTCCGTCTGAAATAGCACGAAACTGCACATTTTCAAACTGCATGGCCTGCGACGGTGCATCAATGAGCGTTACCGTTTTTACACTGTCTTTTTTAGGTACTGTCCTTGCAGAGACGATGATGGGAAAAGATTTGGAATATTTATTATCGACAATCAAGGTCACCTGATAATACCCCGGTTTGTTGTAAAAGTGGATCCCTTTATTTTTATCGCTGGTGGTTCCATCTCCGAAATTCCATATTTTGTTTTTGGCAAACTGTGTTTTGTCTTCGAATGAAAGTGTATCTCCTACTTTTAAGGTAGATGGGTATACAACCCCGACAATATCGTCTGAGGAGTGTATCACTTTCTTCTGCAGCCATAATGCAACCAGCGCAGCTATTAACAATGTTGCTATAACACCGATAATAATGTTTTTCTTGTTTTTCTGAAAGTAATTCATAGTTAATGATTGTGATGTGTATTGTGCTTTAGTGTAATTTTGGATGTGTGGGTTTACTGGGATCTCGACTGTAAAGCGGTCTCACGCTGAAAGAGCTGGCTTTTCTTTTCTTTAAACCCGATGGAGCATTCATCAAACTGCTTTTCAAAGTTTTTGATATTTTCCGTTTTACTGGAAATTATTTTTTTATCGTTGAAATACATTTTGTAAAATTTTGCGATCTGCGGATATGCTTCTTTTCTGATATCGTTGATATTGTCTCCGTTCTGATAATATCCGGCCACATCGTTGATTCCGTACATGATATTATTTTCCACAAAAGGCTGTGGAGCTTCGTCCGTAAGTTTATTGATCATAGAAAAGGTACTGTCCATCACTTTGAAAGATGACTTCTGCTTCTGATCGAATTTGGCCTTTTCTTCAAGCATCTGTATGGAAACTATATCGTTATCCGAAAACGGAGACTGAAAAGCCCGTAAGAAAATGATTCCCATAAAAATAAGCGCTGCAAAAAGCATTAAGATTAAATATAAAAACTGATAATGCCTTTCTTTTTTTGATAATGTGATTTGTCCTTGCATAGTTTTCGTTTTTATCTTCTTCTTCTCATTCCTGAAAATTTTCTGGTAGGGTCTACTTTCAGTTCACTGTTGATTATTCCGATTTTTCCTTTACATTCGTTGAGATTCCTTAAAGCCACCTGTTCTTTGTAGGAAACATCAATGATCTGTTTCTTTAAGGCCAGCATAGGTTCGATCTGCTTCATAAGAATGGAATAATGCTTAAAATTATCAGCACTGTCCTTATCCATTGCATTTCTTGCATTTCTCACATCTTCCATGATTGCGTTTCTGAGGAAAATATCATTTTGCACCCGGTTAATATCCAGTTGATCCATCCGGTAAAATATACTGTCTACATGATCTTTCAGAAGATTGCTTCTGGTAAGAAGATAGCGGTAGTCGTCCGCTTCTTTTTTGACACCCTGTCTTTGGATGTCATAACTTTTAAAAAAGAAAAATATGCAGGTGAAGGATACACCCGATAGAACGATAAACGATAGAATAAATTTCCAAATGCCTATCCTGACGTCTGCTTTGTTTAATTTTTGCTCCCGGTTCGAAGACATATGTTTGTGATTTGTTTGGTTTCGTGAAATTATAAAAAAATAATTTATTCACAAAATTTACTAATTTTAATGAAATAATAATTTAATTTCAATTAAATTAAGTTTAATTTTAACTTTCAGCTAATTTTCATAATTTAGTGATCTGATTATATCATCATTCACCAAATCGATATTAACGTGAGCAAATTATTGACCAAAACTGTGCGGTTTTCCATAGCAGACAGTGATTTTTATTTTAAAAAGATCCTGATTAAAATGCTTGCCGAAAATCCGTTCTATATACTTCTTAATGACTGCAACAATGGCCATGAATTGATCAGCAGGAATTACAGAAGGCAGGAAGACGTATTTATTGTAGAGCTTTTTATGCCGGTATTAAGCGGTCTTGAAGCGATAAAATACATCCGTAAAAGCAATACAGAAACACCTATCATCACTTATTCCGGAACGTACCAGGAAGATATGGCCGAGATTCTTTCTAAAATTCCTAATGTATATTACTGTCAGAAAAAAAGCAATGTCATTAAAGATATTATCAAAGGGAAAATAGCAGGCGACACCTTTGATTACGAAATATATAGCCAACAATGGGAACAGCAGCCGTTGGCCGTAATGGAATATATGGAACGACAGAAAAAAAGTCAGGAAGAACTCTCACCAACGGAAATCCAGCTTATGAAATTCTGCTATGAAGGCTTCAGTAATAAAGAAATTGCTGAAAAGCTGAACCTCAGTACCAGAACAATTGATACTTACATCAACCGCCTTACAGAAAAACTGGGACTGAAGACAAAACTTCACCTTATCCGCTTCTGTGTGGAGAACGGATACTATAATTCCAGTATGTAATGGTGATTTATGAGTGTATTCATAATAAGTAAACAGTCAGTTTTCAATCGCTTACCGAAAAATATTTTGCCACTAATTTGCTAATATTCAATTTTTTTAACTAAATTTGCACACCTAAAATTTAAAATTAAAATAAGGAAATGACAAAGGCAGAATTGGTAAACACCATCTCAAATAAGTTGGGAACCGAAAAGAATGAAACACAGAAAGTTGTAGAAGCTTTTATGCAAGAAATCAGAACTTCTATGTATAATGGAGATAATGTTTATTTGAGAGGTTTTGGATCTTTTATCATTAAAACAAGAGCAGCTAAAACGGGAAGAAACATCTCCAAGAATACTGCGATTGAAATCCCTGCACATAACATTCCTGCTTTCAAGCCATCAAAATCTTTTGTGGAGAAAGTAAAAACGAAAGTTACCGTAAAATAAAGAATTAACTGAATATTAACTAGTTACTAAAAAATTATAATTATGCCAAGCGGAAAGAAAAGAAAAAGACACAAGGTTGCAACTCACAAAAGAAAAAAGAGAAGAAGAGCAAACAGACATAAGAAAAAATAATCTCATTTCCTGAGATTTAAAATATATAATATAGTTGGTGATTTTAAATTTTTAAAGGTTCACCGACTATATTTTGTTTTTGCAACTATTAAGATGCCGATAAAACAGGAATAGATATTTTATTAAAAAAAATAACGATCATTCAATACTAATTCTTAATTTAAGGATAAATTTATATGATGAAATATACACCTGTTTTCTACCTTCTTAACAATTTTTATTTTACAATAAAATGAAGAAAGAACTAATCGTTTCGCATGAAGATGATCTAACGAAGATTGCACTGCTGGAAGACGGAAGACTATGTGAACTTCATGAGCAAGAGGACAAAAGTGACTTTATAGTTGGAGATTTGTTTATCGGGAAAGTAAAAAAGCTGGCTCCCAACCTGAACGCTGCCTTTGTAAATATCGGCTATGAAAAGGATGCTTTTCTTCATTACCAGGATTTGGGCCCGCAATATCTTACTTACAGAAAATTTCTAAGGGATACCGTTTCCAAAAAACAAAGCACATCGAGCTTAAAAAATTTCGAGATACAACCCGAAATAGATAAAAACGGAACCGTAGACAAAGTCATAGCCAAAGATGACGTTGTTTTGCTTCAGATTACCAAAGAGCCCATTTCTACAAAGGGACCGAGAATATCCACCCAGATTTCGCTTACAGGCCGCTTTCTGGTACTTATTCCTTTCGATAATAAAGTATCTATTTCAAAAAAAGTTAAAAGCTCTGAAGAAAAAGAAAGGCTGAGAACCCTTATCGAAAGTATTAAACCTGAAGGATTTGGGGTAATCATCAGAACCGTTGCCGAAGGGAAAAAAGTTGCTGATCTGCATAATGATATGAATCAGCTGATCCAGAAATGGGAAACTGCTTTTAAAAATATCCAGAAAAACAAAGTTCCGTCAAGAGTCCTGAGCGAAGATGATAAAGCTTCAGCAATATTAAGAGACAATTTTAACCAGGATTTTGTAAGCATCACCTGTGATGACGAACAAATGGTGGGTGAAATGAAAAACTATCTCGAAGTTATAGCTCCTGAAAGAAAAAACATTGTCCATTTCTATGATTCTCATATTCCTCTTCTGGAATATTACAACGTTGAAAAACAGCTCAAGCAAAGTTTTGGAAAACACGTTAACATTCCAAGCTCAAAAGGTGCCTATCTGGTCATAGAACACACAGAAGCCCTTCATGTGGTTGATGTAAACTCCGGAAACAACATTACCACCGGAACAGCCGTCAACAAAGAACATGCGCTGAAAGTCAACAAAATGGCTGCCACCGAAATTGCACGGCAGCTCCGTCTTCGTGATATGGGAGGAATCATCGTAATCGATTTCATCGACATGACAAACCCTGAACACAGAAGAGATCTTTATGAACATCTCAAGGAAGAAATGAAGCGTGATAAAGCACGACACAAAATACTTCCACCAAGCAAATTCGGACTGATCCAGATTACCCGACAAAGAAACCGTCCGGAAAAACAGATCGAGACCAAAGAAGAAAACCCCAATAAAGACGGAGAAATCGTTGCTCCGATCGTTATTGTTGAACGAATGGGCGAAACCCTCAGAACCATAATGCAAAAGGAAAAAGGCAAGCTCTATCTGCATGTACACCCTTTCGTTGAAGCATATCTTACCAAAGGCTTTAACAGCATTCAAATGAAATGGTTTATGAAATACAAAAAGTGGGTAATCGTCGTTCCAAGAGACTCTTTTAAATATTTAGAATACAGGATTTACAATTCAAAAAAAGAAGAATTGATAGGATATTCTAATTAACAAAACTACATTCTCCGGCCTTATGCCGGAGTTTTTTATTGCATTAAGGTATCATATTATAAGTCCATAAAAACTTCAAAATATAAGCCTCTAATACATAAATAAACACTTTCTAATGATCAGGCGTACATTGACGGTAAAACAAAATATTTTCAGGAGCTATCTCTCGCTCTCCGCTCTTACTCCTCGCACCTTAGCTTTCCGGGCTTAAAGCCCTTCCTTCCATCCCGCTGTGGGGTAGCCGCTGCTATCGAGGCTAGGGCAGTTGCCTATCTTTATATGAGTAATGAGTAATGAGTAATGAGTAATGAGCAATGAGCAATTGGTAATGAATAATTGGTAATGAGTAATAAAAGTATGGATAAAATTCATGATTGGTATTTTAAGTACGGCTTAAGCTTGATACCTGAATCTTAACTTAAACCTTAACAAGTCCTAAACTTTAAACTTTAAATTCTAAACGCTGAACATTAAACCCTGAACATCCACATCTTACATCTCACTTCTTACATCTTACTGTCCACTTCTCACTCTGTCTCTTAGGATAAAAAACAAAAAAACCTCACACATTGCTGTATGAGGTTTGTAAAAAAACTGGCGGCGACCTACTCTCCCGCTTTCGCAGTACCATCGGCGCTGGTGGGCTTAACTTCTGTGTTCGGAATGGGAACAGGTGAGCCCCACCGCTAAAACCACCCTAAAGGTTGTATATAGGTGTAAGGTTTTTTTTCTTTAATGTTCAAAGTTTTTAACCTTGAATCTTAAACATTGAACCTTGAACCGTTTTTATCGGTAAATTTCATCACAAAGGCAAAACCAGTATTGCACTTATAAATACTTAAGCTAAGTTATGATAAGCATGATTGCTCATTACCTATTACTCATTACTTATGAATAGGCTATAAATCTACGGGTAATTAGTACTACTCGGCTATGCTGTTACCAACTTTACACCTGTAGCCTATCAACGTGGTCATCTCCCACGACCCTTAAAAGATGTCTCATCTTGAGGCGAGTTTCACACTTATATGCTTTCAGTGTTTATCTCTTCCAAACATAGCTACTCAGCGGTGCACCTGGCGGTACAACTGATACACCAGAGGTTTGTTCAATTCGGTCCTCTCGTACTAGAATCAAGCCCTCTCAAACATCTAACGCCCGCAATAGATAGAGACCGAACTGTCTCACGACGTTCTGAACCCAGCTCGCGTGCCACTTTAATGGGCGAACAGCCCAACCCTTGGGACCTTCTCCAGCCCCAGGATGTGACGAGCCGACATCGAGGTGCCGAACCTCCCCGTCGATGTGAGCTCTTGGGGAGACTAGCCTGTTATCCCCGGAGTACCTTTTATCCTATGAGCGATGGCCCTTCCATACGGAACCACCGGATCACTATGTCCTGCTTTCGCACCTGATCGACTTGTTGGTCTCACAGTCAAGCACCCTTATGCCATTACACTCTACGCACGGTTACCAAGCGTGCTGAGGGTACCTTTGAAAGCCTCCGTTACTCTTTTGGAGGCGACCACCCCAGTCAAACTACCCACCACGCAATGTCCTTCTTTAAAGAAGTTAGGCTCCAAGTAAGTAAAGGGTGGTATTTCAACGTTGGCTCCACAAACACTAGCGTGCCTGCTTCAAAGCCTCCCACCTATCCTACACATTACTTACTCAAAGTCAATACGAAGTTATAGTAAAGGTTCACAGGGTCTTTTCGTCCCATTGCGGGTAATCGGCATCTTCACCGATACTACAATTTCACCGAGCTCGTGGCTGAGACAGTGCCCAGATCGTTACACCATTCGTGCAGGTCGGAACTTACCCGACAAGGAATTTCGCTACCTTAGGACCGTTATAGTTACGGCCGCCGTTTACTGGGGCTTCAGTCAAACGCTTCGCTTACGCTAACGCCCTTCCTTAACCTTCCAGCACCGGGCAGGTGTCAGACCCTATACAGCATCTTTCGATTTAGCAGAGTCCTGTGTTTTTGATAAACAGTCGCCTGGGCCTCTTCACTGCGGCCACCATTGCTGATGGCGTCTCTTCTTCCGAAGTTACGAGACTATTTTGCCTAGTTCCTTAGCCACGACTCACTCGAGCACCTTAGGATTCTCTCCTCGACCACCTGTGTCGGTTTTGGTACGGGTTGCTTCACTTCGGCTTTTCTTGGATCCGATTACACTACAGCAGCTTCGCCCGAAGGCTAGGCCTTGACACTTCCGTCCGTCTTTAGTAGCTACATCGAACCGTCCCCTTTTTAGTGTGAGCAAGTATGGGAATATTAACCCATTGTCCATCCACTACCCCTTTCGGGTTCGCGTTAGGTCCCGACTAACCCTCAGCTGATTAGCATGGCTGAGGAAACCTTAGTCTTTCGGTGAGGGGGTTTCTCGCCCCTTTATCGTTACTTATGCCTACATTTTCTTTTCTGTCCGCTCCACAATACCTCACGATACTGCTTCGGCGCAAACAGAATGCTCTCCTACCAGATATAATAAATTATAAATCCATAGCTTCGGTAATATGTTTATGCCCGATTATTATCCATGCCGGACCGCTCGACTAGTGAGCTGTTACGCACTCTTTAAATGAATGGCTGCTTCCAAGCCAACATCCTAGCTGTCAATGCAGTCCAACCGCGTTGCTTCAACTTAACATATATTTGGGGACCTTAGCTGTTGGTCTGGGTTCTTTCCCTCTCGGACATGGACCTTAGCACCCATGCCCTCACTGCCGTAGAACATTTATTAGCATTCGGAGTTTGTCAGGAATTGGTAGGCGATGAAACCCCCGCATCCAATCAGTAGCTCTACCTCTAATAAACTTATATACGACGCTGCACCTAAATGCATTTCGGAGAGTACGAGCTATCTCCCAGTTTGATTGGCCTTTCACCCCTACCCACAGGTCATCCGAAGACTTTTCAACGTCAACCGGTTCGGTCCTCCACTTTGTGTTACCAAAGCTTCAACCTGCCCATGGGTAGATCACAAGGTTTCGCGTCTAATCCTACTAACTATGCGCCCTATTCAGACTCGCTTTCGCTCCGGCTCCGGACCTTAAGTCCTTAACCTCGCTAGTAAAATTAACTCGTAGGCTCATTATGCAAAAGGCACGCCGTCACAGAATTAATCTGCTCCGACCGCTTGTAGGCGTACGGTTTCAGGTTCTATTTCACCCTTCTATTCGAAGTGCTTTTCACCTTTCCTTCACAGTACTTGTTCACTATCGGTCTTTCAGGAGTATTTAGCCTTGGAGGATGGTCCCCCCATATTCAGACAGGATTTCACGTGTCCCGCCCTACTCATTTATCATCTTAATATACCTTTCGAATACCGGGCTATCACCGTCTATGGCCGCACTTTCCAGTACGTTCTTCTAAATATATAAAGACTTTTGGGCTAATCCGCTTTCGCTCGCCACTACTTACGGAATCTCTTCGATTTCTTTTCCTCCGGGTACTTAGATGTTTCAGTTCTCCGGGTTTGCTCTCTAATAAATTAGAGTAATACATCTTCAATGTATTGGGTTGCCCCATTCGGACATCTCGGGATCAATTCGTGTGTGCCAATCCCCGAGCTTTTCGCAGCTTACCACGTCCTTCTTCGCCTCTGAAAGCCTAGGCATCCGCCATACGCCCTTAACGATTTCTTTCCTATTTTTAGGTTACTCAAGCACTTATAAGTGCTCGGTTTTCTCTTTGTGATGTCTTTACCGTTAATGTCAATGATCTTAATGTCTTCTTTTCCGACTGATGAACAGATGTTGTTTTTGGCTCCATCCGTAACTTTTAAATCAATCTTCCAAAACTGTGGAGAATAAGGGAGTCGAACCCTTGACCTCCTGCGTGCAAGGCAGGCGCTCTAGCCAGCTGAGCTAATTCCCCCTCTAGGTGTTCCGGGTTTTATGTTTTTTGTTCCGAGTTTTAACTCTAAAACTAAACTCTAAACCTTAAACTTTAATTAGTAGTCTCGGGCAGGCTCGAACTGCCGACCTCTACATTATCAGTGTAGCGCTCTAACCAGCTGAGCTACGAGACTCTGTTATGAGTAATAAGTGATCAGTAATAAGTAATATTTTCATACTGCATTACCTTCATTCATTTCTCAATCTCTTTCCCGTTACTAATTTCTAGTGGGTTTTATTTTTAATATATTTATAAGTAATAAGTAATCGGTAATGAGTAATTTTTATCTTCCTTGATTTTACACTTGGATCTTTTTACTTTTAACTTTTTACCTTCCTTATAAATCAACCAATAAAAAAACTAAAGCTTTACTTTGAAGTAAGTACATGTACCTTACGGTACTAATTTTGTTTATCGTCTTTAAGACGCTCTAAAATGAGATGTTCCAGCCGCACCTTCCGGTACGGCTACCTTGTTACGACTTAGCCCTAGTTACCTGTTTTACCCTAGGCAGCTCCTTTTACGGTCACCGACTTCAGGTACCCCAGACTTCCATGGCTTGACGGGCGGTGTGTACAAGGCCCGGGAACGTATTCACCGCGCCATGGCTGATGCGCGATTACTAGCGATTCCAGCTTCATAGAGTCGAGTTGCAGACTCCAATCCGAACTGAGACCGGCTTTCGAGATTTGCATCACATCGCTGTGTAGCTGCCCTCTGTACCGGCCATTGTATTACGTGTGTGGCCCAAGGCGTAAGGGCCGTGATGATTTGACGTCATCCCCACCTTCCTCTCTACTTGCGTAGGCAGTCTTACTAGAGTCCTCAACTTAATGGTAGCAACTAGTAACAGGGGTTGCGCTCGTTGCAGGACTTAACCTAACACCTCACGGCACGAGCTGACGACAACCATGCAGCACCTTGAAAATTGCCCGAAGGAAGGTCTATTTCTAAACCGATCAATTCCCATTTAAGCCTTGGTAAGGTTCCTCGCGTATCATCGAATTAAACCACATAATCCACCGCTTGTGCGGGCCCCCGTCAATTCCTTTGAGTTTCAAACTTGCGTTCGTACTCCCCAGGTGGCTAACTTATCACTTTCGCTTAGTCTCTGAATCCGAAAACCCAAAAACGAGTTAGCATCGTTTACAGCGTGGACTACCAGGGTATCTAATCCTGTTCGCTCCCCACGCTTTCGTCCATCAGCGTCAGTTAAGACATAGTGACCTGCCTTCGCAATTGGTGTTCTAAGTAATATCTATGCATTTCACCGCTACACTACTTATTCCAGCCACTTCTACCTTACTCAAGACCTGCAGTATCAATGGCAGTTTCACAGTTAAGCTGTGAGATTTCACCACTGACTTACAGATCCGCCTACGGACCCTTTAAACCCAATAAATCCGGATAACGCTTGCACCCTCCGTATTACCGCGGCTGCTGGCACGGAGTTAGCCGGTGCTTATTCGTACAGTACCTTCAGCTATTTACACGTAAATAGGTTTATCCCTGTACAAAAGAAGTTTACAACCCATAGGGCCGTCGTCCTTCACGCGGGATGGCTGGATCAGGCGCTAACCCATTGTCCAATATTCCTCACTGCTGCCTCCCGTAGGAGTCTGGTCCGTGTCTCAGTACCAGTGTGGGGGATCACCCTCTCAGGCCCCCTAAAGATCATCGACTTGGTGAGCCGTTACCTCACCAACTATCTAATCTTGCGCGTGCCCATCTTTATCCACCTCAGTTTTCAATATAAAGTGATGCCACTCTATATATTATGGGGTATTAATCTTCCTTTCGAAAGGCTATCCCCCTGATAAAGGCAGGTTGCACACGTGTTCCGCACCCGTACGCCGCTCTCAAGTCTCCGAAGATACTCTACCGCTCAGCTTGCATGTGTTAGGCCTCCCGCTAGCGTTCATCCTGAGCCAGGATCAAACTCTCCATTGTATGTTTGTCTTGACTCACTCAAAGTTTTTTAACGCTTTAGTTTTTCCTTACTTGGTTGTTATATTGTATGTCAATGATCTTCATTTCTTTCACTTCCTACAAAACTACTTCTTTTGTCAGTTTTCGTTTCGTATTTGCGAGTGCAAAAGTAAAAAATATTTCTGAATTGACCAAATGTTTTTGAAGAAAATTTTAAAGTTTTTTTAGTAACCTTAAGCCCTCTTAAACAATCCCTCAACTCAACTCCTGCTCCCCGTTTTACCGGACTGCAAAGATACAAATCTTTTTTATTCCTACAAGATTTTTTTTAATTAAATTTTGTAAAAGTTTTTTTTTCATATCCCCTTTTCAGAGCTTCTATTTTTTAAACCCCGAAAGGCATCTCCTGCGCTACCTACTTCCTTCCGTTTTCAGTGGGGCAAAGATAGAGACTTATCTTAATACAATCCTAATTATTAAAGCATAAAGTTTAACATTCTGTTCATAGTAAACCTTAAACCACTGAGTCTTAATCAGAATAATTTTAAACTTATGTTTGGTTTCTGAGGTTTAGAGTATGAGCGTTGGAGAGTATCAGGCGTTGAAGCACCCGTTTAAGGCTTTGTGTTTATTATATTATATGAATTTATCGAAGGGCTGAGTCCGGCTCTGTTATATATCGCCCCTTCAGGGCTCGGAAAAAATCAGGTTTGCGGTCTTGGTAAACGCAACAGCTGAGGATAAGGAACGAATATTTTGAAATAAAAGGATTTCCAGTATTACCACGTCAACCATCCTAGCCCGGATAGTAGCGGATACCCCACAGCAAGCTTCGGAAAGCTCAGGACCAAGCAAGAGAAGTAAAGGCGCGAGGAGTAGCAGCGGATAGCCGGATCAAGCTCCTGAAAATGAGAGTTGGTGAGTCTGAGAGTGAAATTGAAACATGAATGTATTTTGTTATACAATACTATTATATATAAGTACCATATTATTTATGATATTTATGTCGATCATTATTAAAAATGTTGTACCGCTTCCTTTCTTCAAAATATATTATTAAATTTGGATATGAGTTTTGGAAAAGATTTATTAAGGAAAATCAAAATCACAGAATTGCCTGGAGAGAATGCACACGGAGTCTTCTCGCCACCCTACCGCCCGGTTTTCACCTATGAAGAAGTTTTAACGAAAAACCCCAGGTTTGCTGCCGTAAATATCATTTTGTATCTTAAAAATGATGAATGGCATTTTCCCCTGATTCAAAGAACCGTAAATGAGCACGACAGGCACAGCGGACAAATTTCCTTACCTGGCGGTAAACGTGAGGAAATGGACAGGGATTTTGCCGAGACCGCTATTCGTGAAACATCAGAGGAAATAGGCATCGAAAAACATTATGTACGGATCATCCGCGAAATGTCACCCATCTATATTCCGCCAAGTAATTTTTATGTGTATCCTTATATATCATACACGAAGAAAAATCCTGAATTTATCTTACAGCAGAGCGAGGCAGTGGAGGTCATAGAATTTCCGATTACCTGCTTTCTGGGTCTCCCTGATGAACCGGAAATCATGGCTCTTCCTACAGCAGGAGGAAGTGAAGTGCCCGTGATTAATTTCAACGGGTATATCATTTGGGGCGCAACAGCGATGATATTAAGCGAATTCAGCCAGTTGCTGAAAAAAATGTAACTTTGCACCACTGTGTATAATTGAAAGATGGCGAAGAAAAATATTTTCACCGATGCGTTCGGAACTCCTTATTTTTTAAAAAGGTTAATTATTTTCATATTAGGAATCATATCGTACAGAAGATTCAACGGATTTAATAAGCTTAAAATTACGGGGACCGAAAATCTTGTGGATTTACCGGATTCTAATGTTTTGTTTGTGTCTAACCATCAGACGTATTTTGCGGATGTTGCAGCCATGTACCATGCATTCTGCTCTGTAAACAACGGTTACCTGAATACCATAAAAAATCCGATTTATCTTCTGAATCCTAAAATTGACTTCTATTATGTTGCTGCTGAAGAAACCATGAATAAAGGGATTCTTCCGAAAATATTTAAAATCGCCGGTGCGGTAACAGTAAAAAGAACCTGGAGGGCTGAAGGAAAGAATGTAAACCGAATGGTTGACATGAGCGAAGTGGATAATATTATGAAAGCCCTTGATAACGGTTGGGTTGCCACTTTTCCTCAGGGAACGACTTCTGCTTTCGCACAAGGAAGAAGAGGAACGGCAAAGCTGGTAAAAAATCAGCGCCCGATTGTTATTCCTATCAAAATAAACGGTTTCCGCAGGGCTTTTGATAAAAAAGGACTTCGTGTAAAGGTAACAGGTGTAAAACCTACCATGGAATTTAAGCCGCCATTGGATATTGATTACGACAAAGAAAACGCCCATGAAATTTTACATAAAATCATGACCGCCATTGAGCAGACAGAAGATTTCAATTTGCTGCACAATTATGATGAAGAATTAAAAGCTAAAAAATCTGAACAAAAAGATTCATAACATTAAAGTAAGAACATTATGAAAAGGATATTGGGAATCTTATTCGCAATCTTGGTATTGGTTTCATGCAACAGTCAGAAAATGTATTCGGATTTCGACATCAGCTATTCCAAAAGCGGAGGCTTTGCGCCGATTTACGAAAATCTTCTGATTAAAGGAAATAATGCCTTCTATTCTTTTGAAGGGCAGGGTAAAAAAATAAAACAGAATTTTAAAATTTCCAACGAAGATTTATACAGGCTGGAAAAAACGCTTTCACAAAACAATTTCAGACGAATAGAAGAAGATCATAAAAAGATTTATGATTTTATATCAACTTCTATTAACATAAAAAAAGGTCCTAATTCCGGCAGCAAGACAGACGCCAGTGCAATAATGCCGAATTATACAACCAACTGGACCAACATCACCCGTGTTTTCCAGGAGATTATTAATGCTAATGTTAAAAAACAGTAACAAATTTTGAAGACTCATTTCATCGCTATCGGCGGAAGTGCCATGCACAATCTTGCTATTGCATTAAAGGATAAAGGATATCAGATTACAGGTTCTGATGACGCTATTTTTGAACCTTCCCGTACAAGACTTGAAAAAAGAGGCATTCTGCCCGAAGAATTGGGCTGGTTTCCTGAAAAAATAACGTCTGACCTGGATGCAGTTATTCTCGGCATGCATGCTCATCAGGATAATCCTGAACTTGCAAAAGCCAAAGAATTAGGGTTAAAAATATATTCTTATCCCGAATTTCTTTATGAGCAGTCAAAAAACAAAACAAGAGTTGTCATTGCAGGCTCTCACGGAAAAACAACCATCACCTCGATGATTCTTCATGTTCTGAATTTCCATCAGAAAGATGTAGATTATATGGTAGGAGCTCAGTTGGAAGGATTCGATTGTATGGTGAAATTAACCCGTGAAAATGATTTCATGGTATTTGAAGGCGACGAATACCTCTCCTCACCCATCGATCTGCGTTCTAAATTTCTTCTCTATCAGCCGAATATTGCCTTAATGAGCGGAATTGCCTGGGATCATATTAATGTATTCAAAACTTTTGATGATTATGTAGATCAGTTCCGGAAATTTGTGGCAAGCATTACACCGGGTGGAATTCTTGTATATAACGAAGAGGATCCTGAAGTGGTAAAAGTGGTGGAAAATGCAGAAAATTATTTCAGAAAAATCCCTTACAAAACACCTGAATACGAAATCAGCAATGGAAAAGTTCATCTGAAAACAGAAATGGGAGATGTTCCGCTTTCTGTTTTCGGAGCACATAATTTATTAAACCTTGAGGGAGCAAGACATATCTGCCATACATTGGGCATTATGGATGAAGATTTTTATGAGGCGATTATGAGTTTCAAAGGGGCTTCAAAACGTCTTGAGAAAGTAGAAAGGGAAGATCAAGGAATATTGTACAAAGATTTTGCTCACGCGCCAAGCAAAGTAAAAGCGGCGGTAAAAGCATTCTGCGAGCAATTTAAAAATGAAACAAAATACGGTTTTCTGGAGCTTCATACCTATTCGAGTTTGAATCCTGTTTTCCTGGAACAGTACGATCATGCAATGGATGGTCTTGAGGAAGCTTTCGTTTTCTATTCTGAAGATGCTTTGAAAATCAAAAGAATGGAACCTATTTCCCCGGATCTGATCAAAGAAAAATTCAAAAATCAAAACCTGAGAGTTTTCACCAATGCTGAAGAACTTCACGCATATTGGGAAACTCTGGATAAGACCCATGGTGTATATCTGATGATGAGTTCCGGAAATTTCGGGGGTCTTGATCTTACAAAATAAATATATTGAATATAAAATAAGAACTCCTTTCAGACCGAAAGGAGTTCTTATTTTAATTGATTCTTTTATAGAAACGTCTTAGTACATCTTTGGTACCGTCGCCGTCAAAATCCTGGGTCCGGTCTTCAACAACCATATCGGTTTCATTAAGCTGCGTCACGAAATATGGATAATTTTCCTCATTTTCAAACCAGAATTTACCATTTCCTTTATCGAACGTATACTTCTTTGTTCCAGCATCCGTTTTTATACAGGTATTATTGTTCTGAGCATAAATAATCGAAAGAAGATGATCAGAAGTAAACTCATAATTACTTTTTTTCTCACAATCTGTGGAGAAAGAAGTTTGGATCTGCTGATTTAAAGACCTGTATATTTCAGCTTTTTCAATATACCATTCTCCGATAATTGAAGCTTTATTGCCGGGTTCCTGATCTTCATCATTCCCATTGCAGGAAATGAATGATAACAGGACAAACGATAAAATTATTCTTTTCATGATTATACTTTAAGTCAGCAAAAATACAATGAATTTAAGCTTATTTAATGCGATCCGGTGAGATTCTCAGCCTTATTCATCGTTTCTGAACTTAACGATTAGTGCCACTGTTATTTAATATTTTTGCAATAGCAATTGCATCTGAAATAGTATCAAGACTATAAATCTGCATAACCCCCTGGTTACCGGCAGCCTGTGCCAATATATTCTGTTGATTCTGAGCGTTAACTGCATTTTGAAACATTAGTCCGGTAGAATGCGCAGCTGTCTGATAAACATTTCCCAGTGCCATCGCAGGAGATTCTCCCACAACTTTTACATTTGCCTGTGTCACAGAATCTGTAATTTGTTCGTTTACTTTTGTATCCATAATTTTAGTTTTTTAGTGTATTGTAAAGTTAAATGATATTTTTAACAAAAAAAAGAAGCAATAAACATTTATTACTTCTTTATATTAATTGATATATTGCTTAAATATCTGCAATTGCATTCAGCATTTTTTCCTCCCAATCCGGATCTTTCGGATCAAAGAATAGTCTTTTTCCGGTATCTAAAGTACGGACAGTATTCATTTCATCTTCTGTTAATTCAAAATCAAAAACATTAAAATTTTCTTCGATTCTTGAAGGCGTAACCGATTTCGGAATTACACAGAACCCTTCCTGAAGATGCCATCTCAAAATAACCTGTGCTACGGTTTTTTTATATTTTTCACCAATAGCTTTCAACTTGTCGTTTTCGAGCAATCCTGCGTTTCCGTTCCCAAGTGGGCTCCAAGGCTGCGTAATAATATTATTCTGCTTATTATAGGCCTGAAGTTCCTTCTGTTGGAAAATCGGGTGCAGCTCAATCTGATTGATTACCGGAAGGATTTTGGCATTCGCTTTTAATTCTTCTAATTTCTCCACTGTAAAATTGCACACACCTATAGCTTTGATCTTTCCTTCATCATACAATTCTTCCATTGCTTTCCATGCTCCCAGGAAATCTGCGTACGGCCAGTGGATCAAATACATATCAAGATAATCCAGTTGCAGCCTGTCCAACGTTCTCTGGAAAGCGCTTTTAGCCTTCTCATACGAAGTATCCTGAACCCATAGTTTTGACGTAATAAATAGCTGCTCACGATCTACTCCACTGTTTTTAATAGCATCTCCAACAGCCGTTTCATTTTGATAAATAGCAGCAGTATCAATCATTCTGTATCCTGTTTGGATGGCTTTGATAACTGCATTTTCACACTCTTTCAGATCTTCCATCTGCCATACTCCGAAACCTAAAGCCGGAATATCCACTCCGTTATTTAAGGTAATTACAGGCTGCCCTGCATATGTTTTCTTTTCCATAATTGTTAATTATCTATTTATGATTTATTATATACTAATTTTCCTTTTCCATCACTTTTCTGAACAATCCTTTAATATGAGCAATCTCATTCTGATAATTTGTCTTCTTACGACAGCCGAAATACAGTGTGTTTTTCAGCGGTTTTTTCCCTTCCCAGATTAACTGTATCTCGCCATCTTCAATTTCCTTTTTACAGAGGAAATCCGGAACTACGGCTAATCCGGATCCGCCTTTCAGGCAGCGTACAATAGAATTAAGATTCGGAACGATGTAATTGGGACGGAAATTTGGCTTATGACCAAAATTAAGAATCCAGAACTGAAAAAGATGCTCCATATCTCCGGCCGTTCCATACCATTTCTCATTTTTCAGCCATTCTTCCGCATGTTCTGTTCCCTCATTATTTAAAATATATTCAAACTCCCGGATGTCAACATCCTTTCCACCAACAAGAATGATCTGTTCTGAGGAAAATGCTTCGTGTTCGATATTCGGAGAAACACCTTTTTTCGGAGTAATAATCAAATCTAAAATTCCTTTGTCCAACTGATCGAGCATTTCCCGGTATTCCCCGAAACTGATGATAAGATTGAACGGCAAACTGGAAACATACTGCTCCAAAGTAGTCTGGAAAGTCTCAAAACACATGCCGACACTAATGGTAGGCGTAAGCTTTTCTGTAGATTTCTGAAAGTTTTTTTCTACTTCCTCAAGTTTCGACAACGGTTCAGCAACAGCATTAAATAATACTTTTCCTCTTTCCGTAGGAATCATTCTCCTTCCGGTCCTGTCAAAGAGTTTATAGCCCACATATGCTTCCAACGAACTGAGATGCAGACTTACTCCGGGTTGAGAAATAAATAAAGTATCCGCAGCTTCCGTGAGTGTTCCTGTTTTATAGATTGCTTTAAAAGTTCTGTACCATTCTAAATTAACCATAGGTATTACTTTTATGATGCAAAGTTATTCAAATAATTACCATTATGATATTTCAATAATCAATGAACATGATAAATCGTGTCTATACCTAACTTAAAACACTCATTTTCAATTATTTATTTTAATTATTATTTAAATGATATTTAGCTATAATTTTTATTATTTTATTTATAGTAAAACTCATAATACCTTTGTACCGTAAAATTTAACAATCATAAGACAATGAAAAAAGTACTAATTATTAACGGAGGACAGAATTTCGGACATTCCGGAGGAAAATATAATCAGACCATTGCAGAAAATACCCTGGAAGTACTGAAAAATTTTGATAATGTGGAAGTTAAGATTACAAATATCAGTAAAGGTTACGACAAAAATGAAGAAGTTGAGAAATTTGTATGGGCAGACTACATTATTTACCATACCCCGATCTGGTGGTTTCAGCTTCCGAACGGATTTAAAAAATATATTGATGAAGTTTTCACAGCCGGACACGCCAAAGGAATTTATATGAATGACGGAAGAACTTCTGAAAATCCGAAAATCAATTACGGAACCGGAGGAATGCTGGGTGGAAGAAAATACATGGTAACCACAAGCTGGAACGCCCCTGAAACAGCTTTTACCCTTCCTGGAGAATTTTTCAACGAAACAAGTGTAGATAACGGGCCGTTATTTGGTTTCCATAGAATGAATGCTTTCGTATCATTAGAAAAAATGGAGAGCTTCCATTTTCATGATGTAGAGAAAAATGCAGATGTGGCGCGCGATATGAAACTTTACAGGGAACATCTTACCTCAGTTTTTAATAAAGAATTAAAACCACAATTAGCATAATGAAAATATATTTAACCGCTATTATTAAAGCAAAAGAAGAATACAGAGCAGAAGTTCTGGAAGTTCTTCAGAATATGGTGAAAGAAACAGTGCAAGAAGAAGCCAACGAGCTTTACACACTTCATCAGAGTATCGAGGACAAAAACCATTTTATCTTCTATGAAGTCTGGAAAAGTGCAGAAGGCCTGGAAAAGCATAATCAGCAACCTTATATTAAGGCATTTGGAAATTTAGTTGATGAAAAGCTTCTGGAAAAGCCGCAGATCTATAAGTCACAAATTATTTAGTTAAAGAATAGTATGGCAATGTGATATTATTCTGTTTGGTGTAAAAGTTTCATGGTATTATTAAATTATCTGATTATGAATACACTTAAAAATTTAATTCTTTTAGTAACAATCATAACAATGAACACCATTTTTGCGCAACAAAAAGATCCGTGCAGATATATTAAAACACCGTCCGGTTACCTGATGGTACTCAGACAGGGCGACGATGTACTTGCCCATATTGAAAACCTCGCAAAAGCCGAAAATACTCCCTCGGCCAGCTTTACGGGTATCGGATTTGCTGCTGAAGTTACTTTCGGGTTCTATGATTTCAAAGCCAAAAAATTTAACCCTAAAACATTTAAAAAAGTGGAAATGGGAAGCCTGACTGGTTCTATCGCATGGAATGAAAAAGATCCGTCTATTCATCTACATGGAATTGCTACTGACGAGAAATTCAATGCATTTGGAGGACACATTCTGTCACTTCATGTAGGAACAGGATCAATGGAAATTTACATCACTGTTAATGATAAAAAACTGGAACGAAAAGTCGAGCAGCCTTTGAATGCCAATGTCCTGCAGCTTAACTGTCCATAATTAAAAAGAGCTTTCCTTCATTGAAAAGCTCTTTTTTTATTAAATAAGGATTATTTCCCGATCGGCATATGGGTTGAAATTGCAATTCTGTTCCACATATTAATTACAATAGCCGCCATGATGATATCAGCAAGCTGACTTTCGTCAAAAATAGTTTTTGCTTTTTGATAGGTTTCTTCCGAAAGCCCTTTCTTATTGATCAGCGTAACTTCTTCCGTAATCTGTAAAATGATCTGCTCTTCTTCTGTGAATAATTCTTTTGCATCCCTCCATGCATTCAGCAGGAAAATCCTTTGTGGTGTTTCACCATACTTTATGGCATCTTTGGTGTGCATATTCAGGCAAAATGCACAGCCATTAATCTGTGAAGCTCTGATTTTGATTAATTCTTTCTGAATAGGTGTTAAAAAACTGTTCTGAAGAGATTCTTCCATTCCTATTCCTGCTTTGTAAGCAGCCGGGTGAACTGTTGTCCAGTTGAATCTTACGCTCATAATATTTTGTTTTAAATCTCTGAGACAAAGTTCCGATTTAGAAATGCTAAAAATCTTAAACCAGTTTAAGAACGTAATTTGGCTCTGATTTCACTTAAATATTCCGGAGTGAAGCCAAGAAAAGAAGCAATTAAGTACTGTGGAATTCTCTGTATAAACCACGGATACTGGGTACTGAAATGCACATACAACTCTTCCCTGGAAAATTCATAAAGATACCGTATCCTCCTTTCTGCCGCGGCATAAGCCCTTTGATAAATCATCCTGAAATAACGTTCCATCACCGGATGTTTTGTCAGCAGCGCTTCCTGGGATTGGAAATCGATCTTCAGGATTACTGATTTTTCAACTGCCTGAATACTGAAATCGGATTTTATCTGTCTCTCGTATGCAAAGGTATCAGTGATCCACCAGTTTTCTATGGCAAATTCTGTCGTTTGTTCAATTCCTTTTTCGTTAATAAAAAACTTTCTCAAACAGCCTTTAACAACAAAAAACATAGACCGGCAGATTTCTCCTTCAGACATCAGATCCTGCTTTTTCTTTACCTCCAAAACCTGAAAGTAAGAAATCACGGAAGAAAATTCTTCATCATCAATCCCGATAAATTTATCCAGATGTTGTTTAAAAGTTTCCATTCTTTAAATTATATAATCAAACTTAACTTTATTTTTTTAGTTTTACAATCACAAAACACGTTATCATGGAAATTGTAGCCAAAATCTTAATTGCAGCGGTAGCTCTTGAACATCTTTATATTCTCTGGATGGAAATGTTCGCCTGGGAAACCAAAGGTAAAGAAGTGTTCAAATCCGCCTTACCTCCGGAAATGTTTAAACCTACCAAAGGATTAGCAGCCAACCAGGGACTGTACAATGGTTTTCTTGCAGCAGGATTACTCTGGACTTTCCTTATCAAAGATCCCGAATGGCAGACTAATATTGCTCTATTTTTCCTGGGATGTGTTGCGATAGCCGGAATTTACGGAGCTGTTTCAGCCACCAAAAAGATCTTTTTTGTTCAGGCATTACCGGCGATTCTGGCGATTGTTGCTGTACTTTTAAAATAATTGAGGAGCTTTTTCCTGCTTTCGCTACTCGCTTTTTCATTTTTCGGCGGCGGCTTCGCCGCCGCGCCGAAACAAAAAAATGAGCTCAGACAAAGCTTCAATCGGGGCTAAGTTTGTTAACTGCATCATACCCGCTTCAAATATCCACTAAATTTGTCATCCTGAAAGGATCCAAATATAGCATACTATAAATTTAGCAATCAATTTTGGAAGATAAATCTTAAAATCTGCGGGAGCTATTTTTGTTGTGCAAGGACCTTGATTTTACCATACAAAACCACAGTGTTTAAATATATTGTTAGATCCTTTCAGGATGACAACCATGAAATAATAATTTAAATGAAAAAATCTGCGAAACCCGGGAGATCTGCCGGAATTATATTAACATAATAGTCTCCAAACATCTTTTTACTCTTAAAAATATTGTTTAGATCCTTTCAGGATGACAGCTATGAGATAAGATTAAACCAAATCCGAGTGATCAGCGAAATCTGCGGGAATTTAGAAATCCAAAATCTCATCAAGCTTTTTCTTCATCTTTTCAGGGGTAAATAATCCCTCATGGTATTCAGCCAAATTTCCATTGACATCCAAAATAATCCACAGCGGATAAACAGGCTGACTTTTATTTTTAGATAATGCCAAAACTAACTCATGGATTCCGGAATTTCCATTGGATACATAATTAAATTCTTCTCCCTGAAAACGAATGGGCTCTTTCATTTTTTCCGCCTCAAAATTGATGAAATGAAAATTTTCATTGATTAATTTTACCAGATCTTTATCTTTATTCAATTCAAAAAATTCAATCTTACAAACCTGGCACCAACTTGTATATATATGAATAATAACGGGTTTGGAATTTTCTTTCTGCGGAACTTCCAAATCCGAAAAAGTGCCTGTTTTTATCTGTGAAAGACAAAAAGAAGGCACTAGCATTAAAAATAAAAATATTGTTAAACTTTTCATTACATTATTTTTTCTACCGCAAAAGAGACAAAAGATTTGAACCTTTTTTTAGATTTTTAAAATAATTCTTTTGCTTCTTTTGCGGTTAATCTTATTTTAAACTTGAAACATCCAATTTCCTTTCTCATTAAATGAAACAAAGAATTAATTTAATTAAGTGACCGGTCCAAGCTTCGCGTAGCAAATTTATTTGCCTTTGCCTTCTAAAAAATGATCAGTTTTAATATAATCTTTGCGTCAAAACTTTTAATATTCAATTATAATTGTTATTTCAAAATATATTTAATTCCCAAAAAGCCTCTTATTTTCTGCATCGGAGCATATCCGTATGTGGTATCAAAAGTATAACGATTAGGATTGGTTACGGGATCATCCACATACCTGTCGAAAGGGTCAAACGGTCTCATCAAAGGATCTTTCGGGGTAAAATTAAACAGATTCTTGACTCCGCAATACACTTCAAATCCGGATTTAAAAGCCCTCGAAACCTGAATATTTGCCAGCGTATAAAACGGTGAATATTCCGGGCGATAGTCATTCGGTAAAACAGGCAACCTCATCGGTCCGTAAAACTGTCCTGTAAAGTCTATAACAAAATTACCTGCAAATTTATACGTTATATTATAGGTGCCACTCCATTTCGGAGCGTGAAGTTGCTGCGATTTCTCTTTCTCATCATCAAATTTCTGGTAAACATCAAGGTATGTAATTCCTAAACCAACACTCAAAGGAAAATTGAAACTGTAATCTACATTCAGTGATGCACCTCTTGAAATTCCGTAGCCATTCAGATTATCATAAATAATCTTTTCAGGATCAGTATCAAAATCTCCTACAATCTTATTGCTGAAATAGGTATAAAAAGCGGAAGCATCGAGATTGATCAGACTTTTTCCTGCGGGAATTTTCCAGATGTAATTCAGGTTTCCGTTAACCGATTTTTCCGGTTTTAAATCAGACTGAATAAACACTTCTCGCGAAGCGGTAAGTGCGGCATGATCTTCAGTAAAAAGATTCACGACACGAAATCCAGTCCCGAAATTAAACCGCAGCGCATGATAAGGATTGGGAGAGAATTTCCACGCAAAACGGGGCGAGTGTACCGCATGATGAACTTTATCATAATCAAACCGATATCCTATCAATATCGTATTTTTATCATTAACCTCCCATTGATCCTGCACAAAAATTCCGAGTATAGGTGATTTCATGGGCACATTCGTAAAACCGTCAGAAGATAAAGTTCCCGGTGTATTGTCGTCATAAAATGTTCTTTTGAAGGTAAATCCTGCAGTAAGATCATGATTTCCGAATTTTTTATCCCAGAAAGTCTGCACAAATAGTACCTTCTGTTTTGCTGTAAAGGGATTATTCCCGTAAAATGAATTCTGATCATGAAAATTATATGAAAATTGAGTGATAATATTTTCTTTTACAGGCCACTGATAGATCCCAAATGCTTCTACCCGGCTGGTGTAAATACTTTCACCGTAAATTACATCACTTCCCCGGTAGCTGCGGTTCCACTGCATTTCTCCCCCGAAGCGGTCTTCATATAAATACCGCAATGCAAAGCTGGCCTGACGGTTTTCCTTACGTACAAAATTCCATTTATTAAAAATTGAAACTCGGTTCTGCAATGCCCCATCCGTAAAGTTGTCTTTATTTTCGTCAAATCTTTTCTCGAAATTAAAATAATTCAGACTTAATAAAGAAGCGATATTCTTACCGAAATTAAATTTTGTGGAAAGATCTACATTATTTTCGCTCCATGTGGTTGTCATAAGATCAACGCTCAATTTCGGTGCAGTCAGCGCATTTTTGGTAATGATATTAATGACACCTCCCATTGCTTCAGAACCATAAATAGAAGAAGCCGGACCTTTTACCACTTCAAGCCTATCCACCAGGCTGTTTGGTATTCCGCTCAGTCCGTACACGGTGGAAAGTGAACTTACGATCGGCATTCCATCAATTAAAATCATGGTATAAGGACCTTCAAGACCGTTAATATGAATATCTCCCGTATTACAGACTGAACAGTTAAGCTGGGGTTTAACACCGTTCACCATAGAAATAGCTTCAAAAATGTTCGGTGTAGGGTTTTTCTGGAAAAACTTCTGGCTGTAAATCTCTACGGCTACCGGACTTTTTGATCTGCTTACCGGCTTTATTGTTCCTGTAATAATGACATCATCAATATTCTGTGTTTTTACGGTTTCAGGTAAAACTTTTATCACATCCTGCTCACCTGAAGATTTCATTTCCAGACTGTCAGTATTTTGGGAAAAGCACCAGATCGGTAAAAAAAACAAAAAATACAGTATTCGTCTCATGAAATTAAAATTGTTAGACAAAACTAACAATTATTTTTCAATTACAAAACTCTTCTCCGAATATTGTTTAAATTCAATTCATGAAAAAGTATTACATTTGAAAAACGACATATAAAAGTAAAATGAGATATCATCAGTCGGGAAATATTCCCCAAAAAAGACATACGATTTTCAAATCTCCGGAAGATAAATTTTACTATGAACAGCTTTTCGGAACGGAAGGTTTTCATGGAATTTCTTCTTTATTGTATCACATTCATCGGCCTACTCAGATCAAATCCATTGGTGAAGCCAAAGATGTAACGCCCAAAATTGCTGTTGCCAAAAATGTAACACCAAGAATGTTTAAGGGGATGAATGTAATGCCTGAAGATGATTTTTTAGACAGCAGAAAATTTCTTATGGTCAATAATGACCTTAAAATGGGGCTTTCCAAACCGAGGAAATCCACGGATTATTTTTATAAAAATGCAGAATGTGACGAACTTCTATTTGTGCATAATGGAAGCGGCATCCTCAAAACATTTGTCGGCAACCTTGAATTTTCTGTAGGTGATTATTTAATTATCCCGAGAGGAACGATTTACCAGGTAGAACTTAATTCTGAAGATACTGTTTTCTTCGTCCTGGAAAGCCACTCTCCGATTTACACTCCGAAAAGATACAGAAATGAGTTTGGCCAGCTGCTGGAGCATTCTCCGTTTTGTGAAAGAGATATCGTTGCACCAACTTTCGTGGAACCGAAAGATGAAAAAGGAGAATTTTTAATTAAAGTAAAAAAGGAAAACCAGATTACCGATTTTATTTATGCCACGCATCCTTTCGATGTTGTAGGCTGGGACGGTTATTTTTATCCTTATAAATTCAACATCAAAAATTTTGAACCGATTACGGGAAGAATTCACCAGCCACCTCCGGTTCACCAGAATTTTGAAGGCCATAACTTTGTGGTGTGTTCATTCTGTGCAAGAATGTACGATTACCATCCGCTTGCCATTCCTGCTCCTTATAACCATTCCAATATCGATTCTGATGAAGTTTTATTCTATACAGAAGGCGATTTCATGAGCAGGAATCATATTGACCTGATGGATTTCACGCTCCATCCGGGAGGAATTGTTCACGGGCCACATCCCGGAGCGATGGAAAGAAGCATCGGGAAAAAATTCACCGAAGAATACGCGGTGATGGTCGATCCTTTCAAACCACTTAAAATCACGGAAGAAGCTTTAAAAGTGGAAGATCCGTCTTATAAAACCTCATGGCTGGAAGAACATGACAAAACGATGGAAGACCGTTCTCAGGAGTAATTTAAAAAAATAAGAAGCACATAATTTAAACCTATATAAGACCGATGCACCTTCATCGGTCTTTTTTATTGATTTAATCCGGCCTAAACATGACAAAAATCTTTACATATTTGGTCTTAATAAAAACAATTAAACCTATCTTTAAGTCAGAGAAAAATTTATAAAAAAATCAATATGTACAATTATATCAGTGCAGAGGAAGCCATTTATACCATTAAAAGCGGAAACCGCGTATTTTTCCACGGAAGTGCATGTACACCCAACCATCTTATTGATGAACTGGCAAGACAATCCCACCGGTTGGAAAATGTTGAAATGGTTTCCATAACCCAGCAAGGAAATGTTGAAATTGCCAAACCTCAGTATAAAGATAAATTTTTTGTTAATTCCCTGTTTGTTTCTTCACCGGTAAGAGACGCTGTCAATTCAGACAGAGGAGATTTTGTTCCTGTTTTTTTAAGTGAAATTCCGATTCTTTTCAGAAAAAACATTCTTCCGCTGGATGTTGCTTTAATTACCGTTTCACCACCCGATAAGCATGGATTCTGTACTTTGGGAACTTCCGTAGATGTTGCCAGAGCAGCTGTAGACACAGCAAAAATTATTGTAGCAATTGTTAATCCTCTAATGCCGAGAACCCACGGTGACGGAATGATTCATATCAGCAGAATAAACAAACTCGTATGGCATGAAGAAGAGCTTCCAACCGTTGATTACGGATCAAAAGTAGGCCCTGAAGAAATGGAGGTCGGAAAAAATGTAGCCGAACTTATCGAAGACCGTTCTACTTTGCAAATGGGTATCGGGACGATTCCTGATGCAGTTTTAAAATGTCTGGGAAATCACAAAGACCTTGGTGTACATACCGAAATGCTGAGCGACGGGGTGGTTGATTTGATTCAAAATGATGTCATCAACAATAAATATAAAGGTTATAACGACAATAAAACCATTACCAGTTTTTGTTTCGGGACCAGGAAGCTTTATGATTATGTAGATGACAATACGGTTTTTTCATTTGATGATGTAAGTACGGTAAATTTCCCGATCAATATCATGAGAAATAAAAAAATGGTAGCCATTAACTCAGCTATTGAGATCGATCTTACCGGGCAGGTCTGTGCAGATTCCATCGGAACCATGCAATACAGCGGGATCGGCGGACAGATGGATTTTATGAGAGGGGCCGCATTAAGTGAAGACGGAAAACCGATCATTGCTATCACCTCAAGAACAAAAAAAGGCGTTTCCAGGATTGTACCTTATTTAAAGCCGGGTGCGGGAGTTGTAACGACAAGAGGACATATTCACTGGGTGGTTACAGAGTACGGAACTGCGTATTTGTATGGTAAAAATTTAAAGCAAAGAGCGCAGGAGCTCATCAGCATCGCGCATCCTGATGACCGGGAAATGCTGGAAAGAGCGGCTTACGAAAGATTTAAACATTAACACTTACTACTGATTTTGTAAACTTTTGACAATCTTTTTAAGCGTAATAATTTTTTATTTCTTTTGCGGTTTAAAAATAAAATTCTCGCATTTTGTTTTTATTAAAATTTAACTAACAACTGTTTGTTTTCAATTTTAAAAGTTTCGCAAAATTTTGTAATTTGCAAACAATATATAAAAGTAAAAATAGAAATATGTCAACACTTACATTTGCCGAAAAAATTGCTCAAGCAGAGAATTTTTTACCGATTAACGGTACAGATTACATTGAGTTCTATGTAGGAAATGCAAAACAGGCTGCGCATTATTATAAAACCGCTTTCGGTTTCCAGTCTGTAGCATATGCCGGTCCTGAAACCGGCGTGAGAGATCGTGCTTCATACGTTCTTCAGCAGGGAAAAATCAGATTGGTGCTTACCACTGGATTAAAATCTGATTCCCCGATAAACGAACACGTAAAAAAGCATGGTGACGGAGTTAAAATTTTGGCACTTTGGGTGGATGACGCTTATAAAGCATTCGAAGAAACAACCAAAAGAGGAGGTAAACCGTATCTGGAACCGATGACAATTACCGATGAAAACGGCGAAGTAAGAATGTCCGGAATCTATACATATGGAGAAACCGTACACATGTTCATCGAAAGAAAAAACTATACAGGTCCTTTTATGCCAGGTTACGAAAAATGGGAAAGTGACTACAAACCTGAAGAAGCAGGCCTATTATATGTAGATCACTGTGTAGGAAATGTAGACTGGAACAGAATGATCCCAACCGTTGAATGGTACGAAAAAGTAATGGGATTTGTAAATATTCTTTCTTTCGACGACAAGCAGATCAACACAGAATATTCTGCACTGATGTCTAAAGTAATGTCAAACGGGAACGGATACGCAAAATTCCCGATCAACGAACCGGCAGAAGGGAAAAAAAAATCTCAGGTAGAAGAATATCTTGATTTCTATGAGGGAGAAGGCGTACAGCATATTGCGGTAGCAACAAAAGATATTATCCATACAGTAACAGAACTGAAGAGACGTGGTGTGGAATTCCTTTCCGCTCCGCCAGAAGCTTATTATGATATGGTTCCGGAAAGAGTGGGACATATTGATGAGGATCTTAAGAAACTTCAGGAGTTAGGCATCCTTATTGATCATGATGAAGAAGGGTATTTATTACAGATCTTTACAAAACCTGTGGAAGACCGCCCTACTCTTTTCTTTGAAATCATTGAAAGACACGGTGCACAAAGCTTCGGAGCAGGAAACTTCAAAGCATTGTTCGAAGCGCTGGAAAGAGAACAGGAAAGAAGAGGAAATCTTTAATTTTAATAACAATATAAAGTTTTGTCAGGATCGAAAGTCTTGACAAAACTTTTTTATAAGCACATCATTATGAGGAAAACATTATTAGCAATTTTATTTGCCGGAACAATATGTACTGCAAAAGCACAGTACGGAACAATGGATCAGATTCTTACCCGGCTTGAAGAAAGATCAGGCGTTAACCAGAATCTGGAATCCGTAAATATTGACGATAAAAAATTTGTTTTCATCAAAGATGAGGCAGACCATATGGAAAGGGATTTCATTATTATCAAGGGAAATAAAGCCACTTACGTAGAAGTATTTGACGACAAAGCAACCGGAAAGAGTACTTCCAATGTTTTCTCGGGAGATATTATTAGAAAGAAAAACATTATTTCTCTTAGGGCCGACATGCTCGAGAATAAGAAAGTACCTATCCCGCTTACCAAAACATTACTTTTAACAAAACAGGACAATATTCTCTATCTTATCGATGTCAATACAAAAGCCAGATGGATTGATGAAGCGTCCCTTTCTGTTAACAAATCTAAATCAAAAAAATAAATACTTTGAAACTTTTGAGTAAGCAAAACTCAGAATCAATTCAAAATTATTTTAATTAAAAATCGTAACGGATTTTGATATAAATCCACCTAAACTCTAAATTATGAAATCATTTGTAGAATATTCATCAGATTCAGATTTTTCCATACATAATATTCCGTTCGGAGTAGCGGTTTTCAACAAAGAATACATCGGATGCTGCACAAGAATCGGAGATCAGGTTGTTGACTTGGCAACGCTTTATGATTACGGATATTTTGAAGAAATTGAAGGTCTGATTGACAATATATTTGAAGCATATACTTTAAACGAATTTATTGAACTGGGAAAACCAATAACCAATGCGATTCGTCAGAAGATCCAGGAGTTGCTGCTGGAAGATTCCATTTTATCTAAAGATGAAAAAACGATTGAAGAAGCGTTCTACGACTTGGATAAAGTAAAAATGATGATGCCTGTACACATCCCGAATTACACGGATTTTTACAGCAGCATTGAGCATGCAACGAACGTTGGTAAAATGTTCAGAGATCCTGCGAATGCTTTATTGCCCAACTGGAAACATCTTCCTGTAGGATATCATGGAAGAGCTTCATCAATTGTTGTATCCGGAACTGAGATCAACCGTCCCAAAGGGCAGACGAAACCTGCCGATGTTGAAAAACCTGTTTTCGGACCTTCTAAACAGCTTGATTTTGAGCTTGAAATGGCATTCATCATCAACAAAAATACAGAAATGGGAGAAAGTATTTCAACCCGGGAAGCAGAGGACGCTATTTTCGGAATGGTAATTTTCAACGACTGGTCGGCTAGAGATATTCAATCTTGGGAATATGTTCCATTAGGACCATTTTTGGCTAAAAATTTCGGGTCTTCGGTTTCTCCGTGGGTAGTTACTCTGGAAGCACTGGAACCGTTCAGAACTGCTTCTCCAGAACAGGATCCTGAAGTATTAGAATATTTACAATTTGAAGGCGATAAAAACTACGACATCAATCTTGAAGTATACATTCAGCCTGAAAACGGCGAACAAAATCTGATCTGCGAGAGCAATTACAAACACATGTACTGGAATATGACCCAGCAGCTGGCACATCATACCATAAACGGATGCAACGTTGAAGTTGGTGACATGTATGCCAGCGGAACTATCTCAGGAAGCGATCCTAAATCTTTCGGTTCTATGCTTGAATTGACTTGGAGAGGCCAAAATCCTATCACTTTAAGCAATGGAGAAGAAAGAAAATTTATCAATGACAATGATACCGTTACCATGAAAGCATGGGCTGAAAAAGACGGGATTCGTGTTGGTTTCGGTGAAGTTTCGGGTAAAATTATTCCAGCAAAATAGTTTAACCACAAAAGTCACAAAAGCTTTAATGATCACACAAGCTGATTTAACTGATTTAAACTTACAAGATTAATGGCGCTTGCATAGAAGTTCACAAAATTTTAGGAGCCGGATTATTGGAAAGTGTATATCATAAATGTCTAGAAGAAGAACTTAAATTAAGACAGCTTGAATTTAAGTCAGAGTTTAAAATTCCTATTATTTATAAAGGTAAAAATCTTGAATGTGACTTCTTTTGTGATTTTTTAATTGAAGATTTAATTGTACTTGAATTAAAAGCAGTTTCAGAACTGAAAGAAATTCACCGTGCACAAGTTTTAAATTATATTAACTTAATGAAAAAACCCAAAGGCATATTGGTAAATTTTAATGTAAAAAATTTATATCATGAGGGACATGAAACTTTTGTAAATAAATATTACGATATGCTTTTGTGATCTTGAAAAGATTTAAAATTATTTTCATAAAACTTTTGTGACTTTTGTGGTTAATAAAAAAATGAAAACACTCATCCCATCCGAAATAACTCCAGTACAGCTGCAGACCGTAATGCAGACTGCTATCTCACCGAGGCCGATTGCCCTGGCTTCCACGGTAGATGAAAATGGTAACAGCAATCTATCGCCGTTCAGTTTCTTTAATATGTTCAGTACGGTTCCTCCGATTTTGATCTTTTCACCATCGAGAAGAGTGCGCGACAATACAACAAAACATACCCTGGAAAATATCCTTAAGGTTCCTGAAGTCGTTATAGGAACTGTAAATTTTCCGATTGTACAGCAAATTTCATTAGCCTCTACCGAATATGGGGACGGTGTAAATGAATTCATTAAATCCGGGCTGACCATGAAAGATGCTGATCTGGTTACCCCAAAACTGGTTGAAGAGTGCCCTGTCAATTTTGAATGTAAGGTTTTAGAAGTAAAACCATTAGGAGACAAAGGCGGTGCAGGAAATCTAGTGATTTGTGAAGTGCAGAAAATTCATATCAGGGAAGAATACCTTAATGAAGAAGGAAATCTAGATCAGGCAAAACTCGATATGGTTGCACGCTTAGGAAGCAACTGGTACTCAAGAAATAACGAAAGTAATCTTTTTGAAGTTCCAAAACCTCTTGTAACAAAAGGAATTGGCTTTGATCTTCTTCCTGATGAAATTAAATTCAGTAAAGTATTTACAGGAAACGATTTGGGAATGTTGGCTAATATAGAAGTTTTACCAGAAGGGAATTTTCATTCCGACGAAACCATCCATAAGAGTGCACAGCTGCTTCTTTTGGAAAGCAAAATTGATGAAGCCTGGAAAATTTTAATAAAATAAATATAGCAAAAGCCAGAAATTTCACAGCCTTAAAAGAATAGTAACCTTTCTCTTTACTTCTGGCTTTTTATGTTATTGTTATTCATTGACTATTTTTTCATTAATGAAGTCAATACATCTTTCAACTGCATTATTTAAATATACAGGCAGCGAGATTTCTTCCCACGGTTCTTTTGCGCCAAACGTATGGTCAGCATTTTCTATTAAATAAAGTTCGGAATTCGGATGCAGAAGATGAAGATGCTCAGCATTTTTCACGCTTACGCTTTCATCATTAGTTCCATGAATAATCAGAAAATGTGCCTTAGCCATTTCAGTTGCTCTTTCAACATCAAAACGATGAATATCTTTTTCATAATCTTCATAAAATTGATAGTAGTGTGGCATCTCCTGTTTGGTTCTTCCGTTGACAACATAATAAACGCCTTCATTTTTCCATTGCTCAAAGGCTTCATTTTTGGGAAAGCGATCCAGTGTATCGACACTGGCAAGCGTGATCAATCCATTAATTCTCTCATCTTCATAAGTTTTAATGATAGAAATTCCTCCTCCCCTGCTATGGCCTATTAGAATAATTTTATGATCATCAACTTTCTCATGTTTACTAAAATAATCTATGACCACGCCAAGATCAGAAAGTTCTTTTGAATAATTATTGTTCCCAAATGACTCAAGATCAGCAAAATTATGGGGATCTTCAATAGTAGTTCCGTTATGCGAAAAATTAAATTTAACAAAGAAAAATCCTGCTTCAGAAAATTTATCCGCCATTAAATCCCACGCACCCCAGTCTTTATAGCCTTTATAGCCGTGTACAAAAATAACAAGTGGTAATTGTTTTTCTTCTTCGGGATAAAATGCATCCGCAAGAAAATCTTTGGTTTCAGGGTTTGAAATAATAATATTCTGCTTTTTTGTGACCTCCATTTTTTACTTTTTTAAACTTTAAATATCTCAAACTCGAAAAATTTCCCGACTTTTTTAAAAAGACATATATAGATAAATTTAACAGTGAGATTATTTTACCTAAAAATAGTATAAATAGAAATAAACACAAAGTAAAAATCTTATTTTTGCGGTATGTTGGATTTAAGAACAGTTACGGTCATGCGTTATATTCTGCCCCTTCGGGAAGGAGGTTCTCTCCCTGCCCTTGCAGAAGCGGATGATGATTTTAAATATGTTTTAAAATTCCGTGGCGCGGGTCACGGTGTTAAAATGCTGATTTCTGAACTTTTAGGCGGAAAAATCACAGAAGCTTTAGGATTAAAAATTCCCGAACTGGTTTTTGTAAACCTCGACGTCGATTTCGGAAGGACTGAAGCAGATGAAGAAATTCAGGATTTATTAAAATTCTCAGAAGGTCTTAATCTTGGCCTTCATTACCTTTCCGAATCTATTGCTTACGATCCGAGTGTAAAAATCGATCCGCTGCTGGCATCAAAAATTGTATGGCTGGATGCTTTCATCACCAATATCGACCGTACTTTCAAAAATACCAATCTTTTGATGTGGCATAAAGAATTATGGGTGATTGATAATGGTGCATCCTTTTACTTCCATCATTCCTGGCAGAATTTTGATACTGCTGCAAAAACACCATTTAAATACGTTAAGGATCACGTTCTTCTGCCTCAGGCTACACAGCTGGATGAAGCAGACCGGTTTGCAAAAGAGCATCTGAACGAAAATATTTTCAGGGAAATTGTAAACCTTATCCCGGAAAACTGGCTGCATTGGGAAGATGCTGATGAAAGCCCGGAAGAAATCCGTGAAATTTATTTTAATTTCCTGAAAACAAGACTGGAACATTCTGAAATCTTTTTAAACGAAGCCAAAAATGCAAGAGGATAAAATTTACGAATACGCTGTAATACGTTTGGTTCCAAAAGTTGAAAGAGAAGAGTTTTTCAACATCGGGCTGATCATGTTCTCTAAAAAAGAAAAATATATCAGGGTGGGTTATTATCTGTGTCCGGATAAATTCAGGTTAATGCGAAGCAAGCTTGATTATGATGATATTATTCAAAATCTTAAAAGTTTCCAGAAAATAGCAGACGGAGATCAGGAAGGTGGACCTATTGCAAAGCTGGATATCCCGGAACGTTTTCGCTGGCTGACAGCAGTACGAAGTTCTGTTGTACAGACTTCGAGACCTCATCCGGGAAAATCAAAAGATCTTGAGAAGACGTTTGAAAAGCTCTTTGAAGAACTCGTTCTTTAGGCTCTGGTTAAAGTTTTGGTAAAGTTTTTGAGGGGTTTGAAAATGAATAACTAAGCAATAATATATTCTATGAACTTTTCCACGAACCATACATTATTCAGCAGGTTTATGATAAACCTGCTTTTTGTTTTCTTCTTAAGTTTCTATCAAATCAGTTATGCCCAGGATCTGCCGGAAACAAAAATTCCTACCAGTACATTGCTCCCGGAAAAAACACTTTTCTCTCAAAATATTATATACAAGACAAACAGTGTGGGAACACCGGTTTCATTAGATATATACAGACCTAAAACTCCAAGATCCGGAAAATTGCCAGTAGTAATTTATGTACATGGTGGAGCCTGGGCAAAAGGCGACAAGATCGTAAGGGCTAACAATTATATTGAAAATTTCATAGCAAAATTGGTTGAAAAAAACTTCGCTGTCATCAGCATCGAATATACACTGGTAAGCGATAAGATACATTTTCCTTTACCTATTGAAGATACCAAAGATGCTGTGCGCTGGGTAAGAAAAAATGCAGAAAAGTATGATTTTGATCCGGAAAATATAGGATATTTTGGAGTTTCATCCGGTGCGCACCTGTCGCTGCTTGCGGCATATACTGATGACACCCAATATACCGGAAGCCCTGAACTTTCAGGATATTCCGCGAAAGTAAATTATGTGGTCGATAATTTCGGTCCGACTGATTTGAATAAGCTTCTGCACACCAGATTAGGAAAAGTTCCGGTATCCATTGTCGGGCTCTTTTTTAAACCGATTGTAGAAATCCGGGAAAAACTCGTTTATGGAATTTCCGGTTACAATATCAATAAGGAAAAAAGAAAGGCGATCGATTATCTAGAGACCGTTTCTCCAATAAATGATACTGAGCATGGTATCCCCACATTTATCCTTCACGGAAACAAAGACAAAGTGGCTCCTTTAAAACATTCTAAGAAACTGGTGAAAAAGCTCAAAAAAAATAATATTGAGAACCAGTTAATTGTTGTAGAAGACGGAATTCATGGCTTTGGAACAACAGATAAAGCTTATCTGGATCAACTTACCGACGAAATGGTAAGTTTTATCATGATGCATCAAAAGTAAATTTAAGATTTAATTTTAACTAATGTGGTATTCATTCATCAAAAGTCTGAATGTAAAACCATTTGAGATGAAATTAAAACCTGTACTCTTTATTTACACATGCTTCTCCTTAATCGCCTGTAGCCCGAATAATTCGGAAACCGAAAATACACAAACTGAAAATCCTGCATCCACAGAAGCCATGTATTTCCCACCGTCCGGAAGTGATGTATGGGAAACAAAATCCCTTTCTTCATTAGGTTGGCATCAGGATAAAGTTCAGGATCTGCTGAATTATCTTCAGACCAAAAATTCTAAAAGCTTTATCATTCTGCAGAACGGCAGAATTGTAATGGAAAATTATTTTTCCGGACATACTGCTACTACCCCCTGGTATTGGGCGAGTGCCGGAAAAACCTTAACATCCACCCTTACCGGAATTGCAGAGCAGGAAGGTTTTTTAAATATTAACAACAAAGTTTCAGCTTATATCGGAACCGGCTGGACGAGCGCTCCTTTAGCCAAAGAGAATTTAATTACCTGCAAAAATCTCCTCTCCATGACTTCCGGACTGGATGACAGCCTGGGTGATGATGTAAGCCCTGCAAATTTGCAATACAAAACAGACGCCGGAACTCGTTGGGCGTATCATAATGTATATGTTAAACTTCAGGATGTGGTGGCAGCTGCCACAGGACAAACCTGGACCCAATATTTCAACACCAAACTGAGGGATAAAATCGGGATGACGGGAAACTGGATCCAAAGCGGTGAAAATAGTGTGTACTGGAGCAATACAAGAAGCATGGCACGATTCGGATTATTGGCATTAAATAACGGAAACTGGGACGGAAACCAGATCATTAACTCCGCCTATTTTCAAAACGCAACCAATACTTCCCAGAATATCAATTTAGCTTACGGATATCTTTGGTGGCTCAACGGCAAATCGAGTTACCATCTTCCGCAGACCCAATTTCAGTTTAATGGAAAACTGATTCCCAGCGCGCCGGATGATATGTTTTGTGCGTTAGGAAAAAATGACCAGAAAATCTATGTGGTTCCCGGTAAAAAAATAGTCATCATAAGAATGGGCGATGCCGCGGATAATGTAAATCTTGCTTTATCTGATTTTGATGACATTCTGTGGCAGAAAATTAATGCAGTGGTTGATTAAAGGTGAATGGTCAATCTGCTTTGCAGTGAATTTAAAAGTTCGATAATAATTTCATCTTATATTAATTCACAATTACCTGTGCAGCAAATTCACAGCTCGCCTTAATTATCCGGTTCATCATACAGCTGGCTTCCCCAAAACTGGATATCTCTTTCAGGCAGATTAGAATGATAAAAGATTTCTTTCATTTCTTCTATTATTTTTGCAACAGCGTTCGGATCAGTAGTTCTGATTCTGGTTTCGTGGTTGTCTTTCACGCCGCTTCCCGTAAAATTAAGAGAACCTAAATAAGCAATCTCATCATCAATAATGTAAATTTTACTATGAATAAAGGTTTTATTAGTAGCGTTTCCATGAGTGGGGGAAACATATACTTTAAACGGAAACAGCTGTTTATAAGTATAATGATAAATCTTGGTTTTTTTTATTTTCTTAACGACCGAATCTCTTACCAAAAACATCAGAACAATCATAATAAAACCGTAGGCAAAGGTTACATTATTTAAAAAATACATTAATGCAAGCAAAATAAGGCCTAATCCGATCATCGCAAAAAGCAGCGTTCCTGAAAGGCTTATAAGATCATTCCTTTTTTGCTGTGCTTTTTCATCAACATGTCTATGCTGGATAATAAGCTTGTGAATATTTTTGTCATACCCGTAAAAGTCCTCGATTTCATCACTGGTAATCAACCGGATCTTAATTCCTTTAGAATGAAGGTAAATAAGCTCTTTAATTAAAAAAGGTGAAAGATAAGGAGAAACAATTTTCACATTTTTCTGAGCATTCCTGATGTCCTGCAGCATCTTTGCACCCGCATTTTTTCCAATATAAATATCACAAAGTGCATTGTTGTAGAAAATTCCCATACCGAAATAAATTTTAATCCCATTTGAAAGGACAAAAAAACTTTGCAAATAATTTGCAAAGCTACTGTTCAACTATTTATTAAATGTTTATTTTTTCAGTTTTTCAACTTTTTTGATTTCATTAAGCAATAAAGGAAAAGCAGGCAAGGCCATTCCTCCGTGATCGAATCCCTGAAGTTCGTACAATGTGGTTTCCTTATGGCCTTTCAGTTTCATCATACGGGCCATGTACGCATTTTCTTCATACCTTCCCAACAGTTCTTTTTCACGGTCACCGGTTATGAGAAGCAACGGCGGTGCATCTGCCCTAATGAAATGAAGCGGTGCATATTCATCAATTCTGGCATCCAGTTCATCAATCCCTTTCTCTTTTCTTATGGTAAAATGGGATATCATTTGTCCGCTGAAAGGAACGATTGCGGCAAGCTTATTGGCATCAATTCCATAGGTATTGAGGTACATTTTATTTAATCCTACCATAATCGCAAGATAGCCTCCTGCTGAATGTCCGGAAATAAAAATTTTGCTTTCATCACCTCCGTATCTTTTAATATTATTAAAAACCCAGGCGGTAGCCGCTGCTGCATCTTCAATATATTTGGGAGCATTTACTTTTGGCGAAAGCCTGTAATTAACACCAATCACGGCAATACCTTTATTTTTTAAAGCTTCGGGAATTTCTTTTTCTCCACCTGTGATTCCTCCGCCATGAAACCAGATTACCGTGGAAAAGTTTTTAGTATTTTTAGGAACATATAGATCCAGAACGCATCTTTCGTCGATGTAAACATCAGATGCATTCGTTTTTTCATCATAATAATGAATATTGTTTTCGGTACGGTATTCCTGTGAAAAAAACGGTACTGAAAACAGTGTAAAAATTAAAAATATCAGAATCCTTTTCATTGTCAACTTTATTTGATGGTTTAAAGATACAAATTGAAGTCCAGTTATATAAAAAATGAACCCGGAATATCCGGATTCATTGTAAATTCAGTATAAAAGCAGGCTTAAAAATTAAAATTAAGTCTTGTAAACACAAACCTTCCGTTTTGCCCGAACTGTGAGGTTGACCGGGAATAGATAAACTGGTCATTATTACTGGACGCAGGGAGATTTTTAGTGGGATAAATATCAAACAGATTGTTCACCCCTGCTGTAAGACCGATATTCTTAGTAAACTGGTATGCTAAAGACACATCGGTAATGATTTTGTCGGTAATTTCCTGGTGTTCATTAGGAGAAACAATCCCGTCTCCATTGGCGTCGATAATATCCGGGCTGGTCACTTTACCGAAATAGGTATTTCTAAGATAGAAAATGGCCTTTCCAAAACTAAGCTGATTGGATAAACTTGCTTTTACTCTCGGTACGGCTTCTTCCAGGTAAATTCTTGAAGCTTCGGAAAAATAGATATTTTCTAAGCTCGGGGACTGTAAAGAACCTGAGGAATGGATATCTCCCACTTTTTTGGTTTTGTTGAGGTTGACTGCAAAATTATTATCAAGTTTTAAACCTGAGAATCTAATATTATGGCTGATTACCACATCCAATCCTTTCGTTTCGGTATCTATTGCATTGGCAAAAAGCTGGGCTGCATTTACACCTGCAGCATCAAAAGCAGCCTGAGCCTGCGGAGAAACAGCAGCTCTTGTGAACTGTCCTGTAAGAACAATTCGGTCATCAATTCTGGTAAAATATCCGTCTGCTGTAAAACTCAGGTTCGCAGAAGGAATTTTATAAGTAAATCCCACACTCGCTGATTTTGAGGTTTCCTGTTTCAGGCTTGGAATTCCCAATAAATTGGCAATTCTGGAGTCATTGCTGAAAGTTCCCACTTCCAGAAGCTGTCCGTTGGTAAATAATGTGGAAGTTACATTATAATAAATCTGATGAATAGAAGGCGCCCTGAAACCTGTAGAACCTGCAAACCTGAAGTTGAGATTATCATCAAGCTTAATTCTTGAAGCCAATTTATAATTAAATGTAGATCCGAAATCTGAATAATTTTCATAGCGCACTGCGGCATCAGCCAAAAGCCAGTCGGTAAAGTTGAATTCAAAATCGGCATATCCTGCCACGGCCTGTCGGTTTTTATTGACCGCATTTGCAGCCCTGAAACCTCCGAAAACCTGCGATCCGCCCGGAAGGAGATTCCCAAAGAAGTCAGTAGGCTTCAAATTATTCGGAGTAGCGGCCGTCTGTAAATTACCATTGATATCATACGCTGAATAGGAGGCTTCTTCTCCTGGTGTTATTTTAAAGTTTTCATAACGATGTTCTGCACCGAATGCGATGTTGATCCCGCTCCAAACATCATATTTTTTTGAAAAATCCAGATTAATGGTGTTTTGGGAAAACCTCAGCCCTCCTGCATCAAATTCATTTGGAGAATTAAATCGTAAAGAGGTGTTCCCTGTGTTTTTTATATCATAGCTAAAAGAATTCTGCCCAAATGTATTGCTGAAATCAATATTCCAGCCTTTCCAGTTTCCTTTAATTCCTGCAGAAAGAGAAAGATCCTGAATATCGGTTCCGATCTGCGGCAAATATCCATTCGGGTATAATCCCGTAAAGGTTCTGCTTTGGTTGGGTCTTCTGTAAAAACCTCCGGAAGTACCGTGCCTGAAGCTGTAACCGCCAAAAGTATAAACTTTCCAGTTGTCATTCAACGGCACTTCAATATTGGCGAAAAGCTGATGATTATTCAATTTCGACTGTCCCACCTGCATATTAAAATCTTTTCTGTTCAATCCACGGTAAGCCAGCTCCTGATCGGTTACATTGGCGCCCAAAAGTCCTTGTAATGCAGAAATTGTAGTTGCCGACTGGATCTGATTCTGATAAGCCTGGGAAAAATAGTTTACATCCTGCGCATACTGGTGAATCGTATTAATAATCTGCTGTGAGTTTGCCGTATTGTTGATGTTGCTGAAAAGTGAAGAAAGATTGACACCGTTATTTAAAGCACGCTGTTCAATCGCATTGTAGGCATTGAAAATATTTCCGCTTTCCGTTCCCGCTCTGAAAGTAGGATTCCTGAACTGTGAAGTCCAGGTAATATTGTAGAAACCTCCTTTTTTCCCGATTTTATTCCCGTAATTAAGGTCAACCTGAATATTCTGACCGTCAAAATCTCCGGTATGATCATTTGCTGCAGGCGTAAGATTTCCGCCATAGCTTAACTGTCCCGTGAGTTTTCCGGTATCTTTTTTTAAGCCTAAATTAATAACTCCGGCAATCGCATCGGAACCATACTGCGCAGAAGCACCATCTCTTAAAACTTCAATCCTGTTGATGGCAAAAGACGGAATGGCATTCAGGTCTGTTCCTACCGTTCCTCTTCCCGGTGATCCGTTTACATTTACAAGTGCCGAAGTATGCCTTCTTTTTCCGTTTACCAAAACCAAAACCTGATCCGGCCCAAGGCCTCTCAGCTGTGCAGGGTCCAAATGATCGGTACCGTCTGCATTAGTCTGTATGGTTGATGTAAATGATGGCGCAATGGCGTTAAGAATTTGTCCTATATTAGTTTGCGGTAAAATAACCGAAGACTCTTTAATATTAAACACATCCACCGGAACAGGACTGTCTGTTTTGGACCTCGCTCCACTTCTGGAACCCAGGATCACAACTTCTTCTACATTATTTGTTTTGAGTGTATCCTTTTCCTGTGCATAGGTAAATGTTCCCAGGAAAAATAATACGGAAGCCGAAAGTATAGCTTTTTTATTTTTCATACATTGCTCTTTTACTATTTGAAGCAGCAAATGTAAAGCATATTTATTAGTCCACAAAATTTATAGACTAATTAAATACAGAAATTTTAAACCTCTGTTTTTGTTTTTTAAATCTTAGTTAGTTTAGCATATTTCAGAATAAGATTTTTTTCTCCTTCATGCTGGAAAATAACCTTTGCTTTGATATTCTGAGGATCGGTACCATCCAGGAAAGTCACTTCACCGATTCCGAAACGGTCGTGTCTTACTTTATCGCCTACTTCTATATCCTGAGAAGATGCGCCGCTCGGATTGATGATTTTTGCAGTGCTCACCGGTTTAAGCTTTCTCGGTTCTGCAATAGGTTTAGAATCTCCGCTTCTTTCGATGGTTTTCTTTTCAACTTTTTTGAAACTTCTCATTTCAGACGGATGCTCGTCGAAAATATTGGATCTTACCCCTGAATTATTGATGAAACGTTTTTCAATAGCCGGATTTACGAATTCCAGATAGATATCATCAATTTCACTAAGGAATCTTGACGGTTCCGCATCAGTAATTTTCCCCCACTGAAATCGTGAAATGGCATATGAGAAAAAAGCCTGCTTTTCAGCTCTCGTGAGAGCAACATAGAACAAACGTCTTTCTTCTTCGAGATCTTCCCTGGTAGATGAACTCATAAAGCTCGGGAACAGGTTTTCTTCCAGACCCACCAGATGTACAACCGGGAATTCCAGCCCTTTTGAAAGGTGAATGGTCATTAAAGAAACCATATCTTCTTCATTATTTTTATCTTGGGTATCTGCGGAAAGGGCAATATTTTCAAGGAAATTCGGTAAGCTTGGATCACCGTCTTCCAGCTGCATCTGCTCTTCGATAAACCCCTGCATAGAGTTCATTAATTCCTGAACGTTTTCTACACGGGAAATTCCTTCCGGTGTCTGATCGTCTTTTAGGAATTTAATCAGTCCGCTTCTTTTGGCAACTTCCATGGCCACACTGTAAGCCGTTTCTGTTTTAAGCAATACCTGAAATGCTTTAATCATCGACCAGAAATCACTGAGCTTATTCAAAACGCCATTGTTAAAGCCTAAATGCGGTGAATACATCGTAAGATTATCTAATACTTTCGATACCGAAACATTTTGTGCATCAGCAAATACAACCAACTTGTTCTGAGTAGTTTCACCGATTCCTCTTGCAGGATAATTAATAATCCGCATCAATGCTTCAGAATCATTTTCGTTCACCAAAAGCCGAAGGTAGGCAATCAGGTCTTTTACCTCTTTCCTTTGATAGAAAGACAGACCTCCATATACTTTATACGGAATATTCTTACGCCTTAATGCATCTTCAAAAGCCCGTGTCTGGGAGTTGGTGCGGTATAAGATTGCAAAATCACTGTATTTCCTCTGTTCACGGTTTCTGGTTTCCCAGATATTTCCGGCCACAAAATTCGCTTCATCGGCATCTGAAAGAGAGCGGTAAATCTTGATTTTGTCTCCTTCTTCATTTTCACTGAAAACATTCTTCTTGAACTGCTGAAGGTTTTTAGCAATAACCACATTGGCCGCATTTACAATGTTCTGGGTAGAACGGTAATTCTGCTCCAGGGAAACTGTTACTGCTTCCGGATAGTCTTTTTTAAAGTTTAAAATATTATAGATATTGGCACCACGGAATGAGTAAATAGACTGTGCATCATCTCCCACGACGCAGATATTTTCAAATTTTGAAGCCAACGCTTTTACAATAAGGTACTGGGAATGGTTGGTATCTTGATACTCATCCACGAGAATATACCTGAATCTGTCCTGATACTTAGCCAGTACTTCCGGAAAGCGGGTAAGCAGCTCATTGGTTTTAAGCAAAAGGTCGTCAAAATCCATAGACCCGTTTTTGAAGCACTGCTCAACATATCGCTGATAGATCTGCCCAATAAACTTCATATTGGCCTTTTCGTCGGCCTCAATAAGTTCGGGATTGGCATAATAAGCCTTTACGGTAATCAGATTATTTTTATAGGTAGAAATTCTTGCCTGAACTTTTTTAGGTTTATACAAATCGGCATCAATATTCATATCTTTCAATACTTTTTTGATGACATTCAGGGCATCCTGCTGATCATAAATGGTAAAATTGGAAGGATATCCCAGATAGTGCGCTTCATTTCTCAGAATCCTTGCAAAAACCGAGTGAAAAGTTCCCATCCAGAGACTTCTTGCATTGCTCTGCCCCACCACTTTGGCAATACGTTCCTTCATTTCTTTTGCTGCCTTGTTGGTAAAGGTTAATGCTAAAATATTAAAAGGATCTACGCCGTTTGTAATGAGATGTGCGATACGCATGGTAAGCACACGCGTCTTCCCTGAACCTGCTCCCGCAAGAACCATTAACGGTCCCTGTAACGTGGTAACAGCTTCAAATTGTGATTCATTCAGTCCTTTCAGATAATCCTCCATGCTTGCAAAAAATTTGGGAACACAAAATTAGTGTATTATATGGAGAATTCAAATTCGATGATACTGTAAATAGTGTTAAATTAATTCTTTAAAACTATAAATTTTCAGAGAAGTTGTAAGAAATATGATAATTTATCTAAGGTAATTTTATGTAATGCCTGATTCTTTCCACCATATTTCCCAGATCGAAAGGTTTGGCAATAAATTCATCTGCACCTGCATCCAGCGCAGACTGTTCCAATCCGCGGCTTGCCGACATGATGAGTACGGGAATGTCCTGAAAATGTTCATGAGCTTTGATAAGCTTGCAAAAATCTCTGCCATCTTCACCGGAAAGCCACATATCCATTAAAATAACATCAGGTTTCATATGAGGATCCAGTGCACTGAACATTTCCGAACCTTTATAAAACTTGGCAACTTCAAACCCCTCAAAATCGAGCATCATTTCAATAGAATCAACAATCGCGGGACTGTCATCCACTACCATAATTTTTGCAGCATTAGACATGATAAACTTAAATTAATTTTTATACTTGGGGATTCTGAAGCAAAAATCAGACCCTTCTCCTTCTGAAGAGGAAACAAAAATTTCTCCGCCTGTCCTTCTTATAATTTCAGCTGAGATAAAAAGTCCCAGTCCGAGCCCTGAAAATGTATAATCTTTTGATCCGCTGATCCGGTAATACTGTTCAAAAACTTTTGACTGTTTATCCTTAGGAATACCGATCCCGAAATCTTTAACATTAAATTGCGCCCGATCTCCGTGTAAGCTTGTGGAAATATGTACTTCATCAGCATCCGGTGAATATTTGATGGCGTTGCTGATAAGGTTGGCTATTACCTGAGATATTCTGTGCCGGTCTGCAAAAACATCCCCGATTGCGACGGATCTGCTTACAAAAAGTTTATGTCTTGAAGTCATTTGCTGCTCTTCTACCACTTCATCCACCAGTTTATCAAAATCAAATAGAGATTCATTAAGCTGCATCTGCCCTTTCTGTATTTTGGTTACATCAAGCAATTCGTTGATAAGTCCCGTTAACAAATCAATCTGATAATCCATTCTTCTGGCAACATTTGCATTTTTAGGATCACCTGCTTTTTCAAGATTGTTCTTAATGAACTGAGTATATAATTTCAGGCTGGTAAGCGGTGTCTTAAGCTCATGGCTTGCTATTCCCAGAAAATTATCTTTCTGGGTTTCGAGTTGCTTGAATTCGTCAATATCCGTAAAAGTCCCCGTCCATTGATTGACTTCCCCGTTTTCGGCAAAATTAGGAACTGCTCTTCCGAGGAACCATCTGTAATTTCCTTTCTGCACAGGATCTTCAAGCTCATATTCCATTACGAAAGGGGTATTTGTTTTTATGCAGTCTTCCCATACCTGATCAACTTTTGCTATGGTTTCCGGCCGCATCATCCTTTTCACAAGACTGGTCTGGTTTTCGTTTTCCGTTGAGCCGGTATATCGGTACCAGCTTTTATTCATGTAGGTAATTTCTCCTTTCGTATCGCAGGTCCAGACAAACTGAGGCATAGAATCTGCAAGATCCCGGAATTTCTTTTCCCTTTCCTGAATTTCTTTTTTTGCCATTACCAGATCTGTAATGTCTACGGCCATGTTCAGGATGGCATATACTTCACCGGTAGGACTTTTCAGGGGTTTATAAGAAAAGTCATAATAAAATGTCTGAAGTTTTCCGTTTACCATAAGATCCGCACTGGCTTCTTTAGATGCATATGTTTCTCCGGTTTTGAAAATGTTTTTCAGGAGACCGATAAATGGCTGCCCCTCAAGTTCCGGAAGTGCATCTTCCAGCTTCATTCCTATTACAGAAGCACTTTTACCCCAGGTTTTAAGCATTTGTTCATTGGCAAACTCTATATATAATTCTTCAGTACGGTAGATCGCTATGGGATAATCAGATTTTTTAATGAGATGTTCAAAGCGGTATTCACTTTCCTTAAGTTTTCTTTCTGAAAAGATCTGATCGGTAACTTCCGTGGCAACAATGCTTATTCCGATGATTTTTTTATCGTCATTATAAACCGGAGCAAAAATAAAAGTAAAGAAATATTCTTCATATTTACCATATTTTTCTAAGAATACAGGCCATTTGTTTCCTTTAAAAATTTCTCCTGTACGGTAAACATTTTCTAAAATTTCCTTGAAACCCTGCTCAATTATTTCAGGAAGTATCTCAAATAAAGATCTGCCAATAACAGAAGCTTCTTTGCCCCAAATTTCCAACATCTGCGGATTGGCACTGTTGATACTGAAATTATCACCGGTTAGCAGACACATGGCTACAGGCGCCTGGCTAAAGAGCGTAATGAGCGACTCCTGTGAAACATTTTGCTCTAAAAAGCTTTTCATTATTTAGGATTGTTTGTTGTAAAAATAATTCATATTCCTAACACTATAAAATAAAACAATACCACGCAGTGGCGGTATTTTGAATAAATATACGACTTTGGAACGCATGTTTTAAAATTTCATATAAATATTTTTTATTGATAAAAGATATTTCTCAATTATTAAATTCATCAAAATATAATTCTATAAAATAATTATATTCACACAGTTACAATTAAAATCCCAAATACGAATTTTTGAATTATAATAAAGATAAATTCACAAATTTAGTTTATAAAAACCTTTAATTTAAACAGATTCTAAGGTCTGAAAAATTATCTTGGAAAAATTGTAACAATTAAAGTAAATTTGGCACTAATTGACAAAACAATTTCTATTTTATGAAAAAGCGACTTCTTTCTGTTGCAGCAGCGGCATTTTTCGGAATGGCTCTGAATGCGCAACAAATTAAATTTGAAGAGTATGACTTACCAAACGGTCTTCATGTAATCCTTCACCAGGACAATTCGGCACCGGTTGTAACTACAGGTGTAATGTACCATGTTGGTGCAAAGGATGAAGTAAAAGGAAGAACCGGTTTTGCTCACTTCTTCGAGCACCTTTTATTTGAAGGAACACCTAATATTAAAAGAGGTGACTGGTTTAAGATAGTTTCTTCAAACGGAGGACAAAACAACGCTAATACAACAAACGACAGAACGTATTATTACGAAACTTTCCCTTCCAACAACGAGCAACTGGGTCTTTGGATGGAGGCTGAAAGAATGCGTCATGCCGTAATCAACCAGGTGGGTGTTGATACTCAGAGAGAAGTTGTAAAAGAAGAGAAAAGATTAAGAATGGACAACCAGCCTTATGGAAATCTTTTCACAACCATTCAGAAGAATTTATTTACCAATCACCCGTACAACTGGCCTACGATTGGTTCTATGGAAGACCTGAACTCTGCAAAACTTGAAGAGTTCCAGGCATTTTATAAGAAATACTATATTCCGAACAACGCTACTTTAGTTGTTGCGGGAGATATCAAACCTGAACAGACAAAAAAATGGATTCAGGAATATTACGGAGGAATTCCTAAAGGAACGGTTTATCCTAAAAACTTCCCTAAAGACACTCCAATTACTCAGGAAAAAGAGGTAACGGCTACAGATCCAAACATCCAGCTTCCGGCTTATGTATTTGCTTACAGAACACCGGGTAACAAAGAGAAAGACGCTTATATTTTAGACATGCTTTCATCTTATCTGAGCAGTGGTAAATCTTCTGTTCTATATAAAAAATTAGTAGATCAGGACAAAAAAGCATTACAGGTAGCTGCTTTCAATCAGGGTCTTGAAGATTACGGAATCTTCGCTTTCTTCGCAATTCCAATGGGACAAACAACAAAGGCAACTTTACAGGCTGATATTGATGCTGAAATTAAAAAACTTCAGACGACTCTGATTTCCGAAGAAGATTATCAAAAACTTCAGAACCAATACGAAAATCAGTTTGTAAATGCTAACTCAAGCATTCAGGGAATTGCCGCTTCATTGGCAACAAATCATGTTTTGATGGGCGATACAAATCTTATCAACAAAGAAATCGACATTTACAGATCTATCACCAGACAGGATCTTCAGAATGCTGCTAAAAAGTATCTTAATTCAAACCAAAGAATAATCATTAATTACGTACCTGAAAAAAAGTAAACACTAATCCGGTTACTATTGATTATTAAAATTAAATTTTTACAAATGAAAAAGCAATTAACATATATAGCTGCAGCGTTTTTATTCGCAGGAACGATTTCAGCACAAAAAATAGATCTTAATGCAATGCCGAAACCGGGACCAACTCCCGCTATCAATATTGCAAAGCCAAAAACTTTCCAACTGAGCAATGGTCTTACGGTAATGGTTGTGGAAAACAACAAACTGCCAAGAGTAAACGCAAGTCTTACCATGGACAGACCTCCTTATTATGAAGGAAGTGTAGCCGGAGTAAGCGAAATCATGGCAGAACAGTTTGAAAACGGAACGACCACAATGAGTAAAGATGATTTCAACAAGAAAGTTGATTATCTTGGAGCCAATCTTTCCTTCTCTTCAAACGGAGCTGCAGCAAATTCACTTTCAAAATATTTTCCGCAGGTATTAAGCTTAATGGCTGATGCGATCATTAATCCTAAATTTTCCGCAAAAGAAATTGAAGATTCTAAAGAAAGAGCGATTGAAGGATTAAAATCTTCAGAAAAAAACGCATCTGCAATTGCTTCAAAAGTATCCAATGCATTAATGTACGGTAAGAATACTTCAAGAGGAGAATTTGAAACGGTTGAAACAATCGGGAAAATACAGCTTGCAGACGTACAGAATATTTACAAAAAATATTACGCTCCGGATAATGCTTATCTTGTAATTGTAGGTGATGTAAAATTCGAGAAGGTAAAACCGATGATCGAGAAAGCATTCAGCGGCTGGAAAAAAGCAAATACTCCACTTAATGCAGTAGAACCTGCATCCAACGTAGCCACTACAGAAATTGATGTTGTTGACGTACCTACCGCTGTACAGTCTGTGGTTTCCGTAAACAACATCAACAATTTAAAGATGAAGGACCCGAATTACTTCCCGGCTACCATTGCCAACTATATTCTTGGCGGTGGCGGTGAAGCAAGACTTTTCATGAACCTTCGTGAGAAAAACGGATTTACTTACGGAGCCTATTCCAACATGAGTGCAAGTAAGTATTCTCCACAATTCTCCGCAAGCGCAAGCGTAAGAAATGAGGTTACAGATAAAGCAGTGAAGGAATTCATGAATGAGCTTAACGGTATTTCCAGTGTAAAGCCTGAAGAACTTGAAAACGCAAAAGCAAAACTGAAAGGATCATTTATCATGTCTCTTGAACAGCCGGCAACTATTGCAAGATTTGCCCTGAATCAGAAAATTTATGATCTTCCGGACGATTTCTATACCAATTATCTGAAATCAATCGATAAAGTAAGTGCTGCTGATGTTTCCAGTGCGGTGAATTCTACGATTTACCCAACCAAGAGCAGAATTTTCATTGCCGGAAAAGCATCGGATATTTCTGAAGGACTGGAAAAACTGGGTTATCCTGTAAAATATTATGATAAAGATGCAAATCCTGTAGCAAAACCAACGGCACAGAAAGTTGACGCCAGCGTAACGGTAGCTTCTGTTGCAGATAAATATCTTACTGCAATTGGAGGAACAGCAAACCTTTCTAAAATTTCTTCTTATACCGTAAATGCTTCTATGTCTATCCAGGGTCAGAATATCGACATGAAAATGATGAAGGCACAGGGTGGAAAAGAGATGACACAGGTAACCGCTATGGGACAGGTTGTTCAGAAGCAGGTATTTGACGGAAAAACAGGATATTCTGAGCAAATGGGACAAAAAGTTCCTATGAAGCCTGAACAGATTGCCGAAAAGCAAAAAAATACCGAGCTTTTTGAAGAAATGGCTTTCGCAAAATCTCCTGAATATAAATTAGCCGGGATTGAAAAAGTAGGAGGAGAAGATTCTTATGCAATCAAAGGGCCTGAAACAACTTATTATTACAGTGTAAAAACAGGTTTGAAAACAGGAGAAACAAGAACCGTTAAAGCACAGGGACAGGAAGTAAGTGTTCCCACTACGTTCTCTGACTACAAAGATGTTGCAGGAGTAAAAATGCCTTACACGATCTCTGTAAATCAAATGGGAATGGATATGACCATGAAAGTGAAATCTTATGAAATAAATCAGGCAAAAGATTCTGATTTTAAATAAGGCTTCTTATTTTTATAGAAAAACGGCAACAATTGTTGCCGTTTTTTATTTTTATCAAATTTGGCGCTATCTTTCTTTGTCATTCGGTAAAAAAAGATTAAATTTGCCCATTCAAAAAGATATCAAATTAATGGATTCTATATTTATACTATTGATGGTTCTTATTATGATCGCCAGTATTCTTCTGGTAATCATTGTTATGGCTCAAAATCCAAAAGGAGGAGGTCTTTCCAGTACTTTCGGGGGAGCATCTTCTGCACAGTTTGGTGTACAGAGAACCAATGACTTTATGGAAAAAGCAACATGGACTTTAGGAGCAACGATTATCGTTCTTATCCTTTTAAGCGTTGTGATTACAGGTAAACCTTCCGCTGCCGTGCCTGCACAGGTTCCGGTATCAAAAGAAGCTCCGGCTAAGCAATCTTCTGCTCCGGCTGCCACTACAACGACAACAACACCGGCTCAGACTCCTGCGCCAACCAAATAAGCAAATAATTTTCTCATATAATAAAAGCAACTCTTATGGGTTGCTTTTTATTTTTATAATATGGATATGATCTGTTTAAAAACTTATGCTTTATTCCTGAAAGCATTCCAATAATCATCCTGCGAATCTCCGAAAAGGCATTCAATAAAGGAATCAAGGGACATTTTATATAAAACATCAGGATCTATTTTTTTGAAGTCTGTTTTGAAAAATTCAGGGTCAAGCCGAATATCCTCCCTGTCGATGACCAGAATATTATCAGAATTGTAAAAAGGGTAATTCCTGATATCCGAATTGGTCGTGATCAATTTCCTTCCCGAAGCGAGAACTTCAAACGTCCTGATCGTTAAACCATGCTGAAAAGGTTTATTAATATCAAGAACAGCTTTTGATTTCTTATAAAAATCAATAATCTGATGATGATTTAATTTTTCAAAACTTACTTTTGAAATATCAAACTCCTTTAAATGTTTATCAACAATCTTTTTCAATCGAAAAGCAAATCTGCCCATTGCATAGTAATAGAAATAAGATCTTAAATTAAGACTATCCGCAATAGTCCTCACTTTCTCCCCCACTATATACCGGTCTGTATGAGCACTACCGATAAACACTACATCATAATGTGGCGGTTGAGGGTTCAGATTCAGGTTTTCATATTCATCCAGATAAAACAATGGCCTGAAATTCAGGTTATATTTTACTGAATCGTTATATTCAAAAGTAAATTTTTTATCAAAATAAATAAGATTTGAAATGAGATCAGGATATTCCTTCAATGGGTCAAAATTATAATAGATCATTTCCATTTCAGGATTACGCTCCTTTATTTTTTCAAGAAAAAAGGAAGGAATAGCTTCTCCTTTAATCAGAAAGAAAAAATCATAGGTATTTCCCTGAATTTCATTTAAAATCCGGTTATAATATTCTTTTATTTTTAACTGATAAAACTTTTTATTAAAGCGAATAATTCCTTTTGAAAAGTTTGAATTGGAAGGCCGCTCGTCATAAAAATCCACCTCAGCTCCCAACTCAGAAAGCCTTCGTACTATGGCTTTTTCGTAATTAAAAAAACTGACTGATAAAAAGAGTATTTTTTTGCCATGTAGATGTATCATTTTAAAAGTCCTTTTACTTTCATTTCATCCAGAGATTCCTTGAATTTTACATCCTGGATATTCTGCCGCAGTACCCAATTCGCAAATTTCGACATTCCCTCTTCAAAAGAAATTTCCGGTTGGAAATTAAGCTTTGATTTTATTTTGCTGATGTCTGCAAAATTATGCCTTATATCTCCTAAACGAAACTGTCCTGATACATTGATATGAAAATCGATATTGTAAAATTTCCTGAGATTTTCCGCTACGGTAGTCACGGAAGTTGAAACCCCTGTACCAACATTGAAAATCTCACCATTAGCTGCATCATTTTCAATACATTTTATAGTAGCCTTCACAGCATCATCCACATGAATGAAATCCCGTGATTCGTTTCCGTCTTCAAAAACGTTGATATCATTACCGTTAAGGATCTGTGATGAAAATATTGATAAAATACCGGTGTAAGGATTCAGCAAAGACTGTCCTTCACCATACACATTCTGGAATCTTACTGCTACCGGTGCCACACCCATTGATGAGCAGGCTGTCATCACCATTTGCTCCTGGGTATATTTTGTGATTCCGTAAATGGAAGTAGGATGTATTTTTGATTCTTCATCGGTAGGCAAGGCACGAAGCATCTGCCCATCTGGATAAATAATCTCAAAAATACCATTGCGCATTTCTTCTATATTTCTTGGTTTGGGATAAATTAATCCCAATTCCGGATGAAGATATTTCCCTTCGCCATATACTGCTCTTGAAGAAGCAATCACTACTTTTTTTACGCGGTGAGGTTTATTGACCAGAAGATCAAGCATTATTGCCGTTCCCGAAACATTGACTTCCGTATATTTCTCTATCTGGTACATTGATTGTCCTGTTCCTGTTTCTGCAGCAAGATGAACAATTACTTCCTGCCCGTCAATTGCTTTTTCCCAGTCTTCAGGATTTACCACATCCCCTTTGATAAAATTCACTTTCCCTGAAATGCTCCTGTACAAGGGAGAATCTTCTTCCGGATTTTTTCCGTGAATCTGAGAAGAAAGATTATCCAGAACCGTAACCTCATATCCTTTTTTCTTAAGTTCCAGAGACAGCTTGCTTCCTATAAATCCGGCACCTCCCGTGATCAGAATCTTCTCCATACTTTTATATTACTTTTTCCCATTTTTGGGTTTCGAAATTATATTTTTTAACAATTTTAGCCGGCGCTCCCACAATGACACAATAATCCGGAAACGCTCCCTTCACAACGGAGTTTGCTCCCACAATACACTGTTTACCCAATCTGGTACCTGCCATGATGGCTGCTCCCATACCAATATAGCAATTTTCCCCGATTACCGTTTCACTTACAAGGTATTCCTGCTTCACTATATGTTTATTCAGTTCCTGATAATCATGGTCAATATTCGTAATAAAAACATTGGCCAGTATCAGTGAGCTTTTTCCGATAGTAAGATCACCCGCAGAAGTAATATGCACATTCTGGGAAATCACCACATCATCCTCTATATGAATATTGCCATTACGGTGCACTTCCAATCTGAGATGCGGAAAGATACGTACTTTTTTGCCTATAAAAACTTTTTGGGTACCCATCAAAAATAACGGTTTCCCCAAATATGAAGGAAAGCCGAATTTTCCGAAAAAGGGAGCATAGATAACAGCCCTCAATGCCCAGAAGATTTTATAGATCATATGCTGGTTTTAAAAATCCGTACAATATATTTCAATTTTGAGAATATAAAAAATAAAATATATTCAAAATAATGAATTCTGCCGGAGAGGTACATTTCCCTAAGGTTTTTTTGTATGCCTTTTTCCATTTCCGGTAAATTTGCAGAAAGGCCCGACACTCCGAAAGATCTTTTTCCCCCTCCCGTAAATACCAGTTCTTCCCCGAGAATATACATGGAATTGTTTTTGGAAACTCTCATCCAGTAATTGGCATCTTCAGAGTACTGCTGATTTTCATCAAAAAAACCGGTGTTTTCCAGAACTTTCCTTTTAAATATTGCTGTGGAAGTCTGCCCGTCTACTCTTAACAATAATTTTCTCAGGGTAATCCGGGCAAGATTGATTGCATTTTTTTTGTAGGGAAACCATATTTTTTCGCCGTTTCTGAGGCTGGTAACAAAATCCACATTCAGATTTTCATCTTCCAGAAATTTCATCTGCTTTTGAGTTTTTGCAGGAAGCCATTCATCATCCGAATCCAAAAGGGCGATATAGTGGCCTGTTGCGGCTTTCAAACCTTCATTCCTGGCTTTAGAAACCCCGGCGTTTTCCTGGCTGATGATCTTCATATTCAATTCAGGATGACTATCTCTGTAGTTTTCCGCCAGTTTTGCACTGCTGTCCGTGGATCCGTCATTAATGATGATCACTTCAAACTGATGCAGATCGTAATCCTGATTTTTCACGGAATCAAGAGCTCTGATTATCGTTTTTTCAGCATTAAACATAGGAATTATTACAGAGATCATATTCTAAATACTTTTATATAAGATTATGACTTCTCTTCATTATACGGAAGCCTGTTGATGATTGATCTTCCCAGTGATATCTCATCGGCATATTCCAGTTCATCGCCTACGGAAATACCTCTTGCAATACTGGAAAAGTTGATATCAAAATTTTTAAATTTTTTGTAAATATAATACGCTGTGGTATCGCCTTCCATGGTTGCGCTTAGAGCAAAAATAAATTCTTTTACCCTACCTTCACTGAGCTTTTTTTCGATACTCTGAATATTCAGCTGACCTGGTCCTATACCTTCCATAGGAGAAATTTTACCACCTAAAATCAGATATTTCCCTGTATATTTCCCTGTATTTTCAATAGCAATCACATCCCGCACATCTTCCACGATACAGATCAGTTCGTCATGTCTTTTCGGGTTGCTGCAGATCTCGCACACCTCAAAATCTGAAAAATTATGACATTCTTTGCAGTATTTGATATCATTCACCAGACTGATGAGAGAATTTCCCAGACTTACTGATCGGGAGGCCGGCTGCTTCAATAAATGCAGCGCTAAACGCAATGCCGTTTTTCTGCCTATTCCCGGGAGACCGGAAATTTCGTCCACTGCTTTTGCCAAAACTTTACTAGGGTAATCCATAACACAAAAATAAGTAAAAAGATTCAGAATATTTTCAGAATGCTCCGAAGCAATTCTCTTTCCGGAAAGGTTGCCGCAGGGGTCCAGGAGACTTTCAAGGTTACCGGAAAACCTGGTGCAGGGGTGAAAGAAGCTTTCGAGGTTTTATTCTAAATTAATCTTAAATGTTCATAAAATCATTACTTTTTAAATTAAATGAAGTTAAGATACCCTCTGTTTTAAAGCAATTAATATTATCTTTGATCCACTAAATATTAACTTGAAAAATAAACGAAATGGTACTTAACAATTTAAATTATCCGCTGGATTTTAAATTTAAGATTACAACATTGGCCAGTGATTTTAACATCACGGACAGAAACGGTAACTACGTGGCGTATGTGCGTCAGAAAATGTTTAAGCTGAAGGAGGATGTTATTGTTTTTAATGATGAAAGCAAATCCAAAGAGCTTTTCAGGATCAGAGCCAACCAGTGGATTGATTTTAATGCTTCCTATTCTTTATCGGAAATTGCCACCGGAAGAAACTTCGGAAGAATGGCAAGAAAAGGAATGCGTTCTTTTTGGAAAGCCAGCTATGATGTTCTGGATGCCAACGATCAGCCGAAATTCAAAATCCAGGAAGATAGTGCATGGGTACGTTTTTTTGACCACCTGGTAGGCGAAATTCCGCTTGTCGGAGCATTTACAGGATACTTCCTGAACCCTTCTTACACCGTTACCGGCATTGACGGAAAAGAATATTTTAAACTAAAAAAAATGCCGTCATTTTTCGGAAGAAGATTTCAGCTTGATCGCCTCATCGATATTGATGATGAAGAAGAAAGCCTTGTGATCCTTTCCTTATTAATGATGACACTTCTTGAAAGAGCAAGAGGATAAACTTATATACCGCAAACAATGAAATATTTTATCATTTTCTTTTCAGCTTTTCTGTTGGTTGCCTGTAAAAAAGAACAGCAGGGATCCCAGAATTCCGCTTCAGTAGATTCTTCTAACATAGTTAAAGATAGTGTAGCTACCGATCTTTCATCAAAGAAAATCGCTGTCGAAACCTTTCCTTTTCCTCCTGAAATCAAGGAATGTTCATGTTATTTTGCCAAAAGCAAAGCAGATTTTCTGGCCGAAAAATATATTTACGCTGATGATGCCGGGAAAACCGCATACATGAAACTTGACGGCAAAAGAATCGCTTTAAACCTTATCGCTTCAAGTGATATGGAAGCTGATGAAGTACTGAGCAAGGAAATTGAAAATGATGATTATAAAATTTCCGTAAAAGGTAAAAAAATAAAAGGTGAAGAGGCATTGCTCTTTGAAGGAACGCTCACCATTGAAAAACCGGACGGAACTGTTGTAAACATCCCAATCTATGGTGAATGCGGATGCTAAAGCTTCCTGCTGCCGGTAAAAATACTGCTTCCGATATCCGGAAGCATTTTTTATTTTGTAATTTTGAGAAAAATAAATTTCAATGGAGCTATCTAATATAGAACCGCAGATTATCTGGAAGAATTTTTCCAGGCTGAATGCTGTTCCAAGACCCTCAAAAAAAGAAGAAAAAGTAATTGCATTCATTAAAGAATTCGGTGAAAACTTAGGATTGCAAACTACGGTTGATGAAACGGGTAATGTAATTATCAAAAAACCGGCAACACCGGGAATGGAAAACCGCAAATCTGTAGTTCTTCAATCACACCTGGATATGGTATGCCAGAAAAACAACGATGTTAATTTCGATTTTGAAACGGAAGGCATCAAAATGGAAGTGGATGGAGACTGGGTAAAGGCGAAAGGGACCACCCTGGGAGCCGATAACGGACTGGGAGTCGCTACTATTATGTCAATCCTGGAAAGCACGGATATTCCGCATCCTGATCTTGAAGCTCTTTTTACGATCGATGAAGAAACCGGAATGACAGGAGCTTTAGGTTTAAAACCCGGACAGCTGACCGGGCAGATTCTCCTAAACCTTGATACGGAAGAAGACGACGAAATTGATATCGGCTGTGCCGGCGGAATTGACGTTACTATTTCACAGGACTATAATACGGAAGTAGCAAAAGGACAAATCATCAGAATTGAGGTAAAAGGCCTTCAGGGTGGTCATTCCGGAATGGATATCCACAAAGGTTTCGGTAATGCCAATATAATTCTGGGCAGAGTTCTTTATAAAGCACTCGAAAAAGAAAATATTCAGCTGATTTCCATCGATGGTGGCGGATTGAGAAATGCTATTCCAAGAGAAGCGGTGGCCATTGTTTCCGTAAGAAATGCCCAGGAATTCATCGATGAGGTAACCAACGGACTGAAAAAAGAAATTATTGAAGAGTTTGCAACCGTAGAGCCTAATCTTCATATCAACATTGAAAGTTCAACCACTTCAGAAAAAGCCCTTTCCGAAGAAGATTCAAGAAAAATCATCCTTACGCTCAAGTCACTTCACAACGGTGTTTACAGAATGAGCCCTGATGTAAAAGATCTTGTGGAATCTTCCAACAATGTGGCAAGAGTAGAATTGAAAGAGGGTGCATTGAAAATTTTAAACCTTTCAAGATCTTCCGTAGAATCTTCAAAAGATTCTGTAGCAGAGCAGCTAAAATCCGTTGCTGAGCTTGCAGGAATGAAAACCGTATTCAGCGGTTCTTATCCAGGATGGAAACCGAAGCCCGGTTCGGAAATTGTAAAGCTGATGGAAAACATTTATGCTGAAAAGTTCGGAGAAAAGCCTCATGTTGTTGCCTGTCATGCCGGCCTTGAATGCGGAATTATCGGAGCTAATTATCCGGAAATGGAAATGGTGAGTTTTGGACCTACAATCAGAGGGGCACATTCGCCTGATGAGAAAGCGAATATTCCTTCTGCACAGAAATTCTGGAGTTTTACGAAAGATATTCTAGCCAATATTCCTTTAAAATAGAATTGTAAAATTGCTATATTGAATATCCAAAATTATTTTGATTTTGGATATTTTTGTTTCTAAATCTTTATAGATTTTTATTTTAAATTTTTAAATTTGAATAAATAATACCAATTATGAACACACAGACTCTCAATGAAAAACTTGAATTAATTCAATGGTTGTCTACATTGGAGGATACTTCTATTATAAAAAAATTGATCCAATTTAGAAAAGAGGAAACTAAAGACTGGTGGAATGCGATTTCGGAAGAAGAGAAAAAATCTATTGAAAAGGGAATATCCGAAGCTGATAATGAAGAATTAAAACCTCATTCCGAAGCCAGAAAGTTATATGGAAAGTGGTTATAAAATTTTCTGGACTCCAAATGCTTTAAAGGAATTAGAACAAACCATAGATTATCTTCAAAATAATTTTACAGATAAAGAAATCAGAAAACTTTCTCATAAAATTGAAAGTTCGATAGAAATTATATCTCAAAATCCTTTTATATTTCCTGTATCCGAAACCAAAGATGTTTACAAGGCAATTATTCTGCAATTTAACACTATGTATTATCGTGTAAATGATAGCGATGTTGAAATTTTATCTTTCTTCTCAAACAGACAATCTCCTCAAAAAAGAAAAATTTAATTCTAATTTAACCATGAAAAGCATCACCGTATTCTGCGGATCAAGTTTTGGTTCGGAAGATATTTATAAAGAACAGGCATTTTTGCTGGGAAAAACACTGGCAAAAAACAATATACAACTGATCTACGGCGGCGCAAATGTCGGTCTGATGGGCGCTGTTGCTGATGGAGCTTTACAGTCCGGAGGAAAAGTGATGGGCGTTCTTCCCTATTTTCTACAATCCAAAGAAATTGCCCACAAACAGCTTACCGAACTGATTCTGGTTGAAACCATGCATGAAAGAAAGACCAAAATGAATGAATTGTGTGATGGCGTCATCGTACTTCCCGGAGGTTACGGTACGCTGGAAGAATTCTTCGAAATGATTACCTGGGCACAGCTCGGGCTTCATCAAAAACCGATTGGCATTCTTAATATTGACGGATTTTATGATGATCTAATAAACCTTGTTCAAAATATGGTGGAGAAAGGCTTTTTAAAGCAAATTAACCGCGATATGCTGCTGATCAGTAATAATATTGATGAATTGCTGGAAATGATGAGGAATTATAAGGCTCCGACGGTGGGAAAATGGATTTCAAAGGATGAAACATAAATCTATTATAAAGCAACACCCGAAGACTTTCTTCGGGTGTTGCTTTTATAATTTAAATAAAATTTTCTAAGGATAAGGAGCAATTTCCACTTCCAGTCCTTCCATTTCCGGAACAATATGCAACTGGCAGCCCAATCTGCTGTTGTCCTGCACATGAAAAGCTTCACCTAACATGGCGTCTTCTTCTGCTCCCATTTCTTCCAGTCCCGGATCGCTGATCACATAGACCTGGCAAGAAGCACACATTGCCATTCCTCCGCATACGCCGATGGTTCCTTCTTCTGCAAGTTCATAAGAACGGATAATCTCCATCAAATTCATCGACATATCGGTGGGAGCTACCACATCGTGGGTAACACCTTCCCGGTCGGTGATTTTTATATTTATATCACTCATTTTAGTTGATAATTCTTTGTTAATGGTTGATGGCGGTCATTTTTCAACATTAACCGTCAACAGACAACAAATTTAGTCAATTTTTTTCACAACTGCTTTCTCCGCTTCTTTTCGGCTTCCGTCGAATCCGTCTACTCCGCTTACCGTTGTGTACTTTAAAACGAATTTCTTGCCCGGATTCAACCTGTTGTATACACTCTGACACATTAACGTAGCTTCATGAAAGCCGCAAAGAATCAGTTTAAGTTTTCCAGGATAGGTGTTGATATCTCCGATGGCGTAAATTCCGTCGATATTCGTCTGGTAATCTAAAGCATTGTTTACCACGATTGCATTTTTCTCAATATTCAATCCCCAGTTTCCGATCTCACCCAATTTTGGCGTCAATCCGAATAGCGGAATAAAATAATCTGTTTCGATATCATAAGGATCCTGTCCGTCAACGGCTACGGTAATAGCCTCCACTTTTCCATCACCTTTAATGGCGGTAACTTCAGCAGGTGTAATTAATTTTATTTTCCCCTGGTTTTTAAGATCCTGAACTTTTTCCACGGAATCCAAAGCACCACGGAACTCGTTTCTTCTGTGAATCAGCGTTACTTCGCTTGCCACATTGGAAAGGAAAATACTCCAGTCCAGTGCAGAATCTCCACCTCCGGCAATCACTACTTTTTTATTTCTGAAATGTTCAGGTTCTTTTACAAAATATTCAAGTCCGTTTTCTTCGTAATCGGCAATATTTTCGATGGTTGGTTTTCTGGGTTCAAAAGTTCCCAAACCTCCTGCAATAGCAATTGCTTTTGCGCGGTGAACAGTTCCCTTATTGGTAATTACTTCAAACCATTCGTCATCAACTTTTGTGTAGGAAACAGCGGTCTCCCCTAAGGTAAAGCCGGGCTGAAATTGCTTAATCTGTTCCATCAGATTATCAATAAGTTCTCCTGCATTTACAGATGGATAACCCGGAATATCGAAAATAGGTTTTTTTGGATAAAGCTCGGCCAACTGTCCTCCCGGCTGTGGAAGTGCATCAATGATATGGCACTTCATTTTTAGTAAACCTGCTTCAAATACGGCAAATAGCCCGGTAGGTCCGGCTCCTATGATCAATATATCGGTCGTTATCATAATAATAAGATAATTTAATTATACTTGTGGCTGCAAATTTACTAATTTTAATGCGAAGCATATTTAATTCAGTCTAAATAAAAAACTGAGATTTATCAAATAGATTTTGAAATCCGGAGTTGTTTTATTTGGCAGTGTTTTTGTAAAATTTTGAGTATGAAAAAATTTTTGAGTATTATTTTGGTGTTTCTGTTTACATTAAGTTTTAGTCAGATCACCAATATTGCAGATGGTGAGTCTATCAGCCTGCGAATCCATTACGGTTTTCTTAATGCGGGAACTGCTAATTTAACAGCAAAAAAAAGTGCCTACAGAGGAGTTCCGCATTTGTACGTAAAGGGAACGGGGCAGACAACAGGAGCGGTACGAGCGTTTTTTAAGGTTGATGACCTTTATGAAAGTTATATTAATATGAATACCGAACTTCCGAGTTTTTATGTAAGAAATGTAAAAGAAGGAAGCTATCGTCAGCATCTTGAAACAACCTTTAATCATGATAATAATACTTTGGTTCTTACAGATAAAAAAACGCCTGCCAACGGCTCCAAGGTTATAAAATCTGTGAAAGGAGTACAGGATATGCTTTCCTGTTTCTATTATTTAAGAAGTAAAAGCCCCTCTGAACTGAAAGTGGGAACGGTAATTAATATGAATGTCTGGATTGATGATGAAATGTTTCCTTTTCAGCTTAAGGTAACCGGAACAGAAAATCTTAAGACTAAGTTTGGTACTATTAATTGTTTAAAAATTATTCCATCTGTAAAAAGCGGAAGGGTTTTTAAAGAAAAAGAAGGTGTGGTGATGTGGGTTTCCAACGATGCAAATCACCTCCCGATACTTCTAAAAGCAGAGCTCGCCGTAGGTTCTCTAAAGGCCAGTATTGACGGATACAGCAATGTAAAATATCCGTTAAAATTTACAAAATAAAACTCTGAACAAAAATCAGTAATAAAAGAAAAACCTCCGAAAATTCCGGAGGTCTTTTTTTGCATTTGATAATAAGCAGATCCACTTCCCCGAAGATATACTTAAATCATCATTTGCGTTTTTTTAATCCTTGATTCTTTTTTTATTTCATCATTTGTGTTTTCAGAATCAAAGATTGTTTTACAGGGTAATAACAGCTGATTATTATGGTACAAAGATATTGCACCATGGATATAGAATCACTAAAAAAACATTAGATATATATCGACACAATTGTAGATATTTTTCTACAACTCTATTAGGAATGATTTTTAACTAGCTCAATCAACTTAACGATATTTTCAATTTTAAGCTTTTTAAACATTCTTTTTTTAATTGTACTGATGGTATTTTGCTTCACGTCCAGCATGTTTGCAATTTCGAGATTGCCGTAACCGGCAGCGTACATGCGTGCGATTTCAAGTTCTCTTTCTGTTAAAGACAGCAGTGGATTAACCAGATTGCGATTATTAAGTGAATTCATCAGCAGGGCCTGCGTTACGGGGGAAATATATTCACCTTTCTCAATTATTGAGAATATTGCCTCCTCTATCTCTTTTTCCTCACTAAGTTTACTCAGGAATCCGTCTGCTCCTGCATTCAGATATTTAAGAGCATGTATATTCTCATCAATTCCGGAAAAAATGAGAATTTTAATTTCCGGTTTTTTTTCTTTGATTTCTGTTATTATCTGAAGGCTGTTTCCTTCGGGAAAATGAGCATCGATTATCGCGATATGAATGGGATTATCATTGATACATTCTCTGATCTGCCGGAAATTTGATGCATGAAAGGCTTCATAATTGATTCCCGCAGCATCCAGTATAAATATCATTCCCTGCCGAATGAGCATATGATCATCTGCCAGCAGAAAAAATAGTTTTTCTTCATCCTTATTTATCATAACTGACTTTTAAATTAAGAGAAAAATAAACCTTTGTACCTTTTCCCGGTTCGCTTTGAACCGAAATCTGCCCATCGTAGAGTTCTATCAGTTCCTTGCATAAGTTCAGACCCAGACCTGCACCAATATTTTCGATATCATCTGATAAAACACCCTGATAATAAGGTTCAAATATTTTTTTAAGATCAGACTCTGCGATTCCAACTCCGGTATCAATAATTTCTGTTGTTAAAGTGACTACAGATTCTTCTGTAATTTCAGTTTTTACAGTAACAGTTATCTGCCCGTTCTCTGTAAATTTATTGGCATTGCCTAGAATATTCATAAAAATCTGGGCGATTTTAGCATTGTCCGAATACACCATCAGGTCCGGATTGATCGCTTTATTCACCACAAATGTATTGTTTCTTGTTTCTATATAATTTTCAATGGAGCTTAATATAGATGTGATCTGGCTATTGAGATTAAAAGTAACCGGAATGAGTTTATTTTTTACATGCTGGTTTTTAGTATATTCCAGAATCTGATTTGCCTGGAGCAATAATGTATTACTGGTAAAACCAATAGATTTAAGATACTCTTTGATTTCTTTATCATCCGTTTTCTCACTGATTCTATTAATAAGAATACCGATAATTTTCAACGGAGCCCTTAACTCATGGCTTAACATTCCCAAAACCCGGTTTTTAAATTCAAGATTAGCTTTGATCTGAAGATTAGCTGCTTTTAATTTCTTTTCATAAGAAAAAGCGACACCTGTAAGCATCATAATAAGAACAGAGATTATAAGCATAAGAATCATTGCTGCGAAAATAAGATTCGTCCTGATGCGGTTATTTGCAGAGTTTTGCCGATAATATTCTTTTTCCAGATCTGCCCTAGAGTTCTTGATGGCATAGTCATAAATATTCATGACACTATTTCCATACATTAGCAGATTACCGAATATTTTATAAAAAGCAGTACTATTGCTTTCTTTCCGTAAAACATTGGTCTGCATATATTTAACCTGTACTTTATAATGATTATTAACTACATCCAAAATACTGTCAAATTCAGCTTTTATGAGTGCTGTATTGGGATTAATTCCTTGTTTCATGGTTACAACAATACTGTCTTTGCGCACATTTTCTTTTCCGGATATTGCATCTCTTAAACGCCCGAAAAATTTTTTTTTCTTTATCGTATCAGAATAGGTTTTCCTTTCTATATTAAACTTATCAAAATTATAATCAAGATCATACTTTCTGATTTCGGGAAAAACATAGGGTCTTTTAAGGCTTGTATTGGTAGAATATTCATGCACGGAATCAATAAGGTTTTTCAGCCTTTGAACCTTTGGAGAATTTTTATTTTCTAAAATCAGTATGTTTTTTAATCTAGGATATTTATTTTTATAACTGTCGATACTGTCCAGATTCTTATCAAGTTTATGTAAAGATTTAAAATATAAGTCCAGATATTTTTTATCATTATTAGAGACATATTTCTGAAAGTCAACCTGTGCGTTTAACAATTCTTTTTTAGAATTATTTGTGAGCTTTTCCAGGGAATGAATCTCTTTTAGCTGACTTTCAATAAACTTTAAATTTTTCTTTGTAATGAACTCATTGTAGAAAAAGCCCGCAATCAGAAACTGTATAAGTAATATACATAAAATCAAAGAGTAGTGAATGAATTTCCTTAATCTAAAACTTATCTTTTCAACCATCTGCGTAATTTAAATGTAAAAATAATAAAAAATCCCATAAAATAATTTACAGGATTTTATATATTTTATTTAATTTCATTAAAGACTCTTGAACTGTTCCAGTGTTCTGATGTCATTTTCAAAAAACATTCTGATATCACTCATCTGATAGAGCAGCATCACAATTCTTTCAATTCCCATTCCGAAGGCATAACCGGAATATTTTTCAGGGTCTATATTTACATTTTTCAGAACAGCAGGATCTACCATTCCGCAGCCCATAATTTCAAGCCATCCGGTTCCTTTTGTAATTCTGTAATCGGTTTCAGAATTTAATCCCCAGTATACATCGATTTCTGCACTTGGTTCCGTGAAAGGGAAATAAGAAGGTCGCAATCTGATTTTTGATTTTCCAAAAAGCTCTGTAGTGAAAAACTGAATCGTTTGTTTAAGATCTGCAAAACTCACATTTTCGTCAATATACAAACCTTCGATCTGGTGGAAAATACAGTGTGAACGTGAAGACACAGCCTCATTTCTGAAAACTCTTCCCGGAGAAAGAATTCTGATAGGCGGTTGATTTTCCTCCATATAACGAATCTGTACCGATGAAGTATGAGTTCTCAAGAGAATATCAGGATTCTGCTCAATAAAAAAGGTATCCTGCATATCTCTGGCCGGATGGTATTCCGGAAGATTTAATGCGGTGAAGTTGTGCCAGTCGTCTTCAATCTCGGGTCCGTCTGCTACGGCAAAACCAATAGATTTAAAAATCTCGATGATTCTGTTCTTCACCAGATTAATAGGATGTCTTGAACCCAGATCCAGAGGGAAGGCAGGTCTCGTAAGATCTTCCTTTTCAACTATAACAGAAGATGCTGAAGCATTTTTCAAATCCTCCAGTTTTACATTAACTGCCTGTTTCAGAGTATTGATCTTTTGCCCGAAATCTTTCTTCTGGTCATTCGGAACTTCCTTGAATTTTTCAAAAAAATCATTCAGAATTCCTTTCTTTCCATTGTATTTGATACGGAAGTTTTCAATCTCCTCTTTTGATGTAGCATTGAAACTGTTTACTTCAACCAGTAACTCTTCTATCTTTTCTATCATTGTTTTACCCTTTCAGAATGTTTTGCAAAAATACGGTTTTTCGGCGAAATATTTTTCCTTAAATTGTTAAAAAAATCCGCTCCTGTTAAGAGCAGATTTCAATCAATTTTCAAGTAAATAAAAAATATCTTTTTCTTTTAAAAAGAAAGACTGGATCATCCTTATTTTTTTTCCAATGCCTTTACATTGATCTGAAGTGTAATCTCATCTTTAATCACTCCGTTTTCGACAGGACTCTGAAACTCAACACCAAACTCTTTTCTGCTGATGTCTTTAGGTTCCGTAGCAATACTTACCACACCGTCTTTAACGGATACGTTTGCTTTGAACTGCATTTGTTTTGTGATGCCTTTAATGGTTAAATTTCCATCCAGTACAGTATTATAATCACCTTCTGCCAAAGGAGAAACCTTTGTAATTTCATAAGATGCTGTAGGAAATTTTTCTGTTTCAAAAAAGTCTCCGTTTTTGAGATGACCGTTAAGTTTTTCCATTTGTGCGGCATCTTTTTTAAGATCTTCGGAAGTGAGAGAAGTCATATCCGCTACAAATTTTCCGCTTTGCAGTTTACCGTCTTTTGCGGTTACATCTCCGCTTTCAAACTTAATGATTCCGAAATGGCTTGTATTTTCAGATTTAAATATTTTATATCCCTTCCACTCTACTTTGCTGTTTAAAGTATCGACTGCAAACTGGGCACCATCTTTAGCAGTTACCACCTCATTACTTTCACCGGTTACAGGTTTTTCCTTTTTGCAGGAAACGATGATAAATGAAGCCAGAAAAGCAGAAAAAACTACCGAAAATAGCTTTCTTTTCATAATTTTTTAAATTTTGTTACTCCTGCTAAAATAATAAAAAAAATTGTTCTTTCCTAGAAAGATTTCAATTCATTACATTTGTATTATGCTATTAGAAATAAATAATCTATTCTTTTCATATTCTATAGAAAAACCTTTGTTTCAGAACCTTAACCTGCATTTTGACGAAGGGAAAATCATCGCGCTTGCAGGGGAAAGCGGCTGCGGAAAATCGACTTTGTTAAGCCTGATTTACGGACTTCTCGACTGGCAGAGCGGTACGATTGTTTTTGATGGCGAAAAATTGCACGGCCCTAAAGGAAACCTGGTTCCCGGAGAAGCTAAAATGAAGTTTGTTGCCCAGAATTTTGACCTGATGCCTTATGCAACCGTAGCTGAAAACGTAGGCAAATTTATTTCTAATATCAATTTAACAAAGAAAAAAGAAACTGTTTCAGAATTGCTGGAAGTTGTAGGCCTGCAAGAATTCGCTAATGTTCTCCCGAAATACCTGAGTGGCGGACAGCAGCAGCGGGTGGCCATAGCACGGGCTCTTTCCGTTCTTCCGAAACTGCTGATCCTTGATGAGCCTTTCAGTAATCTTGATTTTCCGAGAAAAATCGAACTTCGTGAAAAGTTATTCCGGTATGTTAAGCAACAAAATATTTCACTGATTATTTCTACACATGAGCTCCAGGATATCATTCCATGGCTGGATGAGATTGTCGTATTGCAAAACGGAGAGGTCATTCAGAAAGCAAGTCCCGAAAAGACCTTCAAAAATCCTTACAACTCTTATGTTGCAAAGCTTTTCGGTGAAGTCAATATTTTCAATACAGATGAAATGGCCGTTTTTCAGCTTCCGAAATTTTCTTATTATCCCAAAGAAATAAAAGTTTCTGAAAATGGCATTGAAGCGGAAGTCTTGGAAAGCCGTTTTGCCGGAAATCATTACTGGAATAAAATAATGACAAAGAATAAAGAACTGATTATGTACACCGATCGGCAAATCGAAAAGTCAGTGAATATTACATTTGATTAATCTATTTTTCCTTTTCCGACTAAAACTGAAAAATGACTGATACCCTAGCCCCGATCGAAGCATCTGTTTGAGCTCATTTTCTTGATTTTGGCTGCGGCGGCTTCGCCGCCGCAGCCAAAATCAAGAAAATAGCGAGTGCGGAGAGCGGGAAAAAGCTTCCAATAAAATATATATTGCTTTTCGATGTAATCAAATTGCTCCTTAAAAAAATTAAAATACAATTCGACGAAGTCAAAAGGCTTAAAATAGAAAATAATATTACTTTTCGATGTGATCAAAAGCTCCTAAAAAATAATAAAAAATATAGTTAAAAGCTTCTGAAAATCATTTATTAAACACTTTAAATTTTACGCTTTACAACTATAAACAACACATTTCCCAATACTTATTGTGGAATTGTGCATAAAAAAAATACAAATGTAAGAACCTCGTTTAAAAGTTTTCATTACATTTGTACTTCCACAGCATAAGGAAATTTTTGGTTAATTCTCTTTCTGCCTCCTAAAACGAAAATTAGCATTCCTGCAATCTAGTTTTTTGAAAGATTACACTGTCCAATTCTTTCCTTTTTTTATGCCTTTTTCACAAATTCAGACTTCAGGGCCATGGCACCAAAACCATCTATTTTACAGTCAATATTATGATCGCTGTCCGGTCTCAGACGGATGTTTTTTACTTTCGTCCCTGCTTTCACCGGCTTCGGTGCTCCTTTTACCGGAAGATCTTTGATAACAACCACCGAATCTCCGTCCTGAAGTTCGTTACCATTTGAATCTAAAATTTTTCCCGAATCTGATGCCCCTGCAGTTGTTTCTTCAGGATTCCATTCGTAAAAACACTGTGAACAAACCATTACATTATCGCTAGGATAGGTAAATTCGGAGCCGCATTTCGGACAAAGTACAGAATCACTCATTGTATTAATTTTTTTGCAAAGGTAATTTTTTAATGTTTTTAATTAAAATCTAAAAACATGAGATATATCCGGAACATTAGATTTAGGCTGCAAATACCTAATAATAAAATTTTGTTTAATTCTTATTCCGCGACCTTAAAACTTTCAGCCTGACATTCTCAACTTTAATTCGTATTTTTGCAGATTCAAAATAGCAGAACCAATTATGGAACTTATTCACAGAAACTTAGCCATCGGAATCCACGATGCCTTACAGGAAACATTTTTTGAGAAAAATAAATATGCCGATAAAGTAATCGAAAGACTTTTAAAAGCAAACAAAAAATGGGGAAGCCAGGACAGAGCCGTTGTTTCTGAGATTTTCTACAATATCATCCGTTGGAAAAAGCGCCTTGAATATTACATGGGAGAAGGCGTGAAACCCAACAATGTCTATAAATTGATGATTGCCTACCTTCTGTGGAGCAAAACCAATTATAAAAAATTTGAAGAATTTGACGGAATAAAAATTGCCGACATTCTTACAAAACTGAAAAAAGGAACCGTTCCCACAAAAGCGATTGAACATTCAATTCCGGAATGGCTTGCCGAAACTCTTGAAAAAGAACTGGGCGAAAAATGGGAAAAAGAAATGTATGCCTTAAATGAACAGGCGCCGACTGTTTTGAGAGCTAACTCTTTAAGAACTACCACTAAAGAACTTATTTCTGATCTTGCGGACGAAAATATCACCTCTTATGCGGTAAGAAATTATCCCGATGCAGTACAGCTGGAGGAGAAAAAAAATGTTTTTCTTACTACTGCCTTTAAAGAAGGTTTGTTTGAAGTTCAGGATGCTTCTTCACAAAAAATCGGGTATTTCCTTGATGTAAAAGAAGGCCAGCGTGTAGTGGACGCGTGTGCCGGAGCCGGCGGAAAAACACTCCATCTTGCCGCATTAATGGGCAATAAAGGGCAAATCATCGCATTAGATATCTTCGACTGGAAGCTTGCAGAGCTGAAACGACGCGCAAAAAGAGCCGGAGCCCATAATATTGAAACCCGTCTGATTACAGATAATAAAGTAATTAAAAGACTTCACGACAAAGCTGACCGTTTATTGATTGATGCACCTTGTTCAGGACTTGGTGTTTTAAAAAGAAATCCGGACAGCAAATGGAAAATCGATCAGGATTTTATAGACCGCATCAAAAAAGAACAGCAGCAGATTATTCAGGATTATTCTAAAATGCTGAAAAAAGGAGGAAAAATGGTGTATGCAACATGTTCTATTTTACCTTCCGAAAATAATGAGCAGGTAAAAGAGTTCCTGAAACATAATCCGAATTTCAAAATGATCAAGGATGAAAAGGTAATGCCCAGCGAAGGCTACGACGGCTTTTACATGGCTCTGATCGAAAGAGTTTCTTAGGATTAATAACATACAAAATATAACTACTCTGAAATCAGGGTAGTTTTTTTATTTGAGCACATCCGCAACAGATATAAAATTTATCTTTGTAAAAACGATCAATCCAATATGTTTCAAAAAATTTCACTCAGTTTTTTCATTGTATTATCATTACTATCTTTTTCACAAACCTATGAGGTCCAGTACATCAATTCATATAATGGAAAAGTAATTCCCAATCAGTCTGCCACGCTGGTTTGGGCCAACGAAAAGGAAAATTTTATTCTGAATACCAAAATCAGAGAACAAAAAGCGGAATTCCCGTTTGAAATCACCAAAATTGAAAAACCTTCCAATACCGTAATTTCCTATGCATTTTTAAAACCGGACGAAATTATTTCTACATCCGATGCAGAATCTGTAAATAAACAAAACTTTGAATTCACGAATGAAACAAAGAAAATTTTAGGCTACAATTGCAAAAAAGCAGTAACCAAAATTAATTCCAATACCATCGAAATCTGGTATACCACTGATCTTAAGATTAACGGTGGCCCCTCTGTACTGGGACAAAGTTTAGGTTTTGTGCTGGAAATTGAAAGAAATAAAAATTCACTTTTATCCGCCAGTTCGATTAAAAAAATCAAGAAAACGGATATTGATAAAATTCTCAGCAGCCAGGTTACTTCCACGGATCAGCTGGGCTACAAGGACATGCTCTGGAAAAGCAGGTTTACCACATTAAAAGTTTTTGAAAACGAAACGATCAACTTTTCCGGAGATTCGAAATCCGATGGTGAGGTTAAAAGATTTGCCAACGGAACTATTATCCTTAAAAAAATTAAATTCCCGAAAATAAAGGAAGGCGACAATATCTTCGTTGAGCTAAAACAGCAGTCCAACGGGGATGCCTACGACAGAACGGGGACCGTATTTTTTATTCCGCAGGATAAAAAAGAATCTTTTCTGGACGGATTGGAAAACGGTGTAAAAACTCTTCCGGCGTACGACAACGGAAACGGAAAGCAGTATTTCGGCGTTACCGCAACAGAAAATTATAATCCGGCGGTGGAAATGATGCGTTTCTTTACCGCTTTCGGGATTAATAAATTCAATAATCTTCAGATTAAAGATAAAACCTGGCAGACAACCAGTCCATACCGACAGGACATTACTGAACTGAAACCTGCTTTAAATGACAAAGAATTGTGGATCGGAACTTTTATAGGAAATTATGATAAAGGTGGCCACAAAATCAGCCTGGAAATCACCATCCATAAAAGCGACCAGACTATCCATAAAAACAATACGGTGATTCCCTTATTCAATACGCTTAATATTATGGAAATGGCAGGACAGGACTATTCTACAATGTTCAGCCAGGACAAAGGCTTAATGGTGGAATTTACCTTAACAAAAGATCTTAAAAATGCGCAGTTGAGATATATTACCACCGGACACGGAGGCTGGGAAAATGGTGATGAATTTGTTCCGAAAACCAATACGGTCTTATTAGACGGAAATAAGGTATTTTCTTTTATCCCCTGGAGATCAGACTGCGGTTCTTACCGTCTTTATAATCCGGCATCCGGAAATTTTGGCGACGGACTGTCTTCATCAGACCTAAGCCGCTCAAACTGGTGCCCCGGAACTATTACGAATCCTGATTTTATTTCTCTTGGAGATCTTAAAGCCGGAAAACATACCATTCAGGTAAAAATCCCTCAGGGACCAACCGAAGGAAACAGTTTCAGCTCCTGGAATGTTTCAGGTGTCCTGCTGGGAAATGAATAAAAAAAACCTTCTCGCAAATTGGATCTGCAAGAAGGTAAAAACACAAATGATGAAAAAAAATTATTTCGAGCCACAAAGTAATGGGAAAAATTTCCGTAATTAATTATCATACATTAATAAATATTCAATTTTAATTTTGTATATGTTTAACACCATACGGGCAGTTAAAAAATTTAACTAAAATCATATAAAATTTTACATATAATTAAAATTTTACTAAATAATAAATCATTAAGTTAAAAATATACGCTTAATGATTTTTTTTATTGTTTATTATAAACCACAACAATACTTTTGTTTTAATTAAATGATAAAACAATGTGTGGAATTGTATGTCTTTTTGACGCTAAACAAAAAACTGAAATATTAAGACCTCAGGTTCTCGAAATGTCTAAAAAAATCCGTCACCGCGGTCCGGACTGGAGCGGGGTCTTCCAGGATGAAAAAGTAGTTTTCTCCCACGAAAGGCTCGCTATTGTAGATCCTACTTCCGGAAAGCAACCACTTTTTTCCAAAGACGGGAAAGTAGTTCTTGCCGTAAACGGGGAAATTTACAACCATCGAGAATTAAAAGAAGAGTTTCCGGATTATGAATTTCAGACCCAGTCTGACTGTGAAGTTATCCTGGCACTTTATAGAAGATACGGTAAAGATTTTATAGAAAAACTAAACGGTATTTTTGCTTTTTCACTGTACGATACCGAAAACGACATTTACCTTATTGCCCGCGATCATATGGGAATCTGCCCGCTCTATCAGGGATGGGATAAGAACGGAAATTATTATGTAGCTTCCGAACTGAAAGCACTGGAAGGAATCTGTAAAAAAATCGAAACCTTTTTACCCGGACATTTTGTGTACAGCAAGGATGGAAGCGAACTCCAGCAATGGTATAAAAGAGACTGGGAAAATTATGACGCTGTTAAAGACAATGAAACTGATATTGATGTATTAAGAAAAGGCCTGGAAGATGCCGTACACCGACAACTCATGAGTGATGTTCCTTACGGAGTGCTTCTTTCCGGCGGTTTAGACTCTTCCGTGATTTCTGCCATAACGGCAAAATTTGCAAGACAGAGAGTAGAAAGCGGGGACACGCAGGAAGCATGGTACCCGCGATTACACAGCTTTGCAGTTGGTCTTGTAGGCTCTCCCGATCTGGCAGCTGCGCAAAAAGCAGCGGAACACATCGGGTCGGTTCACCATGAAGTAAATTTTACCGTTCGGGAAGGTCTTGATGCGATCCGTGATGTAATTTATCACCTGGAAACATACGATGTTACCACTATCAGAGCGTCTACCCCGATGTATCTTCTGGCAAGAGTAATTAAATCAATGGGAATTAAAATGGTACTTTCGGGAGAAGGTTCTGATGAATTGTTCGGAGGATATTTATATTTTCATAAAGCACCTGATGCGAAAGAATTCCACGATGAAACCGTTAGAAAGTTGGGAAAACTTCACCTTTACGATTGTCTGCGTGCCAACAAAGCGCTAATGAGTTGGGGTATTGAAGGCCGCGTTCCTTTTTTAGATAAAGAATTTATGGATACTGCAATGACCGTTAACCCTAAAGATAAAATGGTAAATGCCGCTGAAGGAAAGATTGAAAAATGGGTATTGAGAAAAGCATTTGAAGACATTCTTCCGGAATCCATCGTCTGGAGACAAAAAGAACAGTTTTCGGATGGTGTGGGCTATTCATGGATTGATACATTGAAAGCCGTTGCCGAGAAAGAAGTTACCGATGAAATGATGACGAACGCACGATTCAGATTTCCTGTGAATACGCCTCAGAATAAAGAAGAATACCGCTACCGATCTATTTTTGAAGAACATTTTCCAAGTGAAACAGCTGCCGCTACCGTACCTTCTGTTCCTTCAGTTGCCTGCTCCACTCCTATTGCTTTGGAATGGGATGAAGCTTTCAAAAACATGAATGATCCCAGCGGAAGGGCTGTAAAAGTCCATGAAACTTCTTACGGAGAATAAGGTTGAGGATTAGAGTGCATGAAAGTTTTTTGTGTTTGTGAAATTACTTTCAATTTTTAAATATTCCTGATTGATCAATGCATATTATCAATTTTGAAGCTAAACCTTTAACCTTAAAAACCTGCAACATAAATATAAATTTATCAATCCTGTAGCAATACAGGATTTTCTTTTGCAGTAACGATAATAATATTGTTACAATTTAACCGTTTATGAAAAATATTATCTAATAAATAATTATATTTGGAAAACGAAAATATCAATTATAAAAAAATGAGAAGAAACATTACTATCTTATTTGCTTTATTATCCATGACTTTGGCTTTCGGACAGGGAAAATACGGCAAATATCTTAGCTCCAAAAAACTTGCAATGGTGTATAAAAGTGTGAAGGATGCTGATAAAGAAGACTTTTATCAACAATACTATTGGCTGGTAAAAGCTGAGCAGCTGAAAACATATCCTCACCTGAAAGAAATAAAGCCAAAAGTTTTATATGAATTTGTAAAGAAAGTTAACCCTCAGAATCCTACCAAAAAGCTTGATGACAGAGGAAAAGAGCTAAGAGAAACTGCAGAACTGTCTTTGAATCAATATTTCAAAAACAAGAACCTTGAGAACAACTCTGTTTTGATGTACAATCTTGAAACGTATGTAGATCCTTCAAAAGGACAATATTATACAAAGATTGATGCCGAAAAAATCAAGGAGCTGGTACCGAAAGAGCTTTTTGCTTTCAATTCCAACAACAGAAATACAGGAGAAGATACAACGTATTATCTGTGGATTGATAAAAAGAAAGACGATTTCAACATCGTGAGCATCATTCCGGATGAAAAAGAGAATAAAGCTTTCTATGCAAGATTAAAGCAGTATCTTCCAAGTTACAAATTCTCGAAATATGTTCCTTCCGTAAAAAAAGGTACCAAAACAGACAGAACGGATGCAGAATATTATTACATTATGCCATTTGAGCAAAATACCGACAACATCGAGTACAAAACAAAAGATTTCAAAACCTTTGAACTGAGCCAGTACAGAAAAGCCGGCGAAGAGTGGAAAGGGGTTGAAAAACCAAGAAAATAAAATCAAAGTCCTGCGGAAATCTGCAGGACTTTTTTAGTGGTTTAAAAATTATAAAAAGTCTCCTGATACTAATTTTTTAAAATAAATAAATCCAAAGGAATAAATATTGCTGTAAACACTACCATTTTAATTCTTTGAACCAAACAAATCTGGATAATTCCAGTATCAGAAACAATGTCAGAAGCCGTTTCGCAACCTAATTCGATAAAGAAAATATTACCGCTGATCTTAGCAACCGCAATCTTTATGCAGATGCTGGATTCCACTGTTCTCAACACTTCACTTCCGGCTATTGCAAGGGATCTGAAGGAATCCCCCCTGAATATGCAGAATGCCATTATCAGCTATGTTTTAACGCTGGCCGTATTCATGCCGGCAAGCGGATTTCTGGCAGACAGGTTCGGGACCAAAAAGATTTTCATCACATCCATCATATTATTCAGTCTCGGTTCCCTTTTCTGTGCCCTTTCACAAAACCTTACCCATTTGGTTATTTCGAGGGTGATACAAGGAATCGGCGGGAGTCTCATGACACCGGTTGGAAAACTGGCGCTTATTAAAACATTCGACAAAAATGAATTGCTTAAAGCCATGAACTTTGCTATTATCCCCGCTCTTATCGGTCCGGTTCTTGGCCCGCTCGTTGGAGGTTATATGGTAGATTACCTTTCCTGGCACTGGATTTTTCTCATTAACATACCGATTGGCATTCTTGGGGTAACATTAGGATTAAAATTCATGCCCAATTATAAATCCGCAGATGTGGATTTCGATTTAAAAGGCTTCCTGATTTTTGCAGCAGCTTCTCTCCTTCTTTCCATTTCTCTTGAGCTCTTCGGAGACCTTCAGAATACGACGCCCGTTCTTATTGTTTTCATATTGGGGTTTCTTTTCATGTATTACTATTACCGTCATGCGAAAAGAGATAACAGTCCTATTTTCCCGTTAAATTTATTCCAAGTAAGAACTTTCAGGGTAGGAATTGTTGGAAATCTTGCTACCAGACTGGGAATCAGTTCTGTTCCATTATTATTACCATTAATGATTCAGATTGCGTACGGACAATCTGCCGTCACCTCAGGATGGATCATTGCTCCGATGGCCCTTACCGCGATCTTCGGAAAATCATATGTCATTAAAATATTAGACAAATTCGGGTACCGGCAGACACTTATGATCAACACTTTCATTATCGGCACACTGATCTGCTTACTCGCTATTCCGGACATCAATACTTCCCTGTACTGGTTTGTGCCTATTATTGCGGTATTGGGATTCTTCAACTCGATTCAGTTTACTTCAATGAATACCATTTCCATTGCAGATCTCCGAAACTTCCAGACCAGCAGCGGAAATTCGCTTTTATCCGTCAATCAGCAGCTGGCTATCGGATTTGGAATCGCTTTCGGACTGATTGTTTTAAAGATTTTTGAAAGTACCGATCTTATTCATGGTGAGCCGCATAATGCCTTCCGGTATACATTTCTTACCATAGGCATTCTTACGATTATTTCCGGTTTTGTTTTCAGAAGACTTCATATTTCGGATGGAAAAAACATGAAATCGAAGGAAGACTAAAAAAATTTATAATTAGATGGAAATTTCAGCTTGTAGTTGAGCTCCTATTCTCATTAATTAATTTCTAAATTTCTTCAGTATAAAAGCTTAAACAGACGTTATAAAAAACTCCGGTTGCTAACATCCGGAGGTCGATTCTTGCTCGACATACTTTAATATTTTAGTGATACATCATAACAAGAATAATGCAAGGCGGGCATTAAGAGCTGTTTAAATACATAAGGTATAGCATTCACTTACTTAAATATTACCACACATCAATATACTCAGCCTGCGTTTCCCTTACCTTTGCTTTATAATATCAATATTATGGCTGCTGAACCGATCTATGATTAAGACTCTTTTATAATAAATGCAAGAGGAAAAATTATGCATGTTTTAGAAGATTATAACCTAGGAAGATTCGGTTGTCTGTGGCATTAATTTAACTTAAAATTCAAATCCGTTTATTATTTTTCCTATTTTTATGGAAAATGTTTACTGATTTCAGTACTATCAGCTTATTAAAAATTAATATATCATGTCAAATATCGGACTTATTATAGAAGAAAAATCTGCAGACATAGGAAATTTTCTGGTGGGCAGGCTTTTACCTTTTCGTGAAAAAAGAGCAGTCGGGCCTTTTGTTTTTATAGACCACATGGGACCTGCCGAATTGAAAGATTATCAAAATTTAGATGTTCCGCCACATCCGCATATCGGGCTTTCAACATTAACCTATCTTCTGGAAGGTTCTATTTTCCACAGAGACAGCGTGGGTAGCGCCATTGAAATACAACCGGGAGCCGTCAACTGGATGACCGCCGGAAAAGGCGTTGTGCATTCTGAAAGAACTCCCGAGTATCTGAGACATTCTGACAAGAGACTTCACGGTTTCCAGATCTGGGTAGGCCTACCGAAACATCTTGAACAATCAGAACCTACCTTCCATCATATTGAAGCAGATGAAATTCCGGCTTGGGAAGAAGATGGTATACAATATAAACTGATCGCAGGTGAAGCATTCGGAAGAAAATCTCCGGTTCCCGTTCACAGTAAGCTGTTTTTTATTGAAATTAAAACAAAAGATGCAAAAAAAATAAGCATCGGAAAAGATCTTTACGGAGAAGCAGCCATGTATGTATTGGACGGAACAGTTTCTACCGACGGAAATTCGTATGGTTCCAAGCAGCTCATGATTGCGAAAGATACCAAACTCTGCGAGTTTGATATGAGTGAAAACGGAACAGTATATCTTTTCGGAGGTGAACCTTTCGACGAGGAACGTTTTATATTCTGGAATTTTGTAAATTCAGACAGAGAACTCATTGAGCAGGCAAAAGTAAACTGGAATGACCAAAACCATGAAGCTTTTCCTTTGGTTCCGGGAGACGAAGAAGATTATGTACCGCTTCCGAAAGCCATTTTAAACAGAAAACCATAGGACGAAAATAAACTATGAAAATATTAGCATTTGCAGGAAGCACTTCTTCCACCTCCATCAACAGAGAGCTTGTAAAGTTTGTGTTGAAAGATTTTCAGGATGACGAGATTAATTTAATTGATTTAAATGACTTCGACATGCCCGTGTTTTCCGTAGACCGAGAAAAAAAGGGGTTTCCGGATGAAGCGCATCATTTTTTAAAGGTTATTGAAGAATGTGATGCCATTATCTGTTCCCTGGCGGAACACAACAGATCATACAGCGCTGCATTTAAAAATGTATTCGACTGGGCTTCAAGAATTAATGTAAAAGTTTTCCAGAATAAGCCAATGCTTCTGATGTCTACCTCGCCCGGAGGGTATGGTGGCGGAAATGTTATGAATACGGCAAAAACATTTTTTCCACAGTTCGGCGCCGATGTAAAAGAAACTTTTTCACTGCCGAAATTTTACGAGAATTTTGATATGGAAAGCGGTGTTATTGATCCTTTAATGCGAAAAGATCTAAAAGATAAAATCAGTAGCTTTAAAGCACAGATAAATAATTAAACAGACAATGGCTATAACCGTAAAAGCTAGTTTAGGCAAAGAAAAGTACTACACCGAAGTTATCGCCGGTGAAAACACCCTGATTACCGACGAGCCGTTGGATAAAGGTGGCGGAAACAAAGGTTTCAATCCTTTTGAAATCCTGGCTACTTCGCTCGCAAGCTGTACTGCAGCAACCCTCAGAATGTATATCGACAGGAAAGAATGGAATATTGATACCATTAACGTAGAAGTGGAGCTTGAAAATTTCCCTTTAACCAAAAGAGCAATTTTCAAAAGAGATATTACTTTTGAAGGAATAATCCCCGATGAAGAACAGATTAAAAGACTCAGGGCCATTGCTGATGCATGTCCTATTCATAAAATATTAACCAACGATATTGAAATATTAACCAAATTTTCATAGTATGATTGAAGTAAAACAAAGCAACAACGAAAAAAACGGAAATTTTGAAGCGTTTATAGATGGTAAACGTGCAGGTTTAATGACCTATACCTGGGCAGGAGAAGAAAGATTCATTATTGATCATACTGAAGTGGAAGAAGCCTATAACGGAAAAGGCGTTGGCAAAGAAATGCTTCTGGCTGCGGTAGACTTTGCAAGAAAAAACGGAAAAACCATTATTCCACTCTGTCCTTTTGCAAAAGCTACTTTCCAGAAACATGAGGAGCTTCAGGATGTTCTGGTAAATCAGGCACAGGCATAGGATGATTAAGGCTGAGACTTATTCAACCTTAATTTAAAAACTACCTTCCAGAGTAAATCCGGAAGGTTTTTTATTTTTTTAAGCAGAATATAAAAAAACTATATTTGCTAAAATTTTAATTTAAACAGAACATGTCTCCGATTATTTTATTATCCATTATCATCATCTACTTCGCATTGCTGCTCTGGGTAGCATACAAAACAGGAAAAGGAAGTGATAATGAGAGTTTCTTTATAGGAAACCGTAAAAGTAACTGGATGCTGGTTGCCTTCGGAATGATCGGAACTTCTTTATCGGGAGTTACCTTTGTGAGTGTTCCCGGAGCCGTGGGGAATGACAAGTTTTCTTATTTACAGATTACATTAGGCTATCTCATTGGTTACATTGTTGTTGCCTATGTTCTTCTACCCTTGTATTACAGGCTGAAACTGACCTCCATTTATGGCTATCTTCAGCAGAGAATGGGACAGCTTTCTTATAAATCCGGTGCTTGGATCTTTATTGTTTCAAGACTGGTTGGTGCAACGGCGAGGTTATACCTTGTTGTAAATATTCTTCAGGTTTCTATTCTGGACAGTCTGGGTGTTCCTTTTATCGTTACTACCCTTATTATCTTAGGAATGATTATTCTTTACACGTATGAAGGGGGCGTGAAAACCATCGTCTGGACAGATACCCTGCAGACTTCCTGCATGCTTTTAGGACTGATAATCTGTACGGTTTATATGCTGAACCATCTCGGATTAAGCATTGGTGACAGTTTTACGGCAATGAATGAAAAAGGCTACACGAAAATTTTTGATTTTGATCCGAATCAGAAAAGTTTCTTTATTAAACAAATTCTGGCCGGAGCTTTTATTACAATTACCATGACAGGAATTGATCAGGAAATGATGCAGAAAAGCCTTTCTGTAACCAGACTGAAAGATTCTCAGAAAAATATGGTTACTTTAGGTTTCATCTTGTTAGGAGTTATTTCATTGTTTCTTTATATGGGAGGCCTTCTTCATCTTTACGGTGCACAGGAAAGTGTTTCCAGCGCAGGCGACCAGCTGTTTCCGGATATTGCCCTAAATCATATGCCACCATTTATATCAATCATCTTTATTATTGCTCTTATTTCGGCTTTATTTCCAAGTGCGGACGGTGCGATGACGGCACTTACCTCATCACTTTGCATTGATATTTTCGGAATTCGGGAAAAAACGCAGTGGGACGACAGCAAGAAGGAGAAATTCAGAAAAAACATTCACCTTTTGGTTGCTTTGTCTTTTTTAATAATGGTTATTATTTTTAAAGTCATTAATGATAATTCGATGATCGGATTAATCCTTAAGCTTGCCGGATTTACGTACGGACCACTTTTAGGTTTATTTGCGTTCGGAATTTTCACAAAATATAAAGTGAAGGACAAGCTGGTTCCATTTGTCTGTATCGCCGCGCCGGTGATTTCTTTTCTTATCGACAAGTATCAGGAAAAACTCTTCGGAGAGTTTAAAATCGGGCTTGAACTTTTAATCATTAATGGCCTGCTTACTTTCATAGGACTTTGGCTGATCAGAAGAAAATAATATTATTTATTCAAATTAATTGGTATTTACTTATCATTTTCAAATGAAAATAAAGTCCGTGATAAAAATTTAAAATTATACTTTATCAGATCATTAATTATAAAACCGGCTTACCTTTACTTAAAAATACTTATCATTAAAAATACGCTAAAAGATTAAAATCCGGACACAGATCCGGGTTTTTACATTTCCGTAAGCCATTTAAAAATTGTAGATTTGTGTGCATATAAATTCTAAGCAATGAGTAAAAGCATCGAAGAGTTGAAATCTCTTACTACACAAATCAGAAGAGACATTTTAAGAATGGTTCACGCTGTGAATTCCGGTCATCCAGGTGGAAGCTTAGGTTGTACCGAATTTTTCACAGCCCTTTACGGAAAAGTGATGAACTATAAACTTCCTTTCACGATGAAAGGTAAGAATGAAGACCATTTCTATCTTTCGAACGGACATATTTCTCCGGTATTCTATTCTACTTTGGCAAGGTTCGGATTTTTCCCGGTGGACGAATTAAAAACTTTCAGAAAATTAGATTCCAGATTACAGGGACACCCTACGACTCATGAAGGGCTTCCGGGGATCAGAGTAGCTTCCGGTTCTTTGGGACAGGGACTTTCCGTTGCTCTCGGTGTAGCTCAGGGTAAGAAATTGGATGGGGATAACTCTTTAGTATATACTTTACAGGGAGACGGAGAATTGCAGGAAGGCCAAAACTGGGAGGCTTTTATGTATGCAGCTTCCAAAAAAGTAGACAATATCATTTCTACTATTGATTATAACGGACAGCAAATTGATGGAAGTACAGAGAATGTGCTTTCATTAGGAAATCTTCATGCCAAGCTGGAAGCTTTCGGGTGGATGGTTCTTGAAGAGAAAAACGGTAACGATCTTGAAGCGGTAATTGCCATTCTTGAAAAAGCAAAAACCGAAACCGGAAAGGGTAAACCTATTGCTATTATTCTTCATACAATCATGGGGAATGGAGTAGATTACATGATGGGAACTCACGCCTGGCATGGAAAAGCACCAAATGACGAGCAATTGGACACGGCTTTCAAACAATTATATTTAGAAGCTCCGGCTGATTATTAATTACAAGTAATAAGTAATTGATAATAAGTAATCTTAATTAATAATTAGAAAAAATGAAATTTACATATACAGAAAAAAAAGATACACGTTCAGGATTCGGAGCCGGATTGGCTGAGCTTGCAGATAAAAACCCAAATGTTGTTGCACTTTGCGCAGACCTTATCGGATCTTTAAAAATGGAGAAATTCATTGAAAAAGCCCCTGAAAGATTTTTCCAGGTAGGTATCGCGGAAGCGAATATGATGGGCCTTGCCGCAGGATTGAGCATCACTGGAAAAATTCCTTTTACGGGAACTTTCGCCAACTTTTCAACTTCGAGAGTGTATGACCAGATTCGTCAGTCTATCGCGTATTCCAATAAAAATGTAAAAATCTGTGCTTCCCACGCAGGTCTTACTTTAGGAGAAGACGGCGCTACGCACCAGGTTTTGGAAGACATCGGAATGATGAAAATGCTTCCCGGAATGACGGTAATCAATCCTTGTGATTACAACCAGACCAAAGCGGCTACCATTGCTATTGCTGAGCATGAAGGTCCTGTTTATTTAAGATTCGGAAGACCAACTGTTCCGGTTTTTATTCCTGAAGATATGCCTTTCGAAATTGGAAAAGGAATTATGCTTCAGGAAGGAACTGATGTGACAATTGTTGCAACAGGTCACCTGGTTTGGGAATCTCTTGTTGCTGCAGATGAGCTTGAAAAAGAAGGCATTTCTTGTGAGGTGATCAATATTCACACGATCAAGCCTCTTGATGAAGAAATCATCTTAAAATCGGTTGAAAAAACAGGAAAAATCGTAACGGCTGAGGAACATAATTATCTTGGAGGAATGGGAGAATCTATTGCCGGAATGCTTGCCAGAAGAAGACCTACAAGACAGGAATTCGTAGCGGTGAATGACACTTTCGGAGAGTCTGCGACACCTGCTGAACTGATGAAAAAATATAAGATTGATTCGGCTGCCGTGAAAGAAGCGGTGAAAAGAATTTTAGATAAATAATTTTTTTTCGAATTATACATAAAAGCATCCTTTTGGATGCTTTTATTATTTAGATGAACTTTCGGTCTTCTTCTTTGATAGCTAAATCGTTGATGCTTGCGAATCTTTTTTTCATAAGGCCATTTTCATCAAATTCCCAGTTTTCATTTCCGTACGCCCGAAACCAGTTTCCTTCTTTATTCTGATATTCATACTCGAAACGTACAGCAATACGGTTGTCTGTATGCGCCCAATATTCTTTTTTCAGCTTATAATTAAACTCTTTTTGCCATTTGCTGCTGAGAAACCTTACAATTTCTTCCCTCCCATTGACAAATTGGTCCCTGTTTCTCCACTCACTATCAGTGGTGTAAGCTTTGGAAACTTTTTCAGGGTCCTGGCTGTTCCAGGCATCTTCTGCTAACTGAATCTTTTCCAATGCTGTTTCAAGCGTAAAAGGCGGAAGCGGATGTTTTTGTTCCATAATTTAATTAATTAGTTGGTTGATAATTTTTTTTGATTTTTCTATAAGCTCATTTTTTCTGAAAAGCTGACTTTCAATTATGCTGCTTTCAAACAATAAATAAATATGATCTGAAAGATCTTTATCTTCTATTATTTCAGAAAAAAAATTTCTCAAATCTGTTTTATGATGTTGAATGACATTTAATATTTTCACATTATCTGTAGGAATTTCAGACAAAATATTAAGGAAACTGCAGCCTCTGAAATTTTCTTTTTCATTCATATAAATCAGGAAATCGAAAGACGAAAGGATTTTAGACTTCGTTTCTTTTTCCTGTATGGTAAATTGATGTAATTCATTAAACCAATAATCATGTCTTACGTTTAAAAACTCAACACAGAGATCTTCTTTAGATTTAAAATACTGATAAAAACTCGCTTTAGCTACATTTGCTTCTGAAATGATCTGATTAATTCCTGTTGAATGATATCCTTGTTTTGCAAAAAGTTCAAATGTTGTTTTTACAATTCTTTCTTTTGGTGATGACATACTGTTTTATTTGATAAGACAAATGTATACATTAATTTTCAAAACAGACAGATCGTTCTGTCTATATTTGTTATGCATTTTTATCTATCACAGATATTCATAATGTTGTATCTAAAAAAAAATAAAAGCGGGCAAAAGCCCGCTCCTAATGATTTATTATATTGCATTTATTAATCACCTGAAAAACTTCCACTTAGGAATAATGGCCAGCATTCCAAAACCGGTGAAAAGGAAAAGATTGGTTACATCCGTATACAGGAATGTAGACAGGTAATAATTATGCATAAAGAAATGTAAAACAAGCAGTGCAGGAAAGGCAAAAATGCCTATTTTTCTGTAAAAAAACATGAGTATAAGACTAACCACCATCAATGCATCAATTGCGAAAACAGTGTAAGCATACCAGGCAGGAATATTCAGGGTTTCATGCTGTAAATACTCATCAAGATCAATCCCAAACCCCATCAGGGTAAATAGCATCAGGGCTGCGAATGCGAGGATAAAACCCCATCCTTTTTTAGGATTTTCGTCAAAGTAGCTGTATTCTTCCATAAGTACAAAAATAAAGAACTTATGAGAGATTTCATAAGTTCTTTTATATAATTTGTTTTGAAAAACGATTATACGGAAATCGCGTTGATCAGTCTGTTTTTGTCACTTAGATATTCTTCCATGGAAATCATACTCTCCGTTCTCATTACATCCTGAATATCATCGATCTGATAAATAATTCTTTTTGCATCGTCCGTATTTTTAGCTCTTACTTTACAGAAAATATTGTATTTTCCGGAAATAACGCTTGCTTCGATTACATTTGGAATGGTTGACAACTCTTTCAAAACCTCTTGTGTTCTGTTAGATTTCGTAAGAAGAATTCCTATGAAAGCTGTAAAATGATAGTCTAATTTTCCATAATCGATGTTAAGAGATGATCCCAAAATAATACCTGCATCCTCCATCTTTTTCACTCTTACGTGAATTGTACCAGCGGAAACATCCATCTGTTTAGCAATTTCTGTAAAAGGCATTCTTGTGTTTTCTACTAAGAAATCAAGAATTTTCTTGTCTATTTCGTCCAGTTGATAGTTCATATTAGTTAAATTACAATTTTCTTAAAAAAACAATGTATTTTTTGCAAATTTATAAAAAATAATTTAACTAAAAAAATTATATTAAACATTAACAATAATTAACACATATGAGAAAAATCATTATAAATTTAGAATTATTTTGTATTTGATTTTATAGAATCTGTTTTTATTCCTGTTTGATCTTCAGGTGTATTTTTTACTTTTTTCTTCTTTTTGAATAAAGAATTGAAGCTCTTGCTCCATACGATACCTCCTCCATAAGCCTGATTGGCAGTACCGTTTGAGCCCGCACCATTAATGACACCAATATTGGAAGGTTTTGAATACCCTCTCAGTACCAGACTTCCATCATTCTTTTTAGAAATATCATATTCAATTGTTCCTTCTCCGGAAAGATAATTGGCTTCCGTATTTTCAGTTTTGGTAAGAGGAATTCCCAAACCGGTTTTCACTTTTATTCTTGGTGAAAGAGCGAAACTCACCCCTGCATTCGCACGGTCGCCCGTATTGGAATATTGGTCTCCTTTCACATAATTAAGGTCAATCTGGAATTCATTACTCATTGTATTAAGTACAGATCCCAGCTGCTTTAAAAGAAGGTTGTATCCTGATGATTCTGCGACGCCTGCGACATCCACATCAACTCCTCCGGTTTTAGAAACATTAAAGCTATTTAAAAGCAATACAGATCCGAACTGCAATACCTTCTCCCCTTCCTGGCTCATTTTTGCAGCAAGTGTTTCTTTAACCTGACTGGAAACATCCAACGCAGTAACATCAAGATCAACCTGGGGATCTACTAGAGACTGTGTAATATTAGCCTGCAGTAAAATACTGATTGGCTGAAGACTTCCCATGTTAAGATATTCTCCGGAATTGGAAACCATTCTTACATAATTTGCTGTAATGTTAAGCGCGGGTTTCATGGCATCTCCATCCCACCGGATGCTGCTGCCTTTTTCAATCTGGAAGGTTTTATTCAGAATTGCTTTTGAAACAAAAGTTCCGTTTTCCACTTTATACGTTCCGTTCATAGCAATATTTCCCTGTCTGCTCATCTGGAAACGCAGTTTTTCAGCAGCACCTTTCACTGTAATATTTCCTACTTCGTCACCAATCAGAACATTTACTGTAGTTCCTTTATCCACATCGAGTGCAAAATCGATATTCATATTGGCTCCGGATTTTTTCTTATCTTCTAATGTTACCAGGCCGTCTTTTCCTTCCTTAAGGAACCTCAGCATTTTGAACTCTTCAACATTGGAAGTAGATCCCGAATTGAATGTAAAAGTACTTCCGCTCAGGGCTTTCATATTAGGAGTGGAAAGACTGAGACCTGAAACCGGGCCATCCACATAAAGATCCCCCTGTCCGTAGACCCTTCCCCAGAACAAATCGTAATCCTTTTGAGTGGTATTCAGAACCAATAGATTGTCCGCCCGCATTACCAGGTTGACACCCATTGAAGAGAGCGTTTCAAACTGAATTGCTCCCGAAATATTTCCGCTCGAATTTGTTCTTCCGTCGTGAACCCCGATATTATTCAGGATGGCCAGACCTTTGGTAAGCGGAATTACCGTATCGTCAAAAGAATAATCTACCCCGGTAAATAAAAGTTTAAGCCCGAAACCTTTTAAAGCGATATCGCCACTGTAATCCAAATCACTGAATTTTCCGCTGATCTTAAGATCTCCTGTAGCTTTTCCCCTTAAATTTCCAAAAACTGTGGTTACAAACTGCTGTGCAAAAGCAATATCAAAATCCCTCATTTCAGCGGTAAGATCTATCGTAGGCGAAGAGGTATTATTATTTACGGTTCCCGTTACATGAAGACTGTTATTTCCTATCACTCCCGCAGAGTTTACCCTGATATCAACATCATAAACATTCAGGGAGAATCCGTTGGTTGCAGAAATTGTAATGTCTCCCATATCGTTTCCGTTCATCATGATATCATCAATGGTCATATCCACTAAAGGCTGAAGCGTGCTTTTATCCATGCGAATCTGTACACTGCCGTTGGCAAGTCCTTTAATATTCATTGTATTTCCTCCCGGCTGCATTTCCAGGAGCTTTTCTATGGAAAAATCATTGACTTCCGCATCCAGATAAAAATCTTTAGCTGATTTGAATTGCGCTTCTTTAACAAGTAATGAACTGTTATCGGAATAAATTCTCAGATTCCTGATGTCAAAATCCTTTTCTTTTTTACGATAGGTAATAGAATGATTAAGTTCAGGACTTGTATCAACAGCCCATGTTACTTCATTAAATTTAACCTCCGTAGGCTCGAATCTGAATATAAAATCTCCTCCCGCATTGGTAGACTGATTCACATTAATGGCATATTCCTTCATCGTATCATCAAGCTCATCTTCAGGACTTCCGTGTTTAAATTTTGCCGCTAAATGAAGAAGTGTATTATCTTCATTTCTTCCGCTTAGGGTAACATCTTTGAGAATATTTTTGTTATACTGTAACCTGCTGATTCTTGCAAAAATCTGTTCATCAAGATTCGCTGTATTGATCCTCACCATTACACTGTCCACCATAGCGCTGTCCCTGGTAACATTATCCCTTTCATTAATGGTATAGGCAGGATTGGCTGCTGCAAGAGCCCGGTCTGCGTCCGTGATTTCACGGGTTTTGGTCATGATATATTTTAAAGAAGCAACATCAAGATTCAAGATTAGATTATTGGAATTTCCATCGTACTGCCCTTCTACCTTTGCACCTTGCGGTAATTTAAGATCCGGAAGAAAATAGCTTACCAGGCCCTGTTGAACATCAAAATTCATGGCAAAACTCTGTCCTCTGTACATCTTTCTTGGAGCTGGTCCTACGAGAATTCTGTTCAATCCGTTTTCTATCATTCCTGTAAGATCACCAAGGTTATATCTGCCTGATATTTTCCCATTAACGGCTCCCGGCGCGTCCACATCAATTACGCGGCCTCCGTTTTCCATAAACGTTTTCAGTTTTGCTGTCGGAATATAATATTTCTGGCTGGCTGTAGCGAAATTAATCCCGTTTGCTTCAACATCAAGGGTAAGGTCATTGATTGAAGACATGGCCATCTTACCATTTACCTTTCCGCTTACAATCTGAGTTCCGGGAGTATTGGTAAAATAATTCATGTTCAGATAATTCACATCAGCATTTACATTCATAGAAATTCTTGAAGTGCTGAAATCGATTAATCCTTTGATATTGGCTTTTGCCTGTTCATCGTTTACGGTGATGAGCCCGTTGTATTTTTTATGATCAAGAATGCCCTCCAGATAAATGTTGTTGATCTCCTTATTCATGATTTCAACACTGGTAATTCTTGATTTCGTTGTCAGTCTCATGGTGTTGACATCGAAACTCTGACCGTTGATATCAAATCTTCCTGAAATTAAGCCTACTGCTTTATTTTTGGTAATTACGGAAGTATTTAAATCTTTAACTTCAGCAATTCCTACATATTTTGGCATTGATGAGCTGTACTCTGTTAATGAAAACCTGGTAATTTTCGCCTGTCCGATTCCGGTAATGAGGTTTCCGTTGGCTACATATACCTTATTCGGATTAACACTTGCTGTTCCATTATATTTTAGTTTGCCGAAATCATCTGCAAAGTTTTTCATCTTTGTAGCAATGAATGAAGGCATCATGGCCTTAAGATCTTTATAGGTAAAATCTGCAGAAAGATCCGGGGTTTCGATTAAAAAGTTACCCTTTAATAATCTGTCGACCTTCATGGTTTTGGTTGCTATATTCACATCCGGATTTCTGATCAGGAAATTATCCAGCCGGAAATTATTTAACGGACCAGCCATTTTACCGGAAATATTAAACGGCTTGAAATTGTCCCAATTCGTTACAAAATAGCTGATATCATAGCCGCTCAGCTGGCTTCCCTGCCGTAGATTCATTTCCCACTTTACTTTATCAGCAAAATCTGCCCATGAACCGTCATCATGAAGATTGAATTTTATATCTCCCTGCAAAAGCGAATGATCTGTATTTAACGTCAGATCTTTTAAAGAAAGATAATCCGGCGTCATTGAAAGCTCTGTAGAAAAAGTATCTACAAAGTGAGATTTGCCCCATCGCTTTGTCGTAAAGGACATGTTATTGATGAGTGCCGAAATATTTCTTCCGTTGATTTTTACATTAGGTGCTTTCAGGTTAAAATTGGTGGCAGTTAACCATTTTCCTTTTTCTCCAGGAGAATTTAAATTCACAATAGAAACTTTAGAATCAAGGATCTGAAGTCTTGAATCCAACTGAAAAGGAGGTTTATTGGGATCTCTTTTTTTTCCGCTGTCAAACAATTGGGTGAAACGGATAAAGTTTGAAATACTGTCGCCTTTATAAGTAATTACTTTTACATCGGCATTTTTTAGCGTAAGCGAGTTAAAGCTTAACGAATTGTTTTTTGTAATGTTGCCAAATAAAGAAAGCCAGTTTGAATTGGCAATAAACTCTTTAGACTGAATAAAATCATAGCCTTTATAATCTTTGATTTTCAGCCCTTTAACCTTTACATTCCCGAAGAAATTTACCTCCACGCTTTCCGTTGACATCTGGGCTTTGAAATCCCTGTTTACGACCTGCAGCGCCTGATCGGCAGCCCATTGCTTGGTAACCGGAAGATTAATCGCGATAAAAATAGAAACAACAAGTCCGAGTCCGAGCCAGAAGAGAATCAAAAGCAGACGTGCCCACCATGAGTAACTGGTAACATCTTTTACAGCCTGTTTTCCGAATTCTTCAGCCGTTTCTACCGGGTGCTTGATGGCGTCGGAAGCCAGCTCAGAAGCTTCTTTTACGGTCTCCTTCACTTTTTCCCCGGCGTTTTCCACGGCTTTTTGTACCTGATTACCGAGGTTTTCAGCTACTGATTTTTTGTTCTCATTCTCGTTATTATTCTCTAACTTTGCCATTATTATGAGCGACTCTATAATTTTAGGTATTGAATCGTCTTGCGACGATACATCAGCAGCTATCATCAAGGGAAATTCTATTCTGTCGAACATTGCTGCAAATCAGGCAATCCATAAAGAATATGGCGGTGTTGTTCCTGAGCTTGCATCACGTGCTCACCAGCAAAATATCATTCCGGTTGTTGAAAAATCTCTAACTAAAGCAAATATACAACAAAATGCAATTTCCGCGATAGGATTTACCCGGGGTCCCGGCCTTTTAGGATCTCTTCTTGTGGGAACTTCCTTTGCTAAGTCTTTGGCAATGAGCTTAGACGTTCCGCTGATCGAAGTAAACCATCTTCAGGCACATATTTTAGCGCATTTCATTGAGGATGCAAATCCTATGCCGCCTACATTCCCTTTTTTATGCCTTACCGTAAGTGGCGGACATACCATGATCGTCCTGGTAAAGGACTATTTTGATATGGAAATTATCGGGAAAACAACTGATGACGCAGCAGGTGAAGCTTTCGATAAAATCGGAAAAATTTTCGACCTGGATTATCCTGCCGGACCCATCATTGACAAGCTTGCCAAAGAAGGTAATTCTGAAGCATTTAAATTTAACAAACCTAAACTGGAACAGTATGATTATTCTTTCAGCGGAATAAAGACTTCCGTACTGTATTTTATTCAGAAAGAAGTGAGAAAAGATCCGGATTTTATTAAAAATAATATCAATGACCTTTGTGCTTCGGTGCAGAAATCCATCATAGAAATCCTGATGAACAAGCTTGAAAAGGCCGCGAAAGAATTAAATATTAACGAAGTTGCCATTGCCGGCGGTGTTTCCGCGAATTCAGCTTTGAGAAAAGCCATGCAGGATAATCAGGAAAAACTGGGCTGGAATATTTATATCCCGAAATTCGAGTATACCACCGACAATGCAGCGATGATTGCGATGGTAGCACAGCTGAAATTTGAAAGAGGAGAATTTGCGGATTTAAGAACCAGTGCAACAGCAAAATACGATCTATGAAAATTCTTTTAGAAGAAAAAATATTGGGGACACAATCTAAGAAAAATTCAAAATATTATTGGATCTTAGAAACCGTTACGGGAAAAAATGATGCCTCCGAGCTTTATATGGATTACTTTCCATCCAGCTCCGAAACAGGGTATATCCAGGACGTAAAAGATGAAATTATACAAAAAATAAATGCCGAAAATATTTTCAGCTTTCCCTATGAGCCCAAAGAAGGAGATTATTTGTCCATTAAAAATAATTTAAGAAAACAGGAATATTTAAATCTGATTTACCTTAATGACCATTGGATCGAAGAAATATACATCTGTTCTTACCGAAATTGTGATACAGATATTTACACGACCATAAAAACAGGAGTGGCTTTTTTAACGCAAGATCTATGAAACTATTTTACGGAGAAATTGAAGGAAATCGAGTAACAATCAACGATGAAGAACAGCAGCACATTGTAAAGGTGCTGCGGATGAAGGAAGGCGAAGAGATTCATATAACCGACGGGAAAGGGAATCTCGCTTCCGGAAGACTGATGATTGAAGGGAAGAAGGCAGCGATCTCGATTGATGAAATTAAAACCGGACTGCCGGATTTTCATCCTCAACTGCACATTGCCATTGCTCCCACGAAAAACATTGACCGTATTGAGTTTTTTACAGAGAAAGCCGTAGAAATGGGAATTTCTGAAATTACTATTTTACAAACTGAAAAAACGGAACGTAAAAACCTGAATATCGACAAACTGAGAAAACAGGCAATTGCCGCATCCAAGCAAAGCCTGAGATTTCATTTTCCGGTTATTAATGACAGCATTAAACTTCAGGATTTTTTAAAAACGGTCAGTTCCGAAAATACATTTGTAGCTCATTGTCACGAAAACCTTCACCGGATTGCCTTAAATGAGATCCCTAAACTTGACCAGATGACTTTCCTCATCGGCCCTGAAGGTGATTTTTCTGAAAAGGAGATCAAATTATTAGCTGATCATGATGTGAAAGCTGTTTCTTTAGGCAATCAGCGGCTAAGGACTGAAACAGCGGGAATTTTTGTGGCGGCGTGGAATTATAATGGCTTAATATAGAATAAAGATTCTGACTAAATATGGAACCGGTATTTGAGACCATCATCTCTACCAATTCCGTAATCTTTAGACAAGTTGTCCTACAAGAATCATTACTTTTACACTAATATAATGCAAACCCACTGCTTTCGTAGTGGGTTTGTTTATACCGGCATGAGCCAATGATTGCAGCAGCAAGATTTTTTAATGAATAATGAAAAACTCATCAATAAAATTTCTATCATTATCTAAATACAAATCATAATACCCAATGCGTTTTCCATCTATTTCGATATCAATTTTTATGTTGTAACAGTTAATGAATCTTTTATCTTTATTATAATATATATAATTAATTGACTTTTAATATACTCAATATTCATATTTGCCCTTATTTGTTTTAATTCTTTTTGTAATTCATCATCTTTTAAATTTCATTTAAATATTCAAACGACAAACTGAATAAATTTTTCTTAGGTATTCATTATAATCTACTTGTTATGCCTTATTGTTTTCAAATGGAATATAACCATTGTTATCTTTAACGGATTAAAATCCACAAAATATAGTCTATAATTTTGTTGTTACTGTATTCCAGTCATGATAGATTATGGTATCTTTTTTATGAATAGCAAAAATTAATTCACCTCTCTTTTTTACGATTGTATCACCATAATCCATTTCATCGGCAAATAAATTCCACCATCTATTACTTGTTTTACAAACTTCTTTCTCATGTGATATCGGATCATAGCCTTTAACTTCAAACCATACCGAATTATTTTTTGGCGAGGACTCGATCACTAAATTACACTCTTCCTTTGATAACATATAATCAAGTTTCTTCTTCTCTGCTTTAGGATCAAAACACGAATAGAAAACCAAAAGAGGCAAAAAAAGTAAAACATTAAATTTCATGCTACATTAATTAAATTGGGAACTATAATATCATTTTGTTTCAGAGCAATTTAATTTTTTTCGGTGAAATAACTAATTATTAACAATTAGTTATAGCTTTTAAAAACTCATCCAATGTAATTTTTAAAGGATCATCCTCTGTAAAAATATCATCATAGATTACTACCAAGTTCATGCTGAAAAAAAAATTCTAAAGAATATCTGTTAAATACCAGTTCATCTTTGTATTTATTTAGCGCTTTTCCTTGTTTTATAGCCGTCAATATTGTATTCCTGATAGTGTTATTGACTTCTTCTGCTATAAAATCTGTAATGGTTATCATTTATATATTTTTAATATTAAAAAGGAAATGCAGTTTTCACCCAGCCGTCACGAATAAAAACACTTATGGAGGAAAGATTTTCAAAGCTATGCTCCTCACTGTTGTAATCATCCCGAAAGTATAGTAGTTGTTACGCCTTCTGCTTCTTGGCATTAGTGCTGATTAATATAATTGTAAATATATATAAAAATAAATTTGTTTTTATTTGATTATGCTTTTAAGGAATAGGTTGTATTGATAATAAATATTTATTTTCAGAAGCATGTAATCTATGTGCTAATATGTATATATAGAGAAGACTGCATTTAAACGGTGATTAATTTTTAAAATAAAAAGAGTAACCAAATGGTTACTCTTTTTAAGCACTAGTATATATATTATTTAATTGATCGCTAAAACGTTACCAACAAGAATTACAATAAGTATCATAATAACTGTAGTTTATCGTATATCTGACCAGTTCCATTACTATCGAAATAATATTCTTCTTCATTTGCATTATCCATTTGACATATGTAATATTCAAAATTATATTTCTTTTGAAATTCCTTAGTCCAAATTTTCACATAATCAATATTCATTTTTTCATTAGTCTCTTTCAAATCCTTTGAATCAAAAAATAATAAAATCTCAATTTCTTCATTAGTGCGTCCTATATTAATAAATACTTTAGGTACAATTTTATCTTTTATCTGTAAGCAATCAGTATTAATTACTAAATCGACATATTTCTTAGAGTTAATGATTCTCATTGCGCTACTAAAAGTAACAGGCGAATTAACCTCAGGTGAGGTAAAATAAACTTCTCGTGCATCTATTAGTAATTTTTTTACAAAGCTGAAATCTACAATTGAAAATAGACCTCTAAATATTACTTCTATTAACATAATCTTAATTAATCTAAAAATCCTTTAAACTGCCAGTTTTCTTGAAATCTAATTCCTCTACCATCATACAAGATATTAAAAAATAGGCAATAAAAATTCCGCCTCAATTTTGAGACGGATTTGTATCATCTATTACAGATTAAAATCAGCAAAATCGGAAGCGTAAATTATTAAGCATCGTGAATTGCATAATCATAAAGAATTTTGGAGGTTTGTTCTGTACTAAGTTTCTTACTGTTGGATTCTTCTATAGCATCTAAGAAATAATAAAAATCAAACAGATTTGAATAGTCGATATCATCGTATGTATATTCTATATTGCCTTCTGTTTTTTCGATTTCAAAAAAAGCAATATTCTGATCAAAACTTACTGGCTTTTCCATATAAATTTCAATAACTTCAGATTTCTGATCTAATGAATGAGTTTCACAAAAATTGTTCAAATGATCCACCATTTTTAAAATAACTTACCAATTCTATCAATTTTCATGCTTAAATTATTTCTTCATTATATAAATTATCTCTTCATGCTCTAAATTAGAATTATAATTAAAAACTCTATCTTGATTTTCCCACCTATTTTTACCTACTAATAAACCACCGGCAATTATATAATATTGAAGTCCTTTAGACTGTAATTCAAAGATTTTCATATTATATTTTAAGAATTCTAGGCTGATTCTTTTTGGTAATTGCTTACTTGTAATTTCTTTAATGGTTATCCCATTAAAGCTTGACGGAATATCAATATATTGTACACTCCAAAATTCAAGATCAATATTATAAGAAGTATTTTCCGAGTAGTCATCTTGATCAGGATATTTCATCTCACTACGGATTAATAGTGAAGAATGACTTAGTGTATAAGCCCATAATTTAAAACACCTGTCTGACGTATAAAAATCTTTCATATTTTAGTAACCAAAAGGAGAATAATTTGACAATATCTCGTAACCATCACCAGATTTTCTATAAAAAGTAGTTTTATTTAATAATTCAGGATTATTAAATATTGTATGTATTCATTCCAAATTTTATTAAAATCTTCTTCCGTAATAAAATCACTTTCTTGTAAATCTAATTCATCAAGTGTTTGATCATACAAAATTGATTCTCCATTTATTGGACTATTTAAAGTAAGTTTCAACTTAGAAGTAGGTGTTATTTCTAGTTGTCTTACTGCTTTATTATCTTGAAAATGTAAGTAAAATAAAACATCTTCTTCCTCCCAATATTTTTTCACAAATACTTCTTTCATCTTTAGATAAGTAGCAAAGCCCGATTAAATAGGGCTTTGTTCTCGTAATTTCTCTTTTGTCTCGATTAGCTTCTGCTTTAATTGTTCTTCATTATAATAAGTATCTGGGTATTTAAATAAATCCTCTTGAACATCAGTATATCTACTGCTTATTTTATCCAATTCAGAAAACGCAGATTGTTCTATATCTGTTAAATCATCACTTTTAATCTCCAAACTATAAGAGTAGTAATATTCATTACAAAATGTCCAACCATTTATTTGTCCGGACAAATATTGGTCAATAAGCCAATATAATCTTCTTTTATCACTTTTTTCAAACATAATTTATTATCACTTTATTGCAGGTAAAGAACCCAAAGGTTTTTGGGTATATTTAAAGTGCATTATTGTATTAGTTCCCTCATCGTATAAAACCTCTACATTATATAGCTTGTCATTCTTCCACATTTGCGAATAATGCATTAGCGCTTTTGTACCCCGAGGGTCGCTAACTACAGACATCGGAGCTTTTATTATATCATCTAAAGTCTGAATAGGTATCATACGACCCGCTTCATCCATATGCTTAGCGGCTGTATTTGTGAACTTATATAATTCTTTTCCACCCTTAGCGGTAATCTTTCCAAAACCTTTGATCCCATATTTTGCACCAGTTCCTATCAGAGGAATCATCGCGGAAAAACTAGCCATGGCATTAATGTTTTGGCCTCTTCCTAGATAAATTAAGCCATTGGCACCATCAAACACTTCCCCTAAAACAGGAATATTCCCTAAAAGATCGAAACCAAATTGAACATCGTCTATTGGGTCTCCTATAGCTGCATACAACGTACTTCTTGACTGATCCAGTCTATATTCTGCCAAATCCTTTCTATACTGCACCCAAGGATCAACAGGAGTGCCTGCGCCGCCACCGCCGCCACCGCCGCCTCTGATTGCACTGATAGCATCACCTAATCCCATACTGATATGCGAAAAGGCTTCACCTGGGAAAGTAGCGCTATTGTAAGGCGTGGAAACAGCTGGCGCTGTCTGAGTAGTTTTTGGCTTCCCAAGAACAACCTCTTCTATCGGAAAAGCACAGTTATTATTTGCGAAATTACCATTTGTATCTGAGTTGCATTTTCCATTTGGATCTCTAAATCTTATCGGATTATTTCCTACATAACCATACGGGCTGCTGTCATGATACAGTTCAGAAAGCTGATCCATCCCATACCATCTCCCCAGATCCGGCATATATTGCCTCCAGCCGTAATCATACATTCCGGTTTCCTGCAGCTCCTTTCCATTGTACTTGTAATTGGTGTATCTTCCAAATCCGAAATATGACGGATCGTCCGGTCTTATGTGATTCATTCCGAAAGGATAATAATCATTTCGATCTACCACATTGACAACACCATTTGAGCCTTTAAAGAAACTAACCCGAACATTACCCAACTGATCTTTATACTGATAAATATACTTATTATTTTCGAAATCGTAAAAGCCTTCGGAAGTCGGTATAAACTTCAAAACGTTATTATAGCTATATTCATTCAGAAATTCCATAAAGGCTTCAGATTCATAAGCCTGGCCTCCTGCCTCCTGAAAAGCATTCCAGATATCTTCACTCTTATCGGATGACGAATAATAAAAACCATCAATATAATCTGTTGATGCGCCAACGATCTGACCTGTATCTCCTGTGACAGAAAATTGCTTACGCAGTTTGGTTCCATCTGCGCTGTAAATGTAATTGACAATTTTCCTGTTTTCGTTGGATTTTATTGAATTAGGAAGATTAAGGTGATTGTAAGATATGGTCTCAATAGATTTATCCGGCATGGCGGTCATATTGCCGTTACTGTCGTAAGAAATTTTATTTTTACCACCTTCGTAGCCCGTTGGATTACCACTTTTGTCTTCTACTGAAGTAAGCTTGTTGCCATTGTATTCATAAAATAAGTCATCGATTGTCTCTGCGTTATTTCCATAAAAGGACGGCGCATTTCTTGTAAGACGTGTAATATTTCCATTGGCGTCATACTGTAGCGTTTCGTTGTAATGATTATTAACCGGCAACGCAGCAGAAGGTTCTGAATATATTGCCGATGTTAAATTTCCAAAAGCATCATAAGCATAATCATATCTCTTATGAATGCTATTATCGGAGGATTTCCAACTGACTTCAGAAATATTACCGTTATATTTTGCAGGTGCTATTCCTACAGGATTATCATAGCGTATATCGTAGGCAAAAAGTTTATTTGTAGGAGTTAAAAATTCCTGTTTATTAATTCCTGTCTCCCAGCCCAGTATATTATAACTGTAATCAATTGTTTCTACAGGAGCAGAAAGTGAAGTTCCACCTACCTTTTTTTGTGTCACGCGGGACATATCATCATATTCACGCTGTGAAAGAATTTCTTCAGGATTGTTATTAACTTGGTGATAATGTATCTTTATACGTTGCCGGTCATCATAGGTATATCTTTGTTTAATGATCGTTTCATTATCCGAGCTTAATCTTTTATGATATATATAATCTTCAAGAGGAAATCCGGCGAAGTTCAATTTCATCTCTGTTTTGGTATACCCTCCCAAATGATTTATATTATGAGTGCCAATAGCCTGGCCTTTTTGATCATACCAAACATAGGTACTTGTCCATTCATTATTTTCGACATTTCTTACCAAACTTGCGGTAGGCAAACTTTTGGTGCTCCTGCTGGATTTGTAACCATTGCTCATTAAAGCTACAGGAGCAGCTCCTAATGTATTTGAGCCTAATATTGTTGCAGGCTTTGCCGGACTTCCTGTAGGATATTCATCATAATAATTAACGGAAAGTATGGTTATTCCCGTAGATGGGAAAGATGTCTTCGTATAGTAGATATTTTTTCCGTCCGATACGAAAGGAGTTGTAGAGAGACTCTCGTTCGAAGACGTATAGGAGGCATTATCCAGGCTATTTTGAAGTTGTATTCTCGAAACGCTGCTTGCATAAATTCCCGTATAAACCGGTCTGTCAAATTTATCATATTTCACAAAAGACCATGAATGATTATGCTGATTAGAATCTTGAGTTAAAGCCACTCTCCCCTGTTTATCGTAGACAATATATTCCCAATAATTCCTACCCGGAAGATGGCTTTCTGCCAATCTGTTATATTTGTCATAACGATACTGATAGCACAAGCTGTCTAAAAATCCGTTAAGCTCTGTAATGCTTTGCGCCTTTGATGCAGCGGGAGGGATAATAAAAGTAAGATTATACGCTTGGTCGTAGACATAATAGGTATCTAATTTACTTAGGGTTGCCGGGTTTATTTTACGGACAAGCACCTGTAAACCTGCGCTATTAACAAAAATCTCTGTTATATTGTTGTCTTCATCTTTGGTAACAAATTTATAAAGTGTATTGGCATTATAATATCCGTTTGTGGTAAAGCTGTCTGAAGCTTCAGTCAATGTAACATTGTTAATTTTTGATGCAGAATCCCAGCTTGAGATAGCTTTGTAATTTTTAACTTCAGATGCCGTGTTTGCTGAATAAGTAACATTTTGCGTATTGGGTCCGTTGATCTTCCAGGCTTCACCAGGGGAAGACTTTTTAAAAACTTTTGCTACTGGGGATTTTTCATAATCAATTTGTGAATATGCATTTGTAACCCCATAATAGCTGTTCACACTATTTTCCGTAATGCCTGAATGCTTTGCTCCATTCAAGGTATTTGACGGTAATGGCAGATAGCTTTTTGAAACTTTCCCGTTCTCGTCATATAAAACAGGTAACACTATATCCTTTCCTGAAGGAGTATTTTTAATGGATACAGCCTGAGTAGTTCTTCCCAGCCCGTCTAAGTATTGAACACTTTGTATTTGCTTTGCAGAAGGCTGGCTTGAAGCAACAGGCTCCAAATAGGTCCGGGAGTAAAGATAGTTCTCCGTATTCGTTAAGCTCTGTGCAAAAAGTGAAGCTGCTATAAAAACATTTATAAATATTAGTATTTTCTTCATCGGTCTATGGTTGTGGTTTGATATTATACTTATACTCATTCAAAATATTTCCGTTTACATCTACTACCATCTTCAGTTTTCCATTAGAATCGTATTTGTAAATCGCTCTGATACCGTCAGGTGGTGTGACACTTGTTACTCCTACCAAAGGATCATAAGTATATGTTGTGATCATGAAATTTTTAAGCTGAGTACTATTACGATACGCATCGAGTTCTTCCAGTAAAAGTTTTTCTGAGGCCTCATCAACATCCTGATCAGAACGAGCTACAATTCCTTGAAAACCCTCCGGAAGCAGCACGAATCTTATATCCTGTGTTGTAGCGCCCTCTATCTTAGCAATTGGCAATGATTGGTTATATCCGTACACTAAAGTTGTTGGAAAGCCAACTCCTGTTGTTTCGTCTATATTAGTAGTATATTGTAATAAATTCCCTTTACTGTCATACTTATCATAACGAATCGCTGTTTTTAAACTTCCATCATACGCATTATTGCTTACAATTGATGTGGGATAAAGACTGTTATTTGCATATTTCACATCAATGATGGAAATTACTGATCCATTTGCCTTCTCAACAGTTTTCACCGGTATACCTATAATGTTATTATCAAGCAGATGCTGATATTCGTTGGTTTGTCCGATCAGTGTAAAAGGATCGGGATACGAATATATTTTTTCAGCAACACTTCCATCGGCATTAATCTCTTTAATACTTGAAAGACTATATAAATTTAACCAGTTCTCATAATTATACTCTTTTCTATTAACAACTGTTGCCTGATTTACAAGAAAGTCGGTTTCGGTTTGTGTTAATTTTTTAATTATACCCAAACGCATATATCCGTATCCTGCCGGAATTTCAACTACTCCTCCACTTTTTTGCTGAAGATCATAATTATAGGTATATTCTTTTACCTTGTTATTACTACTATCAAAAATAGATTTTTTATCCAGTAGACCTCTTTGAGTCAGGTTGTAATATTCTTTCACAGGAACTGTAGTTCCACCAATATTTATAAATGTGTCCGGATAATCACTTGGCAGTTTGTAGTAATTGTTGATGTATCCCATGTTCTCTCCTTCAGCAATTTTTACATTCTTATAGAGTATAAATTCTGAAGAAGTATATGTATTTTCGTTAGCAAATTTATATCCGCTAGAGCTATTGCTATTGTCGAACAGGTTATAAGAGTAATTAAAAGTATTATCAGGCACTGTGCTTGAAGGTGAACTAAAGTTCTTTATCTTTTTAATTCTTACCCCTTGCGTATAATCAATATTTTTATAAGGAGGGTCTGTATTTTTTAATTGATAAATTGACAGGGTACCCGAAGCATAAATGTCAGGAAATTCAATATTATGTTTTCCCGGGTTTAATAATAAAGTTGACGTAGAACTGAAACTACTTTCATCATAGTACGCACTTCCGCATAACAAAAGGTCATTAGAAGAAGTTCCGTTTATTTTAAATCTTGCAAAAAAATTCCCCGGATTCTCAGGTAAAAAAGGGTTGTCATAGTTTCTCTGTGCGCTAAAAACAAAATATATTCTCTTCTGCTTGGTAGGATCTCCCTGAAGATTCCAGAATTTTAAAGTAGCTGTATTCGTATTTGAATAAGTAATATCAGCTATATGCTCAATACTCTGAATTGTAGGATCAATATAATTTTCTTGTAAGCTTTGTATATACTCAGCCTTATTTTTATCAAAAAAATATTCATTAGGCTCGAATTCATACTCTGTAACCCCTCCAGTTGGTAAGTATATTTTCTTCAATAGTCCAATTACACTATTAGAAGGATACGGATGAGTCTCTGATGTTCCGGTACATGTTATACCTGTAAAATTGGGAATATTAATACTGCCGTCCAAGCCTAAGGTATTATACTCAAACCTTGTTATTTCAGGAGAATTGGGATTTTCGAAATTCTTCTTCAGAATTCTTTCTAAAACTCGTTTTTGATTATTTAATGTTGAAAAATACTTGAACGAATACTCAAAAGTAAACTCAAACAAATCTTTTCCATAATAATTTTGCGCTTTTATCTTTGATACACTGTAAGGATCATGATAAGTAGTACTTAAAGATGAATCATAATTGTACTCAATATCAATCTTTCCTAAAGATGGACTTGTCACCTTTTTTAATTTGCAGCTTTCATAAAGAAATGTTGATGTTCCTGGTACATACTGATTATTTTTTTGATATTCATAGGTCAGTAATTCCATACCGCTTGCATCTTTAATGCTCGATAGATAAAAAGCAGATCTGTACATTTTATTCTGAGATGAATAAACTGACTGACTGTAGTCACTAAATACAAATTTATATCCGTTAATATCCGTTATGGTAAAAGAATTTACGATTAAGGTTGCCGTATTACTTGTTCTGGTTAATTCAATCTTTACATTGTTTCTATCATAATCACCAATCCTAAATGTATTGTCGGCAGTATTCCTGATAATTTTAAATTTTCCTGATACACCGTTTGGAAGCGTATAATAATACACATCATTGAAAGAGTTGACACTATAATCCGGATGAGCAACATCATCATATAACTCGTCCAGGTTTCCAATGATTTGTCTTGATATATTTCCACCGCAAAATAATGTCCATCCCAGACCTACCTCACTTACAAAGTCTTCATTATTCACATTGTAAGGGTTATATGACAGTATAATATCTTCACTTATTTTATCTCCTTGGGCTGAAATCCCCCCAACTGGAATTGAAATATTTGGAACTCCCGTGGCCGTCGAAGTGGGCATTTCCTGATAAGTAGTACTATACGACGTGGAAGGAATCGGTCTTGGAAGATCACCAAAATTTAATTGCTGAGCTTGTGAGAAAATTTCAATACTCAAAAGAAAGTATAGAAGTAGTTGTAACTTTTTCATCTTAATCTATTTCTTAATCAGTTTAGCACTCGCTGTTTTATTATCATTCGTTTTCACGGTCACCAGATACGCCCCCTGAATCAGATTCTGCGTGTTGATCTTTGTGACTTTATTTTTTGTTTTCAGGCTCTGAAGCTGTCTTCCGCCCATATCATATACAACAATTTCTGCCTCGAACTTTCCATCACCCAGCTTCCAGCTTCCATCTTCCATTCCAATCTCCACATACGCGTAATCTGATACAGGATTTGGGTAGATCTTAATATCCTGTTTTTCGATCAACTGATCAATCTGCCTGTCACCCAGCTTTACGATCTTCCAGTTTTCTTTTCCAAGCTCTTCAGCGCTGGTTCCGGCCAGTATAATCGAACCGTCTCTGTTCAGCTTAATATCCGAAAGTCTTTCTTCCCTTTTCCGGGATTCTCCCTTCACATGCTTTCTCCATTGTTCATTACCATTTTGATCCAGATACAGCATCCAGAACGTTTCATCATCAGTTTCAATTCTTCCTTCAGCCTGGGTATAACCTCCCAATAAAACACCTTTAGACTTCCTGCTTCCATCTTCCTGCTTCCCGGCTATTACGCTCATTCCCATCAATACATCCCGGTTCTTGAAGTTGTAAGATTTCTGCCACTGCTCATTTCCACTCATATCAAGAGCAACCAACCAGAGGTCTGTTCCTTCTTCAATTCCGACCGTCTTATTTCCTGATCTTTCCGACCTTGACTCTCCGCCAATGATGTAGCCTGTAGATGTTAAGGCTAAAGTTCTCAAATGGTCATCTCCATTTCCTCCGAAATTCTTTTCCCATTCTACTTTGCCGTCTTTATTGAGCTTGATGATCCAGTAATCACCCTCCCCGAAATTTTCTGTCTTCTTAGATCCTCCGGCATTGCTTCTGGAATACACTCCGAGTAAAGCGCCTCCGTCTTTCGTTGGAATCATTTTCTCTACTTCATCCAATCCTTTTCCGCCTAAAATCAATTGTGATAATTCTTTTCCGTTTTTATCCAGTCGTACAATCAAAACATCTTTGGATCCGTAACTTTTTATTGTACCCTGAGGTTCTCGAAGGGTGACATTTCCTGCCACAAAGAATCCCAAATCCGTTGTTTGAATTACCGCTCTGGCTTCTTCATCCGAAATACTTCCAATCGTTTTCTGCCACAATTCATCCCCGAATTCATTGATTCTGATCAGCCACATATCAGATCCGCCTTTGGATTCTTCTTTTTTGTCTAAGCCTTTCCCGCTGAATGAAGTTCCTGCTAAAACGAATCCACCGTCCTGAGTGTTCACCGTAGTCGAAAGGAAATCATGGTTTTGCCCCGAGAAATATTTTTCCCAGACTTCTTCGCCCTGCTGGCTGAGTTTAACCAAATGAAAATCGTAACCGTTATTAGGCTGCTGGTTGTTGGCTGTTGGCAAATGGCTTTTGCCTCCAGCTTTGGACATGTTATTTCCTGTCTGGATAGAACTGCCGGTTATCAAATACTGCTGATCAATAGTAGTGGTAACCTGGGAAAGAAAGTCCTGGGTAGAGGATTTAATGTCTTTCTGCCAGATCACTTCCTGGGCAGAAATGCCCAGAACAGAGCACAAGAACAGTGCTCCTGAGTATATTTTATTCATTCCTAATGTTTATTTCGAGTTGTTGATTATTAATTTAAATCGCTGCAAAAATATTATTTTTATTTTTCCTTAAAAAGATATACAGTGTAAATTTTACGTGAATATTACCATAATAATTAATTATAATTATTATGGTACAAAGATATTGCGGAGATACGACAAAAGATGTCGTGTTATTTAATGATGAAACATTTTATTTCAATTCTGGAAATATCCTCCAAATCGACGTGAGTATCAACAGATATTTTATTCTACTCAATTTTAAGAAAATTTAATCTCCAATAAAAGCTATTTCGATAAAAAAACAGATCAACGAAAAAATACAAAAATTCTTAAGAAATAATCAGAATTTCTTCGACAATCCTTCGGGTGTTGTTCGGAAACTCTTCGGAAAAAAGTATATTTTTCCGAAGCTGACCCGAAGCTGATCCGAAGAAAACACCTCGAAACCGGTCAAATCCCTTCACAGTTTTCACAAGTGATTTAAAGATGGGATCTCATTCTACATTTGTTTTGTTAATTTTAAAAATGAAAAGAAATGGCTAGAATAATAAAATAGATTCTTATAAGATTTTAAATAAAAAAAGCTATTTAAAAATTTCAGGAAGCTGATGATCCTTCAAGTATTTGTTAAAAATCTCCTGTCCGCTCCGTATAGAATTGACAGCCCATCGAATTTTCATTTTTAACAGCTTTTCCTCATTTAGTTTATAATTCATACCCGATTTAATCAGCTTTTGCTTTAATTCATACAGGCAGATAGAAGCTGCCACCGAAACATTAAAACTTCTTGTAAAACCGTACATCGGGATAGCCAGTGTCTCATCTGCAAAATCAAGAATTTCCTGTGAAACACCTTCCATTTCGGTTCCGAAAACCAAAGCAACAGGTTCTGTAATCTGATATTCAGGCAGCATTACCGCATTATTTTCCAGCGAAACAGCGACTATTTTATAGCCTCTATCCCTGATTTTCTGAAAAGATTCCATATTTCGGGGAAGTTTCTCAACCTCAACCCAGGTATCTGCCCCTTTGGTGACGCGAAGATTCGGTTCAAAACTATATTCTTCCTGCAAAGCCACCACTTTATGAAAACCACAGGCTTCTACCGAACGTACAATTGCAGCTGCATTGCGGAACTGATAAATATCTTCCACCACCGGCAAAACAAAATCCGAGCTTTCTAAGGAAAAATGCTCAATTTTGGAAAGTCTTTCTTCCGTTAAAAACTGCTTTAAATATTCAAAAGTTTTTGCTAAATCTTCCATTCATTTTCAAATCTTTGCAAATTAACGTAATTTTGAGGAATCCTCCCGAATGAGGCCTGAAAATCTAATAAAATCATCTATGAAACGAAAAGTCCTTTTGATCTATACCGGCGGAACCATCGGTATGGAGAAAGATTATGAAACCGGAAGCCTCCGTGCATTTGATTTTGGAAATATTTTTGAAAAAATGCCGGAAATGACGCTGATGGAATGTGAAGTTTTCGTTCATCCTTTTTCAAAACCCCTTGATTCATCCGATATGGGGCCGGACGAGTGGAAAATCATCGCTCATTATATCCATAAGAATTATCATAATTATGACGGCTTTCTAATTCTTCACGGAACAGATACGATGTCTTATACCGCTTCAGCGCTGAGTTTTATGCTGAAAGGCCTCAAAAAGCCGGTAATTCTTACAGGCTCCCAGCTCCCTATCGGAGATTTGCGGACAGATGCCAAGGAAAATCTTTTAACCAGCCTTTATTACGCTAGCTTATATGAGAATGATGAAGCGGTAATCCAGGAAGTAGCGATTTATTTTGAATACAAATTGCTGAGAGGAAACCGTACCCTGAAATATTCTGCAGAATACTTTGATGCATATGCCAGTCCAAATTATCCAATTTTAGGGCAATCGGGAGTGCATCTCAATATTATTAAAGAAAATCTTCACCGATGTGAGTCTGGAACTGAGTTCCATGTGGATGATCATATTTCGGAAGATATTATTTTCTGGAGGATCTTTCCGGGCATGAACCTTAATCATTTTAAAGAAATCCCGAAAATGAAAGTTCTTATTCTTCAGGTTTTTGGTTCGGGAACCATTTTCAGCAGTGATAAAACAGTGGAAACCTTACAGCAGATCCGGAATAACGGAACTGAAATTGTTGTAGTAAGCCAGTGTATTTCAGGAGGAATATCATTCGGAAAGTACGAGAACAGCAATATTTTTTCCAGAATCGGAGCCATCAGCGGAAGGGATATAACAGCAGAAAGTGCTATTACAAAAGCAATGCACCTTATAGATAATCCGAATTACAATGGAAGCTTCGGAGACAATTTTTCAAAAAGCCTTTGTGGAGAAATTTCGCAGCAATTGCAATAATAATTTGGATATTCAATAAATTCCCTTATTTTTGCAATCTCAAATAGAGAGGTGTCCGAGTGGTTGAAGGAGCTACCCTGGAAAGGTAGTATACGGGTAACTGTATCGAGGGTTCGAATCCCTTCCTCTCTGCAAAATAAAGCGCTGAATTCCAGCGCTTTATTTTTTTAGTCTTTCTTAAAAATTTTAAACATTAACTATAATTCCCATGTAAAATTTATAATATGAGATACAGAACACTAGTTTTTATTTTCTTTTTATCCATTCACTGCTTTTTTGGACAAGTACTGGATAATACCTTTGGAACCAATGGAAAGGTAGTTTACGATATTAACAGTAACCTAGCCATTGAAAAAATCTCCTCTATGATAGCCTTAAACAACGACAAGCTATTGGTAGGAGGTTCCGATAATGTCAATGCTTATCTCGTAAAACATAATTCCGACGGCACAATTGACACCAGTTTTCAAAATAATGGAGTTAAGCAGTTTCCTTTCAAATCCATTGAAAAAATTTTAAAAACAAGCACCAACGAGATTATTGTTTTGGGAACAAAAATTGGATCCGATGGCTATAATAACATCATTGTTTCTAAAATGGACGAAAATGGCAACTCCGTAACAACTTTTGGAAATAATGGTACACTTGAGATCAATTTTGCATATCAGTCGGATGACAATATCTTTAACGGTGAGCTTCAATCTGACGGAAAAATAATTTTAGTCGGAAACAAAAGCGGTACTCCATTACAATCATTAACAGAAGGGTTTGTATTGCGGTTATTACCAAACGGACAATTTGATACTTCGTTTAATAATACCGGATTATTTACCATCGCTCCTATCAATCACAGGCATTACTTATTTTCTGTAAGCCTCTCTCCAAACGGAAAAATAACCTGTTCCGGCTATCTTATTTTATCAACCGGCTCGAATCAAGCCAGAATGTTTGCTTTAAGATTATTGCCTAACGGAAATCTGGATACTTCATTTGCAGGTGTAGGCTATACTTATTTTAATGTCACGAATCAGGGCAATTCATTATCGCGGACTCATATGCTTTTAAGTGACGGGAGTCTGCTGATGGGAGGATATTCATATTCTTCAAACAATAATAATGTATTAGACAATTTTACCATTGTAAAACTAAATATCAATGGCTCTTTCGACAACTCATTTGGCAATAACGGTGTGGTGCAGACACTTCTCCCTAATACCGGGGGAGAAATAAAAACCCTTAAACTGGACCCCTCAAATAATATCATAGCATCTGGTTTTACCTATTCAGTTCAGACTGGAAATGAAAATTTCACGATCATGAAGTACAATCAGGCTGGTAATTTGGATAGCCAGTTTGGTAATTCTGGAATTGTTACTACAGATTTTTATGGATTTCAGGATATACCTTATGCTTCCATTATAACAAATTCAACCATCACTCTTGCCGGACTCGCATCCCATTCAAACTTTCCGGCTGATAGTAATTTTGCACTTGCGCGGTATATTTACAATTCCAATTTAGGAATTAATGAAATAAAGATCGCAGATGATTATAAGGTTTTTCCAACTGTTTTTTCAGACTATGTAAATATTACCTGTAAGAAAGAAACGGCATTGGATATTAATTTGTTTGATTCAACCGGGAAACTGGTTTATAATAAAATAAATCTCAATTGCGGCAAAGACCCCAGATTATTATTATCTGCTCCATCACTCAGCGGAGGCATTTATTGGCTAAAAATCAATTCTGCCAATAAAACATCTGTACAAAAATTAATAAAAAAATAATTACGATGCATTTATTCGAAGTACAATAAATCTTTGATACATCTTTATTAAAAACCGCCTGATCACAAAAAAGATCAGGCGGTTGCGTTTGAAAATCTCAACCCATTTCAAACTATAATTTAGCTATATGAATGTTTGGTATTAGTTTAGTTGCATATGGTGAGAAACTGCTGGTTCATCTGAACTTTGAATTTAGCATCAGATTTCAGCTTTGTGTAAATTGTATTCTCAAAAGCATGCACATCTTTTAATTTTTCATCAATAAACTCCGCAATCTGAACTACTGAAAAAATGAAATCTCTGTAAGTTGCAATATTCACCGTTTGTCCGTAAACAGGAAGGTAGGCTTTCAAAAAAGGGAGTGTAGTCTGATGTTGATTATAGTTAACACAATATCCCGCTCCGTCTCTTGAAGTGATGATATTATAATCATTAATGTAATCCAGGATGTTTTGACCGACTTTACCGGTATTGGTTTGGAGATGTTTGTTGATCTTATCTAAAACATGCTGTGCATATTCCATCATGCTGATTGTTTTCCACTCGAAAATATGGCTCATGCTTTTGGTGCTTTTGGGAGATTTTCCATTTTCGCAGCTTGTACAGAAAGAAAGTCCTATTTTATCATGATACGGAAAAGAGCATTCTTTAATCTGAATTGTAGCATCAGCCTGCAGCCTGTCATTGGCAAAATTGTAATATAAATAAGGACTATACAGTTCTGCTAAAATTTTCAGATAATCGGTTTCTGATGTGTTACGGTATTCTTCGAACCATGTTTCAAGATGATCGTAATACCGGTTTTCAAATTCATTAAAACTTAAATATAATGGCAGTTCCATAACTTTGTTGTTTTGATATGACAAAGCTATTCCGGTGATGCGACAAAACTTGACGTGTTATTTTTTTGTTTTAATTTTTTTGGAATGATTGATTTTTTAACGCTAAAATTTTCGGTTTTTTTTATTAAAAAGTTGCGCATATTTCATTAAACAAAGACGTTTGACTTAGCAAGATCACAGTTTATGAACAATTTATATATTCTTGTGATTCTGATAATCTAAATTTAATTATTCATTACTTATTGCTCATTATTTATTTATCATAATTTCTCATGATGAATTCAAAGTAATGAATCATTTTCATATAATTTTCTATGCTGAGATATTCATTCGTGCTGTGGATAGATTGCTTTTCGGCGTTGTTAATTTTTATCGGCATAAAGCGGTAAATATTTTTACTTACGACCTGGTATTTATAAGCATCCGTTGCGCCCACCGTGAGGTAAGGTGTTGCGATTGCCGTAGGATGAATTTCTTTAATCGCCGCTTCTATCATTTGAAATGCTCTTGTATTCGATGAAGAAACTGCAGAAGCTTCTTTTACACTGTCGATTTCGTCAATTTCCACATCAAATCCTTTGGTAGCATTTGCAATATGTTCTTTCACATCTTTTACGGTATTACCGGGAAGAAGTCTGAAATTAACAATAAATTCCACTTCGGGAGAAAGGACATTGGGAGCGTCACTTCCCTTCATCATGGTTAAAGCGGTAGTTGTACGAACCAGGGCGTTGGTGGAATTATTTTTCGTCAGCTGTGAAAGAAGAACGGGTTTCAATAACCACTGATTGGCAATGGCCATTCTGCTAATAAAAGACATGGATCCACCGACATTGGTAAAAAACTGATTGATAATCGGAGTGACTTCAGGCTTCATCTGGCCGGATTCAAGGCGCTGCATAATGACAGCAGCTTTTCCAATGGCACTTTCCGCAGGAGGCATAGAAGAATGTCCGCCGAGTCCTTTTACTTTTATTTTAACGGAGAGAAAACCTTTTTCTGCACAGCCGATTACGGCAATATCTGAGTTGATCCCTGTAACACTACCCTTTTCAAGAATTAAGCCGCCTTCATCATATACTGCATCAAATTGCATATTTTTATTTCTGAAATGCTCTGCAATTTTTACAGCGCCCTGTTGTCCGCCCACTTCTTCATCAAAACCAAAAGCAAGATAGATATCCCGCTGGGGAATAAATTTTGTCTTAATTACATTATTCATGGATTCCAGAAGGGAGAACAGCATTCCCTTCATATCAATGGAACCTCTTCCGTAAATTCTTCCGTTGGCTACTGCTCCGGAAAACGGACCGAAATCCCACTCTTCCGAAACTTCCGATACCGCAGGTAAGGGTTGATCATCCGGTCTGAAAATATTTTCAGTTTTATCTTTCACTTCAGCATCTCCGGGAGGAACGACATCAGTGTGGGAAAGAAATAAAATGGGATCGAGAGAAGGATTGCTGCCCTTTAACCTAAATACCAGACCATAGGTATTGACTTCAGCAAACTCTGCATTCTGATAAATGAGGGGATAAGAATTTTTTATATATTCCTTGATGGTATCAAATGTTGAGTAATTGAAATCGCCCAGCTCACGCGATGAAACAGTCGGAATCTTTAGCCCGCCAGATAATCTTTGAATAGCGGAATCATCTTTTATCATTTTCCAGCCTGAAGTAGTATTGGCACTTACTTTTTTAAAAGAATAAGTAAATGTTTTAATTAAAACAATAATGATCAGGAGAATAAGAAGGCTTATAATAATGAAGATGAGCTTTTTCATGGTAGATTTGGTTGGTTTTTATTTTCGTGAAGTTATAAACTGATTAGCATAGATTAATTTTAAAAATACTTAAAATATCAGTTAACACTCCACGTTTAATATAAAAATATATTATCGTAAATATTAAAGAAGCGATCGCCGCTTGCCAACCATTTATATCCATAAACATTGATAAGGTGGATTGCTTTTTCCTTTTCTTTAAATAATTTTTAAAATTAAAATTGTCTTTCTTAAATCTAAAGTCCAATATAAAGTATATATATAGGAAAATAATGATTAGGAAAATACTGTTTTGTATGATATAATTACACATAAACAATTCGGCCTAAGCCTTTATTCATTGATTTCGTTGGATTTATCTAATTATTAATCACCTCCATTATCCATCTCCTGCATCCTTTTCTTAATAAAATCTGTAGGCCGTATTCCGTTGATTTCATAAAAAAGATCGGAGAAATTTTGCCGTGAAGCAATTCCGCACTCTCTGGCGAGTGTTTCAATATTGTATTTTAGATATTTTTTATCCTCAAAAAGAAGATTGGTAATATAATTGATCCTGAGCTGACTGAGATATTTATTAAAATTTCCGCCTTTATATTCATTGATAACCTGGGAGAGATAGCTGGAATTTGTCCCAAGTTGCTGAGCCAGCCTGTTGAGGGTAAGCCCTTTTTGGGTAAATCCTTTTTTGTTTTCAAACTTTTTGAGTTTATGAAGAAGTTCTTCAACCTTACTTTCATGCAGGTGAATCTTTTTTTCTTCAAGTATAGTACTGGATATCTCGCCAATAGCCTGGTCTTTTACAAACTTTTCTTCAAGCAATATATATTTCTGCTTAATTTCTTTAGCCTTTTTTTGCCTTTTGGTGAAAAGCATAATGAGACCGATTGCCCAGATAATTAAGAGAATTACGATTACGGTTACCAGATAGTTCATTTTCTGAAGCTTGTTTTTCTCTTCCAGTAATGTTTTGGTGTCATAATCTTTGTGAATCTTCGGAGACAGATAACTAAAATCTCTGGACATGATACTGTCTGCTTTCAGCAATTGCCCAGTATAGTAAAGCTGTTGCGCCTGGTCTTTATTTTTCTTGCTGTAATTGATAAGAATCTCATAATTTTCCCTGAGCTCAGGAAGGATAAACTGATGTTTGTTAAAAATGGAATCAATTTTCCTGAAATAAAAAACAGATTTTTGAGTGTCGTTCATCCCGAGATAACTTTTTCCTATAAAAAAATAATTAACTGAAAGCCTTGCAAAATCGCGGCTGTGACGAATGGACGGAAGAGACAGGTTAAGATCCGTCAAGGCTGTCTCATATTGCTTTTCCCTATATTCGGAAATTCCTTTTGAAAGAAGGAAATACCCTTTCTCCTGGGCATAATCCCGATTATTGCCAGCCTCCGAAAGTCCTTTTTTTATTGCAACATCCATGTCCTTATACCTTCCCAGATGCCGGTAACAGATAATCAGCTGGTGCAGGCTGTTGAGATAACCCTTTTTATTGTTGTAAATTAGATTAGGATGAATATCGGCTTTTGATTTTTCCCTGTAATACAAAAGGCATTTGCTGAATAAATCAGCAGCTTCGTCATAATATCCCAAATAGCTTTTCACTACCCCTATATGATAGAGGTTCTGATGTTTCAGGTATTCGTTTTTTGTATTTTTTGAATATTGGTAGGCTTCGAGATATTCATTAAGGGCAAGCTGATATTTTTTATAGTTATAGTAATAAATAACACCTTTATCAATATGGGCAACAATCATAAGGTCTTTGTCCCCCGAAAGATTTGCCGCCCGGACCAGACTGTCGCTATATTTCAGCTTTTCTTCATCAAGGGAAGCAAAAAGTACCGCATCTTTATATCCCTGAACCAATTTACTATAGTTCTTTTCTTTTTTTGCTTTAGCAATGTAAGGACGGATATACTGAAATGCTCTGAAATCATTTTCTTCAAAGTTTTCGTACTTCTTTCTCAACTCATCATACACAGTCTCTGATTCCTGCGAAAGGAAAAAATGAAAGCATATGGTACAAAATAAAAGCAGTAGTTTTTTGATCACCTTAGTATTATTCAATGTAAACAGCGCTCAAAATTACAAAAAATGGACGGTTTTTCTCAAACAAGTTTGAATTAATATCTACTATCGAACTATTTCTATTTTACAAATATAAAAATTGAAAATCAGCACATTAAATATTTTAAATTTTCAAATAAAGACGTCATAATTTATGAATAAAGACAACAATTATTTTTATATCCGGATTTAACCTGATAATTTTGGACTCAGAGTTAAGAAGAGAAATTTAAACGTATTACATTATAAAACTAAATATATCCACTAAGGGTAAAAGTCAATAACCGGAAACATGATGATTCAATAATCTTACCACCTTCCTTAACAGGGAAATTACTTTTGAGGGAGGATGGTTTTTTTAAATTTAATTTCAAAAAACTAATACCATTTTCTATAAAAACTAACCGGATAATTTAGCTGTTCATACGATGCAGATAAATTAGTAAAGGCTTCATTACATGAGCCTTTCTATTAAAGTTTTCAGTTTTAATCGAAAAGAGACTGGTCCCTTTCGGGCAGTCTCTTTTCTTTTTAAAACATTAAGGATTTATAATTACTTCCAGCCTCCGCCTAAGCTCTTATAAATATCCACAACTGTACTCAGCTGTTTTTGTTTTGCTTCCACCAGCTCCATTTTTGCATCCAGAGCATCTCTCTGATTGAGAAGAACCTCCAGGTAATCTGCCCTTGAATTTCTGAATAGCTGATTAGCAATATCTATCGATTGTTCCAAAGCCTTCGTTTCATCAGACTTCAGTTTATAATACTGATCTATGTTTTTTACTTTAGACATTAAATTGGCAACATCTAAATATGCATTCAGAATAGTTTTGTCATATTCATACAAAGACTGGATCTGTCGTGCGTCAGCGGTCTGGAAATTTGCTTTGATCGCACTTTTATTAATAAGCGGCCCTGCAAGCTCACCCACCAGACTTGCTGCCATGGATTCCGGTAATTTCACCAGATAAGAAGGTTTAAAAGCTTCCAGACCCAATGTTGCGGAAATTTCCAGAGTAGGATAAAATTCCTTTCTTGCTGCTTCAACATCCAGCTTTGCAGCTTTCAGTTCCAGCTCAGCCTGTTTAATATCAGGGCGGTTGGCAAGAAGCTGAGATGGAATTCCCATATATACAGTCTGCGGAATCATAGACATGAAATCACTTTTTGAGCGTACAATAGTCTGCGGATATCTACCACATAAAGCATTGATCTCATTTTCCTTTTCTGTAATCTCCTGACGAATTGTATATTCCGTAGCTTTGGATTTTGCCAGTTCCGCTTCAAACTTTTTAACCGCCAGCTCTGTAGCCGCTGCTGCTTCTTTCTGAATTTTTGAGATCTCCAGAGCTTTCTCCTGCAGCTTCGTGTACTGCTGAATAATTTCAAGCTGATTGTCTAATGCTAAAAGCTCATAATAATTGTCGGCAATTTCTTCAATTAAATTAGAGAGTACAAAATTCTTTCCTTCTACTGTTGAAAGGTAATGCGCTATCGCTGATTCCTTTTCCGTTCTTAGTTTCTTCCAGATATCGACTTCCCAGTTGGCCATTAACCCACCTTCAAAATTTCCAAGCGGGTCCGGAACTTCCTTTCCGGGTTCTATTTCTGTAGAAGCATCACCTGCTCCTTCACTGGTATAACGCCCTACTTTACTGACCCCGGCTCCGACACCTGCAGAAACCGTTGGTGTTAACCTTCCTTTTTTAGCTAAAACGCCGCTCTTTGCAATTTCAATTTCCTGCAAAGTGATCATCAGCTCCTGATTATTTTTTAAAGCAGTTTCAATTAACGCTACTAAATTAGGATCAGTAAAAAACTGTCTCCATGGAGTTGTTCCGCTGTTGGCATTTGCATCGCCCTGCTCTTCCTGGTTAAAATTCTGAGGAATATTTTCTTTCACCTCGTCTTTTACGACGGTGGCCAAAGGCGCCTTACAGCTTGCTAAAACAAGCGATAAGACTATGGCCATTATATATTTATTATAAATCTTCATGTTTGTCATCGTGTTGGTACGGTTCTGTTTGTTCTGTTAAAGGATTTTCCTCCTCATATCTTGCCAGTCTCGACTTATCGGCAATGGTTCCGAAAATGTAATATAATCCAGGAATAATCATCAATCCGAAAACAGTTCCGATGAGCATCCCTCCTGCTGCTGCTGTACCGATGGTACGGTTTCCGATTGCTCCCGGTCCTGTTGCCAGAACCAATGGAATTAAACCTGCGATGAATGCAAATGATGTCATCAAAATCGGACGGAAACGGATTGCAGCTCCTTCAATTGCAGCCTGGGCAACAGGAATACCTTCCTCGGCTTTTTTCTGTACAGCAAATTCTACGATCAATACGGCATTTTTACCTAAAAGACCAATCAGCATGACCATTGCTACCTGAGCATAAATGTTATTTTCCAATCCTAATAATTTAAGACATAGGAAAGCCCCGAAAATACCTGTAGGCAACGATAGGATTACCGGTAACGGAAGAATGAAACTTTCATACTGCGCAGAAAGAATCAGGTAAACGAATCCTAGACACACTAAGAAAATGAAAATGGCCTCATTTCCGCGGCTTACCTCGTCTTTAGAAATCCCTGCCCAGTCGATTCCAAATCCTCTCGGAAGCGTTTTATCCGCTACTTCCTTGATGGCTGCAATAGCCTGTCCGGAACTGTAACCCGGAGCAGGAGTACCACTGACCTCGGCAGAATTATACATATTATGTCTGGTAATTTCCGAAAGACCATATACTTTTTCCAGATGCATAAAATCTGAATACGGAACCATCTGATCTTTATCGTTTTTCACATAAAGCTTTAACAAATCACTCGGCAACGCCCTATACTGAGGGCCAGCCTGAACGATTACTTTATAAGGCCTGTCGAAACGGATGAAACTTGTTTCATAATTGGAACCGATTAATGTTGATAAATTATCCATTGCATTTTCTATCGTCACTCCTTTTTGTTCGGCAAGATCATTATCCACTCTCAACATATACTGAGGGAAACTTGCAGAGTAGAAGGTAAATGCGGAACCCAATTCAGGACGTTTTTTCAATTCCCTTACGAAATCATTACTTACCTGCTCCATTTTATGATAGTCGCCACTTCCCGCCTTATCCAGCAGACGAAGCTCGAAACCACCTGCGGCACCATAGCCGGGAATAGACGGCGGCTGAAAGAATTCAATATTTGCACCCGGAATATTTTTTGCTTTTTCTTCAAGCTTTTCTATAATTTCTGCGGCAGATTCTTTACGGTCTTCCCAGCTTTTAAGGTTGATCAGACAGGTTCCTGAGTTTGAACCGGTACCTTCTGTTAAGATCTCATAACCGGCCAGTGAAGAAACAGACTGTACCCCGTCAATATCTTCAGATTCTCTTAATAATTCTTTGGCAATCTGATTGGTTCTTTCCAATGTAGAGCCCGGCGGCGTCTGGATAATTGCATAGATCATTCCCTGATCTTCCGCCGGTATAAATCCTGAAGGCAATGAGTTGCTCAAGAAAAATGTGCAAGCACAGAACGCTAATAATAAAGGTAAAGTGATCGTTTTTTTCTTCACCGTTTTATTGAGCATCTTTTCATATTTCCCTGCTCCTTTGTTGAATAGCCCGTTAAATTTATCAAGGAAGATAGTAATCGGAGTTCTTCTTTTTGCTTTTCCGTGGTTATTTTTTAAGATTAAAGCACACAAAGCCGGAGTTAATGTTAAAGCAACAACTCCTGAAAGAATGATCGCAGAAGCCATCGTGATGGAAAACTGACGGTAAAATACCCCAACCGGACCGGACATGAATGCAATCGGAATAAATACAGATGCCATTACCAGAGTAATCGCGATAATTGCTCCGCTGATTTCGTGCATGGCTTCTTCTGTTGCTTTTAGCGGAGATAAATGCTTCTCCTCCATCTTGGCGTGAACCGCTTCAATAACCACAATCGCGTCATCTACCACTACCCCGATCGCCATTACAAGGGCAAAAAGCGAGATCATATTTAAGGTAATTCCGAATGCCGACATGACTGCAAAAGTTCCTACCAAAGATACCGGAACCGCTAACGCCGGAATTAATGTAGAACGCCAGTCTCCGAGGAATAAAAATACCACGATTGCCACTAAAATGAAAGCTTCAAATAATGTATGAACTACTTTTTCAATAGAAGCATCAAGGAATTTTGATACGTCGTAACTGATGTCATAATGCATTCCTTTCGGGAAAGTGGTTTTTTCTAACTCCGCCATCAAAGATTTTACGTTTTTGATCACGTCGCTTGCGTTGGAACCGTATGATTGCTTTACCGTAATCGCTGCAGAAGGTTTACCATTCAATGTAGAATAAATATCGTACATGGAAGAACCAAATTCTATATCGGCAACGTCTTTTAGCCGGATAAATTCTCCGTCCGGTTTCGCTTTAAGAATAATATTTCCGTAATCCTTTTCATTATTAAAACGGCCGGGATATTTTAAAATATATTCAAATGACTGCGATCTTTTACCGGAACTTTCTCCAGTTTTACCCGGAGATGCTTCCAAACTCTGCTGATTCAGGGATTCCATTACTTCATCTGCTGAAATGCTGTATGCCGTTAACCGGTCCGGTTTCAGCCAGATACGCATTGCATATTCTCTGGTTCCGAGGATATCTGCAAAACCGACTCCGCTTACCCTTCTCAATTCAGACATTACATTGATGTCTGCATAGTTGAAAAGGAATTTCTGGTCGGCTTTCGGGTCATCACTGTACAGGTTTATGTACATCAACATATTAGGTTCCTCCCGGGTAATTTTCACCCCTTCACGCACTACTAAAGGCGGAAGTTTATTTACTACTGAAGATACACGGTTCTGAACGTTTACAGCAGCAACATTCGGATCTGTTCCCAGATCAAAAACCACCTGAATGGATGCTTCCCCGTCGTTTCCGGCATCGGAAGTCATATATTTCATTCCCGGAACTCCATTTAATCCTCTTTCTAAAGGAATAACGACCGATTTAATCAGCAATTCGTTGTTGGCTCCCGGATAATCTGCCGTAATATTTACTTTGGGCGGAGAAATCGAAGGAAACTGTGTGATGGGTAATTTTAACAATGATAAAACTCCCATAAATACGATAATCAAAGAGATTACGATAGACAGAACAGGTCTGCGAATAAATTTCTTAAACATAATTACTTACTTCATTAAAGAGTCTTACTCTGCTTTTAATTTTAATGATTGAAGAACTTTTTTCGGATCCTGAGCTTTAACCTGAACCTTCTGATCGTCTTTCACTTTCTGAACGCCTTCCAGTAAGATTCTGTCACCGGTAGAAATTCCCGAAGCCACTACATAAACATCCGGAAGTTCGTAAGCAACTTTTATATTTTTAGATTTTGCCACCCCGTTTTTATCCACCACAAAAACATATTTCTGATCCTGGATTTCGTAAGTCGCTTTTTGCGGAATGATTAAAGCATTTTTTAAAGGTAAAGTCATTCTTACTTTACCCGTTTCACCGTTCCGTAATAATTTATCGGGATTGGGGAATTTTGCCCTAAAAGCAATATTTCCCGTTTCACTGTCGAATTCGCCTTCAATAGTCTGAATCTCACCCTTCTGAGGGAAAACATCGCCATTTGCCATAACAAGATCTACCTGGTTGCTGCCGCGTGATGCGATATTTCTCTGATAGTTCAGGTACTCTGGTTCGGAAACATTAAAATAAGTGTAAATGTCATTGTTATCCGAAAGTGAGGTTAATAAATCTCCTTCATCCACAAGACTTCCCAATTTTAACGGGATTCTGTCGATAATCCCTGAAAACGGCGCTTTAATGTCGGTAAATGACAGGTGAATCTGTGCTAATTTTGCTTCTGCATTGGCTGCATCCAATTTAGCCTTAGCCATTGCTCTTTCGTTTTTGGAAACAATGTTGTTACTGGCCAATGTACTTGCATTTTTCAGTTCGATGGTAGCCTGGGCAACTTCTGCCTGAGCTTTCAGCAATTCTGCCTGGTATAATTTCGGCATAATTCTGAATAATGTCTGTCCCTGACGAACAAATTGGCCTTCATCCACAAAGATTCTCTCAAGGAAACCTTTTTCCTGTGCACGAACTTCAATGTTCTTTACAGATCTTATTTGAGCTACATATTCTTTATCAATCACCGTATCCATTACGATGGGTGAGGTTACAGGATAAACTGCAGCTTCTTCTTTTTCTTCTTTTTTCTTGTTACAGCTGAACAATAAAAGACTGCTTAGCGCAATGCTTGCGACAACTCTTTTGATCATAATTCTAGAGTTTATATAAATCGTTAATGTTTTAAATAGGAAAATGGCAATAAGGATAACAGCGATGTGATGATTGTCAACAACACAACGCAGTTTATTTTCCGCCGTAAGAATCGGCAGAAAAAAGATCGACAAAGTCTTTTTAGATTCTGATAGAACGGATCAGAATGAATCTTTTAACCGTTGAAAAACCTGATAAATAGCCGTGAATAGAAGGCTTTAGTTTTTTGAAGCTTTTTAACCCGAAAATATAAACCAATGTAAAAACACTGGCAAAAACCATTATTGCCTGGAAGGTATCCGACAACTGAAAATTATCTTCCGTAAGCTCCAGAGAATAAGCGCTGCTTACATCATCGGCAGCCTGTTGCATAGAAAGTTTGTCGTAGGTTTGATTTAAGCGGTTCGCTTTTTTGGGTAAATTCTGAGAAGTATGAGTATAATTATTCTGTAATGTTCTGACATTAATTTTGCTCTCTACTACAAAAAGCAGAAAAAGAGTAGTCAAAAAATATACGATATAATTTCTCATAACTTTCAATGCACAAATGTAGGAGTTCAATGGACAATTTCTCAAATAAAAACCTAACATAATCCATTGCATTAACAATATTTAACACTGCTTTAAATTAGCTGAATTGCGATTTAATATCAGTTATGACTCGCATAAAAACATTCCAAAATTTTAATTTTCAGCTTATTGCAAAAAATATTTTGAATTATAACGAACCATGGCACTCAATTTGCTTAACGTTGAGTCATTAAAAATTTCGTTAAAATGTTAATTTATCATAAAAAAAATAGATTGAAATTCAGGAACTCAGATTAAATTTTCTTTTATAAAAACAATAAGCTATAGTGAATTATTTATAATGATATTTTAATCTAAGAATGTAATCTCTTTATACAAGCATATTGCAGAAGCTTCGCTTATCGTTATCCGTCTAAATTTAAATTCACAAAGTTTGAGTTATTGTAAACAGTATAATTATTAATAAAATTTTATAAAAAATTAACATATTATCTTTAATAAAGCCGTAAATTTATAAGTAATTAACACCAAATAATGCATTATATAAAAACAAAATACTATGAAAAATATATTACGAATAATTACATTAACATTAGTCTTTGCTTTAACGGCATGTAAGCATCAGTCTAAAGATGAAGAAGTTCATCTGCAGAATCTTACTGATACGGAAACGGTAACTGACGATAAAATTACAAAAAACGTTTTTACTGATTCCTATGGTGATAAGCTTGAGGCAACACTTAATGAAACTAAAAATACGATAATTGTTCGCTTTGACGGAAAAACGTATGAGATGAAAAAAAGCGATGAGCTTCCTGAATATACGGCTACAAACCCTGATTATCAGTACTCTGATATACGTGGAGAAATAACTTTTTTAAGAAAAGGATACAATATGGTTTTGTTTCATCATAAAAAAGATAAACAGGATTCCAATACCAAAATGGCATCTTATTAAACTGCACCTACAATAAATAATATATCTGAAAAAGCACTTTTGATTGTCAAAAGTGCTTTATTTTTTTTTCTTGTAAATCATACAGCATATTAGCAAAATAATGTTGACAACGACTGCGAAAGCATTGGAAAGTATGATCGGGAGCTCATCTTTTATAAATCCGTACCAAACCCATAAAGAAAGTCCGGAAATCAGGACTAAAATCATAGTCCATGACAGATCTTCAGCATTTTTCTGCTTTAATACTTTCACTAATTGCGGAATCATGGATACTGATGTTAAAATTCCCGCTACAATCCCCAGAATATTTTCGTTCATAACTTATCTTTTATTTAAGATAAGAAATTTCGTGCCGTGATGGAATCATTACAACTATCGTTATGTAAATCTTTCAAAAGCAATTTCTTCATGAAGAGGGATTTTATTTTCAATATAATCATATAAACTCCTGGAAAAATAGCACCCATTAAGAATTCCTCTTGCGCCAAGACCATTAAAAACATACATATCATAATGTAGATGATGTCTCCCGATAATCGGTCTTCTGTCTTTTACGGTGGGCCTGAATCCGAAATGTACTTCTTCAATACTAAAATCGTGAGGATAAAATTCCTTTAACCCGTTTTCAAGCTGTTTAACAGCAGAAGAATCTATCTCATGATGAAGCTGTTCCCTGTCATATGTTCCGCCATAGAAATACTTTTCATCATCAATTGGAAAAAGGAAATGCTTTTTCTTAATGGTATTATTTTCAGGTAAAGCCCTGGAAAGTTTAACTTTAATATGGTGACCTTTGTTGGGAACAACAGGAATATCCGAAAAGAAAGGATTGTCTTTTACAGCCATGCCTTCGCAGAATAAGATCTGTTTATAGCTGATATTTTTATAAGTATGATCTGCAATGTTAAGATCAGAGTATATAAACTTTTCTTTGATAAGTTGCTCACGTTTTAGTAAAAAATCAAATAAACCCGTGAAAAATCCTTTAACATCCAACCTGGCAGACTGATTCACCTTTCCTGAATTAAAATCATTTTTTACCACTTCTAAATGAGTGAAATTTTTATCTAAAAAATGAAAAAGATTATCGTTTGATGATTTTTTAAGCCAAAGTTGTTGCTCATTCTCATCATGAAAAATTCTGTGAATTGGTGCATCGATTAAATAATTCTGACCGGTATATTTTTCAATTTCGTTTAAAGTTTCCTTCAAAAAATCAATTTGTTCCTGAGCTTTCCAAAACGTAGTAAACTTTTTTAAAACTACCGGATTGATGATACCCGCGGAAACACGGGAGGCACTCGTTTTTTCTTCCGAGAATACAACAAATGATTTATTATTTTTTATAAGCTGATGGGCAAAGAAAAGCGAAGCATAACCATCTCCCACAATAATATAGTCTACATTTTCCATAATAAAAAAACCTGAGTAAAAATACTCAGGTTTTCTATAATTATCAAGTGAAATTTAGTAATTCCACATATCATTTTCCATTTGCAGGATTTGTGACTTGATTCTGTCACTTTCTTCTAATTGCTCATCAGCATCTCTTGGGATATAGTCTTTAATAACTCCATCACCAAGTCCTGTTGAAGATTTGAAGATCACAGAAGAGAATCTTCTTGCATTGATCAAATCATCGAAAGAAAGATCTGCAGAAGTATTTTTTCTGTTATAAACATAATTGTTAGCCAAAATTTCTCTTGCATTAGGATAATATACCCAGAAAAGATCGATTAATTCATCAGCTCCAGGCAAAGGCTGTCCATCCGGCGTAGTTCTACCTATCAATTTTGGATCTGGCCCCATTGCAGCAATTCCAAGAGGTCTGTACTTTAATTGTCCGTCTCTCTTATCGATGAACCACATTCCGAATACTTTTAAAACTTTAACTTTCTCTGTTGTTGTTTCATAAACATCAGTAAGTTCTTTTTTCTCCTGTTCTGTAAGCTGACGTCCACTGTTTAAGATATTAATAGCTTCATCATCTACTCTTACGTCAACAAGTCTTGACTTGATCTGTTCAGGAGTAAGTCTTTGTACAAAGTTTTCATCATCATAAACTTCTTTGATGTCACCATTTAAAGCACCATCAAGTAAAAGCTTATACAAAGATTTTGTTTCTGAAGACAGTAATCCATCAGGATTGTTATAATAGAAAGGCTGATTGATTTTATCATTCATATCAATTACCTCCCAAACAAACATGCTTTTTAGGATATCCTTCTCATCAACAAACCCATATTCCAGAGGTTTTACTTTTTTGTCGATAACAGTATCTCCAACTTTCATTTTGTTCTCAGCTCTCATTTTTCTGAATTCTTCAGGAGAAGAAGCGTTCAGGATAGTCTGGGAAAAAGCGAATCCCGAAACTAATACTAAAAAACTGCTAATATATTTTTTCATAATTCTTTATTATTGAACATTAATTAATACAGGTGAAATATTTGGAATAATAGTATTTCCTAATCCAGTAGCTGTTGCTTTAATATCAAAGATATATACTCCGTCTCCAGGTCTTAGATTTCTAAACATTCCTGCTGCTCCTTGTAGAGAATTCCCTTGAACCTGCATTGAAGCTCTACCAGGCACTCTTACCATGAACGAAGTCACGTTGAAGGATACCGGGAAGTCAAAGTCAGGAATAACTGCCTGAAGCTGTTGATTTTCAACTGAAGATGCTGGTAATGTCAACATATTCTTCCCTCTGATCTGTCCTTGTGGAGGAGGTACATTTTTAATTCTGTATTCAAAAACCTGAGAAATTGATTTTCCGTAAGGATCTGTTCCAGATAATGTTATTTTCAGAATATTTCCTGCACCTGGTCTAACATCCCATTTACCTGGACCTGTACTCTTAACAGTAGCTCCAGGAGCAGATAAGGATAACTTAGCATTATCGGCACCTAAGATTGAACCTGAAACAGGGTTATCAAGGTTTCTGTACATTACATTCATTTTATCAGCTGAAAGCAATAAACCTTTCTGAAGTTTCACTTCCTGAGGACCAGCAATTACATTATATGTATGCGTGAACGGGAAGCTTTGTGCTTTTCCGGTAGCATCCGTTAAAGTAATATTTCCACTTAATGTGTGTGGCCCGATTCCGCTGGTATTTAGTGTAGCATATCCTTTACCATTTTCCTGTCTTCCAACTCCGGAAATGTTAATTTTGTTACTGTTAGAATAATTACCTAACATTACCACTGCTTCGGCAGGCTTACCTGCAACAACATCTACAGGAGCAGAAACGATTGCTTCATAGCTTGTAAACTTGATGCTTGCATCCACTTTTTCCTGTAATAATAATGCTAATGCATCAGACTGTACATTTCTCGCATCATTCTGAATAATCTCAAGATTAGACAATGCTGCAATAAGAGGCTGGTGATAGAATTTATTCTGTAACCATGTTTTATTGTTTGGTGACTGTCCTTTAGGATATTCTGCGATTAATGATTTGTTAGCTCTTTCAATTAAATCTTTTAACTGAGAATTTCCTCCGAAAGTAGCATTGATATAGTTTCTGACATCATCAATTTTCGCTTTCAGTTCCATAGCTCCTTTTGATGCAGAGTTTTCATCTCCATCTTTAAAGAAATAGGTTGTAGTTGCTTCATTGTTGTTCAGTGCTGAGAAATTTTCACTTACATCAATCAACTTTCCTGTTTTAGGATCTTTTTCTACAAATTCGGATTCTTTTTTAAGTTTATCCTTGATCTGATCTGCATGCTGTACCAACGCATTTATTTTCTGCTTCAGCTGCTGATATTGCTGCCAAGGCTGAGCATAGGTATCCGGTACCTGCTGAGCTTTAGCTTCTAACGTCTTTTCAAAGATATCTTCGTTTTTTCTTTCTGTTAATAAACGCGTATCTTTTAAAGCAACCGTAGAGTCATAATATGATCTAATGATTTCCGCATCAATATTTAGAGCCATCATCGCGATGAACACCAAATACATCAGGTTGATCATCTTCTGACGAGGTGTCTGTTTTCCTTGTGCCATTCTTTTCTTTTTGTTTTAGTTAAGTAGTTAAATTTAGAAATGGTTAAGGATTATGACTTCATAGCAGTTAGCATACCACCATAAACTCTGTTTAAGTTATTTAAGTTAGCTGTTAAACCTTGCAATTCTTGGTTGAATTTTTCTGAGTGCTCAGCAGACTTCTGCATATCTTCTACATATTTTTTAGCAAAATCAGACTGTCTTTGTCCGTTTTCCAACTGCATTGCATAAAGTGCATTCATGCTCTCCATGTGCTGAGCAGCTTTATTTAATTGTTCGTTATATTTATGTGTAGAAGCAGAAACATCTACCGTTTGATTGATCTGATCTACAGAACTTGAAAATTTATCGATTCCTGTTCTTAATCTTTCGAATAGCTGAACATCCAATTTAGCATCCTGAAGCATTTTATCTAATTTTCCTGAAAGAGAATTTTCAAGTTCAGCAAAATGATCGATTGTATTTTTAGCTGATACATTAGAGTGCAAAGGATTTGGATTTGCATGTTTATCTAATAATTCCGGATATACGTTTTCCCAAGCATAAGATTCTTCAGTTTTTGGCGGGTCGAAAGCGAAGATAATGAAGATGATCGCTTCTGTAATAAGTCCCACTGTAAGAGCAACGTTACCTGTGATAGGTCCAATGTTGATGTGAGTAATTTTAAGCCAAGCTCCAAGAATTACAATTGCAGCACCGAATGAATAGAAGAAATTCATCCAAGCATCTTTAGTCTTAAACATATAAGTTAGTTTTTTTTAATGTTAAATAAAAAATTGTTATTGAAAATAAAAATGGTTTGAAAAATTATCTGTTAATTTTTCTTGGCTTAACAGCAGCTTCAGGAATATCCTGTACGGTTCTGAATCCGATATAGCTTCTTGCTGAATCTTTTCTCTCCCAGTCTCTTGTACCGTTCATCAACATATATCCAACATCTTTCCAAGAACCACCTCTTACTGATTTTTTCGTGTCAGTTAAATCTTTTGTAGAAGGGTTTAAAGTAGATGAGAACCCGTATGAAGAGTTGTTGTAAGCAGATAATGTCCATTCAGAAACGTTTCCAGCCATATCATATAATCCATAACCGTTTTTCTTAAATTTCTTTACAGGAGCAGTATATGTATAAGTACCTTTTTTGTTGTCTTCCATGTAATCTCCTCTCTTAGGTTTGAAGTTTGCCAGGTAGCAACCTCTGTCATCCATTAAGTAAGGACCACCCCAAGGATAAGTAGCATTTTGCATTCCGCCTCTTGCAGCATATTCCCATTCGATTTCCGTTGGAAGTCTGAACTGCAATGGTCTTTGTTTTCTTCTTTTTAAACTTTCGTTATAATCGGATTTCAATTTGGATCTGAAGTTACAGTAAGCTCTTGCCTGATCCCAGGTAACTCCAACTACAGGATAATCTTTGTAAGCTTTGTGCCAGAAATACTGTTCGAACAATGGTTCGTTATAAGCAAAATGGAAATCTTTTACCCAAACGGTTGTATCAGGATAGATGGCGATGCTTTCACTTCTAAGGTAGTTTACACCTCTTTCTTTTTCAGCCATAGCAACATCCATGTCCCCCCATCTGTAAGTATATTTAAGTTTACTAACATCAAGGATTCTTTCATTACCAACTCTTGAAGAAGCAGGCAAATACATTGATTCAAGAACCTCTGCATATTCTACGTCCGGATATTTGGACGTATTCCAATGCAATGGAACTTTCCAGTCGATTTTTTTGGTAGGATCAAAAGTACTTTCGTCTCCGCCTCCCTGTGCTTCTAAATATTCCTGATATGGTGTTAAATTTTCTTCTTTTTGAGCAAGGTATGCATAATCTCCTATGCTTGTTCCTCTTCCTTTACCTTCACCACCTTCTCCGGCAGCTTCAGCAAGTAGTGTTCTTGCGATAGAATCTCTTACATAGTTGATAAATACTCTATACTCAGCATTGGTAGTTTCTGCTTCATCCATGAAGAAAGAAGAAACAGTAACTGTTTTTGCCTGAGCTTTTTCAGGACTGTCTGTAAAATCCTGATCAGTTAGCCCCGCAACAAACGATCCTGCAGGAATTGCAACCATGCCGTATGGTCTTTCCGCAACAAATGATTTTGTTTTTTCTCTTGGTATCAACTCTCCTTTTGTTCCTGGTTTCCCCACAGAAGAAGTACCACCACCTGAACAAGATACCGACGCTACTGACGCAGACAATAATAAAAGAAATATCCTTTTCATGTTAATTTTTATAATTAAGCCGTAAATATATAATTTTTTTAAGAAACTTTTAAGATTTTTTTTGAAATAACGAAAGAAATCTAAATTTATTTTATTTACAAGTATTTTTTATTCCACAGTTACAGATTTTGCGAGGTTTCTCGGCTGGTCTACATTCGCTCCTCTATACACTGCAATATAGTACGCTAACAGCTGTAAAGGCACTGATGCCACGATTGGCGAGAAACATTCTGACGTTTCAGGGATCTCAATAACATAGTCTGACATTTCGCTTACCTGTGTATCTCCATTATTTACCACAGCGATTACCTTTCCTTTTCTTGCTTTAATTTCCTGAACATTACTTACAATCTTGTCATAATGTCCTTTTTTAGGAGCGATAATTACAATAGGCATATTTTCGTCGATCAATGCAATAGGACCGTGTTTCATTTCTGCTGCAGGGTATCCTTCTGCATGAATATAGGAAATCTCTTTTAGCTTCAAAGCTCCCTCAAGGGCTGCCGGATAATTGTATCCTCTTCCCAGATAAAGGAAGTTTGTTGCATTTACAAAATCTTTAGCAATATTCTGCACAAGCTCATGAGTAGAACTTAATACATCTTCGATTTTTTTAGGGATAGCATCCAATTCAGCGGTTAAGCTCATGAAATCAGCATTTCCTAAGTTTCCATTGTGTTTACCTAATTTTAATGCAATTAAGCTAAGAATTGTAAGCTGTGCCGTAAATGCCTTTGTAGAAGCTACACCGATTTCAGGGCCTGCGTGTGTATAGGATCCTGCGTCTGTAATTCTTGCAATAGATGAATCTACAACATTACAGATCCCGTAAATAAATGCACCTTTCTCTTTTGCGAGTTTAAGGGCAGCCATGGTGTCTGCAGTTTCTCCGGATTGGGAAATCGCGATAACAACGTCTTTGTCCGTAATAATCGGGTTTCTGTATCTGAATTCAGAAGCGTATTCTACTTCAACAGGAATTCTTGCATATTCTTCGATAAGATATTCTCCGATGAGTCCTGCATGCCATGATGTTCCGCAGGCAATGATAATAATTCTGTTAGCATTTTTGAATTTCTCAATATGATCCCAGATTCCGGCCATTTTGATAACACCTTCATCCACCAGTAATCGTCCTCTCATGGTATCATGAACGGATTTTGGCTGTTCGAAGATTTCTTTTAACATGAAATGCTCATATCCGCTTTTTTCAATCTGCTCGAGACTTAACTTAAGTTTTTGGATTTCAGGTATGATTTTAGAATTTTCAGTAATTGTTCTTATATCCACACCATTTTCCAATGAGATGGTGGCCATGTGTCCTTCCTCAAGATAAATAGCTTCTTTTGTAAATTCTACAAAAGGAGAAGCGTCAGACGCTATAAAATATTCTTTATCGCCAATTCCTATTGCCAACGGAGACCCTAGTCTTCCAACAACAAGTACTCCCGGATAATCTTCATGCATTACGGTAATAGCATATGCTCCGTAAACTTCATTTAATGCATATCTTACAGCAGTAGGAAAATCCGTTTCATTGTTAAGGTCCATAAAATACTGAATAAGATTAACCAGAACTTCGGTATCTGTTTCAGATTTGAAGGAGAATCCTTTTTCCGTAAGCATTGTTTTGATGGTATCATAATTTTCAATGATTCCATTATGAATAATAGCTAGCTTCCCGTTATTAGATAAATGAGGGTGAGAGTTTCTGTCGCTTGGTACTCCGTGAGTTGCCCAGCGGGTGTGTCCCATCCCGATTTTAGCTTTACCTTTCAATTGGCCGGAAATATTCACCAGATCCTCAACTTTGCCTTTCGTTTTTTCAACCTCTAATTTGTTATTCCCATCTTCTAAAACGATTCCGGCACTGTCGTAGCCTCTGTATTCTAATCTTCTAAGACCGTTAATTACTATATCGTAAGCGTCTTGAAAGCCTGTGTATCCAACGATTCCGCACATAATTATATCAAGTGTTTAAGTGTTTTAAGTGTGTTTTTTAAATATTATTTTGTCCCGTAAGTAACCATAAGTTGTACACGGTTAGCATTTGTTGCATCTGTTCCGATAAATACTGCTCTGCTTGTATTATAAGAAGTAGTTGTAGATTTGTAACCGGCAAGAGTAGTTCCGTCGGAACTTTTTTCGAAACTTCCTAAATTTATTTTAAAATATTTTGTTTCGGTTTTGTCTGTTGACGCCTTGCTATCCGGCTCAATCATTTCTTTTATGGACTGTGTAACAATAAAGTCGTAATATGTTTTATCTGTATCCATATTGTACGCTTTAAAAATGGTATATCCGGTAACTCCTGCCAGCTTTAAGAGATCATTGGTAAAACTCGTTCTTACCTTGGTAGGATTAGAGGAATTTGCAGGATCAACATATCTGCGCAATAAAGTAAATTCTGTAGGCTTTTTAAATTTTGTACTGTTCCATGCAGGATCTACATAAATTCTGATCTTAGCACTTATTATAGCTGCTTTATTATTTTGATACAGATTTTTAAGATCATTAATGGTAGACTCAGGGATTTTAATTCCGATAGAATTCCCTCCCATTGCCTGGGCATAAAGTTTTGAATCACCAGTAACGCTGTTATATCCGGCACCTGAAACTGCAGAACCAGTTCTGGCATACTGGTACTGACCAATGTGAGCATTTCCTGATCCTAGTACGAATGAATAAGAAGTCTGCGGTCTTGTTGTCGTTCCGTTTTCCGTTTTATCATATTTATAATACATGATCATTTCCATATCATTAGGCGCAAACTGGAACAAATATCCGTCCGACTCTGCAACAGAAACTCTTAATCCTTTAAAATAACGGATAAAGTTGGATGCATCCTGAAGTTCAGGCTGATCTTTTTTGGCAATGATTTTAGTCTGGAAGAAATTTTTATCCAGCGGAATTCTGATTCCCGGTGTTGAAGCAGTAAATAATGCCGTACCTCCATCATCTTTTGTAATGGCAATAGAGCTTGCGTTTCCATTAAATACTTTTGAACCTAATTCATTAGAATCAAACGCAAAAACGTCATTAGACTTTACCGTATCTGAAGCTGCTTTAAGGAAAGTCTGTACTTCATTTACCTTTATGGTTAAACTCTTTTTTGCTCTCCCGAATTTTAAAACAGGATATGTATTAACTACCTTTTTAGCATTTACCGCTCCATCCGCTGCCGTAGTATAAGTATAATTGTCGTCTACGGTATTTGTCGTAACAGAATCTGAGGCATATCTTGGTTTTATCACGAGAACTACAGAATCTACAGTGGCATTGGTTCCAAAGTCAGGATCATAAGTGGATAGTTTAACCTGAGTAAGATAAGACGCTTTCTGCATTCCGAACTGGCTTTCATTAAAAGCACCCAGCACTCCGTAAGTAAGTTTTGATGCATCCGTACGAATGGTATCGTTATTATTAATATTATATGCAACAACAGGAAAAGCCTGTTCTTTACCTTGTGCAGCGCCGTCTAAAAACAGCTGTTCTCCCAAAGTATCCGCATCCGGCTCACAATTGTAAAGTAATATACTTCCCAAAACCACCATAGAAATTGCGGTGATTGTCTTCTTAACAGTATGAATCATTAAAAATGTGTTTTCTTAATAAAGTTGATTAATAGAATCTATGTCCAGATATTCCGATTTCGGGGTTGATGTTTCGTTGAATGCCTTATCAAGGTCTTCATCAAGAAACTCATCGCCCTTTACGATCATATCCACATAGCCCATACTTTCGGCAACGAAAGTTTTAACGCTTGGGTTATTTAACGCTTTAAGACCTGAAATATTATCAAACTTCAGCTTTTCGTCAATATTGGAAGCTAAAGATGCATCTTTTTCATTGTATAACGAAAGAACAATTTTTGCATCCTTAAAATAAGTATCGGATTCGTAGTATGTTTTAAGATAAATAGGAACAAAAGATGACATCCATCCGTTAAGATGAATCACATCAGGCACCCAATTGAGCTTTTTAATAGTTTCAATTACACCTCTGGCGAAGAAAATTGCTCTTTCATCATTATCATCAAAAGGATTTCCTTCATCATCAAAATAATATTGCTTTCTTTTGAAATATTCTTCGTTATCGATAAAGTATACCTGAAGTCTTTCCCCCGGAAGAGACGCTACTTTAATAATAAGAGGCTGATCCAGATCATTGATGATGATATTCATTCCCGACAGGCGGATCACTTCATGAAGCTGGAATTTCCTTTCACTTATTTGTCCAAATCTTGGCATAAAAACTCTTACATCATTGCCTTCATTGTGCATCTTAAGTGCCATTTTGTTTACCAATGCAGCCATATTTGTATCTTCCTGATATGGATACATCTCTGTAGTAATGTACAGTATTTTTTGATTCGGCATAAACTTCTATCTAATTTTTGTAAAAATGCTTTAATGCGCAAAATTACGAAAAAACATTCAACATTAATTTAATTAACATTTTTTTACGATAATTTGCGGTCTGAAATTATTAAAACCGCGTGTAACTGTATCATAACTATATGATATTTTTAGTATTTTTGAATTACTATTAAAATAAACTATGGAAGTTTTAAAAAGCAAGAAGATCCTTCAGGATTTCATTGAAAGACAGAAAGAAATGGGAAAAAAGATAGGTTTTGCACCCACTATGGGAGCCCTGCATGACGGCCATCTTTCGCTCTATAAAATGGCCAGAGAAGAAAATGACCTGGTGGTTTCATCAATTTTTGTTAATCCAACCCAATTCAATAACCCGGAAGATCTTGAAAAATATCCGAGAGATATTAACCGCGACATTTTGATCCTTGAAAAATCAGGACTGGTAGACGCCGTTTACATTCCTGAAGTCACCGATATCTATCCTGAAAAGACCGAAAGCAGGCATTATGATTTTGATAGACTTGAAGATGAGATGGAAGGAAAATCCAGACCGGGCCATTTCGATGGTGTGGGAACGGTAGTAGAGGAACTTTTTTTACAGGTGAAACCAGACAGTGCTTATTTTGGTGAAAAGGATTTTCAGCAGCTTGCCATTATCAGAAAGATGACTGAAAAGAAAAAACTTCCGATTAAAATAATTGGAGTTCCTATTTTCAGGGCAGAAAACGGACTGGCCTTAAGTTCCCGAAACCAGAGACTCGATAAAGACCGCAGAGAAGCTTCAAAAATAATTTATGAAACGTTGAAAAAAGTCAATGAATGGTTCCGTGTGTTAACAGTTCCTGAAATTAAACAGCGGGTACAGGATATTTTTGATAATCAAAGAGGAATGCAGCTTGAATATTTTCTGATTGCCGACGAAGAAACTCTGAAAGAAACAGATTTTTTCTATAAAGACAGAAACTTCAGGGCTTTTATCGTAGTTGTTGTAGACGGTGTGCGGCTGATCGACAATATGCATCTGGATTAAAATCAGGCTGAGTTTAGACTAAGATTTACACATTTAAAATAAAGATCCGGGCGTTGCTTAAGCGGCGCCTTTTGTTTGATTTAAATACTATTAAGATCACTTTAAAATTTTCAATTACTTCAGAATAGCTGGCTGATGGAAAACTTTTCCTATCAGGATTAAAATAAAAGAAATAGAATATATATAAAAAATCAAAGGCTTCTTGAGGAAGCCTTTGAAACACCAAATCACAAAATATTAATATGAAAAAAATTTACTTTTCAGTAAACTTGTGACCCGGCTGGGATTCGAACCCAGGACCCATACATTAAAAGTGTATTGCTCTACCAGCTGAGCTACCGAGTCGGTCACAATTAATAATGATAAATATAAATAAAATTTTTATTTTCAGTATTAATTATTTCAATTTTCTGCATTGTGCCTGCGACTGGACTCGAACCAGCACATCCTTAGGAAACCACCCCCTCAAGATGGCGTGTCTACCAATTTCACCACGCAGGCAAATAAAATTACAAAAATCTAGTAATTTTTTGCTAGTGACCCGGCTGGGATTCGAACCCAGGACCCATACATTAAAAGTGTATTGCTCTACCAGCTGAGCTACCGAGTCGGCCACTTTATTATCAAGTTTTCATTTGAATAATGTCCCTTGTTTTAAGTGGTGCAAAGATATAGCTTTTTTTTATTTCTCAAAACTTTTTTGCAAATTTGTTTAAAAAAAATTCATGATAATTTCACTGGTCGGATACATGGGAAGTGGCAAATCTCACATTTCCAAAATATTAAGCGAAAAACTAAATTTTAGACTTATTGACCTCGATAAAGAGATTTCTAAGCGAAATAAATTAACCATTCCGGAAATATTCGCAAAAAAAGGAGAAATCTATTTTAGGAAGCTGGAACGGGAGGCACTGGAAGAAATTCTGGCTACTGAAGAAAATCTGGTGCTAAGCCTGGGCGGAGGCACGCCCGCTTATTACAATAATATGGAAATTATCAACAGTAATTCCCAGAGTGTTTTTATGAGAGCTTCCGTAGGAACTTTAGCAGAAAGGCTATCCAAACAAAAGGAAAAACGTCCGCTTATTGCCAATATACCCGATGAAGATCTTCCCGAATTTATTGCCAAGCATTTGTTTGAGAGAAACGCTTTTTACAGTAAGGCACAGTTTCATGTGGTTACAGACAACAGACAACCTGAAGAAATTGTAGCTGAAATAATAGAAAAGCTCTATCTCTAGAGCTTTATTTATTAATCATCTTCTGAATTGTCGCCATCCTTTTCACCGAAAAAATCATCCCAGTCGGTAAAATCTGAAGCAATATCGTTTTCCACGTAATCATCCATATCCCTTCTGTCTTTTTTCGTAGGCCTGCCCTCTCCCTTGATTCTGTAATAATCCTGGGACATTTTACGCATTTTCAGAAGCTCATACTGCTCTTTATCCGTTACATCTTTGATATGAAGCGGGACCAGCTTTGCGCCTATCCTGCTTTTAGGAATCTGGATCACCTTTATTTTATAGTCAATCTGATTTTTACGGATCTTAATCACATCTCCTTCTTTTACCTCTTTAGAAGACTTTACCACCGACTCGCCGATAGAAACCCTGTTCTTTTTGATTTCCTCTGTAGCGATGGTTCTGGTCTTATAAAAACGAATGCTCCATAAAAATTTATCTATTCTCATAATTTTTTATACTTTTGCCGTTATATTATTTGTAAAGTAATTAAAGTTTTTGAAATGAAAAAAATATTTTTATATATCCTTGCGGGATCTCTCTGCTTTTCTGCATGTAAAAAGGATGATGAGGTTGAAACTTTTATAGAACCTGAAGATGTATCGGTAAGAAATTCATATGACGACCAGGCTATTCAAAAGTTCATGGATAATAATTATCTTGATGCGCAGGGAAATATAAAAGCTTTCAGTTCAACAGACGCTTCTGATGACAATGAAAAAAAGCTTTCCGAGCTTAATCCGGTAAAACTTCCTTCAGGAGTAGTTTATATTATAAGAAACGGGGCACAGCCATCTCCCGGCGTAACCCTTGAAACCAATTCTACAGCAGACAACGCCACACAAATCAGAGTAATGATGAGGGCCAATTATTATCTTGCAGCAGAAAGTGATGGAAACATATCTTTCGGAAGCGCAGGAGTTCTTTTAAATACTATTAACGGTTCAGGTTCACCAGCGACAGACCCGCCCTACTATTATGTAAAAAACAATGTTCTTGAGAGTGCGACCAGCGATGATGCGAAAAAGAGAAGCTATTACGAAATCGAAGGACTTCAGGAAGGATTGAAATACTTTAAAGGGTACGAAAATAAAAATGACGGTGATTCTTACAACTTACAGGGCGTAATCATCGTTCCTTCAAGAGCAGCATTTGCAAGAGATCTGCATTATAACTATACAGGATTTTCGCTTAAAAACAATTGCTTTGTGTTTAACTTCGAAATTTACAAAGCCAACTTAAGACCAGCGAATGAAAAATAAACTAAAAACGCTTCAGAATATGAAGCGTTTTTTTTATGATCAGAATCCTGATTTATGTTTTACATTTCCCAGAATATCAGGGAAATAATGATCGGAAAGATGATCAAATTCATCACCTCTCATGAACATTGTTGCATCCACTTCTTCATAAGAACTTCTTCCTGCCGCAGCAATAAGTTCATTACAAGTATGCAGTGTATTTTTATGAAAGTGATATACTCTTTCGGCTTTATCAGTAACATCCAGTCCTTTGATCAGCATTTTATCCTGAGTAGCAACACCTGTAGGGCAATTATTAGAATTACATCTTAACGCCTGAATACAGCCCAGGGAGAACATAAAGCCTCTTGCATTGTTACACATATCTGCTCCCATAGCAACAGCTCTCAGAATATCCAGACTTGTTAAAACCTTTCCGCTGGCAATGACGCGAAGTTTATTTCGCAGATTGTAATTTTTAAGGGTTCTGTTTACAAAAATCAACGCAGGTTCCAATGGCATTCCCACACCGTCTGAAAATTCAGGTGGTGCTGCGCCGGTTCCCCCTTCCGCACCGTCTACGGTAATGAAATCCGGATAAATTTTTAATACATTCATCTGAACACAGACGTCTTCAAATTCCTTCGTATCACCTATACAGAGTTTAAAACCAACAGGTTTCCCTCCGGAAAGCTCCCGCAGCTCCTGTACGAATCTCAGCAATCCTGCTGCATCAGAAAATGCGGAATGTGATGGCGGAGAAATAATTGTCATCCCCGGAGTTACGTGACGGATTTTGGCAATTTCCGGAGTATTTTTTACCCCTGGTAAAACACCGCCATGTCCCGGTTTAGCTCCCTGCGAAAGCTTAATTTCAATCATTTTCACATTAGGAAGATTGGAATATTTTGCAAACAGTTCAGCATTAAACTTTCCTTCATCATCGCGGCATCCGAAATACCCTGTTCCGATCTGCCAGCAAAGATCCCCTCCTTCAAGATGATAGGGTGAAATACCTCCTTCCCCTGTATTATGATAAAAATTACCTTTTTTGGCACCTCTGTTCAATGATAGCTGAGCACGGTCACTCAATGATCCGAAGCTCATGGCTGAAATATTCAATAAGGAAGCATGATAAGGCTGCGTGCACTGTGCCCCTCCCACCCATACTCTCGGAAGTTCTTCCGAAGGCGACTTTGCATAAATAGAATGCTTGATTCCTTCGTATTTCCGGTGGTTGATTTCCAGCTGCGTCCCAAAAGCAACAGTATCCCCTAAGTTTTTGGCTCTTCTATACACTGCAGAACGCTGATTTCTCGGAAATGGTTTTCCATCTGTTTCCCTTTCAATAAAATACTGTTGCATCTCCGGTGAAATACTTTCGAAAAAATACCTGAAATAGCCTAATACAGGAAAGTTTCTTAAAATTGCATGTTTCGTCTGATAGGCATTATAAACCCCTAATGCATAAATGGCCGTCAAAAGAATAGGTATCCAGTAATGCGCCCTGATGAGTAATGCTACAACCCAGGTAACCATCACCAATACCAGTCCCCAAGATAAAAACTTATCTCTCATTTCTATTATTTTTCTATAAAGATAAAGATTTAAAAAGATTTTAATGGCTGGAATATAGTAAAATCTGATATTCCACAGCCTTCTTGGACCTGTCTAACAAACAAATACACAAGCTTAATATTCAATACGTTAATAAATATATAATTTTTTAAATATTATAATTATGTATTAATAAAATACTTTTTGTATTAATTAAAACAAAATAATTTTAATCCATAAAAACAATTGCGTAAATTTGAGCGTTTGTTACCATCAGAAGAAAAATCAAAATAGAGATATGATAAAATTTGACAACAAAGTTCTAATTGTTGGCGCGAGTGGGTTTGGTAAGGAAGTACTTATGTGTTTAAGTGATTGTATTGCCGATACAGATTTAAAATTAGAAGACATAGCCTGCTTCATGGAAACGGATGAATTTTGTAAGGATGTAAAAAATGTTCATGGGATTCCTGTAATTACCGAGGATCAATTTAATCCAGCTGACTACCACGTCCTGATTGCCATAGGAGATCCCAAAATTCGAAAGACAGTCGTTGAAAGGCTTCCAAAGGAAACAAAATATACAACGCTAATTCATCCTTCAGCTACTATTTCTAAATATGTTGAAATTGGCGAAGGAACTATAATTACAGCCGGAACAATTGTTACCACGGATATTAAGATCGGCAAGCATGCCCATTTAAATCTGCTTACAACCATCGGGCACGACTGTAAAATCGGAGATTATTTTACCACAGCACCTTCAACGAATATCAGTGGAAATTGTGAAATTGGAGATAATGTTTATTTCGGAACAAGCTCATCCATAAGACAGGGAATAAAAGTTTGTGATAATGTAACAATCGGGATGGGTGCAATTGTTGTTAAAGATATCCGTGAAGAAGGAGTTTATATCGGAAGCCCGGCTAGAAAACTGTAAAACCAAAATAATTGCCTAAGGCAAGAATAATAACAGGGGGCATTTGCCCCTTTTTTCTTTAATATAAGAGTGTCAGATACGTTTTTAACACACTTTTATTATTGCCGTTACATGATTTTATTGATCGAAAAAAATACTAAAGCTAAAAGTTTTACAATTTCTCCAAGAACTTCTCAAAGGAATATTGTACGGAAACGGTACCATCAGCTTCTATTCTGTCCAGTTTCAGGAATTCAATCTGGTTGACGGACGCTGCATCATAATCTTTCTGTACCCTCACATAATTTTCCGTGAAGCCGAACATTTTTCCGTCTTTATTTTCGTGTTCCCAAAGTACGGGAAGTGTCTTCCCAAGCTGGGTCTGATAGAATGCCATCTTTTTCTTTTCGGAAAGAATTCTCAGCATTTTATTTCGTTTCTTTCTTTCAGAAATCGGTACAATTCCATCCATTGCGGCAGCCTCGGTATTTTCTCTTTCGGAATAGGTGAAAACGTGCAGATAAGTAATCGGCAGCTCATTCAGGAAGTTATAGGTTTCCATGAACAACTCTTCCGTTTCTCCCGGAAAACCAACGATCACATCAACGCCAATCGCGGCGTGAGGCATTACTTCACGGATTTTAGCAACTCTGTCTTTATATAATTTCGTAAGATAACGACGTTTCATTTTTTTCAGAAGATCATCACTTCCGGACTGCAGCGGAATGTGAAAATGCGGAACAAAACTTCTGCTTCTTGAAACCAGCTCTATACTTTCATCTTTCAAAAGATTAGGTTCAATGGAAGAGATGCGGATTCTTTCGATTCCTTCTACTTTATCGAGCCCGGAAATCAAATCCAGAAATGTGTGCTCATGCTTTTTGTTTCCGAATTCTCCTTTTCCATAATCTCCTATATTGACCCCGGTAAGAACGATTTCTTTGATATCTCTTTGAGAAATTTCTCTGGCATTTTTCAGTACATTTTCAATGGTGTCGGAACGGGAAATTCCTCTTGCCAGAGGAATTGTACAGTATGTACATTTATAGTCGCAGCCGTCCTGCACTTTCAGGAAAGCTCTGGTTCTGTCTCCGATAGAATAGCTTCCGATAAAAAAATCAGTTTCTTCAATTTCACAGGAGTGCACAATTCCCTCATTTTCAGATTTTTCAAGATCATCGAGATAGCTCAGGATATTGAACTTTTCTTTGGCGCCCAATACAAGATCCACTCCTTCAATCTGTGAAATTTCTTCAGGTTTCAGCTGTGCATAACATCCCACAATGACAACCAGTCCTTCAGGATTGGCCTTCATTGCTCTTTTTACGTGGAGTTTACACTCACGATCAGCATTTTCCGTAACAGAACACGTATTGATCACATAAATATCCGCTTTATCATCGAAACTCACCTTTTCATACCCCGCATCCGTGAGCTGGCGGGCAATGGTAGATGTTTCCGCAAAATTTAATTTGCAGCCTAAGGTATGAAATGCGGCAGTTCTGTGAAATTGAGACATTTATTAATCCTGAATTTTGTGGCTGCAAAGATAATCAATTTAATACAAATTGTAAATCGATTCAGTCTATTGCTTAAATTCATCTCTTATTTCCGAACTGTTTTGATAACATACGGGAGAGAAATTATGAAGTTCTGCATCATCTTTTTTCTGCAGATCTTTAATGCATTGTTCTCTTATTTTCCAGATTTCATGTAAGTCATAGTCAAGACATTCAGTATCAATCCAATTTTTAAGGAAGGCCTGATGAAAAACCATTTTTTCTTCAACAATTTGATCATATTCCATTTCCTTTTCAAGTAACAGTTTATTTTTAAAATCATTATAATTGGAATTTGCCCTTGTAAAATCATAATATGTTCCCTCAATTTTCAGGTAATTATGTGCTTCAGGAATATATTTCAGATTAAACTTTTCTAATGTATTCTTAATTTTACCCGTATATTCTTCATCCATTTTAAAAATTCCCAACATGAGTTTTATTTCAGCATAATCATTTTCAAGAGCAAGCTTTCTCAATACCGCATGTTTAGTGCTGCAGGTCCCGCCCAAATCATTAAAAACACAAAGAATATCACGTTTATCAGTATTTCTTTTGTATGGCAACATGGAGATATAATGACAGGCGGAATCAAAGTCATGAACATTTTTCGTTAAAAATTGTCTAGAAACGATTCCTTTATCTTTCTGTATTTTAAAATTTTTCATAAATGTTGAATATTGAAAAACAAAAACCACCTCTCTCGAGGCAGTTTTAATTTGTATAGATCAATCTCTGTTTTTTACCATCACCCAACCTGAATATTTGATTAATGTATTCTTTTTATCATTTTCATTCCAGGTTACGGAATACCAATAAGTGCCGGTTGGGACTTTTTTACCACCCGTAGTTCCGTTCCACCGGTAACCGTTCATTTTATCTGCCTGGAAGATTTTATTTCCGTACCGGTCGAAAATATTAAATACAAGATTCTGTTTATTTCCCAGTGCAGAATAATCAATCATATCATTAACGCCGTCTCCATTTGGAGTAATGACATTTACTAAATTCGGTACAACAATCTTAATATCAATAGGATCACAATCATAGGCATCTTTAACAAAAATATGATGATCTCCTCTTGGAATATTTGTTAAAACATTAGAATCCTGCCAGTTGATGCCATCTGTGGAATAGCTGTACGGACCTGTTCCTCCTGTAACATTTACCGTCACTGTTGTATTCGAAATATCCACAGAAGAGATTACCGGCTGTTCTGAGGCATAGATTTTTACAGTCTGCAATGTTGTACAATCTCCCGTTTTCAGTTTTACCCAATATGTTCCTACTCCCACATTGGATATTGTTTGTGTTGTCGCTCCTGTATTCCATTCATATGTTGTAAAGCCGGATCCTGCATCAAGCGTCGTTTTATCTTCCATACAGATGATTTTATCCTGAAGGACAGTAGAATATACAGGTGGAAGAACTACCAGATTAACTTTTGCAATTGCATAACAGCCGTTTCCGTTGGTTACCCTGATAAAGATAACTCCGTTTGATGCAATATAATTGGCAGGATTTGCGATGGCATTGGTATTATTTTGTGCATCTCCAAGCGAAGGAAAATAAGTTTTGGTTCCCGTCTGAGTGGTTACCGGAGCCGTTGTTAAATTAAATGAAGCCGTAGAGGGATTTGATTTTATAAAACATGACCTCAGTGTTGCTTCTGTTACGATTACGACAGGGTAAAATTTCAAAGTAATCTCTGCTACAGCCACACAACCGTACTGAGAAGTAATTTTTACATAGACCACCCCTTCAGCGGAAACAAACGCGGCAGGGTTTGCAATTTCATTAATTCCCGCATTAAGATCATTGAGGGTATTGTAATATTTTTTTGTAGCGGTAGGATCTCCGAAAACCGCTGCAGAAGTCAGGTTAAAAGTAGCAGTCCCCGCATTATTGTTATTACAGCTGTAAAGAGTAACATTATTTCCGGTAATATTTCCCTGTTTAAATTTAAACGCTCCGGTCTGTCTGCAGGAATTGATCGGATTATTGGGATCTGCCGGATCCTGATAATGAATACTGTAATAATATGTTAACGCCATGTTCACTGTTTGTGGCGTAAGAATAGGATTTGCTCCCGAAAGCGCATTATTTTGGGAAGTATGATACGTGATCTGAAAATTTGAATTTCCGTTCAGGATACCTGCCGTTAATGTACTGAAATCAAAAACAGCCGGATTTTGGCAGATGATAATCTCCCTCGGATCTGCGGGATTTGCAGCTGGAGCTCCCGGCGGCGTAAAAGGCTGCGTCTGAATATTAGGATTGGTAAATGGTGAAGCAAGAGTTGCCGTTCCACCCCATGTCAGGGAGAAAGGAGCCATGGTAGGATTAAACACATCTACCCAATTGTCAATGTAAAGATAGTAGGTTTGTCCCGGAAGTACATCCAGATATTTGCAGTATGGTGTTAAAGAGCCGCCGGCCGCGGAAGTAATCGTACTTGTCATATTCAATCCGGTAGAGGCTCCTACGCCTATTACGGTTGCTGCGTTACAGCGTATTGGCGCCCCCAGATTTCCGCAATTGACATTCGGGCCGTATACCGCCCAGTCGTAATCGGCATCCGGATCACTCGGCACCAGATCGAAAGTAAGCGTTCCGCCCGTTGCTATGGTGATTTTGTACCAGATGGAATTATGTTCACCGGTAGTAAGACATCCTCCAAGATTTTCATTGACGGCGCCAATTCCCGACGGAGAATAAGTAATGTTCGAATTTCCACAGACGGTGAGTGCTGTGGAACAGTCGGCCTGGGAAAAAAGAGTTCGGGATAATAGAAGTAAAAAAAAAAGTAAATATTTCTTCATGCTTTTTCAATTTGGTTATATTTCAGTGATTCTTTGTTTATATCAAATATAAACATTTCATATCGATTACGCTATTTTAATTTAACATAATTCATTATAAATTGAAAAAAAATGTAGAATACTCAATAAATCATTTTATACTCGTAATATTTCCGCAAAGATTTTCGATGTGAAAAATTTTATGAAAAGGACTTTTTACCTGATGCAGATGTTCCTTATCCTGAATAAAAGTATAACGGGAAGCGATAGAATTCATATCCGAAACAATCACGAGCCAGCATTCATCTACGGAAGTATCATAATATGGAAATTTTTCATTCTTTTTTTCAATAAGTTCTACAATTTTTTCAGAGCATAATTCATCAAAGAGGTTCATGTTGTATTCATGGGTGATGAAGACATTTCTCCGGTGAAAGGATTTTCTCAGGCTTTTTACGCAACCGTATGCTTTTCCGCGTTTTATGCTTTTGTAGATATTGAGGATAATTTCCTGTTGATTTTCCAGGGTATCAGGCCGGACATCTGAATGGAATTCTAAAAAATAAACACCACGAAATCTCGTAGTGTCTTCCTGTTCCAATAATATTTCTGCCTGACGGAAAATTTTGTTTAAGCTGCTTTCAATCTTCTTCATTTCAAGATGATTGATCACCTCGGTGAGTTCTATCCCAATCTTCTTATTGTCGAATTTTGCGATAAAATCCGGGCTTTCGCAGGTTAAATCTTCAAATTTTATTTCAGGGAAATGATGCATAAAAGAATTAAGCAGTAAGATCTCTGTTTTTTTCTTATACTTTTCCCGGTCATGTAAAGGAGACTGATCTATGGTACGGTGATATTTTTCGATCGGCTTTTTTTTCAAATGCCGGTTCAGATAATAAAGGCTTAGATTTTTAATTAAATCTTCATCAGAAAAAGTCTTTTTCATGTGCTTATGTTTATTGTTATGGAACACATAAAACTTTCGGTTTCATGTCATGAAGTTTTGATTATCAAAAATTTACAATTTAAAGATAAGTAAAAATTCAATGCTATATTTTCTTTTAAAATAATTTATTCGATATTTAACATTTAGTTTACTTTCATAATTAATACCTTTGGCTTTCAAATATAAAACTGTGATGGATTTTAGAAACTTTAAAATGCCTTTTGGCACCAATCCCAAATACTCTAAAAAGGTAGCTTATTTTTCAATGGAATTTGCCATAGAGCAGGTTCTTAAAATATATTCCGGAGGTCTCGGATTTTTAGCAGGGTCTCATATGAGAAGTGCTTATAACCTGAAACAGGATCTTATTGGAATCGGAATTTTGTGGAAATTCGGATATTATGACCAGGCGAGAAATCATGATCAGACTTTACAACCGGTCTGGACAAAAAAAATGTACAGTTTTCTTGAAGATACAGGCTTAAAATTCCAGATTGAAATCCACAGCGCACCGGTTTGGGTAAAGGTATGGTATCTTGATCCGGATATTTTCCAGACGGCACCGATGTTTTTTCTTTCTACCGATGTTCCGGAAAATGATCATATTTCAAAAACCATTTGCCATAAGCTTTATGATGCGAACGAGTCTACCAAACTGGCCCAATATATTCTTCTAGGGAAAGGTGGTGCGAAACTGCTTGACGAGATGAATCTTGAAAGAGATATTTATCACCTGAATGAAGCGCACGGACTTCCTGCTGCATTTCACTTGCTAAAAAAATATAATGGAGACCTGAACAGGGTAAAAGAAAAGCTGGTGTTTACAACCCACACTCCTGAAGAAGCCGGTAATGAAAAACATAGTCTGAGACTTTGTTATGAAATGTCTTATTTTTCCGGGTTCAGCATGGACGATGTGAAGAGAATAGAAGGTTCCGGCGACGACCGGTTCAACCATTCTTTGTGTGCCCTGAAAATGGCACATATTGCCAATGGCGTGTCTCAGCTGCATGGTGTTGTTTCAAGAGCCATGTGGAGCAAATATGAAGGGATCTGTGAAATTAAGTCTATAACCAATGCACAGGAATTCAAGTACTGGTCAGACAAACCTTTATATAATGCTAAGGATGAAAATGATGAAACAGTTTTTGACTACCGTAAAAAACATCTTAAAAAGAGACTTTTTAAAGTTGTTGCAGACCAGACAGGCGATCTTTTTAACCCGAATATCTTCACCATTGTATGGGCAAGAAGATTTGCCGGCTACAAAAGAGCTGATCTTCTTTTGCAGGATAAAGAAAGATTTTATAAACTTCTGAATAATCCGAAACATCCGGTACAGATCATTTTTGCAGGAAAACCTTATCCTATGGATTATTCTGCAATTTCTATTTTCAATTTACTGGTAGAAGAGAGCAAAAACAATAAAAATATGGCCGTTCTTACGGGATATGAACTTGCATTAAGCAAATTGCTGAAACAGGGTTCCGATCTTTGGCTAAACAACCCGAGAGTTCCGAGAGAAGCTTCAGGAACATCAGGAATGACTGCTGCCATGAACGGTTCCGTAAATCTTTCTACCGACGACGGCTGGATTCCCGAATTTGCTAAGCATGGAGAAAATTCTTTCGTTGTACCAAAAGGAGATTATGAGAATATGAGCATCTATGAACAGGATAATTATGATATGAACAAGCTGTATGAACTTCTGGAAAACGAAATTCTTCCTGCATATTATGACAATCCGAATCAATGGAGAAAGATACAGTACAATTCGATGAACGATGTTAAAGACCAGTTTAACAGCGACCGAATGGCGGATGAGTACTACCAGATTCTTTATAATTATAAAGGATAGTTTCAACTGTCAGGCTGCTTTCATTGTACTCAGTTTCCGATACATTTTTCTTTATTTTATTACGAAAAACACTCGAACTGACGAACGATTATACATCTTACAAAATAAACCCGGATTGAAAATTTCAACCCGGGTTTATTTTATAATTAATTTTTTTTCTTTTTTTCTTTAGGCACTTTTAAGCCTTCTTCTCTTGCTTCAGAAATTCCTATGGCAACCGCCTGCTTTCTGCTTTTCACTTTATCTCCGGAAGAAGACTTCAGTTTTCCTTCCTTGAATTCGTGCATTACTTTCTCTACTTTGTCCTGAGCTTTTTCTGAATATTTGTTCTTGCTCATAATATGATGATTTTTAAGATTTTGGTACAGAAACACCTATTTCATATACTTTAGCATGTTTCAGATATTTTGAACGCTCTCGTGAAGTCACCGATTCAAAATGATCATTTTTAAGCACAACGATCGGGTCTTCTGTGTTTTCAATCTCGAAATTGGCCAGATATCTTTCATCAGGGGGAGACTGCAGGAGTTTTGCTTTTATTTTCTGCAGTTCGTCGGCATATTTTTTAAATCCCGGATCTGATGAGTGAATGAATTTATATTCGTCGCCGGCATCTACGAAATAATGCAGTTTTTTATCCAGCAGGTTGGCCTCATTGCCTATTTCAGGGTTGTCGTTACCGTCTTTAAAACCCACTTCCACCAGCTCACCATTTTTTTTCTGAGCGCACTCTTCGGCGTCTTTATAGCTTGAAAATCCTGTATATACAATGGTGTCTCCTAATTCGTACCGGTTTAGTTTCTGGTCAAAAGCATTCGTTTCCATAATTATTATATGATATTGATTATACTTTAACTATTCAATTTTTTTGCCAAAGGCCTATTTTCAAATGCTTTTTCTGACATTCATAAAATTGTTATATTTGAAAGCTTTAAAATAAAAAATGAAAAGATTCATATTAACACTTACCATCGCTGCTGCATTTCAAAGCGTAACCGCACAGGAAATCACTTTAGATAAGATATATTCTGGATATTACCGTGGAAAAGGCATTGCCGGAATTACATCCATGAAAAATGGTGAAAACTACTTAGTTATCGAACAGGGAGGAATAGCAAAATATTCTTATAAAACTTCTCAGAAGGAAGGAAATATTGTTGACGGCCAGTTTGAAAGCTATGAATTTTCAGAAGATGAATCTAAAATTCTTTTGCTGAAAGAAAGCGAGCCCATTTACAGACACTCTTTCCTCGGGAAATTTGAGGTTAAAGATTTAAAATCAGGAAAAACGGTTGCTTTATATGATGGAAAATTTGTTCAGGAGCCCAGATTTTCACCGGACGCTACCAAAGTTGCATTTATCGCTGATAACAATTTATTCTATCAGGATTTAAATTCGGGAAAAATCACACAGATTACAACAGACGGTAAGAAAAATTCAATCATCAACGGACTTGCAGACTGGGTGTATGAAGAGGAATTCGGGCATGCCAGACAATATGAATGGACGAAAAATTCAGATGCTATCGTTTTTGTAAAATCAGATGAAAGTGAAGTTCCTGAAATTTTTATCCCGATTTACGGTAAAACGCTTTACCCATCTGAAATGCGTTATAAATATCCGAAAGCCGGAGAAAACAATTCTAAAGTTTCAGCGCAGCTGTATCGTATGGACAATGGAAAAACAAGTCCTTTAAATTTAAGTTCATTTAAAAATTATTATATTCCAAATGTTATTCAGACCGCAAAACCGGATGAAATTGTTTTGATTACTTCTGAAAGAATTCAAAATGCATCTGATGTTCTGAAAGTAAATACCAAAACCGGAACTGTACAGAAATTATTCACTGAAACAGATGAAAAATGGATTGACACCGACAGTCCGACATTGGAATTTTTAGAGGATGATTCTTTCCTTTGGGGCTCCGAAAGAGACGGCAACCGCCATCTGTACTGGTATGACAAAGACGGAAAGCTCAAAAAACAGGTGACCAAAGGAAACTGGGAAGTAACGGATTATTATGGCTATAATCCTAAATCAAAAGAAATTTACGTTCAGACTACAGAAAAGGGAAGCATTAATAAAGTGGTTTCCAAAGTAAATATCGAAAACGGGAAATCACAGCTCATCTCCAATGCGGAAGGTAATAATTCTGCAAGCTTCAGTAAAAATTACAATTATTTTATTGAAACATCTTCTACGGCTTCAAGACCTTACACTTTTGTCTTAAAGGACGGAACCGGGAAAGTAGTAAAAGAGCTTCAGAATAATGATGCCCAGCTTCAGAAGCTTAAAGCAGATAACTTTGTTGAAAAAGAATTCATGACGATTCCCAACGAAGCCGGAGATCAGATGAATGCCTGGATTATTAAGCCTAAAAATTTTGATAAAAATAAAAAATATCCGTTGTTTATGTTCCAGTATTCCGGTCCGGGATCTCAGCAGGTTGCCAATTCCTGGGATAATGGAAATGCTTTGTGGTTTGAAATGCTTGCACAAAAAGGTTATATTGTTGCTTGTGTAGACGGCCGGGGTACAGGTTATAAAGGAGCGAAATTCAAAAAAGTAACTTACATGAATTTGGGCAAATATGAGATTGAAGATCAGATTGCGGCAGCTAAATGGTTCGGTAATCAGTCGTATATCGACAAATCAAGAATCGGAATGTTCGGATGGAGCTTTGGAGGTTATATGACCAGCTTGGCCATGACCAAAGGTGCAGATGTTTTCAAAATGGGAATTGCTGTGGCACCGGTTACCAACTGGAGATTCTATGATTCCGTTTACACGGAAAGGTTCCTGAGAACACCGCAGGAAAATTCTGACGGTTATGATAAAAACTCGCCTACCGAATACGCGAATTTACTGAAAGGAAAATTCTTATTAATTCACGGAACGGCTGACGATAACGTACATTTCCAAAACTCTATGCAATTCTCAGAAGCTCTGATTCAGAATAAAAAACAATTCGATTTTATGGCTTATCCTGACAAAAACCACGGAATTTATGGCGGGCAGACAAGACCTCAGCTTTACCAGAAAATGACTGATTTTATTTTGGAGAATTTGTAAAAATTTATCTGAAATTTAATGATAAAAAACTCCGAATCTTTAATGTAAGATTCGGAGTTTTTTTCAATAAGAATGAAAGCTTCTGTTATCAATAATAGTCACAAGAAAAATTATATTATTGATTTCCTGATAAATTAATGAATTGTTTTCATCAATAACACATTTTCTTAAGTTCAGAATTTTAGATTTGGGACAAATCCCAACATGGTCTTTCAAATTAGCAATTAACCTGTTAAAATTATATTCAAATCTTTTAATCTCTTTAATTGTCCAGTTTTCAAACAAATAATCAATTACCTTTAAATAATTCTTTAAAGCTTCATTAGACCAAATAATTTCCATTATCATTTCTTTGAATTAATATAATCTTTTATATTCTTTTGGGCAGATTCTTGGCCTATCGTTCTTCCACTTTGTATATCGTCCAATCCTTTATTTATAGAATCTCTATGGATTTCTGATAAATTTTCTGCCCAATCCTGAGAATTAGTTTTGGTGTATTTTGTTTTTAAAAAATCAATAAAATCATTTACTTCCTCGTAAAAATTTTCAGGGAGTGTTCTGATATTATTTTCTAAATCTTTCAATGTAATTTCCATTTTCCATCTTATTTTATCCAAAGTTAATAAAATCTTATTATTATTTTTAAAATTCTATATTTGTGAAACTTGAAATTTATCAACTATGAAGACTAAACATCCTAAGGGATTGCCTTTCCTCTTCTTTACGGAAATGTGGGAGCGTTTCGGGTATTATCTTATCCTCGGAATTTTTGTATTGTATGTGATTGAACCAACCGGCGCAAAAGGCGGTCTCGGACTTCCTGACAAAACCGCAGACGATATTTTCGGGACTTATATTGCCCTTACCTATTTAACGCCTTTCATCGGCGGATTTCTTGCGGACCGGGTATTAGGCTACATCAAATCGATTTATCTCGGAGGAATTTTAATGGCAGCCGGATACATTGGGATGGGTGTTTTTAAAGATCTTACTCTTTTTTATTCTTCATTAGCGTTAATCATCATCGGAAACGGCTTCTTTAAGCCAACAATTTCAACATTGCTTGGAAATTTATATTCTGAAGAACCTTACAAAGCCAACAAGGATTCCGGTTACAATATTTTTTACATGGGAATCAACATCGGAGCGTTTATCTGTAATATCATTGCAGCATTTATGCGGAATAAATTCGGTTGGGGTGAAGCGTTTATCACAGCCGGAGTCGGAATGTTGATTGGTATGGTAATTTTTACCATTGGCAGGAAACATTATATTCATGCAGCCCAGATGAAACCTGTTCAGGAAGGTGACACCAAACTTTCTGAAATTTTGGTTAAAGTGTTCTTACCTGCAATTGTTGCCGGAGTAATCGGTTGGGTCATTCCCGGAAATATTTTCGGAAGTGACAGTACAGACGCCTTTATCTTTGCATGTGTTCCGGTTATTTATTTTTATGCTTCGCTCTATTTTAAAGCTAAACCAGAAGAAAAATCTTCGATTGGAGCCTTACTGTCAGTTTTCTTAATCAGTATGTTTTTCTGGGCAGTTTTCAAGCAAAACGGAACAGCTCTAACAAGATGGGCCAATTATTACACCGACCGAAGTGTTCCTGCCGCTATGGAAAAGCCATTAGAAGAAATTTATATGGTTGAGGGAAAAAGCTATGAAGACAAGGAAGTTCCTGTTTATGATGATCAGTTCCAGTCACAGAAAGATAAAGACGGAAAAGCTATTAAAGTACAGGGAAAAGATGTGTATTTTAAAAATATTTCCCCTGATCAGCGTGCACAATTAGAAAAAAATCCTGAAACAAAAACTTATTTATACAATACGGAATTATTTCAATCCATCAACCCATTTTGGGTAATTGCCTTAACACCGGTTATTGTTGCCTTTTGGGCTTTTTTAAGAAGACGGGGGAAAGAACCTCTAACTCCAACCAAAATTGTTTTGGGATTATTCATTTCAGCATTATCATGCCTTGTAATGGTTCTGGCAGTCTGGGCGGGCGATAACGGTGCCGTGAAAGTTTCTCCATGGTGGCTCGTTGCTGGGTATGGAGTGATTACTATTGGTGAGCTCTGCCTTTCGCCAATGGGATTATCTTTCGTTTCCAAATTATCTCCTGCAAGGATTACGGCTTTAATGATGGGTGGATTTTTCCTGGCAAACTCTGTAGGAAACAAGCTTTCCGGGATTTTAGCAAGTACTTGGTACAGCTATGATAATAAAATGAATTATTTCCTGGTCAATTTCGCTTTATTAATATTTGCCACGCTTTTAGGACTATCCATGTTAAAAAGATTAAACAAAATAATGAAGGAAAAAGGACATTAATTGCATTCAACAATAATGAAAACAAAGCTGTGGAGTTCCTCTGCAGCTTTTTTATTTAAATATAAAATTAAAACCTTGCTGAAAACACAAAAAAAACTATATTTGTCAGTCTTAACAAAAATTAACAATAAAAAATGGATAATACTGAAGCATTAAGTCCGAAACAGGATGAATTTGTAGAGAATAAAGGATCCAGGCATCCGAAGGGATTGTGGGTTTTATTCGGAACAGAAATGTGGGAGCGTTTCAACTTTTATGGAATGAGAGCACTTTTGACGCTCTTCATGGTAAATTCCTTATTAATAAAAGAAGCTGATGCAGCAATCATCTATGGTGGATTTTTAGCTTTATGTTACCTTACTCCTCTTTTGGGTGGTTTCATTGCAGATAAATATATCGGTAACAGAAATGCCATCTTAATCGGTGGATCATTAATGGCCATCGGGCAGTTTTTACTGTTCATCAGTGCGTCTACTTTCTCAGGAAATGTTGACAGCGCAAAAATGTTTATGTGGCTTGCCCTTTTCATTATCATTTTCGGAAACGGATTCTTTAAGCCGAACATTTCCTCCATGGTGGGAAGCCTTTACCCGAAACAGGAAAAATCAAAACTAGACTCTGCTTTCACGATTTTCTATATGGGAATCAATATCGGGGCATTTTTGGGTCAGTTCATCTGTCCTTATTTAGGGGATGTAAAAGATGCTACTACAGGAGTAAGAGATATTTTTGCATTCAAATGGGGTTTCCTGGCCGCTTCCATCGCGATGGTAATTGGTACGGTAACCTTCTTTATTCTTAAAAACAAATATGTGGTAACACCGGAAGGAAGACCAATCGGAGGATTACCAAAACATAACACCAGTGCAGATTTTGAAGAAGGCGAAACGCAGACTGCAAAATTCTCGGGTGCAGCTTTAGGAATTACAGGAGCATTATTTATTGTTTTATTCTTTGTTTTCCGATATCTTCTTGTCGGCGAATTCGGCTTTAAAGCAGTTGAAATGGGACAATTAATCAAAGGAATTATTTATCCTTTCATTTATGCAGCGGGGATTTCTTTGGCATTTTTAATTATGAGTTCTGCAGAAAACAAAGTGGAAAGACAGAGAATATGGGTAATCTATATTGTATCCTTCTTTATTATCTTCTTCTGGGCAGCTTTTGAGCAGGCAGGTTCTTCATTAACATTTATTGCAGATAACCAGACCGACAGAAATATCTTCGGATGGAATATGCCGCCTTCAATGGTACAGATTTTCAACGGGATTTTCGTGGTATTGCTTGCAGTTCCTTTCAGTTTATGCTGGGATAAATTAAGAGCAAGAGGTAAAGAACCGGTTTCTCCAATGAAGCAGGCCATGGGTCTTGCATTAATTGCTTTAAGTTATTTCATCATTGCCCATAACGTAAAAGATCTTGGAAATTCAGGATTGTTAGCGATAAAATGGCTGATGCTTTTATATTTCATCCAGACTTGTGGTGAGCTTTGTCTTTCTCCAATCGGGTTATCTTTGGTAGGTAAACTGGCCCCAAAAAGATTTGCTTCGTTGCTATACGGTGTTTTCTTTATTTCCAATGCTGCGGGGTATGCTTTGGCGGGTTCGTTAGGAGCACTAATTCCTGCTACAGGAGACAAATTCACTAAAGCTCAGGAAATTGGAGTAAATCTTCAGGATGTTTTGGATAAAAAAGTAACCTTAACAGCTGAGCAGGCTGCCGCGTTTGAAAAAGCTCAGTTGCCTTTACAGAATCCTACTTTTGCAGGATTTGAAATTCACAATTTATTCGAATTCTTTATGGTATTCGTGGTATTGTGTGGTATTGCAGCAGTAATCTTAGCCTTAATTTCACCAATCTTAAAGAAAATGATGCATGGTGTAAACTAATCTGCATCAAATAAAATAAATGAAACCTCTGCTAAGTCGGAGGTTTTTTTTATTTTCGTGTGTTCTTGCAATTGTTGACGCAATGCGTCAACAATTAAGTTGAAACAAAATCCTTATTTAAAACTTAATCATATCATTATGAGTTTAACTTTAGACGAAATACAAAATTTCAAAGGAAAATATCCCAGACAAATCTGGAGCCTCTTCTTCTCCGAAATGTGGGAACGATTCTGCTTCTACGGAATGCGCGGAATGCTTGTTTTCTTTATGATTTCCCAACTTAATCTCCATGAAAAAGAAGCCAATCTTCAGTATGCTGCAACGCAGGCATTTGTATATGCTTTTACCTTTATCGGAGGATTATTTGCAGATAAAATTTTAGGCTTCCGAAAATCACTCTTCTGGGGCGGAATTTTAATGATCATAGGAAGTATCATCCTGGCAACGGATCCCCATAAATTTTTCTTTTTAGGTATTGCCTTTACCGTTGTAGGAACAGGTTTTTTCAAACCGAATATCTCATCAATGGTCGGGCAGCTTTACAAACCGAATGATTCAAGAGCCGATGCCGGATTTTCACTTTTTTATGCAGGAATTAATCTCGGAGCTTTGCTGGGAGGTTATTTTTGTATTACACTCGGAAAAGGGGAAATTCTGGCGAAAGTAATTCCGGAAGAAATGAGATGGAATGTTGCATTCGGGTTGGCGGCCATCGTAATGGTCGTCAGTTTAATTAATTTTGTTTTTACACAAAGAAGCTTAGGAACAATAGGCCTTCAGCCGGGACATCCGTTGAATGAAGTAAAATCCGCACCCATCCCGAAATGGCAGGAATACGGTGTCTATGTTTTATCACTGATTTTTGTTCCGATTATCATGATCATGGTCGCTAAAACCGAGTATACGGATTATTTCATGTGGACTGTCGGACCGCTGACTTTGATCTACCTGTTTTACGAAATGACCAAAGTAACACCTGCTGAGCGAAATAAACTCTTAGCTGCCCTAGTCTTTATTTTATTTTCCATTTTATTCTGGGGAATTTATGAGCAAAGCGGAGGTTCTCTAAGTATTTTTGCCGCTAAAAATTTGAATAACGACTTATTGGGACTTGATCCAAATGGCGTCAATAATTCCGGAGGCGCCTTTTTCATCATTTTCCTTGCCCCTCTAATCGGACTGCTTTGGATCTGGATGAGCAAAAGAAAAATTGAGCCGAACACCATTATTAAGTTCGGGTTAGGCTTTATTTTCTTAGGCTTAGGTTATTACGTTTTATTTGCAACACGGTTTTTCGCCAACCTTCAGGGAATCACTTCACTGAATTTCTTTACCATAGCATTGCTGGTTATTACTTTGGGTGAATTATGCCTCTCTCCTATCGGATTATCGATTATGACGAAGCTTTCAACTAAAAATCTTCAGGGAATGATGATGGGAATGTGGTTTCTGGCTTCAGCATACGGACAGTATGTCGCAGGAATTATTGGTGCCGGACTGGCAACGGCAAAAGAAGGTTCTACCAATTATGATGCTTTGATCACTTACACCGATGGATATAAACAATTGGGATTATATGCTGTAATTGCCGGAGTTATATTAATTTTGATTTCACCTTTCGTTAAGAAATTAATGCAGGAGGTACGATAAGGCATAATATTATGCTTATTTTTACATAAATATCAAATCATGAAGAGAATAATAAGCATCATTTGTTTTTTCGTTATTACTTTAAATTTCGCTCAGGTAAAATGGATGACCATTGAAGAAGCACTGAAAGCGCAAAAAGAAAATCCGAAAAAAATCCTGATTGACTTTTATGCAGACTGGTGCGGCCCCTGTAAAATCATGGATAAAAAAACGTATGGAAATCCCATTATTGCTGACATTATAAATGAAAACTATTACGCTGTAAAATTTAATGCCGAGGAAAAAAGCACGATCCAGATTTTCGGAAGAAAGTTTTCAAACCCAAATACGGAACATAAAAAAGGAAAAAACTCCCTCCACGAATTCACCCAGTACATGAACGTAGGAGCTGTTCCCAGTACAGTATTCCTGGATGAGAAAGGAGGTCCTATTACTATTCTTCAGGGAGAATTATCTGCAAAGGAACTGGAACCTTATCTGGAATTTATTTCCAAGGATTTATTTAAAAAAATACGTTCCAGGCAACAGTGGGAAGATTACCAGACAAAATTTAAATCCAAAATAAAAGAATAATAAATAAAGGACTTTCAGATTTGAAAGTCTTTTTTAATTTCTAATTTTTCCCGAAATTCGTGCATTCTTAATGACATTAGAAACTTCTATAGAATACATAAAAGGCGTCGGTCCGGAAAAAGCCAAGCTCATCAGGAATGTGCTGGGAATTTCCATCGTGGAAGATTTCCTGAACTTTTTTCCGCTGCGTTATCTGGATAAAAGCAAAATCCATAAAATTGCACAGCTTCATGAGGTATCAACAGATGTTCAGCTGAAAGGAAAAATTACAAGTGTTCAGGAAATACAAACCGGAAAAACCAAAAGGCTTTCCGCAAAATTCAATGATGATACGGGGACAATGGATCTGGTGTGGTTCCAGTACTCCAAGTGGATGAAGGAACAGCTTCCCATTAATAAGGAAATCTATATTTTCGGGAAAATCAATGTATTCAACAACCAGTTTTCAATGCCACATCCGGAAATAGAGCCTGATGAAAAAAAAGAAGGCGACAATCGCCTGAAGCCTATTTATCCAAGCTCTGAAAAATTAACCAAAAGAGGACTGAATCAAAAATTTTTTCAAAATGTATTAAGGAATATCTGTATGGAAATTCCGAATCTTATCCAGGAAAATTTCCCGGATTACCTGATGAAAGCTTTCAAATTCATGTCCAGACAGCATACGTACCTCAACATCCATTTCCCTAAAGATGCTGAACATTTTAAGAAGGCAGATTACCGCCTGAGATTTGAAGAATCTTTCTTTTTTCAGCTGGGTTACGGCTTAAAAAAAATTCATCATAAAAGTCATACTGCAGGAAATCCTTTCCCGATCGTAGGTGATTATTTTAATAATTTTTACCAGCATCATCTTCCGTTTGATTTAACAGGTGCTCAAAAAAGAGTATTGAAAGAAATCCGGCAGGATATGAAACGTCCGATCCAGATGAACAGACTCCTTCAGGGTGATGTAGGCTCAGGAAAAACAATGGTTGCTTTGTTAACGATGTTGATTGCGAAAGATAATGGTTTCCAAAGCTGTATGATGGCTCCTACCGAGATTCTTGCCCAACAGCATTATAACGGTATTAAAGAACTTCTTGAAAACACGGAAGTGAATGTTAAACTTTTAACGGGATCTACAAAAAAATCTGACCGTAAAATTATCCATGAAGAACTTGAAAACGGTGAACTTTCCATTCTTGTAGGAACGCACGCTGTACTGGAAGATAAAGTAAAGTTTAAAAATCTTGGACTAGCTATTATTGATGAACAGCATAGATTCGGGGTTGCTCAGAGAGCAAAATTATGGGCAAAAAATAAAATTCCGCCTCATATTCTTGTAATGACCGCTACTCCCATCCCGAGAACACTGGCCATGAGTTTTTATTCTGATCTGGATGTTTCTGTAATTGATGAAATGCCTGTAGGAAGAAAACCAATCATAACCGCTCACAGACGTGAAAAAGACCGGGCATATGTCTACAATTTCTGCCGCGAAGAAATTCAGAAAGGACGACAGGTGTATTTTGTATATCCTCTGATTGAAGAATCGGAGACACTGGATTACAAAAACCTGATGACCGGACTGGAAAATGTAATGGATAATTTCCCGAAATATAACGTAACAATGCTTCACGGACAGATGCGACCAGAAGAAAAAGATGCTGCAATGAGCTATTTTGCTTCCGGAAAAGCTGAAATTATGGTGGCTACTACGGTAATTGAAGTGGGCGTAAATGTACCGAACGCCTCAGTAATGGTGATTGAAAGTGCGGAGCGATTCGGTCTTTCCCAGCTTCATCAGTTGCGTGGACGTGTGGGACGTGGTGCAGAACAGAGCTACTGTATCCTGATGACTTCAGACAAATTATCCAGTGACAGCAGAACACGTATTAAAACCATGGTAGAAACAAATGACGGATTTAAGATTTCCGAAGTGGATATGCAACTTCGGGGTCCGGGTGATATTCTTGGTACACAACAAAGCGGCGTGGTAGATTTTAAAAGACTTGACCTGATTAATGATTCGGCCATCATTAAAGTTACTAAAAATACGATTGAAAAAATCCTGAAAACAGATCCTTTATTAACCAATCCTGATAATCAGATCCTGAAAAACTATTATCTAAGGCAGTATAAAGGTAAAAACAAATGGAGTAAAATATCATAAAAAAACCGCGAAAAGAAATAAATCCTTACGCGGCTCCCCTTATAAAACTGTTATTTGAAGAAATTACTTTATCATCATAATATTTTGTGATGTGGTGTGATATATGTGGTGTGATGTGATGTTCTATTGATAATAAAGTAAAAACAAAATGAATTATCTTCCCAACCTGCTTATTTATAAAAACTAACTTGGCTTGATAAAGAAAGTATTAACAACTCTTCTTTACCTTTCGAGTTTTCATGATTGTACCGTTTTGTTTAAAGATCTCCTGCGCTTTATAGTCGGAAATTACTATAATTCATTTTGTTTAACTACATTGTGATTATATAATTTAGTTCATTATTAAAATGATTTTTCACTAAATGGCTGTTATTGCTTCCATAAATAAAACCAGAATTTCCCATCTGATATTATCACCTTTGTGTGAATCTTGAGATACAAATATAGAACTTTAATTTTAATTCCAAAATAATTCTTAAGTTTTTTTCACACCTTCATGATAAAATTATTTTTATTCAATCCTGAAGTATGATATTGCCATGTTATGGATATAATATCGGTTATATTTTTTTTCATATCTCTGTAATTATCAGGCTTTTTCATTACAACATTGGCACCGGTTACAAAAGCCTCTTCTTCTTGTTCAGAAGATAAGTTGTCATTAAATACGATGATGGTCATAGGATCAAATTTCTGATTGGATTTAATTTCACTAAGGCATTCAAGAGAATTTTTCAAGGGTAAAGAATAATTCATAAAAACGACTTCGGGCACTACAGTGTTTTCATTAAGATAAATCATCAGGTCTTTCCCGTTGCAGAACGTTTTTACTTTAACCTGAATTTTAAATTCCTGCAATATATTTTTGAAAAGAATGAGATTTCCTTCATCATCATCTGTCAGTAGCACATTGAGATATTCTTTTTTCATATTGCTCTGGAATAATAGGTATCGTGGCGCTGAACTTTTCTTCTCATCGCAATAATTTTCTGGAAATGCGACGGGGTAATTCCCGTAAGATTCTTAAACTGAGTACTCAGATGAGCAACACTGGAATAATTCAGGAGTTGAGCGATTTCCGTCAGGTTATATCTTTTGCCGATGATGAGTTCTTTGGCATATTCAATTTTCTGAATGATAATAAAGTTCTCTATTGAAGTATTTGTTGCATCAGAAAATACATTTGACAGATATCCATAGCTATGATTCAGTTTTTCCGCAATAAAAATGGAAGCTTTTACCGGCACGGCCTCGTCCGAGCCTACAAATTCCGCTATGGTGTCTTTTATTTTCTGAACCAGTGCCGTTTTTTGACTTTCAATAATTTCAATACCGTAATCTTCCAGATTTTCTCTGAAAACTCTGCTTTGTTCCTGTGTAAGGGTTTCGTACAATTCTACTTCTCCAAAGTTAAGAAGCCTGTATTTCAGTCCCTGATCTTTTAGTTTTTCTTCCAATACCTTCATACAGAGCGTATTGAAATCAAATTTTACATACATTTTCATCCTTATTATATGTATTTAATGGTATTTGTAAATATAATAATTTTATATCAATTATAAGTGATATAACTAACATACTGTTAAAAATGTCTTATAAAAAAAATTCCTGTATTGATAAACACAGGAATTTAAACACTAAGGATGAAAAAAAATATACTGATCAAGCAAATAATGCTTGAGACCAGGCAAATGAATGTATTTGTTATAAGTGACTTGGTTCTTTTACAAAGATGACACAAAAAGATACATCACATTTTATAGAATTATATTCAATTTTTATATAATTTTAAGTCAATCATGGGTGACATAAAACTCCATTTCATAATCATCCATTACAAAGCCGTTCCCGATATCTATCACCACTTCATTAAACACGGTAAATCCCTGAGATTCGTAGAATTTCTTTGCTGGATTATTTTTATTAACATTCAGGATTATTTTCCTGTCGTTCACAGAGGCTGCTTTTTCCTTTAAAAAATCAATGGCAGTTTTGCCAATTCCTTTACCTTTACTTTCAGGAACAAGATAAATCCTATGAAGTTTTGTGGTGTATTCCTGATAGCCATGCTCATATCCCAAAAAGCCTTCAAATGAATTATTATTTTCATCAAAAATTATATAATAATGGTAATCAGCATTTTGCATTTGCCGGATGATTTCATTTCGGGAATACATTGTTCCGAGCATATAATCTATCTGTTCTTGCGAAAGTAGGTCTTTATACGCTGCTTCCCAGGATTTTTCTGCAAGGCTCTGAATCAGCGGAATATCTTTTTCGTTAGCTTCTATAAATTTCATTTTGTAATTTTTATAAAATTTGATGTAAAAGTTATTGAAATTAAAATTATTACTGTTTTAAATTCATTAAAAAGGGTGAAAAGCTATAACCTTTTCACCCATATTTATTATTAGAAATTTTTGAAGAGACAGTATATCAAAAGTATGATTCACTTTTTCTTCTTACATTTCACTTGTTACAAACTTTTATACCTCTAAATATTTGCCATTTCAGCCTTAATTTTTGTGTAAAGTCCTTCTGAAGCGGCCACAAGGGGAAGTCTGAGATAATTTTTAATAATTCCTTTTTCGGCAAGAACAACTTTAATTCCGCAAGGATTTCCTTCAGCAAAGATCAGCCTGGTAATTTCTACGAGCTTATTGTGGATTTCATAAGCTTCATCCACTTTTCTGTCAAATGCCAGCTGCACCATTGTAGAAAATTCTTTAGGATAAGCCTGGCCGATTACAGAAATCACACCATTACCTCCTGCAAGTGTAACAGGCAGTGTAAATTCATCATCTCCGGAAACAAGATTAAAACCTTCAGGCTTTTTTCTTAAAATATCAAAATACTGGAGAATATTCGGGGCCGCTTCTTTTATCATCAATAAATTCGGGAATTCCTTTGCAAGACGTAAAGTCGTTTCCGCTTCAATATTTTGTCCTGTACGTGACGGAACGTTATAAATAATAATATTTTTTCCGGTGGAAGCCAGCATTTTATAATGCTGATAAAGTCCTTCCTGATTTGGTTTATTATAGTAAGGAGATACGGAAAGCACGGCTTCAAATGCGGAAAGATCCGTTTCTTCAATCTGTTTCTTAACTTCAAGAGTATTGTTTCCACCAATTCCAAGAACAAGCGGAACACGTTGATTAGTAACCTTAATGATATGCTCAATCACCTGTTTCTTCTCTTCTGCAGAAAGTGTTGCAGCCTCTGCTGTAGTTCCCAAAACAACTAAATAATTGGTTCCGTTTTCGATGTTGAAATCTACCAATCTGGTAAGACTTTCGAAATCTACGGATAAATCTTCATTAAAGGGCGTTACCAGCGCAACACCTACTCCTTTTAAAATGCTCATCTGTTAGAATAATTTTTTTCAAATTTAATAATTTACCCCAAGAATTTGTCATAAATAATAATGTTTTATTATACATATAATTATATTTGCATATACTAAAAGATATTATGAAATCGCTGGCTTAAAATTGTTTAGAAAAAACACTATAATTGCTATGATGACATAAAGACCTTTTTAAATAAAATTAAATTGCTGCATATGAAAAATAAATTCTTGTTACTAGGAATTGCTCTGGCCGCACTCTCCTCCTGCAAAACGGCTTCTCCGTTACAGGTAACAGAAGTGCAGACCCGGAAAAATATTTCTATTAATAATGAGCTAAAAAATGATGAGGAGTTTGTAAAAGTTATTGAGCCCTATAAACAAAAGCTGGATAATGAGATGAACCAAAAAATCTCTTATACCGCAGTAGATCTTAACAAACAGGGAGACAACAGCAATCTGGGAAATCTTTTAGCGGATTATACTTTTGACGGAGCAGAAGAATGGGCCAAAAAAAATCTTAGTAAAGATGTAGATGCCGCCCTGATCAATATCGGAGGTATCCGTACAAGCATCGGGAAAGGTGATATTCTGCTCAAAAGTGTATTTGAAGTGATGCCTTTTGAAAATGAAGTGATCATCGTAAAAATGAAAGGATCAGACTTGCAGGGTCTTTTCGATTACTATGCAAAAACTCAGGTCAACAATCCTGTTTCTCATCTGTACATTGAAACCAATGACGGGCAGCTTACAAAATCCCTCATCAATGGCAAAACAATAAATCCGGATCAGGAGTATTATATTGCCACTTCAGATTATCTGGCACTGGGAGGTGATAACATGAAGTTTTTTTCAAAGGGGGAAATGATTCCAACCGGAATCAAACTCAGAGATCTTTTTATTGATTATTTTAAGAAAACCCCTGAGGTAAATCCCAATTCAGATATTCGTTTAAATTTTATCGGTAAGAAGCAATGAACAGAAAAAGTTTTTTAAAAGCAATAGGCGGCGGGACTCTGGCAATGGCTTTAGCTCCCAATATGATGATGGCCGAGGAACTGAATTTTGTTGATATGAAGTCAACAAATAAACTTACTATTCTTCATACCAACGATCAGCACAGCAGAATTGAACCTTTTGATTCAAGTTATATTAAAAACCCTAATCAGGGAGGTTTTGCAAGGAGAGCAAGCCTTATACAGCAAATCAGAAACCAGGAATCCAATGTATTATTACTGGATTCAGGAGATATATTCCAGGGAACTCCCTACTTCAATTTTTTCGGAGGCGAGCTGGAATTCAGATTAATGTCTATGATGAAATATGATGCTTCCACCATGGGAAATCATGATTTTGATAACGGTCTGGACGGATTTTTAAAGGTTTTGCCAAATGCAAAATTTCCTTTTATCTGCTCTAATTACGACTTCAAGAATACAGTTCTGGACGGAAAAACTTCATCTTATAAAATCTTTAATAAAAACGGGATCAAAGTGGGGATTTTCGGTGTCGGAATTAAGCTGGACGGGCTTGTTGGCAAAAAGCAATACGGTGAAACCATATACTCCGACCCTGTAGATGTAGCACAACACTATTCTAACTTCCTTAAGAATGAAGAGAAGTGTGATCTGGTGATCTGCCTTTCGCACATCGGTTACGATTATAAAGAAGATCCGGATAAAATAAGTGATAAAATCCTGGCTGCTAAAACTGAAAATATCGACCTTATTTTGGGTGGCCATACACATACTTTCCTTCCGGAACCCGAAACTTTTGTCAACAGACACGGTAAAAACGTCCTTGTCAACCAGGTAGGCTGGGCAGGACTTCTGTTAGGAAGAATAGATTTCTTTTTTGATATAAATAAAAACATAAAACATATTGCCTGGAACAATCAGGTAATCGACAGCAGTATAATAGCATAAGCATGAAAAAACTCTCTTTAATTTCTCTTGGTATTTTAGCATCCCTGCACGTTGCAAATGCACAGACTATTTCTTCAAAAAAATGGGCAGACCTGTTTTCTTATAACAACGTTATTGCCATGAAAGAAGATAACGGAAAAATAGTTGCAGCAGCAGAAAACGGGATTTTTTATTATACCATTTCATCAGGTGAAATTACCAAGCTGTCTAAAGCAAACGGCTTGCATGAGGTTAAAATTTCAGCATTCGATTACAATCCGCAGAATAAAATTGCGCTTATAGGATATCAGAACGGTTCGCTGGATGTTATTTCTCCCGACGGAATTACCTATGTTGTGGATATTCCTATTGCTACAGGATATAACGGCAGCAAGAGAATCAATCATATCTCAATAACAGGAGACCTTGCAGTTATTTCGGTAGGTTACGGAGTTTCTATTTTTGATCTCAGGAAGAAAGAGTTTAAAGATTCTGCTTTTTTCTTATCAGGAGGTGTATATGAAGCGAGTAATGAAGCGACTATTTTCGGTAATAAAGTATTTTCGGTAACCAATACAGGCCTGAAAAGCCACGAAATGAATACAACATTTCCTGTATTCACCACATGGATAACTGAAATGGCAGGATCGTTCAGACATATTGATTCTGAAGGCATTTTAAGTTTTTCATCAGCAACCACAGGATATCTTTACAACAACGGCGCTTCTGTTCCTCTTTCTCAAACATTTACCAATGTGAAGGATGTTGTGGTGAACAGCAATAATATTGTTGTAACAGATCTAAACAGAGTTTACACATTCAATAACAATGGAAATTTTAACAATACCGTAAGTTTCGGTGAAGAATGTAATACGGCAACTACCGTAGGAAGCAGTGTGTATGGCGGAACAGTTTTATCAGGAATAAAAAATGAAAGCAACAATTCTTTTAAGCCCGACGGTCCTTATTTTAATTATGCCTACAAAATGAGTCTGTATGGTGAAAATCAACTCCTTGTATCTACGGGAGGAAGAGAAAACAGATTTAATACTGCCCTTAACAACCCAAAAAATCCCGGCTTTTATTACTTCAATGGTATGGAATGGATCTATCCTTCTTACTTCGTAGGAAATACTACAGGATTTAATGTCCTGGACGTTGTTTCAGATCCTGCAAGTCCGGATGATGTTTTCTTCACGAATTATACCACGGCGGAAGGACGCGGTGTATACAAGATGAAATATAATGCTGCCAGCAAGGATTTCACTTTTACCAAAAATTATAATCTAGGAACAACCAATCTGTATGCAAGACGGGCTGTAGGATTGGCTTTCGATGATGCAAACAATCTTTTTGTAAGCATCGCTTTTTCCAGTGACGGACCAGATGTTGGGCAGCTTACTGCAATCGGGGCTTACGACAGAGCGACTGATGATTTTCTTATAAAAAATACCACCACATTGGGTGCTGCACAAAAACCATTATTCTATGAAGGACTACTATGGATCCCGATCCCGAGGTTGAGTGCACTTGTTGCTTATGATGCTAAAAAAACAGTAAACACTTCTGATGATACCGCTTATATTCTGAACCAGGCCAATGGTTTCGATCCAAATTCCGGAGGTAATATTTCTGTAGCTTTGGATAAATCCGGAGATGCATGGATCGGTGGAGACTTGGGATTAAGGGTTTTACAGAATGCTGTTTCAGAAGTAAAAACTCCTGCAAGCGCTACCGTAGAGCCAATTATTATTGAACAGAACGGCCTTGGCGAAGAGCTTTTCAGAGATTCTCAGATTTTGCAGATTGAAGTGGATGCCGGTGATCACAAATGGGTTTCCGTGGATGGCGGGGGTGTCTATTATTTATCTTCAGACGGACAGCAAACCATAAAGCATTTTACTAAAGAAAATTCACCTCTTCCTACCAACAGTATTACCGATATTAAGGTTGACAAAAAAACAGGAAAAGTATATTTTGTTTCTTATGACGGAATTGTAACGTATCAGGGAGATGTTGCCGATGTAACTTCCGGCTTCGGAAACGTACTTGTATATCCGAATCCTGTAGTTTATTCCAATTTTAAAGGAAAAGTTACCATAAAAGGTCTTGCTGAAGTTACCAATATCAGGATTGCAGATGCAGCAGGAAATGTGGTGCACTCTGCTGTGGCAAGAGGCGGATATTATGAATGGGATCTTAATAACCAAAGAGGTAAAAGAGTAGCTTCAGGAATATATTTTGTACTGATGACAAATGAAGACGGATCCGATAAAGCAACGGCAAAGATTGCGGTAGTTAATTAATGAATTCACAAAACGGCTTTTTATTATCTTATATAAAATATGGTGAAAATGATGCAGTACTGCATTGTTTCACGGAAGAGGAAGGGTTTCAGTCTTATTTTCTGAAAGGTATTTATACTAAAAAAAATAAGAAAAAAGCCCTGCTCCTGCCATTGAGTAAACTTAATTTTTCACTGCTCCCACTCAGAGGAAATGGAATACAGACTATTTCCCGGTTTGAAATGATAAAAAGCAACGATATTTATACAGATGTCCGTTGCAATTCTGTTGTATTTTTTATTTCAGACTTTCTGAATCAGAATTTAAAACATGAAAATAAAAATCATCATCTATTTTTCTGTCTGGAAGAATTTATTGATGAACTTGAAAACCAGAACTATCAATCTCATTTGATCTTTCTGATCAAAATTCTGAAAATTCAGGGCGTTGCCCCGCTACTGAACAATGGAAAATTTCTTGATCCTGAAACCGGTACATTTTCTTCTGAATTGATGCATCAGATATTTAATGAGGAGATTTCTGCGATATGGCTGGCAATTCTTTCTTCGGGAGATCCATACCGGATTAAAATCCTTTCGTCTCATAGAAAAGATTTCCTTGACAGCATTTTGGTGTATTATCATTATCATATTACAGATTTCAGGATTCCGCCATCATTGGAAGTCATTCAGCAAATTTTTGAATAAAACATCATTCTTCAGGTGCTCAACTTTTTTTGGTCGGCATCTCAGTTTCGGATTCCGCAATTTTTTTCTTTGAAAACCTAGGCATAAGGATTTTTGCAACCAGCCCCGTCCAGCCTGTCTGGTGTGAAGCGCCTACTCCACGCCCATTATCTCCGTGAAAATATTCATAAAACAAAATATAATCCTTAAAATCCGGGTCAGACTGAAATCTTGGATACTGCCCGTTGAAAGGACGGTTTCCATCTTTATCTTTCAAAAATATATTGGACAGCCTTTTGCTGAGTTCATCTGCAATCTGATCAAGATTTAAATAATTTCCGCTTCCTGTAGGGCATTCTACCAGAAAATCCGGACTATAATAAAAGAAAAAACGTTGCAGACTTTCAATAATTAAGAAATTTATAGGAAACCATACCGGGCCACGCCAGTTGCTGTTTCCCCCGAAAAGCCGGCTGTCACTTTCTGCAGGTGTATATTTTACGGTGTAGTCTTTACCGTTCAGATGCAGGCTAAACGGATTCTTTTCATATTCTTTAGAAAGGGCACGAACTCCGAAATCGCTTAGAAATTCTTCAGAATTCAGCATTCTGTGGAGCAATCTTTTTAAACGATGCCCGCGGAGAAGGGAAAGCAGGTGTTTTGAATCTTCCCCCTTTACCTCCCAATGAGAAACTAAAGCAGCCAGTTCCGGTTTATTCTCCAGCACCCACTGCATTCTTTTTTTAAAATTCGGAAGATTTTCGATCATTTCATCATCAATAATTTCAACTGCAAACATCGGAATAAGGCCAACAATTGTTCTGATTCTTAAATACATATGATCTTTTTCCCCGAATGAAAGCGCGTCGTAGAAGAACTCATCTTCATCATCCCAAAGACTGAAGCATTCATCCCCCATATTGGCAAGAGAATTGGCAATCGCCAGAAAATGTTCAAAAAACTTTATGGCCATTTCTTCGTAAACCTTATTGTACAAGGCGAGTTCTAAAGCGATTCTCATCATATTAAGGGCAAACATGGCCATCCAACTCGTACCATCCGACTGCTCCAGGTGTTCACCATCGGGAAGCGGCGTATTACGATCAAAAACCCCGATATTATCTAATCCTAAAAAGCCGCCTTCGAAAATATTGTTTCCGTTATTATCCTTTTTATTGACCCACCATGTAAAATTCATCAGCAGTTTTTGAAATGCACTTTCCAGGAACGGAAGATCCGGTTTTCCTTTTAAATATTCATCAATTTTAAAAACTCTGAAAACGGCCCATGCGTGAACTGGCGGATTCACATCATTAAAATCCCATTCGTAAGCCGGAAGCTGCCCGTTGGGGTGCATATACCATTCAAAAAGGAATAATTTCAGCTGATGTTTGGCAAAATCAGGGTCAATCAATGAAAAGCTGATCGTATGAAAAGCCAGATCCCACGTTGCATACCATGGATATTCCCATTTATCCGGCATTGAAATAATATGTTCATTATTAAGATGTTTCCACTGGAAATTCCGGATCTTATCCCGGGATTTTGGAGGTTGCGGTTGGTTAGGATCGCCTTTAAGCCACTTTTCGACATTATAATGGTAAAACATTTTACTCCAAAGCATTCCCGCAAAAGCCTGCCGCTGTACCAGTTTTTCATCTTCCGTTTTAATTCCGTCCTGAATTTCTTCGTAAAATTCATCGGCTTCCTGTTTTCGCTGACTGAAAATTTCATCAAATCCGGAAAAAGGCTTCTTAAGATCCTTATCAGATAACCTGAATTTAAAAATTTTTTCTTCTTTCGGATTAAAACTCTCATTGATTAAAAAAGCCGCCTTCGTACCAATATTCTTATGGTTTACGGATTGTGAATTTCCATTAATAATAAAATCATTGATTCCGTCTTTGGTGTAATCGCTTTGGTTGGGACACTGATACAGTTTTTCATTATTGGTTTCATTATCACAGAATAAACTTAGTTCTGCATTTTCTGCATAAAAGTTTTTGATTTCTAAATCCTTATGTTGAATTTTTACATTATTTGCCTCGCCCGAATTTAGCTGGGGCATATAATCATCATAACCCCACCGCCAAGTATTTCTGAACCATAAAGCCGGAAGAATTACCAGAGGAGCTGTGTTTTCTGATTTATTGACAATGGTAAGCCGAATCAGAATATCCTGATCATCGGCTTTTGCATATTCAATGAAAATATCAAAGTACTCATTTTTATCAAAAATTCCTGTATCGATCAACTCATATTCAGGGTCCTGTTTGCCCCTTTCTGCGTTTGTTTTGATGAGGTCTTCATAAGGAAATGTACTTTGAGGATATTTGTAAAGCATCTTCATATAAGAATGCGTCGGTGTGGAATCCAGATAATAGTAATATTCCTTTACATCTTCTCCGTGATTTCCCTGTCCGTTGGTAAGCCCGAAGAACCGCTCTTTTACTATTTTATCTTTCTTATTCCAGAAGCCGAAAGAAAATACGAGCTTCTGAAGGTCATCGCAAATGCCACAAATGCCTTCTTCTCCCCAACGATATGCTTTTGCCTCTGCCGCATCGTGTGTAGTATAGTTCCAGGCGTCTCCGTTGGGACTATAGTCTTCACGAACCAATCCCCACTCCCGGTTGCTGACGTAAGGCCCCCATTTTTTCCATGTGATGTCAGAGACTCTTTCTTTTTCTTTCATGCTTCTGTTTATGATTGATTTATGATGATTTATGATATCTGTTCTTTTTCTTTCATGCTTCTGTTTATGATTGATTTATGATGATTTATGATATCTGTTCTTTTTGAACATAAAGACAGATGCTTCCTTCGTCAGAATAACAGCTGTTTCGGTTATTTTTAAAACAATTTTGCTAACTATTATTTTTTTGACAAACGCAAAGGGTTCGTGCTTCACCTTAAAGTCTGCCTCTTCTACTTTGACGAAGATGCGCCCCGGATTGAACGGCCTGTCTGAGCTCTTTTTCTGTTTTTCGGCGGCAAAGCCGCCGCCGAAAAACAGAAAAAAGCGAGTAGTGAAAGCCGGAAATGTGCGCCCCAATTTATCCTCCTGTAGAAAAGCTTTCAAAAGTGGTCATTCCCCCGTCTACAAATATACTCGCCCCTGAAATATAGTCTGCGTGATCACTGGCCAGAAATACGGCGAGATTTCCGATATCTTCCGGTTGACCGATTCTGTTGTAAGGGACAAGTTTCATGAGAGCATTCATGGATTCCGGAGTACTCCATGCGTTTTTATTAATCGGTGTCTGAATGGCACCCGGGCAAATGGAATTGACGCGAATTTTGTCGGCCCCGTATTCCTGGGCAAGCGTCTGCATCAACATGCGAATTGCTCCTTTGCTGGCTGCATAATTGGCGTGTCCGGCCCAGGGAATAACTTCATGAACCGAGCTGATATGAATAATTTTTCCGCACGCAATGGATCGTGAGGGATCGATACCGCGGCGAAGAAATTCTTTTATCGCTTCACGGGCACATAAGAACTGACCTGTAAGGTTGATATTGATTACAGTATTCCATTGGTCGAGGGTCATTTCCGTGAATTTAGCATCTTTCTGGACCCCTGCATTGTTGATAAGAATATCAACAGTTCCGAATTGTAAAATGACCTGCTGAAACATTTTGACGACCTGCTCTTCACTGGAAACATCACATTGATAAATCATTCCGTTTCCGCCGGCGTCCGTTATTTCCTTTAAAATTTTACCGGCTTCATCTGCTGAATGTTCTGATGAATGATTTACGATAACGGTAGCTCCGGCGGCAGCAAGTGATTTTGCAATCCCCGAACCTATTCCGCTGGAAGCCCCGGTGACAATGGCAACCTGGTTTTTGAGAGAAATTTCCATGTTTTATTATTTGATGTTACTCAAATTTAGCTGAAAGGATCACGCCAAACATAAAAATTTCACTTAAAAAATTCTTAAAGTTTTTTGTACATAATATATTGCGGTCCGCTTCTTCCGATTCTGGTTTTTCCCTCGTAGTGATATCCTGTATTGCGATATAGCTGATAAGCGGCAATGTTGTTCTGGTTTACGGCAAGTACGATTTCATCGCAGTCTTTAAAATTCTCACGGACAAATTCATCAACCTTAATCATCGCCGCCTTTCCGATGCCTTTCCCCTGCAGTTCAGGATTCACTGAAAACGAACGCAGCAGCATGGCTTGTTTGTTATCGGTAAGTTCTAATTTGTCACTCCCAAAATCCAGCACCAGAAATCCGCAGGGATTTTCATCCTCGAAAATGGTTATCGGAAAGGCAAGAGTATCCTTTCGTTCTTCGATTTTTTTTAATGCCTGCTCTGCAGTAGCCGTATATTGCATCTGATCTTCGTCCAGAGCATAATTTACTCCCGGAAAATCTTTTTGTTCGAAAAAATTTAACTTTACCATAATATTAGTGATGATAAATGTCTTCGTACATTACTCCCGCTTTGATTTCAACGGGCAGCCTGTTTTCTTCAGGAACAATCGGACAATTGTAATCATAGGCATTGTACGCACAATAAGGTTGATATGATGTATTGAAATCTAAAGTAATAGTGTCGCCTTCAGGAGTTTTTAGATCCATATATTTTCCGCCGCCATAGGTTTCTTTTCCGTTGGTCGCATCACGAAATGGCAGAAAAAGATAATCTTTGTATTTCTTTTGTTTGAGTAAATCTAAGCTTTGATAAAGATTTAATGTGTAGGATTTTCCGTCAAGTTCAAAAGTTGCTTTCCCATATTCTCTATACGACTTTGATTTCCCGGAAGAAGTAGGAAGATCAAAAGGTTCTGCATTTTCCGTTCTGGTAAATTTTGCGGTCACTCTGTATTTTTCATCAATCGGGAAGAAAGGATGCTGTTTGAAATTTTTGAAATTTTCTCCGCGCAAAGGTGTTTCTTTAGGGTTGAGATATTCGGCATTCAGCTCTTTTTGAAATTTTTTCACCACAGCTATTTCTTGTGAATCTTTTTGGGAAAAGATCAGCACAGGCAAAAGTAAGAATAGAAATATGTAGTTTTTCATGATAAATATTTTAACCACTAAGAACCAATTAAAAGTTAATTATAATTAAAAGCAATAAATTTCTTGTATTAAAGAGATTTCCAGCACGACTTAAATTTTACATATGTTTAATTTCCTCTTAAAGGTTTAACTATAGGTAAGATTCCAAAATTTTTACCCGGTAAATATCAGAGGAATTTCTTTTGATCGATTCTACAAAAAATCCTCCTTCCTCGGGAATAACTTCTTTCAGATCAAAACTTTTACAGCCTTTAGGAAGTCCTGAAAAAACCAGGGTAAACCAAAAGTCTTTCATAAACGGCACCGGTGTCCAGTTCGGATAAATGGTGATATTTTCGGCATGAATCAGTCTGCTTCTGTGATCCGACTGGTTATCAAAAAGATAGGTTGAATGCCAGATTCTGATCAGATTTCCCAAAAATGGGGAAGCCGGGAAACAACAATGTACAATCACCTGCTGTTCTTCCTGAACTTCAGTTTGCAGGGATTCCAGTAATTCTTTAACAATAACAGGTTTTGCTATAGTTTCTGACATATTTTTAATGTAGTAAGCCGTGAAAAGTAAAATGTGAGAAGCTGATTTTATAAAAGTAAAAATTGAATTGCATCAACTAATAACATCTTACCTCTCACTTCTTCCTTCTTACGTCCTACTTTTAATATTTGAGTTGTAATTTTTCTTTTGTATAATTTCTCACTTTTTGGGTGAGCTCCGGATTCGCAGCAAGTTTCTGTCCATAAGACGGGATCATTTCCATCAGCTTGTCTTTCCATTCTCCGTTAAGCTTTTCAGGGAAGCATCTTTCAAGGACATTCAGCATGGCGTATACTGCCGTTGACGCACCGGGTGAAGCCCCCAATAATGATGCGATAGTCCCTCTTTTATTAACAACCACTTCAGTTCCGAACTCCAGTTTTCCACCGTCTTTTTCATCTTTTTTAATGATCTGTACTCTTTGTCCGGCTACTTTAAGTTCCCAGTCTTCTTCTTTGGCATCTTTGATAAATTCTCTCAAATGCTGAATTCTCTGCGCCTTCGTCATGGCAACCTGCTGAATAAGATATTTTGTTAAGGGAATGTTATGCCACCAGGCTCCGAAAAGCGACCTTATATTTTTTGTGTTCACACTTTCCGGAAGGTCCAAATAACTCCCCTCTTTCAGAAACTTTGTTGAAAATCCTGCGAAAGGACCGAATAATAAAGCTTTCTCACCATCTATAATTCTCAGATCCAGGTGTGGAACGGACATTGGCGGGGCATCAACGGTTGCCTGTGTATATACTTTTGCATTATGTTTTTCCACCAATTCCTGATTATGACTTACCAGCCATTCTCCTGAAACCGGAAAACCTCCATACCCTTCACTTTCTTTAATATCTGAACTGTCCAATAGCGGTAAAGCATATCCTCCAGCGCCGATGAATACAAAACTTGCTTCCACTTCCTGTTTATGATTGTGAATTCTATCTTTCACCTTCATGTCCCAGCTTCCGTCTTCTTTAGGATCAATATCCTTTACTTCATGGTATAAGAATACTTCAACATTGGAGTCTTCCAGCAAATGTCTTCCCATTTTTCTTGTTAAAGTACCAAAATTAACATCAGTTCCCATATTCATTTTGGTAGCAGCCATTATCTCAGAACCGTTTCTTTTACTCATAACAAGGGGAATCCACTCTTTCAGTTTTCCATGATCGGTGGTAAATTCCATTCCTTTAAACAAAATTGATTCCGACATTTTTTCATGACGTTTTTTGAGGTATTCGGCGTCTTTTTCTCCAAAAACAAGGCTCATGTGCGGACAGGAATTGATAAAATCCTTCGGCTGCTGTATATATCCTTTGGTAATCAGATAAGACCAGAATTGCTTGGAAATTTCAAACTGTTCTGCTATACTTTCTGCTTTTGAGATATCGATAGTTCCATCTGGTTTTTCGGGGGTATAGTTGAGCTCACAAAACGCGGAATGTCCTGTTCCTGCATTATTCCAGGCAGCGGTGCTTTCTTTGGCGAATCTTCCCAGCCTCTCGAAAATAGCGATTTCAAGGTCAGGATCAAATTCATGTAATAATGTAGCTAAAGTGGCACTCATAATTCCGCCACCTATGAGAACAACGTCGTATTTAGGTTTCGGCGTTCTACCTGTAAGCGTTTGTGACATAATTTTAATTTTATTATCTCAAAGTTCGGGAAAAGTTATTAAAATCTTGACTCGTTTATGGAATTTAACATGATTTTAGGTTAGATGATCAGGTTAAATTTAAGCTGAGAAATTATATCACATTTTATAATAAAAAAATTAGCATGATATCGTTGCTAATAATGTAATATTATCGGCAAAAATATCATGCTTAACTTTTATATATTAGAATTAATTCAGTTTTGTAGTCAGTTTTTTAAACTGTTTTTCGGCATTTTTACCTTCGTATAAAATACCATAAATGGTATCGACAATAGGAAGCTTTAATCCTTTATCTTTTGATGTTTTATAGATGGAATCTGCCGCATAATATCCTTCTGCGATCATATTCATCGACTGGATTGCAGATTTTACCGTGTACCCCTTCCCGATAAGGTTTCCTAAGTTTCTGTTTCTTGAAAATAAAGAGTACGCTGTTACCAATAAATCTCCTAAATATGCACTTTCATTAACATCTCTCGGTGCTTCATAAATGGATTCCAGGAAAGTTTCCATTTCACGGATGGCATTTGATACGAAAACCGCGGTGAAGTTGTCTCCATAACCTAAACCGCTTGCAATACCTGCTCCGATAGCGAAAATATTTTTAAGGATTGCGCTGTATTCATTTCCCAAAATATCTTTACTGGAATGTACCTTGATAAAATCTGAATTGAAAATATTTACAAGCTTTTCGGAAGTTTCATCTTCCACTGTGGCTATGGTGAGATAAGAAAGTCTTTCCATCGCGACTTCTTCTGCATGGCAAGGCCCTGCAATAACTGCCTGGTTTCGGAATCCTATTTTGAATTCATCTCTCAGATAATGGGCTACCACATCATTTACTTTAGGAATAATCCCTTTAATCGCAGAAACAAAAATTTTATTTTTATAGTCACAGGTCATTTTATCCAGTGTATCAGACAGATAGATAGAGGGTGTTGCCAATACAATCGTCTCACAGGAAGTGACAAGTTCGTTGATATCGGTAGTAAGCTTTAAGTTTTTCAGATTGAAATTAACTGCAGTAAGATAGGTGGGATTGTGCCCTCTTTGCTCAATGGCGCCTTTTACATATTCGTTTCTCACGCACCAATGTACTGTTTTACAGTTTTCAACCAGCATTTTTACGATAGCCGTTGCAAAACTTCCGCTTCCTACCACTCCTACGGCAACATCATTTTTGCTTTTTTTCGGATTCGATTCTGTATTCGTTTTCTTTTTAGCCATAATAGAAATGTGAACTGCAAATATATTAAAACAAAGAATGATGAGCCCTTTTCAGGGTATGATAAAACCCATTTTATTTCAAAATTAATATATCAGGACAATGAAATGTTTAATTCTCCGTTATTTATAGAAATATTTATTTTTTTATTAAACATAAGTTCAAAAATTTATTTTTAATTAAATTTGCAGGCTTAAAATCGTTTTGTAATTATACTAAGAGAAGAAAAATGAAAAAATTTCTGAGCAGCAAAAAGAAAGTAAATGTACTTTTAGGAGTTCTTTTACTTATCGTTTTTGCACAGGGGATCTTCATTGCAAAGTTGTACTCCGAAAAGGACGACAAAAACTATGAGGTGAACCTTGTAAAAATAAACACTGAAAAAGACAGTGTAGATTACTTAAAAATGAAGACGGATCTTACCTTGGTAGATCAGACTGTAGCACAGCTCAATTCTTTCCTGAAATCAAAGGATGTGCCGAATGTAAAGCTGGAGGTTCTTAAAAAAGACAGTATTTCCAATTCCGTTTATCTCGCGAAACAAGCCAACCGGTACAGCCAGTATCTGATGGACATTCAAAAAAAACTTCTTCAGGTTCCTTTAGGAATGCCTACGGAAGGGTATATTTCGTCTAATTTCGGAATCAGAAAAAATCCTATTCCTTTTAAAACCGTTTTTGCTTCCGTAAAAAACAATACCGCAACATCGGCCGTTGCCATTGCAGCTCCTGAAGTGAAAGCGGAACCTGTGGAAAAGATTATTGAAGTAACCGACAGCTACGGCGAAAAACGACAGGTAAAGGTAATGGTAACGCCAAAAGCCAGTTCTACAGCTGCTGCCACAAATACATCTTCAGCTATTGCAGCAAATACCAAACCGGCAGAAAAAAATAATCCTCCCGCTGAAGCAGATCAGATGCAGTTTCATAAAGGACTGGATATTGCAGTCGCTTTTGGTTCTGATGTTGTAGCAACTGCTGCAGGAACGGTCATTTTCTCAGGTCAGAAAGGTGGTTATGGCAACTGTGTTATTGTTTCTCATGGCAATGGTTTGGCAACACTTTACGGCCATTTATCTCAACTGGTTGCGAAAGTAAATGATAAGGTAAAAGTAGGTCAGGTGATTGCCAAGTCCGGAAATTCCGGCCGCTCCACAGGGCCCCACCTTCATTATGAAGTACATAAAAACAACAGCCCGGTGAATCCGAAGCTGTTTATGAATTTATAATTTTATGATTATTTATATTGACAGGATTTCGGCGGCACCAAAGGTGCCGCCGAAATTTTTTCATGGAAAATCATTTAATAAGCTGCCGTAAAACGTTCTCTGATATGATTGTTCTGTTCAAGTTCATCTACAAGCACTACCGCTACATCTTCTACCGAAAGAACACTTCTTCCGTTTTCATCAAATACAGGATTTTCCAGGGCGGTTCTGTACTTTCCGGTTCTCACACCTGCTGTTCCCTGATGCATTTCAATGGCAGGACTGAAGAAAGTCCAATCCAGTGTACTATTTTCTTTAATTTTATTTAAATAATCTCTTGCGGCAGTAGCGCCCGGTTTAATTTCGGCAGGGAAATCCGGTCCATCCACCAATTGTTTACCATCAATATATAAACTTCCTGCTCCACCTACGGTAATAAATCTTTTAACACCTGATTGTTCAACAGCTTTTTCGATGTTGATAGATCCGTTAAGAAAATCATTATACAGATTAGGATTTGTCCAGCCTGCATTAAAAGTATTGATTACTGCATCATTACCCTTCAATACTTCTGCCAGTTCGTCGATATTATTTACATCAACACTTTTTGCTTTTACCTTTTCATTTTGCTGAACTTTTGAAGCATCTCTTGCGATAGCCTCCACTTCATAACCTCTGTTTGACAATTCATTCACGACCTGTGTGCCTACAAATCCTGTAGCGCCAATTACTGCTACTTTTTTCATAATATTTATTTTTAAATTAATTGTAATATATTTTGTTACATTTATGCTCAAAATTTTTTATTTGAAATGGTCAAGAAATTCCTGAAGCGTTTTATTACCCAAAAACGTAAGAACCAGCTGATCCGTCTCAGAAAACAATGTCTGCAAATGTTCATTAATTTCTTTCCCTACGGAACATGCAGGATTAGGATTGTTGTTTTTCTTTCCCAGTACTTCCGTATTTTTCACGGCCAGATAAATATCTGATATTTTTATGATATCGGCATTTTTTGCGATCCGGCTTCCCCCTTCCTTTCCCTGTCTGCTGATAATCAGTCCTGCTTCTTTCAGAACACTCAGTTCTTTTCGAACAATAACAGGATTAATATTAATACTTCCCGCCATCCATTCGGAAGTGAGCCATTCCTGAGGACTTTCCGCCAATAAAGTCATAATATGTATTGCCGTGGCAAATCTTGTGTTGTTCATCGTAATTATATTACAAATATACAGAATTTTTTAAATGTAACAAATTTTATTACAGTTTAGTTTTTCTTAAAGAATAAGTTTATCTAAATCTAAAAGGAGGTAGTTGATACTTTGATTAATCGTTCTTGTTGCAGACTGCATTTGATTGAGCATTGCCGCACGGTTATGAAGATCATTGGATCTGTAATAACCGCCGTCACTAAAAATGACCGACTGGTCTGCTTTAAGCTTATTATCGTCAAACTGATAATGCAGCCATCGTTCTTTCATACTGCTGATAATAGAATGTTTTTCTTTATTAGAAAATTTCTTTTCCGTATACATATACCAGACAAAAGGCGGAAAGTTCGGTGATTCTAATTTTTCATTCCATACATCCCGTAAAAGATTTCGCTGGTGGATAAATTCTACTTTTCTACCTTTTGGATTTAAAGTTGCCAAACCAAAACCAGCTCCGAGTGCACCACCACCAATGTCTATTGCATTACTCCAACCATTATCTTTAACGATACCTCCGGCAATGGAAGCTGCTGCTCCGGCAACTATAGAATAAAGAATCAGTTTATTATTTCGAGAATCATTAAGGTTATCTACGTATGCGCCGATTTGTGCTACTCTTTCCCCTTCACAATCAAATTCTGCAGCCACCGCGTCAAGCTCTGTTAATGCAATGGTTATTTTACTGTTGATCTTTGTTTTGAGTTGTAAAACTTTTACCTGAGAAGCTAGTGAATTATCCTTTTTAAGTTTCATGATCTCATGAACTTCATCAAGATTGTCCAAAGCATTCAAAATTAAAATGCTCTGATCTGAAAAATTTTCTTTAAGATCTTTATTGGCTGCAAGAATAGAATCTGAATTATAGGAAGAAATTGTCTTGGAATAATTGTATTTAAAAGGTGCTTTACAATAACTATCCTTAAGGGTAAGGATATTTTGCCTGATTACCTGATTCTTCTTTGAAACACATGATGTCAAAACGCATGAAAAAAATAAAAAATAAAATAAATTCCTCATTCCATTACAATTACTGAGATAAGTAAAAAAATACAAATCAATACCAATACTAATATACGGAAATAAAAAAATTTACCCGGGATACAGGTAAATTTTAAGTTTATTTTAAATAATATTTATTTAATCTCAAGAAGTTCCACTTCAAAAATAAGAGTACTGTTTGGTCCGATTTCTTTGCTGATCTGCTGATCCCCATACGCTAAATGTGGTGGGATAATCAGTCTCCATTTACTTCCTACAGGCATCAGCTGAAGCGCTTCTGTCCATCCGGCAATTACCTTATTTAACGGAAAGGATGCAGGTGTTCCTCTTTTTACAGAACTGTCAAAGATTTTTCCTGTAATAGTTGTTCCGTGATAATGACATTTTACAGTAGACCTCGGACCCGGTTTTTCGCCCTCGCCATCTTTTATAATTTCATACTGCAAGCCGCTTGGTAACTGAACAACTGTTTCTCTCTTACCATATTCTTCCATATATTCCTTACCATCTTTCAGGTTTTTCTCTGCCTGTTCTTTCTTTCTTTTAAATAACATATCTGCTACGCCCATAATTGATATTTTTTACAAAGATAAGACTTTAGAACCGGAAGCAGGAGATCAGATATGTGAAGTTTTTTAAATCTGAAAAACAGAAGTCAATAATATTGAGGTATTGATGAATTGTTACTCTTCAGAAAATTCAAGTATGTTTAATACTATGTTAACAGCTTTTCCGAAAGTTGGCGCTATAATTGGATTTAAAAACTGATGCCAGATCCATTGAAATATAATAGAGACTATGATAAGCTGACTGACGAAGAAAAAATACTTTTTGAAATCAATAAGAAAAGTATTTCTGATTTTGTGGAACAGTCCGCTTCATTAAGCGATGTAAATTACGCTACCAGAAATGCCCATGCCAAAACTTATGCCGTTGCAAATGGAAAATTCATAATTAGTGAAAATATTTCTCCAAAACTTCAGCATATTTTTGATAAGAAAGTGTACGATCTTACCATCCGACTTTCCAATGCACACCTGAAAATCATCAAAGGTAAAAAAGAGATTCCGGCTTACGGTTTTGCAGTAAAAATAAAAGATGAGCAAGGTAATCTTATTGCCAATTATCCATTGGTAAATTTCCCATTATTTCCCATCAATTCAGTTTGTACTTTTCTGAAATTATTTACTTCAATAAATCAGTTTTATATTAAAAAATGGAGCAGCTTTTCTTTACTTGCACAAATTGCTAAAGTAATCCCGTCTACATGTACACCTTCCTTTATAAAGAATCTCTTTAAGCTTTTTCATAAAAGAAATGACTTTATTCTTTCATTCGACTTTCATTCGGTTGGTGCTTATCGTCTCGGAGACTATATGGTTAAGATTAAATTGGCTCCGCAATTTGTTGATAAAAAATTTAATAAAAACAAAAAGATGAAACAAGCAGTTGAAGAATATCTGAAATCAAGAGCGTTCACAGCTAATGTATATGTTCAATTTTGCTATGATATAAAAGATCAACCAATTAACCAGCTGAATGTTGAATGGAAAAATTCACCATTTATTAAAATCGGAGAATTAAAGATCGGGAAAGACAACCTTCTTAATCCTGCTTCTTGTGAAAACGAGCTTTTGTCATTTAACCCTTATGAAAGTAAAGCTTTATTTCAGCCTGTAGGCAAAATACAAAGACTAAGAGAAGAAGCGTATAAAGTTTCTCTAAAAACACGGGTTAAAATCAATAAGTTGCTAAAATATGATACATAATAATAGTATGATTATTATATATAAAACTTTATTAGAAACAATTTTGCTATCTTTTTCAGGAGCTTGATCTCGCTATCCGCTATTACTCCTCGCACCTTAGCTTTCCGGGCGTAAGGCCCTTCTTTCCATGCCTGCTGTGGGGTAGCCGCTGCTATCGAGGCTAGGGCAGTTGCCATAACGACCGCCAGTGGTACTATCTTTATATGAGTAATGAGTAATTGGTAATGAGTAATAAAGTATGGATAAAATTCATGATTGGTACTTTAAGTACGGCTTAAACTTGATACCTGAATCTTAACTTAAACCTTAACAAGTCCTAAACTTTAAACTTTAAACTTTAAATTCTGAACGCTGAACATTAAACACTGAACATCCAAATCTCACTTCTCACATTTTACTTCTCACTTCTTACTTCTCACTTCTTACTGTCCACTTCTCACTTTCTCCTAGGCTATAAAAACAAAAAAACCTCACACATTGCTGTATGAGGTTTGTAAAAAAACTGGCGGCGACCTACTCTCCCGCTTTCGCAGTACCATCGGCGCTGGTGGGCTTAACTTCTGTGTTCGGAATGGGAACAGGTGAGCCCCACCGCTAAAACCACCCTAAAGGTTGTATATAGGTGTAAGGTTTTTTTCTTTAATGTTCAAAGTTTTTAACCTTGAATCTTAAACATTGAACCTTGAACCGTTTTTATCGGTAAATTTCATCACAAAGGCAAAACCAGTATTGCACTTATAAATACTTAAGCTAAGTTATGATAAGCATGATTGCTCATTACCTATTACTCATTACTTATGAATAGGCTATAAATCTACGGGTAATTAGTACTACTCGGCTATGCTGTTACCAACTTTACACCTGTAGCCTATCAACGTGGTCATCTCCCACGACCCTTAAAAGATGTCTCATCTTGAGGCGAGTTTCACACTTATATGCTTTCAGTGTTTATCTCTTCCAAACATAGCTACTCAGCGGTGCACCTGGCGGTACAACTGATACACCAGAGGTTTGTTCAATTCGGTCCTCTCGTACTAGAATCAAGCCCTCTCAAACATCTAACGCCCGCAATAGATAGAGACCGAACTGTCTCACGACGTTCTGAACCCAGCTCGCGTGCCACTTTAATGGGCGAACAGCCCAACCCTTGGGACCTTCTCCAGCCCCAGGATGTGACGAGCCGACATCGAGGTGCCGAACCTCCCCGTCGATGTGAGCTCTTGGGGAGACTAGCCTGTTATCCCCGGAGTACCTTTTATCCTATGAGCGATGGCCCTTCCATACGGAACCACCGGATCACTATGTCCTGCTTTCGCACCTGATCGACTTGTTGGTCTCACAGTCAAGCACCCTTATGCCATTACACTCTACGCACGGTTACCAAGCGTGCTGAGGGTACCTTTGAAAGCCTCCGTTACTCTTTTGGAGGCGACCACCCCAGTCAAACTACCCACCACGCAATGTCCTTCTTTAAAGAAGTTAGGCTCCAAGTAAGTAAAGGGTGGTATTTCAACGTTGGCTCCACAAACACTAGCGTGCCTGCTTCAAAGCCTCCCACCTATCCTACACATTACTTACTCAAAGTCAATACGAAGTTATAGTAAAGGTTCACAGGGTCTTTTCGTCCCATTGCGGGTAATCGGCATCTTCACCGATACTACAATTTCACCGAGCTCGTGGCTGAGACAGTGCCCAGATCGTTACACCATTCGTGCAGGTCGGAACTTACCCGACAAGGAATTTCGCTACCTTAGGACCGTTATAGTTACGGCCGCCGTTTACTGGGGCTTCAGTCAAACGCTTCGCTTACGCTAACGCCCTTCCTTAACCTTCCAGCACCGGGCAGGTGTCAGACCCTATACAGCATCTTTCGATTTAGCAGAGTCCTGTGTTTTTGATAAACAGTCGCCTGGGCCTCTTCACTGCGGCCACCATTGCTGATGGCGTCTCTTCTTCCGAAGTTACGAGACTATTTTGCCTAGTTCCTTAGCCACGACTCACTCGAGCACCTTAGGATTCTCTCCTCGACCACCTGTGTCGGTTTTGGTACGGGTTGCTTCACTTCGGCTTTTCTTGGATCCGATTACACTACAGCAGCTTCGCCCGAAGGCTAGGCCTTGACACTTCCGTCCGTCTTTAGTAGCTACATCGAACCGTCCCCTTTTAGTGTGAGCAAGTATGGGAATATTAACCCATTGTCCATCCACTACCCCTTTCGGGTTCGCGTTAGGTCCCGACTAACCCTCAGCTGATTAGCATGGCTGAGGAAACCTTAGTCTTTCGGTGAGGGGGTTTCTCGCCCCTTTATCGTTACTTATGCCTACATTTTCTTTTCTGTCCGCTCCACAATACCTCACGATACTGCTTCGGCGCAAACAGAATGCTCTCCTACCAGATATAATAAATTATAAATCCATAGCTTCGGTAATATGTTTATGCCCGATTATTATCCATGCCGGACCGCTCGACTAGTGAGCTGTTACGCACTCTTTAAATGAATGGCTGCTTCCAAGCCAACATCCTAGCTGTCAATGCAGTCCAACCGCGTTGCTTCAACTTAACATATATTTGGGGACCTTAGCTGTTGGTCTGGGTTCTTTCCCTCTCGGACATGGACCTTAGCACCCATGCCCTCACTGCCGTAGAACATTTATTAGCATTCGGAGTTTGTCAGGAATTGGTAGGCGATGAAACCCCCGCATCCAATCAGTAGCTCTACCTCTAATAAACTTATATACGACGCTGCACCTAAATGCATTTCGGAGAGTACGAGCTATCTCCCAGTTTGATTGGCCTTTCACCCCTACCCACAGGTCATCCGAAGACTTTTCAACGTCAACCGGTTCGGTCCTCCACTTTGTGTTACCAAAGCTTCAACCTGCCCATGGGTAGATCACAAGGTTTCGCGTCTAATCCTACTAACTATGCGCCCTATTCAGACTCGCTTTCGCTCCGGCTCCGGACCTTAAGTCCTTAACCTCGCTAGTAAAATTAACTCGTAGGCTCATTATGCAAAAGGCACGCCGTCACAGAATTAATCTGCTCCGACCGCTTGTAGGCGTACGGTTTCAGGTTCTATTTCACCCTTCTATTCGAAGTGCTTTTCACCTTTCCTTCACAGTACTTGTTCACTATCGGTCTTTCAGGAGTATTTAGCCTTGGAGGATGGTCCCCCCATATTCAGACAGGATTTCACGTGTCCCGCCCTACTCATTTATCATCTTAATATACCTTTCGAATACCGGGCTATCACCGTCTATGGCCGCACTTTCCAGTACGTTCTTCTAAATATATAAAGACTTTTGGGCTAATCCGCTTTCGCTCGCCACTACTTACGGAATCTCTTCGATTTCTTTTCCTCCGGGTACTTAGATGTTTCAGTTCTCCGGGTTTGCTCTCTAATAAATTAGAGTAATACATCTTCAATGTATTGGGTTGCCCCATTCGGACATCTCGGGATCAATTCGTGTGTGCCAATCCCCGAGCTTTTCGCAGCTTACCACGTCCTTCTTCGCCTCTGAAAGCCTAGGCATCCGCCATACGCCCTTAACGATTTCTTTCCTATTTTTAGGTTACTCAAGCACTTATAAGTGCTCGGTTTTCTCTTTGTGATGTCTTTACCGTTAATGTCAATGATCTTAATGTCTTCTTTTCCGACTGATGAACAGATGTTGTTTTTGGCTCCATCCGTAACTTTTAAATCAATCTTCCAAAACTGTGGAGAATAAGGGAGTCGAACCCTTGACCTCCTGCGTGCAAGGCAGGCGCTCTAGCCAGCTGAGCTAATTCCCCCTCTAGGTGTTCCGGGTTTTATGTTTTTTGTTCCGAGTTTTAACTCTAAAACTAAACTCTAAACCTTAAACTTTAATTAGTAGTCTCGGGCAGGCTCGAACTGCCGACCTCTACATTATCAGTGTAGCGCTCTAACCAGCTGAGCTACGAGACTCTGTTATGAGTAATAAGTGATCAGTAATAAGTAATATTTTCATACTGCATTACCTTCATTCATTTCTCAATCTCTTTCCCGTTACTAATTTCTAGTGGGTTTTATTTTTAATATATTTATAAGTAATAAGTAATCGGTAATGAGTAATTTTTATCTTCCTTGATTTTACACTTGGATCTTTTTACTTTTAACTTTTTACCTTCCTTATAAATCAACCAATAAAAAAACTAAAGCTTTACTTTGAAGTAAGTACATGTACCTTACGGTACTAATTTTGTTTATCGTCTTTAAGACGCTCTAAAATGAGATGTTCCAGCCGCACCTTCCGGTACGGCTACCTTGTTACGACTTAGCCCTAGTTACCTGTTTTACCCTAGGCAGCTCCTTTTACGGTCACCGACTTCAGGTACCCCAGACTTCCATGGCTTGACGGGCGGTGTGTACAAGGCCCGGGAACGTATTCACCGCGCCATGGCTGATGCGCGATTACTAGCGATTCCAGCTTCATAGAGTCGAGTTGCAGACTCCAATCCGAACTGAGACCGGCTTTCGAGATTTGCATCACATCGCTGTGTAGCTGCCCTCTGTACCGGCCATTGTATTACGTGTGTGGCCCAAGGCGTAAGGGCCGTGATGATTTGACGTCATCCCCACCTTCCTCTCTACTTGCGTAGGCAGTCTTACTAGAGTCCTCAACTTAATGGTAGCAACTAGTAACAGGGGTTGCGCTCGTTGCAGGACTTAACCTAACACCTCACGGCACGAGCTGACGACAACCATGCAGCACCTTGAAAATTGCCCGAAGGAAGGTCTATTTCTAAACCGATCAATTCCCATTTAAGCCTTGGTAAGGTTCCTCGCGTATCATCGAATTAAACCACATAATCCACCGCTTGTGCGGGCCCCCGTCAATTCCTTTGAGTTTCAAACTTGCGTTCGTACTCCCCAGGTGGCTAACTTATCACTTTCGCTTAGTCTCTGAATCCGAAAACCCAAAAACGAGTTAGCATCGTTTACAGCGTGGACTACCAGGGTATCTAATCCTGTTCGCTCCCCACGCTTTCGTCCATCAGCGTCAGTTAAGACATAGTGACCTGCCTTCGCAATTGGTGTTCTAAGTAATATCTATGCATTTCACCGCTACACTACTTATTCCAGCCACTTCTACCTTACTCAAGACCTGCAGTATCAATGGCAGTTTCACAGTTAAGCTGTGAGATTTCACCACTGACTTACAGATCCGCCTACGGACCCTTTAAACCCAATAAATCCGGATAACGCTTGCACCCTCCGTATTACCGCGGCTGCTGGCACGGAGTTAGCCGGTGCTTATTCGTACAGTACCTTCAGCTATTTACACGTAAATAGGTTTATCCCTGTACAAAAGAAGTTTACAACCCATAGGGCCGTCGTCCTTCACGCGGGATGGCTGGATCAGGCGCTAACCCATTGTCCAATATTCCTCACTGCTGCCTCCCGTAGGAGTCTGGTCCGTGTCTCAGTACCAGTGTGGGGGATCACCCTCTCAGGCCCCCTAAAGATCATCGACTTGGTGAGCCGTTACCTCACCAACTATCTAATCTTGCGCGTGCCCATCTTTATCCACCTCAGTTTTCAATATAAAGTGATGCCACTCTATATATTATGGGGTATTAATCTTCCTTTCGAAAGGCTATCCCCCTGATAAAGGCAGGTTGCACACGTGTTCCGCACCCGTACGCCGCTCTCAAGTCTCCGAAGATACTCTACCGCTCAGCTTGCATGTGTTAGGCCTCCCGCTAGCGTTCATCCTGAGCCAGGATCAAACTCTCCATTGTATGTTTGTCTTGACTCACTCAAAGTTTTTTAACGCTTTAGTTTTTCCTTACTTGGTTGTTATATTGTATGTCAATGATCTTCATTTCTTTCGCTTCCTACAAACTACTTCTTCTGTCAGTTTTCGTTTCGTATTTGCGAGTGCAAAAGTAAAAAATATTTCTGAATTGACCAAATGTTTTTGAAGAAAATTTTAAAGTTTTTTTAGTAACCTTAAGCCCTCTTAAACAATCCCTCAACTCAACTCCTGCTCCCCGTTTTACCGGACTGCAAAGATACAAATCTTTTTTATTCCTACAAGATTTTTTAATTAAATTTTGTAAAAGTTTTTTTTCGTATCCCTTTTCAGAGCTTCTATTTTTTAAACCCCGAAAGGCCTCTCCTGCGCTACCTACTTCCTTCCGTTTTCAGTGGGGCAAAGATAACAACTCTTTATCCTATATTCCAAATCTATTTAACATAAAATTCATATTGAATACTGATTGTGGGAAATTTCGGTATTTAAGACATTGATATTATTTAACTTAGAACCGAACTTGCATTTATCCACATTGATCAATTATTCTGGAATTAATTTTTTGATGCATTTTTTTACATGAAAAATAACTGGAAGCATTTAGCATTTAGCATTTAGCATTTAGCATTTAGCATTTAGCATTTAGCAAACATAAGGATACATTTACTGCTAAAAAAAAGATTAAAATTATCTTATTCTATTATTCTAAATTAATGGTTATAAGAAGTAAAATAATGGTAATATCTATATTGATTGGAAAATAGTATGTCATAATTATTACTCTATCATTACTCTATCATTACCATTTAAATCCTTTCAGGATGTCAAACATACAAGAACAGATAGATAAATGAGCCCCGGAAGTAAACAGACAATCGAGTAGGCTTCCAGACCATTAATCAATCTCTGCAGTACTAATGAGAACAATAGGATCTTCAATCATTAATTTCAAATTCCTTATTCCAGACTTTTTAGAAAGTTTATTGTTCCGGAAGGATATGAGCAGATTATCAGACAAAAAGAATAAAATAAGTCGAGGAACTCAATTGATATAAATTTTTAAGTAGATTATATAGAGCTTATTTTGAAAAAGATAAAGAAAATTTTATTAAAACATCTTCTATTATCGCTGTGTAGAAAATGAATTAAGGCCTTAAAATATGATAGGACCACTATATATTAGCCTTATTTTACTATATAGCTTCAAACGCTTATTTAAGTAATACAATAAGGAGTATAGATAAGGATAATGAACAAGTTTTTTGAATGATAATAATTATTATTCAAAAGAGAGTTTATAGCTATCAACCTAGGCTATAAAAACAAAAAAACCTCACACATTGCTGTATGAGGTTTGTAAAAAAACTGGCGGCGACCTACTCTCCCGCTTTCGCAGTACCATCGGCGCTGGTGGGCTTAACTTCTGTGTTCGGAATGGGAACAGGTGAGCCCCACCGCTAAAACCACCCTAAAGGTTGTATATAGGTGTAAGGTTTTTTTTCTTTAATGTTCAAAGTTTTTAACCTTGAATCTTAAACATTGAACCTTGAACCGTTTTTATCGGTAAATTTCATCACAAAGGCAAAACCAGTATTGCACTTATAAATACTTAAGCTAAGTTATGATAAGCATGATTGCTCATTACCTATTACTCATTACTTATGAATAGGCTATAAATCTACGGGTAATTAGTACTACTCGGCTATGCTGTTACCAACTTTACACCTGTAGCCTATCAACGTGGTCATCTCCCACGACCCTTAAAAGATGTCTCATCTTGAGGCGAGTTTCACACTTATATGCTTTCAGTGTTTATCTCTTCCAAACATAGCTACTCAGCGGTGCACCTGGCGGTACAACTGATACACCAGAGGTTTGTTCAATTCGGTCCTCTCGTACTAGAATCAAGCCCTCTCAAACATCTAACGCCCGCAATAGATAGAGACCGAACTGTCTCACGACGTTCTGAACCCAGCTCGCGTGCCACTTTAATGGGCGAACAGCCCAACCCTTGGGACCTTCTCCAGCCCCAGGATGTGACGAGCCGACATCGAGGTGCCGAACCTCCCCGTCGATGTGAGCTCTTGGGGAGACTAGCCTGTTATCCCCGGAGTACCTTTTATCCTATGAGCGATGGCCCTTCCATACGGAACCACCGGATCACTATGTCCTGCTTTCGCACCTGATCGACTTGTTGGTCTCACAGTCAAGCACCCTTATGCCATTACACTCTACGCACGGTTACCAAGCGTGCTGAGGGTACCTTTGAAAGCCTCCGTTACTCTTTTGGAGGCGACCACCCCAGTCAAACTACCCACCACGCAATGTCCTTCTTTAAAGAAGTTAGGCTCCAAGTAAGTAAAGGGTGGTATTTCAACGTTGGCTCCACAAACACTAGCGTGCCTGCTTCAAAGCCTCCCACCTATCCTACACATTACTTACTCAAAGTCAATACGAAGTTATAGTAAAGGTTCACAGGGTCTTTTCGTCCCATTGCGGGTAATCGGCATCTTCACCGATACTACAATTTCACCGAGCTCGTGGCTGAGACAGTGCCCAGATCGTTACACCATTCGTGCAGGTCGGAACTTACCCGACAAGGAATTTCGCTACCTTAGGACCGTTATAGTTACGGCCGCCGTTTACTGGGGCTTCAGTCAAACGCTTCGCTTACGCTAACGCCCTTCCTTAACCTTCCAGCACCGGGCAGGTGTCAGACCCTATACAGCATCTTTCGATTTAGCAGAGTCCTGTGTTTTTGATAAACAGTCGCCTGGGCCTCTTCACTGCGGCCACCATTGCTGATGGCGTCTCTTCTTCCGAAGTTACGAGACTATTTTGCCTAGTTCCTTAGCCACGACTCACTCGAGCACCTTAGGATTCTCTCCTCGACCACCTGTGTCGGTTTTGGTACGGGTTGCTTCACTTCGGCTTTTCTTGGATCCGATTACACTACAGCAGCTTCGCCCGAAGGCTAGGCCTTGACACTTCCGTCCGTCTTTAGTAGCTACATCGAACCGTCCCCTTTTTAGTGTGAGCAAGTATGGGAATATTAACCCATTGTCCATCCACTACCCCTTTCGGGTTCGCGTTAGGTCCCGACTAACCCTCAGCTGATTAGCATGGCTGAGGAAACCTTAGTCTTTCGGTGAGGGGTTTCTCGCCCCTTTATCGTTACTTATGCCTACATTTTCTTTTCTGTCCGCTCCACAATACCTCACGATACTGCTTCGGCGCAAACAGAATGCTCTCCTACCAGATATAATAAATTATAAATCCATAGCTTCGGTAATATGTTTATGCCCGATTATTATCCATGCCGGACCGCTCGACTAGTGAGCTGTTACGCACTCTTTAAATGAATGGCTGCTTCCAAGCCAACATCCTAGCTGTCAATGCAGTCCAACCGCGTTGCTTCAACTTAACATATATTTGGGGACCTTAGCTGTTGGTCTGGGTTCTTTCCCTCTCGGACATGGACCTTAGCACCCATGCCCTCACTGCCGTAGAACATTTATTAGCATTCGGAGTTTGTCAGGAATTGGTAGGCGATGAAACCCCCGCATCCAATCAGTAGCTCTACCTCTAATAAACTTATATACGACGCTGCACCTAAATGCATTTCGGAGAGTACGAGCTATCTCCCAGTTTGATTGGCCTTTCACCCCTACCCACAGGTCATCCGAAGACTTTTCAACGTCAACCGGTTCGGTCCTCCACTTTGTGTTACCAAAGCTTCAACCTGCCCATGGGTAGATCACAAGGTTTCGCGTCTAATCCTACTAACTATGCGCCCTATTCAGACTCGCTTTCGCTCCGGCTCCGGACCTTAAGTCCTTAACCTCGCTAGTAAAATTAACTCGTAGGCTCATTATGCAAAAGGCACGCCGTCACAGAATTAATCTGCTCCGACCGCTTGTAGGCGTACGGTTTCAGGTTCTATTTCACCCTTCTATTCGAAGTGCTTTTCACCTTTCCTTCACAGTACTTGTTCACTATCGGTCTTTCAGGAGTATTTAGCCTTGGAGGATGGTCCCCCCATATTCAGACAGGATTTCACGTGTCCCGCCCTACTCATTTATCATCTTAATATACCTTTCGAATACCGGGCTATCACCGTCTATGGCCGCACTTTCCAGTACGTTCTTCTAAATATATAAAGACTTTTGGGCTAATCCGCTTTCGCTCGCCACTACTTACGGAATCTCTTCGATTTCTTTTCCTCCGGGTACTTAGATGTTTCAGTTCTCCGGGTTTGCTCTCTAATAAATTAGAGTAATACATCTTCAATGTATTGGGTTGCCCCATTCGGACATCTCGGGATCAATTCGTGTGTGCCAATCCCCCGAGCTTTTCGCAGCTTACCACGTCCTTCTTCGCCTCTGAAAGCCTAGGCATCCGCCATACGCCCTTAACGATTTCTTTCCTATTTTTAGGTTACTCAAGCACTTATAAGTGCTCGGTTTTCTCTTTGTGATGTCTTTACCGTTAATGTCAATGATCTTAATGTCTTCTTTTCCGACTGATGAACAGATGTTGTTTTTGGCTCCATCCGTAACTTTTAAATCAATCTTCCAAAACTGTGGAGAATAAGGGAGTCGAACCCTTGACCTCCTGCGTGCAAGGCAGGCGCTCTAGCCAGCTGAGCTAATTCCCCCTCTAGGTGTTCCGGGTTTTATGTTTTTTGTTCCGAGTTTTAACTCTAAAACTAAACTCTAAACCTTAAACTTTAATTAGTAGTCTCGGGCAGGCTCGAACTGCCGACCTCTACATTATCAGTGTAGCGCTCTAACCAGCTGAGCTACGAGACTCTGTTATGAGTAATAAGTGATCAGTAATAAGTAATATTTTCATACTGCATTACCTTCATTCATTTCTCAATCTCTTTCCCGTTACTAATTTCTAGTGGGTTTTATTTTTAATATATTTATAAGTAATAAGTAATCGGTAATGAGTAATTTTTATCTTCCTTGATTTTACACTTGGATCTTTTTACTTTTAACTTTTTACCTTCCTTATAAATCAACCAATAAAAAAACTAAAGCTTTACTTTGAAGTAAGTACATGTACCTTACGGTACTAATTTTGTTTATCGTCTTTAAGACGCTCTAAAATGAGATGTTCCAGCCGCACCTTCCGGTACGGCTACCTTGTTACGACTTAGCCCTAGTTACCTGTTTTACCCTAGGCAGCTCCTTTTACGGTCACCGACTTCAGGTACCCCAGACTTCCATGGCTTGACGGGCGGTGTGTACAAGGCCCGGGAACGTATTCACCGCGCCATGGCTGATGCGCGATTACTAGCGATTCCAGCTTCATAGAGTCGAGTTGCAGACTCCAATCCGAACTGAGACCGGCTTTCGAGATTTGCATCACATCGCTGTGTAGCTGCCCTCTGTACCGGCCATTGTATTACGTGTGTGGCCCAAGGCGTAAGGGCCGTGATGATTTGACGTCATCCCCACCTTCCTCTCTACTTGCGTAGGCAGTCTTACTAGAGTCCTCAACTTAATGGTAGCAACTAGTAACAGGGGTTGCGCTCGTTGCAGGACTTAACCTAACACCTCACGGCACGAGCTGACGACAACCATGCAGCACCTTGAAAATTGCCCGAAGGAAGGTCTATTTCTAAACCGATCAATTCCCATTTAAGCCTTGGTAAGGTTCCTCGCGTATCATCGAATTAAACCACATAATCCACCGCTTGTGCGGGCCCCCGTCAATTCCTTTGAGTTTCAAACTTGCGTTCGTACTCCCCAGGTGGCTAACTTATCACTTTCGCTTAGTCTCTGAATCCGAAAACCCAAAAACGAGTTAGCATCGTTTACAGCGTGGACTACCAGGGTATCTAATCCTGTTCGCTCCCCACGCTTTCGTCCATCAGCGTCAGTTAAGACATAGTGACCTGCCTTCGCAATTGGTGTTCTAAGTAATATCTATGCATTTCACCGCTACACTACTTATTCCAGCCACTTCTACCTTACTCAAGACCTGCAGTATCAATGGCAGTTTCACAGTTAAGCTGTGAGATTTCACCACTGACTTACAGATCCGCCTACGGACCCTTTAAACCCAATAAATCCGGATAACGCTTGCACCCTCCGTATTACCGCGGCTGCTGGCACGGAGTTAGCCGGTGCTTATTCGTACAGTACCTTCAGCTATTTACACGTAAATAGGTTTATCCCTGTACAAAAGAAGTTTACAACCCATAGGGCCGTCGTCCTTCACGCGGGATGGCTGGATCAGGCGCTAACCCATTGTCCAATATTCCTCACTGCTGCCTCCCGTAGGAGTCTGGTCCGTGTCTCAGTACCAGTGTGGGGGATCACCCTCTCAGGCCCCCTAAAGATCATCGACTTGGTGAGCCGTTACCTCACCAACTATCTAATCTTGCGCGTGCCCATCTTTATCCACCTCAGTTTTCAATATAAAGTGATGCCACTCTATATATTATGGGGTATTAATCTTCCTTTCGAAAGGCTATCCCCCTGATAAAGGCAGGTTGCACACGTGTTCCGCACCCGTACGCCGCTCTCAAGTCTCCGAAGATACTCTACCGCTCAGCTTGCATGTGTTAGGCCTCCCGCTAGCGTTCATCCTGAGCCAGGATCAAACTCTCCATTGTATGTTTGTCTTGACTCACTCAAAGTTTTTTAACGCTTTAGTTTTTCCTTACTTGGTTGTTATATTGTATGTCAATGATCTTCATTTCTTTCGCTTCCTACAAACTACTTCTTCTGTCAGTTTTCGTTTCGTATTTGCGAGTGCAAAAGTAAAAAATATTTCTGAATTGACCAAATGTTTTTGAAGAAAATTTTAAAGTTTTTTTAGTAACCTTAAGCCCTCTTAAACAATCCCTCAACTCAACTCCTGCTCCCCGTTTTACCGGACTGCAAAGATACAAATCTTTTTTATTCCTACAAGATTTTTTTAATTAAATTTTGTAAAAGTTTTTTTTCGTATCCCTTTTCAGAGCTTCTATTTTTTAAACCCCGAAAGGCCTCTCCTGCGCTACCTACTTCCTTCCGTTTTCAGTGGGGCAAAGATAACAACTCTTTATCCTATATTCCAAATCTATTTAACATAAAATTTAAGTTTACGCAATTTTTGTCCTTAACTCTCTGGTTGTATGCATGAATAATTTTAAGCCTATAAGGGGAGAAAGTAAGAAGTAAGAAGTAAGAAGTGAAAAGTGAGAAGGGAGAAGGGAGATGGGAGACTGCGAAGGAGAGAGAGTGGGTGGGTCTATATATATGTATATGGGGGTGGGATGTTGGGTGCCCGTGAAAGGAGCAGGGGTTGGTCAAAGAGAAGATAAGCTAACTTATAAACTGGAAAAAGTAAAAAGTGAAAAGTGAGAGGTGGGAGTGATGGATGAAGGATAGGCAGGATATAAGGGGATGTTCTCTAAGTTATCTACCGCAGTTTTGAATTATGAAGGTTTGGAAATTTGAAAGGATGAACGTAAATCATAAATCCTAAACCAAAACTTAAAGATGAATATTCCATTTCTAAACTTTCACCTCTTACTTCTTACTTCTAACTTCTAACTCCCATCCCACCCTAGCCCGGATCGAGCGGCATGTCTGAGCTCTTTCCTGTTGTATTGGTAGCGGCGGCTTTGCCGCCGCTACCAATACAACAGGAAAAGCGAGTAGCGAGAGCCGGATTAAGCTCCTAAAATAAGAGGTAGGTTGGAGCGTGTGAAAGTGTGAAATTGTTTGTGGAAATTTTTATTGAGGCATCGTTCAAATAAAAAAGGCTCTACATAATAATGTAAAGCCTTTCTATATTATTAGAATAACAGATTATTCTTCTATCTTTTCCTTCTCTTCTTTTTTATCCGGGAAAATGAGGGATAAAATAACGGAGATTATCAATACACCTCCTACAATTCCTAAAGAAACCGGAGAAGGAATATGAATCCATGGTGCAATCAGCATCTTGACTCCAATGAAAGACAGAATAACTGCCAGTCCATAAGGTAATTTGCTGAACATGTGAATAAAATTTGCCAACAGGAAATACAGTGATCTTAATCCTAAAATCGCAAAAATATTTGATGTATAAAGGATAAACGGATCATTGGAGATAGCAAATATTGCAGGAATGGAATCCACAGCGAAAAGCACATCCGTAAATTCGATTACCGCCACCACTACCAAAAGCGGAGTCGCCATTTTCATTCCGTTCTGAACGGTAAAAAATTTATCGCCCACATAATTGTCAGAAACTTTCCAGAATCTTTTGATTAGCCTTGCTCCAGCCGTATTGCTGTAATCTTCCTCATCGTCGTCATCTCCATCACCCCAGGACTTGATTCCCGCATATACGAGGAACAGCCCGAATAAAGTCATTACAACATTAATTTTCACAGGGTGCCCGAAAATATTCATTTCAGGAAGATAGGTAAGATTGATCAATCCTACTCCGGCAAAAATGAAGATTGCCCTGAAGATAAGCGCACCAATAATTCCCCAGAACAGCACTTTGTGATGAAGGTATTTCGGAACTTTGAAGAATCCGAAAACAAGAATGAATACAAATAAATTATCTACCGAAAGTGCCTTCTCAATCCAGTAAGCAGCCTGATACTGTGTAAATTTTTCTACAGCAAGCGCATGGCTTCCGGGACCCAGGTCTGAATTGTACACCCAGTACACCACTCCCGAAAACACCATTGACAGCGAGATCCAGACAATTGACCAGATGGTGGCTTCTTTGGAAGAAACTTCATGACTTTTTTTGTTGAAAACTCCTAAATCCAGGAGCAACATGATAACTACGGTTACCGCAAATCCCCAAACCAGACCGGGATGAAGATCTAAAATGCTAGTATTTTGTCCCACTTTTAATGTGTTGTTGTTAAAATGATAAAAGCAATAGCTGTACGAATACAAATATTGCTGTTAGTTTATTATATTTTCAGATTAAATTCAATAGGCCTTGGCTAAAGCCGAATCGAAATCCTGTTTTATAAGCAGGCTAAAGCCCGCTCCTATTGAACCTTAATCTTTATAAATAATTTTGTTTTACGGTTTCAATGGTTTCCTGCAATTTTCTGTCTTTTGTAGGATCTCCGATTGCGTTGAATTTCCATTCGTTGTTTCTTCGGTAGAAAACGCCCATTACCATCGAAACGTGACCTTTGAAAGAGGCATCATTGGCAATATCGTATTTTGCAAAAACTTCTCGTACATTGGTAGGCGTTCCTTCATAAATTCTGATTGAAGCAAAAGGAATTGTTCCGAAGTCCTGCCCTTTGTAACTGTTCAGAACCAGGGCAACATGCTCTACATTTGCATCAAGACTGCTGAAATCTATGGTAATCACCTCATTGTCCAGCCCGTCGTCACCGTTCACATCACCTGTAAGATCGTCACCGCTGTGTTTAACCGCACCGTTTTTAGATTTAAGATTCCCGAAATAAATAACTTCCGTTGCATTTTTATTAGAATCGTACAAAATACAGCTTCCGTCCAGGTCTACTGCCTCGCGAGTTATCCCTCCGAAGAAACCTTTTTTCTCAATTGCACCCCAGTTTATTCCTACACACGCCTGTGTCAGAGTAGTTCCGTTTTCCTTGGTAAGGTTTATCCGTTGACCTTTTTGTAAGTTAATAGCCATCTTTTTATGTTTAGTTTGTTTATATTTTACGAGTTGTAAAAGTCGTTAATTATTATTTAAATTTAAATTCAGCATTGCGCGCAGAATATTTGTTTCTTCATTAATATCGAACATTTTGCTCATCACATCCATATTTTCGAGGTTTTTAATATAATCTTTCAGGACTGCTGTCACCTGATCGGGTAATGTTCTTTTCCTTTCAGTCATTGTTTCTTCAAGATCCTCGTTCTTTTTTTTGAGCTGATTGATGATGATCCCGCGATTTGATTCGTTGGGAGCCGTATTCAGCTTTTCCATTTTTTTAGGATCCGCTAAATACATCTTATGCCCTTCAATATCAAAGATGAAAAAATCTTCTGACTGGAAAATTTTAAACAGTTCATATTCATTTCCCGAAACCGCAAAACCGCACACAAAACGAACCTTAAAGCTCTGAATATTAAGTCTCCCCAAAAGCTTTCTTTCAATTTGATAGTCCTGATACCGGTAAGCCGGAAAATTACCTGGTTTCAGCAGTTCTTCATCAACTTCTGATCTGTAAAACTCAGCAGCATATTTTTTATAGAAATATAAAACCTCTTCCCAATTGACCGTGAATTTGTTTTCCGTGAGGTCATGATATAAATTCTTCATGTGACGCGAGAAATTTCCGCTGTATATTTTCCGATCGGTCTCAAAACCGTCTGCCTGCTTTTCCTCGAATCCGGAAATATATTTCCTGTTAATTTCTATTTCATTGATCACGGCCAGCATGTCATTTTCCTTCTGTTTTTTTATTTTCGTAAGAAGTTCAATAAGACTGTCGGTGTACTGCAGGTGAAACAATTCCAGTTTACTGTAATCAAGTCCCTTATTTTCCTGAAAAAGATTATGGATGATATCCGTCTTAATGTAGATGGAAATGATATCCACATTTTCAAAAAAATTGGCAAAAAGTTTAAGTTTTGTTAATCTTCTTTTACTTTGAGACAGTATGTTTACGGCTTCATCATTCACCTTTGTATAATGCTATTATCCTCTAACGTTTGCTTTAAGTTCGTGTTCCAGAGTCATCAGATCCTGATCCAGCTTTCTTCTTCCTTCCGCACCCTGCTTCTGGATCTGTTTTACCTCGTTCAATGTATTGATAAGTTTTGACGTTGTTTCTCTCAGCGTTTCAATTGATACAACAGTTTGCTCGTTGGCTCTTGCAACATTGATTGAATTCTGGCCGAGACGTTCTGCATTTTTTCTTAAAATCTCTTCGGTTGTCGAAGAAACTTTCTGCTGAATTTCAATATTCTGCTGCTGTCTGTACATGGCCACTGCCAAAGAAAGCTGATTTTTCCAAAGCGGAAGCGTTGTCGTAAGAATAGTCTGCGCTTTTTCAGCAATAGATACGTTATTGTTCTGAACCAGTCTGATCTGCGGAAGCGACTGCATCATGATCAGACGAACGACTTTAAGATCGGCTAATCTTCTGTCTAATCTCGCAATAAAATCTCTTTTGTCAGCAATCTGGTAATCCTGATAGTTTTGCGGCGCAGCTTCCATTGCAGCAAGTTCCGTTCCCGCCTTTTCCATTCTTAGGTTTCCGGCGATCACCAGCTCTTCGATTTGCTTGATTGCAGTGATATTACTTTCAAATATGGTCTGTAAAACAGCATTATCTTTTGTAGAAGTAATAATTCCTGCATTTACTTTATATGAGATCTGATCGATATTGTTGATGATCTTATCATATTTTGCAAATAGATTTTCAATCTGGGTCATTACGCTTTTCATGAAAGGCAATTTGCTTAAGAAGCTCTTGAATTTATTCTGATTAAGCTCTTCTACATCAACGTAATTCAGCTCCACCAATAAATTATTGATCAGTTCTCCGACTTCTCCCGAGTTGGACCGTCTTACATTCCCAAGGAAGCTGTCACTCTGGTTTGATAATGTTCTCTGAAGATCTGCCCCGAAATTCACAATGGATCCCGGATTCGTTTCATCAATAGAGTCTGCAAGAACTTCGTATTTCTGGCGTTCTTCAGATGGTAACTGGGTAAGGTTTACATTTCCTTCCCTGTCCACCACCGGGGCCGGAGGTGTATTTGGCACCTGTCCCGGTGGAGGATCCATCGGAGTCGGTTCAAATGTTTTTAAGGGTTCAATTGATCCAAGCGGATCTATGGGTTGATTAGGTTGGTTATCCATGATAAGATTATTGATAGATTTCTACAAATTTTTCGAGACCTTCTCTCTGACCGCTTCCTACGGCTTCAAATTTCCATTCGCCGTTTCTGTTATAGATTCTTCCGAATTCTACTGCTGTTTCAATGGAGAAATCTTCGTCAAGTTCGTATTTTAAAATTTCTTCGTTGGTATCTGTATTAAAAATTCTGATGAAAGAATTTCTTACCTGTCCGAAGTTTTGTCTTCTGGAATCTGCTTCGTGAATCGTTACCACAACGGTGATTTCTTTCACAGCCGGATCAATTTTTGTAAGGTCGATTTTAATCTGCTCATCATCGCCTGCGCCTTCTCCTGTTAAATTATCTCCCGTATGAATCACTGCTTTATCAGGAGATTCCAGGTTATTGTAAAAAATAAAGTGATTATCGGAAACCAATTTTTTATTTTCTCCCAATAAAAATAAAGAGGCATCGAGGTCAAAAGCTGTTCCCGTAGAAGTATTATTGATATCCCATCCTAAACCTACGGTAAATTTTGGGGCGTTTATGTTTTCTCTTTGTCCTTTCTGTAAGTTAATAGCCATAATATAGTTCAGTTTGTGTTAATGTATTAATATTGTTTTCGTATTCTTTTATTAAATGATAATTGTTGCTGATCGCCAGTTCCAACAGCTGATCCATCTGTTCTTTCTTTACTTTAGACGAAAGATAATCAAAATTACCTGAATCCAGGCCTAAAATATATTTTACAATCCTTGTATTGAACTGAAAACCTGGTTTCAGCATTACTTCTGCGACGTGCTCTACACTTTTTACCGCATAATAATTAAAATAATTTTCAATTTTCGGATCAAGGTCAAAATTCATCAGTTCCGCGTAATACATGAACAAAAAATCTGCCTCTACCTCATATTCATCAAGAATTTTATTCACGGTAAACTCATGACTTCCGGTTATTTTGATATCGTCTATAAAAATACAAAGTTTTCCTCTAAGAAAATCTTTATCAAGATAATAAGTATCATTGGCAATCAGATTTTTGCGATCTTCGAAGCTCAAATTTCCATAATCCGTCGTGTATGTATGATTTCTGTTGATTTTTGAGAGAATGCTTGATTTCTTTCCTTTCTGAAACAGATAAAAATCCAGATGCTTTTTAAAGTAAAAGCATAAAAAATTGGAGGCAGTAGGAATTGCCATGTACGGACTTGGCAAAACAACAATATCTTTATCTGTATCGAGGATGTACTCATGTGCTGAAATAAATCCTTCGAATAATTCTTTGGCAAATTTTGCAGCATACGATTTGTCTCCATACTTGAAATAGCTGTATTCTGCGGGTGAGAAAGTAAATTCATCTGCAGAATGGATGTGATGTAAGCTGTATCGTTTGTTCATAATTTATATTTTGGGTCTAAGTAAGTGTGCATTGAAACCAAAATCTTTTGCCCCCTTGTAGTCTGCAATAGGATTGTCTCCGATGTGTAATATCTGTGCGGAATCTAAATCCTGATTTTTAAGCTGATTTTTTACTCCCTGAAATATTTTCGGATCCGGTTTGGAGCAGTTGGCTTCGTCAGAATAAATGTGAAAATCAATGTACTGATCAAGATCTTCATTAATCAGAAATTTCCTCATTGTTTTTCCTTTAATAAAACCTGTATTGCTTAGTATATTAATTGTTTTTCCCTGATTTTTAATTTCATCAAAAAAATCATGCAGGTTTTCGAAAATCACCACAGGTTTATATTCCAGAAACAATTCTTCACTTTTTTGATAGAATTCGTTTAATTCACCTTTATTAATCTGTTTTATATCAACTTGTAAAGCACTCAGAATAAGAAGATAAATTTCAAAAGTATCTACATTTCCTCCGATAACCTCATTAATGGAATTGCAAAGATCATCGTAATATTTTACAATTTTTGCCACTTCATTTATCGGCTTTTTCACTTCAAAAAATGAAGAAAAGAGCTCAACTCTTTTTGTTTTAAATTCGGGGTGAGATTTTATTAAGGTAAGCCATAAATCAAAGGAAAAATGTGAATGATTATGGATGTCAATATCTGTTTTCAAAACGGTTTAGTTAAAAGTTTATTTAGCTTAATTCCTGAAAAAAGATGTCAATAAGTTACATTTATTCTTATCATCGATTTTTCTTCTGATGTCAATTTAATCCAAAGATAAAATTTTTAAATTAATGGGTAAATGTTGTGCGGTGTTTTAAGAAATTTTTATGATTTTCCGCAATTGAATTTAATATTAGTGAAAGAGAATTTTATTTAACGCGATGATAACACACAAACATTATCAAAACCTAAACCCCTCAAACACAACTACTCTACTTCTCCGGCATTACCTTGTACGTAGGATCATCCTGAATATTGACTTCAATTACCGCTTCAGCGTTTTTCAGCATTTTGCGACAATCCTCGCTGAGATGTTTTAAATGTAAAGTTTTTTGTTGTTCCGCGTATTTTTTAGATAATTTGTCTAAAGCATCAATGGCACTCATGTCCACAATTCTGCTTTCTCTAAAATCAATTACCACCTGATCGGGATCGTTTACAGGATCAAATTTGTCAATAAAAGTAGTAACAGATCCGAAAAACAGGGGTCCGAAAATCTGATAATATTTAATTCCGTTATCATCCGTATATTTTCTTGCGCGGATTCTTCTGGCATTGTCCCATGCAAAAACCAATGCTGAAATAACAACACCTACCAATACGGCAAGTGCAAGATTATGTAATATGATTGTAATTAAAGCGACTGTAATCCCAACAAAAATATCAGATTTCGGCATTTTATTGACAATTCGGATAGAAACCCACTGAAAAGTACTGATGGCCACCATCATCATAACACCAACGAGTGCCGCCATCGGAATCTTTTCTATGAAAGGAGCCCCAACTAAGATGATAATTAAGATTGTGACGGATGCAATAATCCCGGAAAGCCTTGCCCGGGAACCAGCATTAAGATTTACCAGGGTTTGTGCAACCATGGCACAGCCTCCCATTCCACCGAAAAATCCATTGGTCATATTGGCAAGTCCCTGTGCGACCGATTCTTTATTCGCATTTCCTTTTGTATTGGTAATTTCATCCACCATTGATAAAGTAAGAAGTGATTCTATCAGTCCGACTCCTGCCATAACGAGTGCATAAGGAAAAATAATTTGCAATGTTTCAAGTGAAAAAGGAAGATCCGGAATATGAAAATGTGGCAACGTTCCGCTGATGCTTGCAATATCGGCAACAGTCTTCGTGTGAATTCCAAAACCGTTAACAATTCCAAACACAATGAGAATAGCCACAAGAGAAGCCGGCACCACCTTCGTGATTTTCGGAAAAAAGTAAACGATGGTAACAGTAAGCAAAGTGAGGCCCAGCATTACGTACAGTGCTGTTCCCTGAAGCCAGCCGGTGATTCCGTTTTCATTTACAGTTTTAAACTGCTCAACCTGTGCCATAAAAATAATAACAGCCAAACCGTTCAGAAAACCATACATTACAGGCTGCGGAATTAGTCTTACAAATTTACCCCATTTAAAAATACCTACCATCAACTGAAATATCCCGGCCAAAACTACGGTGGCAAAAAGATATTCTATGCCGTGGCTTTTAATTAAGGCAATAAGAACAACAATGGTAGCGCCAGCTCCGCCGGAAACCATTCCGGGACGGCCGCCGAAAACTGCGGTCACCAATCCCATCATAAATGCTGCATAGAGACCCGTAAGTGGTGAAAGCCCGGCCAGAATCGCAAAAGAAAGTGACTCAGGAATCATGGTCATAGCAACCGTGAAGCCGGCTAGCAGTTCATTTTTAAAATTTATTTTCTGTGAGAAATCGAATAAAGCGGTGGTATTTTTCATTTTGCAGCAAAGGTAGTCACTATACAACCACCATCCAATAGTATGCTATTATTGGCTTTAGTAAAAATTAAATTTATCTATCAGCTGTTTTAGTTTAAGAAATGGATAATATTAATATTTGATACATCTGTTTTATAGCTTTGTTCTGTTAAAACTAAAATTATGATCAAAGGATTATATGAAACCCATATCCAGGTGAGTAACCTTGAAAATGCCATCAATTTTTATACAGAAGTTTTAGGATTGAAATTAGCTCATCAGGATGAAAACCGCCGGATTGCTTTTTTATGGGTGGGAAAAGATCGAGATTTCATGCTGGGTCTCTGGGAACAGAAAGAAAACCTGCAAACGCGGCATTTTGCTTTCAGAGTAGATAAGGAAGATCTTTTGAATACATCTGTTGAGTTTCTCAAAAATAAAAATTTAATCCCCTACAACTTCCTGAAAAACGGATCTGAAAAACCTATGGTTTTTGCCTGGATGCCGGCATTGGCGATTTACTTTAATGATCCCGACGGAAATCAGCTGGAATTCATCTCTATCCTTGAAGGTAAGGAAAAACCGGAACTGGGAATTCTTTCTTACGAAGAATGGCTGGAGAAGACTTCGTGACAAAACGATTCCGGCTTTGCATTCGCAAAGCCGGAATCTATAAAGACAGGTATTAGTTTATCTTGCAAAAATCTCTTTAAGCTGAGAAACAATATTATTATTTCCGGATACGGTAATATCTCCGATTTTATCAGCAATCTTCTCCATATATTCCATTTCTTTCAGCTTCCAGAGCACTTCATTTTCTTCCATAAGTTTGGCGGTGTTCAGCAGGCTTCTTGTAGAAGCTGTTTCCTCACGTCTCATAATGGTGTTGGCCTGAGCTTTCTTTTCAGCAATTAAAACCTGGTTCATGATCTCTTTCATTTCTCCCGTTAAAATCACATCCCGGATTCCGGCATCAGCAGCTTTCAGACCGAGATCTTCGGCTTTATTTCCAAGGTTCTGAAGAATTTCTTTTCCCACGAAATCTTTCTTCAGAAGCAGCTCATCAAGAGTTAAAGCTCCGACAAATTCCCGTAAAGCCAGCTGCATCAGAATATACAATTGCTTATCATATTCTTTATTTTCCATTAAGGCTTTTACAATATTTTCCACCTGGAAACGGACATAAAAGTTAATTCTGAGCATCGCTTTGTCTTTCGTCAGAAGCTCCTGGCCTGCAATTTCCATTTGCTGCATTCTGGTATCGATGGCTTTTGCCTCTACAGAAATTTCATTGTTCCAGAAATAATATGTTCCGGCTTCTAAAACGCGGTCCAGCTTTCCGTCGATCAGCAAAAGACCTTTATACTGGTTGGTGATGACAAATTTTCTAACAAAACCCTTGAGCTTTGTATTTTCCAGAATTGTCTTAGAAATATTTTCGGTAATTTCCACTTTCGCTAAATCGATTCTTTGAAATGTTCTGTTGAAAATACCTTTCCAGAAAGCATATTGTCCTACGTTCAGTACTTCTTTGAAAATCCCGTTTTCGTAAACAAGCACAATTTCACCGTCTTTTACCTCAACAACATCAAGCATGTCTTTCAGCCCTTCGTTTTTCAGCAAAAGAGTAAGATCAGTATTGCTTTTAAAAGAATATTTCATATCGTAGATTTCTACCGTTTTATTCCCAAAAATCCAGAAATTCCCTTCTTTCAGGATGTCGATCAGGTTTCCGTTTCTGAAAACAAGACCTCTCTCGTATGCTTTAATGTGTACATTTTTTATCATGATTTTTATTTTTTAACAGTTATTATTTAATAAAAGGAAATCCGTGATCTCTTCTTCCAAAAAATGCGGAAGCAAAGCGTTTAACAAAAATCCACTGACTTCAAACTCAATTTTCAGATTTATACTGAAATCAGATCTTGGGCGTGTCCCTCGCCACAGCATTTCCTGCAACCCGGGTCGCTACGTTCACTTCTATCTTTTTTGCTGACAAAAAAGGATATCCGTTACCATCGCTCACGCTAAAGACCGTCCTTTTAGCATTTGTCTGAAATGATAAGCTCTTCCATACCGTTTCAATTTTAGAAAACCTCTTTTCTTACAGGCTTTTTCAGAACGCTGATTTAACAACCGAAAACATCCCGGATTTTCCAGTGCGGATATTTTTGATGAGAATACCCAAAACTCGCGAAAAAATAGATTTTGAGTCTATTTAAAAATTGATCTACAAACTAAATGTAGGCGTATACCATTTCCGCCATACCAATCATCATTGGCAGTGGGACTCGAACCCACAAATCATAATGCTATTACTCTAACCGGACTGAGTTATATTTCCTTTTAGGAAATAGGAGGATTCGAACCTCCGACCCATAGCGTATGGTAGAAGTTTTTGGCGACTTCCAAACCTTCAGGTCAAGCTGAACAGAACGAAATCATGTTCCTCAACAAATCATTCTGCAATGGTGATATACCGAAACACTCAACAAGACCTGCCTGATATTTTGACTAAAATTTGTCTTTCAAAATTTTAGTATTGTTCTTTTTGATGATGCAAAATAAAATTCCTATTACGCAGTGTTTTTGCGTAGTAAAATTATTTTTTAACCTTAAGGGAGAGAAGTTTTAACATACGCATTTACTTCCTGCTTCCATCATCCTTTCCCCATCGCTTTAATTTCTCGGTGCAAAAGGCGGAGTCCATTTTTTCTTATTCATGATTTCCTTTACTTCTTCGTAGGAAACAGGATAAAAATTATGACAGTCTACCCCTACATCGAAACTTAATGCCATTTCATCATCCGGCAATGTTCCGTGCGAATGGCCGTATAATTGCCAGACACCACGGTGTGAGCCGTTCCATGTTCTGAGGGAGTAATGAAAAAGAATAATTTTTTGTTTGCCGTTGCTGTTGTCGGCTTCATCAATTCTTAATTCGTGGTAATCCCTGATGGACGCAAATCGTTTTGGATACGTTAATGCTGCTCCTTCATGATTTCCTTTTATCAAATGAATATTTCCATTCAAACGATCCAGAATTTCTTTGGTAAAATCCGGTTTGCCTAAGCTAAAATCTCCTAAATGGTAGACGGTATCATCTTTACCTATTTTCTCATTCCATCGTTTAATAAGTTCTTCATTCATATGCTCCAACGACTCAAAAGGCCTTTCGGAGAATTTTATAATATTGGCATGACCGAAATGATGGTCTGCTGTAAAAAATATATTTTGTTTCATTGTTTTAAATTTTAATTATTTTTTTTTAAACCTCACAGGTTTTGAAAACCTGTGAGATTTCCGTACTAAAACGCAAGTTTAAATTTGTAATTATTTGCGCTGCTTTTAGCTATTATACCATCATATCCGCACAGTTAGAACTCGCGAATGCGTAAGGTTTTGCTTTAAATACGTAACCCATTCCGAGAATGTATCCCATGGCATCTTTTAACGCTACATTGGACTTGAAATCCGGATCGGTGTTAATGTCTGCGTGCACCTCCATTTCTACTCCGTAAGCATCCAGTACTGCGCAGATTGCATAAGCAATTTCTACGGATTTGTTCACCTCATTCAACATACGTTCTTTGATACTGATGCGCTGGAATTCTTTTTCTTTTCTGATAAAGGTAAACGCTCCTTTTCCCTCGCGAATAAAAACTACTGCCGTAGCATAATTAATAACGTCTCCGTAAACATGGGAATCTGATCCCACACATACTTTCAGTCGGTATCCACTGCCTTGTTCGCGGATGATGGCTTCTTCTACCAGCTGTGTGATAGAGTTTTGGAAAATTTTTCCGTTCATATTTTGCCATACTTGTTGTTGCGTTTCCATTTTTCTACATGTTTTTGTTTTGTTTAAATTTTAATAATTATGTCAATCGTAAATCCATTGTACTCTCAATTTAAAATTCATTTGCGGAGCAAATTCACCATTGACCATTAACATTCTTGCACTCCGAACCGGACTTGAACCAATACCATCAGTTTTGGAGACTGAGATGCTGCCATTACATCATCGGAGTAGTTTTTTGCTGATTCATGAGGATTGTTCATTTCCTTTCTTATTCATTTTATGTATTCACGAATGCTTTGCATTTCGAACCTGAACAACAAGAGTCAAAGTCTTGTGTGCTGCCAATTATGAATCAATTTTATAAGCAATAGGTAATGAGTAATTAAATCATATTTAATAAGTACTTTAATATATTGCTTGTTCTTATTCTGCGGAACAGACAGGAATTGAACCTGTACCTTTAGTTTTTCAGACTAACGTGCAGACCATCTACACAACTGTTCCAATTATTTTTGAAGAAACAAAGCCTGTCTTAATTTTTGTTTGATATAAGAACGTCTGCGCTTTGACAGACTTTTCTTTTCTTCGGAACTAATCTCATTTTAGTTATTTGAGATGGTTGTGGGAGTCAAACCCACTCAGCTTACGCAACGGTTTTGCAGACCGCCCCGACTCTTCCACTTCGGCGAACCATCGTTTTGATGAGTAATGGGATAATAATTCCACATTTGTGATTGCTCTTTTATTTAAATTTTCTTTAAAAATAAAGCCTGTCTTAATTTTTTGTTTGATATAAGAACTTCTGCGCTTTGACAGACTTTATTTATCTAAAATTTATATTATGTTAAACCATCCATTTTTATTAAAGCATCAATCTGAGTTAAGAAGCCTGTCTACATTCCTGTGATTTTTTGCTAAAGATCGTCTGCACTGACAGACTTTTCCTCTTCTCTTTTTGAAACAATTACATCCATCATTCTTGCGGTCTATGCGAGAATCGAACTCGCAGTGCCCGAGAGACAGTCGGGAAGGTTACCATTACCTCAATAGACCTTTGATTTGTAAATAGTCAATGTCAATGCGCTTTGCTTGTCAATTTTTAAATTCACCATTGACCATTCACTTTTTGTAATCCCAGAAGGATTCGAACCTTCAACCCCCGGTTTAAAAGACCGGTGCTCTTACCTATTGAGCTATGAGATTGTTGATGTTGTGAATAGTAAATTGTAATTCACTTGCTTGTCAATTTTTTAAATTCACTTGTGAAACAAATTCACTATTCACATTTTTGGGTATCTCCGGGGATCGAACCCTATTCTCCGGTGCCACAAACCGACGCTTTACCAATAAGCTAGAGAAACCATAAAGCATAAAAAAACGCCTCTTTAGGGGAGGCGCTTTATATTTTCAGACGTGTCAGTGTACTAACTGACCCATTTATATAAGCACCTTTTATTTAATAATCCATTATCAAGAACACATGCACACACCAAATCCATTGGTTTTTGTCCGTGTAATTCTGAATGTTGATGAAATATGTTTCTAAATTGTTTCATTTTATTATTTTAAAAAGTTTTTGAAATGCTGAAAACCTGTTGCTTTCAATTTTCGGTTGCAAAGTAAATATGTTTTTTTTTAATTCACAAATTTATTTTTCATTCAATCACCTGAAAATCAACACATTAAACGATATTTTTAATATAGAAAATATCTGTCCGCAATACTTCGCAGATACTTTTACTACCTAAATGACTGTCTCTCATCGGTTTATTGATCACTTCTTATTTTATTATTAATTGTTCATTGTTGATTAAAAAATTTTCAATTTTATGGTTATTTTTTTTCATTCTAAATAATTTCTCTCCTAAAACACAAAAAAACGCCTCGAAAATCGAGGCGTTCCTGTACTATTTGATAAAATTTTTACGGGTTTACAGTAAACAATTTTCAAAGAAAGCACATTTTGCCCCACTCAACAACATCCATTCATATCCAAACGATCCCTTTACTACAGGGCGATCGCATAGATTTAAACTGATATGTGCTCTTTGTATTGTCATAATTTTGTTGCCGCAAAGATAAATGTTTTTTTGAAAAGTTTAATTTCTGAACATTTTATTCCTGCTTGTTTTATACCTTGAAATGTCTTTTAAAATGACCTCATCATCGGGATTGAAATGTTTTAATTCATTCACGATTTCCGAACGTGTCGTTACTTTTTCAGCGATGATTTCGTACGCAATATTTCTTGTAGGAACCCGAAGCTCCGGAGATTTTTTAAATTCCTGCTTCATGGCTTCCAAGTAAATGATCTTTTTATCAGAAGGCGTCTGTCCGAAGATTTGCAGAATTTCGTGCTCAAGCTTTTTAACATCACCAATATTATCAAAATACTGTTGCAGGCAATTAAGCGGATCGTGATTTTCTTCCCAACCTCTGAGAAGTACTTTCTGTGCTTCCTGATGCATATCCATTTTATTCCGATATATCAGGGAAGCTTTTACCATCTGATAACTCATTAGATAATCGTCTACAACCATTTGATAAAAGAGAAAAGCATTTTCAAAATCATCAATCATTTTATACAGGTCGCCCACTTTTTCTTTCTGCTGAAGTTCTTTATAGAGAATAATTGCTTTGTCGTACTGTTTAGCGTTCACATAGCAGTTTGCAGCATCCGCTTTATTATTAAGCTTTTTGAGATAGACAGCTGCTGCTTCGTTATAAAATTCGCCGTTCTCCAGTGTTTTAGCAGCTCGGTAATAATCTTTAAGCAAATTCATATAAACGACCGCTGCATTTTTGTATTCATTATTCTGAATATGCTTTTCGGCAATATCTTCATACATACTTTTTAATCGATCGAATATCGATGAATCTAAAGGAACTCCGTTACCACCATATTTTTTCTGCACGGGCGGCAGAGGATCTTTCTCTTTACTTTGAAGCAAAACAATCAATACCACAACGATACAGACAAAAAATATAAACTTAAATACGCCTGCTAATGCATCCTGTATCGCTTGCTGTGACCACTGTGCAATAATCGCAATTATTTTAAAAAGCACCAGTACAAAAAAAGCAACCAGGAATTTATCTAAAAATTTTCTATTTCTCATTCTTTCCTGATTTTAAAATGTCCATATCCTTACTGAATAATCTGTACAGAAGCACAATAACGCCGATAATCAGCAGCCATACCAGCCAATTATAGCCGAATGTTTTGATGAGCGGATAGAAAATATATAACAAAGAGGCCGCAAGTATCATAATGAGAATCATTTTGATTCCTTCAGAAACATATTCACCGCCCATATATAATGGCTTTTTCCTTACAAAATAGGAATACCCGGCCACCAAACCCATCATTGCCAGGATCATCCAGGTAATTTCTGAAACGGAAGTTTTCCCTTTTTCGACATCTCCAGATGTATTAAAAATCTTCTTTCCTGTTTCTTTATGGAAGACCACCGTTGGATCTGTAGTATGCAAAGTCCCATAGATTCTTGACAACGAATCAGATACAACTCTTTTTCTCATTTCCAACAGATCATCAGCAAGAAGTTTCTGAGAAATTTTTGTCATCGTATTGGAAGGATCTTTTCTGATGGAATCAAGGATTTTTGTGTGATAGCCTTCTGTTTTAAGTTTTACCAGATCTTCTGTCTTTTTAAGATAAACATTCTTTAATGAATCTCTGGATTTTTTCTCTTTCAGTCTGTACTCTTCAATCTTCCACAAAATCACGTCTCCGGTTCCATTCACCTGTTCATATTCCTGTATCAGCTGTCTTCTTTCTTTTCCGTACAGAGAATCGATAACCATATCAATTTTGGTAACTCCGGATTCAAAAGCAAGCTTGTTTTCAGGTGCCGTCTCAACATTGTGATCATTGTAAAGATCTGTTGAGACCTGAGAAACCGGGATTTCTTCCTGATTGTTTTTCTTAGAATCTATCACAAAAATGATAATAACAACAAGCACTATAAATCCGATTAATACTTTCCACGAATCTTTCGATTTTTCAGATGAATTTTGAGACTGCTTATCCGCACCAATAGGGTCGCCGCCCATCCCGAACATTCCGAAATCAAAATTAAAATCTCCCCACCCCCCTCTTGAAGTCCCGTGAATATCCAACGGAACGCCAAAATAAACTGCCCGTTCCGGATACTTAATAATGTAAGCGATATATTTTTCTATTTCTTCCAGATTTCCTTCCATTACCTTTTTCAGATCAAAAGGAAGATTTTTCATCCATTCTTCGTCCGTTTGAGGATTCATCAGCTGTTCCAGCAGATCGTCATCATTCATATGTACCTGAAAGCTCCGGATCTTTTGTGGAACATATATTCCGTTTAGTGGCTTTCTAATGCCCGATTCTGTCCTCACGGAGTCCTGCAAAACGGTTAGCCAGTCAATCTCTTCTTTCAGTCGGACAAGCCCAAAGTCCGGGTGCATAATGATATATCGGGCGTCCTGATATTTCCAGTCTTCAGCAATAAGCTTAGGATAGAAATCGGTATTTTCAGGAATAAATAATCGATTGTCGAAACATTGAAAATAACTGTGCTGCCCGATATCAGCGGGAGCATTATGAGTAAAGACAAAAAAACATCCGTACAAAACATTCGGTTCCTGCGAAGGGATCGCAAATGACTGAACTGCATTAAGATCAATACCCAGCAATTCCATTTCCTGTAGCCATACCTGTGGTGAGGAGCTTCTGATCAGCACTCCAGTTTTTGGGTAATTATTTTTCGGAAAAGGCTTAATCTTCAGTTCCATATTCCAGTATTTGGTCGATAAATCTTTTCAGGTAAGCTTCATACATTTCCTGCATTTCTTTTACTTTAAGCAACGTATGCTGTGGCAGATAATATTCTGCACCGGTAAATTCGGTATCCGAAGCCAACGCAGCAGCACGATGTTCCAAAGCAGGCATATAAAATACCGGAATATTGGCATTAATACTTCTGAATGTAATGATCCCTCGTGAATCTGTAATAATCTCACTTCCTTCAGAAAAAGTAAATTTATTTTTAATCTGATTTGCCTTAATGATAATCGGCAATTTATTTTTCATGAGATAAAGCGTACTTCCATAATTTTTCAGCTCACTTTTAGAGAAAACGAGATTATGCTCACTGTTGATTCCGACTAGAGTAAAATTGCTTAATATTTTAAATTTATTAAACTTCAGCTTGTCCAGTTCAATATAGACTTTCCCGATGTTTTTAGCAATTTCAGCATCATTTCGAACCATTTGCATGGAAACTTCTCCTTCTACAGTAATACTAAAAATCTCATCCAGCTTTTCTTCATGCAGATAAAAATGTTTATCGAAGTAGACCAGCTGCACATTGGCAGGAATATCAAATCCGGAGACATTCAGCTCCGAATATTCTTTCGTTTCAATGTTGAGTTTTGAGAGCAAATTCTTAGCAGGCTGATACTGGCACAGGATAAATTGTTGCTGCTTATTTTTTGCCAGGGCAAATTGTCCCTGATCTTTAACGGAAATATTTTCATACAACACCTCGCAACCCCGATGTGTCCAGTAGCTTCCATAATATCCTTTATTGTAATAATTATCGGTGAGATGCGTCCTCAACAATTGCTTTTTACTGCTCAAAATAAAGAATTCCCCCTCATAAAGAAAGGTTGCAATCTGTTGCTTGGGAGCAGGAAAGAGTAACGGATAATTCTTAGGTACATCCGTTTTAGCTCCCTGTTCTGTAACATTATTGGATCTTCTTCTCTTTTTTGAAGGGGGATTTGCCCATAATTCCTTCAGGGGAAGCACGATTTTCTGAATATGTTTCCTGATTCCTTTCTGATGCTTAAAAAAATTCAGTTCACCATTAGCCGAAGTCGTTACCAGAAACTTGAGCCGGTCGCGATTCTCATTAATAACTTTCTGGAGGTTCTGATTTTTTATATTATCTTCATGGGTAATGAAAAAGACTTCCAGATCCTTACCCGTATGTTCTTCATTAAAAAACTTTTCAAGTGCTTTTGAAACTTCCAGAACAGGGCTCACGAAATTCAGGTTGTCAATGACGCCCTCCACTTTATTCAGTGATAAGGGAACAGTGTGCTCTCCTAGTGCATAAACTTTACATTCAGAATGCGCTTTTGGATGTTTGATGACGGCAATGGCAGAAGCAAAGGCCAAGACTTTCGGAGTTCCCCAGTTTTTCAGGGAAGTATCGATCAGAATGATCCTTTCAAAGATATTTTCTTCCGGCGGAATTTCCCTCTGGATATACAATGCTTCATTGTTGGCAACGCGGTTCATAAAGATTTCATCATCATGGGCAAATTCCGACAACAGCATTCTGTGAAGTTCGCCTTTATTGGTCATATCAGAAATCCCACCGATGGGCTGATCTCCCGGCGAAAGGTGACGCATCGGGATTTTCAGTCCGCTCCATATTCTTTTGATAAGGCTTCCGACCTGGAAGGTTTTCGGTTCTTCAATCAGTTCTTCAATGAATTCTGCTCCACTTTCGATAGTCGTTTCCTCTTCTAGTACTTCTTCTTTTACGTCAGGAATATCAACTACGCCTTTCATGGCATTGATGATAGACTCTGTAGTGGGAAACTCGTTATAAAGATAAGCGAGCGTTTCGATATCGTTCCTGAAGACCGTTACATTCAGCTCTTCTTTTCTGGCAAATTCAGCAATAGCATGAGGTTTCCGTTCAAATTTCCGGATAACTCCTTCGGAATATTCCGGGGACATGCGGATGAGGGCATAACTGAAAATAGTCCTTAACAGAATAATTTTGTTGGAAGATCTTTTTAACGAATTCCCGAGATGCATCAGATTTTTTAAAAAGCTTTGCGCATCATAGACGTCATTCTCCGTATCTGTTCCCGGAAATGCGTTTTTGTATTTTCTGATATAGAAAAATATCCCATCCATGTTTAGATGCCCGTCCTGAATCGCGTAGAGCACGAGCAATAATGAACCGAACGGCGGCAGTCCCTGTCCTTTTAATTCTTTGAGAATACCCATGACATAGGCTCTGTAGGCAAGAGGTCCTACATTCGGAATAGAAATAAGGTTGTTTTCATGGTAGCCTGTATCATCGGGAACATCTTCATCGGTCGTCCACTCCCAGAAATAATTCTCGTAAGACCGGAAATATTCTCTTACATCCATTCTTTTGCTTTTTCGGTGAGACGGAACGAACTTACAGATAACTTCCGGAAATCACTTTTAAGGATAGGAAGAAAACTGCCATTTTCACTCCATAAAATCCAATGGTCGCGGTTCGCATTATATTTTCTTTGCAGTAAAGAACTCAGATTTTTAAATTCAAAATCAAAGCCTGCAGGAATAAGATGATCATCCTTTGTCCAGTATGTTTTTCCCGGAAAGCTAAGTAATGGCATTCCCAGAAAAAGCGCTTTATCATCAATGATAATCCAATCCAGTTTTTCGAGTTTAAATTTGGGTAAAGCAACCATACTGTCTTTTATTTCATTAATTGAACTTAATAAAGCAACAGCAGGTTTCTCATCCTCGCTAGGTTTTAGTTTTACCTCAACTTTTTCATCAATTCCGAAAAAATTATTATTGGAAACCGGGAATGTAAGCCGTAAGGCTTTATCGATAGGCGTCCAAAGCAATGCTGACCTTATTTTCTTACTGGGAACCAAAGCATTTTTGCGAAACAGCAATCCGTCCCGCAATTCGTACAATATAAAGCTGGGCAACTGCTGGATATCTGGTGAAACGGCCTGCTCAGCCGTAAAGCCTTTCAGCCAGATCATTTCACCGTCCAATGCGACCTGGATATTTCTCCAATCGCGGATCGAACCTAAATATTCTTCATGCGGGCGGGGAATTTCAGCCCAGAATTCTTTTATATGCTCTGAAGGATCTTTTGCCATAGACTTTCAATTTCCTGTTGAATATATTGTTTCTGTTCAGGGTTTCTGATCCAGTCACAACGGGTCTGAAGATACCTCAGTTTATCTTTGATCACATTCTGTTCTTCAAAGCTCAGTGCTGCGCTATTCCACTTCTCTACAAGAATTTGTACATCTTTCATGACCTCTTCGGGATCGGGGGTTTTATTCTGGAGTGCCTGTGGATGAGCTTTCGGATGTTCATCTTTCTCGATGGTCCTGTTGATGATGCCTTCCAGGATTTCGATCTGTTCTTCCGTATCCCAGATGTGTTTCAGCACCCAAAGGTCTGAAACAACAGCCTCATTTCTTCCACAGATCAGGGCGCTTGCGGCGATAAGATTCTGCATTTTTACGGCTCTTCGGTCAGATATGGCAATTCCTGTATTGCGGAGGCTGATGATCGTGTTGAGGTACACTTCATAAATCGGCTTCAGATCTACCGTTTTACAAAGATTTTGCAGTTCTCTGATCTCTTGCGAAAGGATTTCCGGCAGTTCCGTTTCGGTATTGTTTTCGAGTTTTCTTCCGGCCAGAAGCACCTGATGAAGAAGCTCCGGGTTTACATAATCGACATTGATTCTGATGAGAAAACGGTCGAACAAGGCGTTCAATGCTTCGTCTTCGGGAAGGACATTGCTGGCACCAACGAACATAAGCGCCGGAAGATGCCTTGTTTCTTTTCCTCTTTTAAAGATCTTTTCATTTAAAGCCATTAATAAAGAATTCAGAATGGCAGAATTTGCGTTGAAAATTTCGTCAAGAAAAACCAGGGAAGCTTCGGGCATCATACCTTCGGTATTGGTAAGCAACTCTCCTTCTTTTAGTTTTCTGATATCGAAAGGACCGAAGATCTCGTTCGGTTCGGTAAAGCGGGTCAAAAGATATTCGAAGTTTTTTCCATCTTTTACGGTTTTTGCTAATGTCCTTACCATCGCCGATTTAGCTGTTCCCGGTGGACCGTATAAAAAGGCGTTTTCCCTTGCGAGCAGGCAGATTCCCAATAAATCGATGACGTTATCTTTTCCGACAAAAGTATCTTTGACGTATGTGAGAACCCGGTTTAATTTTTCTATATTTTGAGTCATTTGTTTTTGTGTTATAATTTTTGGCTTCTTTTTTAAACGCAAAGATTAGAAAGTTTCTTTGAACTACTACTGTTTTTAAGTTCGCAAAGGCGTTCTACTTAGCAAAGAAAACAAAGCTTTTTTTCTTATGATAACAAACATTTGTATTGATATTCTATATTTTTAATGTTTTTTAATAGAAAGTTACTTCGGCAGGCTCAGCATAAACCTTTTCCTTTAACAGAGAAATACAGAAGTTAATTTTCTGTTATTTTTAATTCTTTCCAATAAATATCTTTATATAAGCCAAATTCAGTAATCAGCAAGTTGTTGATATAAGGAATTTCAGCAAGCTGATAGGATCTTTTTTCTACAATTCTTTCAAGATATAATTTTCGGTAGGTGCTGTCTTTCAATTCTTCTTCCCAATTGATATTTCCCGACTCTATATCATAACCAATTCCTGAATAATGAAATTGCTGAAGGATATTTTCCAGTATCTTAATCAATGGATCTTCGGGATCTGCATTTTGTAACACAGAAATGACCTGTGGTAAAAATCGTAAGGATAAATCTGCTGATAATATGGAAGAAATATCTCTTTTTCCTTTATATGCAGGAATGAGCTTATGGATATCTTTGGCAGTATCTTGCCTGATAAGATATAATTGTGCACTGTGATACAGTACTTTTGCGGCCCATACCGCGGCTTCTTTATCAAAGTTTATTTCCAGGGATAAAAATTCGAGTCTTTCTTTTTCAAATTCTGCTTCTAAATACTCTGTCGTATCCTGAATTTCTTTTCCTGATATTTCATAAAAATCTGTGAAAATCGTGATGCATTCTTCTTTCCGAAGAAGAAATAAAGTATCTAAAAAAGAAAATCCGGATGGCATCATATCAATAACAATTTGCAGAAATAAACAGCAGGAGAATTATTTTCTTTTAGAAGATTTTCTGATGTACAACTGAGGAGCCAGGACAACCTTCTTTTCCGTGGAAATACCGGATCCGCTTTCTTTTACGCTTTCCAGAAAAACCTGACCCGCCATTTTACCCATAATCAGCGGTGTCTGGTCCACAGAACTTATCGGCAGCTCCATAAACTGGGTAAAAGGTTCATTGGAAAACCCGATAACCGCCACTTCATGCGGGATTTTTATTTTCTTCTTTTTCAGTTCCTGACAGGCACCTAATGCTGCAAAATCACTGGCGGAAAAAATCGCATCCGGAACAGACTTCCTGTCCCAAAGTGTTTTAATTGCTTCAATGCCAGCTTCTATAGAGCTGCCTGTTGTGATGATATTTTCTTCTTTTACCTGAAAATGATGATCCGTTAAAGCCTGCTTATATCCGTTTAAACGGTTCTGGTAAATTTCAAGATTCAGATCTCCTGAAAAATGGCAGATATTTTTATACCCTTCTTTGATTAGGTGTTCGGTGGCCATATATCCTCCGCGGTAATCATCGATGGTTACGGTGCTGATTCCCGAAATATCTTTTTTACGGTCGAAAAAAATGATCGGCGTATTGCTGGTGTCCAGTATATTCTGAATATGGGACGTATCGACGGTTGTTCTTGAAACCGACATAAAAATCCCGTCTACCTGTGCATTCAGCAAGGTATTGAGATGTCTTTTTTCAATATTTACATCCTCATGGCTCTGACAGATGATGACGTGGTACCCGAAAGGAGAAAGTTCTTCTTCAATTCCACGGATCACGGATGAAAAGAAATTGGTATTGACAAACGGAACGATGATCCCTACATTTTTGGTTTCCCCGCTCTTTAAAGCTTTGGCAAGATTGTTCTGTTTGTAGTTCATCTCCTTCGCCGTTTTGGTCACCAGATCTTTTGTGGCCTGGCTTATTCTGGGATGATTGTTCAGCGCTCTCGAAACAGTTGCCACACTTACGTTAAGCTTCTTCGAAATATCATAGATGGTGGCACTTTTTTTATTCATACAGGTTTTTAGTTATGTCTCTAAACGAATGTATATTATTGAGGTAAATTTAATCAAATTCTCACTATTGGAAAGGAAATATAAGCATTTATCTCAGATTTTAAGCATTGATAATATAAACTGTTGTAAAAATTTAGATCTAGTACTCCTCCGAACTTACTCTCAGTAATTTAAGTTGGATCCTTCAACCCATAAAAAAGAGCTTTACCGACTTGAATAAAGCTCTTTTTTTGATGAAATATTTTTTAAGGATAATTATCTTTTGCAGCATCAAAGGCTTTTCAACGCAGATTCCAGGGCAAGCTCCATCATCGGTTTCAAAGCGCGCTCTCTTTCATCCGCAGAGATCTTTTCGTGGGTCGGGATAATATCTGTTACCGTAAGGATGGTTGCAGCGTTTTTCCCTAGATGCTTTGCATTGGCAAATAATCCGAAAGCTTCCATTTCCACTGCCGGACAATTATATTTTGTGGCAATCGCAGGTACTGCAGGATCTTTCCTGTAGAAAATATCACTGCTGTGAACGTTGATGGATTTTGTTTTCAGGGAAAGTGCTTCTGCAGTCTGGTTAATGGTATTGTAAATGCTACCTTGATGCGGAAGGATCTCGTCTTCTATTTCCCAGGCATATTTCGCATAGGTACTTTCACTGGCCGCATTATCTACATTTAAAATATCGAAAAGCTGAAGATCGGTGCTGTATGCCCCGCAGGTTCCGATCCGGATGATGGTATCCACTTCATATTCTGTGAATAGCTCGAAAGAATAGATCCCGATGCTCGGAAAGCCCATTCCGCTGGCTCCTACTGTGATTTCCTTTCCTTTATATAAACCCGTATAATAAAATATGCCCCGTGTTTTGCTTACCAATTCTGCATTTTCAAGATATTTTTCGGCGATAAACTGCGCACGAAGCGGATCTCCCGGCTGTAACACGACTTTGGCTATTTGTCCTTTTTCTGCACTGATGTGAATACTCATACTTTTATTTTCAATGAGGCAAAGATAGCAAGAAAATATTTTGGGGATGATTTATACAATAAGTGATTTTGAATGATTGATGTCAGCGAATGTAGATTTAGGCTAAAGCCCGTAACTATTGATATAGTAGATGTTGTGGATTTTCAATCCGTGACTTTACTTGTAGCGCGGATTGCAAATACGCGCTATTGATTTTTTAACTACTTTTAATGACAATCTAATCTAGATTGATAAATACTGTATTTTATGCTAAATACTACGATAACTTCCTTCAATGAACTTAACAAGTGGTTGTCTGACAACTTTTATTTTGAAGATGGTCACATATTATCAATAAAGGAAAATCCTTTAGAAATTATAGTTGGTTATAACACAAAAGCAAATTATAAGGCAAATTCTGAAAGACATATTTTATCTTTTAAAATAACTTCTTCTAATATTATAGAATGGAATTTTGATAAAAAATCTGCATTATTAGGAGAAGACAACTACATTGAATCCATAGAATCTATTGAAGTTGAACATGGAATCTGTCTGGAGTTTTTTACACCTGCAATTATCCGACTTACCGCAGAAAATCTTGTTATTGAAGAGCAGGAATTAATAAAAACAACTTTTAAACCCTGGGTTAGTGACAAAGAAATATTTTTGACAAGTGATCTTTATGAAATCCCTAAACCTGAATTTTGGAAGCAGAAATTAAATAAATATGGGCACCACATATCGTTTCGCTATTATGCAGGTGATGAAAGACTACCGAACCAAGTCCCTTACCCTGACTATCAAGGATACTTTATACAACTTACAGACAAAATTAAGCACACACAAGAAGGTATTTTTCTAAAGCATCTACAAATAGTTAATGGAAAATTAAATTTGAGTTTTGAAAATAAGGATGACGAATTGAAAAACGTTTGGAATAATTTAACATTGATTCTAGCGAATTTTCCAAATGCCAAAATACATTGCGGAAATTGTGAATTTACGGGAACACAGTGGAAGCAATATTTGTCTGACAAAGTTTTACCAACAATTGAATAACAAGAAACATCCAGATGTCGCGGATTTTCAATCCGTGACCTCTTATATATACACATTTACTTTCAGCACGGATTGAAAATCCGCGTCATCGACTTTTTCTTTACAGTGGCCCCGCTTTTAATAGGCACATGCTAGTTTTCTCTTTTAAAATTTTTTTGTTACCTTCGTTTCTATAAAAAAACACACGATTTTAATACTCTTAATATATTAACCTTTAAAATCAAAATGATGGGATTAACAAATTTAAACTCCACCCATTTGAGCAGTGCCAAGATCACTGCGGCCCAGGATGCCATCGCGGCATTGGAATCAGCGCTTGCTGAAATCACAATCAACCTTTCCCCGGAAGACCGCAAACGGTACGGCAGCATCAATGAGCAAAACAAGCTTTTTGTAAACAAAGTCCACGATTACAACCAGAGCCAGCCAGGTCTGAGTTCTCCCGAAGTCGACTGGAACGAGTTCAACAAAGACCACAGTTCCCGCAACAGTATGGAAACCATGATCAGCAGGCTCGAAAGCATTATCACGAGACTCAACAATGCGAAAACGCTGCATGATTTCGACAATTACCAGTCGGCATTAATGGATTATTCATACACCACGTATAAAGCGGGAACTTCAACGGCGGGATTTGAGAACAAGTATAAAGACCTGAAACAGTTCTTTGTAAAAAGTACAGGTCCTGCGGATCCACCTGAAAAAAAATAAAACAGCAACCAAAAATCACCCCTTCTAGTCACGGAGGGGTATTTTTATGATTTCACCTAAATTCTTACTTCACTAGAGAGGCTGTGCCATCATCCGGAGACGTTGTTTACTGTTCCCGATACGTTGATCACAGGTTCGGTGGTGTCTTTTACCCATCCGGAGACGTTGTTTAATGGTCGGGCGAGGTGGTGGAAGCAGTCGCAATAGGTTCCGGACGGGTTCGGAGTGGTCTTTCAACCTGTCCGGATAGGTCTTTTACGTCTCCGGACAGGTTGTATAACCTATCCGGAGGCATTCACGACGTCATCAGAGGCATGAACAACCGCGCCGGACTTCTAATGGACGTGTCGGGATAGGTGGTGGGACGTGTTGGATGGATTGTGGGATGTGTCGGGAAAGGTTTTTGATGTGGAATTTATGAATGGTAGCGTGCAGATCTTCTTTTTGTTGGCGCGAGCGTCTCGCTGGTGTCCAATATTAGCACGAGCGAGACGCTCGCGCTAGCGGGAGATTTTTTGTTTTGGATGAATTAAATTGGGTGATGTTTTTTATTTTGTTAATTTTATTGGAGTTAAAGTTTGGATTGACGCAATGCGTAAAGCCGAATGTTGGCAGTAATGCTATAACGACATGATATGAAACAAATAACATTGACGACAACAATTTTTTTACTACTCTGTTCAAAGGCATTTGGACAAAAGAAAAAAGATTTAAACATTGATTTTATGCTTCGTGGACACATTTATGCGAAATCAAGCGTAAAAGACACAACAGCATTAGGAGGTTTTGGTGATTCAGACAATTTACCTAAAAAGATAACGGGAAATTTAGCACTTGCTACGAACGGACTAATATTAAAAATTGATACAGCTCAAACTACAAAAATCAACGGTAAGTACAATGGATACAAACTTTACATTGCCAATAAAACCGACACAATTGTACGACTTGATGCCGCTGATAGCCGACTTAATGTTGTAGCAGAAGTATTTTACAAAGGCAAATGGAAACCAATTGAGTATTTACCGAGTAGTACGTGTGGAAATAGCTATCACAATGTTTACTTAAAACAAGACGAATATTGGGAGTTTGACATTCCTAAATTTACAGGGAATATAAAGACAATGTTGCGGTACAAACTCATATTGGACAAAGACAAATATCTTTATTCAAACGAGATATTGACAAGCATTAATAAAGGACAATTAAAAAATAAAGAAGGATATAAACCAAATGGAATTATGGACCCCTATAGCGACTAACAGAAAAAGCACTACTGCCAAATCGGTTTGGTAATATGGTAGTTGAAGTGCTAAATTGAACATTTGGTCTTCAAATGAAGTTTAGTTCTAATTGAAAGTAAGTGCTTCAATTCCGAAATCTTCAAATCCGCGCTATCTGTTTTAGCCTGAAATCTTTTTATGATTCAATTTAACCACCCTTCTTAATTTTCCGTGAAAATTAATCCACCCCTCCGAGGGAGATGATGGTATAGCCTAACTGCTATTATTGTCATAAGCATGATTATCTTGCTAATGTCAGATACTAAAAAATATAGAAATGGATAACGATACACCAAAGACAATACCTGAACTTGAACATTGGATGAAAGAACACTGTTTTAATTTCAACAGTTATTCGATCAACGGAAACCCTATTTATGAAGGGTTGGGAATCGAACAATCCGGTAATCATTTTACCTGGTATTATACGGAACGTGGACAAAAGCAGGTTCTGGAAACCTTCAACACAGAAGCAGAAATCACAGCGTATGCTTTTAACCAAATTAAATCCGACAAATGGGCGAAGACGCATTGTATCGGTTTTTCAGCGGACATTGGTAAAATTACCGATCTGAAAAATAAATTAGCCTCCATGAACATCGAATACTTTGAAGATAAAATTCCGTATTACGGACTCGAAAGGCCGGTGTACAGAGTATTTGTTTTAGGCTGTGACATCCTGAAAACGGAACATTTAAAAAAGAAATACTGGACAGAGAAATAAAGTGCTCTTTTAAACTTTAGCATCTTTTTGTTATTCCACAGGAATCTCAACCCAATATTTCGGCATGTCGAGATTCTTACAAAATGACAAAGTTCACATGCTATTATCAAAAAAAAGAAAATGCTCCCCACCGAAGCAGGAAGCATTTTCAACCCTAATATTTAATATAACTAACCCATTACAAAGAGACCCCTCGTCTCCATGGAATGAAATCATTCTGATTTAAAAGATCGGCTTTGGTTTTGACCTCGCCGCTGGCTACTGTGATGATGTATTCTAACAGCTCGTCTGCCGCCTCCGGGATTGTTTTGTCCCCGCTGATGACAGTTCCGGCATTAAAATCGATAATATCCGGCATTTTTTCTGCCAACGCCGTGTTGGAAGAAATCTTTACCACCGGGGCAATCGGATTTCCCATCGGTGTTCCGAGACCTGTGGTAAAAAGAACCACTGTTGCTCCTGATCCTACTAACGCAGTTGTACATTCGGCATCATTTCCGGGCGTACAAAGGAGATTAAGACCTGGCTTTGTGGCGTATTCCGTAAAATCCAACACTTCTACGATGGGTGCGGCACCGCCTTTTTTGGCTGCACCTGCCGATTTCATGGCATCGGTAATCAATCCGTCTTTGATATTTCCGGGTGACGGGTTCATATCAAAACCTGATCCTGCAGCGACAACGGATTTTTCAAAATCTTTCATCAGCTGAAGGAACTTCACACCGTCTTCATCGTTGATACAACGGTTCACTAGCTCCTGCTCTACTCCACACAGTTCAGGGAATTCTGCAAGCATGGTGGTTCCGCCAACAGCTGCCATAATATCGGAAACTTCTCCCAAAACAGGGTTTGCGGAAATTCCTGAGAAACCATCTGATCCGCCACATTCCAAACCGATATTCAGTTTGGTAATGGGTGCCGGTTTTCTTTCAATATCATTGGCTTTTTTTATTCCTTCGTAAGAATCTTTAATCACGCCGGTCAGCATTTCGTCGATGGTTCCTGATTTTTGCTGTTCGTACACGACAATCGGTTTTTTATTATTTGGAGCCAATGTGTGAAGGGCATCCATAAAAATCTGCACCTGGAGATTCTGACATCCCAAACTCAAGACTGTTGCTCCTGCAACATTAGGATTGTTAACATATCCTGCAAATAATCTTCCCAATGCTTCGGCATCCTGACGGATTCCGCCACAACCACCCTGGTGCGTGATGAACCGTACGTCTATATTTTTAAATACTCTCGTATCTTCTTCGTCCTCTACCGCAATATCAGAAGTTTCGCCGTCATTTAACAAAGACCTTAATAACAGCTGATGCTTACTTGCTTTTTCATGCAGCAGTTCTTTTTCAAAAATATCTTTTAGTGTTTCGATATTCTTATTCTCGCAAAAAACCAAAGGAAAGAACAGCCATACATTTTCCGTTCCCACCTGTCCGTCTTCGCGGTGATAGCCCATGAAGGTGCGGTTTTTCCATTTATCTATATTCGGCGGAATCCAGCCTAAAGTTTCGGTTTTACCTTGTACTTTTGCACTTTGGTGTTTTACGTTTTCCGTCGTAATAACTTCTCCTTTTTTGATGGATTGATTTGCCTTTCCAACGATAACTCCGTACATGATGATGTGATCTCCGTCTTCAAAATCGGTGGCCGCAAATTTATGTTTAGCCTTAATATCTTTTACTACGGTATAATCTGCTCCGTCAAGATGTACCGATTCTCCGGCAGGCAAATCCAGCAGCGCCACAATAACGTTGTCTTTGGGATTTACTTTCAGTACTTTCTTTTGCATGATTTTAAGAATTAAATTCTACAAAATTGTTATACGCCGTTTCCATATCATGGTGATCGATTTCGTATAATGCTTTGGCAACCGCTGTGTTCAATCCTTCAACCTGAGTAAGGTCTGTGTCCCAAAACAACGCTTCGGAAAGTGCCAGTTCAGCTACTTTTTCGTAATCTTCATTTGTCCAGATTTCTTTGAATTTAGCGATAATTCCGGCTTCATCATTCAGGGGAAGGGCCTTTTCACCAAAACTTCCCTGGTAGAACCGTATTAAGCTAGCTAAAGAAAAGGTAAGATTGACCGGTAATTTTCCTTTGGTTTCAACGTAAGCTAATAAGCTGGGCAATACTCTTACTTTAAATTTGGAAACAAAATACAGCGCAATACTCGCCAGATAATGTTTGATAAACGGATTTCTGAAACGGTCAAAAACTTCTTCCGCGAAATTTTTCAATTCTGCTTCATCCAAACCTAAAGTCGGGTTAACTTCATTAAAAATGGCATTGCTTAAAAACTTCCCGATAAACGGATTGTCGATGGATTCTTTTACCGTTTCCTGTCCCGATAAAATCGCAGGAGCCAGCATCAAAGTATGTCCACCATTCAGGATTCTTACTTTTCTTAAACGGTACGGCTGAATATCATCAACCACCAAAATCTGCTCGTTGATTTTGTTGAATGGAATTCTTTCATTTAAATTTCCGGCTTCCTGAATTACAAAAAGCAGGAAACATTCAGAAACGACCATCATCTGGTCTTCATAATCCAGCTGGTCTTCATAAGATCCTGCATCATTCTTAGGGTAGCCAGGAACAATCCTGTCAACCAACGTATTATGAAAATAATTATATTGGTTAATCCATTGCACAAAACGATCTTCCAAATTCCAAAGCTGTGCATATTTCAGGATGATCTCTCTTAAAGCAAATGCATTGTCTTCAATTAATTCGCAAGGGATAATTCTCAATCCTTTATCTGCCGCTCCGTTGAAATGCTTAAATCTTTCGTGTAGTAAAACCGTTAATTTTGCAGGAAAATTTCTGTGCGGACCTTCGTAAGAGGTTTCCGTTTCGTCGTAAGCGATTCCTGTTTCTGTTGTGTTTGAAAATACAAATTCCAGCTCTTCTTCTTTTGCCAGCGCTAAGAATTCATCATAGTCTGAATAAGGATTAACCGATTTTTGAATGGCAGAAATCACTTGCTTTTCATCATGAATTTCTCCTTTTTTAATTCCTCTTGTGAAAAGCGTATATACATTATCCTGCTCTTCCATTTTCTGAATGGAGCCGTTGGGCGTTGCCTGCAAATTGACAATTCCACCTTTCCATTCGGTTTCCTTATTTAATTTATCAATGATATAATCCGTGAATCCTCTCATGAAATTCCCACCACCGAACTGAACGATTTTAATGGGAAGTTTTGTATCTAATCCGCTATTCTGACGGTTTAATATTTGTTTTATCTGATTTTCCATTTTTCCAATTTGAATTAAATTGTGTTTTTAATTCTGTTAAATCTTGATGCAGGATGTTTTTTACCGCAAAGATTTTTTTTAATGCTTGATATATATTTTAAGTTCACAAAACAAAGTTTCGCCGATTCTACTGAATCAATTATAAATTGAGGCAAAGGCGTTACTTAGCAAAGAACTCAAAGTTTTTATTTTGAATTAAGAATTTGTTTAAATACTACTTTTGCCAAACCTATAAGGTTTTAAAATCTTATAGATTTAGTTTTTATTACTAATCACTTTATATTTTGGGACTAGTGTTTTCATTACTGCCCAGGCGATTAAGTAAGCAACCGCACAGACTGAGAAAATGATCATGTAGCCTTTATCAATTCCGTCGACTACAACTGCTCCTGATTTTTCCAGTTGCTCGAAGAAGCCGTCCGGCAGCCTTTCGTTGATATACTGCGGGTATTTATCTAATAAAGGAACTCCGTCAACGGTTGTCCATGCTTTATGCGCGTGATCAAACAAAACTCCTGAAGATTTATTGATTAAAAATGAACCGATTCCGCCTGCCATTCCGCCAATGCCGGTGATGGTTGCGATGGCTTTTTTCGGGAACATATCTCCAACAGTAGAAAATATATTGGCCGACCACGCCTGATGTGCTGCGCCTGCTACGCCGATAATTAAAACCGGAATCCAATACGTTATAGAACCTAATGGCTGAGCCAGTAAAGCCAGCAATGGGAAAAATGCAAAGATCAGCATAGCTTTCATTCTTCCATTGTAGGCATTCATCCCTTTTTTTTCTACAAAATACTTGGGAAGCCATCCTCCTATAATAGAGAATAACGTAATCATGTACAGTATAAATAAAGGGAATGCACTTTGCGTGGAATCCATTTGGTATACCGAACTTAAATAGGCAGGAGTCCAGAATAAAAAGAACCACCAAACTCCATCTGTCATGAATTTTCCGAAAGCAAATGCCCAGGTCTGTCTGTAGCTGAAGCATTCTTTGAAGGTGAATTTTCTTTCTTCTGCAAGCTGATTTTCTTCAACACTTATTTCCTGATGATCCTGATTGATATAGGTAAGCTCATGTTCGTTTACTTTATGATGCTCGTGAGGTTTTTTATAATGAAACACCCAAAGCCCCATCCATACAAATCCTAACGCACCAATAATGATGAATGCCCATTCCCATCCCATTGATTTTGCAATAAACGGAATAGTAATTGGCGCAGCCAAGGCACCCACCGTTGCACCTGCATTCCAGATACTTGTGGATAAAGCTCTGTCTTTTTTGGGAAAATATTCTGCCGTAGTTTTAATAGCTGCCGGGAAATTACCAGCTTCACCGATAGCCAAGACAAAACGGGCAAAGATAAACAGCGAAACGCTGGTACTGATAATCGCAGATGTATTGGAAACCGTTGCGATCAGTTCTTTTGATCCATGAAAACCTGCCGTCCAGTTTCCTGTGAGGATTCCTGATGTGGCAACACCACAGAATGCATGTAATACGGCTCCTACAGACCAAATACCAATTGCCCAGAGGAATCCTTTTTTCGTATCCATCCAATCAACAAATTTACCTGCGAATAACATTCCCACTGCGTAAAAAATGGAAAATAAGGCGGTTATATTTCCATAATCATTATTATTCCAGTGAAATTCCGGAGCAATAAAATCTTTCCACGTTAAAGATAAAACCTGACGATCCAGATAGTTGATTGTTGTGGCAATAAACAGCAGGACACAAATTGTCCACCTGAAATTCGTTGGTTTAAGTAATTTAACTGAACTCATATTAGTTTTTTGAATTAGTTATTTTTTGTTTTTTATTAATGATGGTATTTGTTTTAACGCAAAGTCCGCGAAGTTTTTTTTGACTACTAACTATTTTAAGTTCGCAAAGGCGCTCTGCTCAGCTAAGATCGCAAAGTGTTTAGCTTATTAATCATTATCATTATTTTAAAGCCTGAATAATATCCAGAACTTTCTTTGTTTCATTTTCAATGGTTGCGTAATCTTTAGCAGCCATAAGTTCTTTGCTTACCAGCTTGCTTCCCATTCCCACTGCAGAAACACCGGCTTTGAACCAGCTTTCAATGTTTTCCTTCGTAGTATCAACTCCACCGGTCGGCATAAATTTCAGATTTGGAAAAACATCTCTAATGGCACTCATAAACCCTGCTCCTAAAGCGTTTCCTGGAAATAATTTAATGAAAGTTACCCCCGAATTTTCAGCTTCAATAATCTCAGTTGGCGTCATACAGCCTGGACTATACAAGATATCTTTTGGAATTAGAAATTCTGCAACTTCCGCTACAAATCCTGGACTAATGAAAAAATCTGCACCTGCCTTATAGTATTCTTCGGCTTGTTGCAAATTTTTTATGGTTCCGATTCCTAAAAGCATCTCCGGCATTTCTGCATTACGGATTTCAATCATTTTAGTGAAATTTCTCAATGCATCTTCACCACGGCTTGTATATTCTACTGCACGGATTCCCGCTTTATAAAGTGATCTCAGTATATCTAAAGTCACCGTTTCATCAGCATTATAATACAGCGGTAAAATTCCCTGATTAATGATGGCGTTGGTAACGGTTTGTATTTTTGTCATTCTATTTTTTATTTTTAATGCAAAAGTGCAAAGTTGGGAGCCGTGTTAGAGCTTAAAGCTCTAACACGGCTGAGGTTCTTACCTTTTTATTCTTCCTCCTGAATTTCCGCCCATTACTTCAAGGATATCTTCTGCACTGCTGTAATTGATATCTCCTAAAATGGTGTGTTTGATGGCACACGCGGCGTTGGCAAAATTCAGTGCTTTTTCGTCATCGAAATTTTGTAAGCCATAAATTAAGCCTGCTGCAAAAGCGTCACCTGTTCCAATCCTGTCGACTACAGGATTTACTTCCAGTAATTCTGTTTCAAAATAATTTCCGTTAACCAGAGCTCTTCCCTGCGTTTGCTGAGAACTCGCTGTAACACCAATTCTTATTTTATCGAAAATTTTATGAATGGAAGGACACTGTTTTTTTAATTCTTCACATGCTTCCAGAAATCCGTTTTGATCTGATGAAAACTGAGTTCCCAGAATTTCGTTGATTTCATTGGTTCCTCCGATGAAAATTGTTGACAGGGAAACCAGTTCTTTCAACACTTCATTTCCTTTTTTACCATATTTCCAAAGATTGGAACGATAAGCAGGATCCGTTGTAATCTCGATTCCCATTTCACGGGCAGTTTCAAGACCTTCTTTCAGTGCCTCATACGCTGCTTCTGAAATTCCGGGGCTGATTCCTGTCCAGTGAAAATAATCACAACCTTCCAAAGCTTTCTTCCAGTTGATATTCCCGGCTTCAATATTCGCAAAAGAACCGTTTAACCTGTTGTATGCAATTCTGCTTGCTCGAACCGCCGATCCTACTTCTAAAAAATATAAACCTAAAGGATGTTCGTTTTTAGAAATAAAATTGGTATCAATTCCAACGCTTTTTACAAAAGAAAGTGCTGACTCCCCTACAAAATCATCGGAAACACTGCTGACATGTTTAACCTCACAACCCATTATCGCCAGTGATGACGCTACATTAAGCTCCGTTCCGCCAAAAAAGAATTCCATTTCGTGACTTTGCTTCATGGTTCTGTTTCCGGGTGGCGAAAGCCGCATGATGATTTCACCGAAAGTAAGTATTTTACCCATAAGTTTTACTAACCTTGATTTTTGAATATCTGTTTTTGGTTTAAATGCAAAGTGCTCAAAGATTTTCTTTTAAAACTTAATGCATATTTTTAAGTTCACAAAACAAAGTTTCGCCGATTATTATAAATTATTATAAATTGAGGCAAAGACGTTTGACTACGTCGAATCTTCAATTTCACTTAACTAAGATCTCAAAGTTTTACTATTTTTTTGTTTCTCGCGGATTGAGCACATTACGTAGATTTTTCTAATACAATCATCTGTTAGATTTGCTTAATCTGCGAGAATTCTTATTTAAATTTAAAAATCGAAATAATTTTTGGCATTATGGTAACAAATATCGGAAATTATTTTACCGACATGTTCTATATCGTCCGGCAATTCTCCATTTTTCATTTCTTCCCCGAAAAGATTACACAATACTCTTCTAAAATATTCGTGTCTCGGGTAAGAAAGGAAACTTCTGGAATCCGTAAGCATTCCCACGAAGCAGCTGATTAATCCCATGTTGGAAAGCGCATTCATCTGTTTGATCATTCCGTCCTTCTGATCCAGAAACCACCATCCAGACCCGAACTGTACTTTTCCTTTAATGCTACCGTCATTAAAGTTTCCGATCATGGTTGCGAAAATCTCGTTGTCGGCAGGATTTAAATTATATAAAATGGTTTTCGTTAATTTATCTTTTCCGTCTAACGCATTTAAAAATTTAGATAGATTTTCCGCCTGCACGAAATCTCCAATAGAATCCCATCCTGTATCCGGACCAAGGATTCTGTGCATTCTTTCATTATTGTTTCTTAATGCTCCCAAGTGAAACTGCTGAACCCAGCCGAATTGATGATAGGTTTCACCTAAGAATAATAAAATCGCTGTCTTGAATTGGTTCACCTGTTTTTCAGCGATAACTTTTCCATTCAGTTTATCATTAAAGATTGCGTTCACTTCCGCTTCTGTAGCTTCCTCGTAAGAGATATTATTTAACCCGTGGTCGCAAAGCCGGCATCCGTTTTCGTGGAAGTATTCAATTCTTTTTAATAAAGCGTCACATAATGTCTGGTATGAATTGATTTCAATTCCGGCAGCTTCGCCCAATTTTGAAATGTAATCTGCAAAGTTGTGATTTTCTATTAAAATGGCTTTATCCGGGCGGAAGGCAGTACTGACTTTGATGGAGAAATCACTTTTCGCCAGATCCTGATGATAATTGAGAGTATCGGTAGGATCTTCTGTTGTACACAGAGATTCCACATTCATCATTTTTAATAATCCTCTGGTGGATTTTTCAGGAGTCTGAAGCTGTGCGGTGATGTTATCGTAAATTTCCGAAGCATTGTTTTCATTCAGCAATTCATCAATTCCGAAATATCTTTTTAATTCCAGGTGCGTCCAGTGATATAAAGGATTTCTCAGGGTGTAAGGAACCGTATTTGCCCATGCCTGAAATTTTTCTTTGTCTGAAGAATCCCCTGTAATAAATTTTTCGTTTACGCCTAAAGTACGCATGGCTCTCCACTTGTAATGATCGCCGGCAATCCATACTTTAGAAATATTTTCGAAAACAGTATCTTCTGCAATATCTTTAGGGATCAGGTGATTGTGATAATCAATGATCGGTTGTTTTTCTGCAAATCTGAAATATAATTCTTCAGCGTATTTACTTTGTAATAAAAATTGATCTGTTATAAAAGGTTTCATTCTCGTGTAATTCTTTTGTTATTCATTAGCAGGTTTCCCGATAGTGGCGAGAATTCCTCCATCAACATAAATGATCTGTCCGTTGATGAATCTGCTTGCTTCGGATGCCAGGAAAATAGCTGTCCCTGCAAGATCTTCAGGATTTCCCCATCTTCCTTCCGGAGTTCTGCTGATGATAAAATCGTTGAACGGATTTCCATCCACCCTGATAGGTTCAGTTTGTGAAGTGGCAAAATATCCGGGACCAATACCGTTCACCTGAATATTATGTTTTGCCCATTCTGTTGCTAAATTTTTGGTCAGCATTTTCAGGCCTCCTTTTGCAGAAGCGTATGCTACTACATTGTCCCGGCCCAGCTCACTCATCATTGAGCAGATATTGATGATCTTTCCTGATCTTCTTTTGATCATGTATCTCCCAACCAGTTTGGACATGATAAAAGGACCTGTAAGATCTACGTCGATTACTTTTCTAAAGTCTTCTACTTCCATATCAATTGCCGGAATACGTTTGATGATTCCTGCATTATTGACAAGGATGTCTATTTTTCCATGGGTGGCTTCCATCAGAGCTACTTTCTGTGCAGCTTCCAGTTCGTCCGTTACATCAAAAATATAACCGGTTGCTTTGTATCCTTTTGAATGATAATAGTCTAAAGCTTCTTCTAATTTGGACGGAGTTGTACTTGTAATTGCCAGTTCGGCACCTGCGGCTGCAAGACCTTCTGCCATTGCCATTCCTAATCCGTGAGTTCCGCCGGTAACAACTGCTACTTTTCCGGATAAATCAAATAAATTCATTTGAAAAATTACTTTAGTTCGTTTGTTTTGATACCATCCATATCACCGTAATCCATATTTTCTCCGGCCATTCCCCATATAAAAGTATAATTGGAGGTTCCCACTCCTGAATGGATAGACCATTCCGGGGACAAAACAGCCTGTCTGTTGGTCATAAAGATATGACGGGTTTCGTGGGGCTGCCCCATAAAGTGGCTTACCGTCTGCCCTTCTTCAAGATCAAAGTAGAAATAAGCTTCCATTCTTCTAGCATGAGTATGTGCAGGCATTGTGTTCCAAACGCTTCCCGGATGAAGTTCCGTCATTCCCATTTGCAGCTGACAGGTTTCCAACACAGAATTTACAATGAGTTTATTTATGGTGCGCTTGTTAGCATACTTTTCTTCACCTAATTCTACGATTTCAGCTTCATTTTTCGTGATCTTTTTATTCGGGTAACTGTGATGTGCCGGAGCGGAATTGATGTAAAAGTAGGATTGTGCATCACCCGCTTTTTCAAAAATCACTTCTTTCGCGCCTTTTCCTATGTATAAAGCTTCTTTGTTGTTAAGTTCATATACTTCACCATCTACTGTTATTCTTCCGGCTCCGCCAACGTTGATAATCCCCAATTCTCTTCTGTCAAGAAAATGCTGCGCTTTCAGATCGTCAGTAGGCTCCAGTTTTAAAGCTTTTGTTGAGGGCATCACGCCTCCTACAATCAGTCTGTCATACATAGAATAGACTAATTTTATCTCGTCTTCATTAAATAGATCATCGATCAGAAACTCCCTCCTGAGATCTTCTGTTGTATATTTTTTTACATCTTCAGGGTGATGGGCGTAGCGAAATTCTGATTTTTGCATACTTCTTATTTTTTGCGGTTTTATCAAAACCAGTTAAACATTGCGTAATCGATTGCATAAATTACACTAAAAATCTTTAGAAATACTTATGGGGATAAATATATAACTATTCTTTAAATCCTTAACAAAAATTTAATTTAAATTTATAAAAAGTTGATTATAAGTCAATAAAGTATAATTAAAGTAAGCAATTCTAGAATAAAAACACTTTTTTAGAATTGAGATAATCACCCAAAATATTAAACAGTAACATTTATAATTTAAAAAAACTGAACATATGTAATGAGTTTTTATGAATTAATATTAAAAAAACAAAATTCATACAATTCAATATTTAAGTTTGATTAAATTGTAAATAATCTTATTGAATTACAGCACATGAAAGATGATAAAAATCAGTAAAAAATCTTAAATCTCATTTCTTACATTCAATTTTGGTAAATATTTTAGTTCAAAAACTCAGCGATTTTAATTAAATTTTAAGCTAAAAATTAATCAGCAATAATTTTTTTTATTATTTTTTTATCAACGTCATTTTTTGAAACACATTATATAAAACACTATATTACAGCATTTTAAATAACTTATTTTAATTACTGTTACTTTAAAATGAATAACCTTCAAACCTGAATTAAGGAAAAAATAATATTTTTTTCTTTGCATATTGGAAAATAATATTAGTTTAGAAGCCAAGATATTTGTCATGAAAAATTACGCAATCGATTGCACAATGATAAGCGTTAATTTTTTGAAAAATATTTTCCACTAAAAAATAGAATACTTAAAAATCCACCACAAAACAAAAATTGAAAAAAACTTTCAACCAAAATTAAAACTATAAGGATACAAAATGGATAAAAAAGTACAATCAGTAAAGTGGTTATACCTAACTGCCTTTCTACTTCCTGTCCTTGCTATGGCTCAAGAAAAAGAAACCAAAAAGGATAAAGAAACCAATATTGATGAAGTAGTCCTGGTAGGATACACCAAGGTTTCTAAAAAGGATGTTACCAATGCCGTTTCTTCAGTAAAAGCGGAAGCTATAAAGGATATGCCATCCAACAATGCTGCAGAAGCCATCCAGGGAAGACTTGCCGGTGTGCAGGTTTCCCTGAGCGAAGGATCTCCGGGAGCAGACGTTGATATCGTGATCAGAGGAGGAAACTCCATTACCGGCAGCAATGCTCCCCTGTATATTGTTGACGGAGTTCAGATGGACAATGCTTTGACAATATTATCTCCGAAAGAAATTGAGTCTATTGAAGTTCTGAAAGATGCTTCTTCTACCAGTATTTATGGAGCCAGAGGAGCAAATGGGGTTGTCCTGATCACCACAAAAGGCGGTCGTAAAAGGGCAAAAACATCTATCAATTACAACGGATTTTTAGGAGTACGATCGATCCAGAATACAATTAATGTGCTGGATCCGTATCAGTATGTATTGTATCAGTATGAAATCTACAATAAAGGGGGTGTACAAACGGACATTGATGCCTTTAATACGAGATACGGAAATTTTCAGGACATCGGAAAAAACTATGGAAATATTAAGAAAATAGACTGGCAGGATGAGGTTTTTGGAAGAGAAGCTTTCAACTTCACGCATAATATTGCTGTTACGGGAGGGTCTGAAAATTCTTCTTTTTCATTGTCATTAAATAATGTTCAGGAAGACGGAATCATGATTGGATCGGGATTTAAGAGAAATATGGCCAATTTCAAATATGATTATGATCTCTCCAAAAAGCTGAGCATGACGCTCAATGCAAGATACAGCAGACAGACCATCTACGGTGCCGGAACTTCCGCAACAGGATCACAAAGTACCAACCGATTGAGAAATGCAGTAAGATATCAACCTTTTGAGGGAGGGCCCGCTCAAAACATTGATGAGTTTGATCCTTTATTTGCGAATGAAACCAACCTTGTAAACCCTCTCATTCTTGCTGATAATGAAGTGAAAGAAAACGGCAGAAATGATCTCTTATTGAATGGTGTCATTGAATACAGGATCAATAAAAATTTCACCTTCCGGAGTGTTATAGGATACGTGCAGCGAGATGAATCTGTAAATCAGTTTTCGGGTGTGGTTACCAGTCTCGCAAGACAGAATAATGATCAGCCTGTCGTATTTTTAAGCAAAGCTCAATCAAGAAGAATTACCAATACCAATACTTTAAATTTCAGGAAAACATACGGCAGTCATAAAGTAGATTTCCTTTTAGGACAGGAAACTGTAAAAACCGATGCTGAATCGTTATCAATGAATATCAAATGGCTTCCGAAATCAATCAGTCCTCAGGAAGCATTTGCCAACATCCAGTCGGCCAGTCCGCCTTCAGGGTTGGTTCAGGATAATCCACGAACAGAATTGCTGCCGGACAGAATCGTATCGTTTTTCGGAAGAGCCAATTATATCTTCAAGAACAAATATATTGTAACAGCTTCTATGAGAGCAGACGGATCAAGTGTATTCGGTCCCGGAAACAGATGGGGATATTTCCCCGCAGCTTCCGTTGCATGGAAGATCAATGAAGAAAATTTCCTGAAAGAAAGCCGTGTTATCAGCGAACTGAAGCTGAGAGCGGGATATGGTCTTTCCGGAAACAACAGAATTAAAGCTTTCCTGTATGATACTTTTTTTACCACGTCATCTGATTACGGTTATGCTTTCGGAACAAATGTAACCCCTGGAGCAACCACAGGTAATATCATGGCTAATAAAAATGTTAAATGGGAATCCGCGACTTCAAAAAATGCAGGATTGGATTTTGGCTTGTTTAAAGGAAAAGTTTATGGTTCCGTTGATGTTTACCAAACCGATACGAAAGATCTTCTTTTACTGGCGAAAATTCCGCAGACAACAGGTTACGAATACCAATACCAGAATTCCGGCAGCACAACCAACAAAGGAATTGAAGTTTCAGTAGGAAGTACCATCATCAGCAATGATAACTTTACCTGGAAAATTGATGCTAACATTTCATCCAACAGAAATACCATCAAAAGCTTAGGAAACAGTGCTTCTGCAAGTTCCAACTATTACCTGTTTCCTTCCGGATGGCAGAATAACCTCAACGATTTCTTAGTACAGGTGGGCAAGCCCGTTGGTACTTACTGGGGATATGTAACCGCCGGAAGGTATGAAATAAATGATTTTGATTATAACCCGACAACCCAGGCTTATACCCTGAAAGCAGGAATCGCAAGTTCTGCAGCAGCCGCCAACGGAGCAAGACCTGTACAGCCAGGAGACCTGAAACTGGAAGACCTCAACGGAGATGGTGTAATTGATAACAATGACATGACCGACCTCGGAAGTGCACAGCCAAAATTCTATGGCGGATTTAACCAGACGTTCCGTTACAAAAACTGGGATATGAGTGTAATGTTCAATTTCTCAGTTGGAAACAAAGTTTACAATGCCAACAAAATCGAATATTCTACCCAATACCTTTACAGGGACAACAATATGCTTGCTGAAGTTGCTGACCGCTGGAGATGGTTTGATGATAACGGGGTAAAAGTAAATGATCCTAATGCTTTAGCTGCACTGAACGCCAATACGACTATGTGGACTCCGCCGGCAGGTGCTTATTTCCTTCATTCGTATGCTATCGAAGACGGCTCTTTCCTTCGTCTGAATAACCTGACCATAGGGTATTCTCTTGGAAAAGACTTTACCAAACAACTCGGACTTTCCAATTTCAGATTATATTTCACCATGAATAATGTATTTACCATTACAGGATATTCAGGATATGATCCGGAAGCCAATACAAGAAGAAATCCTTTAACACCTGGTGTAGATTATGCCGCTTATCCGCGAAGCAGATTCATTTTATCGGGAGTTGATATCACTTTTTAATCTTACTATTATGAAAAAAAATACATTTTTAATAATCGTTTTTTCCATTGCAGGACTTTTATCTTTTAATTCCTGCGAAGAATATCTGGACGTAGAAAGCTTATCCAATACTGCTGAAAAACAACAGTTTGATTCAGTTTCTGACACCTTCTCTGCATTGGTAGGAGTGTATAACAGCACAATGGGTGACAATACATACGGACAGAGAATGAATCTTATCCTTTCGCAATCGGGAGATGATATGAGAACTTCAGGAGATTACAATGCCAATGACAGGAGAGGCGTTAGCTGCTTCGGTGCCATTCCTACCAATACTGAACTTCTTAGACCTTTTCTGGATACCTATGCCGGTATTGAAAGAGCGAATCTCGTCATCAAAAATATTCCGCTTTCTCCGGTTTTCCAGACAGGTTCTGAAGCGGATAAAAAAATGATGAACAGGTATCTGGGGGAAGCCCTTACTTTAAGAGCACACTTTTATCATGATCTTATTAAAAACTGGGGTGACGTTCCTTTTCAGGATGTTCCTTCTGCAGATCTTCCCGATCTTTATCTGGCTAAAACAGACAGAGATATCATTTATGATAAAATTCTGGATGACTTATTAAAAGCGGAAAGCCTCGTGCCATGGAGATCAGAAGGAGGTACTACTCCACAAAGAATTTCGAAGGCTGCCGTAAAAGGTTTAAGAGCGAGAATCGCATTAGCAAGAGCGGGATATTCGTTGAGAAGAAATCCACAGATGATGATGCAGGGATCTAATCCTCAAAAATATTATCAGATTGCTTATGACGAATGTAAAGACATCATCAATTCCGGGCAGCACCAGCTTAATCCAAGCTATGAAGGATTATTCAGATCACTGCATACCAACAGTCCGGATACCACCAATGAAATCATTTATGCAATCGGAGCTTTCGGAGGGAACTCAAGAACAGACAGTAAAATCGGATATTATAATGGTTTAAGACATGATGACACAGACTGGAAATCTTCAGGAGGGATCAATGCCATTCCGGTTTATTTTTATGAGTTTACCAAATATGATGTAAGAAGAGATGTTAATATTGCTATTTTCAGGGTAAGTACTTCAAAACAGGAAGAACTCCAGACATCAATCAACTGGAACGACGGTAAATTCAGAAAATCGTGGACTTCCATCACGGGAACTTCCCAAAACCTGGGAATCGACTGGCCTCTGTTACGATATTCCGATATTCTTCTCATGTTTGCGGAAGCCGATAATGAGCTGCATAACGGTCCGTCCCAGGAAGCTATCAATGCTGTGATGGCCGTAAGACAAAGAGCTTATGCAGGAAATTTAGGCCAGGTTGGAACCATTCCTACAGACAAGCCCGGATTTTTTAATTATATCGTAAAAGAAAGAATGCTGGAATTCGGAGGTGAAGGATTAAGAAAATACGATCTCATCCGTTGGAATCTTCTGGAAACAAAAATCAATGAAACCAGACAGAAACTTACCCAGTTTATGAACGGAACGGGAGCTTACACCAACGTACCGGAATATATTTTCTATAAAAAACCTGCTAGCGGCGTTGCCAATTATGCACCTGCAAAAACAGCACAGCAGAATGTTCTGGATATTGATTTCTATCTCAACGGAATTGCAAAAGCCGATGTATTCTACAGTCCTAACCAAAGTGTTGCAACACCATCAGGATATACAAAAGTAAACTGGAGGCTGGCCATGACACAATCCTACATCAGCGGAGATCCCGTGAAAAGTTATGCTTATTATTTCCAGCCGAACAGGAAGGAACTTCTGCCCATTGCAGCAGATGTAATCAACTCCAATTATAATCTTACACAGGATTACGGATATTAGAAAAAGTTTCACATTCATATCAGAAATACAGGCTTCTGCCAAAAGCGGAAGTCTGTATTTTAACTAAAAATGATTTAATGAAAAACTCCCCATTTTTTAAAAATCTGAAAGTATTTTTAATGATTCTCACAGCAATATTTAATTTTCTTTCTTTTAAAACTGCCGACCGACTGATCGTGGTTTCAAAAGACGGAAAAGGTAATTTTACTACCATTCAAAAAGCTGTGGATGCCATTGAAAACAATTCTTCCCGGAGAACAAAAATCATTATTAAAAAAGGAATTTATGAAGAAAAAATCATCATTCCTGAAACGAAAGGAGAAATTATTTTAGAAGGAGAAAATCCTAAAAATACTTTAATAACCTTTAATGATTTTGCCTCTAAAAAAAATCAGGAAGGAAAAGATATCGGAACCACAGGTTCTGCTACCCTTTTTATATATGCCGACGATTTCACAGCCAAAAATATCTCGTTTGAAAACAGTTCCGGAAAAGTGGGACAAGCTGTAGCAGTTTTAACAGCAGGTGACAGAATTGCTTTTGAAAACTGCAGGTTCCTCGGAAATCAGGACACCTTATATTTAAAAGGAGCACAGGATCTTGAAGATAAAACCCAACCTTCAAGAAATTATTTTAAAAATTGCTATATCGAAGGAACAACTGACTATATCTTCGGAGCAGGGACCGCTGTTTTTGAAACCTGCATGATCTATTCCAAAGAAACCGCAAGCTATATAACTGCAGCGTCTACCCCAAAGGAAAACAGCTTCGGGTTCGTATTTATTAATTGTAACATTGCAGGCAATGCAAAAGAACATTCCGTATACCTCGGAAGACCATGGAGACCTTTCGCCAAAACGGTTTATATCAACTGTATGCTCAATTCAACGATAAAACCTGAAGGATGGCACAACTGGAATAAACCGGATGCCGAAAAAACGGCTTTTTACGCAGAATATGATTCAAAAGGTCCAGGAGCTAATCATGTCTCAAGAGTCAGCTGGTCACATCAGCTCACCCAGACCGAAGCAAAAGAATATACCCCAGGCAATATCCTAAAAGGAAAAGATAACTGGAATTTCAAAAAAAATTTAAAATAATCCAGCCGCTCATCAGCAAATATGCTCAGTTATGACAAAAAACTTCTGCATACTTTTACTAACAGCTATTTTTTGTGGCATTTCAAATGTTGCTGAAGCCCAGAATGTCATTAGCTTTCCGGGCGCTGAAGGTTTCGGAAGATACACCACCGGAGGACGCAGCGGTAAAGTTTATTTCGTAACAAAATTAACCGACGACGGCTCCGAAGGAACTTTAAGATATGCCCTGAATCAAAAAGGTCCGAGATATATTATTTTCAAAACCGGAGGAACCATTTACCTGGAATCTCCGTTAAAAATACGGGAAGGAAATGTAACCATTGCCGGACAAACCGCTCCGGGAGACGGCATCACAGTAGCCAACTACGAAACTTTTGTAGCAGCAGACAACGTCATTATCCGGTATATTCGTTTCAGAATGGGCGATCTGAAAAACTATGAAGGTGATGCTTTAGGAGCAAGGTTTATTAAAAACTTAATCGTTGACCACTGTTCCATGAGCTGGTCTACCGACGAAACAGTTTCGATCTATGCCAATGAAAACACAACGCTTCAATGGTGTATCGTTGCGGAAAGCCTCAGAAATTCAGTACATCAGAAAGGTGCTCACGGATATGGTGGTATTGCAGGCGGGAAATTTGCGTCTTTTCATCATAATGTTTATGCCCATCATGACAGCAGAAATCCCAGACTGGGAGAATACGCAGGAAGCAAATTTGCTTTAACAGACCTTACCGACTTCAGAAATAATGTCATTTACAACTGGGGACACAACAGCCTGTATGGCGGCGAAGGAATGAATGTGAATATCGTCAATAATTATTATAAGCCAGGTCCGGCCACAATGACGAGAAAAAGAATTGCTGCCATCGATAAAAATGAAAAGCCGGAAGCAGAAGTGTATAATATCTGGGGAAAATACTATATAAATGGAAATGTGATGGAAGGCATTCCGGAAGTCACCGAAGACAACTGGACAGAAGGCGTATTCAGCCAGATGAACCGTTACAACTTAACAGACGAAGACAAAAATACAATCAGAATAATCCGTCCACATAATATATCGAATAATGTAAAAACCCACTCTTCAAAAGAAGCTTATGACAGGATCTTGAAAATTGGAGGATCGAGTCTTGTAAGAGATATCATTGATCTTCAGATTTTAAAAGATATTAAAAACGGAAGTTTTACACATCAGGGTTCAAAAGGAAGTACAAACGGAATTATAGATTCCCAGAAAGATGCAGGCGGATTTCCGGATCTGAAAACCGGACAGCCGATTATTGATTCAGATATGGACGGAATGCCCGATGAATGGGAAATCAGAAACAAACTGGATCCCAAAACATACAATGCCAACGGAAGAGATTTAGATAAAAACTACGATAACATTGAAATGTATTTTAATGATATTGTACAAAGCATAACCGAAGCACAAAATTAATGTCCATAAAAACTAAAGTGTAATCAATTTAAAATATTAAAAAAGAATGAATTTTATTCAGAATCATATTAAAATTTACGCCATTACCGCTTTATGTTCAGGAATTTTCTTCTCATGCGCTCAAAAAGCCTTACACAATTCCGGTGAAGCAAAAACAGTAACCACAACAGAAAAAATCCCGGTTGATCTTCCGTGGTCACAGCGAATGCTTCTTTCCGAAATGAAAAGATTTCCCGAAGCCTGGATGCTTGATTATAACAAAACTCCGAAATGGAGCTATCCTACCGCTATCGTCCTGGAAGGTGCCGAAAGAATATTTGAAAAAACCGGCAATCAAGAATATTATCAATACATTTCTACGTTTGGAGAAACCATGATAAAAGAAGACGGAAGTATTCTTTCATACGATCTTTCAAAATACAATATCGACATGCTGAACTGCGGCAACGTTCTTTTGTATTTATACCAGAAAGAAAAGAAAGAGAAATATCTGACAGCATTACAGACCCTCCGTTCTCAGATTGACGGACAGCCGAGAACTTCAGAAGGAGGCTTCTGGCACAAAAAAATTTACCCTAATCAGATGTGGCTGGATGGATTGTACATGGGTGAGCCATTCTATGCTCATTATACCAACATATTCAGCAAAGGTGCGGATGCAGAAAAAGCGTATAACGACATCGTGAATCAGTTTGATCTTATCCAGAAACATCTGCTCGACAAAAAAACAGGGCTACTCTATCATGCATGGGATGAAAGCAGAGAACAACAGTGGGCCGATAAGAAAACCGGACTTTCCCCGAACTTCTGGTCCAGAGCAATGGGTTGGTACGGTATGGCAATCGTTGATGTATTAGATTACCTTCCACAAAATCATCCCGGAAGAGTAAGATTGCTTTCTTATTTAAAATCATATTGTGACGCTGTCATTAAAGTTCAGGATCGCGAAACAGGATTGTGGTATCAGGTTTTGGATAAAGGCGGCGAAAAAGGAAATTATCTGGAAGCTACCGGTTCATCCATGTTTGTTTACACCATGATGAAATCCGTTAACAAAAATTATCTTCCGAAATCCTATAAAAAATTTGCTAAAAAAGGGTACGAAGGCATTCTTAAAAATTTAATTACTGTCGATGAAAACGGAATGGTAAATCTAAACAGATGCTGCGCCGTTGCCGGTCTTGGAGGAAATCCATACCGAAGCGGTTCCTACGAATATTATATTAACGAAGAAATCCGGTCCAACGATCCGAAAGGAACCGGACCATTCATTCTGGCAAGTCTGGAATTTGAAAAGTAATTTGTTAAACAGTTTGCGCTCCCTGTGTTAAATAAAGACAGATTAAATCTGATTATGAAGACAAAAAAAATTTTAAATATACTTTCAGTCACTGTTTTTTCGATAGCATCGAATTATCTGAATGCACAGGAAAAAAAATATGTTTCCGAAGTGTGGACGGCTGATCTGGGAAAAAACTATAAAAACCCTATTCTCCACGCAGATTACTCAGATCCGGATGTAATTCGTGTCGGTAACGATTACTATATGACCGCTTCAAGCTTTAACGAAGCCCCAGGATTACCCATTCTTCATTCCAAGGATATGGTCAACTGGAATCTGGTCAATTATGCCGTTGAAGATGTTTTGCCCGCCAAACATTTCTCCGTTCCGAAAAGAGGCGACGGAATCTGGGCACCAAGCATGCGTTTTCATAAAGGTGAATTTTATATTTACTGGGGTGACCCGGATTTCGGGATTTACATGGTTAAAACCAAAGATCCGCTGAAAAAATGGGAAAAACCTGTTTTAGTTATGGAAGGAAAAGGCCTGATTGACGCCTGTCCGTTCTGGGACGAAGATGGCAATGCTTATCTGGTTCACGGATGGGCGGGAAGCCGTGCCGGAGTGAAAAGCATATTAACCTTAAATACTATGAATCCGGAAGGAACAAAAGTTTTGGACAAAGGCATTCATATCTTTGACGGCCACGACAAGCACCCAACCGTAGAAGGTCCGAAAATGTACAAAAGAAACGGTTATTACTATGTTTTTGCTCCGGCCGGCGGGGTGGCTACAGGTTGGCAGCTGGTACTACGGTCGAAAAATATTTATGGTCCTTACGAAGAAAAAATTGTTCTTGAACAGGGATCTTCAAAAATCAACGGGCCTCATCAGGGAGCCTGGGTAGATACGCCTTCCGGAGAAGATTGGTTTTATCATTTTCAGGATGTGGACACCTATGGAAGAATTATTCATCTCCAGCCGATGAAATGGGAAAAAGACTGGCCTGCAATCGGAAAAGACACCAATAAAAATGGAATCGGAGAACCTGTTTTAACCTATAAAAAACCAAATGTAGGGCAATCTTATCCTATTGTTACTCCTTCGGAAACAGATGAATTTGATGGTGAAAAATTAGGTCTGCAATGGCAATGGAGCGCCAATGAAAACATTGTGTGGTCTTCAAAACTGCCGGGACAGAAATTTTTAAGATTATTTTCCATAAAAGTTCCCGAAGGAGAAAAAAATCTCTGGAATGTCCCGAATTTATTAACCCAGAAATTCCCGGCTCCAAATTTTACAGCATCAACGAAAGTAAAACTAATTCCTGAAGAAGCTAAAGAAGGAAAAACTGCAGGATTATTGATTATGGGAACCGATCATGCTTCCCTTGTTATCACCAATAAACCGGACGGATTTTACATCCAACTGAGAAAAGCTGAAAAAGCAGAGAAAGGCGGCGAGGAAAAAATTTTAGATGAAACAAAGTTAAACGGAAACGAAGCCTATTTAAAAGTACATGTGAGCGAACCGAATGGTTTATGCCAGTTCAGCTATAGTGAAAACGGAAAAAGCTTTACAAAAATAGGAGAAGTTTTTCAGGCAAAACCCGGAAAATGGATCGGTGCAAAAGTCGGTTTGTACAGCTTAAGTAGCGCTAAGGCACCACGCGGCGGCTATGCCGATTTCGACTGGTTCAGAATAACTAAAAATTAAAATTGTTAAATCGCACTGGAAATTTGTCGAAAAATCTTTGATTTTGCGCCTTTGGATTTACAATATAAATATTTTATAATAAATGAATAACAAAATTTTTTATATAGTTTCATTTTTATTAGTCGTTTTGCTGTTGTCAGGATGCAGTTCACAGAGCAGCGTTCAGAAAACAACGGCAAAACGCGATAAAAAAGTTACCCATATTTACCTCATCGGCGATTCTACCATGGCAGATTATACGGGAGATTATGAACCGGGAAAAGATTATATGAAAGTACGCTATCCGATTACCGGTTGGGGGCAGGTTTTTCAGCCCTTCTTCGTAAAAGACAACTTGGTGAGTTTGAAGCCCGGTATTACAGCAGATTCTGTGGCAGTGATCGACAGGGCGCATGGCGGAAGAAGCACAAGAACTTTTTTTCAGGAAGGAAGATGGAGATATGTCTATGAACACCTGAAACCCGGAGATTATGTCCTAATGCAGTTTGGTCACAACGACAGTTCGGAAAAGCATACGGAGCGATATGTAAATATTGAAGGATATAAAGAATTTTTAAGATTATTTGTTACTCAGACAAAACAAAAAGGGGCCAATCCCATTATTTTGACACCGGTTGCCAGAAATTATCCGTGGAAGGATGGAAAACTCCAAAATGTTCATGGTGAATACTGGCAGGCTCCGATTGATGTAGCGATGGAAATGAACGTTCCGTACATCGATTTAAATAAATTATCTATGGAATACTTTACCCGTAAGGGAGAGGATTTCACCACGAATCATTACTTTATGAATTTACCTGAAAATACCTATGAAGCTTATCCGAAAGGGCAGAAAGACAATACCCATTTTCAGCCGGAAGGTGCAAAAGCGGTTGCTTCGCTCGTTTATCAGGAATTTAAAAAAATAATTACAACTCAAAAAAAATAAAATGAAGAAGTCTTTAAAAATGATCGGTTTGGCGGCAGCCTTACTATTTTCAGGCCAGATATCTGCCCAAAACCTGGATATTTATAAAAATATTGAGTTTAAAATGCCTCAGGTAAAGGAAACCTCATTTCCTGCCAATACGGTTTCTATTACCCAGTTCGGAGGAATTTCCGGAGGCACTGTAAAAAATACGGAGGCTTTCAGAAAAGCTATTGATGAATTAAGCAAAAAAGGCGGCGGTAAATTAGTTGTGCCGAGAGGAATGTGGCTTACAGGACCGATTGTGCTTAAAAGCAATATTAACCTTCATGTGGAAGAAGGCGCATTCATTATTTTCAGTAAAGATAAAAACGATTATCCTTTGGTGGACGTAAGCTTTGAAGGGCTAAACACCATTCGCTGCCAGTCTCCTATTTCAGCAAACAATGCGACGAACATCGCCATTACAGGAAAAGGCGTGATCGACGGAAGCGGTGACGCATGGAGAGCCATTAAAAAAAGTAAAGTTTCCGAATCTCAATGGAAAGACATCGTAAAATCCGGCGGCGTTCTGTCTGCGGACGGCAAAAACTGGTATCCTTCGGAAAGCTATAAAAAAGGACTGGAAAGCAGCTCTAATTTTAATGTTCCGGATAAAATTTCCAAAGATGAATTAATTACCGTAAAAGATTTTCTCAGACCGGTAATGGTAAGCTTAGTTGGCTGCGACAAAGTCCTGCTGGACGGGCCGACTTTCCAGAATTCTCCGGCATGGAATCTCCATCCTCTGATGTGCTCCAATGTTATTCTAAGAAATCTTACGGTCAGGAATCCGTGGTTTTCCCAGAACGGAGACGGTGTAGATTTAGAATCATGTAAAAATGTTTTAATTTACGATAATACGTTTGATGTTGGTGATGATGCGATCTGCATCAAATCCGGAAAAGATGAAGACGGAAGAAAAAGAGGAATGCCTACTGAAAATGTCATTATTAAAAATAATGTGGTGTATCATGGTCACGGAGGGTTTGTGATAGGAAGCGAGATGTCCGGCGGCGCAAGAAATATTCATGTTTCCGATTGTACTTTTATCGGTACCGATATCGGCCTGCGTTTCAAAACAACCCGAGGAAGAGGCGGAATTGTGGAGAATATTTACATTAAAAATATCGATATGATCAACATCCCGACACAGACGATCGGCTTCAATATGTTCTACGAAGGCGCATCTCCTGTGCTGGAAGACGGGCAGACAAAGGAAGAAAACAAGACCCCTGAAAAAGTTTTTCCGGTAACGGAAAAAACACCGGTATTCAGAAATATTTTCTTTAAAAATATCAATGCCGTGAATTCTGATGAAGCCATAACTTTATTCGGGCTTGCGGAAATGAACCTTAAAAATATTGTAATTGAAGATTCGCAGTTTGATACCCGGAAAGCATTAACCATTGCAGACGCAGACGGAATTCAACTTAAAAATGTAAAGCTGAAATATACCGAAGGAACAGGTGCAACAATTTACAACAGTAAAAACATCAACCTTTCAACGGTGAAATTTGAATCAGCAAACAAACCTTACGTAAAAGTTTTAGGAAATAAAACCGGAGCAGTCCTGCTGCCGAAAGAAATTGGGTCTGACAGGAGTTTACTTTCTGTGGGTGCAGATGTAGCGAAAAATGCAGTTAAATAATTAATTAAATAGTATAAAAACTCCACAAGCGGATGATTTTTAGCATAAAACATACTTATATTTCTATTTTTTTAATGGGGACCATGGCATTCGGACAGGTAAAACGGCCGAATGCCACTCCTTATACCAACGAAATTACGTTTGAAAAACTTAAAAAGAAATATTCTTTTTTAACCCCGATTGAAAGACCGGTTCCTCAAAATGTCATTATTGATAAAGACGTAGAATACAAGAATATCAACGGAATTTCTTTAAAAGCAGATATTTATTATCCCAAAGATCTATCTAAAAAATATCCCGGAATTGCAATGGTTCACGGCGGCGGATGGATTTCTGGAAGCAAGGAAAATGAAAAATACATGGCCATGGAGCTCGCTTCAAAAGGATATGTTGTGATTGCGATTGGCTACCGTTTGGCAGATGTCGCAAAATTTCCTGCCGGTGTGGAAGATATCGAAACCGGAATTCAATGGCTGAAGAAAAATCATAAAAAATATGCTTTAGATAAAAAGAAAATAGCAGTGTACGGAGAGTCTGCGGGAGCACAAATGGCCACCTTGGTAGGTGTAAAATCAAAGAATAAAATCCAGGCCATCGTGAATGTTGACGGAATTGTTTCATTTATTCATCCTGAAGCTGAAGAAAGTACCTACGCAGCGTACTGGCTGGATGGCGACCGAGATGTTAATTTGAAAAACTGGACAACCGCTTCACCTCTAAAGTATGTTGATAAAAATACACCTCCTACCCTTTTTATTAACAGTTCGCAACCCCGGTTTCATGCTGGCAGAGACGATATGATGAATAAATTAAGAAATTATAATATTCAGACAGAATTCCATGAGATTAAGGATTCGCCGCACTCTTTCTGGTCAGCAGAACCCTGGTTTACGGAAACCCTGAATCTTACCGCTGCTTTTTTAGATAAAGTTTTGAAATTATAATTTTAACACAAAGGAGTTAATTTAATTAAAAAAATATTTTAGTGAGCAAAAACGAATCAATAAGTTGATTTTATGAAGCTATCGTCATCGCTTCGCGCAGCAAATTTATTTGTCCTTGCTATCTAAAAATCAGGTAATATAAAACAAATCTTGCGTCAGAAAATAATAAATCAGTTTATGAAAAAATTATTTTTAATTCTCCTTGTCTCAATGGCAAATTTTCTTTTTGCCGGAAATGGTCCTTATATAAAAATCATCGTTGCCAAAGACGGAAGCGGCGATTTTACATCCATTCAGAAAGCCATCAATTCCGTAAGAGATCTTGGTCCGGCAGAAGCACTGATTTATATAAAATCAGGAACATATAATGAAAAAGTGGTCATTTCATCTTCAAAACATAAAATCACGTTAGAAGGTGAAAATAAAGACAATACAATGATCACCAACAATGATTTCTCAGGAAAACAGGATTCGTTCAATGAAAAAATGACGACATTCAATTCTTATACGTTGCTGGTGATGGGTGATGACATACAAATAAGCAATCTAACGATTCAGAATTCTTCATGCAATGAAGGACAGGCAGTTGCACTCCATGTGGAAGGCGACCGTTTTATCATCAAAAATTCAAATATTCTAGGGTGTCAGGATACGGTATATTGTGCAACAAATCACAGCAGGCAGTATTTTGAAAACTGTTTTATAGAAGGTACTACCGATTTTATTTTCGGGCAGGCAACAGCGGTTTTTAAAAACTGTACCATTAAAAGTTTAGCTGACTCTTATATCACAGCTGCTGCAACGGAAAAAGACAGGAAATATGGTTTTGTTTTCTTTGATTGCAGGCTTATCGCAAAAGAAGGTGTTACAAAAGTTTTTCTTGGAAGACCCTGGAGACCTTACGCCAAAACGGTTTTCATCAATACCGAAATGGGAGGTCATATTGTTTCTGAAGGCTGGAACCCGTGGAAAGGAGACCAGATGTTTCCCGATAAAGAAAAAACGGCTTATTACGCAGAGTTCGGAAGCAAAGGCGCAGGCGGTAATACCTCAAATCGGGTAAACTGGTCGCATCAGCTGACTAAAAAAGATATGAAAAATTATACCCTGGAAAAGATTTTTAGTGGTTGGAACCCCATCATGAGTAATGAGTAATAAAATATAATTCTTAATTGCCTTAACCAATTAAATTTATCTTAAAATGAAAAAAATATTTTTACTGTTTAGCATAGTAATTTCAACATTCATCCTGGCTCAGAAAAAGCCGACTTTATTCCTTATCGGTGATTCTACCATGGCTAATAAAGAAAATCCGGATAAAAATCCCGAACATGGATGGGGACAGGTTTTAAACCAATTTTTTACAACAGGTATCGAAATCCAGAACCATGCGATGAACGGAAGAAGTTCTAAAAGTTTCTGGACGGAAGGACGATGGGCTGCCATTGAAAAACAGCTGAAAAAGGGAGATTTTGTCATTATCCAGTTCGGGCATAATGATCAGAAGGTGAAAGACTCTACAAAATTTACCAATCCGTACACGCAATACAGGGCCAACCTGGAGAGATACGTAAAGGAAACAAGAGCAAAAGGAGCCATTCCTATTTTAATGACTTCTATTGTACGAAGAAATTTTAACGAAAACGGCGTATTGATAGATACCCACAAAGAATATCCTTTGGTGGTAAGAATGGTTGCCAATGATCTGAATGTTCCTTTCGTAGATATGCAGCTGCTTACAGAACAGCTTGAAATTACCTATGGTCCCGAAAATTCAAAAAAACTACATCTCCATTTTAAGGAAGGTGAAGAGCCGTATTATCCCAAAGGAAAAGACGACGATACCCATTTGTCTAAGCTGGGCGCAGATCTTGAAGCGAAACTTGCCGCTGACTCTTTGAAAAAATTGAAAACCGGACTGGAAAAATTTATCAAATAATATCAATAAAAATATCTGAAATGAATTTTAAAAAAGAGCCTTTTTTCGATGGCAATTCCGAATGGGAAAACCTGGGAGCCGGCGTTTCAAGACAATTTGTGGGCTACAATTCACAGATCATGATGGTGATTGTAAAATTTGAAAAAGAGGCAGTAGGCGCTTTACATCAGCATTTTCACTCGCAAATCACCTATGTTGCTTCGGGAATATTTGAAGTTGAAGTAGACGGTGAAACAAAAATACTGAAAGCTGGTGACGGATTCTTTGCCCAACCCAATATTTTTCATGGGGTAAGATGTCTTGAAAAAGGACAATTGATTGATGCTTTCGCGCCTTTCAGAGAAGATTTTATTAAATAAAAATTACCGGGCACTGCTATCGTTTACAGAGTAGTTCATCTGTTAATTCAACACTATTTTTATATCGTTTCAAACCGCAACAAATATTATTTTTAAATACATAATATGCAACCGATTGAACAATATAAATAATCAACATTATAATTATATAAATATTGATAGTTTAAAATATAAAACAATTAAATATTAAATTAATAATTTTGATTTGAATCAACAACAAATAATTATTACTATGAAAACAAAAACAAAAGCTGCCATTCTCACGGCAGCCCTGAGCTCAATTTTTGCTTTAACAGGCTGCGGACAGGAAGATCCAAAATCCGACCTGGCGAATAATCCGAATGAAATAAAAAATGAAATGTCCGTAAACGCCATTGTCCCATTGGCAAACTGTGTTGCTCCGGGATGGGCTTCCCAAAACGGCGGAACAACCGGTGGTGGAACCGCTGCGGAAACAACGGTGTCAACTTATGCTCAGTTAAAATCGGCAATTGAAAATACGGCTGTAAAAGTCATTAAAGTTACCGGAACCATAACGATTACTGCCAGATTATCTTTTCAGGATCAGAGCGGCAAAACCATCTATGGAGCCAGCGGCGCAAAACTGGTTTCCACCAACCAGACCAAAGACGGGTCAGGGATCATCAACATTAAAAGATGTAACAATATCATCATCCGAAACCTTATTTTTGAAGGTCCGGGAGCTTATGATACCGACGGTTGGGACAATGCGATTCTCGATGACTGCCGAAATGTATGGATCGACCACTGTGAATTCCGGGACGGCGTAGACGGAAACTTCGATATTAAAAACAAATCGGATTTCGTCACTGTATCCTACACCAAATTTCATTATCTGAAAGCCCCTAAACCCGGAGGATCCGGAGGGACAGACGATCACCGTTTTTCCAATCTGATCGGCTCAAGTGACGGTGCTACTGCAGATGCGGGCAAACTGAACGTAACCTTTGTAAGATGCTGGTGGGGACCCGGATGCAGAGAACGTATGCCGAGGGTAAGATACGGAAAGATCCATATCCTTAACAGCTACTTCAACAGTTCGGTAAGCAATAAATGTATTGCTGCGGGTGTTCAGGCGAATATCCTGGTGGAAAGAAACGTATTTGAAAACGTAAAAGAACCGATCAATCTCATGACGGGTTATACCGCCGTAACACAAACAGGAAACAGTTTTGTGAACGTAACCGGAAATACATCCGGAAGCGGGACTGCATTTACCCCACCCTATTCCGTCAATAAACTTAATGCTTCTGATGTAAAATCTGATGTAACGGCAAAAGCAGGAGCCACATTAAGCGGAAATATCTGCGATACTTTTTAGGAATTTAAACGCTGATTATAAACTGCGCGGGCTGATTCTCAGCCCGCGCAGTTGTTTTTAAGTAAATTTCTTATTGAGAAAGTTTATTGCTGTTCAGCCATTTAGGATATTCTTTATCAATCAGCTTTTTTGCAAAATCGCCAAACCAGCTGTAGCCGTTTCTTCTCTCCTCGGAAACTTCGTTGTAATTGTATTTTACACTTCCGTCGCGGTCACCAAACAGAGGACGGTTATCATGAATATCATAAAATCTTGCCCAGACAACGGAATTTTTATCCTCTGCAAGAACTCTTACTGTCTTTCCGTTTTGTTTTACGACATTATAGCTGTATCCTTCAATATCATTTTCTGTAAACCATTTTACGGCAGATTTTACGGATTTTTCAATATCAGGCGTTACGGGCTGCCACATGAGAAACCGTACAATTCCTACGGATTCTGCGGTTGCCAGGGAAACAGGTTCAAAAGCCCTTGCCTTATCCGGCTGCAGGGTAATTTCATTGTACTGATCTGCCCAAATCGTTGGCTTTCCGTTTTGAAGAACCTGTGCTTTTAAGATGCATTCAATTCCATTTTTTACAGCCTTTTTAGATTGTTCTTTCAGTTTTTGATCTACCGCGATAAAATCGTTTTTCCCTTCTGCGGTATTGTAGAGAACCGTTAACGCATTAATCATGGCATTGTCATTAAAGGTAATCTGCTTTCGGTATAATCCTTTGTTAGGATAATATTGAGGAAAACCACCATTTTCGTACTGCATGGTAAGCAGATAACGGATTCCTTTTTCCGCTGCCTTCAGATAATCCGGATTTTTCGTTTCGGAATATGCTTTCATTAAAGCGTTAATTTCCCTTGAGGTAGCGTTGTTATCAATGGTCGCGTGATCATCACCCGTGGATTTTATTTTTCTTAAAAGATTTTTGTCAACCGGAAGACTGTAATCAACTACTGATTTATCTTCCAGCTGCTTTCCCCAGCCTCCCACAGGAAGCTGATACAGCATCATTTTTTCTGCCAGCGTATCTTTTTTTACCTGAGCGGATATATTTAAGCTAACTAATCCCAGAGCAAGAGTACAGATGTTGAATTTCATGATTTATTTAATTGTAATGATTAAAGGATTTCTGATGATTTCAGATTGTTTTTGAAGCCTATTTTCCCAGTCCTGCCGAGTCTGGATATCACCGCTTTTCTGCCACGCAAATCCTGCATAATAAACCAGTTTATCATGAGGTTTTGTAACGACATACAGATTACTTTCATCCGGAGCATCAGATCGGAAAACAATTGATTTTTCAACAATACTCGGATCCACAACAATACCTTCACCTACAAAAGCGTCATCAATTTTTTCCCAGTGAAGATAGTATCCTTTTTGGTCATTTAGTTTTGCTTCACCTTCGTTTTTATGTAAAGTTATTCCAATGGTATAGTTGAGAGCCGGTTTTTCTGCTCTAAAATACGATTCAAATTTTGAAAAATTTGATCCAAGATCCAATGAAACTCTTTTAATTTCTTTAACTGCAAATTCACTCCACGGATCATAAGTCAATTCAAAAACCGTACGCAAAGGACCTTCTGCAATGGTTCTGGAGGCAACAAAATTTTGCGAAACCTGAAGCTTGTCATTTATCCATATTCCGATTCCACCTGTTCCGCGGCTGTTTCCGACATGGTAAGGATCATAGCCCTCCCCTCTTGTATCTTTATGATAATACATAGGATCCGTAAGATAGCCTTTGTACCATTTATTAATGACCGGAAACTCCGTTCTTTTCAGCCAGATGTCCACACCGCTTGAGAGCGTACTGCTTTTTACCCCCTGCAATGCTTCCTGCTGACCTTTCGGGCCATACATTCTGAATGCTATTTTGTCATTTTCCCATGCATAATCATCTACCCGTTCCTGAACCAGCCGGGAGTACGTTGAAATTTCAGTTTTGAGGATGGGTATTGCCGGTTCAGCTGAGATCGTATACACTGCTTTTTGATGTCCTTCAACAGTTGCCTGAAAAAGCAATTCATCATTATTTCCGTCTCCGTTATTATCAATCCATTGGATCAGAACAAGTTGGCCTTTTGCATCTCTAATCCTTAGATCAGTTGCTTTACTTTTATCCAAAAATGATTTTAATTGAGAAACAGGGACAGCGACAACTTCTTTTCTGGGAAAATCAAGTGTATTATTTAACTCAATAATTTTTTGAGCATGTATGCTACTTGAATTTATGCAACCGATTGCACACGTCAATCCGACAAAAGAATTTTTAACTGTAGTCATAATTATATCAGTTGAGTCAGTTTTCAAAAGTAATAAAAATAAAACAATTAAAACTGCTTAAATTTTTATTCAATTTACCATTTTCTTTTTTCATAATTTTTAATTCAGATATTGATTTAAAACAAAAGTACCTGCATTACTGCAGGCACTCAAACTCAAACTTCTTCACTACACATTGATCATTATATTAACATTATCATATTAAATTTATTGTGTTTATTTTATTTTTTAACATGGATGCTTTATCACAGATCATCAGTTCTAAAATTCAAACTCTCCAATAAGAATACCATCTTCTTTGTTTCCATTTTCTTTCTGATTCTGGAATACCACGATCTTTCTTTCCTGCTTGCCGGTAGCATAATTGATATAAATTTCCGCCATAATGGCTGTAGGACCTGCAATTCCTGTCTGCTGCTCTCCAAAAAAATTGGTCTGAATCTTATACTTTCCTTTCATCGCTTTTTTGAGTAAGAACTGTTCAGGGCCAAAGCCTCCTGTAAAATCGTCGCTCAGTCTTCCTCCTATTTCTGTTTCCTTATGCGAATAATAACATCGTTCATTATTAGGATCGGTCACCCAGAGATCAATATCCGTATCATCCTTATTCCAGCTAATGACTACGCGGATATTTACCGGAAGATCTGCTATGATTTTAGGATTGATATTGCTAAGGTTTAATTGGGATCCGTGATTTGCAATCAGCTGATTGATCTCCATAATAACCGTTTCTTCAATACCATCATCCCGGTCAGCAAGTTCCTTTGTGTAAGACTGTGTGAGAATTTTGTACAAATTGTCCAAGGCAGCCTGATACTGGCCGTTATCTTCCAGTGCAAGAGCGAGATCTCTATAACTTTGCGGATCAAAAGGCCGCCATTCCAACACTTTTTCTGCAGCAAAAAGCTCTTTATCATAGGCTTCAGCCTGCTTCAATTTATAAGCCAGTAATTTGTACAATTCTTCATTTTCAAACTCAAGATCGGCAATTGCGCTCAACACTTTTAAGCCACGCTTTTTATCATTATTTTTTAACAAAAGCTGTGCAACGTCAAAGTAATACTGTGGTATTTCCTCATATTCTTTACGGTTCTGAAGGTAAGTTTTATATATATTTTCCGGGTTATTCATGTCTCTGAAAAGCTTCATGTATTTTGCTTTAGAAACAATATCAACGGTAAGAATTCTTCCGGAATTAATGATATCTGACGGCCTTTCTGCAGGAGTTACAGTTCTCACCTCAACCCCACGGACAGATCCTGACAGCGCATTAGGCACTGTATTCGATGCAATGGATGACATTCCCCTGACACTCATCTGAAGTTGTTCCCGTCTTGGTTCTGAAACTTTTGATTCATCATCAGTTCTGCTGTTATTATATCCAATTAATACAACTTCTTCAATTTCAGCTTGTCTTGATGTACTATCACTTGCAGCACGCCGGGATTCAGGTTTAGGATATTGTCTTAATTTTTTCTTTTGATCGTACTCTTTTTCCCACCAGGTCTTAAGATTTTCAGTCATTTTTTCGGCATTTTCCATGAGATCTTTTACTCGTTCATCTTTTTTTGCCTTGTCATTTTTAACAATCTCATCAAACTGCTTTTTTAATTCTGCAGGTGGAGCAATATCATAACGGACATAATCCTCCACATTTTCCAGCACCATTAAACTCATATTATTGCTTACCAAGCCAAATTGCCTGCTGACATTTTTAATTTCGTTTTTATTCTTCTTTTCAAAAATTTCCAATTCGTTAAGTTTTTTCTGAGCCCAGAACTTTGAAATTTCCCAATTCTCTACGGTCTGTTCATTGATATTGACATCAATGGTTTTGGTTTCTGTCACTTCATTACCGTACCCAAATTTAAGAGTAGCTGTTGTGTGATCACCTTTAACAATTCCTGTTAATACAAAATCTTCTGCTATAGTCTGAGGCAATGAAGGATAGACTTCTGAAAGCTGAATATTATTTTCAATACCTAAAAATCTCAAAGGTTGAAAAACTAATTTCCGTACTTCTTTTTCAGGATTATTTTCATTTAGATTTAAAAATTCTCCTCCTGTGGTACTGCTTATGAATTTCAGCTGGTTAAAATCTATATTATTGGATGCAGCAATAATGTAGACAGGCTGTTTCCAAGGCATGTTCAGTTCCCCGAAAGATGACAAACCGTCCGTAAAAAACAATACTTCGTCTTCGCTCAGCAGCTTTAGCTTTCCGAAATCTGTTCCGCCGTCATAAGTTGTTTTTAAAAGATAAGCTTTTAACTCACTCCAGTTTCCATTGTTAATTTTGAAACTTTGTCCTTGTTCGAAGGTATTGTTAATGAAATAAATGTTTACCGTAAGATTTTTATTCGATTTAAAATATTCCTCCAGCAAGGCCATTTCCTTTACATGATCCCGATTCTTTCCGCTCAACGAATTATCCCAGACCACGGCCAGATTATTCGGAAGTTTTTTCATTCTTTCATTTGAATATACGGAGATATCAGCCAGAAAATAGGAAAAGTTATCCGCTTCTTTTTGAACGACAATCCGCTGGCTCTTATCCTGTACAGGAAAATTGATTTTTAGATTATTGCCTGGTCTGTAATTTTTCTTGTGCATTTCGGCAGTCCAGACGTTTCCCGTACTAACAAAATTATAGCTACCATCTGGCTTTTCTTCAAGCATAGGAGCATCCAAATTCTGAAAAACGGTTGTTTTTATGTCAAATTCGGGAATCTCAGCGGTTTGATTCAGGGGTAAAAAATATTGGAGAAAATCCCCCGACTTTTTTAATTCATACTGATAGGTAATGCGAACAGTCCTTTCCCCTCCGTTTGGGGCGATAGGATATACTGTTGTCCGGAAATTATTCCCACTCACTTTTTCCAGGAGCCCGGGATCTATATTTCTTTTCCTGATGGTTTGATATACTTCTTTTGCTTTTTCTTTTTCAACGGGAACAGCGTTTCGAAGTTTTCCATTGATGTCTAAAGCATAGCCGCTCGCATTAACACCTTCAGGAAGAGGAAAGGTAATTCTGCCTTCTCTCAAACGTCCCGAATTATTCCTAAGAACCATTGTAATGATATTGGTAGAAATTTTCCCGGCAATTTTTGTTTCAATCTCCAGTTTCTGAAGAATTACCTGATTGTCTTTTTTATATTTCCCTTTCCCGTCCGGACTTTCAACAACCGGTATCTGAGCCAGAAATAAAAGCGGAAAAAATAATAGTAATTGTGTATATAACCTTTTCATAATTTATTGATTACAACTGTTTCTATTTATACAGATGCATAAAATCGAGAAAAGGTTGGAAAGAATAATTTGGCTTAACTTTTAGCAACTGAAATAGAAGAGTAATTAATACTTTAAACATGATACATTATTTGTAGGGCTGTAATTTAATTAGCTGAACAGAAGCATATTATCAAAAAAGGCCGGATAATCTCTTATCCAGCCAAATATAATAAATCAACAATGCACTATCGAGGTCCCCAAAAACTCCAAGCATCCCCAGTGAAAACCGCTACCAAACGAGACGTCGTATCATAGACTATCATTCCCGGCGCAGGGTTTACAACATTAAGATGAGGGCTTGCTACTTTAGGAAGCACCATCGCTTTGTTAGTATCCGAAAGCACAAGGATACCATCAACATCAGGATCTACATTTGTTCCTATTCTTACCATGGCATTTGTGTTTTCAGTCTTGGTATCCTGCAAGGATGTATCTATTGTTACAGGAGTAACTAAATTAGGATCGGCATTTAGACCTATCCAGGCTCCTGCTGCCAGATACTTTACTTTAGTATCGCTTGTGTCAAATATCACTGTTCCGTCTACCGGATTAATGATATCGTTTTCCGAAGTTACCCATGGTAATATCAAACCCCTGTTTTCTGAATTCCCAAACTCCAATGATACATTAGAATTGGTTACTGAAGATTTACCTACAGCAACTTGCGAGAAACATGCTGTGGAAACCGTTATACATAAAATTAATAATATTTTCATTATTATTTTTTTTGAATTAAAAGCCAGCCCTTTCCATAATGCAAATTATGAAGAAGAGCTGACAAATCATTTATTAATCAGGACAGGATTGTTCACCGAATGCATACCATGCATAGGTAGCCCCGCCATCTTTACTTGTATAGATCTTAAAGATCCTGTTCGTAACATCCATTACCAGCATTCCTTCTATCGGAGAGGTAAGGATAAGGGTCGTTCCATCGTCTGCAACAGGTTGATTAGAAGCATTAAACCTTACCCTGTTGATTACCATTCCTTTCGTCTTGGCTTCCAGTGCCAGCCAGCCGCCATTCCTTACCATCGGCCAGTTATCACCAGCAGAACCGGCTCTCGCAAGTGAGGTGATACCTGCTTTGGTGTTAAGTGCCGTACCTGCTGTAACTGCCGGTTTATAACATACCGCTGTAGCGGTAGTAAATGACATATAGCTTAAACCTGCTAAACTAGCAGCAGACACCGGGAAGGCATAGTAATCCGTTCCGTTTACGGTAGCTGTACCTATAGCCGGAATTACTGTTGCAGTACCATCACTCAGCTTAGCTGCTGTCGTAGCATAAATCAGTCCTGCTGCACTAGCCGATGGGAATGCAGAAGCAGGGAAATATACGGTGACATCCTGAGCAAAACTGCCTTTGTTCTGCATCCTCCATACTCTGGTCATACGCTTGGTATAGGTATTTCCATTAGATGCTAATACATTACCCGTTGTTGTGGTTGTACTTAATGAACCATTGTCATCACCCCATACCAGATACTGCATATCTGTATTAAACGTATTAATATTAGCACTATTAGTTGCTGCAGCCTCTCCTAAGGAAACTGCAACCTGGCTTCCCGTATTTACACTTTGGCTCTGTTTCTGATTCAGTGCTGTGATATCATCTCTTCCGATACCTGCGATGTTGAACTTATACACAGCATCTTTCGCCCAGCTTATTGTACCATCAGATGCCAGGTAATCCTGGATGGTGGACTGATCCATCGTGATACCATACTTTAATGAAAGATAACTGTTTACGCGCTGTCTCTCAATAGCAGTAAGGCTTTTTGAGTATTCTACCACTTCAGGTATTTTACCATTGGTGAATGCTGTCTGGTTGTAAGCCGCTCCTAATGAAAGAGGGCCATTAACCCAGTTGGTAGCACTAGCCACTGAAGTTCCTGCATTGCCGTTTACTCCTGCAAAGAGGGTTCCTGTAGCACGCCATCCTGAGTACAATACTGAAGCTCCGGTTCCTGCTAATGTATTGGTTACAGAAGTTCCGTTGCTTAGTGTTAATGTAGAGTTACCCTGAGTTGTAGAACGGAACTGAAGAAGGTTATTGCCCGTTGCTTTCGGTTCCAAGAAGTAGCGAGCCCCTGCGGATGCATCCGCCACGGCAAAAGTTGCTACCGACTGCTGTCCACCGATTGCCAAATCTCCTGTGATATCGAAGTTCTGAGATGATGCGCTGCTGAAGTTCATCACTGGGTTGAAGTTCATATTCACAGAAATATCATTACGGTAAACAGGTTGCTTGCTGCCTGTAGCCTGCGTTCCATGGCTGCCACTCTGGTCATTCCATTGTGATACCGGTGTGTTGTCTGTTGTTGCCGAAACACCATCATCCGCACGAAGCCATAGATTTTCACCTTCCACCCCTCCAGGAGCTTTTGTATAATACGCTATGGTAAAGTAAAATACCGGTGTATTGACCTGTGAAGCAGGAAGTGTAAAGCTGTAATAGTTTACAGAATTCACATTTACCGTACCTGTGCTTGCATAAGTAAGATTACCTGATGCAAACGTAGCACTCGTACTGTACAGAAGCGATGGAACATCAAGATTTCCGATCAAAGATGCCGGGATCAGTACCTGTACATCTTTGCCGAAGCTTCCCGTATTCTGTGCTTTCCATACACGGCTCAGCCTATTCCTGTTCGGATAAACAGCTGTAAATGGCGTAGTACCTGCGGTATTATTATCTCCCCATGCCAGGAACTGAAGATCATTATCAAAGCTTCCTGTATTGGTATCATTGCTTCCTGTGATCGTATCAAGACCAAGAATTACCTGATTACCACTGTTCACGCTCTGACTCTGCTTCTGTTGCAGATCACTGAAATCATCCCTTCCGATCGCTGCTATATTGTTCTGGTATGTAGCATCTCCTGTCCAGAATGGTGTACTGTCTGATGCCAAATAAGTAAACAGGTTGGAAGAAGTTCCTAAACTTACTCCATATTTCAGTCCCATGTAGGAATCAACCCTTTGTTTCTCATTGGTAGTAGGAATTTTATTGTAATACACTACTTCACTAATAATACCGTTCCAGTATTCTCCGAGAGATTGTCTGGTTCCTATTCTTCCGACATTCAATGAAGTACTCACTGAACCGCCGATGCTAGTAAGCGGTCGCGCATTAAATGTACCAAATAAAGTACCTCCAGAAGCGGCACCATAAGAAAGAACAGGTGTATTTGATGCATATGGATTAGAGGTTGAAGCTAAAAGATCACTTCCAAACGTAGTTACCAATACATTGTTTCCGGATCTCATCAATCCAAAGTTCTGACCACTACCACTTGTTCCATAGCTACTGATCCATTCGAAAGTACCACCTGTTACAGAAGTCCTTCCTACACCAAAAACAGATCTTGATGTACTACCGGACGCCATTCCTGTATCACTAAATGAAAGATAATTCGCATTAGCAGAATTAAATGTGAATGAGGAGTTAAAATTCAGCAGTGCTGAACCTGTAGTATTGTATGTCGGCTGATTGCCGGCAACACTCTGTACAGCATCTGAATTTTGCATCTGGTCTGCCCATCTCAATGTGCTTCCCGTAGTTACATCGCGGTCTGCACGGTACCATCTCACCAGATTATCCGTAACTCCGCCAGGACCCGTTGCAGGAGCTGCAAAAGTAAAGTAATTTCCAGTAGGAATCTGCAATGCAGATGTTGTTCCTGATGTAAGCGGCACATAAGTAATACCCGATGAGAAAGAAGGATCCGTACTGTAGATAAGGTACGTAGCCCTGCTATTATTCACGTTAATATAAATGTTCTGTGCCGTTCCCGTCTGCTGAACTCTCCATACACGGCTCATCACAACACGTAAATTATTGGCAAGCCCTGTCTTTTGGGTGAAAACAGCTGCCTGTCCGTTGTTTCCGGTCATAAAGAAATATCTGTCATTGACAATATCCGTATGACCACCTGCACCACTCTGGTTAGGATTGGTAAAGTTATTATCCGTGCTTAAGGTAATAATATCTTTTACCGGCATCTGTGAGGTACTGATACGCTGATGCAAGGTAGCCGTTCTGTCTTTAGCCAGACCTATGATATTATTGTTGTATCCCGAAGCAGCTGTCCAGACAACTGTAACTCCATCTGAAGCAAGATAGTTCTGAGGTGTTGTCTGATCCAGTGTTAAACCATATTTGATCGCCAGATAGGAATCTACCTGAGAACGTTGCGTACCATTTAATGCTTTAGGATAAACAATAAGTTCAGGCATACGACCATTAAATAATGTATTGTAACCACCATTCCAAACGTTTGCTCCAACTGCAGCTATACCAGAAGATGATGTATTTAAGTTTCTGTTAGCACTATTAAAGGCACGTCCAAATCGGTAAAAAGCGCTTGCTCCACCCGATCCTGCAAATAAATGACTTATCATTAAAGGATTAGAATCACTAGTCCCTCCACCGCTTTGAAAATTAGACTGACCAGAGTCTAACCCTAATGGTCTTCCAACAAGTCCATAATACGATGCACTATTCGCGTTAGCACCATAAGATAGAAGATAGCCCGAATTAGCAGCATAGACTGCAAATTCAGTTCTGCCAGTTGTCCCTATAGGAAGCAGCTGTCTTTTCAATGCCAAATAATTTGAACCGTTAAAGCTTACAACCGGATTATAATTCATCATCGATGAAGCCAAGTTACTGTATACCGGACGATTACCTGCATTCGACTGTGTTGCATTATTACCCACATCACTCTGGTCATCCCATTGAGAAAGACCCGTTCCATTTGTGGTACTGGAAGTTCCTGCATCAGCTTTCAACCATAACGATTCATCAAAAACTCCTCCTGGAGCTTCCAGGAATGCTGCGAATGTAAAATAATTTCCATTCGGGATCTGAATTCCCGGTGTAGCACCTGCCGTAAGCAGCACATACGTAACTCCTGAAGAAAACGTAGCATCTGCGCTATACACTAAATAAGAAGCTTTGGCATTTGAAGATTTTATGTATACATCAAATGAAGTACCGGTATTTTGTGTCTTCCACACGCGTTTCATAAGAGCATTCATTCCATTGCTTAATCCTGATTTCAATGTATATGATGTTGCCGCATTATTATTGCCCGTGATAAAGAAAGATTTGTCATTAGCAATATCCGTGTGGCCACTTCCGCCGCTTTGGTTATTATTCGTAAAGTTGGCGTCCGTACTCAGCGTGATAATATCCGCCGAAGCCGACTGGCTCGTGGTAATACGCTGATGGAAAGCGGAAATATCATCTCTTCCAAGACCTACTATGTTGTTCTGGTACACCGCATCAGAATTCCAGGTACGGGTGATCCCGTCACTTGCAAGATAGTCCCCTTCAAGGACCACACCTGATACAACTTCTCCTGAAGTAGCATTACCATTATTATTTCGGCCTAATGTGATACCGTATTTTAATGCAAGGTAACTGTTCAGCTGAATACGCTCTATTGCCGTGATATTACTTCTGTATACCACGAATTCTCCGATAAGTCCCTTGAACGGATTCTGAGCTCCCCATACGTCTCCGATAGTAATCTGAGAACATCCAACGTATTTTGTATTTCCTGTGAAGTTAAGGATATTGTTTCCGTTGATCAGTACATTGGATCCGTTGGCTGTTGTATTTTTAAATGAGGCCACATTAATGGTCGCGAAACCTGAGTTTCCTCCGCTATAAGCAATAGCGGTATTATCATTGGAAACCTGTGTGGTTGTCAGCGCACGTTCGTCCAAAGCACCACCCCAATCTGTACTCCATACATCCTGTACAGAAGGTGAAACAGCTTTATATACTATAGCAACATCTGCATTTGGTGTCGTTGTACGTGAAATATCCGTTTGGGTAAAGCCCCACGTCCAATCTGCGTCGCTAAAACTTGCCACACTGTTGAAATTGAGTGTTTTTCCAAGAACCATTTGTCCCCTTGAGGTATGGCCCTGGCAATTGGTAATATCCCAACGCAGGTTTCTGTTGTTTCCACTCTGATCCAGCCAGCTGGTAACACCGGCAAGGCCTGCATCACCACGAAGCCATAATGCTTCGCTTCTTACCCCACCCGGAGACTGCTCATAGAAAGCAAATGTCATATAGAATGAAGGCTGGTTTACCATTACAGCAGGCAAAGTGAAAGCCCTGTAGCTTACGGAATTAACCGTAACCGTACCTGTAGGATTATACACCTGGTAGCTTCCTGCAAAAGTAGCATCCGTACCCGCAAGAAGGCTGCTTGTAGCCGGTACCAAAGTAAGAGGTACCAATACCTGCACATTTTGGTTAAGGCTATTGGTATTCTGAACTTTCCATACCCTGTTCAAACGGCTGTTATAACCAGGAATACCCGTAAATGCAGAACTGCTGCTCTGATCATTATCCCCCCAAACCAGGAACTGGTTATCTACTGCAAAGCTTCCCGTATTTGCCGTATTGGTAGCTGCAATTGATGCTAGCCCCATAATAATCTGATTTCCTGTATTTGCTGACTGGGATTGTTTTTGCATCAATGCGGAAGCGCCATCCCTTCCTATACCTGCTATGTTTTTATTATAAGTACTGTTTGCAGATGCGTCCCAAATTATATTGTTAGAAGAGCTTACATAATTTGTGGCAGTAGATTGATTTAATGTTATTCCATACTTTATTGCTAAATAAGAGTGTACCCGAAGGCGATCCTGAGTAGATATAGGATCATCATACGCAATAACCTCTCCAATATTTCCATTAAGAGGGCTAAAGTCACCGGTATCTCCGATATCGAAGAAACCATATCCTCCATCAGAATTGGCTTCTGTAAAAGATACGACACTTCCTGAGTTTAAACTTTGAAAAGAAGTTGTCGCACTATTTGAAGTAGCTCTCCATCCTACAAATCTTATTTCAGGCAATGAGGTATTAACACCTACAAAAGAGCTTGAATTTATAGGATTACCTCCACCATCATTTTGGCCAGAAGATACCGTAAATGCATCTATAAATCTGTCTGTAAAACCATTATCATTACCAAGAATTCCTCCCGAACCTTTAGTAACAGTGAAAAAATCAATAGTTCCTACCGCTGGTGGATTAATATTTTTATTGATTCTTAATTCCGCATTACCACTAAAGGAAAGGTTAGGATTAAAGTTCAATAAATTAGATGTTGAATTCAAGCTTGGATTTCTTCCTGACACTGAAGATGATAATGCATCATTATTATTTCCACTACTATCATCCCAAACTCCACTATCAGTATTAATGGCAGCAGTTACGCCCATGTCAGCTTTTAGCCATACACTAGCTCCTGACACACCACCCGGAGCTGTTAAAAATGCAGCAAAGGTAAAATACTGTCCTGAAGCAAAATCTATAGTCGCTGTATAGTACTGCACACCGCTAATGGTTTCCAGGTTCATTGAAATACTTGTATCTGTTCCATCAAATACAGCATCCGTACTTCTCAATAATGTCGGTTGTGCAATAGATACAGGCAGCTGAGATGCCGGGATAGCTACTTTAACAGTTCCTACTGTTCCGGTTTCCTGTACTTTCCATATGCGTGTCATTCTAAAGTTGGAGTTGCCAAATGCAAAAGATGTTGCAAATGATTCCGTTCCTGTATCGGACCCCCACATCATAAACGTTTTATCTGTCCCAAAACTGTTTGGATTATTGGCATTGGTATCGAAAATATTGTTATTACCGATCACCGGCTGAATGCCGCTGTTTACAGATTGGGACTGCTTTTGTGATAATGCAGAAGCGTCATCTCTACCGATACCAGCGATGTTGTTATTGTAACCTGTATTCGTTGTTGCATTCCAAGCAATTGTAGTACCATCTGAAGCTAAGTAATTTACAGGGCTGGAATTAGAACCAAGTGTTACTCCATATTTAATTCCTAAATATGATTGAATGCGCTGTTCTTCAAGAGCAGTATGTGAGTTTGGCGCATATACAATAATTTCAGATAAATACCCATTCAGGTACTGACTACCACCAGGTCTTGTACCTATTAATGTATTCGTATCTGTTGGAAAGCTGTAACTTGATGTAGATGACAAGTCAGCAATACCGTTAAAAGATGCTGAAAAAGTGGATCCATTACGTTTAATCTGAAATACTCCTGGTAACGTTCCCGGTCCTTGACTTCCAGAATATACAAATGACGTATTCTGTCTTGCTATTCTTTGAAGATTATTGGTATCGGTTAAAACATATTGAAAAGTGTTATTTAAAGTATTGCTTGCAATAAGTGTATGATTAATTGATGATACACTAGGTTTAAACATTGTATAAACATTGAAATTATTAGTTCCAGCAAGTCCCCACTCTGATACACCATCATATCTTATCCAGTTAGAACCATCAAATGAAATAGATGGATTAAAATTTACTCCTGACGCCAAATATTTTGGAGAAACAGAAGCATCGTAAGTATCATTATTTATAACATTTGCCCAGCTCGCGATTGTAGCATTATTAACTGTTGTGTCAGTATTTACATCGGCTTTTAGCCATAATGATGCTCCTACGACCCCACCCGGCGCTGTAACAAAAGCCGCAAAGCTGAAAAACTGCCCGGAAGTAAGATCTACCGTAGTGGTGTAATACTGTACGCCGCCAATCGTTTCCAAAGCCATGGCCTGTCTGATATCAGTGCCATCAAATACGGCATCTGAACTTACGAGTAAGGTAGGATTAGTTATATTCCTTAGTAAATCACTTGCTTTCAGGGCAACTTTTACTGTTCCCACCGTTCCGGTTTCCTGTACTCTCCATATCCTTGCCATACGGTTATTCAACCCGCCAAAAGCAAAAGCCGTTGCAAAATTGGTACTGCCTGTATCTGAACCCCAAACCAGGAAGCTTTTATCCGTGCTGAAGCTGTTGGTATTATTAGCATTAGTATCGAAAATATTTCCGTTACCAATTACCGGCTCAATACCGCTGTTTATGGATTGAGACTGTTTTTGTGACAACGCAGAAGCGTCATCTCTACCGATACCGGCAATATTATTTTTATAAGTACTATTAGCCGTTGCATCCCAAAAAATAGTGGATCCATCCGATGCAAGATAATTCTGAGCAGTACTTTGATCTAATGTGATCCCATATTTAATCGCCAAATATGAATTTATCCTTAAACGCTCACTGATTGTAAGGTTTGTATTATATGCGATAACCTCAGGAAGATTTTGACTTGCACTATTGTTACAAACATATCCTCCTATACTAATGAGCCTGTTAAATGGCACAGGAGTATTATTTAAATCTGAAGTAGCTAGAGAAAGACCATTCATGAACCATTTCCCAGTACCGGCAGTGCCGGTTAAAGCGGTATGAGAAATAACTGGCTTACCAGATACAACAAATGATGGAGATGTGGCTTGTATATAAGAATTAGCCGTATTCCCTCCGGAATAACTGGTAGTTCCTGCAAGCTCCAGTCTATTTATATAGCCTGAATTACATGTAATAGTGGTTGTTACCCCACCAATACCATCACCTCCTACAGGATAACTGACTGATATAATATCCCTCGCGGATAAATTGAGTGAAGAGTTGAGCCTGTAAGCCCCCCCAATTTTAACTACCGGATTATAGTTTAAATTATCCGTATTGTTTGTTGCAAAAAGAGGCTGGCTACTCACTGTACTCTGAACAAAGTTATTCAAGTTAGGGCTTTGATCATTCCATTGTGAAACAGAGCTACCATTGGTAACAGTACTTGTCCCGGAATCTGCCTTAAGCCATAAGGACGATCCCAATACCCCACCCGGAGCTGTAACAAATCCAGCAAAGCTGAAAAACTGCCCGGAAGTAAGATCTAACGTAGTAGTGTAATACTGTACCCCGCCAATCGTTTCCAGAACCATGGTTTGTCTGGTATCAGTGCCATCAAATACGGCATCTGAACTTATCAGTAAGGTTGGATTGGTAACACTGCCTGGCAGATCACTTACTTTCAGGGCAACTTTTACTGTTCCCACCGTACCGGTTTCCTGTACTCTCCATATCCTTGCCATACGGTTATTCAATCCGCCAAAAGCAAAAGCCGTTGTAAAGCTGGTGTTGCCCGTATCTGATCCCCACATCATAAAGCTCTTGTCTATGTTTAAGCTGTTAGGGTTTGAAAGATTGGTAGCGGTGATATTTACATTTCCAATAATGGGTTGTATTCCGCTGTTTGATGATTGAGACTGCTTCTGAGAAAGTCCGGAATCATCATCTCTACCAATACCGGCGATATTATTTTGGTAGGTAGCATTTCCTGTCCAAAAGATTGTAGTTCCATCAGATGCAGTATAATTGACTACACTCGCGGGTGATCCCAATGTAATACCGTATTTTAAGCCTAAATAACTTTCAATCCGTTGCCTATTAGCAGGTTGTGCAGTATTAAAAACAATCACTTCCGCTATATCAGCGTTAGAATAAGCACTACCTCCTGGATCTACTCCTACAGAAAAAAAGGGACTTCCTCCAGAAGTTCCTACAGTTACTGCAGATATAGCAGATGAAATTAGTGATCCATTTAAATATGAAGTGGCACCATTAGAAGCTCCATCAAACTCCTGAAGTCTTGTCTCATTTACAGCCACTGCTGAAGTTGGTATGCTTCTATTTGTTATATACATTTGTCCAGCCGTCACTGCAGCTATATTCCACGTTGAAGGAGCATTTATTGCACTAGAATACAAAGCACCACTAGTGGTGGATAGACCTCTATAAACAATATAATGAGAAGAAGCATAAGGATTGCTTCCTGAGGCTACTTCTGAAAGTGGCACACTAACAGATAACCTGTCATTCGATCCATCGAAACGTGCAGAAGGATTAAAGTTGATCAGGTTACTTGTGGAATTATATGAAGGTATTGTACCTGCAGCACCATTCTGTACAAGGTTATAATTCCCAGGATTAGCCTGATTATTCCATTGTGTTATAAATCCTCCCGATTGTGTGATTCCTGCATCAGCTCTATACCACAATCTTGCTCCGGTAACCCCACCGGGACTTTGCGCATATATAAAGCTTACCGTGAGCAGCAGCACTAAAGCTACCGCCCTGGACAGGAACGCTTTTATCAGAACCGCACCTTTTTGAGGCGGCTCATAATTAATAAATATTTTCATACGAAATTTTTTAATAGTTAAAAAAACCTTGCGAAATTTTACGGGAAATCCATAGCTCATATGAATTATGAATCTGCGGACATTAAGATCCCCAAAATGTCACAAGAATTTGTGTTCATTTTTAATAACTATAAAAGGAGGAGGACGGCTACAAAATAATATGGAAATTTTGTTTAAAGAGAAACTACTGTAAAAAAAAGAAAACAATACCTTCGCAACAAACAGAAGAGCAGCACAAAAACAAATAACACACAATGCCAGTATAAACCTGAACCATTGGCTGTCATTTAAGGTACCCATCCAGAAATAATTTCCCAAAGCACCTTCAGCATATTTGCCTTTTGAACCGGACATATGCGGATACGCATACATATTGCTCTTTTTATCCCTAAGGTCTTGATTGAGTCTTTTTTTTCTTTTTCCAAAAGAGACTTTCAATTTCAACTTCCCCTTTTTGCTATTTTTAAAAGAGTCTTCTAGTTTGTTAAGCGGCTGATTTGACGAACCATTATTGCTTATCTCTAGCTGTGCATTGTATTCTGAAGCTGTTTCGCTTTTAGTTTCCAAATAAAATACTGAAGCTCCACCTGAAATGTGTACAGCATTGCTTTCAGAAAAAGATTGTGATTTAAAAAAACAAACGACAAAAATATAACATGCCAAAAGCAGCTTTCCGTAATGTCGGAAAGCTACTGCTTTGGGAACAAATAGTTTTATTTTCATCATATTGCTTTATGAATTGCTTCGGCTATGGTTATCCATAACTTATAAAATTCAGCGTTTGTGTTTTATCTTTCATGCTTTTCCATCGGAAAAACATTTTTATCACATTTGTTAGACTTATTTATAATATCTCTAATATTGGGATATTTTGCACAGTTATAACATTTTTCAAACCGGCAAATCCCTTTTTTAAAAAAATTTATAATCTTTATGTCCTTCTTTATTAATTACAAAACAACTTAGATCAATTTTCTCTAATTTTATTTTTTAGACTTATGAATTCGGATAGCAATCCAAGAATTTCATTTGTAGAAAATAACTCTAATAATCACGTTTGTTTTACTTCTACAAATTTACGTTCAACATATTGATTAACAATCCATTTTAGCGTAATAAAATAATGATATATTTGTAATATTTAAATTACAAAACATACATCACCATTAGGCCTTTATATATGGTATTAAAAAAAGAGCATCGGAAACGATATTGTTATGAGTACTACTTTAAATAGAGATCTATTATGATTAAATAAATAATATTTTTTATATTTAAACCAAAACAATTAACGCACAGGATGGCATAGATATATAAACATCCTAAACAAAACACAAATAAAAAAAAGCTTATAAAAAACACATCAGCCTTATAAATACAAATGATATGAATAAAAAAATACTTATTGCCGATGATTATTTCGTCGTGATGACAGGCATTAAAATGATCCTTAAAAAATATTTAAAAAATATCGACCTTGAATATGCTCTAAATTATGATGAGGTTTTCGAAAAGTTAGCTGATAAAAATGATTATGCGCTTCTCATTCTGGATCCTGGTTTACAAGGAAACCAAAAAAAGATAATTGCCGAAATTAAATGCAAGTTTCCAAATATAAAAATTCTTATTTTTTCAACACACAATACTGCTGAGGTGGTCCCCTTTATTCTGGAAGGTGCAGATGGCTATCTGAACAAACTTTCTTACGAAGACGAAATTGCTCGGGCAGTTTTAGAGATTTTAAATACAGGTAAATATTATTCAAAAGAAATTATGGATGCACTGATTCATCACTCAGTTTCCAGCAAAAGCAATCCACTGGAAAATCTTTCTGAGAGAGAGAAAACGGTGTATAATTTATTAATTAAAGGATATGGTAATCTGGAAATTGCCAATGAGCTGAAGATTCATGTTGCCACAATAAGTACCTATAAAAGAAGGATTTTTCAAAAACTGGGAACCAACAATCTTATTGATATTTTAGAAATAAACAGAAAATACTCATCGTAATGAAATGCTGAAAATGATTACAACCTAATTTTAAATGGTCTTAAGTAATTGTTTTACTGAAAAATCATCTAAAATCAGGTTATAATTTAATTATTTCCATTTGATATTGCAGCCCATGCTTGGTCTCTGAATCTCTTCCTGAGGCTCTCCCGCCAAAAGATTTTCAAAGGCAATAATAAGATCTTCACCAGTTACATCTTTATTATTACCCGGTCTGGAATCATCCATCTGCCCTCTGTAAATAAGATCCAGCTTTTCATCGAAGAAAAAGAAATCCGGAGTACATGCGGCATCATAGGCCTTTGCAATTGCCTGGCTTTCGTCATACAGATAAGGAAAATCAAATTTTCTTTCAATCTGGAATTCAATCATTTTTTCAGGAGAATCTGCAGGATATTTTTCGACATCATTGGAGTTGATGGCTATAAATTCAATTCCTCTTTCATTATAATCTTCGTACAGTTCATTTAACTTGTCAATAACATGAAGTACAAACGGACAATGATTGCACATAAAGATCACTAAGGTGCCTTTTTCTCCTTTCAGATCATCCAGTGACTGCATTTCATTGCTTTTTGAAGGATTAGGAAGTTCAAAAAAAGGTGCTTTTGTACCTAAATCAATCATATTTGAGGGAGTATTCATAACTTTTTTATTTGCTCACAAAGATAAAAGATTTTCTTGATTATTCTAGTAAGGAAGATGGATGTGGAAAGTTGGAAATTTTAAATTCTAGTCGATTGAATTGGGCTATAAAGTATATTAATTTTTACAATAATTAAAAGATTAACAATCTGATATCACTTCTAGCCTTCATTCTTCCAGCATCCAGCCAAATTTTAAAGTCCTTCAAAACCTTCTTTCAAAAGTTAAACCTAAAAATTTGTTTGGAAGTTATGTTAAAAAGTTTGTAGTTTTGCTAACACTGTTAGTAATATAAAAATCATGGGCTTACATGAACGCCGCCAAAGAGAAAAAGAAAATATACGTGCCAGTATTCTGGATGCGGCTTTTTCTTTGGCTAAAACCGAAGGCTGGGCTTCACTTTCCATGAGAAAAATTGCCGATGCTATTGAGTACAGTGCGCCGGTAGTTTATGATCACTTTGAAAATAAAGAAGCTATTTTATATGAAATTTCATTGAATGGTTTTCATTGTTTACACATTGAACTGTTGAAAGCTCAGAGAGAACACGACAATCCTGAAGATCAGTTGAAAGCTATTGTAGATGCTTACTGGAAGTTTGCATTCAAAAACAAAGAATACTACCAGCTGATGTTTGGTTTGGGAATGCAGTGTAGCGGAAAAGGAATGATGAAAGAAGAATTTTCGTCGTTTCAGGATATGCTTTACGAATGCACATACGCAATCATCAAAAAAAACGGATCCAATACTGATAATGCCTGCCATATGTCTCACGCATTATTCTCAGCAGTTCATGGACTGATTTCCATCATGATGATGCGCAATGATGATATTCCTTCAACGATGAATAAAACGACTTTGGATGAAACTGTTTCTGCTTTCATTAAGTCATTATAAATTTTTTTGAATTTATAATTAACACCGTTAGGAATATTAACACCGAATTAATATAAACTTTTCACAAAGAAACATTTAAAATAAACTATCATGTAAAATTAGAATTATCTGTAGATTTTTTTACACTTAAATTAACACCGTTAGAAAAAGTAACACGTTAAATCTAAATCAATCTTTTTAAAAACATTATGAAAACAACTGCTTAAAGCCAATATTAAATTTCTGTATATTTTTTTTAATAGTTCATTAACACCGTTAGGAAATATAACAGATATTAAATTAAAACTTTATTATTTTATTTAACACTTCATTAAAAATTTAAACTCAAAATGAAAATATTTGGAAAAACGAGGATTATTGTACTCATCGCAAGCATTATCCTTTTACAAAGTTGTACCAAAGCAGCAGAAGGATCAAACGCAGCTCCGCCACCTCCACAGCTTCCGGTTTATACCGTTATCACTTCACCAGCAACTGTTTACCAGGAATTCCCTACCGCATTGGAAGGAAAAAACAATGTGGAAATAAGATCTCAGGTTGACGGATATTTAGATAGAATCTATGTGGAAGAAGGTGCTTATGTAAGAGCCGGACAGCCTCTGTTCAAAATAGATTCAAGAAGCTACGGCGAACAGATGAATATGGCAACAGCCAACTTACAGGTTGCCAATGCCAACATTCAGAAAGCGAAAGTAGAAGTCGACCGCCTTGAACCTCTTGTTTCCGCGAAAGTGGTTTCCGAGGTACAGCTGAGAACCGCAAAAGCAAATTATGCCGCCGCAGTGGCAGCCGCTTCACAGGCAAGAGCTTCTGTTGGAAGCGCAAAAATCAATGTAGGATTTACAACCATTACCGCACCGGTAAGCGGATATATCGGGAGAATTCCTTATAAAAAAGGAAGCCTGATTTCAAGAACAGATCCCAATCCATTGACGTTACTGTCTGATATCAGCGAAATCTATGCATACTTTTCTTTAAGCGAACTGGATTTCATTGCTTTTCAGAATAAATATCCGGGAGCAACTCTAAATGAAAAACTGAAAAACATGCCACTGGTAGATTTGGTAATCGCCGATAACAGCATCTATACTGAAAAAGGCAGAATGAGCATTGTTGACGGACAATTCGATAAAACCACCGGAGCCATTAGCGTTCGTGCCGTATTCCCGAATCCAAACGGAGTTTTGAGAACCGGAAATACAGGCAGAGTTCGTATGCCACAGCTATTCGATAAAACATTGGTGATTCCACAGGAATCCACTTACGAAATTCAGGATAAAACGTACGTCTATGTAGTTGGGAAGGATAAAAAGGTTACGGGAAAACCGGTAACCATATCCGGAAAAACAGAAAGCTACTATTTTATTTCTGAAGGATTATCGAAAGGAGATAAAATCGTATTCACAGGAATCGGTGTATTGAAAGATGGAGTTGCCATTCAGCCAAAAACTATTTCTTCTGATAGTTTATTGAAAGCAAGACCTTTGTAACAGTTTAAACTTTTCCTTTTTAACCATAAAAGTCACAAAAGCTTTTAAACACATAAGTCACATCAAGTTTAAATCATTCGCTATAATAAGAACACATGAGTTTTAGAAAATCTTTGATTTTCATTTTGTGAACTTTAAAACATTAGCAATTCATCTTTAAACCCAAGATATACTTTTGCGCCTTTTGTGGTAAAAATATCGTTTAAACAACATTAAAAAATAAACTTCTTATGTTAAAACAATTTATAGAAAGACCGGTACTTTCAACGGTTATTTCCATCATACTATTATTATTGGGTGCTTTGTCGCTCTTTAATTTACCCATCGCCCTCTTTCCGGATATTGCGCCGCCGAGTGTTCAGGTGACCGCGTTTTATCCGGGTGCGAATGCGGAAGTTGTAGCCCGTTCGGTAGCAACTCCTATCGAAGAAGCGGTAAACGGTGTGGAAAACATGACCTACATGACTTCCAACTCCAGTAATGACGGTACCATGACGCTGAGCGTATTTTTCAAACAGGGATCTGATCCCGATAATGCAGCGGTAAACGTGCAAAACCGTGTATCGAAAGCCATGAGTCAACTTCCGCAAGAGGTTGTACAGGCGGGAATTTCCACACAGAAAGTTCAGAACAGTATGATCATGTTTATGGGATTAACCAGTAATGATCCTAAACAATACGACGAGCTTTTCTTACAAAACTATTTGAAAATCAATATTATTCCACAAATCCAGCGTATTCCGGGTGTTGCCCAGGCGCAGGTTTTCGGAACGAGAGATTATTCCATGAGACTCTGGCTGAAGCCGGACAGATTAGCAGCCAACAATCTTTCTCCACAGGAAGTTTTGAACGCTGTGAAGGATCATAACCTTGAAGCAGCTCCCGGACGTCTTGGACAGGGAAGTAAGGAAACGTACGAATATATTTTAAAGTATAAAGGTAAATTAAACAAAAATGAAGACTACGAAAACATCGCCATCAAAGCCAACAGCGACGGATCTTTCCTGAGACTGAAAGACGTGGCAAGAGTAGAATTTGGTTCCTATACTTATACAGCAGCCAACAGAGTTGACGGAAAACCGGTTTCAGGTTTTGCGATTATGCAGACCGCTGGATCTAATGCCAACGAAATCTTAACTGAAATTGAAAAGCAGGTTGATCAGTTTAAAACCACCCTTCCGAAAGGTGTTGAACCAATCATCATGTACAACTCCAAAGACTTCTTGGATGCTTCTATTCATCAAGTGGTTGAAACGTTGGTCATTGCCTTTATTCTGGTATTTATCGTAGTGTATATTTTCCTTCAGGATTTCAGATCTACTTTAATTCCTGCGATTGCCGTTCCGGTAGCGATCATTGGTACGTTCTTCTTCCTTCAGCTATTTGGATTCAGTATCAATATGTTGACCCTGTTCGCATTGGTACTCGCCATCGGTATTGTGGTGGATGATGCCATCGTTGTGGTAGAGGCTGTTCACTCTAAAATGGAACATACAGGAATGCCAGTTGAGCACGCAACAATGAGCTCAATGAGTGAAATTTCCGGAGCTATTATTTCCATTACATTGGTGATGTGTGCTGTATTTATTCCGGTTGGCTTCATGCAGGGTCCTGCGGGAGTTTTCTACAGACAGTTTGCCTTTACATTAGCTATTGCGATTATGATTTCTGCGGTGAATGCATTGACATTAAGTCCTGCTTTATGTGCGATGTTCCTAAATGATCCTCAGGGTGAGCACGGAGAGCACGGTAAAAAAACAGGCTTTGGTGCAAGATTCTTTAATGCATTTAATGTTAGCTTTAATAATTTAACTAAAAAATACATTTACAGCCTTAAATTTTTAATTAAAAATAAATGGGTTGCCGTAGGAGGATTGGTATTAATTACTGCCGCAAGTATTTTCTTAATTAAAAAAGCACCGTCAGGATTTATTCCTACAGAAGACCAGGGATTTATTTTATATGCGGTGAATACACCTCCGGGAAGTTCATTGGACAGAACCCACAGAGCAACCGAACAAATCGATCAAATTATCAATGGTGAAAAAGCTAAAAATCACCTTTGGGTGGCAGACGGTCTGAACTTCATCAGTAATGCCAATGCTTCTCCATACTCTGCAGGTTTCATTAAATTAAAAGATCACGACCAGCGTGGCGAAGTAACTGATCCTGATCAAATTGCAGCAGCATTGACAGGGAAAGTTTCGCAGGTAAAAGATGCCAGCGCATTCTTCTTCAACTTCCCTACCGTTCAGGGATTTGGTAACGTTTCCGGTTTTGAATTTATGCTTCAGGATAAAACCAACGGTTCTTTGGAAAATTTAGGGACAACAACACAAGCCTTCATCGGAGAGTTGATGAAACGTCCGGAAATTGCTTTTGCTTTCACAACCTATGCAGCCGGAAACCCACAATTCACGATCGAGGTTGATAGTGATAAAGCCAATCAGCTTGGAGTTTCCATCACAGAATTAATGCAGACGATGCAGATTTACTATGGAAGTAGCTTCGTTTCAGATTTCAACAGATTCGGAAAATACTACAGGGTAATGGCTCAGGCGGATATTCCTTACAGAACAGATGCCAATTCTTTGGAAGGAATTTATGTTAAAAATAAATCAGGCGAAATGGTTCCTGTGAAAACACTGGTGACTTTAAAAAGAGCTTTCGGCCCTGAAACGGTGACAAGAAACAACTTATTCAACGCAGTGACCATCAACGGAACACCAAAACCTGGTTACAGTACCGGAGACGCCATCAAAGCAGTGGAAGAAGTGGCAGAAAAATCTCTTCCGAGAGGATTTGGATACGAATGGACAGGGATTACCCGTGAGGAAATTAAAACAAGCGGACAGACAGCGTTTATCTTTATGTTAAGTATTTTATTTGTATACTTCCTGTTGGCTGCTCAGTATGAAAGTTATATTCTTCCTTTCGCAGTTATTTTAACGATTCCAACAGGGATTTTTGGAGTATTTGCTTTCACAGGATTGGCAGGAATTGATAATAACATTTACGTTCAGGTTGGTTTGATCATGCTCGTCGGATTATTAGCGAAAAATGCAATCCTGATTGTAGAGTTCGCTGTACAACGAAGAAATGCAGGAAGATCCTTACTGGAATCCGCATTACAAGCGTCAAGATTGCGTTTAAGACCGATCTTAATGACCTCATTCGCATTCATTGTCGGAATGTTGCCGCTTGTATTTACGCAGGGAGCTTCTGCAAAAGGAAATCACTCAATCGGCTTCAGTACCGTTGGCGGAATGTTGACAGGCGTTGTATTCGGGATTTTCATTATTCCTGTGATGTTTGTGATCTTCCAGTATTTACATGAAAAAATGCCAAGCAGAAAAAAGAAAAGACTTCAAAGACAAAAACTGGAAGCTGAACTTTTAGCTACAACTCATTAATAATATGCTTAACAAAGCTTTGAGAAAAATTTAGACTAAGATTTTAAACGCAAAGATTTAATTATTAACACCAAATATTTTGAAGAGTACAGAAAGCGACAAGTCGCTGATGAAGCTAAAGATTAAAGTACGCTTATTCAAATCAAATTTAAATTGATTAAACTTTGCTCACTCAAATATTTCCACATTAAATATTTCTTTGCGTTGAAAAAATTTATAACAAAACAATTTCTCAAAGTTTTGCATTCAATTAAAAGTTTAAAAACTATGAAAAGAATAAAAAATATCATCATCACTTTTGGACTGGCTTTAGCTTCGGTCTCCTGTGTGTCCAAACTGGCATACACGGAGCCTGAGCTCGAGCTGCCCGAAACATTCAAATATACTGCAACAGCAGATACCGCAAGTGTTGCCAACCTGGAATGGAGACAGTTTTTCAGCGATCCGATGTTACAAACATTGATTGAAAAAGGAATTAAAAACAACTACGATTTACAAATCGCTCTGAAGCAGGTTGCTTCTTCACAGGAAAAATTAAAACAGGCGAAATATCTTCAATATCCTGACGTTGGTTTCGGCGTTTCTGCACAGATTTCAAAGCCTTCAAAAAACAGCATGAATGGGCAAAGCTTAAACTTATTTTTAGGAAAAAGCTATGTTGAAGATTACAATGCAGCGTTCAATTTATCATGGGAAGCCGATATTTGGGGGAAAATAAAAAACCAACAGGAAGTTTCGCGAATGCAGTACCTGCAGACGTATGAAGCAACAAAAGCCATTCAGACACAAGTTGTTGCAGCGATAGCTCAGGGATATTATAATTTATTAATGCTTGATAAACAAATGCAGATTGCAAAATCGAACTTAGAATTAAGCAATAATACCCTTGCTCTTACAGAAAAGTTATGGCAAAGCGGTGACACGACCTCTTTGGGAGTTCAGCAGGCCACTGCACAAAAGCAATCGACGGAACTATTGATCACGCAATTGGAGCAAAATATCGCCATTCAGGAAAATGCATTAAGTATTCTGGTGGGCGAAAATCCCGGAACAATCAGCAGAACGATTGAGATGTCCGAAACCTCTTTACCACAGGAAATTTCCGCAGGACTTCCGGCAGCAATGGTGAGTCGTCGTCCGGATGTCCGTCAGCAGGAACTGGTGTTGTTAGAATCCAACTCAATAGTCGGAATTGCGCAGGCCAATATGTATCCTTCTTTGAAAATCACCGCCAACGGAGGCGTAAATTCATTTAAAATTGACAACTGGTTCCAGATTCCGGCTTCATTATTCGGATCTGTTTTAGGAGGATTGACTCAGCCTATTTTCCAGAAAAGACAATTGAAAACGGATTTAAATGTTGCTAAAATTCAGCGAGAGAAAAATGTATTGGCGTTCCGTCAATCTGTTTTGAATGCAGTGGGTGAAGTTTCAGATGCTTTGGTTTCTAATGAAAGTCTGAAGGTTCAGGAACAAAAGGCAGCCGAACAGGCGGCAACGTTAAAAAACGGAATTAAAAGTGCCGAAATGCTCTACAAAGGCGGCATGGCAAACTATTTAGAAGTGATAACCGCTCAGGGAAATTCTCTGCAGGCAGAACTTAATTTAGCGTCAGTAAAAAGACAACGATTAAGCAGCATTGTAGATTTGTACCGTGCGTTAGGTGGCGGCTGGAAGTAGTAAATTTAAATTATATTGTTAATGGAATGCGGTCTTTCGGGGCTGCATTTTTTGTTTTTATTTGAAGAGTATTTTAACATCCGAATTGTCATTCAGAGCGAAACGCAGTGTAGCGTGGAATCTAGACTGTGTTTGTAGAAATTAATTTAAAAATTGTTGCTTAGATTCCTACGGAATGACAAAGTATGCGACATATTTACTGTTGAAACTGCTCATTAATATACCCAATCACCTCATTAAAATTCTCCTGAGAATATCCCAACGGCAAATAATGAATATCATCCGCTTTCCGATACCAGGTCAATTGGCGTTTTGCGTATCTTCGACTGTTTTTCTTGATTTCTGAAACGGCAAAATCCAGATCCCATTCGCCATCAAAATATTTGAATAATTCAGCGTAACCAACCGTATTTAAAGCCGTCATATATTTAAATTTTTCTAAACTTTTTGCTTCTTCCAATAACCCTTTCTCCATCATAATATCCACTCTCCTGTTGATTCTATCGTACAATTCTTCTCTTGGCGCTTCAATTCCGATTCGAATCGTATTAAAATCTCTGGAATCCTGTGAAACAGCAATTTGTTCAGAATATTTTTTATTGGTCTGCCAAATAACGTCAATTGCCCGTAAAAGCCTTCTGTGATTGTGAATATCTACCACGGAAAAATATTCAGGATCGAGTTGTTTCAACATTTCCTGAAGTTTTTCAATTCCGTTATTATCCAGAATTTCCTGTAATTTTTTCTGATTTTCTTCATCGGCTTCCGGAAGATCATTTAAGCCTTCAATAACTGCTTTTTCATACATCATGCTGCCGCCAACCAAAATGACCGTATCGTATTTTTCAAAAAGTTCATTGAGTTTTTTTAAAGCATCTTCCTCATATTGCCCGATCGAATAATATTCTTCCACCGAAAGATTACCGATAAAATGATGAGGTGCTTCCGCCAGTTCTTCTTCTGACGGTGAAGCAGTGCCAATCTTCATTTCCTTAAAAAACTGTCGGGAATCACAGGATATAATTTCCGTGTTGAAATGTTTCGCCAGATCAATTGCGAGTCTCGTTTTTCCAATTCCGGTGGGGCCTACAACAGAAATTAAAGTTTTATTTTTCACGAAGCTAATTTACGAAAATGAGTTTACTTAATTGGCTGGAAGATGGAGGCCTGAAGATGGAAGTTAAAATTGGAGGTCATTTATATCCAAGACAATCTTCCCGCTTCCTGCATCTAACTTCCATCCTTACTACTTTAGCTAAACTATACACTTAAATGTTTATCTTTGTACAACAATAAAAAACTATGATTTTATCAATGACCGGCTTCGGTAGAGCCGAAGGTGTTTTTGAAGGCAAAAAGATTACCATAGATATTAAGTCACTGAACAGCAAAAGCTTTGATTTGAATATTAAAATCCCTTTACGCTATAAAGAAAAAGAATTTGAGATCAGAAAAATTCTCAACGACAGGATTATCCGTGGAAAAGTGGATTGCTACATTAACCTTGAGAATCTTGAAGAATCTACGGATGTGAAAATTAATAAAAATTTAATTGATTCTTACATCAGCGAACTTCGCAACATCGCTTCAGACGGCCCCGATTTCGAATATCTGAAAATGGCAGTACGATTACCGGATGCCATCACTTCAAGGCCCGATGAACTTTCGGAAGGAGAATGGGAAGCATTGGCTAAAATTGTACATGCTGCGGTCGACCGGTTTGGAGAATTCAGAAAAACGGAAGGTAAAATCCTGCATGAAGAGCTGGAAAGAAACATACAGAATATTGAAAAGAGCCTTTCCGAAGTTATTCCTTTTGAAGAAGAACGAATCTCTGCTGTAAAAGAGCGTTATCAGAAATCTTTAAAAGAATTCGAAAATATAGATGAAACCAGATTCTATCAGGAAATGGCTTATTTCACGGAAAAGCTGGATATTTCCGAAGAGAAGGTACGGCTTTCCCAACATCTTAAATACTATAAAGAAGTAATGGACAATGAAGATTTTAACGGTAAAAAACTGGGATTCATTTCTCAGGAAATAGGCCGTGAGATCAATACATTAGGTTCAAAAGCCAATCATTCTGAAATTCAGAAGCTGGTAGTGATGATGAAGGATGATCTGGAAAAAATCAAAGAACAAACGTTAAATGTACTTTAAATTCAGGGTTTAATGTTTAAAATTCAAGGTTGTAAGCTTTGATATAAAACACATGCTTTGAATTACGAACGAAACTTTAAACTTTAAACTAAAAACTTTGAACAATAAAGTTATCATATTTTCAGCGCCCTCGGGAAGCGGAAAAACGACACTGGTAAAACATTCACTGGAAATATTTAAAGAACTGCAGTTTTCCATTTCCTGCACAACAAGGCAGCCGAGAGGAAGCGAAGTTCATGCGGTGGATTATCATTTTTTAACGCCTGATGAATTCAGGCAAAAAATTGCGGAAGATGCATTTGTAGAATTTGAAGAAGTGTATACCGACAAATACTACGGAACCTTAAAATCCGAAGTTGAAAAAATATGGAATCATGGGAAAGTGGTGATTTTTGACGTTGATGTAAAAGGCGGGATTTCCCTTAAAAAATATTTTGGAGAGCAGGCATTGTCGATTTTTATCGAACCGCCTTCCATTGATGAACTGGAGCGAAGATTGATTTCAAGAAATACGGACGATGCGGACACCATCAGAACCCGCGTGGCAAAAGCTGAAGAAGAAATGTCTTATGCAAAAGAGTTTGATAAAATCGTGATCAATAATGATCTTGACGAAGCAAAAAGAGAAATAGAAAGTTTAATAAAAAATTTTATTGGAAGTTAAAGGATGGAAGCCTGAAGTTGGATGACGGAAGTTTGATGGCTCATACACTTCAAACATTTTCAAATTCTGATTTCTAATTTCTTACTTCTAATTTCTAATTCTAAAACATTGAGGTAAATATGAGTACCGAAACATTAGAAAAAGCTAAATCTGCAATTCCCGTAAGAGGATTTTTGGATATAAAAGATATTGCCATTCCTCAGGGAGAAGAGCTTGTAAAAGCCATTCTTGCGTTAAAAGAAGAGAAAAATGCAGTGATTTTAGCACATTATTACCAGCCCGGAGAAATTCAGGATATTGCTGATTTTCTTGGCGATTCACTTCAATTGGCAAGACAGGCAAAAGACACCAATGCAGATATGATTGTTTTCTGCGGAGTACATTTTATGGCCGAAGCTGCAAAAATTCTTAATCCTACAAAAAAAGTTGTTCTTCCGGACACGATGGCGGGATGTTCTTTAGCAGACGGATGTTCCGGAGAAGGACTGCGAAAAATGCGTGAGCAGCATCCAAATGCGTTGGTAGCAACTTATATCAACTGTAATGCGGAAACAAAGGCTGAAAGTGATATTATCGTGACAAGCTCAAACGCGGAAACGGTAATTGAAGCACTACCGAAAGACCGTCCGATTATTTTCGCTCCGGATAAAAATCTGGGAAGATACTTATCTCAGAAAACCGGCCGTGATATGATTCTCTGGGATGGAAGCTGTATCGTACACGAAGCTTTCTCTATGGAAAGAATTGCGAAACAGCTGGCGGAAAATCCCGATGCCAAGCTTATTGCCCACCCGGAAAGTGAAGAAGCGGTTTTAAAACTGGCTCATTTTATCGGTTCCACTTCCGCACTGCTTAATTATGTAGAACAGGACGACTGCCAGAAATTTATTATTGCTACGGAAGAAGGCATCCTTCATGAAATGAAAAAACGTGCACCTCACAAAGAACTGATTCCGGCACTGGTTTTCGATGAAACCTGCAATTGTTCGGAATGTTTTTACATGAAAAGAAATACCATGGAAAAACTCTATCTGTGCATGAAATATGAGCTTCCGGAAATCATTATTGACGAAGAATTAAGATTGAAAGCATTAAAGCCTATTGAAGCGATGCTTGATCTTTCTAAAAGTATAAAATAAAACAAAGGGCCCCAAAAAGTAAGACTTATTGGGGCATTTTTATTCTCATCGAATTTCACTATTTAAAGATCATTCGGACCAGGAACATAACATTCAGAATTGATAAGAACACAGTTTCTGCAAAACTCTGAAAGTGCCCAGTATTCATCACAAGTAAAATTGGAACCTTGAGGGCATTCATTACAGCTTTTAGGACCCGCTCCTCCATTAATCTGTTCTAAATTTCGTCTGCTTAATTTTTTAAAATTTTTCATAATAAATTGATTTAGTTAATTTTATAAATTTAATATTATTTTTGAGAAATGATAACATATTGAAAATAATTAACACAAACATTTGTTATTAGATCTGAATAGTAATAAACCGAAAGGTGATGCTACACTGGAATTTGTGTTTTAAAATAATTAAATAAGACAAAAAATATGAAAATACACTGGAATTCTGAAGAATTAAAACGATTTTTGCTTAAAAAAAGATGAGCAAAATATATCTTGAAGATGTAAAAATTTATGCCTACCACGGTGTTTTACCGGAAGAAAACATCATCGGAACTTATTATATTCTGAATACAGAAATCCACACAGATCTGTGGAAAGCGGCAGAATCAGACAATCTAGAAGATACGATCAGTTATGCAGATGTTAATGAAATTATTCATAACGAAATGAAAATCAAATCTAAATTGCTGGAACATGTAGCCGGAAGAATTATTTCAAAGATTCATGGAAAATTCCCGGAAATTTCCTATATCCGACTGAAAATCACCAAAACCGCACCGCCGATGAAAGGTGAAATGAAGGGGGCAAGCATCGAACTGGAAAAAAGTTTTAAACCCGATAATTAAAAAATTATTATTTTCGTTTAAAATTATACAAAGAATTGAAATTCATAAAAATATTATTTCTTTTAGCTTTTATTACCGTTTGCGGTCAGACTGGTTCAGATAATCAGGTGCCTGTTTACAATTTCCCGAAGCTAAAATCCAGCATTACCATGCCGGTAATCATTCCCCTATCTCAGATCAGCAACATCATCAATGCTTCTGTAAAAGATCTCATCTACCAGGATGATTCTTATACTGACAACAATAACGACCAGTTTAAAGTGAAAGTATGGAAAACACGCCCGATACGTCTTGTTGGGGGTACCAACCAAAACATTCTGATTGAGGTCCCCTTAAAAATATGGGCAGAAAAAGGAATTGGAACCCTCGGATTGTATACTTACCAAAGCACAACTTTTGAAACGGTGATGTCTTTCAATACTTCCATCAGTTTAAAAAATAACTGGACAATTCTTACACAAACCCATCCTAACGGATTCAGATGGGTGACAAAACCCGTGCTGGATTTTGGAAAAATCGAAATCCCTATCACGTCGCTGGTAGAAAAAAGCCTTGTGGAACAACAAAAGAAATTCTGCACAACGATTGACCAGCAAATGGCCGGACAGCTGAACTTTCAGAATTATGCCGTTATGGCCTTCAATGTTTTTGCAAATCCCTTTCAGGTTTCTGAAGAATACAATACCTGGCTGAAAATTACACCGATTAATGTTCATATTACACCATTGCAGTTTTACGCCAATCAAATCAATACAAGTCTGGGAATAGATATATATTCGGAAACTTATACCGGCCGTAAACCCGAATCTTCAGAGCTTGTAAAATCAGCTCCGGATTTTGGCTTTGTTGCTTCGCTGGAAGACCAGTTTCTGCTTCAGACCACAGCAAATGTTCCTTTTACGGAAGCAACGGCCATTGCACGGAATATGTTCCTGAATAAAGAATATGATGTAAGAGGTTCTTCGGTAAAGATTAAGGATATAAAAGTATATGGTGAAGACAACCGCGTAATGGTAGAGGCGGAAACAGAAGGATACGTTAACGGAACAGCCTATATTTCGGGAGTTCCGGTATATGATGAGAGCAAAAAGAAGATTGTGCTGTCTGAAACCAAATTCAGGCTCAAAACATCCAATATATTACAGAAAACGGCCACTCTGCTGTTCCGGGGAAGAATCGTAAAAATGATTGAAGAAGAATATGGTATTCCGACTCAGGATCTTGAAAACACTTCTAGGAAAAGTATTGAAGAAGCCTTTAACAAAGAATATTATAAAGGGCTCAAAATGTCCGGAAAGGTGTTTACTTTAAAACCCGGAAACATTCTGATGAATCCTTTTGGAATTACCGCCGTAATTGATACGAAAGCAAATTTAAAACTTATAGTAAACGGAATTTAAACTAATAACTAACATGAGAAAATATTTACGCGTAGTAGACAATAACAGAGCTACAAAATGGCAAAGATTTGCAGAGTATATACTGGACAGGATCTTTATCCAGGTCATTTTTTATGGGGCAATTTTTATCTTTGGTATATTAAATGCCACTCTTTTTAATGAGAATATAGATGAAAGTTTTGAAGAAGAAAATACAAGTATGGACTTTGTCTTTATACTCATTTATCTTACCTACATATTTGCTTATTATTGTCTGATGGAATATTACCTGGGAAGAACGCCTGCAAAATATATTACCGGAACAAAAGTTATTAGCATCGATGGAGAAAAACCGACATTTATGCAAATATTGGGTCGCACATTTTCAAGAATAGTCCCTTTTGATGCCTTATCTTTTCTGGGCGAAAACGGCTGGCACGACAGCTGGAGCGATACCCGCGTGATTGATATAAAAAAATATACGGCTGAAACCCAGATGAAAAGAGAAATTGAAACCATCGGAGTGAAAGAAATCGCCTGAAAAATTTTTGTTGAATCAGATATTTTGTTATATTTGCACACCTAAAAATGGTAAAGACATGGTACTTTGGCCGAGCGGCTAGGCAGTGGTCTGCAACACCATCTACAGCGGTTCGAATCCGCTAGGTACCTCAAACCTCTCTATAATTAGAGAGGTTTTTTGTTATAGTTTCCCGATAATATACTTAACAAGTGTTTTTATTTAGCGTACAGATAACCGTTGGAAATCAATTATTTTGAGATAAGAAAGCAGTCAAAAGCTAAAAGTGGTCCACAAAAAATCAAAACTTATATTTTATTCACGTTTGGAAACTAACCAATTTATAATGCTGTTTTTAGTAACTGCCAACAATATATTATAATTTAGAATTACATCATCAATAAACTCCTTAGTTTCAAAATCATAGAAACTTGTTTCAATCTCAAAAAAGTTAGAAAAACTAGATTGGGGATCTGTGTGTGGTGGCTGCTTTCCTTGATGAACATATTCTGATCGATGTTTATATGTTTTTCGTAAAAGTTCCTCCAATTTTTTTTCACTAAAATCTGATGGGAAATTTCCACCGAAAAATCTTTCAGACTCTTTATCTTGCTCCCTTTGAATCGCGCTATTTTTTATTAAATACTCATCCCATTCTAAATACGGAGCATATCTTTTTATAAATTCAACATAGCGCTCAATGAGATAAGCATTTGAACCTCTTGCAGCTTTAAATTCCGTAAAAAGTTCAGCAAATTCAGCATTCTCCTTACTCATTTCTGACCATACTGACTCTTTTGGGTGCTTTTGTTTAACCTTATCCCGTTTAATCGCAATTTACGCAACTGATTCAATAGAGGATACTAGCAACTGATAAGATAATCCAAAATCTTCCCGTTTATTAATTAATGAAAGTTGTACTAATCTTGCATTTTGCATAAATTTTCGATATACATCATATTTAATTGTCTTCAGTAAAGAAATGATTTCACGAATATTACTTGCTAATGACAATTCTTCTCTTTCATCCATCTCTATTCGTAGCGTCCCAGGTCCCGCAGAGAGGACGGGATAAGTTAAGCCATAAGTGACTAATGCTCTTTCTTCTAATTTAGGAAATGATGTATAGAACGGTACAGGATGACTTCTAGGGGATTTGAATGGATGAGAAGTAGTGATCGATAGTATAGCGCAAAGTGCATGAGGCAATAAATCACTATAAATTTCTGAAACTTGTTTCATCTTTACAACGCTTACATAAGCTCTATAAGACCCGGGCATCCAGGTAATCTGTGAGGGATATAAAGTGTAGTTCCCTAAATCCCACTCAAATTTTATTTCAAATGGAGACAGTATTATACCATACAACTCTTTGAATATCTTGGATCTTCTTTATCTGGTCTAAAAATATCAATACACTCATCAAAAAGTATATGATCTGCTGTTACTGCTCTGATCATGGTTTTTTATTTTAAAGATACGGTTTTATTTTAGGCTAAAAAGTTCAATTTACTTATAATAACTATATTACCTATTGGCCTAACTGTCCAGTAAGAAAATCAATTGAAGTAATAATGGATTGAGATATTTTGTATATTCGAAAATTAAACATAAAACCATGGAAGAATTAAAAGAAGAACTAAGTAAAGCGTCATCTACCGTAACTTCAATAGTGAATGAAGCAACAAATGTTGTTTTAGAAAGATTCAAAAATCCCACAATTGCAGCATTTACAATACCTTGGATAGTTATAAATTGGAGATCAATATTATTTTTTATATTTTCTACAGGCTCTATCGAATTTAAGATATTATACGTAAATAAATATTTTAGCGACTATTGTCATACACTTGTTTACCCACTGTTAGCAATGGTTACATACCTTTTTTTTCTTCCGTATTTTAATCAGTATAATGAACTTTTTATAAAAAAAGCATTTAAAAAACGAGCAGATTATAAGAAAATACAAATTACCGATCAAATTGAAAGGCAAGGAGATATAGCAATCAAAATAAATGATGCTCAGAAAAAAATAATGGAAGCACGGGAGGGCGTTGAGCACAATCAGTATGTTGATGAGTTACAAACTACCATAGAAGAATTAAAAGCAAAACTAAATGAAGAACAAATTAAAAACATTAATGAATCAAAATCTTTCCGTGAACAGTCAGCTTTGTTAAGTGATGAAATAAAGATTCTAAATAATAAAATAATAAGTAATGACAGAAAAAATTTAAAAGAATTGGAAGAGCTTAAAAAGCAGCTAAATGATACTTCATTGGAATTTTATGAAGCTACTAAAAAAAATAAAATATTACACATTGAAAAAATTCTAGATTTACCTAACAACAAAATGTTTAGATTTTTTGAAGATGGCCAACTTATTATTAATATATTTCAATATCAGGATACTGATATGGTAAAATATTATGATTTTATAATGCGTACTTTCGTTAGTAAAGAAGATGTTATATCACAGCTTCTTGGAAGGGATTTCCAAGTAATAAGATCGGGGGAAGAATTCGATTATGCTACGGAAGTTGTCAAATTTAAAACACTACCTTAAAAACATCGCAATTAATTATTTGATGTTTATTTATGAAGAATAAATCTGTTTTTGCTTTTCTTCGGCGAATTAATCTATTGGAAAGCTTTCTTATGATGACCTGATTATTTCTATACATGCGTAATGTATAAAATCTTCATATATGTGCATAGAAACTATAGCATGATAACTAAAAAAAATCTTATACACGCGTAATGATTGTAGGAAAATCTTCAATTAGTACTGCATGATCCGGAATAGAGACGTTTTTTGGGTTCTTATCCCTTCCGATATTCAAAACCAATTGATAAAAAATTTCATAAAAAACCCCGGAATGATCCGGGGACTAAAAACTAATAACCATGAAAAACTCAAATTGATGAGCTATATTTTAATCTGAATATTTTTTAAGCTGTTCGTTTATTTACAAACTTATATACGATAAATTAATGAAGTCGGTTTTTGGCTTGATAAAAATTATAATAAACAGAAATAGCTCCTGAGAGGAGCTATTTTTTAATGATCACTTAATCGTTAGCGTATGATTTTTTCTACATTGGCTTTGGCACTGTTAAAAGCTTCTTCTGCTTCTTCGTACAATATATTGGCCGATATTTCAAAGCCGCTTGCCATAAAAAAGGTAACATTTCCATCCATATTAAAACTAAGAAACCCAATATGATTCACATTAATCACCAACGGTTTTCCCAGAATTTTTGCTCCTTCAATAGAATTGGGCTTTTTTACATTAATAATGCTGGATGCCTTGATGTATATTAAGCCTTCTGATGTTGTTTTGATTATATAAGACAATTAAATAATTTTATGCAAAGATATACATTAAAAAGTAAAAAAAATCCCCAGCCACGGCAGAGGATTAAAATGAAAAAATTAATATTTAAGTGATGGTGTTTCTTTAAAAATATTCTCAGATTTCTCCGAGAATATTGTAAGTTCCTTTAAGGATTTTTTAATAGTTGCGGTTAAGTATTCAACTACTATGCCAGCAATACAGACAAAGTGTTAAAGTTTTAATGAAAATAAATTTTTATGGTTAAAATGATTTATCTATAAAAATAAAAAAGCCCCTGAATAAACAGGGGCTAAAAAACTAATAACCATGAAAACTCAATTAAACATGAGAATCAATGCAAATGTATACATTATTTTCATTAAAAATGATGATTATAATCTATTGTTTTTATAATCCGTCGGTTTTGTTTTATTACATTTGTAGCAAAACCTATATGATGACATTTACTAAAGCTTTAAAACACAAAAAACTGATTCTTAAAAACTCAAGTGCTTTTACCAAAACTCTTTATGATTATCTTATTATACCTGCAATTGCAGAAGAGAGTAAAAAATTTCTTGATGACTTCAGAAAATCCCCATCATCGTTTACTGATGAAAGCTGTAAACACTACAGCAGCAATTCCAGGTTTAAAATATTCTTATATTGTAAAAGCCGAACGTGATTTCCCGCACAGGATGACATAGAAACAATCTGGATATAAAAAATCCCCGTATTGCTACGAGGATAAAAACTAATAACCATGAAAACTCAAATTAAACATGAGTGACTGCAAATTTAAGAAATGTATTTTTTTTAAAAAGTCTTTTAGACAATTTATTTTTATCAATTAACAAATTTTATCAGTCATTTAAAATATCTTTAAAATTCAAAATTTCCGTTATCCCCCTATTTAAAAGGGCTACGATGTAATTTTAGAAACAATATAATATTTCAAAAATTAAACAACCATTTAAAAAATGTTAAAATATAATAAAAAAGCTCTCATTTCTGAGAGCTTTACTATATCATTTAAAGAGTTTTTATTCCTTAATAAATTTCTTTTGGGCAGTACCCTTTACGTCATCAATATCAATTACATAAACTCCATTAATCAAAGTATGTACATCAATCTTATTGTTCAGGATAATCCCTGTTGATACGATTTGACCTGTAGCATTATAGATTTTATAATTGGCTTTAGCGCTGATATTTTTTACGTTCAATACCGTTTTTACCGGGTTTGGATAAATCAGGATGTCTTCCTGGTTTACAGGATTCGGTACAATCGGCTTAGTAATTCTTACAGTATAATCTTCCACTTCACCATTCGGGACAGTTGTACAATTCACCGGAATTCCGTCTTTTTGAAGAGCGACACGCATTACAACATATTTAAAATCCGTAAGGCTGATGAATGCATCAATAGGGACAGAGAATGTTCCGGTGATCGTCTGCTCGTTATTAGGTCCTGAAACGAAAACTCTTTCATCAATATCAAAGTATCCGTTTCTGTTGAAGTCAATCCACACAGCAACTCCTGCATTAGTATTTCCTGAGATCTTTTTTTCAATGGTAATTTTATTATCAGAAGACCCTTGAATCAATTCAATGAATTTTGCAGTTACACCTGTATAATCACTGTAGTTGGAAGCTACAGACTGGTTTACCATTTCCGGTTTTCCGTTTGGTGTTACTGTCACTTTTGAAATATATTCAGAAGATGAAGTTGTAGCTGTCATCTGGCAATATACTATTGTAGGCGTTGTGAAGAGATACAGCAGTGTATAATTTCCTGCAGTTCCGCTACAAACATTTGCTACCTGCATTTCATACTGGGTAAGCTCCAAAAGACCTGTTAATGTAACTGTATTGGTATTGGAAGTTACGGTTGTCCAGCTAGGAATACCCACTTTTCTATATCTGAGTACATACGTTGCACCAGGGAAAGGTTCCCAGGTAACCTGCGCCGTAGTTGTGGTAAGATTCGTAATCGTCAATCCCGGAGGAGCAATTTCACATGTTCTTTCCGTAGTAAATACTTTAGGATTAGACCATGGATTCATTGTATTTTCATTATCACACATATTGGCAATCTGTACTTCATAAGAAGTATACACATTCAATCCTGTAAGAGGGAATGTATTGGCAGGTGCCGCAGGCAAAGGAATATTTGCACTCCAACCACCGTTTCCGCTTCCTACGATTCTGTATCGTATGAAATAATGTGAGCTTACTGCCAAAGGCGACCATGTAACTAAAGCCGAATTGGTTGTAATATTACTGATGGTAACATTCGGAGGTGTAGGATCGCATCTCGTAGTAAATGTATTGTTGGAAGGTGTACCCTGATTACCGTTACATACTGCAATTACCTGTACTTCATATAATGTTGCAGATAAAAGGTTGTTTAATGTCGTTGTATTAGTAGGCTGCGGATAAGGAGCTGCCGCAACACTTGTGGTTTGCCAAGGCGCACCTGTTCCCTGCGGTCTGTAATTAATGATATAACTTGCTCCACCGGTATCCTGAGGCCATGTTAATACTATCGAATTATGAGTAGGGGTTCCAAGCGTTACAACCGGAGTTGCTGTGCTGCAAACACGTACATTAATATTGTCAATTGCAACAGGAGGCTGCGTACCGCCTGATGAGTCATTTCTCCATTCAAAAACAAGACGCATTGTAGTCCCTGCAAAACTTGAAATATTTAAAGCAGGGTTAAGAACAGTCTGCCATGTCGACTGCTGATTGTAATTCGCTCCAATCTGTATTCTTCCTGTTCCAGCAGTGATCTGCGTTCCTGACGTAGGCATGAACGTAGCAGGTACAAGCCAAACTCTCAGATAATCCCAGCTTGATTCTCCTTCAGCTTTCCAGTCAAATGAGAATGTAGCAGTCGTAGTATTTGCCGGAATTGCAATATCCCTGTATGCATGTACCACACTTGATGATCCCGTGTTGTAAGCATTAGTTGTTCCGTTGGTATTGGAAATATATAATGAGTTTGCCGGATTTCCCGTTGCAGAACCGTAAACCCACTTGTTAACCTGGGTTCCGTTGGTATATCCCAAATCACTTCCTGAAGTAAACTGCTGTATATAAGGAAGTGTAGCAGGAATCTGCGTTGTGGTAAAGCTTGGTCCCGCAACCCAGAAGCTTCTGTCTGACCCTGCACACACCGAACGCACCCAGAAATAATAGGTTGTATTTGGCGTTAGAGGAGTCAGCGTTGCCGAAGTCGTTGCTGAAGTTGAAGTTGGGGCAGTAGACGCTATCGGAGGTACATTCGTTGTTGTAAGATAAATCTGATATCCTCCTACAGGTGCAGGTGACGGAGCAGTCCAGCTTATAGATGCCGTATTAGACCCTACACTTGTTACCTGAACATTTATCGGAACTTTACATGTAGGAATACTCAAATTAATATTATCAATAGCAATAGGAGGCTGTGTTCCGCCTGAAGAGTCATTTCTCCATTCAAACACAAGACGCATAACGCCTCCTGCAAAAGAACTTAGGTTAAGTCCCGTATTGAAATAATTTTGCCATGTTGTCTGCTGGTTCATATTCCCTCCTACCTGGATTCTTCCACCACCAGTGGTAATTTGGGTTCCGACAGTAGGCACAAAACTTACCGGTACCATCCAAACTCTCAGATAGTCCCAGCTTGATTCTCCATCTCCTTTCCAGTCAAACATTAACGTAGCATCCGTTGTTCCCGCAGGAACAATAATATCTCTGTATGCATGAACAACACTTGATGATCCTGTATTGTAAGCATTGGTAGTTCCATTGGTATTGGAAATATATAATGAGTTGGCAGGATTTCCTGTTGCGGAACCATATACCCATTTATTAACCTGAGTTCCGTTAGAAAGCTGCAGGTCATTTGCTGTAGAGAAATTCTGTGTGTAAGGAATCGTAGCCGGCACCTGAGTAGTAGAGAATGAAGGACCTGCTACCCAAACACTTTTATCGTTGGCACCACAAATTGAACGTACCCACCAGTAATAGGTAGTGGAAGTAGTCAATCCTGCTGGACTCACTGATGTTCCTGCATTGGCAACTCCCGGTGTAGCGGCAGTAGGTGGTGTGTTGGTAGTGCTCAGGTAATATTCATATCCTGATCCGGGCACAGGTGAAGGAGCATTCCATGTTAAAGTAGCAGTGGTAGTTCCAATGGTGGGAACAGCCATACCGGAAGGCATAATACAAGTCGGAATGCTAATATTAATATTATCAACCGCAATTGGCGGCTGAGTTCCGAAAATACCGTCATTTCTCCATTCAAACACAAGCCTCATGGTTGATCCGGCGTAAGTTGTGATATTCAGACTGGGATTACTGTATGTTTGCCACGTAGATTGCTGATTAAACTCTCCTACCTGAACTCTTCCTGTTCCGGTGGTAATCTGGGTACCTACAGTAGGTGTAAATGTAGCCGGAACCAGCCATACCCTCAGGTAATCCCAACCGGATTCTCCCTCTCCTTTCCAATCAAATGAAAAATTGGCGATTGAGGATCCCGCAGGTATCGTAATATCCCTGTAAGCATGCACAACACTCGATGAGTTGGTATTGTAGTTATTGGCGGTCCCATTATTATCAGAGATATAAATAGAACTGCCTGTATTTCCGGTCACAGCACCGTAAAACCACTTGTTCGTCGCAGTCCCGTTAAGGAGCGTGAAATCGTTAGCAGTGTTAAAATCCTGTGAATACGGTAATGTTGCAGGTGCCTGTCCATAGGCATCCGGTATGGCGCCTAAATTTAACAAACACAGAAGAAGTACTATAAAAGTAGAAATTTTCTTCATAAGTTATCATTTAATATTAATCCTTGCAAATCTAATTCGTTTTTTGATAATATAAAGCATATAACAGCATGTTTTTTATAAAAAATACCGAACATGACCATCTAAAATTTATCAAAAATAATATTATATTACTTTACACTTAACGATCTATTCATACTTTTATTATTAATAAAGCAGAATTATATCATTACGAAAAGTATAAATATGTTCAAAAAATAGGATCCCCATACAGGAGACCCTAAAAACACAAATGATGAAAAAAAATTTTTATAGAATCAATTAATTTAATTCTGAAGTCAAAGTTAAATATGAAAAAAAATAATGTTTATGATTCGAATCACAGTGCATTAAATTCTATTTATTTAAATAAATTCTGAAATTTTATAAAAGCAAAACTCCTCAAGGGTCGTGAGGAGTTTAAAAAAGGGTATATGGGGTCTAAAAAAGTGTCTTTTATCTCGCGGAATCAGTTCGGGTACCTGAAGAACTCTGAGTTCCTCTGTTAGATCCGTTGTTCTGATTAGGGCTTGTAGTCTGGTTTCCTGTTCCGCTTCCCTGGTTCATTGCACTGTCTCTAACACTTGCCGTGGTATCCATTGCCGTTCCGGTTGTTGTATTATCAGGAGTCATTGTTCCTGTTCCGGCAGAATCACTCATAGAGTTGTTTTCATTCTGCGTTTCCTGCTTTTTGCAGCTTACAGCAAAAAGACTTATTCCTAGCATTAATAGCATTACTTTTTTCATATAAAATTTTTTGGTGTCTGATTTTGGTCAAAATTATACACAAAACCTAAATAATAATATGAGTGAGATCATAATATTGTGAATTGATACGAATTTTATAAAAATTTCTCAGTAACACTATAGATGACAAAAAAATTATTCTTCCCAGATAATAGGAATATATATCGTGATATAGCCATCAGCATCTACCTGATCAGATGATACAATCCCAGTAACAGAGCCATATCCTACCCAGCCACCCTGCCCCTGCATGGCTGTAAAGGTATAAGTGCCCGCAGGAATTCCTTCATAATATTTAGGCAATGCCTGAAAACCTCCACCTGCATATGTTTCGAAAGACTCACCGGTAGCAGTATTGGTAGCTACAAAATTTCCCACGTCATAACTTCCTGAAAGAGTTTTGGTCCCATTTTGTGACATCAATCCATAACGGATGGTGTAATTCTGAGTTTTAGAAATTTCTTTTTTACTTACAGGAACCTTTTTATCCTGAACCATAAAATCATCATTGGATGAACATCCGTTAAGCATTGCCAGTAATATTGGCAACAGCATCAATTTAAAAGTTGTATTTTTCATATTAATATAGTTTGGAATTATAAAATTACCCTTTTTATATTAATTCAACACCAAGAGAAAATTAAATAAAAGTTATGTCTATTAATCCCCTATTAATGCATATTTAGCATATATATTAGAATATATTTAATATTTTTTTTAAAATTTTAACATCACTTAACTAAATATTGGCGTCATAATTGGAAATACTATTCTGTCAAAGCTGGTCTTTGAGACCTATTAAAATTTGAATTATGAAAACTATAGTGTTAACAGGATTATTATCAGTATTTGCACTGACAGCCTGTAAAAAAGATGATCAGATAGCCGAAAAATCTTTGGAACAGCAAAAAATGGAGTTCCAGATGAGACAATTGGAAATAGAAAAACAAAAATTAGCTATTGAAAAAGAAAAGATAGCTTACGAAACGCAAAAAAAAGCAGACAGCGTGGCTGAAGTTGAAAAAGCAAAAACAGCCGCTGCAAACGCGAAGCCTCAGGTAATCAGAGAAACGCATACGGTTTACAGAGACAGACCTAGCTCAAGTTCAAGCAGTGGATCTTATGCCAATAGCGGAACAAGTGCATCCCAGGGTACAACTCAGAAAAAAGGGATGAGTGAAGCTGCTAAAGGTACCATTATTGGTGCTGTCGGCGGGGCCGCGTTGGGAGCGATTGTTAACAAGAAAAGTCCGGGTGCCGGTGCCGCTATTGGTGGTGTAATTGGTGGTGCCACAGGATATACTTTAGGTAGAGCACAGGACAGAAAAAGCGGAAGAGTACAGCCTCGTTAATTATTTTCACAATAAATAGAAAGATTGCTTATTTTTAAGCAATCTTTTTTATGCTGTTAATGTTCCTTTCTACAATCATTCTAATTCCCACCCTCATGGGCTGGGGAAAGATAATACACTCTGTATTAGGACCTTACACAGGAGGAGTTGCGGGTCATGCTTTTTCAGGAATTTTAGGATTGAGTATTATTTTCACAATACTTTCATTCTTCATACCATTAAATTTTTATGTGGAAGTTTCTGCAATATGTATGGGCCTTTTATTTTTTTTCAGGGACCATTTATATAAAAAGTTCCACGCATTTTCTAAAAAAGATTGTATAATAATTGTTACCGCTTCAATAATCATTGTCTTTTGCTCATCTTTCTATCCCTTTGTTCTGGACCATTACGGTTACTATGTTCCCAGCATCAGATGGCTTACTGAATATGGAATGGTAAAAGGTATTTCAAATCTTGATATTACTTTAGGGCAAATGTCGGTCTGGCATATATTTCAGGCAGGGTTCTCTCATTTTTCAGATCCTTTTTTAAGAATCAATTCTATAGTACTTATTGTTTATATCTTATATATCATTGAAGAAAAGAGCTGGATCCAATTATGTTTTATACCGGTCCTGCTGCTTTTTTCCCAATCACCAAGTCCTGATTTACCGGTAATCGTATTTTCTTTAATTATTTTAAATGAAATTATGAAGGGAAATACTTCAGCAAGTTCTTTATTTGTCTTTTCATCCTTTGTTTTCATTATAAAACCAACCATGGTATGGCTTCCTATTCTGGGATTTTTATATTCATTTTGCATTATTAAATCAAGGTTCAACAGTGTACTACCCGGATTTGCTGTCATTCTGCTCTTTTTCATTAAAAATATATATACCTTCGGATATCCCATTTTCCCTGTCGCTTTCCCGAATTTGGAAGTACATTGGCAGCCAAATCCTGAAATTCTCAAAATATCTTCCCGGTTTGCCATTCAGAAAACCTATGATATGCAATATTCTTATGAAGAAATCAGGAATTTTTCTTTCACAGACTATATTAAAAACTGGTATCTTTTAGATGGAATCAAGTCAAAAATCAATATACTCTTTATAGTGAGTATTCTTATATTTATTGTCTTTACCATTATTAAAAAAAACAGGACTATTACCTTAATTTGTATATCTCTTATCATTAAAAGCATCGCAGTGCTTCTTTTTTCAGCACAGTACAGGTTCTTTATCGATGTTTTTTTTGTCATTTTCTTTGTGCTTTTGGCAAGTTTTTTTAACAGACAAAAATCTCTTATTGTATTTTTTGCTTTAAGCACTATTATCATTAGTTTTTTAATGATACCCGATATTCTCAAAACCTATCTTCCGAGTTTCAGACCCGGAAGTTTTATGAGCAAATATGAATTGAAACAACTGTACAAACCTTCCACCTATCATTACCATAATTTTAATTCATATAAAATCGGTAATTTAAAGTTTAATGTTTCAAAAAATTATCCCTATAATTTTGATACGCCGCTTCCTGCTATTTCCGAAAGTTATATCTACAGTAATATTAAAGCCGGAATTTTCCCCCAATTGGCAGATGAAAAAAATGTACATCAAGGGTTTATCTGGAAAAAATTAACACCAGAACAAAAAGCAGAAGCTGAAAAAGTAATTTATTCTATAAAAAAAACCTATCAGCAGAACAGATAACCTTCATTTTAAATATGGATAAAAAGCCGTAAATTTGTAGTATGTTAAATACTTTAGGTAATCTTCTCAGCCTTACAACATTCGGAGAAAGTCATGGTCCCGCTTATGGCGGAATTATCAATAATTTCCCCGCAGGCCTTCAGGTTGATTTTGATAAAATACAATATGAATTGGGCCGCAGAAAACCGGGACAGTCTTCTATCGTAACTCAAAGAAAAGAAAGCGATACCGTACAGTTTCTTTCAGGGATTTTTGACGGAAAAACAACAGGAACTCCCATTGGTTTTATTATTGAAAATGAAAATCAGAAATCAAAAGATTATGATCATATTGCACAATCTTACCGGCCGAGCCATGCCGATTTTACGTATGATCAAAAGTATGGACTGAGAGATTATCGCGGAGGCGGAAAATCTTCTGCAAGAGAAACCATGAACTGGGTAGTGGCTGGAGCTTTAGCAAAACAATTGCTATCCGACATAGAAATCAATGCTTACGTTTCTTCCGTAGGTGAAATTTTCTGTGAAAAACCTTATCAGGCACTCGATTTTTCAAAAACGGAAAGCAATGAGGTACGGTGTCCCGATCCGGAAACGGCAGAAAAAATGATCGAAAAAATTAAAGAGATCAAAAAAGAAGGAAATACGATTGGCGGTACCATTACCTGTGTCATCAAAAATGTTCCGGTAGGAATTGGCGAACCTGTTTTTTCAAAACTCCAGGCTGAACTGGCCAAAGCGATGATGAACATTAATGCTGCCAAGGGATTTGAATACGGAAGCGGTTTCTGCGGTGCTAAAATGACAGGAAAGGATCATAATGATCTTTTTAACGAAGATTTTACTACCAGATCAAATCTTTCAGGAGGAATTCAGGGAGGAATTTCAAACGGAATGGACATCTATTTCCGTGTAGCCTTTAAGCCGGTCGCAACGATTCTGAGACCACAGGAAAGTATAGATAAAAACGGAAATCCGGTAATCGTGGAAGGAAAAGGACGCCATGATCCATGTGTGGTCCCAAGAGCAGTTCCAGTGGTAGAAAGCCTTGCTGCTTTTGTTCTGGCAGATCTGTTCCTGATTAATAAAACAAGAAATATCAACCATTTTTAATACATACATTAGTAATGAAAAATTACTGGGAACAAGGCATCTCTTTTGAAGAGTATGTAAAAACAGGAAGACAGAGATTAGAAAACCCTGCCAGTCAGCAGGAAGCAGATTATAAACAATATTACGAACTGGGACTTCAGAGAATCGACAGAACCTTAAAGAAGTATGTTCCGGATGAAAATCAGCTTAAAGAGCTTGAAGCCAAAAATTTTGAAGGTAAAATACTTATCATCTCCGAAGTATGGTGTGGTGATGCCAGTGCCACGGTTCCGGCTTTGGTTAAATTTTTCGAAGGCCGGAATGAAGTACGTATTTTCCTGAGAGACCATGATAAAAGTTTAATCAATCAATTTTTAACGAATGGTACGGAATCCATTCCGAAGGTAATTATCCTGGATAAAGATTTTCAGGTTAAAAATTCATGGGGTCCTCGTCCGAAGTTCGGAACAGAGTTATTGATGAAATACAAAGCTGATCCTGTAGCTTATCCTAAAGATCTTTTTTACAATGACCTTCAGATTTATTATGCCAAAAACAGGGGTAAGGATGCTGTTCAGGAAATTTTGGAATTGTTGTAGAATGTTCAAATACACCTGTTTTCTCATCGCATTTTTTATTTTCCCCAATGCTTTCAGGGCACAAAACACAAAACTGGAAAATAAAGAGCAATATTTTTTAACTCAGTATAAAAAGTATTCCGAAAATGAAGATTACGATAGCAAAGCAGATGAGTCTTTGAAATTTTCCGGTGAATTTAAAAAATTCATTGCTGAAAATCCTGAAACCCTCACCTATGACTTTAAACTCCTGAAGAAAAAATTGTTCATCGCTACGTCAGCAGATAAAAAGTTAAGATTCTATGGTTGGGACACAGAATTGGGAGGAACGATGAAAAGTTTTGATCAGATTATTCAGTACTCTTCCAATGGAAAAGCAAAAACCATTTTTAATAAAGACCAGGCAGATACTGCATATTTTACTTCTGAAATTATAAAAGTCACCCTCAATAAGCAGATTTACTATCTTGTTATTTCCAATGGTATTTTTTCTTCAAAAGATAATGCTCAAAGAGTTCAGGCATTTACTATCAGTAATAACAGATTAATTGATTCCAACAAAATTTTCAGGACCAAAACCACAGCCCTTAATAAAATTCAGATTGATTTTGATTTTTTTAGTGTGGTTAACAGACCGGAGCGTCCATTAAAATTGATTAAATTTGAACAAAATAAATTGTATATTCCTCTAGTTGATAAGGAAGGAAAAGTTTCTGATAAGTTTTTGATATATCAATTGAATAATAATTACTTTCAATATATTGGAATACAATAAATACCAGGAGAATTATTTATGAAAAAAAATCTAATCTACATCGTATTAATCGCTGTCATTGCGGTGATCGCTTTCGTTCCCGGCGTGAAAGAAAAACTGCAGGATGCTTTTTTTCCTATTGCCACAATTGAAAATGCAGTACATGTGACGGAAGAAGATTATGATATCGACCTGCAGGGAATCAATGTTCCGAGTACCAATCTCAAAACTTTTAAAAACAAAGCTGTATTTCTTAATTTCTGGGGAACCTGGTGTCCACCGTGCAGAAAAGAATGGCCTTCGATACAAAAGCTCTACGACACCCGAAAAGAACATGTGGATTTCGTGCTTATTGCAATGAATGATCAGGAAGATGCCGTAAGAAAATTTCTGAAGGAAAATAATTATACCGTTCCCGTTTATATTGCACAAAGTCCCATTTCAGAAAAAATACTTCCGAAAGTGTTCCCAACCACTTACCTTCTTGATAAAGACGGAAGAATCATTATTAAAGAAGATGCGTCAAGAGACTGGAATACAGAATCTGTACATCAGTTTATAGATAATATTATCAAATAATTTTTAACGTTCCATAAGACTTCATTGGTACAGAATTTGTGAATTAAGTACCGTTGTAGAATTATTAAAATTAAACACAAAATGAAATATTCAAAATTAAGTCTGGCAAAAGAAGCCATCAATCACAAAGGTTTTGTGAAAAAAATCCCCGACATTTTCAGAATGGTGAGGATGTGGAGAAAAGGAGAATACCCGATGAGATCCATTGATATTATTCTTCCGCTTTTAGGGGTATTGTACATTATCTCACCGATTGATCTGCTTCCTGAAGTTGCTGTTCCCGTAATCGGAGTGCTGGATGATCTGGCCGTTTTATCGCTTACCATTCCGAAACTGATTAAAGAAGTAGATAAATTCCTTCTTTGGGAAGCCGAACGACAATATAGCAAAGACAGTACGAAAGTAATCAATGCCGAAATCGTAAAATAAAAAAAACATCCTTTTGGGTGTTTTTTTGTGAATAAAAATCCAGTCGCTTTATCATAATGGAACGATAAAACCTCACAATTCAACTGCGAAGTAAAATTCACAATTGACTTTCAACATCATTTCCTTAAATTTGCAACATCTAATAAAAAATAATGGAAAGTAAAAAAGAATTCTTTTTAGAGTGCTATAAACTTGGCATCATCAAATTCGGAAGATTTACATTAAAAAGCGGTATTGAAAGTCCTTTTTATGTAGACTTAAGACCATTGGCTTCAGATCCGAAAATCCTAAAAAACTTAGCCAATTATTTACTGGACATGCTTCCTCTGGATAATTTTGATCTGATCTGCGGAGTTCCTTATGCTGCCCTTCCGATGGCTACAGCAATGTCTCTGGAAAGTTATATTCCATTAATTATAAAAAGAAAAGAAGCCAAAAACTATGGCACCAAAAAACTGATTGAAGGAATTTACCAGAAAGGACAAAACTGCCTTTTGGTAGAAGATGTGATTACTTCAGGAAAATCTTTGATTGAAACCATTGCAGAAGTTGAGCAGGAAGACATCAAAGTTGCTGATATCGTAGTTGTTCTCGACAGGGAACAAGGTGGAAAAGAACTTCTTGAAAGCAGAGGATACAGAGTTCACACACTTTTCAATATTTCGGAAGTATGTTCTATCCTTTGGGAAAACGGAGAATTATCAGATGATGAAGTGAAAAGAATTCAGGATTTCCTGCAGGGAAATCACATTCAGTTTGAAGAAATAACAAGAGCTTCCTACGAACAGAAACTCAGCACCGCACAGCATTCTGTTTCTAAAAAACTATTGGAAACTGCACTTGCCAAACAATCCAATCTTATCGCTTCTGCTGATGTTACCACAACTCAGGGATTATTGGATCTCGCAGAAAAAGTAGGTCCTCATGTGATTGCTTTAAAAACACATATCGACATTATATCTGATTTCGAATATGAAAAAACAATTACTCCGCTTAAAGCATTGGCTGCAAAACATAATTTCCTGCTTATGGAAGACAGAAAATTTGCAGACATCGGAAATACTCAGGAATTGCAGTTTACAAGCGGTGTATTTAAAATTACGGACTGGGCAGACTTTGTAACATCTCAGGTTATCGGAGGGTTTGAATCTTTAGACTGTTTTAAAAATGTAGGTGTCGTTGCCATCATCGGAATGTCTTCAAAAGGTGCTTTAACCACCAGTGCATATCGTGAAGAAGCACTAAAGATTGCAGCATCCCATCCTAATGTAATCGGCGGAGTTTCCCAAAACCCGCTTCCGGAAGAAATGCTGCTCTTCACGCCGGGTGTAAATCTTGCAGATTCCGGAGACGGGAAAGGACAGCAGTACAATACCCCTGAACATGTATTCAAAACACTTCACACCGATTTCATCATTGTAGGAAGAGGAATTTACAAAGCTGAAAATCCTGCCGAAGCTGCCATGCTGTATAAAAATGAAGGATGGAAAGCCTATCTGAATTCCCTTGAAAAAAAACTAACTCAAAGTTAATTTAAATATTAGAGGACTTTCTGTAAAATAAGTTATATTTGAACCATATCACAGTTAATTGAGAAATATTTGCATTGGCCTTTTTTTGTTTTTGGGTGTTGTAGAGGTATCTGCACAGAAAGACAGTATTTATATTGAAGCAAAACTGTCTTCAGACAAAAAACTGCTGCATGTAAATCAGGAGCTGGTCTATTATAACAATTCTAAAGCAGCTCTGAATACAGTGAAACTTTTGAACTGGGTATCCGCGTACAATAAAAGAGGAACATCACTGGTTTACCGTAAGCTGGAAGACCGCAATACTGATCTTCACTTTGCTGAAAAAAAAGAGCTCGGAAAATTACTCAATTTGAAAATTCAGGATTCCGACCAGGAAATTCCAATGACTGCTATTTCGGAGGAAAATATTTTTTTACCCCTGAAAAAAGTGCTGCAGCCCGGCGAACAGGTAAAATTAAAACTGCAATATGAAATTCAGCTTCCCGACAAAAAATTTACGGGATACGGAACTTCAGATAAAAATGTAGCATTAAAATATTTCTTTATTGTCCCGGATCGTTTTGATCCGGACAATATTTCTAAAAGGGATTATCATGATATCGAAGAATCCGTAAGTTTCAATACGTACTGGAAGATTAATTTTGATCTGCCTGTTAATTATTTTATCGAAAGTAATCTTCAGCAGTTTCAGATGAATTCTTTCATGGGGTATCTTGACTCCGATCCAGAATTTCTCATTTCACAGAATGAATATCCATCAATCATCATCAACAATGATGATATCAGAACTGAAATAAAATTCGGATATAATTTAACACCGGAAGAAAAACAAAATCTGGAGTTTTATCTGCCGCTTCACCTGAAATTTATCAAAGACAGAACGGGAACTGTTCCTCAAAGAATTTTTATCTCAGATAAATTCAGGGCTAAAGAAGATTTTTTCGGAAATAATGATATTACATTCTGGAAGTTCAGATTTCAGCTTTTTAATGATGCTCAGAAGACCGATCTAGATTATTTCGGGATTGTGGCTAAAAAAGTATTGGAGGAAAGCATTATTACCGATAAACAGGATGATCACTGGTTTAAAAACGGATTGAAATCTTACCTTGAAATTCAATACCTCAAGAAATTCTATGGTGACACCAAACTCCTTGGCAGCTTACCGGAAACCAAAATTTTCGGGATCAAACCATTAAAGCTGTTTTATGCTTCGGATGTAAAGCTTATTGAACGGTACGGACTAACCTACCAATACATCATGTCCCAGAATCTTGATCAGAAAATTGATGAGAAATACACGGTCCTGAGCAACTTTAATGATATGGCCATCAGCAGTTTTGAAACCGGGACCTTATTCAATTATTCGGCGGATAAAATGGGCTATGAGAATTTTGACAGTCTTGTTCAGAAATTTATTTCAAAGAATACGGACAAACAGGTTAATCCAGATGATTTTATAAAAGAATTAGCGGAGCAGGATAAGAGAACAGCTTATCTGTCCGACTTTTTACAACACAAAAACAGGGTAAATTTTAAGCTTAAAAGGTTTCGGAAAGAGGGAGATTCTCTTCATATAAAAATTAATAAAAATACCCCCGCCAATATTCCGGTAAAACTGCAGACAGAATCTAAAGATGGCGATACAAAAGAATATTGGGTAGAAACGGAAGAAAATGAAAAAACAAAAACATTTTCTATTCCTGCCGAAAATGTCAACAAAATTACCCTGAATGATGATTACATTTTCCCGGAAGCCAATTACAGGGATAATTTTCTGTATGCGAAAGGATTTTTTTCCAACATGAGAAAAATCAAACTGAAATTTATCAAAGATATCCCGAATCCTGAATTCAATGAAATCTATATCAGCCCGAGGGTTCGTTTCAGCAATACATATGATAAATTCCTGATCGGGTTCAACTTTAAGAATCAGTCTTTTTTTGATCAGAAATTTTTATATTCTTTTACTCCGACCTACAGTACGGGAACAGGTAAACTTACCGGATCCGGAGCTGTTAACTATTCTTTTCTGCCGGCAGAAAGTATTTTCAGAAGCATTACTTTCGGAGTTTCAGGATCTTATTTCCATTATGATTACGATCTGGCTTACAGCAAAGGTTCCGTTTATTCAAATTTTAACTTCAGAAAAAATCCAAGAAGTACCGTAAGCAGAAGCGTGGGAATTTCTTACAACTATTTTGAGAGAGATCTCAGCCCTCTGATGATTGCCAATAATGATTATGATAAATACAATCTTTGGAGCGTAGGTTACGGATACAATGACAGCCAGAGCATTCATGAGAAAAGCCTCGGAATCAACACCCAATGGATGGAAGATTTCCACAAAGTAACCGCAGAAGGCTTTTACCGCTGGGAATTTGCTCCGAGACAAAAACTAAGTGTCCGACTTTTTGCAGGATATTTTATTAAAAACAATACAAGAAATAATACTTTCAACTACGGAATTTCCAGAGTTTCCGATTACTCTTTCTCCTATAATCTGTTGGGGCAAAGCGCAACCGGAGGTATCCTTTCACAACAATACATTCTGGCTGATGGAGGTTTCAAATCTTTCATTCCGGGAACCGTCAACAAATGGATTACCTCTGTAAATGTAGATACCAGTGTCTGGAAAATTTTCCACATTTATGCGGATGCAGGTGTATATGACAATAAAAACCAATCTGCCAAGTTCATTTGGGACAGCGGTGTAAAGGTGCGTGTCATTCCGGATTTTCTTGAAATCTATTTTCCGATACAGTCGTCATTAGGCTTTGAACCGGGATTCAAGGATTATGGGAAGCGCATACGATATACTTTAATTCTTAATCTGAGTTCTATTATCAATGCAGCCAGACGAGGTTGGTATTAATAAACTCCTGTAATAAAAAATTGCCTCAGAAGTTAATCTGAGGCATTAGAATTTTAGATTCTATAAATTAATCTTTCAGGATTTTTTGCGAAACCGGTTCGTTGTTAACAATACCTGTTACAATATAACTTCCTTTTTGCAGCTCATCAACATTTAATGATCCATTTTCTTTAACAGAAGCTGTTTTTACGACTTGTCCCATCATATTGTATACTTTTACATCTTTCACATCCGTACCAAAAATAATTTCATTGTTTTTTACAAAAGTATTTTTGATGAAATTAGGACGTACAGCGTTAGCAGAAATATCATTAACCGCTAAAGTTCCCCCCTGTGGAGTAGGCAATCCTATGGTGAAATCCACATTATTGTTGTTGGTATCACCTGAAACTCTGGTAATGGAATTCAGAATGGTTGGCGATGGTGCTGCTCCTGCTCCTTCATACTGATTAGCTGTTCCATATCCTACAAAATCTAAAACATTGGAAGCTGTAGGACCTGTTACCTGTGTGGCATTACTTGCCAGCGCTACTTTTCCGGAGGTGAGCCCTATCCCTAGCCCTGCACCTACAATCGGACCAGATCCGTCGAAGTTCAATACAACATTAACCACAAGATTCGGGTTGATAAGATTGATCAATCCGCCGCCGTCACCGCCTTCCTGGATGAGATAGGTTTGTCCCGGTGGTAAGGTGATGGTAGGTAATGTGTGATATTGTGTAAATGCTCCTGTAGCGGAACCATACTGAATGGTTGCACCCGTTAAGGTTGCTGTTGAATTCCCGATGTTTTTCAACTCTATGAAGTCATTTGTTAAAGTTGCCCCTAAAAGGCCTCCTCCAGTATAAACTTCATTAATTACAATCTGTGCATTAGAAAATGCCGTCATCGAGACAAGCCCGATAAAAGTAAATGCTTTTTTCATAATTAAGTGATTTATGTTAGATTTAAAGTTCAACAAAATAAATGCCAAATAATCAAGCATATACCACGTTTATTACAAAAAATTCATTTTATTTTAATTATATAAATAAAAAAACCACTTTTTACAAAGTGGTTTTTATCTGGTATACGAAGTTAATTTTAGTCTTTCAGAATCTTTTGAGAAACCGGCTGATTATTTACCGTACCTGTTACAATATAATTTCCTTTTTGTAATTCAGCAACGCTTAAAGACTCGTTTGCCTTTACAGATGCTGTTTTTACAACCTGTCCATACATATTATAAACTTTTACATCATTTGCCTGAGCACCAAATGTAATTTCTTCATTTTTCACAAAAGTATTTTTAATGAAGTTTCCTTTGGTTTTAGATAAATCAGCAACAGCTAAACTACCTGAGTTTGAATTTTGAGGAGTAGGCGTACCCGCAGTAAAATCAGCACCATTATTATTGGTATCCCCTGAAGTTCTTGCAATAGAAGTTGTATTAGACGGTGCTGGCGCAGCAGCAGATCCTTCATAATAACTAGCGGTAGAACCGTAACCTAAAAAATCAATTACATTAGAGCTTGTTGCAGATGTAGGCGCTGTGCTATCAGTCGTTAAAGCAAGTTTACCTGCTGTTCCTGATAAATTAATAGTTCCTACTGCATCCGGTGTCGGCAAATCAGTTCCCGCCGTCCCTGCACTTCCTTCCTGAAGAAGATACGTTTGGCCCGGAGCTAATGTTATAGTAGGTAATGCATGATTACTATTTCCACCGTTGAAAGTACCGGCCGCAGAAGCATACTGCAAATACGCACCCGTTAAAGTTACAGAGGTAGATCCGATATTTTTTAATTCTACAAAATCATACTTGTACAAAATAGCAGAATTGCTTCCACCACCTGCTCCATAAATTTCATTAATTACAATTTGTGCATTTGCAAAAGCAGATACAGAAACTATACTCAAAATTGTAAAGATTTTTTTCATGACGTTAAGATTTAATTATTAATAATTTACACGCCAAAATTACGCCAATTTTTCTTCATAAGACAATAATTGGGTTAATTTTTTGTTAATAATACTAAAAGCATTTCCATAAACTATTTTTAAGTATTTTTACCGATTATTTCTAAAGGCTTGCGGAATTATATTCTGATATTCGTGTTGTTTTTTATGGGCATATTCTCTGGAAATGCACAGATATTCACATGGAAAAACCCTAATCTTCCACAGGATAGCCTCAAACAGGACAGCATTACACAAGACAGTATTCTGGCTGCAAGATTTGAGCAGGATATTTTTGCCAAAGACACCATGGATTTTGTGAAAACCAGCAACAGAATTATTGTGGATGAAGCTGTTCTTGCAAGAAATGACAAAAAAAGATTTTTAGGCGAACTGAATTCAAAAGGTTCTATTATAAGGGGGATTACTTTCGGGAACAACCAGGGACAGTCTGTACAAAGTTCAATGGACCTGCAGATTTCCGGGAGACTTTCTAAAGATGTAACCATTCTTGCGAGCATTTCCGATCATAATTTGCCAATTCAGGCAGACGGATATACCCAGACCCTTGAAGAATTCGACAAGATCTACATGCAGCTTAATATTAAGGATAAATCCATCCTCAGAGCCGGACATCTTGATCTTGTTGAGGCCAAAAACTATTTTGCAAAATATCAGCGGCGGAGTATGGGAATTGAGTTCCAGACGGAATTCGGGAAAGATAATAAAACATTTGTTGATGTTTCCATGGGAGTGGCACGAAGTGAATTCCACAGGATACGTTTTCAGGGTGTTGAAGGAAACCAGGGACCTTACCGACTGACGGGAAAAAACGGTGAACAGTTTATCACCCTGATCTCCGGATCGGAACAGGTTTTTATTGATGGTATTCTTATGAAGCGTGGTGAAAACCAGGATTACATTATCAATTATAATACAGGCGAAGTTACTTTTACCAGTTTCCGTCCTATTTTCCAGCAGAATTTTATTACCATTTCCTACAATTATACCAACAGGAATTATTCAAGATATTTATTCACCGGGAAAGTTGAGCATAAAAGAGAAAAATTAAAGCTCGGACTTAACTGGTTCATGGAAAATGATAATAAAAACGCTCCGCTGGCGCTGAATCTTTCTCAGGAAGATCAGCAGATTCTTGCCAATGCAGGAAACGATCCGAATCTGATGTACGCTCCTTCCGGCGTGGTCACCGAATATGATGTCAACAAAATCCTTTACCGCCTGGTTCAGAATTCTTCCGGAAATTATTATCAGTTTTCAACAGATGCCACACAGACTCTTTATACGGTTTCATTTACTTATTTCGGGGCAAATCTGGGTGATTATAAAATAACACAAACCACCAATAACGGAAGGGTTTTTGAGTATGTAGGCCCTAACATGGGTGATTACCGTGCCGTAAGAAAACTGCCTTCTCCCGAAAAATCACAGGTCTATTCCTTTAATTCCGAATATGCATTAAAGGACGGAAAAATTGGAGCAGATATTTCATTAAGCAACTATGACATCAATCTTTTTTCTTCTAAAGACTCTGACCAGAATATTGGCTATGCGTGGCGGATTTTCGGAAATAAAACTTTTACCAAAAACAACTGGAAAGGAACTCCGAATTTTGAATATCAATATATTGATAAACAGTTTCATATTTTAGACAGGATTAATGATGTAGAATTCTCAAGAGATTTCAACCTTGCACAGGAATTCAGCGGGAGAACACAAAACAGGTTCATCTTTAGCTTTTTAAATAAATGGAATAATAAATCTACGCTCAATTATAGAATTAATTACCTTGATGAGCAGGATTCTTATAAAGGGATAAAAAATGATCTCGATTTTGGCTGGATCAGCGGAAAATTCTTCACCAAAGGAAATTTATCTTATCTAAACACCAATGCCGTACTCCAGGATACAAAATTCATAAGAGGTGGTGCATCAACAGAATATACCGGCAAAAAAGGAAGCTGGGCTGTTGGAGGAAGTATGGAACATAATGAAAAGAAATACAATGACACTCAGCTTATGGATGTCACAAGTTTCAGCTGGAGGGAAATTTTTGTACAGAAAAAAGTCGGTGACAGTGCCCGCACAAAACTGCTCACTAAAGTATACATGAGAGATAATGACTCGGTGCGCGACAACAGGCTTCAGAACATGAATAATATTTTAGGATTCATGGCTGAAAGCCAAATCATTAAAACGGAGAAAACAACATTGAACGCGCTTCTTCACTATCGTAAGTTTTTCTATCAGAATCAGGACGCGGATGCTTCCAGAAACAATGATTTTGTGGTAGGAAATATTCTTTACAACCAACAGCTCTTCAGAAACGGGATGAGACTGCAGGCTTTCTATGAGCTTGGAAACGGACAGGAAGCACAAAGAGAATTCCAATATATTAAAGTAACCGACGGACAGGGTATTTATAAATGGACAGATTATAACGGTGACGGCATTCAGCAGCTTGATGAATTTGAAATTGCAGAATATTCTGACCTTGCGCAATACATCAGGATTTACACGAATTCTGTACGATATATTCCTTCCAATAAAAATAAAATTCAGCTGGCCCTATTTGTGAATCCTTCTGTTGTTTTTAATTCTGAAAACAAATTCCTGAAGCGATGGAATTTTAATATTTCACTGAATTCCCAAAATTCATTTTACAAACGTGATAAAGTTCTGGTACTTAATCCTTTCGAAAAAAATGAAGACCAGATCCTGAAAAACCAGAATATACTTGCTTCTGCACAGTTTAGTCCGACAGAAAAATCCGGCTGGAACGGAAACTATCGTTTTATCTCAAATGACAACCTTATCAATGCCAATTTCAGCAATGAAGAACGTGAGCAAGTTTCACATTTCTTAAATATTGGATACTGGTTTAATAAAGAATTCAGGATCGACTGGGAAAATTCCGTACATGATATTCGAAATTCTTCACAATTATTTGCTACAAGAGATTACCGTCTGAATAATTTTGAAACCAAACCGAAAGCGACTTATAAATTTACAGATGCTATTCAGGCTGAGCTTTCCTCCGCTTTCCGACAGAAAGACAGAGTGGATGGAGAGGAGCTTCTGAAAGCATTTGACATCACCGGAACCATACAGTGGGAACGTCGAAAAACGTCCATTCGGGGAAACTTTTCATTTATTAACAATGATTTTACGGGAAACAATTTCAGCATTGTAGGAAATCAGATGCTCGACGGTTTAAAACCCGGAAAAAACCAGGTCTGGAGTGTATTTATTCAACAGGCCATCAATTCTTTTCTTCAGCTTAATTTAAATTATGAAGGAAGAAATTCAGGGGACAGAACCATTCATATCGGAAGCATGCAGGTTAAGGCGAGTTTCTGAGTTTAAACCGTTTGAGGGCTTAATAGGGATATTGGTTATAATTATCATCATTTACGCTTATAGATAATATCCTATTTTCAAGTGCCCGGAATTTTGTAAATTTGCAGCATGATTAAAATTGGCAACATAGAACTGCCGGAATTTCCGCTTTTACTGGCACCAATGGAGGATGTGAGCGACCCGCCTTTCAGGAGGTTATGCAAAATGCATGGTGCAGATTTGATGTACTCTGAATTCATTTCTTCAGAAGGGTTAATTCGCGATGCAATTAAAAGCCGGAAAAAACTGGATATTTTCGACTATGAGCGACCTGTGGGAATCCAGATTTTTGGCGGTGATGAAGAAGCAATGGCCATGTCAGCAAGAATTGTAGAAACGGTAAATCCTGATCTTGTTGACATTAATTTCGGATGTCCTGTAAAAAAAGTTGTCTGCAAGGGTGCGGGCGCTGGAGTTTTAAAAGATATTGATTTAATGGTTCGTCTTACAAAAGCTGTGGTAAGTTCCACCAGTTTACCGGTAACCGTTAAAACCCGTTTAGGCTGGGACAGCACTTCCATCAACATCGATGAAGTAGCGGAACGTCTTCAGGAAACAGGCATCAAAGCATTAACAATCCACGCAAGAACACGTGCACAGATGTACAAAGGCGAAGCAGACTGGGAACATATTTCCAGAATCAAACAAAATCCTAATATTGAGATTCCAATCTTTGGAAACGGTGATATCGACTCACCTGAAAAAGCCTTAGAATACAAACAAAAATATGCATGCGACGGTATTATGATCGGAAGAGCTGCTATCGGTTATCCTTGGATTTTTAACGAAATTAAACATTTCTTTAAGACAGGAGAACATCTTCCGGCCCCAACTATTGAAGACCGTTTACTGGCAGTTCGCCAGCATGCGGAATGGAGCGCAGAATGGAAAGGCGAAAGACTGGGGCTGGTGGAAATGAGACAGCATTACAGCAATTATTTCCGCGGCGTTCCTCATTTTAAAGATTTCAGGAAGAAATTTTTAGAAGTATTCACTTTGGAGGAAATGGATGCGCTAATCAAGGAAACCCAGGAATTTTATACTGAATATTTAGCCCAACAGGCATAAAATAAAAAAACCATCACTCTAAGCTGATGGTTTTTTATTTTAAGTCATATTTTTAAATTAATATCCTTCCGAAACAGAATGGTTTTTAATTAAAGCCAATGCAGAGGAAGTTCCGATTCTTTGTACTCCCATGCTGATCATTTTTTCGGCATCTTGCGGAGTTCTTACACCACCGGCTGCTTTTACAGGTAATTTTCCGGCATTTTCCAGCATTATTTTTATCCCTTCAAATGTTGCACCATTTGGTTTTCCGTCTTGGGTTTCATAAAAACCTGTTGAAGACTTTACGAAAATTTTAGACCAATCATTTTCAGAAAAACGCTCTTCTGCCCAAATGGAAATATTTCTGGTAAGATCTGCGATCTGTTTATCGGTTAAAGCTGCAATTTCGATTATCCATTTTGCTGCTTTATGGTGTTCCAGACAAAGCTGAGTGCATTTTACGAACTCATCTTTCACAAGATCCAAATCTCCTTTTAAATAAGCATTGTAATTGATCACAAAATCCAGCTCATCTGCTCCATCGGCAATCGCTTTTTCAGCTTCTGCAAGTTTTTCGTCTACAGAATATGTTCCTTCATGAAAACCGATAACTGTTCCCACCACAACATCTGAATTCCTTTCAAGAATATACTTTTTGATTTCCGAAACATAATCCGGACGGATCATTACGGCGAAAATTCCGTTATCAATAGCCTCCTGTGCCAGATCTTTATCTTTCTGTAATGTTTCTTCTTCCGAAAGCCCTGACTGCGCAGGAGTTTTCAGGTAGGTTGAATCCAAATATTGTGCAATGTTCATGATGTTTATACTTTCAGTTGTCTGTAAATACCCTGCTCCAAAGATATGAAAGTTTCCGTTCTTGTAACCCCTTTCAGTTTCTGAAGTTTACTTAAAATCTGCATCAGGTGGTCGTTATCTTTACAGAGGACTTTCAGGAATATGGTGTAATTCCCTGTGGTATAGTGAGCTTCCACTACTTCATTGATTTCCTTTAAAGCTTTAACCATGTCAGGATAATGGCTGGGTTTATCGAGGAATACACCTATGTACGAAATAACTTTATATCCTATTTTTTTAGGATTAAGAAAAGAAATTGAATTTTCAATTACTCCTGCCTGCTCGAGTTTTTTAATTCTCTGGTGAACCGCAGTTGTGGAAATCCCCACTCCTTTGGAAATATGAGCAAGTGATGTTTTGGAATTATCCATCAGCATGTAAATAATTTCCTTGTCAATTGAATCCAATTGATAGCTTGTGTTGTCTGAATTTTTCATTCTCTACTTAAATTTATGTTTTTCACATTTGTTTATACTTTACCAAGCGTTACATAGACCGGAAAATGGTCGCTGTAACCGCCGAGATACCTTGTTCCGGCATAAGTGCGGAACGGCCTTCCCTCAAAATTTTTGTCCCGGCAGCTGATTTTTACGGGTTTAAAAATTCCTGCATTTTGAAAAGAAAGCATACGATCTTCTTTAAAAAAAGATTCAGACAATATGATCTGATCAAATAACAGCCCGGATTTGTAATGAAAAGTAGAGTAATTTCCTGTAGAAAACAACTGCTGAAAAGGATTTTCCAAAACCTTTTCGTAGGAATTGTCATAGAGAATTTTTACTAAATTTTCATCATCTGGGTTTTCGTTGAAATCTCCGCACAGAATTACATTTTCATCAGCATTTATGAGATCCAGAATCCTTCTTTGGATTTCATTAAGTATAAAAATCCTTTTGGGCCTGTTAATATCTTTTTCGCGTTTAGAGGGAAGATGGGCGATAAAGACATTGATAATCTCTTCTTTATACTTCAATACTGAATAGAGCACGTCTCTTGTTGTATCGTAGTTTTCTATGTTTTGGGTTTCGTTTTCAAAGAAGAAGGTAATAGCTTCAGAGTCTATTATTTCAACTTTATTTTTATCATACAGCATGGCTACATCAACTTTTCTTTCATCCCTGGAATTGTAATGTACAATACCATATTCTGAATTGAACGGCTGCATCTGTATGAGATCTTCCAGTACCTGCTTTCCGGAAACTTCTGAAAGACCTATAATAAAGGGAAGCGTACCATTTTCATCCTTTATCAGCTGAAAAACGTGTGCGATTTTATAGAGTTTGTTTTTATATTTTCTTTCATTCCAGTTCCGTAATCCTGAAATTGTAGGATCAAGCTTATGCCTTGGTTCCGGATCTGGCAGGAATAAATTTTCAACATTATAAAAACTAAAAAGTTCCATCAACACGCTTTTCTAATAATTAAAATTTTCATTTTAACTTTCAGGATGTAAATTTATTATTTTATTTAATAAATCATTAATTATTTCGCAATTTTTTTACATGAATTTTATATTTAAATAATTAAAATTCAATAAAAAATCTTAAGACATAAAACCATCAAAAGTTAAAAATTTAAATATTGCCGTTTATTTTAAAATATTATTTTTAATAATTAAATAACCAAAACTAAATTAAATTAGAATAAAATAAACTAAAAAGTAAAATATGATTATTTTTTTAAACTACAATAAAAATAGCAACAAAAAATATTCCGATATTACATTTTATTGTTAATATAAAATCATTAAACAGTAATAAATTCTATAATTTATCTTTTTTAAAGTAAATCGGGGCGTTTTTCTTGAGTAATTCTTACCGCTTCATCATGACGCCATTCTTCGATTTTTGCAAAATTGCCGCTCAGGAGAATTTTTGGAACTTCCAAACCTTTATAAACTTCAGGTCTTGTATAAATAGGAGGAGAAAGCAGATCATCCTGAAAACTGTCTGTTAAAGCACTTTGCTCATCATTTAAAACGCCGGGAAGCAGACGGATTACAGAATCTGCAAGAACACAGGCTGCCAGCTCGCCACCGGTGAGTACATAATCTCCGATGGAAATTTCTTTTGTAATATGAAGATCTCTTACACGCTGATCAATTCCTTTATAATGACCACATAAGAAGATAAGATTCTGTTTAATAGAAAGTGTATTGGCTATTTTCTGGTTTAAGGTGACCCCATCTGGTGTAAGATAAATAACTTCATCATATTCCCTCTGTTCTTTTAATGCGGAAATACATTTATCCAGCGGTTCTACCATCATTACCATTCCTGCTCCGCCGCCGTAAGGCTCATCATCAATCTGTCGGTGTTTATTAATCGCCCAGTCTCTCAGGTGATGAAAATGCACTTCCACCAGTCCTTTATCCATGGCTCTTTTTAAAATAGATGTTTTAAAAGGGCTTTCCATCAGTTCCGGAAGCACACTTATGATATCAATTCTCATTGTAAAGTTTCGTTTTTCTTATTCGGCGAAATTATTAATCGTAAGGAAGAATCTTTGTTAAAATAACTCCACATCCAGTTGAAGAATACGGCAAGCTTATTTCTGACGCTCAAAATTAACATTAAATGTAAGAACATCCAGAAAAACCACGCCAGAAATCCCTGAAATTTGACAAAGGGCAAATCTACAACTGCTCTGTGTTTCCCGATGGTAGCCAGAGAACCCTTATCTTCATATTCGTATTCTTTCCAGTCGGCAGTATTTTTTCTGAGAAGATTTTTACCTAAATTTTTCGCCTGGGTAATTGCTACATTTGCCACCTGAGGATGCCCCTGAGGATATTTCGGAGTTTCCATATACGCAATATCTCCAATGGCAAAGATGTTGTCGTAGCCTTTTATTTTATTGTATCGGTCTGTAATATATCGGTTTTTAATGAGCTTTTCCTGAGGAAAGCCATCAACAACATTCCCTGTAACGCCGGCTGCCCAGATTACATTATTGGAAGGGATTGTTTTTCCACTTTTCATATACACTTTATCACCATCATAATCGGTAACATATTCCTGACTTAAAAATGTTACGCCGAGATCTTTTAAATATTCTTCAGACTTATTCTGTGCTTCAGCACTCATCACTGCAAGTGGTTTTTCCGTAGAACTTACGAGAATAATCTCAAGATGGGCAAAGTTCATATACGGATAATCTCTAGGAAGAATTTCTTTTTTCATTTCGGCAAAAGCACCTGCCAGTTCCACACCGGTGGGACCGCTTCCTACAATGACAATATTCCAGTTTCCATCATCACTGCGGCTTTTTTCCAGGATCAGTTTTTCAAATGTCATCAAAACATGATTTCTGATGCTGATGGCCTCCTGTGTATTTTTCATTCCGAAAGCTTTACTTTCCAAATCTTTATTCCCGAAAAAATTGGTTTTACAACCTGTGGCAATTATGAGTTTATCATAGCTGAATTCCGCTTCCTCTGTGATTACTTTATTGTTGGCAGTATCAATTTCTTTAACTTCCGTAAGCCGGAACTGTGTATTCCTGGAACGTTGAAAAATTTTCCTGAACGGAAAAGAAATATTGGATGGCTCAATTCTTCCGCACGCTACCTGATAGAAAAGAGGCTGAAACATATGATGGTTTACCCGGTCTACAACAAGTACTTTTTTGTTTTTGTTATTTAATGTTTTCGCAAGTTGCAGCCCCGCAAAACCTCCTCCTATAATGATGATCTTTTCGCGTGTTTCCATAGTACACAAATTTACTGATTTTATTTTAGCATTTCGCAGCGAAAAAAGTTAGTTTTGCAAAACTTTATGCCACAGAAAAAGTACAGCAAAAAAACCGCCAAAAAGGTTCATGCAACCCGTAGGAAGAACTATTTTTTCCGACGCAAAGTACTATTGGCAATTCTTCTGATTGCACTTGTAGGAACAGGATTTTATCTAAAAAAGACCGTAAGCTATTATTATGCTATTTACTTTAATAAATTCGTGCACCGGAAGCTTCATAATACAGAATCTGAAACAGTAAGAATACAGAAAATCATTTCAGATAACCTTGATAAAACGTACGGTTTTGACATATCCCACTACCAAAATAAAGAAGATATTAACTGGGATAGTCTGAGCATCGGGAACAGAACCATTCCACTGGAATTTGTCGTGATGCGCGCCACCATGGGAAACCGCAATGCGGATAAACATTTTGATGATTTCTGGGAAATGGCAAAAAAGCAGGAACTTATCCGGGGTGCTTATCATTTTTACAGAGCAGATGAAGATCCTGTAAGACAAGCCAACAATTTTCTTGAAAATGTAAAACTGGAAAGCGGCGACCTGCCTCCCATTCTTGATATAGAAAAGATTCCGAAGCGTAAAACCAACGAAAAACTGATTGAAGATCTTAAAGTATGGTGCAGGATTGTAGAGGAAGCCTACGGAAAAAAACCTATTATTTACACCTATTATCATTATTACAAAGATTTTCTTAAAGGCGAATTTGATGACTATCCGCTATGGCTGGCTAATTATAATGACGTTCCTGCCCCATCACCTGATTGGGAATGGGATTTCTGGCAGTTTACAGAAAACGGGATCGTTCACGGAATCAACACCAAAGTAGATCTTGATATATACAACGGAAGTTCGTGGTCTTTGAAAAGACTTACCCTGGATTAATTTTATTCAAATTTTCTAAGATAATCTCACTTATACAGCCTGAAATTTTCTCACTTATAAAAACATTACGGGTATCTTAAAATAGCAGTGCTTTGTTTAAATTATTTAAATGGCTTCCTTTGAACCCATTCCGTTTTTGGAGAAATAGCAGGAAAAAGAATTTTCATGAAAGGATTAATTATGAAATTATTATGTTTAATCAGACCAAAAATTTCAGTGGGTTCAGCTCCGATGGTTGATTTTATTTCTAAAGCTGTTCTGCCAAAAATAATTCTTTCAAACTGATGAGTAATTCCGAATTCAACCATATCCAAAAGCATATTGAGGTAGACCTGCTTTTCTTTCTGAAGTTCTTTATGATAGCCTAAAAAGTAAGTATCAACATCATTATTATTGATCAGCAAAGTATAAAACCCAACAAGTTCGCTTTCTGAAAAATAGCCGAAGATTCTAAATTTTTCGTCAAGATTTTCCTTCATTTTCCCAAAATGGTTTTCGGCCAGGAAGAATGTATTGAATGCAGCATTATCAACTACATTATGATACAGCTTGTTCATTTCGTTCCGGTATTTATTTATTGAATCCAAATCCAGCTCACGCTTTTCTATACCCTGCAGTTTCTTTTTTGCTGCTCTTACTCGTGACCTGTATTTTTTTGAAAAGCCATTGAGATAATCATCAAATGTTTCCCAATGTTCCTTTATTTTCAGTTTCATATTAGGCTGTACGGAAAACCGGAAATATGGATCATACTCTTTTCCTTTAAACCGTTCTGCAAGAGAGTTCTGATAATCTTTAAAAATAATTAAAGACGTTTTCCTGATCTCAGACTGCATGACACCAATCGCTTTATGTAAAACTATCAAAATATCTCTTACCGGGATTTTTGAAAAATCAAAATAAAATCCGTTCTGGCCAGTCAGCATATTATTTCCGAGAATCATTACATCTTTAATAAATAAGCCTGTGAACAGACTTTTAATATTCCATCCGGAATCATTCTTTAAAGACTTTCTAAATCCAATAAAATCGATGTATTGAAACAAAGCACCTCCCACCAGTTCGTTTTGATTAAAAAAACCCACCATAAAGCACTCCATATTAGAAGGCAAAGAAGCATGAAGCGCACAAAAATATTCCTGCGAAAGCATGACATTGTGATTTCCGACCGTTGAAGACCAACATTCCGGAAAATCCTTATCTGAATGGTATATTTTTAAATGATATGACATAAAAAGGCTACGCAAAAGTAGCCTTATAATTTAATCTTTTGTAATTATTTTTGTGTTACCCAATGAAAGCCATCAACAGCATACCATCCGCAGATAATACCGCCCATAATGGTAATCGTAAGCGTCCAGTATCCCGTATTGATCATCGTATACTTCCATGATTTCCTTTCAAACATTGCATTAATGGCAATAACAGGGAAAACGAAAAGAAAACCTGTCATAAAAGAGTGCAACGCTCCGTGACCAAAAGACCTGTATGCCATCCCGTAATCTTTCATAAATGCGTGATACGATTCGTTGGCATTCATCTCATCACCACCAATCATTCCTAAAGCACCAAACTGATGAATGATTACAAAATGAAGAAAATAGGCTATAAATAATGATAAAATAATCGTAAAGACAAATACACCTACCATTTGTCCTTTCATTTTTTCCTGAGATAAACCGGCTTCTTTCATCCAAACAGTTCCGAAGACTTTAGGATGATACCATATAAAACCTGTAAGAAGAGGAATAATTGAGGCTGCTAATACTGCCCAAAAGTTGATTTGCACCATTGTTTATATTTTTATAGTTAGAATTATGAATTTACAATAAAAATCAATTCAAAATACATTTAGAATAAAAAAAACTTCAATAATATAAATATATTACAAATAAAATCTTATTTAATAGAAAATAACATAAAAAAATAAATTCATTTATTAATTTAAATTTCATAAGGTTTTACCGTTAGTAAAAAATTATATCAGGAACAAGCAAAAGTTTTATGCCTTTAATTTTTGTACTTTTGCAGCTCAATTTTTAGCATTATTAAACCATCATGAATTACGTTTCTGCAGAAAACCTCACAAAATCTTACGGTATCAAAGTTTTGTTTGAAAATATTTCCTTTCACATCAATGAAGGCGACAAAATTGCCATTGTTGCCAAAAACGGAAGCGGAAAATCTACCCTGTTGAAAATTTTAATGGGAAAAGAGATTGCAGACAGCGGAACAGTGATGATCAATAAAGATATTCAGGTGGTATTATTTGATCAGGAAATTGATTTCAATCCGGATCTTACAATAGATGAATTCATGATGACACTGGATTCCGAGCCTATTTTAGCATTAAAAAATTATCATAAATCGCTTCATTCCACTGATCATGATTTCATTGAAAAAGCACTGGCCGGGATGGAAACTCATAAAGCATGGGATCTGGAAAACGAGATGAAGCAGATTCTTTCCCAGCTTAAAATCACCGATCTTGAAGCAAAAATGGGAACGCTTTCCGGAGGACAGATCAAACGTGTCGCTCTCGCAAAACTTCTAACGGAAACAAGAGCAGAACATCGCCATACTTTACTAATTATGGATGAACCTACCAACCACCTCGATGTGGAAATGGTAGAATGGCTGGAAAACTACCTTAATAAAGCTAAAATCACCCTACTCCTTGTAACCCACGACAGGTATTTCCTGGATAGCGTCTGCGATATCATCTGGGAAATGGAAGATAAAAACCTGTATTTCCACAACGGTTCTTATGCTACTTATCTGGAAAATAAAATGATCCGGGAAGACAACCTGAATGCAACCATCGACAAAGCCAATAATCTTTACCGAAAGGAACTGGAGTGGATGCGCCGCCAGCCGAAAGCCAGGACCACAAAATCCAAATCCAGAATTGACTCCTTTTACGAAACAGAAAAAGTAGCCAAAACAGATACCAGAAAACAAGGTCTCGAACTTGATTTTGAAATGAAAAGGCTTGGTAATAAAATTCTCGAACTTAAACATATTGACAAAAGCTTCGGAAGTAAAGTTTTGTTAAAAGATTTCAGCTATCAGTTTCAGAGAGGCGAAAAAGTAGGTATTGTAGGAAAGAACGGAGCCGGAAAATCTACTCTTTTAAATATTATCCAGGGATTTGAAAAAGCAGATCATGGTGAAATTGAGACCGGAGAAACGATTCATTTCGGATATTTTTCACAGAAAGGACTCGTTTATAAAGAAGATGAAAGAGTGATTGATTTCATCAAAGAAGTTGCTGAATATTATCCTCTTGCTAATGGAAAAAGCCTTTCGGCATCGCAGTTTTTAAGATTGTTTTTATTTGATGATCAAACGCAGTATTCTCCGATATCAAAGCTTTCAGGCGGTGAAAAAAGAAGACTTCACCTGATGTATATTTTATATCAAAACCCTAATTTCCTGATTTTTGATGAACCTACAAACGATCTTGACCTCCCAACCTTAACAGTTCTGGAAAACTTCCTGCAGCAGTTTCAGGGTTCACTCATTATTGTCTCGCACGACAGGTATTTTATGGACCGGATTGTAGACCATATTCTGGCATTTGAAGGAGAAGGAAAAATTAAAGATTTTGTTGGGAATTTTTCTGAATACAGAGAGGCAATGAGTAAGGAAGAATCTACGGAAAAAACGGTAGCACAAAAACAGCCGGAATCTTCCAAAGCAAACACACCAACAGATTCTTTAAATACAACCAAAAAGAAAAAGCTTTCCTTCAAAGAGCAGCGCGAACTTGAGACTATTGAAAAAGAAATGCCCGAACTGGAAGATCAACGGAAAAAAATTCTCGATCAGCTTAATAATGAATCTGATTATGAGAAAATATCAAAACTTTCCGCAGATCTCGAGAATATCTCTGAAAAACTGGAAAACCATGAAATGAGGTGGCTTGAACTTCAGGAGATTCTGGGAGAAGGATAATAAGTTTGAGAGTGAGAGCGTTTTAGAGTAAAAGTTTTTGCAGATAACACTATCACTCTAAAACACTACAATCTATAATTACATGTAAACTACTTTTTGAGCATCTGAGCTCTCCAGTGCAGCATCGATAATTTTCATATTTTTAATGATTTCTTCTGCCGGAGAAGGCAATGCATATCCGAAAACGATGAACTCATAAATCTGCTGGTAATAATTCATATAATTTCCCGGCTCGCTGGAAGTAAGCATTCTTTCAGTTTCCTTATTTTCATTTAAAAAATTCAGAATTCCGTCTGCTTCTTTGAGAGGTTTTGTCCACTCTTTACCGTATTCAGGAATAGCTCCGGCTGCCAGCTCATTTTCCTGATTATCCGTTCTTTCCTGAAGAAAGCTTCCTTTTTCTCCGTGAATGGCATATGCATAATGCGCCTCTTTAGTAAATACCGAAGATTTCAGTCTTACTCTCAGATTATTCTGATAATACAGAACAATTTCAAAATAATCATTGGCAAAATCTTTTCCTTTCATTGAAAATACATCAGCGAACAATTTTTCAGGGAGACCAAAATACTGAGTTGCCTGATCTATCAAATGTGACCCGAGGTCATGCAGCGATCCGGAACCTGTAGCCTCAGGGTTTTCTTTATGCGCTTTTCCGCTGGGCTCTGTGCGAAACCTGTCGAAACGTATTTCCGCTTCTTTAATATCTCCTAATTTCCCTTCATTCATGATTTTCTGAACCTGGAGATAATCCCGGTCAAATCTTCTGTTCTGATAAACGCTCAGGAACAGACTTTTCTCTTCGGCAAGTTTTACCAGCTCCTCGGCTTCAGCAACATTCACCGTAAAAGGCTTTTCAACAATTACATTTTTACCGGCTTCCAAAGCCATTTTTACATATTCAAAATGAGTCTGAACCGGTGTGTTTACCACAACCAATTCAATATCCGCATTCTGCAGCATCTCCTCTACGGAACGATAAATGGTTGCTTCAGTGTATTTTTCTTTAGATTCCTCCTTGCTCCTTTCTACAATAGCCGACAAGAAAAATCCCGGATGTTCTTTTAAAAAAGGTGCATGAAATATTTTTCCGCTCATTCCGAAGGCGCAGAGTCCCGTTTTTACCAATTGCATAATTATTTTTTACCAAAGTTATTCATAAACATTCAATTTATTTAAGAAATAACCAAACACATTTCTTAAAAAAATGATAAAAATCACCTCTTAATTTTTATTAATTCTAAATAATAATATACTTTTGCAATTATTTAAATTCAATCTAAATAGCATAAACTATAATGAAAAAGCAGCTAGTAACTTTAGGGATATTATTCACAGCCGTATCCTTAAATGCACAAATGAAAAACACTGAAGCTGATACCGTTAGGATCCAGAATATTGAGGATGTCAATCTTCATAAAACAGGAAATCCCAACAAGGCAAGACCATTATCCACGAAATCTAATCTGACGATAATGGAAACCCCGCAACCCATTGCTATTGTAACCCATGAAATTATTGAGCAACAGCAGGCAAAACAGCTCAGCGATGTACTTCAAAACGTTAATGGTATTTACATTACATCATCAAGAGGAAATTCCCAGGATAGTTTCGGTGGACGTGGTTTTATATTAGGAAATGATAATATTTTCAAAAACGGTTCCAGAATAAACAGCGGTGTTTTTCCTGAAGTGAGCGGCCTGGAAAGAGTTGAAGCTCTTAAAGGAGCCAACGCTATGCTATACGGAAATACAGCTGCAGGCGGCGTGATTAACATGATTACAAAAAAACCCAAATTCAATTTCGGAGGAAGTGTGGGGATGAATGCAGGAAGCTGGAACTCTTACAAACCTTTAGTTGATATTTATGGACCACTTTCTAAAAATATAGCCTTCAGGGTAAACGGGACTTATGAATATGCAGAAAGTTTCAGAGACGTTGTTCAGTCCGAAAAATATTATTTCAATCCGTCATTTTTATTCAATTTAAGTGACAGATCACAATTAATTGTTGAAGCCGACTACCTTAAAAATGATTTTACCCCGGACTTCGGAATCGGGTCTATTACCAATAAAGACCAAAGCTACAGATTAAACGACGCTGTTTCCAGAAATGTCTTTTTCGGAACAGACTGGCAATATCAAAATGTGGAACAGGTATCAACTAACGTCACTTTCAACCATCAATTCAATGAAAGATGGTCTTTGAATGCTACTGCAGCTTATCAGAATTATACAAAAGATTATTTTTCATCAGAAAGAGTACAGTGGATATACGATAAAACGGTAGATCCTGACAGACTATCATGGAAAAGGCCTTTCGGTAAAACATACAATGAGCAGAATTATACTTCTGCACAGGTGAATATCAACGGAGAATTCAATACCGGAAAAATCAACCATAAAGTATTAATCGGTTCAGATGCAGATTACAGCCAGGCTGACGCTTATACTTATAATGTAACCGCTCCTGTAAATATTTTATTTTTAGACGATCCGTCTACATGGGGAAGTATTGACATGCCTGCCTCAGCTCTTAATACAAAAAACAGAATCAATACAAGAAGAATTGGTTTATATGCACAGGATTTCATCAGCCTGACCAAACAATTTAAAGTTATTGCGGGATTAAGATGGTCTTATGTTGAAAATATGCCAACGATTACAACACGCTTTACAACCGATGAAAAATTTGAAGTGGCAAATTCATCAACATCAGACAATGCATTTTCTCCAAAAGTAGGTTTGGTTTATGCACCTAATGAAAATCTTTCCGTTTTTGCGACGTATACTAATTCATTTGTTTCAAATTCAGGATATACTTCAGATCAGTTTGGTACCGTTAATACCAATCAGCCCGTTACACAAATTCAGAACCAACTGAACAGTTTATCAAGACAAAGCATAAAACCCACCACTGTTGATCAGTACGAAGTAGGGGTAAAAAAGAATTTCTGGAATAATGCTTTAGGGGTTAATCTGACTGCTTATCAAATTATGTACAATAATTATTACCAGACCTACTGGTTTGCCGGAGCAAACGGAGCACCGGTAAATGCTACAGACACTAACCTGAAAGAGTTTGCCGGAAAAATGAGAAGCCGCGGTGTGGAATTGGACATCACCGGAAATCCTACAGAAAATATATCAATAATCGGAGGATTCTCTTATAATAATTCTGTTTATATTGATACTCCGGAAAAAGGATATGTTGAAAATCAGAGATTAGTAAGAACACCTGCTACAACAGCGAATGCTTCTGTCTTTTATAAATTCACCAAGTATGCAAAAGGATTAAAAGTCGGAGCCGGCGTTTATTATATAGGTGACAGAATCGCAGGATGGAATGATACAAAATCTACAAATACAAGCAGGAATAATGTAAGCAGAATGTTTGATCTAAAAGACTATACAACGGTTTCATTATCCGTAGGCTACGAATGGAAGAAGTTCATGATCCAGGGAAGAGTCGGCAACCTGTTTGATGTAGTGAATTATAATGTTCATGAAAATTACTCGGTCAATCCGATTACACCAAGAAATTACTACTTTACATTAACCTATAAGCTTTAAAAGACTAATATTAATTTTTTCATAGAAAGTGGGAATTGCCTTTAATTGCAGTTTCCACTTTGAAATTTAAAACAAAAACTATAATATGGATAAGATTAAGGACACAAGAAGTTTCATGAGAATTACCCACCGTTACCTGGGCTATTTCCTTGCCGGTATCATGGCAGTATATGCGGTAAGTGGTGTTTTGCTGGTGTACAGAGATACCGATCTTCTTAAAAAAGAAAAAAAGTACGATAAGGTAATTGAAAAAAATCTTGATGAAAAAGCGCTCGGCAAAGAGCTGAAAATAAAAAATTTCGAAGTTGAAAAAAAGGAAGGAACTGTTCTGACATTTAAACAGGGTACTTATGATGCGGCAACGGGGCAGGCAAAATACTCAAAAAAGGAACTTCCATTTGTTCTTGATAAAATGACAAAACTTCACAAAGCTCAGTCGAAAGATACGCTGTCTCCATTAAATACTTTCTTTGGAATTTCGTTATTCTTTTTTGTGATTTCGAGTTTCTGGATGTTTAATCCAAAAACAAAAGCTTTCAAACGCGGAATGATTTTTACGGCAGCAGGACTTGTGGTATCAATATTATTGTTGCTATTATAATTTAGTAAAAATTACATACCATACTTTTATTTTTTTTAAAATTTTAATCAAAGCCTTCAAATTCACCAAACATTGATTAGTTGGCACATTTATTGTTTTTCAGAAAGCACAAATGATAAATATAAATATTAAAATAATAAATTATGAAAAAGCTAATTTTATCAGGGATACTAGCGGTAGCAGGTCTAGCTACAACCATGAATGCACAAATTCAAAAAGGAAACTGGATGGTTGGAAGTAGTTTAATATCAAGTAACTTCGGATTAAACACTGGTGGAGGTTATAACATTGCTATTCAGCCAAAAGGAGCATATTTCATTGAAGATAACGTAGCATTAGGAGGTTATGTAGATCTTGGATTCAATAAGGTTACCAATGGAAGCCCAACAGAATTCACTTATGGAGTTGGTGCTTTAGGACGCTATTTCCTTTCACCAGGAGAAAAAGGTGTTGATAATCTTCTAAATCACGGACGTTGGTTTTTTGAAGGAAATGTAGGAATCGGAGGAAGATCTGTTGAAAACGGAGATTCTACTACTGGGTTAGATTTCGCAGTAGGGCCAGGTTATTCTTACTTTATCACTCCGAATATCGGTCTGGAAGGATTAGTAAAATACAGAGGAAGAGCAGGTTTTGGAAATGAAGGATTGAATTCCAACATTACATTCAATGTAGGTTTCAGTATCTATATCCCGACATCAAAGGCCAGACAGGTAGCTAATGATGTTGCACAATAAGAATCACTTCACACACATTATATACACGTAAAATTGAAATCGCCGCGGAAAGAATTTTCCGCGGCGATTTTCGTACAAATTAAAACTAAACTATAAAAAATCAAATAAATCATATATTTGGCTGAGGCGTATATCTCAGATATGGCTTAATTTCTTTTACGCCTTTCGGAAATATCTTTTTCGCCTCTTCTGTTGAAACGCTAGGCGGAACAATGACATCGTCGCCATCCTGCCAGTTCACCGGGGTTGCCACTTTGTGGGAATCTACAAGCTGAAGAGAGTCAAGAACTCTCAGAATCTCATTAAAATTCCTTCCAGTTGACGCCGGATAAGTAATAATGAGCCTTACTTTTTTTTCAGGGTCAATAATCAGAAGTGATCGTACCGTAGCGGTGGCTGAAGCATTAGGGTGGATAAAATCGTACAGTTCGGAAATTTTACGGTCTTTGTCGGCTATAATCGGGAACTGTACATCAGTTTGCTGGGTTTCATTAATATCTTTAATCCAGTTCTGATGATCTTCCACTCCATCTACGCTTAAAGCGATTACCTTAGTTCCCCGTTTATCAAATTCCGATTTAAGTTTTGAAGTATATCCCAATTCCGTTGTGCAAACCGGTGTATAATCCGCCGGATGAGAAAACAAGATCCCCCAGGAATCTCCTAAATATTCATAAAAACTAAGATTTCCCAATGACGTTTCCGCCTGAAAATCCGGTGCTGTATCTCCTAATTTAATTGACATAATATTTTGCTCTTATTAGTCTACAAATTTAGTAGAGTTTTTGAAACTGGCAAAATTTTTGTTTAAAAAATTGTAATTATTTTAAAAAGATATTATGCAGAAAAGTGGCTTAAGCTATGTAGATGTTGTATACAATGTACTTGAAAACTGGTATCTGAAGTTTGCAGAGATTACTCCAAAACTTATTGTCGGGATTATTATATTTTCATTGTTTCTTTTGACCAGTAAATATTTAAGTTTAGTTTCGGTTAAAATATTTCACAAGCTTTTTCCTAAAAGTAAAAAAGAAAGCTCTTTAATAACTCTTATAGGCGTATTCCGGTTTCTTATTGTGTTGATGGGAACATTCATTGCCTTGGAAATCATGGGTTTAAGCGGCTTTTTATGGAAGTTTATCGGAAGTCTCGGAGTTGCGGGGGTTATTGCCGGGGTTGCCTTGAAAGATCTGGTTTCCAGTATATTCTCCGGGATGCTGATCGGTATTGATAAAGCTTTTAAAGTAGGCGATTATGTCACAATAGGAAATAACTCAGGAACGGTTACCGAAATTGGTTTTCTCACAACAAAAGTTATTGCTGATGACGGCAAGAAAGTTTATATTCCCAATCAGGTTATTTTTAATTCTCCATTTTATAATTTCACCGCCTCTCCGCAAAGAAAAATATACCTGAATTTTGAAATTCCGGCTGACCAGAATGTTGCAAAAGCTCAGCAATCTGTTCTTGAAGTGGTGAAAAGTCTTGAAAATGTAGACCGCCCGGAAACCGCAACAGCAATTCTTACCGACCTGAAGCAGGGTATTTTTAATCTTCAGGTAAAATTTCCAATGGTTGTAGGAGCAGACATGATGCTGCTGAAAAGCATTGCTTATTTCGAAATAAAGAAAAGACTGGATTCGGAAGGCATTCAGCTCGTAACTCCAACGAGCATTAGTATTACCGAAAGTACGACCAGTGAGAAGAAAGGCTAAAAAAAAAGCAACCCTTGTCGGGTTGCTTTCTTATTATACTGATGATGATAAACTATTTTTTGATAATTAATTTTTCTGAAATTTTCTCACCATTCTCAAGAATTAGCGAGATCACATAGTTTCCATTCATTAGACTGTTTACATTTACCTGAGTTGTTCCTTTGAAACTTCCTGTCTGCAGCAGCCTTCCGGAAGCATCAAATAACTTAAAGTCTGCTTTTTCAGAAGCATTTTTCAGCCTGATATTTACCACATCATGGGAAGGATTCGGATAGATAGACAAGCTTTTTATACCCGCTTCGGCAGTTGAGAGAACTTGTGTGATCTCAAAGGACGAAGCATTAAGAGCATAATAAATATTATTGACAGCCTTCACCATGATTCTTGCAGAAGCAACATTTTCATTAGGCAATGTTACATTAGCAGAACCTGTATTCGGTGTACTTGCGGCAAGAACTGTATTAAATGTCAATCCGCCATCTTTGGATAAAAGAATGCTCACATTTTGTGTATTGATAGCTCCGGTATTGGTTCCTGCCACATTCCATGTCACAGGAATGTTTGTGTTTCCGGAATAACTTTCTCCTGCGAGCCCCTGTGAAGTTACCTCAAATGGTCCGTCATTAGTAACCGTAACCACCATTACATCTCTTGCAGCCTGATTTCCGGTTGCTTTATTATCATTCACTACAAGTGAAAAATTCAACGTTCTGGCGACACTTGGAGTAACTTCCCATTTCGGAACCAGATTATTAGCCAACACAGAACTTAATGCAGGTAAATATCTCGAAGGAGAAGCTGTCGGGGTTAAAGACCGGTAAACAGGACCCGCTGTTGCAGTAGATACGGGAGGCTGCGTATTATTGGTATTATCGTATTGCTCCCACAAATAGGTTAAAGGATCTCCATTAGGATCTGTTCCCGTACCTGTTAAAACGAAAGCAGTCCCCTTCGGAATGATATAATCTGCCCCCGCATCAGCAATAGGCACACCATTACCATTGGATATCTTACTTGCACAATCGCTGGCTCTTTGCAGAACAGCATACATTTCCAAAATACTTGCTGCATGGAAATACGCATCACTGTTATTCTGAACATTATTGCTGGCTCCGCAGATTCCCGCATACGCCATAATAGTGCTGCCACTTCCCGGCTCATACGCTGTGGCATTGTTAAAATTCCCGTTGCACGAACCACTGGCCGCCCTGAAAGTATGATTGGCTCCAAACTGATGTCCCATTTCATGCGCCACATAATCAATATCAAACGGATCTCCGATTGGTGCTCCGGAACCGGTAACACCCCTTGCCTTATTCCCTGAAACGCAAACAACTCCCAAACCGGCCAGACCTCCGCTGTTAGTTCCGAAAACATGACCTATATCATAGTTGCCAGAACCAATAATATTGTTTGTATTAGTCTGGTTTTCATTGATCATTGTTCCGGGATCTCCATTGGTGAATGGATCAGTAGCAGCATTTGTATAGATCAGCTGATTGTTATTGGCTACCATGACCATTGTGGTAGAAATCGTTTTTTCATACACACCGTTTACCCGCGTCATTGTTGTAGCCATTGCGGCCATTGCCAGCGCAACGGTCCCTCCGTGAAAGGTTGTATACTCTCCCGTTGCGGAAAGCGCAAGTCTGTAGGTCCTGAACTGCCCGTCTGAAACTAACGGTGCTTTGTTTGCAGAGCTGTTATTTTTTAGTTCATCCAGTTTATCTTCAACATGACATTCGAACAGTCGGTTATTGGGAGGTAAATCTTTTCTTTTATATAAGATAAAGGCAGAATTGTCTTTCGTATAACTATCTAAATAGCTGATGTCCCAATGATCAAAGTACATTACACTGATTCCTGCTGAAGGAGTTACACTGAAACGGATCGTATTTTCAGGATGATTTTTCTGCCATCCTGTATATGATCTTATCTCGGGAAATTTTGCCTGCAGTTCAGGTTCCATTACGGAAGCTTCCTGAATGATGTAGTCCCGGATGTTACCGTCTGAATCCGGAAATTTAATAACTACACTTTCATTTCCGGAAAAACGCTGCGGGGCTTTTTTAAGATCTGTTTTAATTTTTTCCAAATCAGCCTGGTACAAAGTAAAAGTGTTTGGATTTGTCCATCTCGGATTGAGATTTTCCTTGCTGATCTTGGGATCTTTAAGCTTCGACCAGTAGTTTTGCTGGCCAAAAGCCTGTGCTACAATCAATAAGCACGAGAAGATAAATGTTTTACTTTTCATATTAGTTGTATATTAGTATTGAATAATGACTTCTTTTATGTCTAATTTTTCATTTAACTTTAATAAAATATCAGGTGAAATTCTACTTGTTTTGTTCAAATCCGGATTTTCAAACTCTTTCACTTTTACGTACAATACATTTTTATAAAATGATACTGAATCAATTGAAACATCGTTGGAATTTTTTAACGCAGGTTTAAGAATAATATACGTTTCATTTTCAACCACAGCAGGAATTGGTGAAAATCTGTTACCGCTGTTTTTCTGATGAATGATCCTGAAAACCTCATCCATTTTCTGCTGAGTGTTGATGATAAAATAGTTCCCGGAAGTTATGGTAAATGAGTAATGATTTTTATCTTCGAAAGAAATTGGTTTTTGCTGCATCGCATTATCTACGCCAATCTGAGACCGACAGCTAAGAAATAAAAAGAGAAAAAAGTATAGAAACGGTCTCATTTTAACATCCTTTATTGTAAATATAACAATTTTAAGATGAATATTTTATAGTTTTAATTGAAATTATTCTAAATCATCTGCACAAAAAAACCGTTTCGGAATTGAAACGGTTTTTATATTGATAAGAAATTCAGACTATGCTAAAACTTCTTTTACTTTATTTGCTGCTTCTTCAAGAGTGATTGCAGAGTGAACCGGAAGTCCGGAATCATCAATTAATTGTTTAGCTTCAACAGCATTTGTTCCCTGTAATCTTACGATCAACGGAACAGGAAGACTTCCCATCGCTTTGTAAGCATCTACAACTCCCTGGGCAACTCTGTCACATCTTACGATACCTCCGAAGATATTGATCAGGATTGCTTTTACATTCGGATCTCTCAAGATAATTCCGAAAGCGGTCTGTACTCTCTGTGCATCGGCAGTACCACCAACATCCAGGAAGTTTGCAGGATTACCACCAGATAATTTGATGATATCCATTGTTGCCATTGCAAGACCTGCTCCGTTTACCATACAAGCAACGTTACCATCCAGTTTTACGAAGTTAAGACCTGCTTCACCCGCTTCAACATCCATTGGATCTTCTTCTCTCGTATCTCTAAGTTCAGCTAAGTCTTTATGACGGAATAATGAATTGTCATCAAGTGTTACCTTCGCGTCTACTGCAATGATTTTATTGTCAGAAGTCTTTAACACAGGGTTGATTTCAAAAAGAGAAGCATCAATTCCTGTATAAGCATTGTATAAAGCTGTGATGAATTTTACAAATTCTTTGAAAGCATTCCCTTCAAGACCAAGGTTGAAAGCAATTTTTCTTGCCTGGAATCCCTGCAGCCCTAAAGCAGGATCAATGATTTCTTTATGAATAAGGTGAGGCGTAACCTCAGCCACATGCTCGATATCCATCCCTCCTTCTGTAGAATATACAACGGTATTTTTACCTTCAGCTCTATCTAAAAGGATAGAAACATAAAATTCTTTTGTTTCAGTTTCTCCCGGATAATATACATCCTCAGCAACCAATACAGAGTTTACTTTTTTACCTTCGGCAGAAGTCTGTGGAGTGATCAGCTGCATTCCGATGATGTTCTGAGCGTTTTCTTTAAGCTTATCCATATTCGGAGAAAACTTTACACCGCCACCTTTACCACGTCCGCCAGCGTGAATCTGTGCTTTCACCACCCATCCCTGAGCTCCGGTTTCTGCAGTTAGCTTTTCAGCAGCAGCTACAGCTTCATCTACGTTGTTTGCAACGAAACCACGTTGGATAGCTACTCCATACTTTGATAAAATCTCTTTTGATTGATACTCGTGAAGATTCATATTATTTTTATTATTTTATTTTAATATTTAAAGGTTGACAAATTTAATAAAAATGAATAAGGCAGGAAAGTATTTTATTGATGTTTAAAGTCACTTTATTGCAAAATCTGCTATTTTTTCTTCAGCAGGAACTCAAGAGGGATTGCAAGTCTTTTATTCCATGCCTCTTCGCTGTGGTTTTCTCCCGGAAAATACATCGTTTTCCAGCTGGCATCCGAGAAGCCTGCTTTTGCCATTATCCGGTCGGCTTTTTTCTGAATATCCGGATAAAGCGCATCCAAAGTTTTATCTCCACAATCAAAATAGATTTTATGACTCTTAGGATCCGGAAGATTTTTACTCAAGTATTTTAAAACCGAATCGGGAAAAGGGTTATTATCTAGAGTGAAAGTACCCGGCCAGTGTGTTGAAAGGCAGGCGGCTCCGCCGAAAATATCAGGATATTCGCAGATGGCATACATGGAAATAAGCCCTCCCATGCTGCTTCCTGCAATGAAAGTGTGTGCCTTGTCTTTATACGTTGAATATTTTTTATCGATAAATGGTTTAAGTTCTTTTACCAGAAACTTGAGGTAATTATCCGAATTAGGAGAAAAAACCAGATCGGAACTTCCCGATTTTGTCAATTGAGCCCGAACCGTATCTTTTTGTGTTGCTGTAAGACTTTCAAAAGGTTTTTGCGGAAAATAATCCAAATGCCTTAATTTCGAATCATTCCAGATTCCCACCACAATTGTATTCTGAATTTTCTTGTTTCTAATAAGATCTGAAATAATATCATCCACATTCCACGACTGCTTATTCCATGTTGTCTCCGGATCATACAGCATTTGGCCGTCCTGCATATATAACACCGCATATTTTCGGGACGCAGAATAGCCTTCCGGAAGCCAGACATCTACATTTCTCGGTGTTACATATTGAGATTTAAAATCTGCTGTTCTTTCGATTCTGCCACTAACAACATTCGGAATCTGCGCATTGTATTTTAGAAAAAGAAAAGACAAACAAAGAGATAATAAAATTTTTTGCATTATTCTATAATTTTTGCAAATATATGTCAACCTAATATATTTAATATTTTGAGATTAGTTGATAATTTTAAACAGATTAAATACTATAATAGTATTACTATCATAAATAATATTTAAATAACTTTTGGTATAAGTTTTGCTAAAGTAAATAAAACTACTTTATATATAAAAATGGAATTCCAGGTAAAATTTAAAGTCAACGAAACATTATACTTAAAAAACCCCGAAAACAGTGAGATCGGAAAGGCCATCGTGAAGAATTCTATTGAACTGATATACGAAACAGGCTTTGAAAGCTTTACATTTAAAAAATTAGCACAGAAAATCAGCTCTACGGAAGCCACGGTTTACAGATATTTTCCGTCTAAACATAAATTACTCACTTATATCTTAAACTGGTATTGGTCTTATATTGAATTTATTTCTAAGCTAAGGTTGCAGGAAATTAAAGAACCTCAGCAAAAAATGGAGAAAATTCTGGAAATTATCACCCATAATGATACTACCCAAGACAGCATTGAAGACTATGATCTCAGCAAACTTCACAGTATTGTTATTGCAGAAAGCAGCAAATCTTATCTGGTAAAAGAAGTAGACGAAATCAATCAGGAAATGGTTTTTAGTCCACTTAAAAGTCTGTGCAATTTTTTTGGAGAAGTAATCACCCAGGCAAAACCGGATTTTCCCTATCCTAAGTCATTTGCCAGTACTTTGCTGGAAACAGCGCACGATCAGCAGTTTTTCAGTGAACATTTGCCTAAGCTTACCGATAATCATATAAAAAGAACAGAACATAAAAAGTATGTACTTGATTATCTGCGTTTTATTACCTATAATCTTATAAAATAACAGCAAATCAATGGAAAACTCTCCTAAACAATACGGTTATAATCTTTTTAAATATATTACAAAAGAAAAGAAAGACGTTACCAATATTTATTTTTACGCTATTTTAAACGGTCTGGTTCAGCTTAGTGTTCCTCTGGGAATACAGTCTATTATCAGCTTTGTTATGGGAGCAACCATGGCAACATCCATTTATATCCTGATTATTTTTGTTGTGATCGGAACCTGGCTCGTAGGGTATTTCAGGCTTAAGGTGATGCAGATTATTGAAAAAATCCAGCAGAAAATATTTGTGGAATTTTCCGTCGCCTTTACCGAAAAGATTCCTAAAGTAAATCTTTCAAGTACCAGGAAATACTATCTTCCGGAACTTGTAAACCGTTTTTTCGACACCCAGAATCTGCAAAAGGGAATTTCAAAAATTTTACTGGAAATTCCTACCGCACTGATACAGATCATTTTCGGTCTTCTTCTATTATCTTTTTATCATCCCTGGTTTCTGATCTTTGGAGCACTTGTAGTACTGAGTGTCGTGCTTATTTTTAATTTTACCATGGAAAGCGGGATAAAATCCAGTATTGAGGAAAGCGACAAAAAGTATGAAACGGCAGCATGGATAGAAGATCTGGCCGCATCGGTAAAATCTTTTAAAATAAACTCAGAAACAGAGATTCATCTTAAAGGAATTGATGAACGCGTAACAGGATATCTTGAACACAGAACTTCCCATTTTAAAGTTCTTGAAATTCAATATAAGACAATTATTGCTTTTAAAGTTATTATCACACTGGCAATGCTGGTTATAGGAACTTATCTTCTCGTCAACCAAAAGCTTAATATCGGGGCGTTTATCGCTACGGAAATTGTTGTATTAAGTATTATGGCAGCAGTAGAAAAACTCATTATAAGCTTAGAAAGCTATTATGATGTAATTGCTTCCCTCGCCAAACTTAACAAAGTGACAGAGCTTGCTGAAGAGAAAAACGGAGAAATTATTTTCGCCAACCAAAATGAAGGTATTGAAATTGAATTTAAAAACGTCGACTTTTACTTCAACAGCAATGTCCATATACTTCAGGATATCAATTGTATTATCAGGGAGAATGCCATAACGGTAATTTCCGGTGAGCTGGGATCAGGAAAATCACTCCTCCTGAATATGATGGCCGGATTTTACGAACCGCCTGCAGGAAGTGTCTTAATTAATAAAATTCCATTAAAAAATATTGATAAAGAAAAACTCCGGACGGAAATGGGCGTGTATCTCGAAGATATGAGAATGATCCAGGGAACCGTTCAGGATAATATTTTAATGGGGAATGAAAATATTAATATGGAAGATGTAATGGAATTATCGGAAAGAATTGGTACGGAAAATATTTCAAGTCAGTTCACAAGCGGTTTCTTTACCGAAATAAGTGAAACAGATCCCGAAATCTCATTCAGTTCCAAGAAAAAAATCCTGCTCCTCCGTGCATTAATCGGAGAGAAAAAGCTGCTGTTGCTTGAAGATCCGGTTGACGGAATGAACGAAATTTTCAAGAACAAAATGCTGCAGTATCTTAAGGAGATCAGCTATAAAACGACCATCGTGATTGTTTCTCAAAATTCCGAAATTATTGATTACGCAGATCATCATCTGCATTTGAAAAACGGAACTTTAAAAACTTTATCTTAAAAATACAGGTATGAAAATTCAGTCTTTTGATAATATATATAATATCCACAAAAAATCATACGTAAAAAGATGGTTTTTGTCATTCTTCATTTTGGCGATTATTGTACTGTTTCTTCCATGGACCCAAAATATCAAGGTAGTGGGGAATGTAACTACACTTTATCAGGAACAGCGCCCGCAACAGCTAAACTCCCCCATTCCCGGAAAAATAATCAAATGGTATGTAAAAAACGGGGACTATATTAAAAAAGGAGACACTATTCTACAGCTTTCTGAAGTAAAGGATGATTATTTTGATCCGTTGCTTGTAAAAAGAACTGAGCAGCAGGTAGAAGCAAAAAAAGGAGTAAGGGATTATTACGAAGCTAAAGTAGGAACCACCAATAATCAGCTTCAGGCGCTTGCCACAGCCAAAGATCTTAAATTGAATCAAATTGATATAAAAATCAGCCAGCTTAAAAACAAGCTCGCAGGTGAAGAAGCAGAACTTGCCGCTGCAACCAATGAGCTTAAGCTTTCTGAAGACCAATATACCAGACAGAAAAAAATGTATGATGAAGGGCTGGTTTCTTTAACTCAGTTCCAGCAACGAAGCATATCTTATCAGAATGCTATCGCTAAAAAAACGGCTTCCGAAAATAAGGTAGCTCAAACCCGTCAGGAAATCTCGAATATGGCGATCGAGCAGAACGCAGTAATTCAGGATTATACCGAAAAGCTAAGTAAAACCGAAGGAGAGAGATTTCAGAGCATGGGACAGATTGAAGGCAGCGAAGGAGATATTGCCAAGCTGGAAAACCAGGTAGCCAATTATAAATTCCGCCAGGGACTTTACTTTATTGTTGCTTCCCAGGATGGCCAGGTTGTTCAGCTTAATAAAGCAGGAATCGGGGAAATTCTTAAAGAAACGGAAAGCATCGGGATTATTGTTCCGAAAACGGTAGATTATGCTGTTGAAATTTACATTAAACCGGTTGATCTTCCGCTTATTAAAGAAGGACAGCGCGTAATGTGTATTTTTGATGGGTTCCCGGCTATCGTATTCTCGGGATGGCCGGATTCAAGCTACGGAACATTCGCCGGAAAAGTAATTGCCATTGAAAATAACATTAGTGCGAACGGCCTTTTCAAAGCCCTGATCGTGGAAGATAAAACCCAGAAAAGATGGCCTCCAAAAATCAGAATGGGCACCGGAGTTCAGGGAATTGCCATTCTGAATGATGTTCCGGTCTGGTACGAACTATGGCGGAATATCAATGGTTTCCCGCCAGATTATTATGAAGTTAAAACTGCAAAAAACGGTCAGAATGAAAAACAGAAATAAAATCATATTTCTCTTTGCCATACTGTTTTGTGGAATGCTTTCAGCACAGGATTCACTGAAAATATCCGCAAAGGAATTTATTTCCATTGTAAAAAATTACCATCCCTTAGCCCTAAAATATCAGCTTCAGAATAAAATTGCAACAGCAGAAATTACCAGCGCAAGAGGAAATTTCGATCCGGTTCTTGGCGGAAAGCTTGGAGAAAAAAACATTGACGGAATACAATACTATCGACAAAGGAATCTGGAGCTTGGCATCCCAACATGGTACGGGATTGATCTTACGGCTAGCTACAACTACATAGATGGGGAAAAACTCAATAACAGCGATACTAAAGGCGGACTCTATCAGTTTGGGGTTACTGTTCCATTGGCTAAAAACCTTTTGTATGATAAAAGAAGAGCCATGCTGGAACAGGCTAAATACGCCCTGAAAATGACCGAAGCAGAACAGGCAGTTCTTACCAACGATCTCCTTCTGGAGGCCGAAAACACCTATTGGGAATGGGTCAAGAACTTTGAAATTTACCAGCTTCAGCGCAGAGCTGTTTTAATTAATGAAGAACGTCTTGAGCTCACAAAAAAGACATTTAATTTTGGTGAAAGGCCTGCCATTGATACCGTAGAAGCAGCCTCACAGCTACAGAGCTTCCGGCTTCAGGAGCGGGATGCCTTCCTGAATTTCGTGAAAAGCACACAGGATTTACAGCTTTTTTTATGGAAAGATAACAGAGATCTTTATGACTTGGCTGCTATGATTTATCCTTCAGATACAATGAGCAGCAGTGAAGCTTTCAATAACTTTGAAATGCTGATACAGCAGGTGGAAAATCAAAATCTGAGCGATCATTTTTCGCTACAATATTATTTTCAAAAACAAAATATTCTTGAAAGCGAAAGAAGATTAAAATGGCAAAGCTTTCTTCCTAAGCTTGATTTTACCTATAATTTTTTTAACAAAGAAAATTACAGAGCAGATTACCTACCGCTTTTTGACAATAATTTCCAATACGGACTGAAGCTGGAAATCCCTATTTTCCAAAGAGAGGCGAGAGCCAATTACCAGATTGCAAAACTTAAAATTGAACAAAACACATTGGATACCCAGGTGAAAAGAAGAGAACTTGAAACAAAAATCCTTACTTATAAAAATGAAGTGACTAACTATCATTCGCAGATTGATATTGCTCGGGATAATCTTACAAATTACCAGCGGCTTCTTCAGGCTGAAGAGATCCGCTATAACAATGGGGAAAGCTCACTGTTCCTTATCAACTCAAGGGAAAATAAGATGATTGACGCTCAGGAAAAATTTATTCTTCTCAACAATAAATTCCTGAAAAGCTACAACAAACTAAAGTGGATGAAAGAAAATTTTCAGTTTAATTAAAATTATTTAGGGAAAATCTTATTCCTCGGATAATTTTTCCGACTGGGAGCCAATAAACGGAATTTTCGGAGCCAGGAAATACCCGGTGAGACTTGCAAAAAGTATTGGAACGAAATAGGTAAAACCGGTTAATGTTCCCAGAATAATCGTTGTACTCATCGGCGTTCTGGTAACACAAGCGTTAATGGCAGCCATGCAGCTCACAATGGCAAGCGTAGTATCAACAGATGGAAACAGCTGGTGGATGATTAACCCTAAAGTAGTCCCCACAAAAAAAAGCGGAATAATAAAGCCACCTCTCCATCCGGAAGTTACCGTAATAGCAATAGCTAAAATTTTAAAAACCAAAACAACAATTAAAAAATTTAGCGCAAAATCACCATTGATCAGCTGATTAATTTCATTATGCCCGAAATATCTTGTAATGGGAAAATAAAAAGCGATGATTCCGAGAATAACTCCGCCAACCAGGGTTTTAATGTAGATTGGAAATTTCCTGTATTCAAAAATGCGTTTGAAAAATTTCACCACAAAAATAAAAATCCATCCGAAAACAGTTCCGATAATCCCGAAAGCCGTTGCATAGGCAAAATCATAAACTCCTGTATAATGATAGGCTTTCAGGTTCCAGGTGGCTCCTATTCCCAAGTGGATAATCAGTGCAAACATAAGATAACTGAAACAGCTTGCTACCAAAGCCGGAATAATTGCTTTGTAATATTCGACAGCATGCTTATGATGAAGGATTTCAAGGGAGAAAAGACTTCCGCCAAGCGGAGCCCCGAAAAGTGCCGTAAAACCGGAGGCCATTCCTGCAATACTGAGAGAACGCAGCTCTTCCCCTTTCAGTCTGAAAATTTTTCCGAGCCATGTTCCTGTAGAACCAGTAACCTGTACCAACGGGGCTTCAGGTCCTAAACTCCCTCCCGATGCCACACAAAACAGGGAAGATAAGATCATGGAAGGATTGTTTTTAGGATCAAGTTTTCCTTTATTGAAACGGATGTTATTAACAATAAGATGAATCTCACCCGGATCACCGATGAAATGAATAACCAGACCAGCCAGCAGACCACTTATTGCCATCGTAGGAATTACCATCCATCCTTGAAATTCAGCTAAGAATTCCGTGAAATGTTCAAGGACAATCCAATACAACCCGGCAATTACACCGCCGACCAATCCTGTAATGGCCCACATGAAAAAAGTACGGCTGAACACAAACGGGTTAAACCGGATCGGCTGATCCAAAAGGTTGAATGTTCTTATAATACGCCGTCTTCTGTTGATTTTCATTTTAATTTATTTTTAAAATTACGATCATCATTTGTTGTTATAAGAATGACTATTTGAAAACTTTCATTGAATGAATCTTCAAAAACAAAAAGCATCGTTTCTTAAGATCGTATTGAGATGCTTCGACAAGCTCAGCATGACACTGCTAATACTACACGTTTCGACGCTCGCTTCGCTCGCGCCATAATTCAAATTATCCGCATATGAGCCTGTCGAAAACCTTAATAATTTAATGATTATATTCTGTTTTTAGCAAAATAAAAAATAAGAAGTGTCCAGCTGAGGATCATCAAAAGACCTCCAAGCGGGGTGATGGGTCCAAGAAATTTAAGATTCATCCCGAAATAATCCTGCATGCTCAAACCGTAAATACTAAATGAGAAAAGCATAGTGCCGAAAATCATCAGCCATGAAATCCAGTTTTCGGTTTTCGTTTCAAATTTTAAAATGTAACCGGCAATTAACAGGAAAAAGGCAGCGTACATTTGATAGCGTACCCCTGTTTCAAAACTTTCCAGTCTTTCCACAGAAAGGATTTTCTTTAAAGCGTGTGCTCCAAAGGCTCCTAAAATTACGGATAGCATACCGTATACCGCTCCAAAAATTAATGTTATTGTTTTCATTTATAATTTAAAATTTTGAATATTAATGACACGAGTCCGATTCCTATAAAAATCCAGGCAAATTTTTTATTTTGGGCAAAACCTGGATTTTTGGTTACTTTCAGAAATATTCCGAAAGCAAGCATCAATGCAGAGACAATAATTCCAAACATTATTGCGCTCTCAACCTGTTAAATTCAGAGATCACCTCGTGATGGCTTACCGTTTTATCTTTGAAATAGGTAACAAAATACTGCTTTTCTTGTTCTGTAGCTCCCATTTGATTAAGAATATTCAGCAAGTGCATTTTCATATGTCCTTTCTGAATTCCCGTGGTGATCAGAGAGCGTAATGCCCCAAAATTCTGTGCCAGTCCGGATACCGCCAAAATACTCATTAATTCCTGCGCAGAAGGTTTTCCTAACAAAGCCAAAGAAAATTTTACCAAAGGATGAAGATTCGTAAGGCCGCCTACAACCCCCACTGAAATAGGAAGATCAATCCAGAACCGGAAGATTCCGTTATCTGTTGTACAATGCGTTAAAGAAGAATATTTCCCGTTTCTCGCAGCATAAGCGTGTGCACAGGCTTCCGTTGCTCTAAAGTCATTTCCTGTCGCAATAACTACTGCATCTACCCCATTCATGATTCCTTTATTGTGGGTGGTAGCGCGGAAAGGTTCAATTTCAGCAATCGTAACTGCCTGTTTGAACTTCCATGCAAATTCTTCATTGGAAATTCCGCTGTCATCTTTCAGTTCATCAATCCTGCATGACACCTCAGCTCTTACGATACAGTCGGGTGTAAAATTGGAAAGAATATTCATCACAATCTGTAATGAATCTTTTTCTTCCCGGGTAAAATCTTCATTTTCTGCAACCTCCTGCTTCAAGGTCTTCCCGAATTGCTCCAGGCAGGAATTGATAAAATTCGCGCCCATGGAGTCTACCGTATCAAAGCTGGCCTTTAACTGGTAATAATTTGGCATTTCGGAGGTTTTATCAATTAATTTGATATCTAAAATTCCGCCGCCACGTTTCCGCATGTTTGCGGTAATATCTTCCGTAGTTTCAAAAAGTTTTTTCTTTAGCCTAAAGTTGAAAAAATGTAATAATTTATGGGATTCTACGTTAAATATAAAGTGCGTATGGCCAAGTTTTTCTGTGTTGATAATGGTTGTTTTAAAGCCACCTTTATCAATCCAGAATTTTGCTGCTTTGGATGCTGCCGCTACCACAGAACTTTCTTCAACAGCCATAGGCAAAGCCAGCAATTTTCCGTCAATCAGAAAATTCGGGGCTATTCCGTACGGCATATAAAAGTTGGAAATGGTATTTTCAGAAAATTCTTCATGGAGTTTCTGAATTTCGGCATTATTGTTCCAGTATTGCTGTAAAATCTGTTCGTAACTGCGATCGTCACTAAGGTATTCTGAGATAAGCCAATCGATTTTTCGCTGTTTGGAAAGTTTGGAAAAACCTTCAACCGGTTGATGATTCATAGTATATCTTTAAAGAAATGTAAATATAGTGATTTTGTAACTTTCCGTTGTTGATAACTTCAATCGAAAAAGATTGATATTTATCAATTTTGGAGCTAAATTTGAACCATTCATCTTATTCAACTTTAAGATAATCAATTAACAATATGAATTTTGACCGCCTGAAAGAAAAGCTTGAAATCCTTGCTGACGCAGCGAAATACGATGTATCCTGCTCCTCAAGCGGAGGTACGAGAAAAAATAAAAAGGGTGCTTTAGGAGACAGTTCCGTAAGTGGGATATGCCATACTTATACCGAAGACGGTCGTTGTGTTTCACTTTTAAAAATTCTGCTTACCAATCATTGTATTTATGATTGTGCCTATTGTGTTTCCAGAAGTTCGAATGATATCAAAAGAGCAGCTTTTACGGTAGAAGAAGTAGTAGATCTTACCATTAATTTTTACAGAAGAAATTATATCGAAGGGTTGTTTCTTAGCTCAGGGATTTTCAAAAATGCAGACACCACGATGGAACGTCTGGTGAGAGTAGCTAAAAAGCTTCGTCTTGAAGAAAATTTCAATGGTTATATTCATTTAAAATCTATTCCCGGCGCAAGTGATGAGCTGATGCAGGAAGCCGCATTGTATGCAGACCGATTATCCATTAATCTTGAAATCCCCACGGAAAGCGGACTAAAACTTCTCGCTCCTGAAAAAAACCGTCAGGATATGCTGAATCCAATGAAATATATCCAAAACGGAATTGCCCAGTATAAAGATGAAAAGAAGATTTTCAGAAAAGTTCCGAAATTTGCTCCTGCGGGACAGTCTACCCAAATGATCGTGGGGGCAACCAATGAAAACGATCTTCAGATTATTAAAGTAGCGGATCATTTCTATAAAAATTTTAATCTGAAAAGAGTGTATTATTCGGGATATGTTCCGGTTTTGGAAGATAAACGGCTCCCTTCTTTAACGACAGAAGTTCCTATGCTCCGTGAAAACAGGCTTTATCAATCGGATTGGCTGATGCGGTTCTATGGCTTCAAAGCAGAAGAGATCCTTGATCCGAATATGCCTTTCCTCGATCTTGAAATGGATCCGAAAATGAGCTGGGCGCTTAGACACCTTGATCAGTTTCCGGTAAATCTCCAGACTGCCGATTACCAGATGATTTTAAGAATTCCGGGGATTGGTGTAAAAACAGCAAAAAAAATTGTCAGTGCAAGACGTTTCCAGGTTCTTACGATGGATCATCTCAGCAAACTGGGTGCAGCGGTTAACCGCGCCCGGTATTTTATAGATTTTAATGCCGGAAATGCTTATCTAAAATATTTAACAGATAAAAATTTTAGAAAATTATTAATTGGCGGAAGTTCTTCGAAGTTTCATAATCAGTTTTCGCAGCAACTTACTCTTTTTTAAAGACAAATTGCATGAATATTCACAATTAACTCAAAAAATCCTAAACTTTAAAAAGACTAAAACTCTCTCACAAATGACTACCCTACTCTACGATGGCAGTTTCGACGGACTTTTTACCGCAGTATTTGAGATTTTTGAGTACCGCTATAAGGATGTGGAAATTATCAGCAGGGAAAGGTTTCATCAGGAAAATATTTTTGCTGAAATTCACGAAGTAATTACACAAAATGATAAATCTGAAAGAGTTTTAAATAAACTTGAAAAAAATATTGGCAAACAGGGTATTCACGAATTACTTAAAGTATATCTTTCCGAAGATCCGGAAGCAGAACAGCTTATTTTATCGGCCGTAAGACAGTCTATCAAACATCCGGATGAAAATATTCTTCAGAATTATGCTGATGAAGCCATCTTAAAAATATCTAAAATTTGTAAATCCGTAAGTCGGGAACGACACAGAATGACTGCTTTTGTACGATTTGAAAAAATGCAGGATGATGTGTTTTTTGCTAAAATAGACCCCGATTTCAATGTACTTCCGCTGATCAGGAAACATTTTAAAGACCGTTACCAGGATCAGAAATGGATGATCTACGATTTACGCAGAAACTACGGACTCCTCTATGATCTGGAAACCTGCGACTTTTTTTATCCCGATGAAAAAATTGACCTCAATAAATATGAACAGAAATTTCATGATCAGGAAAAAAATTACCAGACATTGTGGCAGCGGTATTTTATAAAAACCAATATTGTTGAAAGAAAAAATTTAAAATTGCATCTTCAGCATGTTCCTAAACGGTACTGGAAATATTTAACGGAAAAATGGTAAATCACATTTTCTGCAGAAATGCTTCATCTTAACACTTTTGCAGGTATTTTCAAACATTCACGTTTTAGACGATTTAAATAATTTATATTCAAAACTCTTCTCAAGTTACTGTTATTATCTGAACTTGTTTTTGTAAATTTGTGTTCGAAACTTTTTACTAGATGAAAGAGAGTGCTGTAAAAAAAATTGCAGTTCTTACCTCAGGAGGTGATGCTCCGGGTATGAATGCAGCATTGAGGGCGGTAGTGCGAACCGCAAATTATTATGATATCGAATGCTACGGAGTAAGAGAAGGCTACAACGGCCTTATAAACGGAGATTTTCTCAAGATGGGTCCCCGTTCCGTAAAAAATATAATCAACCAGGGCGGAACCATTCTAAAATCTGCCAGATCCATGGAGTTTAAAACCAAAGAAGGCCGCCAGAAAGCGTATGACCACTGTGTGAGACTTGGCATTGACGGATTGGTATGTATCGGCGGAGACGGAACTTTTACAGGGGCCAAAATCTTTAATGAAGAATTCGGGATCAGGGTAATTGGTATTCCGGGCACTATTGACAATGATATTTTCGGAACCGATAATACGATTGGCTATGATACCGCCTTAAATACAGCTATGGATGCTATTGACAAAATCCGTGATACGGCAACTTCCCATAACAGAGTTTTCTTTGTGGAAGTAATGGGCCGTGATGCCGGATTTATTGCGCTAAACAGCGGACTGGCAACAGGAGCTCTGGATATTTTAATCCCTGAAAGAAAAGACAGTATTGATGAACTGTTCACCAATTTCAGAAATGCCGAAAAAACGGGAAAAGCTTCTAGTATTGTGGTAGTAGCAGAAGGTGAAAAACTGGCAAATGTTTACGAACTGGCAGAAAAAACAAAGAAGGATTTTCCGGATTACGATATTCGCGTGGCTATTCTGGGACACATGCAGAGAGGAGGTTCTCCAAGCTGTGCAGACAGGGTTTTGGCAAGCAGACTGGGCTACGGCGCGGTAACGGGATTAATGGAAGGAAAAACCAACGTAATGGCCGGAATGCGTTCTAATGATTTGGTATACACACCGATTGAAGAAGCCATTAAAAAACACAATGAAATCAATAAAGACCTTCTTTTGATTTCGAAAATTTTAGCAATCTAATATTTTAATATAATTTAAAACAAACTATTATGTCAACAATTAAAGTAGGTATCAACGGGTTTGGTAGAATCGGACGTCTTGTTTTCAGAGCAATGACAGAAAGAGATAACATTGAAGTGGTAGGAATCAACGACCTGATCAACGCAGAATACATGGCTTACATGTTAAAATACGATTCTGTACACGGTATTTTCCCGGGTGAAGTTTCCGTTGAGGGAAATGACCTTGTGGTAAACGGAAAAAGAATCAGAGTAACTGCCGAGAGAGACCCGAACAACCTAAAATGGAACGAAATCGGTGCCGATTATATCGTTGAATCTACAGGTTTATTCTTAGATAAAGAAAATGCTGCAAAGCACATCAACGCAGGAGCTAAAAAAGTAATCCTTTCTGCTCCTTCTAAAGATGATACGCCAATGTTCGTAATGGGTGTAAACCATACTGAACTTACTGACGATATCAAAATTTTATCAAACGCTTCTTGTACAACAAACTGTTTAGCACCTTTGGCTAAAGTAATCCACGATAACTTTGGAATCGTAGAAGGTTTGATGACTACCGTACACGCTACAACGGCAACTCAAAAAACAGTTGACGGTCCTTCCATGAAAGACTGGAGAGGTGGTAGAGCTGCTTTAAATAACATTATTCCTTCTTCTACTGGTGCTGCAAAAGCGGTAGGAAAAGTAATTCCATCATTAAACGGAAAATTAACAGGGATGTCTTTCAGAGTACCAACTGTTGATGTTTCTGTTGTGGATTTAACGGTAAGATTAGAAAAAGCGACTTCTTACGATGAGATCTGTGCTGCAATCAAAGCTGCTTCTGAAGGTGAATTGAAAGGTATTTTAGGATACACTGAAGATGCTGTTGTTTCTCAAGATTTCGTAGGAGATAAGAGAACTTCAATCTTCGATAAAGATGCCGGTATCATGCTTTCTCCAAACTTTGTAAAACTTGTTTCTTGGTATGACAACGAAATGGGTTACTCAAACAAGTTGGTAGATATGCTGGTGCATGCTGCTTCTTTGTAATTACTGGTAAATCATCAGCAATGAATATAAAAACCTTCCCGCCGGGAAGGTTTTTATATTTTCGGACTGTTTAGTTATCAAGGTCCCAGATAAATCATTAGTTAGTACACTATTTCCCTCCATTATTACTACCTTCATTTCTGGTATTATCATTCTGGTTACTAAAAGCCACATTAATACCAATTCCAAGCCAGCCTTTTCCATTGTATTTCCAGTCATAATTATTTTGATCATTTTTGCTTAAATAATCGAACCCAAACGTAAATCCTACATTGATAGATTTAGTGACATGGACCAAAAGACCTGTATTAATGGTAAAAGCACTCACATTTGTATTATTGCTTCCAGCAGCTTTACTATTTGATTCATCAAGTTTTATACTAGCCAAACCAAAGCCGAGAATAGGCTCAAAAGACAAACCACTCTCAACTTCCCTATTCCATCTGATCTTTGCGCCTAAATTTGCACCAAGATTTACGTTAGCGTCGAAGTTAAAGCTGCTTAAACGAAGTTTAAATGGTATTGTATAAACGCCGACTCTCCAGTCTATTCTATTATACAAAATTTTAGTATTATCTTTAAAATCCTGTAAAGACATTACGTAAATTACCTTAGAATTGTCTTTTTTACTTTCTGCATCATTTACAATCTTATTCTTTTCAAAATCAATGAATTTCCAGAACCTAAAATACACCTTATCGTCTTTTACATTATTCACTATAATTCTATACTTATTGCCATTAACAAGCTCTCTTACCAAATCAATATTCTTTGATTTTGCAGTTTCAGATTTACTCTTGAAACTTCTAAGATCTTCCAAAGAGATATAATTAAAGTAATAATTACCATCTTTCTTAATATAATTTTCCTGCCCGAAGGCCATACCAACGAAAAACATCAGCAACATCAATAAAATTTTTGTTTTCATAATAAATTAATTTGTTATACAAATTTTCAAAATCCATCAACATCAAGAAATTACCCTTTTGTAGTATTTTTAATCCAGTGCAGCTGACAAATTTCAGCTTCTTTTTTCGGCGCAAAACTTGTACTTTTATTCATAATGAAAAACACTATTTTACAGCCCAGGTTCAAAGATCATCCACATTTTAAAGACTTCTGGACAAAAGGCAACGGAAAGCAGCTGATTGACTTTTCCGGTGCAGAAGTAAGTTTTAAAGATTTCGAAGAATTCTCATCTTATTTTTATCACGTGGACGAAACAGGAGATCAAGTTGTAAAAGATATTTATTTCACTAAAAACTTTCGCGAAGCCTCAAAGGAAATGGAGCAGTATATTCGAAACGGCATTTCGGAAGACGAAAACACTCCACAAAGCATTAAACAAATGTTTTTGCAAACGCAAACTATTCCGGAATGGCTGGATTATGGTTTATTAAAAAGCGGTGCCGAACTCTGCATGAGAGCTAACCTGGATTCCCTGATTTCCCTTCGGGATTATTGCTTGATGGGAGGATATGATTTTGCTTACCTTAACAAACCGCTTATCATAACCGAAGCTTTAAAGAAAGGTGCCGTTAAAAGACTTTCCGAAACATTGGATTTCTGGGTAAATGTTACCCGGTACGACGCACTGAAACCCCATCATAAAGGCTATGAGTTTGCGATTAAAACAAGAATGATTCACTCTTACGCAAGACTTTCCATCAGAAAACATTATAAAGATTGGGACACGGAAAATTGGGGAGAACCCATCAACTCCTGGGATATGATGGCCACGTATATTGGATTCAGCCTGGTTTTTCTTCATAGTCTTCATAAGCTGGGCAATGCTTATTCTGCACAGGAAGAACAAGGCCTTTTTCATCTTTGGAAATATGTAGGATACCTTCTGGGAATCCCTGAAAAACTATTACCGGACAATAAAAAACAGGCTACTGAATTTTTCTATATGTGGACATCTATTCAGCCTCCTGCGGATAAAGATTCGGTTCTGCTTGCTCATTCTTTATTAAATGAATCGCTTGAAAATCCTATCTTAAAGTACGAATTTCAAAGAAAGAATCTACGTTATTTACATATTTGCTGCACCTGGTTTTTATTGGACGACGAGGTATGCAAAAGACTCCAGATTCCGGAAGTAAGCGGCAGAAAAGCATTTCCGTTTGCCAAAAAAATGATCAACAAAATTTACAATAGAATAATAAGCCGGGAACTACGAATCCGAAAAGGAAATAAAGACCAGATGAAAGTATTGAAAGATTATCTCAGGATTACCGACAATTCAGTTTTCCATTAGTAAACACCTGATAGTCTTGATGATTCATACATGAAAAGATTAAAAAAAAACAACTTTATCCGGAAATTGAAAAATGAATTACTGTGTTAAAAATTTATCATTTTTTTAACTATAAAAACTGGTTTTAATGGTATGCAATATTAGTTTTTGACTGTAATTTTTTGTATTTTTGATAAATTATTTAAACAACAGATGAGTAATATAGACGACAAGAAAAAAGCACTGGCACTGGTGCTTGACAAGCTAGATAAAACATACGGAAAAGGAACGGTAATGACATTGGGCGACAGCTCTGTGGACAGTACCATTGAAGTAATTCCTTCCGGATCTTTGGGATTAGACATCGCTTTAGGAGTGGGTGGCTACCCGAGGGGAAGAATCATTGAGATCTATGGTCCTGAATCTTCCGGTAAAACAACATTAACTCTTCATGCGATTGCAGAAGCTCAGAAAGCAGGAGGAATTGCCGCATTTATTGATGCAGAGCATGCTTTTGACAGAGGATATGCCGGAAAACTGGGTATCGATCTTGAAAACCTGATCATTTCACAGCCGGACAACGGTGAGCAGGCTTTGGAAATTGCTGATAATCTGATCCGTTCCGGAGCAATTGACATTGTGGTTATTGACTCTGTAGCAGCTCTTACCCCAAAGGCTGAAATTGAAGGAGAAATGGGAGATTCTAAAATGGGTCTTCACGCAAGATTAATGTCTCAGGCTTTGAGAAAATTAACAGCGACGATTTCCAGAACAAAATGTACGGTAATTTTCATCAACCAGCTGAGAGAAAAAATCGGGGTGATGTTTGGGAATCCTGAAACGACAACCGGAGGTAACGCTTTGAAATTTTATGCTTCTGTAAGAGTGGATATCAGAAAAGCAAGTGCGCCAATCAAACAAGGTGACGAAGCTATCGGAAGCCGTGTAAAAGTGAAAATTGTGAAAAACAAAGTAGCACCACCTTTCAAACAGGCAGAATTCGACATTATGTACGGTGAAGGAGTTTCTAAAACAGGGGAAATTCTTGATCAGGCTGTAGAACAGGGAATTGTTAAGAAAAGCGGATCATGGTTCAGCTATGAAGATACAAAACTCGGACAAGGCCGTGATGCAGTAAAAGATGTGTTGAAAGACAATCCTGAACTTGCTGAAGAACTTGAAAATAAAATCAAGGAAGAATTGAAAAACAAATAAGTTTTTTAGTTTTTAAAATATCGAAGACAGTCCGAAAAGGCTGTCTTTTTTATTGTTATCAAAAAAATTATAATCGCAAAATCAAATTATGCCTTTAACTTCTTACTTCTAACATCTCATTTCACTTTACTTTAATGCCAAAATGTCACTTTCTGTCGAACGGTATTTTTTTTGAGAAAGAATACAAAAAATTAAAACTAAATATTATGACTAAAGGAAATATTAATGTATCGGTGGAAAATATTTTTCCCTTAATTAAAAAATTTCTTTACAGTGACCACGAAATCTTCTTAAGAGAGTTAATTTCCAATGCAACAGATGCCACCTTAAAACTAAAACACCTGACAAGCATCGGAGAAGCAAAAGTTGAATACGGAAATCCGAAAATTGAAGTAAAGATCGATAAAGAAAACAAAACTCTTCACATTATCGATCAGGGAATCGGGATGACAGCCGAAGAAGTTGAAAAATACATCAACCAGGTAGCCTTTTCCGGAGCTGAGGAATTTTTAGAAAAATACAAGGACACTGCAAAAGATGCCGGAATTATCGGGCATTTCGGGCTTGGATTCTATTCTGCGTTTATGGTTGCCGAAAAAGTTGAAATTATAACGAAATCCTACAAAGATGAACCTGCAGTTCGATGGATCTGCGACGGCAGTCCGGAATTCACTTTAGAAGAAACAGCTGACAAAACTGAAAGAGGTACAGAAATCATTCTTCATATTGCTGAAGACTCAACAGAGTTTTTAGAAGAAGGTAAGATTCGTGAATTATTATTAAAATATAACAAATTCATGCCTGTTCCTATTAAATTCGGAACAAAAACACACACATTGCCTTTACCGGAAAATGCTCCTGAAGATGCTGTTGCAGAGACAGAAGAAGTTGACAATATCATCAACAATCCGACTCCGGCATGGACAATCGCTCCAAGTGAACTGACTAATGAGGATTACATGAAATTCTATCATGAATTGTATCCGATGCAGTTTGAAGAACCATTGTTTAATATCCACTTAAATGTCGATTATCCGTTCAACCTGACCGGAATTTTATTCTTCCCTAAATTAAATAACAATTTAAATATTGAAAAAGATAAAATCCAGCTGTACCAGAACCAGGTTTTTGTAACGGATGAGGTAAAAGGAATTGTTCCGGATTTCTTAATGCTTCTTCGTGGAGTAATTGATTCTCCGGATATTCCGTTGAATGTTTCTCGTTCATACCTGCAGGCAGACGGTGCGGTAAAGAAAATTTCTTCATACATCACCAAGAAAGTAGCCGACAAAATGTCTTCTCTCATCAATGAAAACCGTGAAGATTATGAAAAGAAATGGAATGACATCAAAGTTGTTATCGAGTATGGAATTGTAACAGAAGAAAAATTTGCAGAAAAGTCTGATAAATTTACGCTCTACCCTACAACGGACGGAAAATATTTCCTTTGGAGTGAATTAGAAGAAAAAATCAAGCCTAATCAAACCGATAAAGACGGTAATCTCATCGTTCTTTACGCTTCTAATGCAGATGAACAGCACAGCTATATTCAGGCAGCAAAAGATAAAGGATATGAAGTCCTTCTTTTAGACTCTCCGATCATTCCGCATGTGATCCAGAAGCTTGAAACGTCAAAAGAGAAGATTTCATTTGCGAGGGTTGACGCAGATCATATTAATAATTTAATCAAAAAAGATGAGCCTGTTATTTCTAAATTGAATGAAACTGAAAAAGAATCATTAAAGAAATATGTTGAAGAATCGATCAATGATAAAAAATTCACTGTTCAGCTTGAAGATTTGGACAGCACAGATGCGCCATTTACGATAACACAGCCGGAATTCATGAGAAGGATGAAGGATATGCAGGCAACGGGCGGCGGCGGTATGTTCGGCATGGGCGGCTTCCCGGAAATGTACAATCTGGTAGTGAACTCCAATAGTGAATTCGCGGATCAAATTCTGAAAGCAGAAAATACAGAAGAAAAAAGCGGACTGATTCAGCATGCTTTGGATCTGGCCAAACTTTCTCAGAATTTATTAAAAGGAAAAGAACTGACAGATTTTATTCAAAGAAGCTATAAGCAGCTGGAGAAATAATACAATGATTTATACTGGTTTCCGGGGCGACTTCGTCGCCCGAAATACAAAGTTTCGGCGGAGCCTTTGGCTCCGCCGAAACTTTTTAACGAAATTTCTATCTTACAATTCCTTCATCGGGTCCCAGAATAATTTTTTAAAATCTTTAATCCTGAAATTTTCGACAACAATTCCTTCCGCTTCGAGTCTTTGCTGAAATTCAGGAACTGACAAAGTTCCTGAACTTGAAATCACACGATGGGCAGGAACATCCGGTGGACATCCTCCCATGGCTTTGCCCACATGCCGTGAATGATTGGGAAAACCTACAGCTTTCGCTATAGCTCCGTAACTTGTTACTCTTCCTTTGGGAACTAGTTTTGAAATTTCCCAGACCTGTTGTTTAAAAACTTCATTCATAATAAAGGATCATCAATCAAAAATAAGAAAATTGTACAACTTCAGGTAATTACTTACCATAGATCAAGATTCAATTTGTTTGTAATTTGTAAATTTAGTACATAATCAAAGTGAATTTAAAAAATATACGGAAACCCGTACATAGTGTGATGAAGTGTTAAGATTGCCTGCAGAAATGCCGGCAATTTTTATTTGCTTTATCTATATCAACATTGCATAATTTTTGAATATCAACATAAAAATATCTGCTATGAAAAAAACATTTTTCCGTTGGCTGAACAAAGTTAATAAAGCCATTCTCCCAAAATTGAGCAATAAAGACCCCAATAAGCTGACCAAGATTCAAAAGGGCATTCTCGCCTACCGGTATTTTGTACTGGTAAATTCCCTGGACTGATTTGCGTGAGGGATATGAAGGGTGCGAGCGAAGCGAGCAGTCTCCTGAGACCGGAACGAAGTGGAGCCCGGAGAAGCCCAACCTGAGCCTTTGGATTGGTCTGGGGAAGGGCACGCCATTATTTGAATGCCTCTTACTGATTTGCAGATTAAGATTTTTAAATAAAAAAACGTCCCAAAAATTGGAACGTTTGTATAAGTTTAAGCTTGAACTTCGAGTTCCAGCTTATGAATTTTCTAAAATGTAAGAGAACATTAAAGGTGCACAGATGGTAGCATCACTTTCAACGATAAATTTCGGTGTGGTAATATCAAGCTTACCCCAAGTAATTTTCTCATTCGGAACCGCTCCTGAATAAGAACCGTAAGAAGTGGTAGAATCTGAGATCTGACAGAAATATGACCAGAACGGAATATCATGCATTTCCATATCCTGGTACAGCATCGGTACAACACAAATTGGGAAATCCCCCGCAATACCTCCACCGATCTGGAAGAAACCTACTCCTTTTCCTGAAGAGTTCTTTGTATACCAGTCTGCAAGATATGCCATATACTCAATCCCTGATTTCATGGTAGAAAATTTAAGTTCTCCTTTAATGCAGTAGGATGCGAAAATATTTCCCATGGTAGAATCTTCCCATCCCGGAACAACAATCGGCAGGTTTTTCTCTGCTGCAGCGATCATCCATGAGTTTTCTCTAGGAATTTCGTAATACTGCTCCAGAACTCCTGAAAGGATCATTTTGTACATATATTCGTGAGGAAAATATCTTTCTCCTTTGTTGTCGGCATCTTTCCAGATTTCATAAATGTGTTTCTGCAGTCTTCTGAAAGCTTCCTCTTCAGGAATACAGGTATCTGTTACCCTATTCAGCCCTCTTTCCAACAGACCCCATTCTTCCTGCGGCGTAAGGTCTCTGTAATGAGGAACTCTTTCATAGTGAGAGTGCGCTACAAGATTCATCAGATCTTCTTCAAGATTGGCTCCTGTACAAGAGATAAAATCTACCTTGTCCTGACGGATCATTTCTGCAAGAATTTTTCCTAATTCTGCCGTAGACATTGCTCCTGCCAGTGTAATCATCATTTTCCCGCCATCCTTAAGATGCGCCACATATCCTTTTGAAGCATCCACCAATGCCGCTGCATTAAAGTGCAGATAATACTTTTCTATGAATTCAGTAATCGGTTTGCTCATTTAATTATTTTTTGCAAAGATAAAACTTAAAAACGGAATGTAGCAGCTGCACTCAAAGAAACTCTGTGTAAACCTTCTTTTTGGTCTTCGCCAAAATCATAGGTAACACCGTTAATTTTCATTTTATTAAGCGTTCCGGCAGTAAGTCCGAGTTTTGGCCCAATCAGAATATTTTTTGTGATCTGGTATTGATAAGCAAAATTAAGTTCGGCTCCTAAATTAGATCCTGTTCCTTTCACATTTGCCGTTTTAGTGCTGTACGAAATTACACCCAAACCTACATCAACGAACATTTTATGCCTGGTCTGCTCAATAAAATTGGAAATCATAACAGCAGGACCGAAAAAATTGATCTGATCTTTTGTCGTTACGGGAAGCGAGACAGGCATATTATTCACATATCCTAAAATATATCCGTCACTCGAAGCGCTGAAGTTGGAATATTTTAACCCGACAGATATAATAGGATTTACCTGATAGTATGCAGAAATATCGAAATTCATTCCGCTTTTTAATCCTTTTACGTATTCTTCTTCCTCTCTGGAAAGTCCCGAAACCGTTTTAGCTGTTCTCCAGGCATATCCTACCGATGGAATAATTGAAAATTTCTGTGCAGATGAAAGCACCGATATAGAAATGAATGCGGCTGCAAAAAGTTTTCTGATCATTAGTTTACTATTTTGGGCGCAAAAATATAGTATTAAGGTGAATTATCCCATAGAAAAGAAAAATTTAACACCCTTCGCAGTCAAACTATAACAGCAGTTGAGTTAATACCTGAATTTCCGGTTCTCTTTTTTATCAGACAGTTTCTTTTTGGTGTCCAGCCGTTTTTGTTTTTGTGATTTTGAAGGTTTTGTAGCGAGCCGCTTTTTTGGAATAATCAGCGCTTGGTTTACAAGCTCGAGAATCTTTTCGATGGCTCTGGTTTTATTCATCAGCTGGGCTCTGGTTTCGGATACCGTTAAAAACAGAAAACCTTCGGCATTGATTCTGTTGTTCAGTTTATGATGAATGCGATCTTTCTGTTCGTCATTAAAAAATCCTGAATCGGAAACTTTCCAGAGAACCGTTACAGAAGTTTCAACCTTATTAACGTTCTGCCCTCCTGCCCCGCTGCTTCGGGAAGTTTTAAAAACAAGTTCTTTTGAAAAATCTTTCATAATTTATCGTATGTGTTAATCGGCTACAGTATGTTTTTTAATTCTATCCTGTTAACCTTCCCATTTGGTGTTCTCGGAATTTTTTCTGTAAAAATAATTTCTTTTGGCCTGTGATAACTTTTTTCAAAAGGTATTTTTGAAATTTTATCAATAATTTCCTTAGATTTTTGTCCTTCGATAATGAGTATCAATTTTTGTCCTAAACTCTCATCTTTCCTTCCTATAAAAACTGCTTCATTTGGGATTTCTTTCTTTACTAAAACTTCCAGCTGTTCCGGAAAAATTTTAGCGCCTCCTGAATTAATTACATTGTCAATTCTTCCTAAAAACCTGAACTGGTTATTATTTTTAATTTCGACTAAATCGTTAGTCTGCAATACTTCTGTAGTAAGATGTGGTGCAAAAATTCCTAAACATCCTCTTTCATCCATGGAAATATTAACATTTTCAAAAGCAGTGAAAAAAGATTCTGAAACCGGATAAATCTGTTTCAGAGCGATATGGGAAAGTGTTTCTGACATTCCGTAAGTTTCAAAAACCCGTTGAGTACTTTTTGATCCGAGTGTTTTGAAAATTTTATCTTTTAAACCTTCCGACACAGCCGCTCCACCAATAATTACATTCTTTATCCAATACAGATGCTCCAATGAATTTTCAACCTGCAGCGGTGTCATGGCACAGAAATCTATTTTTTCATTGATATTCTGCAAAGGTTTTACAGAAGGTTCTGTAACCTTAAGTATTAAATTTTTGACAACAGACCGAACAATCATCATTTTCCCGGAGATGTATTCAACCGGTAGACATAGTAAAGCTTTATCTCCAAATTTTAATCCTAAAAAATTACAGGTCATTTCTGCGGAGGCCATCATTTTTCTTTTCTCAATTTCAAAAATCTTAGGAGTCCCCGTAGATCCGGAAGTCTGTACCGACACCGTTTTTTTATCAGAAAACCATTCTTCTAAAAAAGCATTAACTTTCTTTTCAAATTCGGTTTCGGAGGGTAAATGACTCAGATTGAGATTTTTGAAGTCTATCATCATAATGATCATAAATAAAGGAAGTGTAAATTTAAAAAAAACTTGAAAAAGTTCTTGCAAATAATGAAAAAAGCTGTAAATTTGCACCACTCAAACAGAGAAAGACTCATGGTGTAGCGGTAACACTACTGATTTTGGTTCAGTCATCTGGGGTTCGAATCCCTGTGAGTCTACATAACAGGAGAAATGTTTATCATTTTTCCTGTTTTTGTTTTATCGTTATAATGGTTCAATTAAAGAACTAAACTGATTTGTATATTTACAAAAATCAAATATTATTTTTTCTGAACCGACCGGTAATAATTTCCAATATTAACAGCAACAGAGATTACCAATCCTCTTACAAACGACCAAAATAGAATTTCGTTTACATTATCTTTGGTAAAATCATAATCATTATAAAAATTGATATCAATAAAAAATATTACAATTGATATTGCCAAAGCTCCTAACAGAACAACTCCCGCTCTTCTTAAATTCATTTTAAATTAATTAGTTATAGTTTATCAAAGATCTTCCGGAATAGATATTCCCTTTTTCTTCATGTATTCCAAAAGTCCGTTATATTTTTCTTCGTAATCATTGGTTCCGCACTTATCGGAAATACTGCAAATCTCGGAAGGTTTTATGCCTAAAATGTCGGATATTTTCGTAAGAATTTCCAGATTGATTTTTACTTTTGAATTTTCAATATCAGAATACGCTTTCTGCGATATTCCCATCTCAAAAGCCATATATTCTTGTGTTAAATCCTTACTCCTGCGGATTTTCCTTATGTTTTGACCACATATTTTCATGCCATGCCGTTTTAGTAGTTTTCGGTATATTTTAGAAGGATATCTATTAGCCTTAGACAAAGTTAGTAAATACCTTTGGCAAAACATTATTACGCTACATGATATTTTTATTTATTAAGACTTAGGTTAAAAATTTACAGTAAAACTTTTGTTTTAAGATAAGGATTATCACTTCAGGACAACACCTTAGGAATTATGGAGACGCAAAAATTTAATTATGACAATAATATTGTCAGAGCATTTCTCTATGCTACAATTGCATTCGGTCTGGTAGGTTTTTTACTTGGTCTTACCGCTGCACTTATGCTTTTTTACCCCGAGCTTCCGGAGTTTTTATTTGGAACAGATGACAGCACCATTAAAAGTCTGGCTTCAGGAAATATTCAGGGGTTAATAAATACACAGGGAGCTTTGGGCTTCGGAAGAATCAGAATGCTGCATACAAGCGCTGTTATTTTTGCTTTTGTATGTAACTCTTTTTTCTGTGGAGCATATTACAGCATGCAGCGTTTACTGAAAACAAGAATGTACAGTGACACCCTGTCCTGGCTGCATTTCTGGACATGGCAGATCATGATTGTTTCAGTAGTTATTACTTTCCTGATGGGGATCAATACTTCTAAAGAATATGCAGAACACGAATGGCCTATTGATATTTTAATTACCATCTCATGGGTGATTTTCGGAATTAATATGTTCGGAACCATCGCTAAAAGAAGGGTAAGACACCTTTATGTAGCCATCTGGTTTTATCTGGGGACCTGGATTGCCGTAGCGATGCTGCACATTTTCAATAATCTTGAAGTACCATTATCATTTACTTCATGGAAATCATATTCTATTTACGCAGGTGCTAAAGATGCCTTGGTACAGTGGTGGTATGGTCACAATGCGGTTGCATTTGTACTAACGACACCTGTTTTAGGTTTAATGTATTATTTCTTACCTAAAGCGGCAGACAGACCGGTATTCTCGTATAAATTATCAATTATTCACTTCTGGTCATTGATCTTCGTTTATCTTTGGGCAGGCCCTCACCACCTTCAATATACCGCTTTACCGGCTTGGGCACAAGCGGTGGGAACAGGTTTCTCTATTATGCTTATTGCACCATCCTGGGGAGGTATGCTGAACGGATTACTAACTTTGAGAGGAGCCTGGGATAAAGTAAGAGAAAATCCTATTCTTAAATTCTTCGTTGTTGCAGTAACCTGCTACGGTATGGCAACGTTTGAGGGACCATTATTAGCTACAAAATCTTTAAATAAAATAGGACACTACACCGACTGGGTAATCGGTCACGTACATATCGGGGCTTTGGGATGGAACGGTTTCATGGCATTCGGAATTGTCTATTACCTGATTCCGGTGATGTGGAGAACTCCGCTTTGGTCTAAAAAATTGGCCAACTTGCACTTCTGGCTGGGAACTTTAGGAATTATTTTCTATGCAGTACCAATGTATATCTCCGGATTTACTCAAGGATTAATGTGGAAGCAGTTCAACCCGGACGGAACCTTGGTATGGAAAAACTGGCTGGATACCGTAACGGCAATTATTCCTTATTATAAAATGAGGTTTTTAGGAGGTTTGTTTTATATCTCAGGGGCCATCTTAATGGTTGTCAACGTAATCAAAACGATCAAAGCCGGTTCATTCCAGAAAAATGTTCCTGCAGAAGCACCAGCTTTAGCAAATACAGGAAGCGCAAGAAAAGAAGGCGAAGGACTACACCTTTGGATAGAAAGAACCCCGAGAATTATGGCCATACTGGCATTTATTACCGTTGCAATCGGTGGCCTGGTGGAAATCATTCCTACATTAACATTAAAACAAAGTGTACCAACCATTACTGCCGTAAAACCTTATTCTCCGCTGGAACTGGAAGGAAGAGATTTATATATTCGAGAAGGGTGTAACGCTTGCCACTCCCAGATGATCAGACCGTTCCGTGATGAAATCGTACGATTTGAAGGTAAAAACGGACAATATTCCAAAGCGGGAGAGTTTGTATACGACAGACCATTCCTTTGGGGATCAAAACGAACCGGACCGGATCTTCACAGAGAAGGCGGAAGAAACCCTGATTCATGGCACTTTAAACATATGTACAACCCAAGAATTACTTCAGCAGGTTCTATCATGCCGCGTTTCCCATGGCTGATTACCAACAAATTGGATAAAAAACAGATGGTAGATAAAATGAAACTGATGAAAAATTATTTCGATGTTCCTTATACAAAAGCTGAAATAGATTCCGCCAATCAGTGGGCAGATAACCAGGCAAAAGGTATTGTTAAAAGAATTTATTCTGAAGCCGCAGATGTAAAACAGCAGGTGGAAAAAGACAGAATAGCAAAAGGAGGATCTTTCGTTCCGCTTGAAGACAGAGAAATCGTAGCAATGATTGCCTATCTGCAGAGACTCGGAACAGATATTAAGACCACTCAGATCCAAACCGCAAGTGCAGATAATTAAAATTGATTAGCAATGAAAACAAGAACTCCAATTTCAGTATACATTATTGTAACCATAGGTTTGACAATCATGGCATTCGAAATGTTCGCTCATGATTCAGGATATTTTTCTTCTCCTTTTTTCTGGGGACTGATGCTGATTGCCATTATCCTGCTGCTGATTATGAATTCTATCGGCGACCTCATCGAAAATCAGAATTTCAGCAGACTTTCGGATGAAGAAAAAGCTTTATATATCAAAGAAAAGAGCACACCTTATTTTCAGAAACTATGGAATTCGGCCTTCAAAAAACAGTCTGCTACAGAGGAGAAAGATATTCTTATCGATCATGGATTTGATGGGATTACAGAACTTGACAACGCGCTCCCAAAATGGTGGATCGGGCTTTTCTGGTTCGGATGTATTTTCTGTGCCGTGTATCTTACAGCGTTTTCGTTCACCGAATATGCGCACCCCGAAGCAGAATTAAATCATGAAACCAAAACCATGCTTGCGTCCATTGCTGAATATGAAAAAACAGCTCCGCAAATTAACCTTGAGTCCGCAAAATACAGTGCAGATAATGTAACAGAAGGCCAGGAACTCTTTAAAACCAACTGTGCAACCTGCCACGGAGAAGGGGCAAAAGGAGGTATCGGTCCGAACCTTACTGATAAATACTGGATCAACGTGAAAGAAAAAAGCCTGTTTAAAAATGTGTTCTGGATGCTTGAAAATGGATCACCGAATAATCCTACGATGCGGCCTTTAATCAAAGAAGGAACCATCACCGGAAGAGATGCCGAAAAAATAGCAGCGTACATTTATCACATCAACCAGGAGACCGCTTCCATCACACCAGCGCAGGGAGGTGCAGCTCCTCAGGGCCAGGAAGTACAATGGGAAAACGGAAATGATTAAAAACTTTTAATCTCAACATATTATCTTAAACCATGCCAAGCCCCTTTTTGAATAACTAAACTAACATTTATAAATTCATTTTTGCTAAACCTTTTCAGTAAAGAAAATGAAAAAAAGGGGCTTTTTATAAACACAAAATCCAGGCTTTGACTGTCAGCATCAACTATTCACTTGACACTCAACTAAACTAAATTCCATTAGATTGGCAGTCAAGGCAGGATTTTTGCATACGCAAAGGGTACCACAACAGATGAGCAGTACGATAAGTATTGCTATATTTGTTTTAAACCCAATCACTCTTGAAACTGAAAATCAACAAAAGAAAACTCTTTCGGCGTTTTGTTATTACCATTATATCCATTTTGGTATTCATCGTGTTACTAATCCTTAGCTTAAGACTTCCCGCCGTTCAGAACTTTGTTAAAGACAAACTGGTTGTTTACCTAGAAAAGAAAATCAAAACCAAAGTAAGCCTGGAAAGAGTATACATAGGATTTCCTAACAGTCTTGTGATGGAAAACCTTTATTTAAAAGGTCAGAATATCGATACTCTTCTGGCAGTAAAAAAGCTTGACGTAGGGCTGAATATGATCAAACTGATCAGTTCTACTGCAGACATTACATCCATTGACCTCGAAGGAGCCCGCGCGAATGTCGTGAGAAAACCGGACGGAACATTCAATTTCGATTATATCCTCGATGCCTTTGCTACAACAGACAAAGAAGAAAGTCCTTCAAAACCTTTTATTATTTCATTAGATAAAATCAAACTTAAAGATATCGGTGTTACGTTTAATGATCAGCAGTCGCGTAATGATATCAAAGTTTATTTCAAATCTTTTGATACGAGGGTGAAAACTTTTGATCTTCAGAATAATTCTTATGCCGTTAATGATATTAATCTGGACGGCCTGAAACTTAAACTCAAGCAAGATCTCGTAGAAGAAGTTTCCAAAAAAGTTGAAAAAAAAGTAGATTCTCTCAACAATAAAAAACCGATGCAGCTTGGATTGAAAGGTATAAAACTCACCAATTTCGATATTGATTACGGGGACGACAATACCAGAACTTTCGCTAAAGTTTTATTTAAAGAGCTCAGCACAAGAGTAAACAAACTTGATCTTGAAAATAACGCTTATGATGTTGACAATGTATTTCTTTCCGGAGCCAACATCAATGCCAATCTTTATCTTCCGGCTAATAATGCCAATCCCAAAAATGATGAATCTAAAGATCCTAAAACGTCCGAACAGCAGAAAGCACTTAGTCTTTTGTTGGGAAAACTTGTTGTTAATGACGTAAAAGTAGCTTATAACAATACTGCAATCGCTCCTACAAGACAGGGCATGGATTTTAACCACCTGAATTTTTCAAAGCTTAATGTGGAGGTGAGAAAATTCAAAATGCAGAACAATACGTTTGCCGGATCGGTAAATTCTGCTGAAATTCAGGAAGCAAGAGGATTAGATATCCGGGAATTCAATACCGATTTTGTCTACAATGAAAAAGAAGCTTATTTAAAAGATCTTTACCTGGAAACTTCAAGAACAATTTTGCGTGATGAGGTGGTTTTAAATTATAATTCTATCGAACAGCTCTCTTCAAATCTTGGAGCTGTTAAAATTTCAGCAAATATTAAAGATTCAAAAGTAGGTTTTGCGGATATCCTGAATCTGGCTCCTAATTTAAGAAATATTGCACCATTTAACAGATACCCAAATGCTGTGTTAAATGTTAATGCCAACGTAAAAGGAAATGTAAATGACCTTCTGATCAACAATCTTAAAGTATCAGGTATTGATCAGCTGAGAGTAGCAGCATCAGGAAGAATTAAAAACGCTACCAATCCCGACAATTTATATTACGATCTGAGAATTGCGGAATTGTCTTCTTCAGCGAGAACGATTTACAATCTGGTTCCAAAAAACACGATACCTTCCAATATTGCCCTGCCTTCCAATATGAGCATTAAAGGAACAGCAAAAGGCACAACTAAAATCGTAGATGCCAACCTTAACCTCTACTCTACTTCAGGAAATGCATCCATTGTAGCCAAAGTGGATATGCGCAGGAAAAACCGCGAACTGTATGATGTAAAAGCCAATCTTCAGGGATTACAGATCGGAAGAATTATTAAAAACAAGGACATCGGTTCTGTCTCTGCACAGATTTATGCGAAAGGAGAAAGCTTCGATTTCAAAAATGCCAATGCAGACCTGAGAGGACATGTTGCATCCGCAGTGTACAAAGGTTACCGCTATCAGAATATGAATCTTACCGGAAAAATACGACGTGGCGCTTACAATATTGTTTTAAATTCCAAAGATCCTAATGCCAACATGCAGCTTACGGCATCCGGAGTGTATAACGAAAAAAATCCTACGGTAAAAGTAAACGGAAATATATTGAAACTCGATCTTAATAAACTGGGATTCTATAAAGACCAGATGATTCTCGCAGGGAAAATAGACGGAGATTTCACCAATTTAGATCCGGACCACCTAAACGGATATCTGAATTTAAAAGATTTTGCTTTCTCGGACACCAAAGAAATTTATCCTGTTCAGGAAATCAACTTAAAAGCATCATCAACTGCTGATTCTACCAACATCATTTTCAATTCGCAGATTGCGGATGTAGAACTGAGAGGAAAATACAGACTTACCCAGATATTCGGAGCTCTAAGCCAGACAATCAACCAATATTACCAGTTTCAGAAACCGGCGAAAAATGAAAAGATCGAAGCGGGACAGTTTTTTACTTTTAATGCTAAAATTAAAAATGATGATCTCATCAGAAAATTTGTACCGGAGCTGAAAAGCTTTGAAACCATCAATATTACAGGAAATTACGATGCTGATTCCCAGAAAATAGAAATTGACGGGCAGATTCCGCAGGTTTTATACGGTGAAAATTCTATTGAAAATGCAAGATTGCAGGTTACGAATGAAAATCAGGCTTTACAATATAATCTGAATGTTGCCGCATTAAAGAGCTCAAGCTTTGCTTTAAATAAAGTAAATATTGGAGGAGATATTGCGCAAAATATCATCAATTATAATATTACCACAAAAGATGCGAAAGACGAAACGCAATTCCTGATTGCCGGGAATGCAAAATCGATGAATGATATCACAGAAATTTCCCTCAATCCGGATGGATTAAAACTCAACTATACAAACTGGACTGTAGCCGAAGGCAATAAAATCCAGATCAGCAATGCCGGTATTCTCGCGGATAATTTCAGGCTCTCTAACGGAGGCAGTGAGATTCTCTTACAATCCGAAACGCAGTCTCCGAACGCACCGCTGAATGTTTCACTGAAGGATTTTAAGATTGAAACCATAACCGAGCTTATTAAAAAAGACACCTTACTGGCAAGAGGAAATATCAACGGAACTGCCCAATTACGGAATCTGACCAAAAACATGACGTTCACTTCAGATTTAAATATCTCAGATCTTATTGTTTACGAAAACCCTGTAGGAAATCTTGCCGTAAAAGTTAATAATACCTCACCAAATATTCTTAATGCGGATATTGCCCTTTCCGGAAATAATAATGACGTAAAAATTGTCGGAGATTATAACACTTCTTCAAGCACGTTTGACCTTAATATGGCCATCAACCAGCTTCAGATGAAATCTGTACAGGGCTTTTCGATGAACGCCATCACCAATACGGAAGGTTATATTTCAGGAAATCTGAAAATCACCGGAACAACTGCTCAACCGAATATTTTAGGTAAAGTAAAATTCAATAATGCCGGATTAGAAATTGCGAAAACTGGAAGTGACTTCAGGAATCTTGATGATGAAATTGATTTTACGAGCCGAGGAATTGAATTCACCAATTTCAAAATTAAGGACAGAGACGGAAATTCTATGAATATTGACGGACAGGTTCTTACCCAGACGTACAGAGATTTTGCCTTCAATCTTGATCTGAATGCCAAAGATTTCAAGGTGGTGAATTCAGAAAAATCCAATGAAGCGATAATGTACGGCGTTCTTTCCATAGACGCTGCATTGCAGGTTCGCGGAAATCTGGATCTACCGAAAGTTGACGGAAGATTAGCCGTTGCAGACAATACTGATTTCACATTTGTCCTTCCACAGTCATCTCCCACTTTACAGGAAAGAGAAGGCATTGTTGAATTCATTGATCAGGATCAGGTTGCTCTAAATAAAACCATCAAGGCAGATTCTTTAGATTCCCAAAGCAGAATTAAAGGAATGGATGTAAACGTCAATATTGAGCTGAGCAAAGAAGCGAAACTTTCATTGCTGATTGATAAAGCAAACGGAGATTTCGTAAAACTTCAAGGGGAAGCAGAGCTTACGGGCGGAATTGACCCTTCAGGGAAAACAACTTTAGTAGGCGTTTATGAAGTGGAATCCGGAAGTTATGAAATGTCTGTAAGCGTCTTAAAGAGAAAATTCGATATCCAGAAAGGAAGTACCATTACTTGGACCGGGGAACCGACCACTGCCACTCTTGATATTACAGCCGTCTATAAAACGGAAGCTGCCCCTATTGATCTTGTAGAACAGCAAATCAGCGGCGAAGAAGCATCAACACTGAATCAGTTTAAGCAAAGAATCCCTTTCAATACCTTATTGAAAATGCAGGGTGAATTGCTGAAACCTGTTATTACATTCGATATTACTACCGATGAGAAAAACAACGCTGTTTCTTCCAATGTTACCGATATCGTAGACCAGAAGCTGGCACAGCTGAGAACCCAGGAATCTGAAATGAATAAGCAGGTTTTTGCTTTATTGTTACTGAACAGGTTTATTGGTGAAAATCCTTTTGAATCCGGAGCCGGACTTTCCGGAGAAATGATGGCAAGACAAAGTGTGAGTAAAATTCTTTCCCAGCAACTGAATAATCTTGCTTCTGATCTTATCAAAGGAGTTGATCTTAATTTCGACCTGGAATCCTCAGAAGACTATTCCACAGGAACCCAAAATACCAGAACCGACCTGAACGTAGACATCAGTAAAAAACTGCTGAACGATCGTCTGAAGGTTTCCGTAGGCAGTAATTTCGGACTGGAAGGGGAAGCGCGCCAGAATGAAAACATGACCAACATCGCAGGAGATGTTACGGTAGATTACAGTTTATCCAAAGACGGAAGATATATGCTTCGGGCATATCGTAAGAACGAATATCAGGTAGCACTTCAGGGACAGATTGTGGAAACAGGATTAGGGTTTATCATTACGCTGGATTATGACAAGTTCCGGGATATTTTCAAAAGATCGGGAAAGGATAAAAAGCAGAAGGTAACGAGAAAAAATAACCAAAACCAAGTTGTAGAATTTAAATAAATGAAAAAAAATTATCAGACCTATTTCAAATATATCATCACATTCGGAATGGCTTCTGTTGCGGTTTCCTGCAATACGAGATACCTGAAGGATGGCGAAATGCTTTATACGGGAGCAGAAATCAACATTGAAAATGATACGGTTTCCAAAAAAGAGAAAAAAGATCTTAAATCTGCCCTGGAAGCCAATCTTACTCCCAAACCCAATTCCAGTTTTTTAGGATTAAGGCCAAAACTTTTCTTTTATAATATTGCCAAAGAGCCTAAAAAAGAAAAAGGATTCAATTACTGGCTGAAATACAAAGTGGGTGAAAAACCTGTACTGCTTGGTGATGTAGACCGTGAATTCAATAAAGACATCATCGAAAATTATTCTGAAAACCAAGGATATTTTAATGCTAAAGCTACTTATGATACGGTGTCCCATAACAGGAAAGCAAAAGTAATTTACACTTTACGGCCGGGAGCAAGATATCTTATCAGCGATGTGAAATTTCAGCAGGATTCAACACTGGTTAATCAGGAAATTCAGAATCTTACCGGTAAAACGTTACTGAAAAAAGGACAGCCTTTTGATCTTGACGTTATCAAATCCGAAAGGGAACGCATTGACAACGGCCTGAAGGAACGCGGTTTTTATTACTTTCATCCCGACAATATTATTGTTCAGGCAGACAGTACGGTAAGTAAAAACCACAAGGTGGAACTGAATGTAAAATTGAAAGACAACACTCCGGATCTTTCCACCCAACAGTTCAGTATAGATAAAGTAGTTGTTTTCCCGAATTATAATATCCGGGACGTGAAAGAAGGGAAATACAGCGTCCCTATGAATCCGGATTCCCTTCAGAAGTACGCTCATGAAGACATCTATGTGATCGATCCTGAACATAAATTCAAACCCAAAATTTTTGACAGGGCTCTGTATTTTAAAAGAGGAGACCTTTACAACCGTACCAATCATAATCTTACGTTGAACAGACTGATCAGTTTGGGGGTATTTAAATTTGTAAAAAATGAATTTGTTGTTTCAGATTCTTTGCAGCATAAATTTGATGCCTATTATTTATTAACTCCGCGCGAACTGCAGTCGCTCCGCCTGGAAGCATTAGGAAGAACCAATTCCGCCAACTATGCGGGAAGTGAGCTCAATCTGAACTGGACCCACAGGAACTTTTTCAGAGGTGCGGAACAGTTCAAGGCATCTGTGTATGGTGCATTTGATGTGCAGATCGGCGGACCGGAAAATGCCAAAAATATTTTCAGGGCCGGAACCAATGTGCAACTTTCCATCCCGAGAATTGTGGCGCCATTCAGATTTAATTCTTCCAGTGCATTTGTCCCGAGAACTAATATCACGCTGGGTTATGAATTCCAGAACCGCACGGAATATTACACGCTCAATACCTTCAGCGGTTCCTTCGGATATGTTTGGAAAGAAAATGCAAGAAAAGAACATGACCTGAAAATCCTGGACATTACCTATGTTTCTCCGGCCAATGTTACGCCTTTATATAGAGAGCGATCAGCAGGTAATGATGCAATGCAAAGAGTTGTTGAAAAACAGCTGATTTTCGGGCCTACTTATTCCTACACTTATACCAACACCATGTTGCCGAAGGCCAATACGATTTATTATAAAGGAACCCTTGATCTTGCAGGAAATATTACAGGCCTTCTGACAGGGGCGAATGTTAAAAAAGATAAAGAGAAAAGTATTTTTGGAGTCCCATTCAGTCAGTACGCCAAAATTGAGAACGACTTCAGGTTTTACCATAAATTCAATGAAAAAACATCTCTTGCAACCCGTGCTATTGCAGGAGTTGCCTATCCTTATGGAAATTCAGAATACATTCCTTTTTCAAGGCAGTTCTTTTCCGGAGGAAGCAACAGTGTAAGAGCATTCCGGGCGAGAACGTTGGGTCCGGGAAGTTTTGATCCCAGAACCATTCCTGAGGGATTCTACTTTGATCAGTCCGGTGATGTGAAACTGGAATTAAATGCTGAATACCGTGCGAATCTATACAAATTTCTGAATGTTGCCGTTTTTGCTGATGCGGGAAATATATGGTTAATCAATGATGATCCCCAAAGACCGGGTGCCAAGTTTTCCAAGGAATTTTTAAGTGAAATTGCCGTAGGAGCCGGAGTTGGTCTGAGACTTGATTTCTCTATTTTAATTCTGAGACTCGACCTCGCAATGCCATTGAGAGTGCCTTATTATGAAAGGGGCGACCGCTGGACTTTTGATAAGATTAATTTCAGCGATTCCAACTGGAGAAGAGATAATCTTATCCTGAACATTGCAATCGGGTATCCTTTCTAAATTTTTATACATGATAAAAAGAATAAAATTTTTCTGGGAAGCACTGCGCGAAACATTTAAAAAATGGAACGAATCTTCAGCATCCAATGACTCTGCGAGCCTGGCATATTATGCTATTTTCTCTATTCCAGGTCTGCTCATCATCATTATCTGGATCGCCGGTAATTTCTTTGGTGAAGAAGCGATACGCGGGCAGATCACAAGCCAGATCAGCGGTATTATGGGACAGGACGCTGCCAAGAGTGTCCAGGATATGATTGCGGGAGCTCTGGTGGATAAGGAAAATATTTTTATGAAAATTATAGGAATCGGCTCTCTGGTATTCGGTTCTACTACCTTATTTTTCCAGCTACAGCGCTCGCTGAACAGCCTTTGGGATGTGCAGCCCGCTCCCAAAAAAGCGTTCGTGAAATTTCTTCTGGACAGAGCCAATTCATTAGGAATGATCCTTATTTTAGGCTTTTTGCTGATGATCACCATGGTTCTTGCTTCTTTGATCAGCCTTCTTAATAACTGGATTACCAATTATTTCGGTGTAGAAACATATGTACTCGTAGAACTTATCAATTACATTATCGGGTTTGTTGTCACAATGATCCTTTTTGCTTTAATGTTTAAGGTTCTTCCGGATGTAGAAATCAGCTGGAAACCTGTATGGCGAGGCGCTTTTCTTACCACTGTTTTATTTACATTAGGAAAATTCCTGCTGAGCCTTTATTTCGGAACGGCAAAACCAACCTCGGCATTCGGTGCGGCGGGGACGGTAATCCTGATTATGATGTGGATCAATTATTCCTGCATGTTGATTTTCTTCGGTGCAGAATTTACCAAAATATACGCCCTGAAAAGAGGCTTCAGGATCATTCCTTCCAAACATGCAAAATGGAGTGATGCTAAATTGTATGAAGAAAGCATTCAAAATAATCCATAAACAAAATCCTCCGAATTCAGGAGGATTTTTTATTGGCTTACGCTTTCTTTTTGAACTCAGCCAGCTTCAGGGCATCTTTAATCATTTTACCCGGTCGGAAAATGGTTTTTACCGTTTTGATACTGGAAGCATTTACTTCTTCCGCTGTATTTCTCCCTTCGCTGGAACCACCTGCCTGTAGCGTAAAATATTCACCAACATAGACAATCTTACCATCGGCTACATCGTCTGCAATTTTAGAAAACGTGCTTTCGAGAACGGCGAGAATATCGGCTTTTGATACCGTAGAAACTGAGGCAGCGTGCTTCGCAAGATCTGCAAGAGTAGTTTTCCCGTCGCCAATGATATTGGCATAATACTTTGGAGGATTGTTGGGCTGCTGAGGGTTCTTTTTAGGAACAACATTGAATGTTATAGGCATTTTTTTTAATTATTTGTGTTAAACAATATTTTAATAGCAAAACTAAATTAAGAAAATTTTGAATATTTGTTATTAATCACTATGCTTATTTTAACACAAGTCTTGAAGTTCTGATTTAGCCGATTTCTTACAGATCTTCAAAGAGAAATTAACACATTAGTCATAGAAGAATTTTTGATAAACCTTGAAAACATTTCAGAACACATCAGAAAAAAATCAAAGATGTTTAAAAACTTATATGCTCTAAAATATTCGCAGCACTTTATACTTAATCTAATGTGGCTTAAGTGTTAAATGCTTTTGCGACTAAAGGTATATTGTTAAGAAGTTGCTTTTTGATATAATAAAAAACGCCCGGACGTTTTAATAAAAAGATACGCACGTTTTGCTCAAAAGATACGGACGTTTTAAATAAAACGTCCGTATCTTTTTATATAGTTGTTTTGGGGTGTCTATAAAAGCTCCCTTTTATTTCTTCAAAAGCTTCTCTATGAGCTTGTTTTGTGATTCGATAAGATAAGCTATCTGTTCCTGGTTTTCAGGATGCTTTCGATGAGTTCCAGCGACTGCATATTGAATACAGGATTATATTGATTTACAGCAGCAACGGCATGATCACTAAAGTCATTATTACTCATAATGTTGTTTACTGAATCATTTAAAAGATCATTAATATCTACTTCCAGCTCATCAGCAATTTTTTTTAATAACATTGAATTAGGAATACTTTTATCCGATTCTATATTAGAAATTGTACTTTGGGTAACGTCTAAACGCAGTGCCAGATCGTCCTGGGATAATCTTTTGGCTTCCCTGTATTGTCTCACCTTAGTTCCTAAACTCATCATATTAATATTTTAATAAAAAATATTAAAATATTAATGATCTCAGAAATTTTTTTTCTTTAGATTTGCCGCACAACTATAGATTGGTTTTTATCTCTTTCCAACCTTACGGATAAAACATGCATCTATAGGTAAGAATTAATTTAGTACACAACAAATGCAAATGATGAGAAAGAAAATTTCATGGCTGTTTTTATTGACAGTATTCCTCACGCTTTTTTCCTGTAGGAATGAAATGGAAACCACCAACGATTCCCCGGGAAAGCACAATCCGCAATATTATGTTTCCCTAAAGAAATTCCTTACCATAACGAGGGTAAGCAAAAAAGAGGTTTTCAACACCTCATCTGCACATGGAAGGGCGTCTTCAGAAGATTTTGAAATCGATACTACGGCGATAAGGCAAACCATAAGGAACCAGAATGTTACGGCCTTCTCCTTCCGCGTGCATCCCAAAAAAGAAGGCATAGTAGAAACAGAAGACGGGAAAGAAACCTTCTACAATATGGCTTTTGTAAAGAAAGACGGTACCTGGCAAAAAGAAATCTACCAGTATACTGTTTCCGAAGGATGGCTCTCTTCTCTAAAGGCAATGCCTAATGCCCCTTTTAACGGGAATATTACCCGAATTTACCCTTCGGGCGCTCAAGCAAGGGCTTACATCTGCGGTTTTTCTGCCACCCCGGCCTTCCATTGCTACGCAGGGCATACCGATCCTAATGACGGAGACTGCGGAGATTGCTGGCACTGGAATACCACTTCCATCTGGTGTGATGACAGTACAGTGGGGGGCCCGGATCATCCCACAAACGGGGAAATCGGGGGCGGAGGCGGAAGTGCAGAAAACGGAAATGACGGTTTTGATATGAACTTACCTCCGATGTTGCAAAACGACTCTGATTGTGATAAGGCAAAGACAATCTATAATAATACCGCTGTAAAATCTCGGTACGAATTATTGAAAAGCCATACAAGGGATGCACAAGAGACCGGATATGGCTTTAAAGTAATTTCTGCTAACGGTATCACAACCACTCAAACAGAACCTCTAAACCCGGATACAGTAAGTCCGGATAGAATGAGAATACTTCTGCAGCCTTCCAGCTTCGGTTATGTACATACCCACATCGAAAAGGCACAGCCAAAATTGGCTGTAAAAATATTTTCTCCGGCAGATATTAATACCTTCTTGGCTTATCTTCATAATGCCAAACAAAATAATACTTCTCTTGGTAATATTTTTGGGGGCTTGCTGGCTGAAGAATATAATGGAAGCGGAACAGAATTTTTTATCTACCAGCTGCAATACAATGGTGACGGGACAGATTTGCCTCCAGAGTTAACAGAGGAACAAAAGGAGACATTTAAAAACGATTATTTACAGGAAGCCACAAAATACTTAACAGAAGATTTTGATATTAGCCATTATAATATGCAAAAATTGTTTTTCAAGACATTGAAGCAAATAAATCTTAAAAATTGTGTTCTGTTTAAAATTAAAAATGGCATAAGAAAAAAGATAACGCTGGACGAAAATGGAGACCCAAAAGAAGAAATATGCGCATAAACTCAAAAAATATATTATGAAAAGATTACTATTACTATTTATATTATGTATTTCTTGTTCCTATCCTATGGCACAGGAACAAATTCTACCATTAGAAACTAAAGGTGCTTCAGCTGAGGGCGCATATTATAAAGATTTAGATCATGAACTTGATCCTTTTTTAGGAACTTGGCAAGGAATCTTTCAGGGAAAAACATTTATTATTACATTTAGTAAGATTAAAAGATTTAATTCGCTAGGTAATTATTACAAGGACACAGTAATAGGGAAATACAAAATGTTAGATTCGGGTGGAAATGAATTATATTCTACATATAATTTGGCAGGCAATAAAACTAAAATTTCTAGTATTGCCTTTATGGATTATAAAACAAAGCTTTGGCTTTCATTTACAGATAAATGCATAGAAGGAGATATCTTAATTCATTTTACTAATTATGAAAAGACACAATTGTATTGGAAATATATTACCAACCAAACAATTGTAACAGACGATTCGCAATGTGCCCCTTTCAATGAGATGCCTAGAGGAGAGTTTGTAATGAACAAGCTTTAATATGAAAAGCTTACTATTACTATTTATACTGTGCATTTCTTGTTCCTATCCTAAGGCACAGGAACAAATTCTACCATTAAAAACAAAAGGAGAAAGAATGGAAGGTGCATATTATAAAGATTTAGATCATGAACTTGATCCTTTTCTAAGAACTTGGCAAGGAATCTTTCAGGGAAAAACATTTATTATTACATTTACTAAAATTAAATACTACAGTTCATTTAGTGATTATTTCCAAGATTCAATAATCGGCAAATATAAAATGTTGGATTCAAATGGAAACTTATTATACTCGACATATAATCTTACAGACAATAAAGTAAAAATTTTAAGTATAGGCTTTAAAGACTATAAAACAAAACTATGGCTTTCATTCACTGATAAATGCATAGAAGGAGATATCTTAATTCATTTTACTAATTATGAAAAAACACAATTGTACTGGAAGTATATTACAAACCAAACAATTGTAACAGACGATTCACAATGTGCTCCTTTCAATGAGATGCCCAGAGGAGAGTATGTAATGAACAAGCTTTAACATGAAATTATTGTATAAATTGGGTGACTCAAGTATTTTCACAAATTTTTAACAGTTAAAAAATTGTCCTACACAAACAAAAGAGACCGTTTCACCAGTTGTGAAACGGTCTCTTTTTAATTTTATTCTTATCTAAGTACAAAAATAGAATCTGCTAAACTATTTTTAATCCAAATTACTAGTTGAAAATTACATTAATTTACATTCTGTTTACCGTTTCTATTCCCAGCAAGCGTAAGGATTTTCTTATTGTTTTCGCGGTAAGATCAGACAGATTTAATCTGATCTGCTTTATATTTCCATCTTCCTGAATCATAATAGGATTGCTCTGATAAAAAGAGTTGTAGGTCTTTACCAGATCATACACATAATTGGCGATCAGTGCAGGGCTTAATACCTCTGCCGCTTTTTGAACGACAACTTTATAATTGGCCAGCTGCATGACCAATGCCTTTTCATATTCGTTCAATGAAACATTCCGAACTTCTTTATACTCAAAATCTGCTTTAGCCAGCAATGACTGAATACGGGCGTAGGTATACTGAATGAAAGGTCCGGTATTTCCATTAAAGTCAATACTTTCTTCCGGATTGAAGAGCATTTTTTTCTTCGGATCCACTTTGAGCATGAAATATTTTAAGGCACCCATTCCTACATTTTCGTAGTTTTCAGCTTTTTCCTCTGCCGTTAAGTTTTCCAGCTTCCCAAGTTCTTCCGCTGCTGTTTTTGCGATATTGTGCATTTCCTGCATCAGATCATCTGCATCTACTACCGTGCCTTCACGGGATTTCATTTTACCGTTCGGAAGCTCAACCATTCCGTAAGACAAATGGTACAGCTGGTCTGCCCATGAATATCCCAGTTTTCCTAAGATTTTAAACAATACCTGGAAATGATAATCCTGTTCATTTCCAACGGTGTAAATTAATTTCTGAATATCATTTTGCTTAAAACGCTCTACTGCAGTACCCAAATCCTGGGTCATATACACGGAAGTACCGTCTGAACGTAATAATAATTTCTGATCAAGACCTTCATCCGTAAGGTCACACCAAACGGAACCATCCTCTTTCTGATAGAGCACTCCTTTATCCAATCCTTCCTGAATAAGATCTTTTCCTAAAATATAGGTATTGCTTTCGTACTGAACCTGATCAAAATCTACTCCCAGTCTTTTATAGGTATCGGCAAATCCTTTATATACCCATGAATTCATTTCATTCCAAAGGTTTCTTACATGCTCATTGCCGTTCTCCCAATCGAGAAGCATCTGTTGAGCTTCTTTCATCAAAGGAGCCTCTTTTTTAGCCTGATCTTCGGACATTCCCTGAGCCAGAAGCTCTGCAATTTGCAATTTATATTCCTGATCAAATCTAACGTAATAATTTCCTACGAATTTATCACCCTTTATGCCGGTAGAATCCGGCGTTTCACCGTTTCCGAATTTTTCCCATGCCAGCATTGATTTGCAGATATGAATTCCTCTGTCATTGATGATCTGTGTTTTGATCGCTTCATAACCTGCTTCTTCAAGGATCTGAGAAACAGAAAAGCCTAATAAATTATTTCTGATATGCCCCAGGTGAAGCGGTTTATTGGTATTCGGTGATGAATATTCCACCATTACTGTTGAATCCTTTTTTTCTACAGTGTCAAAGTTTTCCGCTAAAGCGCTGAAATTATCAATAAAGAATTGATTTTTAACTTTAACATTCAGAAATCCTTTCACAACATTAAAACTTTCCAGAAGTTCGGTTTGTTCCGTTAAAGCCTGCCCCAGTTCAGTACCGATGGTTTCCGGATTTTTTTTCAGTTGTTTTACCAAAGGAAAAGTGACGATGGTAAAATCGCCCTCAAACTCTGTTTTATTTTCCTGAACTTCCAGCATAATTCCTTTCAGTTGATAGACATTGAGGATTATTTCCAGAAGTTTTTCTTCTATTATATTTTTAATATTCATTATCTGTTATTTAAAAACCTGTCGTTCTTATTCTCAAATGCAAATATACGGAAATAAAAAAACCGCCCGGAGGCGGATTAAATATGAATGTTAACTAATGTGCTTAAAATTAAAACTTGTCCCAGAATATTTTGGTCGTTAACTTGTCACCTCCAATAGCAGCTGAAGCAGCAGACCAATTAGATCCATTGACAGATTGTTCCCTAACAGGATATGTCATTCTTACCGGAACTTTGCCACCTGCTTCAGGAGCAGCTGTAGAAGGAGCAGATAAAATCGGATAATCCAATCTTCTATAAAAGTTCCAAGATGTTTGCCCTTGATTAAAGAAAGCTGCCCAAGCTTGTAAACCTATAGACTCTTTCCAATTACCAGCATTATAAGGATGTGCTGCTAGATATGCAGAAGCATCTGCAGAAGCTATTCCCCATTCATTCATTGAAGCCTGAACAGCAGTTGCATAAGCCGTTGCAGGAGCTGAAGTACCCCATCTAGCTGCAGCTTCAGCAAGATAGAATGCTACTTCTGTGTAATTCAAGATAATACCCGGATGGTCTGGTTCATGTGCAAATTCTCCAATCCTAGAATATACATCAACTTCGCCTGGCTGACCTACATCTTGTCCTAGATATTCATCGTCTTCATTCAGCTGATAATATACTGATATTCTTGGATCTGCATTAGCTTTTAAAAAATTAACAAAAGGGGCTGCAGCAATATAATCATCTCTACCGCTAGCTACTAATGCATCGTAAAGAGGATTATAATTCGGAGAAGCCGTTTGGTAAGGTAATTGGCAATTGTCTCCTGCAGAAGTCATTACTCCGCCTGCTATAGCATTTGCTACAGTAGATTGTGCTAGTGAAGGATTAGAGTCAGCAATAGCAATACCTAATTTTAACAATAAAGAATTCCCAAACTTTTTCCATTTTGCGGTATCTCCCTGATAATAATAATCACCTGCGCCAAAAGAACTTCCACTGGTAAGCGCCAGCACATCGTCTTTAGCTCTTTGTATTAGAGAACTGTATATTGTAGCTGCATCATCATAAACTGGAAGAGGATATGCATCTAATTGCAATGCTTGAGAATAAGGAATATTTCCAAATGTATCCACTAAATTTTGATAGGTATATACCATCATTAAATCTACGATTGCCAATTGATTCTTTTTTGTCACCGGCCATGTTGATACTTCTGCAGCAGCAGGTGTATAAGCTTCAATCAGGCCTTTAGCCTTGCTCAGATTATTAAGCACCTGAACATAATTATCTGTCCAAATGTTATTTGAAACGTTTCTGTTAACAAAGTCATAATTACTTTCATTAACATATGTTGTTTCTTGCCAATATTGCATTGTTAATCTAAAGTTATTTTCATTAACACTTGGAGTATTAACATAGTCTGATAAAGATTTTTGAGCATAAGATACTACAGATTCAGCAGTTGTAGTATATGCAACGTTTGGATCTTCATTAATGCTATCGTCTACACTACAGCTATTTAGCAATAGCATTGAGAATAAGCTGCCTATTATTATTTTTTTCATTTTTTCCTGTTTAGAAGTTAGCTTTTAAAGTGAACGCAATATTACGAGTTGTTGGCATAGGTCCTGACTGATACCCTTGGATATTTCCTGATGATAAACCAGCTTCCGGATCAGAATAAGGTAGGTTTTTATGGATAATCCATAAATTAGTTCCAACTAAGCCAACAGTTAAATCCCTCAAAAAAGTTGAGCCCAACAAGCTGTCTGGTAATTTATAGCTAATTGAAACTTCTCTTAATTTAACAAAGCTTGCATCATAAACAAATGCTGCTGGTGGCGGGTCTGTCCCTAAAACCTGACTTGATTGTGATCTATCTAACCTTATCGTGTTTGCCACAAAATTATTAGGATTAGTAGGGTCAACCATTACACCTGGTAAAATCACACCCCCACCGTTAGCCAGCGTATTTCTGACAGGATTTCCTAAATCATTCAATCCAACCGAATCAGGATAAATACCCGTTCCGTAACCATAAAATTGATCTAATGAAAATACTTTTCCTCCTTGTTTAAAATCAATTAAAAAGCTAAGAGAAAAATCTTTAAAGGTAAGGCTATTCCTTAAACCTCCCATCCATTTTGCCTGGAATGAACCTAGATTATTATCTGATGAAGCCGTAGATAAATATGCTCCGTTACTACCAACAATTTTTTGTCCGTCAGGTGAGTAAACAAAATCTGCTCCCCAAATAGTACCATAATCATATCCTAACGGCGCATTAATAGAAACTCCCCCTTGTAAACTTCCTAATTGTAGATTTTCAATTCCAGGAGCCAATTCTGTTACTTTAGTGTTAGGATTTGCCCAATTAACATTGATATCCCATGTAAAGTCTGTTGTTTTAATAGGCATTATGTGTCCCGAAATTTCAAATCCTTTAGTTTCTAACGTTCCTGTGTTAGCAACTCGATTTGAAAATCCACTACTTGTAGTAACTGGTAATTCCAAAATCTGATCGAATGCTCTGTTTCTATACCAAGACACATCAAATCCGATTCTATTTTTTAAAAATTCCATATTTAGTCCAAGCTCAATATTGTTTAACCTTTGCGGTTTAATTGCCTGGTTCCTTGCCAGTGTACTTGATGCGTACATTGGACTTGTAAAAGGATTCTGAGCTATATATCTATCTCTGATGTTATCAGCATTTGTATCAGATCCGACTAGTGCATAAGCGGCTCTTAATTTACCAAAAGATAGCCAGGATTGATCTATTAAGTTGGAAAAGACAAAACTTCCTGACACAGAAGGATACCAATATACATTATTATTATCCGGTAAGGTACTAGACTGATCTCTTCTAACCGTTCCCTCAATATAGTAAGTTCCTTTATATCCAACGGAAGCTTGAGCAAATGCTCCAAATATTCTTTTTTCAGTAGAAACTATAACTGGTAGTGCTGGAGCTGATACAGAGTTACTTATTGTATATAACCCTGGAATATAGAGCCCTCCAGATGTTGATTGTTGATTTGATTCAAATGACTGAACATTTAAATTAGTTCCTAACAAAGCATTAATGTTAAAATCTCCAAGATTTTTTTTGTATGTCGCTATAAAATCATAATTGGTTTCAGAAGCATTATAGTTTGATAAAGCATAGCCGGAAGGCTGATCGACATCATTTAATCCAAAAATTGCTGCAACTGAACCAACCGCTCTTCTTTCTTCCACTTTCATTGTATAACCATCTCTACCAACTCTTGCCAATAAATTAATATCCGGTGTAAGATCGTAGTTTAAACTTGCATTGATTGCTAATCTGTCTCTTGCATCAGTTTGATAGTTTTCATATACCTTAAAATAAGGGTTATCCCAATATTGAGGTGCAATGTTAGTAATACTTCTTATGTTCCATGTATAATTCTGGCGAGACAAATTATATAAAGCTTCTTGCTCCTTCAAATCTACATTGGTAGCCCACCATTGTCTAAAGTTTGACATTATGTTATCTCCATATCCGGTAGAATTTCTTCCTTGTGTTCTTTGAGTAACAAAATTTGTGTATAAGTTAGCCGTTAGTTTATCTGTAAATTTATAGCTTGCATTTCCTGAAAAATTATTCTTGTTTAATTTACTATTAGGCATTATATCAGTTGCATAAGTATTTCCATAAGAGAATCTATAAGTTGCAACATCATTTCCTCCGTTTAATGAGATATTATTTACAGTATTTGTACCAACATTGAAAAATTCTATTGGTCCATTTTCTGCCACTCTCCAAGGTGTCCTTTGTCCAAAAGTTGGTGATCCCGGGATAAATGCTCCATATTGCCAAACTAACTGACCATTATATGCTGATCCATACGAAGCATCATTTCCAAATACCACTCTCGGAGTGCCTTGATATAATGTGCTACTAAAACTTGTGCCTGTATATCCCTGTCCGTATTCTGTTTGATATTCTGGAAAAGTTTCCTTATCAATTGAAGAAACGGTAAAAGAAGAGTTAAACTCTACACCTATTCCTTTTTTCCTTTTACTACCCTTTTTTGTGGTAATTATAATAGCTCCGTTCTGAGCTCTGGAACCATACAAAGCCGTAGCTGCGGCTCCTTTAAGCACGTTAATAGTTTCAATATCATTCGGGTTTATATCCGATGCCGTATTTCCATAATCATACCCCGCTCTACCAGTTACCTGATCTGTCGAGTTTAAATTACTATTTAAGATAGGAACTCCATCAACAACAAATAAGGCTTGATTATTTCCTTTTAGGGATTTAAAGCCTCTCAAAACAACATTGATTGACCCACCAAAATTAGTTCCTTGTTTAATTTCTAAACCTGCAACTTTTCCCGATAAATTATTCAAAAAATTTGTAGTAGGAGCAGTACTAATATCTTCTCCTTTTACTTCTTGAGAAGAGTACCCCAAAGATTTTTTTTCTCTTTTGATTCCCAGTGCGGTAACAACCACACCTTCGATGTCTTGCGTTTTAACTGTATCACTCTTTGGCTGTACCTGTGCTATAGCAAAAGACGATGACAGTACGGATGCAAGTACACCCATTGTTAGTTTCTTCATATCTAATTAAATTTTGCTAAACAAAGTTTAAAAACTTTCTTAAAATGGCAAAAGAAAATTGATAAAAATTAACAATTATTCAAAAAAAAACACTTATCCCTTTAAATAAATCATAATATTTTGTTAATTATATTTTTTTTAACAAATAGCATACAATGTAATGGATTTTAAATTATATATAAAACAATTTTCTCTAATTGTTATTTTCTATATTTATTTGTGATGAAAAAAATATCCATAATAAGTGATAAACAATATGTTACAATTTAATATTTCACTAATAAGAAAACGAAAAATAAACAACATACCATGCACTGCATATAATTTATTTTTAATATTTCTTAATTTTAACATTTAGACTGCTAAAATAAATTTTAAAATTTGATTAAATACAACACTCTTTTGTTAATGATAATTACCCAAACTTTTTTACTTTTTTCATTGTTTTTTAATTCATATAACTACAAATAAATTAACTTTAATTTTTTAATTTTACAACGTTAATTTAGAACAACAGACATGGATTTACTTAAAAAATGGTCGGTTTTTTACGTTGAAGCAGGATGCGATGAGGTAGGCCGGGGCTGTTTAAGTGGTCCGGTGGTAGCAGCAGCAGTTATTTTGGATGAAAATTTTAACCAAAACATGGTGAATGATTCCAAGAAACTGAATTTTAAGACAAGAATGGATCTCGATCAGTATATAAAAGACAATGTGAAAGATTATGCGATTGCTGAACTTCCTGCCGGATTTATAGATGAACATAACATTCTTAATGCAAGCATCCATGCGATGCATCAGGCTTTGGATAAGCTTAGTATACGCCCCGAACTTATTCTGGTAGACGGAAACCGGTTCCACCCATACAATTTTATTCCCCATCAATGTATTGTAAAAGGCGATTCGAAGGTTTTATCTATTGCCGCGGCTTCTATTTTAGCGAAGAATTACAGAGATAAATTAATGATTGAACTTCATGATGAGCATCCTGAATATGGATGGAATACAAATTTCGGTTATGCAACGAAAAAACATCAGCAGGCATTAGTAGAATTTGGACCAACAAAGTATCACAGAAGATCATTTCGTTTGGATTACAGCATTCAAGATGAGTGTCTTGATTAAGTTATTAATAAAAAAAGAGAAGCATTTGCTTCTCTTTTTAGTTTTATTGAATTATTTCTTTTTATTTTTTTGCTGCTCCTGATATTTTTGTTGCTCCTGAGCCTTTTCCATCATTTCTCTCATTCGTTTCTGAAACTTTCCTTCAGTTTTTGGCTTTTCTTTATTAGCCTGAATCTGCGCATGAATTTTTTTCTCATCCAGGATGACATATTTAATCACAAGGATAATTAAGATATTAATGGCATTTGATACAAAATAATACCATGAAAGACCGGATGCAGAAGTGTTCAGGAAGAATAAGAATGTAACCGGGAAAATATACATTAATACTTTCATATTCGGCATTCCTTCCTGTTGAGGCTGCTGCATATTTCCTGAAGTCATAATGGTATAAATTAAAATCACAATGGTACATGCAATCGCAAAAATACTCAGGTGATCTCCCAGGAAAGGAACTTTAAACGGCAATTTAATCAAATCATCATAAGCCGTTAAATCTTTTGCGAACCAGAACCCCTGTCCTCTCAAATCAATAAAATTCGGGAAGAAACGGAATAACGCGTAGAAAATAGGAATCTGCACCAAGGCCGGCAAACATCCCGCCATCTGGTTAACTCCGGCTTTACGGTAAACTTCCATTGTGGCCTGCTGTTTTTTCATTGGGTCGGCATCTTTCAGTTTTGCATTCACCTCATCGATTTCAGGACGAATTACTCTCATCATGGCACTCAGCTTGTGCTGTTTGTACATGATTGGAGACAAGATCAGTTTAACAATAATCGTCATCAGGAAGATTACCCAACCTGCTGTAATTCCCCAGTCGGCAATGATATTGTACATCGGAATGAAGAAATAACGGTTCATTGCACCAATGAAAGACCAGCCTAGAGGAAGAATTTCGTCAAAATTTTTATCGTAAGATTTCAATAAAGGTAAATCCAGCGGCATAAAATACCATGTGAAATCCTGGTTCAGCTCACTTCCCGTCATCTGTACAAAACCTTCATAATTCAGTTTTTTCAGATATTCTCCTTCTTCAATCGTTTCCTGGTTTCCCTTACTTTGGGTAAATCCTGTTTTAGATTCAATTACAGAAGCAAAGAACTGCTGTTTTACCCCGATCCAGTTCAGGGTTTCCTTATCTTCTTCCATCGTCGTCCTTCCGTCATAATCATAATTTTTATAATTATTAAAGGCGTAGGAGAATTCCGAGTGAGACTGTTCCTGAGCTCTACCCTTTTCAAGGTTTCTTACATTGTAATCCCAGATAAAATCAGCTTTGTTATCCGAAGTAATTTTTGCAAGCCCCTGTGTTCTTACTTTAAAATCAAGCGTATATTTCGGAAGTAAAGTATAAATAAACTGAATAACAGCACCATTATAATTTGCCGTCATCGTTACCGCATTTCCATTAACTGTAGGAGAAAATACAAGATCTTTTGTATTGATTACTTTTCCTGTTTTATCTTTAAACTGAAAACCGTAATTCGAATTATTTTTTGTGATTAAATAAAGCGGAAGATCTGCCTTATCTGTTTTATGATCGTATGCTTTATACTCTGCAAGCTCCACTTTCGAAACCTGTCCTCCAAGACTGTTGAATTCTACCTTCAGTTCTTTGTTGGAAAGATTGGCTGTCTGAATAGCATTCGGAGTTACATTAGGATTGATATTGTTTGCCTGAGATGGTTTTACGGCATTTTTTACCTGCTCGGTTTTTTGTTGTTCAGCCTTTATCTGTTCTTCCTTGGATTGTTTATTCTGAAAATAAAACATAAATCCGAAAAGCACCAAACATAAAACCGCAAAACTGATAATCTGACTTTTATCGAGTCCGTTGTTCTGTTGCATTTTATTTTAATTAATTTTTTACCTGTTTAAATTTAATGTATATCAAACTGATTTACATTTTTTCGAGTCGACAAAAATACTGTTTTTTTATCAAACCTCTATACAATACTGTGTTACTATATAATAAACTCAGGCTGAGAATAATCAGTCTGAGTTTATTATAAAGACGTTTTCAGTAATAAATTACTTTATAAAACTATAAACCTTCAAGGTTTTCAAAATCTTGAAGGTTTCTCATATCTTAATTATTTCGATGTACAAGCTTTAATGAAAGCCCTGAATAATGGGTGCGGTGTTGCAACCGTACTCTTATATTCCGGATGATACTGTACGCCTACATAAAAAGGATGGCCCGGCATTTCAAGCGCCTCAACCAATCCCGTTTCAGGATTTGTACCCGTTGCCAGGAAGCCGTTCTTTTCAAATTCACCGATATAGTCACTGTTGAACTCGTATCTGTGACGATGTCTTTCTGTGATGTTTTTAGCTCCGTAGATGTCATTTAACTTAGAACCGTTTTTCAAAGTACATTTCCATGCCCCTAGACGCATAGTTCCACCTTTATCTACTACATTTTTCTGTTCCTCCATTAATGAAATCACAGGATGTTCCGTGGAAGTATCGAACTCCATGGAGTTGGCTTTTGTATAACCTAAAACATTTCTGGCAAATTCAACGGTCATAATCTGCATTCCCAGACATATCCCCAGCATCGGAACTTTATTTTCCCGTGCATACTGAGCGGTAAGAACCTTTCCTTCGATCCCCCTGTCACCGAAGCCCGGCGCAATAAGAATCCCGGAAACACCGGCTAGCGTTTCTTTAATATTTTCGGCCGTTAAATCTCCACTGTATACCCATCTTATTTTAACTTCCGTTTCAAGATCTGCCCCTGCGTGTTTAAAAGCTTCCGCAATGGAAATATAGGAATCCTGAAGAGATACATATTTTCCAACCAAAGCAATTTCCACTGATTTTTTAGGGTTCTGGAATTTTTTTAAGAATGATTTCCAATCTTTCAGGTCCGCTTCTTTATCACTTTTAAGATCTAGTTCTTTGAGAACTACATCGTCAAAATTCTGTTTCTGAAGATACATCGGAACTTCATAGATTGTTTCCAGATCTTTACACTCAATTACATTATCCAAAGGGACATTACAGAACTGAGCCAGTTTTGCTCTCTGATCTTTCGGGATTTTATGTTCGGTACGGCAAACCAGAACATCTGCCATAATTCCGCTTTCCATTAACTGACGAACAGAATGCTGCGAAGGTTTTGTTTTTAATTCTCCGCTGGAAGCAAGATATGGTAACAATGTTAAATGAATTACCATCGAATTATTCTCACCAAGCTCCCATTTTAGCTGACGAACCGTTTCAATATAAGGTAAAGATTCTATATCTCCCACAGTTCCTCCGATTTCTGTAATGATAATATCGTAGTTCTGTTTGGATAAAATTTTAATTCTTCGCTTAATTTCGTTGGTGATATGAGGGATAACCTGAACTGTTTTTCCAAGAAAATCTCCTTTTCTTTCCTTTTCAATGACCGTCTGATAAATTTTGCCGGTAGTAACATTGTTGTTTTGAGAAGTAGGAGCATCAAGATAACGCTCGTAATGACCTAAATCCAGATCCGTCTCCGCACCATCTTCGGTTACATAACATTCTCCATGTTCATAAGGATTCAATGTTCCCGGGTCGATATTGATATAAGGATCAAGCTTTTGAATGGTTACGTTGAAGCCACGTGATTTTAGCAGAAGTCCCAGAGAAGCAGAAACGATTCCCTTTCCCAAAGATGAAGTTACACCTCCTGTCACAAAGATGTACTTTGTATTCTTTTTACTCATTAGATTAGGTTTGTGCAAAGTTATGGGAAAAAGAAATACAAAGCAATTTTGTATTAAAATTTGATTGTGTATTTTAGAGAAGATAAAATTTACAATGGAAATTATCAATCAATTAGTTTATCTGAAATATATTGAACTGGTAAATGAAAATGGGTTGTTACTAAAATTCGACAATTTGCCATTTTGGAAAAATAATCGGTTTAATATTTATTTTACAGAGCGTCATCATGATTATTACGAATGTATATATATTCATTTTAAAGAAAATGTCCTAAACTATCATATGATTTTTAAAAGCCTGATTGGGGAACAACTGTACATCGAAATTTCAAATCAGCTTCTTAATGTTTGGTATGCTGAATATTTTGACCATATTGAAGATAGAAATACGGTAGACCATCTCGAAGAAATTGAAGTTTCAAATGTTAAGTTTGAAAAAATGGAGAAAACTGCTCAGGACTGGAAAAATGAATACATCGATTTAGAGAGCACTTATCTTGATCTGCTCGCAGGAAATAAATAAAAAAGGTTTCCAGAAACTGAAAACCTTTTTCTAAATCAAATTTATATATGAAAATTATTGCTTCACCATTTCAAAATATAAGTTCACGTCAACGTCTTTTGCAACACCGGCTCCCGTAGGATCATATTTAATGTTGTAATCCAGACGGTTTACTTTAAATGCTGCCTGAAAGCCCATCACTTCTTTACCCTGCTGGTTTTTGGTAACCCCACCGAAAGTAACAGGAACGCTTATTTCTTTGGTAACATCTTTTATCGTTAATTTTCCTTTAACCACATAAGAATTGTTTTTTTCTTTAACAACTGAACTTGTTACAAAAGTCATGGCAGGAAATTTTTCTGCATCAAAGAAATCGGCACTTTTAAGGTGGTTATCTCTCATCTCCACGCCGGTGTTGATTGAGCTTACATTTACATTGAAGCTCAGTTCCGCATTATCAAGGGTATTTCCTTTAGTAACTGCCTTACCGTCAAACTTATCAAACCTCCCCTGCACAAAGCTGATTCCCATATGCTTAATATTAAAATTAACAGAAGAATGCATCGGATCTACCTGCCACCCTGTCTGTGCAAAGCCTACCATGCTTAAAAGCGCAAATACAAAAGTTAAAAATACCTTTTTCATTGGATTTATTTTTTAGATTAAAATTATGATACAAAAGTAAGTCCGTTCTTGTAATTTAACATTGATCTATGTTAGTTTTTTGATTTGGATAAAATTATTTTAGAATAAATTAGATGAACCAAATACATAATAAATAGAACGACAAATGAAATTACATACATGTAAATTTTCAGGAGATTTTCACTAGTGGAGTCTGAAAAATAAATAAAAGGATTATTTCCTGAAATTACTAAAAACAACAAATAAATAATTTCAAACAACATTGCAATCCGAAGAATTGAATAATAATGTTTTCGGAAAATAATCACCGTTAGCAAACCAATTGCAGTAATAACAGAACAAAAAATAAGAATAAATATTGAGTACATACCATAATCTCCTCCGGGAAGACTGAGGTATTTCACAATATAATCTGTTAACTGCGCATGCAAAAGTGACATCACCACAAAAACCATCAAACTCAAAAAAATATTTTTCATGCCCGAAAATTAACTAAAATTCGAAAGAAAAATTCAAAAAAAATTTTGAACTTCGCAGTATGGCAAAACTTAAAACAGCATATTTCTGTCAGAACTGCGGAACACAATATTCCCAATGGATGGGGCAATGCAAAAACTGCGGGCAATGGAATACCCTGGTGGAAGAAGTAGTAGAAAAAACCTCATCAAAAACACCTCCGTTTTCAAAATCAAAACAGCACGTGATCAACATCATTGAGGTTGAAACCAGCGAAGAACCTAGAATAAAAACCCCTTCCGAAGAACTCAACCGCGTTTTGGGTGGCGGAATTGTTTTAGGATCCGTAACCCTTATTGGCGGAGAGCCCGGAATCGGCAAATCTACCCTGCTTCTTCAGCTGGCTTTAAAAATGAAGAAAAAAATCTTCTATGTTTCCGGGGAAGAAAGTGCTTCGCAGATCAAGATGAGAGCCGACAGATTAACGGATATTCAGAATCCCAATTGTTTTTTGTTCACAGAAACCAGTCTTGAAAAAATTCTTCATGAAGCCAAAAAACTGGACCCTGATTTCGTTATTATCGATTCCATTCAGACGCTGCAGTCTCAATTAATTGAAAGCTCGCCCGGAACGGTTTCTCAAATCCGGGAATGTTCAAACGAAATTATTAAATATGCTAAAGAAAACAATGTTCCTGTATTTTTAGTGGGTCATATTACCAAAGACGGGCAGATTGCCGGGCCAAAGGTGCTGGAACACATGGTTGATGTCGTTTTAAATTTTGACGGCGACAGAAATCATCTCTTCCGATTATTAAGAGCCAACAAAAACCGTTTTGGATCCACTTCGGAAATCGGAATTTATGAAATGGTTTCCCAGGGATTAAAAGAAATTAAAAATCCTTCTGAAATCCTGATTACCAAAAAATTTGAAGAACTTTCCGGAAACTCTGTAGCCGTGACTTTGGAAGGAAACCGCCCGATGCTGCTGGAAATTCAGGCATTGGTAAGTACGGCCGTTTATGGAACCCCACAAAGAAGTTCCACAGGTTTTGATGCAAAAAGACTAAATATGCTTCTTGCTGTTCTGGAAAAAAGAGCAGGTTTCCAGCTGGGTGCAAAAGATGTTTTCTTAAATATCACAGGAGGAATAAAAACAGATGATCCGGCACTGGATCTAGCCGTTGTCGCCTCTATTCTTTCCTCCAATGAAGATATTGCGATTTCCGAACATTATTGTTTTGCAGGAGAAATTGGCTTAAGCGGGGAAATTCGTCCGATTGCACAGGCGGAACAGCGGATTACAGAAGCTGAAAAATTAGGCTATGAGAAAATTTTTATTTCCAATCTCAATAAACTTCCAAAAAGAAAATTCGGAATCAAGATCGAAGAAGTAAGCAAAATTGAAGATTTCCATGAACGCCTTTTCTAAGACTGTTAGAGCTTAGAGCTCTATCAGCCTTGCCCTTTGCCAAACTAAAAAACACACGCATGAAAAAAAATATTTACCCTTTAGAGGCAGAATGCTTCTATCATATTTTCAACAGAGGAATTAATAGTCAAAAGATATTTTTTAATGATAGAAATTATCATTATTTTATCAAACTAATGGAATCCAAACTATCTTCAGTTGTCAATATCTATGCATATTGCTTGCTACAAAATCATTTTCACATTCTTGTTAAGATTAAATCAGAAAAGGAAATCCGATTAATATTCCCTCACAAAAATACAATTGAAGTTTCCAAGATCATAAGTCAGCAATTTTCCAATATGTTTAACAGCTATACCCAGGCTATCAATAAGCATTACGGAAGAACAGGAAAATTATTTGAACTGCCATTCAGGAGAAAGCTCATTGGCTCTCATGAGCAGTTGACCAATACCATCCTTTACATCCATAACAATCCGGTAAAACACGGAATAAACATGAATGCAGAAAATTATCGCTATTCGTCGTTATTTAGTATTAAAAATGGAATTAATGATCCATTGGTATCTTTGGACGCAATTAAAGCTTTGCTGGAAAGTTCAAAAGGCTGTTAGAGCTTTAAGCTCTAACAGCCTTCCCTGCACCCAGCTTTTTCAGCGGAAAATTTCTTATCTTCACGCTATGAATTACCTGGCCCATTCTTTCCTTACTTTCACCGACGGACAGATTGTCGGGCAGTTTCTGGAAGATTTTATCCGCAATAAAGACCGTTTTTCTTTCCCGAAAGATATTCAGGATGGTATTACTTTGCACCGCGCAATTGATACTTTTACAGATGCACATCCCGCCATTCATGAGGCAAAAAAAGTTTTTGCACCTTTGGTAAGATTATACGCCGGAGCCTTTGTAGATGTGGCAATGGATTATTTTGTAGCGAATGATTTAAGCCTTAATTCTTTGGAAGGCTGGAAAAATCATTCCCAAAAGGTTTATCGCGTATTAAATGAAAATTATGACTTCCTTCCGGAAAATTTCAAAAGCATGCTTGTAAAAATGGAAGAAGGCGACTGGCTGTATAATTACCGTTTTGAAAAAAATATCGGTTACAGCATGAGAAATGTTCTGAACAAAGCAAAATATTTAGACACAGATATTGCTGTTCATGATGCTTTTTTAAGGAATAAAAATTTCCTTCAGGAATGTTACGATGATTTTTTTCCCGATCTTATGGAACATGCAAAAGGTATTAACGCTCTTTTACAGCTGGAAAATTAATTTAAAACTGTTGAAATAAGTAGCGATTCGGATAGGTCACTTTCTCGCTTTTCCTGTTTCCGTTGACGATAATGTGTACAATATTGATCTGATCATCAAATAAATTATATAAAAAACTCACTGCTGCTTCTACCTTCCTAGGATTTTCTATTTTCTCAGATTCGAGGTAAATATTTACGGATTCTTGGTCTTCTTCGTAACCAATAAACTTTACGTTCAGTAATTTATTATTTGCTTTTAGCTTAAAATATTCTGCAGAATAATTTTTCAATGCTTCATTAAGCTGTGGTTTAAATTTCGGATCATTGAAATGCAGTGATTTTCCATATTTGTTATTTAATCCATTCTCCAGATCATCCAGAAAAAAACGGCCGGTCATTTCAAATGTTTTTGATTTCTGATTGTAATTAATTTCTACAGAACCAACATGATAAGGATGTTTCAACTCCGTGAAAGAGAAAAATAGAATGAGAACGGAAAAGAAAAAAAAGAGATTTTTCATTGTAATAAACCAAGTATTTTTTGAGGATCTTGCCGCATATCGAAAAACAGAAGAACTTTGATTTGAGAATCATTTTCTTTTTGGAAGAACATTCTTACATGCTTTTTGCCGATTAATACACTTCTTGTTTTTTGAAAGGAACTCTGGAACTGAGAATATTTTCCATTTTCAAGATCATCTGTTATTTTTTTTACATCCTCTAAGAAAATTACAATTTCACGATTAGTCCATACTTTCTTGAGAAATTCTATATTTTCGGCTAAAGTCTTCTTAGCTATTTCTGAGAATTCAACCTGCATATTTCTTCATCAATAAATTTAAAGAAATCTTTTTTTGAAATCATATCATCATTCTTCAGCGATTCTCCATACTTTTCGATCTCTTCAAAGACATGAGAGGGCAGACCTTCAAGCGTTTCATAATCATTCTTAACAATTCTTACCCCTTTCAATCTTTCTAAAAGTTGTTTGACGAAAAAATAATCTTCTTTGTTATCTATTTCTATTGTAAGGTTCATCAATTCAATTTTACACAAAGTTAAAATAAATTTTGTATCATCGCATTTCAAAAATAATATTGGAAATGCAGGATTTTTTATTCTATTTGAATCTCGGTTGGGAACACATTATTTCTTTGGACGCTCTCGATCATCAGCTTTTTGTATTGGCATTGATCGCGGTATATTCGTTTAATGATCTGAAGAAAATTTTAATTCTTGTTACGGCATTCACTATCGGTCACTCAATAACGTTAGCATTAAGTACTTTTGATATTATAAGAATTAATTCTGCTTGGGTAGAATTTCTCATTCCGCTTACCATTGTTTTAACTTCTCTGAATAATATTTTCATCCGAAATAAAAAGAAATCTCAAAATAACGCCAATTATTATTTAGCATTAGTTTTCGGCCTTATCCACGGGATGGGATTTGCCAATACGGCGCGGGTCATGATTGCCAAAAGCCAGAGTATTGCTGTTCCGCTGTTGGGTTTTAATATCGGGCTGGAGCTGGGGCAAATTGCAATTGTCTTCGGAATTTTAATGATTCTGTTCATTTTGTTAAAAGTTTTTAAAGTCAATCAGAAAGATTGGGTTCTTTTCGTGTCTTCAGGAGTCTTTGCCTTATCCTTAAAAATGACTTTAGAAAGAATTCCATTTTAAGCCTGAAACATTTTCAATTTTTCAGCTACTTATTATTATATTTGAAAATCTTTAAAACAATTTCGGTTATGAAACTAAAAGTTGTCATACTTTCCCTTTCTGTATTTGCATATACGGGTTTCACCGCACAAAATATTCAGAATAATCCCGGAAGCAATCACGGAAATAAATTCGAACAGCTTGGGACTATTCTTCCCACTCCTAATATTTACAGAACCGCTTCCGGAGCGCCCGGTCACGGATACTGGCAAAACAAAGCCGATTATAACATTACCGCCTATCTTGACGAAGATAAAAGAAATCTGAAAGGTTCCGAGACCATCACCTACTATAATAATTCTCCGGATGACCTCGATTACATCTGGCTGCAGCTGGATGAAAACCAGCAGTCAAGCGTAAAAAAGGCAGACTTTCCATACTCTTCTACCCTTCCGAAGGCTTCAAACGATCAGCAATTACGTCCTACCGAACTTCCTGTTTCGGATAACGGATACGGCGTGAATCTTGAAAAAGTGACGGATGCTTCAGGAAACCCCTTAAAGTACACGGTAAACAAAACCATGATGCGTATTGATTTACCTAAAGTATTAAAAAAAGGAGAAAAGCTTGTTTTCAAAATAGACTGGAATTACAACATCCCGAACAGAATAAAAATGGGTGGCCGTGGTGGTTACGAAAATTTCCCGGAAGATGGAAACGATCTTTATACCATGACCCAATGGTATCCCAGAATGTGCGTATACAGCGATTTCCACGGTTGGCAGAATCACCAGTTTACGGGAAGAGGAGAATTCGCCCTCGTTTTCGGGAATTTTAAAGTTTCCATGAATGTTCCTGCAGATCATGTCGTAGGCGGAACGGGAGAATGTAAAAACTATGATCAGGTCTTAACTTCAGAACAGTTAGCAAGATATAACAAGTCCAAAACTTCAACAGAACCTGTTGAAATCGTAACGCTGGATGAAGCGAAAAAAGCAGAGAAAAACCATTCAAAACAGAGAAAAACGTGGACGTTTGAAGCCAATGACGTAAGAGATTTTGCATGGACTTCTTCAAGAAAATTCGTTTGGGATGGAATGGGCGTCCTTATTCCCGAGAATAACAACAAGGTAATGGCGATGAGCTTTTATCCCAAAGAGGCATATAATTTATACAGAAAATACTCAACCAAAGCGGTAGCGCATACCATCAAAACATATTCGGAGTTTACCATTCCTTATCCGTATCCTGTAGCGCAATCTGTGGAAGCAGCCAACGGGATGGAATATCCTATGATCTGCTTCAACTATGGAAGAACAGAAAAAGACGGAACGTATTCTGAGGGAATTAAAAACGGCATGCTGGGCGTAGTGATTCACGAAGTAGGACACAACTTCTTCCCGATGATCATTAACTCGGATGAAAGACAATGGAGCTGGATGGATGAAGGACTGAATACTTTTGTGGAATATCTTACCGAAGAAAGATGGGACAATAAATTCCCGTCAAAAAGAGGACCGGCATGGACTATTGTGGATTACATGAAACTTCCTAAAGATCAGCTGGAACCCATCATGTCAAATTCTGAAAACATCATTCAGTTTGGTCCGAATGCCTATTCGAAACCGGCAACAGGATTGAACATCCTTCGTGAAACCATCATGGGAAGAGAGCTTTTTGATAAAGCTTTTAAAACCTATGCTAAAAGATGGGCTTTCAGACATCCTGAACCTGCAGATTTCTTCAGAACAATGGAAGATGCAAGCGGTGAAGACCTGGATTGGTTCTGGAGAGGATGGTTCTACGGAACAGATCCTGTAGATATTGTCATCGATAAGGTAACCATTGCAACTCCGGATCTTGAAACGCCTGCCAGACAAGCCAAAGAGACAAAATATAAAGTTGATAAGCCTGCTGTAAATGATTTTGAAGATATTTCAAAAATCAGAAACAGAGAAGATAAAAATATTACGTTCTATGTGGAGAAAGACAAGGATGCTCAGGATTTCTATTACCGTTACGACAGAGGCCAGGAAAAAGTTGACAACAATAAAGAATACACCTTTAAAATAGAAGGGACCGAACCTTTAACGCAAAAGGAAAAAGATAAGTTTAAAAATCTTACCGCATACCAGATTGACTTTGTAAATAAAGGAGGCCTCGTAATGCCGATTATTCTTGAATTTACTTTCGAAGACGGTACAAAACTTACCGATAAATCTTCAGCACAGATCTGGAGACTGAATGAACAGAAAGTTTCCAGAACGTATTATTTCGACAAAAAATTAAAATCAATTCAGCTTGACCCGATGAGAGAAACAGCCGATATTGATACATCCAATAATTTCTGGAGCAGCGATGGCGGAAATGCCCAGGTTTCCAAATTTGAATTATTCAAACAAAAAGAAGGCGGAAATACCAGAGGAGCTTCCAACGGAAAAGTAAATCCGATGCAGGCTTCAGGAAAAAAGCAGTGATAAGCTTCAGTTAATACAAAATAAAAAATATATTCTGATAAAATAATCCCTCACAAATTTTGTGAGGGATTGTTTGTTATTAATTACTTGGTTTAAAAGCAGTCCAGTTTACACCATCACTGACAAACATAACCGTTTTTGTTTTAGCAGCATTATTATCAAGTCCGACCATGAAAAAATTGCTTGCCCCGCCTACATTTGATGCATTAATAATAGTTCCTGCGGAAGTCTTTATTTCAGCCGTGTTGGAATTTGAAATATTCCTCACAAAAATAATTGCTCCGGGTGCTGAAACGGGATTCGGAAGGAAAAAATCATCGTCATTAACGGCAGGATTTACGCTTACCACTGTGCTTGTGATGTTGCTTCCGTTTGCAGTTAATGTCTGCGGTGTCGAACTGATCACGCCATTTACTTCCAGCTTGGTATTGGCCGTTCTTACCGTTGGGTCTACTCCGATGCCGAAATTACCGTCTTTATCTATAGAGCTGTTATAGTGGTTGACATAATTGCTTGAATTGGTAGGCGATGTTCCGAACCAGACTTCGCCACCTCCGTTACGGCCTGTTCTCAATACCAAAGAGCCTAATAAATTGGGCGCAGCAGCAGCAACATTATAAGCATATCCTTCAAATGCAGCAATAGATCTTCCATTTCCCACAACCGTAGGTGAAGCAGGTGTTCCACCCGTCATCACATTGTGATACGCGATAGACTGCGAAGTACTGGAACCCGAAAACAGCCCGACATTGATATCAGCATCGCCCTGGCCGGCTATAGACAACAGATCTATAGGATCAGCAGTACCAATGCCAACTTTTCCATCCGATTTTACGACAAAATCATTGAGTTCCTGGGTAGCCGTAGAAATGGCAGCATTATCCTTACCTCCGTCAATATGAAAAATACCTTTAGGTGTTGTAGTGTTTATACCCACCTGAGCACTGAATAGCAGGGGGCAAAACAAAAGTAATAAGACTTTGTTTTTCATCATTTTATATTTTTTTGAACCCCAAATGTACAAATTTGTTTAAATTAAAAATAAAAAGTGTCAAAATTTCACATTAAAAATAAAAATCTGCCATTTCAGCCACTCAAAAATGGTTGGCATACAATTAGCGAATTAGAAGACAGAAATAATTAAAAAATTAAATATATTATGTCAGTAAACTTTAAACCATTAGCAGACAGAGTTTTGATCGAGCCGATCGCTGCAGAAACTAAAACAGCTTCAGGTATTATTATTCCGGACACCGCAAAAGAAAAGCCGCAGGAAGGTACTGTGGTGGCAGTAGGCCCTGGAAAAAAAGATGAGCCTACAACTGTTAAAGTAGGTGACAAAGTTCTTTATGGAAAATATTCAGGTTCTGAATTAAAACTGGAAGGAAAAGATTATTTAATTGTAAAAGAAGGAGATCTTTTAGGAATAATCGGCTAATAGCTGATGGCTTTTGGCTAATGGCTTTCCAGCATTGAAACTAGCAAAATAAGAGATTTTAAAAAGTTTGAAGTTTGGCAATTGAGTTATCAATTAACTTTAAAAATTTATACTGCAACCAAAAAAAACTTTCTAAAGAAGAAATTTTTGGATTAAACTCTCAGATCAGAAGATCATTTTGCTTCAATCGGATTTAATATTTCAGAAGGAAGTGGAAGAAATTCTGATAAAGAATTTGCTAATTTCATCAATATTGCATTAGGATCGTCCAACGAAGCCGAAAACCAGTTAATTCTTGCTAAAGATTTGGATTACATTGAGGAAAATGATTATCAAAATCTTTTATCCGGATTAACAACCTTAAAAAAGAAGCTTGCAACACTTTGGAACAGGCTAAACGGAAATTAAAAAATCAAATTATAAAAATAAACCGCGAATTGCTGAAGCCAAAAGCTAAAAGCAAATCGCCAAAAGCTTAAAACAATGGCAAAAGAAATAAAATTCGATATTGAATCAAGAGACGCTTTAAAAAGAGGGGTAGATGCATTGGCTAATGCAGTAAAAGTAACGTTAGGTCCAAAAGGAAGAAACGTGGTGATCGAAAAATCTTTCGGTGCTCCTCACGTAACCAAAGACGGGGTTTCTGTTGCAAAAGAAATCGAACTTGAAGACAAAGTTGAAAATATGGGTGCTCAGATGGTGAAGGAAGTGGCTTCCAAAACCAATGACATCGCGGGTGACGGTACGACTACCGCTACCGTTTTGGCACAGGCTATCGTAAGAGAAGGTCTTAAAAACGTAGCTGCTGGTGCCAACCCAATGGATCTTAAAAGAGGAATCGACAAAGCGGTAACTGCTGTTGTTGAAAACCTTAAATCTCAGTCTAAAACAGTGGGTGATTCTACGGAAATGGTAAAACAGGTTGCTTCCGTATCTGCTAACAACGACGAAACAATCGGTGCTTTGATCGCTGAAGCTTTCGGAAAAGTAGGTAAAGAAGGAGTAATCACCGTAGAAGAAGCAAAAGGAATCGATACAACGGTAGACGTTGTAGAAGGAATGCAGTTCGACAGAGGATACCAGTCGCCGTATTTCGTGACCAACCCTGAAAAAATGTTGGCTGAACTTGAAAATCCATACATCCTTTTAGTGGAGAAAAAAATCTCTTCTATGAAAGAATTACTTCCTGTTCTTGAGCCGATTGCTCAGGGAGGTAAATCTCTATTAATCATCTCTGAAGAAGTAGAAGGTGAAGCTTTGGCAACTTTAGTGGTAAACAAATTAAGAGGTTCTCTAAAAATTGCTGCCGTTAAAGCTCCTGGATTTGGGGACAGAAGAAAAGCAATGTTGGAAGATATCGCAATCTTAACTGGTGGACAGGTAATTTCTGAAGAGCAAGGTTTCACTATGGAAAACATCTCTTTGGATATGCTGGGAACTGCTGAAAAAGTTTCTATCGATAAAGACAACACAACTATTGTAAACGGTGGTGGTGAAGACAGCAAGATCAAAGGTAGAGTAAACCAGATCAAAGCGCAGATGGAAACGACTACTTCTGATTACGACAGAGAAAAGCTTCAGGAAAGATTGGCTAAATTAGCCGGTGGTGTTGCTGTTCTTTACGTTGGTGCTGCTTCTGAAGTAGAAATGAAAGAGAAAAAAGACAGAGTAGATGATGCACTTCACGCAACAAGAGCTGCCGTTGAAGAAGGTATCGTTGCAGGTGGTGGTGTTGCTTTGGTAAGAGCGATTGCTGCTTTGGAAAACCTTACAGGAATCAATTCTGACGAAAGTACAGGGATCAAAATCGTAAAAAGAGCCATTGAAGAGCCATTGAGACAAATCGTTGCCAACGCAGGGGGTGAAGGTTCTGTAATCGTTGCGAAAGTAGCAGAAGGACAAGGTGACTTCGGGTACAACGCAAAAACCGACGAGTATGTAAACATGCTTGAAGCAGGAATCATCGACCCTACGAAAGTAACAAGAGTAGCTCTTGAAAACGCAGCTTCCGTATCCGGAATGTTATTAACCACTGAATGTGTGATCACTGAAGTGAAAAAAGACGAACCGGCCATGCCAATGGGCGGAGGAATGCCAGGAATGATGTAATGGCGTGTCGCCAAGACAATTTATATACTAACCGTTCTGATTTTCAGAGCGGTTTTTTGTTTAAATTATTATTTTGCAAAGGAAATAATATATTTATGTCTAAAGATCTACAAGTAAATAGCTAAAACAAAAAAAATACTATAGCAATTATATATTAGAGTAATATGTAAATTTATATATTCGTTGCAATTTCACAACAATACTATGGAAAAAAAGAAAAATTTAGGTATAGAATTAAAGAGACTGATTTCTCAAAAACCTTTAGAAAACACTGATTATTATCAACTTTCAGTATATTCTGAGGAAAATAACAAATTCAATTACACCATTATGACAAATTGGTGTGGAAATGATGAAAATAATCCATTGATTGAAATAAGAGAGCCCTCTCTAATTATGCCAGATATTGCAATTCAACTTTTTAAAGATGTTAAAGAACCATTGTTAGTTATTAATAACAAAACTGATTTGGGATATTTTATGAATTTATTTGGCGGTAATGGACTAATTACAAAAAAACTATGTGAATTATATCTATCAGAATTAATTAAACCCAAAAAAAATGTAAAGACCTATTATGGAGGTTATCACAACATAGAGTCGATTCCAAAAACTAAATTCAACAGAGCAGCCAACCCCAAATTAAGGATGAGAATTCTTAAGAGAGATAACTTAAGATGTAAAGTTTGTGGAGCTTCTCCTCAAAATAATGAGCACGTAGAATTACATTTACATCATATAACTCCCCATTCTCACTGTGGTTTAACAGAAGAAAAGAATCTTATAACATTATGTCATACATGTCATAAAGGACTTGAACCACATTTAGATTATTCACTATATTCATTGATTGATGTTGGTATGTTTTCAGATTATACATATCAAGATGAATATATACAAAGAATAAAAAATAACATCAAATTAGGAATTGAAAGAATAAAGAAAAAACTGTAGCTATTGTTTAATTTATAAGTAACCACATAAAAAGATTCGTAAGGTAGTACGAAAATAGTATATTAATTTAATGATTAATAAATATGTAAATTTAGATACGAAATGTAAGTTATGAGAAATAATGTCATAGAAAAGATTAGTTATTTTTATCAAGATAGAATTGATTTCATTTATAAAATCTTAGAGACTTTCGCAAAAATTGAATTTGATTTAGAAATGTCTTCAATCTCACTGACAAAATCTGAAGGTATAATGGAAGATGGAATTTTAAAAATAAATCTTTCAGATTCTAATCACTATAATGTTAAAATTATTTTCAATGAAATTCTTGAAGATTTTTTTTGTTCACTTGATTTACTAAAAACAGCATATTTTAAACAATCCTTACAAGTAGTTCGAAATATATTGGAATTATGCACAATGCAACTTTATTTTACTCATAACATTGAAGAGACTTCTAACTGGAAATATGGGAAAAGAGGTATAGAAAAAATATTCAAAATGACTGGAAAATTAAAAAATCAGGTCAATTCCGATATGAAAAGTACTTTATTAGAAATAGATAAATTTTACAATCTATTAAATCGATCAACTCATTCACACAAATTAAATTTAAATATTTATTCTATTCATAAATTTGATATTATGGGAACATATGGATTTGAGTATAAAGCATTTCAAAATTCTTATTTAATCATATTGTGTTGTTTAAAAATATTCTTGAAAATTTATGAATCGTATATATTTATATTGGATGAAGGTTTTTTTAAACAGAATATAAAAAACACACTTGAAGAAATTAAAGAGAAACTACAAATATTTGAAGATGATATAGAAAACTACAAAAAAGGTGATTATGAAAACGGAGAAGGTTATCTTATATATAGAAAACATATGGTAATTAATGGAAAACAATATTTATATTCATTTTCAGCTAGTAATCAAATCATTTGGAATTCTAAAAAGAAAGGATTGAACAAAGATTTTAAAAAAATATACGCAGAAATTGATAAATATTTAATCAGAAAAATAAAATGTAGCTAGCATTACATTGGCATAATGCATTGTGAAACTAATGTAAATACCTCTTGGCAAAAGTTTCTAAACTTGTCATTTCACTCTCAAAGCAAAAATCATTTCAAATCCACCAGCTCCCCCAAAGAAATTTCCAAAGCATTCGCCAATTCCAGCAAAGTATAAAGCGTAGGATTTACTTTTCCGTTCTCAAGCTTTTCAATCAACTTGCGCGAGACTTTCGTACATCTCCGTTGGTTTCCCACAACTTGCGTAAGACTTCCGTAGTCCTCCGGAGGTTTCCCGCAAGTTGCGCAAGACTTCCGTAGATCTCCGGAAGTGTAAAACAAGGGTGTTTGTAACCTCCGTACACTGCATTTGGTTTCCTGCAAGTTGTGGGAGACTTCCTGCAACTGCATTTAGTTATAAACATACTTGTTGGTAACCTCCTGCAATTGCATTTGGTTTCCTGCAAGCTGTGGGAGACTTCCTGCAGCTGCATTTCATCATAAACACATCTGTTGGTAACCTCCTGCAAATAGTACCCTAATGGGTTATTGATTCACTTTTGTTCCGGCTCTAATTTTACAAATAAAAACGGGGATGCTAAAAACCGGGAACAGAGTAAGCCACAACTAAAAATTAGAGCTATGAAAAACTTATTGATCGCCATTACATTATGCACAAGCTGCATTGCCTATTCTCAATGCAATTTTGACCAGACCGCATTTGACGGTATTGCTGCAAAGTATCAAAATGACTTTACTACATTAGAAAAAAGATCGCAGGACATTGCAGACGAAGCGCCGAATCCCAATGCTGTAGGAGCTGCAATAAATATGGACTTTGATTTTAAAATGGTCCGTAAAGACTTTTCATGCAGCATACCGCAGATAACGATGAAGGACAAAAAACTATCATTCGACACACCACAGGTTACCATGAAACTGAAATCCATAAAATTTAAAAAACCTGTAACCAAGATGGTACTAAAGAAAACGGGACAATATCCGGTGTTCAAAGGATGGACTGTAAAATGGAAAGACATAAAAACTTCAGTGCCGGTAGTGACCATGGAAGAACAGGAAATTAAAACAAAAATACCCGAAGTAAAAGTAGAAACCACCAACATTATAACCGCCATCCCTGAAATAAAAATGGTGAAAAAGGACATGTCTCTCAATTTGCCATCGGTAACGGTAAAAAAGATATCAGCAGAAGTAAAAAAAATAGAAGACCGTGCAAAAGGTATTTCTGTGGAAAGTGAAAAGCTTCAGGAATCTCAAAACGAAGAATTTGCACAGGCCATCCATAAAAGTTTTGAATGTCAGCGAACAGATTTGATTGTTTCCAGGACAAATCTGGAAAGTGAATTCTCAACCTCTGTTTCAGAAATTGAAAACAGTATTGCCCAGTTAAGAGCTAATGGCTTAAATCCTGAATCCATAAAGGGTGATCAGGGTGAAGATATCAACCTTATTGCGATCAGAGATGAACTGCTTTTAAAAAAGAAAGAAGCTTTTGAACAGATTGATGCAGCCATCGAAAAAATGAATACGGAAGAAAAAAATGCAATCAGTATGCTGGCAAAGAAAACAGAAGCTTAACGGCGTATCACTGAAACAGTTTCATACTGCTAACCGTTCTGATTTTTCAGAATGGTTTTTTGTTTTACAAAATCGGGTATCATAGGCAAGATTAAAAACGTGCAGCTGTTTTGCTTTTTCTATTCTTCACTTCAAAATTTTGGTTTAAGTTTGTGCTATAGAAATATGGCTTCATTCCTTCTTTTTTATTCAAATTATTTGAAGGCTCGTTGCACATACTTCTGTGTCACACATAATTTAAATAACATTCGCTAACCATGAAATTCAGATTAACTTTTGCCATTCTTCTATTGGTTTTTTCTCACATATTTTCACAAACAAAACTTTTTGAAAGTATCAAAAATGAAAATTCAGATTCACTGAAAATAATCGGGATGTATTATAACTGGGATCAAAACAAAACATATGAGAAATATAATTTTTACATAACCGATAAAAAAACCATCGATTCTCTCATTAATAATACCTACTATAATGGATTAACAGAAAATATATCTGAACAAAACAATTTTTCAATTATTGTAACCAAGAATAATCAAATTCTTGATCGATGGTCTGTAAGTCCCAAATTTGAAAATATTAATATAAAAGGAAAGTCTCACAAATTTGATATTTCAACATTGGCCAGGCTTGCCGAAAAATTTCCATTCAAATACAACTGGTATAAGCAGGAATTCAAAAACAGAGCAGAGTTCGAAAAGTTTTACAGCAATAAAATAAAGGATAAGAATACATTATTTATTTACAAACCGGACTTTATCTATGAGGGATCTTTCGAGATCCAATTCCCTAAAAATGAAACATTTCTTCACCCAAAAGCTATTGATGAATATTTAAGACCCAAAATAGAGAAAATAGCCAAAGATGAAAAATTTAGCATTGGCTATGTCCTGACAGAATTTAACATGAAAAACAGAGATCAGTACACCATGACGGTTTCGGGTTCAAAAAATATTTTTAACAAGCTAAAGGAAACGCAAGGAAAAAAAGGAAACTGGACGCCCACAAAACTGGAAGCCCAGATATTTGAGAAAACAGAATTTTGAGTTATGAATAAAGTAAAATTCAGACATCATCTCAATGAAGCAACAAAGCTTTTATTTGAATTAACAAAGACACTTTGCTATAATAATCTTAAAGACGACTCTAGATACATAATAACTCCAAACTCACGGACAGTTGATGAGCACTTAAATGAAAAAGAAATTGTTATCTTAAAAACATGGAATCAATATGAAGGTAAACTTTTAACAGCCGAGCAGATAATTGATCTTCTTTACCATGATAATAAAGTACCTGTCTGGATTAATATGACAATAGATGAAGCAAGACCTGATATAACCGTAATAGATTTGCTTTGTAGCAGACGGCTTAGAGATGAAACCGAATTGATGCATCCGGGAGTTCCACCATTTCACATACAAGTTGCAATACCTCCGGACAATTTAAAAATAGAAGTTGATGGAAGGTTTGATATTAATTGGAAAAAAAAGCATGACGAAAACCAAAAACCTAAAGGAATTTTAAATACTTTGAAAAAATTGATAAAGAAAAACTGATTTCCGCAGACATAAGCGTCCCGATCGTACCTACCAACCGCTGGCGCGAGTGTCTCACTCGTGCCTACAACACAAACCCAATCTCGCGGATTTGTAATTAGTGAGAAGCCATGAGAAGCAACAATACACATCCGGCAAAAGAAAAATGAGCTCACCATTAGGGTTTCCAAATAACATCCTGAAAACAGCATTGGTTCCCTGCAAGTTGTGGAAGACATTCTGCAATTGCAGTTGGTTTCCCGCAGTTTGTGCGAGACTTCCGTAGATCTCCGGAAATGTGAAACAATTAAATATCGTTCTCAATTATTTCATCATCTTTTATTTACCAAAGTTCTATTTTATTACTTTTGCTGCAAAAATCAAACTGATAAAAACATTCAAACTATCGATGGAAGAAAATTTTAAGAACTATGAGAAAACAATTATAAGAAAGCACAGAATCAGTTTTTCTCCAAAATACAAAGAAGAATTTAAAACATCCGTTAATGAGATTATCTTTATGGCAATTGCAGAAAAAGCCTGTGAAAAACTGGGATGGGACATCATTTATACGGATGATTTCAACATAGAAGCAAAACGTAAGGAAGCAGGCTGGATGAATGACCGCTGGACGGAAATCATTACCGCAACCTACAAAAACGGGAATATTTCTGTAAAAAGTGAATCTCTGGGTAACGAAATCTGGGATGCAGGCAAAAACTCAAAACGAGTAAAATTGTTTATCTATGCCTTTCAGGAAACCTTAAAAACCTTCGATCAAAAAGCACTCCAGGAACTGGAAAAGGAAGCAGAGAGAAAAAAAAACTGGGATGATTATATCATTCCGGAAACTTTACCAAAACCAGTACAGACAAAAAATCCTGACTTTGCCATTCCGTTATTCGGTGGTTTATTCACTTCCCTTATTCTTGGGTTTGCAGTAGCATTTCTTTCAGCAAAAGGGATTTACTTAATCGGCTTATTTGAATTTCTGGTAGCAACAGCGCTTGTTTTTGCCATGAAATATTTCATAAGATTTTCAAACTATACCGATTTAAAAAAGCTGCAGTATCTGCTAGCCACTATGATCATATTAGTATATGCCTCAAATCAATATTTTCAGTACGAAATAATTCTTCGTAGTAACAATCTGGAAAGGATTGGATTCTGGAGATTTTTACTGATCAGGTTTTCCGGTGGTTTTACTGTAAACAAGACAAATTTGGGCTGGATCGGCTGGATCCTTATCTGGATTGTACAGTTAGGATTAACCGGCCTTATCACTTATCTGAAAATAGTGGTTGTTCTTACAAAATATATCCTTGAAAGAGTACCGGTCGAAGTAGTAGATTTTGCCTGTTATCATTCTATTAAAAATAAATCAGAGGAGGAAATCAGAAGAGAACTTGCGGAAAAAGGATGGTCGGATAAAAAAGATCAGGATGAGGTTTTTGATGCTATAGCAGGTCTTCTGAATGCCACCGCATTGAAAAGAATTAAATAAATAGCTTTACATAAGTTGCGGTATACTCTCTCGGGGAAGACAAAAAAACCGGACTAAACCTGAGCGGACTAAACCAAAAACCGCCGAATTTATTTGTAGAGGAATTAACAAGAGAATGTATTCACAGTACTATTGATGATTTACTTACAATTGATGATTTAGAAAAAGTTTTGAATCCAAATATTCGTAAGAAATAACTAGGTATTCCTATTGCCACTTATGAATCAATCCGTAAATATAGACGCTTCCAGCAATCAATCAATATCCGTATGAGACAACTATTTTTAGTGATTCTGTTTTTTATGAATTATAATATATACTCTCAAAGTATATTAACAGTTCTGAACTTCAATAAAAAAAATGAATTCAAGTCTGAAAATCCAGTTTTAGAAACAACAACCCAAACAACTTTTTTTAATACAAACGGTATTGAGCAGAAGAGAGATGTGCAAATTTATAATGAAAAGAACGAAGTTACTTCTGAACTTAGATATGATGAAAACGGTGATCTAAAACAGCGCTTAACAAGAGTATATGACAGTACAGGTACGCGATGTCTAAACAGGAAGATAGAAAACTGGCATCCTTTATTAGGCCATTTTTATGACACTTATTATTATGGTTATGATAATAAAGGTTTTCTTAATAGTATTATTGAAAAAGATCAAAATGGTAAAATAGTCCGAAAAACAATTGTAATTAACAATGATAAGGGAAATCCAATAGAACTTACTATCTTAATTGGAAATCAAGTTCAAGGAAAAGAAATTGCAAAATATGACTACGAAAAAAATGAAGTTACAATTCAATACTTCAATAAAAATGATGAAATTATTAATTCTCAAAGGTCTAAAATTGAATTCTCAAAAGAGTCAGCCCAGAGATACTGTAAACGAGTACGGAGATGTGATCAAATCCATTAAATTTGAAATTAGAATCAAGTATGATAAGTTTGGTAATTGGATCAAAAAAGTTTATTACAGATTTGTTAATGGAAAGACTATAAAAGAATCTGAAAGTACAAGAGCAATTAAATATGGTAAATAATCAAATACACTTGTTATCAATAAGTGTTTACCATCCTCCGCTGGCGCGAGTGTCTCACTCGTGCCTACCAACTAAAACTATTCATTCTCACCATTCAGGCGCTTCAGAATAACCGTCCGCAAATGTTCTTCATGGGTATCGCCCCAATTTCCCAACGCCGCAATGACGGGAATCAATGTTTTTCCGAAATCCGTTAGGCTGTACTCTACTTTGGGCGGGACTACCGGATAGATTTTTTTGGTAATCAATTCATGATCTTCCAGTTCTTTCAGCTGAATATTCAATACGCGTCTGGTGGCATCCGGGATTTTTCGCTGCAGCTCGCTCGGACGCAGATGTCCCTGATGAATAAACCACAGCAAACGGATTTTCCATTTGCCGTACAGCACTTCGCCTATTAGATCCAAACCGCAATTCAGGTTGGGTAAAATTTTCCGTTCATACATAAAGCAAATGTATACCTATGTTCCAAATTGTGCAATAGGGGAAAAATTGTTCCCTATCCGAATCGTAATTCCGTACTTGTGAGGCGCGTACATAAGTCTCAACTTTGCCATAACAAAACAATCAAAATGGAACAGCAATTTAATTTCAACAATGAACTGTCAGGCAAAATCGCATTGGTAACCGGAGGTACAAAAGGAGCCGGAAAAGCAATTGCAGAAAGGCTTTTACAGGCCGGTGCAACAGTCATCATTACCGCAAGAAACACTCCCGAAGAGGAAAATGGAAACCTGCATTTTATTGCAGCGGATTTAAGCAAATCAGAAGGTTCACAAAAAGTAGTCAGCGAAGTGCTGACAACCTATGGAAGGCTCGATATCCTGGTAAACAACCTCGGTTCTTCCGAAACACCCGCGGGAGGTTTTGCCGTATTAACGGATGAAAACTGGGAATCAACGCTTCAGGCCAACCTGCTTGCTCCCGTTCGTCTGGACAGAGGATTCTTACCCCAAATGATCGGTCAGAAAAGCGGTGTTATTATCCACATTGCTTCTATTCAGGGTAAACTGCCGCTGTATGATTCTACTTTGCCTTATGCCGCTGCCAAAGCGGGATTAATCAATTACAGTAAAAGCTTATCCAATGAAGTAACGCCAAAAGGGGTTCGTGTGCTGACGGTTTCTCCGGGATGGATCAATACACAGGCATCGGTAGCATGGCTGGGCGAGATCGCAAGAAATGCAAATACTACTGTAGAAGAAGCGCAGCAGGGTGTCATGGATGCATTAGGCGGAATCCCTTACGGAAGACCCGCCGAACCGGAAGAAGTAGCGGAATTAGTCGGCTTTCTTGTTTCGCCGAGAGCTGCTTATTTAACAGGAACCAATTTTGTCATCGACGGCGGAACCATACCAACCATTTAATCAACTTAAAATTTTAATACAATGAATTTACCAAACGCAGTAACCGAATTAGTAAAAGCGCAGAACAATTTCGACAGCGCAGCATACGCCAACTGTTTTACCGAAACAGCCGTAGTGTTTGATGAAGGAAAGACACACAACGGAAGAACCGAAATAAAAGACTGGATCGACAAAGCCAATAAAGAATACCAGGCAACGATGAAACCGTTAGACTATTCGGAAGCGGAACATACCTTAAAAGCGGAAGTTGCAGGCAATTTTCCGGGAAGTCCGGCGATCCTTACCTATTATTATGAATTTGAAGACGGATTGATCCGGTCTTTGAAAATCGTATAATCCATTAAGCATAACTATTTAAATGCAAGGCTGAAGTTTGTACTTCAGCTTTTGTGCTTCTGGTAAAGTTTTGTACCTCCAAACCCTTAATGTTTATCACCATACTCACCGTCGGCGCTGGTGCCTCATACAGCAATCATTATTAATAATACTTTTAACAGGAACAATATTGTAATTTTGTTTAAAATAGACATCATGAAAAAAACCTTTGAATTCCTGAAACAACTTGAGAAAAACAATAATCGCGAATGGTTTGCATCGCACAAAGAAGAATATGAATCAGCAGTCAGAGAAAACAAAGTGCTTTTCAATAAGGTGCATGCTGAACTTCAGAAATACGACAATATAAAAGGAATTCATATTTTCAGGATATACAGAGATGTCCGGTTTTCAAAGGATCAGGTACCGTACAAAACCAATTTCGGAGCCGGGTACTCCCGTGTTAAACCAATGCTGAGAGGCGGATATTATATTCACCTGGAGCCCGGTAACAGCTTTGTAGGCGGCGGATTCTGGGGACCGGATGCCAAAGATCTGCTCCGTATCCGGAAAGAATTTGAAATCAGCACCTCTGAAATTGAAAAAATTACTTCGGACAAAACGTTCATCAGGTATTTTAAAGAAATTCAGGGTGATGCGGTGAAAACAGCACCCAGGGGTTTTGATAAAAACCACCCTTCGATTGAGCTGATCCGGAAAAAGCAATATGTGGTGATGAGAAAATTTACCGATCAGGAAGTTGCATCGGAAGGGTTTCTGAAAGAAGCATTACTCACTTTCCTCGCCATGCGCCCTTTCTTTGACTACATGAGCGGAGTGCTTACTACGGATCTGAACGGGGAATCTTTAATTTAAACTTTATCTGATCCTTCAGGAACTGCTCAGAAAACATTAAAATTTAATCTTTAAAAAAGAATACGTGTTTGTAATTACTTATATTAGAAAACAATAATTATGAAATACTTTATCAGCCTTGTATTACTGTGTTTTTCTATAGCTTTATTTTCACAGCAGCCATATCATCCGAAATATATTGTTCCACAAACCATAGAAATTGATTCTCTTTACCAAACGGAAGATATCAATTTATTTTATTTAAAACCGGTACAGTATATCGGCAATTTTCAAAAAGAAATATCGCTGGAGTATAATGATTCGGATAGATATAGCAAAATCCTTGAAAATAATTACAGAACCAAAAATCATAACGAACTGAATAAGGAGTTTATGACACGGAAATATGAAAACATTATCATTTTTGTGGATATATCCCAAAAGACGCCTTTAAAAAGAACAGAACTGGACACCTTAAAAATTTCTTTCGAAGAATATGATGCTAAACTCGACAGTCTAAACTCCGGAATGCAGATTGTCCATCCCATTCCTTTCCTTTCAACTTATTATGAGGGCTTTCCGGTAACTATATATAACTCAGGAAATAAAGAAAACATCATAGGCTTCGGAAATACGGTAGCTTTGGAACTGGAAGCGCTCGATAAAGAAAATAAATGGCAGAAAATCTATCCTTACCGCTACTATGCTTGTGGAACGGGCATTAAGTTTTTTGTCCTAAAACCTGATGAAATTGCTACAGTATTTGAGCCGCGCCTGAGCGGTGATTTTCATACGCGGTTCAGATACAGATTAGGAAATATCATTTCCAATGAATTTGAAGGAAACATCAACTACAATTACATTACCCATAGCAAGACCCAATAAAATAATTTCAAGATTATAGCAATGTTCATATGATTCTGATCTCAGCTTATTTTTCCATGTAAAAACAAATTCTTAAGTTTACAGGTTACTCAAAATTCAAAACAAATCACAATGGAAAACAAAGAGCAGCACATTTCTGATCATGGTCCATTCTATCACGGGACAAAAGCTGACCTGAAAATCGGAGACCTGCTTACCGCCGGATTTGAATCCAATTATTATCCGGAGATTATGATGAACCACATCTATTTCACAGCTTTACAGAACGGGGCCGGACTTGCAGCGGCACTGGCAAAAGGTGATGGAAAGGAACGTGTCTACATCGTGGAACCTACCGGAGCATTTGAAAATGACCCGAACGTAACCGATAAAAAATTCCCCGGAAACCCTACCCGCTCCTATCGCAGCACGGCTCCTCTTAAAATTATGGGCGAAGTAACCGAATGGATCAGGCTTACCGATGAAGAAATCCAAAACTGGAAGGAAAGAATCGCAAAACTAAGGGAAAATCCAGGTGCGGAAATTATCAATTAAATCATCACAACAGTTCTTTAGTCTTATGAAAAAAATAATCTTAGACCTTGCTGTAACACTAGACGGGTTTATTGAAGGGCCAAACGGCGAAATCGACTGGTGTATCATGGATGATGATATGGATTTTGATGGCTTTCTTGAAAACATCGATACCATATTTTACGGAAGGGTAAGCTATGATTCCTGGGGAAATTATCATCCGGGAGAAGATGCCGGAGAAGAAGAAGTACAGTTCTGGAAAAAAATACATGCTAAGAAAAAAGTAGTATTCTCCCATCATCAAAGGGAAGATCAGAATGCCACTTTCACCAATGATATTGAGAAAACAGTGCAGGAAATAAAACAGCAGCCGGGGAAAGACATCTGGCTGTATGGCGGTGCCGGACTCATCAGAACGTGTATTAATCTGAACCTGATAGACATTTACAGAATCTCCGTTCATCCGGTTGCCTTAGGAGACGGAAAACCTTTATTTGAAGAATTGAAGGAAAGATTATATTTGAAGCTGATCAAAACCAATATTTTCAGATCCGGAGTCGTACAGCTGATCTATGAACCTTTACATCACAACCAATAACCATAACAACATGACCTATTGAGGGCAGCATTATCTCTGCTGATTATTCGGCTATAGTGCATACAGCAGCGATTCTGAAAAAAGGAGTTTATTTAAGATTTAAATTTCTCATTGGAAACAAGTTATCCCTAAAAAAATAATTCCGGAGCAATTGTTTTTTAAGTATATTCGTTAAAAATTTAAGTATGAAAATAAATTTATTCCTTCTGCTGATGGCTTCAGGCGTCATTTCAGCACAGACAACGATTACGAAAGCGTTTAACGATCCTGTAAGCGGGGAAACCGCAAATTATTTGTCCGTTACGGGAACACCGGATAACTCGGCAACAGGTTCTAATGTAACCTTCAACAATGCTTCTCTGGGATTTGGTCCGGCGGCTGTTACCAGCTATTCAACACCCACCTCAACAGAAATTACCACCTTCCCGAATTCTACCTTAAAAATGGCAGGCCCCGGAAATACGGTATATTACAAACAATCTGCCTCCAAGCTGGAAATTACAGGATTAGTCACCACCGATGCTACTCTGAATCTTGCCGCAAACAACGGGACTTTTATTTCCTATCCTGCAGCGTTCGGATATTCCGAGACGGATCAGGCACAGGGAACATTCAGCTCAACTGCTGCAAACGGATTGTGTAAAGGAACAGTCAGCATTTCTGCAGATGCTTCAGGAACCCTTATTTTAGGTTCTTCTAATTTTACAAATGTTCTCAGGATAAAATCTGTTCAAAGCTTCAACCTCTATGCTGCATCAGACACTTTCTTTCTATTTCCGATTGGCTCTATTGTAAATACTTCCTATTCATATTATAACAGCACTTATAAATTTCCTTTGCTGACCACCATTCAGACCGTAGTCAATGTTCCGTTAGCCGGAATCAACAACCAGACCACCAATTCGGCACAGGCCCTGAATACCGCAAACCTGGCCACAAAGGATCTGTATGTTCAGAAAGACAGGCTGAAAGTATATCCCAACCCTGCTCAGGAATTTATTGAATTGAAAGGAACAGCAGAAAGCTATACAACGGCAAACATCTATACCCTGGACGGTAAGCTTGTAAAAACTTCCGGTATTACCTCCGGAAAAATACAGGTCTCAGACCTGCCTTCTGCTTCTTATTTTATTGAAGTTTCAACAAAAGACAAGAAAACGGAAACCTCAAAATTTATCAAAAAATAGATAAACCCGAACAATATAAATCCGCCAGAAACTCTGAGCGGATTTCTTTTTAAGCAGGGTGCAGATGCTTCTTTTTACTTTTGCATGCAGCGGACAAACCTGTAAACAGCTTGTAAACAGAATCTTATTCATGAAGCAAAACGGATTACCGAAATTATTTTGCCCGCTTTTTGCTTGTACCTCAATACTTCAAATCTTAACATATTAAATCATGAAAAAATTCTTACTCATCATCCCCTGCTGTATGCTGACCACAGCAAACGCACAGGAAATCCCCGCTCCGCCGTCGGAAAAAATGAACATCATTAAAACAAATGTTACGGCATACGCATTCCGAAATATAAACCTTACTTATGAACGAGTCATTAACAGATGGTTTTCAGTGAATATGGGTTTTGGCGCCATGCCGGAAGGAAAAGTTCCTTTTATCAATTCCTTTTTAAACGATGAAGACGAAAAAAGATTTCAGAACCTCGAAGCCAAATCTTTTAACTTCACCATAGAGCCGCGTTTTTATCTTGGCGCTGGATACGGAAAAGGATTCTATGTGGCCCCCTATTACCGCTATTCGAAAATTACCTCCAATACCTTTGACTTCTACTACGACTATACCTTCAGCGGAACGACCTTTCAGATTCCTCTCAAAGGTTTCGGAAACGCCAACGGAAACAGTGGCGGTGTAATGGTAGGCGCCCAGTTTTTCCTCACCACAAGCCGCAGCCTTGTCCTCGATTTCTGGATTGCAGGGGCCCACTACGGAGCCGGAAAGGGAGACTTTACGATGACCAGTGACATCCCTCTTACTCCCGATATGCAGGCTGAACTAAAAAGGCAGATCGAGGATCTTGATATTCCTTACGTCAATTATACGGTAGAAACCAATACCAACGGAGCCCGCGTGATTATAGACGGCCCCTGGATCGGTTTCAGAACAGGACTGTCCCTCGGATACCGGTTTTAAAAATGAGATCAGAATGGAAACCTACAGCAGAAGTCAGACTTCTGCTTTTTCTTTTTATTACCAGTGCCGGGACTTCGAGAGCCTCAGTCCCCGGTACCCATCACTCTTTGTCATTCCATGGAAGTTTTTAGGTATTATTCGTAAAGAGCATGGAAAGATCCGGGGCTAGATCCTTTCAGGATGACAAATGCGAAAATAATAATTAACTAGTGTCCACACCAACGACAACCGGGGACTTCGAGAGCCTCAGTCCCCGGTACCCATCACTCTTTGTCATTCCGTGGAAATTTTTAGGTATTATTCGTAAAGTTAGTGAGGTAAATCTTCGTTGAGATCCTTTCAGGATGACAACCGTGGACTTCGAGAGCCTCAGTCCCCGGTGCCCATCACTCTTTGTCATTCCGTGGAAGTTTTTAGGTATTATTCGTAAAGTCAGTGAGGTAAATCTTCGTTGAGATCCTTTCAGGATGACAAATGCGAAAAATAATAATTAACTAGTGTCCACACCAACGACAACCGGGGACTTCGGGAGCCTCAGTCCCCGGTACCCATCACTCTTTGTCATTCCATGGAAGTTTTTAGGTATTATTCGTAAAGTCAGTGAGGTAAATCTGCGTGGAGATCCTTTCAGGATGACAAATGCGAAAATAATAATCACCTCGCAACGACAACAACGACAACACCCGTGGACTTCGAGAGCCTCAGTCCCCGGTGTGATACTACTCTTTGCCATTCCGTGGGAATTGTGATATGATACTACGCTGCAGCGATATCTGCGTAATCCTCGGGAGACAAAAAACATGACAACACCTCCTTACCCCGAGTTTAATATTTTTTTAACCTGCTAAACTTTTCTGTAATGACCGGAGACCCTAACTTTGCACAAAACTTACCCAATGAAGCAAGGATTAGCAATAATAACGCTGCTTTTTTCACTCTCCCTTTTCAGTCAGCATGGAAGCACGGACACCGCACAGGTGGTGATCCCCAACCGGTACAACACTGTTGAAGCCCGGGCAAAACCCTATGTCATTATGATCTCTGCAGACGGATTCCGTTATGACTACGCAAAGAAATACAATGCGGAGAACCTTCTGAATTTATCCGGCGAAGGAGTGCGGGCCGAAGCCATGATTCCCGGTTATCCCAGCATTACCTTCCCCAATCACTGGACCCTGATCACCGGGCTTTACCCCTCTCACCACGGGCTTATTGATAATTATTTCTACGATTATAAAAGAAAGGCACCCTATGCGATGAGTGATAAAACCAATGCCGAAGACGGCAGCTGGTACGGTGGCCTTCCCCTTTGGGGACTGGCAGAGCAGCAGGGAATGCTTTCCGCATCTTTAATGTGGGTAGGCTCGGCAAGCGATGCCGGAGGAACACGCCCAACCTATTATTATCCCTACCACGAAAAATTTTCACCGCAGGAGAAAGTTGACAAAGTGATTAGCTGGCTGAAGCTTCCCATGGACAAAAGACCCCATTTTATTTCGCTTTATTTCCCCGAAGTGGATGCAGGCGGACATCATTTCGGGCCTGACGCAAAAGAAACCGAAAATGCCGTTCACCAGGTGGATGCAGCCGTGGGCGAACTGGTACGGAAAGTGGGCGAACTGGGTCTGCAGAATGTCAATTTTATTTTTGTCTCCGACCACGGAATGATCAAAGTAGACGGCAGCAATCCCCTGGAAATCCCGCAGCTGCTGCTGGATAAAAACAGATTTGATATTTACAATTCCCAGACTTTATTAAGAGTGTACGTCAAAAATCCGGCTGAGGTTAAAAGCGTTTTCAAAGAATTACAGGTTCATAAAACCTCAGATTATGAAGTGTATCTTGATAAAAAGTTTCCCCGATACCTGCATTTCTCCGCAAAAGATGATTACTATGGCAGAATAGGACAAATCCTCCTGGTTCCCAACGCTCCTAAGATATTCCTGGAAAAAGGCAAAAAGCCTTCCGCAGGAAAGCATGGCTATAATCCGGCAGTGGTTCCTGAAATGAAAGCCACCTTTATGGCATGGGGTCCGGCATTCAAAAGCCATAGGACTATTGGTGAATTTGAAAATGTAAACGTTTATCCGGTGGTTGCAGATATTTTAGGCTTAAAGATCCGCCAGCCCGTGGACGGAAAGCTGAAAGTGCTGAAACAGATCATAAAATAAACCCGTTGTGCATTTGATTCTTTTCGTCACTTCGAGTAGCTTTGAAAAAGCGTATCGAGAAGCTTATAATTTTAAAGACAGGTTCCATTCTCGATACATTTTTTCTCCACTTTGTTGCGAAAAAACACTCGAAGTGACGAAGCGACTATCGAAATGACAACCGTGGACTTCGAGAACCTCAGTCCCGGTACCCATCACTCCTTGTCATTCCTTGGGAATTTTTAGGTATTATTTGTAAAGCTAGTGAGGTAAATCTTCGTTGAGATCCTTTCAGGATGACAATGCGAAAATAATAATTAACTGGTGTCCACAAAAACAACCACAACAACCGTGGACTTCGGGAGCCTCAGTCCCCGGTACCCATTACTCTTTGTCATTCCTTGGGAATTTTTAGGTATTATTCGTAAAGTCAGTGAGGTAAATCTGTGTTTAGATCCTTTCAGGATGACAAATGTGAAAATAATAATCACCTCGCAACGACAACGACGACAACAGCCGGGGACTTCGAGAGCCTCAGTCCCCGGGTGGCTGCAGCCCTAGAAACCACCAGTACCACTACTCTTTGTCACAAAAAAACTCCGGCCGGGATTGCAAAGCGGACTGAAAAAAAACACTTAAAATCAGTGGACGCTTTACCCCATGCCGGAGCAATCAAAAACATGATGAGTATTTTAAAATTACGTTCAGGAATAGGTTCCCGAACTTTGGGTGGTCTGCATCGTACGGTGCAGACACCCTGCATCGGTCGATGCAGACCTCCTGCATGCATCGGTGCAGACCCTCTGCATGCACCGATGCAGACCCTCTGCTCTACTGTACCGTCAGCACCTTATCCAATAATGCGGTACGCGGTTCTTTGAGCATCATGCTCCCCGAGAATTGCGTTACCACCTTCAGCTGGTACGTTCCTGCCGGTAATGCCGGAATAACCACCATCAGTTCGGAAGGATTATTGGTGACGATATCGCTGACCTCTACCTGAGTGCTGGCCTGCGAAACAGTGTCTGTGAAGAATATTCCTACTGCAGGATCGTCTCCGGCGATCTTGAGCTTGCTTCCGGAAATCCTGAGGTTCCTTCCTGGAGTCAGCAGGTCGTTTACCGAGCCGCTTTTCACATCTTTCACCTGGAGGATCACCGTAGAAGCATCAGCGATCCCCAGGATGTTGACTTCAATATTCGGGATCTCTGCCCTGAGCTTCTCTCCCTGGTTGAACTGGAAGATGATGCTGTGCTTATCCTTATTAAAAGTCTCCGAAGGGCTGTCGAATACCCCGCGGATGGTAGTGCTGGCGGTAAAGTAGCCCGTATTGACAGAATACCCGTCACAAAGCTGATAGGCCATTTCTTTCAGGAAAAGCTCCGTGGCATGGGCCATCGCGGAAGCGGAGACATCGGCACCGCCCCTGTTGACGGCGGCTTCGCAGATCTGCTGTACCGTAAGAGGACGTTCGCTCACGGTTCTCGCGATATAATCATTGGGATTGTCTTTGGTTAAAACATTGTCGTAGAGATACGCTTTAATTTTGTGTAAAATAGGCATTGTTTTAAAATTTAATGTTAGTTACTGATTTATCTGAACCCTCACGGGGTGAAGTCTTTAAGACAGCTTGATGTACTTACGGATGGCAAATCCATTTGGACGGGTCTGCTTTCCAGGTCATTATTTCCTGATCATTTTTCTTACGGTAGTAATCCCTTCATGCTCTATCCTGAGCATATAGGTACCACTCTGCAGGCTGCTGACATCCACCGGCTTTCCAAATTGTGCCTCCTGTTTCATCATCAGCTTACCGGAAAGATCATGCACTGTTATTTTTATGACAGCCCCTGTGTGTCTGCTGTGGTCTATGGTTATGGAAGACTCCGCAGGATTGGGAGCGAATGTTGCGGATCCTTCATTACGCTGCATCGTTTCCGTCACCGATAAGGTTCCTCCCTGCCCTGCGGTAAGCCCGGCAGAGTTTGTGGTAAAGGCGTATTCCTTTATGGTGAGCGTTCTGTTGACCAGCTCTACCAGGATCCAGCCGTAATACACCGTTCCGGAAATGGTCGCTTTAAAGCCGATATATTTATTCCCCTGGTTCCGGAAGTTGGTTTGCCCCGGATCATCAATCCAGGGATCCCAGCTATTCGAAAACGTGGCCGAAGAATTGATGGCCGCTCCGAAGCTCAGCGCTTTCAGCTCCTGACTGTTTTCCATAATAAACTGCCTCGTGGGATCACTCCCCGGATTGGAGCAGAAATGGATATTCCATGCAACCGTGTGAAAGGCATCCCAACGGAAAGAGTATTCATTGGTGCCGTCATTGTTCAGATCAATCGGGAAGATATCATTTTGTGAAGCGTTTGAGAAAGGCGGTGCCTCGGCCGTAAAAGAAAAATCAGGCTGTGGATTGACCAGAGTGATCTGGCTTTTTGCTGTGAATGCTGCTGAAAGCGTTAATAAAAGAAGTAATTTTTTAAGCATCGATTGTTATTTTTAGGGATTACTATATTTATTGTTGTAAACCACCGGACCGGGCGTGATACCGTGCCGGCAGATAACTTTACAGTTCTGTTGCCTTTTATTTTGCAACAAGTACTTTCTGTGAAGCCGAAGTACCGTCCTTATAATAGACTTCCAGTATATATTCGCCGGGCTGTAGAGAAGAAACATCAAGGCGGTTTGCACCAGGATAGCTTTTTACCTGTTTTCCTTCAGTACTGAACAGCGTGGCTTGAGTAATCTTTCTGCTGGTATCGATCATGATAAAATCATGGGCAGGATTAGGATAAATTCTGAAGCTGTTTTTTACGGCAGCTTCCGCTGTTGATAATGACGTTACAATATTGACATTAAAGTCATATGGATTTCCGAACGATCCAAAACTTCCATTGGAACAGGGGCTTAAAACTACGGAACTGCTATAAGGATAGCTCGCCTGCGTTCTTACGAGTCTTGCCCGTGTAGTTCCTGTAAGTGCCGTACCGGGAACGGTAAAAGTTCTTGTAAGAGGAACGGCGGTCTCAGAAAATGCAGGAAGCGCAGCATTGATGGTATTGCTGTTCTGCAGTACAATCTCAGAGGTTTCAAAAGTATTGCTGTGGTCATAGTCTATCCACAGTGCAAAATAAATAGGCTCAAAGTCCGGTGTCGTATACGGATTAATGGTAATGGTATTGTTCCCTGATTTGGTAAGGTCTCCGAAGACGGTTGTATTAAAATATTTATACGTATTGGCTGTTCCGTACGTGCCTAAACTCCCAAACGAAAGGGTTACTCCGCCGATGGTAATGTCCTTGAACATATTATAACCGGAAAAATAGGTGCATGCACAATAGGGTGCCGGATTTGTGATCTGGCTTTTTGCGGTAAACGCTGCTGAAAACGTTAATAAAAGAAATAATTTTTTAAACATCTTTGTTTTTCATTTGTTAAAGGGTTAATATTAAATTGTTGATGAAAGCAGCGCACGTGCATGCGCTGCTGTTGAATATTGAACTGTATCGTATGATAATAATTCTTTGATTGCTTTTATAAAACCTTCAGGGTTTTGAAACCCTGAAAGTTTGCTTGTAGTTGATCACGGATTAAAAATCCGCGATATCGTACTATAAATCTTAATCTATTTCTAACATTTATTGCTGAAATTCTACGATGAAGCCTCCGGTAAATGCAACATCAAAATAATTGGCAGGGCTGTCATTCCATCCATGGGTAGTAGTATAGCTATTATAAGTCTTAGTGTAATTATTATTCTTAGCCACACATTGAACAAATCCTTCGGTGTTTGATAAATTATCTGGCTGTACACCTGGGAACCAGTTGCTTTTTCTTACAGCAGTAGTTCCACCAGCAGAATAATCATGTCCTGGTTGTTCTCCTGTAATCCATTTAATCTCTGGATCAGGTGTCATTGCTGCACCTGCAAACCATGAAAATTTTGCCATCCCGATCCAGGTACCATTCGTATTAAATATAGCAAAAGGAGTAAGTAAGTTTGTTTCAACATATTGCCACTCTGCATCTGATGCAAAAGTCGCTAAATAGCCACCCATGTTTTTAGCAGCATTATATGCTTGGTACCATGTAACTGCACCACTGGTTGAATATGCTGCATACGTATGTCCACCATAAGTACCGATACTTCTTCTGGTTGCAGTGGTAGCACCAACAGCTAAGGTTGCCGGAGCATCTACAGAAGCAGTTGCAGTAGTGCTGGGTACATATCCTAAAATATTAGGATCAACGACGGTCGTATAACTTACGGTGCTCGCCGTACTGCTTATCCTCTCCCAAACAGAGCCCGTGAAATAATAGAATCCTGCTTCCGTAATTTTTGAAGTTTTTGTTGTTGTTGGTGAAGCCGCAGAAGTTGCAAAAACAATTGTACCAGCCTGAGCGGTACCGTACTGCGCATCACCGGCTTTGATCTGGTCGCCGGTTAATCTTGGGATAAGAAGTCCCTCCGGCTTGCTGCCATTTGTAGTCTGTGCCGTAATGTCTAAAGTAGCCTTCGGGGTATTATTATTGATCCCCACTTGTGCAAATATGGTAAGGCTGAATAAAGATGCAGCCAGGGTAATGATATTTTTCATTGTTGTTGGTTTTGTTTGTTACGTGAGCTTGGCTCGTAATTTTTATTTAATTAATACTTTACAGTTTCCATCACCTGTGCAGGCTTTGTCTTACTGTATATAATCCTTCGACATCGGATTATTTTAAACGCTGTGCCGTAAAATAGAAATAATAATTGGTACCATCCCTCCTGGCATGCCAGGTACAGTTATACCATTCTTTATTTGGAAAGGTAAGCATTGCATTAACATATTCCCCCTGCCCGATCGCGGTACTGAAATTATCATCGCCATCAATATCATAACTGTAATACCCGGATGCAATGGTAGTATCAATCCCATCGGTATAGGCATCATGGCTAGAGAGGGAAGATACATTATAATTAACAGGGGATGAAGTAATATTGTACAACTTCGGACTTGTATTTCCGGTATTGTACCAGCTTTCGATAAAATCCATCCTTAATCCATTAATAAAGATAAAATCTGCCTTCTGAGCGGCCGTTGTTTCATCATACGCAGACCTTCGGTTAATGCTGGTGGTATTGTTCACCGCTTTTCCGGTCATTTCTCCCCTGCTACCGCCCCTGGATAAAAATTTCGATACCGGTACGGTAATGATCGCGGATCTTATTTCACCGATCACGAAAGGCGTGGTATTTTGTCCGATCGTTGCATTACAGCTGAAACCCAGGAAGTTTACCGGTACCGTTATGGTTGTTGGGGAGCTAAAGTTGGGGGTTCCCGTCACTGAATAGGTAATATACCCGTTCCCTTTGTTAAGCGTACCCTCATCTAAAGTGAACGTAAGACCGTTCTGGGTAAAGGTTGTCCCGCCGGAATAGCTTCCCCCGTTTCCCCCGGAATAGTAAACCGTTAAAGTCCCGGAATAGGCGGTACCTGCAGCAAATGCGGCCGGAGTAATAAATGCCGTGTTGCAGTTTAAACCTGTAATAACAGGATTTACCGTGGTGGTATTATCTATTTTCCTCCATTCCTTACCATTCCAGAATACAAAGCCTTTATAGGTGAGCGTACCGGCACCCGTGTTATAGGCCAGCAATCCTGTTGCAGGAGATGGTATCGTCACTACATCCGTGGCGCTTGATAATGCTACTCTCGGGATGAGTACCCCTTTGCCGGCAGAGACAATATCCAGCGCAGCGCTGGCATCAGGAGCACCTGTTCCGATACCTACAGCACCATTATCCTTTATTACGACCTCTGTTCCGGCGGCTCTTGCCGTACCATCCGCCTGGCTGCCCAGCTTTACCATACCGGTGCCGGTGTCATTGATCCAGGCATCATTCGTGGTATCTCCTGCACCACTCCCTATTTCCTGCCATTTGCTTCCATTGAAAAAATAATAGCCTTCTTTGGTAATATCTGCTGTTTTGCCGTCCGGAGCGCTGGGTACGGTGGTTACATAAATAATGGCACCTTTCTGTGCAGATCCGTATTGTGCGTCGCCGGCTTTCAGCTGATCACCGGTTAACCTCGGAGCAATAAGACCTTCCGGTCTGCTTCCGTCTGTTGTTTTGGCTACGATATCCAACGTAGATTGAGGACGTATTGTATTGATTCCTACCTGCGCAAAAAAAGCTGAGCTTACTAGTAAAACAGGGAGTATGATAAGTTTCTTCATCGTGTGTTATTTAAAATATGTTTTTGTTTGTTATTTTTTTATTGGTTACAAATTATTTATGATTACAGCCGGTAAAAGAATACCGAACAGGAGGAGGTCTGCTGAGATGACAGGCTATGGTCTTTGAAACCCGAAAAGGGTATATTGCTATATGGATGAGATTGTCTTTCAGGCAGAGTGGCAGAAGAACGTTCCAAACCACAGAGACTGCCGTTTTATGATGTTTCCTGAAAGAAGGAGGATCTACCGGAACAGCTATGGATGAAGAGCCATCTGCATTTCCAAAAAACAATCTGCCTTCCGGGCTGTTTCTGTACATTGCCGGAACATGCTGATTCACATGATATTTTTGAGGAGAGGCCAGGGAAGCAGAAACGCCCTGTAAAGATGTGTCTGTTTTGCCTTTCTTTCTAAGGCTTATGCCTACGTTTCTTCGTTCCGCTTTCATCACATATACCGCTGAATCTCCATGCAGGAAGCTGCCTTCTGAAATAAAAATAACGGAATCCGGCGGAGAAGAGGCCTGGAAGAACTGTGGAATCCCGGAAAAGAATAGCAGCACCCCTATCATCCTTGCGCAGAAACGCAGGAACGAGGGAAACTGTACTGTATTCATCACGGGTGTCTTCATTGTGTGTTTAAAAACAGCCCGGGATTTGACTGTTTTCTCTTACAAAGATAGATAAATAATTGAAACAACGAAATTACAATGATCTGTTTTATAACTCCTTAGTTTCGTACACTCACCCTGTGGCAGATAGAAAGAGCTTCCGCAGATATGCCGCATAAAAAAAACTCTCCGGAGAGAGTTCTTTTAAAATATCCTGTCAATCATTACAAAGACTGCATATCAATTACAAAACGGTATTTCACATCGCTTTTCAGCATTCTTTCATAAGCCTCATTGATTTCGCTCATTTTGATTAGCTCAATGTCTGAAACGATATTGTGTTCGCCACAGAAATCCAGCAACTCCTGGGTTTCAGCGATACCGCCAATCAGTGATCCTGCTACGGAACGGCGCTGGAAAATCAGCGGTCTTGTGCTGGGCTCGGTTTCCTGGAATTCTCCCACAAAACCTACAAGAACTAAAGTACCGTTTAATGCCACGGTCTGCATATAAGGGTTGATATCATGCTCATAGGGAACGGTATCAATAATTACATCAAACTTACCCCTTACCGCATCCATCTGTTCCTGTTCAGTTGAAATCACAACATGATCCGCGCCCAACGTTCTGGCATCTTCGGATTTACCGGGCGTACGGGAAAACAGGGTGACCTCAGCACCCAATCCTTTAGCCAGTTTAATGGCCATATGTCCTAACCCGCCTAATCCCACTACGGCGACTTTAGAATCCGGACCTACGTTCCAGTGTCGTAGAGGAGACCATGTGGTAATTCCTGCACAAAGCAACGGTGCCACTGCAGCAAGATCAAGGTTTTCCGGAACGCTGAGAACGAAGCCTTCATCTACCACCACTTTCTGGGAATACCCTCCGAATGTGTGGCCTCCCAGATGTTTATCTTTTCCGTTGTACGTTCCTGTGAACCCCTTCTGGCAATATTGCTCCAGATCATGTTTACAGCTCTCGCATTCTCCGCAGGAATCCACCATACATCCTACTGCCGCAAGATCCCCCACTTTAAATTTGGAAACTTCACTACCGACCTTGGTAATTCTCCCTACAATTTCATGCCCCGGAACAACGGGATACATGGATCCTCCCCAGTCGTTTCTTGCCGTATGAAGATCAGAATGGCATACTCCGCAATACAGGATTTCAATCTCAATATCTTTAGGGGTTACTTCTCTTCTTTCAATATTCATTTCGGCCAGGTCCGCAGTGTTGGATTCTGCACCGAACGCTTTTACTGTGAATGTATTCATATCGTATTTAAGTTTGTACTAAAATTAATAATGTTATGGCAAAAATCGTATGTTTATGATGAATTAAGCTTATATAAATTACAGAATGATATACCAATTTTACCGTGACCGCAAAATCTGCGCCTTAAATATGGTAATTTTGGTTTCTGAAGAATTAAATATATGAAAGATCAGGTTAATTTTATCGAAAGTATTTCCGAATACAATAAAATGGTAAACCATGATACGCTGCATCCTTTGGTGAGTATCATTGATTTTTCCAGATCCGGCCCTGTCTGCCAGTTCAGGAGAGCCTTCGGCTTTTATACCGTTTTTTTGAAGGATGTCCTGTGCGGAGATCTGTTTTACGGAAAACATAACTACGACTACCAGGAAGGAACGCTGGTCTTCATTGCCCCGGAACAGGAGTACGGAATAACGAATGACGGAAATCCTATACAGTCCGCAGGTTTTGCACTGCTGTTCCATCCGGACCTGATCAAAGGGACCAGCCTGGGCACTTCCATCGGTGATTATAATTTCTTCTCTTATGAAGTTCACGAAGCCCTCCACCTTTCCGAAAAAGAAAGAGAAATCATCCTGGATTGCTTTAAAAACATACAGCTTGAGCTGGAACAGGCTATTGACAAGCACAGCAAGTCCCTGATCGTTAATAACATTGAACTTTTCCTCAATTACTGCATGCGTTTTTATGACCGCCAGTTCATCACGAGGGACCATATCAACCGCGGCGTGATAGGAAAATTCGAAACACTGCTGGATGACTATCTGAACTCTGAAAAGCCCAGGACCATCGGTTTTCCTATGGTTCATTATTTTGCCGAACAGCTTAACCTTTCAGCCAATTATTTCGGAGATGTCATGAAAAAGGAGCTTGGCATTTCGGCACAGGAATTTATTCATAATAAGCTTATTGATGCCGCAAAACGGCAGATCACCGATCCTTCAAGATCCATCAGTGAAATTTCTTATGACCTTGGTTTCAGGTATCCGCAGCATTTCACCAGATTATTCAAAAGTAAAACAGGAGTATCTCCTACCGCATACAAAGCGTTGCAATAATTATCTCAGTAGGATAAGATATTAAGTATTTTTTTGGCTTAAAAAAGATTAATTACTACATTTAAGGTAATCATAATTTTGTTGGATGACAACACAGCAACACAAGAAAATCCATACCTTTCATACTTCTTTCGGAACCATTCCGGCATTAAAGGAAAATGGGGTCATCAGGGCGAAAAGTATTCGTTATGCCCGCTCTCAAAGATTTAAAAAGCCGGAACCCTTACCATATCCGGAGCATAATGAAATTCCTGATAAAACCCCGGTATGCCCACAAAATGTAAGTCCTCTGCTGGACAGGTTGATCCAGAAAACAGATGTGGAACAGTTTGAACCGGATGAATCCCCGCAGTTTCTTACCATTACACTCCCCGAACACTTTAATGAAAACGAAAAGCTTCCCGTTATCGTCTGGATTCATGGCGGCTCCTACGAAATCGGATGCGGTGATCTTCCCACGTCTGATCCTTCCGTGTGGGTAAAGGAACAGCACATCATTGTTGTTTCGGTATCGTACCGGCTCGGGCTTTTCGGTTTTTTGGGAGGTAATGAAGAAAGGCCGGCCAACCTGGGATTGTATGATATGATTGCCGCTCTCCAATGGATAAAACAATACATCCGCGACTTTGGCGGAGATCCTGAAAACATTACCCTGTTCGGACAGTCATCCGGAGGTGATGCCATTGCACATCTCATGATCTCGGAAGAAACGGAAAATTTATTCCGCCGTGTGATTATCCATAGTGCTCCGCTGGGATTCAGGATCAACAGGCAAAAGATGTCCCATGAGTTTTTCCTCAAGACGGATATTTTAAAAGATGAGCCGGATGCGCTTAAAATGGTAGCAGGGTATCGCACTTTTTTACCTTCTTTCAGAAAATACGGATTGAAGACCTCCATGCCATTCTGCACGCAATATGGCCATCCTCCGTTATGCCGGGAAGAAGAAACCATGGCGAACTGGAAACAAAATGCAAAGAAGTATGATGTTTTAATAGGCTCCAATCAGGATGAAACGGCTTTTTACGTGAAAACCTCGCAAACAGGCATTTATACTTATCTGCCCCAAAGAATTCTGAATAAGATTGTAAGAAAAACTACGGCGTCAATCTATGAAAAACCGGCCAAGGCGTTTGCAGAAAATCTTGCAGCCGGTGGCGGAAATGTATACCAGTTTGTTATTCGGTCTACCCTAAAGAGCAATAACATCGGCGCATCGCACTGTGTAGATCTGCCTCTGTTATTTGAAAACAGGGAAGCCTGGCAATCAGCAGAGCTGCTGAAAGATGTTCCATGGGAATATATTCAGGAAAACGGGAAAAAGCTTCGGGCGCTCTGGGCAGAATTTGCGAGATCCGGTTCAATCTCAGAAGATTCAGAAAGGCCTGAAATCCTTAAGCTTAAAAAAGTTAAGAATTAAAAGGATTCATCCTAAAAAACATCCGCAAGGTTTGTCATTCAACACAGCTTTTATACTCTTGCCGGTAAATGACAAAACTTACGGATGATCATTATAAATATTGTTGGTTTTGCAGTTACAAGGCTACTCTTCGATCCAGACACTTACGTTCCCTGCAGGAACAGGGAAATTTCCCCAGCCATTTTCATCGATTGTAACTTTATCTTCAAATCTTCCCAATACATCATAGAAGGTTTTCCCGATGTATCTTTCGCCCATTTCCATAGGCTTTTCATAGGCTTCTTTATTGCTGAGCACAACTGCACATCCCGAATGTTCATCATCTCCTTCACGAACCCATCCGAGGCAATTGGCGTCTTCAAAATAATCCCGCTGTTCTCCGTACGCATGATCTTTTCTGGCTTTCAGCAACTCCTCGATACCGTCTACTTTATCCAGAAATATTTCCTGGTCATTCCCTTCCCTGTCTTTATCAACGTAATGCGCTCCATACAAATCCGGATAAAATACACATGGATATCCGTCCTGACGAAGTAAAATTAATGCATACGCCAATGGTTTAAACCATTGTTCTACCGGTGCTTCAAGATCCTGTAAAGGCTGGGTATCGTGATTATCAACCAGGCTCACCGAATGCAGCGGATCGGCCTGGGTAAGCGTTTCATCAAAGATTCTGCGGAGATCATAAGAATCCCCTTCATTGGAAGCGGTATGGAAATTATTCTGTAATGAGCTGTCGAAAAGGCTCATACAACCTTCCGTCACATCAATATATTTCTGAAGAAGACCCAGATATCCCGGAGCCCAGTATTCTCCTACCGCAAAAATATTTTTGCCGGAGTTGGAACGCAGCAGCGTAAGCCACTCTTTATAAAAATCAAATGAAATATGTTTCAGGGCATCCAGCCTTACGCCGTCAAAATCTGTCTGATCAAAATACCATTTTGCCCAGTTGTTGAGCTCTTCTCTTACGAAAGGATTGCGGTGTTCCACATCATTAAACATAAGATAATCATAGTTTCCTTTTTCATCATCAATCATCTCTTCCCAGTCGGTTCCGTATTCATTTTTAATTTTAAAAATATGAGAATCCATGCCTTCTGCATAGTCTACGCCACTGAAGCAGGTATAGTTCCACTCAAAATCCGAATATCTTTTTCCGCGGCCGGGAAAAGTGAATTTGGTGTATGACTGTATCTCGATTTCGCCGGAAATTATTTTATCCCGGTTTTCTTCATCTACTTTCAGGGCCTTGAATGTTTCAAGTTCGTCCCCTCCGGCTTTGTGGCCGAGAACGATATCAACAATAATCTTGATGTTGTGTTCTTTTAAAGCCTTTATGGCTTTTATATAATCGTCTTTTGTTCCGTATTTTGTGGGAATAGTTTCTTTCTGATCAAATTCTCCCAGATCAAAAAGATCATAGGCATCATATCCGGTAGAACAACCACCTCCCGTTCCTTTGTAAGCGGGTGGAAACCATACTGATGTAATTCCTAATTCAGCCAGATATGGTGCGTTATTTTCTGCTTCTTTCCATAGTTTCCCTTCTCCTTCCGAGTACCAGTGGAAGTATTGAATCATCGTTTCATTCATAAAATTGTAAAATTTGGTTACTACAATTTAATGAAAATATTCGAGATTATTGGTCTTCAAATTCTTTGAACGGAATTTTTAGTTGAACCGACACCTGTTTTTTTTCTTCAGTATTGAGCTGGGAAAGGGATAAACCGAGTAACCGAACAGGTTTGTCGAACGGGCGTAGCTCCCAAAGCTGTTTTCCGGTATTAAAATATTCTTCTGCGGAAGAGAAATATTCTTCCCGGGTGATGCTTCTTGTAAAAAGGGAGAAATCTTTGTATTTAATTTTCAGGGTAAGCGTACGTCCGAGAATATTATTTTTCTGAAGACGGCTCTGGAGCTCTTCACTGAGACTTTGTAATTTCTCGTTGATCTGATGTTCATCAAAAAGGTCTTCAAAAAAGGTTCTTTCTACCGCTACACTTTTCTGGATCCGGTGAGGTTTTACTTCAGAATGATGAATTCCCCGAACGACATTATAGTAATAGGCTCCGGATTTTCCGAACATCCTTGTGAGGTCTTCTACAGATCTTTTTTTCAGATCTTTTCCCTTGTAAATGCCTAAGCTAAACATTTTATTCGCCGTCACCTTCCCCACTCCGTAAAACTTTTCGACTGGTAATTCTTCAAGAAAACTTTCTACCTTATCCGGATGTATGGTTTTTTGGCCATTCGGTTTATTAATATCTGATGCTACTTTAGCCAAAAATTTGTTGATAGAAATTCCCGCAGAAGCCGTTAATCCTGTCTGTTCGAAAATCTTCTGGCGAATCTCCCTGGCAATCTGGTTAGCAGACTCTATTCCCTTTTTGTTTTCCGTAACATCAAGATAGGCTTCATCCAATGATAAAGGCTCTACCAGATCGGTATATTCATAAAAAATCTCCCGTATTTTCCTTGAAATCTCCTTGTACCGCTGAAACCTGGGTGAGACGAAAATAAGATGCGGACACTTTTCTTTCGCAGTTTTACTCGGCATCGCAGACCGTACCCCGAACTTTCTTGCTTCGTAGCTTGCCGCTGCGACAACTCCCCGATGCTCTCCACCCACTGCAATAGCTTTCCATTTTAATGCAGGATTATCATGCTGTTCTACAGAAGCATAGAATGCGTCCATATCGACATGAATAATTTTGCGAAGGAGAAAAGAAGAATCCATACCGCAAAGATATGGATTCATTTTATGTTTTCATTTCAAGCTAATTTCTTTTGTCTTGAAACAAAAGAAACAAAAGTTCAAGACTTGGAAACTCCGACTAAAAATAAATTCTGTTCTCTAAAAATTCTAAAACTCGCGCGAATCAAAATCTGTTCTTCATTTCAATTAATTGTCGCGCTCAAACAGTAGAATTTTTTTAACGTTCGCTGATTTTATTTTCTTAACGTCTCCATTTCCTATGTCATTTTATTTCAAAAGCTTATCAATGGTTGCCTGAATATCCGGATCTTCCGGCGAGATGGCGTAATATTTGGCAATGGCAGACTTCTGATCAATCACCATGTATCTCGGGATCCAGTTGAGATCGATATAGTTGTTGAAATCATTTTTCCAGCCGGAAGCGAACCAGTAATTTTCTTTGTCTTTCATATCAAATCGTTCCAGGCTTTTTTCAAAACCTTCTCTGGAACGGTCTAATGAAAGGAACACAAAATCGATATTTTTATTGCTGTCTTCTAATTCTTTGGCTTTCGGAAGCGCTTTTAAACAATCCCTGCACCAGCCCGCCCAGAAATCAAGCACTAAAACTTTTCCTTTATGCTGATCCAGGATCTGCTGTATGGTGACTGTTTTACCCTCTTCATTTTCAACCTTCTGAATTAATGCTTCTTTGGAAAAACTTGTTTTAAGAACTTCGGGAGCTTGTTGTGAACAGCCCAAACCGAAAATTCCTATCGTTAATAATAAAAACAGTTTCTTCATTTTAAAAATCGTTTCTGCAAATCTAAACAATGAAAAATAATTAGAAAGCCTCAGCCGGAAATTTGTACTATTGAAAAATTCTATAACGGTTGCGGATAGTTTTTAACGAGACCTTTTACCACCGTAATTACATTAGGCATTGCTTTATTGGCAGCATTCAGAACTTCTTCGTGAGAAACGGAGAACGCGATATCAGGTCCGCCCAGATCAGTAATTACGGAGATTCCGAAAACATTTATTCCCATGTGTCTGGCTACAATAACTTCCGGAACAGTACTCATTCCCACCATATCACCACCGATGGCTTTTATCATTCCGTATTCCGCAGGGGTTTCAAAAGTAGGTCCCTGCAGTGCCACATAGATTCCCTGGTGAATGTTGATATTATTTTCCGAGGCAACCTTTTCTGCCACTGAAATCATCTTTTTGCTGTATGCTTCGCTCATATCCACAAATCGCGGACCGAATGCATCAATATTTCTGCCACGAAGCGGATGTTCAGGCATCATGTTGATATGATCTTTGACGATGGCAATATCTGCAATTTTATATTCAGAGTTTACGCCGCCGGAAGCATTGGAAAGGATCAGATTTTTTATGCCTAGCAGATGAAAAACCCTGATCGGCAACACTACATTTTCCATAGAATGGCCTTCATAATAATGAAAGCGGCCGCTCATCATTAATACTTTTTTGCCTTCCAGCATTCCGTAGATTAATTTTCCGCTGTGGCCGGCAACTGTTGTTTGAGGAAACTCAGGGATTTCAGCATATTCCAGGGTATGAATTGTCTCTACCTCATCCTGGAGTTTTCCTAATCCTGAGCCCAGAACGATGGCAAAATCAGGAGTATCGTTAATGACGCCTTGTATGAAGGCTGCTATTTTTTTAATTTTTTCTAACATAATCCAGGATGATTTGGTTAAATTCTTCCTTCTTATCTATTATTACATTGATAGGCCAGTAATAAACGATATCTCTTAGGTAATCAAAAGTTTTAAGGCGTACATAATCTTTTTCAGTGGTTAAAATCAACTTATATTCGCCCATCTTTTTATATTCTGCCACGATATTTTTAATATCCGCTTCCGTAAAGTTGTGATGATCTCTGAATTTCAAATGTTTTACTCTCTGCGAAAATTTAGCAAGATGATTCAGTAAAGGTTTCGGATTTGCAATTCCTGTGATCAGAAGAATATCGTAATAATTCAGGTTGTTATCCGGAAGCATTTTTTCTTTCCCGTAAACATTTTCATCGTAACCTATGGATGAAAAAAATATTTTCTGACGTCCGGTAGGTCTTATTCTTGAAATATAATATTGCTTGGTTTCTTCAGTAAGTTCATCCGGACATTTGCTGACCATGATAATGTCTGCTCTTCCGGATCCGGCCCGTGACTCCCTCAAATCTCCTGCAGGAAGAAGATGATCTTTAAAATAAGGATCATTAAAATCGGTCATCATAATGGTGAATCCCGGTTTTATGGCTCTATGCTGCATCGCATCATCCAAAACCAGAACATCAAGGTCCATATCGGCAATTACCTTTTTGGCGCCGGGAACTCTCTCTTCGGAAACAGCAATAACAAAGCGGTTCTTAAAACGTTCGAACAATTGCATGGCTTCATCACCCACCATTTTATAATTGCTTTCATAATTGGTGACAGCATAGCCTTTTGTAAGCCTTCCATAGCCTCTGGAAAGGACTCCCGTTCTGTAATGTTTTGACAAAAACTGCGCAAGATACATTACCATAGGAGATTTTCCGCTTCCGCCTACAGAAAGGTTACCGACACAAATGATCGGTGTTTTGAATTTTGTTGACTTAAAGATTCCCAGATCATACATTGTGTTTCGGATACCCGTTACCATGCGATAACCTAGGGAAAAGGGATAAAGGTACCATCTTTTCATACCTTGCAAAAATAGGAATTTTCGTATGGATTTAGCTTACTATGGTACTTACTTTTCGAGATTATTTTTAAAAGTATTCAATCTGAATTCAAACTGCAATTATTTAAACATTAAGATTTTAAAAGGTTTTAAGAGAATTAAGGAAATATCTTTGATATTTTATAGGGCGCTGCGCCACTTGTTTTACTTGTCAACCTTTACCATTTCTTTTTTAATTTTAATTTCTTGCCTCTTTATTGAAAATTTCAGGAAAAGTTGAAAGCGGTTTCTAAATTGTGTTGATGATTATCATTAATTAAAGTAATTTTGCTTACTTATTTTATCACAGTGAGGTATTTTATAGAATTTTCCTACAACGGCAAGAATTATTTCGGATATCAGATCCAGCCCAATGCTGTTTCTGTACAGGAAGAAATGGAGAAGGCACTTTCCACAATATTAAGAGAAGAAATTAAAACTACCGGCGCAGGAAGGACGGACACCGGCGTGCATGCCAAGAAAATTTTCGCACATTTTGAAACCGAGAAAGTTCTTGACGAAGATCTGCCAAGAAAATTAAACAGTTTTCTTCCTGCGGACATTTCGGTGAAAAGAATTTTTCCGGTGAAAGATGATTTTCATGCAAGATTTGATGCTACCTACAGAACTTACGAATATTATATCTCTCTGGAAAAAAACCCGTTCACGGAAGAATCTGCCTGGCAGCACTGGAGAAGACCGCTTGACATTAATAAAATGAATGAAGCCTGTAGCATTTTATTTGAATATGAAGACTTTACCAGCTTTGCCAAACTTCATACCGATAATAAAACCAACCTCTGTAAAATCTATAAGGCAGGATGGGAACAAAACGGGAGTGAGCTAAAATTTACTGTTTCAGCGAACCGTTTTCTGAGAAACATGGTAAGAGCCATTGTAGGAACAATGGTAGAAATAGGTGCCGGAAAATTACAGCCTGAAGACCTTCGTAAAGTCATTGAAAACAAAAACAGAAACTCAGCGGGTACTTCTGCCCCGGCTCACGGATTATATCTTGTTGATGTGGGCTATGATTTTGAATAATTAATCTATGTCATAAATGACAGCGATCTGAAATTTTCTATGACTATTTCTATAGCTGGTAAAGATTGTCAAATTTTAAAATCTTATTTTTGCATAGAATTTCAATATAATTCTTTCTTCAATTCGTACAATGAAAAAACAAGATACCTGGGGAATTATCAAAAGGCTGTTCTTTATCGGAATGAAATTCCGTTCGTGGTTCATCCTTACGCTGATCATCTCCATCATACTGGCTATGGTTTCTACCTACAGGCCTTACCTCACCATGGAAGTGGTAGATAACGACATCACCAAGCTGAAAGATAAGGCTTTAATGATGAAGCATATCTACATTTTGGTAGGTCTGGTTTTCACAGAAACTGTTTTAAATTTTTTCCTGGTTTATTTTTCCAATTATATTTCACAGAATGTGATCCGGGATATCAGACAGAGACTTTATAATAAACTTATTTATTTTAAAACTTCATTCTTCGATAAAACACCAATCGGGCAGCTGGTGACAAGAGCAGTAGGAGACGTTGAAACCATTGCCACGGTGTATACGGATGGTTTCCTGATGGTTTTCGGGGATGTTCTGAGAATTCTCTTTGTATTGGTGATGATGTTCAGTACCAATGTTCATCTCAGCTACATTACGCTGGCCATTCTTCCTTTAATGGTTGTTATTACACGATTTTTTCAGAAAAGACTTAAAAAAGCATTCGGGGATGAAAGAAACTGGACGTCTAACCAGAACTCATTTGTTCAGGAAAGACTGGCCGGAATGTCGATCATTCAGGTATTCAACAGGCAGGAATCTGAATTTAAAAAGTTTGATGAAATCAATATCACACTGAAAGGCGCATTACTGAGAACGGTTTTTATTTTTTCCTTATTCTTCCCGGTGGTTGAATTAATCTCTTCGCTCTTCATCGGATTTATCCTCTTTTATGGAGGCTATATCACGATCAGTGCCGGCGTGGTTATAGCATTTATCCAGTATATTTCTATGCTGATCCGTCCTTTAAGACAGATTGCAGACCGGTTCAACAATATCCAGCGGGGTATCGTAGGAGCTGAAAGAGTATTGGGATTAATGGACGAGGAAAATTCGATGCCGAATACAGGAACCGTACAGAAAGATCATTTTGAAGGAAAAATTGAATTCAGAAATGTACATTTTGCTTATGATGAAAAACAGGAAGTATTGAAGGGGATTGATTTTAAAGTAAATCCGGGAGAGACTGTCGCTATTGTTGGTGCTACCGGAGCGGGAAAATCCACGATTATCAGCCTGATCACCAGATTGTATGACATTAATTCAGGAAATATCATTATTGACGATGTGGATCTTAAAGATTATGAACTCTATTGCCTCCGAAGTCATATTGGTGTAGTGCTACAGGATGTTTTCCTGTTCCACGGAAGTATTTTTGAAAATCTTTCGTTTGGTGATAATTCCATTACGCTTGAGCAGATCAAAGCCGGAGCAAAGGAAATTGAAGTTGACGAGTTTATTGAAAGCCTTCCGGGAGGTTATGATTATGTAGTGAGCGAAAGAGGTTCTTCCATCTCCCTGGGTCAGAGACAGCTTTTATCATTCCTGAGAGCATATCTTTCAGATCCTAAAATCCTGATTCTCGATGAAGCGACCTCATCTATTGACCATGAAAGTGAAAAGCTGATCCAGCGAGCCACGGAAAAAATCACAAAAAACAGAACATCCATTATCATTGCACACAGGCTTTCCACTATTGAAAAGGCAGACAAAATTATCGTTATGGAGCACGGTAAAATTGTGGAAGAAGGAAAGCATCTTGAACTTCTGGATAAAAACGGATATTATGCTACCTTGTACAAGGCCCAGCTGAGACATGAAATTGAACTGGAAGAAGAGGGATAGCAAAAAATAATACAATGAAATCTATATAGAATAAAAGGTTAGAATCTCAGGTGATTTTAACCTTTTTTTGTTTTAATTCATATTTTATTTTCTGTATTAATTGATCGGTTAACCAGGTACAAAGCTTATTTTTAAAGGACTTTTCATATTATAAAATTTTTTGTTTAATTTTTTTGTTCGGTAATAACATTATTCAATTCATGAAAAATTTATTAAAATGATTTTAAAACAAATAATTCATTGCTAAAATTATAAGCATTTCTTATTTTTATATAGAAAAATTCATTATCTTTATACTGATTTTCATTTACACCCCTGAATTTTGGTAGGGTGTTTGATATAAAAGTATAGTTTTAATTAAAATCCAAAAAATAGATGAAAAATATCCAAGACGAATTTCAGGTTTTTAAAGATGAATTGAGAAAGTTGAATATTGAGGTTCAGAAAGTGGTAAAAGTTGGAAATGGCAGTATGGATTTCCATGAAGTTTTTTACAAATCGCCGAGATATGAAGATGTAAAGAGCGTATATGTTCAGAGACATAATCTGGATAATATTCTCCAAAAATTTAAGCAAGCCTATCATTAAATAGAACCCGCGGCTCAGATTCTCTGAGCCGCGGGTCTTTTATATATTTTGTTTTAATCTTTATCAAGAGAAGATGTTTTCTTCGTGTCTCCCATTCTTGAGTAAACGATCAGTGAAAAGAAAATACAGCCGGTAATATACCAATAAAAATAATGCTCTACATGCTGCTGTTTAAACCATAATGCCAGATATTCTGCCGTTCCTCCGAAAACCGCTACCGTCAATGCATATGGAAGCCCGACTCCCAAAGCTCTTACTTCAGACGGGAAAAGCTCAGCCTTTACGACTGCATTGATAGATGTATAACCACTTACAATAATTAGTGCAGCCATGATCAGAAAGAAAGCACCCCACATGGAAGTGGTCGTACTTAAAGCGTCCAGCAGGGGATAAGTGAATACTGTTCCCAAGATCCCGAAGCCCAGCAGCAAAGGTCTTCTTCCTATTCTATCCGAGAGGGCTCCAAAAAGAGGCTGCAGACAGGCAAAAATAAAGAGCGAAACAAAAGAGATCAATGTAGAATCTTCTTTTGTAAGATGAACAGTATTTACCAGAAATTTCTGCATGTAAGTAGTATAGGTATAGAATGCAAGCGTTCCGCCTAAAGTGAGACCTACTACTGTCAGTAGTGCTTTAGGATGTTTCAGTAATTCTTTTATAGTCCCTTTTTTATTTTCCTCTATCTTTTTTTTACTTTCAAAAGCTTCCGTTTCGTGGAGATTTGCTCTCAGGTACAACGCAATTACGGAAAGCAATGCCCCGATGACGAAAGGAATTCTCCAGCCCCAGTTTTCAAGCTGGCTTTCCGTAAGTAATATTTTTTGTAAAATCAGTTGAATTCCGAGTGCGATGAGCTGTCCGCCAATCAAAGTCACATACTGAAAACTGGAATAAAATCCGCGTCTGTCGGAAGTTGCCATTTCACTGAGGTAAGTTGCAGATACACCATATTCTCCTCCCACACTGAGACCTTGCAGAAGACGTGCTGTTAATAAAAGTAACGGAGCCAAAACTCCTATTGCATCATACGTTGGTGTTACTGCAATCAGCAACGATCCGAAAGACATGAGCAATACTGAAAACGTCATGGCTTTTTTCCGTCCGATCCGATCTGCAATACTTCCGAAAAGCCAACCACCAACAGGGCGCATAAGAAAGCCAACGGCAAAAATTCCCGCTGTGTTCAGCAGTTGTGCCGTCATATCAGAATCGGGGAAGAAAGAGTTTGAGAAGTAAATGGCAAATGCGGCGTACGCATACCAGTCGTACCATTCAACAAGATTTCCGATGGATCCGCCTACAATAGCTTTTATTCTCCCAGCGGTAGTGATTTGAGTAGTTTTCATGCCGGAAAGATATTTCTTTTTCGATATATGTAAAAGATGGTTGAGTAAAATTTGCAATGAAAGTGCCTTGACGATAATAATTATTTACCTGAACGTCTATTGCTGCAAAGCTAAAGACGGCTTTATTCACATAAAAACAAATAACGTCTGAAAAATTAAACTGATAATATTATCCAAAAAAAACTGTAGTAAGTATGGGTAATGATGGGATAAATTTCGGCGGCAAAGCCGCCGCCCCGAAATTATTTATAAAGAGTTTTGTTATTATTCTTTAATAAGCTGTTCAAAAGTAGTTGATCCGTCTTTTAAAGTGATTTCCAGATAATAATTTCCGGATTTCAGATCTGAAATATTGATTTCTTTCCCATCCACTTTCACGGTTCTGATTTTTCTTCCTGCAGAATCAAAGATGTCTGCCGATTTGATCTTATCAGCATTTTTGAAGCTTACCGTTTCTTTTGCAGGATTAGGATACAGCATTATCTTCTGTTTTTCCGCTACAACTTCTCCGGTTGCCAGCGCTGAAGCTCTGGTAAGAGTAGCATAGTCTCTTAAAGAACCATGATAAGCAAGGCCTAACGCACCAGCTCTTCTTGCATAGAAAATATCAATATTTGAATTGGTGTTGGACAATGCGAAATCTCCTGCACCTCCTGCTAAGCTTCTGGTGGCTATAACCGTTCTTGTACTTCCGGAAACCGTGTCCGATGTTACAGTCCAATCCTGGGAAGAGTCAGCAGAAGGAGTTACACCTATTCCACTAAATGTGTAATCCCTGTTTGCAGAAGAATTATAAATAAATCCGTCTGCTCCGGAGGCCATTCCACTTGTTCCAAAACCTATGGCCAGCATAGAATTGCTGTCTCCTGTGAGTACCAGAGTCACTGTAGTAGGATTGGTAACGATTCTTACTGTCATACCTGTCGTCGGCAGACTTACTGTTCCTGTCGAAAAAGTCTGTGCTCCGATCAAAGATGCCAGAGCCATTGATAAAGTAAGTAAAACTTTTTTCATATGTTAATTTTTTAAGAGATTAATGATTTCTTTATTATTGGTCTGCAAGGCATACTCGAAAGGAGTCATTCCCTGTGAATCTTTTAAGGTTTTATCAGCCTTGTACTTTAGTAACAATTCAGTTAATTCTTTATTACCGGACTTTACTGCCCAAAATAACGGAGTTATTCCTGTGGCGTCAGCAATATTAGGATTCGCATTTTTCTTCAGAATATATTCTACCAATTCTTTATTGTATCTAAAGGCGAGTCCGGCGAGAGCGGTACCTTCCCTACTTTTATAATTTACATCTTTTACATGATCAATCAGAAATTTGGCCACCTCAACATTTCCTCTATAGCATGCAAGAATGAGTGGTGAGAATCCGTTTTCATTGGTTTGGTTAATGACATCCGGGTCCTTTTTCATCAGTTCTTTTACTTCCTCAACAGTTCCGGTACGGGCGACATCAAAAATTGATTTTGCGTTGTCCTGGGCAAATGTCAAAGTAAGTCCCAGGAATATACTTAATATTATAATGATCTTTTTCATTGTTTAACCAAAATATAATTATATTCAACATTCACTGTTTCCGCTACTTTTTTCATTACCATTTTAGGGATTGTCACTTTATGATCAGCAGCTTTTACCGTAAATCCTCCTGACATAAAAATTTTTCCGTCTTTGGCATATATTGTTGCAGTTGAGGTGTAAGCCTTTGCCACTCCGTGGAAATTAAGAGTTCCCTGAACCGTAAATTTCTGAGGTGAAGCCGTAACTTTCGACTTATCAAAATTCACAATTTTACCGGTAAATGTAGTTTTTGGAAATTTAGCCGTTTCTGCATAGCTTTCATTAAAATGCTCTTCCATGAGTTTGGTTTTAAAATGAAAGTTTTTAACCACTGAAACAGAGGCAACATCTCCGTTATCGGCGTTGAGAACAACAATATTATTGTCGTCCTGTGCAAATACATCTTCAAAAAGAGGAACTGAGGCTTCAAAGGTAACCTTTCCTGTTTTAGACATATATTTTTGGGCAAAAAACAAGTTGCCCGTTATCATTAACATGATGAAAATAATCAGCTTTTTCATAATAGATATTTAGTTTTCGGAAAGTCCGTCGGCTTTCCATTTGGTGATGATATTGATTTGTGCAGGTGACAAACTTCCGCCCTGCGGCATTTTCAGAGGATCTCCATTGGGCCTGCTGATACGGTCTATAATATTGTTGATATTATTTTTCACCTGATTATAATTGGTTAAAGCCAGAGCACCGGGAGAATGGCAACTCACACAGTTGGCATCAATAATCGCTTTAACATCTTTATTATAAGTTACTTTTTCAGCAATAGGCGTGTTATCCGATATCTCTTCATAGGTTCTGCTTTCACAGGCAATAAATACTGCTGCCGTTGAAATGATGTATACAAACTTTTTCATATTAAAAAACTCTATAAAGATTAAATCCGAAGAAAATCTGTCCTTTTTCCCACTTTCCCGTAGCATTGGTGAGATACCCAATATCTGAATTGATTTGCGAATTGGTAAACAACAGTTGAAAAACGTGGCCTCCCGTTTCAATATCCATCCCTACAGACAGAGGATTTTTATAAAAACTGTGGTTATCAAAATTCACGAAATATTCTGCATTAATCGATATTCTTTTTGAAATCTTGTATCTTCCCCCGATACCCGCCAGAAACTGATCTTTATCTTCAATTGTCGGTTCGTAAAGATTTTTATGAACATAAGAAGGAGTTAGCTGCAGTGAAAAATCATCATTAAATCTTCTGGAAATCAAAGCCTGAGTAAGATAAGAAAGTCTGTCTGCAAACTTCAGATGTGGATAATTATCCGTGCTCAGATCTGTATTTACGGCCAATACATTGTACCCTACAATATCCACCGGGAAATTATCATTTTGTTTCACCAATCTGTATTTTGCGCCGCCCTCAAAAGTTTTCTGATTGGTTTCTCTTGATAAATTTAATGATAGCCAGTCTGTAGCTCCATAAATAACCCCAAGTTTGGTTGAGGCATCATCCAGTCCGAAAAAATCTTTGAAGCCTTTGCTTACATCACCAAAACGGTGTGCCACAACAATGTACCACTCTTTTTTTGCGGGTAATTTAGTAGATTGTCCGGTTACAATCTGCAATGCCTTAAAAGCAGGCTGGGAAGTATCGGTATTTTTTGTTTGAATGGTGTCAATATCTTTCAGCAGATCCTCCTGTGCAAAGGTGAAACCTGAGATCAATACCGACAAAAATAGTAAGGTTTTTGTCATACAATTTCTATTAAAGTTTAGTATGACAAACTTATATACTTATGCTATCAAAAGTGCGTGATAAAAGTCACCGACCGGATTGTTTTTATCAATCAAATTGTTAAATTAATTAAATATAATTTATTAGCCTTGTATAACATTTTCATTAAGAGGCAATTTTATGCCTTCTTTGGTTTGCGAAATGTCGCCTTCATTCTCAATTTTTTTCAAAACACGGCTTACTACTTCTCTGGAAGTCCCCAGATTGCTTGCTATTTCGCGATGGGTAAGCTTTATAGGATTGCAGCCGGTGATTGAAATCTGCTGCCGGATATAATTTAATACTCTTTTATCAAGTCTGTGAAAAACGGCATAGTTTACCATACTCATGACGTCTGAAAATCTTTTGTCATATTCATGGTAAAAAACACGATTGATTTCCGGATATGCAATCAGCCAATCGTGGATTATTGATACCGGAACAAGCATAATTTCAGAATCTTCTTCTGCTACGGCATATACCCTGCTGATATAGTCTGTAAAAATAGATGAAAAAGTCATCAGACAGCTATCATTAGTTCTGATGTAATAATAGATAAGTTCACGGCCGTCATTTAATGTAAAAACCCTTACAGACCCTTTAATGAGAAAGGGTACAAATTTGTTTTTCTGACCTTCACGAATAATTTCAGTCTTTGCCTTTACTTCTGTGACGACTGCATTTTTATTAAGTTCACCTAAAAATTGTTCGCCTAAAAAACCAAATTTATTACGAACAAACTGATTATTTACCATATCCTAATACCATATCTTGAAGCAAAGATATAAAATTGTGACTTGGATTTTATATTTTTTTAATCTATTAATAAGAATTATAAAATAATAGGAAATTACAAACAATATACAATTCTAATTAGTAGCAACGTATGAAATAAAGCATTTATATCATATAACAGCAATCTATCAGTATAAAAAAATGCCCCATTAAAAATGGAGCACTTCTGTATGTTTATGAGTAAATCTTAAGCGTTTACGTTGTTTCCTCCTAATACGAAAGGTTCAACTTCTTTGATTTCTCCGAATTGTTGCTCATAGTTAGCAATATTCTGTTGAAGAGCAGAAAGTACTCTTTTTGCGTGAAGTGGAGCAAGGATAACTCTTGATCTTACTTTCGCTTGCTGTACACCCGGCATTAACTGGATGAAATCTACTACAAACTCAGATGGAGAGTGGTTTACCAAAGCTAAATTAGCATAGATACCAGCCGCTACCATTTCGTTTAATTCGATGTTGATGTTTCCGTCTTGTGGGTTTTGATTGTTGTCCATTTGTTATAAATTATATTTTAAAAAATTCGAAATTTGAGATTGTGAAAGTATAAAAATAATTTCAAACCTCAAATTTCAAATTATAAATTTTAGTTAAGATCTTCGAATTCTTTCTTAGAACCAACGATTACATTCTGGTATTCTTTAAGACCTGTACCTGCAGGAATTCTGTGTCCTACAATTACATTTTCTTTAAGACCGTGCAGATCATCAACCTTACCTGCAACTGCTGCTTCATTAAGAACTTTCGTTGTTTCCTGGAACGATGCGGCAGACATGAATGATTTAGTCTGAAGAGCTGCTCTTGTAATACCCTGCAATACTGGCGTTGCCGTAGCTGGTAAAGCTTCTCTTACTTCCACTAAAGCCTGATCTTCACGCTTTAACTTAGAGTTTTCGTCTCTTAATTCTCTTGCCGTAATCATCTGACCCGGTTTGAATACTTTAGAATCTCCCGCCTCTACTACAACTTTAAGACCGAATACTCTGTTGTTTTCTTCCAAGAAATCATATTTATGTTCAAGAGCACCTTCAAGGAACTGAGTATCACCTCCGTCAACGATAGATACTTTCGTCATCATCTGTCTTACGATGATTTCGAAGTGCTTGTCGTCAATTTTTACCCCTTGTAAACGGTAAACTTCCTGAATTTCATTTACCAAATATTCCTGAACAGCTGTTGGGCCTTTGATTCTCAAGATATCGTCCGGTGTGATAGATCCGTCAGAAAGTGGCGAACCAGCTCTTACGAAGTCATTCTCCTGTACAAGGATCTGGTTGGATAATTTAACCAAATAAATTTTTCTCTCCCCAGTTTTAGCTTCAACGATCAATTCACGGTTACCTCTCTTGATTTTTCCGTAAGAAACTACCCCGTCGATTTCTGTAACCACCGCTGGGTTTGAAGGGTTTCTTGCTTCGAATAATTCGGTAACTCTCGGAAGACCTCCGGTGATATCCCCTGCTTTTGCAGATTTTCTAGGGATTTTAATTAAGACTTTACCAGCCTTAATTTTTTCACCATCGTTTACCATTAAGTGGGCTCCTACCGGTAAGTTGTATGCTTTCTGCTCAACTCCTTTAGAATCTACCACTTTTAATGTTGGTACGGCTTTCTTATTTCTGGATTCAGAAATTACTTTCTCTTCAAATCCTGTCTGTTCGTCAATTTCCAATTGGAATGAAACCCCCTGGATGATATCTTCGTACTCTACCTTACCTGCTGTTTCAGCAATAATAACGGCGTTATACGGATCCCATCTACAGATTACATCTCCTTTTTTCACTTTATCACCAGGTTTTACTGCTAATATGGAACCATAAGGTACGTTGGCTACCATTAATGGTGTTCTTGACTCATTATCAGCAACCAATCTGAATTCCGTTGAACGGGAAACAACCACTTCAGCAGTATTACCGTTTTCATCTTCAGAAGTAATGGTTCTTACTTCATCCATTTCAACGATACCGTCTCTTCTTGCAACGATTGATGGGTTTTCTGATACGTTTCCTGCAGTACCCCCTTGGTGGAATGTTCTCAACGTAAGCTGAGTTCCCGGTTCCCCGATGGATTGTGCTGCAATTACACCTACCGCTTCACCCATGTGAATCATTTTACCTGTTGCTAAGTTTCTACCGTAACATTTCGCACAGATACCTTTCTTAGCTTCACAAGTTAATGGTGAACGAACTTCAACAGCTTCTAATCCTGCTTCCTCGATTCTCTTAGCTAATGCTTCAGAGATTACCTGGTCAGCTTCAGCGATTAGTTCATCACTTTCAGGATCGTAAATATTATGTAAAGAAACTCTACCTAAGATTCTTTCGGAGATTTTTTCAACGATCTCGTCATTTTTCTTAAGTGCAGTAACTTCTGTTCCTCTTAACGTTCCACAGTCTTCTTCTGTAACGATAACGTCCTGTGCAACGTCTACCAATCTTCTCGTTAAGTAACCGGCATCGGCCGTCTTAAGAGCGGTATCCGCAAGACCTTTACGGGCACCGTGGGTAGAGATAAAGTATTCTAGGATGGAAAGACCTTCTTTAAAGTTTGCAAGAATCGGGTTTTCAATGATCTCCGCTCCGGTAGAACCGGCTTTCTGCGGTTTTGCCATCAAACCTCTCATCCCTGATAACTGACGGATCTGTTCCTTAGAACCCCTCGCCCCGGAGTCAAGCATCATGTATACAGAGTTGAAACCACCCTGATCAACTTTCATTCTGCTCATGATCATCTCCGTTAATCCTGCGTTGGTGTTTGTCCAAACGTCGATTACCTGGTTATAACGTTCTGTATCGGTAATTAGACCCATGTTATAATTAGCTCTAATTTCGTCTACAGTTTCGATTGATTGTGCAATCATCTGCTTTTTCTCAACAGGAACTACGATATCACCTAATGAGAAAGAAAGACCTCCTTTGAATGCGTTTGAATATCCTAAGTCTTTCATCGCATCAAGGAACTTCACAGTGGTAGGGAAATCCGTATCAGCAAGGATCTTACCGATAACGTTTCTTAATGATTTCTTCGTTAAAAGCTCATTAATATATCCTACCTGCTTCGGTACAATCTGGTTAAACAAAATTCTACCTACAGAAGTTTCGATCAGTCTTGTAACGATTTCACCGTCTTCTTTAACCGGAAGTCTACATCTTACTTTAGCATTTAAAGATACTCTTCCTTCAGCGTAAGCGATTTCCGCTTCCTCAGGAGAATAGAATGCAAGACCCTCACCTTTTACTTTCATATCTTCTGTAGAGCTCAATTCTTTGGTCATGAAATAAAGACCAAGAACCATGTCCTGAGAAGGTACCGTAATTGGAGAACCGTTTGCCGGGTTCAGGATGTTCTGAGAACCTAACATCAATAACTGAGCTTCAAGGATTGCTTCCGGACCTAACGGTAAGTGTACCGCCATCTGGTCACCATCGAAATCCGCATTGAATGCTGTCGTTACCAATGGGTGAAGCTGAATTGCCTTACCTTCGATCATCTTAGGCTGGAATGCCTGAATACCCAGTCTGTGAAGCGTAGGTGCCCTGTTCAATAGTACCGGGTGACCTTTCATCACGTTTTCAAGGATATCATATACTACAGGTTCTTTTCTGTCGATGATTCTCTTTGCAGATTTTACGGTCTTTACAATTCCTCTTTCAATCAGTTTTCTGATAATGAACGGTTTGTAAAGTTCAGCAGCCATATCTTTAGGAATACCACATTCGTGAAGCTGTAAGTTTGGACCTACGACAATTACCGAACGTGCAGAGTAATCTACCCTTTTCCCTAATAAGTTCTGACGGAAACGACCCTGCTTACCTTTCAATGAATCTGAAAGTGATTTCAATGGTCTGTTAGATTCAGATTTTACAGCTGAAGATTTTCTTGTATTATCGAATAATGAATCTACTGATTCCTGAAGCATACGCTTCTCGTTTCTCAAGATTACTTCAGGAGCTTTGATCTCCAATAATCTCTTCAAACGGTTGTTTCTGATAATAACTCTTCTGTAAAGGTCATTCAAATCGGAAGTTGCGAAACGTCCACCATCCAACGGAACCAATGGTCTTAATTCCGGCGGGATTACTGGAAGCACACGCATAATCATCCACTCAGGCTTGTTGATCATTCTTGTATTAGCACCTCTTAATGCTTCTACAACGTTCAATCTTTTTAAAGCCTCAGTTCTTCTTTGTTTTGAACCTTCATTGTGAGCTTTATGTCTTAAATCGAAAGACAATGCATCAAGATCGATTCTTTTTAATAACTCCTCAACAGCTTCAGCACCCATTTTAGCGATGAATTTGTTTGGATCGGAATCATCAAGATACTGGTTCTCAATTGGAAGAGTTTCCATGATATCCAAGTACTCTTCTTCCGTTAAGAATTCCATATTCTCGAAATCGGAACCGTCTAATTTTTTAGCAATCCCCTGCTGAATCACTACATATCTTTCGTAGTAGATGATCATATCCAATTTCTTGGAAGGAATTCCTAAAAGGTAACCGATTTTGTTCGGTAAAGAACGGAAATACCAGATGTGAGCAATTGGAACTACCAAATTGATATGTCCGATTCTCTCTCTACGTACTTTTTTCTCCGTAACCTCTACTCCACAACGGTCACAAACGATCCCTTTGTAACGAATTCTCTTGTATTTACCACAAGCACATTCGTAATCTTTTACGGGACCGAAGATTTTTTCACAGAACAAACCATCTCTTTCAGGCTTATGCGTTCTGTAGTTAATGGTTTCCGGCTTAAGAACCTCCCCTCTCGATTCCTGAAGAATCGATTCCGGTGAAGCTAAACCGATGGTTATTTTATTAAATCTACTTGATTTATTTTTATTTGACATTTGTTAGATTTTAAATTTTAGATTTTAGATTTTAGATTAATTTCAGAATGTCTCCATTCAGCATTGATAATTTAAAATTTAAAATTATTCCTCTAGTCTTACGTCTAATCCAAGACCTTGTAACTCATGAAGTAGTACATTGAATGATTCCGGAATACCTGGTTCAGGCATCGATTCACCTTTAGCAATGGCTTCGTAAGTTTTCGCTCTACCAATTACGTCATCCGACTTCACGGTAAGGATCTCTCTCAGGATATTTGATGCTCCGAATGCTTCAAGAGCCCAAACCTCCATCTCTCCGAATCTCTGACCTCCGAACTGAGCTTTACCTCCTAACGGCTGCTGAGTAATCAATGAGTATGGACCGATCGAACGTGCGTGCATCTTATCATCAACCATGTGACCTAATTTCAGCATGTAGATCACACCCACGGTCGCTGCCTGAGTAAATCTTTCTCCGGTACCACCATCATAAAGATAGGTGTGACCGAATTTAGGAAGACCTGCTTTATCTGTGTACTCAGTAATCTGATCAAGCGTTGCCCCATCAAAGATCGGTGTTGCAAACTTCAATCCTAATTTCTGACCAGCCCATCCAAGAACTGTTTCATAGATCTGACCGATGTTCATACGTGAAGGTACCCCAAGTGGATTCAATACGATATCTACTGGTGTTCCGTCTTCAAGGAATGGCATATCTTCTTCACGAACAATTCTCGAAACGATACCTTTGTTACCGTGACGTCCTGCCATTTTATCTCCTACATTCAGCTTACGTTTCTTAGCGATGTAAACTTTAGCCAACTTCATGATACCTGCAGGAAGTTCATCTCCGATTGAAATTGCGAATTTCTCACGGTTTTTAACCCCTTGAATATCGTTGTACTTGATTTTGTAGTTGTGAATTAATTGTTTGATCAATTCATTTTTATCGTTATCAACCGTCCAATCTGAACCGCTAACGTTTACATAGTCTTCAACTGAAGTCAATAATTTGTGAGTAAACTTCACCCCTTTACCGATGATTTCTTCGTCAAGGTCGTTTTTAACGCCCTGAGAAGTTTTACCGCTTACGAGTGTATTTAATTTTTCAATTAAAGTGTTTCTCAAATCATCAAACTTAGCCTTGTAAGTGTTTTCAATTTCTTCAAGCTTAAGTTTTTCCTCAGTTCTTTTCTTTTTATCTTTAATGTTTCTTGAGAACAATTTCTTGTCGATCACAACACCTCTTAATGAAGAATCTGCTTTTAATGAAGCATCTTTTACATCACCGGCTTTGTCACCGAAAATCGCTCTAAGAAGTTTTTCTTCAGGAGTCGGGTCAGATTCACCTTTTGGGGTGATTTTACCAATCATGATATCTCCAGGCTTCACTTCAGCCCCGATTCTGATCATACCGTTCTCGTCAAGATCTTTAGTAGCTTCTTCAGAAACGTTTGGAATATCTGCTGTAAGCTCTTCCATACCTAATTTGGTATCACGAACTTCAAGAGAATATTCATCTACGTGGATTGAAGTAAACCAGTCTTCACGTACAACTTTTTCGTTGATTACGATCGCATCCTCGAAGTTGTATCCTTTCCAAGGCATGAACGCAACCACTAAGTTTCTACCAAGAGCCAATTCTCCTTTTTCAGTAGCATACCCGTCGCAAAGTACCTGTCCTTTTTCCACTACGTCACCTACTCTTACATTTGGTCTTAGGGTAATGGTTGTACTTTGGTTGGTTTTTCTAAACTTAGTTAAGTTATATGTTTTAGTAGCAGACTCGAATTGTACTAAATCTTCGTCTTCGCTTCTTTCATATTTAATAACGATTCTGTCAGCATCAACATATTCTACAGTTCCTGTACCTTCAGCGTTAATCAAAATTCTTGAATCTCTTGCAACCTGCTGCTCAAGCCCTGTACCCACTACCGGAGCCTGTGGCTTCAATAGAGGAACTGCCTGACGCATCATGTTGGATCCCATCAATGCACGGTTCGCATCATCATGCTCCAGGAACGGAATCAATGAAGCTGAAATACCGGAAATCTGGTTTGGTGCTACATCGATAAGATTAACCTGAGAAGGCTCAACTACCGGATAGTCACCATCCAATCTTGCAATAATTCTGTCTGTTAAGAAGTCTCCATTATCACTCAATTCAACGTTTGCCTGAGCAATTACTTTATCTTCTTCATCTTCAGCATTTAAGTAGATAGGATCAGCATTAAGATCAATCTTGCTGTCTGCTACTTTTCTATACGGCGTTTCGATGAAACCAAGTCTGTTGATTTTAGCATAAATACCTAAAGATGAAATCAAACCGATGTTTGGTCCTTCCGGAGTTTCGATCGGACAAATTCTTCCGTAGTGCGTATGGTGAACGTCTCGAACCTCGAAACCTGCTCTTTCTCTTGATAAACCTCCAGGCCCTAGTGCAGAAAGTCTACGCTTGTGCGTGATTTCTGAAAGCGGGTTGGTCTGGTCCATGAACTGAGAAAGCTGGTTGGTACCAAAGAACGAGTTGATTACTGATGTTAACGTTTTAGCATTAACAAGATCAAGCGGCGTAAAGATTTCGTTATCTCTAACGTTCATTCTTTCCTTGATTGTTCTTGCAATTCTTGAAAGACCTACACCGAACTGTCCTGCCAACTGCTCACCAACCGTTTTAATTCTTCTGTTTGATAAGTGGTCGATATCATCAACTTCAGCTTTAGAATTTACCAATTCGATCAAGTGTCTTACGATCGCGATGATATCTTCTTTGGTAAGAACCTCAGTTGTTGTAGGAATATTAAGACCTAACTTTTTGTTTAGTCTGTAACGTCCAACTTCACCTAATGAATATCTTTGCTCAGAGAAGAATAATTTTTCAATGATTCCTCTTGCTGTTTCTTCATCTGGCGGATCTGCATTTCTTAACTGACGATAGATGTACTCTACCGCTTCTTTTTCAGAGTTGGTAGGGTCTTTCTGTAATGTATTCTGGATGATAGAGAATTCATTGCTGTTTTCTTTGTGAATCAGGATTGATTTCACACCAGCATCAAGAATAAGATCTAAATGTTCTTTTTCAAGAATAGTTTCTCTGTCCAAGATGATCTCGTTTCTTTCGATAGAAACTACTTCACCTGTATCTTCGTCTACGAAATCTTCAAACCAAGTGTTCAAAACTCTCGCAGCTAATGTTCTTCCTTCTACTTTTTTAAGGGCAGCTTTAGAAACTTTCACTTCCTCAGCAAGATCGAAGATCTGAAGGATGTCCTTATCAGATTCGTATCCGATTGCTCTTAATAAAGTTGTTAATGGTAACTTTTTCTTACGGTCGATATACGCGTACATAACGCTGTTGATATCGGTTGTAAATTCCATCCAAGATCCTTTAAAAGGAATGATTCTTGAATAATATAATTTGGTTCCGTTTGCGTGGTACGTCTGTCCGAAGAATACACCAGGCGAACGGTGTAACTGGGTAACGATAACTCTCTCAGCACCATTGATGATGAAAGATCCACTAGGAGTCATATAAGGAACCGGACCTAAGTATACATCCTGAACTACGGTTTGGAAATCCTCGTGTTCTGGGTCTGTACAATACAATTTAAGCCTTGCTTTAAGAGGAACTGAATAAGTCAATCCTCTTTCCACACACTCATCGATTGAATAACGCGGAGAATCTACCAGATAATCCAGGAATTCCAACACAAATTGGTTTCTGGAATCCGTAATCGGGAAGTTTTCCTGAAAAGTCTTGTAAAGACCTTCATTCGTTCTGTCTTCAGGAAGCGTATCAAGCTGGAAAAACTCTCTAAAAGACTCGATCTGGATGTCCAGGAAGTCAGGAGTGATGATTTTTCCTTTTGCTGACGAGAAATTAATTCTCGGCGTTCCCTTAGTTGTTGCTGTTGTTTTACTCATAAAACTTTTAAGAAAGGGTTAAAAAATATTTTGATTTATTAAAAAATATCAGGAGCTGAAAAAGAGAATTATGAAAAGATAAAGACTTCAAATGTTGGCGCTATTAGAAATTGTCTTTGCTCTTTTACATTCTTAAGATCTGATCCTAACTGCAACACTGGTATATCTTTTCACAGCGTAATGCAAAATATTTTTTACTTTTGAAGCGGAAAGCCATAATATCTATATACAACAAAGCCCTTTCATAATATGAAAGAGTTGATTCACAGTATATTATTAATTTATAAACAAATTTTCGCGCCAAAAGAGAATGCAAATTTACAAAAACTTATCCACATTTACAATTTTTATTAAATAATTTAGTTTTAATGAGTTGAGTATTTGCTAATGTGAAATTCTTACACTCCATAAAAAAATTCTTTGAATTTTGACATTCCTATCGGAGGAGCTAACAGGATTCTTTAGTGATCATAAGGATTATTTGTGTAAAGGCTAAAATCTCATCCATTGCACAAATAGCACTAGCCCCGATAGAAGCAATTGTTTGAGCTCATTTTTCTTTGTTTCGACTCGGCGGCAAAGCCGCCGAGCCGAAACAAAGAAAAATAGCGAGTGCGGATAGCGGGATTAAGCTCCTCACAAAAAAAGCCCGGACAATGTCCAGGCTTTATATCTATAGAGAAATTGAATTACTTCACTTCTACTTCAGCACCAGCTTCTTCTAATTGCTTCTTAAGCGCTTCAGCTTCGTCTTTAGAGATACCTGTTTTGATTGGAGCAGGAGCACCATCTACGATATCTTTAGCTTCTTTAAGACCAGCACCAGTTAAATCTTTTACCAATTTAACGATCGCTAATTTAGAAGCACCTGCAGACTTAAGAATTACGTCGAATTCAGTTTTTTCTTCAGCAGCTTCAGCAGCACCTCCACCTGCAACTACAACTGCAGCAGCAGCTGGCTCAATTCCGTACTCATCCTTAAGGATAGCAGCTAATTCGTTTACGTCTTTTACTGTTAAGTTTACTAGCGTTTCAGCTAAATTTTTTAAATCTGACATTGTTGTAATGTTTTTGTTGATTATTTATTTAATTTTTTGAGTGTAATTATTCAACAGCTGGAGCCTCACCTTCGGCAGCTGGAGTTTCTGGAGTTTCAGCAGCCGGAGCTTCTTCAACTGCAGGTGCAGCTTCTTCAGCTTGAGCTTCTGTACCTTCAGATTTGTTTTGAAGAGCAGAAACAACTCTCTGGATTGGAGACTGAAGTAATCCGATGATTTCACCGATCATTTCTTCTCTAGACTTGATGCTAACTAAGGCATCAAGGTTGTTGTCACCAAGGTAGAAAGTTTCCTGTACGAAAGCTGATTTCAATGCAGGTTTTTCTTCTTTCTTTCTGAAGTCTTTGATTAATTTTGCAGGAGCGTTAGCTGTTTCAGCAATCATTAATGCAGAGTTTCCTTTGAAAGTTTCGAACATTTCAGAGAAATCTACTCCATCAATCTGCTCCATTGCTTTTTGCAAAAGTGTATTTTTCACCACTTTCACTTTGATATTTTGCTTGAAAGCCTGTCTTCTGAATTCAGAAGATTTAGCAGCGTTCAAACCGTCCAGATCAGCTACATATACTACTTTAGCATCCTGAAGCAAATCTTTGATCTCTTGTATCGCTACAACTTTTTGGTCTTTTGTCATTGTCTTAGGATTTAGTATTAGTTAATAGCTTTAGTATCGATTGCAATACCAGGACTCATTGTAGAAGATAAATAGATAGACTTCACATAAGTACCTTTAGCAGCAGTTGGCTTCATTTTGATCAAAGTAGAGATCAATTCCTGAGCATTTTCCTTGATTTTAGCAGCATCAAAAGATACTTTACCAATACCAGCGTGGATAATTCCGTATTTGTCTACTTTAAAGTCAATTTTACCAGCTTTTACTTCAGTTACTGCCTTACCAATTTCCATGGTTACAGTTCCTGATTTTGGGTTCGGCATTAAACCTCTTGGTCCTAATACTCTACCTAATGGTCCTAATTTACCCATTACAGCCGGCATTGTAACGATAACGTCAACATCTGTCCAACCTTCTTTGATTTTTTGTAAATATTCATCAAGACCTACATAGTCAGCTCCTGCTTCTTTAGCTTCTGCTTCTTTATCCGGAGTTACTAAAGCCAACACCTTAACATCTTTACCAGTACCGTGAGGAAGAGATACAACACCTCTTACCATTTGGTTTGCTTTTCTTGGATCTACCCCTAATCTTACAGCGATATCTACAGAAGCATCAAACTTTGCAGTGTTTACCTCTTTTACAAGAGCTGCACCTTCTTCAAGGTTATAGATTCTTCCTTTTTCTACTTTGCTTAAAGCTTCCTTTTGCTTTTTAGTTAATTTTGCCATTTCTTTAAGTATTAAGCGTTAAAAGTTGGTTTAGTTCCTGTTACTCTTAATCCCATAGATCTAGCAGTACCTGCAACCATAGAAACTGCAGAATCCATTGTAAAGCAGTTAAGGTCAGTCATTTTATCTTCAGCGATTTTCTTCACTTGATCCCAAGATACAGAACCCACTTTGTTTCTGTTTGGTTCTCCGGAACCACCCTTGATCTTAGCCGCATCCATTAACTGGATTGCTGCAGGAGGAGTTTTGATTACGAATTCAAAAGATTTGTCTTCGTATACTGTAATAACTACAGGTAAAACTTGTCCCGGCTTATCTTGAGTTCTTCCGTTAAATTGCTTACAAAACTCCATGATGTTCACACCTGCAGAACCCAAAGCTGGACCTACTGGTGGAGAAGGGTTAGCTGCGCCACCTTTCACCTGAAGCTTTACCATTTTAAAGACTTTTTTAGCCATTGTTTGTTTTTTAAATTTGAATAATTAATGAGTTTGGAAGCATTATTATTCAGTAGGTTACCCATTCTCACATTAAGTATGCCTACTTTTCGGACTGCAAAATTATAAAATATTTTTGAAATAGCAAATTGATATTATTATTTTTAGTAAATATTTAAAATAAAAATCCACTTACCTTTTTGATAAGTGGATTTTAAAATATCTTTAAGTATGTTTTATACTTTTTCTACCTGTACGTAGCTGAGTTCCATTGGGGTTTTTCTACCAAAGATCAGAACCGAAACTTCAATTTTCTTTTTATCTTCAAGAATTTTCTCTACAGTTCCGTTGAATCCGTTGAATGGTCCGTCAATTACTTTAACGTTTTCACCCACTACATATGGGATTTCAACATCGCTTGCAAATTCAGAAAGCTCATCCATTCTTCCCAGCATTCTGTTTACTTCAGATTTTCTCATCGGAACAGGATCCCCTCCTTTTGTTAAGCTTAAGAAAGAAATAACTCCTGGAATGTTCTTAATAACGTGAGGAATTTCTCCCATCAAATCAGCTTCAATCATCAGGTAACCAGGATAGTAAGGTCTTTCTTTAGGAACTTTTTTACCGTTTCTGATCTGAATAACCTTTTCCATAGGAATAACTACCTGAGTAACGTACTGCTCAAACCCTAAACGTTTGATTTCCGTCTCAATGTAGTTTTTCACTTTATTTTCCTGTCCGCTGATTGCTTTCAGCACATACCATTTCAATTCGCTCATTATGGGAAAATACTTTTATTATTAATTGAACAAGTTGATAAGCATTCCTATTATGTTGCTGATTGCTTTAGAAAACAACTCGTCAACACCAAAGGTAAATAGAGCCAAGATCACTGTCGCTACGGTCACTACAATTGTAGAAGACTGCAGGTCAGACCATTTTGGCCATTCAACTTTATGTCTGAATTCGTTATAAGAACCTTTTAAAAAATTGATTAATGAACTCATAATTGTTATTTGCACGGGCACAAGGATTCGAACCCTGATCAACGGTTTTGGAGACCGGTATCCTACCATTGGACGATGCCCGTAGTTAAAAAGCTTCCGTAAAGAAGTTCCTTACGGAAGCTTTTATATTGTAATAGATGATTAGTCTAAGATTTCAGTAACCTGACCTGAACCAACTGTTCTACCTCCTTCTCTGATCGCGAATCTAAGACCCTCGTTAAGAGCGATTGGTTGTAACAATTCTACAGTGATCTCTAAGTTATCACCAGGCATTACCATTTCTACACCTTCTGGTAAGAAGATCTCACCTGTAACGTCAGTAGTTCTTACGTAGAACTGAGGACGGTATTTGTTGTGGAATGGAGTGTGACGTCCACCTTCTTCTTTAGAAAGGATATAAACAGATGCTTTGAATTTTTTGTGTGGCTTCACAGAATCTTTCTTAGCGATTACCATACCTCTCTTGATGTCAGTTTTTTCAATACCTCTCAACAATAGACCTACGTTATCACCAGCTTCACCTCTGTCTAGGATTTTTCTGAACATCTCAACCCCTGTAATTGTAGAAGTTAATTTTTCATCACCCATCCCTACGATATCTACAGGATCACCAGTGTTGATGATACCAGCTTCGATTCTACCAGTTGCTACAGTACCTCTACCAGTAATAGAGAATACATCTTCGATTGGCATCAAGAATGGCTTATCAGTATCTCTGATTGGCTCTTCGATCCACTCATCAACAGCATCCATTAATTGCTCAACAGACTTAAACCACTTATCGTCAGAGTTACCTTCAGTAGCAGCAGTAAGTGCACCAAGAGCAGAACCTTGGATTACAGGAGAGTTATCTCCATCAAATTCATAAGTAGATAATAAGTCTCTAAGCTCCATTTCAACAAGCTCTAATAACTCAGCATCATCCACCATGTCAACTTTATTCATGAAAACAACGATTCTTGGTACGTTTACCTGACGGCAAAGTAGAATGTGTTCTCTTGTTTGAGGCATTGGTCCGTCAGTCGCAGCACATACCACGATAGCTCCGTCCATCTGAGCAGCACCTGTTACCATGTTCTTTACGTAATCCGCGTGACCTGGACAGTCAACGTGAGCATAGTGTCTTTTTTCAGTTTCGTATTCGATGTGAGCTGTATTGATAGTAATACCTCTTTCTTTTTCTTCTGGAGCAGAGTCAATTGCAGAGAAGTCTTTTTTCTCAGCAAGACCTTTGCTAGCTAATACAGCAGAAATAGCAGCTGTAAGAGTAGTTTTACCATGGTCAACGTGACCAATAGTACCAATGTTCAAGTGTGGTTTGTTACGATTAAACGTTTCCTTTGCCATGATTTAAAATTATTTATTTATTGTTTTTCAAATTTTCGGTGTGCAAATATAATGAATTTTTAAATACCAAAACCTTTTTCTTGAAAAAAGTTTCAATATTCAAATCCAATGAAGTACAAACCTTATATTTCAATGTATTGAGATTGCAAATTTACACAAATTTCTTAATTGAAAAAATCCCTGTGAACCTTTTCATTAAATTATAAACTATCTCTTTAATTCTTAATCACATAAATCCAATTAAAAAAAATAAATATAATAAAAACCATCATTCACATTTTATCGTAAATGGAAATACGAACCTTAAATATTAATATTATGAGAAAACTACTACATTTATTTACAGTGCTGTTCAGCATTGTCATTTTATTTTCGTGTGATGAAACCGAAGATCCGATGCCATCAGATATGATTGCTCAAGGACCGGATCTTATGGTATATGGAATTACATCAACCAACGAACTCGTATCTTTTAATGCCAATAATCCTAAAAATTTCGTCTCCAAAGTAATGGTTACAGGATTGGTTTCCGGCGAAAAACTGATGAGCATAGATTTCCGTCCTGCTACGGGAGAGCTTTATGCCCTGTCGAATGCAAGCAAGCTGTACATCATCAATACATCCAGTGCGTCTGCAAGAATGGTTGGTACCACCGCTTTTTCACCTGCAATTTCAGGAAATATTGCTTCAATAGATTTTAATCCGACGGTAGACAGAATCCGTTTGGTAAGTAATACCGGACAAAACTTAAGGCTTCATCCGGAAACCGGAGCAGTAGCGGCAACCGATCTGAATATCAACGGAGGCGGAACTCCATCAATTACCGGAATTGCTTATACCAACAGTAAATCCGGAGCTTCAACTACTGTTCTGTACGATATTGATATGGCTTCCGGAAAATTATTTAAACAAGATCCTCCCAATAATGGAGCATTAGTGGAAATCGGAAGTTTAGGAACAACTTTTTCAGGACAGGCCGCTTTTGATATTAAATATGACAACAGCACAGCTTTATTAGCTTTAAATAACAACCTTCATATAATTGACCTTAATAATGGAAAGGCAACGAATATAGGGATGCTTCAGCAGCAAATTATTGATCTTGCCATCCCTACGGAGCCGGTTGCTTACGCGGTGGACAATTCTAACAATCTCCAGATTTTTAATCCGAATAGTCCGATGCCTGTTGCTAAAGCAATTACAGGGCTTCAGACCGGGGAAAACATTCTGGGCATCGACTTCAGACCGCTTAACGGACAACTTTATGCATTGGGCAGCACGAGCAGACTGTATACCATTAATTTAGGAACAGGAGCTGCAACGGCTATAGGAGCCTCTCCTTTTCCAACATTACTTGCAGGAACGGATTTCGGATTTGATTTCAACCCTACTGTTGATAAAATTAGAGTCATAAGCAATACGGGACAGAATCTTCGTTTAGATCCTGTTACAGGAGGAATTACCGCTGTAGACGGAACTCTTAATCCTGGGACTCCAATGGCTGGAGCTGCTGCCTATACCAATAATTTTGCCGGGGCAACATCAACAACGCTATTCATTATCGATCACAATACAGATAAATTGTATCAGCAGAATCCGCCTAACAACGGAACATTAGTAGAGACTGGTTCTTTAGGAATCAATATTACCAGTGCGAATGGCTTCGATATCGGAAGCATGAGCCAGAAAGCATATTTGCTGGCAACCGTAGGAGCGGCGACGAAAATTTACAGCATTAATACCTCAACAGGTGCCGCAACCTCTGTTGCAGATTTCCCAAATGCAGTGAGAGGTTTTGCTGTGGGATTAGGATTTTAACCTCATAATAATTATTTCAATAGCAGTCAGGGCGGAAAACAAAGTTTTCCGCCCTGACTTTTGAATATAAATGAAAGATTTAGATCTGCTGGGATTTTTTTGTCCTGTTGAATATCCAGAAGATGATCGGGAATATTAATAAGGTGAGAACGGTAGCCGTAATTAATCCTCCGATAATTACAATCGCCAAAGGTTTCTGCGATTCTGAACCGATACCCGTTGACAAGGCTGCCGGCATCAATCCGATGGATGCCATTAAAGCGGTCATGATCACAGGACGGGTTCTTGATTTTACTCCCTGTAAAATGGCATTGTCAAGATGTAATCCGTTTCTTACGTTCTGATGAAATTCCGTGATCAGGATTACCCCGTTCTGAATACAGATTCCGAGAAGGGCAATCATTCCTACACCAGCTGAAATTCCGAAATTAATTCCCGTTACATGAAGTGCTATAATTCCGCCGATCAGTGCAAAAGGCACGTTGGCCAATACCAATAAAGAATCTTTCATATTTCCGAAAAGCACAAATAAAAGGAAAAAGATTCCGAGAATACTTACAGGAACAACCTGCGCCAGTCTTTTTGAAGCCCGCTGCTGGTTTTCAAACTGACCAGTCCACCCTACTGTATAGCCATCCGGCAGATCAATTTTAGAAACGGCCTGCTGTGCATCTGCAATCGTACTTCCCAAGTCACGGTCACGGATAGAGAATTTGATCCCGATATATCTTTTGATATCATCTCTGTAAATAAAAGCAGCTCCATTGTCCTTTTCAATGGTACTGATTTCTTTTAGCGGAATTTTCGTACCATCCTGTGTAGGAACCATTAATGCGGCAATATCATTTTCATCTTTTCTATACTCCTGAGAATAACGGAGGCGGATTGGAAACTTCCTTTCGCCGTCGAACATTTCTGAAGCCGTTTTACCCCCGAAAGCCATTTCGAGAACAGATTGCGCATCATCCGGCATTACTCCGTAGGCAGCCATTTTATCCCTGTCGAGCACAACGCTTACTTCCGGCTGACCAATATTTTTAATGATCCCGGCATCTTTTACTCCCTGAATATCTTTAACTTGTTTTAGTACTTTTTCGGCCAGAATATCAAGGGTTTGAAGATTGTCTCCATAAATTTTAATTCCGTTTTCGGCTTTGAATCCTGCCACTGCTTCAGCAACGTTATCCGATATCGGCTGTGAATAATTGAAGGTAATCCCCTGGTAATTTCTGAGTTTTTTATCAATTTCTTCAATGAGTTCTTCGTATGTAATTTTCCGTTTCCAGTCTTCTTTAGGCTCCAGATTGACGGCAAACTGCACGAAACCGAAACCATTCGGGTCTGTTCCGTCATTACTTCTCCCCGTTTGTGCAAGAACATCGGTTACTTCCGGGAAGCTCATAATGTCTTTCTTGAGAAGATCTGCCGTTTTTAAAGATTCTTTTAAAGATGAGCTCATCGGCATTTCTGCAGTGATCCATAATGAACCTTCGTTGAGTTGCGGTAAGAATTCCGTTCCTAAAAATTTTGCAGAGAATAAAGTTAGTCCTAAAAATGCCAGAGAAACCATTAAACTTAATTTTTTATGTCTGAATGTAAAATTAAATCCCTTTAAAACAATTCTGTCCCAGAAATTCACAAACGGATTGTTTTTTTCTTTAACATTTTTATTTAACAAAATATGAGAAAGTACCGGAACCAGTGTTAAAGTAAAAATCAGGGCACCCATTAAAGCAAAACCTAAAGTAAATGCCAATGGTGAAAACATTTTCCCTTCAACTTTCTGGAAGGAGAAAATAGGAATTAAAGAAGTGATGATAATTAATTTTGAAAAGAAAATTGCTTTACCGAGGCCTGTTCCGGTTTGCTTTATCCAGCCGGCTTTTGCTAATTTATTAAACCTTTCTTCACCATATTTATGTGCCTTGTGGTCTAGCATTACAAAGAGTCCTTCAACCATGACGACGGCCCCGTCGATAATAATTCCGAAGTCAACCGCTCCCAGTGACAATAAATTGGCGCTCATTCCAGCCATTTTCAGACATAAAAACGCAAACAATAATGATAAGGGGATGATGATGGAAACAATCAGAGTTGTACGCCAGTCGGCCATGAAAATCAAGACGATTACTGTAACCAAAATAATACCTTCCAATAAATTGTGCATTACCGTCTCCGTTGTAAAATCCATCAGATTATCACGATCGTAAAATGTTACCATTTTGACATCTTTCGGGAGTATTTTTTCGTTTAGCTCTTTAATTTTAGCTTTTACCCCTACTAAAACCTCACGGGGATTCTCGCCTTTTCTCATTACGACAATTCCTTCCACGGTATCTTCCTGGTGATTCAGTCCGGCCTGCCCTACTCTCGGCATTGAACTTTCATGAACTTCTGCAACATTTTTCACTAAAACAGGGTTCCCGCTGTCATTCTGTATGGTAATATTTCCAATATCTGCAATTGATTTCACCAAACCAATCCCCCGAACGACGTAAGCCTGGCCGTTTTTTTCAATAACATCGCCTCCGACATTCAGGTTGCTTTTGGTAACAGCATCATACACCTGGAGTGGAGTAAGATTATATTTATCCAAAGCCCTTGGATCGGTACTTAATTCAAAAACTTTATCCTGCCCTCCGAAAACGTTGATGTCTGCCACTCCGGGAACACCCCTCAATGCGCGGTCAATCACCCAGTTTTGTAAAGTCAGCAATTCCCGGGAATCTTTGGTTTTACTTTGTAAAGTATATCTGAAAATCTCACCAGTGGGTCCGTACGGTGGCTGTACTTCCGGATCCACCTCATCAGGAAGACTCACTGTTCTTAACTGATTATTCACCTGATTTCTGGCAAAAGTATCGTCTACGCCATCATCAAAAAGTATTTTGACAATGGAAAGACCAAACATGGTAGTACTTCGTACGCTTGTTTTTTTCTGAACCGGACTCATTGCCAATTCAATGGGTGTTGTTACAAAACGTTCTACTTCTTCTGCGCTTCGGCCGTTCCACTGGGTAATGATAACGATCTGGGTATTGGTGACATCGGGAAAAGCTTCAATAGGCATATTTTTGAAACTGATGAACCCAGCCACTGCAAGAACAGCTACCCAGATAAAGGTAAACGCTTTATTTTTTAATGAAAAAGCAATTATATTTTTAATGAATTTGTTCATGATGGATTTTTTTTGACCTGAAAAGTCATTGAATTTATTTTAAACGTAAAGAGCACAAAGATTTTTTGACAAACTCTACATTTTTAAGTTCGCAAAGGCGTTTCACTTAACAAAGAACTTTCATTTTTGAACCATTAAGGACTTAAGAATTATTAATTGACTCATAACGAGTTTAAAATCGATGATTATAATATTTTTAGATATTTCTTAATGAGACTTCACTTCTGAATACATTATTAAAATTCTTAATGGTTTAAAAATTAACTATTCAGTGAGCGGTAAATCAGCAACTGATTATTGGTAACCACCTGTTCTCCTTCTGATAGTCCTTCGGAAACATACGTAACATCTCCGACCTGCTTCAGCACTTTTATTTCACGCACCTTTACATCCGTCCTTGATTTATAAATAATCACAAAACTTCTGTTGTCATCGAAAATTACAGCTTTAGATGGAACAGTAAGTGCCGTAGTATTTTCCGAGCTGGTTACTTTAATGGTTGCTTTACTTTCCGGGATCAGCAATCCGCTTTGGTTATCGAGTACCACCCTGGCCTGCATGGCATTGGTTTCCGGATCGATGATCTTAAAAATTTTGTCGATTTTTCCGTCAAAAACCTTATCTGGATAAGACAGCGTGGATACCTGAGCTTTCATACCAAGACTGATTTTATCAATATCAGATTCATTCACATTCATAATGGCCCATACGTTGCTAGTATTGGCTACATCGAAGATATTTTCGCTTCTGTCGCTTCTCAGCTGCATATCTTTATTGATATTTTTCTGAACAATATATCCGCTGATGGGAGCTATAACACTGTAAATATTTCCTTTTTTAACATTATAAACCGTACTTACGGCATTGGCTCTCTGCATCTGGTCCTGGGCTTTCTGCAATTCGCTTTTTGCTTCAAGCACATCTCTTTCGGTATTCAGTTTTCCTTCATACATTTCTTTAGCTACCCGAAGATTGTTCTGTGCTACCACAAGATCCGTTCTCGCATCACTTACATCTTTCTGAACTTCCGCCATTTCTGTACTTCTGATGGTTGCCAGTACCTGTCCTTTTCTTACGTAATCTCCCAGCTCTACATTTACACTCAGAACATTTCCTCCTACCAGGGGATAAACATCGATATAACTGTTTTTATCTGCCGAAATCTTTCCGTAAAAATTAAAATCGTCCTCAATATATTTTTTTTCAACTTTTGCGAGAGAAATAGATTGAAGCATGGTATTGCTCAGTTCAAAGCCTTTTTTTGACTGCGGCTGTGCCGTTTCTTCTTTCTTTGAGCAAGAAAGCACTGATAATGATATAATTATGGGAATGATATATGTTTTCATGTTAATAGAAGATTTTTGTTTGTATAAGTTGATTGAGTTGTTCTGCAGACTGCATGATTCCGTTTTTCATATCATAGATCTGAAGTGCCGTTTCCCTGTAGCTGTCCATAAAGTCTACAAATTCAATAAGACTTATATTTCCTTTCCGGAAGTTATTCAGCATCCCATTATAAACCAGTTCCATATTATTAAGATCATCAGATTTTATCTGGGAAAGTTGGTCATACTGCGTTTTCCAGGTTTTGTAAGCCGCCTGAACTTTTGTTTCTAAGCTAAGTTTTTGAAATTCTGCATTCTTCTGGTTTTGCTGTATGGCAAAATTTGCTTTTTCAACATTTCCTTTATTTGATTTCCATAAAGGCAGGGGAATACCTACTGTAAGATTTATTTCATTCTTAAATGTTCCACCGTTCTGGTCCCATGCAGCTCCTAGATTAAGATCGGGAACGTTTAAGGATTTCTGCCATTGGGCATACAGCTTACTGTTGTCAATTAATTTCAGGTTGTACTGATAATCGGCATTATTTTCAACTGCTTTTTTCTGCAATTCCGTTTCGTCACCAAAAGGCTGTGCTGCCAGAATATCATGTGCTTCCGAATCCGAAAGTTTTGGTTCGATATCATCGGTAATCCCCGTTAAAACTTTAAGATCCTGTTCAAATTCAAGAATATTTTTATTGATTGCTATTTTATCGTTACTTAACTGAATAACAACACTTTGAAGCCTTACCTCATCCTTAAGCGATACATTTCCTTTTGCAGACTGTTGCTTATAGGCAGCGAGAAGATCACTCATGTATCCGAGTTGTTTCTCAGTATTTTTAAGTTTAAGCCTTTCGTAATAAAGATTATAGTAAGTAGTGTGAAGCTGTACCCGAAGATCTATAAGCAATTGGGAAAACTGAAGTTGGGCGAGTTCTTTATTTGATTTTGCAAAAGCAATTTCATTCTTCTTTTTTCCACCCATGTAAATAAGCTGGGTAATTTCCGCACCTTTTGCCCGACCTACATCAAAAACTTTGCGATCTTCAGGGTTGTAGGCATTGATTTGCCCGCTCAATTGCGGAAGTTCCCAGATTTTGGCCTGCAAAATATCTGCATCAGCCATGTTGATGTTGTACTGTTCGGCGAGCAGTTGTAGATTGTTTTTCTGAAAAGCTTCTTCGCAATCCGAAAGTGACATTTGCTGTTGTGCCGCCACCAGTGAGGAAGCAACAATCAACAGCCCTGCAATTCTGTTCATTTTTTTATTTTATGATACAAAGTTGCTTTTATGGTATTAAAATGCTCTTAAAGAATCCTTAAAAAAAAATTAAAATGGATTTATGGACTAATTTAAATGCATTATAAATCAGTGTAAATGGAAGTTAACCGCAAAGTAACAAAACATTTAAACACATAAGTCACATTAGGTTTAAGGATAAAGTTTGCGCATATTTTAGAACACATAAGTTTTAAAAATCTTTGATTTTTCTAATGTATCTAAAAATTATGAAAAATTCTTCTGTGAAAATCCTTGCAATCCATGGTAAATTTAGCGAAGATCTTTTGGCTACTTCGCGCTCAGGGTGACAATGCAGGAAATTTTTTAGAGATTTAAGATGCTTAAAATTACTTATGAAAAATAACACTGAATTTATTCAACAGATCTCCGGGAGCCGTATAAATGATTTCAGCACCGTGGTATTCCAGAATTCTTTTTACAATACGAAGTCCAAGACCTGATCCGGAAGTATTCTGAGAATTGTTACCTCTCATGAACGCTTCAAAAAGTTTTGGCTGCTCTTCTTTAGGAATTGTATTTCCGTGGGAAATAACATCAACAATAAGCCTGTTATCCGTTTCGGTAATCAGTACGTCCACCTCAGTATCATCAGAATAGATAGCGGCATTTTTGAATAAATTAATAAAAACAATATCAAGTAATGACTGTACGCCATTTATGATAAGCAAAGCATTTTCGGAGGTATTTTCGGAAATCAGAAAATCCATCTTCAGTTTCGGATAGCTTTTTTCCACAGCTTCAAAAGACTCAAAAATAACTTCATCGATCCTGACTTCTTCGTAGATGCTCTGGATATTTTCTTTGTCGAACTTCGTCAACAGGAGCAATGAATTGGTAAGATCCGATAATTGATAAACATCTCTTTTAATCTGTTGAAGTGAAGATAATGTTTCCGGAGAATGCTGTCCAAACTTAATTAAATTTTCGAGCTGAAATGCCATTCTGGTAATAGGTGTTCGGATTTCATGAGAGGCACTTGCCGTAAAATCTTTCTGCGACTGAAATACATCATCCAATCTTTTGATCATGGTATTGAATGATTTCGCAAGAACATCAATCTCATCATTGGAATCACGAACGGGAATTTCTGTTGTCAGTTTGTGGGCCGTTACTTCTGAGATCTCTTTATTAAGATCTTCAAGAGGTTTCAGGAACTGCCCCATAAAGTAATAACTGAAAAACCCGATAAATAACGTGCTCATTACATAAGCCGTAATCAGCAGATACTTCAGATACTCCAGTTTGGAATTTCCATTGGTATCGTAAGCGCTGGTAAGAATGTAATAATTTTGTCCATTAATGTTTTTGAGGGCAGCATAAATTTCAGGAACCGTTTTTTCAGAGTAAATAACCTTTTTTTCATCGAGCTCTTTTAGCAGCTCATTATCCCAGGTAACATTCCGGTCTTTAATCGTACTGTAGATTAATTCTTTATTGCCGTTGAAAATCAGAATCGTTTCATTCAAAAGAATATTGTCCGAGTTTTCATTAAAAAAAACGGGTGCTTCCTCTTCGAAGTCTTTGGATTTTGCAATAAAGTGGGAGGTAAATTCGAGCCTCTGCCTGAATCTTTCTTTAAATTCATCTTTCCTGAAATCATTAAAAGATATATAAATCACCGCCATCACAATACCGAAAAGTAATGAAAAAGCAATACTGAGATTGAAGGCGATTTTTCTTTTTAAAGACATGTTAGAGCGGGCTTAAATAATATCCGAATCCGGAACGTGTATGAATAAGCTTAATTTTAAAATCTTTATCTATTTTCTTTCTTAAAAAGTTGATATAAACTTCCACCGTATTGGTGTTGGTATTGAAATTATGTTCCCAGACGTGTTCCGTGATCTGCTGTTTTGAAACCGTTCTTCCCTGGGCCTCGGCCAGATAAACCAGCAGCTGAAATTCCTTCAGGGTGAGTGCAATTTCGTTCCCGGCACGGAAAACTTTCTGTTCGGTTTTATTGATAATAAGATCATCCACCCTTATAATATCCTGATCGCTGTTTTCTGAGGGAGATTTCCTTCTCAGAAGAGAATTCATACGCAACAACAATTCTTCGAACTGAAAAGGTTTTACCAGGTAGTCATCCGCAAGTCTCGTAAAAGCGTCTTTTTTATCCGAAAGATCTCCGTAAGCAGAAATAATAATGATGGGGGTATTTTTATCGAAAGAACGTATCGTCTGGCACACATCGAGCCCATTGATCTTAGGAACATTGATATCGAGAAGATATAAATCATAAGAACTGTTTTTTATCTGACGCAGAAAGGTTTCGCCGTCATAGATTTTATCACAGGTAAAATTATTTGATTCTAAAAACTTGCAAAGTTCCGCAGAAAGAATAAGATCATCTTCCAATAAAAGAATATTCATCAAAAATTATTTTATACGAATGTAAAGAAAATTTTCATGACCGTAAAGGAATTCAAAATTACGGGAAGTATTTTAATTGAATTTTAAGGTTAAAATATTTTAAACGCTATGGACGCAATAGATATTTGAATTCTACTTAATATTTGCGTTCGCAAAGACACTTCATTCAGCAAATGATAGTAGAGTTGAAATTACCTATTATATTTACTAATTTCTGGAATATATTTAATAGAAAAGAAGTGTAGCATTAAGTAGAAATATAATTTCACTATCATAAATTTGGGAAATATTTCGACAAATTCCGAATAAACATTTACTTAGCGATCAGAAAAGGTAGTGCAATTCGTAAAAATTAAAATCTTTAAATTTTAAAAACTTAAATATCGCATATCTTTCATTTGTTGAATGGAATGCCTTTGCGAACGGAATAGAAGAGTTAAAGGTAAGCTTTCCTGGCGGCGTTAGCGTTAAACATTTAAAAATAAAAAAATCCCGAAAAAATCGGGATTAGAATCTGAGCCAACTACGGGACTTGAACCCGTGACCTCTTCCTTACCAAGGAAGCACTCTACCGCTGAGCTAAGTCGGCAACAATCAAAAAAATCACACTAAAAGCGTGATTTTATGAGAGCGGAAGACGGGGGTCGAACCCGCGACATTCAGCTTGGAAGGCTGACGCTCTACCAACTGAGCTACTTCCGCAATTTTGTTTCCAAAATTATTGGTAACGCTGTGCAAACTTAAGGAAAATCCTTTATTCATGCAACTTTTTTTTCTAATATAAAATGTGGGGAGAGCAGGATTCGAACCTACGAAGCCGAAGCAACTGAGTTACAGTCAGTCCCATTTAGCCACTCTGGAATCTCCCCAGATATTTTATATTAAATGAGCCTCCAGAGGGATTCGAACCCACGACCCCGAGATTACAAATCACGTGCTCTGGCCAACTGAGCTATGGAGGCATTTAACAAATGGATTGAAAGCTGTGAGAAAAGCTACTCTACATCATTTCAGTAGTTAAAAAAAATCACCCTACAATAAGTGTGATATTCTGAGCGGAAGACGGGGTCGAACCCGCGACATTCAGCTTGGAAGGCTGACGCTCTACCAACTGAGCTACTTCCGCAATTTTGTTTCCAAAATTATTGGTAACGCTGTGCAAACTTAAGGAAAATCCTTTATTCATGCAACTTTTTTTTCTAATATAAAATGTGGGGAGAGCAGGATTCGAACCTACGAAGCCGAAGCAACTGAGTTACAGTCAGTCCCATTTAGCCACTCTGGAATCTCCCCAGATATTTTATATTAAATGAGCCTCCAGAGGGATTCGAACCCACGACCCCGAGATTACAAATCACGTGCTCTGGCCAACTGAGCTATGGAGGCATTTTATAAAAAAGAATTCAAAAGATCACTGTTCCTTTTTGCGAGTGCAAATATAGAACGGATTTTTTGAATTCTCAAATTTTTTAATAATTTTTTTTGACTTTTTTTGCTATGCCATTTCCTTTTTCTTGATTAGTAGCTTTTTAGCAGCATCAACGCACAGGTCTAAGCTTTCTTCAAAACTTGTTGTTGTCTTTTTTACCACGATATCGTCTCCCGGAACCGCTAAAATAATCTCGGCTGTTTTATTGGCCTTATCCGAGTTATTTTCCACTTTTAAAAACACTTTGCAGTCCTGGATTTTATCATAAAACGTATCCAGCTTGCTTACTTTTTTTTCGATGTGTGACTCTAGTGGTTCGTGTGGAGTTAAACCAATTGATTGTACTGTGATCTTCATAATTCGTCATTTTTTGAGGCTCTTGGGTGAGCCTGATTAAAAACTTTTTTCAATTGTTCGATATTGGCATTCGTATAGACTTGAGTACTTGCAAGGCTGGAATGTCCTAATATTTTTTTTACTTTAGAGATCTCTGCCCCATTATCCAAAACGTGTGTAGCAAAGCTGTGACGAAGGATGTGAGGACTTCTTTTTTCCTTTGTTGTTATAAGACTAAGGTACTTATTAACCACCAAATAAACAAATTTTTCAGTGAGTTTTTTACCTTTCCTGTTGACAAAGAAGTATGATTTAAATTCTGTTGCCGGTTTGCGGATTTGTACGTAACTTTTTAAAACCGCTGCCAGATTTTCGGAAATCGGAATAACTCTTTGCTTGTTTCCTTTCCCGACTATTTTTATTTCGCCGGCGTCTAAGTTTACATTTTCAAAAGTCATACCACAAAGCTCCGACTTACGGATACCGGTTTGGTAAAGTACTTCCAGAATACATTTTTCGAGAAGATCCTGAACATGTGTAAACACCTGATCACTTAGGTTTTGCATTTCCTGTTCAGACATGGGAATTTGTTTTTCCGGATAGAACTTCAATGAAGAAATATTTTCGGTAGGAGAAACTTCAATATCACCGATTTTTAAAAGAAAAAGATAAAAACTTCGGAGAGAGGAAAGCTTTCGGTTGATGCTTCTTTTGGCTATCCTGTTCTCGCTCAATTCAACAATAAAATTCCGGATGATTTTTTTATCGGCTTTGGAAATATCTTCTGAAGCTTCGGTTTTAAGGTAAAAACGGCAGAAGTCTTCAAGATCTTTTCTGTAACTTGTAATCGTATGAGGCGAATACCTCTTTTCGAGTTCTAAATATTCTAAGAATTTGTCCAGCATCATTAAAGGTATAAAAACAAAAATTCACTCTTCAAATATAACTATTTAAAGAGTGAATTCGTATGCGAATTAAGAAAATTTCTTAAGCCTGCTCTTCTTTGCTAAGCGCTCTTTGTTTGTGAGCAGCTTTCAATCTAGCTTGTCTTAACGTTACAGAAGGCTTGATAAACTGTTGTCTGGCTCTTAACTGACGAACCGTCCCTGTTTTATCAAATTTTCTTTTATATTTTTTTAATGCTCTGTCGATGGATTCACCATCTTTAACTGGAATTATTAACATATTTTACATCTCATTTTGGATTGCAAAAATACTAATTTTTTATAAATCTGCAAATTTTTATCCGAATTGTTTGATAATCACTTCTCTTTTAAAGTACCATACGAATAGAAAATATTCAAAACCAGAACGATATTTAAATCATATTACAATTATTTAATTGATTTTTGTAAATAAATTTTAATTAAATTTGCCGAAAAAATAAACATTAAATAAAATGACCCCTTTTTCTTTAGCAATTGCTTCCGTCAAAACTTAGCTTTTCTCTATTCCTTTATTTATTCAATGATCCTACATATTCACCTTTAAAACTTGTAACCAGGGTATGATAAAAAGACTACTGTTTTCTTTGCTATCCATCTTTTATATTTCCCTTTCCGCTCAGGAAGATTGTATTTCAGCAATCACCGTGTGCGGAAATTCCAATATTAATTACACACCTTCCGGGGTCGGAAATGAGTATGAAAATCTCGGCGGATGTTTATCTTCCGGTGAACACCATTCCGTGTGGTATAAATTTACCATTGCCACCAGCGGAACGCTTACTTTCAACCTTACTCCTACCGGGCCTGTTGATTACGACTGGGCGATTTACGGCCCGAATACAACATGCGGCAGCTTGGGTGCTCCTATAAGATGCAATGCATCCGGAACCCTTGCAAGTACGGGAATGAACATGACCAATACAAACACAACTTCGGGTGGGGGCAATACTAATCCATATTGTAAATATATGGATGTCAATGCGGGAGAAACATACTATTTATATATAGACAACTGGTCTACTACCGTTTATACGTTCAATCTGACCTGGGGCGGAACAGCTACTTTTATATCTCCTTTCAGTTCCGCTAATGCTCCCAATCCTTTTATTGCGCCTGGTGTACCGGGACCAACTCCGAATTCGCCAAGAGTGATATCAATTTGCGACACTAATACCCCTTTTGATTTCACTACCTTATCTCCCGGAATCATCAATGGAAACACAAACTTTGTTGTAAGCTATTATGATAACGCCAATGATGCTGCAACAGGAACCAATCCGATCACGACTCCCACTCCTGCAACAATCGGCACTTTCTATTACTATAACATTAATTATAATAACCCAAGTAATCCGGCAAGCGGTCTTAATGCCTGCAAACAGACGGGGTCTTTTGTTTTTGAAGCCAGCAATTTAACGGCTTCCATTACTGCTTCATCCATGACGTTATGCCCGGGAGGAAATGTTACTTTAACTTCAGGCAGCACCACAGGAAATACATGGTCTACAGGCTCTACAAGCCCTTCCATATTAATTACCACACCCGGAACCTACACACTGGTAACTACAAATGGCAATTGTACAAGTCCGCCGGCATCCGTAACCATTACAGCCGCTCCGGATCCCAATGTACAGATTAACGGCAACCTTTTATTATGCGACACGCCTACACAGCTTACCGCAACTTCCATAGGAATCGGGAACATTTATACATGGTCTACAGGCGCCACCGGAAGCAGCATTTCAGTAACTACAGCGGGAACCTATACAGTAACGGTTAAAACCCCTGCGAACTGCACCTATCAAAAATCGGTTACGGTTACTCAGGGAATTGTTCCGGTTGTTCAGAATACAAGTCTTAGTATTTGTTCTGATACTCCAACTGCTACTTTTAATTTAACATCAGCCCAGAACAATATAAGCACCACAGCCGGAGTAACCTTTGATTATTACCTTAATCAGGCCGATGCGGTGGCAGGAAATACCAATACCATTACCAATACGACTGCACATGTTTCCGGAAACGCAACAGTGTATGTCCGGGTAAAATCAAGCACCTGTTCGAAAGTGGCTAACCTGCAATTGATCGTCAACCAAAAACCGGTTGCTGCAATTACCGCTTCTTCCACAGTTATCTGTAATAACGGAAACATTACCCTCACCTCCAATTATGCCACCGGAAACACATGGTCAACAGGACAAACTACGCAAAGCATCACGGTAAATGCTCCCGGAGTTTATACTTTAACCAACAATAACGGATTATGTACGAGTAATACAGCTTCCGTTACCATCAGCAGCAGCCCGAATCCAAATGTTCAAATTACAGGAAACCTAACCTTCTGTGAAGGAGCTTCAACAGTGCTGACAGCTTCTGCAACCGGAACCGGAAATACCTTTTCTTGGTCCAATGGTACAACAGGAACCACCAATACGGTAACTGCATCCGGAACCTATACTGTTACGGTAACCACTTCTTTAGGATGTCAATACCAAAGTTCAGCAACAGTTACAATGGATCCTGCAATTGCGGTAAACATTGCCACACCATCTGAAATCAACTGTACCAATACACAGGTTACCCTTAATGCATCCGCTTCAACCTTTCCGCCGGGTTCAACTTTCCTGTGGACAGCAGCCGGCGGTGGAACGATTGTTTCAGGAACCAACACGTTAACCCCTGCAGTGAATAATGCCGGAACTTATACCCTGAAAATTACCAGCCCGCTAGGTTGTACAAAGCAATCTTCAGTAACGGTTGTGAAAAATATTACGCCTCCAACAATTATATTAAATGCTTCATCCATCAATATCTGTAAAGGAGATTCTGTTGTGCTTACCGCATCAGGAGCCGCAAGTTATACCTGGACAGGACTTCCGGGCAATGGAAACACGCAAACCGTTTCTCCTATCACTACCACGACATACACGGTAACAGGAATCGGAAGCAATGGCTGCCCTGCCCAGACTACCACTTCGATTACGATCAATGTTGTTCCTGCGATTTCAGCGTCTTTACCGAATGTTGAAGTATGCCAGGGAGACAATGCAATTCTGGATGCCGGCGCCGGACAGAATTATTCTTACAGCTGGAATACCGGAGCCACTACCCAAACCATAAGCACAGCAATTCCCGGAACATATACAGTGACCATCAACAACGGATCTTGTTCCAAGGTACTTACTGCCGTGGTTTCTTATATTAAAACTCCTGAAATTACAGGGATCACTTATGAAAATGGCATATTAACCATCAACGTTAAAAACCCGGCCGGCGATCCTCTGGAATATTCTATTGACGGCGGTGTAACGTGGCAGGCCTATAATATTTTCAAGAATGTTTTGAGAAATACGCAGTATTCCATCAGGGTGAGAAAGAGAGGGATTTTATGTGATAGCCACACGGAATATTATACGTTCTTAATGAACAACACCATTACTCCAAACAGCGATGGTATCAACGACAATATCGACTTCAGCGTTATCAGCAAGTTCGGAAATTTCAAAGGAAGTATTTTTGATAAATACGGTAAAGTTGTTTTCGAGCTAAGTTCTAAAAATCCGGTATGGAATGGAAAATACGTCGGAATGCCATTACCAACCGACACGTATTGGTACAGCTTATCCTGGACCGACCAGATTACGAAACAGCCTGTACAATTATCCGGCTGGATCTTATTAAAGAACAGGGAGTAACAGCGCTTCTTCAAAAAGATTGGCGTATGTTAATTATATTTGAATAAAAAGCCTTATTTTTGCATACTCTATTCATGGGGTTGACTGGTTTCGACAGCAAGACCAATGGGTAAGTAAGCATGCAGAGAACCGTAGCGCGATCTCTATAAACCCTTGCTACACAATTTTAACTGGCAACGAAGAGTTCGCTCTTGCAGCTTAATATCGAAGTATAGTAGATCAAGCGTTTTCCCGAAGACTTTAGTAGGGAAGCAAGATATTCCACAAATGCTCTGTTCTGCGGCGTTTGATCCTGGGATATAGGAATGCGGAAATAAGGCTTTAGATGCTTCGGCTAAAGCTCGAAAACCTCAGAAGATAAGCTGAATGTTGGGTGTCTGCTCTCTGCATTCAGTCGAAAACCAATAGCAGAATAAGCATGTAGAAAGCTTATGTATTGCTTGTTTGGACGAGGGTTCGAATCCCTCCAACTCCACTTAAAGCCCTGTAAATCAGTGATTTGCAGGGCTTTTATTTAGCAATTTCTAAGTATTTTTTGTAAAATCTATGAGGAGTTAATTGAGATTTTTTTGCTACACAAATTATTGGTCTTTTTCAGCAATAGAAAAGTGATAATAAAATTGAAAATATCTTTTATCTTGAACCAACCTATATCGAGATTCTTTAAAATCCCAAACTCTACCACACCAATGATTGTTTTCGTCAATTTCTGATTCATCAAAGTATCCTCTATCATTATTGTCAGTTCCTAAATAATCAACTATAATTTTAACCATTTCTTTAATTTCTTTATAAAATACTCCTAAGCAATTTGTTGGTAATTCCTTACCAAACATAAGAGTATAAGAATTTTTATCAGTATCTGAATTAAAAATATAAATTCTATTAAAATATCCAAAATAATAGAAATTAGAGAAATGAACATGATAAAAGTTGTTTGGATTACCTGTAACATCATAGAAATTTCCTAATCTTAATGCATCAGTAAACTTATTCCAGCTTGTTGTAAAATCTTTTTTTTCAATATTTTCATGATAAAATTTGATAAATTCCTCAGGTTTTAACACATGAGTGAAAATATCCTTTTTTTGGTAAACAGCTTTAGCTTTCTGATAATTCTTTTTATCATTGGTAATATAAATATCACATGATGAAGCAAATGCAGTATGAAATGCATCTTGAGTAGTATTTTTAAAAGTATTTTTCTCTTTGTCCGTAACTTTTACTTTATCTGAATAAAAACCATGCATATCCAAATTAATATAAGCAGAACTTAAATCATTAAACCATTTAGGAGCATGTTTTTCATCCATATAATCTTTTTCTAATGGGCTTTCAACCCCTAATTTTATATATGTCTCTTTTAAAACTTCAAATGGATTATTATTAGGATCATTAAGCTTTCCTTGATTGATATTTAGGTTTTTAAATGGATTTTTTAAATCTTTATAACCTTCTTTTTCATTAATGTTTTCCAACATTTTTCCCATTGAATCAAAAAAACCTTCCATAGTTGGATTTTCTTTTAAACCTGGAAACATAACATTCATAAAGTCTGCACTTTGAGGGTTCTCGAATGCATCTTTAAAAATATTATCGAGAGGGAATGACTTCAAAGATGTTTTAATAGGATCAATTAATTCGGTATCTTTATCATTATTACTAATTGAGCTGAATATTTTATCAAATGAAAAATCATTCATGAGATTTTTACTATCAATTTCATTCTCAAATAAATGAAAAGGTTCATTATGTTGGATAACTATATCTTTGCCATTATTGAAAATACAAAGGTCTTGTGTTATTTCAGATAGAAATTCCAAATCAGATTGTATTTCTGTATTTACTTTATCATCCGAATAACTTGAGGCAATATCTGAAATATGTGAAGTAGAATAAATAATAATAAATTTTTCTGATTGTCGTATTATTTTTTCTAATTCCTCAAATCTTCCATTTTTGATTCCATTTAGAACATTCCAATCAATATATAGTTTCATTGCTAAAATTATTTTTTCTTTTACTTCACTTAATGATTAATTCCGACATATGATTCATTTGTAATTCTTATATACTATATTTTTAATTAAGACTTTGCATACTGAGTTAAAAGTTCTATTTTACTAATTATTATCTTTTAAAGATACAACATTATTTATCAATATTTTATGGTTTTCCATACATAAAACATAACAACTCAAACCAATGAGACATACTCACAAGAAATAGATATAATTAAAAAATGAAACATATTTGCACTAAATATCCTTAAAAAAATGAAGTTCATCTATTACTTAGTTTACAAATTCATTTATAGAATTCGAATACTTCTACCCTACCCCCTCCGTACAAACACCTAATCCTCCAATTGGTCATTTCCACGCTATCCCGGATGTTTTTTTCTGCGTTACTTTGACATACAAAACAACCTATAAAAAACAAACATCATGGAAGCAAACACAAGCTACAACGCAAATTCTACGGGAGAATTAAAACTAGGAGGAGGTGCTCAATTTTGGGTATACCTTTCACCGCAAAATGACACGGCAAAAATGATCGGACAGTGGAGAGTAACTTTTTCACAAGGAAACTGGAAAGACATGATCTCCAGTGAAAATCCAACCAAGCAACTTCAGACTCCGGGTCTTTCAGGAATTTTTGATATTAAAGTAGAATTGTTAAGCGGTTCTACCGGAACATGGAGAGAAATTCCGGCTCAGGAAGGAAGCAGAAACCAGATCGGATGCAACTCCAACTGCGCTTCTATGGTAGGAATCGTGGCCGACAGCACCCACCCGGCTCCGGGAGCGATCAACGCTCATTTCTGGACCACATGGGACGCATTCTGCAAAGCATAAAAGTTGCTGTCACCTGAAATATTATTTATTTTCACCAATGATTTGGTGGGATGATTTTATCAACATGATACACTCCAGTACATTTGGAGTGTATTTTATTTCGTCTTATTCTTTTTATTTTTCCTGAATTCCCAGGGAGCAATCGCTTTTGTATCACTCCACAAACCCAGTTTCTTCTGCTTTGCTTCATCCTGGAGCTTTTGCAGTTCCGTATTTTTAGAAGCCTTAAAATACCACCACCCGAATCCAGCTTTCACAATTTCCCTCGACAAATATTTGTCCCCGTCATAGAAAACACCGGCAACACTTCTTCCATACCGGTCCTTCCCTATTTTGTAAAAGACAACCGTTTTTCCGAAAACCTGATTGGCGGTAAATTGTCTGGCATTGCTCCCGAAGGCCTGTCCGTTTTCCGGGCAGTCGACTTCCGCGAGTCTTAAGGTTTGCTGGGTTTTATCAGCCAATAAAACCACTACTGTATCACCATCTTTTATTTTGATAACCTTTCCTTTGATTTGCGCCGATAGAGATCCCGCAACGAATAAGGATATACCGTAAATAATTTTTATCATTAAATGTAGAATGAGGCGCAAAACTAGTAATAATGTGCTTACATTTTAAAAACAGATTGCTTATTAATTGAAATTTCCAAGAAAATTCCCATGAAGATAACGGCAATTTTTTATACTTAAATAACATCACGAAACAACAAAATCTAAAGCTCTGAAAACTAAAAGACTAACGCGCAACACAACAAAATACATCCCTATGCACCACAAAAAGCATGAAAAAAATGTTTTATCGTAAAGAATTTTATATATTTGCACCATCTAACAATTAAAAAAAAATTTACTATGTCAGACATTGCATCAAGAGTAAAAGCTATCATCGCTGATAAGCTTGACGTTGAAGAAACAGAAGTAACTCCTGAAGCTAGCTTCACTAACGATTTAGGAGCTGATTCATTGGATACAGTTGAACTAATCATGGAGTTTGAAAAAGAATTCAACATTCAAATCCCTGATGATCAGGCTGAAAAAATTACTACTGTAGGACACGCTATCGCTTATATCGAAGAAGTAGTAAATAAATAATATTCTTCAACAAAAAAGAAAATTAAACTAAGTTTATGGAATTAAAAAGAGTAGTTGTAACCGGTTTTGGAGCAATAACACCGATTGGAAATAATGCAAAAGAATACTGGGAAAATCTTGTGAAAGGTGAGAGCGGTGCCGCTCCGATTACTCTTTTTGATGCCACAAACTTTAAAACAAAATTCGCCTGCGAAGTAAAAAATTTCGATCCGCTGCAACATTTCGATAAGAAAGAAGCCAAAAAGATGGATAGAAATACACAACTCGGGCTGGTAGCTGCAAGAGAAGCAGTACAACATTCAAGAATTATTGAAGACAGCGTAGACAAAAACAGAGTCGGCGTGATCTGGGGTTCCGGAATCGGAGGTCTGGAAACATTTGAAACCGAAGTTTTAGGATGGGCCAACACGGAAATTCCGAGATTCAACCCTTTCTTTATTCCTAAAATGATCGCAGATATCACACCAGGACATATCTCCATTGAGTACGGTTTCCACGGTCCCAATTACACTACAGTCTCTGCGTGTGCCTCATCGGCCAATGCTTTAATTGATTCTAAAATGCTGATCCAGCTTGGTAAAGCAGACGTTATTGTTTGTGGTGGCTCAGAAGCAGCCGTTACGGCAAGCGGCGTCGGCGGATTCAATGCAATGATGGCATTATCTACAAGAAACGATGATCCTAAAACAGCTTCAAGACCTTTTGACAAAGACAGAGATGGCTTTGTACTGGGTGAAGGTGCGGGATGTATTATTCTTGAAGAATATGAACACGCTGTAAAACGTGGTGCAACAATTTATGCAGAATTAAAAGGCGGGGGTCTGAGTGCAGATGCACATCACATGACCGCACCGCATCCTGAAGGATTAGGCGCTTATCTGGTAATGAAAAATTGCCTGGAAGATGCAGGGCTAACTGCTGATGAAGTAGATCATATCAATATGCACGGTACTTCTACTCCATTAGGAGACATCGCAGAATCCAATGCTATTTCAAAGTTATTGGGAGAGCATGCTTTTGACATTCAGATTAATTCTACAAAATCAATGACCGGCCACCTGTTGGGTGCTGCAGGAGTTATTGAAGCTATTGCTGCGTTGGGAACGATTATTCATGGTATTGTTCCTCCTACCATCAACCATTTTACGGATGATGAAAATATCGACAGCAGACTGAATTTCACATTCAACGAAGCTGCGAAGAAAGATGTAAAAGTAGCCATGAGCAATACTTTTGGATTTGGCGGGCACAATGCCTGCGTTCTATTTAAGAAAATCTAAATTTACTGAATGGAGTTACAGAAATACTTTTCTAAATTCCTTCTCAAAAAAAGAAAAAGAAAATTAACGGAGAGAGACTATTTTCTCAGTATCGAATTAAATAAAATTCTGGGTACTGAGGTGCAAAATGTTGCTCTTTACCGCGAAGCTTTTTCTTTGAAAAACTCTTCTAAAAATAAAGACAGCAATTATGAAAGGCTGGAATTTTTAGGAGATTCTGTTTTGGGCACAATCATTTCATGCCACTTGTTTCAGACGTATCCTCAGGCTAATGAAGGCTACCTGACCCAAATGAAATCCAAGATTGTGAATAGGAAAAATCTTAATAAATTAGGAGAAGACCTAAAACTTACCGACCTTTTGCAAAAGCAGACTTCTGTAGCATTAGGTGAAAACATTTCCGGAAATTTATTTGAGGCTCTCATCGGTGCCGTTTACCTGGATTTTCAGTATGAAATATGCAGGAAGATCATTTTGGAAAGGCTTCTTACGCCCACTGAAATGAATAAGCTTGAAAATAAAATTGTAAGCTATAAAGGCCTTCTGCTCGAATGGAGCCAAAAGAAAAAATTAAATATAAAGTACGAAACCTGTGAAGAGATACAGGTGAACAAGTCGATTGTTTTTCGCTGCCACGTGTGGCTGGGTGAAGAAAAAATTGCCAACGCTACCGAAACTTCCAAGAAAAAGGCGGAAGAAAAAGCAGCACAAAGAGCATTTTATATTTTAAACAAAAAAGAAAACATACTTGGAAATTCAAAAGCTTTATGATCTCGATGAAACAGAATTTGAAGATGTTACCATAGGATTGGTAAGATTAGCCAAAAATGTACCCGATCATGAGTTTTTCTTTACAGTAAATCAAAAGAACGATCTTAATTTTAAACGGATTGATGACCTCATCTATCACGGATCATATTATGATTACTTTTTTCCAAGATTTGAAGCATATCATAAGTATACAAAAACATGCTTCACTTTCATCTCCAACCGATGTTCGGAAAGTAAACAAAAAAAATTACAGACCGAGCTCTTTACAGGAGAAGAAAATATTAAATTTTTATTAAATAATCAGGTAGAAGTACAATATATTTTGCATAGTTCGGAACAGTTTCCTGATTTTTCCGTAATTTTGCTCCCTGAAAATCTTGTGTTTCCTATTCAAGATTATACACTAGGTTCTGAAGAAGAACTTTATCAAATTATCCAGTATTATGAATAAGTATTTAAAGAAGACAAAAATTATCGCAACACTTGGTCCGGCTTCATCGTCGAAGGAAGTAATGTTAGGGTTAATGAAAGCAGGTGTTGACATTTTCAGAATCAATTTTTCACACGCAGATTACGACTTAGTTCGTTCAAATATTGAAATCATCCGAACGCTTAATAAAGAGTACGGATTCTCTGTTGGTATTTTAGGAGACCTTCAGGGCCCGAAACTGAGAGTTGGGGTGGTAAAGGAAGGTTCTTACCTTAATCCCGGCGATATTCTTACCTTCACCAATGAAAAGATTGAGGGGGACTCTACAAAAGTTTATATGACTTATCAGCAGTTTCCTCAGGATGTAAAGGTTGGGGAAAGAATCCTGATCGATGACGGTAAACTGGTTTTGGAAGTTATGGAAACCAACCTTATCGATACTGTAAAGGCTAAAACAATACAGGGTGGACCTTTAAGCTCCAAAAAAGGGGTTAACCTACCGAATACGAACGTTTCTCTTCCTGCATTAACGGAAAAGGATATTCAGGATGCCAATTTCATGCTGGATCAGGATGTAGACTGGATCGCATTATCTTTCGTACGTCATGCACAGGACATTATTGACCTGAAAGAGTTGATTGCAAAACACCCGAACGGAAAATTCAAAACTCCGATTATTGCTAAAATTGAGAAACCGGAAGGCGTTAAAAATATCGATGAAATCTTATTGGAATGCGACGGTTTAATGGTTGCCCGTGGAGACCTAGGGGTTGAAGTTCCGATGGAAGAGGTTCCGGCCATCCAGAAGACTCTGGTAGAAAAAGCAAGATTCTACTCAAAGCCTGTTATTATTGCCACACAGATGATGGAAACAATGATCAACAGCCTTACGCCAACAAGAGCGGAGGTAAACGACGTTGCCAACTCTGTATTGGACGGTGCCGATGCAGTGATGCTTTCAGGAGAAACTTCCGTAGGAAGATACCCGGTGCAGGTTGTGGAAAACATGACCAAAATTGTAAAAAATATTGAAACTACACACTTTTATCAGCATAAAAACGAGCCGATAGAAAAAGATTTCAACTGTATTGATGAGCGGTTCATCACCAACAGAGTTTGTCTTGCAGCGGTAAGAATTGCAAAAACAACGAACGTTTCTGCCATCGTTACTTTAACGAGTTCAGGATATACGGCGTTTCAGCTTTCGGCACACAGACCAAATTCTCACATCATCGTTTACAGCGGAAACAAAAGAGTAATCACCATGCTGAACCTTCTTTGGGGAGTTCATGCCTATTACTATGATATGAAGAAATCTACTGATGAAACGATTATCCAGGTAAATATGCTAACGCATAATTATGGGTATATTGAAGCCGGAGATTTTGTAATCAACATCAATGCAACTCCATCTTATGAAGGTGGAAAAACAAATACATTGAGATTGACTACCGTTTAATGAAAACTCGGTTCACATAAAATAAACTCCCGAATAATCGGGAGTTTTTTGTTTTATTTCTTTTCTAATAATGGCAAAACGATTCTTTTTATCGTGGAACTATCGTCTTTCCATTCAGGATATTCTTTATTATCTTTCCAGGAAGTGACCAATTGTACTTCTCCTGAGGTGTTTAAAACAATATACTTAGACATATCCGTCACCAACTCAGACTGACTCGGGGTAATTTCTTTCAGAAAATCCTTATACTTTCTTCCGTTCTTTTTCTCTTTATCTTTAAGAACTACAATTTTTGCATTAGGATAGCCTTCTAAAACATAATCAACGGCTAATTTTGTCATGTTACTGCCTTCGTTATCTATTAACAATACATAAGAATCAACACTATAGAACTCCTCTATCTTCTTAAAGTTTGGAAGATGATAAAGACAAGGAGTACACCAGCGGGCAAATGTAAAAAAAATAGTATTCCTTTTATCGGAATTTTTTGCTAAGCATTTTACATCTTCAGCATTAACTTTATAAATATTAAATTCCGATTTCTGTAAACCACATTTTTCTTCTTGGGCTAATATATTTTGTAAGAATAATATTCCTATAAGAATACTAAGTTTTTTCATAGTTATTACTTTTCTTCAAAACTAATAAAATCCGATTTAAAACTTACCTAATTACTGACCTAAAATCGTTTTCACATTAACAAATTCCTTTAAAGCCAATAAGGAAAGTTCGGTTCCATATCCGGAAGACTTAGTACCTCCAAAAGGAAAACGAGGATCAGAACTTGTCATTCTGTTGATATTTACCGTTCCTGATTCTAAATTTTCAATAAAAAATAATTGCCGGTCTTTATCTTTTGTCCAGACAGAATTTGAAAGTCCGAAAGGAATATCATTGGCCAACTGTAATGCTTCCTCATCATTTTTGGCAGTCATTACCATTCCCAACGGTCCAAATAACTCTTCCTGCAGGATCGGGTTACCTTCTTTTACCCTTATTAAACCAGGCTTGAATTCGTTATCAGAAATTCTTTCCAGCGGGAGAATAATTTCAGCACCATTTTCCAATGCCTTACGGAATTGATTCTCTAAGTCATCTGCAAGATCAGGCCTCGCCATTCCTGCAATTTTCGTTTCCTTATCCATGGGATCGGCAGGAACATATTTTTTATACTCTTCGATAAATTTTGGAAGAAAAACATCCTCTATTTTTTCATCAATGATAAATCTTTTTGCCGCTACGCATGTTTGCCCGCAATTCTGAAGTCTCGCCAAAGCCCCTACTTTAGCCGCTTCATCCAGATCAGCATCATCCAAAACAATAAATGCATCGCTGCCGCCTAATTCCAGTAAGGATTTTTTAATATTCTGTCCGGCAATGGAGGCTACTTCTGCTCCTGCTTTTTCGCTTCCTGTAAGACTTACCCCGGAAATAATTTTATGCTCAAGAACCTCTTTTACATCTTTATGCCCAATCTCAAGATTCTGGAAAACGCCTTCAGGAAAACCAGCTTCGATAAAAACTTTTTCAATAGCATTCCCACTGCCAAAGCAGATGGATGCGTGTTTTAATACAACAGTATTTCCTGCCAGAATAGCAGGAACAGCAAATCTCAGAACCTGCCAGAAAGGAAAATTCCATGGCATAACTCCCAGGATCACACCTTTAGGGACATAATGAATTTCGGAATAAGAATATTCTGACTGTATTTTTTCAGGTTGTAAAATGTTTTCGGCATCTGCATAATAATTCATCATTAAGGCGCACTTCTCTACTTCAGCAATAGCCTGGGAAATCGGCTTGTTCATTTCCGAAGTTATGATGGTACCGAATTCTTCAGATCTTGTTTTTAAAATTTCAGCTGCTTTGGCAATGAGTTTCTGCCGGTGGTCGAATGGAATTTTCTTCCATTCTGAAAATGCCTTATCTGCCTTGATAAGTTTATTTTCGATTAATTGTTCCATAAATAATCTCTGTTTTAAATTCAAAATGAATTTATTATTGCTTTAAAAGCATGATGAAAGGAGCAAAATATATTCCTTAAGTTTTAGTAAAATAATGATTCTCTCTATCAGATTGATGCTAAATCATAAACCATTCGTTAACAAGTGTTGCCGCAAGTCTTACCGTTCTGTCCTGGATATCATACAGCGGATTAACTTCTGCCACGTCCAGCGCTACAAGCTTTTCACTTTTTAAAATATGCTTATAAAGATGCATAAATGCAGCATCTGCAAAGATTCCGTTATATGCAGAAGCAGAAACTCCGGGAGCTATTGACGCATTGAAAACATCCATACAGATCGTAAGATAAAGATAGTCTACACTTTCTGCCAAATCATTAATTCTCTGGTAAACAGACGGCAGGTTTTCAAAGAAGATTTCATCTGCTAATATGTATTTCATTCCGTATTGGTGAGCCGTATCAAATAATTTAAGCGTATTGGAATTCCTTTGGATCCCGATGTGTAAAGAACTGATGGGACCTTCCTGTGCAATCTGCCAAAATCCTGTACCTGAACTTGCTCCTACCCCATTTTCAGGCTCGCGGTTATCAAAGTGGGCATCAATATTAATAATTCCTATTTTTTGTTCCGGAAATGCGGTCTTTAAACCAAGGTAATGTGCATAGGTAACCTCATGTCCACCACCAAGAACAACAGATCTCCCGTTTTTAAGCAATACTTTAGATACATTCTTTGCAAGGTTATTCTGGGCATCTTCCAGGTTATGCCCATCACACATAATATTTCCGAAATCCAGTAAGGTAAAATCAGGCCGGATAACCGGAAAATTTGCCATATTTTTCCTGATAATATCCGGTGCATCTTTTGCACCTTGTCTTCCTTTATTTCTGAGAACACCTTCATCCACAGCAAAACCGTGTAAAACGAAATCCTTCGTTGAAATAAGATCATAGTTCTTTTCCTCTCTAACTCTCTGAAATATTCTGTGGAAAAGCAAATCTTCTCCGTCTAATCTTCCGTGCCAAATATTGTTCATCTTCAATAATTTATTTGTGTGTGGTTCGTATTTGTCATGCTGTAAGCATCTCAGCCAATTATTCAAAAAGATAATTAAGAAAATCTAAATTAGGATTTGTGGTTCTTATTAATTCAAGTTTTTTATTCCTTTTTAAAAGTTTGATTTCTTTTTCTCTTTCAATAGCTTGTTGTATCCAGCCAAAGCTTTCATAATAAATTAAGAAACAAGTATTATACCTTGAAGTAAAACTATTCGGATTAACTTTATGTACATGCTGAAATAATCTTTGATGTAAATTTCCTGTAACTCCTGTGTATAAAACGGTTCTGCTTTTATTGGTTAAGATATAAACATAAAATTTATAAATTCCTTCATTCAATTCGAACATTATTTTTTATCATCTGTGTTATGATTGTGTCTGGATGCTTTCAGCATGACAATATGCGCAGAGCAAAAACGCAAGATTGTCTCATGCTGAGAACACCTAAGCATATTCTTTATTATAATAAATTATTAATTTTCATTCCATCAACATAAACATTATCCGCTTTTAAACTCCCCTGATTATATAAAACATTCTGGAAATTATTCGTTTTGAAAGTTACAAAATCTGCTTTTATTCCAGGTTCAAGTTTTCCTCTGTCTTCCAGTCCGAGCGCAAAAGCCGAGCGGAAAGTAATTCCGGCTAAAACTTCAGCGGTAGTCAGTTTTTCAAAAGTTGCTAAAATCGATGCCTGTGTAATGAGATTACCCATTGGTGCGGAACCGGGATTCCAGTCGCTGGCAATGGCCAAGATAGCTCCTGCATCCAAAAGTTTTCTGGCAGGCGTAAATTTTTCTCCCAGTCCCAGACTTGCACCCGGTAAAGCAGTTGCAACCGTTTCCGATTGTGCTAAAAATTCAATATCTTCATCAACAGTTGCTTCCAGATGATCTGCAGATTTTGCACCCACCTCTACTGCAATCCTTGAACTTCCCGGTGTAAACTGGTCTGCATGAACGGTAATATCAAAACCTAAATCTTTAGTTTTAAGTAAAAACACTTTACTTTCTTCCGGCTGGAACGCTGACTTTTCAATAAAAATATCTACACGTTTCGCCAGATTCTCTTCTTTTACTTTAGGCAATATTTCTGTTAAAATATATTGTAAATATTCCTGATTGCTCCCTCCAAAATCACGTGGTTTTAAATGAGCTGAAAGACACGTAGGAATGAGCGTTGCTTTGGTTTGCTGCTGCGCTTTTTTTATAATTCGTAACATCTTGAGCTCATTTTCAACATCGAGCCCATATCCGCTTTTTATTTCGATTGTGGTAATACCAAGGGCTAATAAAAAATCAATCCTCTGTAATAATGTCTGTAATAGTTCTTCTTCAGAAGCATTTCTCGTATGCTGAACCGAACTCCAGATTCCACCTCCGCTTTCTGCAATTTCGAGATATGTTTTCCCTGCGTTGCGCATTGCAAAATCATTAGCACGATTGCCCCCGAAACAGATATGGGTATGAGAATCCGTAAATGCCGGCAATACAATTTGTTCCCCTTCTATTTTTTCAATTTCCATATTAGGGTTTTCGGATTGTAAAGTTTCAAAATTTCCAATCTGCCGGATTTTATTATGACTGACTATAATTCCGCCATCTTCAATAATTTCAAGCTGCTCATCGGATATTTTTCCTCTTAAAGGAAGGTTGGCAAGTGTTACGATTTGTTTAAAAGGACCAATTAGTTTCATTAACATTAAGTTTAGGCTGAGGCTTAGATTAAGGTTTAATGGCACTTAAACGATTTGTGATTTTATTTAAATCGTGTAAAACTTCACCAATCAAATTCTGTATTCCAAACTCTCCTGTTCTGAAAAATATTTTACTCTGTTTCCGTATATTACATGGTTTTTTGTTTCAAATGCAGATCTCTGGAAATATCATAAAACCTGCTTTGGCTTTTGAAGTTCTTCTGCCAAACCTTCCGCTATATTTGAAGAAATATTTTCGGCAGATTTTCTTAATTGTGAAATTAGTGCGTATCTTCTTTTGGGTAAATCCCCTGATAGATTGAAACACTTTTCAGCAATATCCATTGCCTTTTGCCATACGGGCATCAGTAAAATCTTTTATCATTTGTTATTAATTATTTTTCCTCTCAAAATTACTTAAAATAAATTAATATGATAACTTGTAAAACGATATACATTTATCTTAATCTTAACCTCAATCTTTATTCTTAACCTCAATTTTCCTATCTTTACAGTAAATGAAACTGAATTAATGCCAGACTTTTTACATCCGGATAAAGACAACTATTCCCGTGAAGAACTTGCACAGGAAGAACAGATCCGCCCGCAGAGTTTTAAAGATTTTGCAGGGCAGAGAAAAACACTGGAAAATCTCGAGGTTTTTGTAACTGCTGCCAAAAAACGTGGCGGAGCATTAGACCATGTACTACTTCATGGCCCGCCAGGACTTGGTAAAACGACACTGGCCAATATTATTGCCAATGAGCTTGGAGTAAACTGCAAAATTACTTCCGGCCCCGTGCTGGATAAACCAGGGAGTCTTGCCGGGCTGCTGACCAATCTTGAAGAAAATGACGTCCTTTTTATTGATGAAATTCATCGCTTGTCTCCTGTTGTAGAAGAATATCTTTATTCTGCAATGGAAGACTATAAAATTGATATTATGCTGGAAACCGGACCGAATGCGAGAAGTGTTCAGATTGGTTTAAATCCTTTTACCTTAGTAGGTGCCACCACAAGAAGCGGAATGCTTACCAAACCGATGCTTGCAAGATTTGGGATTCAAAGCAGGCTGGAATATTATACCATAGAGCTTTTGTCGATGATTATTCAGAGAAGTTCCAGGGTTTTAGGAGTAAAAATCTATGAAGATGCAGCCATTGAAATTGCACGCAGAAGCCGTGGAACCCCGAGAATTGCCAATGCTCTTTTGAGAAGGGTTCGTGATTTTGCAGAAATCAAAGGAAATGGGGAAATTGAAATCAACATTACCAAATATGCACTTGATTCCCTAAACGTAGATGAATTTGGGCTTGACGAGATGGATAACAAGATCATGCGGGTAATGATTGAAAATTTTAAGGGAAAACCCGTAGGCATTTCTGCACTGGCAACGTCCATCGGGGAAAATCCTGAAACGCTGGAAGAAGTGTATGAGCCTTTTTTAATTCAGGAAGGTTTTATCATCAGAACGCCGAGAGGACGTGAAGTAACCGATAAAGCCTATAAACACTTAAATATTTCCAGATCAAAAAATCCGGGAGAACTTTTTTAAGTGCACATGCTATGACATATTTATGCGTCAACAAAAAATTACTAAATTATTTTTCAGGTTGGCGTGAAAATCTTATTTTTCAGAAATAAACAAACATTATAAATCTTAATATGAAACTATATCCAATACAGTGCGGAAAATTTAAACTGGATGGCGGCGCCATGTTCGGAGTCGTCCCGAAGAGTCTGTGGGAAAAAACCAATCCTGCAGACGAAAGAAACCTGATTGAGCTGGGAACCCGTTCCCTTCTTGTTGAAGACGGCAAAAAGCTGATTTTAATAGATTGCGGACTGGGAAACAAGCAGGATGAAAAATTCTTCAGTCATTATTCTCTTTGGGGAGATGATACTTTAGATAAAAATTTAAAGAAATATGGTTTTGTAAGAGAAGACATTACGGATGTATTCCTTACGCATCTTCACTTCGATCATTGCGGTGGTGCTATTGAATGGAATGATGACAAAACAGGATACCGCCCGGCTTTCAAAAACGCACAGTTCTGGACCAATGAAAACCACTGGAAATGGGCAACGGAGCCTAATGCAAGAGAGAAAGCGAGTTTTTTAAAGGAAAATATCATTCCGATTCAGGAAAGCGGGCAGCTTAATTTTTTACCTCTTCCTACCACCGGAAATTACGGTTTCGCACCGGATCTTAAAATGGATGTTATTTTTGTTGATGGCCACACTGAAAAACAGATGCTTCCCGTGATTCAATATCAGGAAAAAACCATTGTTTTTGCAGCAGATCTTATCCCGACCGCAGGGCACATCAACCAGGTATATGTAATGGGATATGATACCAGACCTCTTCTTACTCTTGAAGAAAAGGGAAAATTCTTAAAACAGTGCGTGGATAATGAGTACTTGTTGTTTTTTGAGCACGATGCCCACAACGAACTTGCCAGTCTTAAGATGACGGAAAAGGGTGTAAGACTTGATGAGACATTTAGTTTTAATGATGTTTTCGGATATTAATTCAAACTATGGAAGAACTACATTCAGAAACTCAGAAAGCTGAGCCGGAACCATTGTCATCACCCAAGATCATCGGTCTTACAGGTGGAATAGGATCCGGAAAAACCACGGTGGCAAAATTTATCGAAGAGTTTGGATTTCCCGTCTATTATTCAGATGACAGAGCCAAAGATATTGTAAACGAAAATGAAGCCCTGAAAGCAAAAATTAAAGAACTTCTCGGTGAAGAGTCATATGACGCAAATGGAATTTATAACAGGAAATTTGTCGCTGAAAAAGTTTTCACCAACCAGAATCTACTGGAGCAGTTAAACCAGATTATTCATCCTGCAGTACGTCTTGATTTCGAAGATTGGATTAAGAAGCAGACAAAATATCTGATTTTTAAAGAAACCGCTTTATTATTTGAACTGAAACTTAATAAAGAATGTTATAAATCTATTTTGGTAACGGCAGAAGATAATATCAGAATGAAGAGGGTAATGGACAGGGATGGTAAAACGTACAGAGAGGTACAGGCCATCATGGAAAAGCAAATGCCTGAAAAAGATAAGATAAAACTGGCAGATTGCATTATCTATAACAATACCAATCTCGAAGATTTAAAAGAAATTACAGAAAAGATAGTTTTCGACATTGAATAAAATATAAAAGCCCGCTGAATATACAGCGGGTTTATTGTTAAAGTTTAGAAGTCATATCCTAATTTAAAGCTAATTTCAGGGATAACTTGCAAATCATAATCTTCTTTTAGAATTTTACCAATGCCTAATCCTAATCTTAACTCATAATTAAAGTTTTCTGAAAAATTTCTTCTTAAACCCCAATTAGGTATTATAGCTAAAGTTGGATTTACATGAATGTCTTTAGTATTCGATATAACAAACCAATCAGGTATATATTCTAACTTCGCTGATAGATAATTACCTGAATTATTTTTGGTTCTTTTTCCATCATTTGATCTTTTCTTTAAATTATAGTACCATTTTGGAGAAAGAGAAACTGCAGGAGCAAGTGCAAATCCTGTTTTTGAATATAAATCTCCTCCCCAGATAGATGGGTAAAGTGATACTTCGCTACGCAGACTTAAATTTTCATCTAAGCGAGCTTCGTTATATATATTTGCTCCCAATATACCTATTTGAACTCCCGTTAAGGATTTTTCTATACCTTCCTTTTCTTGAGCGGTTGTAAAAACACCTGTTATTATTGATAAAGCCAAAACAAATTTTCTCATACTATTTTTTATTAATTGTAAAATTTCCAGAAATATACGAATTAGAAGATTCTAACTTTTTCCATTTGCCTTTTGCCGGAGCAGATGTATTAAGAATTCCGGAAAAATAATATTTATTAGGAGAATTAATATAAAACTTTCCATCAAAGGCAACATAGCCCTGAAATTCTTCTGATAAATTGTTTGATGAAAATACTAAAATACCATTTATTGTTCCTTCCTTGTCAACAATAAAATCTATAGTTCCAGTGTTACCCCCATCAAAGTTTCCGCCCCACTCTCCCTGATAAGGGGAGTTTAATTGCCTTTTACTTTCTTCATCAGAAGTACAGGCAACAAAAAAGAGAAGAAGAAATAACGTGTTTTTAATCATATTGTGTTGTTTAATTTTTAGTAGTAAAATAGGTGTGAAATAATTGACAGGCCTTCAATATACTTATACTTTACAATCTAAATGACTTAGCTTATGCTTATATATTTCCGACTTTAAATATAAATATTACATTAACAAAATACAATCGGTGACTTCTAAATTATATTATGATAAATTAACCTGAATATTTTTATCCTAAAAATGATAATCCATATAGTTAATAATCATAAAAAAACAGGTTCCCATTACTGAGAACCTGTTAAATGATTAATAATTAAATGATTATTCTTTGATGAATTTCTTCTGAGCGGTAACTTCATTTCCATCCTGAATATCGATCACATAAACACCATTGATTAAAGTGTGTACATCAATCTTATTATTCAGAATAATTCCGCTTGACACCAACTGTCCTGCCGCATTGTAGATCTTATAATTCGCTTTTTTGCTGATATTTTTCACATACAATATTGAACTAACCGGGTTAGGATATATTAAGATATCCGTCTGATTAACTGGGTTAGGAACAGGAAGTTTAGAAATCCTTACGGTATAATCTTCAACTTCTCCGTTAGGAATGTTTGTACAGTTCACCGGAATAGCATCTTTTGACAATGCCACTCTCATTACTACGTATTTGTAGTCTGTTAAGCTCACGAAAGCATCTGCCGGCACTGTGAACGTTCCGCTAACGGTAGCATCAGTATTCGGAGCAACAGCCATCACTCTTTCGTTAATATCGAAGTATCCGTTTCTGTTGAAATCAATCCAGACAGCTACACCAGCCTCAGTGTTTCCTGAAAGTTTTTTATCAATTGTAATCTGGTTGTTTGAAGAACCCTGAATCAATTCTATAAACTTGGCAGAAACACCTGTATAGTCTGTATAGTTGGATGCACCTGATGCGTTTTCCATTACAGGTTTCCCGTTTGGTGTAACTTTCACTTTCGAAACATATCCTGCAGCGGATGAAACCGCTGACATCTGACAGTACACTACCGTAGGAGTTGTAAAGAAGTATGGTAAAGTATATGTTCCCGGTGTTCCGCTACATACATTAGCCACCTGCAACTCGTATTGCGTTAATTCCAACAATCCTGTAAGTGTAATTGTATTTGTGTTTGAAGTGACTGTTGTCCAGCTTGGAATACCTACTTTTCTATATTTCAAGATATAGGTTGCTCCAGGGAAAGAATCCCATACCACGACTGCTGTTGTAGGAGTAAGGTTGGTAATTGTTAATCCCGGAGGTGGTAGTTCACACGTTCTTTCAGTTGTGAATACTTTAGGGTTAGACCAGGCGTTCACTGTTGTTTCTCCGTTACATTGATTAGCAACCTGCACTTCATATGTTGTATACGGGCTTAAACCTGTAAGAGTATACGTATTTAAAGGTGCTGCAGTAATATTTACAGTCGTCCATGCACCCGTTCCTACAACTCTGTATCTTAATACATAAGTTGCACTCGCTACTATCGGAGACCAGCTTATTACAGCAGAGTTTGTAGTTACAGTACCGACAGTTACATTTGGAGGTGTAGGATCACATCTCGTTGTGAATGTCTGAACCGGTGTAAATGTTCCCGGTGTTGTACCACAGCTTGCGGCAATCTGTACTTCGTAAGTTGTTGCAGGAGTTAATCCTGTAAGAGCCAATGGCGGGTTTCCGGTTAATGTAGAAGCCACTACCTGTGACCATGTTCCAGTACCGGCTACTCTGTATCTTACAATAAATGTAAGTCCTCCCGCAGGAACAGTCCAAGTTACATTAGCAGACGTATGAGTAATCGTATTGAATGTTACGTTTGTAGGGGTGGTGGTTGCACATGGTCTTAATTTCACCGCGTAGTCTTCCACTTCTCCGTTTACGGCATTCTGACACATTACAGGAGCACTTGTACGCTTGAGAACAACTCTCATTGTCGTGTTAAGATTTCCGTTGTATGCATTTGCCGGCACACTAAATAATGCGGTTACCGGGCTTGTTGTACTCGCGGCAGAAGCCATAATCTGCTCTGAGGTTTCAAAGACTCCGTTTCTGTTGAAATCTATCCAGGCAGATACGGCATCATTTTGTGTTGCTCCTTTTGATACGGAGATTTGATTACCTGTAGATCCTATTTCCAGATTAATTAAAGTAGCCGGAGTTGTATAGCTAATATAATTGGTCTGAACGGATGTATTGCTCATTGGAGGAATACCCGGATTCACTGAAGTTACCGTAACATTAGAGATAAAATCAGTTGTACCCGTACCGGTCATATTACAATAGGTAATAGGCGTTGTAGTAAAAGGTGTAGAAGCAGACCAAGGTCCCTGAACTCCGCCACAAATTGTAGCAACCTGTACTTCATAAGCTGTTTGTTCCGTAAGACCTGTAATATTATAGCTGTTTCCGGTAATCGGTGCAGGAGATACAGTCCAAGCCCCCACAGGGTTTGTTGTTCTCCATCTAACAAGATAGGTAGCTCCTGTTGAAGAAATCCATGATATAGTAGCTGTAGTAGCTGTGATATTTGACACAGTAATTCCTGAAGGAGCTGCTGTAGTACAAGGCTGAATATCTACAAATTTCACCTGATAATCCTCAACTTCTCCATTGCTTGTAAGAGGTGAACATGCATCTGTTGGTGTAAGGAAATACACAATAACACGCATTTTCACTTTATTGGTTCCTGCATAAGCTCCTGCCGGAACCGGGAATGTTGCCGTTACAGGTGTAGTAGAAGAATATCCAAGGTTCATAATTCTTTCTCCTCCCGCTACCGTAGTTGGATTATTATTAAATATTCCGTCTCCGTTGAAATCTATCCATGCATAAGTAGAATATGTGCTTGATAATATTGTTCTCCCTACAGAAAGTACATTACCCGTAGAGTTTCGGGCTAACGTGATGATTTTTGCAGGATCATTAGAATAATCGGTATAAGTACTTGCCCCAGAGTTGTTAGACATCATAGGTGTAGCTGTACCTGTTACCGTAATATTATTAATAAATCCGTCACTAACCGTTGCCGTACCCGAATTACAGTATGATATAGCAGGTGTGGTAAAGTTGACGGAACTTGACCAAGCGCCTGTGGTACCGCCACAAGTAGTTGCTACCTGTACTTCATAAGTAGTAGATCCGTTTAGGTTGATAATCGTGTAAGGGTTTGTTGTCGGCGCAATAGTTGTCCAGGCACCAGTTCCTGTTCTGTATCGTAAAGAATAGGTAGCTCCGGTAGCATTAATCCATGAAACTAAAGCTGTAGAAGCAGTAATATTCGAAACAACAATTGGAGATGGAGCAGCTGTTGTACAAGGTGAAAGATCAATAATCTTAACCGCGTAATCTTCAATCTCTCCGTTGGCAACTGTTGCACAAGGATCTGTAATACTGCTGGTAGAGAAAATAACTCTCATTCTTAAGGTCAGCGGCCCATTGTATGAAGTTGCCGGAACAACAAATGTAGCACTTATCGGAGTAGTAGTATTTGCTGTAGTGCTGATTACTCTTTCCGTAGTTTCAAAAATTCCATTTCTATTAAAGTCAATCCATGCCCCAACAGCTAATGAAGAAGTAGTTGTTGTTAACCATGATTTGGAAACGGAAATACTGTTATTTGTGGTATTACGAACTAATGTAATTAATTTAGCAGGGTCAGCTGAATAATTTGTATAGGTATCTGCTCCTGAATTATTACTCATTACATATGAATTGGTAGGAGTAACTGTTACATTAGAAATATAACCATTGGTATTATTGTTTGAATTAATTGTACAATAAGTTACCTGTGGCGTTGTAAACTGGTAAGGTGCCGTAAAGGTCCCTGTTGTTCCCGAACATACGTATGCAACCTGAACCTCATAAGATGTCTGCTCAGTTAGACCATTTATTGTATATGCATTAGCTGTTAATGGAACTGTAGTCCATGTTGTAGAACCTACCGGTCTGTATTGTAATACATAGGTTGCTCCTGCTGCCGGATCCCACATTACGTAAGCAGAAGTTGCAGTAAGGTTGGTAACCGTAAGGTTTATTGGAGCGTTACTTGTACAAGGAATCGGCTGTATTAATTTCACTGCATAATCTTCAACCTCTCCAAATGTAAAACTTGTACACATTGTAGGTGAAGTATTAAACTGCATTGCCACTCTCATTCTCGTGGTAGCAGGTCCGTTATAGGCATTTGCCGGTACTGCGAAAGTAGCTGAAACCGGAGTTGTTGTACTAGCCGGCGAGTTCATTACTTGTTCGGAAGCTTCAAAAACACCGTTTCTGTTGAAGTCAATCCAAACACCTACTGCTTCACTGAATGCAAAACCAGTCCAGAACTTATTAACAGATACCGTATTATTTGCTGATCCTATTACAAGATTTACAAGAGCACTTGGCGTAGTTGTATAATCTGTATAAGTAGAACCTCCAGAGTTATTGCTCATTACTGCAGCACCATTCGGCGTAACTGTAACATTAGAAATATATTCATCATTAAAGTTATTTGATGTCATATTACAGTAGTTCAGACCCAATGTTGTAAAGTTTGTTGATGCAGAGAAAGCGCCCTGAACACCATTACAAACTGTTGCCACCTGCACTTCATATTGAACTCCATCATTTAAACCTGTAAGATTTACAGAATTTCCTGTTGAAGTAACAGTAGACCATGTAGTACCTCCAACAGGACGATACTGAATGACATATGTGGCATTTGCCGCGGCAGTCCATGTTACAGTAGCGGTAGTTTGTGTAATTGCAGATACTGCAATACCTGTCGGGGCTGCACCTGTACAGCTGGCCAAGCTCGTTACTGTAGCACTTCCGATTGCATAGAATACGTTTCCTATAGAACTTACTCTGATTTTAACGGTGGCTCCAACCGTAAGGCCGGTTAGTGTTAAAGACTCATTACCATCGTTAGCCGTAGAAGCAGTTGCTACTGTCCATGTAACTCCATTGTCGGTTGTATAATCAATTTTTACATTTGCTACGTTATAAGGTGCTGCTGTAGTATTAACAACATCCCATGTAATAGCAGTTGGTGCATTGTTATAAGCAGTCGTAGAAGTTACTTTGAAAGGTCCGTCATTCCCAACAATAATCTGCTGATTTGCAAATTGCGTCTGCTGCTGAGTAGGATCAGGATTGTTATCTCTAACCGTTACTCTGAAATTTGTTGTTCTCGCAACAGTAGAAACAGACTCCCATCCATTATTGGAATTATTTAGCACACCAGCTAATACTGATGCTAGTTTAGGGAAATACCTTGTAGGGCTTGTCGTCGGATTAAATGATCTGAACGTAGCTCCACTTGCAGTTGTTCCAAGATTATTTTTATTAATGGTAACGTTTGCGTTATCCACCTCTTCCCAGCAATACGTCATAGGATCGTTTTCTGCGTCTGTAGCAGAAGCTGTTAACACGAATGCCGTACCTTTAGGAATATTATAAGAAGGTAAAGGAGTAATTACAGGCGGATTATTGGCAATTACCGTTTCAACATCGCATGTTTTACTGGTAAGATTATTCTGAACCTGGGTAATACTTACTGCGTGGAAATAAGGATCTGAATGAGCCTGAACATCAGTGTTGGTTCCTGTGATTCCGGCATATCCCATAATAGTAGAGCCGGAACCCGGTTCTACGTTTACACCTGCAGTTTCCAGGCCGTGTGAAAATGTATGATTTGCACCTAGCTGGTGTCCCATTTCGTGTGCTACATAATCAATATCAAAATTATCTCCCTGTGGAATACCATCTGCAGGAGAAGTATATCCCGAGCCTTTCTGGGTTGCATTATTATTAGCAGGATCGATACATACACATCCTATACATCCAGCATTTCCTCCCCCACCTGAAGCTCCGAATAAGTGACCGATATCATAATTGGCACTTCCTACATTTGCTGTAAGTGTTTGCTGTAACTGAAGATTCCAGTTATTCATCTGCGCAGCAGGAGAATACGGATCTGTGGCGGGATTTGTATAAATTACTCCCGGAAAGTTCTGTAAATTAAGATGTAAGGCAAAATCTTTTTCAAATACACCGTTTACTCTCGTTAAAGTAGCATTCACGGCAACCAGTGCATTGGCTACTGTACCCCCAAAATATTGGGTATACTCTCCGGTTACCGACATTGCCAATCTCATCGTTCTGTATTTTTTATCAGAAGATTTCGAAAAATCGGTTGTTTGGTTGGTGAATGTTTTTCCAGCTTTATAAAGCTTATCGATTTCCATTTTTGTCAAACGGTCTTCGTTCATAGAGCAGAGAAAGCCTTCGTTGCTTTTATCAGTTTTTGGGTGCACACCATAAACCGTTTTGCCTTTATCGGCCGGCTCTATAAATTCATAGACACCGTTTTTGATTATCATCGACTGAAAATCATCCGGTGCTAAGCTGAATCTCAGGTATTTTCCGGGATCATCAATCCCGACACCTACATAAGATCCCAGTTGATACTCGTCTGCCAGTTCCTTAACTACCACAGGGAAGCTGTAAACGGCAAACTTTTCAATTTTTCCTTCTAAAGTTGGCAAGGAAATGGTAACGGGCTTTGCATTTTTACCCGTTTCCTGCGCTTTTGCCAATTGAGACTTTAGCAAAGAAATGTTCAGAGTGTAATAGCTCTTAATATCGGAGCCTGCTCTTGTTTTTTCTCCCCTAAATGTTGTAGGACTCCATTGTGCACTGGTAATCGCAAACAAAAAGAGGAAAAAGAAAGAAGTAAAATTTTTCTTCATAACTTTCTCAATATTATATTAATTATACAAATCTAATCATTTTTTATTATTAATATGAAAATGCAAATATTTTTTTCATACTAAATTCACAATTATTCAAACCAACTCTTGCAATAGTTATTTTTCACAAATGCATTTACCGTATTTTAAAATTATTCATAAATAATAGAAGATTTATTCAAGCCCTTTACAGCACAATAAAAAAATCCCCGGGTTTCCCCAGGGATTGAATTAATCATTTAAAATTATCTTATTATTTCTTAATGAATTTGGAAGTGAATAAATCTTTTCCTTTTTCTTCAACAGTAATTATATAACCACCTTTGATCAGTTCGGAAACATTGATTTTTCCGTCAATAATATTCCCTTGTCTTACCAATTGACCGGCAGTGCTGTAAATTTTATAAGATGCCTTATCAGAAACTTTGGTAATGTTTAAGATATCTGATACAGGATTCGGATAAATCTGGATATCACTTACACCTACATCTTTTACATCTTTTGTATCCAATACCAATACTTTAAATGCTTTTGACTGTGTAGCTCCAAAATTAGTTGATCCTTCAGAAATTATAATATTTCCAGATGAGTTTTTTACATTATAATAACCGTAATATTCTATACCATCTGACTCAGAATCATTAATAGTGAATGTATAACAATCTGGCGCTAAATTCCATGTTTTAGTAACTAAAGCAGGTAATGATACGATTTGATTTCCAACAGCTACCCCATTTGAATATGGCCCTCCGAAATCTATAGTAGTTCCCGCGCTATTTTTTAATGTCCAAGTCGTTTCTGAACCGTAAAAATCTGGTTGTAGTGTAAAAGTAACAGAAGTACTACCCAGAGGTGTTGTTGTATAATTCCCTGCAAATGAAAACGCAGTGTTATTACTTGCTCTCGCATCAGAAGTTCCGTTTACTGAAGTAATTTGTGCAGAAATTGTAGAGTTTTCTGCAGCCATAATAGATATTGCAGCATATTTATCTTGAGCAAGATTACCTGTCCAGTTATACGTTTGTGAAGCGCCACCGTTTACGGTATAAGTGATCACCGCAGATGTAAGCGGAGAAGTACCTCTATTGTACAGAGTAAATGGTACTGAAATAGAACTAGTACCCTGACAAGAAGAAGATGATGTACAAATTTTTTCTGCTTTTAATTCTGCATCATTAGCAAATAATGGAATTGGCAAATCCTTTACTGAATTTTTCAATTCAACTCTCCGAGGAGAGTTATTCATTACAGCTGTAATCCTTGCTTTTTGATCTAATGTAAAAATGTTCATACATGTATCATTAGTATAATCCATATAATTTTCTACCATTTCAAATAGACCGGGAGTACAACTTTCAATAGGCAAAGTACAAGTATAGTTATCCTCATGAGCAGGAGGTGTATCATTACAATAATCTGTAGCACAAACTAAAGGATCTGAATCATCTCCCCAAATATGTCTAAGTCCTAAAAAGTGACCTACTTCATGAGTCATTGTCCTTCCTTTATCGTAGGGAGCATCCAAAGCGAAATTTGTTCCATAATCCGAGCTTCCGAATGTTCTATAATTAGCCGCAACACCATCAGTATTGGCAGCACCTCCAGCAGGCATACCTATAACACCAGAGTTTGATGGAAACTGCGCATAACCCAATATATTTGAACTTGAACCTCCAAGCTTAACACTCCACATATTCATGTACTGAGTAGGATCCCAAATTGTTGTAGGTTTTACATTGGCATTAACCTCAGACGTTGTCCAAGAATCTTGACAAATACGCACTCTATCAATACCATTTGTAGGATTTCCATTAGGATCTACTTTTGCTAATGCAAATTGAATCATTACATCTGCACCTACAGGATTTGTATTAAAGCCCGGAGTTCCAGCCATTCTTCTGAAATCATTGTTCATTACAGTAATCTGAGACTGAACCTGCTCATCAGTAATATTCTGAGCCACACCATAAGCCTGGCCACTGTGAATAACATGCACAACTACGGGAATCGTAATAATTCCGCCATTCTGCGATTTATTAGTCTTGGATTTTTCAATTAAAGGAGCAATCCATGCTTCAAACTGGGCATCTGTCATCCTGTTTGGATCTTGTTTTTGAAGCATTGCTTCGTATTCTGTAGACGCACATCTGATAACCCCATTCATTCTCTTCAAATCATCTATCGTATATGTTTTGCCGAATACAAATTGGCCTTGCTCTTGAATTTTCCTTTTTTGAGCAAAGATTGAACAGCATAATAATACAAAGAATAAAAATGGTACTTTAAAAGTAATTTTATAATTCATTTTAAGAATATTAATTTGTGTGCAAATATATTAATTTGCGGCATACTTTTAGGACAACATCAATAAAAATTACGATTTTATATGAAAACATACACTATTTGTCTTTTATTATGCTGTCTGATAAACATAAAATGCATTTCTCGAAATAACTCCATAGAATCAAAAAATAATACATTAACAAGTAAGGAAAATGATCAAATCGAAAAAATCGAATTAAGAGAATTTACAAGAGGTACCAACAGATTAATTATCTATAAAAAAGATTCATTAATAACTGATTTCAATGGAATTAATTCACAATCTGAAATTTCTAAAGCTTATTGGGCAAATATTATCAAACAAGTAAATTTATTGAATCTTTCAAAAATATCCAGCTACAAATCGCCAACTACAAAAAGATTTTCCGACAGTGCACTGTCTTCAATAATCACCATAACTTCAGGAGACAAAACTTATAATTCTTCCTCTTTTGATGCAGGAATCCCCCCAAAAGAATTGGAGGGATTATATCAATTGTTAAAGATGAATCAAAAAAAATGAGTAGTGATAAGGCAGCATTAAAACTTATAAGCAATATTCCATGCGAACCCCATATTGAATTTTGATGAACTTCTTCCGAATCCGGGTACAATCATTGGCTGAATATCTTCTTGCTTGCTTGTGGCAACAAGGTATCGTGGCTGAAGGTTTACATCAATGAAAAAATTGGATTCAAAGAGCTGAACTCTCCCACCTATGGTTCCTTCCAGCCAGTAAGATGACTGTGAAGAAGACGGAAAAGAAACAGAAGAGCTACTCCCGCCAAAACCGCGGACAGGAACCGCCATATATTCCTGAGTATAAAAAGATCCTCCGATTTTACCTCCGGCATAGAAACCGTTAAATTCATTTTCCGGATCTTTTGCAAGCATATAAAAAGCCCCGATTTTCAGAAAAGGTCCGTTCGCCTTTACGTCATACCCGTTTTTCTGGTAAATATTGGATTCAAATCCGGCTTCTACAATACCATGAATATTATTTTTTATTTTAGAAGAAATAAAACCCTGGTAAAGCTTTCTGTCTGAAAAAAAAGATACTCCTGCATTCAGTACATCGCCGCCTACCATAAAATTAGGTTCATATTTCCATTTTTCTTTTTTTGTTCCCTGGGTATTCTGAGCAAAACTCAGGATATAGATTACACTAAAAAAGAAGGTAAAGATTGGTTTTGTCTTCATTTTCAATAAAATTTTGTCCGTCCTGAATAGCTTTTACAGGAGCATTTGCAGATGTCGTTAGTACCGAATTTAAATTTTCATATGTTTTTTTAATTCCGCATCCCGGGGAAACATAAACAGCTTTGGTGGTATAATTTACCCTTACCCTGGATTCTGTTCCCAGATTAGTGGTTCTAAAGTAAACATCCGTATATGGTGAATCATCTACTCTTAAAGGAATTATTCTGGAAGTTATTTTCGCCTCACCCCCCAGCTGAACTTTTCCGGTGCCGTAATCTACGGCAACATAAAGAGAGTCAAGGGTTCTTTCTTTACCGTTTTCTGCGTTGAGGAAAGAGAATTTCATTCTTGGCGTTCCTTCTCCGCTTTCACAGATATCATCATCAGCACCGCATGAAAAAAGCAGGCTGATACAAAATAAAGCAAACAGAAATTTAAAAGATTTCATATTATAGATGATGTTTGTCAAATTTAAATAAATTATTTCTTAAGGAGCAATGCAATATTCTCTACATGGTGGGTTTGCGGGAACATATCCACAGGCAAAATTTTAACGACATCATAATGATCTTTCATTAATGCCAGGTCACGCGCCTGTGTAGCAGAATTACAGCTCACATATACTACCTTCTGCGGCGCCAGCTTCAGGATCTGCTCTACCACTTTCTGATGCATCCCGTCTCTTGGGGGATCCGTAATAAGAACATCCGCTTTTGGGTGATTGGCAAGAAATTCATCATTAAAAATATCCTTCATATCACCACAATAAAACGTTGTGTTGGTAAGCCCATTCAGCTGTGCATGTTCTATTGCTGCATCAATTGCTTCCTGAACAGATTCTATCCCAATAACCTGCTTTGCTTTTCTTGCCACATATTGAGCAATCGTTCCCGTTCCGGTATAAAGATCATACACTACTTCATCACCCTTCAAATCTGCAAATTCCAATGTTTTTCTGTAGAGTTCAAGCGCCTGTTTGTAATTGGTCTGAAAGAAGGATTTCGGACCGATTTTGAATTTCAAGCCATCCATTTCTTCCATTAAATATCCTTCCCCAAAGTAAACGTTGATATCCAGATCATAGATGGAATCGTTCGCTTTTGGATTGATGGCATAAACCAGTGTTTTAATCTGAGGAAATGTTTCAAGCAGAAATTGGAAGAGTTTTTCCCTGTTTTCTTTTTCTTCTCTGAAAAGCTGGAAAAGGACCATCCACTCCCCTTGTGAGTTTTGTCTCATCATCAGAGTTCTTAGAAAGCCTTCATGATTTCTAACATCAAAGAAGTCAAGACCATTTTTCACGGCATACTCTTTTACAGCAAGCCTGATGGTGTTTGAAGGTTCCTCCTGAAGGAAGCATTCTTTAAGATCCAGAATCTTACTCCACATTCCGGGAATGTGAAAGCCCAGCGCATCTCTGTTTCCGAAATTTTCTTCCGAACTGATTTCATACTGCGTAAGCCAGCGGGAATTTGAAAAAGAGAACTCCATTTTATTTCTATAATAATACTGCTCTTCCGAACCTAAAATAGGCACTGTTTCAAAATGATCAATCCCTCCGATTCTCTTGATATTATTATAAACTTCTTCCTGTTTGAAATCCAGTTGCTTTTCATAACTCATATTCTGCCATTTGCACCCTCCGCAAACCCCGAAATGGATACATTTCGGATCTACCCTGTACGGTGATTTTTCAAGAAGATCTACTGCTTCTCCTTCGTAATATTTTGATTTCGCTTTCTTTACTTTTACATTCACGATATCCCCGGGAATTGCACCCGTTACCATTACGGTTTTTCCTTCTTCGGTTCTGCCAATAGCAACACCTTTTGCACCTGCATTTAAAAGTCTGATATTTTCAAGAATAATATTTTTCTTATTTCTCTTTTTCATTAAGAATTTTTTCTGTTTTACTGTTTAAATTGCCAGAGATCTGAACTTTGACAAATGCCCGAAAAAAAACAACTCTATTCCGGTCTGCAAAAATACAATAAAAAAAACCTTATCCGAAGACAAGGTTTTTATCTATATTCAATTTAAATTATTTTGTCTGAGCCGGCTGAGGATTTGCCTGTTGTTGCGGCACTTGCTGAGGTGCAGCAGAAGGATCCATCCCTAATCCCGGCTGCAATTGAGCATTAGGATTTACCTTTGGTGCAGAAAGTCCTGTTTGTTTATCCAGAGCGATTACCAATTCAGGATCTCCAAGATTAAAGAATGGCTTGCTAGCTATTTTTCCGTCTTTATCAACAACAATAAAGCATGGTAATTTGAAACCGTACACTCCATATTTTTTAGCAATATCTGAATTTAATCCGCCTTCACCGTATGCATTGATTCCGGTAATTCCTTTCATCAGCGAATTGCTAGTTTTTACAAACTGATCTTTTGTATCATCAACATTTACAAAAACGAAGTTCATTTTTGACTTATAGAAATTCACAACTTCTTTTAAAACAGGAATTGAGGCTTCTCCGATATAAGGATTCCAGGATGCATAAAACATCATCATGTAAGGTTTTCCTTTGTTTGAAGAAAGACTGTACGATTTTCCGTCTGCTTTGATAAGAGATGCTTCAGGAGCCTGTTCTCCGATTTTGAAACCGTTGATAGCAAACTGAATTTTCTTTAAATCTTCTTTAATGGTAGCGTCTTTGATATCCGTATCGATAATTTTTTTAATTTTCTCTATTGTTTTTTCAGGAGTTCCCGGATGAATATCAGATTGCGCCATTACAAAAGCCAATAAGTAATCTTTAGCAGTTTGTGAAAGATCTTTCTGATTTTTCTTTAAATAATCAGAAAATAATTCAGAAGTGGTAACATCTGTTTTCCCAGCGCTGTTTGCTTGTGCATACTTCTGGAAATCCGGGCTCATTTTTGTTAAAAGGTATTGTCTGTAGAAAGGATTTTCTTTTACCATTACCTCTTTATTTTCCTGAAGCTTGTTTTCATAATCCGTGAAAGCTTTTGTCACTTTGAATGAAGGGTTACCCATTTGTTTGTGACTCATTTCGTATTGATTCAGGATCGTAAGCAATGTGCTTGCAAGATCATTCTTTTTCCACTCCACTAATCCGTTGTCCGGGCTGAATTTTTTAACGTTTTCTTCTATGTTTTTAGTAACATCGGCCTGAACTTTTTCAATGCCTTTAAGAAAAGTTTTTTCATCTTTTGTCATCAGCTCATTCATATTAACAGTCTGAGCATAGGTAGAAAGATATTTTTGTGTAGCCGTAAAGAAATCATTATTATTTTTAGCATCACCTGTAACCACAAATTCTGACGGGAAGCTTATTCCGTTGCCTGTAATTTCAAGTTTCTGGCCACCTTTAAGATAGATCAGGTTTTGTTTTCCTCCATACGACATTACATACATTCCGCTTTTCGGAGCCTCAAAGCTTCCGGAGAACGTTCCGTCTTTGTTGATCCCAATGTTAATCAGTGGTAAAGTAGCAACACCTGATGCTTCAATAAATTCGATTCTTTCTAATGGAGAACCGCCGGTAATTTTTCCTTTTACTTCTACTTTTTTAGAGCAAGACATCGCAAAAACAGCGATGATAAACAATAAAAGATATTTTTTCATTTCGAATTTTATAATTACGCAAAAATAAGTTTTTCATCTCAACTAAATATCATATTACATGGTAATTTATGAAACATTTAACTAAAAGAAATAAAAGCCATGATTTCGCGTAGTAAACAATTAAATTTATTAGAATGTGTATTTGAAATTACGTTAATTTTCCATGATTATTCAATCAATAAAAACAATATAAAATGTTTATAAGTTTCCATTTGTAAATTGAAAACATCTGTATTAATTTTTTTCAGAAGAATATTGTTGTAACCAAAAAGCAGCCTTCTTATGAAAGCTGCTTTTATTTTATTTTAATAATTTTTTATCCTCTGTCAACAAATGCTGCCATATATTCCCTGTTCATTCTGGCGATGTTCTCAAGAGAAATTCCTTTCGGACATTCTACTTCACACGCACCGGTATTGGAACAGTTTCCGAATCCTTCTTCATCCATGGCTTTTACCATATTCAGCACTCTTCGCTTGGCTTCTACTCTACCTTGAGGTAAAAGTGCATACTGAGAAACTTTTGCACCCACGAACAGCATTGCAGATCCGTTTTTACAAGAAGCTACACAGGCACCGCAAGAGATACATGCTGCAGCATCCATTGCCTTATCAGCATCTTCTTTTGGAACCGGAATCGCATTGGCATCCAATGTATTTCCTGAAGTGTTTACTGAAATAAAACCACCAGCAGCCATTACTCTGTCGAATGCGCTTCGGTCTACAATTAAATCTTTAATTACCGGAAATGCAGCACTTCTCCAAGGTTCAATAACGATGGTCTCACCGTCTTTGAACATTCTCATGTGAAGCTGACAGGTTGTAATACCTGTGTCCGGACCGTGCGCTCTACCATTGATGTAAAGAGAACACATTCCGCAGATCCCTTCACGACAGTCGTGATCGAAAGCGATAGGCTCTTTTCCTTCGTTAATAAGATTTTCATTAAGGATGTCCAACATTTCCAGAAATGAAGAATCTGTAGAAACATCCGATATTTTATAAGTCTCAAACTGACCTTTAGATTTATTATTTTTTTGTCTCCAAATTTTCAGCGTAAGATGTAAGCCTTTTTTTGCACTCATAATTTTATATTTATAGGTTGGAGATTATTTTGTTGGTTTGTCTGCATTTTCAAATTTCATATCTGAACTTAAAACTGCAATTTTATTAGAATTTCTGCTTTTCAGCTCCTGATATTTTTCCATTGCTTTGGCGATATTCTCAGCTTTGTCGTCCTGTGATGGCTGATATATTGTCTTAGTATCATTTTTTACCACCTGATAAAAAAGCTTTTTATCTCTGAATTCTGTAGGTTTCAAAGGTCTAAGGTTAACACTTGCGATGAAAGCTCCCATTTGGCCTTCCGCATTAATCACATATACCATATTGGGTTCGAGGTTGGCTTCAACATAATCTCTGTTTTCTGACGTAGCCCAAAATACGTGTTCACCAGGCTCACATTCATAAACTAAATATTTCCCGCTAGGAATAGCTCCCAGGAATTTATCTTTATCATAAACCCTGAAGTTAAGCAGCATACCCGCTCCTGTTTTTAAAATATACACCAGAGATTTTCCTTCAGCAGGTTTATCAATAGCCTGTGTTGTTACTTTCTGAGCAAAAACAGAACATCCGGAGAGGATTACAAAAAACAAAAGTACTTTTTTTAAACTCTTCATATCTGTTATTTGTAACTTCTAGTTTTCACCTCAATATTTTCGTAGATCAGCTCTTCTTTGTGCAATACTTCTGTATTGATATCTTCTCCCTGATATTCCCATGCTCCTACATATTTGAAGTTTACGTCATCTCTTTCAGCTTCTCCGTCCGGAGTTGAGTGATCTTCACGGAAATGTCCTCCACAAGATTCATTTCTATGCAATGCATCGATAGCCATCAATTGTCCAAGCTCTAAGAAATCTGCGACTCTGAATGCTTTTTCCAGCTCGGTATTCATACCATCATTATCTCCGGGAACTTTTACATTTTTCCAGAAATCATTTCTTACTTCTTCAATTTCTCTGATGGCTTCTCTTAAACCTTCAGGTGTTCTTCCCATACCTACTTTATTCCACATAATGTTTCCTAACCTTTTGTGGAAGTGGTCAACAGAATGTGTTCCGTTATTATTAAGGAAGAAATCTATTTTTTCTTTGATTCCTTTTTCTGCTTCATCGAAAGATGAAGAATTGGTAGGAATAGATCCTGTTCTGATGTCTGCAGAAAGATAATCTGCAATCGTGTAAGGAAGCACGAAATATCCGTCTGCAAGTCCCTGCATTAGAGCAGAAGCTCCCAATCTGTTGGCTCCGTGATCAGAGAAATTTGCTTCTCCAATTACGAAACATCCCGGAATGGTAGACTGAAGGTTGTAATCTACCCAAACTCCACCCATGGTGTAGTGAACGGCAGGATAAATCTTCATTGGGGTTTTATAAGGATCATCAGCCGTAATTTTTTCATACATTACGAATAGATTACCATATTTTTCTTCAACCCAGCTTTTTCCTAAATCATAAATCTGCTGATCAGTAGGATTATGAATATGCTTTTCAATAGCGGCTTCTCTACCTTTTTTCATGATCTCTGTAGAGAAATCCAGGTAAACGCCTTCCTGAGTATCATTGTTTTCGATTCCGTATCCGGCGTCGCATCTTTCTTTAGCGGCTCTCGAAGCAACGTCTCTCGGTACAAGATTACCGAAAGCAGGATATCTTCTTTCAAGATAATAATCTCTGTCTTCTTCTTTAATATTTTCAGGTCTAAGCTTTCCTGCTCTGATGGCTTCTGCGTCGGCAATGTTTTTAGGAACCCAGATTCTTCCTGAGTTTCTTAAAGATTCAGACATCAAAGTCAGTTTAGACTGCTGTGTTCCGTGAACCGGAATACATGTAGGGTGAATCTGCACATAACAAGGGTTTGCGAAGTACGCTCCTTTTTTGTGGATTTTCCAGGCCGCAGAAACGTTGGAGCCCATTGCGTTGGTAGAAAGGAAATATACATTTCCGTATCCTCCGGATGCAATTACTACGGCGTGTGCAGAATGTCTTTCGATTTCACCTGTTACAAGGTTTCTGGCGATAATCCCTCTTGCCTTTCCGTCAACAATCACAAGATCCATCATTTCATGACGGTTGTACATCTTAATTCTTCCTTTACCGATCTGACGGCTCATGGCTGAATAAGCTCCTAATAATAACTGCTGTCCCGTCTGTCCTTTAGCATAGAATGTTCTTTTTACCTGAACCCCGCCAAATGAACGGTTATCAAGCTGGCCTCCGTACTCACGTCCGAAAGGAACACCCTGAGCAACACACTGGTCGATAATATTTGCAGAAACTTCTGCCAATCGGTATACGTTTGCTTCTCTTGCTCTATAGTCACCACCTTTGATGGTATCGTAGAATAATCTGTAGGTAGAGTCACCGTCTCCCTGATAATTTTTAGCTGCGTTGATACCTCCCTGAGCGGCAATAGAGTGCGCTCTTCTTGGAGAATCCTGATAACAGAATGCTTTTACATTGTATCCCTGTTCTGCTAGTGTAGCAGCAGCAGAACCTCCTGCCAAACCTGTTCCAACAACAATAATATCAATCTTGTCTCTGTTGTTTGGTGCAACAAGGTTCATATGGTCCTTATGATTTTTCCACTTATCCTTTAAAGGACCCGCCGGAATTTTTGAATCTAATTTACTCATATTAGTATATTGATATTATTGAGTTACAAAGTGATAAATTGCGATAAAGATAAAACCTGCAGGAATCAGGATGGAATACCATTTTCCAAATGCCATGATTACAGGAGTATATTTAGGGTGTCTTGCACCGATAGACTGGAATGAAGACTGGAAACCGTGTCCCAGGTGTAATCCCAGCAAAATGAAAGATATTATGTAAATAATTACTCTCCATGCATCTGCAAATTTAGCATGCAGATCTCCCCAGAAGCGTGATTCTTCAATTGGCAACCCGTCAAGATACTTGTAGTTCATTTCGTGAAACCAGAAATCATACATGTGAAGAAAAATAAAAGCCAAGACCACGGCACCTGAAATAATCATATTTCTCGACATCCATGTAGAATTGTGAGAAGGATTATTAGCTTCATATTTAACAGGACGTGCTTTCTGATTTTTAATTTCCAAAACAAATCCCATTACAAAGTGGAAAACAACAGCAAATATCAATACCGGCTGCATTACAAATTGAATAAGAGGATTATACCCCATAAACTGCGAAGCATTATTGTAAGCATCTGCTCCAAAAACCGACAAAAGGTTTACAGAAAGGTGCATTACCAGAAATATCAGCAAAAAGATAGCCGACAATGCCATAGCATATTTTCTACCTATTGTAGAACTCGTTAAACCTGCCATATAAGTTTAAATTTGATTTTCCACAAAATTAAGAAATGTTAATTACAACAAAAAGTGAGAAATCTCACATATAGCCAGTTTGTAATCTTTCTAAATAAGTCTTAAAATATTATAAATAAAGGAAAATATTACCCATCAAAATTAATTTATTTCATAAATTTTATGTTTATAAACAATTTTTCGAACTGCATTAGGAAGCCTTCTTATCTCCGTTCTTTTTATACGCCGTGAGGCACAGTAAGGGTTTATGACAAACTTTACAATTTTAGATTTATCCGAATTTTCTTCAATCCAGAAACAGGCATCATTATTTTTCTTAATGGATAATACTTTATTTTTAGAGAAATCATGAACAAGAACTTCAGATTTATTCATTTCATACAGATCAAAACCCCATCGCAATATAAAAAAAGCAATAACAGCCATCATACATCTCACGAAGTTTTTAAGATTACATTTTAAAATAACAGGTCTTAGCAACATGACTATTAAAAACAGGGAAAAGACCTCAGGCAAATTCAATGGAATATTTTCAAAAAAAACATGATTAAATCCGGCAAACCAATGGATTATCGTGAGCAATATGTCAATGATAAATTCATACAATCTATTCAAATATTCGAAATTTATGTTGAAAGCTATTAAAGTGGTCATTAAAAATGAAAACATAATGATCATCTCAGAAAAAGGAACAATAAAGAAATTTGCAATAATAGAAATGAATGAAAACTGATGAAAGTAATACAGCACAAGAGGAAGCGTTGCCAGCTGAGCCGAAATGGAAACGGAAACCGTATTAAAAATAACCTTTTTCAGCCAGTTGTCCTGTTTTGGAAGCATATTCAGAATCGGTTGATTGAGCCAGAATATTCCTAAAACCGCAAGGAAACTCAACTGGAATCCCACATCGAATATTTGCTGTGTATCCGAGAGCAAAATGACAAATGCGGACAACGCCAAAGAATGAAGAAGATCTGACTTCCGCTGAAGCAGGACATAAATAAAATAATTGCTCAGCATCAGGCTTGAACGCACCACTGAACTGCCAAAGCCAATAAAAGCAGTAAAAAGCCAAATAAAAATAAGACTTGAAACAATCGCATATTTTTTATGCTTTACCGGTAAAATTTTAATCAATAAGAAATAAAACAACCCGAAAATCGCAACAATATGTGTTCCCGAGATAGCCAGAAAATGCACCAGTCCGGATCTGCTGAAATCCTGAGCCGTCTGCACATCAATTTCCGTACGGTCAGCAAGAATAATTCCTTTTAAGAATTCTTTAGCCTTTGAAGACATATGGGTATGGTCAATATTCTTGAGAACTTCCCATCGTTTCTGATAAAACTTTTCTTTCAAACTTAAATCATTTCTTCCCGCAGCATGGACCTCATCATTGATATAACATTGAAAATCAATGTTTTTACGTTTTAAATATTTCGAATAATCAAACTGAAAATCATATTGCGGAGCTTTGGGTTTGGAAATAAAAGCTTTTGCCTGGTAATAATGATTAAAGTCCAGTGTTTTTTCAATTTTAGGGCGGTAAACAATGGCCTTAAAGATTTTGTTTTCGGCTTGTACTACAGCTTCATATTTCCTGCTCTTTTCGGTTGAATTCAACTTTCCGGAAATTTTGAATGTGATGACGTGATTTCCGGCAACAGAAACCGGATTTTCATCAGTATTTAAAAAATGCAGGATTATTCCGACTCCAAAGAACATTGAGCACAATATATAAGGCTTTAGCCTGTGCAGAAAATAGTTTTTAAAAAATATTGAAGCTAAAATCAGCAGGATTATTCCTGCAATCGTTAAAATATAAGTTTCATTAAGAGAAAATGTATCCTGAAAGAAAATTCCAAGAATAAAAAAGATAACAAGAATAAGAAGAGGCTGCTTTTTCAACAGTTTGTGTTTTCCCAAAAATATTTATTTCATGGAAAATTCGCACAGCAATATTTAAAAACTTCAAAAAATTTCCAAAATTCTTTTAGTAAAAGAAAAATCGCAGAAAAATTTTCCACGATTAATGAGTATTTATTTAAATTTTACATGTTTAAAATGACGTCTGCAGCATTTTCACTAGCTCCTTTCCCGCCAAGCTTTTCCCGTAACAGCTCATAATCCCTGAATACTTCAAATCTTTTTTCGGTCGCTAGTATTTTTTTCAGTTCTTCTACAAGATTATTGGTATTTAAATCATTCTGAATCAATTCCTTCACTACTTCACGATCCATAATGAGATTTACCAAGGAAATGTATTTTATATTCTTCACCAGCCTTTTGGCAATAGCATAAGAGACTTTACTTCCGCGGTAGCAGACTACTTCAGGTATATTCAGTAAAGCGGTTTCAAGAGTCGCTGTTCCGGAGGTTACCAAAGCCGCTTTTGAACACCTCAGCAGATCGTACGTTTTATTGGACACAAAATGCACATTATCATCTACATATTTTTCGTAAAACTCTTTGGGAAGACTTGGCGCACCGGCTATGACGAACTGATATTCTTTAAAATAAGGACGTACTGAAAGCATGATTTGCAGCATTTTTTCTACTTCCTGTTTTCTTGAGCCCGGCAGTAATGCAATAATTTCTTTTTCGTTTAACCCGTTCTGTATTTTAAAATCCTCAGTATTAATCTCTTCTAATGTAGAGATGGCATCCAGTAAAGGGTGACCTACAAAATGGGAATAAACACCGTGTTTACTATAAAAATCTTTTTCAAAAGGAAGAATTACCATCATCTCATCCACATATTTTCTGATGATCTCTACCCTGCCCTCCTTCCATGCCCAGAGTTGGGGTGAAATATAATAGACAACCTTTATGCCCTGCTCTTTCGCAAATTTTGCAATCCTTAAATTAAAACCAGGATAATCTACCAGAATAAGAACATCCGGTTTATTGTTTTGAATATCTTCTTTACAAAATTTAATATTATTCAGAATAGTGCGAAGGTTCATGGCAACTTCAAGAAAGCCCATAAAAGCAAGATCACGATAATGTTTAACCAGGGTCCCGCCCTGTTTTGCCATAAGATCGCCTCCCCAGAACCTGAACTCCGCATTGGGATCCTTCTGTTTCAGCGCTTTCATTAAATTACTTCCGTGCAAGTCTCCGGATGCTTCTCCGGCAATGATATAATATTTCATTTCTTGTGAAATCTTTAATTTTAAATTGCCATTATGAATCTCTTTTTAATTCTTTAAATGAAATTATGGGAGGTTTCTATAACAGCTATAGAAAACAAATTAGGACTTCATTGCATCTTAATTTGTAAATTTGTTCAAAGATAATGATAAAAATGTCAGAAGAATTTGAAATCCGGAATAAAGTTGCAGAGAGCGGACTGATCAATTTTGATCTAACCGATCTCGTACCGAAAGGAGTAAGGAAAGGTCTTGACCTTAAAGATTTTCTTTTTATGGAAATGATTCTAAAAGAGAAAGATTTCCGTGAAAAAGTTGCAGCGATTGATGTTGAAGAATACCGTGATGCTTATATATACATCTACAATTCGGCAGATGCTATTGTTCCGCTTTGGGCGTACTTTTTAATCACTGCCAGATTAACGGATGTTGCTAAAAAAATTGTCTTTGGAAATCGGGAAGATCTGGAAGTAATTCTGATGCATAACGCAGTTAAAAATTATGATTTTGAGGAGATGCGCGGCAAAAGAGTCCTGGTAAAAGGATGTTCGGACAAAGAAATCCCTGAAAACGCCTATATTGAGCTTGTTGAACAACTGAAACCTATCGTAAAATCATTAATGTTCGGCGAAGCCTGCTCAAATGTACCCATTGTTAAGAATTAACAGCAAAATGACATTTACGCCTGGTTTAATATCCATATAATTATTAGGAATATTTTTTGATGATCTGAATAGTAACAATAAAAATCATCAACTATGGGCTTAATTGATTTACTCACCGGAAACACCGGCAATCAGGTAGCAGAAAGAGCTGAAAACAAATTCGGAATAAGCAGGAATCAGGTACTTGCATTGCTTGCGGTAGCTGCCCCGCTTATTATTTCTTATCTCAGCAAAAAATCGCAGTCTCCTAACGAAGCAGAATCCTTAAATACTGCGCTGGATAAAGATCATGACGGAAGTATTCTTAATGATGTCAGCCAGGCCGAAGCAAGACAATCCGAAGGAAACTCTATCCTTAACCATATTTTTGGAGAAGAAAAGCAGACCGTGGAAAGTCAGTTATCTCAGAAAACAGGAATTTCCATCGATAAAATCGGACCTGTGTTATCAATGCTCGCACCGATCATTATGGGATATATCGGAAAAGAGAAACAACAGAATAATGTGGGAGCCGGCGGTTTAGGAGGCTTGCTCGATGGTATTCTAGGCAATGCTTCGGGACAGACACAAAATGGGCAGTCTAATCCTTTGAATGATATTATAGGAAATGTGTTGGGCGGACAGTCCAACTCTTCATCAAACCCACTTAATGATATTATCGGCAGTGTTTTAGGAAATAATAACAACCAGAAGAACGATGGCGACAGCGGCGGAATCGGAAGTATTCTGGGAAATATTTTTGGAGGAAAATAATTTTTACACCTCTTCATAAAAAAGACCGGAAGTAGTTTCCGGTCTTTTTAGCTTTTAGCTTTTTCTTCGGCAGCGGCCACAGTTTTTGAAGATTTTCTTGGTCTTCTTTTTCCGTAACTTCCGTTGTTAATCTTTCCTCTTTTTGATTTTTTATCTCCTTTTCCCATAGTAATATAATTTAGTTGTATTACGAAATTAGAGAATACCACTTTAAAATCAAAAAGATCAGCTGTTAAAATTTTTATAATTCTTTATCAAAAGATGAAAGCCCGATGCGGATAATCATAAAATCTTCATCATCACTTAACTTCTTTCTTCTTACTTCTTACATCTTACTTCTTACATTTTACTTCTCACCTCCCACCTCTTACTCCTAAACTTTAACCGTTTTCCATTTTCCTTTCTTAAATAACATAAAAGCAACTATTGTAATTAAAGCTTCGGCAACAGGAATTGAGATAAATACTCCTTTTGGTCCCAATGCAAAATATTTTGAAAGAAGATAAGCAAATGGAATCTGAAACAGCCAGAAACCGCAAAGATTCACCCAGGTTGGCGTCCAGGTATCACCAGCTCCGTTAAAAGCGTTAATCATTACCATCCCGATTCCGTAAAAAATAAATCCAACAGCCATAATATGCAATGCATTGGTGGCAATATTTCTAATTTCAGTTTCATTGGTGAAAAATCCGGCTAAAAAATCACCCATAAAAAAGAAAATAACACTAACGACTATCATAAAAATCACATTATATTTAACGGTTTTCATAACAGATTGCTCTGCCCGAAGCATTTCGCCGGCTCCCATGTTTTGTCCGACAAGTGTTGATGCGGCATTACTTAATCCCCAGGCAGGAAGCATAAAAAACATCATCAGACGTAAAGCGGTTTGATATCCCGCAGAAGCATTTTCACCACCGGTTGTCGCCACAAGCTGAGCCAGAAAGATCCAGCTGCACGAAGCAATCACAAACTGAAAGATTCCGGGAGTGGCAATTTTTATGACTGATTTAATAATATTAAAATCAGGTTTAAAATATTTCGACTCAATTCTGATTTGTGAATCTGCAATTAAAAGATGATAAAGCTGATAAAGGACACCAATGCTCCTCCCGATCGTTGTAGCAAGAGCTGCTCCCGTTAATCCCATTGCCGGGACCGGTCCGAAACCTTTAATTAAAACCGGGCACAAAATAATATTCGCAATATTGGCTATCCAAAGGGATTTCATGGCAATGGCAGCATTTCCCGCTCCTCTGAAAATTCCGTTAATCAGGAATAACAACATGATAATAACACTGCTTCCCATCATAATTCTTGTAAATTCTTTACCGTAAGATGCAGCTTCAGGTTTTGAACCCATCATAATTAAAATTTCTTCAGCATAAATCACTCCGAACAAACTTAAAATAAAAGTGACCGCAAAGGAAACCAATAAAACCTGAGCTGCACTTCTGGAAGCCTGCTCCTGATTTTTCTCCCCGATCCTCCTTGCAACCATTGCCGTTGCCGCCATACTCATCCCTATGGCAATAGAATACATGACGGAAAGCACGGATTCTGTCAGACCGACTGTCTGTATAGCAAAACCACTTTCTTTCAGATGTCCTACAAAATACAGATCTACCAATGCAAATACAGATTCCATGGCCATCTCCAGCATCATCGGAATTGCCAGAAGAAGAACAGCGCTCCTTATCGTCGCTTTTGTATAGTCTACTTCTTCACCGCTTAACGCTTTCTTCAGAAATTTGAAATATTTTGACATTGATTTTGATTTTGTATCCGGCAAAAATAGATATTCAGAAATGATTATTTCTTGGCATATGAAAGGTTTTATAAAAATTATTCTTGCAGTACTATTAATTAATTTCTTTTAAAAACCTTCAAAAATCATATCTTTGCACACGGAAAATTCAAACTTCTGCTGTTGGTGTTTTAAGCTTGATCTTCAAAACTTTAAACACTGAACACAGAACCCTGAACTTTAAATCTTGAACTTTAAACAAATAATTATGTTTCGATCGCACAACAACGGAGAATTATCTCTTAAAAATCTTAATGAAGAAGTTACACTTTCAGGATGGGTACAGACCATTCGTGATAAAGGATTTATGATTTGGATAGATCTTCGTGATCGTTACGGAATTACCCAATTGGTTTTTGATCAGGAGCGTTCTACCGCCGAACTGATGGAAAATGCAAAAAAACTGGGCCGTGAGTTTGTAATTCAGGTTACAGGAAAAGTTATTGAAAGAGTAAGTAAAAACCCAAACATCCCGACAGGAGAAATTGAAATTCTTGTTGAAAAATTAACGGTTCTTAATGAATCCCAGCTTCCCCCTTTCACCATTGAAGATGAAACGGACGGTGGTGAAGAATTACGAATGAAGTACCGTTACCTTGATATCAGAAGAAATCCTGTGAAAGACAAGTTGATCTTCCGTCACAAAATGGCTCAGAAAGTAAGAAACTACCTGTCAGATAACGGCTTTATCGAGGTTGAAACGCCGGTTTTAATTAAATCCACTCCGGAAGGCGCAAGGGATTTCGTGGTTCCGAGCAGAATGAATCCGGGACAGTTTTATGCGTTGCCACAATCTCCACAGACTTTCAAACAGTTATTGATGGTTGGCGGAATGGATAAATATTTCCAGATTGTAAAATGTTTCCGTGATGAAGATTTAAGAGCCGACAGACAGCCGGAATTTACACAGATCGATTGTGAAATGGCTTTCGTGGAACAGGAAGACGTAATGAATGTTTTTGAAGGAATGACCAAAACTTTACTAAAAGACATCACCGGTCAGGAATTCGGAGACTTCCCGAGAATGACTTTCGCAGATGCGATGCAGAAATACGGAAACGACAAACCGGATATCCGTTTCGGAATGGAATTCGTGGAACTGAATGATTTGGTAAAAGGAAAAGAGTTTAAGATATTTGATGATGCCGAACTGGTTGTCGGAATTAATGTAGAAGGCTGTGCAGATTATACCAGAAAGCAGATTGATGAGCTTGTTGACTGGGTTAAAAGACCTCAGATCGGTGCTTCAGGAATGGTATGGGTGAAATTCCAGAATGATGGTGTGAAGACTTCTTCGGTAAATAAATTCTACAACGAGGAAGATTTAGCAAAAATCATTGAACAGTTCGGAGCAAAAGAAGGAGACTTAATGTTGATTCTTTCCGGAAACGAAAATAAGGTAAGAACACAGCTTTCCGCTTTAAGAATGGAGCTGGGTAACCGTTTAGGATTAAGAAAAGGAAACGAATTCGCACCGCTTTGGGTGGTAGATTTCCCACTGCTTGAATTTGAAGAAGAAAGCGGACGTTACCACGCAATGCACCACCCTTTCACCTCTCCGAAACCGGAAGATATTCATTTGCTGGAAACGGATCCGGGAAAAGCAAGAGCAAACGCTTACGATATGGTGTTGAACGGGAACGAAATCGGAGGAGGTTCCATCAGAATATTTGATAAAGATCTTCAGTCTAAAATGTTTGATCTGCTTGGTTTCACCAGAGAAGAAGCGGAAGCTCAGTTTGGTTTCTTAATGAATGCCTTTAAATATGGCGCTCCGCCTCACGGTGGGTTGGCTTTCGGTTTTGACCGTTTGGTAGCCATCCTCGATGGAAATGAAGTAATCAGGGATTATATTGCATTCCCTAAAAATAATTCAGGACGTGATGTGATGATTGACGCACCGGCTGCCATTGCAGATGAACAGCTGGATGAACTGGAACTTAAACTAAATTTAAAAGCATAAGTTAGAAGCGGGGGTTTATTTCTCCGCTTTTTTATTATATGTACTTATAAAAATTAGCTAAAATATAATCGACTAAAGGTTTTGATATCCAACCCAAAACAAAAGTCAAATTGCTACAATCCAAGCATATTTTTGAAGATTATCTTTCAATAGATTTCTTTTATATTCTTTTACAAAACCTCCATTCGATATTTTAAGTATTCCTTTAAATGTCAAATATGAGGTATTTTCAGGGTAAGGTTTGAAAACAATTAATCCTTCAGAGTGTAAATAAAATAAAGCGTTTAAAATTTAGCTTCTTCTATATTTGATTCAGCAGGTATATCAAAATTAAAATCAATATCAGCTAATGATTTAGGTTTTACAAAAATTGCTTTTACTTTATCTGCAAACTTTCCGAGAACAATCTATCAAAGTCAATAGGATGTATGTTATCAGCTAACTTGCTAACTTCAATTAAATACCACATTCAGTAAATATTTTCCTCACGGCACAATCATTGTAGATTTTTGTTAAATCAAATTACAATGAAAGCAATCTGGAACGGCGCCATTGGCTTTGGCTTAGTAAATATTCCTGTTAAAATTTATTCGGCAACAGAAACCACCAAACTGGATCTGGATATGCTTGATAAATCAGATTTTTCAAATATCCGTTTTAAAAGGGTCAATGAAACCACAGGAAAGGAAGTAAAATGGGAAAACATTGTAAAAGGTTATCTCATGGAAGATAAATACATCATTCTTGATGAAGAAGACTATGAAGCGGCAAGTCCTGAAAAATCCAAAATATTATCAATAGACCAGTTTGTAAAAGAATCTGAAGTAGATTCCGTGTATTTTGAAAATCCCTATTACCTGGAGCCTCAGAAGAATGGTGAAAATGCTTACAGACTTCTTTTAAAAGCATTGGCTAAAACAGAAATGGTAGGAATAGGAACCTTTGTGCTTCGTGAAAGTGAAGCGATTGGAATGATACGGCCCTATAAAGATGATGTTCTTGTCCTTAACCGTCTCAGATTTGCACAGGAAATCAGGGATTACAGCGATCTGAAAATTCCCGCCAAAAAACCGCCGAAACCGGCAGAGCTCAAAATGGCTGTCAGCCTTATAGAACAACTTTCACAGGAATTCGATCCTGAAATGTATAAAGACACGTATTCTGAATCGTTAATGAAAATTATCAAGCAGAAAGCAAAAGGTAAAAATATCAAAGTGAAAAAAGCTGAACCCGCAAAAGAAGGTAAAGTTATTGACCTTATGGCTCAGCTCAAAGCCAGTTTACAAAGTCCAAAATCTAAAAATGCATCATAATGGCCTTAAAAGATTACAATGCAAAAAGAAGGTTTAATGAAACCACTGAACCGGAAGGAAAAACAAAAAAAAGTAAAGACAAACTGATTTTTGTAATCCAGCGACATGCCGCCTCGCGGCTTCACTATGATTTCAGGTTGGAAATGGAGGGTGTGTTGAAAAGCTGGGCCGTTCCGAAAGGTCCTTCTTTAGATCCTAAAGATAAGCGGCTCGCAATGATGGTGGAGGATCATCCTTATGATTACAAAGATTTTGAGGGAAACATTCCTGAAGGTAACTACGGCGCAGGACAGGTAGAAATATGGGACAGCGGAACATATGAACCTCTTGACAATAACTCAAAGCTTTCTGATGAAAAGGAATTGCTGAAAGAACTTCACGCCGGATCTTTAAAATTTATCCTTCACGGTAAAAAACTGAAAGGCGAATTTGCTTTGGTTAAAATGAAAAATACTGAAGAAAATTCATGGCTGCTCATCAAACATAAAGATGATTTTGCAGAAAGTGATTACGATGCGGAAGAAAACACCTCAAAGAATTCCCAAGTCACTAAATTCTTAGAGGAAAAAAAAAGCCCAAACGTCAGCAAAAAAAAGTCGTAAAGGAAGAAGTAAAACCACGGTTTCAGCGGTTCAATTCTTTAGTCGATGAAAAAAAACTTGAGAATTTCATTAAGCCCATGCTTGCAAAACCGCATCCTGAAGCCTTTGACGATGAAGACTGGGTTTTCGAAATAAAATGGGACGGTTACCGCGCTATTGCCGATCTAAGCGATGAACCTCTCTTCTATTCCCGAAACGGGATCTCCTTTTTATCAAAATTTGAAAAAGTTGCCAATGATTTCAGTGTACAGAAACATAAGATGATTCTGGACGGTGAAATTGTAGCGTATGATGAGAACGGAAGACCGAATTTCCAGCTGCTTCAGCAAATAGGTGACAATCCGGATCTTGCACTGGTATATCAGGTTTTTGATATTCTTTGGCTGAACGGTCATTCTACGGAAGAGCTTCCGCTGATTCAGCGTAAAGAACTCCTCAAAGAAGCATTGGTTGAGACAGATGTTATCAAATATTGTGATCATATCCAGGAGAAAGGCATTTCCTTTTTTAACCAGATGAAAAAAATGAAGCTGGAAGGAATGATCGCCAAAAAGGCAGACAGCGTTTACACCGAAAACCACCGTACTTCCGACTGGCTTAAGATAAAATTCACCAACACGGAAGAAGCCATTATCTGCGGATTTACGGAACCCCGTGGATCAAGGGAAGGTTTCGGTGCCCTGATCCTGGGAAAATACATTGACGGCCAACTGATTTATTCAGGGCATACCGGGACAGGATTCAACCGCGAATCAATTATAGAACTTCATGAAAGATTAAAGAAAATCATCGTGAAAAATTCCCCTTTTGAAACTAAGCCTAAAACCAATATGCCCGTAACCTGGACCCAGCCGGAGCTGGTATGCGAGATTAAATATTCCGAAATCACAAAAGACGGCATTTTCCGGCATCCGGTTTTCGTGGCACTGCGTGAAGATAAAGAACCTGAAGAAGTAAAAAACACCGCCGGAGAAAAAGATGAAGCAACCCAAAATACAAAAGTTATGAAAGCTACAGCCCCTAAAAAAACACGTCCTTCCGAAAACGAAAAGGAAATAACATTAAACAGGCATAAGGTAAAGCTTACCAATCAGGATAAAGTTTATTTCCCTAAAGATGACGTAACCAAAGGCGATGTCATAGAATATTACCAGTCGGTTGCAGACTATATTTTACCACACCTTAAAAACCGGCCGCTTTCTCTGAACCGTTTCCCGAATGGTATTGAAGAGCAGAGTTTCTATCAGAAAGATGCCAGTGACAATATTCCGGACTGGGTAAAAACAACGCAGGTTTATTCTGAATCCAACGATAAATACATTGATTATATTTACTGTAACGACAAGGCTACTCTTGCTTATCTGAATAATTTAGGGTGCATTGATATGAACCCCTGGAATTCTTCCCTGCCCGACCTGGATCATCCTGACTTTCTTGTGTTAGACCTGGACCCATCCAAAAAGAATACTTTTGACGATGTTATCGAAACAGCCTTACAGGTGAATGAGGTTTTAAATGCCATTAAAATTAAAGGCTACTGTAAAACTTCAGGAAGCACCGGTATTCATGTCTATATTCCGATGGGCGGAAAGTACGATTTTGACCAGGTAAAAGATTTTGCACATATTCTGATGAAACAGGTTCATGAAAAGCTTCCGGAAATCACAACTTTGGAAAGAAGCCTTCAGAAAAGAGATAACAGTAAAATTTACCTTGATTATCTGCAAAACAGAACCGGGCAGACTTTAGCCAGTGCTTACAGCATCAGACCTAAAGAAGGGGCTTCCGTTTCCATGCCGCTGGACTGGAGCGAGGTAAAAAAAGGAATGAAACCTACTGACTTTAATATTCATAATGCTCTGGAAAGAATTAAAGAAAAAGGAGATTTGTTTAAACCGGTTCTGGGTAAGGGAATTGATATGATGAAGGCTTTGGAGAGCTTGCAGGACTTGGAGTAATTGGTTATTTTTGGGCAAATTATTCAACCATGGAAATGCCCCTCAAAGCTTTCATAAATTTTAATGAAAAAACCACAAGAAAACAGTTAGACAAATACTTCTACTACTCCTGGAAGAAAAAACTCCCCTACCTCTTTAAGAACTTCGTATTTGCTACTGTATTTTTGCTTATAATCGATGGTGTTTTTAAGATCGGCAGAAGTAAAATTGATTTGAAATTTATCGCCTATTTTTTTGCAGCCTACATCCTATTATACATTATTATATTCTTCTATAACAAAATAAATTATAACTCTAAAATAAATCAACATATTGCTGAGCTTAAAAAATTTGACCCTACAATAGAATTTGTTTTAGATGAACAATCATTTTACATTAAATGTGAGCAATTTGATATAAGAAGTGTTTGGAAAAAAGTAACTTATAGTATTTCCGGGAAAACGCTTTTAATTTTCATTGACCTAGGAACTCCATTCACTTTTCTTCTTAATGAAGAGGAAACAGAACAGTATCCTGCTATTTTAGATATTTTTAAAATGAAATCTAAATTGAAAAAGTAATTAAGGTAGTTTAGCGACCAAAGATTCCGGCAGCACTTTTAATATCCAATAAATCATTTTCCATTTAAAGTTCGTAACAATGGCAAACGAGTTTCCGGCATTGACAATGAACTTTGCGACGTAATTCGGTTCCATTATTAAAGATTCATTTAATTGTAAGCCTTCATTGATTTTTGTTCTTATATAACCGATCACCAAAACATTGACAACAATGTTTCTTTGCCTTAGCTCCTGTCTTAAGCCGGCAAGATAAGTGGTAAAAGCTGCTTTGGTACTGCCGTACACAAAATTACTTTTCCGCCCGCGAACTCCCGACAGAGAAGATAATCCGATAATCCTTTCTAAACTTTTATTCCTCTTATCCATTGCAATAATATTCAATATGGAAACAGCGCCCATGTAGTTTACCTGCATCATTTGTCTTGCACTTCCAAAATCATGCAGGGCTTTTTCATTTTCTGCTAAAAAGCCGGCAGCATAAACAACAATATGAGGCTTCGCAGAAAGGTCATCATAAAATTTCTGATGAGAATCAAAATCCACCGCATCGAAATATAAGACTGTAACCTTCGCATGGAAAGCATTTTTTGAGACAAATTCTTCCAGTGACTTTGTATTTCGGGATGCCGCCATTACGAAAAATCCTTTTTGAAGGTATTGTTTAATACTTTCCTTTGCAACATCAGAATTGCCTCCTAAGATAAGAACCGTTTTGTTTGTGTTTTTATTCATAATGCAAAGATAATTTTTAATGCGTATTCTAAAACAACGAAGGAAGTTATACTCAATCGCCACAGGATGACTGCATCGTACCATGCAGAGGGTATGCATCGTACGGTGCAGGGTGTCTGCATCGCACCATGCAGGGTATCTGCACCGCCCGTCACAGTCTGTGTATTATACCCGAAGCAATTCATACAATCCATAAGCACAGTTAAAACCACTCGTTGGCTCCTATGGTAATAAGGGAACCGTATTCTTACTGATTTGGACTGATGATATAAAAAGTTTCGGCGGGGTGAGCTTCGCTCACCCCGCCGAAACGAAGTATCTTTTAAAATCGGAAAGATTTATTTCTTATCCGTTTCAATTTCCTTTTTGTCTTCTGCTTTTTCAGCAGCTTTGGCTTTATCTCCAAAACGGGCCTCCGTAAATTCTCTGGAAACAGCCGCTTTTTCAAACTTTAGCTTTCCCGATAATGTTTCGATTACAAAACCATCATCCTGAACCTGAGCAATCCTTCCGTGAAGTCCTGAAGTAAGAACCACTCTGGTTCCTACCTTAAGGGTTTCCTGGAAATTCTTCTCCTGCTTCTGCTTTCTCATTTGCGGTCTTATCATTAAAAAATAAAAACCTACAAACATCACCCCCATCATAATCAGCATCATGGAAGAGTTACCTCCCTGAGCAGGTGCCTGTAAAAAAATTGATAATAAATTCATGATATTATGGTTGAATATTCGCGGTGAATGTTAATTTGATAGGAGCTTTTTCTACATTGGCGAAAACGTCTGCATATTTGTTTACGTTTCCATCAAAGTTTGTAGAATCAAAGTGGAGGGTAATTTTCCCTTTTTTACCCGGCATAATCGGCTCTTTAGTAAAGTCAGGAACAGTACATCCACATCCCGGTTTTACTTCTGAAATCACCAGAGGATTGCTTCCTGTATTTGTAATTTCATATACGTGCTGCACTTTATCTCCTTTTTTTACTTTTCCGAAATCGAAGTTGCTTTCAGAAAGAGCAATAGTAGTTAAAGGCTGGTTGGATACAGGCGCCGGAGCTGCCGTTTCAGGAGTTGCTGCAGCAGCACCTGCAGAATCTGCCGGACCATTTCTGTGAATTTCCGGTCTTTCGGTAAGAAGTTTTTCCTGGTTTTCTTTGTTTTCCTTTTTACAAGAAACAAATCCAAAACCTATTACTGATAAAGCGATAATTGATAACGTCTTTTTCATATTGAAATATTTATATTCTATTTAAATCTTTACAGTATTTATCCAAAATTCCGTTAATGAAAATATTGGAGCGATCCGTGGCAAATACTTTGGCAATCTCAATATATTCATTAATGATCACCCTTGAAGGTGTAAAAGGAAAATTATCCAGTTCCGTAAGTGCAGTAGACAGGATTACTTTATCCATTAGTGAAACCCTTTCCAGATCCCAGTTTTCCAGTCTTTCTTCCAGTTTCTTCTCATTGTTTTCCCAGCTGTCCAGCGTATTTCTTAAAAGCTTGATGGAAAAAGTTTTATCTTCATCATCTTTAATCATTTTGATCAAGGTTCTGCTTTCTTCATCTTCCTTTAAAAAACCGATTGTTTTCTGAACCATAGAATTGGCAATATGAATATCATCATACCATGAAAGCTCCTTGTCTCCCAGATAATCATGAAAATCATCGTTTTCAGCAATATATCTTAAAAATAACTTACCGATAAACTTCTGATCCTCTTCAAAAGAATAAGATTCTTCCTTCATAAAATCCTGGTATCTTTTTCCGGCAGTAATTCTCTGGAATGTTTTTACGAGAAGGTCGTCATGCAAATCCCACTTAAGCTGCTTGTGCTGGCCTGTAAAGAATAACCGTTCCGGGTTTTCCTCCAGCTTAATCAAAACCTTATTGTTGATGAATTTTTGGTTAGGATTAATATCTGCATCGGTTTTAATATATTTATTCTTTCCAATTTCGATCTGGTTTTCTGCCAGTTCTTTCAGTGCAACCAGAAAATTCAATTCATAGATATAGAGATCGTAAATCTTCTCTATTCCGGTAAACATGTTTTTCTCTAATACATCAAACTTAACAGGATTCTGGTAATATGAATACACAGTCTGTACTACTTTTTCACGGATTTGTCGTCTTCCTAACATTCAAAGAGCTTTTTATGGGCGCAAAGATACGAAATTTAAAATTTATGGGATTCGTAGTATGATGACATTTTCGTAAATTTGTAAAAGTTTATGAAAGCTTTAAAAACCCTAAACCCCTACTTCTGGAAACACAAAATATTATTATTTTGGGGGGTATTATTTATCATTGCCAGTAATTTCTTCAATATCTATAAAGTTCAGTTCGTGGGAAAATCTGTGGACGAACTTACACGCAACGGAAATCTCGGTTTCAACAGACAGGTGTTGATTTATGTTGCCATTATTGTAGGATGCTCCCTTCTTACAGGTTTCTTTACTTTTATGATGCGGCAGACGATTATTGTTGCTTCCAGAAGGATTGAATATGAACTTAAAAACAAAATCTACAGGCACTATCAGGATTTGTCTTTAACGGATTATAAGCAAACCACCATTGGAGATCTCATGAACAGACTGAGTGAAGATGTTGTTGCAGTAAGGATGTATCTTGGCCCCGGCGTAATGTATGTCGCCAACTTATTGGTGCTTGTTATTATCACCGCAATTTATATGCTGAAGACGGATGTTTCCATGACGCTTTGGACCTTGCTTCCTTTACCGCTTCTTTCGTATGCTATTTATAAGGTAAGTTCCATTATCAATAAAAAATCGAAGATCATGCAGAAAAGCCAGTCGGCCATTTCTACTTTCGTGCAGGACAGCTTTTCGGGGATACGCGTTGTGAAATTTTTCGCCCGTGAAAAATACATTGAAAAAAACTACGGAGTAAAAGTTACGGACTATCAGGACAAAGCGCTGGACCTTGCCAAAACGGAAGCTTACTTCTTCACCATCATCCTTTTTGTAATCGGTCTTCTGAATGTTGCCATTATCTGGATCGGCGGACAGAAATATATTGCCGGAGAGCTTAGCATCGGTAAAATTGCAGATTTCTTTATGTACATCAATACCCTGATATTTCCTTTCTCTATGGTAGGCTGGGTAACTTCTGTAAACCAGAGGGCTGAAGCATCCATGCAGAGGATTAATGAATTTATGGATAAGAAATCGGAAATCGTTAACCAAAACTTTGAAAATTATTCCATTAAAGGAGATATTGAATTCAGAAATGTATCCTATGTTTATCCTAATACAGGAATTACAGCATTAGAAAATCTAAGTTTTACAGTAAAATCCGGTGAGTCACTTGCCATTATGGGCAAAACAGGAAGTGGAAAATCAACCATTGCGTTATTACTCTGCAGGCTTATTGACCCCACAGAAGGAGAAATTTTAGTTGACGGAAAAAACTTAAAAGAGCATAATTTAGATAACTACAGAAACTTCATCGGCTATATCCCCCAGGAGAGTTATCTTTTTTCTGATTCGATTGAAAATAACATCGGTTTTGCCATAGACCATCCAACTCATGAAAAAGTAGTGGAATATGCAAAAATTGCAGACGTTGATAAAAACATCGTAGAGTTTAAAGATCAGTATAAAACTATGGTAGGCGAACGCGGAGTGATGCTTTCGGGAGGTCAGAAACAAAGAATCTGCATTGCCAGAGCACTGATTAAAGACCCCAGCATTATCATTTTTGACGATTCTCTGTCTGCCCTGGATACTGAAACCGAGCAGAACATCCTCGAAAATATTGAAAGAAAAATTCATCACGCAACTTCTATAATCATCACACACAGAGAGTCTAGCGCCCAACGTGCAGATAAAATCCTTAACCTGACTGAAATTAACAATTCCGTAACTGCATAGCGCATTCATTCACAAATGTTAAATAAATCATAAAAAAAATTTTGTGATTAAAAGAAAACTTTTATATTTGTTCTTAACAAGATTAAAAAATATCTAACAATGAGTGAATACAAGGAACGCCATGAAAATGAAATTTTCACTAAGGTGTTAAAAGCAGGGAGAAGAACTTATTTCTTTGATGTGCGCGAGACGAAAGCAGGAGATTATTATCTTACGATTACCGAAAGTAAAAAGAACTTCGGGGAGAATGGAGAAGCTACATTCGAGAAGCATAAAATTTATCTTTATAAAGAAGATTTTAAAAGTTTTCAGGAGATGTTTAATGAGTCCACAGATTTCATCATTAACGAAAAGGGTGAGGATGTAATATCAGAAAAGCATGATAAAGACTTCAAAAGCAGAACATATACTATAGATTCTGACGACGAGGTTTAAAATATTTATAACATTTAAAAACACAAGCATCTGGAAAAAGATGCTTTTTTTATTTTCTTTTCTAATCTTTTGTATTTAAGTTAAATTAATTAGACAGCGACGCTCATTAATATGCAACGCATAATTATTAACGATATTCTTTGTTTTAAATTAAAATCATCATCTATTTTTTTATTAATTTAACGCTAATTAATGTAAAATTGCGATTATTTAATAATTTTACCGTTAAAAAATTAAATAATCCATTTAGTTATCATTGATAAATTTGAATTAAAAATAGTTTGTATGAAATAATTTTAACCTTAAATATAAAAGAATGAAAAAAAATTTACTCGTTTTTCTTTTGGCATCTGCACTATGTTTTGCCCAAAACTCTTTAATGGTATCTCCCCAAACCGGAACAATGATCACTTCGGGAACCATTTCAAATTTCAAACTAATAAGTGATGGCAGCAGCGCTGCGCTGGTTGCTACACATAATGCTTCAGGTAAAGTTTTTATTGTTGATATTAATGACAGTAATCCCGCAGATAAAGCTGCAAATACAATCGCAACAACTTCTACCAATGTAAAAACAAGAATCTCTGCTGCATTAGGACAAACCGTTACTTCCATTAAAAACATCGAGGTAAATCCTATTACAAATGCCGTCTATGTAATGGCCATGGTAAGCGCAACACCTTACTTCCTGAAATTAACGAATGCCGGAAATACTATTACCGCATTAGATTTCAACACAATGCCATACTGCACTTTAAATTTCACCAATGCAAATTGCACTTTCCAGGATATTGCATGGGGTGGCAACCGATTGTTTGTTTCCAGTAACCATAATACATTAAATGGAGAATTGGGTTATATTTCGGCTCCGTTTACCAACAATACGACAATTAGCAAAAGATCTACCACCATGTTCAAATCTAACTGGGGAAATATGTATATAACAAGTGCTCCATTAGAAAAATTAAATTATGTAAAGATTGGCAATACCGAATATCTTTGCGGATTAACTACCTGTGCTCCGGGATTTTCTGAAACCGTATCTTCTCTGACGAGCAATTCAGGACTGTTCACTGTGAGAGAAGCTTTTAATGTTAACTTTGACGAGCCTGTAAAAACGATCGCCATCAATAACGGAAGCAATGCCTACTTATTAGATTTACATCAAAACTTTCCTAGCGGTAATAATATTTATAGAATTGGAAAAAAATACCTTGATGGTACACCTTTTACAAACAATACTTATAATAATAATGCCGTAGAACTGAGAAACTTTTCCGGAAATCCAAACACTAATCTTACTGAAGAAGAATTTAAAATGTTCCCGGGAAATTTTTCATCAATGGCTTACTATTCTAACTGTGAACTACTTACATTATCATCAGACCACCAAACTCTTGCAAAATTGAGCGTTTGTGATGCAATTTTAAGTACTGCTGAGCAGAATCAAAAAGACATTAATTTTGAGCTATCTCCTAACCCCTCTTCAGACCTGTTACATATTTCTTATAATGAAAATCTTTATAAAAACATGGAAGCGGAAATTTACAGTTACGATGGAAAGCTTATCAAAAAACAAATGATCAATTCTCAAAATAAGAAAATTTCAATCTCAGATCTGCATACAGGAAACTATATTCTGAAAGTCTTTCATAAAGGAGTTTATTTACACTCTAAATCTTTCATAAAGAAATAAAAAGCAATAAATTCTATGTGATATGTGCGGATCGAAAGTCCGCACATTATTCTTTTTTAAATTCATTAGATTATATGAAAAAAATAACTCAGACAAAAAAAATAAAGAATTTTTATATTCTTCTTTTTCTGTTTTTATGCAATTTCTGTTTTTCCCAAGAAATATCTATTACCTCAAGCAATCCGAACAAGCCGGTATTCAAAGTTTTTCCCATTGAAGAAAATATTGAGCAGCTTTCAGCTATTTTTAAAATTTTCATGATCCAGGATAGTATTGAATCACAAACGCCTTTATTAGGCTCATATTCTTATGTAAAAGATACAATCTTCTTTGAGCCACAGTTTGAGCTGGGCGAAGGACTAACGTTTAATGTCAACTTTTCCTATAAGAATAATACCATAAAAAAAACATATAAAACTAAATCTGTTGACAATTCGATAAACCAAAAAACCGATATACAAGAAATATATCCACGTAATAATAAAATTCCAAAAAATATTCTGATTTTTTATGTTGAGTTTTCTGCACCGATGACAGAGGATGAGTCTGCTTACAGATACGTTAATTTACTTGACGAAAACAAGAAAGTAATACCGCATGTTTGGTATAATAAAGCCAGATGGATTAGTGATAAAGTTATGATGCTAATGATCCATCCCGGAAGAGTAAAAAAAGACATCTCATATTATGACAATCTTGGTGAAATATTTACAGTAGGTAAAAAATATTACCTGGAAATTACCGATAAAATCAAACCACTGAATAGCAAATCCAAATTAATATCTTTTACAAAAGAATTCGAAATCACCAATCCTATTAATATATGTCCAAAATTTCTAGAGGATAAATTACAAATTCCTAAAAAAAATACTTCGGATAAACTGAAAATTGTTTTCGACAGACCCATTGACATTTTTTCTGCACAAATCGGAATTTTAGTATATGATTATAAATCTGATAAAATAGTTGAAGGAAAGATTATTGCCGGATCTGACGACACTGAATGGTACTTTATGCCTGATCAACCATGGACAGAAAAAAAATATACACTAATTCTTAATAAATACATTTCCGATCCTTCAGGAAATAGTCTTAATAAGCCATTTGAAGCCACTGTTGTAAAAAAATCTTACAATAAGCAGATTGCTAAGAAGATAAACATAAAGTTAAATGAAAAATAATTGCCCAATAAATATTAAATGTACAATAAAAAAACATCCTGCTTAATGTAAGCAGGATGCTGAATTTTGGGTGAATGATGGGTCTCGAACCCACGACCTTCGGAACCACAATCCGACGCTCTAACCAACTGAGCTACAATCACCGTTTTGTGAGTGCAAATATAGGGAAGATTTTTTAATTACCAAACAATTCCGTCAAAATTTTTCATTGCAATAAGCTTCTCAGACGTAAATCCCTCAGCATAAGTCACTCCCGATAACCGCCCAAGATCCTGAGCACGATATGTTAAGCTTTCATAAAAGTCTTTTGAAGTAATTGGCGTCTCCGGTTCCTTGGAAGCCGGGTCATAAAACTGAGTTTTAAAAGCCATACAAGCTTGAATCTTTTTTTCCAGATGATCTGAAATATCAATTACAAACTCAGGCTCAATATTTTTCCATTGTATGTAGTGAAATATATGTTTTGGCCTCCAGATCTCTTGATTTTCTCCTTCAAGAACAGTTTCGATCTTTCTTAATCCTGCTAAAAAGCATGCATCCGAGACTAATTTCGCTCCTTTTGCATGATCCGGGTGTCTGTCATCAATTGCATTTGCTAAAACGATTTCAGGCCTGTATTTGCGAATCATTTTTACAATTCTCATCTGATAGTCTTCAGAGTTTTCCAGAAAACCGTCTTTCATGCCCAGATTTTCTCTTGCAACCACCCCCAGGATCTTTGCTGAATCAGAGGCTTCCGCTTTTCGGGTTTCTTCAGTACCTCTCGTACCAAGCTCCCCGCGGGTAAGATCTACGATAACGCATTTTTTACCTTCGGAGACCATTTTAACGATTGTTCCGCCGCAGCCAAGTTCTACGTCATCAGGATGTGCACCAAAAGCTAATATATCTGTTTTCATATATTCAAAGATATGATTTAAATAAAAACTTCCCAAACATTACGATTGGGAAGTCCTATAATTATTTAAGAATAATTATTTATTGATTTCTGCATTCAATTTTATAGCATCCTGATACGTAGGATCCAATTGAACAGATTTTGAAACGTAATCTTTAGCTTTCGCAAGATCAGAATCTTTACTCATATAGGCTACAGCAAAGTAAGCATAAGCAAGCGTCTGCTTATTAGCTTCCTGATCTGCAGGCTTCACTGTATTAATGAATTTTTCATAAGCGATTTTTGCTGCGTCATTATTTCCAGCCTGTTGGTATGAATATCCCAAGCTGTAATAACCAGGTGCCCAATCAGGGAGAAGTGCATTCATTTTCTGCCAAGTTTGAATAGCTCCATTCCAGTTTTTTGCATCCTGATAAGCGGTTGCTAACTTAAACAAAGAATCTGAATCCTGTGCATTTGCTGCAACTTTTTGCTTCAATCCTTCAATAACAGGGTTTGTTGGTCCTGCATCAACATCAGACTGTGAAGCTCCTCCGCCTGCAATTTTAACAAGCTCCATATCCCACTTCATTGTTTCGTCTTTCGCTGCTTTTGCGATAGCAATTTTTTGTTGTGCTTCTGTTGTTAAAGCTGTTTTTTTAGCAGCATCCGTTTCGGTTTTAGCTAATCCGGCAGCAATTAATCCCATCAGTCCCTGATCTGCAGGCTGTACTCTTGATTTATCAGCCTGAGAAACAAAATTATCCATATTTTGTTTTGCTTCTGCATATTTCCCATCTGCATATAATTGATACGCTCTTAATTTAAATTTAATAGGATCATTAATTTTATCGAAAATCTTATCTAAAACCTGTTTTGAGTTTGCATAATCTTCATTTGTAAAATAAAGTTTTGCAATTTCCAGTTGTGTATATGGATCTTCATCCGCATATTTGGTATAATTGATAAGATCTTGTGTTGCTTTTGCATTTTGCTGATATCTGATATCATAGGCTGCTAAAGCTTTATAAGCCGGAGCATATGTAGGATCTGTTGCGATAGCTTTATCGATGCTTGTCTTAGCCTGTTGCCATTGTTGTGCGGCCATCCATAATGTTCCCATTCTCGTATAAACGGAAGCCTTATTTTTAGCTAAAGGAAGCGCTTTATCATAGGCTGTCATCGCATCACCCGGCATTCTTTTTAATCTGTAGGCGTCACCTAAAGTATAATAATAGTGTGCGGGAACATCTTTTTTAGACGCTCTTTCAATCGCTTTGTTTAGGTATTGAATTGCTAAATCCGGAGAGTTATTTTTTTCAAATAAAGTTAATGCTTCTGCAGCTCTGAATAACACTTCTGCATCTTTTTCTCTAGAATCAGAAACAATACTCTGAATTTCTGCAATTGCATTTTTGTCGCCTTTACCGAGTTTAATGGCTGCTAAACCGATTTTGTTTAAATAACTTTTTTTATCAGCAGCAAGACCTTTGTTGAAATTGTCTGTAGCTGCTGCAAAATCAGGCTCTCCCTGTTTTAGATATGTATTTCCAAGGTAAAAATAGTTTTCAGCAGTAGGTGCCGATGTAATCATGCTTGTGAAATTAGCTTTTGCCTGAGCATATTTATCACTATCCATACTATTGATACCATCCTGTACGGTTTGCGCAAAAGCAAAATTAGTGAAAAATACCACTGCTGCTCCAAAAGCAATCTTCTTTACATTCATATTCATTATATCTCTCATTTTAAATTTCTAATCTAATTCAATTTATATTGTACACAATTTTCAGACCAAAATAAGGATTTATTTTTGGGTAAGAAGTTAATTTAATATATTTTAACGCATCTGTACTTCCCTTCTATACAGATTATAAGGCTGTAAACCTTCCTTCTGAACAATCATCTGCCCGAGCTGTGTACAGGAATACCTTATAAAACCATTAGCAATATTAAAATTACCCTCATTTGTTAAGAAATACAAAATTCTGGTGAAAGGATAATTCATTTTGCGAAGGTTTTCAAAGTCTGTATTGTATTGTTTACCCTGATATTCAACAGGAAGTATTTTGACCATGCTTCTAAGCTCCTCCGATTCTTTATCATAGGGACGACTAAAAGTATTGAGGCCAATCACACCAATTTTATCAGGATATTTACTTAGTTCTTCAATAATATTTTTATTCCCCGGAATTACAGAGAATTTTAAATTTTTAGGCTCTTTCCTGATCTTTTGGGCAACGAAATTCAAATTACTGGAATTTGTTCCGTCGAATATAAATTTTTTGTCCTCAGACTGCATCCCCTTTTCAATTTCTTTCATGGAAATACTTTCTTTCGGAGAATCTTTGGGAACAACAAAAACAACAGCATCTGCTGCAAATTTTGAAGGTAAAAATTTAAGCTCAACCTGTTCTTCGTAGGTTTTAATCTCTTCGGGAGACAAATCTCTTGACATGACTACAATTCTTGCTTTATCATGTAAGAGATCAAGGAAACCAAGATCTTCTTTTTTTGTAACAACTTTTATTTTTGTTTCAGGATAGTTAATCATATATCCTTCTGCCAAAGCTTCCGTAACACTTCTAAATGACTCATCGGTAAGAATCGTCATTTCCCCTTTATTATAAGATGGGGATTTTTCTTCTTTTTTACAACTTATCGCTATTATGCTAATGAAAAGCAGCATTATAAGTTTAATACTATTCTTCATTTCCTGAACTTTTAATTTTTGTAATCGCTCTGTAAATTCTGAAAATACCGTACAGGATAAGCAATATTCCTAATGCATACGCCACACCGGGTTCCAAAACAGTGAAAAAGAATTTGTAAAGAATAACTACAATTCCTAAAACGATATAAAACAATCCCGTAACGAGGGATAACCAATTGAACATCATATAACAAAAATACCAAAAAAAATAAAAAGAGAAGCATGTGCTTCTCTTTTTAATTATTATTTAAAGATAGAATTATTCAAAATTCATCTTAACAGGGAATCTGAAACGAGAACGAACTGGCTGTCCATTCACTTTACCTGGATTCCACTTGATTTTTATACTTTTAACCGTTCTTTCAGCTTCTCTGTTGAAATCTGAATTAGGACCTGTCGCCTTAACCTGGCTTAATGTTCCGTCTCTTTCAACAACAAAAGTAATTTCCGTATTCAAAGTACCTTCACCTTCCAATGAAGAACTATCAAAATTATTCGTAAACTTAGATCTGAACCCGTTAAGTCCTCCTGCACTAAAATCTGCCGGTTGATCAACGGACTCGTAAACATCATTAGATACCTGAGGCTTAACCTCAGCTGTTGAAGCTTTTGTACCTGTTGATGGCGGTGGTGGCGGTGGCGTGTAAGCCGGAGCTTTTACCCCCTCCTGATTTACCAGACCTGTCGTTGTTTCTAACTGTTTAGAAATTGGCGGCGGTGGAGTTTCAATTTTTGGAGCTTTTACAGGCTCCGGAACCACGTTCTGAATAATTTCAATTTTCTCTTCCTCTTTTGGTGGTGGCGGAGGTGGTGGTGGTTCTTCTTCTTTCGGCTGCTCAATAATTTTATCTTCCTGAAGGATTTCCACTAAATCCGCCTTTACTTCCTGCTTAGGTGGTTCAGTTAATCTTTTAATGGTAAGATAAATAAAAGGAGACAATGCCAATACAAGGAATATTGCTGTTCCAACGATAAAAGATTTTGTCAGAAGCCTAGGATACTGATGTCTTAGATCGTATGCACCATATTCTTTGTTTCTATTTTCAAATACAATCTCATCTAAAGTAAGATTTGGATCGTATACATTTTCATTTGCCATAGATTTACAATTTTATGGTTTAAATTACTTAGTAGCCGGTGCTGCTGCAGCTCCGGAATTCCCAACCTTTTTGTTGTAAATGGCTTCTTCCCAAGGCTTAAGATCGGTAACCCCGTATCGCTCAATCTTAGTAATTGCCATTTCGTCAAGAATATCTACAAAGTTTTTATATACAGCATCGTCAGTAGGCTTGATAATCACGGTAAATTTGGATTTATCTGCCGCATTTGCTTCTGCTTGCTTGATAACCTTTCTGATTCCTTCTCTATCAAAAGTGGTTTCATTAAGGTTCTGGTCTGTTAAGGATGTATTATCCTGCTGATGCCAGAAAACCTTATTGTCCTTCCCTAATAATAAAGAGATAGAATTTGAAAGTTTGATTTCTGTTGGAGGTGGTTTTTTTGTTTCATCCTTCGGTTTTGCCGGAAGACCCAAATCCATTACATTCGGTTTAGAGAATGTGGTTGTGAACATAAAGAAGGTAATCAATAGAAAACCCAAGTCCACCATCGGAGTCATATCGACTCTGGTACTCTGTTTCTTGGAACGTACCTTGCCGCCTTTGGCGCCTTTTTCCTGTACTTGTACTTCTGCCATTTCTAATCGATATTATTCGTTAGGTTTACCTTCTTGTGATGTAATCAACCAAAATTTAAGAAAATCGATATCTCTTAAACCCTCAAATAAGCTTTTAACTTTAGGATATTCTGTAGTAACGTCTCCTTTAATCGCCAATTTATAATCAGGATTAACAGCAAGACTTTCTTTTACCCAGTCTACCAATTGCTTATTTGTACTATCCATAGGAATCCCTGTTGGACTCTTGAAATTTTTCTGCGCGTCATCTGGCAAATCAAGATAGCTTTTCAGTTGGTTCATAGGAACCCCGATAGCCTGTACTTTCTGGAATGCAGCTTTTTCTTTGTTGTCAAAAGTAACACCGTACTTTTTACCCATGTTGTCCAAAAGCTTTAATCTCTCTGTTGCATTTTCTACAGGCTGGAAATAGAATTTTCCGTCCGGTGTAGCGTTGATAGTCATCAAACTTGCATCAGGAAGTAACTTCTCTGATATTGAAGATGGCGGTTTGATCTGCTCCACGTCAGGTTTTTTAAACTGAGTGGTCAAGATAAAGAATGTAAGCAGTAGGAATGCAACGTCACACATTGCCGTCATATCCGTCACTACTCCATGTCTTTTTGGTTTGACTCTCGCCATTATTATTAATAATTTTTAATTAGACTTCTTTTTACTTAGTGTACAATTCTTTGCTTGAATTCTTAGTTGAATTCAGCGAAAGACTGCTGGATACTCATAGCAATCTCATCGATCTTATAAGTTAATCCGTCAATTTTAGAAGTAAAGAAGTTATAAAGGATGATAGCGATTGCTGAAGTACCAATACCTAAAGCTGTGTTAATCAAAGCTTCAGAGATACCTGTTGAAAGTGCAGCAGCATCCGGAGTACCTCCTCCAGAACCTAATGCGAAGAATGCCTTGATCATCCCGATTACCGTACCTAAAAGTGCTACTAACGTTGCAACAGTACCTAAAGTAGAAAGGATCATCATGTTTTTCTCAAGCATTGGCATCTCAAGAGTAGTAGCTTCTTCGATTGCTTTGTTAAGCGCTACCATTTTTTGCTCTTTGTTAAGCGTAGTATCGTGAGATAAAGCTTTGTAAGTAGTAAGACCTTCTTTCACTACGTTTCCAACAGAACCTTGTTGTCTGTCACACTCTTCTAAAGCTTCATCAATTTTGTTTTGATTCAATAAGCTTCTTACCTGAATTACGAAGTTATCTAAGTTCCCTTTTCCAGCTGCTCTCCCTAGAACTAAAGCTCTTTCAATTGAGAATACGATTACGGTTAGCATGAAAGTAATCAAGATTGGTACGATAACTCCTCCTTTGTAGATAATACCTAAGAAAGAATCTGGGTGAATGTCTTTTCCTTCAACATCTGAAAACGCTACAGATCCTGCACCTAATTTGTCAGCATCTTTAAAATTTCCAGGGCTACCCAAAACGAATAAATAAATACAAATTCCTATAGCTAAGATAATAGGAATAATAACAGCTGGGTTTAAACCTCCCGCTTTTCTAGCAACTACTTGCTCATCATTTTTTGAAACATTCATTTCCATATTTAACTAAATTATATTGTTTTAAAATTTTACAAGGTGTAAATTAAAGGCAAAATTAATTAAAATGCAAGAGTCTCAAATAAACATTTCTGTTTTTTTTGATAATAAAAATTTAATACGATTTCGATATTATAATTATTTTCTCTTTTTTTGGCAATAATCTTTAAATTTAATCATTACATTAAAAATTTAAAAAATATAAGCCTTCATTTTTTTTAATTTGCCAATGTTAATTTTTATTTAAATTACAATGTTCACAATTCTTCCCGGCACCACAATAATTTTCTTTGGTGTCTTACCTTCCAGAAACTGCTGAACTTTCTCATCTTTCATTACAGAATCTTCCACTTCTTTAGCTGAAAGCTGTGCAGATAATGCCAGTTTATGTTTTGTTTTCCCGTTAATACTAATCGGATATTCAATTTCGTCTTCTACCAGGTAATCCTCGTTCAATACAGGGAATTTTTCAAACTCAATTGAAGTTGTATGGCCGAGCAGACTCCAAAGTTCCTCACATATGTGTGGCGCATACGGAGAAATGATAACGGACAAAGGTTCCAAAATATTGCGTTTGTTGCATTTTATTTTTTGCAATTCGTTTACCGCAATCATAAATGAAGAAACAGACGTATTGAAAGAAAAATTTTCAATATCGTATACCACTTTCTTTATTAAGGTATGCAAAACTTTGTATTCCGCTTTTGTCGGCTCTTCATCTGACACTTCAAAAACTTCGCCATTAAAATATAAATTCCAGAATTTTTTAAGGAAACCGTAAACTCCGCTCAGTCCCTGCGTGTTCCAGGGCTTGGATTGTTCCAATGGTCCTAGGAACATTTCATACAATCTTAAACCGTCTGCACCGTATTCTTCACAGATATCATCCGGGTTTACGACATTGTATTTTGACTTGGACATTTTTTCTACTTCGCGTTCAGTGATAAATTTTCCATCCTCTTCAAAAATAAATTCTGCATCTGCAAAATCCGGCCGCCAAGCTTTAAATGCTTCCGTATCCAATTCGTCTGATGTTCCCTTTAATAAAGATACATCAACGTGGATTTGCTGAGTTTCATATTCTTTGGCTAAATTTTTAGATACATATTTGTTCGTTCCTTCAATTCTATAAACAAATGCACTCATCCCCAAAATCATTCCCTGATTAATCAGCTTCTGGAAAGGTTCATTATGATTAATATATCCTCTGTCCTTTAAAAACATATTCCAGAATCTTGAATACAACAAATGCCCGGTTGCGTGCTCGCTTCCTCCAATATACAGATCAACCTGTCCCCAATAATCGGCAAGGTCTTTTTTAACAAAAACATTTTCGTCATGCGGATCCATGTATCGTAAGAAATACCATGAGCTTCCTGCCCAACCCGGCATTGTCGATAGTTCTAAAGGAAAAATTGTTTTTTCATCAATCAGATCCGTATCAACCACTTTTTGATTGACTTCATCCCACGCAAAAGTTTTTGCATTTCCCAATGGCGGATCTCCGTCTTCTGTCGGTAAATATTTTTCAACTTCAGGAAGTTCCAATGGTAATGCTGAAGTTGGCAAAGTGTAAGGCATTCCATCCTTATAATATATAGGAACCGGCTCACCCCAATATCTTTGTCTGGAGAAAATGGCATCACGCTGTCTGTAGTTGGTTGTTCCATGACCGATTCCTCTTTTTTCGATCGCAGAAATAATCAGTGCTTTTGCTTCGTCATATTTTAAACCATTTAAAAAATCCGAGTTTACACATACGGAATCTTTAGAATCGAAAGATTTCTCCTGAATATCTTCATCGGTTTCTACAACCTTTTTAATTTCTAAATTAAATTTCTTTGCAAATCTGTGATCACGCTCATCGTGAGCCGGAACGGCCATTACAGCTCCTGTTCCATATCCTATTAATACGTAATCTGAAATATAGACCGGCATTCTTTCATTGCTGAAAGGGTTGAGAGCATAACTACCCGTGAAAGCTCCCGAAACATTTTTCACATCCGCCATACGGTCTCTTTCCGTTTTTTTGGAAGTTTCTTCGATATAGCTATCAATCTCAGCTTTCTGTTCCGGTGTGGTGATGGCTTCTACCAAAGGATTTTCCGGAGCCAGCACCATAAAAGTTGCCCCGAAAATAGTGTCCGGTCTTGTTGTAAATACTTCAATAACTTCATCAGGATGACTTTCAATTTCAAATTTCACCTGAGCTCCCTGGGATTTTCCGATCCAGTATTCCTGAGAATCTTTTAATGGCTGTGGCCAGTCAAGGCCTTTCAGACCCTGCAATAATCTCTCAGAGTATGCGGAAATTCTCATGCTCCACTGCATCATTTTCTTTTGAAACACCGGAAAACCTCCTCTTTCGGATTTTCCGTCCTTCACCTCATCGTTTGCCAATACGGTTCCCAGAGCAGGGCACCAGTTTACGGTAGTTTCCGCTCTGTAGGCTAAACGGTAATTTAAAAGAATATCTTCTTTATCCATTTCGGAAGCAGTATTCCACTCTTCTGCCGTAAAATGAAGTTCTTCGGTTTCATTGGCATTTAGATCCTGTGTTCCTTTGCTTTCAAAATGTTTAATTAAAGTGGAAATCGGCTCCGCTTTGTCCGTATTTTTATTGTACCATGAATGAAACAATTCAATAAAAATCCATTGCGTCCATTTATAATAAGAAGGATCTGATGTTCTTACTTCCCTGCTCCAGTCAAAAGAAAAGCCAATTTTTCTAAGCTGCTCTTCATACCTGGTAATATTCTGTTCTGTAGTTATGGCAGGATGTTGCCCGGTCTGGATTGCATACTGCTCAGCAGGAAGCCCGAAGCTGTCGTAGCCTACCGGATGCAGCACATTGAATCCCTGATGTCTTTTATATCTGGCATAAATATCCGATGCAATATATCCGAGAGGATGCCCCACATGTAGTCCGGCGCCCGATGGATAAGGAAACATATCGAGAACATAAAATTTAGGTTTATCAGTGCTGTCGGAAGTTTTATAGGTTTGATTTTCTTCCCAGTATTTCTGCCACTTTTTTTCTATCTGCTGATGATCGTAAAACACTTTTATAATTAGATGTTAGATGTTAGACTTAGATACATTAGGTTAATTGTTTTAACTCTAAAAAATCAAGAATCACAAAAATAATGATTTTAGGAGAAATAGAATTAATTTTGAATTAAATATAAAAAAACAAAATCTCATCCGAAGATGAGATCTTAAGCTTTAATGAAGTAAAAACTTTTATTATTGAGGAATTCTCTTTAAAGTATAGGTCATGGACTGGTATTCAGTAGGATCTGAAGTATCTTCAAATTTAATATTCATGGTCGTTTCATTAAGGGTAACCACACTTCCTTTATCCGGCTCCACGATTCCCTGGTATTTTACCTGAATAGCTTTACTGTCTTTATCATAGGTATAGGTAAAAGTTCTATCGAAAGTAGGCTGACAGGTTCCCGGTGTAGCTCCATCTCCGTTTTCGGTTCTTTTCCCCGTGCCCGCCGCTGCAAAAACCCATCTTGATGTCTTTTGGCAGTCAGAATCAAAAGTAATGGCATCTGAAACAGGATCATCTCCTATAGGGACACTGGTAACAACCACTTTCATGGGCTGCCATGTTCCCACAATCGGATATTCTATTGTGTTATCGTCGTCGTTATTACATCCTGTCGCTACGAATAAAGATAGACCTGCAAATAGTAATGCTAATTTCTTCATGTATCAAATTTTTCAAGTGCTAAAATTATAATTTTTTTGATTTATTTAATAATATTTTGCAAAAAATAATTGTAAACTTAGTTATTTTTAAAAATATTGAGGCTTAAAGCGATCTATATTGCAGGAAAAAGTTATTTTTGTATAAAACAACACAAATGATAACGAAAAATAATTTCGACTTTATCCGCGTTCTCCTGGCCTTCATTGTCTTTGTGGGGCATCTTGGAACATTAAGCGCTTCCAAAGAGCTGGAGATTCTCCATTACAGTCCCATTGAAATAGCGGTTTTCGGTTTTTTTGTAGTAAGCGGATTTCTTATTGCGAGAAGCTACGAGCGCTCTTCAGGATTAAAAAGTTACCTGAATAAAAGAATCAGGAGAATTGTTCCTGCTTATCTGCTGGTGGTTTTTCTGTGTGCCATTTTATTAAGCCTTGTAAGCACTTATTCTTTCGCTGAATACTTCAGCAATCCCCAGGTTTATAAATATCTTTTCTGGAATTCTTTATTTCTGAATTTTAAAGCACCATGGCTGCCCGGAGTCTTTGGGAATCAGGCGGTAAACGGAGCATTATGGACCCTGAAAGTTGAAATGTCCTATTACTTCTGCGTTCCTTTACTTTTTTTATTGTTCGGAAAGAAAAACAAGTACAGAAACCTCAGCCTCGTGATTATGTATTTTCTGTCTCTTATTTATCTTAATTATTTCGAATCATTAGATAAAATGTCTGCCGCAAAACAGCTTCCGGGATCGCTCTCCTATTTCATTCCGGGAATGCTGATCTATTTTAATTTCGACCGGTTCATTCAATATAAAAACATGCTTTTTAGTATTGCCATCTTCACAGTATGGATTGATCTTGTTTTCAGCATTAAATTATTTTCACCAATGATGATCGGCATTATCGTATTGTATATTGCTTACTCTTTTTCATTTTTAAATAATTTCGGCAAGTACGGAGACTTCACTTACGGAATTTACATTTTCCATTTTCCTATCATCCGGGTTTTTACCACACTTGGATTTTTTCAGGATTACAACCCTTATATGATGGCAGTAGTTTGTATGCTGCTTGTTGTTGCAGTAGGGATATGTTCATGGCACTTTTTTGAAAAAAAATTTTTATAATTATCTACACAGATGAAAGAACTTGTTTCCATTATCACACCCTCATACAATTCGGAAGAATTCATTGAGGAAACAATACAATGTGTACTTGGCCAGACTTACGAAAACTGGGAATGGCTGATTACTGATGATCTCTCCGGGGACAATACTGTTACAATTGTACAAAAATATTACGATCCCCGAATAAAACTTCAGGTTCTGGAGCAAAATGGCGGAGCCGGCAATGCAAGAAATAAAAGTCTTGAGAGAGCCTGCGGAAGGTATATCGCATTCCTTGATTCCGATGATCTTTGGCATCCCGAATATCTTGAAACCATGGTTGATTATATGACAACTTACAACGCAGAACTCGTCTACTGTAATTATTCGAGATGTGACGAACATACCATGCAGCCTGTTCTCAAAGATTTTGAAGCAGATAAAATTGTAACATTTTCAAATTTACTGAAAACCTGCAGGCTAGCCCCGGTTTCTACCATGTATGACACTAAAAGAGTGGGTAAATTTTTCTTCCCGGTAAAAAGTAAACGCGAAGATCATGTCATGTGGCTGAATCTGCTGAAAGAAATTCCGAAAGGCTATCCTCTACAGAAAACACTTGCCAAATACAGAATGCGCCAGAACAGTGTTTCCCGAAAGAAAAAGAATATAATTAAAGATCAATACCTGGTTTACAAAGATTTCATGGGGTTTTCTACGATAAGGTCTTTATACTATACTGCAAACTGGGCATTGAACGGATTTTTAAAATATTCGAAAATTTTTAATTAAATTTAAAAATGGAATATTCAAAAGAATTCAAGGCTGCTCTCAGTAATTTTTCTCCAGCAGAAAAAGACAAGCTTATTTTCAGATTATTAAAAAAAGATAAACTTCTGTCTAAAAAATTATATTTTGAACTGATTGACCCTGAAACTACTGACAATAAGAGAGATGCCATGGAAGAAATTGTGGAAGAAAAAGTAGTACTCGCGTCCAAATATATCAGCAATCAAAAATACTTTATGGGCATCATCCGTAAAATAAGCGCCGAAATCACGGAACATGTAAAAATTACTACCGATAAATTCGGAGAAGTAAGTCTCAATCTTTTGCTGATTAATAAAATTCTTGATTACAATGAAGATCTTGGCAGGCAAAGATTTGATAATGTGTATAAACTTTACCTTTATATCATTAATAAAACCGTAAAAGCATTGACTCTTACCAGAAAACTTGATGTGGACTACTGGATGGAAATTGATGAACATCTGGACGAATTGAAAAGTAAAATCATCAAGAACCATTATCTTTCAAAGCTTTTTATTAACAACGGAATAGATTTAAACTGGCTTACGAGCGATAAAATTCCTGAAAATTTCGACCAGATTATTAAAGAAATTAAGAGCCAGGGCTTTTTACGATAAGATTTTTTGCATAATCAATGTTGTGGACTCCGGTTTTTCAGCAACGAATTTTTTTGCATTTTCAGACATTCTGCCGAGTATTTCTTCATTATTGATGAGGAACATTACAAAATCTGCGGCTAAGCCGGCATTTTCAAAAGATTTTCCGCCATCTGCGGAGATTAGTTCATCTGCTTCCGGGTTTTTCCGGTAATGGTTCCCGAAAATGACAGGCACTCCGAAAGTTGCAGCTTCAAGAATATTATGCAATCCGGCATTATGAAAGCCGCCTCCCACCACGGCAATATCTGCATAAGAATATAATTTCGAAAGCAGGCCAATACTGTCAATGATCAAAACCCGTGATTTAAAATCCATCTTATTTTCTTTAATCGTACTGTACAGAATAGCATCCGGAAAAGTCTGTTTCAGATGCTGAACTCTTTTAAGATCATGAGGCGCAATAATCAGTTTTGCATAAGGACTTCCCAGCAACACTTCTTCGGCTACCTTTTCTTCAGCCTGCCAGGAACTGCCAAAAACAACCGCTTTATCCTGCCCGATGAAATCTTTAATAAATTCCACATGATTGTTCCGGCTTTGCAGCTGCTTTACACGGTCAAAACGTGTATCGCCTGTTACGGAAGATTGTGTAAGGCCTATATTTTTAGCCAAAGCATAAGACATTTCCGTTTGATGAAAGAACCAGTCAATATTTTTCTGCAACTGTTTTACAAACCATTTTCCATGAGAAGTAAAAAATGACTGTGTATCATAAAAAAGTGCAGAAATTACATAAATTTTTGTACCCTTTTGTCTAAGCTCTTCCAAAAGATTGTACCAGTAATCATATTTTACGGTAAAGAACAAAGTAATATTGAGGTGAGATACAAATTCTTTTACCTTGTTTTTTTCATCAAAAGGGAGATAGCAGATTACGTCCGCAATATTTTTCTTTTTTACAACATTTTCATATCCTGAAGGCGAAAAGAATGTGATAAGGATTTTATGAGCCGGAAATTTTTCTTTCAGCTTTTCCAAAACCGGAAGTCCCTGCTCATATTCTCCCAGACTGGCTGCATGCATCCAGATCACTTGATCGCCTGCAGAAAATCCTGATTGTATTTTTTGTAAAGATTCTTTTCTTCCGAGAACGCCTTTTTTCGCTTTATCATTAAATAATGAAAAGATCTTCATCCCGAAAATCATTAAGCTGATAAATATGTTATAAAAAAAACCCATTGAATTTAAATATCATTTAAAAATACCCACAAAAATAAACAGAACAACCAAGCTTCCGATGATTGAAAACAACAATGTAGAAAATGCTACCCGCGGTTTTGCAGTATCGCTGAATGAATACCTCAGCATATAATCCTGGCTGTTTAAAAATATCAATGATATCAAAACAAACAGCCATCGCATGAAAATTCCCATGATGAGAAACTGGGCATTTTCATTTTCTTCAGTAATCGGTACAGGATAATTGGCTGACTCCGGGCTTCTGATAAGAAACATAAATAAAAAATAGATAATCGTGAGCACAGCAGGCATCAGGTAAAAATATTTTTTATTTCCAAAACGATCTGCCTTTCCGTCAAGATCAAAATGAATAGGTATAGTCTCTGATAATACTCTATAATTTTTAATGCTGAACCACCATAGAAAAGCAAGCAGTCCAAAGTTTAACATATCAAAAATCAGGAGAATATTTTCCATTTTAATTCTTTAAAATTACAGTATGCTTTTGATCACTCTCAATTTATGGGTGTGTTTATTCATTTCTTTATTAAAAATCCCGGTAGAATCTAATGTATCGATTCTTACTTTTCCGGAAGCATGAATAATTTTCTGATTATCCAGCATGATTCCCACATGAATAATTTTTCCTTCAGGATTTTCAAAAAAAGCAAGATCTCCCGGCTGACTTTCTTCCACAAAGGTTAAAGACTCTCCCACATCCACCTGTTGCGAGGTATCTCTTGGTAATTTTATATTGTGAACTTTATACACGAGCTGCGTAAATCCCGAACAGTCTACTGCAAAAAAACTTTTGCCACCCCACAAATATGGGACATTAAGAAATTCTTTTGCCGTTAATGCTATACTTTCCCGCATATTATGACTTCTTCTGGATGCCACTACCGGAAATTCTACTTCAGAACCCATAGAAAGCAGCGTTTTTCCGTCATTCATCATAACGGAAGCGAAATCTTCGGTTACAATTGTTACTTTGCGGGCAGCCAGCTCTTCATCGGTTACAGGTTTCAGCTGTTTAGTATCCATCCATCCTTCATAGTTATCATAATGCATTTTTATCCGGGTCCAGTTTTTATTCACTTCAAGGATATCAGCACTTTCGCCAAACAGGATTTCCGTCACAATTTCAGCTTTGTCTGAATTTTCCGCACGTACAGGTGCCACCGTCACAATACAAATTCCTTTATTCATATTTTAATATTAAAGGTTTAGATTGAGGATAATAGTTGAGAAATCCAAAGAAATCTTAACCTTATACTCTGCCTTATTCTATTTTCTGCGTAAAAAGTTTACACCATCGCGCAAAGGTAAAATAAGATTTTCAAAATCATCATCTTTTGCGATCAGATCATTGAGTTCTTTAATAGCCTGTGTAGACCTCTGCTTCGGGTTTTCTTCCAGCACTTTCCCGTACCAGAGTACATTGTCGAACATTATTACTGATCCCGATTTTGTGCGCGGTTTTATCAGTCTGAAATATTCAGCATAATTTTCTTTGTCTGCATCGATAAAAACAAGATCGAAGAATTGGTCAGTCTCTTTTAAAAATTCTTTTGCATCCTGAAGCCTGAAGTCAATTTGGGAGGAATATTCGCTTTCTGCAAAATACTTTTTAGGCAAATAGGCCAGGTCTTCATTCACATCCAGTGTAGTAATCCGGCCGTTTTCTGAAAGTCCGGCTGTAAGACAGAGTGTTGCGTATCCTGTAAAAGTTCCTATTTCAAGGATATTTTCCGGCTGCATCATTTGGGAAATGATTGTCAGCAGTCTTCCCTGCTGATATCCTGAGATCATGTGGGGCTGAGTTGTTTTCTGGTAAGTTTCTCTCCTCAGCTTTTTCAGGATTTCAGGTTCAGACGAAGCATGGGTTTCCAGATACCTGTCCATTTCCGGATTCTTTTCTTCAAAAAAGCTCATTCTACAAATTTTGTTGATTCAAATTTACTTAAATATAAGCAAAAGCACAAAAAAAGCCCGAATATTCGGTATCGCGGGTAAATGCACATAAAAATTACCGTGAAAATACGGATACCCTATTTTTTATAATCGCCATACCTTTGGTTCAGGGTAAAAACACTAACCAAAATGGATGCGGGAATCAAACAAATTAACCAAGAGAAAAAGAGCAATCAACTGCAAAAAAGCAGGACTGATTCTCTGAAGAAAACTAAGCCGGAAATATCCACTTCATTTTTACAGCGAATTATTTCATTATTGAAAAAAGAAGAATTAATTTGATTAAAAAAATAAATCCCGAATTGCTTCGGGATTTATTTTTTATTGATTGAATGTCTGTTCTTGTTATTTCTTCGGCGCTATGTCCATTAGTTTCATGAATTCATCAAGCTTCGGCATGATGATAATTTCCGTTCTTCTGTTTTCAGCTCTTCCGGAAACGCTCATGTTGGTTGCCTTAGGATTGTATTCTGATCTACCACCCGCAGTGATTCTTGCAGGATCTACTCCAAACTGAGTCTGTAATACTTTAGCTACAGCAGTACCTCTCAAAGCAGAAAGATCCCAGTTGTCTCTCGGTAAATTCGGAGAGTTTAACGGAGCATTATCCGTGTTTCCTTCGATTAATACAGAATATTTGTCATAATCATTGATTACTTTGGCTACTTTTCCTAACACTTCCTGTGCTGCAGGCAATACATTGTAATCTCCTGTTTTATAAAGCATTTTATCAGAAAGAGAGATCATTACTACTCCTTTTAATACTTTTACCTGAACATCACTGTCAGCTACATTATCCAAAGATCTTTTCAGTTTGTTTGATAATGCTAAATTTAAGCTGTCATTTTTAGCATTGCTTGAGATCAGCTGTTTGATGTAAGAATTTGAAGAATTGATTTCTCCTACCAGCTTGTCGATATTGGCAGAGCTTTTTCCTGTATTGGAAAGACACGCATCCAATGATGATTTCAAAGCATCATGCTGACTTTTCAACAGGTTGTTTTCGCTTGTCAAAGCAGAGTTCTGAGACTTCAGATCCTGAATTTCTCTCTGTCTTTCTCCCACGTTTTCAATACATTGTTTGTAATTTGAGCTCAGTGCATCATACTGTTTTTTGCTGATACAAGATGTCATTCCCAACACCATTGCAGATACTGCTAAGATTTTAAAAATTTTCATAAATAATCATTTTTAGACGATCAAAGGTAACAAAATTCATTTTAATAATATGGATTATCTTTGCACAAAGAAATTCTCAGCATACATCTTGAAAACGCCAGACCTTAAAAATCAATTGCAAAATCTTGTCCCGAATCCCGAAACAAGCACCTATCTTCTGGCGGTAAGCGGTGGTGCAGATTCTATGGTTTTAGCACACATTTTTAATGATTTGGGATTCCAGTTTCAGGTAGCACATATCAATTATAAACTCCGCGGCGAAGACTCTGATCTTGATCAAAAAGTAGTGCAGGATTTTTGTAAAAAAAAGAATATTAAATTTAATGTATACGAGGTTTCCCAGAAGGATAATAAACCGGTCAACTCCATTCAGCTATGGGCACGGGAACTCAGGTATGATTTTTTTAAAGAAATCCGTGAAAAAGAAAACCTTGATTTTCTAGTGACTGCCCACCATCTTAATGACCAGCTTGAAACGTTCATTATTAATCTTTCTAAAGCAGCAGGAATAAACGGATTGGCAGGAATCCCAGCCAATGATAATAATATTTTACGGCCGCTTTTACCTTTTAGCAAAGAAGAAATTTATGCTTTCGCAAAAGAACATCATATTGAATACCGTGAAGATCTTTCCAATCAGAAAAATGATTACCTGAGAAACAAGATACGCCATGAGATTGTGCCGAAGTTACGGGAAACCAATTCACATTTCCTGGAAAATTTTAAAAAAAGTTCGGTATACCTCAACCAGACAAAAGATTTTGTCCAGCAACAGATTCAGGAAATCGAAAACCGCATAAGCATTTTTAACAAGTACCACAAAGTCTTATCAAAAGAACAGCTTGCCAGAGAAAGTACTTTTGTAAAATTTGAGATTTTAAAAAAATACGGTTTTAATCAGGAAGGAGAAATTGCAAAAATTTTTACGGCGGAAAACGGAAGTGTGTTTTTTTCAAAAGATTATCAGTTGCTCGTTAATTATGGAGAATTGGTTTTACAAAAGCTTGATGAAAAGTTTCATTTAAACAGTACTGAAGAAGAAATTGTTTTACTTGAAAAATTTGACTTTTCCGAAAACCAAAAAGCAATTAATCTCGAAAATATAATGGAAAGCATTGAAGAAATCGATATTGAGTTCAACTGGCACTTCGATGCCGAAAAAATCCGGTTTCCACTGCAATTGAGAAGGCAAAAAACCGGAGACGAATTTTATCCTTCGGGATTTTCAGGGAAAAAGAAAGTTTCTAAGTTTTTTAGGGACGAAAAAATATCTAATTTAGCGAGGCAAAAAATCTGGATTCTGACGGACAGTGAAAATACTGTACTCGGGGTCATCCCCTACAGACAGGACCGGAGATATGCAGGGAGTGAGAAGTCCGGATACATTCTCAGAATTTTTAATACGAAGTAAAATGAAATTTAAAAGCTGGTTTTTATTAGTTATGCTGTTTTTGGTAACAGGAATTAATGCACAAATCAAAAATCCTGTAAAATTTAAATTTACAATCAACGAATTAGGAGACAACCAATATGAAGCCGTGCTGAACGCCACAATGGAAAGCGGCTGGCATATTTATTCCAAAGACATTCCGGAAGATACGGGAATCCCGACTGAATATAAAGTTTCGGGAAAAAACATTGAACTGATCGGCAAATTTACCGAAGTCGGAAAAAAACATGAAGAATTTTCAGAAGCTTTCGGGGGGAACATTGTCTACTATTCCAATTCTGCGGGCTTTAAACAAAAGTTCAGGCTTAAAGACGGTACAAAACCGGGAGATGTTGTTGCTGAAATCACGTATCAGACCTGTGACGACAGAGTTTGTCTCGCACCGAACACTCTGGAATTCAACAAACAGGTAACACCAAAAGGCTCTGTAGAAGAAACCGAACCTGCAACTGCCGAACCTTCAAAAGATTCTGCGAAAACAGAAACTGCAATAGTAAATCCGGCGAAAGGTCCTGTTGCCAATACAGAAACATCAAAACTGGATCCTAAACAGTTAAAAATAGAATCAATCAATTTTGAGAAACCGCTTACTGATTGTGGAGTCGCATCTGAAAAAGTAGCCGAAAATTACTGGACATACCTTCTTCTCGGATTTATCGGTGGACTTATTGCATTGCTTACTCCATGTGTCTTCCCGATGATTCCGCTTACGGTTTCATTCTTTACCAAAGGAAGCCTGAATAAAGCCAAAGGAAAAAGAGATGCTTTCATTTATGGATTTTTCATTTTCCTGATTTTTGTCCTGCTCAGTGTTCCTTTTCATATTATCGACGGAATTGCGGGAAATATTTTCAATGAAATATCTACCAGCGTATGGCTGAATATCGCATTTTTTATCATATTCATTTTCTTTGCAGGAAGTTTCTTCGGATATTATGACATCACTTTACCAAGTGCTATTGCCAACAAATCCTCAAAAGCGGAAGAAGCAGGCGGAATTGTAGGAATTTTCTTTATGGCGTTAACTTTAGTGATCGTTTCTTTCTCTTGTACCGGTCCTATTTTAGGAAGCTTATTAGGAAGTGCAGTAACCGGTTCTGCAAACGTACCTATGCTGTTGACATTTGCTCTGGCAGGCTTCGGACTGGCCTGGGCAATTATTTTCGGATTGCTGGCCTTATTTCCGCAGGCATTGCAAAGTCTGCCTAAATCCGGAGGGTGGATGAATACCGTAAAAGTTGTTTTAGGTTTCGTAGAATTGGCTTTAGCATTGAAATTTTTATCAAAAGCTGATTTGGTTTCCAAGACCTTCCTATTAAAAAGAGAACTTTTCATTGTGATCTGGATTCTTGTGGCACTTGGATTAGCTCTCTATTTATTTGGGCTGATAAGATTTCCTCATGATGATAAAAAACCGAAAATCTCCATTACCCGAAAAATCCTTGGGGTTCTTGGACTGGGATTTGTGATTTATCTGGTTCAGGGATTAATTACTTCAGAACGCCCTAAGCTTCAATTATTAAGTGGAATTTTACCCCCGTTAAATGTAAGTTACTTCCATGATGAAAAAGACGGAATTTTAGGAATGCATCCTGAACACGATTTCTTCAACGCCGTAGAATTAGCGAAGAAAGAAGGCAAACCGATTTTAATTGACTTCACAGGCTATGGCTGTGAGAACTGCCGGAAAATGGAAGAATTCGTGTGGAGTGAAAGTTATATTCTACCGATCCTTCAGAACGATGTTGTACTGGCTTCTCTGTATGTAGATGATAAAGAAGAATTGCCTGAAGATCAGAAAACAAAAATTGATCTGGGTGACGGACAGGTAAAAAAAGTAAAGACAATCGGTGACCGATGGAGCCTGTTTCAACAGGTGAATTTTAATAATAATTCGCAGCCGCACTATGTTTTACTCACTCCGGACGGAAAAGTTATCAATACTCCTGTTTCCGGATATATGCCTAAAGAGGATTTTAAAAAGTTCCTGGAATGCGGAGTTAATTATTATAAAAACAATAAATAATCACTACGATTACATAAGTAAAGCCTTTCCTTCATCCGGAAAGGCTTTTTTATTGTATTGATTTTTAGAGAAATAAAAAACATCCTATTTATAGAATATAAAATTATTATTAAACCTATTTTTTAGGTACATAATTTGTATTAAAATTTAAAAATAATTATAAAATCGACACGCTTATTTGAAAACCGTTTAACATTTAAAAACTATTAACTATGGCTGAAGTAATCGCACAAGAAAAGCAGGGAGGCAGCAAACAGAGAAAAAAAATGATCCGCGTGGATATGACTCCAATGGTAGATTTAGGATTTCTCTTAATTACCTTCTTTATGTTTACCACTAATTTTACAAAACCTAATGTGATGGATCTGGGACTGCCTGGGAAATCACCAAATCCCCCTACAAATGTTGTAGATGTTAATAATCAAATTACATTTATTTTGGGTAAAGACAACCGGGTATTTTATCATCAGAAAACGAAGGAAGATTTAGACAAAAGCAATTTAAAGGAAACCGATTTCAGCGGAATCAATATCACTAAAATCATTTCCAAAGCTTATAATAACGCTCCTAAAAAAGAAAATTTTACCATTATCATTGAACCTACCGATGATGCCAATTACAAAAACTTTGTAGATATTCTGGACAATATCGCGATCTCCAAAAAAGAACGTTACGGCGTTACCGATATTAAACCTTGGGAAAAGAAAGTTTATGACGAATTAACCAAATAAAAAACTAAAGGGCATTTTCAGGATGCTCTTTTTTGTTTATTTTTGGATCTAATTTTATTTAATGAAAAACTTTTTAACCGCTTTTGCTGTAACCGCTTTAATTATTTCCTGCTCTAAAAAAGAAGCAACTTCTGTTTCAGGAGCAACCGACAGTACAAAAATCGTGGATTCCATTAATGCTGCGAGAACGAAGATCAATGACAGCATCAGATCTACCAACCATTTTAAAGATTTCAGCGGACCTCACAAACTTACCCACAATTCCATAAAAGGCTCCGGAACCATTTCATTCGAAAAAATTGATGGCGAAAGAGACCATTATAATATCTCCGGCGAGCTGAAGTCCGGGAAAAATTTTCTTAAAATTAAAGGTTTTATGGCCGTTGTTTCAGATAAACATATGAATTTTACAGGAACGATTTCACAAAGCATTTCCGGAAACGAAAATGGAAAGACCGACCTTAGAAAAGGTACTAAAACTTTTATGTCCAAAGACGGCGGGAAAACATATCGTCTTCAGAATATGGTAAATGGTTCGGGATTTGTTGATTATATTGATATCCATTTTTAATGCCTGAAATTATGCTGAACTTTGAAAGAAAAGGAAACGGAAAAGAAATGTTAGTTTTGCTTCATGGGTTTATGGAGAATATTTCTATATGGAGCGATATGGAGCCTTATCTCTCCGAAAATTTTTCATTATTGAAAATCGATCTTCCGGGACATGGGCAATCCGAAATCATTGCTGAAGTTCAGACGATGGAGCTTATGGCCGAAGAAGTAAAAAAAGTACTGGATGATCAAAACCTGGAAAAAGTTCACTTGTTAGGACATTCAATGGGCGGCTATATCTCGTTAGGCTTTGCCGAAAAATACCCTGAATATCTAAAAAGTTTAACCTTGTTCTTTTCATCTTATCTTCCGGATGATCCCGAAAAAAAAGAACAGCGTATAAAGAGCTACCGGATCATAGAAGATGCTTTTGCGCACTACGCCAGAGCCGGAGTTCCCAATCTTTTCAACCCTAATGAAAGAGATGTCCTCGAGGGCAAAATAGAAACGGCCCTGGAAGTTGCTCTTTCCACAAACAATCTGGGTGCCTTGGCATCCGTAAAAGGAATGGTAGAAAGAACCGATAAAACTCATGTTCTTGAAAATCTCGACTGTAAAATTTTAGTTTTGGCCGGAAAACATGACAATGCGGTAAAAACGGAAGCTATGATTAAAAACCTTCCCGACAGAACGAATATCAAATCGTATATCCTTGACTGTGGCCACAACGGACATTGGGAGAAACCTGAAATATGTGCAGCAATCATCAATACGGAACTTCTCCATCATTTACCGAAACATTTAGTTTTTTAATATGCTGGATTTCTTATTCAAAAAAAAGAAACCGGTCATCGGACTTACTCTTTCCGGAGGAGGAATGCGCGGCATTGCACACATCGCTGTGCTGAAAGCACTGGAAGAATATAATCTTAAGCCGGATATTATCTCAGGAACCAGTGCCGGATCTATTGTAGGAGCCTTTTATGCTCTCGGAAAATCACCGGATGAAATGATGGAGATTGTAAAACAGACTACTTTTTTTTCGAGGTCTTATTTAAAGCTTTCCAAGAACGGGATTTTCAGCTCAAAGTTTATCCTTAAATTATTCATGGATCATTTTCCGGAAGATGATTTCAAAATTTTAAAAATTCCGGTGTATGTTGCTGCAACCGAAATGACTCATGGAATTGTAGATTTTTTTTCTGAAGGTGAACTTTTCGGGCCTCTTCTTGCTTCATCAAGTGTACCATTTATTTTGCCGCCAGTTAAAATCGGTGAAAAAATCTATGTAGACGGCGGTGTTCTGGACAACCTTCCCATTGAACCTATTATTGACAAATGTGATTTTCTGATTGCCTCACATGTTAATTCCATCAGCTATGACAGCCTTGAAAAAATGAGTCTGATGAAGGAATTCGACAGAATTTTACATTTAGCCATTGCAAAATCAGTTTACTCAAAAGCAAAATCCTGTGATATTTTTCTGGATCCGCCTAAGATGACAAAATTCAGTCTGTTTAACAAGAAATTCCTCGATATTATGTTTAAGGAAGTATATGAATACACCTGTAAAGAGTTTGAGGAAAAAGGATATTCACGGTTTCAGAGTTAAACTGAACATTTGAGCGTTTTAGTGTATTAGAGTTCGAGCATGTCATTGCGAGAAGTGAATGACAAAGCAATCTCTAAAATCTAATAATTATTCAGATTCGAATAATCATTAAACAAAATTTCCTTAGATTAAATTTTAACCTAAATCTCAATTACAAACTTTCCTCAGCCTCAATTTTACTTTTGAACGTTTCAATGGTATCATGAAGAGATTCGTAAGATTTTCCTCCGGCAGCGTTGATATGGCCTCCTCCGTTGAAATATTTTCGGGAAAACTGATTAACATCCATATCATCCTTGCTTCTGAAAGAAATCTTTATAAAATCTTCATATAAATCTTCCATAAAGAAAGCCGCCATTTTTACCCCCATAATACTTAGCCCGTAATTAACAAAACCTTCCGTATCGCCTTTCTGGAAGCCATACGTTTTTAATTCTTCTCTTGTTAAATTAAGAACGGCAACTTTTCCGTCTTTTACCACTTCAATTCGTCCTAAAATTAAAGCCAATAAATGAAGACGCGAAACGGTATTGGTATCCCAGGTATTTGATGTAATTAAAGCAGGATCTGCGCCATGCTCAATAAGATTTGCGATAATTCTGTGCGTTGTTGCGCTGGTAGAGCGGAAACGAAAACCTCCAGTATCCGTCATGATTCCCGTATATAGGCATTCAGCAATATCTTTATTAACCAGATTTTCGTCATCAAGTGCTTCAATAAAATGATAAACCATCTGGCAGGTTGCAGGAATGACCGTATCCGAATAAACAAAATCAAATTTTTCAGGCTGCTGATGATGATCGATAAGAATTTTTTTTGCCCTGGAATTGGTAAGCCAGTCTCCCAGAATCCCAATTCTGGAAGGCGCATTGAAATCAAGACAAAAAATAACATCTGCTTCACTGATAAGATCAGATGCTACCTTCCTTTTATATTCCCCTATCAGAACTTTTTTGGCTTCCGGCATCCACTTCAGGAACTTAGGAAAATCGTTGGGAACAATTACTTCCGCGAAAATCCCTTTAGCTTTAAGATAATGTTTTAAACCCAGGCTGGAACCAATAGCATCTCCATCAGGATTATAATGGGTAAGAATTACGATTTTATTTTCCGGAGTGAGTAACGTATTGATTTCTAAAAGTTCCGCGGGTGTAAACATGAGATGTTTTTTATTTTTTTTCTTTAAATTTAAGTTTCCAAAGATAGAGCTTTTAAATAAATCATAAGGATTATTTTTTCTTCCACAAATTCGCACATGGCAAGGCTTCAAAATAATTCAATAAAAAATGAATGCAAAATTTTAAAAAAAAGATTGGTAAAGTTTGTAACTTTTAAAAAATTACATATCTTTGCAACCTGAAAATTAATAGATAATTACGATTTAAACATATAGTAATGAGTAAAAGAACATTCCAGCCATCAGAAAGAAAAAGAAGAAACAAACACGGTTTCAGAGAAAGAATGTCTACGCCAAATGGAAGAAGAGTTTTGGCTGCGAGAAGAGCTAAAGGCAGAAAGAGTTTAACTGTAAGTGCATCACGCGCTAAGAGATAATCTTTTTATTATCATATACAAATCATGCTTGAAAAGAAGTTTTTCAGGCATTTTTTGTTGTTAAAATTTCCTAAAATTTAGGTTTTTTACCCTTCTTTTTCCTATTTTTAAAATCTGAAAAAATTTTAGAAAAAGTATTTTTAAAACTGAATTATGCCACATACACATATTGCCGGAGACAACATCATCAGCCTGCAGCACGCCAAGATTGCACAGAAAAATTTCACAGTGCTTTCTGATGTGAATCTGAACATTAAGAAAGGACGTTTCTGCTATCTTATCGGAAAGACAGGCTCAGGAAAAAGTTCACTGCTGAAAACATTGTACGGGCATATTCCTTTAGCTTCAGGGCATGGAGCCGTAGTAGGCTTTGACCTGGCGAAGCTGAGAGCTTCCGATGTTCCGAATCTGAGAAGAAAACTGGGAATTGTTTTCCAGGATTTTCAGCTGCTTTCTGACAGAACGGTCGAAAAAAACCTGAAATTTGTACTGGAAGCAACAGGATGGAGCGACAAAGTAAAAATGGAAGACCGCATCAATGAGGTTTTGGGAAGTGTAAACATGAAGAGCAAAAAACACAAAATGCCTCATGAGCTTTCCGGTGGAGAACAGCAGCGTGTTGCCATTGCGAGAGCTCTTCTTAACCATCCGGATCTTATTCTTGCAGATGAGCCTACAGGAAACCTGGACCCCGAAACATCCAACGAAATTATGACGCTTTTAAAGCAAGTAGCTTTGGAAAACGGAGCTGCCGTGGTAATGGCAACCCATGATTATCACATGATTCAGAATTTCCCCGGAGAAGCGATTAGATGTGAAGATGGGAAAGTTTCTGTACTGGATACAGCGGAATTGTTTGAATAAAGATAATTTAGCGAATAAGTTATTATTTTCACTTTTTAACCTCTTTAAAAACATGAAACTCTTGGGTGAGTTCAAGATATTGGTCCGAGTATTGTCTCGGACTTTTTTCTATAATAAACTCTGATTCTTCCAGTGATTTTTCCGTTAAAGAAAACTCGAGAATAATCCTTTTAACATTTGAATTTACAATACCTAAAATATTAATTTTACGCACTAAAAACAAATGATTTTCTTCAGCTATAGCCACAAAGTCGCGCCCCGCTTCAACAGGGATGATGACTGAAAAAATTCCATTTTTTGAAAGAAGTGTTGAAGATTTTGAAATTAGCTGACGAAAGTTTAATTCTACAGTTTGTCTTGCGATTTTATCTTTTTCAGAATCTGATGCTTCAAAATAAGGCGGATTAGAAACAATTAAATCAAACCTTTCATGCGTTTCAAATTCTTTAAAATCCTGATGCACATTTTCCAATCTGGAAGAAAATGGTGAGTTTTCAAAATTAATTTTAGTAAGATCTGCCGCTTGTTTATTAATATCAATCCCAAAGAACTTGGCTTCAGGATTCCTCTGGGCCAGCATTAAGGAAATCAGGCCCGTTCCTGTTCCGATTTCGAGAACATTGAGCGCATGGTTACTATTTGCCAAAGCGCCAAGCAAAACACCGTCTGTTCCTACCCGGAAGACCTCTTTTGACTGCTGAATAACAAATTGTTTAAACGTAAATGATTTCACTATAAATTCGTAGGCAAAGTAATGGTGAACGTAGAACCTTTTCCTACCTCGGATTTTACGATAATTTCTCCTTTATAATCTTCAACCATTTTTCTGACCATGGACAAACCTAAGCCCATCCCGCTATTTTTAGAAGTAAAATTCGGTTCAAAGATTCTTTCGTAAATATTTTCGGGAATTCCGATTCCGTTATCCTGAACAGAAATCATGACTCTCCTCTGATGCTGTTCTACATCAACATTAATAATTAATTTTCTCTCATCGCTTTCTGCCTGCTTTGCATTAGTAACAAGATTGGTAATAATTCTGGACAGATAAATCCTGTCCATATTGATCATAATATTACTTTTATTGGAATGCATAAATATGCTGTCATCATTAAAAACCCGGAGAATATCTTCTACTTCATTATTCAGGTTGATGATTTCATTGTTTTTCTCCGGAAGTTTGGCAAATTCGGAAAACGCAGAGGCAACCGTAGCAATAAGATCAATCTGATCAACCATGGTCTTGCTCATTTGTTTTACCTTTTCCCTGATATTCGGATCTTCCGGGTCAAATTTTCTTTCAAAATTCTGAATGGTCAGTTTCATTGGCGTCAGTGGATTTTTCACTTCGTGCGCTACTTGTTTTGCCATTTCCCTCCAGGCTTCTTCAGATGCTTTAAAACGAAGTCTTTCTTTCTGATCCTGAATCTGAAGAATCATTCTGTTATAAGCTCTAGCCAAAGCATTTAGCTCATCGTTTTTATAATATCGGATCGGCCGCATTTCATTTTCAAACAGGGTGATCCTTGTAATCATATCTGAAAATTTGGTAATATTTTTAGCTAAATTGTTAGACATCACCCAGCTGAACCATACACTGAAAAGGATTAAAAAGACATCAACAAGAATAATGTATTTTACGTAGATATTAAGAACATCAAGATAAGCTGATTCATTGTGATACAGAGGAATATACACAATAGCGATCGGTTCAAGATCATTATTTTTCAACAAAAGATAAGATGAAGTAAGCACAGCATCTTTAGAGGCATCATATCCTTTGATATCCACTCTGGTTTTGGTTGAAAGAATCCTGTTAACAATATTGATCGGAATCTTTTTCTGTTCTACCAGGCTCTCTTCTTTATTTGAAAGTAAATAATTTCCCTTTAAGTCGTATAAAATAATGTCGTGCTGATTGATGTCTGCAATCTCGAAGATTTTGTTTTCGAGAAGACTTGGAAGATCTTGTGTCTCCGTATGTTTCATGCTTACGGCATAATCCAGATACCGGATCACCGCTCCCGTTTTTTCCTGCATGTCAATTCTGCTTTTCGTAATTGAATTTTCCCTTAAAACGAAATAAGGGACCAGCGAAGAAGCAACTACACTTAAAAGACACACCAATAAGAATCCGAAAAAGACACGGTTCCTAAGGCTATATCCTTTGTACATACCCATTGACATTCTGTTTATTAATTAACCTAGCAATATACTTACCAATTATGTCGAATTCTAAATTAACTTTATCTCCTTTTCTTAAATACTGCATATTGGTAAATTCCCAGGTATAAGGAATAATAGCAACGGAAAATTGATGATCTTCACTTTTAGCAACGGTAAGACTGATTCCGTTTACCGTAATAGAACCCTGAGGAACCGTTACAAAACCGCCGGTATTATCATACGAAATGGTAATAAAATAACTTCCGTCTTTATTTTCGATATTTACAACTTCTCCGGTTTTATCAACGTGGCCCTGTACGATGTGACCGTCCAGACGTTCGTCCATTTTCATGCACCGTTCAAGATTTACTACAGTGCCTTGCTCCCATTTCCCCAGATTTGTTTTTTCTAAGGTTTCATGGATTGCCGTTACCACATATTGATCTCCTTCGATCTTTACAACCGTAAGACAACAACCGTTATGCGCTAAGCTCTGATCGATTTTCAGTTCACTCGTAAAAGGACAGGTTAATGTAAAATCAATATTGCTTCCGTTTTCTTCTATCTTCTCAATTACCCCTACCGCTTCAATTATTCCTGTAAACATATTATTTTTTGCTAAATTTGTAGTTTATTAATCTTCAAAGATAATCAAAATGAGCCCAAAAAACCATAAAGTACGAGTAGGAATTTCAATAGGAGATTTCAATGGCATCGGTCCGGAAATCATCATGAAGTCCCTAGCAGACAAAACCATTACGGATTTTTTCACCCCTGTGATTTTTGGCTCGGGAAAATTATTCACTTTTCAGAAAAACATTTTCAAGCTGAATCTGAATTTCAACTATATCAATGAAGCATCTCAGGCGCAGGCAGGAAAACTGAATATGGTGAATCTTGTGAAGGAAAACTCTGTGGTAGAACTAGGCACACCAACAGAAGAATCCACCAAAATGGCTATTGATTCTCTTGAGGCAGCAACTGAAGCCTTACTAAAAGGAGAGATTGATGTTCTGGTAACCGCACCGATCAACAAGGATGAAATGGTAAAAATGGGCTTTAAACATGCCGGACATACCGGATATTTTGAAGAGAAATTCAATAAGAAAGGCTTAATGTTCCTGGTAACGGAAGACTTAAAGGTAGCTGTACTGACACACCATATTCCAATTGCACAGGTGGCTGAAAATATTTCCAAGGAAAAAATTAAAAAACAGATCCGGGTTTTAAACCAGACTTTAATTGAAGATTTTAATATTTCAAAACCAAAAATTGCTGTTTTAGGCTTAAATCCACATGCAGGTGACGGCGGTGTGATTGGAAAAGAAGAAATTGAAATCATTGCTCCGGCTATCAAAGAGCTTTCAGATAATGGAGTTCTTGCATTTGGACCCTTCCCTGCCGACAGCTTTTTTCAACCGGAAAAATATAAAAGTTTTGACGCGGTTTTAGCGATGTATCACGATCAGGGTTTAGCTCCATTTAAAACCTTAGCTTACGAAGAAGGTGTAAATTATACTGCCGGGCTTCCTTTTATCAGAACATCACCGGACCATGGCACAGCCTACGATATTGCAGGAAAAAACATTGCGGATGAGCGTAGTTTTAGCGAAGCCATCTTTACTGCTATTAAAATTTTTAGGAACAGAAGCGAATACAATGATCTGATGAGTAACCGACTGCAGCCGAGAAAAATGGTTGTAGATAACGGAATAGATGAAGATTTACCTGATGAAACCGAAGCGTAAATCTTCAATTGGAATTTTAAGTTAATTTGTTTTAGAATTTATTTGTTATTATAAAAAAATTGCATATTTTTGCACACTCATTTTATGGACAAGTTAAGAAACTATGACGTAAGCTTTTCCGGACTAAAAACCGGCAAGCACGAGTTCAGGTTTGAGATAAATAAAGAGTTCTTTCAATTATTTGATACTGAACAGGAATTTACAAATCCCAGGATTTCAGTAGATGTTCTACTCGACAAACATTCTACGTTTCTGGAGTTTGAGATCAAAGTAAATGGTACGGTAGAGCTTGTTTGCGACATTACAAACGAGAATTTCGATCATCCTATTGAAAATGAGATCAAGGTATTGGTAAAATTCGGGGAAGAATATGATGACAGCGAGGAAGATGTTATTACAATTCCTTCCAGTGATCATGCGTTTAACGTGGCACAATTAATTTATGAAAACGTTGCGCTTTCCATTCCTATGAAAAAAATATCACCGAATGTAAGTGATGAAGATCTCGCAATCCTTGAGAAGTTCAGTCCCAAAGAAAGTGAAGAAGAAGAACATGAAAGCGACCCGAGATGGGACGCATTAAAAAATTTGAAGAATAAAAATTAAATAGTTTAATGATGAGATGATGAATCTCATCGCTCATCAATTAAAAAAGTTATTAGAAAATGGCACATCCAAAGAGAAGACAATCGTCTACAAGAAGAGATAAGAGAAGAACTCACTACAAAGCTGTAGTTCCTCAATTAGCTAAAGATGCAACAACAGGAGAGCTTCATTTATACCACAGAGCTCACTGGCATGAAGGAAAATTATACTACAGAGGTAAAGTAGTATTGGAAAAAGAAGTAGCAACTACTGAAGAAAACTAAGAGTCGCTTTCCTCCGGAAAACACTCGATTTAATACAAAAACCGCCCGATTTTTATAAAATTTGGCGGTTTTTTGTTGTTTTTTACTATTTTTTGGTATCTTTGGCTCAAAATCAAATATCAATTTTATGGACATTAAAGACATACAAAATCTTATTAAGTTTGTGTCTAAAGCAGAAGTTTCTGAAGTAAAATACAAAACCAAAGATTTCGAAATCACTATTAAAACTCCATTAGCGGGTAGCGAAGTTGCTTATGCTCAACCTGCAGTGTATCACACTGCTCCTCAACAGGTAGCTGCTGCACCTGCACCGGCTGCTACTCCTGCAGCTGCACCGGCCGAAAAAGCCGAAGCATCATCTGATGAAAGTAAATATGTGACTATCAAGTCTCCAATGATCGGAACTTTCTACAGAAAACCATCTCCGGATAAAGATGTATTTGTGAACGTTGGCGACGAAGTTTCTATTGGTAAAACGGTTTGTGTAATCGAAGCAATGAAATTATTCAACCAGATTGAATCTGAAGTAAGCGGAAAAATCGTTAAGATTTTGGTAGATGATTCTTCTCCTGTAGAATATGATCAACCTTTATTCTTAGTAGATCCATCATAATTTAGTTAGAAGTTAGAAGTTAGAAGATAGAAGTTAGATAACTAACTTTTAAGTTTCGTACTCATGTCTAATTTTCAAATTATCTAATTTTCAAATTAAAGAAGATGTTCAAAAAAATATTAATAGCCAATCGTGGCGAAATTGCAATGCGTATTTTACGTACTTGTAAAGAAATGGGGATTAAAACGGTAGCGGTTTATTCAACTGCAGACAAAGACAGTCTTCACGTAAGATTTGCAGACGAAGCGGTTTGTATCGGCCCCGCAATGAGCAAAGACTCATACCTTAAAATTCCTAATATTATTGCTGCTGCTGAAATTACCAATGCAGACGCCATTCACCCGGGTTACGGTTTCTTATCCGAAAACGCCAACTTCTCCAGAATCTGCCAGAAAAACGGTATTAAATTTATTGGTGCCACTCCTGAACAGATTGAGAAAATGGGAGATAAAGCAAATGCTAAGGCAACCATGAAAGCTGCCGGTGTACCTTGTGTACCGGGTTCTGACGGCCTGATCGAATCTTATGAACATGCTGTAAAGATTGCTGAAGAAACAGGTTATCCTGTAATGATCAAAGCAACTGCCGGTGGTGGTGGAAAAGGAATGAGAGCAGTATGGAAAGCTGAAGATCTGAAAGACCACTGGGAATCTGCGATTCAGGAAGCTGTAGCAGCATTTGGAAACGGAGGCATGTACATGGAAAAGCTGATCGAAGAGCCCAGACATATTGAAATCCAGGTTGCTGGTGACCAATTTGGTAAAGCCTGTCATCTTTCTGAGAGAGACTGTTCTGTTCAGAGAAGAAACCAAAAACTTACTGAAGAAACACCTTCTCCTTTTATGACAGACGAACTTCGTGAGAAAATGGGTGAAGCTGCTGTAAAGGCTGCGGAATTCATCGGCTATGAAGGAGTGGGAACTATTGAATTCCTTGTGGACAAACACAGAAATTTCTATTTCATGGAAATGAACACAAGAATCCAGGTAGAACACCCGATCACTGAACAGGTTATTGACTATGACCTGATCAGAGAACAGATTCTTCTGGCTGCGGGAACTCCGATTTCAGGAATTAATTATTATCCAAAATTACATTCCATCGAATGTAGAATCAATGCGGAAGATCCTTATGCTGATTTCAGACCTTCTCCGGGGAAAATTACAGGATTAAATATTCCTGGCGGACACGGGGTAAGAGTAGACACGCATGTATATTCGGGATATACCATTCCTTCCAATTATGATTCCATGATCGCGAAACTGATCACTACGGCACAGACCCGTGAGGAAGCTATTGCCAAAATGAGAAGAGCTCTGGAAGAATTTTATATTGAAGGAGTGAAAACAACGATTCCTTTCCACAGACAGCTGATGGATAATGAAGATTATCTTTCAGGAAATTACACTACAAAATTCATGGAAGATTTTGTAATGGATAAAAAATACGACAATCATTAATCTGATTTGTATATAATTTGTAACCGCCTCATGAAGGCGGTTTTTTTTCAGCATTAAAAAAACTTTGTCAAAGTTGTCACCACAATCTTTTAAATTAACAAATATTAAAATTCATATTTTTAAAGATAGAATAACTGTAACGGATTATTTGCAGTAGCAATATTTTCTGATTCGGTTTTCTTAGAGGATTAAAAGTTCTTAAAATCCTTTCTTTTTCAGCATGAGATTTCTGTTTAGTCATCTCATTAATAATGTTTACATTTGCGCAAAATCAAATATATGTCAACAGCAGAAATTGTAAAAGATTCCCAATATTTTATCGACCTTGAAGACAAACACGGCGCTCACAACTACCACCCTCTTCCCGTGGTACTGGAAAACGGAGAAGGTGTTTTTGTCTGGGATGTGGACGGTAAAAAGTATTATGATTTCTTATCCGCTTATTCTGCTGTCAATCAAGGACATTCTCATCCAAAAATTGTAGAAGCTTTAGTAGAGCAGGCTAAAAAACTGGCTTTAACATCAAGAGCATTTTATAATTCCAGATTGGGAGAATACGAACAGAAGATTACTGATCTTTTTGGTTTTGATAAAGTATTACCCATGAACTCCGGGGCAGAAGCTGTGGAAACGGCAGTAAAATTAGCCAGAAAATGGAGTTATGAAATAAAAGGCATTGCTGAAAACGCTGCAAAAATTATTGTTTGCGAAAATAATTTTCACGGAAGAACCACTACCATTGTTTCTTTTTCAAATGATCCGGATGCCAATCAGAATTATGGACCTTTTACACCAGGCTTTATTAAAATTCCATATAATGATCTTTCTGCATTAGAAGAAGTTCTCAGCCGAGAATCAGATACGATTGCGGCATTTCTTGTAGAGCCTATCCAGGGGGAAGCGGGGGTTTATGTTCCGGATAGCGGTTTTCTGAAAGACGCCTCTGAATTGTGTAAAAAATATAATGTTCTCTTTATTGCAGATGAAGTTCAGACGGGAATTGCAAGAACAGGAAAATTGATTGCATGCCATCATGAAGATGTTCAGCCGGACATTCTTATTTTAGGCAAGGCTCTTTCCGGCGGAATGTATCCTGTTTCAGCGGTATTGGCTAATAATGAAATTATGAATGTCATCAAACCCGGCCAGCACGGTTCTACATTTGGCGGAAATCCTATTGCCTGTGCAGTAGCAGTCGCGGCACTGGACGTTGTACAGGAAGAAAAACTCTCCGAGAGAGCGGAAGAGCTTGGTAAATTATTCCGTTCTGAAATTGAAAAACTAATAGAAAAAACCGGTCTCATTACCAAAGTAAGAGGAAAAGGTCTTCTGAATGCTATTTTAATCAACGATACTCCGGAAAGTTCTACAGCCTGGAATATCTGTTTACAATTGAAAGAAAACGGATTACTCGCCAAGCCGACCCACGGAAATATCATCAGGCTTGCGCCACCTTTAGTCATTACTGAAGAACAACTTTTAGACTGTGTGAAAATCATTGAAAAAACCATCCTTTCATTTCAGTAGAAATGGCACTTACCCTTGCAGTCATTACTTACAATGAAGAAGATAATATTGTAAGATTGCTTAATGCCGTTAAAGATACAGTTGACGAAATTGTTATCGTAGACAGCTATTCAACGGACAGAACAAAAGAAATTTGTCTTCATGATTATCCGGATATCAAATTTCATGAAAGAAAATTTAGCGGATATGGGGAACAGAAAAATTATGCCCTCAGTCTTTGTTCTAAACCATGGGTACTTTTTCTGGATGCAGATGAAGTCCCTGATGAAAAGATGCTCCAATCTATACGAAACATTGTCTCTTCCGGAAATACGGAATATTGTGTTTATAAGGCTAAATTTTTAAATTATATAAGCATTAATCTGATCAGATTCGGAGGCTGGGGAAATGTATGTAAGGAAAGGTTATTCAAAAGAGATTGTGCAAAATATTCTGACGATAAAGTACATGAATTTCTGATTACCGCTAAAAAAGCGGGAATTTTAGAAGGAAAATTAAATCATTACACTTACAAAAGTATTCATCATCACATTTCTAAAATCAATATCTACTCTGATATGATGGCAGAAAAGATGTTTGAACGTGGTAAAAAGTATCAGAACTTTAAAATTATCGTCAGTCCTGTTTACGAATTTATAAAAGTTTATCTATTTAAATTTGGTTTTTTGGACGGCTTTGCAGGTTTCTATGTAGCCAAAACAATGTCATATTATACATTTTTAAAATACATAAAACTGCGTGAGAAAATCAGGCTCATTGAAATCAGAAAAAAATATGGCGAATGATGAAGATTCTGTATTTGATTTTTCCAGTACTTCTTTGTGTCGTATTTTATTTTCGGTTGTATCTTTTTCTTTTTCCTAAAAACCGCCTGATCATTCTGATGTATCACCAGATCGCGGAAGAAAGCACTGAAGATCTGATAGTAAGCCTGAAAAACCTTGAGAAACAATTTGAATATCTAAACAGGAAAAAATACACCTCAAAATTTTTCAGTGAGCTGAACATCCCTTCGCCAAAAAGCATCATTATTACTTTTGATGACGGTTACAAAAACAATGAAATATACCTTCCTTCTTTGTTAGAAAAATATAAGCTGAAAGCAACCATATTTATTCCTACAGAATTTATTCAGAAAGGGTATAAAAATAATGTGATGATGACTTTTGAAGAGATCCGCCAACTGAACAGCAAGTATTTTGATATAGCTCTTCACAGCCATTCTCATCAAAACTTCAGAAATATTTCTGCCGATTTCATAGAAAAAGATCTTGAAAAAAACATGCAGATTCTCGACGAAGAAAAAATAGAATATTCAAAAGTTCTGGCGTACCCATACGGAAAATATCCTAAGAAAAATCCCGGAAAACAGGCTCTATTTTCAGTTTTGAAACATCTGAACATTCTTTATGCCGTAAGAATCGGTAACAAAATCAATTACTTCCCCACCCAGAAACCTTATGAATTGTGCAGAATAGACATAAAGGGAACAGACACACTGATACATTTCAAATTAAAACTTATCTTTGGAAGATTAAAAATGTTTTAGGAAAGATAAATTAATTGGAATGGCAGAACAGGTTATGATGAATGTAAGCGGTTTAATCATAACGTATAACGAAGAAAAAAACATTCAGGAAGTGCTGGAGTGCTTTGATTTCTGTGATGAAATTATTGTAGTAGATTCTTTCAGCACAGACAAAACGATAGAAATCGCACAGCAATTTTCTAAAGTAAAAATAATTCAAAATGCGTTTGAGGATTTTACAAAGCAAAGAAATATTGCTTTGGATGCCGCAAAAAATGATTGGGTATTGTTTCTGGACGGAGATGAGAGAATCACTGCGCCTTTAAAAAAAGAAATTTTGAAGGAATTAAAAAAACCGGTGCAGAAGGATGCCTATTATTTTTACAGAAAATTCTATTTTGCAGGCAAACCCATCCATTATTCAGGAACACAAACCGATAAGAATTTCAGGCTTTTCAGAAAGTCAAAAGCCCGATATATAAGCGGAAAAAAAGTTCATGAAACACTGCACGTTAACGGAACGACAGGAACAATGAAGAATAAACTTCTCCACTTTTCCGTTAGTGATTATGAATCCTATAAATCAAAAATGATTCATTACGGAATTCTGAAAGGACAGGAACTGGCAGCAAAGGGAAGAAAATACAGTCTCGCAGCACAGTATTCAAAAACAGCTTTTAAATTTTTTAAGGCATACATTTTGCGTTTAGGTATTCTTGACGGAAAAGAAGGCTACCAGCTTTCCTATCTACAGTCCTTAAGTGTTTTTGAAACTTATGAATCATTAAAAAAGGAGCAAACTGACTGAATGAAAATCTGTGTAATTAGTTTCGATTTCTGGGGATATGACCACTATATAGTTGATGCTTTACGTTCTAAAAATATAGATGCCCATCACATTAAAATTGCCGATGTAACCCATTCTAATTTTAGTGAGCGGGCGAAGAATGCCGTAAGCAAAATTTTTCTCAACAAAAATCTGAAAACGGAAAAAAGACAACGGTTTGTCACCGATTCTCTTCAGCAGCTGGGGCATCAGGACCAGATCCTTGTAATGAATCCGGATACTTTTGATCTGTCTACTCTTCAGGAAATCAGAAAATATACCAGCCGCCTTATTACCTATCTTTATGACAGCCTGGACCGCGTAGTCGTTGATAAGGAAAAATTGGATCTTTTCGATAAAATTTTTTCATTTGATATTGCCGATGTGGAAAAATATGGCTTTGAAAAACTCACCAATTATATATACCTTCCATTTTGTCCCTGTGAAAACCAGCATCCTGAGATGGATCTTTTTTACATCACTTCTTACGATAATAAAAGAGTAGAATTCATTAAACAGCTTACCAAAAGGCTGTTTCAGCTGCAATCTAAATTTCAGATTATTGTTATCGGGAAAAAGGGCTGGAAACATCAGCTGAAAAACGCATTCATTAAAATACCGGAAAATCTGCACATCCTATTCAGCATTAAAAAAATAAGTCATAAAAAACTTCCCGAATATTATAAAAATTCGCGAGCTTTGCTTGATCTTACCCGTGAAAATCAATATGGACTGAGTTTCAGGGTGTTTGAAGCATTGGCTTTAGAAAAGAAAATCATTACGGATAATGAACTGATCAAAAGGTATGATTTTTATAACCCTCAGAATATTCTGGTTTTAAACGAAACATGCAGTAATCTGGAAAAATCTTTTTTTGAGACACCTTACGAAAAAGTTCCGGAAGAAATTTATTACAGCTACACCCTGGAACATTGGACGGATAAAGTGTTCGGGCTCAACAAAAAAACTTAATCATGGGAATTATAAAGAGAATTAAAAAACACTTTAAAAGAAAAGAAAAACTCAAAATTCTAAATACACAGGAGATTATTAACATAACCTCTTTTGACCCCTCAAAAAAAACCATTTTATTTGCATCCAGAGATATTCCTTCCCATGATAAGGATTCCGGATCCAACAGGCTCAAAGAAATTATCCTGATTTATAAAAAGATCGGTTTCAATTGTATTCTTTTCTCACCTCACATTTTTGAAGACGATCCTTATGTGAAATTTTATAAGGAGCATGGTGTGATTGTATTCACGGAAAACAACAAATACAAAACCCTCTATGAATTTCTTAATGACTTTAAAAAAGTAGACTTTATATGGTTCAACGGGCCATTGGCACTGAATCTGTTTTACTGGAAAATAAAAAATATCCTGCCTGCTGCAAAATTCATTTATGATATGGTGGATATTCATTTTTTACGATATAAGAGAGCGATCGAGATTGAACCGAACCGTATTTCATTAAAGAAAAATTACAAGCACTTTTATCGTCTGGAAACGGTTGTTGCGCCGCAGCTGGATTACATAATTGCTATTTCCGATAAAGAAAAAGAGATCATGCGAAAGTATGCTGATGAAAGGAAAATCCTTACCATTTCAAATATACATTATCCTAAAATTGATGTTTCGGAAAGGAATAATTTTGCGTCAAGCAAAGGGATTGTATTCATCGGTTCGATTCACGAACCCAATATTGATTCGGTAAAATTTTTATATGAAAAAATAATGCCTCTGGTCTGGAAAGAAAATCCGGAGCTTGAAGTAAACGTTATCGGAAATGTGGCAGATAAGCTTGATCTGAAGCTATACCCGAAATTCAAATTCTTAGGATTTGTGGAAAGTATTGAGCAGCATTTCATGACATCTAAATTGATGGTAGCACCACTAAGATTCGGGGCAGGTGTTAAGGGCAAAATAGGCCAGGCCTTTGAATATTTTTTACCTGTTGTAACTACTGATATCGGTGCTGAAGGCATGCAGCTGGTCAACAAAAAAAATGTTCTGATAGCCAATGACGAAAAATCATTTGCAGAAGCCATCATCCAACTGAATAATGATGAAACCCTGTGGAATACCCTTAGTGAAAACTCGGTGGACAGCCTTCGTCCTTTTTCAACCGAAGCGGTAAACGAAACCCTGAAAAAAATTATTTAACATGAACCTTTCAGTAAGCATTATTGTTCCTTGTTACAATGCTTCGCATTACATGCATGAAGTACTTTTAAGCATTCAGAATCAGACTTATAAAAACATTCAGTGCATTCTGATCAATGACGGAAGCACGGACAATACGCTGGAAATTATTAAAAATTTTCCTGATGAAAGATTTGAAATATATGATCAGCAGAATAAAGGGCTTTCTGATACAAGGAATTTCGGGCTGGAAAAAGCTAAAGGGGATTTTATTTTTTTCTGTGACAGTGACGATCTCCTTCCTCCAAAAGCTATCGAAACCCTCGTTTCGGTTTATACCGGTAAAGAAGATATTATCGTTGGAAAAACAGCAACCTATTCATGGGACAGAAAAGAAAACATCTCATCGTTGCCCCATCCATCCGAAAAGCAATTGATTGCTAATGAGCACTCTGAAGTTCTTATCAAAAATATGACCGAAGGTTTAAGCCCTATCGCACAGAACAAGCTATACAGAAAATCATTTATCCGGGAAAATCATCTGAAGTTTTTGAGCGGGATCTATCATGAAGATGAATTGTGGTTTTTCGAAACCATGTTCAGGGCAAAAAACATAACATTCATTCCTGAAATCACTTATCTGTATACCGTTGACAATGCGCAGTCGATCACCAAAAAGAAAAGCGATAAAAACCTCCTGGGCTATCTGAGTGTTATTAAGACCATTTATAATAATTACTATATTAAATATCCGAATAATAATATCAGTGCCTATTATATTGCTTATCTGAAAAAAATAATTATCGGAAACTTTAAAAATGATTCCAACTATTCCGATGCTGCAGTGCGGGAAATGGAAAAGACATTTAAGGAAGTAAATCCCGAGTTCAATGATACAATTAACCTGAAAAACATTGAGAAATTTTATTTTAAATATCTGAATACAATCAGTTTAAAAGATCCTGACACGATAAAAAAAGAATATTTCAACAGTCCGGTCAACAGCCTTAGAAAACATTTCAGAATCATCATGTTCCGTCTTTTCAATTCAAATTTAAAATGATAAAAAAGGAAAAATTTCTTTTGATAATGCCTGATTATTCAGATTTTCCACAGCTTTTTGTTGATAATCTTAAAAAAGCAGGCTTTGAACCTTTTCTTATTACAGATAAGGTTTCGGAATTTAAATACAGAGGACTCGAAAGTATTAAAAACTTTTTTATCAAAAATATTTTCAGGGATAAGAGCTATAAGCAAAACCTCATCAATCGTCATTTTAAGGAAGAACTGGGTCACCAGCTTTCCGCAATAGAAGGAAAACTGGATTATATTCTGGTGATACGTCCTGATAATTTTCCGGTTTCATTCATAAAAAAACTGAAAGAAAGAACGTCGAAACTGATCGCCTACCAGTGGGACGGGATTGAAAAGTTTCCTGAGGTAAAAAAATATTTCAATTTATTTGATACTTTCTTCTGTTTTGAAGAAGTAAAAAACCAGCACAATATCAAGCAGATCACTAATTTTTACTTTGATCATCTTCCTCCGTTTTACAAACCATACAATACTGAAAATCCCAATCTTTATTTCGTTGGACTGTATTGGAAAAGCAGGGAAGAAAAAATCGACAGATTTATTGATGAGGTTTCCGGTTCTAACGTACATCTTTCAATATTCATTCAGTATTTTAAAGAACCTGAACGTAAAAACAGCAAAATCACTTACATTAAAGACAGGATCACTTTTGAGAAAAACCTGGAGCATGTGAAAAATTCAGACATTCTCCTGGATTTTGTTGATCCTTTACATAACGGGCTTTCCATAAGGTTTTTCGAAGGGCTTTATTATCAAAAAAAGGTAATTACCGATAATGTTATGGTAAAAAACTACGACTTTTATCATCCTGATAATATCTTTATCGTTGAAAACAACAATTATAAAAACATTGAGCTGTTTTTGAAAAAACCTTATCATAAACTCCCTGAGGAAATTGTGGAAAAGTATGGCTTTAGCAATTGGATCCGGGAAATTATAAAATAATCACAGCTTTATTTGAATCCTAAATATTCGAACATACTTTTAATATTTTGCTCCTGCTGTTTTACAGAAAATTTTTCGAGAGGCTGGGTGCTGTTTTGGTGAAGCGCATTCCAGAGTTTTTCATTGTGGTAAAGTTCCAGGATTTTATCTGCAAAATGTTCTGCATTATTTCCCGATACCAAAGCGCTCACTCCATCCACAAGACCCATTCCTTCTGCACCTATCTCCGTTGTTACTACGGGCAGGGAAAATTCCAGAGCCTGGCCTATTTTACCTTTAACACCAGCTCCGTACCTCAGCGGTGCTACAAAAATTCTTGAGTTTTCAAACCAGTAATCAACACTTTTCTGATATCCCAGAATACAGAAGCGGTCTGAATTATATTGTTGTTTTATTTCCTCAGGAAAATCCGGTCCGAGTATATTAATTTTAATTGAAGCATCTTTAGCCCAAACTAAAGGCATTATGTTTTCATATAAGAATTTTACGGCATCCATATTAGGCATATGGTAAAAACCGCCTATAAATAAAAGGCCTTCTCTTTGAGAATATGCTACTTCCTGAGTCTTCACCGGCTCATGAATATTACTTACAGTAAATATTTTCTCATTCTGAATACCCTGGCCGGAAACAATTCTCTTTTCCTCATCACTGATGGAAACGACAACATCTGCTGTCTTCATGGCAGCATATTCAGTTTCCCGAAAGAATTTCATTTCTTTTTTACGGTCTTTTGTGATGGCGATATATTCATTTTCCCTCTCCATTCTCAGATAATGAAGGTCTACCATATCATAAATTATTTTCTGTCCGGCAAGTTTTTCCTGAATCATTTTATACCAAAAGTCAAAACCCGTCGGTCTGAAGATCCATACAATATCTACAAATTGAAGCGCTTCCTGCACCTGATCTTTAACTTTTACTATTCTATCCTGTGCATTGACAAAATCTTTACAGACTTCAACACCGATGCCTCTGAAAAAATCCACATATACATCATCTTCTTCGTTAAGCTGTTTTACCGCTAAAATTATTCTGTGTTGATTTTTCTGAAGAATTTTTATGATTTCCAAAAATCTCCTGGAACCGGAATCTTTATCCGGCTTCGGAATAAGTTCTTCAAGAATCAGAACGTTTGGCTTTTTATAAAAAGCATTGAGATTATTGGTATTTCCTTTATCAAGAAATCTTGTATTGGTAAAATATTGATTCCATCTGCTCATAAAGATTTCCCTGTTCTTCTGAAGCAGCAGTTCTTTACCATTGTCTTTGCCTGTGTAAGATATATTTTCAAAATGAATAATTTCGGAACCCGGCTGATAATAAATATCCAGACCCTGCTCATACTTCAAACGCTGGCAAAGATCGGTTTCTTCATAATAAGCAGGCAGAAAAGCCTCATCCAGAAGATTAAGATTTCCGCTACCGTCTACTCTTTTAAACAATAAACTGCATCCGGAACAATAATCTACCTTTCTTAAAAAATTATATTTTGGAGTATCAATCGCCTCACATCTTCCCAGGTTTACAATTTCTGTATTTTCAAAAATAAGACAGCCTGCTTCCTGCAGCGTATTATCCGCGAAAATCATTTTAGAACCTACGGCTCCAACGTTATCTTTATTACTGAAAACATTCAGAAGGCTGGACAAATAATTTTCCTGAACTTCAACGTCGTTGTTCAGAAGGTAGACATATTCTCCTTTTGCCGCATGAATGCCCTTATTAACATTTCTGAGGAAACCAAGGTTTTCCGGGTTATCAATAACGGTTATTCCGTTAATCTTTTTTAAATATTCTAAAGTATGATCTGTACTTTTATCATTGATGATGATAATTTCCTTTTGAATATCACGGTCAAACTGATCGATGGTGTAAAGGCAGTTTAAGGTGTATCTTATCTGGTTGTAAACGGGGATAATAATGGAAACTTCAGGATTTTCGCATTTGGTAAAATTAAAAACATAGTTCTCAAAAAAATCTAAATCATAATGATTAATCTTAAGTTTTCTCTTATTCTTAATAAAATTACGATCCTTGATTTTATTTTTAAAAAATCTTTTAATTCCCATTTTTAATTTATTATTTTGTCCCGCCTTTTCCGGCTAACGAAAATAAGCATTTATTATGAGAGACAAAAAAAACATTATCAAAGCAGGCTATCTCCTATCTTATGATTACTCTTATATTTTTACTTCTGTAAAACAAATTTATGATCACGTAGACCGTATTGTTATCAGCTATGACGAAAACAATAAAACATGGGCAGGCAATGATGTATATATTCCGGAAAGCTTTTTTTCAGAAATAAAAAGTCTCGATACGCAGCATAAAATCATATTGTACAAAGATAAATTCTACATTGAAGGTACTGCTCCGATGGATCTCGAAACAAGGCAAAGAAATATGATGGCCGAAAAAATGGGTAATGGCGGATGGCATATGCAAATTGACGGTGATGAATATGCTTATGACTTTAAAAAACTCTCTCAATTTTTAAGAAAACACCAATATCTTTTAGCACATCCGGAAAAAAATCCTATCAATTTTCAGGTAGATTGGGTAACCTTATTCCGGCATGATGAAAGTGGTTTTTATATTATTGAACCATTTGAAGAAAAATGCTTTCTTATCACCAACTATCCAAAATACAATTATGCCAGAAGAACCAATACCGGACGAACATTGTCACTCGAATATCGTCTCATTCATCAGTCATGGGCAAGAGATGAAAATGAAATCCTTGAAAAAATAATGAACTGGGGACACAAAAATGATTTTGACACTATGAATTTTTTTGAATTCTGGAAAAGCATCCGTTCAGAAAACCATACTGAATTCATTGATTTCCATCCGCTTTCTCCTTCAGACTGGCATCAGCTTTCCTTTTTTCCTGCAGAAAATATTGATGATTTTATAAAAGCATTTGAAAAGAAGTTTCCGCAACCGGAAATTAAGCTTAACCTTTCAGCTACCAAGAAAATGAAACTTTGGCTGAAAAGTCTGTTTTAAAAAAAGGCTGTCACAATTCCGGACAGCCATTTTTTATTTACTAAAGATTAATTTCTGTCATATTCATCCTCAATCCTCACAATATCATCTTCCCCGAAATAAGTCCCGGTCTGCACTTCAATAAATACAACAGGCTTATCGGACAGATTCATCATTCTGTGTTTTGCACCAAGAGGGATGAAAATACTTTCTCCATATTTTAAACTGATCTCTTTATCATCCAGAACCACCGTAGCATCACCTTCGATAATGGTCCACTGCTCCTGTCTTTTATGATGGTACTGGTAAGAAAGCTTCTGCCCCGGATTCACTTCAATTCTTTTCAGTTTGTAATTCGGTTCATCTGCCAATACATAATATTTTCCCCAAGGTCTCTCCCCTATTTCTAACATAATTTAAGGCTTTTTTTATTATACAAAAGTAAATATTCGGATCAAAAAAGCAAGCAAACCATCTATTAAACATTCTTAAAACCGTATATTTTTAAGTAAATTTGCATAAAATTAAATTGAAAATGGAGAAAGTAAGAGTACGTTTTGCTCCAAGTCCTACGGGACCATTACATTTGGGGGGCGTAAGAACCGCATTATATGATTATCTTTTTGCTAAAAACCAGGGTGGTGAATTTGTATTGAGAATTGAAGATACCGACACCGCCAGATATGTTGAAGGTGCAGAAGAATATATCGAAGAAGCTTTGGAATGGTGCGGGATTATAGCCGATGAAAGCCCTAAAAAAGGAGGAAAATTTGCTCCGTACCGACAGTCTGAAAGAAGAGATATTTATGACCGGTATACGGAACAGATCCTGAAAACGGATTATGCCTATATCGCTTTCGACACTGCGGAAGAACTGGATGCCATCCGTGCAGAATACGAAACCAGAGGTGATGTCTTCTCTTATGACAACAGAACAAGAAACCAGCTAAGAAACAGCCTGGCTCTTTCTGAAGAAGAAGTAAAGAGGCTGCTCGACGAAAAAACACCGTATGTGGTAAGATTCAAAATGCCGGTAGACAGAACGCTGAACCTTGAAGACATTATCCGTGGAAAGTTCTCTGTTAATACCAATACTTTAGATGATAAAGTTCTGGTAAAAAATGACGGAATGCCAACCTATCATTTTGCCAACATCATCGATGACCACGAAATGGAAATTTCCCATGTGATCCGTGGTGAAGAATGGCTGCCATCTTTAGGTCTGCATACTTTATTATATGAAGCAATGGGTTGGGAAGCTCCACAGTTCGCACACCTTTCTTTGATATTAAAACCTGAAGGCAAGGGTAAACTGAGCAAAAGAGACGGCGATAAATTCGGGTTTCCCGTATTTCCGTTAAATTTTACGGATCCTGTTACAGGGCATATTTCTAAAGGATACCGGGAAAGCGGATATCTTCCGGAAGCATTTATCAATATGGTGGCTCTTTTAGGGTGGTCGCCTGCAGATGATAAAGAAATTTTATCCCTGGACGAAATGGCAAAAGAATTTGATTTAAATAAAGTTCATAAAGCCGGTGCGAGATTCAGCAAAGAAAAAGCGGAATGGTTCAACCATCAGTATATTCAGCAAAAATCTGATCAGGAATTGCTTGAAATTTTAAAAAAATCAGGTTTTAGTACAACGCTTTCAGATGAAAAATTACTGAAAATAATTTCCTTAATGAAAGAAAGGTTAACTTTTGCAGAAGATCTTACCCTTGATAACGAAAAAGGAAAATTTTTCTTTGAAGCACCTGTTTCTTATGATGAAAAAGCCTCAAAAAAAGCATGGAATGATCAAACTTCTGCTATTTTAGGGGAATTGGCTTCTCATTTGGAAAGCACGGAATTTAATGCTGAAAACCTGAAGCAGGCCATGCATGATTTCGCGGAAAACAAAGGTCTGGGAATGGGTAAAGTGATGATGCCTCTGCGTCTGTCTTTAGTAGGAGAACTAAAAGGCCCGGACGTTCCGGATATCATGGAACTTCTTGGAAAAGAGGAAACTATCTCCAGAATAAACAATGCAATTAATAATTTTAAATAGATTCATATAATTTTTCATAAATTTGAAAGATTTAATTTACTTCAAGAAATGGAATATTTAAGTTTCGAACTTCCTATAAAAGAGCTAATGGATCAACTTCAGACCTGTTCTTTAGTAGGAGAAGAAAGTGGTGTTGATGTAAAATTAGCATGTAGCCAAATCGAGGATAAGATTTTAGAAAAGAAAAAAGAAATCTACAGTAATCTTACGCCTTGGCAGAGAGTACAACTGTCCCGTCACCCGGATCGTCCTTACGCATTAGATTATATCAACGGAATGGCGGATAAAGGCAGCTTCCTTGAACTTCACGGAGACAGAAATTTCGCTGATGACCCGGCAATGGTAGGTGGCTTACTTACACTGGACGGACAGAAAGTGATGGTCATCGGTACTCAGAAAGGAAGAACTACAAAAGAAAGACAACACAGAAGGTTCGGAATGCCGAATCCTGAAGGATACAGAAAAGCGCTTCGACTGATGAAACTTGCTGAAAAGTTTCAGATTCCGGTGGTAACTTTGGTAGACACACCGGGAGCTTATCCCGGACTGGAAGCTGAAGAAAGAGGCCAGGGTGAAGCCATTGCAAGAAACATTTTTGAAATGGTTCAGCTTAAAACGCCAATCTTTACTTATATCATCGGCGAAGGTGCCAGTGGCGGAGCACTAGGAATTGGTGTAGGAAATAAAGTATACATGCTGGAAAACACCTGGTATACGGTAATTGCACCGGAAAGCTGTTCATCCATCCTTTGGAGAAACTGGGATCACAAGGAAGATGCAGCCAATGCTTTGAACCTTACCCCGAAAGATGCTTTAAGAGAAAAATTCATTGACGGTATTATTGAAGAACCTCTTGGAGGAGCACATTATGATCCGGCAGGCACTTTCCAGAATCTGAAGACTTCGATTTTACAGAATATCAAAGCCTTCTCAAAATTCACAGGACAGGAACTTGAAACCCAAAGACAGGATAAATTCATTGCCATGGGGCAATTTAAAGGATAACATAAAAAAGCCGGCTAAGAAATTTCTTAACCGGCTTTTTTTATGATATGCTTTTAATCTTCTCTGAGGTTCAACTCGATTTCAATATCTTTATTGATCTTTTTTAAGGATGAGTACTTTGCATCGCAAACCATTGTTGTAAGAATGTATTCTCCTTTTTCAACCAGCAGAAAATTCTGCCCGTTTGCCGGAACATCAAGATTATAATATTTTTTTCCGTTGATTTTTACGATAAGATTGCACTTCGATCTATTTTTTATATTGATGTATGCTTCTTTATCCATGGGATCATTATTAAACATATGGGTAAGCATTGCTGCCGTTTTTTTGTGCTGCTCACTTGCCCCCGATTTTTTACTGGTAGCTCCCGTAACACTGGCATAATTCACGGTTCTTTCAGGCGTTGCCGCACCCGTATTAGCAGCTATGGCTTTCCCTTTGTTAAGATTATTGTTATCAATCACCATCTGCTTGATCTTATCTTCACTTAACGTTTTTATCGTTGGCTTAGCCTCCGGAGAATTATTTGCCATGACGATCTGCATAAGTTTTCTTTTGAAATAATCCGTTTTGGCGTGTCCGGGATTCTGCTTCAGGAATCCTGCAACAACTCTGGCTTCAGCAGTACTTTCCGCATCACTTTCAGTATAAATGATAACCGTTTCCTTTTCAACAATGGCTTTCGATTTTGCCTTTTTCTTTTTCTGTGAAAAACCGAAGGTAAATATGCATAAAAATATGAGGAGAAATATTTTTTTCATTAAAGAGACATTTAAAAATTTATTAAATAATATAAATAACGCAAAAAGTCATTTTTTAGTTTATCATTAAAATCATTATCTTTGCGCAGCTTTAAAAGTAAGCTAAAAATTAATACGAATCTTAAATAAAAAAAAATAGATATTATGTCTTATACACCAGCTGCTGCAGACGTAGCAAAATTGAGAAACCAAACAGGTGCAGGTATGATGGACTGCAAAAAAGCTTTAGTAGAAGCTGAAGGAGATTTCGAAAAAGCAGTAGATATCCTTAGAAAAAAAGGACAGAAAGTAGCTGCAAACAGAGCAGACAGAGAATCTACTGAAGGGGCAGTGATCGCAAGAGTGAACGAAGACAACACGCTAGGTGCTGTTATTTCTTTAAACTGCGAAACTGACTTCGTTGGTAAAAACGAAGCTTTTATTGAACTGGCTTACGAACTTGCTGAAATGGCGATCTTTGCTGCTACAAAAGAAGAACTTTTGGCTACAGATTTCCACGGAATTACTGTTGCTGAAAAATTAGTTGAGCAGACAGGTGTAATCGGTGAAAAAATCGAAATCGGTGCATTCGAAAGAATTGAAGGGCCTTTCTTAGGAGCTTACATCCACGCTGGAAACAAAATCGCTGCTATCACTTCTCTTTCTGCTAATGTAGAAGGAGCTTCCGAAGCGGCTAAAGCTGTTTCTATGCAGGTAGCTGCTATGAACCCAATCGCTCTTGACGAAACTTCTGTTTCTCAGGCAACTATCGATAAGGAATTGGAAATCGAAAGAGAACTTCTTATTAAAGAAGGGAAACCGGAAAACATTATCGAAAACATCCTTAAAGGTAAAATGCAGAGATTTTACAAAGACAACACATTAGTACACCAGGCTTTCATTAAAGATGGAAGCATCACTGTTGCTGATTATGTAAAATCTGTAAATGCAGATCTTAAAGTAACAGGATTCGTAAGAGTAAGCTTATAATTCTATCCAGATTTAGAACATATAATCCCGGTGCTGGTCACCGGGATTTTTTATTTCCCAATTATAAGATCTTTTGATACATTAAAAATATATTAAATATTCAGCAATCTTGCATTTTATACATCACACCCGCTAAATTTATATAAATAATTGATTTTTAATACTTACATTTGCATCCCTTATTGACAAAAATGAAAAAACTTCTACTAACTATTTGTACTTTTTTTTGTTTATTATGCAATGCACAGCTTGATACGGACCACTGGTTTGCTCCTATGGCATCAAAAGTCGGAAACAGCGCACTGCAAGGTTACCTATATCTTTCTACAAACGAGACAACTCCCTTTAATGTTCAGATTTTCAATGACAATACATTATATACAACAGTACAGGTAAGCAAAGGTAACCCTGTGGAAGTAACAATTCCGGATTCTTTTCTCATCACCACTGATCAGCAGGACCTTTTCATCCCTAACTCTATGGGAATGTATGTGAAAGGACCTAAAAAGTTTTTTGCGAATTACAGATTTTCTCTTCAGAATCACGCAGAAATTATCACATCCAAAGGATTGGCTGGACTGGGAACTACTTTTTATGCAGGGATGGCTCCGAATAACAGTGATTCTCCGAATATAAGCGTGCCCATCATCAGTTCGACAATAGGTATTACAGCCACCGAAGACAATACAGCAGTAATCGTTTCCGGATATAATCCAAACGTTATTTTTTCCGATGGTTCTTCCACCCCCACAAAGACTTTCACACTAAATAAGGGACAATCCTATATTATGGATGTACGTGCCGCAGACAGCCCTTTTAATCTTGACGGACTGATTGGTGCCAAAATAGTAGCCACAAAACCAATTTCCGTGACGAATGGAAATTTTAACGGAATGCATTATCCCGCGAACGGCCTTACCAATAATGACATCCTGATGGACCAGGCAGTGCCGGTAGACAGGCTTGGAAAAGATTTCGTAGTAGTAAAAGGTAACGGCTCCGGAAACTCACCAATGGAGTCGGCAATGGTAATTGCCACAGAAAACAACACCCAAATTACGGTTAATGGAGTCAATTTAGGGATCACTCTAAATGAAGGACAATATTACATGATCCCGAGCAGCAATTACATCAATCAGGGAAACGGAATATATAATATGGGAATTTCCACCAGTAAAAATGCTTATGTATATCAATTTTTGGCAGGAGTTTCCGGCGGAAACGAGTTTCCTACCGGAGGAATGAATTTTATTCCGCCTTTAAGCTGTTTCCTTCCCAATAAAATTGATGAGATCGGTTTTATTAATAAAATCGGAAACCAGGCATACAGCACAAGGCTCAACATCATTACCCAAACCGGCGCCAATGTCACTTTAAACGGAAACGCCATCAATGCGATATACGGTCCTGTTCCTGTGAACGGTAACCCAAACTGGGTAACCTATTCTATTCCAAGCGTTTCAGGAACCATTACGGTAAATTCCACTAAATCTGTTACAGCAGGAATTGCTGCCGGTAGTGGCGCCGTAGGATATGGTGGTTATTTTGCCGGATTTTCTTCAGTGCCCGTTATTTCAAAAACCGGCGACTGCTATCTGGGAATTCTTTTGCAGGTAGACAACACCTATGATGCTTATCAATGGTACCTCAACGGAAATCCTATTCCGGGTGCAACCTCATATTCTATTAACCCAGAATTATATGGAGCAGGAACATACACCTGCCTCGTTACTAAAAATAACTGTGAGTCAAAATTAACTACCGGCTACAATTACACGCTGTGTCCACCCATTACGACAACAACCTATAATATCGGTTCATGCAATACCAAAGTTATTTCTCCTGCTTTTACAACATCGGCTCAGACGATAGTGCCTGCCAATACAAGTATTATTCTGGCACCAACTTCAGGAACAGCAACCGTAAATCCTGTAACAGGGCAAATCACCTATACACCTAATCCAGGTCTTACGGCAGACACCACAGATAGCTTTATTTACTATGCTGAAGGCAACGGAAATCCTGCTGATTTTGAATATTTTAAAATTATTATCAATATAGATGTTTTACAAACGTCAAACGGATTATTAACATCGTGTACTGATTCAAACGGAAACGGAATATTTGATCTTACCTCAGTAAACGTTACTCCGGATTCCGGAACTACAGTTCAGTATTTTACCAATGCAGCATTAACCGGCACCCCGATAGCTAATCCTGCAAATTATAACAGCCCCGCAGGAACAGTTTATGCCAACGTTACCTCTCAGTACGGATGCACAAAAACTGCACAAATCACGTTAACAACTAATCCTTCACCTTCTGTAAATACTGGAAATTTCAATGCAACACTATGTGATGATAATTTTGACGGAATTGTGAATGTAAATTTTACAACAGTTACCTCCGCAATTGTAACCAATCCTGCTGTCATTAACGTAAGATATTATCTTCAGCAGACAGACGCCAATGCAGGAAATACCAATAATTTACCAGCCAACTGGAGTTATACGGCCAATACAACAGTATATGTTCGTGTAGATGCAGTTACAGGAAACTGCCCGCCTGCTTTCGGACAGATAAATTTTAAAATAGGCAACAGAATTACATTACTGGCTACTTCAGCAAACACAGACATCTGTGATAATGACATTAATGGCTCCGAAAGTGTAAATTTAAATGATTATAAAAACCTGTTTACCAATAATGCAGGTGTAACCCTAACATTCCACACTACGTTAGCCAATGCACAGGCCGGAACTAATTCTATATCTCCAGCACAGGTTATTACCGCATCTTCAACTATCTTTTATATAAGATTTACGAGCGCAACAGAGTGCCCAATCACAGGTGTTTTAACAATACTTTTAAAAGCTCCGAAAAAATCTGATGTTCTGAAAGATCAAATTGTCTGTGATGGAGAAAAAGTTATCTTAGATGCGGGTCCCGGCTTTACCTCTTACAAATGGAGTACAGGTGCAACAACACAAACCGTAAATGTGGGCACGGGAAGCTACTATGTAGATCTCGAATTCAACGGGTGTATATACCGTCAGACGGTAAATGTGACCACTTCAGCCTCTCCAACAATTACTAAAATTGAAGTATCAGGTTACAATGCAACAGTTTCCGTTTCCGGCGGAACACCTCCCTATGAATATTCTTTAAACGGAATTGATTATCAGACTTCTAATATATTTACAGGCTTATCAAGAGGCTTACACACCGCTTATGTTCTGGGTGCAGACCAATGCTCTCCCGTTATAAAAGAGTTTTTAGTTTTAAACCTGATCAATGCAATTACCCCAAATGGAGACGGGATTAATGATGTTCTGAATTATTCAGATCTTAAAATTAAACAAAATGTTTCCATAGAAGTTGTAGACCGCTATGGAGCTCCTGTCTACAAGTCTTCTGATAAAAATTATATCTGGGATGGAAAGGTGAACGGGAGACCATTGTCTACGGGAACTTATTGGTACGTGCTGAAATGGACGGAGCCTGACACAAAATTACCGGTTTCCTATTCCGGATGGCTTTTAATTAAAAATCGTGAATAAAAACAACTTTTTAATGTTTTTTTAACAATATATTGAATAATAGTTTATTTTTGTAGAAATCATAATCCATACCATATGAAAAGATTTCTATTATCTTTCGTATTAATGCTTTTTGCAGTTAATACTTTTTTTGCACAGAGAGATACGGAACATTGGTTTGCACCGATGAAAAACAAAACAGGTTTAACCGGTGGTGCAAACAGCCAATCCATTTATTTCTCTACCGATTCCACGGTTCCTTTTGATGTGGATATTTACAATAACAACACCGTAATTGCTACCGTGAATATTGTTAAAGGAAGTCCTGTAATATACAATCTTCCTATAACCGCCGGAAACTCGAATATCGTTACATCACTCCAGGCCGATGCCTTCACACCGATCACTAAGGGCATTTACACAAAAGGCTCCAAACCTTATTATGCCAATTTTAGAATTTCGGTTCCAAGTCACGGCGAAGTTATAACCTCTAAAGGAAAAGCCGGAATCGGTAAAAAGTTTTATGCAGCAGCTGCACCGATCACGGATATCAGCGGAGGAGGTATTTACAACTTCACGACGGGAATCCTTGCAACAGAAAACAATACGGTTGTTACCGTTTCAGGATATTCTCCAAGTGTTGTATTTTCAAACGGCACTACGGGAGCTACCACTCCATCTATGTCTTTTACCCTTAATAAAGGACAATCTTATATTATCGAAGGAGTAGGAAACCAGTCCGGAAATGCCACCGGATTCATTGGGGCAAAAATTGAAGCCGACAAGCCTGTATCCGTAACCAATGGTAACTTTAACGGCCAGTTTGCATGGGGAGCTGTAGGAGGAAGCTCGGATATCATTATGGACCAATCCGTTCCGGTAGAACGATTAGGAAATGAATTTGTTTTGGTAAAGGGAAATGGTAACGTTTCCGCCCAGATGGAAGACGCCCTGATCATTGCTACTGAAAACAACACAGAAGTACGCATCAACGGCGGCCCGGTAGTAGCAACCCTTAATGAGGGACAATTTTACAGAGTAAACGGTCCCAATGCCGGAGCTCCCGCCAACAACGTTAATTATATCAATCAGGGTAACGAACATTATAACATGTACATTAAAACTTCTAAAAATGTATATGTTTACCAGCTTCTTGCAGGTTTAGCAACCAGTATTGCAACTTTAGGATATAATTATATTCCGCCTTTGAACTGCTTCTTACCGCGAAAGATTGATGAGATTGCTTTAATCAATGACCTGAATGGCGTTTCAAATGATATTAAATTAAATATACTTACAGAAGCAGGAGCTACTGTTACCTATACCGTCGGAGCCGGAGCTCCGGTTACACCAACTGCGGCACAGGGTCCATATCCTGTGCAGGGAACTTCAGCATGGGTATCCTACTCCATTGCAGGACTATCCGGTAATATTACGGTAAACTCTACAAAAGCAGTAACAGCAGGTATTGCAGGAGGAAGCGGAGTTGTTGGATATGGAGGATATTTTGCAGGGTTTTCATCTGTTCCGGTAATTGCCAAACAAACCGGAGACTGTGTTCCGGGAATTGTTCTTGAAGTTGATGATAGTTTTGAGACCTATCAGTGGTTTTTAAATGATGTCGCAATTCCGGGTGCTACGCAAAATGTATATACTCCGACTCAGGCAGGAAATTATACGGTAAAAGTGACAATGGGAACTTGTCCTCCCGTAACCACTCCTATTTACAAGGTGTTCTCATGTGTAACCAATACGACAACCAGCCTCAATGTATGTGCTACTAAAGTAATTACACCTGCATTTTCATTCAACACAACACAGACTCCTGTGGCAAGCACTGTAACTATTCTTACTTATCCTTCACACGGAACAGCAACACTGAACCCTTCAACAGGGCAAATCACCTACATTCCGAATCCAGGCTATTTAGGTGCGGACACTATTGTTTATCAGTTCTGCGGTAACGCTACTGAATTTATTGATTGTGAACATGTAACTTTAAATCTAAATGTTGTTCCTTTCATTTTAACCGATACCACCATTAAAGCATGCCAATATAACGGAAAAGGATTCTTTGATCTGACAACAGCTATTGTAACATTATACAATCCTGTCACCAAGAAATTCTACCCTACGCTGGCAGATCTTAATGCAGGAACCAACCTGATCACTAATCCAACCAATTATTTTTCGGCGGAAGGATTTGTATACGTACAGGTAACTACTAATGAAGGTTGTGTTGGAAATGCCAAAATAACACTAGCATTCTTCCCTTCGCCTGTAGTAACAGAAGCAACTTTAAGTGAGTGTTTCCTTGAAACTGATGAAGGTAAGGCAAAATTTGATCTTACTATTGCCAGCGTAACAACAGAAAGTCCGGTTACGAAAAAGTATTATCCTACATTTGTGGATGCAAGTAACGGAACCAACGAAATCCTGAACGCAGACACTTATATCTCCGGAAACGGGACTGCCTATGTGAGAGTTTACAATAGTAATCAGTGTTATTCTATTGCTAAGGTTAATCTGAAAGTTATTCCTCCGAAAAGATCTGCGATTCTTACTGATAAAATTATTTGTATCGACGGAAGAACCAATCTTGACGCCGGACCGGGATATGCTTCTTATGAATGGAATACCGGAGCAACCACACAGGTACTGGAAGGTGTTTCCGTAGGTGAATACTGGGTAATCCTTGAAGATAACGGATGCTTTGTAAAACAGATGGTATACGTGAAAAAAGCAGATACTCCGGTTATTAGTGAAATTGAAATATCAAATAATACGGTAACTGTTCATGTAACAGGAGGTAAAGGGCCTTATCAATATGCCGTGGATTCGCCAACCAACTGGCAGGATTCCAATGTATTCACCGGACTTACAAGAGGACAGCATGTGTTCTATGTAAAAGATGCATACAACTGTACACCGGTTTCTGTTGAGATAACCGTACCAAACCTTATTAATGCCATTACCCCTAACGGCGATAATAAAAATGACTTTATCGATTATAGCGAACTTTCTTACAAAGACAATCTTTCATTTGTTGTTTACGACAGATATGGAAATAAGATATTCACAGGAGATAAATTCAATAATTACAAATGGGACGGGAAGCATTATGATAAAAAATTGATAACCGGAACATACTGGTATCATATTAATTGGAATGAACCTAATAAAGAAAAAACTCCAGTTAAATATACAGGTTGGATATTAGTGAAAAATATAGACTGATAAATACCAAATACATATATTATTGGCTGTCCTTGAGACAGCCTTTTTTATTTAAAATTAACTGCTAATTAACGGTGAAAGATCCCACTTATTTCCAAAAAAATTTTGCAATATACAAAAATATTAATGACTTTGATGTAGTACTATTTATTATCAATCAATTGCAATAACGAATTTAACAATTATATCAATATTGTGGTATCAATTATATAGTTTTTTTCTATTTTTTATAAGGATTATATTAAAATAATGTTTTATTTTTGCATTAGTCTTAATTTACTTGTTATGAAAAAAAATTTATTTGCCTTTTTATTATTGCTCTTTGGCATTAATATTACCTTTGCTCAAAAAGATACTGAGCATTGGTTTGCACCGTATTTTGATAAAACAGGTTCGAGCTATAAACATGCATTATATTTCTCTACAGACTCCGTAGTTCCATTCGAAGTAAAGATTTATAGTCATAATGACATTATCGGCACAGTAACGATCAGCAAAGGGTCGCCACAGGTTTTCAATTTACATTTTAGTAAAATAAGAGTCGTAGGAACATCCAATGCCGGAGTTCCTATTAATGTGGGACTTTACACAAAAGGCGACAAACCCTATTTTGTATCATTAAGAGTCGCTATAATTTCGCATGGCGAAATCATTACCTCTAAGGGCAAGGCAGGGATTGGCACTAAATTCTATGCAGCAGCCGCTCCTCTTACAGCAACTGGTAGCTTATATAATTTTACAACAGGGATCATGGCTACAGAGAACAACACGGTTGTTACCGTATCCGGGTACGATCCTAACGTACAATTTACAAACATCCCTACTCCCACACCCTCTACACTCACTGTTACATTAAATAAAGGACAATCTTATATTCTTACCGGGAATACCGATGTGCCCGCTAATAAAGAAGGATTTATCGGAGCGAAGATAGAATCAACCAAACCAGTATGTGTAACAAATGGAAATGCGAATGGTTTCTATGCCACGGGAACCGTTGACGGCTCTGATCTTATTATGGATCAGTCCGTTCCTACAGAACGCCTCGGCAATGAATTTGCCATGGTAAAAAGTATTTCTACCAGCACTGCAAACATGGAAGGAGGAATTATAATTGGCACCGAAAATGGCACCGATATCTATCTGAATGATTCTACGACACCTGTTGCTACCATTAATGAAGGAGACTATTACAGGATTCTTGCCAATCAATATAAAAATCAGGGAGGAGGACATTTTAATCTGTATGTAAGAACGACAAAGAATGTGTATCTGTATCAGTTGGTGGGAGCAGGAGCAGCTAATAATACCGGCGGATATAATTATATACCACCGTTGAACTGTTTTCTTCCAAGAAAAATTGATGAAATTGGAAATATCAATCAGATGCCATATATCACATCTGCCATCAATCTGAAACTTAATATTTTGACAGAAGCAGGAGCTGCTGTTACTGTAAACGGTGTGACACCTACTGCCGCACAGGGACCTTATCCCCTTACCGGAAATTCTCAATGGGTCACCTACGCCATTCCAGGAATTACAGGAAACGTAACCGTTACCTCAACAAAAGCCGTAACTGCAGGAGTAAACGGGGGATATAGTACCGCAGGATATGGAGGATATTTTGCAGGCTTCTCTTCTATTCCGTTAATTACAAAAAAAACGGGAGACTGTATTCCCGGACTAATACTGGAAGTTGCGGACAGCTATAACACCTATCAGTGGTACCGAAACGGAGTTCCTGTTTCGGGAGCCAATTCCTACAGCTATACACCTACAGTTTCCGGAAACTATACCGTAAAAGTTACGATGGGCTCTTGTACTCCGGCAATAACACCGGTATATAAGGCGTATAAGTGCTTACAGCAAACAACAAAAAGCATGATCCTGTGTGAAGCCTTCCACACCATTATCCCTGAATTTACCAATTCTACACAGACTTATGTTCCCAATACGGTAATCATTATAACACCGCCTGTAAACGGAACGGCAGTGATTAATCCTAACGGAGCAATTATTTATACACCAAACCCAGGATTTTTAGGAAACGACACCATTGTTTATAAATTCTGCGGAAATGATCCGGAATTTCCAGACTGTGAACAGGTAACTCTAAACTTAACAGTTTCAGCAAGTCCAACGGCAAACGATGTTATTTTAAGATCATGTTCATTAATCTCCAATCCTTCGACGGCTTCATTCAACCTGGCGACGGCTCCTGTAACTTCAAGCCAGGGAGTTACAAAAAAATATTACCCATCTATTACCGATGCACAAAACGGAACGAATGAAATTCTTAATCCCGCTGCATACATTGCTCCAAACGGAGTTGTCTTTGTAAAAGTAAGTATAACGAGCTTATGTTTCAGAATTGCGAAAATAACGCTGGTTGTACTTCCTCCTGCGCATTCTGATATTTTGAAAGACAAAATTATTTGCATGGAAAAGACTACAACACTCGACGCAGGACCAGGATTTGACGGGTATCAATGGAGCACAGGAGCGACAACGCAATCGATCAATAATGTGACAGTGGGTACGTATTGGGTAGACCTGAAGACCGGAGAATGCGTCACAAGACAAAACGTAAAAGTATACCCGTCCGAACAGCCGGTTATCTCAAATATCGAACTATCAAATAATACCGTTACCATACACGCCATCGGAGGAACGGAACCATACAAATACTCAACCGACAACATCAACTGGCAGGATTCTAATGTATTCACAAATATACCGAGGGGAGGTCTGGTTTTTTATATAAAAGACGATTACGGATGCACGCCTATTTCCACAGAAGTTACCATTCCGAATTTAGTGAATGTCATCACGCCTAACGGAGATGGGATAAATGATATTCTTGATTATTCGGCACTGGCTTACAAACCGGATTTTAAATTCAGTATTTTTGACCGTTACGGAAGTAAGATCCATGAAGGAAATAAAACAAACAGCTACAAATGGGACGGAACCATGGTAGGCCGAAAAGTACCTACTGGAAGTTATTGGTTTGACATCAGCTGGAATGAACCTAATAAAGAAAAAACTCCGATAAAATATACAGGTTGGATACTTGTAAAAAACATTGATTAATATAAATGATTATAATTAAAAAAGGGACCGTCTTAAGACAGTCCTTTTTTATTTAAATACCAGCTGCTTTTTACAGCTTATAAATATTGATTTTAAAAGTGTTTTTCAATATAATATAATTAATTTTTAAAATATTCTGTTATTTTTGCAATAATCCTAATTCCTATCTATGAAAAGATTTCTATTATCTTTCGTATTAATGTTTTTTGGCATTAATACAATTTTTGCGCAAAGAGACACAGACCATTGGTTTGCCCCTTATTTTGATGTATCAAGTTCCACCTATAACCACGGGTTATATTTGTCAACAGATTCCACGACTCCATTTGAAGTTAAAATTTACAATAACAATGCTGTTATCGGGACTGTTACCATCAGTAAAGGCGCACCTCAGGTTTTTAATCTCAATACCAATACCATAAGAACCACCAGTATTTCTGCTGCAGGCGTTCCTAATAATATGGGAGTATATACAAAGGGAGACCGTCCGTATTTTGTTTCCCTGAGGGCTGCAGTAAGTTCGCATGGAGAAATCATTACCTCTAAAGGGAAGGCCGGAATCGGAACAAAATTTTATGCTGCCGCCACTCCTATTACAACTACCGGCTCGCAGTATAATTTCACCACAGGGATCATGGCAACAGAAGACAACACAACCGTTACCATATCCGGATATGATCCGAATGTACAGTTTGCCAACATTCCGACGCCTACACCACTTACACTCACCGTTACATTAAATAAAGGGCAGTCTTATATTCTTACCGGAAACGGCGGCGTAGTAGCCAACAGAGAAGGATTTATCGGAGCAAAAATAGAAGCAACAAAACCTATTTCCGTAACAAACGGAAATTCGAATGGCTTCTATGCAACAGGTAGCAATGATGGCTCCGATCTTATTATGGACCAGTCTGTTCCAACAGATCGTCTAGGCAATGAATTTGCGATGGTAAAAAGTATTTCTACCAGCCCAAACAATATGGAAGGCGGAATTATAATCGGTACCGAAAATGACACAGATATCTATTTGAATGATTCCACAACACCTGTTGCCACGATTGATGAAGGAGAATATTACAGGATTCTTGCCAATCAATATAAAGATCAGGGAGGAGGCCATTCTAACCTGTATGTAAGAACAACAAAAAATGTATACCTGTATCAGTTGGTAGGAGCAGGCTCTGCCAATAATACCGGAGGATATAATTATATCCCGCCGTTAAACTGTTTCCTTCCAAGAAAAATTGATGAAATCGGAAATATCAATCTGATGCCGGGTATCACTTCTGCCATCAATTTAAAACTTAATATTTTAACAGAAGCAGGAGCTGCCGTAACAGTGAATGGTGTAACTCCTACTGCCGCGCAGGGACCTTATTCCCTTACTGGAAACTCTCAATGGGTTACCTACGCCATTACCGGGATTACAGGAAACGTAACCGTTACCTCAACAAAAGCAGTAACTGCAGGAGTAAACGGAGGATACAGCACAGCAGGATATGGGGGCTATTTTGCAGGCTTCTCTTCCATTCCTTTAATTGCAAAACAAACGGGAGACTGTATTCCAGGGCTTGTTCTTGAAGTTGATGACAGCTACGAAACATACCAGTGGTTTTTAAACGGAAACCCTATTCCAGGTGCTAACTCTAACAGCTATACACCAACAGTCGCCGGAAACTATACCGTAAGAATTACGGTGGGATCTTGTGCGCCTGCTACTACACCGATATATAAAGTATTTACCTGCCTTCAGGAAACTAATAAAAGCATTACTGTTTGTGAAGGATTCCAGGCTATTATTCCTGAATTCACAAGCTCTGCACAGACATATGTCGCCAGCACGGTAACAATTGTAACACCTCCGGCAAACGGAACAGCTGTTATTGATCCGAACGGAGTGATTATCTATACTCCGAATTTCGGATTTGCAGGTACAGATACCATTGTCTATAAATTCTGTGGCAATGATCCCGAATTTACAGACTGCGAGCAAGTTACTTTAACTTTAACGGTTTCTGAAAGTCCGACGGTAAACGATGCTACTTTAAGATCGTGCTTTATAGAATCAAATCCTGCAACAGCCTTATTCAACCTTACAACCGCTCCCGTAACAGGAACTACCGGTGTTGTAAAACAATACTATCCATCCCCTACCGATGCACAGAACGGAACCAATGAAATCCTCAATCCAGATAACTATATTGCGCCAAACGGAGTTGTTTTCATAAAAGTCAGCAATGTTAACGGATGTTTCAGAATCGCGAAAGTTACCTTGGTTGTACTTCCGCCTGTCTACTCAGCTGTACTTGAAGATAAAATCATTTGTATGGAAGATACGACAACATTAGATGCAGGAGCAGGCTTTGACGGATATCAATGGAGCAACGGAGCGACAACACAGTCAATCAATAATATGACAGTAGGTACCTATTGGGTAGATCTGAAGACCGGAGACTGCGTAACAAGACAACAGGTAAAAATATATCCTTCTGAACAGCCGGTTATTTCGAATATTGAAATTTCAAATAATACTGTTACTGTAAACACAATCGGTGGAACGGCACCTTACAGCTATTCATCAGACAATATCAACTGGCAGGATTCTAATGTATTTACAAATGTTCCGCGAGGTAATACCGTATTTTATGTAAAGGATGATTATGGCTGTGATCCCATTACAGTGGAAGTTACCGTTCCGAATTTAATTAACGTCATCACGCCTAACGGAGACGGGATAAATGATATTCTTGATTATTCGGCACTGGCTTACAAACCGAATTTTAAGTTTAATATTTTTGACCGTTACGGAAGTAAAATCCATGAAGGAAATAAAGCAAACAGCTATCAATGGGATGGTGCAATCGGAGGCAAAAAAGTATCAACAGGCAATTATTGGTTTGATATAAGCTGGAATGAACCTAATAGCAAGAATACGCCAATTAAGTATTCCGGATGGATTATGGTAAAAAACAGAGAATAGATATTTATCAATTACAATTCAATAAGAGACCGTCTTTCGAGATGGTCTCTTTTGTTTAATATATATGTATAACTAAAAAAACATGATCCTGAGCAGTTTATTTTGCTATTTTAAATAAAACAATTATATTTTATTATTAAATTTGTAATAAAAGCAACAACTTAATGAAAAAAGTTTTATCTATTTTATTTATATTTTATTTCTTAAGCTCTTTGTTTGGTCAATTGGACAGAGAGCACTGGTTTGCCCCTATGGTAGATAGAACTGCAAATCCCAATCCTTTCCAGAGGCTTTATCTTTCCACTAACCGCACCACACCTTTCCCCGTAAATATATATAATAACAATACAATAATTGCCACTGTAACAATCAGCAAAGGGAATCCCCAGAAAATTGACATTCCGAGGGATATGATTATTACGACTCAACAGACTGATCTTTTTACAACTACTACAAAAGGCCTATATGTAAAAGCAGAATTTCCCTTTTATGCCAACCTCAGATTTTCGGTGTTTAATCATGCCGAAATTATAACCTCTAAAGGCATACCTTCTACCGGGAAACTATTTTATGCAGCGAGCGCTCCCATTACGGTAAATAACAACATCCTGAATTTCATGGCGAGTATTCTTGCAACAGAAGATAATACAACGGTTACCGTATCAGGATATAAGCCCGGTGTACAGTTTTCTAATGTAACTACCGGCATTACCAATCCTACAATAAGTTTTACTTTAAATAAAGGGCAATCATACATTATCGATGGAATAGCAAATGTTCCCGGAAATGGAAATTCTGATGGTTTCATTGGTGCTAAAATTGTATCCAACAAGCCTGTAAATGTTACAAACGGTAACTTTAACGGACAATATGCCGGAAATTTTGACACCAGCTCTGATATACTTATGGATCAGGCTGTTCCTGTAGAAAGACTCGGAAACGAATTTGCTTTGGTAAAGGGTAACGGAAGCCTTACTTCGAATATGGAGGGAGCCCTTGTAATTGCTACTGAAGATAATACTGAAGTACGCGTTAATGATGAAACAGTCCCGATTGCTACATTAAACATCGGACAGTATTTCATGATTCCCGGTTCAAAATATCAGCTACAGGGAAACGGACATTATAATCTCTACATCAGAACTTCAAAGAATGCATATATCTACCAGGTTCTTGCCGGGGCAAGCAATGCAGGGAACGAGGTTGCAACAGGAGGGTTCAACTTTATTCCCGCGCTCAACTGCTACTTACCTAAACAAATCAACGAGCTTGGTCTTATTGATGAAAACTTTGTGTTTTCAAACGGAAATCCAGCCGGAATTCTAAATGTTCCCACAAAGCTGAATCTTATCACGGAACGCGGTGCCGTAGTTACTGTAAATGGTGCTACGCCGCCTGCTACAACAGGCCCTTTTAATATGACGGGAACCAATAACTGGGTTACGTACGGAATTCCCAACACCACAGGAACTATAACAATTGTATCTTCCAAAGCGATTACGGCAGGAATTACCGCCGGGAGTGATGCCGTAGGGTACGGTGGTTTCTTTGCAGGATTCCCTACACAGCCGGTTATCCTAAAAACAGGAGGAGACTGTGCGCCCGGTATTGTTCTTACGGTGGACCCTGTTATTTATGATACGTACCAATGGTATAACAACGGAAATATAATCCCTGGCGCTACTGGCCCGTCAATATCTCCCACCCAATCGGGATACTACACCTGCTCCGTTACAATGGGAAGCTGTGCTCCGCTGATAACAGAACAATTCAAGGTATTAAACTGTACAAAACTTTCATCAGCAGCCTATGATCTTTGTACTTCCAAAACAATTACTCCCGCCTTCACAAGTTCATCCCAAGCACCTGTTGCTTCCACCGTATCTATCCTTACCGCACCAACGCTGGGAACAGCAACCGTAAACCCGGCGACCGGAGTCATAACCTACACGGCAACGAATCCCGGAACCGCAGCAACAGATACTTTTACCTATACTTTCTGCGGAAATGATCCGGTATTCACCGACTGTGAAACCGTAACCGTTACGATGAATATTCAGTCCGTGATTGTAAATAATGCTACGATCACTGCTTGTAATAATGGCTCGGGACAGGGAATATTTAATTTAACATCTGCCAATGTCACCAGTAATTCGCCGGTAACAATTACATACTATCCATCACTGACGGATGCCCAAAATGAAACACCGGCAGCTCAGATAACAGCACCAACCAATTATACTGCTGCAAACGGAACCGTTATATATGCTGTAGTAAAAAATAATCTCGGATGTAAAAACATTGCGCAGATTACCCTTAATCTATATACTTATGCCACCATCATTAACAATTATACAGGAACATTCTGTGATGGCAATCTTGATGGTACGGTTGAGGTTATTTTATCCAACATCACTCCTATTGTTTTATCAAATCCTACCTATTTTCCATTAGTAAGATATTATGCAAATATAACAGATGCCAATATCGGAAATAATAATACCCTCCCGAATAACTGGTCTTACACAGCTCCAACAACGATTTACATAAGAGTAGACTCACCAGACGGATGCGCACCCGTAGTAAAACCCCTTAATTTTATTATCGGACCTAAAATCCCGTTGACAAATGCAACTCTATTGGAAACTATATGTGATGATAATCTGGATGGTTCCAAATTAATTGATTTATTGCCTTACATTAGCCAATTTACCCCAGATCCTGCAGTAACGCCTACTTTTTTTGCAACACAATTGAATGCACAGAATAATACTTCGCCGCTTGCAAATCCGGTTAATATTACCGGGGTACAAACCATCTATATACGTTTTGAAAAACCTGGGATATGTCCTAACATAGCCTCAATTACTATTAATCTAAAAACACCGAAGCATTCCGATATTTTAGTGAGTAAAGAGATTTGTCCGCAAACAAAAACCATCTTGGATGCCGGACCGGGCTTTACCAGTTATGTATGGAGTACCGGCGCTACAACACCTTCTATCAGCAATGTAGGACCGGGTAATTATTGGGTGGATCTTACTTTTGACGGCTGTACTTACAGACAGAATGTAACCGTAACAGAATCTGTTCTTCCGGTAATCGGCAGCATTGAGATAAATGGAAGCACCGTCACCATCGGTGTGAGCGGAGGAACTCCCCCTTATGAATATTCCTTAGACGGAATAAACTGGCAGAGCTCTAATGTTTTTACCAATGTACCGCGTGGAAATCAGATTGTCCATGTTCGTGATTCCAACCGATGCGATGACGTGATAAAATCCTTTGTCATGATTAATCTTATCAATACCATTACGCCAAACCTGGATGGTTATAATGACTCTATTGATTATTCAGCATTAATGGATAAAGAAAACATTGTTTTCAGAATATTCGACCGGTATGGTGCTGAAATTTTCAGGGGAGACAAATCCAACAGATTCATTTGGGATGGCAAAATTCAGGGCGGAAGACCTATAAACACAGCAACTTACTGGTATCTGTTAAGCTGGACCGAATCTAAAGGTGCAACCACGGTAAAATATACAAGCTGGCTATTGGTCAAAAATTATTAATTTTAGAAGTAATAAAGAATACTTTTATTTGATTTTAGCTAAATAAGAATTATTTATAACATTTATTAACAGTTTCACATTAAAGTTTAATATAATTTTAACCAGTTTCACTACTAAAATAGGTATAAATTGATACAATTCTGCGTAATTTTGCTTCAGTTATATGAAGAATTTATTTACCTTATTGCTGTTGGTTTTTCTGGTAAAAATTAACGCCCAGTCGTTTTCAGGCGAAGTTTTTCTTAGAGACAACTCCGTTCTATATCTCAACCAGGTATATGTAACCAACCTTACTACTCAGAAAACCGTCCTCAGTAATTATAACGGGGATTTCATCATTTCAGCAAATGCAGGAGATGTTATTCGTTTTACATCCATTGTTACGGAAAGAAAAGACATCAGATTAACACCACAAATGATTGCCCAGAAAAACCTGATCGAGTTACGAATTGCTTACTATGACATTCAGGAAGTGGTAATCAACAGATTCAAACCAACCGGTAATCTCAGATATGATGTAAATGCTTTAAGAAAAGAGGACAAAGCGCTTGCTATAAAGAAAGTAATTGGGCTTCCGGAACCTAAAGGAGACGGTACGCCTCCACAGCTTCCGGTTGCCGGGCTGAGAGATGGCGGACTTACCTTCAGCCTGGAAAGTATATACGATATCCTTTCCGGAGAGCGAAAGAAAAAGCAACGCTATCTGGCATATGAAAGAATGAATAATTCTGTAACACAAATTAAAAATTACCTTGGGAAAGATTATTTTGTAAAGTTCAAAATTCCTGAAAATCTTATTGATAATTTCCTTCAGTTCGTCTATACTTCAGAAAATATCGAACCATATATTATGGCCGGAAATTTCGAGGCTATAAAAATCCCTATTGAAAAATACCTGCCAATCTACCAGCGAAGACTCAGAAATTCGCATCTCCAGGAAATTGTAAAATAACATACAACATTCTAATGCATATTGTGATTCAGTATGCATTTTTTTGTGTTAGCCAGATTATTTTCTAATTTTATCACCTGTAAGTGCTATATATAAAATACAATTTTTTACGTTATATGAACTGACACTATATCAAATAATAATTTTAATATTAATGAATGAAAAAGATTTTTTTAATTTTCGCCGCTATTTTTTTTGTGAATTTTTCTGCTCAGAAGAAAGGAAAAGATTACAGTGAAATTTTAAAGAGCAAAAATATTTATGAAATCAATGCTTTTCTGCGAGATGCCCATCCTGATGATCCCAGAAGATCAGTACTCAAGCCGCGGGTCATGGAAATGATGAAAGATTACATTAAGAATGCAAAACCCGGAGATACTAAAGTAAAGCAAATGCAGGACTGGCTGGCAATGCTGAAAAGACGGCCTTCTACCAAAATATCTTTTGAAGAGATGAATGCCAATATAAAGAAAAAACAGATTGCAAAATACCAGAAAGAATTGCAGGTAGGCCAGGCTGCGGTTGTATACACTCCTAGCAATCCTCAAAATGTTTATATTGCGCCTTCCGTTACTTCTGCACCATCTGCCGCTGCAATCCCCGATACAGAAGCTTCGGAATTTAATATGCTGATGGGAGAAAATCCCGTGGAACATAAAAATAAAACCGTGAAAATTTTAAATTCACTTTTTGATAATGATCCTAATGCTAAAGAATGCATTGTTATGATTGAAAATAAATCCGACTGTAATATCATTGTAAGAATGGAAGGAGTAGGTATTACCAAATACAGGCTTCCGGTTCCTGCTCATGGAGACAATTCCATTGTTGTACAGAAAGGAGATTATCTTTTTACAAGTATCGTCTGCGGAGCGCAGTATGCATCACAAAAAACCATACAGAAGCCTTTAATGGTGGCTCTTGGAAGTTCTGCCAAGAAATAATTTCATGGGATTTAAAGAAAGCTTTTATAAATTTTGCTATTTTTGCAGGATTTTATAAATATTTCATGGGTAAGAATAAATTAGCAAGATTCGCGGAAAACAAAATATTACCGAATGTCGTTCAGCCGACAAGAGAAGAAGCGCTGAACGGCTTTAACCTTAAAGGAAAGTGGAGAACAGAATTTTTCAAGAATGAAAATCCCATTGTTCTTGAATTAGGCTGTGGTAAAGGAGAATATACCGTAGGACTGGCAAAAGCATTTCCTGAAAAAAACTTCATCGGTATTGATGTGAAAGGAGCAAGATTCTGGTTTGGTGCTAAAGAAGCACACGAAAACGGCATGCAGAATGTTGCATTTCTGAGAACTCAGATTGAACTTGTAGATTATTTTTTCGCTGAAAATGAAGTAGATGAAATATGGATTACATTCCCGGATCCACAGATTAAATACAAGCGTACCAAGCACAGGCTTACCCACCCGGATTTTTTAAACAGATATAAAAAGTTCCTGAAGCCCGGTGGCATTATCCATTTAAAAACAGACTCCGAATTTCTTCACGGCTACACACTCGGCTTTTTGCAGGGGGCAGGATATGAAATCATTACGGCTCATCATGATATTTATGGAGCTCCCGAGTATGATCCTGGCACTCTACACCTTAGAGACATCAGAACCTATTATGAAGAGCTTTTTTCTGCTAAAGGAAAAACCATTACATATATTAAATTTAAAATTAATTAAAAGCAAAAGGATGATGAAAAGAATGACGTACAAAACAATCGAAATCTAAGACTATAGCTGAAATTTTTTACGGTCTGCTTTAAGGATATATATTTTATATCCTTATATTTACTTGTATTTAAAACACAAAAACTGTTATGAAAAAAAATATTATTTACATTGTGCTATGTATCCTGCTATCCTGTAAGAGTACCGGTATCGCAAAACCTTCACAAAATATTTTAGAAAGTAACGATATCAAAGAAATTGAAAATTATCTGGCCACAACGCATCCGGACGATCCTAAGAGAAGTGTTCTGAAACCCAAACTTATTGCACTGAAAAACGCTGAATGGACTAAAGGAAAAAAGGACGCCAAACCCATGGAAGCAAGGCCTGTTATCAGCGAAATACCGAGTGCTGCACTCAAGAATCCTAATTCTGAAGAAGCTGAAGAGTTTAAACGCCTTATTTCCGCCACTTCAAAAGAACATAAAGAAAAGACGGTAAAGCTGCTTGATGCAATGTTCAATGAAGACGTGAACAGCAAAGAAGTGATTCTGTTGTTTAAAAATCTATCAGATTGTAACCTGGTTCTGAAAATTCAGGGAAAAGATTTTTATAACCTGGCTGTTCCCGCAAAAGGTGAAAATTTTATTGTAATCAACAAAGGGTTTTATACATTAAAAGGAAATGTCTGTGACGTAGTCTATTCCTCTCAAAAAGACCTGAACAAGAGTATATTTTTAACCATCAGTAACCCTGAACCTGCCGGAGGAAATAATAAAAAAAAGTAAAAGATTACATTTGTACTTACAAACCTTATTTTTATGAAGAAGTACGTTTCAGTTTCAGCAGCGGTCATTTTACTGGTGAACAGTTGTGGAAGTAGCGGAAATACAAATTATCCAGTAAGAAAACCTGTTTTAAAGCCATCCGTTACCGGAAGCAGCACAACTTCTGCGGCACAGGCCGAAAGAGAATACCAGGCTCTGATTAAAACATACAAATCTGAAACCTCGGAAGTACTCACTTATTTACTTAATGATTCCTCCAATGATTCCAGAACAGCTATTACCGTAGAAAATAACTCCCGCTGCAATATGGTTCTTACAATAAGCGGAAACAATTACTTTAAAAAAGTTCCTATAGCTGCAAATAAAATTGGAGCCGTATTGGTTCCTAAAAATCAGAATTACAATCTTTCAGGGATGATCTGTGATGCCGTTTACCAGAAAACAAAATTTATAACAGGCCCTTATGAAGTAAAGCTTTCAAACTAATGAAAACGCTGAAAATAAAAACCGCTGAATTCTTTGAATTCAGCGGTTTTGTATGGTAAGAAAATCTTAATTATTCTCCGTCAAAGTCAGCATCTTTATCAGCAGATACCACTTCTCCTTCTTCTTTAGATTTTTCTTTATCAGCTTTTCTCTGAGACTGACCTTCTTTGATAGCTTCAGAAACTACGCTAAGGATCATGTCGATAGATTTAGAAGCATCATCGTTTCCTGGGATTACGAAGTCTACTTTTCTAGGATCAGAGTTGGTATCAACGATACCGAAAACTGGGATACCTAATTTTTTAGCTTCAGTTACAGCGATATGCTCTCTCAAGATATCAACTACAAATACAGCAGATGGAAGTCTCACCATGTCAGCGATAGAACCTAAGTTCTTCTCAAGGTTAGCTCTTTGTCTGTCTACCTGTAATCTTTCTTTTTTAGATAAAGTTTCGAACGTACCATCTTTTTTCATTTTGTCGATGGAGTTCATTTTTTTAACAGCCTTTCTGATCGTAACGAAGTTCGTTAACATACCTCCCGGCCATCTTTCTGTAATATAAGGCATATTAAGTTCAGAAGCGTGTTTTGCAACAACTTCTTTCGCTTGCTTTTTAGTAGCTACGAAAAGAACTTTTTTACCTGCAGAAGTTAATTTTTCCAAAGCACTACAAGCTTCATCCAATTTAACTGCTGTTTTATGTAAGTCTACAATGTGAATACCATTTTTCTCCATAAAAATGTATGGAGCCATATTTGGGTTCCACTTTCTGGTCATGTGACCAAAGTGTACGCCAGCCTCTAGAAGGTCTTTTACATTTGCTTTTGCCATGTTTTCTGTTTTTGTTAGTTTACTTTCCGTCTTTTAAACAATCAACAACTTCTTTAGATGGGAGAAGCGTTTGGATGCTAAACGTAACGGGCAAAGTTGCTGTTGGCTTATTGCTTGTGGCAACTGGCTTCCCAGCTTTGGGTTAAAAAATAATTTTTTAAAAATTTTTCTAAAGCTATCCGCCATAAGCCAATAGCCATACGCTTTTTTAACGTTTTGAGAATTGGAATCTCTTTCTTGCTTTTTTCTGACCTGGCTTCTTTCTTTCCACCATTCTTGCGTCTCTTGTAAGTAAACCAGCTGGTTTCAAAGCTAATCTGAACTCAGCATTGATTTCGCATAAAGCTCTTGAAATACCTAATCTGATAGCCTCTGCCTGTCCTGTATTTCCACCACCGAATACGTTTACGGTAACGTCGTACTGACCAACAGTTTCAGAAAGGATAAATGGTTGGTTTAATTTGTAAACCATTACATCTGTAGAGAAGTATTCTTTAGCATCTTTACCGTTTACCGTAATGTTACCAGTTCCTGGCTTTACGTAAACTCTTGCTACAGAAGTTTTTCTTCTTCCGATTTTGTGAACTGTAGACATATTAATTATTTAAATTCGTTAACATTAATTGTTTTAGGCTGTTGAGCTTCATGCTTGTGCTCAGTTCCTTCATATAAGTAAAGGTTCTTAAGAATTGCAGCTCCAAGTCTGTTTTTAGGTAACATCCCTTTTACTGATTTTTCCAATACTTTTAAAGAATCTTTCTTTTGAAGTTCAGCCGCAGTCATAGACTTCTGTCCACCAGGATAACCTGTATGCCAGATATAAGTCTTGTCGTTCCACTTGTTTCCGGAAAGAGTTACTTTCCCAGCGTTCAAAACAATTACGTTATCACCACAATCTACGTGAGGTGTATAATTTGTTTTGTGCTTACCTCTCAAAATCTTTGCAACCGTAGAAGCTAGTCTTCCTAACGGCTGTCCTTCAGCGTCTACCACAACCCATTCTTTATTAGCAGTAGCTTTATTCGCTGAAACAGTTTTGTAACTTAATGTATTCACACGTTTTAGTTAAAGATTAAACATAATTTCCCCTAAAAGGGTGTGCAAAGGTACAAATTATTTTTTTATCCAAAAAACATATAACCAAATTACTTAACATTTAACCATAAATTATAGGCTCTTAATGAATTAGATTATCAACTGGGAAAATTCTTAAAGTTATTTTTTTTTGAAATTAAATGAAACTTAATATATTTACAGAACAAATGATTACATGATGAAAAAATTATTATGCCTTTTTCTGTTTATTACTATACCCTATTGTGCCCAAATAAATAAAAATGTTTTTTTTATCGGCAACAGTTACACCGCCCAAAATAATTTACCCCAGCTCATTAGTGAAATTGCAGGAAGCACAGGTGATTATCTTAATTACCAAAGCTATACTCCGGGTGGATCTACTTTACAGGATCACGCCAATGACAATGCTGTTTTAAATACGATAAACCAGGGAAACTGGGACTACGTGGTATTACAGGAGCAAAGTCAAATACCTGCATTTTCCACTTCATTTGTCCAGACAGAATTTTTCCCGTTTGCTACTCAGCTTGCCAATAATATAAAGAGCAGAAATGCCTGTGGCAATCCCATCTTCTATATGACATGGGGACGAAAAAACGGAGATACACCAAACTGTACCGCAATCTCTTACCTTTGCACTTACGAAGGCATGGATGACAAGATTTACGAGCGCTACATGCAGGCTGCGCTGGAAACCGAGAGCCTTGTATCACCGGTAGGCCGCGTTTGGAGATATATCCGCACGCAACATCCTACGCTAGAATTATATGAAGCCGACGGGTCTCATCCCAATTATCTCGGTTCTATGATTGCTGCGTACACTTTTTATACAACAATATTTAAAAAAGATCCTACTTTATCAACTTATGACGGTAATCTGTTGCAAACAGAGGCAAATATTGTAAGAAATGCTGTAAAGACTATTGTTTTTGACCATATGGATACCTGGTATATTAATCTCCATGACACAAATTCAAGGTTCGATTACCAGTTATTAAATTCAAATACAGTACAGTTTAATAACCAATCCGGTAACGCTACCATGTTTCAATGGGATTTTGGAGACGGCAGCACTTCCAATATGGAAAACCCTTCCCATACATATGGAAATACCGGTGATTACAATGTAAAACTTACTACCGACGCATGTGGAAGACTGACTACAAAAACAGAAAAAATCAGCATTACTACGCTGGCAACCTTAGAAACTCAGAAATCCGTTCTTAAAATTTATCCTAATCCTGTAAAAGACATCCTGGTCATTAAAACATTTAAAAAAATATCGAACCTGGAAATTAAAGATGCCAGTGGAAGAAAAATGAGCTGCAAAATATTATCAACCGGTGATGAATATAAAGTTTTTGTACAGAATTTAAGCCAGGGAAACTATATTATTACTTATCAAGATGATGATCGGCTATCGTCAGAAAAGTTCATCAAAGAATAATGATTATAATTTTTATTGAGATATAAAACAGAACACAACCGAATAAATTCCTTATTTATTTAATTTGTATTTATTAAATTTTATTTAAACATTTGCTTTAAAACTTATCAATATAAAAATAATATTAACGAAATATTTATATTTGCGATAAACATAATAAACTATGAGCCACGGAAAAATCCGGGAAGATAAAACCTGCCTGAACTGCGGACACATTGTTGGGGAAAGATTCTGCCCTCACTGCGGACAGGAAAATACGGAGACAAAACAACCGTTTCATTATCTTTTCACCCATTTTATTGAAGATTTTACGCATTACGACGGGCAGTTCTGGAAAACAATTAAGTACCTGCTGTTTCGTCCCGGAAAACTTACCAAAGAATATCTTGCCGGAAAAAGACAGGCCTATGTTGCCCCTGTAAAACTGTATATTTTTGTAAGTTTTATTACTTTTTTTGTGCCATCGCTATTTTCTTCTTCAGGTGAGCAACAGGAAGAAAAAAATGTATACAATATAAATACAATTCAAAGGCAAAAAGCAAATAAGGAAAGAATTGCAAAAATACTGGACAGCGTCAACAAAGAAAATAAAAACATGTTGATCCCACAGGGAGCAATTAATGATCTTAAAGTAACAGAAGTCAACGGAAATAATATTGAAACAGATGCTTTAGGAGAAACTAAAGACGGCAAACTAAGTATTTTGGGTGCTGCAAATATGAAGCAGTTTGATTCGTTATACGCAAAAGACGCCAATAACCGATCTGTTTTTGATTTCATGAGGCCTTTTGCAAAAAAAGTATTTCATTTACAGGAACAGGGACTTAATAAAGAACAGATTTTTGATAAGTTTAGTGAAACAGTTGTGCATACATTACCTAAAGCGCTATTTATTTATCTTCCTGTTTTTGCTTTTTTCCTATGGCTTTTCCATAATAAAAAGAAATGGTGGTTTTTTGATAATGGAATTTTTACACTTCACTATTTCTCCTTCTTACTGCTGGGCATCCTTATCCTCATTTCTTTATCTGAACTCTTATCCTTACTTCCGGATTATACCATTTTTAATGTGATTAGTTTTCTTGTATACACCATTGTTATCGTTTATATGCTGATCTATTTTTTCATAGCCCATCACAGAGTCTACGAAAATTCCAGAAGTATAAGCGTGGTAAAAGGAATGTCTTTATTTATCATCAATTTCTTTGCGCTGCTGTGCATGCTCCTTTTACTTGTATATATAAGCTTCCGAATGATGCATTAATTACGAAGTGTTTTATTGGCCCTGAAACTGGCAATCAGGTAATATGCCACAAAAACCGTAGAGAATTTCAATATGGAAGGAATCGCCAGCTCAAGATTAAAAATTAAAGTTCCAACAAGAACTAAAATTCCCATAGCTACAAAAGACAGTCCTAATTTTTGGGCTAAAGTAAAATCCGGTGTATCTAAATAATAAGCAATTCCCCAAGCGAAACCAAAAGCAACAGCATAGTAAACATCAAGTCCGATGTTTTCCGAGCTGTAAAAAAAATAATTAATTAAAAAACTTAAAACCGTTCCTAATAAAAAATAAAGCAATGCCTTTTTCATACTATATATAATAATATGCAAAAGTAGAGAAATTAATCTGAGATTCTAAAAACCCGCCTCCACAGACTAACAAATGTTTGGTATAAGGAAGTAAAAAAAACAGCACCATAACCTAAATATTTAAAAATCAAAATATTACCGTCAAACAAAAGGTTGTTATTTTATTATTATATTTGGAAATTCAGAAATTTTCTAGATTTTTTATGGAAACCCAAAAATATACTCCTAAAAACAAAGTAAGAATTGTAACGGCTGCTTCATTATTTGACGGCCACGATGCTGCAATTAATATCATGCGCCGTGTCATTCAGGGAACAGGATGCGAAGTCATTCACCTTGGACATGACAAATCTGCAGAGGAAGTCGTAAACACGGCTATTCAGGAAGATGCCAATGCCATTGCGCTAACGTCTTATCAGGGCGGACACAACGAATATTTTAAATATATCTACGATCTTTTAAGAGAAAAAAACTCACCGCAGATTAAAATTTTCGGCGGCGGCGGCGGTGTTATCCTGCCTGAGGAAATTAAAGATTTAATGGATTACGGAATCGACAGGATTTATTCTCCGGATGACGGCCGTGAGCTTGGACTTCAGGGAATGATTGATGATCTGGTACAAAAATCCGACTTTGCCACCGGAAAAGAGGTTGATGTTCATGATTTAGATTCAATTCAATTTGAAAATCCTACGAGCATTGCAAAGGTGATCTCTGCCGTTGAAAACTTTTCAGAGGAAAAACCCGATCTTGTAAAAGCCATCGACGAGAAGTCAAAAGATCTCCACATTCCGATCATCGGGATTACAGGAACCGGTGGCGCCGGAAAATCTTCGTTAACAGATGAGTTAGTAAGACGTTTCTTACGTTCCAATACCGATAAAAAAATAGCCATTATCTCCATTGACCCTTCCAAAAAGAAAACCGGCGGGGCACTTTTGGGTGACAGAATCCGTATGAACGCGATCAACGATCCGAGAGTTTACATGCGTTCAATGGCTACTCGGGAAAACAATGTTTCCGTTTCCCCGTTTATCCAGTCTGCCTTGAATGTATTAAAGCTGGCTCATCCAGATGTAATTATTCTCGAAACATCAGGAATCGGGCAATCCGGTTCGGAAGTATCTGATTTTGCAGATGTTTCCATGTATGTAATGACTCCTGAATATGGAGCGTCAACCCAGTTGGAAAAAATAGACATGCTTGATTATGCGGATCTGGTTGCTTTAAACAAATCCGATAAAAGAGGTGCTTTAGATGCGCTTCAGGCGGTTAGAAAACAATTTCAGAGAAACCATTTGCTTTGGGAACAGCCTTTGGATGAAATGCCGGTTTACGCAACAAAAGCGTCTCAGTTCAATGATCACGGAACGACAGAATTATACAACAGATTGGTTTCTAAAGTAAATAACAAATTTGCTGATTTAAAATTACAGGCCTTTGTTGAACAGGAAATTACAGATGAAGTAACGATTATTCCTCCAAAAAGAGTTCGTTATCTATCTGAAATCGTTGAAAACAACAGGCAATACGACGCCAATGTTGAAAAACAGGCTGAACTAGCAAGAAAAATGTATCATATTGAAGGTGTTAAAAATTTCCTTTCAAATGAAACTTTAGACACTGAATATCAGAAGGCTGAAAAAGAGCTCCAACAGGAAAATATCGATTTCCTGAAAACCTGGGATGATACGAAAAAAGCTTTCCATGCAGAGTTTTATTCATATTATGTAAGAGGGAAAGAAATTAAAGTTGAAACCTCAACAGAATCTTTATCTCATTTAAGAATTCCGAAAATTGCTTTACCAAAGTACAACGACTGGGGTGATCTGATCAAATGGAAAGGCCAGGAAAATCTACCGGGAAGCTTTCCTTATACTGCGGGAATTTATCCTTTCAAAAGAACAGGAGAAGATCCGACGAGAATGTTCGCAGGAGAAGGAGGTCCTGAAAGAACCAACAGAAGATTCCATTATGTTTCTGCAGAAATGCCTGCAAAACGTTTGTCTACAGCTTTCGACTCGGTAACTCTTTATGGGCAAGATCCAGCTTTACCGCCAGACATTTATGGAAAAATCGGAAATGCGGGAGTTTCTATTGCGACTTTAGATGATGCCAAAAAACTATACTCAGGTTTTGATCTGGTGAATGCATTGACTTCAGTTTCAATGACGATCAACGGACCGGCTCCTATGCTGTTGGCTTTCTTTATGAATGCAGCCATCGATCAGAATGTAGAAAAATATATTATTGAAAATAAGCTTGAGGCTAAGGTTGAGGAAGTTTTAAAAGCAAAATTTGACGATAAAGGTTTGGCAAGACCAAAATACAACGGAGAACTGCCACCTTCCAATAATGGCTTAGGACTGAAATTATTAGGAATCACCGGTGATGAAGTCATTCCTGCTGAAATTTATGCTGAAATTAAGGCTAAAACCATTGCAACTGTTCGTGGAACCGTTCAGGCAGATATCTTAAAAGAAGACCAGGCTCAGAATACGTGTATTTTCTCTACAGAGTTTGCATTGAGATTAATGGGTGACGTTCAGGAATACTTCATTAAAGAAAAAGTAAGAAACTTCTATTCGGTTTCCATTTCAGGGTATCACATTGCAGAAGCGGGAGCAAATCCGGTTTCTCAGCTGGCATTTACTTTGGCAAACGGTTTCACCTATGTGGAATATTATCTGTCGAGAGGAATGGATATCAACGATTTTGCACCGAACTTATCATTCTTCTTCTCCAACGGGATCGATCCTGAATATTCAGTAATCGGACGTGTCGCCAGAAGAATCTGGGCAAAAGCAATGAAATTAAAATATGGTGCCGACGAAAGAAGCCAAATGCTGAAATACCACATTCAGACTTCGGGACGTTCGCTGCACGCTCAGGAAATTGATTTTAACGATATCAGAACTACTTTACAGGCGTTGTATGCAATTTATGATAACTGTAATTCACTGCACACGAATGCTTATGATGAAGCAATTACTACTCCGACTGAGCAATCGGTAAGAAGAGCAATGGCGATTCAGCTGATTATCAACAAAGAATTAGGTTTAGCAAAAAATGAAAATCCGCTTCAGGGTTCATTTATTATTGAAGAATTAACGGATTTGGTGGAAGAAGCCGTTTATGCGGAATTTGACAGAATTACGGAAAGAGGAGGTGTTCTTGGCGCAATGGAAACCATGTATCAGCGTTCAAAAATCCAGGAGGAATCAATGCATTATGAGTGGCTGAAACATACCGGAGAATATCCGATTATCGGAGTAAATACGTTCTTAGGTAAAGACGGTTCGCCAACGGTGCGTCCGGGAGAAGTTATTCGTTCAACGGAGGAAGAAAAGCAGTTCCAGATCGAAATGCTTCATAATTTCCAAAAGTCTAATGACGAAAAGTCCGAAGAAGCCTTAAAAACTTTACAACACGCAGCAATCAATCAGCAAAATTTATTTGAAGTAATGATGGATGCCGTGAAGTACTGTTCTTTGGGACAAATTACCAATGCTTTGTTTGAAGTGGGCGGGAAGTACCGAAGAAATATGTAGTCCGTAGCCGGACAGGCAATTTTGACAACTAAACTTATTAATAATTATAAATTAAAACCTCAAGGAAATTCTTTGAGGTTTTGTATTTTTGAATTTCTTTATTTTTAACATCTTTAAAAAATTTTATGAAAAGATTTTTCTCAATCACAATAATAATTTCTGCTTTAATATTTTTAAAAAGCTGTAACTCATATCCGATGGACAACACGCATAAAAGTAACATGACTAAAAATACTGAAGAATTACAGAAAAGGCAAGAAGCCGAAAAAAGTAAAATCGAACCTAACGAACTAAATAATTTCGGAAGACCAGATAATAAATAAAATTATTATTGATAGTCTTAATCCTGAAGTTCATATCAGCAATGAAACCCAAAGCCATCTTCAACTGGAGCAGCGGAAAAGATTCTGCTTTGGCTCTGTATAAGATTTTAAAAGAAGACCAATATGAAATCTCTTCTTTACTGACAAGCATTAATAAAGAATTCCAGAGAATCTCCATGCATGGTGTTCCTGTTTCTCTATTGGAAAAACAGTCTGAAAGTTTGGGATTTCCGTTGATTAAAATGGAACTTCCGAAAGAGCCAACCATGGAAGAATACCGCAAAATGATGGCAAAAACCATGAACGAAATTAAATCCGTTGGTGTTACCCATTCGATTTTCGGAGATATTTTTCTGGAAGACCTAAAAAAATACCGGGAAGAACAATTGTCGGAAATCGGAATGAAAGCTGTTTTCCCGTTATGGAAAGAGAATACTGCGAACCTCATCCATGAATTCCTTGATTTAGGCTTTAAAACCATTGTAACCTGTGTCAATGAAATGTATCTTGATAAAAGTTTTGCTGGAAGAATCATTGATAAAGATTTCATAAAGGATTTACCTGAAAATGTAGATCCTTGTGGTGAAAACGGAGAATTCCACACCTTTACTTTTGATGGCCCGATTTTTAAAAATCCTATTTCATTTGATATCGGAGAAACAATAAAGAAAGGCTATCCAAAACCAAAAACTGATGAAAACACTCATAGCGGCGAATATGTTTTCTGGTTCTGCGACCTGATTTCAAAATAGTACTTTTTAAATATATGCCTTTAGTTTAATGACAAAAAAGCTTTACTTTATTGCAATATTTCCACCTCAAGAAATTATCGATGAGGTACAAATTTTCAAAAGAGATCTGGCCCTCCATTATGAAAACTCAAAAGCATTAAAAAACGAGGCCCATATTACCCTTTGCCCGCCTTTTTCAAGAGAAGCAGATTGGGAAGAAGATATCTTTAGGGCATTCTATGATATTGACACGCATATTGCTCCTTTCGAAATCGTGCTTAATGGTTTCGGAAGTTTTGCAAATCCTAAAAATCCGGTGATATACATACAACCGGAAGACAGTGAGCCATTACGGATACTCTACCAAAGAGTAAAAGCAAAATTTAATTTTAATAATTATTCTTTCAATCCTCATATGACGGTAGCCTATAGAGATCTGACATGGGAAAATTATCTCAAGGCCTGGGAAGTTTACAACGAAAAACCATATAAAACTAATTTCTTAGTTGATAAAATAATTTTACTTCGACATGATCAACAGTGGGTTCCGATAGCAGAAAAAAAGCTGATATTCTGACAGGATGTTTGATGATTTACAAGATAACATCATATAAAATCATATCTTTGAACCGATGATTGCAGAGAAAATAATTTTAGGAATTGACCCGGGAACTACCGTAATGGGTTTTGGTATTATTTCCGTAAAAAAAGGTAAAATGGAAATGATATCCATTCATGAATTGCTGCTCAAGAAATATCCCAACCACGAAACCAAACTAAAATATATTTTTGATAAAACATTGGCGCTTATTGATGAATTTCATCCGGATGAAGTCGCACTTGAAGCACCTTTTTACGGAAAAAATGTACAGAGTATGCTGAAGTTGGGCCGCGCGCAGGGGGTTGCCATGGCAGCAAGCCTTCACCGGAATATTCCCATCACAGAATATTCCCCGAAAAAAATAAAAATGGCGATCACGGGAAACGGAAATGCGAGTAAAGAGCAGGTTGCAGGAATGCTAAAAAGTTTACTGAATTTAAAAGAATTTCCCACAAAATATCTTGACGCTTCAGATGGTCTGGCCGTAGCCGTTTGCCACCATTTCAATTCCGGCACCATTACCGATACAAAATCTTACACCGGCTGGGAAAGTTTTCTTAAACAAAATCCCGATCGTTTAAAATAAAAATATCCCACAGCTCTTATCAATCTGTGGGATATTTTTTATTTTGACTTGTATTCTGCAGGGGTAATTTTAAAATCTGCCGTCAGCTTTCCGTTTTTATCGTAATAAGTATATACCATGGTCACATCATTATCACGAAATTGCTTAATGTCCGGGGAAGCTTTTACAACGCGCAAAGCTCCTTCTTTAGCACTTGTTTTAAACATTTCGATCTGTTCCGGTGTTACACTTTCTTTTACATCATCCAGCAATGTATAATTATATCTGAAAATTTTTCCCGGTTGGGCAGAAACACTGTCAAGACGTACACCATCTGCTAAATTTTGCGGGGTTGTCTTGTTGATATTTTCTGCAACTTCTTTCAGGTCATCGTCAATGGTTTTTTCTTTACTGCATGAAGTAAAGACCATTGCAAGGCATACTGCTGAAAGATTGATTACATTTTTCATAATAGTTGTTTTGTGATTGATAATTAAAGATAAGAATTTTTTACGAATAAATTTAATTCAATGATTTGCAATAAAATAAACAATGAAACCGTTATACTTGGTAAAACATAATACTATCTTTTACATTGGTATAGTTTTTAGTAGTACATTTGTATAAATTTTCTGTTATGAAAAATAACCAACAAACTATAAATCAGGCGAATCATAAAATAAATTGGTTCCAGAAGTTTCTGATGGTCTGCTCCGGAGGAAACATTCATATTTTAAGAAAAACCCCCAGCGAATGGAACAAATTTGCCGGAATCGGCGGAATCGTTTTATTTACCGCTGTTTTCGCGACACTTTCTGCAGGATATGCCATGTATACTGTATTTGATAATATCTGGGCATCTATTGGGTTCGGTGTTTTGTGGGGATTAATGATTTTCAATCTGGACCGGTACATTGTTTCTTCGATTAAAAAAACCGGAACCTGGTGGAATCAGGTTTTAATGGCTGTTCCGAGATTAATCTTAGCAACATTTCTGGGAATTATCATTTCAAAACCCCTGGAACTTAAAATTTTTGAAAAAGAAGTCAACAAACAGCTGAACACCATCATTCAAAGAAATAAAAAACAGCTTCAGGGCGAGATGAACGGTAGAATTCTTCAGCAAAGCGGACCTTTTGAAACTGAAAAAAAACAGATTACCGAAAAAATTGCCAGTTATCAAAAATCCTATGATTCTGCTTCTGTAGAACTGGAAAAAGAAATCCTCGGAAAACAGTCCGGATTAACCAGCGGGAAAGAAGGATTCGGGCCAAATGCCAAACGTAAACAGGAACTCAAGGAACAAAGACGCCAGGATCTGGAAAATTACCAGAAACAGGTTGCTCCCCGACTTGAATATCTTGATAAGGAAATCTCCAAAGTCTACACCAATCTTGAAACGGAAAGAAAATCTACAGAAACTTTTGAAGACAAATTCAACGGTTTTGCGGCAAGGCTTCAGGCTTTGGATGAATTGGGAAAAAATTCGGCCGTCATCGGACTCGCAGCCGCCTTTATCATGGGACTTTTTATCTGCCTTGAAATTTCCCCGGTTTTGGTTAAATTAATATCTCATGTTGGCCCTTACGATTATCTATTGGAAAAAACTGAAAATGATTTCCGGCTTTATTCAAAAGAAAAAATTGAAAAAGGAAATGCATTAACGGATTTCAGAATTGATGATTTTAAAGACAAATTAAACCAATAAAAATATAAACCATCATTGCCTTTCGGGTTCCGGGAGGCTTTTTTTGACCTTAACCGTTTCCAAAGGAACATTTTTTGTTCGGTATTTCGCATGCCTTCTTCAGTAATCAACAAATACCACTATTTTCAGGAGACTGAGGTTTTGAGAATAATCTACCAGTCCGGTGCCGTATATGATTATATTGATGTTCCCGCAGAAATTTTTGAACGATTTAAAACAGTACAGTCGAAAGGAAGGTTTTTAAATTACGTGATTAAGCCAAAATTTAAATATAAAAAAGTAAAATAAAATGCCTCTGCATTCAGCAGAGGCAATATATATGTTCTAATCAAACATAATTATTTAACAATAAGCTTAGAAGTCTTTGTATCCATTCCATTAGAAACCTGAACCACATATACTCCTTTTTCAAGATTGTGTTTTACTCTGTAAGTATCATTACTTTCTTTTATTAAAGATGGTGTTGCCACCAGTCTTCCTGACATATCAGAAATGGTAACTTTAAGATTTTTATCATTTTTAACTCTAACGAAAACATCACCTCCTTGTGTAATTGGGTTAGGATAGATTACCCAATCATCACCTTCCGTTTTCACGTCATTTGTTGCTAAAGTATTAAGTAATCTAACTGTATAATCTTCAGCCTGTCCCCAGACTAATTGACCACATGGCGTAATATTCGAATTCTGGTAATCTACTATAACTCTCATTCTCAACGGAGTGTTTAGGACTGCTGTAGCCGGGGGAGTAAATGTTGTATTAGAAATACCAATAAGAGTAACCGGATCGGCAGAAATATTATCTTGCGAAGCTACCAATTCCGAAGCTTCAAAAGTACCATTATTGTTGTAATCAATCCATGTGCGCATTGAGTTCCCGGAATCAGTCACATTCACCTGAAGGTTTTGAAGCTGACCCACTTGCAAATCCGTAGATGTTGCTTTAAGACAACTTGAGGAAGTATAATCTTCGTAATAATTAGGAGCATATGTCCAAACGCCGGAAGAACCATTATTGATCGTTCCAAGCTTTACTAATGTCGGCCCTATCAGATAATTGTTTGTCGCTGCATTGGTTAAACCACTTGGCGAACAAGCTGCAACAGGAATTCCTATGGAAGATGCCGATGCAGGAACAGTTGCCCCGAGTGAAGTACTTAGCGATGCCCGAAATGCAAAAAAGTAAAGCGCGGATCTGTCGTGCTGTCCATCAGTAAATTTGAATGCCGTAGGATTTGTATAGTTCATCATATTATATTGAACACCTTGGTAATTGGTTCCTGTACAGTAATTCATATCACTATTTGTTGGAGCCGGAAAGTCATTTAATAAACTTCTTGACCATTCTGTGTCACAGATTCCGTCATCATCTACAGTACAGTCGTTAGAAGCCTGACTAGGACAAAAACTTGTAGAGGTGGTTCCTGCCGGCGGATTGGAATTTGCGCTTCCAAAAGTATGCAGAAGCCCCATACTGTGACCGAATTCATGAGCCAGTGTAATATCATCCTGTAAGGTGACTACAAATGATTTCATAAAAGATTCAAATGAGGAGTCAGGGTTTGTTGGTAGACCTGCCCAACCCATAATTCCATATTGCCCACCTCCATCAACTTTATTAATAATATAAATATTAAAATATGAAGATTCCGGCCAGTGGGGTGCAATTGCTTTAACCTGCGCTGTAGTAACACCCGTATTAGTAGCCTTTCTTACGCCATTTGTATCGTATCCGGTAATAGTGCCGCCATTGTATCGTATGATCCCGGTAGTTGCATTACAGCTAGGATCTCTTTTTGCCAGCACCAGTTTTATAGGCATTACAGCTGCATTGCCAAAATCAGCGGGAACTCCCTGTGACCACTGGTAGGTTCCTGCGTACATTTGGTTACAGTTATCCAGCCAGGCCTGGATCTGGGCATCCGTTTTGTTATAAGCAGAACCCAGAGCAGAGCCGGTAGGAACGATTACATGAACAACTACAGGAATTTCATAAACTCCATTCACCGTTTTGAAAGCAGCCCCCTGCTTGCCTGAATTTTTTTGCTGACTGATGATCTGGTTGCGAATTTTACCGCGAATTATATCCCCAATTTCCTTATTTTCTTTGCTAAACTGCTTTTGAGTATCGTCAAAACCACATACCCATTGTCTTTGTTGAGCATATAAACTAACACTAAACCAACATAAGCCTAATAAAATTAATTTTTTCATCGCATATTATTTTCGTCGTAAATTTAATATTTTATTACGAATAAATCAATAAAAACAATTAAAATACCCATAATTACACAACAAAAATTAAATTAATTAACAAATATTAAATAATTATTTTTTTTTCTCTCATATTGTGTTTATCCTTGAAAATTCTCTGTAAAAAGAAAGTTTTACCTAAAATAATTTATTAGTCATTTCATTGATTAAATTTTAATTTAACCTCATCACATAAAAAAACGAAAGCCATACACAGTTGCATGGCTTTCTAATATAATTTAAAATTATTTTTTAAAGTGAATAATTCGGAGCTTCCTGAGTAATAATTACATCATGAGGATGCGATTCTTTCAATCCACTTCCTGTGATCATTACCATTTTGGTTTCTGTTTGTAGTGCTTCAATATCTTTTGCACCGCAATATCCCATTCCGGCTCTTAAGCCTCCTGTTAACTGGAAAATAACGTCTTCCAGCTTCCCTTTGCTTGGAACCCTTCCTTCAATTCCTTCCGGAACGAATTTTTTAGCTTCACTCTGGAAATATCTTTCCTTTCCGCCTCTCTTCATAGCAGAAAGACTTCCCATTCCCTGATACGTTTTGAATTTTCTTCCCTGGAAGATAATTTCTTCACCCGGTGCTTCATCTGTTCCTGCCAGAAGTGATCCTAACATTACAGCTCCTGCCCCGCTTGCGATTGCTTTTACAATATCTCCGGAAAGTTTGATTCCCCCATCTGCAATAACGGCAACATTCTTAGTCTTCGCATATTCGTAAACGTTGTAAATAGCGGACAACTGAGGAACTCCAACACCTGCAACTACTCTCGTTGTACAGATAGAACCAGGACCTACTCCTACTTTAAGAACATTTGCTCCAGCTTTGATCAAATCCTCGGCTGCTTCAGCCGTTACAATATTTCCACCAACGATATCAAGGTCCGGATATGCCTTTCTGATTTCCGAAATTTTATCCAGAACACCCTTAGAATGTCCGTGTGCAGAATCAATACCAATGATATCAACACCGGCTTTCACCAATGCTTCAATTCTTTCCAGCGTATCTTCTCCTACGCCTACACCTGCTCCAACGATTAACCTGCCGTTCTGATCTTTATTCGCATTCGGATATTCGAGTTGATTATCAATATCTTTAATGGTGATTAAACCAACCAGTTTATTTTCAGCATCAACGATCGGAAGCTTTTCTACCCTGTTTTTAAGAAGGATTTCTTTAGCTTTTTCAAGATTGGTATTTTTATCGGAGGTGATCAGATTATTTTTTGTCATAATCTCCTCCACTTTCATATCAAGATTTTCCTGATATTTTACATCTCTGTTGGTGATAATTCCTATTAATGTGTTTTCGGCATCTACCACCGGAAGCCCGGAGATTTTATATTTCGCCATTGTATCTTTAGCCTGAGCCAACGTATGGTCTTTTGAAAGCGTAACAGGATCGGAAATCATTCCGTTTTCGGAACGTTTTACACGGTTTACCTGAGCGGCCTGTTCTGCAATCGTCATATTTTTATGAATAAAACCCAAACCGCCCACTCTTGCCAATGCAATTGCCAATTCAGCTTCGGTTACTGTATCCATTGCAGCAGAAACGATTGGAACATTCAGCGTAATTTTGTCGGTAAGTCTTGATTTTAATGAAACCTGATTAGGTAAAACTTCAGAATAAGAAGGAACTAGAAGCACGTCATCGAAAGTGATGGCTGTCTCTACAATTTTGTTATGAATAGACATCTTTACTTTCTTGCAAAATTAAGGTATTTTGATGAAATACGAAAATCGATTTTAATAGTTTAAATAAAACTTAATAATCAATAACTTAAATTAAAAAACCATCTCCGATAAGAAATGGTTTGTACAAATGAAATTTAATATATGATTGAATATGAATGTCTACTTATCTTTTGCAGAAGCAATAAGTCTTGAAATATCATCTGCTGTAAAGTTTCCTTTAATATCAACAAAAACAAGTTCTTTATCTGAATTTACAGTGATCATCATATTTTTAATTGCGTCACCTTTTTGTTTCACCCGAATGTTGACATTGTCGCCATTATGTTTTATCATAGCCCATTCTTCATAATTATTATTATTCAGATAATTTGCGAAATCTCTCAGCATATTACGGTCTCCGTTTTCAACAGTTAATACTTTTATTTTCGAAACCTTTTTTACGAGCCTGATAAGATCTTCATCTTCTCCGTCTTCTCTTAATGCTTTTTTGATATAAGGCTTAGCCAAAAACAGCGGAACATTGATGCTTACAAATTTAGCTCCTTTAAATTCCCTTCCCGAATCTGAAAAATACGCAATATTCGGTTTTTCTGAAACGACACAGGACTGCATTACAAACATGACGGAAATAATCAGAAAAATGGTTTTAAATATTTTCATGGCTGGTATTTTTTAGTTGATTTGTTTTAAGCTTCCTCCGGATGTTTTGCTGATATTGGCATCTACTCTTGGATTTCCTTTATATTTAATACTTCCTCCCGAAGATGCCGTTGCTTTTAAACGCTCCGCTACATTACCGGTAACAACGCCTCCCGATGTTGCTTCAGCCTCAAGTTCATTGAACTGAAATTTCTCCGAATTGCAAACCGCACCACTACTTACGTCTATTGAACCCGCATTTACTCTTCCGTTAAGATTGGCAACCGATCCGCTCGATGCTTTAATAGCAATTTGTTTTGTATTGATGGTAGAATTGATAACAGCTCCGGAACTCAGCTCCATTTTTGTATTATCCGAATTAAAATCACCATTGATTACAGATCCTGATGAAAGATCAACTGAAACGGTCTTTTCATTTATTGTATTGATAGCATTGAATATTGCTCCCGAAGAAGTTTTAATATTATCTATCCTGGGCGAAGAAACATTTACGCTGATATTTTTGAATTTCAGATTCTTTTGTCCTTTGTTATCTACATACACTTTCAGGACCCCGTTATCAACTTTTGTTACAATATACTGAAGCTTATCAGCATCTGCTATGACCTTTACAGAGGTAGGATTTTCCTGTTTAAAATTAACAATCACGCCTGTACTCACCTGCACGCCTGAGAAATCTCCCACATTTCTGGATTCTCCGTTCAGATAAGACGCTGTATTTTGGGAAACAAAACTGTTTTTGGTATTCGTTACGGGGTTTGTTTTGGTTTCGGTAGAATTGATGATTTTATTGATATCATCCATTGAAAGCCTTCCGTCCAGTTTTATAAGGATGCTTTCTTCACCTCCGCTGTCAATACTCAACAGCAGATCATCAAGAATTCCATTTTTCTCTTCAGCAGACAGAAATTTTATTTTTGCTCCGTTGCTGTTCATGGTCATGATCTCACTATAATTGAGATTGCTTAAATAAGATTTGATATCCCTGTTAATCTGCGACAGTTTTTGTCCGTTCACAGAACCTGCATTTTCAGGTTTTTCAGCTATGAAAACCTTCAATCCATTTATTTTTGATAATAAAGGTTTGATCTGATCGAGTTCGGCATCGCCCAAATTCAGATTGCTGAGCATTCCGAACATCGGTTTTGCGATTTTTATGGAAGTTACACCTTCCACTTCCTGGTATTTATCAAAAAGCTGGTCCAGCTTATCCTGCCCGTACACATTAAAGAACTGTGAAAAGGCGAATGCGAATATGATGAATATTTTTTTCATGAGTCAATTTTATTTTTTTTGATTATTAGTGCCTGATCAGGAGCATAATCTTTTTAAGGGTTAATTAATAATCGTCGTCTACGACTGTTGGTTTTGCTAATTTTTCACTGACGTTATTTGCAAATATTTGGAATGAATACTTAGTCACATTAATGGCTTCTTCTACATTTTCAATTCTTTTACCGTTTACAATAACGTAAGAATCTTTATAGCCTGTAGAATCTTTTGCCGCTTTACGATAAGAGGAATTATCAACATACCTTGGCTTTCTTTCTTTTTTAAGCCTGCCTCTTTTCGGCAATATTTCATCTAAATAATCTTTTTCTGCTAAGGTATTTCCCTGAAATACCGAATCTTGTTTGATCCCGGCAACAGAATCCGATACATGGTTTACAGCAACCTGTGCCTGCTGCTCATTATTTTCTTCGATGAAATTATTTTTCTCTCTTTTAATCTGATTTTCAACCATCAGCGCCTGGTCTTGTACACTCTGATGAGTATTATAATTAAAAATAAATCCTATACTAAGCAACACCACAGTACATGCTGCCATCCAGAACCATTTCGGAAAAGCCGGTTTATTTTTACTGGTGATCGGGATAACAGGAGCTTCACTATTGTCTTTTGCATGTTCTTTACCTTCTGCCTGTTTCAGGAAATCCTCAAAGTCCCACTCCATTTTTTCTTCCTTTAAATTCCGGAAGACTTCATCGTATTTATCTTGAAATTTGTCTTTGCTCATAGCTCATCAATTGTGAAATTTGTTCTTTTACTTTTTGTCTTGCTCTCATAAGATTTACTCTTACTGCGTTTTCCTCCATTTCCAGCATTTCTGCGATTTCCGATACTTCATACTCTTCAACATCTTTCAAATGGATAACCATCTTTTGTTTTTCCGGAAGCTGATTAATGAAACCAATGATATGTTCTTTCAGATTATTCACTTCCATACTGTAAAGCTCCGATCTGTGAAGTTGCATATCTGCAAATCCGGTTTTTACATCGTGGTGCTTTAGCCTGTTCAGACATTCGTTTCGGACTGCCTTTAATGCATACGATTTTAAATTTCCGAACTGTTCCAGCTCATCTTTTTTCTGCCAGAATCTGATCATCAGATCCTGCACCACGTCTTCTGCCTCATCACTACTCATGACGAATCTCTTCGCAAAGCGATACATCTCATTTTTGAGAATGAATACCGTACTTCTAAAAGTTTCTTGGGTCATAAGTTTTGTTTCTATAGATAAGACAGTCAGATTTTACATTTTATTACATCTAAAAGAAAAAAACTTCAAAAAAATTTGAAGTTTCCTTTATTCATCATACTAATAATGATCAAAAATATGTTTTAAAATAGCCTTATCCTCATCTTTTAAGGCCACTTTTCTTCTTGCCATGGCACGTTCTGCAACTTCATAGGCTTTATCCAATTTAAATTTTTCATCATCTTTAAATCCGCCCCAAGAAAAATTTTCAACAAGGTTAGGCGGAAAGCCTTCTTTAAAAATATTGGATGCCACACCCACAACCGTTCCTGTATTGAGCTGTGTATTGATGGCAGTTTTAGAATGATCTCCCATAATCAGACCGGCAAACTGAAGCCCCGTATCTTCAAAAGCCTTTCTTCTGTAATTCCATAATCTTACATTTCCGTAATTATTCTTCATATTGGAAGAATTGGAATCTGCCCCGAAATTACACCATTCACCAATTACCGAATTTCCGATAAAACCATCATGCCCTTTATTGGAATACCCGAAAATAATAATATTGCTGACCTCACCTCCCACTTTGGAATACGGACCGATGGTTGTAGCTCCGTAGATTTTTGCTCCTAAATTAAATTTGGATTCCTCACACAGTGCAATCGGCCCACGCAGATGACAACCTTCCATTACTTCAGCATTCTTTCCTATATAAATCTTTCCTGTTTTCGTATTAAGAGTTGAGAATTCAATCTGTGCCCCCTCTTCAATGAAAAGATCTTTTTTATCTCCTAAAAATCCATTGGTAGAAGAAAGTTCCTGCGAGGTTTTTCCTCGGGTTAATAATTCGAAATCAAAATCTATCGCTTTCTGATTATAGGTAAAAAGATCCGATGGCTTTTTAAAGAACACAAGTTCTTCTTTAATATCCGTCATTTTCTCAATCTGGTTGAGAGAGAAACCGTCCATATTAATTTTAGCCGCAATTAATTCATCCTCATACACCAAAGCTTCTCCTTGTTTAAGGTCTTTGATTTGCTGGATGACATTTTCAGTCGGCAGGAAGTTCGTTACCAGAAAAAGACTTTCCTTCTTTTCAGGTTCAGGAAATTTTTTTTGTAAATAAGATTCCGTAAAAAAGGAGATCTCAGTATTTTCTAAAATTTTCTGCCATCTTTCGGAAAACTTGAGAATTCCGCACCGCATTTCTGCAATGGGACGGGTAAAAGTAAGCGGAAGAAAATCTTCCCAGTATTGCGCATCTGAAAATACTAATTGCATTTTGATAGAAGTTAGGGGTTAGAACCTAGAAGTTAGAGGCCGGAAGTTCTTAGATTTTATTATCTAAACTAACGCCTAATTTCTAGTTCCAACAAAATTACAATAAAAAAAGTCTCCCGAAAATCGAAAGACTTTAAAATATTGTAATGTCAAAAAATTACTTAGCGAATTTTTTGTATTTGTTCATGAACTTATCAACTCTACCTGCAGTGTCAACCAATTTCACTTTACCAGTGTAGAAAGGGTGAGAAGTTGAAGAGATTTCCATTTTGATCAAAGGATACTCTTGTCCTTCGTACTCGATCGTGTCTTTTGTTTCTGCTGTAGACTTGCAAAGAAATACTTCGTCGTTACTCATATCTTTGAAAACAACAAGTCTATAATTTTCTGGGTGGATTCCGTTTTTCATGTGTAAATTTCTTTTTTTGTTAATGTCACATGTAACCTTGCGGTTTCATAATACAATGTTAAAAATTAAAGTTTGCTTTCGAAATAGTAATGGATATTTCTCTGCTAATTTTAGGTTGCAAAAGTACAATATTTTTTTGAATTTGCAAATAAGCTGTCAATATTTTTTTCTTCATAAGAAATTTAAAGTATTTTCGTTACATTTGAAATTTATTAAACTTAATTTCGATGAAAATCAAATTACTACTGGCTTTTTCTTTCTGGATGCTTGTGATGACTGTGTCTTGTAATAAAGATGATATCAGTTTTGATGCTCCTTCACAAAAGTTGAGCTTTTCAAAAGACACGGTTTTTTGTGATACCGTTTATCATCAGGTTCGTTCGGAAACATATGCCGTAAAGGTTTATAATAATGAAGATAAAGACATCCTGATCCCGAGAATACATCTGGAAAAAGGTGCATCATCTTTATATAAAATCAATGTAGACGGAAAACCGGGATATGATTTTAAAGATGTTGCCCTGAGAAAGAAAGACAGCCTTTATATTTTCGTGGAAATTGCTCCGGAAGCAACAGGTCCTGAAGCGATTGCGGAAGACAAAATTCTTTTTGAAAGTCCTGCGGGACAGCAAAATGTTGTGCTCTTCTCCGTAGTTCAGGATGCAGAATTTTTTATCAAAAGTTCATCCAACCCCAATATCTTAACGTCTGATGCTACTTGGACCAATAATAAAGCTAAAATAATTTATGGTGACCTTACAGTTGATCAGAATGTAATCCTGAATATTCAGCCGGGAACTAAAGTTTATTTCCATAAAAACAGCGGAATGAAAGTACTCCAGGGTGCGACACTCAATATTAACGGGACGCTTACCAACAATGTCACACTTCGCGGCGACAGAAATGATCCTGCCTATGATACCATTCCTAAAAACTGGAATTCAGTTAAAATGGAGCCCGGATCTACGTTAAACATGAATTATACAAGGCTTTTCGGTGGAACAAAAGGGTTGGAAATGAAGCAGGCCAATGCTACAATCAGCAATTCATTCATCCATACTTTCCAGGAATATGGAATTTATTCCATCGGATCAACAATTACAGCAAGAAACCTGGTAATGAACAACTGCGGAGAATCTGCAATAGGGATCTTCAGAGGCGGAACCTATAATTTAACACATTGTACCATTGCCAATTATTCTGATCTTCTGCAGTCTTATAACAGAAACGGAATATTTGCTACCAATGAATGGAAAAATGAATCGAACCAGACGGAGCAGGGTGCACTGATCCTGAATGTAAGAAACAGTATCGTGTACTCAGACCGGGACAATTCAGTATTTTTTGAGCAGACTCCCGGACAGCTGTTTAATTTTACGTTTGAAAACTGTCTGCTGAAATATTCCAGTCAGTCGGAAGCAGGGTTCCTGGATACTGCGCCAAGTGTTATTCAGCTGGTGAAAAACCAGGATCCGTTGTTTGTCAATTATTTTGCAGCCCAGATGAATTTAAGAGTTAAGCAGAACTCTCCGGCAATCGGGAAAGGAAGTACAGCAGTTGCAGCAACAGTTCCTACGGATATTGCCGGATTTTCAAGAACCTCAAATCCTACTTTAGGCGCTTATCAATATCAATAAATTAAGATAAATGGATTTCAATATTGTAAAAACAGGAGCTTTCATTACATTAATTATTGTTTATGTTATGGTAAGAAAACTTTTTAAAAAGTTTGCCGACTTTACGGAAAATATAGGCAATCCTTCCCAGTATGAAGAAGAAAACGAAGCCTTAAGAACGAAAATCGTAGCTTTAGAAGAAAAGATTAATATTAAAAATTAAATGGAAATTACCAATCTGCAGCAACAAGTTGATGAATGGATCAAAACCATTGGTGTCCGTTATTTCAATGAACTTACCAATATGGCTATGTTGACAGAAGAAGTTGGCGAGGTTGCAAGAATTATTGCACGGAGATATGGCGAACAAAGTGAAAAGGAGAGCGACAAAAGTAAAGATCTTGGCGAAGAACTGGCTGATGTGTTATTTGTAACATTATGTTTAGCCAATCAAACGGGTGTCAATCTGCAGGAAGCATTCGATAAAAAAATGAAAGTAAAAACTGAGCGGGATAAAGATAGACATCAGAATAACGGGAAATTAAAATAATGCAGGAAGATGGATGATAGAAGAAGGAAGTTTAATACAGTAAATGACTTTCTGCTTCCGGCCTCCAACTTCCCTACTGAAAATAATGAAGAAGCTAAAAAAATCAGAATTAAAAGAAAATCAGACTATACAAATCAGCGGTTCGAAAAGTATTTCGAATCGTTTGTTGATTTTAGAAAGTCTGTTTAAAAATATACAAATTGGAAATCTTTCAAATTCCCAAGATACAAGTCTTTTGAAAAAGGCCTTATCGGAAAATACAGACGTGGTAGACATTCATCACGCGGGAACAGCGATGCGTTTTCTTACCTCGTATTATTCTATCCAAAATGGGAAAATAACGATTTTGACAGGTTCCAAAAGGATGAAAGAAAGACCGATCAAAAATCTGGTGACGGCTCTAAAAAGTCTAGGCGTAGAAATCGAATATATGGAAAATGAGGGATTTCCGCCTTTGAAGATTAAAGGAAGAAAAATCACTCAGCCAAAAGTTGATGTTCCGGCAAATATCTCAAGCCAGTTCATCACTTCCCTATTGTTGATTGCAGGAAAACTTGAAAACGGTTTGGAAATAAACCTGGTTGGCGAAGTCACCTCGAGGTCTTATATTGAAATGACTTTGAATATTTTAACCCGATTCGGAATTAAAAACAGCTTTATCGGAAACACAATCAAAGTTGAGCCTTTCATAAATCATCAATCATCAATCATCAATTATGAAGTAGAAAGCGACTGGAGTTCCGTTTCATATTTCTATTCTTTCGCAGCTTTGGGAAGAAAGACCATTCATCTGAAAAGCTTTTATAAAGAATCCACCCAGGGAGATTCTGCCATTGCAAAGATTTATGAAAAGTTTTTCGGAATCAAAACGATTTTCAGCGATGCAGATCATACCATCACGCTAAAACCGGATTCCGGCTTTATTCTTCCTGAAAAGATTGTCTTAGATATGAACAACTGCCCGGATATTGCGCAAACCCTTTGTGTTACAGCAGCAGCTTTAAAAATCCCTTTCGAAATTTCAGGACTTGGAACATTAAGAGTAAAAGAAACCGACAGGCTTTTAGCACTGCATAATGAATTAAAAAAATTGGGCACGGAAACTGAATTTACTGATCTTTCGATTAAATCAATCAGCTTTAATGAGCCTGAAGATAACATTTCCATTAAGACTTATCAGGATCACAGGATGGCAATGGCTTTTGCTCCTTTCTGTCTTATTGAGGAATTAGAGATTGAAGACGAAGATGTAGTAGAAAAGTCTTATCCGAAGTTTTGGGAAGATTTACAAATTATTTTAACTGAAAACTCATGAATACAAAAACAATCATCATTACCGGAACCTCTTCAGGAATAGGATTCGTGCTGGCAGAATATTTCGCGAAGAAAGGTCATAAAGTGTACGGATTAAGCCGAAAGCATACCGAAAGCAGTTATTTTACATCAATTCCAACAGATGTTACAGATAATAATGCAGTACAAGATGCCATTGCCGAAGTATTGAAAACAGAAAACAGAATTGATGTTCTGATCAACAATGCCGGAATTGGAATGGTGGGTGCTGTGGAAGATTCTTCAAAAGAAGATATTTTAAAATTATTTAATCTCAATTTGGTGGGGGCGGTTCAGATGATGAGTGCCGTACTGCCGAAGATGAGGGAAAATAAATTCGGACAGATCATCAATGTTTCCAGTATCGGAAGTGAAATGGGATTGCCTTTCCGCGGGTTTTACTCTGCATCAAAATCTGCTTTGGATAAAGTGACAGAAGCGATGAGGTATGAAGTGTATCCGTGGAATATCCATGTCTGCTCGTTGCATCTTGGGGATATTAAAACGAATATTGCTGAAAATCGGGTACGTACCAAAGTTTCGGAACCTTATAAGAATGTTTTCGATAAAGTATATGCTTTAATGAACAGCCATGTAGGAGACGGAACAGAACCTCTGGAAGTCGCGGAGTATGTAGATTTGCTTTTACAGAAAAACAAATGGAAAGCTCACTATTACTTTGGAAAATTCGGGCAGAAAATAGGAGTTCCTTTAAAGTGGATTCTTCCTCAGGGAACTTATGAAAATTTAATGAAGAAATACAATAAACTGTCCTAAAAACAGTTAAATGATTGGATGCATTGTTATTCTGAATGGAATACAATGCAGTGAAGGATTTTTGTTTTTTATTGAGGTTCCTCATTCCGTTCCATTACATTCAGAATGACAAATTGAAATTAATTTTAAAAATATTTTTTATCCTTTTTTGCGTTTTTATTCAGGCGCAGAAGAAGCCTTATTTTCTTATTGATTCGGAAACAAAAGTGAAAAAAAAGGTGAAAGATTCTGCTTCTGCCGTGAAATTTCTAGATTCATTGGCTCAGAATAACTATTTTTTCACCCAGCTGAAGGAAGTCAGAAAAAAAGGAGATACAACGGAAATTGTTTTTCATAAAGGGAAAAACTTCAATGAAACGTATGTGAAGCTCTCAGATTCTATTTCGGATAAAATAAAAGTTCAGAAAGATTTTTTCACTAAAAATTTAGATTCAACCAAAAAAAGCATCAACAAAAAGTATATTGATGACGGCTTTGCCTTCAGCAGGATAAAATCGAAATATAAAGGTCAGAAAAACGGATATCCGGTTGTAGAGCTTGACATCAATAAAAATGATAAAAGAACCATCGACGGTTTTGTAGTGAAAGGCTACACCAGTGTTCCGAAAAGGTTTATTAAAAATCTTGAAAAAGAATTTAAAGGCAAAACCTATGATGATAAAAATCTTCTGGCCATTAATAAATCTTTTCAGAGCCATCAGTTTGTCAGCCTTGAACGTCCTCCGCAGACTATGTTTACAAAAGATTCCACAAGTATTTACCTTTTCATGGAGAAGAAAAAAACCAACAGCTTCGACGGGGTAATAGGTTTCGGGAATGACAAAACAGATAAATTCACACTGAACGGAACCCTGAACGTAAATTTCAGGAACATATTTAACAGTTTTGAAACGATCAATCTTTATTGGCAGCGGAATCCGGATAAAGGGCAGACATTTGATCTCCAGACGGATGTTCCCTATCTCTTCAAATCGAATGTCGGACTGAATATGAAGGTCAATATTTTCCGTCAGGATTCTACTTTTGCCAATGTAAAAGCGCTTCCAGCGTTCTATTATCATCTGAATTCAAGAAACAAGATCGGTCTCCGGGGAACTTTTGAAAGCTCGAGTATTATTGATACGCTGTATGTTCAGGGGAAAGATTACAACAAAAAAGGAATCGGGATCTGGTTTGAAATGATAGAACCTACGGATATTGATCTTTTCCTTTACAAAACGAGAATTAATGCCGGATACGATTATCTGACGACGAGATATACCAAAGATGATATCACGTCTCCGCAAAATCAGTTTTACTTTTTCGGAGAACATAATTACCATATTAACGGGAACCATTTCCTCAACATCAAGGGCGAAGGCGCGATGATGGACTCCAGGATCGACTTTTCCGCCAACGAATTGTACCGTTTCGGAGGATGGAATTCCATGCGGGGATTCAATGAAAATTCCCTGGCCGCCGATTTTTATTATTACGGAAGTTTGGAGTACCGGTATCTCATCGGAAGCCAGGCCTTTTTTGATGTATTCGGGCAGTACGGACAGCTCAACAACAAATCCCTCAATGTGAAACCCAAACTCTATAGTGTCGGGCTTGGATTCAATTTCTTTATTCCGATCGGGTTGATGAGTTTCCAGCTTTCCAACGGTAACGAATTCGGAAATCCTTTTAAGTTTAATGATATTAAGATCCACTGGGGGATTTTGAGCAGATTTTAATTTACTCATTAGAATTATTATTAAATTAAAACGAAACCTGTTAACTTGCGGTTTCTTTCTATTACGATCCATATGAAAAGAAGAGAATTTTTGGAAAAGTCTGGAATCTTGCTGGCCGGGCTGGGAACTTCAAGTGTTCTACATCCTGCCATTCTGAAGGCTTTGATGATAGAGCCAGCGGCACAGTCTACTTTTTATGATGCGGAACATATTGTCATTCTCATGCAGGAAAACCGTTCTTTTGATCACGCATTCGGTGCTTTAAAAGGTGTAAGAGGATTTTCTGATCGCAGAGCTTTCATAAAACAGGACGGCCATTCCGTATTTTTTCAGAAAAATAATGACGGAAAGTATGCAGCACCGGCCCGCCTGGATCTAAAGAATACCAAATCCACATGGATGAGCTCTCTTCCTCACTCCTGGAACAATCAGCAACATGCGCTTAATAAAGGAAAATACGATCGCTGGCTTCAGGCCAAAGCATCTGATAATAAAAACTATAAAGACATCCCTTTGACTTTGGGATATTATAACCGGGAAGACCTCCCTTTTTACTATCAGCTGGCGGACGCTTTCACAATCTTTGACCAGTATTTTTGCTCATCACTAACAGGAACTACCCCAAACAGGCTTTTCCATTGGTCGGGAACCTTACGTGAACAAAAAAACGGAAAAGTAAAGGCTAATATTTATAATGAAAATATTGACTATGATAAAAACCATCAGGCCAAATGGAAAAGTTTTCCTGAAATACTGGAAGAGCAGAATATTTCCTGGAGAATTTATCAGAATGAAATCAGCCTTCCGAAAGGAATGTCCGGTGAGCAGGAAGCCTGGCTGAGTAATTTTACGGATAATCCTATCGAATGGTTTTCAAATTTTAATGTAAAATTTTCGAAGGGTTATTATGAGCATATTCCCAATATTATTGCCTATTTGAAAAAGGAAATTGAAAAACATCCTGATCAGAAAGACAGTTTGGAAAAAAGGATTGCCGAACTGGAGGAAGATAAAATAAAATACCCCCCGGATCAATATTCAAGTCTCTCACAGAAGGAAAGGAATCTTCACGAAAAAGCATTCACCACCAACATAAATGATCCTGATTATTGGCATCTGGAAATAGGACATGATGAAAATGGCGAAAGACTTGTAATACCGAAAGGAGACGTTTTACATCAGTTTAGGAAAGATGTTGAAAATAATAAACTTCCACTGGTATCATGGCTCATTGCGCCTGAACGCTTTTCAGATCATCCCGGATCTCCTTGGTACGGCGCGTGGTATATTTCTGAAGTGATGAATATCCTTACAAGTGATCCTGAAATCTGGAAAAAGACAATTTTCATTATCAACTACGATGAAAATGATGGCTATTTTGATCATGTTCTGCCTTTTGCACCGCCTTTAAATCCCAGTCAGCCTGTAGACCTGAATGGAACAGAGGGTGTTGAATATGTAAGCAAAAAGCAGGAGTATATGGCTTCCCCTTTAATGAAAGATTACGAAAAAGTAGAAGGAACAGTTGGTCTCGGTTACAGGGTCCCTATGATCATCGCATCCCCATGGACAAAAGGAGGATACGTAAATTCTGAAGTGTCGGATCATACTTCTGTGCTGATGTTTTTAGAAAACTTCGTCCGAAAAAAATATAAAAAAGATGTTACTGTAAACAATATCAGCGATTGGAGGAGGGCCATATGCGGAGATCTTACATCAGCGTTTAATGCTGCCAATATTAAAATTCATGAGATGAATTATCTGGATCAGAAGGAATACACTAAAACCATCAACTCCGCTAAAAATAAACCTGTTCCTGATTTGAAATGGTACCATGAGAATGAGCTTGAAGACAAAATTCTTAACATTCAGGAACGTGGAATCAAACCGTCTAATGCTCTTCCATATAATTATCTTGTCAACCTCGAGAATGGGAAAATTATCATGAAAAATCTAACCGACAGGGCTGTTCCGATTATTATTTATGACAGGACAAGATTTGAAGAAGATGATTTTTACTTTTCCTACGCACTTTATGCTAAACAGGAATTATCTCATGTTACTTCTACCGAGACTTACGGCTACGAAGTTTTTGGACCTAATGGCTTTTACAGAAACTTTAAAGGGGATCAATTCCCCGATTTGGAAATTACCCTGGTCAATGACCCATCAAAGAATCAGGTTGAAATTATGATTAAGAAAAATAAAAAAGAAAGCATCAGCCCGTATATCACTATGGAAAATCTTTACGAAAAAAGAAAAACCAAAATTCCATTAATGAAAATACAAGAAAAAATAATTGTGAATCTAGATAAAACAAAAGGTTGGTATGATTTGCAAATAATTTCGGATCATAACATTTGGTATTTTGCGGGCCGTCTGGAAAATGGTAAAACTTCTATTTCAGATCCGCACTGGAGCTGATGACAGAAATATCTTTTTCAGGAGCTATCTCTCGCTCTCCGCTCTTACTCCTCGCTCCAGAGCTTTCCAGGGCTTAAAGCCCTTCCTTCCATCCCTGCTGTGGGGTAGCCGCTGCTATCGAGGCTAGGGCAGTTGCCTATCTTTATATGAGTAATGAGTAATGAGTAATAAGCAATTGGTAATGAGTAATTGGTAATGAGTAATAAAAGCATGGATAAAATTCAAGATTGGTATTTTAAGTACGGCTTAAACTTGATACCTGAATCTTAACTTAAACCTTAACAAGTCCTAAACTTTAAACTTTAAATTCTGAACGCTGAACATTAAACCCTGAACATCCACATCTCACTTCTTACATCTTACTTCTCACTCTCTCCTAAGATATAAAAACAAAAAAACCTCACACATTGCTGTATGAGGTTTGAAAAAAAACTGGCGGCGACCTACTCTCCCGCTTTCGCAGTACCATCGGCGCTGGTGGGCTTAACTTCTGTGTTCGGAATGGGAACAGGTGAGCCCCACCGCTAAAACCACCCTAAAGGTTGTATATAGGTGTAAGGTTTTTTTTTGTTTAATGTTCAAAGTTGTTAACCTTGAATCTTAAACATTGAACCTTGAACCGTTTTTATCGGTAAATTTCATCACAAAGGCAAAACCAGTATTGCACTTATAAGGCTTGTTGTTTGTAACCAATAGGCTATAAATCTACGGGTAATTAGTACTACTCGGCTATGCTGTTACCAACTTTACACCTGTAGCCTATCAACGTGGTCATCTCCCACGACCCTTAAAAGATGTCTCATCTTGAGGCGAGTTTCACACTTATATGCTTTCAGTGTTTATCTCTTCCAAACATAGCTACTCAGCGGTGCACCTGGCGGTACAACTGATACACCAGAGGTTTGTTCAATTCGGTCCTCTCGTACTAGAATCAAGCCCTCTCAAACATCTAACGCCCGCAATAGATAGAGACCGAACTGTCTCACGACGTTCTGAACCCAGCTCGCGTGCCACTTTAATGGGCGAACAGCCCAACCCTTGGGACCTTCTCCAGCCCCAGGATGTGACGAGCCGACATCGAGGTGCCGAACCTCCCCGTCGATGTGAGCTCTTGGGGAGACTAGCCTGTTATCCCCGGAGTACCTTTTATCCTATGAGCGATGGCCCTTCCATACGGAACCACCGGATCACTATGTCCTGCTTTCGCACCTGATCGACTTGTTGGTCTCACAGTCAAGCACCCTTATGCCATTACACTCTACGCACGGTTACCAAGCGTGCTGAGGGTACCTTTGAAAGCCTCCGTTACTCTTTTGGAGGCGACCACCCCAGTCAAACTACCCACCACGCAATGTCCTTCTTTAAAGAAGTTAGGCTCCAAGTAAGTAAAGGGTGGTATTTCAACGTTGGCTCCACAAACACTAGCGTGCCTGCTTCAAAGCCTCCCACCTATCCTACACATTACTTACTCAAAGTCAATACGAAGTTATAGTAAAGGTTCACAGGGTCTTTTCGTCCCATTGCGGGTAATCGGCATCTTCACCGATACTACAATTTCACCGAGCTCGTGGCTGAGACAGTGCCCAGATCGTTACACCATTCGTGCAGGTCGGAACTTACCCGACAAGGAATTTCGCTACCTTAGGACCGTTATAGTTACGGCCGCCGTTTACTGGGGCTTCAGTCAAACGCTTCGCTTACGCTAACGCCCTTCCTTAACCTTCCAGCACCGGGCAGGTGTCAGACCCTATACAGCATCTTTCGATTTAGCAGAGTCCTGTGTTTTTGATAAACAGTCGCCTGGGCCTCTTCACTGCGGCCACCATTGCTGATGGCGTCTCTTCTTCCGAAGTTACGAGACTATTTTGCCTAGTTCCTTAGCCACGACTCACTCGAGCACCTTAGGATTCTCTCCTCGACCACCTGTGTCGGTTTTGGTACGGGTTGCTTCACTTCGGCTTTTCTTGGATCCGATTACACTACAGCAGCTTCGCCCGAAGGCTAGGCCTTGACACTTCCGTCCGTCTTTAGTAGCTACATCGAACCGTCCCCTTTTAGTGTGAGCAAGTATGGGAATATTAACCCATTGTCCATCCACTACCCCTTTCGGGTTCGCGTTAGGTCCCGACTAACCCTCAGCTGATTAGCATGGCTGAGGAAACCTTAGTCTTTCGGTGAGGGGTTTCTCGCCCCTTTATCGTTACTTATGCCTACATTTTCTTTTCTGTCCGCTCCACAATACCTCACGATACTGCTTCGGCGCAAACAGAATGCTCTCCTACCAGATATAATAAATTATAAATCCATAGCTTCGGTAATATGTTTATGCCCGATTATTATCCATGCCGGACCGCTCGACTAGTGAGCTGTTACGCACTCTTTAAATGAATGGCTGCTTCCAAGCCAACATCCTAGCTGTCAATGCAGTCCAACCGCGTTGCTTCAACTTAACATATATTTGGGGACCTTAGCTGTTGGTCTGGGTTCTTTCCCTCTCGGACATGGACCTTAGCACCCATGCCCTCACTGCCGTAGAACATTTATTAGCATTCGGAGTTTGTCAGGAATTGGTAGGCGATGAAACCCCCGCATCCAATCAGTAGCTCTACCTCTAATAAACTTATATACGACGCTGCACCTAAATGCATTTCGGAGAGTACGAGCTATCTCCCAGTTTGATTGGCCTTTCACCCCTACCCACAGGTCATCCGAAGACTTTTCAACGTCAACCGGTTCGGTCCTCCACTTTGTGTTACCAAAGCTTCAACCTGCCCATGGGTAGATCACAAGGTTTCGCGTCTAATCCTACTAACTATGCGCCCTATTCAGACTCGCTTTCGCTCCGGCTCCGGACCTTAAGTCCTTAACCTCGCTAGTAAAATTAACTCGTAGGCTCATTATGCAAAAGGCACGCCGTCACAGAATTAATCTGCTCCGACCGCTTGTAGGCGTACGGTTTCAGGTTCTATTTCACCCTTCTATTCGAAGTGCTTTTCACCTTTCCTTCACAGTACTTGTTCACTATCGGTCTTTCAGGAGTATTTAGCCTTGGAGGATGGTCCCCCCATATTCAGACAGGATTTCACGTGTCCCGCCCTACTCATTTATCATCTTAATATACCTTTCGAATACCGGGCTATCACCGTCTATGGCCGCACTTTCCAGTACGTTCTTCTAAATATATAAAGACTTTTGGGCTAATCCGCTTTCGCTCGCCACTACTTACGGAATCTCTTCGATTTCTTTTCCTCCGGGTACTTAGATGTTTCAGTTCTCCGGGTTTGCTCTCTAATAAATTAGAGTAATACATCTTCAATGTATTGGGTTGCCCCATTCGGACATCTCGGGATCAATTCGTGTGTGCCAATCCCCGAGCTTTTCGCAGCTTACCACGTCCTTCTTCGCCTCTGAAAGCCTAGGCATCCGCCATACGCCCTTAACGATTTCTTTCCTATTTTTAGGTTACTCAAGCACTTATAAGTGCTCGGTTTTCTCTTTGTGATGTCTTTACCGTTAATGTCAATGATCTTAATGTCTTCTTTTCCGACTGATGAACAGATGTTGTTTTTGGCTCCATCCGTAACTTTTAAATCAATCTTCCAAAACTGTGGAGAATAAGGGAGTCGAACCCTTGACCTCCTGCGTGCAAGGCAGGCGCTCTAGCCAGCTGAGCTAATTCCCCCTCTAGGTGTTCCGGGTTTTATGTTTTTTGTTCCGAGTTTTAACTCTAAAACTAAACTCTAAACCTTAAACTTTAATTAGTAGTCTCGGGCAGGCTCGAACTGCCGACCTCTACATTATCAGTGTAGCGCTCTAACCAGCTGAGCTACGAGACTCTGTTATGAGTAATAAGTGATCAGTAATAAGTAATATTTTCATACTGCATTACCTTCATTCATTTCTCAATCTCTTTCCCGTTACTAATTTCTAGTGGGTTTTATTTTTAATATATTTATAAGTAATAAGTAATCGGTAATGAGTAATTTTTATCTTCCTTGATTTTACACTTGGATCTTTTTACTTTTAACTTTTTACCTTCCTTATAAATCAACCAATAAAAAAACTAAAGCTTTACTTTGAAGTAAGTACATGTACCTTACGGTACTAATTTTGTTTATCGTCTTTAAGACGCTCTAAAATGAGATGTTCCAGCCGCACCTTCCGGTACGGCTACCTTGTTACGACTTAGCCCTAGTTACCTGTTTTACCCTAGGCAGCTCCTTTTACGGTCACCGACTTCAGGTACCCCAGACTTCCATGGCTTGACGGGCGGTGTGTACAAGGCCCGGGAACGTATTCACCGCGCCATGGCTGATGCGCGATTACTAGCGATTCCAGCTTCATAGAGTCGAGTTGCAGACTCCAATCCGAACTGAGACCGGCTTTCGAGATTTGCATCACATCGCTGTGTAGCTGCCCTCTGTACCGGCCATTGTATTACGTGTGTGGCCCAAGGCGTAAGGGCCGTGATGATTTGACGTCATCCCCACCTTCCTCTCTACTTGCGTAGGCAGTCTTACTAGAGTCCTCAACTTAATGGTAGCAACTAGTAACAGGGGTTGCGCTCGTTGCAGGACTTAACCTAACACCTCACGGCACGAGCTGACGACAACCATGCAGCACCTTGAAAATTGCCCGAAGGAAGGTCTATTTCTAAACCGATCAATTCCCATTTAAGCCTTGGTAAGGTTCCTCGCGTATCATCGAATTAAACCACATAATCCACCGCTTGTGCGGGCCCCCGTCAATTCCTTTGAGTTTCAAACTTGCGTTCGTACTCCCCAGGTGGCTAACTTATCACTTTCGCTTAGTCTCTGAATCCGAAAACCCAAAAACGAGTTAGCATCGTTTACAGCGTGGACTACCAGGGTATCTAATCCTGTTCGCTCCCCACGCTTTCGTCCATCAGCGTCAGTTAAGACATAGTGACCTGCCTTCGCAATTGGTGTTCTAAGTAATATCTATGCATTTCACCGCTACACTACTTATTCCAGCCACTTCTACCTTACTCAAGACCTGCAGTATCAATGGCAGTTTCACAGTTAAGCTGTGAGATTTCACCACTGACTTACAGATCCGCCTACGGACCCTTTAAACCCAATAAATCCGGATAACGCTTGCACCCTCCGTATTACCGCGGCTGCTGGCACGGAGTTAGCCGGTGCTTATTCGTACAGTACCTTCAGCTATTTACACGTAAATAGGTTTATCCCTGTACAAAAGAAGTTTACAACCCATAGGGCCGTCGTCCTTCACGCGGGATGGCTGGATCAGGCGCTAACCCATTGTCCAATATTCCTCACTGCTGCCTCCCGTAGGAGTCTGGTCCGTGTCTCAGTACCAGTGTGGGGGATCACCCTCTCAGGCCCCCTAAAGATCATCGACTTGGTGAGCCGTTACCTCACCAACTATCTAATCTTGCGCGTGCCCATCTTTATCCACCTCAGTTTTCAATATAAAGTGATGCCACTCTATATATTATGGGGTATTAATCTTCCTTTCGAAAGGCTATCCCCCTGATAAAGGCAGGTTGCACACGTGTTCCGCACCCGTACGCCGCTCTCAAGTCTCCGAAGATACTCTACCGCTCAGCTTGCATGTGTTAGGCCTCCCGCTAGCGTTCATCCTGAGCCAGGATCAAACTCTCCATTGTATGTTTGTCTTGACTCACTCAAAGTTTTTTAACGCTTTAGTTTTTCCTTACTTGGTTGTTATATTGTATGTCAATGATCTTCATTTCTTTCACTTCCTACAAAACTACTTCTTTTGTCAGTTTTCGTTTCGTATTTGCGAGTGCAAAAGTAAAAAATATTTCTGAATTGACCAAATGTTTTTGAAGAAAATTTTAAAGTTTTTTTAGTAACCTTAAGCCCTCTTAAACAATCCCTCAACTCAACTCCTGCTCCCCGTTTTACCGGACTGCAAAGATACAAATCTTTTTTATTCCTACAAGATTTTTTTTAATTAAATTTTGTAAAACTTTTTTTTCGTATCCCCTTTTCAGAGCTTCTATTTTTTAAACCCCGAAAGGCATCTCCTGCGCTACCTACTTCCTTCCGTTTTCAGTGGGGCAAAGATAACAACACTTTATCCTATATTCCAAATCTATTTAACATAAAATTTAAGTTTACGCAATTTTTGCCCTTAACTCTCTGGTTGTATGCATGAATAATTTTCAGGTGAGAAGGAAGTTGTGGTTATGAGTTATGAATTATGAGTTGTGGGTAATGGGCAAGGGATAACAGGATGTCCTGTAAGGTGGTCGTTATAGAGAGCTGAATCATGAAGCTTTGAAATTAAACTCAGAATCCTCTACTTCTTTCTTCTCACTTCTTACTTCTTACTTCTTACTTCTTACTTCCATCCCACCCTAGCCCGGATCGAGCGGCATGTCTGAGCTCTTTCCTGTTGTATTGGTAGCGGCGGCTTTGCCGCCGCTACCAATACAACAGGAAAAGCGAGTAGCGAGAGCCGGATTAAGCTCCTGAAATAAGAGGTAGGTTGGAGCGTGTGAAAGTGTGGGATTGTGTTTGTGTGAGAGCGTGTGTGTATGTTTTTAAGCAAGCTTGTGAATGAATGAGGTATTTATCTAAATTCGGCAAGCCCGTCTGAAACGTAGGAAACAGTTTTTAATTCAAGAAGATTATTGAAAATAAAAAAAGCAAAGTTTTCACTCTGCTTTTTGTTTATTATAAATAAGACTAAGAAATTCGGCATAAGATTTTTCGAGTCCTATAATATCACCACTTTTTAAATTGAGGCCTCCGACTCCTGTTTCATCTGATTTTATTTTTGTTGCTGAAATCTGAAAAAACTGATTGATAGTATTTTCTTTAGGCTGGAATTTTACGGCTGAGCCCAGAAGTTTTTTTGTTGAGATGGTATAAACTTCCCCCAGCGTGGTCTGGAATATCATATATGATCTTGGATGAATGTTATAATCAACTTTATTTACAGCAATCTTCTGATCTCTTTCCGAAGAGGCAAATATATATAAAAGTCCTGTCTGATTCAGTAATTTATCTTTCGGAAGATAATATAAAGCCAATCTGTAATTGGCAGGATTGACACTTTGCCATGAGCCGTCAACATTTTCAAAAGGTTTTAAAGCGAAAGTATTGGCTCCGATTTCTTTTGCTTTTTTATAAATCAATGAAAAAATTTCGGCATCATTTTTCGAAAACCCCTGAACTTCGATTTCTCCGAGATATTCCGCATCTTTTTTTTCTTCATCAATTTTATATAAAAACCTATCCGTGTTATCGTGCGTTTTTTCAACTTTTGTTAAAAACACATTTTGCGCAAAGAACAACTGAGCTGCAAGAACAAAGGTGGCAAACAGTATTTTTTTCATTCTTTATAGATTATTATGCAGAATATCCAGACACTCTTCGAGACTATTCTCCCAATGTTTGGGTTCAATTTTATAAACTTCTTCTATTTTATCGAGACACATGGTACTTCTTTTCGGTCTTTTAGCCGGAGTAGGATATTGTTCTGTGCTTAATGCATTGAGCTTGACTGATGATTTTGAAAGCTCAGCTATTTTCTGTGCAAATTCAAACCAGGTTGTCTCCGGATAGTTTGAAAAATGAAAAATCCCATAACTTTTTTGGGGTGTTTCAATAATATTCATAATAGCTTCAGCAAGATCGTTGGCATTAGTCGGCTGCCCGAACTGATCTGCCACAATTCCTAATTCTTCTTTTTGCGAAAAGAGGTGAAGCATGGTTTTTACGAAATTCTTATTGAATTCTGAATAGAGCCATGATGTTCTAAGAATTATTGTTTTAGGGTTTGCTTCTAAAGCCAGTTCTTCTCCTTTTAACTTTGATTCTCCGTAAACGCCTATAGGATTGGTAAAGTCGTCTTCTGAATAACAAAGATTTGTTTCTCCGTCAAAAACATAATCTGTAGATACATGAATAAGTACAGTATTGTATTCTTTGCAGGCGTGTGCAAGATAAGCAACACCTTGTGCATTTACGGCAAAAGCTTTTTCCTTTTCCTTTTCAGCAAGGTCTACCGCTGTAAAAGCTGATGCATTGATACAGAACTCCGGTTTGTTATCGTAAAAAAAAGAATTCACCTGATCTTCGTCTGTGATATCCAATATCTGAGAATCTGTAAAAACGAACTCATAATCCAGCTCAAAATCAGGAGCGATTTTTCTGATACAATTTCCTAACTGTCCGTTTCCTCCTACTACCAATATTTTTTTCATTATGAATTTTTTGCGTTCTGTGATCTTAAAAATTTAACTCTTGACTGAAACTCTTTCTGCTCTAAATCTACATAAAATTTATTGAACGTTTCCTTAATCTCTTCTGGATGTACTTCAGATTTTCTTGTTTTAACATTAAAATAAATTACGGTAACCCATAATACTGCATGAATGGTTTTCTCGTCCAGGCTTTTCATAAGAATTTCAACCTTTGCCGTTCTGTCCTGAACTTCTATGGTTTTGCTGCTGATGATCACTGAAGTATTGTACCGTACTTCTTTAATGTAAGCAATTTCGTTCTGAATGGCAATCCAGGTACAGCCTGTAAGCTTGGTATATTCTTCATAGGTAAAACCATAGAATGTTTCCACATGATCTTCCCTGGCATTGAACATATAGTCCAGATATTTAACGTTATTTAAATGACCAATCGGATCACAATCACTAAACCTCACCTTTACCGTGGTTGATACTTCTTTTTCCATGCTGCAAAAATAGAAAAACCACCCCGATGAGAGATGGTTTTTTATAAATGTTTTTGAATATCTGATAAATTATTGAACGCCTAATTCTTTCTTTACGGCAGCCGTAGCGTCCGGACCTCCTTTGAATACGAAGGCAGAAGAGTTTGCATCCATGATATAATCGTATCCGTTTGCTTTAGCAACTTTGGAAACGGCATCATTCAGTTTTTTCTCGATTGGTTCATAAGCAGCATCCTGTTTTGCAACAAAATCTTTTTGAGCTTTATCGTTCATATCCTGAATTTCTTGTTGCATTTTTGCCAATTCAGCCTCTCTTGCTTTGTTTTCTTCAGCTGTTTTCTTAGGAGCTTCCTCAGAATATTGCTTTAACTTAGCCTGTCCTGCATCCGCCTTTTTCTTGATTTCAGCTTGTTTTGTATCTAAGAAGGCTTTAAGATCAGTATCTGCTTTTTTCTTTTCAGGCATTGCATTAAGAATACCTATAACGTCTAAAGTTGCAATTTTTTGAGCTTTTGCCATACCTACCGATACAACCATCATTACCGCTGCAAATAATACACTTAATTTTTTCATAATTGGTAAATAAATAATTTAATTTGTTTTTAGATCTGTAAATTTAATAAAAGTTAAACTTTTATTTTCGGGTTTTAGTTTTTTCTTTTTTATCGGTATCTTTTAATAAAATATCAAGTACTTTATCTGAGTAATCGAATCTTTTTTGCAGGAACAGTACATTATTACTTGTTTTATCAATCACTATTCCTATTCCGTTTTTCTCGGCCATTGTCTTGATTGCGCCCCAGATCTGATCCTGAAACGGCTGAACAAGATTAGTCCTTAGCTTTTTAATCTCTCCCGTAGCTCCAAAGCGTAAACTTGTAGTGGTTTTGATATTTTTTTCCAAATCCATTACTTCTTTTTCTCTCAACTTCAGCTGATCTCCAATTAAAAGTACTTTCTCACTTTCAAAAGCAGATCTTTTACGTTCGTATTCCGACTGCAGGTTCTGAAGTTCGGACTGCCATGTATCAATCTGGGCGTTAAGTCTTGCTTCCGCTTCCTTATACTGAGGCATTTTATTCAGAATATACTCTGTATCAACAACACCCACTTTCTGCGCATTGCTTAAACTGAAAAGCAAAAATAAGAAGAATGAGAAAACAATTCTAAAATTTTTCATATGATGAATTATAAAGATTGGTTCATCAGGAAGTGAGTCTTCCATCCGGAAGGATCTGTTCCTGAAACTGTTTTATCGAATCCATAAGCGAAGTCGAACCCAATCAAGCCGAATGCTCCCATATAAACTCTTACCCCTACCCCAACTGATCTTTTCAACTGGAATGGATTATAGCTTCCCCATGAATTCCAAACGTTACCTCCTTCTGCGAACGTGAGTGCATAAATTTTTGCAGTCTGGTTCAATGAAATCGGATATCTTAATTCTAACGTAAATCTGTTATAAATAGTACCTCCACCTGTAGGGGTAATATCTTCAGAAGTTCCTCCGTAGGTAGAAGCATTTTCATATCCTCTTAACGGTATTAATTCTCTACCATCAAAACGGCCTCCGAAAAGTCCTGTACCCCCTACATAGAATCTTTCAAACGGCGGTGCACCAAGTTCTTTGTTATAACCGTCCATGAAGCCCATTTCAGCAGAAGATCTTAAGACCAGTTTCCCGGCAATTTCGTTATATACATCTGCTTTAAACTTCACTTTATAGAACTCCATCCATTTATATTTCTCTGTAGGACTAAGTGTAGAATAGTCTTTGTTACTGAACAATGAATACGGCGGTGTAAATTTCACCGAGAGGTCTAAATTAGACCCTACCGTAGGGAAAATGGGGTCAATACCGGCAGAGTTTCTACTTAGCCCGAGATTGATACTAAAGTTGTTCGCCGTACCATAATACTCTGTAGTTCCTCCGAAATCGAAAGGATAGTTCTTAAAATCGTATTTCTGAAACTGAATTCCTGTGTATAATGAGAAATAATCATCCGGCCACTTCAACAATCGGTTTAATCCAACTGAAGCGGAGAAAATATTCAGCTTCTGAGATGATCCGTAAACATCCGAGTACTTAACTCTTGAGTTATTGAGACTCACAGATAATGCAGTTGGCCTTGTTCCGAATAACCAAGGTTCTGTAAACCCGATACTGTAATTCTGGAAATATTGCCCTGCCTGTGCCTGAAGTGACAATGTTTGTCCGTCACCCTGTGGTACAGGTTTAAAATCTTTAAACTTGAGGAAGTTCTTCAAAGAGAAGTTGTTGAATGTCAACCCTAAAGTACCGATAAAGCTGTTACCACCGTAACCTGCCTGAAGCTGAACCTGGGAAGAACCTTTTTCAACGAGCTTCCAGTTGATATCCACGGTGTTATCCTGTTGATTTGGCTGAATATCCTGGCCTACCTGCTGCGGATCAAAAAACTGCATTCCGGCAAGATCAAAATATGTTCTTTTGATATCACTTTTAGCAAAAAGATTTCCCGGTTTGGTTCTTAAAGCTCTTAAGATCACATGATCATGGGTCGTTGTATTTCCTTCCCAGGTTACTCTGTTCCAAGTAGCTTTTTCCCCTTCGTTGATACGAATTTCAAGATTGATCTTATCTCCGTTTACCGATTTTTCAACAGGCATAACATTTGAGAAAAGGTAACCGTTGTTCATGTAGACCGACTTAATATCAGAATCATCTTCTTTACCTCCGTCTTCACCAACTTTTTTGTTGAATCCTACTGCATCGTAAATATCACCTTTTTTATATCCCAAGAGTCTCTGTAAATAATCCGTAGAATAAACGGTATTTCCGGTAAATGTAATATCGCCGATATAATACTGTTTCCCTTCGTTAAGCTTTACATTGATCTCGTAATTATTTCTTTTGTTTCTCCAAACAGAATCTGAAAGAACTTTCGCATCTCTGTAACCCAATGAGTTGTAGTAACTGATGAGATTTTGCTTGTCTTCCTGATATTTTTCTTCAATGAATTTTGAAGATTTCAGAATACCTCCGATTCCGAATCTTTTCTGTTTGGTTTCTTTAAATGCTTTTTTTCTAAGTTTTCTATCAGAAACCGCTGTATTTCCTTCAAACTCGATATGATCGATTTTGATTCTTTTACCTTTATCTACATTGATTGTCCAGTCAACAAGATTAGGATCTCCCGCATTTACTTTGTCCTGAATGGTAATTTTTGCATCAGCGTATCCTTTTTTGATAAAATCTTTAGGAATATTAGTTTTAAGACTTGAAACCAAATTTTGGGTAATTTTGGTTCCCGGCTTCAGATTGTTGTCTTTAGCCATCTTTTCATTTTTGGATTTCCCGATACCTTTTCCTGTAAACTTCACCTCGCCCAGATCTTTAAGATCCTGAAGATAAAATTTAAGGATAATAGTTTCCCCTTCAATGCTCTGAACGTATACTTCAACTTCGGAAAAGGATTGTGTATCCCAAAGTTTTTTTACCGCGTTACTGATTTTCTGTCCCGGAATGTCTACCGTCTCACCTTTCGATAATCCTGTAAATCTAAGGATCTGAGCCGGTGTATATTTTTTAACCCCATCTACAACGATGTCTTTCAATGTGTATGTTCCTGTCTGGTTTCCTGCCTGTACAGAAGTATTTACCTGTGTGCTGTCCTGTGGCGTTACCTGTCCATAGAAATGTGCAGAAGCAACAAACATAATGATGGGTAATAGTCTAAACTTCATTTTATCGTAGTCTTTCTTTTCTTAATTTTACTGGATTTTTATTTGTTCCCCGGTCTTTCCGAACCTTCTTTCTTTGTTTTGATAATCAACAATACACTGAAAGAAAATATCTTTGGTAAAGTCCGGCCACAGAACATCTAAAAACTGCAGTTCTGCATAGGCGATCTGCCAAAGGAGGAAATTACTGATTCTGATTTCGCCACTGGTCCTTATCAAGAGATCAACAGGTGGAAAATCTTTGGTGTAGAGATAGCTTTCAAATAATTTTTCATCAATATCCGCCGCATGTATCTTTCCTTCTTTTACATCTTCACTTATGTTTTTTACGGCATTCAGTATTTCATTTTGTGAGCCATAGCTTATAGCGAGTACCAAATTACCTTTTGTGTTTTCTTTTGTAAGTTCCACCACACGGTTCAGCTGATCTTTTACAAGTGGGGGAAGCTTTTCTAAATTACCAATCACGTGCATTCTTAAGCCTTTGCTGAAAATCTCCTCTGCTTCGAGCAATAAAGTCTCTACAAGTAAATTCATCAATGTATTTACTTCTTCTGCAGGGCGGTTCCAGTTTTCCGAAGAAAAGGTATAAAGCGTTAAGTACGGAATATGTATTTCATTACATGCATTAATGGCATTTCTTACTGCATTAATGGCATTTCTGTGGCCAAATGTTCTTTCTTCGCCACGGGATTTTGCCCATCTTCCATTACCATCCATGATAACCGCAACATGCTTTGGTAAATTATCAGGATCTATTTTATCTTTTATCAACGACATATTAATCACAATAACACGGAGGTCTTCCGAACGAATAAGTCAAACCTAAACTTACCGTATTCATCCAGTCTTTAGATTTTGTATCTCCAACATTTCTACCTCCTGTAAAAGCGGCTTCCCTCTCTTTAGACACCACATAATAGGCATCTGTCTGAAGAAGAGAACCTCCTGTAACAGGGCTTAAGATATCTCCGTTATAAGTAGAGATTACATCTTTAGTGAGAATTTTGCTGTAATCAAGCTGATCCGTCAGAGTATATCTGAATGTTGCTTCAGCAAAAATGGCCCAGTTATAATTAAATTTATATTTCAAACCTACTCCAAAAGGAATATGCATGGTAGTTTTTGTTCCCGTAGAGTACTGAGCTGTAGTGGTAAAATCAAGCTCATTAATTGGAGCCTGCGCAACACCATCAGCATCTCTCCTGAAATCGTTAATGAGTGTAGCTTTAGGCGCATCAAACATTAACGCTCCCACCCCACCGAAAATATACGGGCTTACCATACCTTTCTGTTCATTATTTACCGGGAAGAAATTATATTCGAAAACAAGACTTGCCTCATACACATTGTTTTTCCCGAAAGAGTTTCTGTTTTGTCTGTACTCTTCTTTTGCAACTTTATCATTAAACTGAATCTGGTTGTATCCAAGATCTAATCTTACCGTTTGATGAGGATTAAAATTAAATCTATATAAAATCCCTCCATAAAACGGAACTCCCCAATCCGATGCTTTACTTAAATCCAATGGCTTTTGTAAAATATAATTCGTTCTCCCTATATCCCCAACTAGGTTACTCATACCTAGACGAACTCCCAGTTCGTTTCTTTGTGCTTTAACACTTACCACAGTTCCTAGGGCGGCAAGGAAGCTAAACAATAATTTTCTATTCATAAAAGAATATGGATTTATGGTTATTTTAAAATTTAATTTTTGCAAATATAAAACATTTTTATATTAATGATAATCTTAATGTTTAGTTAAAAATAAACAAAAAAACATAATTTGTTATAAAGTAAACGATAAAGTCGATAAATTATTCTTTTTTTATCAGATACTAAATTTCTGCTTCATGATAAACCCTCATTAAATGAGGGCTTAAAAGTATTATTTTTTATTGAATATTTCCCGTACTTTATTTCTAATTCTTATTAACAATGGTTCTTTGTAATTTTTATCTTCGTCAAAATAGCCGTAACCATAACCGTAGCCATAACCATAGCCGTAACCATAGCCATATCCCTGCTTCGTATTGTAGTCATTGTAAACGAGCCCGAGATTTCCTGTTTCTCCATTATGATACTTTTCAGTAATCATTTTGAGCATATATTTTTCGGTGTATTCGTGACGGACTACATAGATATTGGTATCAGAATATTTCATCAGTTCGTAAGAGTCTGCAACGAGACCCACCGGCGGTGAATCAATAATAATAAAGTCATAAAGACTTTTCAGGTCCTGAATAAATCGGATATTGCTTTCACCCATAAGCAATTCGGAAGGGTTTGGAGGGATTGGGCCTGATGTAGCCACATCAAGATTGGGGATTTTTGTTTTATTAATGATCTGGCTCATTTCCACCTCCCCGGTAAGATAATTTGAAATTCCATATTTGTTATCAATTCTGAAATCCCCGAAGATTTTTGGTTTTCTGAGGTCCATTCCCAGAAGAATTGTTTTTTTATCGCTCAGCCCTAATACGGAAGCCAGGTTGATGGAAACATACGTTTTCCCCTCACCACCAATGGATGATGTTACCAGAATTACTTTACTTCCGCGATCGCTTCCTGCTAAAAATCTCATATTGGCTCTGATTCCTCTGAATGCCTCTGAAACTGAAGATTTCGGCTGATCCAGAACGGTAAGCATTGTTTCATTGGTATTGTTACCGATAACACCGAGAAGGGGAATTCTTGTGGCATTAAGTAATTCTTTAATATTTCTGATTCTATTGTCGAGCAATTCTCCTATTAGGATAAACAACATCGGAAGTATCAGAAGTCCGCCTATAATTCCTGCTTTAACGACTTTTATATTCGGTGCTATCGGCGCCTGCCCTATATTTTTGGCAGGGTCTATCACACTGATATCGGACTGATTGCCCACTATCTTTAACTGGGTTTCGTTTTGTCTGCTCAGGAGACTGTTGTAGGTTGCCTCAATCATGTTATACCCTCTTTCCGCATCCAGATATTTTCTTTCCTTTTCGGGATAAGTGGTAAGATCTGAATTGGCTTGCATTACTTCTCGGTTTATTTTAGCTATTTCTTCAAGATAATCTGAGTAATAATTACCCAAAACCCCATTTGAATTAGCTCTGGCGTCATTTATGAGTTTATTGATTTCAATCATTGGCTCGGAATTCGGCTTATAAATGCGGGCCATTTCGCGTCTTTTAAGGTATAAATCTTTAAGCTCAGAAACTGTTGCAGAAAAAACACCATCCTGAAATCCTGCCGCAGTTGTATTGATCATTTTCTCCAGGTTCTGGGAAGCAAGGGAATTTTTCATATGACGCAATGAACTTATTTTACTTTCAAGATCTGCTTTTTTAGACTCTAGTTCCTTAATTTTATTAAGAGATTTTTCATCTCTGTCTTTAATATCATAAAGCTTTTCAGTTGTCTTCATATAATTGAGGACATAGGCGCTTGAATCCAGTTTTTTTCTTACATTATCAAGATTTTCCTGTAAATAAGCGTTGGTATTTTTATCAACAATCAGCTTATCGGCCTGTCTTTTTTTCTGAAGCTCGCTTACGGATTTATTAAGAAAATTTACGGTTCCATTAAGGTTATACCCTCTTTTTGTAATAATCATAATGGTCCCGATTTCCTTATCAAAATCAACTCCGATGGTAGAAACAATATCCTGTACTGCATTATTTACCGTACTTAGCTTAACAATGATATTCTGCAGGTCAATTTTCTGTATGATGGGATTTTTCACCAGCCTGAATCTCAGATTGGGAGCTGTGAACCATTCTCCGATTTCAATGGTCCTGTTATCAGGTCTGTCATATGGATCAACTGTAGTAAATCCTTCCGTTTCATAACTGTACAAATTCCGGGAATGTCCGTCCTCCGGCAGAACAACCTCAAATTTATTATTACTTTTGGGAACCAATGTTATAGGGTAATCCATCTGCTGAAGATGTTTTTTATCCACCTCGAGCAGGATAGGCACATCATCTTTGTCCAGATAGGTTGATTTGATAACACCTTTAGTAGAATAGTTTACATAAAGTTCCAATTCCTTTACCAGAAATTCATTGTGCGTTCTCGACAGCAGCATTTTTTTCAGATAAATACCATCCTGATTCCCTCCCTGCCCCCAAATAAAATTTATAGACTGGCTAGGAGTAAAGTAGCTGGATGTGTTATTTGATATACTTAATGATAGATTGGAAGCATAGATATTTTGCGCATAATATTTACTGTATACCCATGCCATACAGTACCCTATAAAGAGCATCAGTATAAACCAATACCAGTTTTTAATAATCCTGTTAAAAAAATGGGCAAGGTCAAACAATCCGAATGAACCATATTTTCCTTCCTGAGAATCATCTTTCTCAATTTTTGTCTCTTTTTCCGGGATCATAATATTAAAGATTTTTAAGAAGAAGATAGATGGACAATGCCGTTGTGAAAACCGAAACTCCTGTTGTTAAGGTCTGGATAGGATCTTTCCCGAGGCCATTCAGGCTTTTTGCTCTTGTGTTAAGGTATATTTCGTCTCCGTTCTGAACATAATAATAGGGTGAGTTCATAATATCTTCCCGGGTAAGATCAATTCTTGCAATCTTAATTCCTTCCGGAAGTTTTCGGTGGATAACGATATTTTTTTTATCGACATTTCTATTGAGCCCACCGTTCATTGCCAATGCTTCTGTAATATTAAGTGTATTTTTATGCGCTACTTTTTCACCGGTAAGACCTGTTGTTTCAATATCTCCCAGTATATAGTAGGTAATCCCGTCGGTATTCAGTCTTACTTCAGATTTTCCTTCCTGAAAGTTTTCATTAACTTTTGCCTGAATTTCGTCGGCTACATCTTCAATAGTTCTTCCTTCAGCTTTAATATAACCGATACCAAAGACGTTAATATCACCTTTTGAATCTACTTTTAATCCATTAAAATAAAAAACAGAATTCCCTCCGCTGGCTCTCGAATTTCCCTGATTGAATCCTGAACCCACCCCTGAAGCTGATGATCCCTGTACTCCAACGGCTCCGGAAGTATTGAATGAGGAATAAAACTGGGCAGCATCACCTTTTGGAGTTGTAACAATATTAAGATTTAACATGTCATTTCTGGTAATTCTGTAAATGGGAATATTGTAGGGAATAAGCCCTTCCTCGTTAATCACCAGGCTTTCGTTCGGCTGCATATACCGGACATCCCTTGTCGTAATGCAGGAGACCATCAGGAAAGGCAGCATTATTAAAAATAAATACTTGTAATTCTTCATCATATTTTTGAAATTATTGTGAAACAGATCTAATTTCTAGTGTTTTTAATATTTCTCAGCGCATAAATGAAGTGAGGGATATATGCGCCCAAAAAACCTAAAAATATTATAATAAACAGCAAAAGATTAACATTGGTATGTCTCAGACAGTATGCTAAACCAACTACAAAAAGATAGTACAAAATGATATAACCGGACGATTTTCTGTGCGTAAGATTAAGCTTTAAAAGCCTGTGATGAATATGATTTTTATCCGCATCGAAAGGAGACTTTTTGTTGATTAATCTGATAATGATTACATTCAGCGTATCTATAATAGGCAGAATCAGGATAGCCACCGCAACTACCGGAGCAGACTGGAGATGGTACCTTGGAACATCGGGAAGCTTTTTATCAATAAAAATATCAATAAAGGAGATTGAAGTAAATGCCAGCAGAAACCCCAGCAGCATTGATCCCGTATCTCCCATAAAAATTTTACCGGTTCTGCAATTGGATAAATTATAGTATAGAAAAGCCAGCACAGAGCCGATAATGATAACCGATAAAACGACCAGCGGATAATTGTATGAACCTAATCTGTAATAGCTGATTCCGAAAAGCGCACTGCAGACCAAAGAATACCCTCCTGCAAGACCATCAATTCCATCAATAAGATTAAAGGCATTAATAAGAATAATAAAGGTAACGATACTGAAGATCACACTTACAAAATAATTGATTTCATAAATCCCGAAAATTCCGAAGAGATTTCTTATCCTGATATCCGAACCAATCACAACAAGAGATGAAACAATAACCTGCGCAACAAGTTTCTTGTAAGCCCTCATAATGACAATATCGTCCATTACGCCTACATAAAGCAGGATAACCAATGAGGCAAAGAGAAATTTATAAAGATCAAAAAGTTCATAGGCAAAAATAGGCGCACAGATTCCGATGGAATAAAATATGGCAATCCCTCCCAGATTTGCAATTTTTCGCAAATGAGAACTTCTAATTCCCGGCTCATCCATCAGATTCTTTTTTCTGGAAATCTTGATAATGGTAGGAATTGAAAAAAATGTGATTAAAAAAGAGAATAAAAAACCAAGTCCTATTTTAATGTAAAATATGGGAAGACCCGATTGAGCTAAAAATAATTCAAAATTTTTCATTTTTTTTCATTTAAAAGCACTGTTCTACTCTGTTGAGAATATCCGGAAAAGTTGTGTAAGCTTCCCCGAAACAGCACTTACATCTGTGTTTTTATATAAATTTTCTTATCAGTTTTTTCTGCCCTGCAAAAAATAAAAGATAAAATATGTTTTTTTTCAATGACAAAGATAATAGATAATTCTTACCAAAACGATTAAATTGCAATAAATTTTTAAGTTTTATATCCCTTTTATTCATAAAAAATTCAAGCTTTTCACACATTTTATAAAAAACCTCATCATTTTTTACAAAAGCAAGATATGCTATAAACGAATACACCCCTTCAAAAATCTGAAAGTTCTTAAGCTCGCCTACTTTATCCGAATATTTTGTTGTTTTAAAATACTCTTCCACCTCCTCTACTGCCCTTAAAATATCAAGTCCTTTTTCGGTGTGGGTTTTACTGATGGAATCGGTTCTTTCAAGATAATGGTAATGGAAATTCTGGGTCTGGGCTACCGTTGTACAATCCAGTAAAAGCTGGGGAATAAGCTGAATATCTTCAAAATGAACATTTTTTTTAAATCTTTTTTCATTAAAAAGACTTTTTTTAAACAGCTTATTGCAGGCAAAATAGCTGATATCGGAAAAAACGGAAAAATTATTTTCAAGATCGATTTTCTCCGGCATCTCAGGAACCTGAATCAGTTTTTGCCGGATGTTGCCGTGTTCATCTACTTTCAGGACATTGCAGATCACCATTTCTGCGCAATGCTTTTCGGCAAGCACGGTCATCTCTTCAAACATTACAGGGCTTACATAATCATCACTATCTACAAAGCCGATATAATCTCCGGTTGCTCTGTCGATTCCGAAGTTCCGGGCATCGCTGAGGCCACCGTTTTCTTTTTGAAAAGCTTTTATCCTGTCCGGATATCTTTGTGCATAATTCCGGATAATATCTTCAGAACAATCTGTACTTCCGTCATTTACTACCAGAATTTCCAGATTCTGATAACTCTGGGAAATTAAAGAATCAAGACATTTGGAAAGATATTTTTCAACATTGTAAACCGGAACAATAACAGAAACTTTTGAGGGAACATGTTTCATATATTAAATTTTCGTCAGTCGTGTGTTTAGCCAGCCTTTTTTAGCTTCATCAAAATCTTTACGGGAGCAGGGAACGCAGTTTTCTATATTTTCATCATCCCCGAAATACCAGAGATTGCTGAACGTATCCCGTTTGAAAGTATACTGGCGGTCATCAATCAGGACATAAAATATTTCATAATGTCTTTCTTTGGGATGAGATCTCTGAATATTGATCCCTTCGATGAGGTACCAGATCATTTGCGCAAGAAGCTGGTGGTTTAGTTGATTTTCCGAGTAAATATTATAATTAAAAATTCCCACGGATTTCAAATTTTCACTGAGCCCGATCTCTTTCATATACGCGCAGACCTCCCTTCTGTTTAGGCCGTTTACCTGAGGATTCATGGAAAAAGGCTCACTGAAGCTTTCAATGGCATCACAATTTACGGTTACCAGGTCCGCTTTTCTGAAAAACGGCTCTGTTTTCTCTGTAGAATTCATCATTTCGGCAAGGCGGATGATGTCAAATTCCACTTCTTTGATAAGTCTCACAGAATCAATTTCGTTCAGATGTTTCTGATAGCCGAGATGATGATAATTGTTAATCGAAAAATTCTTTGCCCCGAAAATCTTGCTGAGGAAAGTATATTCGTTAATCATTTCTCCCTGCTGAAGGGAAATAATATTGCTTATCTGAGTATAATTGATATTCTTTGTATGAAAATTAAGCGCTGAAAAAAGGGAAAACGAAAAATCATTGGACCCTCCGATAATTACTGGAATAGCCCTTTTATAATGACATGCCGAAAGGACTTCCTGTAAGATATAATGGGAATCCTGAACCGATTTTCCGGAAACAAGATCACCGAGATCTACCACAGGAATTTCAAAATCAAGCTGTGAAAGTTTGTAAAACTCTCTTCGGATCCCGGTAAAATCCTGTACTTCTGCCTCTCCCCCGGCACCCCTGTAATCCGAAACAAAAAGAAGGACAATGCTGTCTTCTTTGATATCCTTCGTAATTCTGTGGCCGATCTGCCAGCTTTCTGTTTTGAAATTTCTTGGCGAAATAATAAAATCTTCAAAATTCATGATCCCTTTTCAATATATATTGAGATCAAAAATATTAAAATTAAATTATTCCCCAAGCATAAAAACAACAGCAGTTGTTTAAGTTTCTAGTAAAACTGAATTTAGATTATTAATACCAATTTATCTTTTATATTTGAATGCAAATTTTCCAAGCAACATGACATTTAGAATTAAGATTATTCTCATTTTTTTATTCTCTACCATTCATATATTTTCTCAAAACAGAAGAGCAGATAAAGAAATTGACAAATTGAATTGTAAAAAAAACAACATCCTAAATCCTGAAGAGCTACTGAAAATATTTCCTTACGGTATTTCAGAAAAGGTAATTCTTGTTTCTTACCAAAACCATATCCCCGGGATAATAGGAGAAGAACTTCAAAAACAGCTGGACAAATTTACAGGTCAGAAAATTGATTCTGCTGAGCTGAGTCAGTTTAAAGAAATTAAAATTTTAGAAACTTCGGAAATCGTTAAAATTGCTGATATTATTTATAATTACGGATACAAAAGTAAACCTACAATTTATGAGGCAACAAAATGTTATTTCCCACAAAACGCAATCTTATTTATCGATAAAGAAGGAAAACTTTTCAGTTTTATAGAATTATGTTTTGGCTGCAGCCAATTTCGAACAAACATTGACAAAATAAATTTAGGTGATGAATGTTCCCAAAAATACGATATGATAAAAGAATTCTTTAAAGAAAACAATATCTTATACGGAACCGTTGAAAATGCACTTTAATTCATGGCTCAGCTTTGTCTAAATTATCCAAGTAAAAATTACTTATTTTTTAAAATCTCAAAAACAAAAGTGGTAGAAGTCTCAAAATCTCCTCCTTGGGTAGCTCCAAACAAAAACCGCGGCGTTTCTCCGTCTTTATCCAGCAAAAGCATCGGTCTTTCCAGCCTGCCAAATCTTTTCAGGTGCGCCGGAGGATTGGCTTCTTTAGTATAATACTGCATATTCAGGTAGGCCACCTCCGGTTTTGTCCAGCTGACTCCATCTTTTGTGGTAAGGTGCAGCCCAAATTCATGATTAAAAAAACCCATGTCTCTGGCGATCATGTGAAATTTCCCATTTTGTTTCCAGACAAAAGCATCTTCAAGCTGAGCATTATTAGGCAATGATGAAAAATCAATCACAGGATTTTCTGAAATTTTCCTGTAGGGACCGAGCGGAGAATCGGCCTTTGCCAGACCGTATTTCCTGTTTCCCCTGACCGGGCCTTTCTGGGTTTCATACTCATGTGTGTTCCAGGATTTGTAGAAGAGCCAGTATTTTCCGTCGTTTCCTTTTACAAAAGCGGGATTCGTGGTACAGTGATCGTCCCAAGAACCTTCATTTCCGGGAAGCAGCAGCGGCTGGTCAGGCCTTGTCCACGGTCCGTCAATACTGTTTGAAGTTGCAAGCCCAATTCTTTTGGTATTGGTTTTTCCATTAGAATTTCCCATGAAAAATAACAAATATTGATTCCCCACTCTCTTAATTAAAGGATTATGACAGGTCGTTGCATCCCAAAAGCCTTCCCCTCGCGGGGCCAGAATTACCTGTTTATGTTCGAATGTATCAAATGGAGAATTGGCTTCGGCGAGGCAAATTTCAGATCCGTTGAGCCAGCCGCCCATTCCCTTTTCCTTTTTCCATCGGGAATAGAAGAGATGAACTTTTCCGTCTTCCCCCCAGATTGGCGAACTGCACCAAATGTAGTAACCTTCCAAAGCGAGTGATCTTCCAATAGGTTTCAACCTGAAATAAGGCTTTTCTTCTGAGGACAGTAAGCCTGTAAAAGATGACCCCAACAATACGGCAGCCATTCCCAACGCTGAGGTCTGAAGAAATTCTTTGCGGGTGAAGTTTCCTGATTCTTTCATTTATTCAATTTGATGTAAGCTAAAATAAGAGAAAGATTTTCAAAGAGTATCCTGCGCATGAGGGTATGTTTGTATATAAAGCAATTTGTCAAAGTTTAATCTTTGACAAAGTTTTAAAAACTTTATAATAAGTGGTTAATATTACCTTAAATTAAAAACTGATTAAGAAATATATAAAAAGCTAATAAAAAGATTTGTTACAATATCTATCACAATTATTATATTTGAATTAGTATCTAACTTTCAAAATAAAATAGATATTTTTAATAAAAACAAATAACCATTATAATGATAAATCTGATTTCAAAAATCAACGATAGGAATATACAAAGAAAAAGAGAGTCTGGATTAACTGGCTATGTTTTAATATCTGCCTTAGGCTTATGTTTATATAAGCTATTTAATCATGTTGAATTTTTACTAACCAATTCAATTTTCGAAAGTACCAACTTAAATAAATCAATTGAGTTAATATGTTATACTTTTAATGCATTGGTTTGTGTTGGAGTTGCAATTTATCAATTATTTCCAAATTTAAAAACTTTAAATCATATAAAGTTTCTAAAAAAAATAAAACGGAATCTTACGTTTTGATAAGTATGATTCTGACATTCTCTATAGGAACTATTTTAATATTATACATCTTATTCACAGCAGATAATTCACATTATCTTTTTAAAACATATTGTATTATAATATTTCTACTTAATTTATCTGGTTGGTCTGCTTTTATTTTATTAATCAAAAATAACAATTCAAATACTTTAAAAATAAATTCTGATCCACCTAAATTGAAACATATAATTCTTATAGCTACAATATTAACGGCACTTATTATTGCTATAGTTTCAATGATTTTTATTTATGATTTAAAGGTTGAATATAAATCTGATATCATCAAAATCGTTATTCTATCGTATCTTTCTTATGTTATTATTGAAAAAATTCTAGAAGTAAATTCAAATGATTTATTTTATTCAAAATTAGAAGCATATGAATATGAAATTCGGCTTAGAAGTTTAACAGATAATGAATTAATTAAAACTGAATTTCAAGAAAGATTCAGCGGTTTTTTGGTGAATGAGTGGATTCAAAGCCAAATTAAATTAACTCAATATAGATATCAAAAATTTATTAAAAATATTGAACATATAAATTCTCAAATAGCAGAAATAGATAGTAAAAATTTTACTGATAAAGATTTAGAAAAAAAATTAAAATACAAATTAGAAGAAGAAAAGTCATTTCATATAAAAAGTTATAAAAGTGCATGTTCTGATCAAATAATTGAACTTGAAAAATCATTAATTGATAACTACTATAGTCTTGAAGAGTTTGAAAAAATACAAATTACGAAAATTATAGAAATATTAAAAAAAGAATTATAATAAAAAAGCACAGACTAAAAATCTGTGCTTCATATTTTATAAAACTATTTTATTTCTTCGCTGCCGGTTTTTTAGCTGCAGGCTTTTTTGCTGTTGCCGTTGTCTTTTTAGCAGCTGTCTTTTTCGCTGCCGGCTTTTTCTTCTCAGCAAAAGCTTTCGGATCCTGATCGGTGATCCATTTTTTAACCTCATCTAAAGAAATTTCCTTCAGCTCTTCAGCATCATATTTGGTATCATCTGCTTTTTTCGGAATCTTGAACATCCCTTTTCCGAATTTAATGAAAGGGCCCCATCTTCCGTTTTCAATGGAAATCTTTTCTTTTTCCCATTGCTGGATGTACCGGTTGGCTTCTTTTTCCAGTTTAGCATCAATCAATTCGTTGATATCACTTTGGGAAAGATTTTCAAAATCATACCGCTTCGGAACATTCACGAAAATATCTTTATACTTGATAAACGGCCCGAATCTTCCGGAACCTTTCGTTACAGGCTCACCTTTGTATGTTGCAATCGGTGCGTCTGCGATTTTCTTTTCATTGATAATTTCTTCCGCACGCTTCTGGTCTACCGAAAGCGGATCTTCCCCTTTAGGAATGCTGATATAGGTTTCGCCCCATTTCACATACGGTCCGAATCTTCCGACTCCTACGGAAACCGGCTGCCCGTCTACTTCGCTGAGATCAAACGGAAGCTTAAATAATTCCAGAGCTTCTTCAAGGGTAATGGTGGCGATGTTCTGCCCTGCCATTAATGATGCGAAGATTGGTTTTTCTTCGTCCTCCGTTTCCCCGATCTGGATCATTGCCCCGAATCTTCCGATTCTGGCATGAACATTTTTGCCGGTCTTCGGATCAATGCCAAGAAGCCTGTCGCCCGTAGCACGGTCTGCATTTTCTTCCACATCTTCGATTCTCGGATGGAATTTCGAGTAGAAATCCGTCATCATCTGCTTCCATTTCTGGTCGCCACTGGCAATTTCATCGAAACTTTCTTCTACCCTGGCCGTAAAACCGTAGTCGAGAATTTCTTTAAAATTGTCGGTCAGGAAGTCATTTACTACCTCACCGATGTCGGTAGGAACAAATTTATTTTTATCCCCTCCGAATTTTTCTTCAAGGACTTCTTTCTTTATTTTATCTTTTACTAAAGATATTTTTACCACTTCACGAATTTGTGGCTCGATTTCCCGCTTGTCCACATATTCACGATTCTGAATGGTCTGGATGGTTGGCGCATACGTGGAAGGACGTCCAATTCCCAGTTCTTCCAGCTTTCTTACCAGTCCTGCTTCGGTATATCTTGCGCTTGGCCTGGTAAATTTTTCGGTAGCGGTAATTTTCTTATACTCCAATACTTCACCGATATTTACTTTCGGAAGCAATTTTTCGTTGTTTTCCTCATCATCTTCTTCAGTTTTCACGATGCCGTATGCTTTTAAGAAACCATCGAAAATAATCACTTCACCCTGTGCTTCAAAGTTCTGTGGTAATTTAGCATTCCCGATTTCAATAACGGTTTTCTCAATTTTAGCATTCGCCATCTGCGAAGCCAGTGTTCTTCTGTAAATCAACTGGTATAATCTGTTCAGCTGAACATCACTTACCGTTTTCACCCCGAAATCCGTAGGACGGATCGCCTCGTGAGCTTCCTGAGCTGATGATGATTTTGTGGTATAATTTCGTGGTGAAGAATATGCTGCGCCGTATTCTGAAGTAATCTGTTTTTTTGCTCCTTCAATCGCTTCCTGGGAAAGGTTTACGGAATCGGTTCTCATATACGTAATAAATCCTTCTTCGTATAATCTCTGTGCAAGACGCATGGTAGTGGTTACATTATATCCTAATCGCGAAGAGGCTTCCTGCTGCAGTGTGGAAGTAGTAAAAGGCGCTGAAGCAGATCTTGTTCCGGGCTTTGTTTCCACATTTAAAACCTTAAATTCTGTAGTTCTTGCAAGTTCTATGAATTTTTCGGCGTCCTGTTCTTTATCGAAATCCTTTTTCAGTTTTGCCGCAATCTCCTGATCGGCTGCATTAAGGAAAATCCCGTCCAGCTTGAAGCTTGCTTTCGGAACAAACTCACGGATTTCTTTTTCTCTTTCCACAATTAACCTTACGGCTACGGACTGCACTCTTCCTGCAGATAATCCGGGTTTTACTTTTTTCCAGAGTACGGGAGACATTTCAAACCCTACGATTCTGTCTAATACCCTTCGTGCCTGTTGAGCATTAACGAGGTTCTGGTCAATATCTCTTGGATTTTCGATTGCTTTTAGAATGGCATTTTTAGTAATCTCATGAAAAACGATTCTTTTTCTGTTTTCCGGTTTCAGCTTCAGCTCGTCGGCCAGATGCCATGCAATGGCTTCTCCTTCGCGGTCCTCATCGGATGCGAGCCAAACCATATCGGCTTTTTTCACGGCAGCTTTCAGATCGGTCACCAGTTTCTTTTTGTCTGCAGAAACTTCGTAATCCGGGCTGAAGGTTGACAAATCGATTCCCATTCCTTTTTTAGGAAGATCACGGATATGCCCAAAGCTGGATTTCACTTCAAAATCCTTCCCCAAATACTTCTGAATCGTTTTTGCTTTTGCCGGTGATTCGACGATTACTAAATTTTTCGACATTCTAAAAATTTTTGCAAAAGTAAAGTTTTTTTATTAGATAGGTTTTGGAATTACATTTTATTTAATAATTCCAGCGGTGCTATGAACACTCTATACAATATCCCTTCAAAAGTAAAGCCTTTTCCGGACATCTCAACCCTGTAGATCAGAGAAAAAATAATAATGAATAAAACAGTATAGAATTTTCTGTTAATAATAATTGGCTCAAATACGTATGCAGAATGTCCTGTCCTTAATAATAAAGCAAAAAGAACAATGATCATCATCATATGAATGTACATCCATCTTCCCCAGTCAATAGCCAGATAAAAAAGCGGAAGCGAAAATAAAAAAGCTATAATTAATAAAATAGATATTACCTTTCTGTCTTTTAGAAACTTTAAATAATAATAAATATGAAAAATACTAAAGCCTAAACTTATAAAATACAAAATGTATTCATTGATGTGCTCTTTAATATAATCTCTTTCATTAATATTCCAATAAAATATACCATAAATGGGATGAACTCCTCTTGCTGAGAGAATTTCCAGCGATTTTCCTTCATTAATATTTTTTCCGAAAAAGAATAAAAGAAGACATGGGATTCCGACGCAAAGAAAATATTTGACATACCTTTTAATCTGTAATCTTCCGGTTTTAAGATATAATGCAATAGCAAAATAAGGTATATAAAATAATACGGCTTCATGCAAAAGACTGGTTATGACAAGTGCACCGCATACAATATATTCCTTATATTTTGAAAGTTTACCCCGATCTAATACATACACAAACCAGATAAATATCAGAAAGAGAATAAACTCTTTTTTTCCTACGTAAGTAACTGTATTGAGAAGTCCTACAAAACCTATGGATGATAACAAGAGAGATAAGTACAACAGGTCTGTAACTTTATAAAGGATGAGTTTTGTGTAAAGCAAAAAAAAGCCAGAAATAATAGTAAACTGAAAAAAATACACAAGATAATTAAGCCGTAAACCCGTTATATCCTGCAATAAGAAAAAGAAACTTCCTGATAAACCTCTTCTTTTAAAACCTCCATCCTGATAATTAATGAGCCAGTCGGCAAGGATATATCCATCGTCTTTAAAATTGTAATAACAGGTAAACACAAGGGTATAAACTGCAGTAACTGCAATTAAAAAATAGATACATATTTTTATATTGAAGAATGCCAGGAATTTATTCGGTATCATAGTGTGTTTTATTTAAGAGCGAAGTTAGAGTGAAATCATTTCTTGATCACGGAAGAAGATAATTCTGATAAAGATCAATAGTAAAACGTCCTGCTTTTATATTGTTAAAAGCTGAAAAAACGATAAAATTAAAAACTATCAGTGCAATTATAAATGTATAAATCAAGCCTTTCATTCTGGCGGATACTACATACATTGAATTAGGAATAATGATATAGGCAAAACCGATAAACGCACCTGCGAGTCTTGAGGAAAATATAGGGTTATTCCTGAAAATAAAATAAAAACATATTCCCAGCACCACATAAATACTATGATATTCGTAATAAGGGAATCTGGCTTTCATCTTATCATCAAAAACAAACAGAAAGAATGTAAGGAGAGCCATCATAATTTCCGGTATACCAACCGCACCGTTAATTCTTTCAACAGATTCATCCAGATAACCGTTAAAGCCTATGGAGAGTGTATTGTCTGCTGCAACATTGTTCAAAAAACCTCCAAAAGATCTGTAAATTTCGAAAGGAGATAAAAACACAGAGACAATAATGAGAAAAAGCATCACATATTTATTTAATGGAATTTTTACCAGCCAGTACATTGGAAGGAAAATATAGCAAACATTATGAATACCACCAGCTAAGTAAATACAAAGTAAGTAGGCCCAGAATTTCCGTTCCTTTATGTATCTTATTCCGAAATAAACAATGAATGACCCTAAATTTTGTCTGATCTGGCCGCTTTCTCCAATAAAAAAGCCGGGAATAAACATTAAAAGCATAAAGGTAAATGGATAGAAAGTATTATCATCCACATATTCTACCTTAAAAAAAACGGCCAGAATCGCAATAACCAGAGTAACCATGTAAAACGGAGCACCAAATATATTGAGCAATATTTTATTGATGAGTACATACAGCCATTCCAATTCTACAGGTTGCGGACCTTCCCTTCCGATAGCACTCATCAAAATTGAAATATAATCTTTGACATCAGAATAAATATAAATTCCTTTATAACTTCCGTAATCAGGCCCCACATTATTTCGGAGACCTGCTATCATAATAAGATAAACACCCAAAATCCACAGCCATTTTTTTTCAACCTTACCATTAAATACTTCCAAACAACTGAAAATAAGCATATAAATCATCGCAATGATAAAATATGGATGCAGCAAGCTCATGGTTTGATTATTTGTATTTTAAATTGATAGGAAACAAAAATGAGTCCCGTAAGAATGATGGGAACAAACAGCCTGACTTCCCAAAAAAGCCCCACTACAGTAATCATAAGAAGATACGGAAGAGAAAAGAATATATATTTCTTTACCAGAGATTTTCCTTCCTCATTGCATAATTGATAGCAGAAATAAACACTTATAACCGCAAACATCAAACCGCTCATGTTAAACAGACTGGTAAAGTTCTGGAACAAATAGATTCCCTCCACCAAAGACACTTCCTGATTAATAATCATCCGCAGAGCGATGTAAGGAATTGCAAAAGCTACAGCCAATATGAATATTTCGTTCATAAAAGAAAAATCTTTTTTCTTCAGCTTTTCAAAATTCACAAAAACGGCAGCAAAAAAAGAAATAATAAGACACGCAGTTTCCCTTACAAATGTTGAAACTGCTATAACAATGATTAACAGAACAAAATCTGCCCGTCTTTTTTTCTGTAAATATTTAAAGGTGAGAATACATCCCAACAGGTAAAAGAAAATGGCAATCGAATCGCAATTGGTAGGGACATACTGCGTAATTACGAGAAAGAAAACAGCCAGCAAATGAAGCACTCTTCTGACAATGAGGGGCGTAGGCATCCCGGAAGTGCTGACTCCAAAAATTGAATTTAAAATGACAGAAGACAGCAGAAAAAAGAAACTGTTAATAAGAAATGTACTGTGATAAAATAATGTTCCCTGTTTCAAAAGAAAATTCTTCATAAATGGAACGTATGTATTAACAGTAGAAGTAAGAAGTTCTGTGCCATGTACACTCAGATAGTTAGGAATTACTCTGTAAGCATATACTGAAGAGAACATAAATGCCGGTGCTTTTTCCATTGTTTTAAGCCGTGCATAAGAAGATTCAAATCCATAGTAGGACATGAAATACAGCAGGAACGGAAGAATTATTACGAATAAAAATCCGTTTATTTTTTCATCATTTGTTGCAAACATAATAAATTCTAAGCGATGCTTAGTTTTTTTTATATTATTAATAGGAACTTCTGCAAATGTATATTTTTTTTCATTACGATTAAATATTTTATTGATTTTCAGATAAACTTATTATGAAAACACTTTGAACTAATCCTGAAAAATTTAAATTTGCAAACTTGATTTTACCATGTGATGCATCGTTTTTTCATCTTTTTATATTATCTCATTTCTAAAAATAAGCTTCTGTCTGTATTATTTGCAGTAGGAATTGCTGTGGTATGTGGTTTCTTTGCTTCAAAAATCAATTTTGAGGAAGATATTAACCAGATTATTCCTAAAAATGAAAAGTCAGATCTTACCGCAAAAGTTCTTCAGCAGCTTAACTTTTCAGATAAAATTATTGTTATTATTGAAAACCGGTCCGGGGAGGATAATTTCCAGCTTTCCGAAACGGCAGATGCTTTTCTTCAGAAAACAGAACCTTTACAAAAGTACATCAGCTCTGTTCAGGGAAAAGTAAATGACAGTGAAATATCCGAAACCTTTGATTTTGTCAACCAAAATCTTCCTTTATTCTTAGATGAAAACGATTACACGGAAATTGAGAGAAAGCTCAATAAAGACAGTATTGCAAAACAGGTAGAAAACAACTATATCTCCCTGGTTTCTCCCACAAGCCTGGTGACGAAGGAATTTATTAAGAAAGATCCGCTTGGCATTACTTTTTTAGGGATAAAAAAACTCAATGCATTAAACATCAGCAAGGATTTTAAACTTGAAAACAGCTATATCGTTACCAAAGACGGAAAAAATCTTTTGCTTTTTATCGATCCTAAAAATAAAAGCAACGATACCAAAAACAATGAAGCATTCATCGATCATTTAAATGAAATAAAAGATAACCTGAATAAGCAGTTCAAAGGGAAAACGGAAATCAGCTATTTCGGCTCTCCGGTAATTGCGGTTGCCAATGCACAGCAAATCAAAAAAGACATCCAGAACACGGTACTGATTTCCCTGACTATTTTATTGGTGGTACTGATCTATTATTTCCGGAATTTCTTTACCCCGTTTATTGTATTTCTCCCGACGGTTTTTTCGGTATTGCTGGCTTTACTGATTCTATATTTTATAAAAGATAAAATTTCCGCTATTTCATTAAGTGTAGGTGCCATTCTGATCGGGATTACGATTGATTATGCCCTCCATATTCTTACCCATTACAAGCACAACAATAATATTGAAGAACTTTATAAAGAAATCACACAGCCCATCATATTAAGTAGTGCCACCACGGCAATTTCGTTTCTCTGCCTGGTTTTGGTACGTTCCGAGGCGTTGAAAGATCTGGGGCTTTTTGCCGCCATTACGGTTATGCTATCCTCTGTTATGGCATTAATTATTGTTCCCCAGCTCTACCATCCCAAAAAACAAAAAGACGCGAATACCAATTTTATTGATAGAATCGGGTCTTATCCTTATGAGAAAAATAAACCTCTGATTATCGGCTGTTCGGTGATCATCATTGCCTGCCTGTTTGGATTCCGGCATGTAGGATTTAACGAAGATATCGGAGATTTAAATTATATTCCTAAAGATTTAAAAATAACGGAAGCTAAACTCCAAAAGCTTTCCGACATCACTTCAAAATCCATTTACACGATTTCTTATGGCAATTCTGCAGAAGAAGCACTCTCCAAAAATTCGGAGCTGGGCCGGTTTCTGGAAAAGGAAAAGCAGGAGGGAAAAATATTAAGCTATAATTCTTTGGGAAAAGTTGTGCTTTCCGAAAAAGATCAGCAGAAAAAAATTGAAGACTGGAAAAAATTCTGGACCTCTGATAAAAAAATACGCACCGTTTCCGGGCTCATTCAAAATGGGAATCAATATGGTTTTAATGAAGCTGCATTCAATCAGTTTAATGATAATTTAAATAAAGATTACACTCCGTTAAGCCTTAAAGAGTATGAACAGATAAAAGCACTGCAAGTCTCTGAATTCCTGAGTGAAGAAAACGGATTTTATACTGTATCGAATGTCGTAAAAGTAGATGAAAGCAAAAGAAACGCTTTTATTAAAGATGTTGAAAAAAAACATGACGTTCTTGCCATCGACCGGCAGCAGATGAATGAAAACTTTCTGGGACTGCTGAAACGCGATTTTAACACCCTGATCAATTATTCCCTTTTAGCCATTGTTTTAACGATCATTGTGTTTTTCAGAAATTTTGAACTCACGCTTCTCACCATGTTCCCGATTGTCCTTACCGGTATAGTCACGGCAGGGATGTTATATTTTCTCGGGTTAGAACTTAATATTTTCAGTACGGTGGTATGTACATTGGTTTTCGGAGTGGGAGATGATTTCAGCATCTTCCTGACCCAAGCTATGCAAAAGGAGCATACGACCGGCAAAAATGAACTTCCTACATACAGAACCTCAATTATTCTGGCGGTTTTCACCACTATTTTGTCTATTGGTTCACTGATCTTCGCCAAACATCCTGCCCTTCATTCATTGGCTTTGGTAGCTTTAATAGGAATGTTTTCGGTAATTGTTATTACGTCAACCTTATATCCTTTCTGGTTCAGATTACTTATTACCAACAGGGCAAGAAAAGGACTCTCTCCTATTACATTAAGGCTTTTTATACATTCGGTGCTGTCTTTCCTTTATTACGGATTGGGAGGATTGTTTTTTTCTCTGTTTATCAGTCCATTTACAAAGAATTCCAAAGGCGGAACTTTAAACTTTTTTAAATTTATTTCTGCGAAATTTTTAACTTCTGTCTTGTTTACCAATCCATGGGTAAAGAAAAAGATCATTAAAGCTACGGATGAAGATTTCAGCAAACCGGCCATCATTATTGCCAACCATACCTCATTCCTTGATATACTTGCAGTTGCAATGACTACACATAAGTTTGTTTTCCTTGTTAATGACTGGGTATATCAATCACCTGTTTTCGGAAAAATGGTGAGGGCATTAGGATGCTATCCTGTTTCCCAAGGTATAGAAAATGGTATTGATAAGTTAAAAGATAAAGTAGACCAAGGATATTCTCTCGCTGTGTTCCCGGAAGCAGAACGTTCCTACACAAACGATATTAAAAGATTTCATAAAGGGGCATTTTATCTCGCTGAGCAATTCGGATTGGATATTGTACCGGTTTATATTCACGGAAATTCCGAGGTATTGCCGAAAGGAGATTTTATCATTTACGACGGATCCATTATCGTAAAAATTGGCGAAAGGATAAAAAAGGAAGATGAAAGCTTCGGGAAGAATTATTCTGAACGTACCAAAAAGATTAACGCTTACTTCAGAAAAGAATTTGCCATTCTGCGAAATGAACTCGAAGATGAAAATTATTTTAAGAAAAAACTGTTTTTAAGCTTTTTATATAAAGACAATGAAGTGGTGAGCGCCGTTAAAAAAGATTTTGAAAACAATAAATCAATCTACTTTGAACTCGGCAAGCATATTCCGAAGAACGCGAATATCCTTCACATCGCAGACGATTTCGGACAGAAAGACATTCTGCTTACGCTTCAGCAGGCAGAAAGAAAAATATTCAGTTTCATAAAAGATGTTGAAAAAAGACAGATTGCCCAACAGAACTATCTGGTCAAAAGAAGAAAGATCAGCTACATCAATGATTTTGAAGAAATCACAAAAAACATTGACATCCTGTTGATTTCAGATGAAAACTTCAGCATCAATGCGCTGGAAAAACTTCCTGAAACCATTATCTTTTGTAATGCAAAAAATAATATATTAGATAATGCTGATTATTTATTAAAATTCAGTTATGGATCATTAAAAATATTTACTTCACAATAATAAATATGAAAAGCATATTTTTGTAAACGGATAAAAAGAATTAATGAAAAAGAATATACTTGTTATATATTATACTCAGTCCGGCCAGCTGGAAGATATTGTAAAAAATATGGCTCAGCCATTTGAAGAGAAAAACCTGGAATATGAGGTAACGTACTATAATATACAACTGAAAAAAGATTTTCCTTTTCCGTGGTCAGGTGATGTATTTTTCAATACTTTTCCTGAATCTTATCTGCAGATACCCAGTGAAATTCTGCCGCCACCGGAAGAAGTTCTGAATAAAAAATTTGACCTGGTCATTTTCGGATACCAGGTCTGGTATTTAACCCCGTCCATTCCCATTATTTCTTTTCTGAAAAGTGGCTTTGCCGAAAACATTCTTAAAGATACTCCGGTTATTACTGTTTCAGGAACAAGAAATATGTGGATGTTTTCCCAGGAAAAGCTTAAAGTATACCTGAAACAAATGCAGGCTAAGCTTGTAGGAAATATTGCGTTGGTAGACAGACACGATAATTACACCAGTGTCCTTACCATCCTTCGCTGGATGACTACCGGAAAAAAGGAAAAATCCGGTATGCTTCCTGCAGCAGGAGTTTCAGATGAAGAGATTAACGGCGCCGGAAAATACGGCAGAATTATTGAAAAACATTTTTCCGCCAATACACTGGGAGCACTACAGCCGGATCTTGTAAAAAACGGAGCCGTAGAAATCCGTGCCTTCCTGGTGAGAGTAGAAAAAGTAGGCAATAAAATTTTCAAAGTATGGTCCGGCCTCATCATGAGGAAAAAAGAAAAGCGACCTTTGCTGATCAAATTCTTTAAGGTATATTTGATGGCCGCAATATGGATTGTATCACCCATAGTTCTGGTATTACATTTGCTTACAGCACCTATCTTTTGGTTTAAAAGAAAAAAACAAAGAGAATATTTACAAGGAATTAATATAAAATAGAATGAACGACGTATTTATTACAAAAGCTTCAACATACTTGCCGAATGAACCGGTTTCTAATGATGAAATGGAAACGTATCTTGGCTATATAAATGACAAACCGTCAAAAGCAAGAGCTTTAATTCTAAGAAACAACAAAATTACAACAAGGTATTACGCTTTAGACAAAGAAGGAAAACCTACCCACACCAATGCCCAGATTACCGCAAAAGCCGTAGAAGGTCTTTTTGATGAAAATTTTGGTAAACAGGATATCGAGTTGCTTTCTTGCGGAACTACTTCTGCAGATCAGATCCAGCCTTCTCATGCATCCATGGTTCACGGAGAGCTTAATCTCAATAAGTCAATCGAGATTAACACCTCAACAGGCCTTTGTAATTCTGGGATGAATGCCTTTAATTACGGTTTTCTTTCCGTAAAAGCAGGGGTTAAGGAAAATGCCGTTTGTGTAGGCTCGGAAAGATTTTCAGCATGGATGACTGCCGATAAATTCAATCATGAAGCAGAAAATTTAAAACTGCTTGAAGAAAGACCTATTATTGCATTCAAAAGAGAATTTTTAAGATGGATGCTTTCCGACGGTGCAGGTGCGCTGCTTCTTGAAAATAAACCAAGACCCAACCAAACTTCCCTGAAAGTAGAATTCATTGATTTTTATTCTTACGCCCACGAGATTGAAGCATGTATGTATGCCGGATGCGAAAAACAGGAAGACGGAAGCCTGAAATCTTGGGCAGATTATTCTTCGGACGAATGGCTGAAACAATCCATCTTTGCTCTTAAACAGGATACAAAAATTTTAGACCAGTATATTTTGGTAAAAGGTGCCGAAAGTTTAAGATCATCTTTCGATAAGCACAATCTTGACCCAAATACAATAGACCACGTACTGGCGCACATTTCGTCAGGATACTTTAAAGAAGGATTGAAAGAAGAATTTGCCAATGTAGGATTGGATTTTCCTTGGGAAAAATGGTTCTATAACCTTTCCGAAGTAGGAAATATTGGTGCCGGTTCTATTTTCATCGCTCTTGAAGAACTAATGAATTCAGGAAAATTGAAAAAAGGAGAAAAAGTACTTCTTTGCGTGCCGGAAAGTGGAAGATTTGCCTACTCTTGTGCCCTCTTAACTGTTTGCTAAATGGAAAACCGACTGCCTACATCCGATCAGAATTTTGTTGAAAACCTGATTCCTCAGCGGTTTCCTTTTGTAATGGTAAACAGCATCGCAGAATATTCGGAAAGTCATATTGTTTCAGGATTTATTCCGACGCAAGAAAACATTTTTATTCAGAACGGAATTTTCCAGGCTTCAGGATTGCTGGAACATCAGGCACAAAGTGTAGCGCTTCATACCGGCTATAAATTCTATCTTTCGGGAAAAGAAGCGCCTACCGGATATATCGGCGCTGTTAAATCGTTTGAGGTAAACAAGCTTCCGGAAACGGGAGATGAGTTAGTATCCGAAGTTTTCATTATTAATGAAATGATGGGTGTAACTTTGGTAGATGTCATCACAAAAGTCAATGACGAGGTTGTTGCAAAATCTCAGATGAAGACTGTAGTCATGTAATATTTGAATTAAAAATTTCGTGATCTTGGCTAAGTAAAATCGAAGATTTGTGGTAGTCAAACGACTCGCGAACTTAAAATATATCATTTAATGGAAATCAAGGAAGAAAACATCATCAACATCCACAATTTTCTCCCGCATCGCGACCCGATGCTGATGGCAGACTATATCATGGAACTGACTAAAGAAAAAGTGGTAACTTCCTTTGAGATTCAGCAAAACAATATTTTTGTACACAATAACGAATTTGCTGAAGCCGGCCTTATTGAAAATCTTGCACAAACCTGTTCTTCAATTCTGGGACAAAGTTTTTTTGAGAATCCTGACACAGATACCAAAGTGATTGGCTTTATTACCTCCATCAAAAAAATAGAAGTGCATGCACTCCCAAAAGTAGGTGATAAAATTATTTCCAGAGCCTCGCTCATTTCACAATTCGGGAATATATGCAATATCTTTTGCGAAACTTTTCATAATGACCAGCTTTTGATCAGAGCTGAAATCAATTTGTTTATTCAAGAAGTAAAAAGCTAAAGCCCATGAAAAAGCAAGACCTTCCGCAAGACGAAAGCAATCTTAAATCCGCAAACATGACCGAAGTTCTGTATGTTACGGATGAAAATGACAATTATACCACCGCCAACAGCATTGGCTGGGATGCCAAAAAAGCGGCGCTGGAAGAATCCATGGAACTCATCCATGAAAGAATTGAAGAAGCAAAGCAAAACGTAGCCAATAATATCGTAAGTCCTATTGTCTATTTCATGGAGCTCAATAAAATGGATCTTCAGGTGTTGGCAGCCTACGTAGGAATGTGGCAGTGGCGGGTAAAAAGACACGGAAAACCAAAAATATTTAAAACACTAAGCGACTCTGTACTGAAAAAATATGCTGATACATTCGGTATTACGGTAGACGAACTGAAAAATTTCAACGGTAAGTAAATTATCGTTGAAAAGTAATAAACCAAGCTAAGAATGAAAATTAATTTTGAACACCATCAGACTGCGCATTGCGAAAACGGTGTTGCTTCCAATTTATTATTAAACAAAGGGTTAAAACTAAGCGAGCCCATGATCTTCGGAATCGGTTCCGGATTATTTTTTGTTTACCTCCCTTTTTTAAAAGTAAATTTTGCGCCCGGTTTCAGCTACCGTCCGATGCCGGGAGCCATTTTCAGCAAAGCCGCAAAAAGACTGGGAATTAAAATTAAAAGGCTTAAATTTTCTAATCCTCAGGAAGCTCAGAAAGCCCTTGAAAAAAACCTTGAAAATAATATTCCTACCGGCCTTCAGGTAGGTGTTTTCAACCTTACCTATTTTCCTGAAGAGTATAAATTCCATTTCAATGCGCACAATCTTGTAGTGTACGGAAAAGAAGACGGGAAATTTCTTATCAGTGATCCCGTAATGGATTATGTAACCACCCTCAGCGAAACCGAGCTGGAAAAGGTGAGATATGCCAAAGGAGCACTTCCTCCGAAAGGACACATGTACTACCCTACTTATATTCCGGAAAACATTCATCTGGAAGAGGCTATTAAAAAAGGAATTAAAGATACCTGCAAAAATATGCTTGCTCCTGTTCCTATTGTCGGGGTAAAAGCGATAAGATGGGTCGCCAGAAGCATTCCGAAATGGGCTGAAAAAAAAGGTACAAAGACTACCAATCATTATTTGGGTCAGCTGATCCGCATGCAGGAGGAAATAGGAACCGGAGGAGGAGGCTTCAGGTTCATTTACGGAGCTTTTTTACAGGAAGCGGCTGTTATTCTCAAAAATGATGAATTAAAAGAACTGTCGAAAGAAATCACCATGATTGGTGACCTCTGGAGAGATTTTGCAGTGGATATTGCCCGGGTTTACAAAAACAGGAATTCAAAAAGCGATATCTATAACAACCTTTCAAAATCAATGCTTCACATTGCAGATCTGGAAGAAGCTTTCTATAAAAAATTAAGAAAAGCAATATAACGTGGAACATTTTATTGAAATAAAAAATCTTTACAAAAAATATAAGAATGCAGAAGACTTTTCTGTAAATGATATTTCGCTGAATATTGCCAAAAACGAGATCTACGGAATTCTCGGGCCCAACGGAGCCGGTAAAACCACGCTTATTTCCATACTTTCCGGATTGATTAAACCCACATCGGGACAATTTACCATTGACGGGCTTTCCCCCCAGAAAAACGGCTTTAAATTAAGGCAGATTATTGGTATTGTTCCTCAGGAATACGCTTTGTATCCTACTTTGACGGCAAGAGAAAACTTAATGTTCTTCGGAAGCTTGTATGGTTTAAGCCATAAAAATTTAAAAACTTCCATTGATGAATCTCTGGAAATCATGGGACTGTCAAAATTCGCCGATAAAAAAGTGGAACAATTTTCCGGAGGAATGAAACGCCGCTGCAACCTCATCGCAGGAACCCTTCACAACCCGAAAGTTTTATTTCTGGATGAACCGACCGTAGGCGTTGACGTACAGTCTAAAAAAGCAATTATTGACCATCTTTTAGATCTGAATAAAAAAGGAACCTGTATTATTTATACTTCACATCACCTTTCTGAAGCGGAAGAATTCTGTACCAAAATTGCTATTATCGATCACGGAAAAATCCACGCAGTTGGAACTCCCGAAGAACTGGTAAACAAAGTAGGCAACGCAGAAAACTTAGAAGATGTTTTTATTTCATTAACCGGAAAAGAATTACGAGATGTTGTTGTATAAACTGTGGCGAAGCTTTATTAAAGAAATTCTTCTCCTTAAAAGAGATATCGGAGGGATCGTCATCATTTTCGTGATGCCGTTACTGCTGATTATTACCATTACTCTAATTCAGGATTCGACCTTTAAAAATATGGAAGGTTCAAAAATCCCGATTATATTTATTGATAATGACCAATCTGAAATTTCAGAAAGCATAAAGAAACAGCTTGAAAACAGTAAAACATTTGAGCTGCTGACCGATTTTAATGAAAAATCTGCTGAGACAGCCGTATTTGGGGGAGATTATCAGATGGCTATTGTTATCCCTAAAAATTTAACGAAAGACATCAACTCCAATATTGATTCTAAGGTTCAGTCTATTGTTAGCTCATTTGGATTAGAAACCGATTCTACGGCGATAAAACAGAATACTTCAAAAGCAAAAGATATCCGCCTTTATTTCGATCCCGCAACCAATATCAGCTTCAAAAACAATGTGATGAATGCCGTGAATAAAATGGTTTTTGAGATCGAAAACAAAAAGATTTATAAAGCGTTTCAGGATCAGCTGGGAACTACGGAAGATCTAAAAAATAACAGCCTGATTGCCTTTAAGGAGATCACTCCGAAAAAAGGAAATATGGATGTATTGCCGAATTCCGTTCAGCATAATGTTCCGGCTTGGGCTTTGTTTGCGATATTTTTCATCGTCGTTCCGCTTTCTATTAATTTAGTTAAAGAAAAAAGCCAGGGAACAAGCGTGAGGGCAAGAATCAGTCCGACACCGTATTTCATTCATATTTTAGGAAAAACATTTACATATCTTATTATCTGTGTCATTCAGTTTTTGCTGATGGTTGCGGTAGGAATTTATCTTTTCCCGTATATGGATCTTCCGCAGTTTGATGTGACCGGAAAGATGTTTCCGTTAATTATCGTTACCATTTTCGCCGGATTAGCGGCTATTGGATTTGGGGTTTTGCTGGGAACTGTTGCAGATACGCAGGAACAGTCAGCTCCGTTCGGGGCAACTTCAGTTGTTGTGCTGGCAGCAATCGGCGGAATTTGGGTTCCGGTTTTCCTGATGCCGGAATTTATGCAGACCATCGCTAAGTTTTCGCCGATGAACTGGGGCTTAAATGCGTATTATGATATCATTTTAAGAAACAGCGGAATCGGTGGTATTGCAAAAGAAATCATATTTTTATTTTTATTTTATATCGCTATGGTTGCTATTTCATTATTTTACGAAAGAAAACAAAATGCAGTCTAAAGAAACTATATTAAGCTGTACCGAGGAAGTCCGTGTCCGCTTCAACGAAACAGATCCGCTTGGAATTGTTTGGCATGGGCATTATATTGTGTATTTTGAAGATGGAAGAGAAGCTTTCGGGAGACAACATGGTTTAACGTATCTCGATATTCAGAAGGCTGGTTATGTAACGCCAATCGTTAAAAGTACCTGCGAACATTTTCTCCCACTGAAATACGGGGAAACGTTCAAGATTGTGACGACTTTCGTTAATGCGGTATCAGCGAAATTAATATATCAATACGAGCTTTTTAACGAAAATAATCAGTTGGTTTGTTCCGGAGAAACCATTCAGGTTTTCCTGGATTCCGATAATAATTTATGTTTGTACAATCCTGAGTTTTTTCAGAGCTGGAAAGATAAAATGGGATTACCATGAAAGAAATTTATATCACCGATTACAATTGTGTCACACCATTAGGTTTTGATGTTTTTTCCAACTGGGATGCTCTTCTGGAAGGAAAATCCGGTGTCTCTCTGCATAAAATCGTAGAGAATCACGAACCTTTTTACGCTTCCAAAATTAATTCTGAAAAACTGGAAGAGGAATTTACAACAAATTTCAAATCCGTACAGAACAACAATTTTACAAGGCTGGAAAAAATGTTTTTGTTAAGCTTACAACCTTTGGTTGAAAGACATCAGATTACAGAAGAAACAGCTTTTATCTTATCAACTACCAAAGGAAACATCAGTTTATTAAAAAATAAAAACACTTTGCCGGAAGGCGTTTTCCTTTCGGATTTAGCTCAAAAAATTGCCGATTTTTTCGGATTTAAAACCAAGCCAATTGTAGTTTCCAATGCTTGTGTTTCCGGAGTAATGGCACTCGCTGTTGCAAAAAACATGATCTTGTCCGGAAAATATAACGATGCCTTTGTTATTGCCGGAGACGAAATTTCAGAATTTGTCATCTCTGGCTTCAATTCTTTTCAGGCTATCGGAAGCGGGATATGCAAACCCTATGATAAAACCCGCGACGGCATCAATCTTGGTGAGGCAGCAGCAGCAGTTTACATAACAGGCTATCGTTCTGACGAAGGAAAAACCCTACAAAACGGAAAATTTAGTTTTAAAATTTTAGGAGATTCTGCTATTAATGATGCCAATCACATTTCCGGACCCTCCAGAACCGGTGATGGCTTATATACAAGCATTAAAAATGCGATGACGGAAGCACAGGTTACAGCAGAGCAAATTAATTTTATTTCCGCTCACGGAACTGCCACCATCTATAATGATGAGATGGAAGCTATCGCTTTCAACCGTGCGGAGTTACAAAATATTCCTTTGCATAGTTTAAAAGCGTATTATGGGCATTGTTTAGGCGCTTCCGGGCTACTGGAAACCATTATTTCGATGGAAAGTGCCTTACATAAAACATTGCTTCCATCTAAAAATTTTGAAGACATCGGGACTTCCCAATCTTTGAATATTATTAAAGAAAATCAACCTGCAGAAATCAGATATATTCTGAAAACGGCTTCAGGTTTTGGCGGTTGTAATGCGGCGGTTGTTTTGGAAAAGTGTAAAGAATAATTTCGTAATTTTGATAGACTTAAAGGTTGAAAAATGGGCTCTACAATAGAAATCAGAAAAAGAATTCACGAATTCATCGACATTGCGGATGAAAGAATTTTAAGAATCATCAACAGCATTATTGATGCAGAAGAAGATTCAGAACTAAAATCTTCAGAATATCCACAAGTTCCGGATCATATTTATGACCGAATTGAAGAAGAACGTGGAAAATATTTAAGTGGTGAACTTAAAACTTCTTCGTGGGAAGAAGTAAAAGAAAGACTGATGAAAAATTTATGATTTATCAAATTTCTTTATCTCCAAATGCCGAAGCTGATCTTCAAGAAGCTGCATTGTGGTACGAAAGTAAGCAGATTGGGCTTGGAATACAATTTAAAAAAAAGTTGAATCTTATTTTTTCAAAATTCAAAATAACCCATTGCACTTTCCTTTAAAAAAAGGAAACTTACGTGAGGCTTATATTCAAAAGTTTCCTTACGTCATCATTTATCAAATTATAGAAAATAAAATTATTGTTTTTGCTGTTTTCAACACCCATCAAAACCCAACAAAAAAGCCTTAAAATTCTAAAACGCATTCATGAAGAAAACAGATATTTGCACCATAAATAATTCAAAAATTACTTTCAACAACGAGGTTATTTTTGAAACTCAAACTGAAAATTTCTCAGATTTTTCCAAAGAAGCCTATAAAACTTTAGAAGTCAATTATGCGAAATTTCATAAGATGGATAATCTGAGTAAACTCGCATTTCTTGCCTCTGAAATAATTCTAAAAGAGGGAGATCACAGCAGAACCGCATTGGTTTTTGCCAATAGATCTTCAAGCCTTGATACCGACTTTAAATATCAGGAAAGCATCAATTCTCAGGAAAATTATTTCCCGAGCCCCGCGGTTTTTGTATATACATTACCCAATATTTGCGTAGGAGAAATCAGCATTAAGCATAAAATGCAGACCGAAAATGCCTTTTTTGTACTGGATGAATTTGATGAGCAATTTTTAAATAATTACTCGGAACAGATTTTGCAGTCAGGAAAAGCCGACAAGGTATTGTGCGGTTGGGTAGAGTTATATCACGAAAGTTATAATGCTTTTGTATATTTGCTCACGAACTAATGTAACAATATAACAGTATAACAATGTAACAATGACATTCAGCATAATCAATTGGTAAACTGATACATTGATACATTGGTAAATTTTAAAATTATGGAAAACTTAAGAGAAGAATTAAAACACAAAATCATTGAAGTTCTTAATTTAGAAGACGTTGCAGTAGAAGAAATTAAAGATACGGATCCGTTATTCGGTGGTGGTCTGGGTCTGGATTCTATTGATGCGTTGGAGCTGATTGTTCTTTTGGATAAAGAATATGGAATAAAATTGGCCGATCCTAAAAAAGGAAAAGAAATTTTTACATCCATTGACACTATGGCAAAATACATCGAGGAAAACAGAACAAAATAAATTAATATATCAATGTACCAATGTAACAGTCTAGCAATTGATAAACTGTTACATTGATACATTGTTACATTTTGTAAAAATGAGTCAAAAAATTGCTATAACAGGAATGGGCATTATTTCTTCTATTGGAAACAATGTGGAGGAAAATCTGCAATCCTTAATGTCCGGAAAGCACGGAATTTCAGATATTGAACTCTTTGAAACACGCCATGCCGGAAGCATCAAAACAGGTGAAATCAAGCTTTCAAACGCAGAACTTATAGAAAAGCTTCATCTTAAAGATGTAAAAAATGCTACCAGAACAGCCCTGTTAGGAATGATTGCCGCAAAAGAAGCGGTAGAAAATGCAGCAATTACAGACATCAATGGATATAAAACAGGTCTCATTTCATCAACCAGCGTTGGCGGAATGGACATGACCGAAAAATATTTCTATTCCTACGAAGATCTTCCTGAACAGCAAAAATATATTGACTCTCACGATGCCGGAAATTCATCTTTGTTAATTGCGGACTATCTGGGTTTGAAAGGTATGGTCTCCACCATCAGTACAGCATGTTCGTCAGCAGCCAATGCGATTATGATGGGAGCCAAACTGATTAAGAACGGAGTGTTGGATCGTGTGATTGTCGGCGGGACAGATGCCCTTTCAAAATTTACTTTGAATGGCTTTAACACGCTGATGATTCTTACAGATTCTTATAATACTCCTTTTGATCATGACAGAAAAGGTCTGAATCTTGGAGAAGCGGCCGCTTTTATAATTTTGGAATCCGAAGACGTGGTGAAAAAGGAACATAAAAAAGTGCTTGGTTATCTTTCGGGATATGGAAATGCCAATGATGCGCATCACCAGACTGCTTCTTCCGAAAACGGTCAGGGTGCCTATTTAGCGATGGAAAAAGCACTAAAAATTTCGGGTTTAGATAAAGAACAAATCGATTATATTAACGTTCACGGAACGGCAACTCCAAATAATGATTTATCAGAAGGTATTGCAATGATCAGAATTTTCGGAGAAAATAAAGTCCCGGATTTCAGTTCTACCAAAGCTTTCACGGGCCATACTCTGGCTGCAGCAGCAGGAATTGAAGCGGTTTATTCTTTGTTGGCCATTCAGAATAATATCATTTTCCCGAATCTGAATTTTAAAACTAAAATGGCAGAATTTGACCTGACCCCGGTTACCGAACTCAGAGAAAAAAACATCAACCACGTTCTCTCCAACTCGTTTGGTTTTGGCGGAAATTGTTCAACCTTAATTTTCTCAAAGTCATGAATCCGGTTTACATCAACAGTGCCGCCTGCATTTCTGTTCAGGACACTTTAAATGAAAATTTCTTAGAAAATTTAAAGCCGGAATATTCTACTCTGGTCTTAAAAGCCATCGAACCTGTCTACAAAGAATTCATTCCTCCGGCTATGATCAGAAGAATGTCTAAAACAGTAAAAATGAGTTCTGTTGCTTCGCATTATGCATTAAAAGAGGCTGGTATTGAAAATCCGGATGCGATCATTGTGGGAACCGGCATAGGATGTTCTCAGGATTCCGAGAAATTTTTAAAAAATGTGCTGGATAATAATGAAGAGTTTTTGACTCCCACTTATTTCATCCAGTCTACTCATAATACGGTGGCAGGACAGATCGCTTTAGGTCTTCAATGTCATGCATATAATTTCACGTATGTGAATACATCTTCGTCTCTGGAATTTTCTTTTTTGGATGCAAAACTACAGATTATTGACGGTGACGCGGAAAATGTGCTCGTTGGTTCAACGGATGAACAGACCGAAAGAACAATGGAATTGTACAAATTAAACAAAACCATTAAAAAAGAAGAAGATTTACCTGTAGATTACCTGAACTCAGAAACGCACGGCGTTGTTTGGGGAGAAGGAGCAAGTTTTTTTGTCCTGGGAAAAGAAAAGGCAGTAAATTGTTATGCTCAACTGAAAGATATTCAGATTGTTAATGTATTAGAATTAGGAGAAACTCAAGACTTTATTAAAGAATTTTTAAATAAAAATAATTTAGCAAACACTAATATTGACGCAGTAATTTTGGGTTTCAGCGGAGATTCAAAGTCTGATGTGTATTACAACAAAGTAACGGAACTATTTACAGGTTCTTCATTGCTGTATTACAAACATTTAAGCGGCGAATTCAATACGGCCAGTGGATTTTCTACCTTTATCGCTTGTCATATTCTTAAGAATCAGGAAATTCCGGAAGTGATGATGATTAACGATCTGAAAAAAGGTGAGATTAGGAACATTCTGCTTTATAATCATTTGGGAGGAAATGATCACAGTTTGGTTTTGTTGGGAAAAGTTTAGTTTGTTGAATTAATGAAATTAAAACCTAACAGATTTTTGAAACCTGTTAAGTTTGGAAATATAAAGTTTGAAAAGGTTTCGTTCGCAAGAGCATTTTCATTCCGTTTTGCTCCATTCAGAATGACAACACGAATATAAATCATGGATATTTTAAACCCTAAATTTATAAACAATAAAAGATGAAACATTATCCGTTTATCCTGTTCTATATTTTCTGCAATGTTTTTATTTATGCATTTCAGGGAACGTTTTGGGTATATCTGTTTTGTTTTCTGATGTTTTTTGCGGTTATTATCTGGGGATCTTTTGATGTCGGGCTGAATTATTTCGTAAGCAGTTTTAATCATAAAAGAACAAAAATCAGGGAAGTTGCATTGACTTTCGACGACGGGCCTACAGAATATACACCTCAATTTCTGGATCTGCTCAAGGAAAACAATATAAAAGCAACCTTCTTCTGCATCGGGAAACAGATTGAAAAATATCCCGAAACCTTCCAAAGAATTATTGCAGAAGGTCATACCGTTGGAAATCATACTTTTTCACATGCTGACAATACCGGTTTTTTATCAACTTCAAAAATGATCGAAGAGATCGAAAAATGTAACGAAATGATGTTGAAAACCGGCAATTTAAAAACCAGTTTATACCGTCCTCCGTTTGGTGTAACCAACCCGAACATTGCCAGAGCAATCAGAAAAACCCATAAGAAAAGCATTGGCTGGAATGTACGGTCATTAGATACGGTAATTCAGGATGAGAACAAAATTTACCATAACATTACCAAAAAATTAAAAAAAGGAAGCATTATTCTTCTTCACGATACCTCAGAAAAAACGTATAAAGTTTTGGCAGATTTATTGGTATTTTTGAAGGATAAGAAATATTCAACTTTTACAATTGATAATATTTTAACCGCAAAAGACACAAAAGCTTTTTAACACCAGAGTACGCTTAAATCAAAAGAAGAACACATAAGTTTTGAAAATTTTTGATTTTCATCTTTTGTAGACTTTAATTGTAATGTTAAATGGAAATAATAATCTTTTGTGCCTTCTGTGGTTACATTAAAACGTTAAAAAATGATTAAAAATATAGCTTTAGGAGCATTTCTATTGATTTCAGGTGTTTTTTTTTCACAGAATACGGCAATGTCCGGGGCTGAAGCCAAAGCATTTGTAGCGAAAGTTTCTTCGGAAACGAAAGGGATAAAAACGCTGCAGGCCGATTTTACGCAGACCAAGAAAATGGATTTCCTGGATAAAAGCATCGTCACCTATGGAAGAATGTCCCTCAAAACTCCGAATATGCTTGCCTGGAAATACACAAAACCCTATCAGTACAGCATTGTTTTTAAGGATAATAAAATATTTATTAATGATCAGGGTAAGAAATCTTCTGTGGATGCCAAAAGCAAAACTTTCGAAAAAATCAATAAATTAATCGTAGGAAGTTCAAACGGACAGATGTTCAATGATCCAGAATTCTCAGTAAGTTATATGAAAAGTGCCAATTTCAACATTGCAAAATTTACCCCGAAATCTGCTCAGCTGCTGAAATATATTAAGCAAATTGAATTATATTTCCCTAAAAATGAATCAACGGTTTCTCAGGTCAATATGACGGAAGCTTCCGGAGACACTACCAATATTATTTTCAAAAATACAAAAGTCAATGCGCCGGTTGCTGCTTCGGAATTTAGCTTATAGCCTGATTTTCATTTTGTTTACAGCGTGTAAAACCTATACGCTTAATGATGCGAAACCTGTTACGGCCGTTAAAAAGGCTGTTGAAAATCTCTATTTTTCATCTACGGAAGATTATGTGTATAAATGCCAGATGGATATTTATAAAAACCATGTAAGCGGCATTCTGATCATAAAAAAAATTAGTGAAAACACTCATCGTGTTGTGTTAACCTCGGATTTTGGAAATAAATTGATCGACTTTGAAATTTCGGAGGAAGATTTTAAACTCAATTATGTGCTTCCCGATATGGATAAAAAAATCGTCATTAATTTTCTGAAGAACGATTTCCGGGAGCTTTTAAAACAAAATTATCCTGTTTCACAAAGTTTTGAAAACAAAACCGATTATATTTATCTTTCAAAAGCAGATAAGAAAGCATATTATCTATTCTTTGGCAAGGAGAACCGAATGCTGAAACAAATTGTTTATACGAAAAACAACAGGGAAAAGATCGATTTTACTTTTGACGCAAAAAAACATATCTTCGCGGATAGTTTGAATCTCCGGCATAAAGATTTCAAAATCAATATAAAACTATTCCAGATTACCGAAAACCAATAACCTTACATGAGAAAAATTTTATTTACCTGTCTGATTCTGATCTTCGGATTTTCATCAGCTCAGGTGACTTTCAGTACGGGCATAAGGACAGGCGTAAATTTCGCTACCCTTACTAAAAGAAACAATGAAAGCTTTTACATCCACGAAGACGACAAACCCGAAAAGGTGATCAATACAAACCTGAAAACAGTTACAGATTTTTATATCGGATTACAGGGAAACATTAGATTTACGGAGCGCTACGCTTTACAGCCTGAATTTAATTACTCAAGACAGGGTACAAATTTGCAATACACTTCAGAAAACGGAATTCTTCCGCGAAAAAGGCTTCACTATGATTTTGTAGGGTTGCAATTTACAAATAAAGTATATATAAAAAACTTTAATGTTTTTGCCGGCCCGTTTCTGGATCTTGCTGTCGGTAATAATAATGCCGGACTTGATCTTGGCTTCGCTGGAGGCTTGGGTTATGATCTTTCCAAAAATCTGGGCTTTGAAGTACGGATCAAAAAGGGATTTATATCCATGCTGGATCACGAAAATTCTTCTTTTCTTTTTGCCAATTCAAATACTGTTTTTCAGATTGGAGCTTATTATACGTTTCGCTTTAAAAAGTAAGTTTAAAAATCTGTTGGTAAAACAATTTCCTTTTCGTTTCAAAAAGATATATCTTCGCGAATAGTTTGAATTTTCTAGATAAAGATTTAAATTCAATATAAAATTATTCCAAATAACTGAAACAGAATAAATAATGCAGACAATTCTTACCGATTTTTACCAATTAGAATCCTACGAAAAAACAGAGAACGGAAGTTATATCGCCCATATTTTACTTAATAAAGATCATGAAATCTTTAAGGGACATTTCCCGGGAAATCCCGTTACTCCAGGAGTTTGTATGATGCAGATTGTAAAAGAACTTTCTGAAGAATTAGCAGGACAAAAATTATTTCTGAAATCAGCTTCCAATGTAAAATTTATGGCGATCATTAATCCTTTTGAAACCCCTGAACTGAAATTACAGCTGGATATTAATGAATCTGAAGAAGAAGTTAAAGTAAAAAATACCACTTCTTTTGGCGAGACTATTGCATTAAAAATGTCAGTTAACTATAAAAAACTGGCAAAATGAAATTAATTTTTTCGTTCGTAACCGCAGTTATGCTTTTCTTTCAATCGGGAATTGAATCTTTGCGGGAAAGTTATGCTAAAGCAAATGCATCCAATGCCAATACCGAAGCATTTATCAATACTGCTGAAAAAAGCTCCGGGTCTGACGCCGTCATCCAGGGTTATAAAGCGGCAGCTAAAATAATGGAAGCCAAAATTACGAAGCACAACCGGAAAGCATTGGTAAAATCCGGTGCTACCAGTCTTGAAACTATTATCAAAAGCAATCCCAATAATATCGAACTTCGGGTCATCAGGATGAGTGTTCAGGAAAATATTCCGAAAATTGTGGGATACAGAGGAAGTCTTAAAGATGATAAAGCTTTCATTCTGAATAATTACAGCAAGCAAAATTCAACATTAAAAAACTATATTAAAAAATTTGCGGCACAATCTAAAACAATGACGGAGGCCGAAAAAGCAAGTTTTAAATAAAACCATGACCCTCACTGAAGTCCAGAAAGCAATTTCCGAAAAGAATATCTGTGTTTTAGTTCCTACCTATAACAATGAAAAAACGCTGAGGAGAGTTATCGGCGGTATTTTACATTACACGAGTAACATTATCATTGTTAATGATGGTTCTACAGATTCCACACCATTTATTTTACAGGATTATCCCGAAATCAGGATTATTCATCTGCCTGAAAATAAAGGAAAAGGAAATGCTTTGAAAACAGGTTTCAGAGTGGCAGAAAAGATAGGATACAGCTATGCGATCACTATTGATTCTGACGGACAACATTACCCGGATGACATTCCGGTTTTTGTAGAAGCTTTGCTAAAGGAAAGTCAGGATGTACTTCTGATTGGAAACAGAAATATGGCTCAGGACGGAATACCTAAAAAAAGCAGCTTCGGAAATCGTTTTTCTAATTTCTGGTTCTGGTTTGAAACAGGGATTAAGCTGGAAGATACACAATCGGGATTTCGGTTGTATCCGTTGCATAAAATTCCCAGAAAATATTTTACCCCTAAATTTGAATTTGAAATTGAAATTATTGTACGGACAGCCTGGAGGCATGTTCCTGTAAAAAATGTTCCTGTAAAAGTATTATACGATCCTGCAGAAAGAGTGTCCCATTTCAGGCCTTTTAAAGATTTCACCCGAATCAGCATCCTTAATACGATTTTGGTAGCCATTACGCTGGTTTACATTATTCCTAGAAATTTCATTAATAATTTCAAAAAAAAAAGTTTTAAGAGATTTATAAAAGAAGACGTTCTGGAAAGCGATGGAAGTAACCGAACCAAAGCTTTTTCCGTTGCACTCGGTGTATTGATAGGTTTTTCTCCTTTTTGGGGCTTTCATACCCTGCTTACCATATCTTTGGCCGTACTTTTTAAGCTGAATAAAGTCTTGGCTTTTGTGGCTTCAAATGTAAGTATACCGCCTTTTATCCCTTTTATTATTGCAGCTTCATTGTTTCTGGGTTCGCCATTTGTTGGGGGAAACAGCAATATTTTCAGCCAGGAGCTGAATTTTGATCTTGTAAAAAATAATCTGCTGCAGTATCTGATCGGCAGCGCGATATTATCGGTTTCCATGTCCGTCATTTCCGGGACTGCTGTTTTTCTCTTCCTGAATAAAGTAGATCCGGAAAACACTTAGTATTATTAAAACAAAACTGCAAAGCCTTTTGACCTTGCAGTTGTATTTCGTGTTATTTTATTGTTACTTTTTGTGAATAATTCTTACCCGATTTATCAGTTACCTGAAGCAGGTATGTTCCCGGTTTTAAATCTTTTACGGAAATCTGATCCCTTTCTACTTTAGTCTGCAGAACCATTCTCCCGCTCATCTCATACATTTTAGCCTGTTCAGGAACAAAACCGGATTTGGTTTTAAACTGAATATTATCGTGTGCAGGATTAGGATATACCGTGAAAATTTCTTCTGCGGTCTGAATCTCTTTTGTACCTAAGAATGAACCTTCAATTACATTTAATGTTGTATTCGGGGTAACATTATTAATTGTATCTACCAATCCCGAAGGCCAGCGCACAATCACTTTTGTAATGGCAGTAGCCTGCCCGATCCCGAAATGAACATTCAGCGTGCTCATGTTCCCGAAACCTGTGCCACTTTGCACATCTCTGATCTGTTTACCCCAAGACCCGTAAATTTCTACTCTTGCGCCAATTCCGTTTCTATTGCTCTGAGTTCCTTTCAGGGTTACTTTAAGCCACTTATTGGTATTTCCGGCATTCATCATGATCGTGTTTCCGTTCTGAATATCCAGAAATCCGTCGTTATTTAAATCTCCGATAGGACGGTCAAAGCTGCTGAGATTATAAGGGTTTGGATTTGGGGTAAATGTAAAATCACCATTTCCGAACATGATGTTATTTCCAGCTCCCAATACATCCAGGAATCCGTCGTTATCAAAATCATGAGCTACATATTCTCTGCTCAGTGCACTGTTGGTATCATATCCCGATCCTGCAGACTTATCAGTAAATGTTCCGTCTCCGTTGTTTTTCATTACCTTACTCAGTCCATTTGCCGTGGAATTAATTCCTACCACTGCATCCATCCATCCGTCATTATTAAAATCTCCCCACGCGGAAGACCATGTCTGAACAGGGTTTGCCATGTTGGCTGTTGCCGCCACATTGGTGAAAGTAGCATTGCCGTTATTTCGGTGAAGTTCATCGATGTTCCCTCCGGGCCCCGAACCTCCTCCGCTGCATTTTGCAATAAAAAGATCCATATCTCCGTCATTATCATAATCAATCCAGATAGAACCGTAGTTTCCTCCGGAAGGGAAATCTCCCAGTCCGCCCTGGCTATGATTCATATCCGTGCCGTCATTAATATAGTATCTGTTCGGAGCATTATCGTCACATACAAAAGCATCCAATTTCCCATCGTTGTTAATATCGATAAAATTTGTTCTCTGAACTAAGAATGATTGCTGTTTTCTGTCTGACGTATAAGCCGTTCCGGTGGCATTTGCCTTTAAAAAAGCAATTCCGCTTCCCGAACCATAAATCAGATCGTTAAATCCATTATTATCATAATCTCCGGCGGCTATACTCCATGAAGGTGTTATAACTGTGGTGGGAACGGTATACGTTACATTATTGAATGTTCCGCCCGGCTGCTGATAGGAAATGACAATCTGTGTAGCACTTACTACAGAAACAATATCATCAAGATAATCTCCGTTCATATCTACAATACAGTTATTAAAACTTCCTGCAACAGAAACAGTCTGAGGATTAAACACCAGGCGATCCGGCTGAACTATTACCTCGGATAATGTAACATTAAAGCCCAAGGAAGAATATTTATTATCAAAGACGATATAATATGTGGTTCCGGCAACTGCATTAAAGGTAACCTGGGAAAACTGTCCAATGTAATCATCATTGGCCGTAATACAATTAAGTGCGGTACAATTTCCTGAAAACACCATTAAACGGGTATCAGCGTTTTGCCCAGCAGACGAAGTGGTAATTTTAATCGTTTTATTTGCTGTAGCCGTATATTTATACCACAAGCCTTTTGTTCCGGCTGCACCTAAGGTACAAGCCGTTAAAGGAGGATCTCCCGTGACATCCGGCACGGTAACTGTTCCTAGATTTAGGGAAACTGCTGTTGCGCAGGTAAGCTGTGCAGACGCCCATGTACTGTTCAATAATAAAATAAGTAAGGGGAATATTTTTTTCATGGATAGAAGTTTTTATTATTAAGGACAAGTTTGATTTAAAGAAGAGATCCATTGATTCAGGAGTTGTACACCTTCATCATGAACGATAGTTCTTCCTAGCAGCGGCATCCTGTTATTTTCATTGACAGAATTCAATCTGAAATGCATTACCGATTTGGCAGGATTTCCTGGCGTAATAATTTTTTCCAGCGATGAGCCGAGGGGTTCATCAGCCATCACACAAACCCCCATCTTTGTTAAGTTGGCCGTCTGGGTGAAGCTTAAACGTATTGCTCTGTAATCACATCTTGCATTTTCCTGGTGACAATGGGCACAGTTGATATCAAGATAAGAACGCAGCCGGATATCCAGAGGTTTGCTTGTATCTTTATAATTCACTGTCGAGACAATATTGGATGGAAAACTTTGGAGATAGCCTTCATCAACAAACTTTTGAAGCTGGTTTTTAATACCATTAGGATAATTGTAAGTCCCATTTAAATTCTGTGGCTTCATCCCAATCGGAATTGGTTTATTGTCTAATTTGTGACACGCCAGGCATTCCGTTTCCGAAGGGATTCTGTAATCCGTAGTGATGATATCACCATTATCTTTTTTAAAAGTAATGTTTTTAGAACTTCCGCTTGCAAAGTTGGCCCCGGTAACCAGCTCGGCTTCAGTCTGAGCATCATTCCAGAGATATTCTGCAAAAATCCAGCCTGTGGATTTTTTAATCATTAAGCGTGTTTCAAGAATTTTTGTTGTATTTCCGGGCTGTACGGTATTGTAGTAGAAATTTTTGATCAGTACGGAGCCCACAGGAAAATTCAGTATTTTATCATCCGCATCATAGTTTGCCTTTACATTACCCGGCATCCAGATGAATCTCTTTTTCAAAGCATAATCTGTAAAAAGCGAACTGGCGGGTTCATAAGGAATAACTTTGGTGTTAGGCTGCAGATTTTTCAGTTCCCCCGTAAAAAACATATAAGTTGAGAGTTTTGCGTACGGAACTGCGTCAATATTAAAATTAACAAAAGAACTTTCCGTTTCTACACTTTCAATTTTTTCGTCGTTTTTACAGGAAAAAAGGCCTAAAAAGCAAAATAAATACAGTAAGTAGATTTTTCTCATTCATTAACGATTTAACGAAAACGAATTTAATCATTTAAATCATACAAAATAAAATTATTAACAATAAAAACAATAATATTTTTAAAAACAGATAATTTATACTATACTTACAGCTATTTATTTTGTTAAAATTTAATAAAAACAAATCATATCAAGAATCAGACTCAGAAATTTATTATTTAAAATATTCATCATAAAAACAATATTTTTTAAACAAAGAAAATGTTTATTTACATCTTTTGAGTGCTTTCTTAAAATAATGTTCAATATGCTTTCTGTCCTCAAGAGTTGTGATTTCTTTGGTCAGTGCTTTTTCAAATTCTGTTTTTGCTTTGCTGTATTCTTTTTGCTTGTAATAATATTTTCCAGACTGATAATAAACCACCCAGAAATCCGGATTTAGTGATTGGTAATATGGCAGGAAATCTTCCGTTAACAATACATCTCCTTCAATTGCTTTCTGAACTTCTTCGTTCATCATTTTGTATTGTTTATAATCTTCAAATTCCCGGGAATCTATAAAAGGATCTTTTGCAATATTCAATTCAGACCTTGCGAAATCACCATTTTTCAATTTTTGATCCGAAAATAATTCATTAAGATCATAACATACAAATTCTCCCAGCTGATAAGGATTTGCCGAAACCCAAACCAACTTTTTCTGGGGCGAAAAAATCACAGCATGATGCGCCAGAAGCTGATTAATTGCCTTTTCGTTTCCGTAACCTATTTTTTTTCCTTTCAGTCCGGACTTGTCACGTAAGATTGCAGCCATTTTTTCAGGGGTAAGTTTTTTATTTTTTTCTAAAAGTTCCTGCAGCTTTTCGTAGCGGTATTCGGAATGACTTTCTGCAATATGCTTCTGATTCCTTTTATCATTTTTATAAGCATCCGACTGAAAATGATTGGTGCAAAAAACCCGACTTGTATTCTCTACTTTATATACCCCGAAATTATCCGGAGAAACTTCGATGATTACAGCATTTTTATCATAAGCACTTCCAACCAGAATAGATTCCGAGACAAAAACTTTTCTCTTCCTTGCAATGGCTATGGCTTCATCAATATTTTTAGCATACTGAAGAATTTCTCTCGTTACCAGAGAAATCGGCGTTTTTGCTGTTAACGGAATTTTAGATTTTCCGGCATTGATGGTTACCGTAATTCCTTCTTTATTCATCCCGGAAACTACCCCTATCATACCCGGCCAACTTACAGATAAGTAAGGAATCCCATTTTCCGGCTCTACAATTTCAATAACTTTATTTTCCGCAAAATCATCACCCACATAAAAATCGAAATTTCTTCCGATCAGCAAATCTCCGTCTTCGGTATTTTCATTCCAGACGGCGAGAGAAGTACATCCAACCATCATAAGATCCTGCATGGCATGACCGATATCGTGAGCCCCGTGCAGATAAAGATTTCGCTGGTATTTAGGGGCGATAAAATCATATTCATCGGAAGAATACCGGGATAAACCATAGAGCTCTGCCTGAAAATCCTCCCGAACATTCAGATACATTTTCCGGTTATACCATTTCAAAAACCCACGCAAGAGACTTTGTTTAAATTTCGACGGAACAAAACCTTCTACTTTTGAAAAGAAAATCTTTTCCTGATTTTGCATGAGGCTCTGTGTAAGCGCTCCATTATTATACCCCAGCTGCAAAGGGTTTCCTGTAATATAAAGCTCCCAGATCTGCTGCTTGTTCTTCGTTAAATAATTTTTTTTAAAGCTGAAAGTGGAATCATTGACTCTTTTAACTTCCGGAATTTCAATAGAATACTGTTGGATATCAGGAATATGATTGATGGATTTTTGTATACCGCAAGATATTAGGATAAAAATAAGGCTGAGACTGAGAAATGATAAAACGATGCATCTTGAATAAAAATTTGTTTTTAATTTGGATGTTTTAATTCGTCTTTCTCCATTTGGAATGACTAATCGTAAATTAATGTTGTATTTCTTCTCCACTTTTACCTTCGTTAATAAATTGTTTTAATCTTTTATCAATCAATTCTTTACCAACAATTTCCGCACAGGTATTGAATGCCCCTATAGTACAACCTAAGATTCCGTGCATATTCACAGATTGCCCTGTGAGAAAAAGATTGTCGATTTTTGTTCTTGGCGAAACCATTGTTTTTAGAGGATTTTCCGAGTTTTTGCGATAACCGTACATATTTCCGTTGAAGCTGCCGATATAATCGCGGTAAGATAATGGTGAAGAGGTGTAGATTTTTTTTATATATTTTCTTAGATCAGGGATTTTCTTTTCTAAGGCATCAATCATTTTTTCTGCTTTATCAAGCTTGAATCTTTCATAGCCCGCTCCTCTTTCATGCTCATCTGCAACGGTATTGAATGTATTCTTCCACTCTTCTACTTCTTCAAAATCCATGTAGGAAATTGCCGTAAGACTTTCTGCAAAACCAGGATTATGTTTTGATTCCGTTGAAGAAAGCATGTAGGTTTCAGGCCAGGATTCTTTTTGATAATGGTATGCATTCCAGACCATTTGTTCATTAGAATAATGGTATATATTATAATTAAAATCAGGAATTGTGTGGGGTTTAAGTACAAGGTACACACTGAAGCATGAAGACACAGGTTTCCAGCTCATGATCCTGTTTAAAAAAGATTTTTTTAGCCTTTCTTCTCCAATTAGATGAATTAAAGAGCGTATTTCTATATTTGAAATAAATTTTTTGGCAAAATATTCTCTTCCCCTTTCCGTTTTTACACCGGCTATTTCATTATTTTCATTAAAAATAAACGCTGAAACCTCAGTATGTTTATGAACTTCAGCACCATGTTCACGAAGCTTGCGAATGAGCAACTTTGAAATCTGGCTGCCTCCATTTACACATTTGTAAGCGCTCTGAATATAGGAATTAACCGTAAGCGCATGAACATAAAACGGAATATGCTCAGAATCACCCGCATATAAAAAGTTTGAACCTAATAAAACGGACTGCAGCTTTTTATCAGAGGTTAAAGATTCAATAAATCTTTTGGTATTTAAGTGGAGAATTTCTTCGTTATACCGATTTTCCCCAACAAGATTGTATCTTGGAAACTGACTGCATATCCGCCGGACTTCCTCGCAATAGTTTTCTATGTTTTCTTTTTCTTCAGGAAAATATTTTGATAACTGTTTAACAAAATTTTCGCTGCCCTGTGCATGGGGATATTCTGTCTGATCGTCTCCGAAAGTTATTTTATCATATCCGTTTTCATCCATTTTCCTGAGCTCAAGAGCATCCATTATTCCCAGATAGGAAAAAAACTGATGCAGGTTCTGCCCTTCCGAGAGACCTCCTAAATAGTGAACTCCTGTATCGAAAATGAGTTTATCACGGGAAAAAGTCTGTAAATTACCTCCGTACTGATTATTCTTTTCCAGTATACAAACCTTCAGGCCTTCTTTCGCCAGAATAAGTGCCGAAACAAGGCCGCCCAATCCGCTGCCGATTACGAGTATGTCGTATGTTTTTTTCAAGGAGGAAAGTGTCTTTATGATTTGAATTTTAAACACAAAGCCTGCAAAGATTTTTCTTGATCACTTGCTGTTTTTAAATTCGCAAAGGCGTTAAACACTCAGCAAGACAAAAATGAACTTAGAACTTTATTTTAAATTTCTCAATCATTTAATGTTTGAGTTAAATATTAGTTTTTTCTGGAGTAAAAGTAGGAAAATTAATCAATATCGTCCCAAAAATCAAAATAATTGAACCATTGAAGCGGATATTTCCTGATCATGGATTCCAGGTTTTGGGTATAAGAATTGAGAAGTCCCTGTGCATCGCGCTTTTTTACATTCTCAGCAACTCTGGCGTACAAATGATAATGAAGATTTTTTTCTTTCATTACATAAACATACACCACGGGAACGCCAAGCCTTGAGGCAATAAGAAAAGGACCTGCAGGAAATTTTGCTGTTTTCCCAAGCAATTCGCCTTCTAAAAATTTTGACCCTTCGAAATAGCGGTCGCCGGTAAAGCAAATAAGTTCGTTTTTGGATAGCGCTTCATTAATCTCGAAGATATGAGACATATCTTCTTTTACATAAATGAATTTAACGGTACTTTTTTTAACCGATACGCTTTCAAGATATTCTTTAATAACCGTAACCTCCTGATCTGTAGTCACCAAATTGATCTGACAATCAAAATCAATATCTGCAAAGAAATATTCTGCAATTTCAAAATTGCCGATATGGGCACTGATGAGAACACCACCTTTCTTTTCGGCTAAAAGATTTCTCAGATTTTCAATTCCGTCGAATTCATAAGTATATTTTCCCCGTAATCCGGCTGAAATAGCTGTTTTGTCGATAAGAACCTTTCCGAAAGTGAAATAGTTTTTAAATAATGAAATTTTTGTTTTCCAGTATCCGTAATTCAGTCTTTTTCCGAAATAATATCTGTAATATCTGTTGCCGTTTTTTTCGAATAAAAAATAATAGAAGGCAACAAAATAAAGCACAATATATGAACTTCTGATTCCGATATTTCTAATACACCAGACAAAAATTCTGTATCCCAGAATCGTCCCCTTAGATTTACCTTTCCACTTGTTCATAGTCGTCATTGAACCATGTACCAATGTAAAAATGTAACAGTGTAACAATTATTTAATCAAATATTGGTCAACTGTTATATTGATATATTGCTACATTATAAATTATTTATTTTTTTCTGCGATTTTGTTTTCGATAGTGGAATAGAAATCGTCAAAAGTCACAATGTTTTTAAAATCAGCTTCGCCCAATTTCACTCCGAAATTAGATTCTATTACAACCACCAGATCAATATAATCCAGGCTGTCTAGGCCTAATGTCTTTTTAAAGTTTGCATCATTGCTGATTTCATCGCCGTCTACTTCAAATTCATTGACTAAAAAGTCGTTGGCGGTCGCAACAATTTTTTCCCTTTCCATGTTTTTAATTAAATTTTTTAACAATTAATGCGGAATTGGTTCCCCCAAATCCGAAAGAATTCGACAAAAATACGTCAATTTTTTGACTTTTTGTTTCGGCAATCAAATTTATCCTTTTTGCTTCATCATCAGGATTTTCCAGATTGATATTCGGGGCAATGAAATCGTTCTGCATCATAAGAATGGAATAAATAACTTCGCTTGCACCTGCCATCCAGCATTCATGACCGGTCATGGATTTTGTTGAACTTACCGGAACTTCACCCCCGAAAATTTCATAAATTGCTTTGGCTTCATTAGCATCACCAATTGGTGTGGATGTTGCGTGAGCATTAATATAATCAATATCTTCTACCTGTAAACCAGACTGTTGCAAAGCCCTATTCATTGCTAAAGCAGGCCCGTCAACATTCGGTGTTGAAATATGTCCTCCGTTTGAAGAGAATCCATAACCCACAATTTCCGCAATGATATTCGCTCCTCTTTTTTGCGCAAACTCCAGGCTTTCAACAATTAAAGTAGCAGCTCCGCCACTGGGAATCAAGCCATCTCTTGCAGAATCAAAAGGTCTTGATGCTTTTGTAGGCTCATCTTCTCTCACTGAAAAAACACCCAATCCATCAAAACTCGCCATGGAATATTTGTTGGTTTCCTGTGCTCCTCCGCAAACAATCATATCCTGGAAGCCGTTTTTAATCATCATATAAGCCAGTCCGAGAGAATGGGAACCGCTTGCACAGGCAGCACTGATCGTAAGGTTAATCCCTCTTAATTTAAAAATCGTGGAAAGATTCATGGTAACGGTGGAGTTCATCGACTTGAAAATAGCTCCAGAACCCATTAAAGTCGTATCTTTTTTCTCTCTTGCAATGTCGATAGATTCTACCACTGCCTGAGAAACACTGTCGTTTCCGTATAAAATCCCGACTTCATTATTGTCTAAAAAATCCTGGTCTACACCAGCCTGTTTTAAGGCATCTAAAGTTGCTGCATACGCATATTCGCTTTCCTCGCCCATGCTTACACGTTGCCTGCGGCTGAGAAGATTTTTAAGATCCGGTTTCGGAACAACGCCGGTTAATCCGGATCTGAAACCAAACTCCTTTCTTTCATCTACTAAAAAAATTCCGGATTTTCCCTGAAATAAAGATTCTTTCACCTCTTCCAAAGAAGTTCCGATGCAGGAATAAATCCCCATTCCGGTAATGACAACCCTATTTTCCATGTTAAAAAATGTAACAGTTTATCAATTTAACAGTGTAACAATTTCAAATTCGCAACCATAATACTTTCTGTCATTCTGAACGAAGTGAAGAATCTCCATTATTCGTACATTGTTAAATTATTACATTGCTAAATTATTATGAGTAGATTCCTCCGTTGATGTTTATAACTTCACCTGTAATATATGATGCTTTTTTAGACGCCAAAAATGCTACCAAATCTGCGACTTCTTCTGCTTCCCCGAATCTATTTGCAGGAATCATGCCTTTTAATTCATCTTCGTTAAACTCCTGAGTCATATCTGTTTTAATGAATCCCGGCGCCACCGCATTTACCGTAATATTTCTTTTTGCCACTTCCTGAGCCAGGGCTTTTGTAGCTCCGACCAAAGCTCCTTTTGCAGCAGAATAATTGGTTTGTCCCGCTGTTCCTTTCACTCCGGAAACAGAAACCATATTGATGATTCTTCCGTATTTATTACGTAACAATTTTTGAATAAAGAAATTCGTAACATTAAAGAATCCGTTTAAACTGGTGTTAATCACTGAATTCCAGTCTTCACTCGGCATCCACATGAATAATCCGTCCCTTGTAATTCCGGCGTTATTTACAATCACTTCCACCACAGCACTGGAGTTCGCATCCTGCCATTCTGTTAAAACCACCTTTGTTTCCTCAGCATTTCCTACATCGAATTTCAGAATTTCCCCTGTTGCCCCCAATTCTTCAACTTTAGCCAAGGTTTCCCTTGCTGCCGTTTCGTTTGAAGTATAGTTAATCAAAATATGATAATTCTTTTCTTCTGCCAGTTTTATACAGATGGCCCTTCCGATTCCCCTTGAGCCTCCTGTGATGATTGCACATTTCATGTGTTTGCTTATATTAGTTTAATTTCTTTAAGTATACTTCTATGACAATTTATTTTGGATAAAAATTACATAGTTTTTAAATATTTTTTTACCTGTTCCAAATATGGATACATCACCATATCATCGGAGAATGCAGGAATAATTTTTCTTATATCATCATACAGTTCTTTAGTGGCAGATGAAATTTTATCCTGAAAACCAAGATATTCAATGGCCTGAACAATTGTAATTGCCTCAATAGTCAATACTTCAAATGCATTTTCAATCACTTTTCTGCAGATAACCGCAGCGTTGGTTCCCATGCTCACAATATCCTGATTATCATTATTATTCGGGATACTGTGAATATACATCGGGTTAGACAGCATCTGGCTTTCCGCCGTGGTTGAAGTTGCCGTAAACTGAACTCCCTGCATCCCGAAATTAAATCCTAATTTGCCCAAATTAACAAACGGAGGCAAGATTTCATTGATTTTAGAATTTAAAAGGTAATTTAATTGCCTTTCTGCGAGCATTGTTAGTTTGGCCACTACAATTTTCAGCTTATCCATTTCCAGGGAAACATAATCTCCGTGAAAATTTCCGCCGTGATAAACATGCTGGTCTTCAACATTGATGATTGGATTATCATTAGCTGAATTAATCTCGTTTTCCAATACTTTTTCAGTGTATTCCAGAGTATCCAAAACAGGTCCTAAAATCTGCGGAACACATCGTAAAGAGTAATATTCCTGAACTTTTTCTTTGAAAACTTTTTCCTGTTCTTCAAAATGAGTGTATAAATGATCTGCTCTTTTCCTGATCAATTTGCTGTCAGACAAATGAGCCCGCATTTTTTCTGCAATTTTCTGCTGACCGGCATGAAGTTTTGTTCCGTTTAATACTTCCGATAAGTGATCATCATACGCCTGAACAACTTCATTAATCGCACAGGATAATTTAATAGAAATATCAGTTAACTGATTCGCTTTATGCGCATTAACAGCACCAATGCCGGACATCACGGAAGTTCCGTTCATTAACGCGAGTCCTTCACGGATTTCTACCTGAATCGGTTTCAAACCTTCAGATTGAAAAACTTCTTTTGTAGATTTTCTTTCACCTTTATGGAAGACTTCACCTTCACCAATCAGCACTAAGGCTAAGTGTGCCAATTGTACGAGATCACCGCTTGCACCTACTCCTCCGTGTTCAAAAATCAACGGTGTAATATCTCTGTTTATTAATTCTTTAAGTAAAATAACAACAGATTCATGAACCCCGGATTTCCCAAGAGATAATGTATTCAGTCTGGCCAGCATACAGGCTTTTGCTTCGTCTGCCGGAAGCGGATTTCCTATTCCCGAAGAATGGCTTCTGATGAGATTGTATTGAAGCTGATGTGTATCTTCATCACTGATCTTAAATTGTGCCATCGGTCCGAAACCCGTATTCACACCATATATTACTTTATTTTTTGAAAACTCCTTTAAAAACTGAAAACTTTCATTCACTCTGGTAAGAAGTGCTTTATCCAGTTCTATATTTTTATTCTCAACAATGATTTTCTTAAAGTCGCTCAGTTCTAAAAAGTTGTTTATTTTCATTTATTGATAGAATAATATGATAATTTTGTAGTTATTAATTAATTGTCATTAATTTGCGGCAAAGATAGAAGTTATTATTAAAATAAAAAATCAAAGATGAGCAAAGAATTTGTTGACGTTCTTGTAATCGGAGCCGGGCCTTCCGGATGCGTATCTTCTTCATATTTAAAGAAGAACAACGTCAACGTTAAAGTTGTTGAAAAGACAAAATTTCCAAGACTGGTAGTAGGAGAAAGCCTGATTCCACGGGTAATGGATCATTTTGAAGAGGCCGGATTATTTCCCGCGCTTGACAAAATGGGTTTTGAAAAGAAACTCGGTGCCCGGTTTCTGAGAGGAAAAGAAGTATGTATTTTTGATTTTAGCAATAAGTTCGGAGAAGGCTGGGACTGGACATGGCAGGTTCCGAGGGCAGATTTCGACAATGTTTTAGCTCAGGAAGTTATTAATAAAGGGATTGATCTGGAGTTTGAAACGGAAGTGACCGGGATTGAATTCAACGGAACAGATTCTGTGACCACAGTAAAAAATAAAAATGGAGAAACAAAAGAAATCCACGCCAAATTTGTCATCGACTCCAGCGGTTACGGAAGAGTCCTTCCAAGACTTCTGGATTTGGAAAAACCTTCAAAACTTTCACCTCACTCCGCTATTTTCTCCCATGTAAAGGACATCAACAGAGAAGCAGGAACAGAAGGCACTTTAATTTCTTTTGATATTATCGAAACGGAAGTCTGGCTTTGGGTAATTCCTTTTTCCAACGGAAATACCAGCGTAGGAATTGTGGGTCCTACCGAATACATAGACCGACTTTCTAAAAACGGAGATACCACAGAAGCTCTGAGAAAAGCGATTTCTCTTTCAGATTATTATGTAAAACGTTTCGGAGATGTGGATTTTCTCTTTGAGCCAAAACATTTAAAAGACTATTCCTGCTCGGTAAAAAAACTGTATGGTGATGGTTTTGCATTAACGGGAAATGCTTCGGAATTTCTTGATCCGGTTTTCTCTTCAGGAATGGCTTTTGCCACAGAAGGCGGAATGACCGCCGCAAAATTAGCTTTAAGACAACTCAACGGCGAAAAAGTTGACTGGCAAAAAGAATTTGCAGACTATATTCTTTATGGTGTTGATGTTTTTACCACGTACGTAAAAGAATGGTACACCGGAAATCTCCAGGAATTGTTTTTCCACCAGCCGGAAAACCCCGATGTGAAAAGAAAAATCTGTGCAGTTCTCGCAGGTTATGTATGGGACAAAAAAAATACTTTTGTCCGAATACATGATACGGCGATCAAGAATCTCGCAGAATTCATTAAAAAAGAAAAGCAACAAGCATAAAAAACGGCCTGAGATTTCCGTTTTATTTATCTTAAATCGATAAACGTAATTGGCTTTCTGCTGTTCGGATTAAAAACTGTTTTAGATAAAATATCAAATTCAACAAGCTCAATTTTCGGACTTACTCTTAATTTCGCCCGGAAATGATCTCTTACTTCACTTACAAAGCTTTCGGAATCGCTGTCTGTGCTTATTTTAATGATAATTTCATCCAACCCGATTTCATTCGACTGAATAACAATCTGGTAACACAGAATACCATTGAAATCATTCAGAATATCATTCATCGCAGGCGGATACAATGTAGTTCCCTTATATTTGATCATCTGTTGCTTCCTGCCGATCACCGGACCGAGTCTCATTGTATTTCTTCCGCATTTACAAGGTTCATCATGCGCTTTTACAATATCTCCCGTTTTGAATCTTAATAACGGAATCGCTTCAACACCTAAAGTTGTAATGGTTAATTCCCCGCTTTCACCTTCTTTTACCGGATTCCCATCGTCGTCAAGAATCTCGGTAATGATTAGTTCCGGATGATGATGTCCGCCGATTTGTTCTTCACACTCTGTAAAAGCAGTGCTCATCTCTGTGGAAGCGTAGGTTGAGAATAATTTAACATCCCATTTTTCTTTAATTTTCCGGGATAAAATATTATCTGTAAAATCCTGATTTTTGATACTTTCTCCGATACAAACCGCACCGTAAACACTGGAGTCTTTATAATCAATTCCATGCTTTTCTGCATAATCGATCATTTTTAATAAAAATGAAGGAACAGTAATTAAATATTTCGGCCTGTATCTGAAAATAGAATCCCACTGAAGCTCAGGAATTCCCGGTCCCATTCTTACCACGCTCGCGCCCATTTTTCTGAGTCCTAAAAAATAAGCAAGCCCGGCCATGAATCTTTTATCAATGGTTGTAATCATCTGGACAACATCTCCTTTTTGAATTCCGGCACAGGCAAAAGAAATCGCTTCGTTATAAGCCAATCTCTCAAGGTCGTTATCTGACAATCCGAAGGTTACAGGATCACCCAGTGTTCCTGAAGTTGTGCTGTAATCCACAATTTTATCCGGAGTTACACAGAAAAAATCATCATTATGCTGCTGAATATCGTTTTTTGTGGTGATGGGAATTTTCCGCAGGTCTTCCAAAGTCCGAATATCAGAAATGTTAATATTGTTTTCCCTGAATACTTTTTGATAAAAAGGTGATTTTTGTTCAAGATAAGCCAAAAGCTCCTGAAGTTTTTGCTCCTGAAATTTTTTGATTTCCCTAATGTCTGATCTTTCGATGGATGGATAGAAGTCCAATAGATTTATTTTTAAAGGACAAATTTATTTAATTAATATTAATTTTCTCATGAAGATTTTATCGCTCATGGATTTCACGGATGATTGGACTTGTTAATTTGTTTTTTTAAACGCAAAGACTAATTGCTTATTCCGTTAATCTTAGTAAACAAAGGCAAATAAATTTGCTGCGCGAAGCTAATAAATAGATATCCTTCATCAATCAGCCGGCTGATGCATTCTTTATCCACTTAAGAATATACAGGTTTAAAATAAATCCTTGCTTGGTAAGAAAAACCATGCAGATTTTGCAGGCAGATTTTTTATTTGTGGAAGTTTTTTTGAAACAACTTTTAGCAACAGGATAAATTCACTTATTCACGCTTGATCTTTCACCTTTCCTTATTCCTCTGCTTTACTTTTCTGAAACAGAACATTTTTCACTATAAATATCAAAACAAAACATATATTATAAACCGGTAAATTTTAGTAAATTTGCCAACTTAATTAATCAACGATATTGATCTATTACAATGAGCCAATTTAAAGAATACAAAAACCTCAACCTTATTGACGTAGCCGAGAATGTAGCGGAATTCTGGAAACAGAATAAAACTTTCAATAAGAGTGTTGAGATTCGTGAGGGGCAACCTGAGTTTGTTTTTTATGAAGGTCCGCCTTCTGCAAACGGTATGCCCGGAATTCACCACGTAATGGCCAGAGCATTAAAGGATATTTTCTGTCGTTATCAGACCCAGAACGGAAAACAGGTTTTCCGTAAAGCGGGATGGGATACACACGGACTTCCGGTAGAGCTTGGTGTGGAAAAAGAATTAGGAATCACTAAAGAAGATATTGGCACTAAGATTTCAATTGAAGATTACAACAAAGCGTGTCGTGAAGCGGTAATGCGTTACACAGACGTTTGGAACAACCTTACCGAGAAAATCGGTTACTGGGTAGATCTTGACGATCCGTATATCACGTACAAGTCTAAATACATGGAAACCGTTTGGTGGCTGCTGAAACAACTGTATGATAAAGGGTTACTGTACAAAGGCTACACCATTCAGCCGTACTCTCCGAAAGCGGGAACCGGACTTTCTTCCCACGAAGTAAATCAGCCGGGAGCTTACCGTGATGTTTCAGATACAACAGTGGTGGCACAGTTTAAAACATTGCCGGAAACATTGCCTTCATTTTTACAGGGATTTGGCGATGTGCATTTCTTAGCCTGGACGACAACTCCGTGGACGCTGCCTTCCAATACAGCGTTGACAGTAGGACCGAAAATCGATTATGTTTTGGTTAAAACTTTCAATCAATATACTTTTGAACCGGTAAATGTAGTTTTGGCTAAAGCTTTGGTTGGAAAACAGTTTGCAAAAAAATACAGTGAAGGTACAGAAGAAGATTTCGCAAATTACACTGCAGAAAGTAAAGTTATTCCTTATCAGGTTTTAGCCGAATTTAAAGGGGCTGATTTGGTTGGAATTAAATATGAACAGCTTTTAGATTACGCTAAACCTCACCAAAATCCGGAAAATGCATTCAGGGTAATCTCAGGAAACTTCGTAACGACGGAAGACGGAACAGGTATCGTTCACACCGCACCTACTTTCGGTGCTGACGATGCGAAAGTAGCTAAAGAAGCGACTCCTGAAGTTCCGCCAATGCTTGTTTTGGATAAAAACGGAAATCCTGTTCCGCTGGTGGATCTACAGGGAAGATTTTTATCGCAGGTAAGCGATGAAATCTACGGTTTTGCCAATGAATATGTAAAAGGAGAATACCTTAGTGAAGCAGAAAAAAGTATAGAATTCAATATTCAAAAAGAAAAATTAAATTCTGTCATCAAAGACTTGAAAAAATATATGTCTGTAGATGAAAGAATTGCTTTAAAATTAAAAGAAGAAAACAAAGCTTTCAAAGTAGAAAAATATGTTCACTCGTATCCGCACAGCTGGAGAACAGATGAACCATTGTTATATTACCCACTGGATTCATGGTTTGTAAAAATGACAGCCGTGAAAGACAGACTGGTAGATTTAAACAAAGAAATCAACTGGAAGCCGAAATCAACGGGAGAAGGCCGTTTCGCCAACTGGCTGGAAAATGTAAACGACTGGAATCTTTCCCGTTCAAGATATTGGGGAATTCCGTTGCCGATCTGGAGAACAGCTGATCTGAAGGAGGAGAAAATCATCGGATCTGTAGAAGAATTGTATAATGAAATTGAAAAATCAATTGAAGCAGGATTGATGAAAGAAAATCCGTTCAAAGGTTTTATCATCGGAAATATGTCCGAATCCAATTACGAACTTGTTGATCTTCACAAAAATGTGGTTGATAAGGTAATCCTCGTTTCAGATTCAGGACAAGCCATGAAACGCGAAAGCGATCTGATTGACGTTTGGTTCGATTCGGGAGCGATGCCGTACGCGCAGCTGCATTATCCTTTTGAAAATAAAGAATTAATTGATACCAATAAAGCTTTTCCGGCAGATTTCATTGCCGAAGGTGTTGACCAGACAAGAGGATGGTTCTACACGCTTCATGCGATCGGAACGGCAGTTTTTGATTCAGTAGCCTATAAAAACGTAATGAGTAATGGGCTTGTTTTGGATAAAAACGGTCAGAAAATGTCAAAACGCTTAGGCAACGCCGTAGATCCTTTTGAAACACTTGCGGTTTACGGTCCGGATGCTACCCGCTGGTACATGATTTCAAACGCCAATCCGTGGGAAAACCTGAAATTTGACATCGAAGGAATTGATGAAGTGAGAAGAAAGTTCTTCGGAACCCTATACAACACCTATTCATTCTTTGCTTTATATGCAAATGTTGACGGGTTTAATTATTCTGAAAAAGAAGTTGAAAACAGACCTGAAATCGACCGATGGATTTTATCGGAATTAAATCTGCTCATCAAAGAAGTAAAAGCTTTCTACGAAGATTATGAACCTACAAGAGTGGCAAGAGCCATCAGTACGTTTGTAAATGATAACTTATCCAACTGGTACGTAAGATTGTGCAGAAGACGTTTCTGGAAAGGAGATTATTCTGAAGATAAAATCTCGGCTTACCAGACTTTATATACCTGTCTTGAAACAGTTGCCAAATTATCTGCGCCTATCGCGCCGTTCTTTATGGATCAATTATATCAGGATTTAAATAGAGTAACCGGAAAAGAAAGTGCAGAATCGATTCACTTAACAGACTTCCCGGTTGCGAATGAAAGTCTTATTGACCGGGATCTGGTTGAAAAAACCCATTTGGCACAGAACATTACAAGTATGGTTTTCTCTTTGAGAAAGAAAGAAAATGTAAAAGTTCGCCAGCCATTGCAAAAAGTGTTAATTCCTGTTTTAGATTCTAAAACTGAGGAGCAGATTTCAGCGGTTTCAGAACTGATCAAACAGGAGGTAAATGTTAAGGAAATTCAGTTGATCAACGCGGAAGAAGCATCTCATCTTATTATAAAACAGATCAAACCGAACTTCAAAGCGTTGGGGCCTAAGTTAGGAAAAGACATGAAAGCAGTTGGAGGTGAGATTGCCAATTTCAATGCAGAACTGATTTCACAACTTGAAAAAGATGGAAAATTAGATGTTCAGGGTTATGAAATTACATTGGAGGATGTAGAGATTTCCACAAAAGATATCCCGGGATGGACGGTAACTTCCGATGGGAAAACAACTGTGGCATTAGATTTGACGTTGACAGAAGAATTAAAATCTGAAGGGATCGCAAGAGAATTCATCAACAGGATTCAGAACCTGCGAAAAGATAAAGATTTCGATTTGACAGACAGAATTTTGATCTCACTGGAAGACAACTCGCCTTTCATTGATGACATCAGGAAAAATGAAGAATATATTTCTTCCGAAGTCTTGTCAAATAAAATAGAAATTGTATCTTCACTTTCAAATTTTAACGAAATCGAAATAGATGAAGTTAATTTTAAGATAAATGTTGAAAAAATTTAACATATAGTTATTGTTTTTCAAATTCCATTTCATAATTTTATTAAAAAAGAGAAAGAACCATGTCAGACGAAAGAGTAAGATACAGTGATGCTGATTTACAAGAATTTAAAGCAATCATTAAGGAGAAAATAGAAAAAGCAGAAAATGATCTTAAATTGATCAGAGAAAGTTTCATTAACGACCAGAATAACGGTACGGATGATACCTCACCAACCTTTAAAGCCTTTGAAGAAGGTGCTGAAACTTTAAGTAAAGAACAGAACTCTATTTTAGCCGGAAGACAGGAAAAATTCGTTCGTGATCTTAAAAATGCTCTGATAAGAATTGAAAACAAAACTTACGGCGTTTGCAGGGTAACCGGAAAATTAATTCCTAAAGAAAGGCTTCTGGCTGTTCCTCATGCAACGCTAAGCATCGAAGCGAAAAATATGCAGAAATAACCGGAAGGTTAATATCATAAATTTGGGTTTATATTGTATTTTTGACAAATACTTTATAAACCTAATTTTTAGTATATATCCATGAGTGATTTATTCATTTTAATCATTATCATCGTTGTAATCCTGGCGTTTATTTACAGAGGCCGGATCAGGAATCGGTTTTTTCCTGCAAAGCAAAAAAATTTAACGATCGATGACCGGTTTAATGCTGATAAACGCGAAAGGGAAAAAGAAATAGACAGGCTTTTAAGTAAAATGGGCAAAAACGGCATCAATGATCTTTCACCCAAAGAAAGAAAAAGGCTTGATGAGCTGTCCAAAAAATAATTTAAATTAAAAAAGTGGAATCCATTATTGTACATCCGAAAAATGCAATGGAACTCAGTGCGCTGAAAAGCGTCCTAAAAGACATGAACATTAAGTTCGAAAAATTCCATACCAAGAACATGCATCACAATCAGAAGACGATTAAAAAAATCGTTGATAAGAAGAACGAGAAAACAGGAAAACCTACAAAACCTAAAGGATTATAATGAAAAAGATCGTATTGGTAACCTTTCTTATCTTATTGATTGATCAGGCCTCAAAAATTTATGTAAAAACCCATTTTAACCTGGATGACAGTGTTTCCGTTCTGCCGGGGTTTAAGCTCACTTTTGTAGAAAACCCGGGGATGGCGTACGGCCTTCATTTCGGAGGCGTTATCGGAAAATATTTCCTTGTTTTGGTAAGGATTGTCCTGATCGGAGGAATGATTTATTTATTTAAAAAATGGTTGCAAAGAGGCGAATCCAATTATCTTCTGATTCCGATGGCCATGATCTTTGCCGGAGCAATCGGTAACCTGATAGACGGCATGTTTTACGGACTGATTTTCGACAGCGGTACCGTATATGATGCAAGTATTGACCGATGGATCGGCTATGGCGGAATCTCAAAATTCTCCTCTTTCGGTGAAGGATACTCTACCTTTATGAGAGGCTGTGTGGTGGATATGCTTCATTTCCCACTGGTAGACTGGAACGTTCCTGAAAGCTGGCCCCTGATCGGAGGAAAACATATAGAATTTTTTAAATATATCTTTAATGTAGCGGATTCTGCGATTACCGTGGGCGCAGCATTATTATTAATTTTCAGAAAAAAAGCCTTCCCGAACGGTTTGGAATTTTAAAGAATTTTACACCGATGAAAAAATTGATTAAAAACTTACTTAAATTTTTCCTGCTTCTGTTCGTGGCGGGAATTATTTTTATGGCCTGGGCCAATTACAGCATTAAGGCAAGCAGTGGCCCCTATATTTCTTATGAGACTAAAGATCTTCCAGCAGCAAAAACCGCTCTGCTTCTGGGTACAAGCAAAAGCTTAAATAATGGTTTTCCGAATGCTTATTTCTACAACCGCATTTATGCCGCGGTAGAATTGTATAAAACCGGAAAAATACAATACATTGTCGTAAGCGGCGACAACAGTACGAAAGATTACAACGAACCTGAAGATATGCAGCTCGCTTTAATGGAGCACGGAATTCCTCAAGACAGAATTTTTCTTGATTTTGCAGGATTCAGAACATTGGATTCAGTAATTAGGGCAAAAGAAATTTTTGGTCAGAATAAAATTATCATTGTCTCCCAGAAATTCCATAATGAAAGAGCGGTATTCCTAGCCCGGCAAAACGGGATGGAAGCTTTCGGTTACAACGCATTAGATGTAAATCAATATGCCGGTTTTAAAACCAATATGAGAGAATATCTTGCTAAAGCAAAAGCGTATTGGGATCTAATTTTCGACGTTGAACCTAAGTTTGGTGGTGATAAAGTTTTGATTCCTTAATTTTTCCAGCGTGTATTTTTTTTAACGCAAAGTTACATTAAATGATAAATTCAAGTAGGTAAAGAATGAATCAACAAGTTGATTTGATGAAGGTTCGCGCAGCAAATATATGTGCCTTTGCTCTCTGATATTAAAAGTACAATCTTAAATCTTTGCGTCTAACAGAGCTTAAACTAACCTATATTTTAGAGAATTAATTTAAATTTGCAATTCATTAATTTTAAATATAAATTTTAAACAATGTCAAGAATTCTTACCGGCATTCAAGCCACCGGAACTCCGCACCTGGGAAACCTGTTGGGTGCTATTATTCCTGCGATTGAACTATCGAAACAGGAAGGAAACGAATCTTTTTTATTCATCGCCAATCTTCATTCTTTAACCCAGATTAAAGATGCGGAAGTGCTAAAACAAAATACCTACGAAATTGCTGCGGCTTGGCTTGCTTGTGGGCTGGATACTGAAAAAACCTATTTTTACAGACAGAGTGACATCCCTGAAACCTGTGAACTTTCTTGGCATTTATCATGTTTTTTTCCGTACCAAAGACTAACGTTAGCACATTCCTTCAAAGATAAGGCAGACAGACTGCAGGACGTTAATGCAGGTTTATTCACCTACCCTATCCTGATGGCTGCCGATATTTTATTATATGATGCGGAAATCGTTCCTGTAGGAAAAGACCAGCTTCAGCATCTGGAAATTGCCCGTGATGTCGCGTCAAGATTTAATAATCAGATGGGTGAAGTTTTTGTGCTTCCTCAGTCAGAGCTTCAGGAAAACACCAAGTATGTTCCCGGTATTGATGGTCATAAAATGTCTAAATCCAGAGGAAACATCATCAATATCTTCTTACCTGAAAAAGAACTGAAAAAACAGGTCATGAGTATTGAAACCGACTCCAAATCACTGGAAGAACCGAAAGATCCTGAAACCGATAAAGTATTTGCAATATATCAGCTGATTGCAACTCCCGAACAGACTGAAGAATTGAAAGCGAAATATCTGGCCGGAAACTTCGGTTACGGTCATGCTAAAAAAGAACTTCTGGATTTAATTTTAACAAGATTTGAGAAAGAAAGAGCGCTTTTCTCTTACTATATGAATAATCTTGAAGAACTGGAAGCAAAACTTCAGGAAGGAGCCGCTAAAACGAGAGTTATCGCTACGGAAACCATTACAAGAGTGAGAAAAAGTTTAGGGCTTTAATGTTTTAAACCTTATGATAAAGTTTCGGCGGCACCAAAGGTGCCGCCGAAACTTTTTAAACAAAATTGTTATAAAAAAGTTATAGAAACTCTTTAATCTGCAGTAAATGCTGTATTACCTTCAATCCTTCTTCCTGCCTGTTTTCCTTTAAAACATTAAAGAAAATCACATCCATTCCGAAATTTTGTGCTCCGACAACATCTGCGATCCAGTCGTCACCGATCAGAATACTTTCCTCTTTTGATGCTTCTGAAAGCTTTAGAGAATATTCAAAAATCTCCGGTCTTGGCTTTCTTACGCCCACAGTATCTGCACTGGTGATTGTTTGAAAATATTGATCAATTCCGGATAAAATACATTTTCTTTCTGTAACTTCTTTAAAACCATTAGAAATAATATGTAAAGTGTAATTCTTAGCTTTAAGATAATCTAAAATATACGTGGCGCCTTCCACCAATTCATTGTGATTAAGTATTTTATCTAAAAAATGTTCTTCAAAATACATGGACAGCTGTTCATCGTCAACATTAAAATGTCTGAATGTATCATAAAAACGATGCTTCCTCAGATACTCTTTATCAATAATTCCGTCGCGAATATCTTCCCAAAGCTTCTCATTGATTTCGTGATAAACGGAATGAAACTCTTCAAAGTCAATTCCGTATTTCAGGGCAATTTTCTCTTTTTCAAAAAGCTGTTTAATGGTAAGGTAAGCATTTCTGCGGTGATCCCACAAGGTATTGTCGAGATCAAAAAAAATGTGCTGAATTTTCATACAGCACAAAATTAATTTTAATTTTTGGAAATCGGATAATTCTTGCTCTTGGTTTTTACAACCTCAAGATTCTTCGAAAAATTGAGTAAAAACTCAATTGTTTGCTTTTTTGGTTTCAAAGTTTTCACTTTTAAGGAATCATTTTTTCTCATAGGCGGTTAAATGTTTTTCCTTAAAACGAGAATTTTCCGAAATTATTATCTATCGTGTCAAGATAATATTATTTTCTTCCATGATTTTTCTCAGGTTAATTAATGCATACCTTACGCGTCCCAATGTGGTATTAATGCTCATATCGGTGTGATCTGCAATTTCTTTAAAACTTAACCCGTCAAAAAATCTCAGTTTTATTACTTGCTGCTGATTTTCAGGAAGAAACTGCAGCATCCTTAAAAGGTCTTCCTGAATCTGGTTGGTTACCAGCTGGTCTTCAATATTTTCAGAAGGTTCTCTCAACAGGTCGAAAATGGAATATTCTTCAGTTTCAAAAGTTGTTTCCGATACTTTAATATTCTTGGATTTTGCTCTGAAATGGTCAATAATAAGGTTATGAGCAATTCTTTTTGCCCAAAGAATGAATTTTCCTTCTTCGTTATAACGTCCTTCCTTAAGCATAACAATGATTTTCATGAACGTATCCTGAAAAACATCATTTGCCAGATCTTCATCATTAATTTTGTAAAAAATGAATGTAAACAGTTCTCTCTGATGGCGGTGGATAAGGGTCGACAACGCCTCTTCGTCTCCTTTTTGATAAAGGGAAATAAGTAAACTATCCGATTTTGATTTCATAACTTCTTCTCAATACTTTTTTGCTGAACAAATACTTTCCAGATTTTTCATCTGGTTTCAGCTGTAAATACAAAACAATTCTTCAGAGTAAAGTATAATCAATAGGCGGATACAATTTTTAATGATGTAAATATAATAAATTTTTAATAACTGTTAACCTATTATTAAATTTTTGAAAGAAAAATTTAAAAAAAATCATTTAAACATGTCATGAATGAATACAGTAGGGATATTTAGTGAAAAATTAATATTCAGTCCTTTTAATTCTTTTCCGTTTATTCCGCTGTTTCCTATTGGAAAAGCATACCCTCCGGTAAGATCCAGAATCCCGAATAGGGTAAAACCAACTTTCGGAGCAACATATTTGTTGGTACCTTCTGCGCCTATCAGAAAATAATACGAATGGTAAAAATCCACATTTTTCTGAAAATTCAATAAAACGTCAGTCGAAACCTTAGGCATTATTGCAAACTGCGAATTTACAGACCCCATCATGGCAGACGCACCAAGCCTGTAGATGACATCATCATTCTTAAGGAAAAGCAACTTGCCACCCACTTCGCCAAAACTTTGATTCTGATAAGTATATCCTACATTTACCATTTTATGTACGGTAAGCTGTGCTTTGGCAAAAGTGCCGAGAAAAAAAACGGTAAGGATTGTAATGACGAATCGTACTTTATTCATATTCTGTTCTATTTTATGTAAAATTAAAAAAAACTGCTTTACCTGAAAGATAAAGCAGCTATTCATTTGTTTATTATTGTGAAAATTAAATTCCGAAAGCGGATTTAATTTCGTCTACTTTGTCCAGTTTCTCCCATGTAAAGAACTCTAAACCAGTAAGTGTAAGCTCATTTTTCTGTCCTTTGTTGAAGGTCTTATCAGCCACATAATGTTCTTTACCCATGTGCCCGTAAGAAGCAGTTTCCTGATAGATAGGATTTCTAAGTTTCAGGTTCTGCTCAATCGCGTAAGGTCTAAGATCGAATATCTCAGAAACTTTTTTTGCGATAGCTCCGTCGTGAAGATCAACTTTCGCAGTTCCGTAGGTATTGATGTACAAACCACAAGGTTCTGCCACACCGATTGCATAAGACACCTGAACCAAAACTTCATCTGCAACTCCCGCGGCAACAAGATTTTTAGCGATATGTCTTGTCGCATACGCGGCACTTCTGTCAACTTTTGAAGGATCTTTCCCGGAGAAAGCACCACCTCCGTGAGCACCTTTACCTCCGTAGGTATCTACAATGATTTTTCTTCCTGTAAGACCTGTATCTCCGTGAGGACCACCGATTACAAATTTCCCGGTAGGATTGATATGGTATTTGATCTGATCATTAAATAACGCTTTGATTTCATCAGACTGCAAAGCCACCACTCTTGGGATCAGAATATTTTTAATGTCTTCTCTGATTTTGTTCAGCATTTCTTCTTCAGAGCCGAAATCATCATGTTGTGTAGAAACAACGATAGAATCGATTCTGATCGGTTTATGATCATCAGAATATTCAATCGTCACCTGGCTTTTTGCATCCGGGCGAAGATATTTAATTTCAGAATCTTCTCTTCTGATCGCTGAAAGCTCTTTAAGAATAGTATGCGCAAGGTCAAGAGCTAAAGGCATATAATTGGCTGTTTCGTTGGTTGCATACCCGAACATCATCCCCTGGTCGCCGGCTCCCTGTGCGTTGGCCTTTCCTTCAAAAGATTCATCTTCTACAGCTCTGTCAACACCTTGATTAATATCCGGAGACTGCTCGTGGATCGCAGAAATAACACCGCAGGAATCACCATTGAACATATATTCTCCTTTTGTATAGCCTATTCCGTTGATGACTTCTCTGGCAATCGTCTGCACATCAAGATATGCATCAGATTTTACCTCACCGGCAAGTACTACCTGTCCTGTTGTAACAAGGGTTTCACAAGCTACTTTGGAATTTTTATCGTATGCTAAAAAATGATCGATTAACGCATCAGAAATCTGATCGGCAATCTTATCCGGATGTCCTTCTGAAACGGATTCAGACGTAAATAAATAAGACATATTACTCTATTTGTTTTAGATTAAAATTAACGAAGAAAAATAAGAATAATTGTCGGTACGACTAAAAAGAAATACTGTTTTAGCATTTTTTTATAGAGGTTGCAATCAGGACAAATTTTTCCTCGTTCGTAAACGTGCGCAAAGTTAAGTACTATTTTTTTAATACTCAAATTTTTGCCCGTTTATTATAAATTTCATGAATAGCAGCAGCTTATCAACTTTAACAATAAAATTTATTGTGGTTTAATGCTTACGAATTCTTTCGGATTTTCGTGATAATTAAGCTTTTTCTCGAGTGATGCTCTTATAGAATGTGACAATTCGTCAATAATTTTTTGCTTGAAGGTCGGCTTATAATAAATAATGCTGATTTCCCTGTACGGAAAAGGCTTTTTGAACCTGAAAACATTTTCTTTCTGCTGATCGGAAAGCTGACTTAACGCGAGTTCCGGTAAAATACTGATCCCTCCTACTTTATCTACCATGTGTACCAATGTCTGAATATTGGAAGCAAGAAAATCAAGATTCTTCGGCTTCAGGGTATTTTCTTTCAGATGGCAGATGTTCTCAAACTGATTTCTAAGACAGTTTCCTTCTTCAAGCAACCATACTTTTTCCACATTCAGTTCTTCCGGAACAACGTAAGAATTTTTCTTGTTAGCTTCCGTATCAGAACTGTAAATCATCAGTTCTTCATTAAACAGGAAATCCTGATAAAATTCGTCCGCAGAATCATATGGGGTAGAAATAATTCCGGCGTCAAGTTCACCCGCTTTAAGGGCCTTAATGATATTATCGGTTGTCATTTCCTTTACATTCATCTGGATCTTTGGATTATCCTCCAGAAATTTGAAAATCTCTGTTGGAAGGATAAAAGAAGAAACCGTAGGAATAATTCCTATATTAATGGTACCACCTAAAATATTGTTTAAAAGGTTGGCCTTATTCTTAAGTTCATTGACAGATTCTATAATCACTTTTGCCTGATCAATGATCTGAAGCCCCACATCTGTGGTACGAATCGGGTGGGTAGTTCTGTCAAAAACCTTTACATCCAGTTCATCCTCAAATTTCTGTATCATTGCACTTAACGTAGGCTGCGTAATGAAGCATGCTTGAGCTGCTTTACCAAAATGTTTATACTTATCTACAGCGATAAGATACTCCAATTGCTGAATGTTCATCTGATTAATATTATCTATGACAAAGATAAAATGTTTTTGCCATTTGTAATTAAAAATTAAAGTAAATTTGATATTTTAATACGTCTATACAGGCAGCTAACAGTAAAAACCGCGAAACAAATCATAAGTATATGGATTCTAAAAAATTAACGTTAAACAATGGCGCTCCTTATTATGAGCATCAGGATTCGCAGACCGTAGGACCAAGAGGGCCTGTTTTGTTGCAGGATTTCGTTTTACAGGAAAATCTTGCCCATTTTGTGAGAGAGAGAATCCCCGAACGAATTGTTCATGCTAAAGGCACCGGCGCCTACGGAACTTTCACTGTAACACACGATATCAGCCAATATACAAAAGCAAAATTATTTTCAAAAGTAGGAAATTCATGCAGGATGTTTGCCCGTTTCTCTACTGTGGGTGGGGAAAAAGGAAGTGCAGACACGGCTAGAGACCCAAGAGGTTTTGCTCTTAAATTTTATACAGAGGATGGAAACTGGGATCTCGTAGGAAATAATACACCGGTATTCTTCATTAAAGATGCAAAAAAATTCCCGGACTTTATCCACACCCAGAAAAGAGTTCCGAAAACCAATCTTAAAAGTGCTACTATGATGTGGGATTTCTGGAGTCTTAATCCTGAATCGCTGCATCAGGTTCTTATTTTGATGTCCGACAGAGGAACGCCGTACGGATACCGTCATATGCACGGTTTCGGATCTCATACTTTTTCGATGATCAATGATAAAAACGAGAGGGTATGGGTAAAATTCCACATGAAAACAAAACAGGGAATCAAGAATTTCACGGATGCAGAAGCGATAAAAATGGCAGGCGAAAATCCTGATTTCGCCCAGGAGGATATGTGCAATGCCATTGAAGAAGGAAACTTCCCGAAATGGACCATGTATATTCAGGTAATGACAGAAGATCAGGCAAGAGACTTCAGATGGAACCCTTTTGATATAACTAAAGTATGGTTTCAGGGAGATTTCCCGTTAATTGAAGTGGGCGAAATGGAATTGAATGAAATTCCGGTAAATTATTTTGCTCACGTTGAGCAATCAACCTTTTCACCAAGTAACTTAATTAACGGAATCAGCTTTTCTCCGGATAAAATGCTTCAGGGAAGACTGTTCTCTTATCCTGATGCCCATCGATACAGAGTGGGCGTCAATGCCCATCATCTTGAAGTGAACAGATGTCCGTTTGCCGTAAATAATTATCAGCGCGACGGTTTTATGGCAGACTCCAGTCATTATCAGGACAAGCCAAATTATCATCCGAACAGCTTTGATGATATAAAACCTGATTCATCTTACAAAAATTATGAATACGAACTGGACAGCGCTCATGTAGCCAATTACAGCAGAAATGAAAACGATGATGATCATTACACTCAGCCGGGATTGCTATACTCAAAAGCAATGAGTCCTGAAGACCGGCATAATCTTGTGAACAATATTGTGGGAAGCATGAAAGGCATCACAGGACCTAAAAGAGATGAAATCATCAACCGCCAGCTTTGCCATTTTTTCAGAGCGAATATTGAGCTGGGCATGAAAGTCGCCACACAGCTTAATGTTGTTATTGATGCCAATATGATGAATCATTCTAAATAATTGCCTTAAATAATAAAACAAATGCAATAAAAGGAAAAAAAGTCAATCTTTTTTCCTTTTTTTTATAAAAAATTTATAATTTGCACAGAATAATATTTTATCAGTTGAAAAATGGGTTACGAAAACATATTATTAGATAAACAAAATAACATATCTATAATTACCATAAACCGTCCTGAAAGTTTAAATGCACTAAATGCCAAAACAATCAGTGAACTGGGTTCAGCTTTGGAAGAATTAGATACTGATAGCAGCTGTAGGGTAATCATTCTTACAGGAAGCGGTGAAAAATCTTTCGTTGCAGGAGCCGACATTAAAGAATTCAGTGATTTCGGACAGGAGAAAGCAGAAGAACTTGCCAGAAACGGACAAAACTCATTATTCAATAAAATAGAAAATATGACCAAGCCTGTTATTGCAGCCGTAAACGGATTTGCTTTGGGCGGCGGTCTGGAGCTTGCTATGGCATGCCACATCAGATATGCATCGGAAAATGCCAAACTGGGATTACCTGAAGTAACGCTGGGATTGATTCCGGGTTATGGCGGAACTCAAAGGCTTCCGAAGCTTGTAGGAAAAGGTATTGCCAACGAAATGATCTTCTCTGCCAAAATGGTTCCTGCTCAGAGAGCAAAAGAAATCGGACTGGTAAATGAAGTATATCCTGTTGAAGAATTATTAACCAAAACACAGGAATTGGCCAACGTTATTGCTAACAATTCCCCAATGGCAATATCCAAAGCTATTCGTGCTGTAAACTTATCAGATACGGATAAAGGTTTTGAAACCGAAATTCAATATTTCGGAGAGCTTTTTGACTTAGATGATAAAAAAGAAGGAGTCTCTGCGTTTCTTGAAAAAAGAAAACCCAGCTTCTAAATTATCCTTGATTAAAATTATTTCGAAAAAAAACGATGCTGATGTATGAATAAGTTTGATAAAGCTTATCTGAAGATGGCTCAGGAATGGGCAAAACTATCCTACTGTAAACGAAAGCAGGTAGGAGCTCTTATCGTAAAAGATAGGATGATTATTTCAGATGGTTACAATGGTACCCCATCAGGTTTTGAAAACTGCTGTGAGGATGAAGAAGGCAAAACGCATTGGTATGTGCTGCATGCAGAAGCCAATGCCATTTTAAAGCTGGCCGCTTCCACACAGTCTGCAAAAGGAGCCACGTTATATTTAACGCTGTCTCCGTGTAAAGAATGCAGTAAACTTATTCTACAGGCCGGAATCAACAGGCTTGTATATATAAACGAGTATTCGGACGATGATGGAATATCATTTTTAAAAAACCATGGTATTGAAATAATACAGATTTCGGAATATGAATTAAAAAAATAACACAACATGATTTGGGATGAAAAAATTAAGGATTTTGAAATTTTTCTTCGTTTTGAAAGAAATTTTTCAGAAAATACTCTTGATGCGTATATCAGGGATATCAAAAAACTAAAAGAATACGCAGAAGAAGATTTAGAAAATGTGGGGCCAGATACGATTCAGTACGAAAACCTGCAGGAATACATTTTTAACCTTTCCAAAAAGAAATTCAGCGAACGTTCACAGGCAAGATGGATCTCGTCTATAAAAGCATTTTTCAAATATCTTGTTGAGGATGAATTTCGCAAAGACAATCCGGCCACTTTATTAGAAGGTCCAAAGCTAGGGCTTTATCTGCCTGATACCTTAACACTTCCGGACATTAACAAAATTATAGACGCCATTGAACTGGATTCTGATTTGGGAAAAAGAAACCAGTGCATTATTGAGGTGCTTTACGGATGCGGACTGCGGGTATCGGAGCTTATTGAGCTTAAAATTTCCAATATCAACTTCCACGAACACTACATTAAAGTGCTTGGAAAAGGCAATAAAACACGTTTTGTTCCGCTCGCGGACTATACTGCTACCTTACTTTTAAATTATATTTCGGAGATACGTTCGAAAATTAAAGTCAGCAAAAGATATGAAGATACTCTGTTTCTGAATAGCAGAGGAACTTCCATGTCAAGAGTAATCGTATTTTTAATCATAAAAGAACTTACGGACAAAGCTGGCGTGAGCAAGAAAATCTCACCGCACACCTTCAGGCATTCTTTTGCGACGCATTTGCTTCAAAACGGGGCAGATCTCCGTTATATCCAGGAAATGCTGGGCCATTCCAGCATCACCAGCACGGAAATTTATACCCATCTTAAAACCGAAGAACTCCGGGATGTTATTTTAAATTACCACCCGAGAAATATTAATGTTGCTCAATGAAAATATTGAAATATTGCCCAAGCTGTGGCAAAGAATCTCTGAACTGGGACGGTGAGAAAAAATGGAGCTGTCCCGAATGTAATTTCACGCTTTATAATAATGTAGCCGGAGCGGTAGCTGTGATTATACGATTTGAAAATGAAATTTACCTTACCAGAAGGAACAGAGATCCGAAAAAAGGAAAGCTTGATCTTCCCGGAGGCTTTGTAGACCCGAGTGAAAGCGCAGAAGAAACCTGCAAAAGAGAGCTTTTTGAAGAACTGCAGCTTGATGTTGATATTTCAAATTTAAAGTATCTTACGAGCCTTCCGAATGTATATCAGTACAAAGAAATAGATTATAACACAATTGATCTTTTTTACGAATATCATGTTTCGGAAAAGTTTCAGGTGAAACTTGATATTTCTGAAATTTCGGATGCAGTGTGGATTCCATTGGATAAATTAAATCCTGAGGATATTGCATTTGATTCGCAGAAAAAGTTTTTTGAAAACTACGCGCGAAAGGTTTAATACAAACTTATATTTTCCACGGATTGACAGACTTTATTTCAAAGTTTTACAATCCGTGGATTTTTTTTAATATGTTTTTGATTTCAGCATTTCTTCAAAATACTGAACAAGTAACATCCGTTCTGCTTCTGATAAATTGGCTTTTTTGTGATACACAATATAACCAGGCATAGGCATTGTTTTGTTTTGTATGGCCTGAACGGACCTCTCAAGCATGCTTTTTTTTAAGTCCTGATTATACGTCCCCCAAATGGAAAAGTTCAGATGCTCCCTGCCTTCGTTGATATGGCTTTTAACAGACCAGGAAATTGGTGCTACATAAGCATAGCCGGGATATATCGTTTCATCGGAATGGCAGTCGTAACAGGCTCCTTTAATCAGCTCATTGATTTTTTGAGGCGTTCTCTGTACATCCGCAAAATTTACCTTATGGTCAACCGGTCTGTTCACCTTATCCGTTGGAATAAACTGAATCAAAGCGAAGATTATCAAAACCCAAAAAAGTATTCTTTTAAATGTTTTCATTATTATCTGACAGGCGTAAGCGAACCCCTGTCCGTTTTTAATTCCGGTCTTACATTTGTTTTTGGCGTGGCTGGATTGGAAGGTGTTGGAGAAGCACTGTTGTTCGTCTTCTGAGTTCCGAACTTTGAGGTATCCAAAACCCTTGTATCTTTAAGATCCCATGTCTCATTGCTGTCCCATAAAGGTCTCACAATTACCGTTTTGTAATAAATATAAGAGTCTTCTGCAAAAATTCCGTTCTGAAAATCTGCCTCGTCCCAATATTTATTTTCATTGTTATCTACAAGGATACGTACAATATATTCTGCCGGTTTGAGAATATCAAATTTCACATCATTACCTTTGGTGTATTTCTGATAAAGGATTTTTTCAGAACTGTCCACCAGTTGAATCCAATAACTTGATGTAGGAGCATTTTCCAGTTTAAAGGTTAGGCTTCCGTAATTTTCCACTTTATCTGCTTCAAAATCAAACCGTTTCGACTGATAATTTTTAGCATAGAAAGAAGAAACCGTTTCTTTAGGTACGGTAAGCTGATATTTTTTACCAGAAACAAAATCCGCATTAACAATAATCTGATAGGGATTCGTTTCCGATATTTTTGCAGTGAAAGGAAGTGTATTGAGGCTGTCTCCAGCTGCTCTGAAAATCCATTTATCCGTATTAAGGTTTGTGATATAATAGTTTGAGCTAATTTTAAAATTTTCTTTAGGAGGAAGCATTCCGCCGCCGTTATCACTGTTTACATCCATTGCATTTTTTGTGTTATAACGATAGAAAAGAGAAGCGCTGTACAGTGTATCTTTTTTAGTTCCAGCATTATACCCTAACTTAAGGTTTTCAACGGTGGTTTGCCCGAGATTGCTTTTCACGGCATCAAACCAGATTCTTACAGAGTCTGATTTCGGAGCATGTGTTACCTTGTAATCTGTCAGTTTTTCGCTTTGAGACTGTACCCTTACGCTGTCCGGCCTTCCTTCAAAAGTCATTAAAACACCTCCCGGCACTTCTTTGGTTTCAATATATTTTACCGGTTTTTTAGACGGGTACAGCTTTACATTTAATCCTGAGATTGATTTTTCTACAACAACGGCCTCTTTCTGAAAGCCTACTTTTTCTTTTCCCTGATCATACATGGAATTACCGTTTTCATCTTCAAAAGCAATAATTCTGTATTTTCCCGGAGCAAGATAATTCAGCTCATAATAACCGTCATCATCAACTTTTGTGATGTAATAAGGCTTTTGTTTATAATCAATGGTATCCTTCACCTGGTAAAGGCCCACAACAAATTTGTTTTCACCCGCTTTTTTAAGTGACAAGGCATCTTTTACCTCTCCGCTGATATAAAGATCATCCAGTTTGTCACCCGTAGAGAAGGCAAAATTGAAATATCTTAGAATATTATTTTCGTTGTTATCCGAAATGGCATTTCCGAAATTAAAATTATATGTGGTATTGGCCTGCAGCGTATCTTTCCATTGGATAAGAACAAATTTATTGGCAATACTGGAAGGAATGATCCTGGTAATATTTTTAATCGGTGGCGATATGCTAAGATTCTTATTGATGTCTTTCAGCGAAACATATTCGTTGAAATCAAGACGAAGTTCCTTTATATCTCTCGGAACATTAATTCTTGTGCTGTCAATATTCGAACCTAAAAACTTTGGCGCCAACGTATCTTTCGGACCTCCTACCGGTGATCCTACTCTTGCACAGGACTGCAAAAGAAAGCCAATAACAAATAGTAAAAGAAATCTTTTCATGAAGATGTTTACGCAAAAATAAACATTATTCTCCATAAACTTCACCATGACCTTTTAATGTATCTTTATCGTCACTCATAACACTATGAAGTTTATCCTTCTGAGAAGGAAAATCTTCAAACAGACCCGATAAGGCAAGCGCTGTATAAACCTTCCCGGAATACCTGTTTCCAATCGCTACAATGGTTACTTTTGACTTCAGCAAATGGGCAAACACAGAGTTTGTGCCGTGCCACCATCCATTGTGATAAGTAAGTTTTTCGCCGTTGTCGAAAATTTTCATTCTGAAGCCCAGTCCGTAATTATTCATTCCGAGTTTTTCATTGCTGTATGGCGTGAAAACCTGTTCCATGAGTTCAGGCTTTAAAAAATCTTTCGAAAACATGGCTTTAGAAAAATTATACAGATCCCTCGGTGTGGTATACACATTTTTATCCCCGTAAATGAGATCCAGGCGATCCAGAGGATAAAGCTTTTTTCCTCCGTAAAAAAATGACTGTGATGCCGTGGGAATATCTTTTTCCTGAAAAATAAATGTATTTTTCATTTTAAGAGGATCAAAAACCATCTCTTTCATGGCTTGCGGAAAAGGAGTATTGGTTACCTTTTCAATCAGCAGCGCAAGCATGGCAAAATTAGTATTGCAGTACATGAATCCCGTATCTGTATCTCTAGCCAGATCCGGTTTGTACTTGATGATCATATTTAAAATATCCTGATTCGTAAGAAATGCTTTGGAAAGTTCGGCAGGAACGGGCTGTATTTTAGTAATAAAATATTCATATTTCGGGAGACCGCTTCTTTGATCAAGCAATGTTTTAACCGTAACATTCGGATAAGGGAATCCCGGGAAAAATTTTGTAAGATGGTCATCCAGATTTATTTTACCGGCTTCTATCAGCTTAAGCATAGCCATTGCCGTAAGTGTTTTCGATACGGAGGCAACATGAAGCGGAGTATTCCTGTCAATAGGATTTTGATTTCCTTCTCTTGCAAAACCCCTGTAATTTTCATAGAGAATATCATCGCCTTTGGCAACCAGAATTCCACCGCTGAGATCACCTCTTTCCCATACTCTTTTATAATATTGATCAATGTATCTTGAAAGAGATGCTTTATCAGGGATCTGACTGTCTGCTGCAGTAAAAACTTTACTTAGATCTACGTTTCCGTAATTCGGGAGATTTGTTGTGCTTTCAATGGCAGCTTCCTGATTTTCAGCTTTGTTTTTACAGGAAAAAAGAGCTATACAGGTAGTGATAATAAGTACAAGATTACGCATCCTCATGAATTTCAAAATGAGCGGCAATTTAATAAAACTGAAAATAATGAGTAAATATTGATTATATATTATGAATTATTTAACATAAAGATAATCACAAAATATACTTTAAAAATGTACCAATTAATGAATCGACTGAAAATTACCTGAAAACTGAGCAAGGATTTTATCTACAATTACCTGGGCGAGCTTTTCTTTACTCTGGATAGTCCAGCCCGCAATATGGGGTGTTACGATTACTTTTTCGGATTCAAGCAGATACCGAAGATCTTCATTTTCGGTTTCCAGGTTTTCAAAAGACGACTTTTCATATTCCAGAACGTCAAGACAAGCCCCTTTTACCTTTCCTGATTTTATAGCTTCCACCAAGCTTTTGGTTTCCACATTTTTACCACGTGCAGTATTGATGAAATAAAAATCATTCTTCATTTCGGAAATAAATAATCCATCTACAAGATAATACGATTCTTCCGTTAAAGGAATATGCAGACTGAGCACCTCCGCTTTTTCTTTAAGCTCATCCAAGGAAACCTGAGTGGCATATTCATCACTTAACCCTGGTAGAATATCATGAAAAATTACTTTGCAGCCGAAACCGGAAAGTCTTTTGGCTGTTGCTTTACCCATATTTCCATATCCGATGAGGCCTACCGTTTTTCCCAGAAGCTCATCCCCCCTGTTTTCTTCCCTGAGCCAGATGCCGTTTTTTACTTCCCGGGATGCAATGAAAAGCCTGTTCATTAAGATCAGAAGCATTCCCACTACATGTTCCGCTACAGAATCACGGTTTCCTTCCGGGGAATTGATCAGCTGAATTCCCAATTTTTGTGCTACAGGAATATCAATATTTTCCATTCCTGCTCCTACTCTCGCAATGAATTTCAGATTTTCAGCATGCTCCAGAAAATTTTTGTCTAAAGGAATTCTGCTTCGGATGATGATACCGTCATAGTCTTTAATTTTTCGACAAACCTCATCATAGGAAGAGGTAAAATCTTCTTCCAGAATAAAATTTTTGGCTAAAAGCTGTTCGGTAATCAAGGGATGGTTCTTATCTAAAAGGAGTATTTTCATATTTTTCTAAACACTAATGACACTAATTGTTTTGCACAAATGACACAAACGAAATTACGTTAATAATTTTTATATTTGTTCTGCAAAGGTAGTCACAAAGATTCACAAACAGCTTTTGTAATTGATTTTTTTAGTTTTCCATGAAGTCACCTAAGGTTATTTTCAGCATTTCCGTATTGCTTCTTCTTATATATATTATTGTGCTGTCACAGCAATTTTCTTCTGTACAGGAAATTATTCCCGTTCACTATTCCGGAGACGGTGGAGACGGTTTTGGGAGTAAAAATTTTTTATGGCTTGAAGTAGGTCTTAATTTTCTGTTTTTATATCTTTTGGCCTTACCCATATTCTTTCCTGAAAAAATGTTTGCTAAAACCACCGATTACTTAGAATCCTCTACTGAAGCAGCAATAAAAAACCGACAACTATTTTTGTCGGTTCTATCTGTACTTGTTACAATAATTTTTTGTGGCCTTTCGCTGAAAGAAATTATTTGTTTAAGTTTTATTTAAAATCCGCACAGATTATTCAGATTTAGCAGATTAGATTACAGCTTCATCAATAAACTTGTTGATTGTTCTTTTCTTAAGTACAACCAAGATAATCACCAACTTGCGTCAAAAAAACTACAAATAATTTCTTAATCAAGTTATTTTGTTTCCTCCCCAAAAAGCTTTTTAAGCTCAATTGACTCAGAAGGTTTCATTCTTCCGGAAAGAATCAGGGAGAGTTCCTTTCTTCTGAGTGCGGCTGCGTATCTTTCTTTTTCAAGATCAGTTTCCGGTTCCATTTCAGGGATTGGGATGGGTCTGTTGAATTCATCAACCGCCACGAAAGTATAAATTCCTTTATTGGTCTGAATTTTTTTGTGATTAATAGGATCATCCAGCCATACATCTACATAAATTTCCATAGACGTGGAAAAAGCTCTGGAAACTTTGGATTCCATTACTACAATTCCACCTTCCGGAATCGGGTGATCAAATGAAACATGATTCACGGAAGCGGTCACTACCCTTCTTTCGCAGTGTCTTGTCGCTGAAATTGAGGCACATCGGTCCATTCTTGCCAACAGCTCGCCACCGAAAAGATTCCTCAATTGGTTGGTATCATTGGGGAGTACAATGTTCGTCATTACTGTCAGGGATTCTGACGCCTTCTTTATTTTTGCCATTTTTTCTTAGTGTTGTTTGTAGGAGCCGGATTGTTTACAGACTTTTGTGTTGCCGGCTGAATATTCTGCTTTACCACAGCAGTGTCTTTTTTCAGAGAATCTGATGGGACTACCGGCGGAGCAGCTTGTTGTGGCTTTACAGTATCTTTTTCAATCCTGTGGGTTCTGGTCTGTATGGAAGGGTTGGTATTTCCAAAAGATTTTTCACCAAAAAGAAGCTCCTGTTGTGTATAAGCTACATATAAAATTCCAGCAACAGGAATAATGATCAGGAAAATCCAAAGAATGGATTTGTTAAACCGGTAATCTTTTCCGGAATTTTTCGAACCTGTTTTCAGAGGTTCATTGTTATGGATGTCTGAAATCTTAATTTCTTCCAAACCATAAAAATCCGGGTGATCCGACTGGAGTCTGTTTCCTTTGAAATGCGTTTCGCCTTCTTCAATGTAAATAGTACCAAGCCCCTGAATCTCGAGCATCTGATCTGCCTGCAGCTTCTTTTTCCAGAAATCGGTCTGGATCTGGAGATCTGTTTTGGAAGCTTCTACGGTCATCTGTTTGTGTCCCGCAATAAAAGCAGCCAGCTCCTCAGACTTTACTTTATAATCCGGGGTATAAACAATTTTACTGGCAGGAGGAAGGATGCTCCCATTTTCGGAATTGATAATGGCCTTGGAGTTTTCGAGCGAAAACACCCCAAAATCCGGGACCGTAACAGTACCGAATTGTTTCAAATATTCTAAAATGTAAGCTGAAATATTCATTTGGTGGCAAATTTATGACTTTTTCATGACTTTTTGTTATATAAGAATTGTTCGGTATCAAGTTTAAAAATATGCAGATCTGATTTTAGAAATCCTGTCCCTATTATTAAGCTTTGGCTAAAGACATTGGATTATTCCTCCTGGAAGCGGAATAAAACCCGCTCTTATTCATGAATTTCGAAATTTATAACAATCTGTCTTTTATTTAAGACCTCCTTTTGTTTTTTGGGAACATTTATAAATAGGCAAACTGCTACCCTAGCCGCGATTGAAGCAATTGTCTGAGCTCATTTCTTTATTTTCCTGGGTAGCGGCGGCTTCGCTACCCAGGAAAATAAAGAAATAGCGAGTGCGGAAAGCGGGAAAAAGCTCCTAAAATAAATAGTGGCAAGATTTAATAAAAAAGACTGCCGGAGCAGCCTTAAAAATCTAACTTTACTTTTTACTATAATTATTTCAATATAGCCTGATTGATTACTGAATTTTCCAGCTGATGCCGAACATAAAATTGGTTCCTGCCTGAGAAAAATAGTAAGGAGAGCCATCGTACACAGCGCCGTTGTTCACATATTTTTTATTGAAAATATTGTTTACTAAAAGCTTGAGGGCGATGTCATTATTATGAATTTTGAATTGGTATTGAGCATTAAAATCAGTCAGGAAATAATCGTTCAGCTGCAGATTACGATCTTCGGAATTATCCAGATACTGTTTTCCTACATATTGGTTGATTAAGGCAAACTGGAAATTTTTATTGGGGTTGAATTTCACTGCAAGATTGGCGATAACATCCGGAGAAAAGGAAATCTGTGTATTTCCGAGATCCTGAACACCATTTTCATTTTCTACTTTAAAATCTAAATTCCTGTTGTTGCTGAAACTTACATTTCCACTAAGTTCCCACTGTTTTGAGATTTTAGCCAATGCTCCGAGCTCAATCCCACTTCGGAAACTTTTTCCTGAATTGGTTCTGATAAAGGCCCCTACATTATTCAGCTCCCCATTCAGGACAAGCTGGTTCACATAATACATATAATATAAGTTGGCGGTGAATGATACAGGTCCAAACTGTCTTTCGAAACCAGCTTCAAAATCGTGAAGTTTTTCTGCTTTTACGTCATTGTTTGCCAAAAGGTCGTCACGGTTCGGTTCGCGGTGTGCGTGAGCGTAGGAAATAAAAATTTTTCCATTGCTAATTTTGTAATTGATTCCCGCTTTTGGATTGAAGAACAGCCAGTTTTTATCGAGATTAGCTCCTTCATCATCTCCGGAAGTGATGATTTTCGTATTGTAATCTACATTTCTCAATTGCAAATCTCCAAAAAACTCAAGATCATTTATCCTTACCAATGCTTTTGCAAAACCTGCCACTTCATTTTTTACGGAGCGGTTTCTGTAATATTCGTATTCATCAATCTGGGGAATGAAAACACCGGTTACATTTCCGAAGTGTCTTCCATAATATTGATTGGCGACTGCCCCAAAGTTGACATCAACAATTCCTAGTTTTCCATAAAGCGTTGAAACAATCCCATAGAAATCATTATTAAGCCATTTTTTTCTGATAAAGTCCGAATATTCTTCACTTCCAACATCAGGTAAGTTATATCTGGCGAATGGATCACCCTGCTTATAATTTTCATAATATCCTTTTCCTTTGGTATAATGTAAGGTTGTTTCGAGATTCCATTTATCATTGAATTTCTGTTCCCAAAGCAACTGGTAATGATTTTGTCGGTAATTGTCGGTTTCGTTATCATAAAAGCCTATAATATTTTCCCAACTTGCATCATAAATTGCCCCGGAATAATTGAATTTGGGATCAGTTTCCCAGGTTTTCCGGTCGATTCCGTTCCAGGCTTGATAGGTTTTTTCCTTCCCTCCGAAAGCCATTAAACGGATTCTGGTGTTTCCTTCTTCATATAAAGCCGTGAAATTATAGGAATTCAACTTTGAAAAAGCTCTGTCAATATATCCGTCTGAATTAATATGGGTATATCTTCCCATTATGGAAAGTCGGTTCCCCCAGAATTTTCCGGATCCGATTTCGGCAGAATATTTATAGGTATTAAATGATCCGTAGCTGTCATCTGTTTTAACATAAAATTTTTCTTCCGGATCTTTTGAAAGTACATTGATGCTTGCCCCGAATGCGGCAGCTCCGTTGTTGGATGTTCCCACTCCTCGCTGAATCAGAATCTGTGAAGCAGAACTGGTAAGATCCGGAACGTTGACAAAGAACGTTCCCTGGCTTTCCGAGTCATTGTACGGAACACCATTCATCATCACATTAATTGCACTTCCGGAAACCCCTCGGATTCTAAAACCGGTATATCCTACCCCGTTTCCGGCATCTGATGTCGAAATAATGGAAGTCTGATTTTTTAATAGAATCGGAAGATCCTGCCCGAGATTCCTGCTGTCCAGATCTTTCTGAACATTAATGATCTCTTTTGCAACGGGAAGTCTTTTGGTAAAATTAACAGCTTCAATTTCCTTTATTTTTAAGGAATCGGTATTTTGTGCCTGGATAAAAGCAGCTGCGCCTACAGTTAGGCCTAAAAAAAATAATCCTTTCATTCTATAAATTTTAACATTTAATGAATAAAAGGGGCGGATTAAATTAATGTAAAAAATGTATCAGTTTACCAGTCTAACAATAAGAATTGGTACATTGTTATACTGTTCTATTGTTACATTTTTTTAAATTCCCTAAACGGCATTACCCGTTCCAGGTTCATTGGGTATAATCTCAGCTTGTGACAGCACCCCTTTATTTCTGCCGCAAAATTACAAAATTATTATCAGATATACTTTAAAAAATTTAGCACCCCTCATTATTGAAAGAATTTTTCAAATGCACCCCCATTTGGTGAGGGTTAAAATCAGTAAGTATTATTATTTGAGTCGATGTAGTAATAATTTTTCCCATCTTTCGAAACATCAAACATTTTACCCAGTTTCCAGCTAAAATTACGTTTAATATCATCATACTCAAATGGAATAATTACCCTGTTGTGTACATCAATGACTCCAAACATATTGTTTTTTGAAGCAACAATCATCGGATTGGCCACATCATCGCCTTCAAGAATGAAGAGATATTCATATTGAGGATAGATTTGAAACTGCCTGTAATCCGCAGGATCTTTAAAAGTTGCTTTTTCTATGATTCCGTAAAAACCATTTAAAACATAAGCCTGATACAGCTGTTGAATATATTCCTTGTGAACACATTTTCCAAGATCTTCTTTCTTAAAACGATAGACTCTTTTTCCTTTTTTGTCTATTCTATATGAAATTTCGTCTTTTTCTACCGTTGCATAATCTGCGGTACCGAATTTCCGAAATTTTTCATTCGGGGAATTCAGGAGATTACAATCTTCATAAAAAAATACGGCAATATGATATTCGGGCTGGATGACAAACTTACCCTCCTGATTCACATACCCGAAATTCCCATTTTTTTTCTTCGGAATTAATAACGGAAGATCCTGATTGACAACCGGTAAACTTATATTTTTTTCAGAAGTCACTGTTTTCTTTTTTACAGCTATTTTTTTCGGAACCGATTTCTGAGAAAAAACGACTATCGAAATTAAAACACTTAGAACCTGAATTATTTTTTTTAAACCCATATTGACAGCAAAAATACAATGAAAAATAGAAATTATAAAATTCATATTTATAAAGAATCTAAATAATATAACTCCCATAAAATATTAAAATTTCGTAATTTTGGGAACATTTATAATTGTTTGATAATTTTAAAACGTTTTTGAGATATGACATTTGATATCGATATGATCAAAAAAGTGTACGAGCGTTACCCTGAAAGGATTGCAGCAGCAAGACAGATTGTGGGAAAACCTCTTACATTATCAGAAAAAATATTATACACTCACCTTTGGGAAGGAAATGCTACACAGGCGTATGAGAGAGGAAATTCTTATGTAGATTTTGCACCGGACAGAGTAGCAATGCAGGATGCAACTGCGCAGATGGCGCTTCTGCAGTTTATGCAGGCAGGAAAAGCGAAAGTAGCTGTTCCTTCAACAGCTCACGCAGATCACCTTATCCAGGCAAAGGTAGGTGCTGATAAAGATTTACAGGAAGGTATCAATAAAAACTCGGAAGTTTTCAATTTTTTGAGTTCTGTTTGCGATAAATACGGAATCGGTTTCTGGAAACCGGGAGCCGGAATCATTCACCAGGTAGTATTGGAAAACTATGCTTTCCCTGGCGGTATGATGATCGGTACCGATTCTCACACGGTAAATGCAGGAGGTCTAGGAATGGTTGCAATTGGTGTAGGTGGTGCTGATGCAGTAGACGTAATGGCTGGTATGGCATGGGAACTTAAAATGCCTAAACTGATCGGGGTAAAACTTACCGGAAAAATGTCCGGATGGACTTCCGCAAAAGATGTTATCCTTAAAGTAGCAGGAATCCTTACCGTAAAAGGTGGTACAGGATGTATCGTAGAATATTTCGGAGAAGGAGCAGAATCTCTTTCCGCAACAGGAAAAGGAACCATCTGTAACATGGGTGCTGAAATCGGTGCTACGACTTCCACTTTCGGATATGATGATTCCATGAGAAGATATCTTGCTTCTACAGGAAGACAGGATGTTGTGGATGCTGCAGATCAGATTGCAGAACATTTAACAGGTGATGCTGAGGTATATGCAAACCCAGAACAATATTTCGACCAATTAATAGAAATCAACCTTTCTGAGCTTACCCCTCACTTAAACGGACCTTTCACTCCGGATTTGGCAACACCGGTTTCCGAATTCAGAGCAAAAGCGGAAGCTAACGGATGGCCACTTGAAGTTGAATGGGCATTGATCGGATCTTGTACCAACTCTTCTTATGAAGATTTATCAAGAGCTGCTTCTATCGTGGAAGACGCTGTTGCAAAAGGTGTTAAGCCTAAAGCCATCTTAGGGATCAACCCAGGTTCGGAGCAGGTAAAATATACTGCTGAAAGAGACGGATTCTTAGACTCTTTCAGAAAATTCGAAAATGCAAGAATCTTTACGAACGCGTGTGGACCTTGTATCGGACAATGGGACAGAGAAGGTGCTGAAAAAGGAGAGAAAAACTCTATTATTCACTCTTTCAACAGAAACTTTGCGAAAAGAGCAGATGGTAACCCGAATACCCATGCTTTCGTAGCTTCTCCTGAAATGGTAGCTGCAGTAGCAATCTCGGGAAGATTAGACTTTAACCCTATTACTGATACTTTAACAAACGAAGCTGGTGAGCAGATCAAATTAGACGAGCCAAAAGGTTCTGAATTACCTGCAAAAGGTTTTGCTGTAGAAGACGCAGGATATCAGGCTCCATCTGAAGACGGATCTCATGTTGTAGTAAACGTAAGCCCTACTTCAGACAGACTTCAGTTGTTAGAAGAGTTCCCGGCTTGGGACGGTAAAAATATTGAAGGTGCTAAAGTTTTAATCAAAGCATTCGGAAAATGTACAACCGACCACATTTCTATGGCTGGACCATGGTTGAAATACAGAGGTCACTTAGATAATATTTCCAACAACATGCTGATCGGAGCGGTAAACGCTTACAACATGGAAACCAACAAGGTGAAAAACCAGCTTACCGGTGAATACGGTGAAGTTCCAGCTGTACAAAGAGCTTACAAAGCTGCAGGAGTTCCATCAATCGTTGTAGGAGATCAGAACTACGGTGAAGGTTCTTCAAGAGAGCACGCCGCTATGGAACCAAGACACCTTGGCGTAAAAGCAGTATTGGTAAAATCATTCGCAAGAATCCACGAAACTAACCTTAAGAAACAAGGAATGCTTGGATTAACTTTTGCTGATGAAGCCGATTACGATAAAGTACAGGAAGATGATACGGTTAATTTCCTTGATCTTGAGCAATTTGCTCCGGGGAAACAACTTACTTTGGAGTTCGTTCATGCAGACGGAACTAAAGACATCATTATGGCAAACCATACGTACAACGATCAGCAGATCGAATGGTTTAAAGCCGGTTCTGCACTTAACCTGATTAAGCAACAAGAAAATTAATTGTTAGATTTAATTAATAATAGAAAAAAGCAACTTCAATTGAAGTTGCTTTTTTATTTGATCCGGTTAAAAAAATTCGTCCTATAACGCTCCCCTATCGGAATTTCATATTCCGGATCGATGATAATCTTTTTGGTTGTGCTATTTTTAATGTGATTTAGATTAACAATAAAAGATTTGTGAATTCGCATGAAGGAGCTTTCAGGAAGCTGCTGTTCCATTGATTTCAAAGTGTCCAGAACAATAAACTCTTCTTCTGAAGTTTTTATATTAACATAATCCCGAATGCTTTCAACATATAAAATCTCTGCAAAATTGATTCTATGTTGTTTTCCTGAAGATTTTACAAAGAAATAGTCCTGTTCTTGTTTTCCCAACGAAAAACGTTCCTGCGCCTTTACGGCACTTTTGTGAAAACGTTCGAATGAAATCGGTTTTAAAAGATAATCTACAATATGATGTTCATAGCCTTCCAGAGCATATTCGGAATAAGCGGTTGTTAAAATATATTTTACCTTATCACCGAGGATTTTCATGAAATTAATACCGGACAGTTCAGGCATCTGGATGTCCAGAAATACAAGATCAGTCTCATTAATCTGAATATATTCTAAAGCTTCAATAGGATTTTCAGAGGAAAACACAAGTTCGAGAAAAGGAATTTTCTGCACATAATTTTCCAGTAAAGAGATGGCAAGCGGCTCATCATCGACAATAATACATTTAATGGTTTTCATCTCTTAAATTAATTTTTAAATCTACCACAAATTCCTGTTTCGAGTCTTTAATGTTAAGCGTATATTTTTGAGGATATAAAATTTCCAGTCTTTTTCTCACATTTTCAATACCAATTCCTGATACCGAATCTTTCATCTTTTCCTTTTTATAATTTAAAAGATAAAAATGTAATACTTTATCCTCATCGGAAATTCTCATTTCAAAGCCTTTATTTCTAAAATCGCCATGCTTAAAAGCATTTTCAACAAACGGAACCAGGATCATCGGTGATATGCTAAGATTCGGATGAAGGATTTTCTTTTCAAACACTAGCAGTTCCGGGTTTTTAATTCTGAGTTTTTCCAAGGCCATGAGACTTTCAATGTAGCCAATTTCTTTTTCCAGAGCAATCCGGTCTTCACCAAGATCTTTCGTGCTGTACCGCAGCAGCCGGCTCAGCTCTTCAATGGCGGGCAAAGCATTATCCGATTTCTGATATACAAGAGAATAGATATTATTTAAAGAATTAAAGATGAAATGAGGATTGATCTGGGTTTTCAGCGCCTGTAATTCCGCGTTTTTTTTGGCTTCAACAAGCTGAGACTTTTCTTCTTCCGCAATGATGGAATATTTGAAGAACCAGAATGTGGTGCTGATAAAGATCGTGGTGCTGCTGTAAAAAATATTATCGAAGAAATAAAAGCCGAAACCGGTATCTTCTGAATAATTCCTGATCCCGAAATAAATGGGTAGAAACCATTCCTCTGCAAAATATCTTACCAATACAAAGGAACTCACACTCAGGAAAAAAGCGACAAAGGATTTATAAATTTTGTCGGCATCAAAAAACCTGGGAACGACAATAAAATAGTTGACGTAAAAACAGATGATACTGGTAATAAAAAAGGTTATATTAAATATAGTAGCGTTGGAATGGAAGACAAAATAGGGGATCAGAACCGCTCCAATAATATAGATCGTCCAAAAGAAAATATGCAGATAAAGCAGTTTGCTGTTTTTCATACCGCAAAAATAGACTTTCTATGAAAATGTACACTGTTTCTTCGACAAACCGCCCCTTTTTCCCGATGAGTTCATTTTGCACCTGTTTTAGGACGGTTGGTCGAAATGGCATTTCGTCTTCAGGCCACAAACAATAATTTTGTCAGCAACAGTACAGACTATTATTAACCTAAATCCCTATTTATGAAAACAGTACTATATACATTTCTGGTTTGTTTATCAACCCTTATTACCGCCCAGAAAAAGCCTGGGGAATATTTTTCCGGTACCAAACCGCAGGTGCTCGTCGTAGGATCCTTCCATTTTGACTATCCGAATCTCGATGCCCACAAAACTGAAAAAGGGGATCAGGTTGATGTGCTATCTCCAAAAACGGCAAAAGAAGTCACTGCGCTTGTAGAGTATATTAAAAAGTTCAAACCTACGAAAATAGCCATCGAGGCATTTCCGAACTGGAATGCCAATCAGAAGCTGAAAGAATACAAGGAAGGCAAGCATAATGATAAAAGAGATGAGCGGTATCAGCTGGCCATGCGTATTGCGAAAGAGCTTAAGATCAACGAGCTGTACAGCATAGATGCAAATTCGGTGCTGGATGATCTGCAGGAAAAATTTGCCAAAACCGATTCCCTATATTTCAAGAACCTGAGTGCAGAATACGACTTTCAAAGTGATGATCCTGTTTCAAAACAGTACAATACTTTCTTTAAAAGCTCGGAACCCAAAAACTTCAGATCATTGCTGGATCTTTTCAAATATACGAACGGGAAAGAATACCATCAGCATGAATACGGAGCATACCTGAGTGGCGATTTTAAGCTAAGAGAACATGACGGTGCAGATATGCTGGCATTGTACTGGTACAACAGGAACCTTAGAATGTTCAGAAATATTCAGAATATTCCACATCACCCGGAAGACAGATTGCTGGTAATTGTAGGCAATGGGCACGCCTCTGTTCTGAGACAGTTATTCACATCATCCCCTGATTTCGATTATACGGAATTCGATTCTTTGAAATAAAAATTTAAGCAGCTTCCACACATTAGAGAATTTAGTCATTATTAACAATGAAAACAATACATTTTACCACGCTCTTTCTTGCCTTTGCCACTTCTTTGCAGGCCCAAACTTCAATAAAATCAACATCAGCAAGAATGATCGCATCGTACTGCTGATGGGAGGCACCCATACCGCATTTTTCATGGATTTCCTGAAGAGAAGCCCCAAATACAGACCCGAATCTGTTTTAAAGTATATAAAATAAAGCCTTACCCTGTAACAAAAATAAATTTCATGCGTCTAACCTGATACGACAAGACATTATGAAAAAAACAATTATTGCCTTATCATTTCTGGGTACGGTGTGTACTTATGCCCAAGAAAAGACCAATAATCAGGTAAAAGAAAAACAAATTGAAGGAATTACGATCACCAAAACTAAAAAAGCCGTTGAGCAAAAAGCCGACCGTACGATTTTCGACTTCTCTGAACAACCGCAGCTGAATAACAGCAATGTCCTGGAAGGTATCAAAAAACTTCCCGGGCTTGTTTCCACCGATATTGCAGGAATGATGTATCAGGGAAAGGTACTGGACGTATACCTCAACGGAAGACCTTTAAATATTACTTCTAATGAGCTGAACTCTTTTCTGGAAGGCATGCCTGCCAATTCGGTAGACCGGATTGAAGTAATCACACAGCCGGGTGCAGAATTTCCGGCGACTTCCGGAGGGGCCATCATGAATATCATCACCAATAAAAATGCTAATAAATATTTAACGGCGACCTATTCCGGCAACTACTCTTTTACAAATTACGATAAATACAGAAGCAGAACGAGCAATTCCCTCAATCTAAATGCAAGAAATAAAATCTTCGGATGGCAATTAAATGTCGGCCAAAATTATCGTGAAAGTATGCTGAGCGGCAAGCAGGATAATCTTTTAACAAGCAATACCGACAGATTCGGAAGAGGATATTTTGCAAAATCGGGACTGACTTTTGACTTGGGGCAGGACCGGTTGCTTGTAAATTATGATATTTACCATAACAACAATGACAATTACACATTAAGTGACGGAGACGGACAGGAAGCCAAACCGATTCCTAACACGAATCCGCAACAATTTACGTACAGAGATTTTAGTTTTGACGCATCCGATGCTGCCCATACACTTACCACGAGACAGGAAGCAGTGGTTACTTACCAAAAGCGATTCTCAGACAAGGCTCAAAAACTGGATTTTCAGTTTGGTTATACAAAATCCGACAGTAAGTTTGTCCAGGATAATATTTTCAGAGATAAAAAATATGCCGATACCGGTTTATGGGAACCAAGGATTTCTTTGGGAAATGTTCTGAATAATACCTCTGATATGAGAGTCGCTAATTTTAAAGTAGACTATTCTCAACCACTGAATCTTCTTGACGGTGGAAAAGTAAGCCTGGGCGGTTTATATGAGCATCAGGAATTCGATACGGAAAGCAAAGGAATCACCAACCTGGATTATACAAGACAAACAACTGCAACCTATCTGGAGTTCCAGGCGAAACTCAAAAAATTTGATTTTATATTGGGAACCCGCGCAGAAAATTATGACATCTCCGGTATTACAAGATATAACGATCAAACCAATACCCTTATTGAAGCAGATCTTATTCCTTTTAATAAATTTAAATTATTTCCGAATGCCAGTGTTCAGTACAATCTGATGAACCAGGTCTATGTAGCGGCGAATTATAACAAAAAAATAAACCTGCCAAGTATTTCCGCACTGAACCCGAATAACGTAACATTCCAGGGCCCGAATACGCAGGTAACCGGTAATCCGAACCTTCAGCCTACTATTTTCGATAATTATGAACTGAAAATTTCGGCTTTCGATTATGCATTCATCGGTTACAGTGTGAGCTCTGCAAAAAATCAGGTGGCGCAGATTATCAGGAAAGACGGCAAGAACCTGTTTAATGAGCAGATTAATATTTCAGACATGAGAATTCATAACTTCAATGTCGGGTTGCCTGTTCCGTTTATGATCTTCAGTAAACCTCTGAGCGAAATTATGAAGTTTAATTTTAACCCTGATAAAATTAATTTCATGTACATTTATGCCGGATACCAGAAACATGACATTGATAATCTGAATAACAGAGGCTTCTGGATTTTCAATCTCATGACGCAGATTATTTTACCGAAAGAAATAAAGCTGACGGCAAATTATAGTTATTTAACTCCTAAAGCTGGTTATTTCTACTTCACAGCAGAAAAGCCTTTCAACAATTCTTTTGATCTTACGTTAACGAAGAAATTCATGGACAACCGTCTGACTGTTTCTGTCTTCGCGAATGATATTTTCAACGGACAGGTAATGCAGGTACGTTCAAACCCGCCATCAGGAGAATCTGTATTTATAAGAAGTAAATACGATACAAGAAACTTCGGATTATCCGTAAATTATAAGATTCCAACGAAAAACAAGCTGGCTAAGGAAGATGCCAATATCCTGAACCAGACGAAGAAAGAAGAAAATAGCGGCGTGATGCAGCAGGGACAATAAACTAAATATGAATGTTCATATCATATTTAATGTTTAAAAAGGTATTTATCAATTGGAGCGGACTAAAGTCCGCTTTTTCTATATTACTTCTTGACGGCTTTAGCCAAAACTTAAGAATAATATTTACCTGTACCACCGTGAAATATTGAAATTTTTGTTTAAAAATCAATAGTCTGAAAACGCCAGCGTAAGGTATCAATCAGAGTCAGTTGATTCAGCTGCAATGGAAGATCTGTAATGATCTTTAATGTTAAATTCGCCATCATGCTTCCGACAATTCCGGGCAGAGCTCCCAAAACTCCCAGACTGTCACAATCCGGAAAATCTTCATCAACAGGAGGCTCCGGGAAAATATCCCTTAAGTTTTTGCTTCCATTGTAGTTAAAAATTGCAACCTGTCCGGAAAATCCGAGAATACTTCCATAGACCAGAGGTTTTTGAAGTTTTACACAAATGTCATTAACCAAATATCTCGTTGTAAAATTATCGGAACCGTCAACAATGATATCAAATTCGGAAATCATGTCTTCAGCATTTGTTTCATCAATTTTTTGTTCAATGCCAATATATTGAATCTGGTGATTTAAGGTTCTGACAAAATTTTCAGCACTTTTTACTTTAGAAATACCAATCGTATTTTCATTGTGAACAATCTGTCGGTTTAAATTGTGAAGTTCTACCTTATCAAAATCTGTAACACCCAGAGTTCCGACTCCCGCAGCAGCCAGATATTGAATGACCGGACTGCCTAGACCACCAGCCCCAATCACCAAAACTTTAGAGTTTAGTATTTTTCTTTGACCTTCCAGACCGATTTCTTCGATAAAGATCTGTCGGCTGTAGCGGGCAAAGATGTCTTCGCTTTTCATTAATAATTTATTGTTGATTTTTTTTAAGTTTTATATCCCGCTGTAAACCGAGTCCCAGTCTTTCATTACAGGATCGTAGCCTGATTTTTTAATGATATTTTTAATTTCATCCATACTTCTTTCATCGCTGGTCTCAAACTGTTCCAGAGATTCTTTGTCTACGGAATAGCCCCCCGGATTAGTTTTAGAAGCCGCACTCATTGTTGTTGCTCCTAATGAAATTATATGATTTCTAAATTTTTCATTCTCTCTTGTCGAAATTGAAATTTCCAGATCTTCATTCCAGATTCTGTATGCGCAGATCAGCTGAAGCAGATCTTTATCTTCCATGATAAAATTAGGTTCTATAATACCTTCGGCAGGCCGCAGTCTCGGAAATGAAACGGAATATTTGCTTTTCCAATAATTTTTCTGAAGATAATCAATATGAAATGCATTAAAAAAACTATCGATTCTCCAGTCTTCCAATCCCAGTAAAACTCCCAGTCCTATTTTATGAATTCCGGCGCTTCCGATTCTGTCCGGTGTTTCCAGACGAAAATCAAAATTTGATTTTTTTCCTTTCGGATGATATTGTTTATATACTTCCTGATGATAGGTTTCCTGATAAACCAAAACCGCGTTCACTCCTGCTTCATGCAGCTTTCGGTACTCTTCTTCCGATAAGGGCTGAACTTCAATCGAAATATTGGCAAAATGTGATTTCAAAAGCCGTACGGCATTCAGAAAATATTCAATACCGACTGTTTTATTGGCTTCACCGCTTACCAGTAAAACATGATTGACACTCATGGATTTCAAAACGGCAGCTTCCATCATCAGTTCCGTATCGGAAAGTGTTTTTCTCCTGATAAGATTATCCAGACTGAAACCGCAATAAGTACAGATATTCTGACATTCATTGCTAAGATAAAGCGGAGCATACAGCTGAATGGTTTTACCAAATCGCTTCTGAGTAAGGCTTTGTGCCATTTTTGCCATTGTCTCTAACTTCTGAGAAGCAACAGGTGAAATAAAATTTAAAAAATCTTCTATGGTTTTATTTTTTTTCTGCAGGCTTTTTTCAACATCATTCAGCGTTACTTTTTCCAGCTTTTCTTTCACGTCATCCCATTGGTATTGATCGAAAATGTTTTTAAAACTTTTCATTTTACTTACATATTAGTCAAACAAAAAAGATGTTAACGGGCTTGAAGCTTCAGCATGCTGTGCTATTGCTCCTAATCCGGATTCAAAAGCTCTTCTTCCGGCAATAACGCCTTCTTTAAAAGCCAATGCCATATTTACAGGGTTTTGGGCTACCGCAATTGCCGTATTCACCAAAACCGCATCAGCACCCATTTCCATGGCTTTTGCCGCATCGGAGGGTGCCCCAATTCCTGCATCTACTACCACAGGAACATTACTCTGGCTGATAATAATTTCTAAAAAATCAATTGTCTTAAGACCTTTATTGGTTCCTATTGGTGCTCCCAAAGGCATCACAACCGCAGTTCCGGCATCTTCAAGACGCTTGCATAAAACAGGGTCAGCATGAATGTATGGCATTACGATAAATCCTAATTTTGCCAGTTCTTCCGTAGCATATAATGTTTCGATAGGATCCGGAAGCAGGTATTTCGGATCTGGATGGATTTCGAGTTTTACCCAGTTGGTTTCCAAGGCTTCTCTTGCCAGCTGTGCTGCCAATACTGCTTCTTTAGCTGTTCTCGCTCCTGAAGTATTCGGTAAAAGATGAACTCCTGTCGGTTGGATGGCATTCAGCAGATCATCTTCTGAAGATTGAGAGTCTATACGCTTAAGTGCCATCGTTACCATTTCGCTTTCCGATGCAATGACAGAGTCTGTCATTTCGGAAACGTTACCGAATTTTCCCGTTCCCAGAAACAATCTTGATTCAAAGGTCCTGTCTGCTATTATTAATTTTTGATTATTCATTGTAATGCTGTTGTAAATTTGGTAATGATAGAAGGCTGCTCCGTAATCTGTCCTGAAACAGCCACTCCGTAAATTCCGATTTGCTGTAATAATTCTATATCATTCAGTACCACACCGCCGATGGCAAAAATTTTAGGGATTGCAAGTGATTTGTCATGTAATTCCTGGACAATGTTCTGATATCCTCTGAATCCTAAAACCGGACTCAGCTGTTCTTTAGTTGTTGTAAATCTGAGAGGACCAAGTCCAATATAATCACACGATTCTACCATTCGCTGAAGAACGTTCTGAAATGTATTAGCCGTCCCTCCTATAATTTTATCTTCTCCTAAAATATATCTCGCTGTTTCAACTGACATATCATTGAGTCCCACATGAACGCCATCGGCATCAATATCTTTTGCGATCTGAACATGATCGTTAATGATACAAACAGCGTGATGATCTGAGCATAATGTTTTTGAAATTTCACAGAGCGTAATAAAATCTCTTTGGGGAGCATTTTTCCAGCGTACCTGAATCCATTTTACACCATTATCAAGCGCTTTCCGGATATTGGTTTCCTGTTCTTCTCTTGTATAACCCTGAGAGATGTATTGTAATTTTTCCATTTATTTTTAAACGCAAAGGCGCTAAGTTTTTTTTTATTGTTTTAAATCGCAACTGCATTCATTCAGTAAAGGTTAGCATTTAATGTCCATTTAAGAATGAAATCCTAATAAAGCAGATGTGCTTGCCAGAAATTTCTCAATGTATAACTTTCCTTTCCGACAGGCCTGTTCCAGATTTTCTCCTAAAGCTAAATGACCTGTAATTGCAGAAGAGAGCACACAACCTGAACCATGTTTTGGATAGTAGACACAATTTCTATCATGGGGTTCAATTGAAATTTCTTCACCGTTTTCGAGTAAAATATCTGTTCCTACATTGTCTTCGCGATGACCTCCTTTCATTAATATTGCACATGAATTTCTCGGATTTTCAAAAAACCCATTTTCTTTTAAAACCTTATATTCATTGTAGTTGGGTGTGATTAGATCGAGTTGATGCAAAACATTTCCCAGTTGAGAAATAGTATTTAAATCAAAAAAAGAAAATTCAGAGGTGCTTTTCAAAACCGGATCCCAAACGATTTTAGCTTCAGTATTAATTAATTTGATTGTCTTAATAATTTCATTTAAAAATTCCGCGTCTTTTACCACCCCTATTTTTACGGCCTTCACATCATAGTTTTTCATTAAAACATGAATTGAGTTTAAAATATCTTCTAAAGGTTGCCACTGAATTCCAAAAAATTCAGATTCTGTTTGTAAAGTCATTGCCGTACAGACAGCCAATCCCTGGACTTTTAACTGTTCAAATGTTTTAACATCCGCCAGTAGACCTGCTCCACCACTTGGATCGAAGCCGGCAATACTCATTACAAAAGGACGACCTGTCTGCATTTTTTAAATATTTCTATCGGTTGATTATTTTCCCAGATCGCTCCGAGCAAAGCCACTCCATCCAAGTTGCTGTCTGAAATTATATGAATATTATCTTCATGAATTCCTCCCAGCGCAATTAGTTTTACATTTGAGTTATCTCTTTTTTTAATATCATTTAAAATTTCTGAATCTTTTCCATATCCTTTTTTAGAAATACTCGGAAAAACAGGACTGATAAAAGCATATTCCCAATTCTTACTTAGTTCGTTAAAAGTTTCAATATCATGAACAGATGTCGAAATCGTTTTACCTGTTAAAGATTTATACAACTCATTATGTCTGTCAATTTCTCTAAAATGATGTCTTGAAATATTATAACTTTCAGCCAAATCATAATGACTGTGCAAAACCAATCGGTGATGGAATTCAGAATTTATCTTTTGAATAAAATCCTTCATTTCTTCTAAATTCATGACCGGTTTTCTGATATGAAGCAGATCTAAACCTTCCTGAAATAATTCGTTGATGACTTCAGTTTCATTAGCAACAATTTTTTCAGGAGTGATAATGATGATCATATATAAATTTCTTTCCCTTTTTCGATGAATTCCTGGGATTTATCCAACATTCCTTTTTCTGCAGATTCGCGGATTTCCTGGGTAATCTTCATAGAACAGAATTTTGGTCCGCACATCGAACAAAAATGTGCCACTTTTGCACCGTCTGCCGGAAGTGTTTCATCATGATATGATCTTGCCGTTTCCGGATCAAGAGAAAGGTTGAACTGATCTTCCCATCGGAATTCAAATCTGGCTTTACTCAACGCATTATCCCTGTATTGAGCACCAGGATGCCCTTTCGCCAAGTCTGCAGCGTGGGCCGCCAGCTTATAAGTAATCACTCCTACTTTCACATCTTCTTTATTCGGAAGTCCCAGATGTTCTTTCGGTGTTACATAACACAACATGGCACATCCGAACCAACCGATCATTGCCGCTCCGATTCCTGAAGTAATATGATCGTAACCTGGCGCAATATCCGTTGTCAATGGTCCTAGCGTGTAAAAAGGAGCTTCATCACATACTTCCAGCTGTTTTTCCATATTTTCTTTAATCATATGCATCGGAACGTGGCCGGGACCTTCGATCATCACCTGAACATTGTGCTTCCATGCGATTTTTGTTAATTCTCCTAAAGTTTCCAGTTCGGCAAACTGTGCTTCATCATTGGCATCAGCAATAGAGCCCGGACGAAGACCGTCGCCTAAAGAAAAGGCAACATCATATTTTTTCATGATTTCGCAGATTTCCTCGAAATGGGTGTACAAAAAGTTTTCTTTGTGATGAAAAAGACACCATTTTGCCATAATCGAACCGCCTCTGGAGACAATTCCCGTAACGCGTTTTGCCGTTAAATGAATATATCTCAATAAAACACCGGCGTGAATTGTGAAGTAGGAAACGCCCTGTTCTGCCTGTTCGATCAGCGTATCTTTAAAAATTTCCCATGTTAGATCTTCTGCTATACCTTTTACCTTTTCCAGCGCCTGATAAATCGGAACGGTACCAATAGGAACCGGACTGTTTCTGATGATCCATTCTCTGGTTTCGTGAATGTTTTTTCCGGTAGACAAATCCATTATCGTATCTGCTCCCCAACGGCAGGCCCAGACTGCTTTTTCCACCTCTTCTTCAATACTTGATGAAACGGCACTGTTTCCGATGTTGGCATTAATTTTAACAAGAAAATTCCGTCCTATAATCATCGGTTCGCTTTCCGGGTGATTGATATTATTCGGAATAATGGCTCTTCCGGCTGCGATTTCGTCTCTTACAAATTCAGGTGTGATTTTATTTTTTGGCGTTTTTGCACCAAAGCTATTTCCCTGATGCTGAAAAGACATTTCGCTTGTAACGGAATCCAGCTGCTCGATTCTCTGGTTTTCCCTTATGGCAACATATTCCATTTCGGGGGTAATGATTCCTTGTTTTGCGTAGTATAGCTGGGTTACCTGTTTTCCTTCTTTTGCTACTTTGGGTTTGTGGTTATAAGAAAATCTCAATTCATCTAATTTTGAATCTGCAAGGCGGGTTTTTCCGTACTCTGAGGTAATTCCGTCGAGAATTTCAACATCATTACGATCTAAAATCCATCTTTCACGGATTCTGGGCAATCCTTTTTCGATATTGATTTCAGAATTTTCATCGGTGTAAGGTCCTGAGGTATCATATACTGTAACCGGAGGGTTATGTTCCAATGTTCCGTTGGATAGTTTTGTCGGACTTAATTCTATTTCGCGCATTGCTACATTGATCGGATGTATTTTTCCTTCAACATAGATTTTTTTAGAGTTCGGAAACGGCGAACGGGTGATGTTATGAGCCATAGTGATTGATATTGTGGGTTAACCGCCCTGTGTGGCAGTGATAATTAAAATTGAATCTTTATCGTTGAGGAATGTTTCCGGCCAGGATGACTGCGGAATAATGCGGTTATTAAGTGCTACGGCAATTCCTTTTCTTTTGTGGGGAATCTCTATAGCAAGTAATGCTTCCAGTGTTTGGGGAAGTATTTCAAAATTTCTTACAGTGTGGTTGATTATGAGTTCCATTCCTAAATTTTTTATATACTTTAGGAATGCCCATCATTGTACAATAGAATGTACAGCAAAGTCATTTCACTTTTCCCTACGCTAGTATGATCTAGAAATCAGGTTCAAAGGGTAAATTCTCAGCCTGCTATAAACAGACACCCCTAAAGTTGAAACGAAGGTAGACATTTTTTTGAAATGAGCAAAATTTTTTGTTGACGGAAGGATGGCTAAAATGATGAATGTTATTTTATTTTTCCGACTGATGACTGATTTTTTTATTTAATTCCCAAGCTTTTAAACGCAAAGTTTTCTTTATGGAATTCTATTTAAGATGCAAAGGCAATAAATTGCTGCGCGAAGCTTGAAACATAAATTATGGAGTGTATTTTAATTTAATTGGCATTTGGGTAAATATTTGTTGATTTTGTAGTGTTTTAATTAAGTGACGGCTACCCTAGCCGCGATTGAGCGGCCTGTCTGAGCTCTTTTTCGGATTCTTCGGCGCGGCGAAGCCGTGCCGAAGAATCCGAAAAAGCGAGTAGCGAAAGCGGGAAAAAGCTTAAAAAAAAATATAGCTTTCGATGTAATCAAACAAACAGCTCCTAAAAAATAAAGACTATCTTCAGTCTGAATATAGTCTGTTACAATTAAAGAAAATAAGTTAATCCTGCTTTATAACGATTTAGTCTGTCGGGCAGACCGTTGTATCCTCCGTTAATGGCTTTGGTAATCTTTTTAAAAACAACAAGGTTGTTGCCCGTATCAATATTTTTGGTAATATCAATCTGATCTGCCAATGCATTGAGATTTCTGCTATTCCAGAACCAGCCAGCACTTTCTGCTGCATTTTTAAGCTGAATAGCATTACATTTCGTAACATTTTTACCTCCTAAAAATGTGGGATTTGCCACAAAATCCGTTCCTAAAGCAAGTGAAACCGCTTTATAATTGGCTTTTCCGGTAATTTGAATAAGCCCTCTTCCTTTGAATCTTACCCCATCTCCTTTCTGAGTATTTCCCAGATCTTTTCTTCCCTCGTATGCGCTTCCGCTGGCAAGTTCTTCGGTGTAAAACAGTCCGCCGCTTTCGTGACCTACCTGTGCCAAAAAATTCAGCATTCGGGAAGGGGTATTGATGGAAAACTTATCGCATGTTGCTATAACATACGGTAAGAATTGCGAAGCGTAAGCAGATTTTGAGCAGGTTGCCTCTTTAAGTTGTCCAAGTGTAAGCATGATTATTGTTCTTTAAATTGATAGGTAAAACTATCTTAAAAAAACAAAAACCATTACAGGGATTCTACTATTTTCCGATAAGTATTTCTACGGAATTTAATTGATTGCTATTCTTCGCATGCTCTCCAGACTGCGTCATTCTGCGGAACGGGAGCCGTGATTTCAATATTTTCTTTGGTAACGGGATGAATAAATTCCAGTTTTCGGGCGTGAAGGTTTATTCCTCCATCAGGATTGGAACGTGCTGCACCATATTTAAGATCACCTTTAATAGGAGCCCCGATTTTTGAAAGCTGGGCCCTGATCTGGTGATGCCTTCCCGTTTCCAGGTCTATTTCCAGAAGAAAATAATTATCCAGATTTTTGATGATATGATAAGTAAGAATTGCTTCTTTTGCACCTTCAGTGGCTTTCGGGAAAACGATGGCTTTATTATTTTTTTCGTTTTTCTTTAAAAAATGAATCAACCTCTGGGACTGCGGAATCATCTCTTTGGTAACAACAGCCCAGTATGTTTTTTTAATTTCCCGGTTTTTTACCATTTGCGTGAGCCGGGACAAAGCTTTGGAAGTTTTGGCATAAATCACCAGACCCGATGTGGGCCTGTCGATACGGTGAACCAGACCAAGAAATACATTCCCTGGTTTGTCATCTCTTTTTTTGATAAAATTTTTAATCAGTTCCAGTAAAGAATCATCTCCGGTTTTATCGCCCTGTACCAGCTGCCCTACTTTTTTATTGATCACCAGAAGATGGTTGTCTTCATACACAATCTGTTCCTCCATTTTTTTACTGACGATAATTGGGTCTGTTTGAAAATGAAAGTATAATTCCTCCGAGAAGACCTAATGTTTTAATTCCGGAAATTTTCCAGTCTACCGGGAAAAGCGCCCCCACCACACATAATCCTGCTGCTGCATACATGGCATACATAAAATTTTTTGTCGTCATCAACGGAGCCTGAAGAAAAAAGCTTATTCCGATAAGCACATAAAATACTCTCCGGGAAAGCAATATATTGATATCGGGAGAGAAAAGATCAAACCAGCCTACTACAAGACACAATAATGCTACAATAGAAAGTACTCCCTGGATTGTTTGTTGATTATTCATAATTAATAACTTTCACTTTCGTTAGGGAAATTCTGACTTTTCACATCTTTCACGTATTGCTCCACAGCACCTGTAATTTCGGTATAAAGATCAAGATATCTTCTTAAAAATTTAGGACTGAAACCTTTGTTCATTCCAACCATATCATGGTAGACCAAGACCTGCCCGTCGCAATGCGCTCCTGCTCCTATTCCAATGGTAGGAATAGAGATCGATTCCGTTACTTTTTTGGCTAAATCCGCAGGAATTTTTTCTAAAACCACTGCAAAGCATCCCAATTCCTCAAGCAATTGCGCATCCGCAATTAATTTTTCTGCTTCAGCTTCTTCTTTTGCTCTTACTTTATAGGTTCCGAATTTATAGATAGACTGAGGTGTTAAACCTAAATGCCCCATCACAGGAATACCTGCATTGATAATTTTTTTAATTGATTTTGAGATTTCTTTTCCTCCTTCAATTTTTACGGCATGTGCTCCTCCTTCTTTCATCATTCTAACTGCAGATTCCAGAGCTTTTTCCGGGTTGCTCTGATAGGTTCCGAAAGGCAGATCGGCAACCACCAATGCCCTGTCTGTACCTCTTACCACACTTTGAGAATGATAAATCATCTGATCCAGCGTAATGGGAAGTGTGGTTTCAAAGCCCGCCATGACATTGGCAGCAGAATCGCCTATAAGAACCGCATCAATCCCTCCGGCATCCACCATTTTTGCTGTGGTATAATCGTATGCTGTAAGCATGGTTATTTTTTCCTTGTCAAATTTCATTTTGCGCAAGGTTTCCGTTGTAACTTTCTTAATTTCAGAATGAACAGACATATTGTATCTATTTAAAAGTTAAAAAGTCGGCCCTGAGCCGACTTCAATTTTGTATGATTTTATAAAACTACGTGACCGAGTTTCATTAATTTGTCGTGGTTGAGAATCTTGATATTTCTTCCGTCTACTTCAATGAGATTATCTCCTTTAAATTCGGAAATAAGACGGATGGCACTTTCGGTAGCCGTACCTATAATGTTGGCGATTTCTTCCCTTGTTAACGAAATTTTGATAAAACCTTCAGGATCTACACCTAATTTCTGTTCCAGAAGAAGTAAGATTTCCGCAAGTCTCTCCCTCACCGTTTTCTGTGCAAGGAAGGTAATCGTATTAGAAGACTCGCCCAATTCATAGGAAATCTTCTGAAGCATAACAAAAGATAATTGAGAATCTATTTCAAGAAGATACATAAAAACATCTGCAGGCAGAAAAGTAGCCTCAATATCAGTCATGGCTTCAGCTTTTGCCTGGAAGTTTTCTCCACAAAGCAAAGAACGATAACCGATGATATCACCTTCTTTAATAAATCTTAAGATCTGGTCTTTTCCGAATGCTCCCGATTTTGATAATTTCGCTGCTCCTTTTTCTAAAACAAACACTCCCTTGGGAGTTTCTCCGTCCTCAAAAATCGTATCATGCTTCTGGAAAGTAAACTTCTTTTTGGCGTTGAGATATTTTTCAAAATCAGCACTGGAAAGTCTCTCTTTAAATGATTTATCATTAAAAACTCTGGCGAACCTTTCTTCGATGGCAATCTGTTGTTCCTGCGACATTTTATATGACATTTATCACAAAAATAGAACTTTTTAACTCGATAAACAAAAAAAATTGTTATAATTTTGTAGTTCAATAATTTATGAAGGTGAGCGAGAACTGTTTTCATTGTGGCCAAGGTATCGAAAAAGAAAGAATTTTATTTGATGAAAAGACTTTCTGCTGTAACGGTTGTAAATCGGTCTATGAAATTCTAAATGCTAATAATTTAAACAATTTTTACGAGCTTAATAAAAGAGCAGGAATTCGCCCCGGTGATGAAAATTCCGGGCAGTTCGATTATCTAGACACCCCGGAAATCTTTGAAAAGGTGACTGATTTTTCTGAAGGAAACACCAGTCTCATCACTTTTAAAATTCCAGTAATCCACTGTTCTTCATGCATCTGGTTATTGGAAAGCCTTCATACATTAAACAAAAACATTAAATATTCGCAGGTTAATTTCACCAGAAAGACGCTGCAGGTTTCATTCAATCATAATGAATTAAAACTAAGCGAATTAGCTAATTTCCTCACCAATCTGGGCTATAAGCCGGTTATCAGTCTTGAAACTGCGGATAAAAATGTTGAACATCTTGACAAATCACTTCTGGTAAAATTTGCTATTGCTGCTTTTGCTTTCGGAAACGGAATGTTCCTTGCTTTTCCGGAATATATCGGCGGTGAAGATTACTGGATGGAGCATTACAAAGGACTTTTCCGCGCACTAATGTGTCTGCTGGCAATTCCGGTGGTAGTATATTCGGCTTCAGATTACTATAAATCTGCCTGGTACGGACTGAAAAATAAGATCGTAAATATTGATGTTCCCATCGTCCTGGGAATTATCGTACTCTTCGGACGGAGCCTCTATGAAGTGGCAACCGACTATGGTCCTGGATATTTTGATACCCTGTGCGGACTTTTATTCTTCATGCTTCTTGGTAAAATTTTCCAGAAACGAACCTACAGCGCACTTTCTTACGACCGGGATTATAAATCGTTTTATCCTATTGCCGTTACAAAAGTTGATTTTGACGGAAAGCAGGACAATATTCTGCTTTCGGAAATTAAAATCGGAGACCGTATTTTAGTAAGAAATCAGGAAATCATTCCGGTGGATGCCATCCTCATAAATGGCGACGGAAATATAGACAACAGTTTTATTACGGGTGAGAGCGCTACCATAAGCAAGCAACCTGGAGATAAAATTTTCGCAGGCGGAAAACAGATTGGTTCTTCTCTTGAACTCGAAGTGATCAAGAATGTTGACCAGAGTTACCTTACCCAGCTTTGGAACAAAGAAGCTTTTAAAAAACACGAAACCGGGCTTGACACCCTAACGAACAAGGTCAGTAAGTATTTCACTTTCATTATTTTAGGCATTGCCTTAATCTCCGGAATTTACTGGTATTTTATTGATCTTAATAAAATGTTCCAAGTAATTTCCGCCATTCTGATTATTGCCTGCCCTTGTGCCCTTGCCCTGTCCGCGCCTTTTACTTTCGGACATATCATGAGGATTTTAGGACGAAATAAATTCTATGTAAAAGACACGATCACCATCGAGAAAATTGCTAAACTTGATACGATTGTTTTTGATAAGACAGGAACCATCACCCACAGAAAAAAATCCAATATTACTTACGAGGGAGCAGAGATTCAAGAATTTGATTTACTGAATATAAAAACGCTTTTAAAGAACTCCAATCACCCCCTATCAAAATCGCTGTATGATTTTATTGAAGTAAATGATGACTACTATCAGGTAGAACATTTCAGAGAGATTTCAGGGAAAGGATATGAAGCGCTGGTGAGAGGCAATCTCTATAAAATCGGTTCAGCCAGGTACAATAATCAGGAGTCAAAAAATCTGGAAACAGCAGTGTATATCAGCAAAAACAATGAGTTTATCGGTAAATTCATTTTTAAAAATGAATACCGCGAAAATCTAAAAAATCTCTTTAAAAAACTTGCCGGATACCACGTTTTCATTCTTAGTGGCGATAATGCTTCAGAAGAAAACCAACTTAAAGAACTGATTCCTGCATCCAAAGGAATGGCGTTTAACCAAAGTCCCGAAGACAAGCTGAATTACATCAAAAACCTTCAGGATCAAAACTTTAAAGTAGCGATGCTTGGAGATGGACTTAACGATGCCGGAGCATTAAAGCAAAGTAATGTAGGAATAGCGATTGCAGACGACACCAACAGCTTTACCCCTTCTTCCGATGTCATTATGGACGGTGAAAAAGTGGTACTTCTCGATAAATACCTGAATGTCTGCAAGGGTTCGATGACGATTGTGAAGATGACATTCATAATCAGTTTTCTTTACAATGTTGTCGGCTTAAGTTACGCAGTTACAGGACATATGCATCCTCTTTTCGCCGCTTTGATCATGCCGGCAAGCTCCATTACAGTTGTTTCATTCACTACTCTTTCAACCTGGATACTGGGCAGAAAATATTTCAGAAAAAACGCTTAAACGCCCTTATTTAGACTGGTTTTAAATTAGACAAAAGCCGTATTTCGTGACGAATATCATTATTTTTCACTAAATTTGAACCCCGAAAATAGGTTAATTTTGTTGTCTAATGGATATTCTATATTTAATGATCCTATGCAGTGTTTCTTTGGCTGCAGTTTTCCTGGTCGTGTTTATAGTGTATGCCAGAAAAGGACAGTTTGAGGATGATGAATCCCCGGCTGTAAGAATTCTTTTCGACTCTGATGAAATCAGGGAAAAAGAAGAGCCTGGCAGCAATGAAAACGATGATGAAAAAGGAGAAAGTAAAAAAATTGAAGAAAAAAGTGAATAGTTGATATGGAAACACAAAAGTTTAGTTATGACAACAGTATTGTCCGGGCATTTCTTTATGCGACCGTCGTTTTCGGGATCATAGGGTTTTTGTTTGGGCTTACAGCTGCATTAATGCTTTTCTACCCTGAGCTTCCGGAGTTTTTATTCGGAACGGACGACACAACCATTAAAAGTTTAGGTGGTGGCATCGATGGGTTGATAAAAACGCATGGTGCTTTCGGATTCGGGAGAATCAGAATGCTGCACACGAGTACTGTTATTTTTGCATTCGTAATGAATGTTGTTTATGTAGGAGTATATTATTCCTTACAGCGATTACTGAAAACAAGAATGTACAGTGACACCCTGTCCTGGATCCACTTCTGGACATGGCAGATCATGATCCTTGTAACGTATGTTACGTTCTTCATGGGGATTAACACATCCAAAGAATACGCAGAACACGAATGGCCTATTGATATTTTAATTACCATCTCATGGGTGATTTTCGGGGCTAATATGTTCTTAACGATAGCTAAAAGACGAGTAAGACATTTATATGTTGCCATCTGGTTCTATGTTGGAACATGGATTGCCGTAGCGATGCTTCATATTTTCAACAACCTTGAGGTTCCGTTATCTTTCACAGGATGGAAATCTTATTCTGCATATGCGGGGGTAAAAGATGCTATCGTACAATGGTGGTACGGTCACAATGCGGTTGCATTCGTACTGACAACGCCTGTTTTAGGTTTAATGTATTATTTCTTACCTAAAGCAGCAGACAGACCGGTATTCTCGTATAAACTATCGATTATTCACTTCTGGTCACTAATCTTCGTTTATATCTGGGCTGGTCCTCACCACCTTCAATATACCGCTTTACCGGCTTGGGCTCAGGCAGTGGGAACAGGTTTCTCTATCATGCTTATTGCACCATCTTGGGGAGGTATGCTAAACGGGCTTTTAACATTAAGAGGAGCCTGGGATAAAGTAAGAGAAAATCCTATTCTTAAATTCTTCGTTGTTGCAGTAACTTGTTATGGTATGGCAACATTTGAAGGGCCATTATTGGCAACTAAAAACATTAACAAAATCGGTCACTTTACAGACTGGGTTATCGGTCACGTACACTTAGGTGCATTAGGATGGAATGGTTTCATGGCATTCGGTGTAATCTATTACCTGATCCCAATCTTATGGAGAACGAAATTATATTCAACAAGACTTGCCAACTGGCATTTCTGGCTGGGAACTTTAGGAATTATTTTCTATGCAGTACCAATGTATATCTCCGGATTTACTCAAGGATTAATGTGGAAACAGTTCAACCCAGACGGAACCTTAGTATGGAAAAACTGGCTGGATACTGTAACGGCAATTATTCCTTATTTTAAAATGAGATTCGTAGGAGGATTATTTTATCTTTCAGGAGCTATTTTAATGGTGGTAAACTTAATTGCTACGGTAAGAAAAGGATCATTCCAGAAAGATGTACCTGCAGAAGCTCCGGCTTTAGCGAACATCAGCAAAAAGCGTAAAGAAGGAGAAGGCACTCACCTTTGGCTGGAAAGAACTCCTGTATTGATGGGTATTCTGTCTTTATTAACGATCTCTATCGGTAGTATGGTAGAAATTATTCCTACCCTATCGCTTAAGAAAAGTGTACCAACCATTTCAGCAGTGAAGCCATATTCTCCACTGGAGCTGGAAGGTAGAGATATTTATATAAGAGAAGGATGTAATGCATGTCACTCTCAGATGGTAAGACCATTCAGAGATGAGATTGTAAGATTCAACGGTAAAAACGGACAGTATTCCAAAGCGGGAGAATTCGTATACGACAGACCGTTCCTTTGGGGATCTAAGAGAACCGGACCGGATTTGCACAGAGAAGGTGGTAAAAACCCAAGTTCTTGGCACTATAAGCACATGTATAACCCAAGATCTACTTCAGCAGGTTCTATCATGCCTCGTTACCCTTGGTTAATTGCTACCGATCTTGACAGATCTAAAATGGTAGATAAAATGAAGCTGATGAAGAGTGCATTTGAGGTGCCTTATACAAAAGCCGAAATTGATTCTGCAAACTCATGGGCCAATAACCAGGCAACGAAGATTGTAAGAGATATTATGTCTGAAGCACCGGATCTTAAAGATGCCTATGCAAAGAGACCTAAAGGTGAATTGGAGAAAAAAGAGATTGTAGCTCTTATTTCTTACCTTCAGAGATTAGGAACGGATATCAAAACAACGGAAATCAAAACAGCAAGTAATAACTAACATTAAAAAGTTCCATCATGATACCTCAGAACTTTAAAGACATATTATCCAATACCGACAATGCTGGCTTTTACCAGACCTTGGCTCTGATTTTCTTTATGCTGTTCTTCGTAGCACTTGTAATATATGTTTTCAGCAGACCTAAAAAATATTACAAGGAAGAAGAAGAAGCTCCTCTGAGTGATGACCAGGATGATGATAATTTTAATTTAAAAAATTAACAACTTATTATGAAACAAAGAACACCGGTTTTTGTAAACATCTTAATAATAATCGGACTTTTAATAGTTTTTTATTATCTGTTTGTACAGAGCTATGAGTTTCTAGGCTCGCCTTACTTCTGGGGAACTGTTGTGATTGCAGGTATTCTGGCATACATACACAGCGCGATCGGAGATCTTATTGAAAACAATAAATTCAAAAAATTATCTCCTGAAGAAAAAGCAGCTTATTTAGCAGAGAAAAAAGTTCCTTATTTTATAAGGTTATATAATGCAGCATTTAAAAAACAATCTGCTGCCGAAGAGAAAGATATCCTTATCGATCACGGCTTCGACGGGATTATGGAATTGGACAACCAATTACCGAAATGGTGGGTAGGTTTGTTCTATTTTGGGACCGCTTTTTGTATTGTGTATGTTGCAGCATACTCTTTCACAGATTTTGCTCATCCATTGACAGAATATGAAAAAGAATATAAAGAACAGCTTGCAAGCATCAAGAAATACGAAGAAACTCAGCCGCCTGTAACAATTGAAACAGCTAAATATTCAGCAGATAATATTGCAGAGGGTAAAGAGCTCTTTAAAACGAACTGTGCATCTTGTCATAAAGAAGACGGTAGTGGTGGTATCGGTCCGAACCTTACGGATCAATATTGGATCAACCAACCTGAGAAAACGTTATTTAAAAACGTATTCCATATGGACTGGAACGGATCTCCTACCAATCCTGCGATGAGAGCATTCGGTAAGAACGGGGAAGTTTCCGGTGCTGAAATTGAAAAGATTGCAGCATATGTATACCACATCAACCAGGAATTGCCTCCGGTGACACCAGCTCAGGGTGGTGCAGCGCCTCAGGGAACTGAAGCACACTGGGAGAAAGAATAATTTTAACAAAAAAATTAGAAACATATGAAAAACATAATTTGTTATTACCTTAAAAATAGTAACGAATTATGTTTTTTCTTTTTTAAATACCAGTACATATGTCAGACATAGAAGAAATAGAAGTACGCGGCGGACAGGGCCAGGTTCTGGACCCTGAAACTTACAGAGATTCTATAGGCACCATGGATCAGTCCGGAAAAAGAAAATGGGTCTATCCCAGAAAGCCTAAAGGAAAGTATACCAATTACAGGTATCTTGTGAGCTGTATTTTATTATTTATTTATTTTTCGGTACCGTTTATTAAAATCAATGGTAATCCGATGATTTTATTTAATGTGATTGACCGGGAGTTTTTCATTTTCGGACAACCTTTCTATCCTCAGGATTTTTTCATCCTAACGTTGGGAGCTATTGCATCTCTTATTTTTATTATTGTATTTACGATTGCTTTCGGTAGAATTTTCTGCGGGTGGATATGTCCTCAGACAATTTTCCTTGAAATGATTTTCCGTAAAATAGAATATGCTATTGAAGGAGACAGAAATAAGCAGATGAAACTGGACAGACAGGAGTGGAACAGCGAAAAGATATGGAAAAGAGGTCTGAAGTGGACCATCTACATTATCATATCACTTGTTATTACCCACTTCATGTTTATGTATATCGTAGGATATGAAGAGGTTTTCAGGATTCTTTCGGAAGGACCATTTGCGCATCCAACCAATTTTATTGTAATGATTTTGCTTACTGCTGCATTTTACTTTGTATTTGCATGGTTCAGAGAGCAGGTTTGTACACTGGTTTGTCCTTACGGAAGGTTACAGGGTGTTTTGATCGATAAGGATACGGTAAATGTTTTCTACGATTTCAAAAGAGGGGAAAACAGAGCGAAATGGAGAAAAGGAGAAGACCGACAAGCAGCCGGAAAAGGAGATTGTATCGATTGTCATCAGTGTGTGGTAGTTTGTCCTACCGGAATTGATATAAGGGACGGACAACAGCTGGAATGCGTAAACTGTACGGCATGTATTGACGCCTGTGATGAAGTCATGGAAAAAGTAGGACTCCCGAAAGGATTAATCCGGTACGCTACGGAGAATGAAATCGAAAACGAGACCAAATTTAAATTTACAGGAAGAATGAAAGGCTTTGCCTTAATTCTGGTATTACTAACCGGTTTCCTTGGATATCTTCTTTATAACCGTGGCGAAATGGAAGCAAAATTCATCAAGCCTGCCGGAAGTACATTTTTCTTAAGGGACGGAAAAATTACCAATACCTACAATTATACTTTCCTCAATAAAACCAATGACAAGAAGATTGTAACCATTAAAGTAGTTGAACCGAAACACGGAGAAGTTATTTACAGTGGTTCAAGCAAAATTACCGTTGATAGGGATAAGATTACCAAAGGAACCGTTAATATCAGCTTCCCGGAAAGTGAAATGAATCTTTCCAAGCAGAATATTACTATTGGTGTTTATGATATGAGCGGAAAACTGGTGGATTCTTACGAAACCTATTTTGAGGGACCTTTTAAACTACAATTCTAATATCAAAACCTCAATATTATCATCTGACGGAATAGAGGTTTTTAAAATATATTAATTTAAAATGAAAAAATTCACTTGGGGGCACGGTGTAGTCATCGCATTACTGGCATTCATGGCATTCATATTATCAATGTTATTTCTTTTCCCGAACGGCCAGAAAAATTCTGAAATGGTAACTGATAATTATTATGAGGAAGAACTGAAATATCAGGATGTTATTGATGCTAAAAAAAGAGCCGATGATCTGCAGGAAAAACCAGTCTACAGTCAGGATAAAAATGGGATTAAGATTACCTTTCCAACAGACTACAACAATTCCAATACAACGGTAAAATTTGTTTTGAACAGGACTGACGATCAGAATTTAGATATAAAAAAATCTGTGCAGCTTGATGCCAGCAAATCATTTTTAATACCTGCTCAGGTATTAAAAATGGGAAATTATACATTACGATTAAACTGGACTAAAGATAAAACAGATTACAGAATAGATTATGATGTAATATGGAAATAGCACTTATTGTATCGGCTATAGGTTTAGGATTTGCTTCCGGTTTTCACTGTATCGGAATGTGCGGACCTATTGCCCTGTCAATGGGATTAACAAAAAAACAGGCGACCAATTATTATCTCCAGAATCTTACTTACCAGTTCGGAAGAATTTTTACCTATTCATTTTTAGGAGCAATTCTGGGCATTGTAGGCGAAGGCTTCGAAATGGCAGGAATCCAGAAATATCTTACGATTGCCGTGGGAATATTATTAATTATAATGGCTGTATTTTCTTTCGGAGGTAAAGATTTTGCTTCAAAAATTCCTTTCTTTTCTAAATTTTTATTCAAAGTTAAATCTAATTTGGGAAGGTTGCTGCAGAAAGCAGATTACCGCTCAAGATTTACAACAGGAATTCTTAATGGTTTCTTACCCTGCGGAATGGTTTACATGGCATTAACCGCAAGCCTTGCAAGCGGGGGAATATGGCAGGGCGCTTTATATATGGCTCTTTTTGGATTAGGAACTCTCCCGTTTATGTTTACGGTCGTTCTTTTAGGAAATCTTATGAACCAGGCTTTTCGGATAAAAATATTAAAGATGATTCCGGTGGTGATGATTATCTTAGGAGGTCTGTTTATTGTAAGAGGTCTTGAGCTCGGAATTCCTTATCTCTCTCCAAGAGCAGAAGCAATGACGATCTCAAAAGACAAACAGGGAGACTGTCATTTGCCGGGGGATCATAATACACACAATCACGATAATACGAATTGTCATTAGTAGTGAATAATAGCTAAATTTATAATTAAAAGCCCTCTGGATAGACCCCAGAGAGCTTTTAATTATAAATCTGAAAGGACCAAATTAGCCACCAATTATTAATATCACGCATATAACAATTTATTTATAAAACAATTATATAAAAAATTTAAAAATATTGATAATATTATTTATTAAATTCGATTTTATTACAAAATCAATTTTGCACCTTTATTGTAACTAAAAATTTAATATATGCTTACAAAACTACATTTTCCCACATTTCAGAAAACCAAAAAGCCTCAAACACTAACCTACCTTCGTAAAATGGCATGTCATGCATTTACAGTTAGTGCGATTTTGCTTTTCTCAGCAACGAAAGCTCAAACTTCGGTAACAGTTCCCGATTTAACGGTTGTAAGTACCTTTACAGGTCCTTTTGCCAATTCTACGAGAACATATCAAATGGTTATTGATGATACACAATTGACTACTTTATCGGGGAAGTACCTTTCATCAATATCGTTCAAAATACCGAGTACGGCAGCTTCATCATGGCCTGCTTCTAATATTACTTATCCTGATTATCAGATTTATCTTAGTGATGGTGTAAATCCTGCCAACGCACAGCTAAATTTTGCAGCAAACGTTGTAGGAACTCAGACACAGGTTCGGTCCGGAAGCCTTTCAATACCAGCCGGTTCAGTGGCAAATAACAATACATTCAGCTTTGATATTACTTTCACCACTCCTTATCTTTACACAGGTAGCAATCTGGTTATTGAAATACGGCATACCGGAAGCAACGGTACATCAACCTCAAACCAGGCGGTAGGAACAAGCGCAACAGGATATGGAAGCTTATTCACATCATGCTGGTCCAGCTCTACAAGTGTATTGCAGGGAAATTTTTCTTATGTGAAAATTAGTTCCGCAGGTACTTTAGGGGTAAAGTCTGTTGAGATCAATGGAGGAACATCAGTTTACCCTAACCCGGTAAAAGATCAGCTGTATGTAAAATCTGATAATGATATTATGGAATTGAATATTTTCAATTTAGTTGGACAAAAAGTCTATTCCCAGAAAAATTCAGTTAAGATCCCACAAATCAATGTATCCGGATTGGCAAAAGGAAATTATATTTTACAAACAATCGATAAAAACGGAAATTCAGCTTCAACAAAATTTATTAAGGAGTAAAAAAATAGGTAAATACTATTGAATAAAAAAACCACTGAATATCAGTGGTTTTTATTTTTTGATTAGTTTATCACATCAAATCTCGCATATTCTGCAATCTTTTTTGGAAGCTTAATTCCATCCTCTGTCTGATTGTTTTCCAGCAAAGCAGCCATAATTCTCGGTAACGCCATTGCAGATCCGTTTAAGGTATGTACAAGCTGGGACTTTCCGTCTGTTTTGTAACGGCATTTTAATCTGTTCGCCTGGAAGGTTTCAAAATTGGAAACAGAGCTCACCTCCAGCCATTTCTCCTGGGCAGCACTCCAGACTTCGAAGTCGTAGGTCATGGCAGAAGCAAAACCGGTGTCTCCGCCGCAAAGTCTTAACACTCTGTAAGGAAGTTCAAGATCACTCAGAATTTCTTTAATATGTTCTACCATTTCTTCTAAGACCGCATAAGAATTTTCTGGCTTTTCAATTCTTACAATTTCTACTTTTTCAAACTGATGAAGACGGTTCAGTCCTCTTACGTGAGCACCATAACTTCCCGCCTCTCTTCTGTAGCACTGAGAAAAAGCTGTATTCTTTACAGGTAAATCCTTTTCCTCGAATAATACATCCCTGTACAGATTGGTAACCGGCACTTCTGCTGTAGGAATTAAAAATAATGTTTCAGAGGTTGTATTATTAGCAATCTCATACATCTGTCCTTCTTTGTCCGGCAGCTGACCTGTTCCATATCCGGAAGCTTCGTTTATCACGTGAGGAGGATTGACCTCCATATATCCTTTTTCTACGTTTTTATCAAGAAAATACTGAACCAATGCTCTCTGCAAACGTGCTCCTTTTCCTAAGTAAACCGGAAAACCTGCTCCGGCAATTTTCACCCCAAGCTCAAAATCAATTAGGTTGTATTTTTTTGCCAGTTCCCAGTGAGGGATCGCTCCTTCTCCAAGACCTTCAACATCGTGAGACTGGTAAATAATCTCGTTATCGTCTGCAGAAGCACCACTCTTCACTTGTTCGTGAGGAATATTCGGAAGCTGGTATAGGATATTAATCAGTTCTTTTTCTCTGACATCTAATTGTGATTTCAATTCGGACGTAGACTCTTTAAGCTGTGCTGTTTTAGATTTTGCAGATTCGGCTTCTTCTCTTTTTCCCTCTTTCATCAAAAGTCCGATTTCCTTGGAAATTTTATTGCTCTCGGAAAGCTGGGAATCCAGTTCGAACTGAATTTTTCTTCTTTCGTCGTCGGTAGCAATAGCCTGATCCACCAACTCAAGATTCCTGAATTGTCTTTTCTTAAGACCCTCTAAAACGCGCTCTTTATTGTCGCGCAAAAAATTGACTTGTAACATTTTATTTAGATGTTAGTTATTAGAATGTTGAACATCAGAATGTCAACAGTTTTGCAAATGTATAAAATTATTTTACGATTGTAACAACATTCGGGGAACCGGGCTGTTTTGTAAATCTTAAGGTACCGTTATAATATACTTTCGAGACTTCGAACACGGACGGCGTCATTCTGTATTCAATTCTAAGTTTATCCTCAATAGTATCTAAAGCAGTATTATTAAGCCTCTTGATCAAAGAAACCGTTATATCAGAACGATAGATTTTATTATCCGGATTTAAAGTATCAATCCCTATTCTTCTTGCGCCTGCAATATATTCAATAAAAAGTGTGGAATCTCCAGTTGCACGGAGGCTGCTGTTGACAGGAGCAAGATCTGCGGCACCATTGTCATCGTTCATTGAATACGTGAAATAAGAAGAATCTTTTTTATTTTTAAAAAGATCTCTCCCCGATGTATTTTTCATATAAATATTAAGGATCTGGTCGATATTCTGCAAATCATCATCCTCTGTCCTGCAACTAAGGAAAGCAAAAAAAATAACCAGAACTCCGAAAAAAATATTCTTCATGTACAGCAAAGATAAAAACTTATTTTCAATTTTTCCTCTGATTTTATTGGCTTTCAGGATTAATTAACGGCAATCTGTATTTAGATTATATTCAACTTTAAAAATGTTTAAATCTCTGATAAATTTAATCAATGAGTTTTCACAATTTTCTTTAGCAGAAGATGAATTTCTTTTCTGGACAAGATGAAATCACGAATATGAAATTCGGTAATCTGATAAAACCTCCAGAAAAGAACTCCTGATGAAAGGCAATAGGAAGCAGAGTTTATAATACAGGCTCCTTTGATTCCCCATTTCGGAATGATAAAAAATGAAGAGATAATGGTAAAGATGAGCCCTGCAAGAGATTTAACATTTAAAATTCTCAATTTATTAATTCCTGCGAAGTAATATCCGATAATATTGCTCACGGCTATCGCTAAAATCCCGGGCGAAAGCAACAAAACAATTTCCTTTGTTTCCCCGAAATCTTTACCGAAAATCATGGCATACCAGTGCGCAGGAATCATCAGCATGATAGAAATAAACAGAAGGGTAATAAGGAAGCTGATGCGCAGGGATATTTTTGTTTTTTCGATTGCACTATTAAAATCCGTATCATTTACCACATCTGCATACAGAACTACGGAAAGACTTCTGCTTACAGTCCATACAGCTTCGGAGAAGGCAATTCCTATCGAGAAAACACCGACACTTATAATTCCCCTGAAATATTCAAGAAAATAAAATGAAAGCCTGTTATTGAGAAACTGTAGAAATGTACTCAACTGTATTTTCCAGCCATAATTAAACAATTGGAAACCAATATCCTTTGAGATCAATATTTTTTTAAAATCAGCCTTTTTTATTAACTGAATGGCAGTGATAAAAAACAGTAGCGTAAAGCAACTTATCTGGGCAATGAAATAGGCATTAACAGAGGTAATTTTGATACAATAAACAATTATGATGATGAATATGATGTGCACGAGTTGCTGTAAAACCGTATATAAGTTGAACATTTTGATATTCTGCTGGCCTACGAACAAATTTACATTAGCCGTAAGAAGTGAAGACATCACCGAAAGTCCGATAAGGTATCCGGAATATTCTGCAGCATGGCCGGAACTGAACAAAACAGGAATCAGAATTCCCGTAATAACAGCCCAAAGATAAGCGAAAGGCAGGATTTCCTCAGTTCTGAATTTTCTTGCAAAATAGCTCATACTGCTGCCCACAAAGATATTCGCAAAAAAACTGATGATGGTAAGGTCTGCAATGATAATTGATATCAACCCTTTTCCACTGCTTCCCCACATATTGGTGGAGTAAATTACCAGCCCGAAATTCAGGATCAGGATTAAAAACCGGGAAACAAAAGTTTTAAAAATAGTCTCCTTCATCTTATGCTAATGATTTTTTGATGAAGTTGACGAAATTATTTTTAATACCATTCCAGGCATACTTCGTTTCATACTCTTTTCGCGCATTCTGAGCATGGTCCGAATAAATTTCAGGGTTCTTGATATAATTCAGAATAATATCTGAAATTCCCTCAGAATTTTCAGGATCAACCAGAAACCCGAATTTTGACACATCAACATGCTGTCGTGTAGCTTTTAAATCCGTATAAATTACAGGTTTTCCGGAGGCTGCATAATAAAATATCTTAATAGGCAGACAATGATGATTTTCGTAATTCATGGTTCTCAGGTCAAAACAGATATCTGCATCAGCATAAGCTTCCGTAAAGGTTTCAAAAGATGCCGGCTTTTCTATTCTGAGATTTTCAAAATGGTATTTTTTTACCAGTCCGGAAAAATATTTTTCGTCTTTTTCTTTTCTGGAACCGCCAATTAAAAGGATTGAGATCTTAAGTTCAGGTGCTTTTTTTCTCAGACTACCTGCCGCGGCAAAAAAATTACCGATTCCTTTTTCCTCAGAAAACTGTCCTGTGTAGCAGAGTGTTATTTTGTCCGAATCCAGGCTTTTAATATGTTGCCTAATATAAATATCATCCGGATAATAGGGTAACACTATTGATTTTTTAAACGGAAAGAAATACGCCAGAGGAAACTTCTTTGTGTTTTCTCCGAAAATATAATGGGTGCTGATCCATCCCGCATATAACTGAATAAGAAAAAACTTTATTGCATGAATAAGGTTAAATGGAAAAGAAAATCTTTCTACCATCCTCATGGATGGATACCATTCCGTGACATCATAGATAATACTTATATTTTTATTCTTTCTGATGCTTTTTGCTGCTATTACGGCTAAAGGTTCCGAGCAGATGACAGCGTCCGGCTGATACGCGATGCACATTTTTTCCAGAATCCTCTTCTTTTCAGAAACACTTCTTTCCAGGACGGCATAGGATTCTATTTCAATCCCTGCAACCGTGCCCTGAAACTCTGATGAAAGACTGCAGATTTTTACGTCATATCCTTGTTCTTTCAATGCTCTGGCCTGATGATAGAATATCCTGTCATCATCATGTCTGTGAGCGGTTGTTAAAAAAAGGAGTTTAGATACTTTCATCCGGGATAATTAATAGGATCTTTTATATTTAAATTTCACAAATATAACTAAAGCAAAAAAAGTGGAAGTTTTCCACTTTTTGTTTATTCAATTAATCGGGATGTTATTTAATAGATGCGGCCCAGCTTCTTTCAAAGGGCAGAAGAAAATTTCCTAAAAATTCGAGATAGGTATTTTTTGAAAAGTCAAAAACCTGTATGTCTTTAGAAATCTCTCCGTTTCTTATTTTAGTTTTAAAATCAATAAGTTTCAACGTTTTTACTTCACCATTTTCGATGAAGCTTGCTTTCATTCTGTCGAAAAGACCCAGATGGTATTCATCATCAATTTCTTTCATTATTTTTCCCAATGCATCGATGCTGCATCCTGAAGCCATTTCTTTCTCTTCGTCTACACAAATAACAATAAACTGATTCTTTTCAATCTTAAACGATGATGAGAGCGGTTTTCCGTGCGCAGCCCAAGTGGACAGAAAATCAAAAAGCTTTTCTGTAATTATTTTTGCCTCTTTTGTCTCAAAAGGCCTGGATGCGGGATATATGATAACTCTGTAATCGTTGGTCTCTACAATATTTGATTCTTCAATCTTCATGTCTGATACATTTTAAAATTCAAAATTACGCAATTTTCCTGAGTTTGAACCCATTATACTTTTTACTCAATACATATAGAAAAAGGATGATTAACAAAATAATATATCCGAAGAAAAACCTTAATCCTGATGAATGGGGGAAAAACAGGAATTTAATATAAATATTAATTAGAAAAAAGACAGCAAGTGTTCTGATCCATAAATCTTTAGAAAGATAAAACGTTAATATGAGAAGTCCTACGGACGTTATAGTAACTTTCTTAAAGTAAATAATTTTGGTGAAAATTATGGCAAGATAATCGTTAATGCTGAAATCCGGCGGTGATCCGGAAATAAATTCACGCCTGTAGATGAAGGTATCATAAAAAAGATGTTTCCAACCGGGATAACCATAAAAATTTGTGATCGATACATATAAAGTAAAAAGAATGATGCTTTGTAATATAAAAGCTATTTCTATTTTTTTATTGTTTAAATATCCATAAATACCTGCTACTGCCAGATAACTTAATGTAAAGGGTATATAATCCGGTCTGATAAAAGTAATGGCAAAAAGAACTGAAAACATAGTCCACTTTTTCCATTGTTGGATTATACCCATCATAAAGATCAACAGAAACTGTAAAACGAACATATCCGGCGTGGCTACTCTGGCCATAAAAGTCATGGGAGGCAATAGCATGATTGAAATAGTCAGCACTCCTGTGAGAATATAGTTTTCAGGGAAAATAATTCTTATAATATAAAATAAAAGTAATCCGGAAATAAAATAGGAAATTATACTTAAGAAAAGGACCGCATCCGGCGAAGAAAGACCTAATTGATAGAGAAAAAGAATTCCCAGATTATACCCTACTTTTATCTGATAATAAGGCAACTGTTCCATGAAGGCACGTGTATTATTAGCAAAAGCCTGTCGGGCATTATCGGCAGGCTTTTGTATTCCTAAAATATCCCTGAACTGGTCTTCAGGAGCTTTTTTTTGTATTTCGCTGTAGGTAAGTTTACGAATTGTATCTGGTGCATCCGGAAACTTCAGGGTATAGAGACTTCCTATATAGCCAGGCATATCCCAATCATAAATCCTGTTTTTATAATTCCAAAAGCTCAGTACAGCAATAATGATGGTTATGAAAAAAAAGGAAATTCGCCATCCTGTTTTCATGGAATGCTATTCGTTAAAATTGCTCAGAATTTTATAAATCTTCAGCTTCAGCCAACAGTTCTACAATATCTTTTACGGCAACTTCGTGATTTTTATTAAAATGTTTCACGCCATCTGTCATCATGGTATTGCAGAAAGGGCATCCGGTTGCAATGACTTTAGGTTCAAAAGACAAAGCCTCTTCCGTACGTTCAATATTAATATCTTTATTTCCTTTTTCCGGCTCTTTAAACATTTGAGCACCTCCTGCACCACAACATAATCCGTTTGTTTTGCAACGTTTCATTTCTACGAGTTCAGCATCCAGCTTTTCCAGCAAAGCTCTGGGCGCTTCGTATTCATCATTTGCCCGTCCCAGATAACATGGGTCATGGAAAGTAATCTTTTTTCCTCTGAAAGCCCCGCCTTCAATTTTCAGCCTTCCTTCTTCCATCAGGTTTCTGAGAAACTGCGTGTGATGAATAACTTCATAGTTTCCACCCAGACTTGGATATTCGTTTTTAAGGGTATTGAAGCAATGCGGACAAGCCGTAACAATTTTCTTAACTTCATAAGCATTAAGAACTTCAATATTCGTTAAAGCCATCATCTGGAAGACGAATTCATTTCCGGCGCGTTTTGCCGGATCTCCGGTACAGCTTTCCTCCTGTCCTAAAACAGCGAATTCAACTCCGATTTTATTTAAAATTTTACAAAATGCTTTCGTTATTTTCTTGGCACGGTCGTCAAAACTCCCGGCGCAGCCTACCCAGAACAGAACTTCCGGTGATTTACCTTCGGCAGCATATTCTGCCATTGTTTTTATATTGAAATCCATCTCCTTCAATTTGAAAAATGTGAGAATCTGAAAATTTGAAAATGTAATAACTCAGTCTCAAATTCTCAAATTATATAATTGATTAATTAATCTTTTGCCCAATTCAGACGGTCCGCCTGGTTGTATTGCCAAGGAGCAGCATTGTTTTCTACATTTGCCATCATAAGATTCAATTCCTGAGGAGCAGCAGACTGTTCCATAACCAGAAATCTTCTCATATCAAAAATAATGGAAAGCGGATCAAGCAACACCGGACATGCTTCTGTACAAGCATTACAAGTAGTACATGCCCAAAGTTCTTCTTTGGTAATGTAATCGTTCAACAGCTTTTTACCATCATCCTCAAACTTCCCGTTTTTATCTATGTTTCTCCCTACCTCTTCAAGACGATCCCGGGTTTTCATTAAAATTAACCTTGGAGAAAGTTTTTTACCGGTAATATTTGCCGGACAAACAGCAGTACAACGGCCACATTCCGTACAGGAATACGCATTTAATAACTGTACCTGATTAAGGTCAAAAATATCTTCCGCCCCGAATTTCGAAGGAGCTTCTGCATCACCTCCGGCCGGAGCAGCATATGGGTCTGCATTCGGATCCATCATTAATTTGATTTCCTGAGTAACGGAATCCAGATTATTGAATTTTCCTTTCTTCTCCAGATTGGCATACCAAGTACTTGGAAAAGCTAAAATAATGTGTAAATGTTTTGAATAATAAAGATAATTCATAAAGAATAGGATGCCCACAAAGTGAAACCACCATGCAGCTCTTTCAATACCGAATAAGAATCCGTTATCAAAACTGAAAACTTCTAAAAAAGGCACAAAGGTAATCTGACTGATCGGGAATGATCCAAGACGAGCAAAATGATCGTACCCTCTTGCCTGAAGAATAGAGTCTGAAGCATTCATAGTAAAGAAAGCTACCATAAGAGCAAACTCAATGATAAGAATCCAGTTGGCATCTTCTTTAGGCCATCCGAAAAGTTCTTTCATGGTAAGCCTTTTTACTCCGTAAAAATTTCTTCTGATAAAGAATATTACAACACCGATTATAACCAATAATGCCAGTACTTCCAATGTTGCCGTAAAATAACTGTAGAAGGTATTTCCGAAAATTGTTGCCAGAAATCTATGCGTTCCGAAAATTCCGTCAACAACAATTTCTATAAGTTCAAAATTGATAATAATAAAACCGACATATACAAAAAGGTGCAGAATTCCTGCTACAGGGCGTTTTGTCATTTTGCTTTGCCCCATTGCCACCCTAACCATGGTTTCCCAGCGTTCACCCTTTCTGTCGCTTCGGTTAATTTCACGTCCTAATCTGATATTTCTATAAATCTTTTGCAAGCTTTTTGCGAAGAGGCCAAAACCCACAATTAATAAAATCAGAAAAATAATATGAGCGATATATTGCATGGATTTATTTATTAGTCTTTACTATTTTTCCCGAATACTGAAAAATTAACATACCTCTTAGGATTTGCCTTCACATCTTCAATTAATGAATTCAGGTTGGTGGATGCAGAATTTAGATTATTGTACAATTCCTCATCTTTCATCAGTTTTCCTAAACTTCCCTGTCCGTTATTTATTCCGGCCACTACTTCATTAAGCTTTCCTACGGTAGCATCAAGATTAGCAATCGTAGCATTCAGTTTTTGTGTATCAATACTTTCTGCAAGATTACCGTATTTATCCAATGTTACTTTACCGCTTTGCATGGTAAGGCTTGCGTCATCCAAAACTTTCTGGAGCTTAGGATCGTTATGGCCTACAAGGCTGTTCACACTTCCTGCTGTGGTTTGCAGAGCAGCTACTGTTTTATTAAGATTAGCCAGCAACAATCTGATTTCTTCTCTATTTTGGGCATTTACCACCTGGTTTGCACTAGACATTAAAGAATCTACTCTATACAAAACGGTCTGCAGCTGATCTTTAACAGGGCCTACCTGAGAAGAAAGACTCCCTAAAGTTCCGAGCTTAAATGCTCCTTTTAAAGTATCTCCGTCTTTAGCCGTAGGACCTCCGTACATCAGATTGATTCTCATTTCTTTTCCGGACATTAAGCCTGGCTCGAAAATCTCAAGTGTTGAGTTTTTTGAAAATTCAAAATTATTGTCAACCGTAATTTTCACCAGGAAATCAATTTTCCCGTCTTTGGAAGTATTGGGAATGATCTTATCCACCTGCCCTACTTTTAATCCGTTAATGGAAACCGGTGCAGACTGGGCGAGCCCTTCCACGTTATCATATTTTGCGTAAAATATATTATCGGTAGTAAAAAGGCTTCTGCCTTTCATAAATTGGAAAAGTATCACAAAGCCTACAATGGCTATCAATGCGATTATCCCAGCTTTTAATTCTTTACTGAACTTCACTTGCTAAATTTTTCTATGAGCAAATATAATACATTTAAATGAATGTTTTTCTTTATTGCTCCGCGTTAAACACAAAAGAAGCGGCAAAAACTTTGCCGCTTTTTATCTTTATGAAAATAATTTTATTGCTGTTGAGTGCCTAATTTATTCCAGATTTCAATTCTGTAGTCTTTGATATCAGCATTGTCCTGTAAGCTTTTCAGCCAAGCCTGCCCGAACATTCCTGAATTTCTCTGGGTAACAGATTCTGTGAATTGTTTAAGATCTCCAGGTTGTTTATTTACTGTCTCATTCTTTTTTACCAAAACGTAAACACCTGTTCCGCCTTCAACCGGATTAGAAATTTTTCCTTTTGCTACTCCGAACGCTGCTCCTGCAACTTTAGGTTCCATAGAACCAGCTACTGAAGGATTTAAAAGATTAACCTGTGCAGACTGTTTTGTGGTTCCGAATTGCTTAGCAATCTGATCCAGGCTTCCAGCTTTTCCGATTTTCTCAGAAATCTGCTTTGCAGCAAGTTTATTTTTCACTACTACTTCAATCTGGTCTCTCACAGATTCAGGATCTGCAGAACCTTTTTCCTGCTTCCCGTTCAGGTATACTACGATTTTGTCTCCTGTTCCGTCCACGGTAAACAGCTCGGTATCACCTTTTTCTCTCTTTTTATCAAATGCCCATGCAAGGATTTCAGGATCTTTTTCTGTTCCTAAACCTTGAAGCTGACCATCAAATCTTTTTGCCTGCTTAGGATTTGAGAACTGATAGTTTGCTTTCTTAGCAATATTTACAAAATCGTTAAACGATTTTCCCTGAACCTGCTGAACGAATCTGCTGGCTTTTTTGTTTACCTCTGCTTCGGTAGCATCAGAAGGTTTTACTGCTTTTACAAGATTGGCAACTTTATAGCTCATTGCACCCGGCTTTTTATCTTCGATATTGATGATATGATATCCGAACTGAGTTTCTACCACTCCTGTTGCTCCTTTAGGATTGTTAGCAAGGTAGGTAAGGAATTCCGGTACGAAAGGCGTTTCCGGAGTTGTCCATCCAAGGCTTCCTCCCTGAGCTGCTGAATTCGGGTCGTTTGATAATTTCAGGAATTCTGTAAATTTCCCTGGATTAGCTTTCACAATTGCACCAATAGAATCCGCCAGTTTTTTAGCCTGTTCTTTGGATCTTGTAACACCCTCTCCCGCCGGGCTTCCTTTAAAAGCAATAAGAATATGTCTTGACAAAGTTGAGTCAGATGTCTTTTTGTCTAAAAGTTTAGACACTACATAGAAATTTTGTTCTTTATAAGGACCGAAAGTCTGTCCGATAGCAGCAGATGGAATCTGCGCCTGAATAGTCTGCGGCAACTGATTTGGTTTCAGATACTGAGGATTGTAAGGCATATCGGAATTGGCCATCACAAACATAGAATCATTCTTTGTATTCTGGAAATTTTCCGTACCGCCGCTTGCATCCGTTCCTGCAGAGAATAATTTGTTGATTTCTTTCTGCGTGGCAGCATCATCCGCTGCACTTGGCTGGGAAGGAAAATAAACCACTCCGATGTTTCTGCTTTCTTCAGCTTTGAACATTACAGGATGCTGCTTGATATAATTGGCAAGATCTTCAGTGGTAACTTTAATATTATTTTTCTGAAGGTAAGTTGCATAATCAATCTTTACGAAATCGATATCAGCCAGCTGATCTCTCTGCTTCATTAAAGCTTCTGCTTCTTTTTTCCCGGTTGTGATTCCCTGGGAAATATTAGCAAAAACCTGTCTCGCCATCAATCTGTATTCAATAGATTTTCTGCTTTTCATCCACTGGTTGTATCCTTCCGGCGAACCAGCTTTCATATCTTCAATCTGTTTTTTAAGCTCCTGGGTTTTGAAGTTTCCTTTTTCGTCGAAAAACTGCTTCTGCTGAGCAAACATCTGATCATACTGAAGTTGATTCCAGAAATAATCTTCCGTCATTTCGAAGCCCATCTTCTCGAATTGTTGTTTGATGAGTTTAGACTGTACCAGCAACTGCCAAGCCTGCTCTTCAAGACCGGTCTTCGGCTGCCCCTGCTGATCTGCCTGCTGCTGCAGTACGAAAAGCTGGTCGTTAAACTCTTCACGGGTAATTTTCTCACCATTTACTTTTCCTAAAACATCAGGATTTTTACCGAAAACCTTTTCGATACTGTCTGGGTTTACAAGGAACGCCAAAAGCGCCAGTGCAATTACTCCCATCAAAAGCCAAGGTCTACTCCTAATTTGTCCTAAAATTGCCATTATATAAATTATAGTTTTTTATCAGGTTGCGAAAATACACATTTTTAAGAAATTACGGAAATCCTAGTTCTTTATTTTAATTTTTAAAATTTAATTTTTCTAAAAAAGGAAATTTTGACCGTATTTTTTAGCAAAAAACAAATGGCACAGGTCTTGTGTCATAAAAGGACATATTATATACAATATGATTTTTAGCACATATTGTAAAGTTTTACTTTAATGAATTAAAACGGCAATGACAATTTGTCATTCGATTTACTATGACAGAGTTTGAAGATATAAGTTTAGAAGAAATGATAAGTGACGGATTTGATATTGTAGCTGAAGAGATCAACCTTTCCGATCTTGCAGAAACAGAGAAAAATTCCGAACAAAAAATATTTCCGGTTCTTCCCGTAAGGAATATGGTGATGTTCCCGAATGTGGTTATCCCCATAACAGCCGGAAGAAAAACATCCATACAGCTTCTGGAGGAAGCACAAAAAAACGGCGATTTTATAGGAATTGTAAGCCAGAAAAATTCTGACTTAGAACAGCCATCTGAAAAAGATATTTTCCAGGTAGGTACACTTGCCAAAATCATTAAGATTATAAAGCTTCCTGAAGGCAATATTACGGCTATTACAAAAGGATTTCATCGGTTTAAGATTAAAAAAATCGTTGAAAAGCAACCTTATTTTAAGGCAGAGATATCAAAGCTAAAAGACGGAAAGCCAAAAAACAAGGAAGAATACGAAGCATTGCTGGAAAATGTGAAAGATCTTGCGTTAAAGATTATCGAACTTGATCCTAATATCCCTAATGCGGCCAATTTTGCCATCAAAAACATCAATAATAATGATGACCTGCTTAATTTCATCTGCACCAACGCCAACTTCCCTTCTACCGAAAAGCAAAAACTTCTTGAGGAGAAAAACCTTATGGAAAGGGCTAATAAGTGCTATGAAATGATGCATGAAGATTTCAGAAAACTGGAGCTGAGAAATCAGATTCATCAGAAAACTTCCAAAGATCTCGATAAACAGCAGCGTGAATATTTCCTGAATCAACAGATCAGAACCATCCAGGAGGAACTTGGTGGCGGCCCGGAAAGTGATGTTGAAGAACTAATCGCTAAAGCTAAAAAGAAAACCTGGAGCCAGGAAGTTGAAGAGCATTTTCAAAAAGAGATTAACCGCCTGCAGCGTCAGAATCCTAATTCTCCGGATTATAATGTTCAGAGAAATTACCTGGATTTCTTTACCGATCTTCCATGGGAAACGTACACCAAAGATACTTTTGACATTGAGAGAGCGCAGAAAATTTTAGATAAAGCACATTTCGGACTGGAAGACATCAAAAAAAGGATCCTGGAACATATGGCTGTTTTAAAACTTAAAAACAACATGAAATCTCCTATTCTTCTTTTGGTGGGACCTCCGGGTGTGGGAAAAACATCTCTCGGAAAATCCGTTGCCGATGCCTTGGGAAGAAAATATGTACGGGTTTCTCTGGGCGGGCTGCATGATGAAAGTGAAATCCGTGGACACAGAAAAACATACATCGGAGCGATGGCAGGAAGAATTCTTCAGTCTATTAAAAAATCAGAAACTTCAAATCCTGTAATTGTTCTGGATGAGATTGATAAAGTAGGAAAAGGAATGCACGGTGATCCGAGTTCCGCACTCCTGGAAGTACTTGATCCTGAGCAAAATAAATCATTCTACGACAATTTTCTTGAAATGGGCTATGATTTGTCCAAAGTAATGTTTATTGCCACAGCAAATTCCCTATCAACGATTCAGACACCTTTGCTTGACAGAATGGAAATTATTCAGATTACAGGATACACTTTGGAAGAAAAAATCGAAATCGCCAAACGACATTTAATCAAGAAACAACAGGAAGAAAACGGCCTCGATTCCAAATCATTTAAACTTGGAAACAGTGAGCTTAAGCATATTATTGAAGCACATACTTCAGAGAGCGGGGTAAGAAGCCTTGAAAAAAGACTTGCAGCCATCGCAAGATGGGCAGCACTGCAAACAGCTTTGGTAAAAGAATATGACCCAAAAATCTCCATTGAAAAAATTGATGAAATCTTAGGTGTTCCGAGACCTAAAAGCCTGTCTGAACTTACCGACGTACCAGGCGTTGTTACCGGGCTTGCATGGACAAGCGTAGGCGGCGATATCCTTTTTATTGAAAGCATCACCAGCAACGGAAAAGGCTCGCTTACCATGACCGGAAATCTGGGAACGGTAATGAAAGAATCTGCAACCATCGCCCTGGAATATATTAAAGCTAAACATGATGACCTGGGAATTTCTCAGGACGACATTGAAAAGAAGAATATCCATGTTCACGTTCCGGAAGGAGCAACTCCTAAGGACGGTCCATCTGCAGGGATTGCCATGCTTACTTCGATGGTTTCTTCATTTAAAAATAAAAAAGTAAAGCCTCATCTTGCCATGACCGGTGAGATTACGCTGAGAGGAAAAGTACTTCCGGTAGGCGGAATTAAAGAAAAGCTGCTTGCTGCAACAAGAGCGGGAATCAAAGAAGTTATTCTTTGTGAGGCCAACAGAAAAGATGTAGAAGAAATAAAAAAGGATTATTTAAAAAATCTGAAAGTTCATTATGTAAGCTGGATGAATGAAGTGCTGGAACTCGCCGTTGAAAAATAGATTACATTAATATTCTCGATATAAACACATCTCACAAGGATGTGTTTTTTTTAATTTAAAAAACAGGCATGGAATTTTCTTATCCTACAGTCATCAAATAAATTATTTTTAAGACGCTTCAATTCGAAGTGTTTTATTATTTTTATGCAACAGAAAAAATTATGAATTTACTTCGGCTTCCTTTTCTCGTAAAGCTTGCGCTGGTTATTGTTTCCATAATAGGATTTGGATATCTTTTAGCTTTGGGCGAAAGCATTCTTGCACCGTTTTTTTTAGCATTTCTTATGGCCATGATATTTTTGCCATTTGCTAATTTTCTGGAACAGAAATTAAAATTTCCAAGATCATTTTCTACCATATTTTCTGTAATGATTTTGCTGATTGTGATTACAAGTCTTATCTTTTTCTTTGGCTCCCAGATTTCGAGTTTCAGTAAAGACATTCCCCAGCTTACAGAGCAGGCAACACATGTTTTTCATGATCTCCAAAGATGGGTTTCCAGAACATTTAATGTGAAAATTGATGAGCAGTTTGCCTATCTGGACGAAGGCTTAAAGAAACTGTTATCTTCTACAGGCATTATTTTAGGGTTTACCCTGGGAATTTTTTCTACAGGATTAGGATTTTTAGCTTTCTTTATTTTATTTTTCATATTCATTTTAAATTACAGAAGAATTTTAAATAATTTTATTGTTAATGTTTTCACCGAAAAGCATAAAAGCAGTGTTCAGGAAGTCGTTTCGGAAGTTAGAATAATGACAAAAAGATATATTATCGGGCTTTGTCTTCAGGTGATTATTGTTTCGATTCTTACAACAACTGTCCTTACCATACTGGGAGTAAAATATGCTATTCTGCTTGGAGTTCTTACCGGTTTGCTTAATATAATTCCTTATATAGGCATTTTCATTTCGCTCCTTATTTCCTGTTTTATCGCTTTTGCAACCAATACTCCGTCCACATGCATTTACGTTGCTATAGGATATATTATTGTTCATGCCATAGACGGAAACATTATCCTTCCTTTTGTAGTAGGATCAAAAGTAAAAATCAACGCCTTATTTTCTTTTATAGGCATTCTGGTTGGTGAACATCTGTGGGGAATTGCAGGCATGTTTTTATGTATTCCGGCCATTGCCATCATTAAAATTATCTTTGAAAGAGTTGAAGGACTTCAGCCGTGGGGAAAATTACTCGGTGAAGAAGAAAAACCGGATAAGAAAAAGAAAAAATATAAAATCTCTAAAAATATAACCCTAAAAGAGATGGATTAATTACAAAATAAAATATTTATTATAAATTTTACAACACATCAGTTAATGGATTATAATTTTATTTAACTTTAAATAAAAAATATTTCTATGAAAGCTGTAAAATTTATCCTGTCTCTTCTTTTCGGATTAATGTTTATTAATGCCGGATTAAACAAATTTTTCAATTACATGCCAATGGAAAAACCGACTCCTGAGCAAATGAAAGTTTTTAGTGCTTTTGGGGAAATTGCTTGGCTGATGCCATTGGTAGGTGCCGTTGAAGTCATCGGCGGACTGCTGTTCATCTTTCCAAAAACGAGAGCTTTAGGAGCTATTGTCATTTTACCCGTTATGGTAGGAATTGTCGCGCATGTATTTACCTTAGACAAATCACCAATGGGAATGGCGATTGCCGGAGTTATGTTTCTTATCAACCTCTGGATGATTATAGACAACAGAGAAAAATACAAACATCTGGTGAGCTGATCAAAAAATGAATGACCAATTAAATTATGAATGGTCAATAATGAATTTTGCCCCACAGTAAATTTAAAAAATTGACAATCAAAGCAAATTCACAATTGACCATTCACTTATATCATACAAATGCACTAAAGCCGGTAATTGATCTTCCCACAATCAAAGAATTGATTTCTTTGGTTCCTTCGTAAGAATAAATAGCTTCCGCATCTGCTACGAATCTAGCTACGTCATATTCAAGGAGGATTCCGTTTCCGCCCATGACTTCTCTTGCTCTTGATACGATATCCCTCGTTCTCATGGTACAGAAAACTTTTGCGAGAGAAGCGTGTTCATCTTTCAAAATTCCTTCATCCTGCATTTCGGAAAGTCTGAAAACCATTGTCTGCATTGCCGTAAGATTGGAAAGCATTTCCACTAGATGTCCCTGAATCATCTGGAAAGAAGCAATCGGTTTACCGAACTGTTCTCTTTTCCTAGTATAATCCAAAGCACTTTCATACGCTCCTCTGGCGCAACCGGTTGCCATCCAGGCCACTCCTGCCCTCGTCATCCGTAATACTTTCGCGGTATCTTTAAAAGAATTTGCATTTTGCAATCTGTTTTCTTCAGTAATCATACAATCTTTTAGGGTAATCAATCCGTTTTGAACGATTCTCAAAGCCATTTTCCCCTTTATTTTCTCTACCGAATATCCGGGATTATCTTTTTCAACAATAAATCCTTTTACTTCGCCATCATCAAGATCTCTGGCCCAGATAATAATAACATCGGCAAAAGTTGCATTCCCGATCCACTTTTTCTGTCCGTTCAGAACCCAGCCTTCAGGCGTTTTCTTACAGGTTACCGTTAAGCCACCTGCTGCTCCGGAACCGACTTCAGGCTCCGTTAAGCCAAAAGCTCCTATTTTTTCGAATTTCTGCATTTGCGGAAGCCACTTTTGCTTTTGCTCTTCAGAACCGCAGATATAAATCGAACCCATAGAAAGACCGGACTGCACTCCGAAAAAAGTAGCAATAGAAGCATCTACTCTTGCCATTTCCATAGCCAGAACGCCTTCCATCAGGAAAGGCAATCCGGGACACCCATACCCTTCATAGGTAACGCCGCAAATATTCAGTTTCTGAAATTTCGGTATTAATTCATGTGGAAATTCGTCTCTCAGCCAGTAATGATTAACCAAAGGCCTTACTTCTTTTTCCATAAACGCTCTTACTTTAAGCTGAATTTCTCTTTGCTCCGGGCTCAACGTATGATAAATGTCGTAAAAGTCGCCATCGATGGGTGGAAGTTCTTTTTTCTTTTTATTGGGATCGAGCATTTTCATCATTCCGGAAAGCTGCTTATCGTCTAGCTTGGAGAAATTCTCCATCAACTTGGGAAGATTTACCTTTTGAGAAATTGTACTCAGCTGGTCAAAGTCTATGGATCTGAATAATTCTATTGCATTTCTGATTTTGGAAAAAGTATTTGACATAAATAATTCTTTGTGTGTTTGACTTGTAAAAGATAAGCAAAAATTAATCCGAAAATGAGGTACCTAAAACCCGTTTATTTTACAAATAACTGATTTTTAAAAACTTAATAAATAATTTCCTTTTACAAATTGTTTACCGCTGATTTCCAAATGTTACAAAAGATTCAGCCCGAACTTTGGAATAAGCAAAACATTAAAAATCAATATTATGAAAACAACGTACCTCAGATTATCATTGGCAGCCGCATTGTTATTAGGAATATACTCCTGTAAAAAAGGAGAAGTTGCATCAACAGATATGGAAGCGTATGCTACCGCTGACTCTTCGGCAGCAATGGTTTCGGATAGTGTTTCTTCCGTTGCCACAATGAGAGTAAAAGACAAGCAGTTTATTAAAACCGCTGATGTGAACATGGAAGTAAAAGACGTTTATGAGACAACGATCTCTATTGAAAAATCTGTACAGGAACTTGGAGGATTTGTAACAAAAAGCAACCTGCAGAGTAATGTTGTTTCGGAAAATACATATAACACATCGAATGAAAATGCCGTACTGGTAAAAAAGTACCAGACAGAAAACAGGATGCAGCTGCGAGTTCCCACTGAAAAACTCGGTGAACTGCTCACTATGATCAACGATAAAAAACTATTCCTTAATTCAAGGCTCATTAACGCGGAAGATATAACATCAAGCATAAAATACGCCCAGCTTGAAAGCAAAAGAATTGAAAAAAACAGCAAAAACATCTCTGCATTAAAAGCCAATAAAGATAAAGTAGAGCTGGATAACGAAAATATGGCTGAAGACAATCAACAACAATTAGCCAACATGGATGTGACTGACAACTTGAAATACAGCATGGTGGATGTTTACATTAAAGAACCAAAAATCAGAGTTGCTGAGATTGCCATTACCAATACAGACAGTATTGATGATAAATATAACTTCGATTTTCTATACAGTGCTAAATCAGCTTTTGTGGAAGGATATTATTTAATTCAGAAAATTGTTGTAGGATTAATTACAGTATGGCCAATTGTATTAATCGGAATTGCAGTCGTTTATTTTGCAAGAAAAAGGAAGTCTGCAAAAAAGCGGTCGGACGCCGAAGCATAAGCTATTCTAACCTTCGGATTATCTATATATATTTTAAATTTTACAATAAACCTTTGGTAAATCCGGAGGTTTTTATTTTCATTAAAACTTTCTTTTAAGAATTTCCGGTTTTGTTTTATAGAGATGAAGAATCAGTTCACCAAATAAAGTATTGGCCCAGGCAAACCACGCCCTTGTAAAATCCTCAGGATGATCAACATCAAAAGACTCATGGATAAATCCTGTTCCCGCGTGTGTGGCCTTCAGCATTTTCAAACATGAAATAATTTCTTCATCGTTATCGGTGGTTAAAGCCTGCATGATCAAGCCTAAAGGCCAGATCTTATGTTCTCCGATGTGCGGCCCGCCGATTCCTTTGGCAAATTTCCCCTCACTAAACCATGGATTGGTCTTGCTCAAAGAAAACTTCCTGGTATTCTGATAAATTTTATCGTCTTTCGAAGCATATCCTAAATAAGGGATGGACAGTAAATTCGGGACATTGGCATCATCCATAAACAGAGCATTTCCAAAACCGTCGATTTCCAATGCATAAATCTTTCCCGCCTCAGGATGATTTAAAATAGCATATTTTTGAATCGCATCATCTACTTCTTTAGCCAAATCTTTAAACTGACCTGAAGAATTCTCATCTTTTAAAATTTTAGAAAAGATTTCTGCCGTCTCTCTTAAAGAAACTACCGCAAACATATTGGAAGAAATCAAAAACGGGTAAAAAGTAGCATCATCCGAAGGTCTGAACATCGAATGAATAAGTCCAACTTTCATGGTTGGATTTCCGTACCCTCCTGCAAACTGCGTATCCAAAGGATTCCCATTGGATCGCTGGAATTTATAAGGTCCTTTTGAATCTTTTCTTTGCTGCTGTTTAAAAGTCTGCAAAATCAAAAGCATTGCTTTTTTCCAATCCGCATCAAATACTGAAGAATCACCAGTTGCTTTCCAGTAGTTATAAGACAATCTCATCACATAACACAAAGAATCGATTTCCCACTTCCTTTCATGAATTCCTGGCTTCATTAGTGTGGAATCATCTTTCCATTCGCTTATTTTGGCTGCATCATCAAAAAAAGCATTGGCATAAGGATCAAGAAGAACACATTCTACCTGCTTATTAATAATACCTTTTAAGAGATTCTTCAGCTTTTCATCTTCATTGGCAAGACCTAAATACGGATAAACCTGTGCAGAAGAATCCCTGAGCCACATGGCGTCAATATCTCCCGTAATTACATAAGTGTAAGGTTTATTATTTTTATAATAAAATTTTACTGTTGTGTCTAATGTATTAGGAAAACAATTTTCAAACATCCACGCCAGTTCTTTGTCAGCAATTGATTTTTTAACTGTCTTAATGGTTTTTTCAATCGCTTCAGACGTAAATTTTCGTTGGGAAATTTCGGGCCGTCTGGAAATATATTCTTCGTTAAAAATAAATTTTACAGGCAAGGGCAAAGCAAAAAAGCCAATTCCTAATGATGATTTTCTGATAAAATTACGTCTGTTGATCATTAGTAAAAAATTTGATCTAAAAATACTGATTTTGACAATAAGAACTTGCCGGCTGATTTTTAATCATCCATTGACATCATTGAACTAAATTCCGTAAATTTGCAAATCAATATTTTACATGAGGATTTGGTATTCACGATCCTGAATCCTAATCACAAAACCTAATTTCTAATATATGCTATCAAAAATAAATCCTACTCAAACCAATAGCTGGAAAGCATTAGACGAACAGTTTGCCAATAATGATTTTGATCTGAGAAGTCTTTTTCAAAGCAATCCGAACCGTTTTAATGAATTTTCAATCAAAAGACCGAATTTTTTGTTCGATTATTCAAAAAACCTCATCGATTCCGAAACGAAAAAGCTTCTTTTAAGCCTTGCAGAAGAATGTGAACTGAAAGATGCCATTTCCAAAATGTTTTCGGGAGACAAAATCAATGAGACAGAAGGAAGAGCAGTTCTGCATACAGCTTTGAGGGATTTTTCCGATAAAGAGATTTTAGTAGACGGAGAAAACATCAAACCTCAGATTAAAAAGGTTTTGGATCATATGAAATCTTTTTCCGAAAGTATTATTTCAGGAGCTCATAAAGGTTTCAGCGGAAAAGAAATTACAGATGTGGTGAACATCGGAATCGGCGGTTCGGATTTAGGGCCTGTGATGGTGGTTTCGGCTTTAAAACATTTTAAAACAAGGTTAAACGTTCATTTTGTTTCTAATGTGGACGGAAATCATATTGCAGAAGTCGTGAAAGACCTCAATCCTGAAACAACGCTGTTCATCATTGCTTCTAAAACATTTACTACCCAGGAAACAATGACGAATGCTCATTCTGCAAGAGACTGGTTCTTAAAAGCAGGAAAACAAGAAGATGTAGCGAAACACTTTGTGGCTTTATCTACTAACGTCCAAGCGGTTAAAGACTTTGGAATTGCGGAAGAGAATATCTTCGAATTCTGGGATTGGGTGGGCGGAAGATACTCACTATGGAGCGCCATCGGATTAAGTATCGTCTTGGCTGTAGGTTATGAAAACTTCGAACAATTACTCAGAGGAGCTTACGATACAGACCAGCATTTCCAGACAGCAGATTTTGCTGAAAACATTCCAGTTTTAATGGGATTGATCGGAATCTGGTACCGTAATTTTTATGCAGCGACAACGGTTGCGATTCTTCCTTACTCACAATATTTAGACAGATTTCCGGCATATTTCCAGCAGGGAGATATGGAAAGCAACGGAAAATGTGTTGACAGAAACGGAGAGTTCGTAGAATATGAAACAGGACCCATCATTTGGGGAGAACCGGGAACAAACGGACAACATGCTTTCTATCAATTAATTCACCAGGGAACAGAACTGATTCCTGCTGATTTCATTGCTTACGCTAAAAGTCCAAACAAAGTTTCCGATCATCAGGATAAATTATTAGCCAATTTCTTCGCTCAGACTGAAGCTCTTGCCTTCGGAAAAACAGAAGAAGAGGTAGAAGCGGAATTAAAGGCCTCAGGAAAATCTGATGAAGAAATTGATTTCTTATTAAATTATAAAGTTTTCCAGGGAAATACACCTACCAACTCTATACTTTTCAATGAATTAACTCCTTTTTCATTAGGGCAGCTAATCGCATTGTACGAGCATAAAATTTTCGTTCAGGGCGTAATCTGGAACATTTTCAGTTTCGACCAGTTCGGGGTGGAATTAGGGAAAGTTTTAGCGAATAAAATTCTTCCGGAACTTGAAAGTAATGACACCGTTAGCGCTCATGATTCTTCAACCAATGGATTAATTAATTATTATAAAGCAAACAAATAAATTGTTGCTGATTTTCATTAATTTTGATTAAAAATAAAACAAATGAGTACCATTACCATACATCTTAAAAATAAGGAAGAAGAAACTTTAATGGAAAATCTTTTGAAAAAAATGAAAATCAGTTTTGAAAAAAACGAGGATGATTTTGAATTGACGGATGAAATGAAAAGAGTTATTGATGAACGGAAGGCTAAGAATCATAAAGAATTTACGCCAGCTAGAGATTTTCTTAAAAAAATGAAAAAAAATCATGGCATTTGAAATCTTCCAATATCCTGAAGCAAATCAGGACATTTTAGACGCCGTAGATTATTATAAAACGATTTCTAATTCAACAGTATCGAATTTTGAAAAGCAATTATCAAAAGCATATGATCAGCTGGAAAGAAATCCCTTTTTTCAAATTCGTTATGATGACGTAAGAGTACTTCCTATAAAAAAGTTTCCTTACATTATTTTATTTCACATAGATGAAATTCAAAAACACGTCTATGTAATTTCCGTTTTCTGCACCCATCAGAATCCGGAAAAATATCCTTAAAAAATCTAATTATAAAAGTAATAAAAGTAAAAATGGCAGAAATTCTTGACGGACTAAAAATATCCAAAGAAATAAAACAGGAAATAAAGGCTGAAGTTGAAAAAATTGTTGCCGGGAAAAGACGTGCACCACATTTGGTGGCTATTCTTGTAGGAAACAATGGAGCGAGCAAAGCTTATGTCAATTCAAAAGTAAAAGACTGTGAAGAAGTTGGCTTTCAATCAAGCCTTATAAAATTTCCAAGCACTGTTTCAGAATCTGAGTTACTGGAAAAAATTGATGAATTAAATAAATCCAAAGCGGTTGACGGATTTATCGTTCAGTTGCCTTTGCCGGATCAGATCGACCAGGAAAAAATCATTAATGCTATTGATCCAAGAAAAGATGTTGACGGTTTTCACCCTGAAAATTTCGGAAGAATGGCATTGGAAATGGATACTTTCCTGCCTGCTACGCCATTTGGTATTTTAACATTACTGGAAAGATACAATATTGAAACAAAAGGTAAAGACTGTGTTATCATCGGAAGAAGTAAAATCGTAGGAAGACCGATGAGTATCCTTATGGGAAGAAAAGATTTCCCGGGAAATTCTACGGTTACCTTAACACACTCTTATACAAAAGACATCGAAGAATATACTAAAAAAGCAGACATTGTTATTACTGCATTAGGTGATCCTCATTTCCTGAAAGGAGATATGATTAAAGAAGGTGCCGTAATTGTTGACGTAGGAATTACAAGAGTAGACGACGACTCTCCGAAAGGATATTATCTGGCTGGTGACGTAGACTTTGACAGCTGTGCAGCAAAAGCAAGCTGGATTACACCGGTTCCGGGAGGAGTTGGGCCTATGACAAGAGCGATGTTGATGAAAAATACAATCATTGCTTACAAAACTTCGGTCTACAACGATTAATTTTAAAATGGACTTAGTAGAAGATATATTATTAAAAGAAGGTAAAATGCTCCCTGTGATGGAGCATTTTTACACTCTTCAGGGAGAAGGAGCACATACCGGAAAAGCAGCCTATTTTATCCGGCTGGGTGGCTGCGACGTAGGGTGCCATTGGTGCGATGTAAAGGAAAGCTGGGATCCGAACCTGCATCCGCTGATGAATGCAAAAGAAATTGCAGAAACAGCAGCAAAGCACTGTAAGACAATTGTTTTAACAGGTGGAGAGCCATTGATGTGGAACCTTGATATTTTAACATCAAGACTAAAAGAACTGGGCTGCTCTATTCATATTGAAACTTCAGGAGCTTATCCGTTGAGCGGGCAGATCGACTGGATCACATTATCTCCCAAAAAAACCGGCCTCCCAAAAGAGGAAATTTATCAAAAAGCACATGAGCTGAAAGTTATTGTATTTAATAATAATGACTTTAAATTCGCCCAGGAGCAGGCAGCAAAGGTTTCAGAGAGCTGTACACTATACCTCCAGAGCGAATGGAGCAAACGTGACGAAATGTACCCTAAAATTACAGATTTCATTCTCGAACATCCGGAGTGGAGAGCTTCCGTGCAGACCCATAAGTATCTGAATATTCCATAAAAATATGTAAATTAGCTTTCTTATCCGTTAAACCCGATAGATGCAGAGAATACGCTATTCCAGATATCTTAAATCCATCATTATCCTGCTTGACCTTGTGGTTATTGCATCAATTTTCATATTCTTTTTTTTAACAAGGAATCAGACTCTGAAATACAATGAGGAAACCTGGTATCAGAATGCCTTTTCTTTAGCATTGCTTTTTTTATTCTGGATTCTTTTAAGCGGAAGAACAGGAATTTACAATATTCCCAGAAACCTTACCTATACTTTGTTTCTGGAAAGAATCTTCATTCATTTTTTGTTATTTATTCTTGGGGTATTGCTGATTGGAAAAGTAAGCTACAATGTATTTTTTAATTCAGATATTTACTGGCTTTCCTTCTATCTCTTCTTTTTTATTTTTTTTGTAAGATCGATGATATTTTTCGGAATCAAATATGTCCGAAGCCTTGGGATCAACCACCGGAACGTGATGTTTATACATGAGAATAGCTCTACGGAAGTTTTAAAAAATATATTAAGGGACAGAAGGGATTACGGCTATAAAATTTTTGAATATCCAAATGAGGAAATCAAAACCGATCAGCTGATTGAATTCTGGAAGGAAAACGGAATCCACACGCTGTTCATTCCTCTGGAAAATTCTTATACGCACAATACGGAAAAAGAAATTTTCAAACTGGCAGAAGCGAATAAAGTACACATCTCATTGATTCCCAATATTACACAAAGTGATTTTTTCCTTTACAATATGGGATATATACAGACACAGCCCGTTCTTAATCAGGTAAAATATCCGCTGGAATATTATTCTAATTATTTGATGAAAAGAATTTTCGATATCATCTTTTCTTTGGTCATTTTGATTGGAGTATGTTCGTGGCTTTTTCCTATTGTTGCTGTTTTAATCAAATTAACATCAAAAGGACCTGTATTTTTTATTCAGGAGAGATATGGATTTCATGAAGAGGTTTTTAAATGCATCAAATTCCGTACAATGATCGTTAATGACGAATCGTCAACAAAAACAACTGAAGAAAATGATAAAAGGATCACTCCTTTCGGAAAGTTTCTGAGAAAAACCAGTCTTGACGAAATGCCTCAGTTTCTGAATGTCTTGAAAGGTGACATGTCCATCGTAGGACCAAGGCCTCATATGCTTGCGGTAGACAATTATTACAAACCAAAAATAGGACGCTACAGCCTGAGAAGCATGGTAACTCCCGGAATTACAGGTCTTGCTCAGGTAAACGGACTTCGCGGAGATGCCGGAGATGTGGAAGTGGAAATGAATAAAAGAGTTCTGGCGGATGCATTTTATGTAAGAAACTGGAGTTTCATGCTTGATCTGGTCATCATCTTAAAAACCATTTTGCTGGTGATTGGCGGAGATAAAAATGCAAAATAAAGATTTTGGTCTACATTATGATATATTGAATATTGATAGAGCCTGGTCTGCCCATTCTATAATTAATAAATAAAAAAAGTCTAATTTAGCAGAATGTTAAAAAAGTTTTTTACAGCAGTCGGAGAATACATTATCCTTCTCGGTAAATCTATACAGAAGCCACAGAAAATGAATGTTTTCTGGAAGCTGCTCATGAGAGAAATAAATGACTTAGGCGTTAATTCATTTGGTCTTGTCATCTTCACTTCTATATTTGTAGGAGCAGTTGTGGCCATTCAGATGTTTAATAATTTTGATGCTTCATCGTTCCCTATTCCGCCATCATTTGTAGGATATGCTACAAAAGCCGTTTTGGTTCTGGAATTTTCTCCTACCATTATAAGTCTTATCCTTGCCGGTAAAGTAGGTTCTTACATTGCCTCCAGTATCGGAACCATGAGGGTTTCCGAGCAGATTGACGCTTTGGATATTATGGGAGTAAATTCTCCTAATTTTCTTATTTTTCCTAAAATTGTAGCGTGTGTAATCTTTAATCCTCTACTTATTGCCATAAGTATTGTTTTTGGTATTGGCGGAGGTTATATAGCCGGGATTTTAACCGGAAACTGGACTACCAATGATTATATTGTAGGAATACAGATGTATATGCCGAATCTGTTTATTTATTATGCATTCACAAAAACAATTGTTTTTGCTTTTATCATAGCAACAGTACCTTCATATTTTGGATATAATGTAAAAGGAGGATCTTTGGAAGTAGGGAGAGCAAGTACACAGGCAGTAGTTTGGACAATGGTTTTCATTATCCTTTCGGAATTACTATTAACCCAATTAATATTAAGCTAAATGATTGAGGTAAAAGATCTTAAAAAAAGTTTTGATCAGGTTGAGGTACTTAAAGGGATTTCAACTACATTCGATAAAGGAAAGGTCAATCTGATCATTGGGCAGAGTGGATCCGGAAAAACGGTATTCCTTAAAAGTCTGCTTAATGTTTATCAGCCAACTTCCGGAGAAATTCTATTTGACGGTAAGGATATCAATGTGATGTCAAGAGAAGAAAAGCAGCATCTTCGCTCCGAGATCGGAACGGTTTTCCAGGGAAGTGCCTTGTTCGATTCTTTAACAGTAGAAGAAAATATTATGTTCCCGCTGGATATGTTTACCAATTTAACATTCAGGGAAAAGAAAAGACGGGTTTTCGAGGTTATCGGAAGAGTACATCTTGATAAAGCTAATAAAAAATTTCCTTCCGAAATTTCCGGGGGTATGCAGAAACGGGTAGCGATTGCAAGAGCAATTGTGAATAATCCCAAATATCTTTTCTGTGATGAACCGAATTCCGGTCTGGATCCTTACACCTCCAATGTAATCGATGATCTGCTGCTGGAAATTACCCAGGAATACAATACCACTACTATCATCAATACCCACGATATGAATTCTGTAATGACAATTGGCGAGAAAATTGTATACCTGAGATTAGGAATCAAGGAATGGGAAGGAAATAAAGACATCCTGATTACGGCGGGTAATAAAAATCTTATTGACTTTGTATATTCTTCGGAATTATTTAAAGAACTGAGAGAGTATCTGCTTGAGAACAATAAAACGATTGATAATACAATTACAAAAATAGAAGACAATGAAAAAGATTCTTAGTATAGCTTTAATAGGGTTTTCCCTATTTGCTTCTGCACAGATTTCTTTGGCAGGAAAGGCAAATTTAATTTTTCCTACAGGATCTCCGTCATGGCAGAATATCAAAGGAACGGTAAACCAGGCCATTGAAGGCGAAGGTAAAAACAATGCAGGTTTTAACGTGGGTCTTTCATTAAAAGTAGGATTGCCAACCTCATTTTTCCTGATGCCGGAATTGTACTACACCAATTTTAAAAATGAATTTACTGCCGCCAATACAACTTTTGATATCAAGAGCAGCAGGCTGGATCTTCCTGTGCTTTTAGGATACAATATTTTAGGAAATACTCTTGGCGTTTTTGTAGGTCCTGTGGCGAGCTACAATTTGGCTAAAGAAGACACTTTTAATGATTTTAAAGAAAATGCCAGGGATAATTTTACCGTAGGATACCAATTCGGTGCTCAGCTTGAAATCTCTAAATTGATTCTTAATGCCAGATACGAAGGTGCTTTCAGTAAAGATTCCAGAAATTTTATCAACCGAGTTTCAGGTGAAGAGATAAGATATGACAACAGACCTAACCTTTTTATGGTAGGTGTAGGTTATAAGTTTTAAATTAACATCAATTTAGCATACCAAATCCTCAGTTCATCAGAGCTGAGGATTTTGATTTCTTAGGTCCAGCTCTGCTTCACGCCTTGCAATATCAGCAGCTCTTTTTTCAAGATCTTCTTTTTCCTGCTGCAGTTTTTTAAACTCTCTTCTTTTCTCCTCAGCTTTTATTGCACTTCCTTTGCTTACGTAGCCTACCATTCCGCCTATTATTAATCCGATTCCGATGCCTCCCAGAATTCCCATTATATGAGGCATCCCAAGATCATTTAATGTAAAATTGTTTGCTGTAAGATAAAAAAGAAGTATGGATAAAGCCAAAAGAATAAGTCCTGTAATTGTTAGATTTTTCATAGTGTTGTGCCTAAATGGTTTGAATTAAAAGGCCTTACCAAATTAATAAAAATTCAATAAGGCCTTACTCAAGATTAAAATTTCTTTTTGTATTTACATTTTTCCTCCTGCAGCTCTGTAATATTCCAGTGCTTTAGGTAAATTTTTATTAATATCTGAGATTCTGGTTTCAGGATTAGGGTGAGTAGATAAAAATTCCGGCTGTCTTGCTCCCTTTGAAGCCGCCTCCATTCTTTCCCAGAAAGGAATTGCCTCTCTTGGATCGTATCCTGCCATTCCCATGATGTAAAGTCCCATCTGATCTGCTTCAGACTCCTGATTTCTTCCGTATTTCAATAAAGCGACCTGTGATCCGATAGGATAAACCGCTTCAAAAACATTGGCCCACTGTGCATTGGAAATACTTCCTCCTAAGATTGCTCCACCGTATTGAGCAACCATTGCCTGAGAAATCCTTTCATTTCCATGTCCGGCCAAGGCGTGTGACACTTCATGCCCCATTACCACAGCCAATCCGTTTTCATTTTTGGTAACGGGCAAAATTCCTGTGTAAACCGCTACTTTTCCGCCAGGCATACACCATGCATTAAGCTCATTACTCTGAATAAGATTAAATTCCCAATTATAATTGGCAAGATCCCCCGAACGGCCGATGGACTGATAATATCTTTCTGCAGCAGATTTAATTCTCGATCCTACATTGACTACCTTTTTGGCATCTGCTGTTCCTGTTATAACTTTGGATTTTCCTAATGTTGATCTGTACTCCTGAGCAGACATGGTCAGGATTTCTGAATTATTTGCCAGCTGTAAAGAAGACCTTCCCGTGATTGGATTGGTCGTACAAGCAGCAACAATAAGAGCCGAAGCCCCTATTCCTAATAAATTTGTAAATTTCATAGTTCGAGTGTTATTAGTTCAACCTTTACAATTTTTATTCCAAAATAAAATTTTAAGCTTATATATTTGCATACAATTTGCTGTTTGAATCCGTATATATTTATTATTATGAAAAAGTTTATCTCCATTATATGCATGCTTACCTTTCTATTGCTTTTCGAAAACTGTTCTTCACAGAGCAGCAATATGGATGTCCAGGCAGTAACGGCGCTTGTAAATTCCCAGGATTTTTCGTTTCAGGCACAGAGAGCCAATCCTACCAATTATGACGTTATCAATATTGCAAACTCATTGCCTAATGCTCCCGCTACCAGAATTTTTGACCTGACCGGCAGCAATTACAGCATCGATATCAGACCTAACAGTCTGGAAGTTGCACTCCCTTATTTTGGAAGAGTTTTTAACCCTACCTATGGAAATACAACACAAAACAGTTACCGATTTACTTCAAAGGATTTTACCATTAATAAAAGTCAGAATAAAAAAGGAGCCTGGATTGTAAGAATTAAAACCAATGATGTGAAAGCTGTTGATGAAATTATTATTGAAGTTTCGAAATCCGGACAAGCTCTTACCTCTATAAGAAGCAACGACAGGCAGCCGATTTCGTATTATGGATATATTACAAAAAATGAAGAACAGAAAGTTCAGCCTTAAGATTTTTCTTTAGATAAAAATTTTTCCACAAATAATTTTGCTTCGGTACTTGGATTGGAAACCAGTGCAGAAGCATTTTTTTTATGCTGAAGATAAGCCTCTTCCAAAGTATTGTTTTTCTTCATCTCCGACAAAATATATTCCTGAACCCAATATTCGAAACGCTTTTCAGCCTGCTGATTTCTTACTTGATCAAATCTGTTGGTTTTCTTTTTAAGGCTAATGAATTCATCAATTTTTTCAAAAACTTCATTAAGCCCCTCATTGCTTAAAGCAGAACCCAGTAAAACCGGAACTTTCCAGTCTTTTTCTTTTGGAGGAATAAAATCCAGTGCTCTTTTTAATTCGATCCTCGTATTTTTCGCTTTCCGCAGATTTTCTTCATCAACTTTATTGATAAAGATCACATCTACCATTTCCATGATTCCTCTTTTGATTCCCTGAAGTTCATCTCCGCCGCCGATTATTTTTAAAAACAGGAAAACATCTGTAATATCTGCGACCAAAACTTCAGACTGACCGACACCTACGGTTTCTATTAAAATATAATCGTAGCCCGCTGCTTCGCAGATCATCATGGTTTCAAAAGTGGTATTGGCAACACCTCCCAGAAATCCTGAGCTTGGAGAAGGCCTTATAAAAGCGTTTTCTTCTTTTGCCAGTTCTTCCATCCTTGTTTTATCGCCCAGAATACTTCCTTTATTAATGGCTGAACTCGGATCAATCGCCAGAACCGCCACCTTCTTGCCATTGGCAATTGCAAGCCTGCCAAAATTTTCAATAAAGGTTGATTTTCCCGCACCCGGAACACCTGTTACGCCCACTCTGATGGAATTTCCCGTGAAAGGCATCACCTCTTTTAGTAATTCTTCGGCTTGTTGGCGGTGCTCAGCTTTTTTACTTTCTACTAAGGTAATGGCTTTTGCAATCAGGCGTTTGTTTCCTGACTGTATTCCTTCCAATAGTTCTTTTGTAGAAAATTTCATTGATCCAAAAATAGACAATTAAAAGCCAATGGTCAAGAGGATTGGTTTATTTAAATATTATTTCATTTAATTTATCATGACAAATTGTGGGGACTTTGCTTTTTTACCTGATGTTTTGCTGCTAAAGCATAGAAATGACGTGTTGATGTTTTAGTTTCTAATGAAAGGCCTATACCCTAGCCCAGATCGAACGGTATGTTTGAGCTCTTTTGTTATTTCGGGGTTGCGGCGGCAAAGCCGCCGCAACCCCGAAATAACAAAAAGCGAGTAGTGAGAGCTGGAAAAAGCTCCTAAAAAAATGCTTTATTTGTATTACTTCTAAATTGAATCCCCGTTTAACTGATGAAAAAAGGAAATTCCTACATTTGTTTTATTCAAATAATTGACAACATGAAAAAAATCATTGCTGTAGCATCTTTTACAGCCGTTTTATTGGCTTCTTGTACACCAAAAGCAACAACAGCAGCCACTCCGGCAGCCGCTGTATCTACAGCCGAACAAATTGCACAGGGAAAAACCATTTTCGAAAACTCCTGCGGAAGATGCTATAAACTCCCGGATCCTGCATCTCACACTTCTGTGCAGTGGGTGGGAATCATGAATTCTATGGCGCCGAAAGCAAAACTGAACGATGAACAGCACCAGTGGGTGTACGATTACATCGTTTCTGCAAAAAAATAATCACTTCAAAAATATTATTATGAAAAAACTGATATTAAGCGCGATAGGATTTTCTGCATTGCTTGTATCGTGCGGACCCAAAAGCACTGCGGTAACAGGGCCTAAGTACACTTCATCCGAACAACTGGAGCAGGGAAAGACGATTTTTGAAAATTCCTGTAACAAATGCCACGCTCTTCCTAATCCGGAAAAGCACGACGACCAGGGATGGCTAAAGACACTGAGCAGAATGGCACCGAAAGCTAAACTGAACGACGAACAGCATCAAATGGTATATGACTATCTGATTTCCGTAAACAAGAAATAACCAGACGGAAAGTTCTACCAAGACTATTACAATACAAAAGGAGACTTATTTTGTCTCCTTTTTTGTTTTCTTTTTCTTCGGCATTTTGGATTTAATGAATTTCTTACGGTCTTTCACCACATCCAGACTGTATTTTGTAAAGCAGTACTTTGCGGTTTCATCTAAAAATTTCAGCGCATTTACACAACTGCCGCGTTTTTCGGAAAGTAAAGACCTGTAAAACCATAAGGTTGCTTTATCAATTCCCTTGATTTTCAAAGAATAATCAATCAGTTTTTCGGCTTCGTGATAGTCTTCGTTATCAATAAGGCAGCTGATGTAATATTGAGGAACATTCAGATTCGTAACATCACACTGCATAGCTTCTTCAAAGTACAGCTTTGCCTTTTCATAATCGGATAACATCTCACTGTAGATTCTTCCCATGAGACAAAGACTGTCTGCATCTTCAGGATCATAAGATAAAGCATAATTCAACGCTTCCAGACATTCCGGAAGATTGTAAGGATAATTATCCAGCGCTTCGAAGTAGTATTTATTTTTAGTTAAGGTCATTGTTGTAATTTTTTAATTCTTTTTTCAGTTGGTCTCTTTGCTTTTTGAAAGATTTTTCCTGATGGTTCTTTTTAAAATCCGTTCCGGAAAATGTCCGGATGGGATTTCCTCTCTGTACCTGCAGATGATTATTCCATGTATCCTGTAATCTTTTCTGAATCATGATAATATTTTGTTCCAATACTTTCTCTTTCAGTCTTGAAATGGAAATCTTCTTATTTTCCAGCTGAGAACGAGAATCCTGCACGAAAACACTGTGACCGGTCGGAAGGTATGTGGCCCGTACCGCCGTATTCACCTTATTCACATTTTGTCCACCACTTCCCTGGCTTCTGGCCGTCTGAAAACGAATATCCTTTTCGTTAAAACTTACTTTCCTTTCTTCTTCCAGTTCAAAGATTCCGATGAACCAGTTGGTTCTTTTATGTAGCTTCCTAAAAGTACTTTTCCCGGTCCAGCAAATACTTCCCAACCAGTTTTTTAAAAATTCGTTTACCATTTTTGATTTTAAAAGAATGGTTACGGATTTGAGGGTAAGGTTTTCGTCACCGTTTTCACGATGAATGATTTCATAGTCTATATAGTTATTTTTTGCGTCCTCAAGGAAAACCTTCAGCACTTTTGCCACTACCCACTGGCATTCCAAAGGTCCTTTTCCGGAGGTTATTTGTATTATTTTGTCCATTGTTATTTTTTTGTTAACCGTTGTTGTTGGTTGATGGTTATTAGGAAATAGATATCTATCAACTAACAGCCATCCACAAACAACCAAATTATTTATCCATCCTCACAATCCGAGGCTGAAAAGTTCCAAGAATATCGACGAGTTCCTGTTGTGCATTCATCACTTCATTGATGTCTTTATATGCCATTGGTGCTTCTTCAGCATTACCACCCATTAAAGTGACATTTTTAAGTTTTAATTCTTTTCTGATATCATTCTGGGTAAAAAGATTTCTGCATTCTCCTCTTGAATATGCTCTTCCCGCTCCATGAGAAGCGGAGTTCAGCGAATCCGGATTTCCTTTTCCGCGCACGATAAATCCTTTTGCCGTCATAGAACCGGGAATCATTCCCAATTCATTTTCATTGGCCGGAGTTGCTCCCTTTCTGTGGACAATCACTTCTTTTCCGTTATGAATTTCTTTCCATGCGAAATTATGGTGATTTTCAATTTTTGCTTTTACCCTTCCTCCGACAGCTTTCACAAGTCTTCTGTGAATATCATCGTGACATGCTGAAGCATAGTCTCCTGCAAGATTCATTGCCGTCCAGTATTCTAATCCTAGATGGGTATTCAGATCCAGCCAGGCAAATTGCTGTGCTTCTTTGGGTAGCGGGCACTGCTCTGTTGCAACCCTGGAATAGTATTGAGCAATTTCTGCCCCTAATCCGCGCGATCCGCTGTGTGAAAGAATTCCCAGATACTTTCCCTTCGGAAGCCCGATCTGACCGTCTTCTTCTGTAATTTCCACCTCTCCGAATTCTACGAAATGATTCCCACCACCGGAAGTTCCCATTTGTTTAATGGCTTTTCCTTTCAGTCTTTTTAAAATCGGAATCATATCAAATGTATCGCTGTCGAAAATTTCATGATCGACATGAGATTTATGAGTTTCATACATCCCGAATTTTGTATGCTCCATTAGTACTTTCTCATACTTATCTCTTGCTCCGTCCAGATAGGAAACCGGAGTATCCAAAATACTCAGGCTCATTCTACAGCCGATATCCATCCCGACTCCGTAGGGAATCACTGCGTTTTCAACAGCAAGCACTCCTCCGATCGGTAGACCGTAACCGCTGTGCGCATCAGGCATTAAAGCTCCACTTACTGAGACCGGAAGTTTCAGTGCTGTGTACAGCTGATTTTTTGCTTCATCTGAGATATTATTTCCGAAAATCTGAAAAGAAGCCCGGTTTGCATTGAGCATTCTTTTTTCTGTTTTTTTTGATGAAAGCAGGGCTTCCGCTATTTGTCCGAAGGTTAAATCTTTTTCGAAGTGCTCCGGATTTTGCAGAATTTTTTTTAAAAGAGATTTCACATGATGTATATTCTTCGTCGCAAAATTTCTTTTCATGACTTCCAAAGCAATGTTGATACTTTGATTGTTCGGATAGCCTATTTTTAATATGTCTTTTCCTTTAAGTTTTAAATTTCCCATTGTTTTTGTTTTAGACTTTAGATGTGAGATATTAGATATTAGATTTTAATACATCACATATATTCTTCCCGACTAAATATCAGCCATTCCTCACACAAACTGAAACGTATGTGACCAAGGTTTAAATAATCTATCTTAATATTGAGATTATTCAATTCACTTCTCTATTTTCAGAATGACAAAGCGGATATTCCTAGCCCGGATTGCAGCGGCTACCCCACAGCGAACCTGAAAGGTGAGTGAGGAGTAATAGCGGAAAGCCGGAAATAGCTTCAAATAAAAATTCTCTGCTATTTGGGAAGTTGCTGAATTTTATAAATTGATTTCGGGAAACTGTTTAAGTTTGAATATTGGCACAAAAAACCCGAAATCTGTTCGACTTCGGGTTTTGGTATATCATTGTACTGTTGTTCTAAGAATGCACCAAGCCACGAAGCCTTACCACCATAAGCGGTAATCCAACTGTAGAATTCTGATTAGATCTGAACATTGCTTCGATTTTTAAGGATTAAACTTGATTTACAGATGCAAATATATAAAAAATTTTAAGCTGGAAAAAACTACTTATGTAAAAGTATAATTTAAGAGGGAAAAAAATATTTTAAAAAAAGTTTATTTATATACCAACTTGTGCAAAAAAAGTATATATTTGAACGATTCAAAAAAAATTACATTATGAAAAAAATTATTAAAACAGCCTTATTTTTAGGCTTAGCGGCCTTTGGCCTGATCTCATGTCAGCATGACAATGACAACGACAACAACCCTCAAATGACTGTCTATCAGTTAATTTCAGCAGATAATGATTTGCGTACTCTTAAATCCGCGGTAGACAAAGCAGGATTATCTGCTACACTTAATCAGACCGGTCCCCTGACTCTGTTTGCACCTGGTAACACTGCATTTAATGCGTTTTTACAAGCAAATGGATATGCAAGTTTAAATGACGTACCCACAGCAGCGCTGAGAACTTTATTGATGAATCATGTTCTGGGCTCGGAATTGAAAGCGTCTCAACTTTCAACGGGTTATGTTTCTACTTTGGCAATTGGTGCGGCTTCCGTTGCACGACCTATCAGCATGTTTATTAATACCAGCAGTGGTGTAAAAATTAACGGGGTATCTTCTGTAGTATCAGCAGATATTGACGCCAGCAACGGTGTTATACATAAAGTGAACGCCGTAATAGGTTTGCCAACTATTGTCACCCATGCCACGGCAAATCCGCAGTTTAGTTCTCTTGTTGCTGCACTAACAAGAAATGACATGCCGAACTTTGTGGGAATACTTAGCGGAACGACAAATTCTCCCTTCACAGTATTTGCGCCAACCAATCAGGCATTCTCATCATTATTGACTGAAGTGGGCCTTCCTAATCTTGCAGCAATCCCACAGCCGCTCCTTGAAAATACGTTAAAGTATCATGTTGTAACGGGAGTGAATGTTGCATCAAATAATCTCTTCAATAATATGATTGTACCTACTTTCCAGGGAAGTACATTTAAAATCACAACTACAGGAGGTGCTAAGATTACAGATAAAAACAACAGAGTATCAAATATTGTTGCCACTGATGTACAATGCAACAATGGAATAATTCATGTCATAAACAAAGTTCTTTTACCATAGAGACTATTATTAAGTAAGCATGCCGGAAAATCCGGTATGCTTTTTTATGATCGTGTTTTAAATATCTATTTCAGATGGGAAACATCTTTTGTAAGGAAACAAGTCCTTTATAGTTATTCTAAATTAATATTTTTAATAAAATATTTTATTAAAAATAAAAAATAGGTATAATTTTTGCCTGTCTGTTTTTACACATTAACCTAAAGTATTATGAAAAATTTTTTAAAACCTCTACTCTTTTCGGGAATCGCTGTATTTTCAATATACTCGTGCGATGACAATGATGATGTAATGATGGACTCTGAAATGACTGTCTATCAAAGAATTTCTTCAGACACAGATCTGAGTAATCTGAAAGCTGCCGTAGATAAGACAGGTCTATCATCAACCCTTGACCAATCCGGAACATTTACATTATTTGCACCCACCAATGCCGCTTTTGCAACATTTTTGCAGGCCAACGGATATGCAAGTTTAAATGACGTACCCACAGCAGCGCTGAAAACTTTACTGATGAATCACGTATTGGGTACTGAAGTAAAAAGTTCAGGAATATCAACCGGATATGTTTCCACGCTTGCCATTGGTCCGGCTTCCTCAACACGCCCGCTAAGCATGTTTATTAATACAAGCAGCGGCGTTAGAATCAATGGTGTTTCTTCAGTTGTTGCTACGGATATTGATGTAAATAATGGCGTAATCCATAAGGTAAATGCAGTTATCGGGTTACCGACAGTCGTGACACATGCCACTGCAAATCCACAATTCAGTTCCCTTGTTTCTGCACTTACAAGAAACGATATGCCAAATTTTGTAGGTATCCTCAGTGGTACAGCGAATTCGCCTTTCACGGTATTTGCTCCTACCAATACTGCTTTTTCATCATTATTAACGGAGCTGAATCTTGCAAATCTGGCAGCAATTCCACAAACTATACTTGAAAACACATTAAAGTACCACGTCGTAACAGGAGCTAACGTAGCATCAACAAACCTGACCAATAATATGACAGTGACTACTTTCCAAGGAGGGACATTCAAAATCAATACAACAAGTGGGGCGAAAATTACAGATAACAACAACAGGGTATCTAATATAATCGCCACTGATGTTCAATGCAGCAATGGAATTATTCATGCTATAGACAAAGTTTTATTACCCTAAACCATAACTATTAATTACAGTAAAGCCTGCCGGAAATCCAGCAGGCTTTATATTTTAAACTTATAATCAGTCTTTCGAACCCAGACTGTCCATATCATCATCCATTCCTCTTACTTCATTCGAGTGATATACTCTTTCCGATCCCAGGAAATAAATATTATGTCTTGCCTTCGCAATAATTCCGTCATACTCCTGCTCAGTCATCCCTTCAGGAATATCTTTTTGATTGTCTGAAGGCTTTTTAAACACTTCAAGGGCTCCATTTCTGTTTAAAATGGATTTTGCTGAGGCCGCTTCTTCGGCATTATCTGCATAAACAACAATATTGTTTCGTCCAATGCTATGTTTACGATAAGCATCCAGCATCTCTGCATCGTGTGCAAAAGTATACTCAAAAAAGCCTTTCGTCTGTTCGTCCTCCTGATAATGGTCGGTTGATAATCCGCTTTCTACGCTTGATTTTGAAACAACAATATTTGCTTCACTGAAACCGTTTTCTTTTAAATCTCTTTTAATTTCCTGTGTATCCACAGTCACCGGAAATACTGAAACTACTGTATAAGCCATAATGAAAATTTTCATTAAACTATACAAAAGCTGTGCAACTTATACTTTGCAATCGTTAATTTAATTTAAAAATTTCTTCAAAATATCCACCGCACACTTTGGAAGATTGGTTCCGGGACCAAAGATAAAATCGGCTCCATTGGCATATAAGAATTCATAATCCTGTTGGGGAATTACACCACCAACAACGATCGTGATATCATCGGCACCTAGTTTTTTCAATTCTTCAACCACCTGTGGAACCAGTGTTTTGTGTCCGGCTGCCAAAGAAGAAACACCAAGAATGTGAATATCATTTTCCACAGCCTGTTTCGCAACTTCCTCAGGTGTTTGAAACAATGGCGCAACATCTACATCAAATCCCATATCCGCAAAAGCGGTAGCGACTACCTTTGCACCTCTGTCGTGCCCGTCCTGACCCATTTTTGCCACCATTAATCGGGGACGTCTACCTTCTTCCTTCTCAAATTTCTGAGTCAGCTGAAGTGCTTTTTCAAAGTATTCATTTTTTCCTGCATTCATGGCGTAAACTCCTGATATTGTTCTGATATTGGCTTTGTATCTTCCGAAACTTTCTTCCATCGCATCACTCATTTCTCCAAGCGTTACTCTTCTGCGTGCCGCTTCAATACACGATGCGAGAAGGTTTCCTTCTCCCGTTTTGGCTGATTCCCGGATTTCATTTAAAATCTGAACAACAGCTTCTGCATTTCTTTCTTCTTTTATTTTATTTAATCTTTCGATCTGCTTTCTGCGAACTTCCGTATTGTCGATATCTAATATTTCTATCTGATCTTGTTTTAAAGCAGATTTAAATGAATTAACACCAATAATGAATTCTTCTCCACTGTCAATTTTTGCCTGTTTCTTTGCAGCCGCTTCTTCAATTCTCATTTTCGGGATTCCGGCTTCGATGGCTTTCGTCATTCCTCCTTCCTGCTCTACCTCATCGATATATTTCATGGCTTCTTCGATCATCTGCTGGGTAAGGCTTTCCACCAAATTACTACCTCCCATAGGATCTACCACGTCGCAGATTCCGCTTTCCTGCTGAAGAATAATCTGGGTGTTTCTTGCAATTTTCGCGGAATAGTCTGTCGGAAGAGCAATAGCTTCGTCTAAAGCGTTCGTATGAAGAGACTGTGTACCTCCCAATGCTGAAGATAACGCTTCAATTGCTGTTCTGGTAATATTATTGAAAGGCTCCTGCTCGGTCAATGACCAACCTGAAGTTTGCGAGTGTGTTCTTAAGGCTAAAGACTTAGGATTTTGTGGATTGAACTGTTTTAAAAGGGTTGCCCAAATATATCTTGCGGCGCGCATTTTTGCGATTTCCATGAAGTGATTCATTCCGATAGCCCAGAAAAAGGATAGCCTCGGAGCAAAATCATCAACATTCATTCCTGCTTTTATCCCTGTTCTTACATATTCCAATCCGTCTGCAAGGGTGTAAGCCATTTCCAGAACCGGTGTTGCCCCCGCTTCCTGCATGTGATATCCGGAGATTGAAATCGAATTGAATTTCGGAATATATTTCGAAGTATATTCAAAAATATCGGCAATAATTTTCATGGATGGCGCGGGCGGATAGATGTAGGTATTTCTCACCATGAATTCTTTCAAAATATCATTCTGAATGGTTCCCGAAAGCAGTTCCTGTGAAACACCCTGCTCTTCTGCGGCAACAATATAAAAAGAAAGGATCGGCAAAACGGCCCCGTTCATCGTCATGGAAACAGAAATCTGATCTAATGGAATTTCGTTGAATAAAATTTTCATATCCTCAACAGAATCGATTGCCACTCCGGCTTTTCCTACATCACCAACCACTCTTGCATGATCCGAATCGTATCCTCTGTGAGTTGCCAAATCAAATGCAACGGAAAGTCCCTTTTGTCCTGCTGCTAAATTTCTTCTGTAAAAAGCATTGGATTCTTCTGCCGTTGAAAAACCTGCATACTGACGGATCGTCCACGGCTTCTGGACGTACATGGTGGAGTAAGGCCCCCTTAAATAAGGTGCAATTCCAGGAGTCGTGTGAGTTAATTCTTTGTCGTTAACATCTTCTGCCTTGTAGGAAGACTTTAGCTGTAGACCATCTTTTTCAAATGGATAAATTTCAGTCTGCCTTTCAGCAATCGTAAATTGAGGAGTTTTATTCAGAACTTCCCGTCTCATAATTTCAGATTTATTATAGCGCTAAAATTAAGCATTTTTGAGATAATACACCCATCTTTAGTTTTCTGTTCCCGATTAAGGAAATGCAGACTCTCGAGAGTACATCAAAAACATTGAATCATAAATCAGAAAAGATCTTCGTCACTAGAGAAAAAGTCTTCGTTATGGCATTCAAAATATACTATATCGCCAAACAATCTTTTATAATGCATAAAAGATCTACTATACTGAACAAAGAATCTTCTATACTGCACAAAAAAAATGGTCTATAGCAGACAAAAAATATTCTATACCGGATAAAAGATTTTATTAATCCTGATATTGAAAAAGCCGGGCTAAAGCCCGGCCTCATTACATTTAATTAACTATTTATTTTCCTAATTTACGAATTCCCATTTCATATAGCGCAAAGGAAATCAGGTCTGCATTTTCACCAATCACCTGATCCGTAGATCTTCCGGCACCGTGTCCTGCATTTTTTTCAATTCTCAATAAAATAGGATGATCACAGGCCTGCTTTTCCTGAAGCTCTGCCCCGAATTTAAAAGAATGTGCCGGAACCACCCTGTCATCATGATCACTGGTGATAATCATAGTAGAAGGATAGCAGGTTTCTGCTTTTACATTATGAACCGGAGAATACGATTTTAAATATTCAAACATTTCTTTGTTGTCCTCGGCTGTTCCGTAATCGTAAGACCAACCTGCACCGGCTGTAAATTTATTATATCTCAACATATCAAGTACGCCAACTCCCGGGAATGCTACTCTTGCCAGATCAGGACGCATTGTCATGGTAGCTCCTACGAGAAGTCCTCCGTTTGATCTGCCGGAAAGTGCCATGAATTGTTTTGAAGTGTATCCTTTTTGCTGTAAGTATTCTCCTGCCGCAATGAAATCATCAAACACATTTTTCTTATTCATTTTTGTTCCGGCGTCATGCCATTTTTTTCCGTATTCACCACCTCCCCGAATGTTCGGAACGGCATAAATCCCGCCATTTTCCATCCAGATGGCATTCACAACAGAGAAGGCAGGCTGCAAGCTGATGTTAAAACCTCCGTAAGAATACAAAATCGTAGGATTTTTACCATCCAGTTTTGTTCCTTTTTTGTAGTTGATCATCATTGGAACTTTTGTGCCGTCTTTTGAGGTGTAAAATACCTGTTCCGAAACATAATCTTCTGGGTTAAATTTCACTTTTGGCTTTTGATATACTTCCGATTTTCCGGTATCAGCATTAAATTTATAGGTTGTTCCCGGAGTGATATAATTGGTGAATGAGTAATAAAGTTCCTTCTCTTTTTCTTTTCCTCCGAAACCTGAAACATTTCCTTTTCCGGGAAGTGTAATTTCACGGATTACCTTACCGTTTCTGTCATATTGTGTAACCTTATCAATAGCGTCGATCATGTAGGTTGCAAAGAAATACCCTCCACCGGTTGTAATTCCCAGCACATTTTCCGTTTCAGGAATAACATCTTTCCATGTTTCCGGAGCCGGATTTTTAATGGTGGTTTTTACCAAACGCATATTCGGTGCATCTTTATCGGTAAAGATATACAGATTGTCTCCCTGGGTATCAACAATGCTTGCGTTAATATCAAAGCCTTTATTAATCTGCACAAAATCGCCTCCGTTTTTAAGATCTTTTATGTACAATTCATTTCCATTAGTTGCATTGGCTGCTGAAATAATCAAATACCGCTGATCTTCGGAAACTCCTGCTCCGATATATCTTCTCGGAGTTTTATCGCCTCCGAAAATTAATTGGTCTTCAGATTGTTTTGTTCCTAATTTATGAAAATACACTTTATGCTTATCCGTCATACCGGAAAGTACGGTTCCTTCTTTGGGTTTATCGTAGCTTGAATAATAAAAGCCTTCATCACCCTGCCATGAAATCCCGCTGAACTTTACATCCACGATCGTTTCGTCGATTTGCTTTTTCGAAACAGCATCGATGATAATGATTTTATTCCAGTCGCTTCCTCCTTCTGAAATAGAATAGGCGGCAAGATTTCCTTTTTTGTTAAATGATAACTGGGAAAGTGACGTTGTCCCTTTATCCGAAAATTTATTCGGGTCTAAAAATACTTCTGTAGCCTTCGTTTTGTTATTTGTTCTATACAAAACAGATTGTGCCTGTAAGCCATTATTTTTGTAATAATAAGTATACTCTCCTTCCTGGAATGGGGCCGAAATTTTCTCATAGTTCCAGATATCCGTCAGTTGTTTTCTGATTTCTTCCCTGAACGGGATTTTTGAAAGATAATCCTGGCTGTGTTTTACTTCTTCATCAACCCATTTTCTGGTGGCTTCGGAATCGTTTTCAAGATCTCTGAAAGGGTCTGCAACGGCAGTTCCGAAATAATTATCGGTTTGGTTTCCTTTTAATGCTTTAGGATACATCATTTTTTGTGAATACAATGTTGCCGAAAACAGGACTCCGGCGGTTAGTAATAGTGGTCTGAATTTCATATTAGCTATTTTCCCAAAAATAAGGAATCTATCTGAAATTCTTTACAGCAAAAAAGTTATCGATGATCTAAAATAAAAATCTCCGGAAAACCGGAGATTTAACAAAGATTTTATGATAAAGATTTTATAAATTTTCTTCTTCGCCTTTCATTTTTTCGGCATTTTCTGCCATGATTACGGCGTCAATCATTTCAGAGATATCTCCGTTCATGTAGGCATCCAGGTTGTACATGGATTTGTTGATTCTGTGATCCGTCACCCTTCCCTGCGGATAATTGTAGGTTTTGATCTTCGCCGAACGGTCTCCTGTGGAAACCATCGATTTACGCTGGGCAGCAATATCACCCTGTACTTTCTGAAGCTCTATATCGTATAGTTTAGTTCTCAGCATTTCCATCGCAAGCTCACGGTTTGCCAACTGGGAACGTGCCTGCTGACAAACTACTACCAACCCCGAAGGTTTGTGGGTAAGCTGCACTTTGGTTTCAACTTTGTTTACGTTCTGGCCTCCTGCTCCTCCGGATCTGGAAGTCTGCATTTCGATGTCCGCCGGATTCAGTTCAAAATCTACTTCTTCGGCTTCCGGAAGAACCGCAACCGTAATGGCAGAAGTATGAACCCTTCCCTGAGATTCCGTTTCGGGAACACGCTGTACACGGTGAACGCCGGATTCAAATTTCATGATTCCGTACACGCCTTCTCCTTCCACTTTCATGATGAGTTCCTTGTAGCCTTTTGCCGCTTCGTTTGAATCTGTCACCTCATGTCTCCATCCTTTTGTCTTGAAGTACATGGAATACATTCTGTAGATATCTTCCACAAAAATCGCTGCTTCATCTCCCCCTGTTCCTGCACGAAGTTCCACGATTACGTTTTTGTCATCTGCAGGATCCTTAGGAATTAACAATACTTTTAATTCTTCTTCCAGGCCGGGAATTTTTTCTAAAGCCTCGTTCTTTTCGATTTTTGCCAGTTCTACAAAATCTTTGTCGGATCCGTCTGCAATAATCTCGTCAGATTCTTCAATCGTATCCAAAGCACCTTTATATTGATCGTAAACTCTTACAATTTTCCCCAAATCACTATATTCTTTGTTCAGAGAAGAATATCTTTTCTGATCTGAAATAACATCAGGCTGAATAATAAGGTCTGCCACCTCATTATATCTTTGTTTTATAGCTTCTAATTTTGGAATTAAACTCTTAGACATAGTAAAAATTTAGTTGGCAAAGATACGGATTGATTTGTAGATGTGCTAATTTCGGAAAGAAATGACGGTTCTTATTTAAAGTCTTATCCATAAACTTATTTTCAACATAAAAAAAGACCGCTTGAAGCGGCCTAAGTTTATTGTATAATCATTTTCTGAATAGCAACTCCAGAATCTGATTTTAAATGAACCAGATAGGTACCCGGCGCATAATTAGCGTTTAATTCATATGTCCCGTCTTCATTTTTAAGTTTAAAGCTATCAACTCTCTTACCACTCATATCGTAGATTAAAATTTCTCCGTTTTTGGCTTTGTGATACATTAATATTGCCAAACCGTTTTTCACCGGATTATCTGCGATCTGCAATGACAGTTTATAGGCTGCGGTTTCATCAATTGTTGACAAATTTCCTACATAGTTTCCGAAAATTCTGAACTCTCCCGGCTGTAAAGTGATGGCTGCCGTGGTAGAAGTGATGTTTGAGATTGAATTATCCATAAGATTCTGCCACTGCCCTGTATAAGGGAAATATGGAACTACATTCTGTGCTGTTGTGTTGTAGTTTGCCACTACGACAATATTTTTCACACCGTTGGTAAGGGTATTATCGTAAACATAGATTCTTGTAATCAATCCGTTCGGATCGTTGGTAAGATTATTAGATTCTACAGTATATGTCTTCGATCTGAAAACAGGATATGCATTTCTGATATCAATAATTTTAGCCCAGGTATCATATACAGCTTTTCTATTAACGTTGGTATCATATCCAAGTGTAAACGCAATTGGTTTTTCATCCGTTCTGCATCCAGGGTTAATAGAGCCGTCGCCACATCTGTTGATACTGAATTCGTAGCCCAGCTCGCCAAACTGCCATATCATTTTAGGCCCCGGAATAGTGAAGAAAGTAGCTCCGAACGTTTTCATTCTTTCTAAAGCGGTATTAAGATTTTTCACATCATAGCTTCCGTTTACAGCTCCATAAGCCAGGTTCTTAAACATTAATCTTTCTTCATCATGACTTTCACCAAAACCTACCGCATGCATATTTGTAAAGCCATGAAGTGCATGATTCATTCTATCGTAACTGCTGTTTTCCTTATAGCCCATTGTATTTTGGTTGTAAGGATCAGTTTGTTTATTCCAAAGCATCACACCTTTTCCTTCCGCAACTCTGTAATTGGCCCATTGCTGCTCTTCGGCATCCGTTCCTAAGTGCTCAAAAATCATGTAAGAATTCGGATCTATTGTCCATTGTCTGTCTGCATAATATTTTAAAATATCTACTCTGTCCTGCTGGTAGGCATTGGTGCAGGTTTCATCATTTTCAGAGCAGTTTTGGGTAAATCCTTTGGTAAGATCCCATCGGAAACCATCAATTTTATATTCGGTAAGCCATTGTTGAAGGCATCTTTCAACGTAATATTTAGTTGAAGAACTTGAATGGTTAAAATCATTAAAAACATTATAAGAATGTTTCGGAACCGTATTGAAGTAAGGATTATTAGTGGCAACATCACCATATCCGTCACCATCCGGATCTACATTCCAAAGCCTAACCAATGGCGAACGGCCGGTAGCATGATTAAAAGCGACATCCAAAATTACGGCAATACCGTTCTGATGACAGATATCAACAAATTCTTTGAACTTTTCAGGGGTTCCGTACGCTTTATCTAATGCATAATGGAAAGAGGTATTATATCCCCAGGAGAGATTCCCTTCAAATTCCATGATAGGCATTAATTCAATCGCATTAATCTTTAAATTTTTTAAATAAGTAATCTTGTTAATTAATGACTGCCATGTTTTTTCCTGCGTGAAATCCCTTAATAATAATTCATAAATCACAAGATTATCTTTAGCTGGTCGCTGGAAGTTGGTAACCTGCCAGTTATAAGGAGACTGGCCAGTTTTAAACATGGAAACTTCAAAGCCCTGACCTGTAGGGAATGCCGGTAAATTCGGGTAAGTGGAAGAGGTAATCCACTGATCATCATAAGAAGATAAAATCTGTGGAGAATATGGATCTGCCACCTTTCTAAGGTCGTTTGTTCTGTATTGGAATGTATAGAGCTGTTGTGGAGTAAGGCCACTCAGTTCAATCCAGTACAAGTCCGGGTTTGTTGTGTCTCTCTTCATTAAGTAGGTATCGTTTACCGTCCAGTTATTAAAACTTCCGATAACGTGTACAAAATTTTTAAAAGGAGCATATAACGCCAGTCCTACTTTTGTCTGATCGGTAGGATGATAGTTTATTCCCTGCTTAATCCAGCTCGGAATAGCCTCCGAAACAACGTTTCGCGGAACCTGAAGAATAAATGTAGCATTTTTCGTATTTGAATTGGCATCCGTTGCGATCAATTCCATATTCGCATCTCCCGTTACCGTATAGCTGTACGAATAAGAAGTTGAAGGTGTTGAAGTAGAATGAACTACACTTCCATTGGCTTTTAGCTGGAATGTTGCATTAACATTGGTTGTGGCCGTAACATTTATAGAATTTCCTGCAGGAACAGACGTAAGACTGTTGACAGCCGGATTGGTCATGCTTAAATTTAGAATTCCAACATTCACAAAGATATCCGGAGAAGTCTGGCTTGTACCTGTTTTATTTTTCAATAAAAACCCGAATCTTCCGATTCCCGTTCTGCCATAAAAAGCAGTGGGTGTAAACGTTAGAGAATACGTGTCTGTTGCTGAATTGTAATTCAGCCTGTTCAATTCATTAGAGTTTGTCCAGCTTCCATTCGTAGGGCAATCCTGGCTGTTCTGATAGTTTGTGTCCAGAGACCAGGACCAGATATAAACGGCGTTGTTGGCAACTCCCCAAGCGGATTCATCTATCTGATTTCCAGGAACCGTCAAGGTAATAGCATCTGTCTCGTTAAAGGGGTTCGGGGTGATGGTATAGCTTATCTGCCCGAAGACCAGGGCCACCATAAGCAATAAAATACCAGAATAAAATTTCTTCATAATCGTTTCTTTAGTTACACGAAAGTAATTTCTTTTTTTGAAAACTAATTATTTATTATGAAAAAAATGATAAATTTTAACATATTACTATTTATGTTTTCCAGCAAAATAATTTTATAATTAAATACAATTGCCAAAAAATTCAATCTTTTATATTATCATAAATGTTTATTATAATCCGATAATAGTTATTTTAATTTTATTTTTTATGAAGATATATTTAATCTGATCTGATTTAAAGCAACTTCAGGAATTGATTTTCCTTAAAATAACTTAATTTTAAATAAGCTGCTACTTATAAAAAAGGCCCACAAAAATCTCATCCGACGATTTCAAAAATTGGAATAAAAGAAAAACCACTTACCGAAATAAGTGGTTTTAGTATATGTTGTTTTGCTTTGATATTGCTTTCCCGGAATTCATGTGGGAAAACAATGACAATCAATTAATGATGTCCGTGGCTGTCGTGGCTGTGGTCATGAATAAAAGGACCATGACCTTTTGGCTCATTGTAGATTACCTCTACTCCTTCCTGCTCGTAAACCATTTTGCTTCTGATATCTTCAGGATCAAAAGGCTTCACTTTCCCGAAGTATTCTTTCAGACCTTCAGTTAACCATAAAGGAATTACAAATCCGAAGAACATAAAGATACACCAGAATCCCACAAGGAACATGATTATGAAAAATACAGTCCAGAGGAACTGGTAAAACGGCCAAAATGCTGATAAAATCGTTATCATTTTCTTAAAGATTTTAGGCAAAAATAGGACATTTTATTTTTTTACACAAAAGATAGCCGTCCTATTTTGTTATTTATTTTGATTTTAATTAAAAAGACTAAAAGATGATGGACAAATAGATGATGGATTATGGTTTTTAGTTTTATTTATCTGTTCTCTATCCGTCTTTTATCTATCTGTGTTTATATTTTCTAATGCGCCAGATCTGCAAAGAAGTCGTTTCCTTTATCATCAGTAATGATGAAGGCCGGGAAATCTTTCACTTCAATTTTTCTTACCGCTTCCATTCCTAATTCCGGGAAATCCACCACCTCAACGGAAAGAATATTGTCTTTTGCCAGAATAGCAGCAGGGCCTCCGATAGAGCCCAGATAAAAACCGCCGTACTTTCCGCAGGCATTGGTAACGTCTTTACTTCTGTTTCCTTTGGCCAGCATAATCATGCTTCCGCCATGACTCTGGAATTCGTCCACATACACATCCATTCTTCCTGCTGTGGTAGGGCCGAAACTTCCCGAAGCCATTCCTTCCGGAGTTTTTGCGGGACCTGCGTAATAAATGGGATGATTTTTAAAATAATCAGGCATCGGTTTTCCGCTGTCGATAATTTCTTTGATTTTAGCGTGGGCGATATCTCTCGCAACGATTAAAGTTCCGTTTAATTTTAATCTTGTTTTAATCGGATATTTTGAAAGCTCTGCCAGAATTTCCGGCATTGGTTTGTTCAGATTAATCTCAATGGCTTCCTCAAGATGCGGCGGCGTATCAGGTAAGAATCTTTTCGGATTTTCTTCCAGCTGTTCCAGGAAAATACCTTCTTTTGTAATTCTACCTTTAATATTTCTGTCTGCTGAACAGGAAACTCCCATCCCGACAGGACATGAAGCGGCGTGACGGGGAAGTCTGATCACTCTCACGTCATGAGTAAGATATTTTCCGCCAAACTGAGCTCCAATCGCACTTTCCTGGCATATTTTCTGAACTTTTGCTTCCCATTCCAGATCTCTGAAAGCCTGTCCTGCTTCGTTACCCTCAGTAGGCAGATGATCATAATATTTTGCAGAAGCTTTTTTCACAGCCGCCAAATTCGCTTCCGCAGAAGTTCCCCCGATTACCAACGCCAGATGATAAGGCGGACATGCAGCCGTTCCCAGATCAGAAATTTTTTCTTTGATAAATTCTTCCAGGGATTTTTCGTTCAGTAAAGACTTTGTTTTTTGGTAAAGGAACGTTTTATTGGCAGAACCTCCTCCTTTTGTTAAGAATAAAAATTCGTAATAATCTCCTTTTTTAGCATAAATATCGATCTGCGCCGGAAGATTGGATCCCGAATTTTTCTCATCAAACATGGTTAAAGGTACTACCTGAGAATATCTTAAGTTTCTTTTCTGATAGGTATTGTAAATTCCTTTGCTTAAATATTCTCCGTCATCAACACCCGTGTATACATTTTCTCCTTTTTTACCCATTACAATTGCTGTTCCTGTATCCTGGCATGAAGGTAAGGCGCCTTCCGCTGCCACTGCTGCATTTTGCAATAGATTATAAGCAACAAATCTGTCATTATCAGTAGCTTCGGGATCGTCAATGATCCTTCTCAAGCTTTCCAAATGGGAAGAACGGAGCATGAAAGAGACATCTGCCATTGCTTCTTCGGCCAGCAATTCGAGGCCCTTCGGATCGATGGTTAAAATTTCCCGGTCTCCTAATTTTTCAACTTTTACATAGTCTGAGGTAAGCTTCTTGTACACCGTATCATCTTTCTGAATCGGATACGGATCCTGATATCTAAATTCCATTCTTCTTTTTTCTTTGGATGCAAAAATAAAACTTCGCAAAAAAACATGAGTAAAATCAGAGGCTTAGATTGATATTTATAATGATTATAAATTGTGAGTGTTTTTATTTATATGTAATTTTATAGAATCAGGCCAAGATTAAATAGAGACTGAATTTCTTAAGCCTTAACCTGAATATAATAAAACTTCAATCACAATGAATTACAGAATAGAAAAAGACACCATGGGTGAAGTGCAGGTACCTGCAGACAAGTTTTGGGGTGCACAAACCGAAAGATCCAGAAACAATTTCAAAATCGGCCCGGAAGGCTCGATGCCGCACGAAATCATTGAAGCATTTGCTTACCTTAAAAAAGCAGCCGCTTATACCAACGCTGATCTGGGCGTTCTTCCTGTAGAGAAAAGAGATATGATTGCAAAAGTATGTGATGAAATTCTTGATGGAAAACTGAATGACCAATTTCCTTTGGTTATCTGGCAAACCGGATCCGGAACACAGTCTAATATGAATGTGAATGAAGTGATCTCGAACAGGGCTCATGTAAACAATGGCGGAACTTTAGGCGAAAAATCGGAAATTCACCCGAATGATGACGTCAACAAATCCCAGTCGTCCAACGACACCTATCCTACGGCAATGCATATTGCAGCCTATCGTAAAGTTGTGGAAGTGACGATTCCTGCTGTTGAAAAATTAAGAAATACTTTAGCTGAAAAATCAGAAGCTTTCAAAGATATCGTTAAAATCGGCAGAACACATTTAATGGATGCAACACCATTAACTTTGGGACAGGAATTTTCCGGCTATGTTGCCCAGTTGAATTACGGTTTAAAAGCTTTAAAAAACACCCTTCCGCATCTTTCAGAATTGGCTTTGGGAGGAACGGCAGTAGGAACCGGACTGAACACTCCGAAAGGCTATGATGTAAAAGTCGCTGAATATATTGCTAAATTTACCAATCATCCATTTGTAACTGCAGAAAATAAGTTTGAAGCTTTAGCAGCTCACGATGCAATTGTGGAATCTCATGGCGCTTTAAAACAACTGGCAGTTTCACTATTCAAAATTGCTCAGGATATCAGATTATTGGCTTCCGGACCGCGTTCCGGGATCGGGGAAATTCATATTCCTGAGAACGAACCGGGATCTTCCATCATGCCTGGAAAAGTAAATCCTACGCAAAATGAAGCGATGACAATGGTTTGTGCACAGGTGTTAGGAAATGACACGACTATTTCTTTTGCCGGAACACAGGGAAATTATGAGCTGAATGTTTTCAAACCGGTGATGGCTTTCAACTTTTTACAGTCGGCCCAGCTAATTGCTGATGCATGTATTTCCTTTAACGATCATTGTGCGGTAGGAATAGAGCCGAATCATGAAAGAATTAAAGAACTGGTAGACAAGTCGTTGATGCTTGTTACCGCTTTGAACACACATATCGGTTATGAAAACGCAGCAAAAATTGCAAAAACAGCCCATAAAAACGGAACAACTCTTAAAGAAGAAGCTGTGAAGCTCGGACTTTTAACGGCCGAACAGTTTGACGAATGGGTGAAACCTGAAGACATGGTAGGAAGTATGAAATAAAAAAATTAAATTTAAACAGTTAATATTGTAAGAAAAACGCCCGGAAATTTTCCAGGCGTTTTGTTATATATGAATGTGTGCATTACCACCAGAGTGCAACTCCGAAAGTTAAAGCTTTATCGTTTTCAAAGGTTCCATTTTTAAAGAAATTTCCGAAATCTTTTTTAACAAAGATGCTGAAATCATCATAAGAAACTGTAAACTGCCCTCCGTAAATAAAAGGACTTACCCGATAGTCGCTTCTGTCTCTGTCGCTTATTCCGTCACCTTTGATAATATTATTGGTAGACATTTTTACTCCTCCGTAGATATTGGCGCCCACTTTAAATCCATGAGAATAATCTCTGTACTGGACATCCAGACCTGCATTTTTCAGCTTTGAAAAATTGTACTGCAATCCCAGCGGAACGACAATATAACCTGTTCTGAGCTTACTTTTACTCAATCCTTTTTCATAATTTGCCAGATATACATTGGAATTGGCATCTTTTGCCACAAACATATTGTTATCAATACTCAATGTTCTCCAGGAAAATCCGATTCCGGAAATTAATCCCCATGGACTTGTTCTGCTGAACTGGTAATTGAATTTAAGCCCAAATTCAAAATTTCCGGCATAACGCAGATTGTTATCCAAAATATTATCTGCCTTATCGTTTGTAAGATTCATAATAGAATAAGAGATATAAGGAGAAAGTTCTTTTGTTGGTCTGAATTTTTTCAACAACTTTTCCTTTAACTCCTCATTAGAAGTCACATCAGAATTAAGGAGAGAATACCGTACCTGTTTTTGAATAACGGCATCCATATCAAAGCCTAATTCTTCAATTCTCTGATCTATCTTCTCAGAATACTTACTGGCAATCAATGATTTTTGTTCATTGAATTCTGCTTTAGGAAGATTTTTAGACTGAAGCTCAGTTAACTCTACTTCCATCAGTTTTTTTTCCTCCTTAATGATCGTATCAATCTTTTTTGCATATTCGTCCACCTTTTCTTTTACAATTGGACTTACTTCGGTGTCTTCTTTTGGCTGAAGACTGAATACCGGCTTTTTCTGAGCAAATATCGCTGTAGACAATAGGCATAGCCCTCCCATCATGATAAATTTCCTGATCATATTATAATAGTTTTTTATTGTTTAAAATTGATTTTATTTTTCGTTCAGATCAATGCTTGCCACATTGCTTTTTCCTTTTGTTTTTTCAATAACATCTTTGTGTTCGACTGAAAAAAGCAGCGTTGAAGGATCAACATACCGTTTCTTTTTCACATGTATTTTAGCCGAATCTGATTGTGCAATTATTTTAGCCGATTCAACAGGTGTGATTTCTGCTATAACATGCGGCGAATTTTGTTGTATTAAAGGCAGTTCATCATGTATAACAGCCGGTGATTCCTTCAGAACTTTTTGATTATCTGCTGAAATTTTTTCTGCTGCAATTTTTTGTTCAGTATTTTTAACGATTAATTTCGCTGATTTCTTCTGAAGCTTATTCTGCGCAGGAAGCTGAACTTCAGTCTTACCGACCTTAGCAATATTTTCATACCTTTCAGTCACATGATTATCCTGATTAAAAAAGAGTACTATTCCCAAACTGAATGTTAAAACCACACAAGCTGCCACTAAAAACCAGTTGATTTTAGTTCTTGCAGATTCAACAGGTTTATGAGCCTGAATTTCAGACCATAAATCTCTGGAAGGCGCAACTTCCCTTTCGCTGATCTGTTTTTTAACCTGATATTCTATACTATTTTCAGACATTTTCATTTCTCAAGGCTTTTTGTTGTTGAAAGTAAATTTTCCTCATTTTCTCTTTTGCTCTGAATAATTGTGTTTTGCTTACGGCTGTTGAAATCTGCAGGAGATCGGCAATTTCCTGGTGCGAATAATCTTCAAAGACGTACAGGTTAAAAACCATCCTGTATGCATCTGGAAGCTGATCAAGAAGTTCCTGGGCATTAAAATCAAATATTATTTCCTCATCATACATTTCCTCCAGATAAGATTCGCTGATATCATCAAGATAAAAAACCGTTTTATTGCTTTTAATGAAATTCAGACATTCATTCACGACAATTCTTCTTGCCCATCCATCAAAGCTTCCCTCGGCGCGAAAACTTTCAATACTTTTAAAAATTTTGCAGAATGCTTTAATTACGCAGTCTTCGGCTTGGTAAAGATCGTTAATATAACTTCGGCTTATACTCAGGTATTTTTTTACATTCTGATCATAAAAAATTTTCTGCGCAGCCGGATCCTGCTTTTTAAGCCGGACAAGCAAATCATCTTTTTTATTTCCGAACGAAATCCTCATAATTATTTGTTTCTATTAGTAAGACAAGAAAAAACCAAAAAGGTTACAGCCTTAAAAAATTTTTTTAATAAATATATAATTCCTTACAGAAACAAGAATTTTTCTGTTTACTTTCATTCTATTATTATTTTTCATAACTTAGTGAAATAATTACAAAATCACTAAATAAAAATACTATGAAAAATCTAAGAAAACTCCAGAGAGAAAACTTAAAACAAGTAATGGGCGGTCATACCTGTCCTGGAAATACTTATCACATTATATACAACGGCTACCACGCTTGCTGTCTGCAGATTCCTACCGGAAACCCATGTACCTCAACAAGCTGTCTGGTTCCTATTGAAATGTGCGATTCCGGTCTTAATTAAAATTGCTGATAATTAAAACAGACCCGGGCGGAAAAATTTCCGCCCGGGTTTTTATTGTACAGGAAAATGCGAAAACTATCTAAGCATTCTCTGCGCTTTTTTTACTCCCTCCACCAGAAGATCGATTTCATGAAATTCGTTGTACACGGCAAAACTGGCTCTTACCGTACCTGCAATATTGAAAAAATCCATGATAGGCTGCGTACAGTGGTGTCCCGTTCTTACGGCAATTCCTAATTTATCCAGAATCATTCCTACATCGGAAGCAATACCAACGCCTTCAAGATTAAAAGAAACCACACCTGTTCTATTGGCTTTTTCACCATAGATCTTTATGCCTTCCAATTCCAGCAATCTTCTTTGAGCATATTCCAGCAAGGCATTTTCATGCTTCTGAATATTTTCTTGCCCCACTTTCAGGATAAAGTCCACCGCTGCTCCCAATGCTATATTTCCACCAACATTCGGGGTTCCTGCTTCATATTTGAAAGGCAGTGGCGCATAGGTAGTTCCATCAAATGAACAAGTCGCAATCATCTCTCCTCCTCCATGAAATGGCGGAAGTTCTTCAAGAATATTTTGCTTCCCATACAGAATTCCTGTACCCATCGGGGCGTACATTTTATGTCCGGAAAAAACATAGAAATCACAGTCCATTTTCTGAACATCGATGGTAAAGTGCGGTGCAGACTGAGCACCGTCAATTACAATATAAGCATCGGTATTTTTTCTTGTTTTTGCAATGATTTCCTCGATAGGGTTTACAATTCCCAAAGCATTGGAAACATGATTTACAGAAACCACTTTGGTTTTTTCACTTAAAAAAGTATCAAATACATCAAGCTGGAGAATACCTTGTTCGTCAATAGGAATAACTCTCAGTTTTGCACCTGTTCTTTCACAAAGCAGTTGCCAAGGAACAATATTGGAATGGTGTTCCAAATAAGAGATAATGATCTCATCATCCTTTTTAAGCTTTTGTGTTAAAATATATGAGATCAAATTAAGGCCTTCCGTTGTTCCTTTGGTAAAAATTACCTCAAAATCATGTTTTGCATTAATAAAATTCTGAATTTTTCTTCTGGAACGTTCCATTTCTTCGGTTGCCAGCTGGCTCAGCGTATGAATCCCTCTGTGTACATTGGCGTTAATCTCTTTATAATACCGCTCCCATGTTGTTAAAACGGAATCCGGTTTCTGTGATGTTGCTGCATTATCGAGATAAACCAATGGTTTACCGTTCACCTTCTGATTTAATATAGAAAACTGACTTCTGATTTCCTGAATGTCAAACATTTATTAAATTTTTAAATTAAAACGTTCTTATTTAGAACACTTCAAATTTACGGCTTTTTTTCTAAAGGTATTGTGTAGAAATATGATTATAGATGTAATCTAAAAAGAAAAAACCTGCCAATAAATTGACAGGTTCTATATTGTTCAGATAAGAAATTCTTATTCTGCTGCAGTAGTTTCTTCTGCTGCCGGAGCTGCTCCTTCTTCAGTTGCAACTTCTTCTTCATCTTCATCATCCATTGCTGCAGCACCACCTTTCATTGCATTTCTAGACATCTTAACAGCTACAACAACTGCATTGTCCGGGTGCATGAAAGAAAACCCTTCAGTTTTGATTCCACCGATGTAAAGCTTGTTACCAATTCTTAATGGAGTAACATCTACAACGATCTCATCTGGTAAGTTAGCAGGAATCGCTTTCACTTTCAGTTTTCTGAAAGACTGACGAAGAACACCACCAGCTACAACACCTTTAGAACGACCAGTGATTCTTACAGGAACCTCCATGATAACTGGCTTATCGTCAGCTAACTGATAGAAATCTGCGTGAAGAATTTTGTCAGTAATCGGGTGAAACTGAATATCCTGAAGAACAGCCGGAATTGTTTGACCATCAACCTCAATAGATACCGTGTGTGCTTCAGGAGTATATACTAAACCTTTGAATGCTTTCTCTTCTGCAGAGAAGTTCAATGGCTCACCACCTCCGTAAACAACACAAGGAACTAATTCAGCATCACGTAAAGCTTTTGTAGACTTTTTGCCCACGCTTTCTCTTTTTGTACCTTGAATTGTAATAGATTTCATTTATAAAAATTTAAAAAATTGTTTAAAATTAAATTCGCAAAACTCTAACTGTCAATTAAATAACAAACTTACTGCTAATTGATTGATGCTCATGAACCATCTTCATAACGTCTGCAAATAATGGGGCGCAAGATAGCACTTTTATTTTAGATGACAAATTATTTTTTACAGGAATCGAGTCAGTTACAATAACTTCCAATAGCTTTGAGTTTTCGATATTCTCATAAGCCTTTCCTGAAAGCACGCCGTGAGTTGCCATGGCTCTTACAGTTTTCGCCCCTTTTTCCATCAGGATATCTGCAGCTTTGCAAAGTGTCCCTGCCGTATCAATCATATCATCGATAAGAATCACATTTTTACCTACTACATCCCCGATAAGAAACATCTCTTCTACAACGTTTGCTTTTTTTCTTTCCTTATAAGCAATAACTACATCTGCACCAAGGTGCCCTGCATAATTTTTCGCTCTTTTAGCTCCACCCATATCCGGAGAAGCAATCGTAAGGTTTTCAAGATTAAGGTCTCTGATATAATCTACGAAAATTGTAGATGCATATAAATGATCCACCGGTATTTCAAAGAATCCCTGGATCTGATCTGCGTGAAGATCCATCGTCATTACTCTGGTTGCTCCTGCAGCCGTTAAAAGGTTGGCTACAAGCTTTGCACCGATTGGCGCTCTCGGCTTGTCTTTTCTGTCTTGTCTGGCAAGTCCGAAATAAGGAAGCACTACCGTAATGCTTTTTGCAGAGGCTCTTTTTGCTGCGTCAATCATTAGAAGAAGTTCTAAAAGATTATCCGCCGGAGGGAATGTGGATCCGATCAGGAAAACTCTTCCTCCTCTTACAGATTCGTCCAGAACCGGTTCAAATTCTCCGTCGCTGAACTCCTGAAAGTTTATTTTTCCTAATTCTTTCCCATAATACTGGGCAATTTTCTCTGCCAAGTCCTTGCTCGTCCTTGTACAAAATAGATAACTTAACTGATGGGCCATTTTTACTTTTTAAAAGATTTTGCAAATTTAAAAAAAAACCACAAGAATCTATCCTGTGGTTTCTAAGTTTTTATTCAATTGAGAATTATGGAAAGTTAACCCCCGAATATTTATTGGCATCAACCTGCGGCAGATTGGATCTGTATTTCGCGTTGATTGATTTGATAAATTCATTCGCTACGATAGCATATCCTCTTCCGGTAAGGTGTACCCCATCGAGAGAGAAGGTACCTCCACTAACAAATGTTGCGGTGTATTTCACCCCATTATAAGTGATCCCTGATTTTGAATTCAGTTCTACCATTTTCTTATTCATATCAACAAAAGCTAAACCATAGGAATCTGCCATTGATCTGATGGATGTATTATAAGCAGTTACCGCTGTAGAAATATTGTTTACTTCATCAGCTGTTAACGAATATTGATCACCAATTGGGAAACTTGCACCATAGATGAATAAAGAACTCGGAGTAGCTGGCTGATTGGTTGTTGCATCTAAACCTAATAAGCTGCTGGATGTAAGAAGCATTAATTCTCCTTGCTTTGCCTGACGTGCTCTTCCGAAAGCATTACCTATAAATGCCGCCTGAGTAGGAGTATAGCCATTTGCTGCTAAAGCAGCCGTAAGCTGAGCCGAAAGATCAGCTAATTTATTATCGATAATAAGCACAGGATTATTTCCAGCTACGACAGGGTTAATTCTGCTTCCTTGCCCATATGCAGTAAGAACAGCCTTTAAAGGTCCATAAAGCTGTGTGTTTAAAGCCTGGGCTTTTGCTGCATCTAAAGGAATTGCATTATAAGGAACTCTTGTAAAAAAAGGAATATTGGTAACGTCAGGAATATTGGCGATTACTCCTTTTGTAACACCTGCTCCTTTAAGACCGTCCAAAACCGCTTTGATAGAACCCGCAACAATATTAGGATTCGAAATATCATTCGATCTGTATGTTGCAGGGCTTGCAGTGTCAGGCTGAACCGTTGCAGCCGTGTATGTGGTAACCCCTCCCACTGTCTGAGAGTTTGTACCTCCGTTTGTTGCATATGAAAGGACATCATTGTTTCCTATCCACAGAGAGAAGAAAGTAGGAACCTGGGATATTGCATCAACTAAAACTGAAGTTGTGGCAGATGAAGCAAATCTCACAAAATAAGGATTTGCCGTTCCGGTTGCAAGACCTGCAAGACTTCCGTATCCAGGCGCTACGAGATGAAAGGATTTTGCTCCCGGCACACCCATGTTCTGGTAAGGCCTTCCCGAAGCGACATTGTCCAACGCTCCTCCGGGAGTACCGGCAACGGGAGTTAATGATCCGTTAACAACTTTAAGAGTAAGTTTCCCAGGGAAACCCGGCAAGTTGTTAAAGCCCCCTGTATTATTAGGCATCAGTGGCTGTTTAAAATCACCGCCTCCTGCAAGCTTCATTTGCTGTGCAATAATGGAAGGGTAAGACTCATTTTGTCCTTCCGAATAGAGTGCACCATCTCTGTATCCTGATGTTAATGAATTTCCCAAAGCAACATATCTGGAAAAATTGGCTTCACCACTGGTTACTACAACATCATTTACATCTTGATCAAAATCATCCTCGCAGCTCGTTGTAAATAAAAGTGCGGAAATCGCTAATGTAGAAATTATAATTTTTTTCATAGTCTTCAATTAAAAAGGATTGTAAGATAAACCTAAACCGAAATAGTAAGCCGTCGCTTTAGCCTGTCCGTAGAAACCAAGGGTTTTATTATTTACATTTCGTGACTGAGGCATTGCATAACCTCCTGCAATATCAACCCCGAACTGCTTTAGTTTAAATCCTACACCACCGGTCACAACATACGTGTTGAAAGATGGGGTCTCCGGAATAAAGTGGTCATCAGAGTAAGGCGATTCATCATAATAAGCACCAAGACGCCCGTAAATCATATTGCTGAATGCGTACTGAGTTCCCAAACGGAATGTTTTTGCATTCCTGAAATTTTTAGGAGCAACCACAACTGTTGGATCTGCATTTCCTGTAGCCAGAGGAGCGCTTGCAAAATCGAGGGTAAGCTGAGTATATCTGGACCATCCGTGATAATTAAAATCTGCAGAGATCAACCATTTCGGAGTTACTTTATACGTTAAACCGATGGTGTATTCCTCAACCAAAGGTAATGTTGCGGTAAATCCGTCTGTTCCCGAAGAATTTAAGCCTAACAAAGGATAGATTGATGTAGATGGGAATTTAAATGTCGCCGTACCATCTTTAGCTTTCATATCAACAGGAGAACGGTAAGCAATACTTACATCCACTTTAGGATCCGGTCTGAAATAAAAGCCGAAACTATATCCGTGCCCGCTTGCTTTACTATCAAGATTAAGCTGCCCTCCAAATTGAGTAACCGCTCTATCCCAGTTTACAGTACCTCTAGCATAAATATAGCTTGCTCCGAAAGCCAGCCAGTCATTAAATTTATAAGAAACCATAGGTTGGAAATAGTAACTTTTCAGTTCAAGTTTCTGAACCATTTCTTTTCCTTCCCAATCATTCGGCCATTCTATAGTACTTCCAAAAGGAGTTGTAAAGCTGAAACCAACAGTCAGTTTCTCAAGAGGCCTGTATGTTACGGCAGCGTAAATAGGCGTTCCTAAAGGATTATCAGTCTCTGTAGTCTGTAATGTATTCAGATTTTGAAAAGTAACTCTGTTGCTTGCGCCAAATCCACCGGCTACAATACTTAATTTCGAGGGAATGAATGACATCCCTGCAGGATTGAAGAATGCCACACTCGCATCTTCAGCATGAGCACTGGTATGTGCCATTGCCAATTGTTTTACCCCCTGCAGAGAAACCCTGAAACCTCCTGCATAAGATAGAACACCTGCCAATAATGCAGTTGATACTAATATTTTTTTCATAGACTATTATTATATAACCCAAATATAAAATTATTTTACTTAGGTCTGTTAATAAATCATAAAATTTTAAACAATAAAACCAAATAAAACTATGTTTAAAATAATACTTTGCTTCGGTTTTATTCTAAATCTAAGATTATAAGAAGCTTAAACTAAACTAAATCACTACTTTTAGAGCTTTGTTTAAAACTAAACAGGTAAGTTTCTGAATATTTGATTATTTTAGACCTCATAAAGATAAAAATCATAAATTTGCAAATTAAACATATTATATATGAGTTGTGGATGTAAAACATCCGGCGATTCTGCACATTCTTGCGGACCCAAGAAGACCGCGAATGGCTGTGAAAATGTAGATACCTGTGGTAATAGTTATAAATTAAGTGTTTTTGACTGGCTTTCCAACATCAACAATCCCGCACCGAACAGATGTGATTTTGTTGAAGTTAGATTTAAAAATGACAGAAAATCGTTTTATAAAAATGTAAATAATATTCCATTACACATAGGTAGTGTTGTAACAGTAGAATCAAGTCCCGGACATGATGTAGGTGTGATAAGTCTCACCGGCGAACTGGTAAAGATTCAGATGAAAAAGAAGAAATTTTCTGAAGAATCTGTACAGAAAATATACAGGCTGGCCAACCAGAAAGATCTGGAAGTATGGCAGGAAGCACGAAAAAAAGAAGAAAACGTAAAAATAGAAGCGCGAAAAATCGCCCACAGGCTTGGTCTTGAAATGAAGATCACCGATGTGGAATATCAGGGTGACGCTTCAAAGGTTACGTTCTATTATACTGCTGATAATCGTGTAGATTTCAGACAGTTAATTAAAGATTACGCAGGAGCGTTCCGTACAAAGATCGATATGAAGCAGATCGGCTTCAGACAGGAAGCTGCAAAAGTGGGAGGAATAGGATCTTGTGGAAGAGAATTATGCTGCTCGACATGGCTTACGGATTTCAGATCTGTTAACACTAACGTTGCCCGATATCAGCAGCTGAGCATCAACCCTCAAAAGCTTGCAGGACAGTGTGGCAAACTTAAATGCTGTCTGAATTACGAGCTGGACAGCTATCTTGACGCATTGAGCAATTTCCCGTCTTCTTCAACAACACTTGATACAGAAAAAGGAAGAGCATTCTGCATAAAGATCGACGTTTTCAAAAAGAAAATGTGGTTTGCATACGTTGAGAATTCTATTGCCTGGTACGATTTTGATATTGATCTCGTTAAAAAACTGATTGCAAAAAATAAACGTGGCGAAAAAACACTTCCTCTGGAAGAACTGAAACAGCCTGAAACTTCGTTTGCAAGCATAGATCTGATTCAGGAAAATAATGTTGACCGTTTCGAGAAGAAAGGAAGAGGAAACAATAAAAACAGAAATCAGAACAGACCGAATAATAATCAGAACAACCAGAATCAGGGACAGAAAAAAAACAACAACAGACCTGAAAGACAGGAACGTCCTGAAAGATCCGACAGGCCTCAGAAGCAGGAAAGGCCACAAAATCAGAATCCGAACAATCAGCAGAAACAACAAAAAAACAACCCACAGCAAAAGCCCCAGTTGGAAAAAGTAGAAGCTGCAGCAGATTCTCAGGTTGACAAAAAACCAAACCCGAACAAGAAAAAATTTAAAAAGAAGTTTCCTCCAAAAAAAGACAATAATGCGTAAAATCTTAGGATTATTCTCGCTTATCCTTCTCTTCAGCTGTAATTCTTCTTCAAAAGAAGAAGTGATTATGAATTCTGTTGATAACAAGTGGAATAAGAAAAGCGAACAGAAATTTAATCTTGAAGTTTCGGATCCGCAAAATCCTAAAAATATTATATTTGTTGTAAGAAACAATAATGAATATCCTTACAGTAATATCAGGTTTATTGTAAACTTCACCGATATGCAGACCAAAAAAAAGCAGACTGATACGCTGAATTATGTTTTGGCAAAACCTAATGGAGAATGGTTGGGAACCGGCTTCGGTGATACAAAGGAAACTTTATTTCAGTATAAACTGAATTACAGATTTCCGACAAAAGGAAAATATCAGATTGGTCTCACTCAGGCTATGCGAAATGACATCCTTCCGGGAATCGAAGATATTGGAGTAAAAATAGAAACGGCTAAACCGTAATCATCAATGGAAGTAAACAAACAAATTACAGGAAATAAAGGGAAAACATTCCCTCTTCCTCCTAAGAAAAAAAATACCGGCTGGAAAAAGTGGGTGAAATTTATCTGGGTCGGACTTATTGCTGTAGTATTAGGAATATCAGGTATTTTTTTCGCCGTTTCCCAAGGTTTTCTCGGGGAAATGCCGGATGTAAAAGAACTTGAAAATCCGGATATTTATGTCGCCTCCGAGATCTATTCTTCGGATGGTGTTCTATTGGGAAAATTTGAAAAAGAAAAAACCCAGCCTATCATTTATAAAGATCTTCCTCCTTACCTGGTATATGCTCTTCAGGCCAAAGAGGATGAACGTTTTAAAGAACATTCGGGGATCGATTTACAATCTGTCGCCAGAGCTGTAGCTTATGGTGGAAAACGCGGAGGTGGTTCTACTATCACACAACAGCTTGCCAAACTGCTTTTTACCAATGGGGCTTCTCAGAATAAAATTGAAAGAGCGTTTCAGAAGCTTAAAGAATGGGTAGTTGCCGTAAGTCTTGAAAAGCGATATACAAAAGAAGAAATCGTTACTTTATATTTTAATAAGTTTGATTTCTTATATAATGCTAACGGTATTGAAATGGCATCCAAAATCTATTTCAATAAAAAAACATCAGAACTTACTTTACCGGAAGCCGCCATGTTTGTAGCAATGCTGGAAAATCCTGTAAAAAATAACCCGATGAGAAATCCTGAAAGAGCGAAAGCAAGAAGGGATGTCGTACTGGAACAGATGCTGAAGACGGGATATATAGATCAGGACACTTATAATAAAGCCATTGCAACTCCAATTGTTTTAGATTATCATCCGATCAAAAACATCAATGATGATTATTCCGCTTATTATAAGTTTTATTTAAAAAAGGAAATTGATGCTTATTTAAAGGATTACGAAAAAGAAAACGGCAAAAAGCTGAATCTTTATAAAGATGGATTAAAAATTTACGTCACCCTTGATTCCAAGATGCAGAAGTATGCCGAAGAGGCTATCAGAGAGCATTTAACAGATCTTCAGAAAAGATTTGATGCTGAACAGAGAGGCAGAAAAGACTGGCCGTTTTATTATCTTAACAGCAAGCAGATCAACGACCTGATGGTTCAGGCTATGAAAAGAACCGGACGTTACAAGCAGCTGAAAGCAGCCGGAGTTTCCGAAGATTCTATCATGATGGAATTCAAAAAGCCGATCAAAACATCACGTTTCACGTGGGCCGGAGAAGAAGAGGTAGAAATGTCCCCTTGGGATTCTATCAGATGGCATAAGAAAGTAGCTCAGGCAGGATTAATGTCTATGGTTCCCGGAACCGGGGAAATAAAAGCCTGGGTAGGAGGAATCGACTGGCAGCACTTCCAGTACGACCATATCAAACAGGGGAAAAGACAGGTTGGATCTACCTTTAAGCCTTTCGTATATGCTACTGCTATTATGAAACTGGGGATGACTCCATGTTCTACAGTTTCTAATGCAAGCTTTAATAAAGGAACTTATCACGTAGTAGGAAGAGGCGGAATGCTTACTTTGAAAGATGCTTTAGCACACTCTCAAAACCCTGTAGCACTGCGTCTGGCTGAAATGACAACGACACAAAGTGTAATTCAGACGGCGAGAGATCTTGGTGTAACAGAAGAGATTTCAACAAGTCTTCCGATGGCATTAGGTTCATCCGACATCACCATCTACGAAATGGTGGGAGCCTATAGTACTTTTGCTAACTATGGTAATTACAATAAACCGGAAATGATCTGGAGAATTGAAGATGCCAACGGAAGAGTAATTAAGGAAGTGAATGTTGAGCCAAAAGAAGTAATGAATCCGCTGTACGCTTATACTATGATCGAACTGATGAAAGGAGTAGCACAGTATGGTACAGCTTCAGGAGAATTGGGAAGAAAAGGAATTTCAAAAGATATAGAAATTGCAGGTAAAACCGGTACTACCCAGAATAATTCAGACGGTTGGTTTATGGGTATCGTTCCAAAGCTGGCAACAGGTGCGTGGGTTGGCTGGGAAGACAGAGCTACGCATTTCTATGGAACAGGTGAAGGCCAGGGAGCCAAAATGGCACTTCCGATCTGGGCCATTTTCATGAAGAAAGTATGGGCAGATAAAAGCCTTGGAGTTTCTCCGAGTGATAAGTTTGTAAAACCATCGGAATGGAAAGACGGCTGTTCAAATCTTAAAGGATTAAGCTCAGGTTATGGAGACGATGGCGGACTGCAGACGCTGGACGAAATCAAAAACCCGAAACCGGTAGAGCCATCCGGACCAAAAACACCGGGCAAAAAAGAAGAAAATGTTAATGACAATCTTAACAGCAGTGAAGATATAGACTTTAATAATAAATAAATTCTCTTTTAGAAATACACAAGACCTTTCAATATTTTGGAAGGTCTTTTCTTTTTTAATTAATACCTTTGAGATATGAAGATTGAAAACATACAACAACCCTTTATAAAAAAGTTTCCGGGAGATTTTTCCGGTAACACGATGCAGAGAAATACTCCGAAGGTTTTATTCTCAACCGTAAATCCGGCAGGTTTTGATCATCCTTCACTTATTGCTTTTAATGAAAACCTTTCCGAAGAAATCGGTTTGGGAAAATTCGAAGAAAAAGATTTGGATTTTTTAGTTGGGAATAGTCTTCCACAAGAAATGCAGACTTATTCTACTGCTTACGCCGGACATCAGTTTGGCAATTGGGCAGGACAGCTGGGAGATGGAAGAGCAATACTTGCCGGAGAGATTACCAACAATCTCGGGCAAAAACATGAGATCCAGTGGAAAGGCGCCGGAGCAACACCGTACTCCAGACATGCGGACGGAAGAGCAGTCCTGAGGTCTTCAGTGCGTGAATATCTGATGAGTGAAGCCATGCATCATCTCGGTGTTCCCACAACAAGAGCATTAAGTCTTGCTCGTACAGGGGAAGAAGTGGTAAGAGATATTATGTATAACGGAAATCCGCAGAACGAAAAAGGCGCTGTAGTCATAAGAACAGCCGAAAGTTTCTTACGTTTCGGGCATTTCGAACTGATGTCTGCCCAGCAGGAATATACAATATTGAAGGAACTGGCTGATTTCACCATTGAAAATTATTTCACAGAAATACAATCGGAAGGCCAGCAGAAATACAAAGATTTTTTTGAAAACATCTGCAGAAGAACCGCTGATCTTATGGTTGAATGGTACCGTGTAGGATTTGTACATGGGGTAATGAATACAGATAACATGTCGGTTCTGGGACTTACCATAGATTATGGCCCTTATTCAATGATGGATGAATATAATTTGAATTTTACTCCGAATACAACCGACCTGCCCGGAAGAAGATATGCATTCGGAAAACAGGCACAGATCTCCCAATGGAATCTCTGGCAGCTGGCAAATGCACTTCATCCTTTAATTAAAGATGAAAAATTTCTTGAAGATATCCTGAATGATTACGGAAGCTATTTCTGGGAATCTCATGACCGGATGCTTTGTAGAAAATTCGGGTTTGATCAGCTGTTAACCAATGATGAAAAGTTTTTTAACAGCTGGCAGAGCCTTATGCAGGATCTTCAGTTAGATTATACGCTGTTTTTTAATGAACTTGAAAAATATGATGACCAAAAAGATTTAAGACTTCAGTTTGAGAATGTTTCCTATACATTTCTTAATGATGAAAAAATTTCAAGATTGGATGATTTTATGAAAGACTATAAGTCCAGATTAGAAAAAAATATTATTTCAAGAGAAAAATCTTTAGAAATTATGCACAAAACAAATCCTAAATTTATTTTAAGAAATTACCTTTTATATCAATGTATTGAAGAAATTAATGATGGAAAAACGGAAATGCTCGGTAAATTGACCCACGCCCTGGAAAATCCTTATCATACCATCTACCCGGAATTTTCAGCGAAAAGGCCATCGGGGTATGATGATGTTTCCGGATGTTCAACACTTTCCTGCAGTTCGTAAATTAATATACCCCATAATATGATTTTTAAATAATATTTTTCATAGGATTGCATCTTTTTTTATTAGCTTTACATAAAATTAAAATTTTTATGAAAAAACTTATACTTTTTGTTAACTTACTGTCTGCGGGATTGTTTGTAAATGCTCAAACTACCCTTTTTAGTGATTCGTTTGAAAGTTACACCAACTTTTCAATTACAGGATTTGGCAACTGGCAGACACTTGATTTAGATGGCTTAAATACCTATACAGGCGGGGGACCTGTAGTTGCAGGAGTCCCTGTTTCTACATGGACCGCAAGTTGGGCAAATGCCGGAGCCCCAATGGCTTTTCAGATTTTTAATCTTTCAGCCAGCAATGCTACAAATAACGCTACCGCAGTTACAGGAGTAGATGAAGAAGTAAGAAACTTCACTCCTCATACAGGTCAAAAATGTGCTGTATCATGGGCCGGAGTCCCAGCCGGTGGCGTAAATGCAAACAATGACTGGTTAATATCTCCACCAATAGCATTAGGAGCAGCTAATAATCAATTAAGTCTTTGGGTAAAAGCTCTTTCTCCTGCTTTTACTGAAAAATATAAAATTGGAGTATATGTAGGAAGCGGAACACCAACATCCGCGAGTAATTTTACGTTCATTCCAAATACTACTGCCGTAAATGCGACTGCTAACTGGACACAGATTACACGTAATCTTGATGCTTATGCCAATCAAACCATTAGAATAGGAATTCAATATATGGCAGCAGACCAGTATATGTTTATGGTAGACGATTTTTACGTTACAACAGGTACGCTTGCAACCAATGAAGTTGGAGCAAAATCTAAACTTGCCCAGCTATATCCTAACCCAACAAAAGGAGAAATCAATATCAAATCTGATAAGAAAATAAAATCATCTGAAATTTTAGATTTCACTGGAAAATCAGTATTAAAATCTTCATCAGCTAAGGCAGACATTTCTTCATTGCCTAAAGGAAATTATATTATGCAGGTAGAATTCACAGACGGAACTTCTATTTCTGAAAAAATAATTAAAGAATAATCAAACTATTTCAATAGATTTAAACTCACCTTATGGGTGAGTTTTTTATTTATTTTTGTAGAAAAAAATAAACCGGTGGCTCAATTCAAAACAAAATTCATCCAATTTCTGAAATTATTATTTCCATCTTCAGGAACTGAACTCCTTGTTCTGTTGTTTTTCCTGGTTGTTTACGGATATTTAGGATCCTTCATCGCCATACATTATAAAATTATTTTTGACTCCAGAATTCCCTGGGATGCCTATTTCAGCTTCGATAATAAATCCATTGTAATGACCGGAGGAAGCTTCGAAAGACATCCTTTATCGTATTATTTCTTCAACTGGATCCGCGAGCTGGCGTTGCTTTTTTCTGATGGCAAAATGAATGGAGATTTTCGCTTTATCCTCGCATGGTTCAGCAATATTGCAGTTAGTCTAAGCGTACTTCAGGTCTTCAAGTACCTGAAAAATATCATTAGGCTACCTCTAATCCTAAGTCTATTGCTCATTTTATTTTTCGGTGCGTTTTCAACGACAATCCTGCTGTCTTTCACCCCGGAAAATTTTACTTACACCCTATTTCTACTGACTTTATTTAATCACTATTCTGCAATAAAACTTAAAAAAGAGAAAAAAATACCCGCATTGGCGCTGGCATTTTCCGGAATTACAATCGGAGGATTAACCGTAACCAATATTGCCAAGGTATTCATTCCAGTTGCTTTTGAAAAAGGACTCTTTCACAGCTGGAGAAAGTTTGGAAATGCTATTTTAAGAGGAGCTTTTACTGTTATCTGCTTTGTTTTATTGTACCTGAACCGGATTGATTTCAAATACCAGAACATATTCAGCAAGACCAATGAACAGTATGAAAAGTTCTCGAATGTAAATTCAACTCCGACCTGGGATATGATTCCTTCTTATTTTTTTGGCGGAAATATTTTATTTTCGGATTTCATTATCCGGGATAAACATAATATGATGGGATATCATTATAAAGGCATGATAATGACCGTATACTCGTCATGGATCCCTTACATTTTCATTGCCGTTTTATTGACTCTTATCTCCTGGAGTTATTGTAAAAATTTTAAAAATAAGCTGGTTCAGGTACTCATGATTTCATTTTTGTTTGATATTGTGATTCATTGCGTTATGAGATTTGGACTTCACACCTCATACATTTACGGAGGACATTTTGTTTTTGTTTATCCGTTATTGCTGGGATGGCTCTTTTACTCCTACAAAGAATCACCAAAAATGCTGTCTTTCTTAACCGTTGTTGTTAGTATTTTATTTGTTTATGCCTTAACAAATAATTATCTGAGAATGACAGAATTCTTCTGGTTTTTAAATAAATATTACTAAAAATTCATTATTCTATCCCATTATACTCTTGAAAACTGCATAAAAAAATAAAGCTGAGAATTAATCTCAGCTTTTTACAATATTTCAAAAATTAAATTATTTTGCTTCCGCACAGAAAATTCTGTATTGTACGGCAATTGCCGATTTAAAATACTCTCTTACTTTAGACAGGTCAGAGGCAGCACTTTGTTTCGTAAAATAACTTCCCGCAAGAATTTTATAATTTGGTCTGAGTGATGCGTCGGTTTCAACTTTCAAATTGGGAAATCTTTTTCTGAAATACGCTTTCACTTCATTAGCTTCATCATTGCTTTTTACGGTGGTTATCTGGATCTTATATCCTAAAATCCTCGGATTTCTTCTGCATATTTCCGCATTGGTAAGTTCCCTATTCGGAACATAAATTTTTGTCGGTCTCGAAGAACCGGAATCATCATCAGCATCACTCGAAACAACCGTACTGGTAGTTCTTGAACACTTGTCTTCAATACTTTCCAGCGCGGCATTTACCTTAGAATCCATTGTCATCACCAATTCCGTCCCGGCTAAGGTATCTTTTTTTACAATTTGTTGTGCTTCAAGAGTATAAAATCCTCCAAACAATACTATCGAAAATATTTTAATAAAATTTTTCATTTAAACTTGTTTCCGCAAATTTAGGTAAATTAAAAAATTATACCAAATGGAGTTATTTAGAATCAATACAAATTAAACGTAAATGATATTTTCCCCTTTCTATATACCGTTAAATTCCTGTTAAATATATTATTTTTGCCGAATTGATTGAATGTTCAATATTTACTAACATAAGATAATTTAAATGATTAGTTGGAGAAAGCATTATAGACAAACGTTGATCGCAATAAGCTTATTGTTATCAACCAGTGCTTCAATTTACGGGCAAGACGGCGATCCTAAAAACGGAGAAAAACTTTTCAAAGCGAATTGTACTGCATGTCACGCGTTAGACAAACAGGTCGTAGGACCTGCATTGAAAGGTGTGGTTGCAAGACTTGATACCGAACAGGGGCTTGGAAAAGACTGGCTTCACAAGTGGATCAAGAACAACAAAGAGCTAAGAGCCTCTGGTGACAAATACGCCAATGAAGTTTTCGAAAAATTCAATAAGACTGAGATGCAGGTCTTTCCAAATCTTACCGATAAGGATATTGATGACATCTTAGCATACACAACTAATCCTCCGGCTCCGGAACCTGCAAAAACTGATGATGCTAAGAATACAGCAAATGCAGGATCTGCCAATGTGGCACCACAGAGCTCTACCACTACCAACGTGGTGATCATTTCACTTTTAGCGATTGCAGGTTTATTGGTTTGGATCCTACTGAAACTAAGACAATTAGTAAAACTGGGACAATCTGAGGACTTAGCAGGACTTAACGAAACAAGAGTAAAATCTTTCCGTGAAATTTACGAGAAATACCACTATATCGGTAAAGGACTTATTGCTATTCTGGCTTTACTGGCAGCATACGGAGTATGGAACTGGATCATGTGGATCGGTGTTTACAAAGGATATAAACCTGAACAACCTATCTATTTCTCTCACAAAATCCACGCAGGAGAACAGAAGATTGACTGTCAGCTATGTCACTCCAGTGCCAAGTATGGTAAAGTATCTGAAATCCCTTCTATGAATGTTTGTATGAACTGTCACAGAACAATTTCCGAGTACAATGCAGAACACTACATGGAACCAGGAAAAGACAAGGCATTCTACGACGGAGAAATCCAGAAAATTTATGCTGCTACAGGTTGGGATTCTGAAAAACAACAGTATACAGGAAAAACGCAGCCAGTTGAATGGACAAGAATCCACAACATGCCGGACTTCGTTTACTTCAACCACGCTCAGCACGTTGTAGCAGGTGAACAGGCAATTATTAATTCTTTCAACAAAAAGAATCCAAACAACAAAATTGATGTTGTATGTAAAGCCTGCCACGGTAAAATTGATACAATGAATGTTGTTCAGATGGCCAATGACTTCACAATGGGATGGTGTATTGAGTGCCACAGAACTACTGAGGTTGATATGAACAACGGTTATAATAAAGAATACTTCAAGAATCTACATGACAAGTTGAAAAAACAATACCCTAAAGATGGTGGTAAGATTACTGTAGATGCAATTGGAGGTCTTGAGTGTGGTAAATGTCATTATTAATAACTAAAAATTAGAAGTATAAATGGCTTCAAACAAAATACAATTTAGAAGTATTCACGAACTTAAAGATCCGGCTCTAAACAACAAGCTGGCTCAAAAAGAGTTCCAGGAAGAAATTCCGGTAGAAGATTTCCTTGGAGATGCTGAAAAAAACGGATCCAGTACTTCAAGAAGAGATTTCTTAAAACTATTAGGATTCTCTACTGCAGCGGTTACACTGGCTGCATGTGAAGCTCCGGTTATCAAAACAATTCCTTATGTGGTAAAGCCACATGAAATCATCCCGGGAATTCCAAACTATTACGCTTCAACATATTTCGATGGTTTTGACTTTGCGAGTGTTTTAGTAAAAACAAGAGAAGGAAGACCTATTAAAATTGAACCGAATCCTGTTGCAGGAGATCTTGGAAAAACAAGCGCAAGAGCACAGGCAAGCGTACTTTCTCTTTATGACAATGATAAAGTAAAGCAGCCTAAATTTGAAGGTAAAGATGAAACTTTCGATAAGGTAGACAGCTACATTATCAAAGGACTGGAAGAAGCTAACGCTGCAGGAAAAAGAATTGTTTTATTATCGCATTCTTTTGCTTCCCCTACTTTCAAAAAATTATTCTCTGAATTTAAGGCTAAATATCCTACAGCAGAGTTAGTAACATATGATGCTTATCCTTATGCTGGTGCATTAGACGCAGCCCAGGAAGTTTTCGGAACAAGAGCATTACCGGTTTACGACCTTCGAGGAACAGAATTGGTAGTTTCTTTCCAGGCAGATTTCTTAGGAGATTACAATGGCGGAGGATTAGAATCTTCTTACGCTGCTGCTAGAAAGCCGGGACCAAACATGTTGAGACACATTCAGGTGGAATCAAACATGTCACTGACTGGTGCTAACGCTGACGAAAGATTCAGATTAAAGCCTAGCCAGGTAAATAAAACTTTAGTTGAAGTTTACAATGCCATCGTTGGTGGAGGAACTTCAGATAAAACAGCTTCTGAAATTGCTAAAGAATTACAGACAAAAGGAAGCAAAGCAGTAGTTTTTGCCGACGGTTCCAAAGGTGCTCAGGTTTTAGCACACCTTATTAACCAGAAACTTGGTTCTACAGCTTTCACAGGTAAAGCAAACCTATTAAAAGAATTTGACAAAGCAAGATTCGAGGAATTCCTTGGATGGGTAAATGCAGGTCAGGTTGGTGTATTGATCGCCAATAATGTAGATCCTATTTACTCATACCACAAAGGAGAAGATTTCAAAAAATCTTTAACAAAGGTTCCTTACGTCATTGCTATTGCTGATAAGAAAAATGAAATGTACAAAGCAGCGAAAGCTGTAATTCCTGTAGCCAACTGGCTTGAGTCTTGGGGAGATATCGAACCGCAGACGGGAGTATATTCATTAATGCAGCCAACCATCCAGAAAATCTACAAATCAAGACAGATAGAAGAATCTTTATTGGTTTGGAAAAACGGAAAGAACAATGCGGCTAACAACTACTACGATTATTTAAAAGCAAATGCTTCTTCCGTACTAGGAGGAACTTCATTCAACAAAGCTTTATATAACGGATTTAATACTTCTGCAAATGCAACAACATTGTCGTATGCAGGAGGAAATGCTGCTCAGGCTGTAGCTGAATTAGGAGGCTTCAAAGCATCTGATTTAGAATTGGTATTATATACCAAAACAGCAATGGGAGACGGAACTCAGGCCAACAACCCTTGGCTTCAGGAATTACCGGACCCAATTACAAGAATGTCTTGGGATAACTACCTGACAATTTCTCCTAAAGATGCTGAAAGATTAGGTATAGAAAACGATCTTAATGCTAGAATGCAGCTGGACGGTTCTATCGTAAATCTTACGGTAAACGGAGTTACTATAAAAGATGTTCCTGTATTCATTCAGCCGGGACAGGCAGAAGGATCAGTAGGTCTTGCGCTTGGATATGGTAAGAAAAATTCAGGAGCAACAGCTGATACGGGAGTAAATGCATATCCTTTATTCGATGGATCTAACCTGGTGGTATCTAATGTTAAATTAGAAAAAACAGGTGAAGATCATGAATTCGCAGGGATTCAGCTTCAAAATACATTAATGGGACGTTACGAAATTGCTAAAGAAGTTCCTTTGGCAGATTTCTTAAACGTAGCATTTGATGATGAGCACAAAGGATGGAATAAGCCTTTGGAATATCACACCATCAGCGGAGCTCTTCCTGCAAGAAAGATTGACCTTTGGGATGCTTTCGATGATACGGACGGGCCTCACTTCAACATGTCGATCGACCTTAACTCCTGTACAGGTTGCGGATCTTGTATCATTGCCTGCCAGGCAGAGAACAACGTTCCTGTAGTAGGAAAAGAAGAGATCAGAATGTCCAGAGATATGTACTGGTTAAGAATTGACCGTTATTATTCTTCAAGACAGAAAGTAGAAGTATATGAGGGATTAAAAGAAGGAATGGCAGTTCCTGAATTATATGGTACTGCATTCGGCGACGGAGGGGCATTGAACCACCCTGCTGATAATCCTGATGTGATCTTCCAACCGGTAATGTGTCAGCATTGTAACCACGCACCTTGTGAAACGGTTTGTCCGGTAGCGGCTACATCTCACGGTTCTCAGGGACAAAACCACATGGCTTACAACAGATGTATTGGTACAAGATATTGTGCAAATAACTGTCCGTACAAAGTAAGACGTTTCAACTGGTTTACCTACAACCTGAATGACAAGTTCGATTTCAACATGAACAACGATCTTGGAAGAATGGTACTGAATCCTGATGTTGTTGTAAGAACAAGAGGGGTTATGGAGAAATGTTCAATGTGTATCCAAATGACTCAAACGACTATTCTTGAAGCTAAAAAAGAGAACAGAATCGTGAAAGACGGAGAATTCCAGACAGCTTGTTCAAAAGCATGTACAACAGGATCTATCCAGTTCGGAGACATGAATGACAAAGGATCTGAAGTCAGAAAATTATATGCTGACAACAGAAGATATTATTTACTTGAAGAGATCGGAACCAAGCCAAACGTGTTCTATCATACTAAAGTAAGAAACAGAGTAGAAAAATAAAGTTTAAATAATAAATAGGTAAAAAATGTCAGGACATTACGAAGCTCCGATAAGGGAACCTCTGATTATTGGTCACAAAACTTATCACGATATCACGGAAGATATTGCACGACCTATCGAAGAAAGAGCAGGTAAATTATGGTGGATCTCATTATATGCAGCCTTAGTTCTATTCATCTATGGATTTGGGTGTATCGCCTATACTATCGGAACAGGTATTGGAGCATGGGGACTTAACAGAACTATTAACTGGGGTTGGGATATTACTAACTTCGTATGGTGGGTTGGTATCGGTCACGCCGGAACCCTAATCTCAGCGGTATTATTATTATTTAGACAGCGTTGGAGAATGTCTGTAAACAGATCTGCGGAAGCGATGACGATTTTCGCAGTAGTACAGGCAGCAATCTTCCCGGTAATTCACATGGGTAGAGTTTGGGTAGGATATTGGGTATTCCCATTACCAAACCAGTTCGGTTCTCTTTGGGGGAACTTCAACTCTCCTCTACTTTGGGACGTATTTGCAATCTCTACCTATTTCTCGGTATCAACAGTATTCTGGTTTATGGGATTGATTCCTGACTTTGCAATGATCAGAGACAGAGCAAAAACACCTTGGACTAAAAAGATTTATACATTCCTTGCATTCGGATGGGGAGGTAAAGCAAAACACTGGCAAAGATTCGAAGAACTTTCTTTGGTTCTAGCAGGTTTGGCAACGCCGCTTGTATTCTCAGTACACACTACCGTATCTTTTGACTTCGCCACGTCAGTAATTAAAGGATGGCACTCTACGATCTATCCTCCTTACTTCGTTGCCGGTGCGATCTTCTCAGGATTCGCGATGGTACAGACGTTATTATTGGTTGCAAGAAAAGTTTGTCACCTTGAAGATTATATCACTATGTATCATATCGAAATTATGAACATCGTAATTATTTTAACAGGTGGTATGGTAACCGTGGCCTATGCTACAGAATATTTCATCGGATGGTATTCAGGATCAAGATTTGAAGATTTCACTTATCTTTCTCCGGGTGCTGCTGTTGGACCTTACTGGTGGGCATTCTGGTCATTGATCATCTGTAACCTTGTTGTTCCTGCTTCATTCTGGTTCAAGAAATTGAGAACGAATATTATCTGGACATTCATTGTTGCATTAATCATCAACATCGGGATGTGGTTTGAGCGTTTTGACATCATCGTAATCAACCTTTCAAGAGACTACTTACCAGGATCTTGGACTATGTTTAAGCCAACGATCATTGATGTGGGTGTATATTTAGGAACAATTGGATTCTTCTCCGTATTATTCTTATTATATGCAAGAACATTCCCTGTAATTGCACAGGCCGAATTAAAATCGATTTTGAAAATCTCAGGTGAAACTTATAAAGCAAAAGAAGGAGATGAGCACCACTAAAATTGTATACGGACTTTATGCTGACGACGACGATTTAATGAACGGCGTTAAGGCATTCAACGATAAAGGAATCGCAATCAACGAAGTTTATACTCCGTTCCCGGTTCACGGGCTTGACAAAGCTTTGGGGTTAAAGAAAACAAGAATTTCTGATGCCGCTTTTCTTTACGCTCTTTATGGAGTAACGATTGGAGCTACTTTAACCTGGTATGTAATGAACCACGACTGGCCTCAGAATATCGGTGGTAAACCAGCTTTTGACTGGGGACACAATATGCCGGCATTCGTTGTACCAATGTTTGAGCTTATGGTATTTTGTGCCGCTCACATGATGTCATTAACTTTCCTGGTAAGAAACAAAATGTATCCCGGAGCTCCTGCACAAAACCCGGACCCGAGAACAACGGATGATAAATTTATGATGGAATTTGTAACTGATGATGTAGAATCTGTAAAACAGTTGCTTATTGAAACCGGAGTTGAAGAAATAACTGTTAAAGATGCTTAAAATGAAAAAGAATGTATTAAAAATTACAGCAGTTTTAGGTTTAACAACAGTTTTACTTAACTCTTGCGGGCCAAAAGAAAATACTCCGTTAGTATATTTCCCGGACATGTATTTCCCGGTAGCTTATGATCCATTGATGAAAGCCCAGGATGCTTATTCAGATCATGAAAATGAAATTCCTGCTTTCGTAAAAAATAACGGGGCAACAGGCCTTTCTCCTGTAGAAGGATCTGTTCCTCAAAATAAAGATGGTGTTTTTGAAGAAGGATTGCTTCCGAAAACCGTTGATGAATACAATGCCGGTTATGATGCTTCAAAAACAATGACCAATTCTCCTTTAAATCCTGCAAACTCTGCAAAGGATCTGGAGAGAGGGAAAATATTATTTGAACATACCTGTGCAGCTTGTCATGGTGTAGGTGGAGACGGACAGGGACCTATCGTACAGTCCGGAGCTTTCTCCGGTGTACCAAACTACGCCGACAGGGAAATTACTGTAGGATCTGTTCATTATGTGATCACAAACGGTAGAAACGCAATGGGATCTTATGCAGGGCAATTAAACGCTGGAGACAGATGGAGAGTGGCCATGTATGTAATGAATGCCTTTAAAAAAGGAGCTGCAGCACCTGCCACTGCAACACCTGCAGCGGGAACGGCTACACCGGCGTCGACTACAGCAGCAGCACCGGCAACTACTGAAACAAAGACTACCGAAACTAAAAAATAAGAAAAGAAATGTATAGTTTTTCACCAAAATTAAAATCAACTTCTATAATCCTTCTTGTTGTAGGTTTAGTTCTTTTTGGTATTGGTTTCTTTTTAAACAAAGGAATCTCTGCCGAGAAAATAGAACACATGATGGAAGCTGTTAACGCTTCTGGTCATACTGCTCCTACACATTCTAGTGAAATGGTTGGTCCTCAGGATCACGCTGCTCATTTGGAGCATGCTACTCTTCAGGTACATAACCAGCCTTTAGCGGCAATACATTTTGTAGCTGTATTTTTCTTCGGAGTGAGCTGCTGCGTATTATTCTTTTATTCTATCCAGCATGCTGCACACGCAGGATGGCCAATTATCATTACAAGAGTAATGGAAGCTATTGCTTCTTATATTCCTTACGGTGGTGCTATTCTGATCATTTTAATGCTTTTAAACATTACACACCAAGGACACCTTTTTCATTGGATGGATCCTGAATTGACAGACCCGAACTCTGCTCATTTTGATGTGATCTTATTTGAAAAAAGAATCTTCCTAAATATTCCTTTTTATGCCGTAAGAACATTTATCTATGTTTTAGGTGCCTCGTTCTTCGCTTGGAAACTGAAAGCTCAGTCTAAAAAAGTAGACGAAACCAAATCAAAAGTAGATTACCAGATGTTGTACAGATGGGCGGTAGGATATATTGCATTCTTCGGATTTGCTTCTGCTGCTTGGGCTTGGGATTGGTTGATGTCTATTGACCCTCACTGGTATTCTACGATGTACATCTGGTACTCAATGGTGAGCTGCCTTTCAAGTGGTATTGCGGTAATCATTCTTTTAAGTGTTTATTTAAAGAAAAACGGGTTCCTGCCACAATTCAATGACAATCACTTACACGATTTAGGAGTATTCCTTTTCGCAACAAGTATGCTTTGGACGTATACCTGGTTTGCACAGTTTATGTTATACTGGTATGCGAACATTCCGGAAGAGGTTAATTATTTCTTCGGAAGATTCCAGCACTACTCTCCTACTTTCTTACCAATGCTGATCGTAAACTTCTTATTACCGTTATTGGTATTAGTAAGCAGCAGCATCAAAAGAAACTATAAAGTAGTTACAATAATGGCAATAGTGGTTATCTGCGGACACATTTTAGATTACTTCAACATGGTAATGCCGGGAACAGTAGGACCATACTGGAAAACTCCTGAAGTATTCATCCTGATCTTAGGAGCAATCCTGTTCGTAGTTGGATTATTTATGTTTACTGTGCTTTCTGCATTATCTAAACTTAAATTAATCCCTACAGGAAACCCTTACTTACATGAATCTGAAATTTATGAATATCCTTTCTAAGGAATTTATAACAAGATAAAATTGAAAGACTGATCGTAATGATCAGTCTTTTTTTTATTTTTAAAAAAATTACATTTCCATGCAACCTTTTTTAATTTTTATTGTCTTTTAAATATAAACAGTATTCAAATTAAATTTTAAAGCCATGAAGAAAAGTTTTCTATTATTACTTTTGACATTAGCATTCAATTTTTTCAGTTCACAAACCATTACTTTTATTTCTGAAAAAACCAATAAGCCACTGCCTAAAGTTTCGGTATTCGGAAAAGACGGAAGTATTGTTGCTTATTCTGATATTGATGGAAAGATCGACAAAAACCTGATAAAGCCGGATCAGGAAAAATTTCAGCTGGTCTATGACAATTTCTCCATAGCCACATTATCATATGCTGATTTTGAAAAAGAAGTGATTAAGGTTGATGACAAAATCCGAAATATTGAACCGGTTGTCATAAAAAATAACAAACCTGCAAAATATATTTTTGTAAAAGGTAATTTTAATGCCTATGTCACCGTAAATAACAAACTCAATTGTTACGCAGACGGAATTGTTACCTATATTTTCGACAATAAAACAAAAAAAATGAAAGGCGCCACCGTGGAGCAATACCGAATCTACAGACTGGAAGATGCGGTCTTTGAGAAAAAGCAAACGGGCATGTGGGATTATCAGGCTTTGCTAAGACTTCCCGAAATGAAAGAAGTAGGAAATATACTGGAGTACAAAAAGAGAAATTCCGTGATTAAAGAACTTAAAGGCCAGCAGAAGGACGAGATTGAAATCACAGGCGAAGCATTACAGGAAAAAGAATTTGCATTTTTTGGATACCGCTTCTATGATGTTAAAAATATCATCAATGCTACATATGAAAAAGACACTCAGAAAACGCTCAGAGATTTGTTGGAATTCAATGAAATTGGTTTCCTTAAACTTAAACACAAAAGTGAACCAGACTATAATCAACTTATTGTTTACAAAAATTTCTATCCAACGGAATTAGACTTCAGAGATGAAAATGTATCCGAAAAAAATAAGTTTGATTTAAAAAACAGCAGCTATACCACAACTTATTGGGAAAGCACGGATTTCCCGAATATGCAGTCCGTTTTTAGTTCATATTTCGGAGATAAATTAAAGGAAAAACAAAATATAAAATAAAAATCCTCTATTAATAAACGTTTTAGTAAATTTGTGACAAACGGAAAAAAATGAAAAAGTTGTCTTTTCTGCTAATTTTCAGTTTGTTGCTTTTTACAGCATGCAAAAAAGATTCAGTAGATGCCACCAACACGAAAACTTTACAGTCGAGTATCAATGATATGACGGCAAGTCTTCCAACCATTAAACAGATTAAGTTTAATGAAGCACTTTATATTTTAAAGACCTTCGGAGTGGAAGCCGATGGCGATGTTGCAGAACTAAAAGCATTAGGCCAGCTAATCAACGGCAAAAAAGTTCCTGAAATTATGGCAATGGCCGATCAGGTAGCACAGAAAAACGGCATCGAATGGGCCAGCAATGCCCCTCCTTCTTTAGGAGAAATGAATATTTTCGGTGACGATAAAGCAAAAGAAAGTGATCCTAATGATGTAAAAGCAAATGCTTTGAGCATCATCACAAGACCTACAGGCGACGACGGAACTGGGGCATCAACTGCCATCCAGATCGTTCCCAGACTTGTGGACAATGCCGGAAATCCGGTTTCCTTCACAGGTGCAGGATTGGAAGTAACTCTTGAAGTTTTCAGTAATGGGGTGAAACTTTCAACGGCAAAAAACCTAATGCAGGATAATAATTTTAAAGGATTTAATTTAAAATTTTCTTCCATTCCGGCAGCGAAAGTCGTTGATAATAAAATTGATATTACCGTATCGGT